>NZ_JARBJP010000001.1 GCF_029309905.1 Brytella acorum
GTAGGTCGCCGCCAGGTCCCCTGATCCACCCTGAAAACCAATGTCGCGGGGTGGAGCAGCCCGGTAGCTCGTCAGGCTCATAACCTGAAGGTCATAGGTTCAAATCCTATCCCCGCAACCAAAATTTCCGTTTAATATCAAACGCTTAGGCCGCCCAATGGGCGGCCTTTTGCGTTTCTGCTCCGCGCGCAGGATGCGTATAGGATGCAAATGGGAGTGAAAGCGCAGCGTAGGTTGGGCTGATTTCACGTGTGCGTGAACGTGGGAGCGAGGTTCTTTAGGCAGTCCGGTCAGACTCGAACCGCAATGTCGTGAGCAAAGTTCTGGCCAAGAGCTTCAGTTGTGATCGACGCCATACGATATCCGTTCGCCGGGTTGCTCAGATAGGCCAGATAAGCACCGGCGCGGCCGCCATCGCCCCCATCAAGATCGGCGCGATCGCTCACGACGAGGCCTCGTTGTCTTAGACCCGGTTCGAGCAGGCGAAGGATATCCAGATAGAGCCCTTTCGAGGCATCAAGCAGGATCAGGTCGATTGGCTGCGGCACATCTCGGGCAAGCGTAGTCATGGCATCTCCGATGCGGATATCCACCAGATCAGCCAGCCCGGCCTCGTGCAGATTGGCTGCTGCGCTTGCGGCTTTCTGCGGGACAAACTCTGTTGTCACCAGCCGCCCGCCGCCGTTATCTCTTAGGGCGACTGCCAGGAAGAGTGTTGAAACCCCGAACGACGTGCCAAACTCAACAATATGTCGGGCGCCGCTGCTGCGTGCCAGCACATAAAGCAGGGCGCCAAACTCAGGTGTGACTGGCATTCTGGCCCCAGCCATGGCCGGATAAAATTCGTGTTCTCCATCATGGTTCAGTCCTGCGGACTGCGCTTCTGCACGTCGAAAGGGATCCTGTTCAATGGTCTCGGAATAGAGACGTTCAAGAACCCGCTGGATAGCTGGTGTGAATTGTGGACGAAAGAGGTGATCGGTCATGGTAACTCCGCAGACAAGACTGGATGCAGATAAAAATAATCCGTCGGTTTGTGCCGGCGTTACTCGCATTTTCACCGAGGATACCGACCTCGCTCTGGCTCCACGGAAATGGCCGCGTCAGGCACGTTCGCGAGCGACTGTGGACGTCATCCTGGAAGCGACTGCTCTGCTTCTGGAAGAAGGAAAGTCCTGCAGCACTAACGCAATTGCGGAGCGTGCCGGTGTTGGAATCGCCAGCCTTTACCAGTATTTCCCAGGCAGGGACGAGGTCATCGCGGCCCTGAGTCGTCAGGTGCGAGAAAGGCTGGTGCATGCCGTGGCCTCGGCGCTGGTGACTGCGTGTCGCCAGTCATTGCGTGATGGATTACGCTCTCTGATTCTCGCCGCAGTTCAGGTTGACCGGGAGCGTCCGCTTCTCGCCTCGCGCTTGGATGAAATTGAAGCGAAACTGCCTCTCAAGACTGACCAGCGCCGGGTCATGAGCGAACTCTGTGCAGTGGTAACGACGTTTCTTGAACGTCAGCATGTCGCTTCTGGGAGGAAGGCGGAGACACTTGCTGCAGATCTCTGCACAATTGCTGGGGCGCTTATCGACGCGGAACGGGAGCGAGCCGGGACGATAGAGACAGATCAGTTTGATCGGATCACAGGCCAGTTGGTGGCGCTCATTCAGGCTGAATGAGAACAATAGCGCTACAAAGCAGACTAGGGACACAGGCGCTTCACGATATCAGCGATCATGAATTTTCTAACTGCGGGGTTAGGAGGAGTGGCCTCTGGTCGTTATGGTAGGGCTTACAAGGTTCGACAACCGCACGAGGAAGATACGTTTAGGAGACGTCCTCGCATGTCGTCTGGGGAGGAAGTGTTGGAACTAACCCCCACTGAGTGCCCGCATATTCGAAAACTGAGACTTACGGGTAGCTCTCTAGTCTAGTTAAGGAAATTAGGTCGGACATCGACTATTGACAGGAGAGCTGAAGAACGATTCAACGGTAATGAGCCGCTATTAGAGTCGCTTGACGGCTCTTGTGGAGGGCAAAATGTCGAGACGTCTGCGTCTTACGAAATTTCGTAATTTGTCGATCGAAGATCCCTTTTTTGATAGTTTAAAAAAGGGCTACCGAGAATTTCCCGAGTGGTTCTCTCGCAAAGCGGATGAAGATCTTTACGTCGTCGATGACGGTAAAGAGCTTAGCGGGATGATTTATCTGAAACGGGAAAATGGTGCGGTCAATGATGTGGTGCCACCATTGCCAGCAAAGAAATGGTTAAAGGTCGGGACGCTAAAGATTGTCGCGAAAGGTACAAAACTAGGCGAAAGAGTTATCAAAAAAGTATTTGATACAGCTTTAGATCAAAATGCTGAAAGTATTTATGTTACAGTATTTGAAGTGCACGATAGTCTTATTACGCTTTTCAAGCGATACGGTTTCCAGCAAAGTGCTACTAAGACGACCGATAACGGCACCGAGATCGTACTGACTCGGTCCCTGACCGATTTTACGGGTGATCGCTTGAAAGATTATCCTTTTGTACACATTGTCGGTCATTCATATTGGTTGCTGGCAATTTATCCGGCGTATCATACGCGTCTGTTACCAGATTCTATACTACGAAATGAGGCACAAGAGATTGTCCAAGATGTGTCGCATAGTAATACAATTCACAAGGTGTATATATCTGGCTTGCCATTACAGAGAATGTCACCGGGTGATGTTGTGATTTTTTACCGAACCACTGATCGGCCTGGACAAGCATACTTCAGATCTGTCGTCTCTTCGGTCTGCATCGTAGAAGAAGTTAAAACGAAAAAAGAGTTTCCGAATGTGGAGGCCTTTCTGGCTTACACTAAACCGCGAAGCGTATTTTCTGAATTGGAGTTGCGAGATATTTTTACTAAGAGAAAGCGGTTAAGTGTAGCGAAAATGACTTATAATGCTGCGTTTAACCGTCGTACAACGCGGGGTACCCTAATCGATGATGATATTATGTCAGTACAACCTCGGTGGGATTTGCGCTCTTTAACCCGTAACCAACTTCTAAAAATTCTCGATATGGGGAAAATTAATGCGCGTCTTGTTATCAATTAATCCGGTTCACGTCAAAAATATTATGAAAGGGATAAAGAAATTTGAATTTCGGAGGAAAATATTTGCACGGAAAAATATAACGACTGTTGTTATTTATTCTACAATGCCAGTGGGAAAGATTGTTGGCGAATTCGACATCGAAGAAATTTTTGAAGATGAACCAGAGCGGTTATGGGAATCAACAGCGCAAGGATCCGGCATTAGTAAGGATTTTTTTGACGCCTATTTTGATGGGCGTGAAAAAGGATATGCTTTGAAAATTGGTGAACTGCGTATTTTTGATGAACCAATAGTGCCAAGCGATATCATCGAAGATTTTACGCCGCCCCAGTCCTACATGTACATTACGGGATATGGTAAGGAAATTCGGCGTCAGCAGCAGTGGAATTTGATATGAGTACGAAGCGTGCCCCTCTGATTATGGTCTTTGGCATTTCAGGAGTAGGTAAAACTACGGCTTGCGAGGCTTTTGTGAAAAGTAACCCTACATACTTCTATGATCGAGCTAGTGCCATCATGCAGCGGGCCCATAGAACCGCTATAGAAGCATTGCGGACTACGGATTCAGAATCAATTAAATCGAATCAAGAGGTGCTTCCCTCTGCCGTAATGGCTCTAAGGGAATCTTTTCCTTATAAAATTATGTTATTAGATTGCCACGCGATTATCGATAATGACAAAGGTTTAGTAGAGGTTCCTCTGGAAACTATTAAAGACCTTAAGCCAGATGGATTTATTTTACTTGAAGCCGATGCCATTGTTGTAAAACAAAGGAGAGAAAATGCGGAAAGGGTTCGTCCTAACCGCACAGTTGATCAAATCGAGGCTGAACGACTGGAAGAGCAACGAACCGTTCGCTCTTACGTCAGTAATCTTCACGTTCCTCTGGTAATTGACAATGCATCAATAAATTATGACTTGGCATCAGCCATCCGCCGTTTGGACGAAAAACGATTTATTTCTTAGTATTTGGTTTTTATTTTTTGATTTACACTCATTAAATCCCAATTCTACTGATGACGGCAAGTATAGTCCCTTTATATGCGAAGTGAGATTGAATCCATAGTAATCGAATATTCTTTCAAACATGGGAAGTTTATTGTCATTTACGGTTAAAAGTGGCCTATCTTCATCAAGCCACTTTAGAAGGCTATCAAAAATCCGGACGCCTATGCCACGTCCCACGTGAGATGGTGCCACTCTTACAGTGCAAATTTTGCGCTCGTTGTGTTCCTTTTTTGCAATGCCAAGCCCCACCAGTTCGCCTTGCCTTTCAACCCGCAAAAGCGTCCTTGATTCATCTCTCAGGCCTGGCACGACTTTCGTCGAAAACCATTGTTCGATACCTGGATAGTCAGTCGAAAGGGGCAAAAGAAAGCTCAGAGCTTCGGCTTCGAGCGGTCGCATCATAATTTCGCTATCTTTGGGCTTACTATTCCGGTCAAAATACATTCTGGACATGGACGAAACTTTCATCCTCCGTTCCTTACATTCTCCGTGGTTCTGATCACGTCTCTATTGCCTTCTTTCTCAAAGGGAGGCGTCACAGATCCTGTCTTGGTCAACGTATCCTTGTGCCGTAAGTTCGATATATATATCACTCCGTCATCGATGCCCTTTTGCGCATAATTAGCCGCGATATTGCCCCCAATTCCGAGTGCAAACGCAATACCCAGATAAATCAACCATACTCGTCGACTGCATCGATGAGTAGTTAATTTCACAAACGCCGTAAAATCGCTAATTTCTGTCGGCACAGGGGGCAAAGCGGTTTGCATATTGACAGGCGCTTCCTCTCGTTTCCAATGATAAACCATCATCCCTTCCGGGATACCGCCTACGATATAAGTATTCCATTGATTGTGTTCTAATAGTCTCATTTTATGTGAGGGAGTATTCGCAACTGAGATATCGGATTGCATCGGGATAGCAGTTAAAAATGCTACGACTCGCATTTTGATGGCACCCCCATTTTCTCGTCGCATTTGGCCTTCAAGGAGATCTGGAAGAGTTCGCGCTTCATTTACGCGAAAATCGAGGTATTCGATTTCATCGTAGCTACTTTGGAGAAACTTATCTAATTTTGGCACCGCGCGTACTATTGGATTGTTTTCTCCCTCACCGACTGATACTCGCAATCTAAAGTAAGTGGGGATTTCATCTGTAAATAATGTCCTCGCGTCACTGAGAATTGCATCCTCAATGGATAACAACGTTCCATTTTGTTGATGTGAAAGATTAAGGTGTTCAGATGAAATATTTTGATTATCTGTCGCAAACACCATAACCCTCGCGAAGACAGATTGATCGTTTCTTGAGAGTTGAATGCACTTTGGTCCAGATGTGGAGGGACCAGACCCTTGAAGCGGCTCGTTGAATATTCCTTGAGATATGTCAGATCTGCTGAAATAAGATGAGCAGTCTGAAATAGAATTTATGTCAACTCTCATGGGCAAAAATATTCTAATACATTCAATATCTTCTGGGTTATCAACCATAATTCCTATTTCTATTATATCATTCACAGGATTTTGGTCATTCCTTTTGAATGAATTGTCCCCATTTAAATACCAATAATTGAAATGCGCTTCTATTTTCGAAGATGCGCCGGAGGTTTTCGGTTTGCACCAAACGGCAAGGCTCACGTTGTCTGTCAATTTCTTAAGACTCTTTAAATGTGTTTCTTCTGGAATGTTTGTGGACTATAATTTATAGATAAAACACTCCTCGAAGATAAGACCAGCCCTGCATAAAATGCTCATTATCAGCGGATATATGGACCCATCGACTACTGCCTAAGATTACCCATTCAGCTATTGATTGATAGCCATTCCAATCAATTTTTTTACCGGGAAAGGCCGGAGCTTACTGGCTTGGGTATCACCGTTAGAGTCAGAGGGCTGCGCGGATTTTCGTGACGGGTTAAGAGGGTAGGGGAGAGTCTCCTGTCCGCCCGTCATGGAGTTTTCGCCATGGCGACCGCTATTCCCAAAATCAGCCTGAGTTCGTCCCGCGACATCCCGTTCAACAGGCTGGTGCTGTCGCAATCCAACGTGCGGCGCGTGAAGGCCGGCCTGTCGATTGACGAACTGGCCCGCGATATCGAGCGTCGCGGGCTGCTGCAGGGCCTGAATGTCCGTCCCGTCCTTGATGATGCTGGTGTCGAAACCGGCAGCTATGAAGTGCCCGCTGGCGGACGGCGCTTCCGTGCCCTCGAACTGCTGGTGAAACAGAAAAAGCTCAACAAGACTGCACCCGTACCGTGCGTCGTGCGCGAGGCCGGATCGGCGGCCATTCTTGCCGAGGATGATTCCCTGGCCGAGAACGTCCAGCGTGTGGCGCTGCATCCGCTGGATCAGTTCCGAGCTTTTCGTGACATGCTGGAAAAAGGCATGTCCGAGGAGGAAATCGCCGCCGCGTTCTTCGTCACATCCGCCGTGGTCAAACAGCGTCTGCGGCTGATGACCGTGTCCGACAAACTGCTCGATATCTATGAGCAGGATGGCATGAATCTGGAGCAGTTGATGGCCTTTTCCATCAGCGATGACCATGCCCGGCAGGAACAGGTCTGGGACATCGTGGCCCAGAGCCATAACCGTGAACCCTATGTCATTCGCCGCATGCTGACGGAAAAGACTGTGCGGGCCTCGGACGCGCGCGCCCGTTTCGTGGGGCTGGACGTCTATATCGCAGCCGGTGGTCACATCATGCGCGACCTGTTCGAAGCCGACGACGGCGGCTGGCTGCAGGATCCCGCCCTTCTGGACCGGCTGGTCATGGAAAAGCTGCATACAGCTACTGAGGATATCCGCGCCGAGGGCTGGAAATGGGTCGAGACAGCCCTGTCGTTTCCATGGGGGCACACACGGCATTTCGCGGAAATTGATGGCACGGAAGTGCCACTCTCTGATGAAGAAACCGCCCGTCTCGAAGCCCTGCGTGCCGAGCAGGAAACTATCGAGGCGGAATACGCCCAGGCCGATGAATACCCTGACGAGGTCGACGCACGGCTGGGCGGGATTGAACAGGCAATTCTTGCCCTGGAGGAACGGCCCCTGGCGTTCGATCCTGCCGACATGGCGCGGGCCGGCGCCTTCGTCAGCCTCGCCAGCGATGGCACATTGCAGGTGGAACGGGGCTTCGTGCTGCCCGAGGACATGCCTGCCGAGCCGGAGGAGGTCGATGATGCCGGCGGATACGATCATGCTGCGTATGATGGGCGGGATGAACGTATTGCTGATGATGGCGGCGATACGGGCGGGGAGGGCAACAGCATTTCTCCCGACGTTGAGCCTGAGGAAGAAGACGGGATCAAACCGTTGCCCGACCGGCTTCTCACCGAACTGACGGCGTGGCGCACGCTGGCCCTGCGGGATGCGTTCGCCAGCAATCCGCACATTGCCCTGACTGAGTTCCTGCATACGCTGGTGCGCGATGTTTACTGGCAGACACCGGGTGCTGAATGCCTTGAAGCCTATGTCCGGGAAATCTCGCTACCGGTGCATTCCCCCGACATGCCGGGCAGTGCGCCAGCCCATGCGCTGCGCCAGCGCAACGAGGGCTGGAAGCACGATCTGCCAGAAAACGAGGATGCACTGTGGCGCTGGATCGACGGGCTGGATGAGGTCAGTCGGATGGCCCTGCTGGCGCACTGCCTGTCCTTCGGGGTCAATGCACTTTATGAGCGCATGCCCTCGTATGGTCCGTCTCTGGCACGCAGCGTCAGGGGGCGGCTGGTCCGCGCCGACCGGCTTGCCACTGCGCTCAGCCTCGATCTGGTCGAGGCGGGCTGGCAGCCCACGGTCGAGAACTATCTCGGCCGGGTGACCAAGGCGCGCATCCTGCAGGCCGTGCGGGATGCACGTGGCAATGAGGCGGCTAACCGTATTGCCCACCTGAAGAAGCCCGACATGGCCCGCGAGGCCGAGCAATTGCTGGAGGGTTCGGGCTGGTTGCCCGAAGCGTTGCGGACGGCTGTGCTGGATGATCAGACACAGGTTGAAACAGTGACGGCAGGCGGGGATATGGAGGCCATTGCCGCCGAATAAAACGATGGGTTTTGGAATTGTGAGACAGCGGCTTCCGGTGCCCGGAAGCCGCTTTTTTTATGTCCGGCTCCCCGGAAAGAGGGAGAGGGCGGCTTCGCCTTTTTGTGCCGAATAACCGGCATAAGAGGAGAGTTTACCATGACCACCATCCTGTCTCCCGCGTCCCGTGGTGCCACTTCCGGCGGCTTCCGTATCGACCCGTCACGTGGCGAACGGAACGCTCGCGTCTCGTCCGAATGGTTCTCCCGCCCCGATGACGAGCGTTATCTGTCCCTGTCCGACCTGCACGCAGCCACACTTGCCCGTGCCGAGCGCGCCACCGCCCGCACGGTGGAAAGCCGCGCCATCCGCGTGGAAGCATCCCGCGACAATGCCGAGCGCCTCACCCTGACCGTGCCGGGCCAGAGTGAGCCGATCGCACCGACTCACTGGTCGTTCGGCCAGATGTGCAGCCTTGTCGGGGCACCTTCATCCTATCTGCGTAACCTTCCGGCTCCACTGGCGGCGATCAATCTCCAGCACGGGCTGCTGTCACACCGGGCCGAACTGGTGAAAACACTGGAGACCGAAGACGGACGAGTCGAACTGCGCGCGGTCACCGGTCCCGATTACGGCCGCATCTGGGACCATGAACTGGTCGGTGCGGTGCGGAAAATTGCCGGTGACGGCACAGGCGATACCAACTGGAAGGTGCCCGGTATGATCGACTGGGCGACCATGACCCATAATCCCTATGTGGACATCACGAAGGAGACGACGACGCTCTACGCATCAGATCGCGATGTATTCCTGTTTTTGGTCGACGATACACACCCGATTGAAGCTGGCCGTTTGCCCAACGGCGACCCCGATCTCTATTTCAGGGGTTTTTATGCCTGGAATTCCGAAGTCGGAAGTAAAAGCCTGGGTATTGCGTCTTTTTACCTGCGCGGAGTGTGTCAGAATCGCATGCTGTGGGGCGTGGAGAATTTCGAACAGATCACGATCCGACATAGCAAGTTCGCCGCATCGCGTTTCGTGCATCAGGCCACACCAGCGCTACGGAATTTCGCCACGGCCAGCCCGGCCTCGTTTGTTTCCGGTATCCAGGCTTCGCGTCGGGCGCTGGTAGTCAGAACTGATGACGATCGGCAAAGTTTCTTGCGTCGACGTGGGTTCTCGAAATCGGAAACCACCAAGGTCATCGAAACCGTGCTGCACGAGGAAGGGCACAAGCCCGAGAGCGTGTTCGATTTCGTGCAGGAGATCACGGCACTGGCACGGACGAAGGCCAATCAGGACACGAGGCTGGATCTGGAGGAGAAGGCCCGCCGGTTGATGGAGCGTGCGTCCTGAAAGCCGCTTCTCTGTTTTTCCGCCAATACGTTTTTACGAGCCCGGCCACTGCGCCGGGCTTTTTCGTTTCGGGAGTTATTCCGATGGCTGATTTCTTCACGTATTTTTCCTGCGTGCTCGACGTGGGCACGGTGGAGAACGCCGCAAAGGCGCTCGACCTCTACAATGAATTCATCGACGAACTGGCGGCGGAAGATCCACCGTCTGACGGTTTTGTTCTGTCGATCGTGCCTGAATATGGCGGCACGAAACTCTGGATGCGCGATGACGTGACCGGCGATCCGCATCAGGTGGTGGAATTCGTGCTACGCTGTGCGCGAACATTCCGGCTGCGGGGCCGATGGGGATTCTAGTGGGCCAATACGGCCTCACGTCCCCGGATCGGCGCCTTCAGCGGTGGCGCGCATCTGCTTGACCTTGGCAGACGCAGGACGATGTCATGGATGACCACCGATCGCTGGCTGGCGATTGCCCTGGACGGAGGCGATCCCGATACAGGAGGGCAGGCCGATGGCCGGAAATGATGCGGGCGATCTCGCCCGCCGTCTGGCGGAGAACGCAGAGGCGGTGTGCCGTCGGTATCTGTCCGCTGGTCGCCGTCACGGCAATTACTGGCCGGTCGGCGACGTGCGGAATGCGCCCGGCCGGTCGCTGTTCGTCCGGCTGCACGACACCGCCAATGGCAGGGCCGGAAAATGGACGGACGCGCAGTCCGGCGAGCATGGCGACCTGCTCGACGTGATCCGCGAAAGCCTCGACCTGGTGGATTTCCGCGACGTCGCCGACGAGGCGCGCGCCTTCCTCAGCTTGCCTCGCCCTGACCCGGCACCTTCTTCAAGGGATCGCCCCACGCAGGAACGATCACCGGCCAGTTCTTCCGAAGCGGCTCGACGGCTCTGGGCCATGTCCGGGCCGATCATGGGCACGTCCGTAGAAGCGTATCTCCACAGACGCGACATGACGCTTTTGCACGGAACCGGAGCCCTGCGCTTCCATCCGTATTGCTATTATCGCCCGGACGAGGACAGGCCGACCGAGACTTGGCCTGCGATGATCGCCGCCGTCACGGACCTCGATGGCACTCTGACTGGAGTGCATCGCACCTGGCTGGCGGCGGACGGGCGTGGCAAAGCCCCGGTCGATCATCCGCGCCGCGCTCTGGGCGGTCTGCTCGGTCATGCCGTGCACTTCGGAGTCGCGTCTGACGTGCTCGCCGCCGGGGAAGGCATCGAGACGGTGCTGTCGCTGCGCCAGGTTCTGCCCGATCTGCCGCTGGGCGCCTGCCTGTCCTCGGCGAATCTCGCCGGCATGACGTTTCCGCCGATGCTGCGTCGCCTCTACGTGCTGCGCGATGACGACCCGGCCGGAGGCCATGCGGCGGCGACCCTGATGACCCGGACGCAGGAGACCGGGATCGAGTGCCTCGTGCTGTCACCGCGTCTGGCGGATTTCAACGATGATCTGCGCTATCTCGGGCGTGGGGCGATGCGGGCAATCCTGCATCCCCAGCTTGCCCCGCAGGACGTGGCGCGGTTCCTGCAACCCGTCGCGCACTGAGGTGGGCCGGGAAGGGGTGTGGGTCATCGTTTTCCCCGCGTGATACAGAATGATGAACACTTGACATAGTAGATACCGAAGATCAGCCCCAATTTTGACGACGCCAGGAATTCAGAAAACAGGTTCCACAGTTCAGGATTGATAAAGTGCAGCCACTTGAAGACGCGGATATTTCAATATTCCGGACCGTGCGTTTTGTTCTCACGGATATGGACGAGACCCTGACATATAATGGTCGGCTCTCCTCGGAGACATATGCAGCGCTTGAACAGCTTCAGACTGCCGGCGTGAAAGTCATTCCGGTGACAGCGGCACCTGCGGGGTGGTGTGACCAGATGGCCCGTATGTGGCCGATAGATGGGGTCATCGGCGAGAATGGCGGGTTATTTTTCCGAAGGGCATCACAGGGGCATGGTGTTGAACGATATTTCTGGCATGAAGAACAGCGTCGCCTGAGTATCGAAAGAGAGTTGTCTGATATCGGACAAAACATAAAACAGGTGTTACCTTTTGCGACTTTCGCTGATGATCAACCCTTTCGACAGACCAGTCTTGCGTTTTCACAGCCGCACGATCCCGCAGAAAGAGACGCCATTCTTGCAGCATTGAAGGCGGCCTCCCTGAACATAACGGTCAATAATTTGTGGGTTCTCGGATGGATCGGCGAGTACGATAAACTGTCGATGTCACGACGCATTCTTCTGGAACATTATGATCTCGATATCAGCACCGATCCTGACGCGGTTCTTTACACGGGTGATTCAACGAATGATGCGCCCATGTTCGCATTCTTTCGGCATTCTGTCGGTGTCAGCACGGTTTCCCGTTTTCTGGACCAGATTCCTCAGCCGCCAAACTGGATCACTGTCGGGCCTGGTGGGCGAGGCTTCGTTGAAGCGGCCAGAGTGGTTATGGCGGCCCGGCAGCGTGATGCCGGATCATGATGCCTGAACATGGTGATACGCCTGATTGAGCGCCTGCGCGCTCAAAAATCCCAGAAAAATGGCGCTCATGCCAAGGACGATGGAAATACCGACATTCAGGCAGGCCCTGCCGGGGTGTCCGTTCTGGAGCAGATCGACCGTCTGGAGGCTGAAGGAGGAGAAGGTGGTGTAGCCGCCGCAGATGCCGACCATGAATACAAGTCGTGCTGTATCGGAGACGTGTAGTCGTCCGCCAGTCGCGGACAGTGCTGCGAACAGGGCGATCGCGAACGAACCGCTGAAGTTGATCAGGATCGTGCCCCAGGGAAGGGTGTTGCTCCATCGGGTCGTGGCCAGACCGACCCAGTAGCGGAGCAGCGTGCCCCCGGCACCTCCCAGTGCAATCAGGAACGTCGGCAGAATATTGGGTATCATGATACGATCCGTCTCACCCTCTGGCTGGCGATCAATGGTGGGTCAGGATTGGGAGCGTTGCGTGTGACAGGATGTCCTGCGTCGGCCCGCCAAACAGCCACTCAATGAAGTGGGGGCGGCTGTAGGCCCCCATGACCAGCAGATCGCCCCCTGCCTTCAGGGCGTGCTGGCGGATTTCCTCGCCCACGTCCGACGACGCAATGACAAAGCGATCAATGACAACCTCCACGCCTTTCTGGCGGAGTTCTTCCGCAATGGCGGGTTCCGCAACCTCATTGGGCCTGTCTTCGCCTATCACGATGCTGACACGGGACGCCCGCTCCAGAAAAGGCTGAGCGGCGGTAATGGCCTGATCCAGCGCTGGAGACTGATGCCAGGCGATGACAGGATGGGCGCCGACGCTGTCATGGTGCTGCAACGGAGCCACGACCACTGTAGCGTGCGCATCATACAGCGCTCCACTGAAGGCCTGCGCCACCTCCTCGGGGTCGGAGGAACGGGGACGACTGAGAACGGTGATGTCCGCGTTCATCGCTTCGCGTGCGACGGTCTTGCGGACATCCCCCGCGATTTCGATCCATTCGGCAGCCTGTGTGTCGGACAGGGTCGCTTGCCATGTGTGAAAGGCATTGCGCAGCGCATCGGCTTTCGCGGAGACCGTCTGCGCAAACCGTCTCTCTTCTTCCGGACTGGGCATCCCTTCATCGGGAGTCTGATAATCGGGATTGTCCTGAAGCGCGGGGTGCAGAACCCTGATCGGCGGATGACCAAGACGCGTGGCCAGTTCGCCTGCGGTCTCAAGGGTGAAAACTGACGTCTCGATGCGGTCGAGTATGGCAAGAATACGCATGGCTTACCTCTCTGATAATCACTTGGAAATTGTCATGACTTCGCGTCAGAGCGCCTGCTGATCGCCGAAATGCCAAGCTTCAGCCGGTTTGAAATAGAGAGCAGTCTTTTTCAGGAGCGTCTCATGGGAAAGGCAGAAGGCTTTCAACTGGTCCTGGCTGCCGAGAATATCGACATAAACCGACAGGAGCGTGTTGGGGATTTCCCCTAGGGTCTGCTGGATCGCGCCACCCTTCCAGAAGCCGTAATGGGCGAAATGGGCATTTGAACAGGTGAAGCCCGCGGCTCTGGCGGCATGAATGATATCGCGATAGAGCGGTCTGCGCTGGAACAGACCTGAGAAGGTCTTGCCACTTCCGTTGTGCGCACGTGATCCGGATGTCATGAAGATCCGGAGAATGCCCGCTGGTTCCGTCTGCATTATGGATGCTTCATTCATTGTCTTATGCCCCGGTTCTGGTTGGTGTGTCGGATGATGGCTGTTCATTGGTGTGAGGTGCGGACTGTCCGATGAGTGCGCGCGCCTGCCGCAGCGCCATGCCCGCGGTGATGTGAGGGTGAGCCGTTTTTGGCACGCTGATGCGCTGGGAGAGATAAATCCCGGAATGCCCGGAGCAGAGATAGGCAATGAAGCAGCCGGTCGCGATGTAGATGACGTTTGTTGCGCCAAACAGCTCAACGCCCATGAAGGTGCAGGCGAGGGGGGTGTTGGCCGCGCCTGCAAAGACGGCCACGAAACCGACGGCTGCAAGGAGATCGGTCGGCAGACCCAGAACCGTCGAGAGCGTATGGCCCAGCCCTGCGCCGATGAAGAAAAGGGGCGTCACTTCTCCGCCCTTGAAGCCGGTCGAGAGAGCGGCGACCGTGAAAACGAGTTTCCACAGCCAGCTCCATGTGTAATCGCCTGAATGAAAGAAATTCATGATTGAGGCCCCGTCGGGCGTGGCCGCGATGACGCCAAGCCCGAGATAATCCCGTGTCCCGACAATAAAGACGAGCAGGATGGTCAGGATGCCCCCAATGGCTGGGCGCAGCCAGGGAACAGGACACAGTCTGCGAAAAATCGGGCTCAGACGATGCACCGATTCCGCAAACAGCAGGCTGGCCAGCCCGAAGCAGACAGAGGCCATGCCGACTTTGAGCAGAAGCAGTGGGTTGGTATGGAAGGTCTCGCCGAACAGATCAGGGGAGCCTGCAAAGGCAACCTTGTAGGGAACATGATGGATCCCCCAGGCATGGCACACCATGTCTGCCGTGATTGAAGCGGCTGCGACCGGGACAAGAGCGCGATAGTCGATCCTGCCAATGCTCAGGACTTCCATCGCGAAGACGGCGCCGGCAACCGGAGTTCCGAATACCGCGCCAAACCCTGCGGCAATCCCGGCCATCAGGATGATGCGCACCGCATTATCATCAAGGCGGAACAGGCGGGCGAAACCGGACGCGATGCTGCCACCGATCTGGACGGCCGTTCCTTCGCGTCCAACGGATGCGCCGAACAGATGGCTGACGACGGTGGCGACCAGAACCAGCGGGGCCATACGCAGGGGCACACCCCCGCCGGGCTCATGGATCTGATCGACAATCAGATTGTTACCGCCTTCGGCGGAGCGTCCGAACCAGTGATAGGCCAGACCGACGGCAACGCCGGCAAGGGGCAGAAACCAGAGCAGGCCAGGGTGGGTGAAACGGTATTCGGTGACGTGATCGAGCGCCCACAGGAAGACTGCGCATAATGTGCCAACACAGGCGGCCATCGGCAGAAGAAAAGCGGTCCAGCGCAGGACTGACAGCAGGGCCGCAATGATCGAAGTCTGTATAACCGAAAAATGACGCATGACTCTGAACGCACTCCTCCCTCATATGCCACCGTTGTGGCGAGGTAGGAGTCATCAGCCCTAAGGGCGGTTCGACTTCAGGATGAAGTCAGGCAGAGTCCATTGCCGTCTTCATAAATAGACATCACCCGCAGCGGGACGTCAATCTCTTCTGAGTCATTCTGTTCTTCCGGCAGGATCGGTGTTGGCGGTCGGCGCCAAAAAGATCTCCGCGTTTTTGTGCCCATCAGGTGCCTGCGATTGCAAGATAGAGCGAAATGGTTGCGATCGAGAGCACGGTTGAGATGAGCACAATCCGCCCGGTCAGGGCCGCCTCCCGGTCGTAGAATTCCGCAAGCATAAAAGAACCCGTGCCAGTGGGGAGGGCAGCGAGAAGAACCGCGATATGCGTTGTCTCTGAGGGGAGTTTCAGCAGGAAGGCCGCGATCAGCCATGTCATCAGTGGCTGTCCGATCAGTTTCAGAAGAACGAAAACCCCGACAGTCGATGCTGCCGGGGAACCTGTTCTGGATGTCGTGCCGGCAAGAAACAGCCCCAGTGCAATCAGGGCGCAAGGGGAGGCGGCTCCCCCCAGAAGCTTGAGAAACATATGCACTGGGCCAGGCAGATGGCTGCCGGAGAGCATCACGAGCGCACCGAGGACTGGCGCAACCAGCAACGGATTTTTTGCAAGGGAAAACAGGGTTTTCCTGACAATGTCGCGGCGGCGGGTTTCGGTCTGGAGGCCGGCTTCGATCAGGGTGATCGCGGTCGCAAAAAGGGCGCAGACAGTCACAAGTGTCGCAACGAGCGTTGGCGCCATGCCTCTGTCACCAACGAGGGATAGAACAAGAGGAAACCCGACAAATCCCGTATTGGCATAGCTGGCGTTGAGGCCATCAATCGCGGCGTCAGCAAGAGCATGACCTGAAGAAACTCTCCACCAAAGGGTCGCACCGAATATGATGAAGCAGCCCCCAGCAAACGCCAGGGTAAACCCGGGCTCCCAGATGTCGGCCAGTTTCGCATTGGCCACGATGTCAAACAGCACTGCGGGCAGTGCCAGATAGACCACCAGGCGATTGACTTCCCGTGTCGCGTTGGGACCAAGTGCCCCAGTCTTGCGGGCGATCCATCCCGTCAGGATGAGCGCGAAAATTGGCAGAACAATCAGAATATTAGTGAACATCAGGCGGCTCGGAGGGTCTTCAGAGCGTGTGACACTATGCGAGCTTATTGATATAATCCAATGCGCAGTTCCGGCTTAACCAATACTTTGAAGGTATCAGATGGACACGCGGCATATGCATTATTTCATGGCGCTCGCGGAAACGCTCCATTTTGGTCGGGCGGCTAAATTGTTGCATATGACCCAGCCGCCGTTCAGTCGTCAGATCGCCCTGATCGAACAGAAACTGGGTGTTAAGCTGTTTGAAAGAAATTCGCGACACGTCACGCTCACGCCAGCCGGAAAATACTTTCTGGACGATTGTCGCACAGTCATTTCACAGTTTGATGCCGCCTGTCGGGATGTCAGGCTGGTGGCGAGCGGAATGAAGGGCGAGTTGCGATTTGGATTTATGATGCACGCGGCCCACAGTGTTGTACCGCGACTTGTGCAGCGCTATTCCGAGATCAGACCTGATGTGCGACTTGTTCTGGAAGAACGGACACCCACGGAAATTGATGACATGCTGGTGGCAGGAAAACTGGATGCCGCAGTGACGTTCGCTCCCGGCTATTCTCCGCATTTACGGACAATCCATCTGGCAAGAGAAAAATTACGAATGATCATGAGAGCAGATCATGCGTGCGCCAATAAAAGAATGATTGGGCCGGACGATCTCTGTCATGAGAGGCTTATTGCGACACCCACGTCTGTCGCCCCGACGCTTCGGTCAGCAATTGCCAGTTATTTTGCGGCTGGTGGGATTTCCCCCAATTTTGTCCTGGACCCCAGGCTGCAACATACGATCATAAAACTTGTAGCAGAGGGACTGGGGGTCGCACTTATTCCGGAATCCCTGTGCAGTATGCTTGATGAGAACCTTGTCTCCAAACCTTTAAGAACCGCCCCGACGCTGGATGTGGTGCTCTGTGCTCCGATTGCCTCAGCCAATCCGGCGGTCTCTGCTTTGATGGATATTGCGGCGCAGTCATCATGCTGACTCAGGAGAGGATCCAGTCACTCTGCAAGGGTCAGGGCCGTGCCTTTGTGAAAGGCGATATGGCTGGTTTTAAGGCTTTCTATTTCATATTGAGGGTGTTCTGCCGTCGCGTGATGCTGATAGCCGTTGACCAGAAAGGGCTCCGTATGAATGGCTCTGATCCGTCCACTGACGTATCCCGCTTCCGAGTTCCAGGATACGATATCTCCGATCTGGAAAGTTTGTGACGGCATGGAAAACTCCGTATCCAATGTGAACCGCGCAGGGGAGGCAAGCTCATCTTCTTGCCATCCATTCTACACCATTGGGCATTCCACGCTTGCGCTATCTGATTTTATAGCGCTTTTGCGTCATTATGGCGTGACACTGATCGCGGATGTGAGGGCTTTTCCGTATTCCCGACGTAATCGCGACTATGATGGCACCAGTCTCCAGCCGGAACTGGCGACACAGGGGATCGGATATAGTCATTTCCCAGAGCTTGGTGGACGACGGCCACGGTCGAAGACGGTGCCTGCGGAGACCAACGCATTCTGGCGTGTCCAGAGTTTTCATAATTATGCTGATTATGCGCTTGGGGAAGAGTTTCACCGAGGTCTCGTCCGGCTTATCGAGGCGGGACAGCAGGCGACTGTTGCGATCATGTGCGCGGAAGTGCTCTGGTGGCGCTGTCACAGGCGCATCGTTACTGACTATCTCCTGGCCCACGGGGTGACAGTCTTTCATATCATGTCCATGACGGATGCCGTTCCCGCGCACCTCACTGAATCTGCGATTATTGATAGCAGTCGCCATATTACTTACCCACAGATAAACCCTTCCAGGGACTGAAGGTAAAATGCGAGGCGTAAAAACATCCTGTTTCGAAAAAGCGGCATGATTTTTGATCGGGTGGCCCAGAGTGTTTTGTGTTTATGCCGACACAGGTCAATCTTGAGTGACCGAAAGCCACGCGTTACGATAACGGGCTGACATTCTGCATTCTGATGCGGAAATCTGGGTATTGGGAGAGGTGGATATGAAAAAACTTGGCTTAATTGGTGGAACAGGTCCAGAATCCACACTCATTTATTACAAGAAAATTGTTTATGGAGCCAATAAGCAGGTTGGAAAGGAGTTTTTTCCTAATCTGACGATAGAAAGCCTGAATGTTTTCAATGTTCTAAAATATTGCTCGGACAGAGATTATGATGGGTTAACGCGTTATCTCGTGGGCGGCATCAATAATCTGGTAGCAGCGGGCTGCGAGATCGTGTCGCTTACGGGGAATACGCCTCATATTGTTTTTGATGCCTTGCGCGAACACTCGTCTGTGCCGCTTGTCAGCATTATCGAAACAACCCGCGATGAAGCAAAAAAGCAGGGTTTGAAAAAGTTAGGCCTGCTGGGCACCCGTTTCACCATGGAAGAGGATTTCTTCAAGAAACCGTTCAGGGAAGTCGGAATAGACGTGGTGATCCCCACAGGACATGATTTCGATTTCGTGGTGGAAAAAATATCGACCGAACTGGAACATGGAATAGTCAAACCGGCAACGCAGACCGAGTTTCTGAACATCATTCAGAGAATGACAGTTGCATCCGACATAGATGCCGTTGTTCTCGGCTGTACAGAACTGCCGCTTCTGTTTGACGGTGTCACACTCTCGATACCATGTCTGGATACGCTCGAAATTCATGCAGAGGCACTTCTCTCTGCCATGGAACTGTCACGCTAATTTTCAGGATCCCGCTGTCGCTCCGACCCAGACCAGGCCCACGCTAATCGCGGTCGTCACCGACCTCGACGGCACGTTGACCGGTATGCATTGTATCTGACTGGCGCGGGACGGGCGCGGCAAGGCCCCTGTCGAAATCCCCCGCCGGGCCATGGGCGACCTGCTTGGCAATGCCGTGCGCTTTGGCCCGGTGTCCGACGTTCTGGCGGCAGGCGAAGGGATCGAGACGGTGCTGTCGCTCCGGGAGGTCATGCCCGATCTGCCGCTCGCCGCCGGCCTGTCCTCGGTGCATCTCGCCGCCATGGCGTTTCCGCCGACGCTGCGCCGCCTCTACGTGCTGCGCGATGACGACCCGGCCGGAGACCATGCGGTAGCGACCCTGATGGCCCGGACGCAGGAGGCCGGGATCGAGTGCCTCGTGCTGTCACCACGTCTGGCGGATTTCAACGATGATCTGCGTTATCTCGGGCGTGGGGCGATGCGGGCAATCCTGCATCCCCAGCTTGCCCCGCAGGACGTGGCGCGGTTTCTGCAGCCCGTCACGCACTGAAGCGAGCCGGGAAGAGGGTGTGAGGGTCATCTTCTTTCCCGTGTGGCGCGGGGCTGTCCCGTTTTCCGGATAGGGCGCGCCCGCAGCCTTTCAGGAAGGGGAGCGGGCGTCAGTCAGGCCGGCCCTGCAATGGCGGAGCCGGCTATTTTCCGCCGCGCGGGACTGCGTCCGCGCTTTGCATCGCGAAACAAAATAGCCGTCTTCCTGCCATCCTCCACTGCGTTCCGGCCGCGCGTTGCGCGGTTCGGGCCCGGCCTTCGTCTGCCGCTATCCGCCCCCGGAAAGGCCGCGAGTGGCGCGGCCAGAACCGGAGGACAGACCCATGACCCGCACACAGGACGATTTCGAACCCGCCCACGCCACCTCTTCAACCGCCCATGTGCTGGCGGAACTCCAGCTTTACGGCCACCGTCCCTTCGAGGATGAGCCGGACCCGAGGTCCTTGCCCGACGCCAGCCAGATCGAGGGCGCGGTTGCCGATATCTTCGACGCCCTGTCAGCCACGCTGACCGACACAAGGCTGGAACCCGATCTCGAACCGCTGCTCTGGTCCACTGTAGGTATCCAGAATGTTTGATGGTGACGATAGCAATGATTGATGCGGGATTGCGTGAGACGTCGTGGGATTTGAAGGGCCTGTCCAACTGCCTTATTTGATTTGGGGCGCGCTTGGCTTTGCTCGAAAGATTTTCAATCCTTCTTCGACTTGCTTACGAGACTTGTATCGGGTCAGATTTTTATTCTGCTGTGACGCAAGGAAGTGCCTGACTGCGGACAGGTTTCCCACCCTATCCGGCCCAAAATGCTTAACGGCCTCGGTATGCAGGTCAGCTCCTCGAAGGAGGGGAGCATTCTCGATCAGCCAGGCACTCAACTCCGCGTCGATCCATATTCCGTGACGGCGCACTCTGCTGGTGCCTTGCAGGCGACATAAAAACCGCCGCAAGGTCTCGTAGCTGGGCGTAAGTTCCTTGCCAAATTTTTCCCGGCATAGATTGCGAAGATCAACGGTCTTATGTTCTTTATATTCTTCACGAAGCCATTCCGCGACTTGTGGTTTGTCACTGAAGAAATCGCGCTCTTCAAGACGCCGTTTGCGTCCCTCGCTCTTGAGGAAAGCGGCGACCGTTGATCTGGACGGAATGCGTGACACGCCGAACTGGTCGACGCATGCGTCTCGTATCTGATCGAGCGATCCAAGTGTCTGATTTCGACGCAGCCAGTCCGCCAGTTCGCGGTCACGGCGTAGTTGGTGCAGATATGGCGCGCCTTTTTTGGCTGTTCCAAGAAAAGTCGCGATATCTGCGGCTGTCAGATTGGTATCACGTCCAAATTTGATCCTCACTGCGCCAGCCATCGCTGAATATGTGATGAATGGAATGGTGATCATTTCCAAGAGGAAATCCGCTATATTTTTCGGAAATTTTTCCATGATATCATATCGCCTGTCGTAGGAGCCATAACCGATGGCACTTTTGCGATTTTACTATATGACGCACTGAAAAGTGCTATAATTTGCAAAGACGCGCTGCGACACGGTGTTATTCTGCCTGCCGTAGGACCGTCCCCTCGGGGACGGGATCGCTATGAGGGGTTCCCGGCAGGCCCCTCCGGCGCGTCGCCTCAATGCAAGGTTTCGGGGTTGCCCACCGGATCAGGCAAAACAACCCAGATCAGATTGATCCCCATGCATCCAAGCCGGACCATGGCTGTTTCGAGTTCGGCGTCCTGCCGCGCCCATGCCCAGACAAGCTGACGTGAAGCGTCCACATCTCCATTCTTTGCTTCGGCTGCCCGGAGCATCGCGGACGCGAAGACCTCGCGCGCCGCATGGACCTTGGCCTCACTCAGCGGATTATGTTCGGCAAGAATGGCCGGTGTCATCGTGACCCCGCTGTGCGGTCCATGCTCAGCGTCCCCCTGATCCACGACAGCCTTCGCTTCGGACAACGAAACTGTCGCGACCTGTGAGGTAGCGATCATCAGACGAACGAGCGCCAGTCGGAAAGCCTTGTCGCGCTGTGCATTGCGCCACAAGGCTTCCGACATCTGTATGGCCTTACCCTTGCTCAGTTCCAGGCCCTTCAGATGCCCTTGATGAACAATGCGCTTCGCCGTCTCAAGGCGTGGTGGAGATAGCGGGTTGTGCGTCATCTTCCCGCTCATATTCTCATGCTCCTCCCGACGCGCTCGGTGGCTGGCCATTTGCTGTTGTGACATATCCTGACCCATAGGTGGCTTGGCTCAAGATAAAGTCAGCCGCTGCGTTCCACACTGGAGTTGCGTTGCTGGCTTCAAGAAGGAATTGCGTGATGATCGGTACTGCCGATCCGGCCCATTCATTGGTGGTTGCCGCAATCATCTCGGAACGTAGTATCCTCAATGCGGCATGTTCATTGCCCGGTGTGGTCACAAGATGAGTGGGACGAATGCCAAGAGGGCGGCCCGTGTCCGATGTTTGGCTCATCATGGCAGCACGAACAACGGCATAATTATATGGCGTCAGAGGGTCTGTGCAGGCAAAAGCAGTCTGCCATAGACCATATCCGACGTTATATCGAGCATCGACACCGTAGAGAAACTGGTTGTTAAAAAAGACATTGTCGTCTCGGAGATTGGTTTTCGCAACAAGAGTCGCTGGACGTCGTGCCTGAAACAGCAGCGGACGAATAGGCCGACTACAATCTAGAAGGAACCATGGGGCACAGTTTCCCGACCCGAAAACATTGGAGCATGTCTTCTGCAAAGAAGCATTGTCCATATTCACGGGGTGCTCAGTATCGAAAAAATTCTGCCCATCATAACATTTCTGGACGAACTCTTCGCCTAGCAGCTTGAAGATCAACTCATCCCGATGCGCTACAGCAGCCTGGGCCATTTCCTCGAATATTGGCGTATAGATACCATGCTGGTCATCCTCTATTTCCTCGCGTTTGATAGCAATGGTGCTTTCCCATGTTTTGTTTTCGACCTGGAAACCCTGGCTCCCAAGCTGATTGAGACTGCGAGAACCAATCCATTCGCGGATGCGAGGAATATTGTTCAGCCAAGCATATCCTTGCACACGGGTAGCGCTGGGAATAACCATGGAAATATCTTTGTAATAACTTGGTGCCGTAGCGAGGGACTTATTGAATGCCGTGCTAAGACCAACAAAAAACGCATCAATGTTAGATTGATTGATATTCATTTTACACTCCGTATTTCCGGACATCTTCCGGCGAGATTCCCATGCTGTTGAGCACGTCATTGTCAGGAAGGCTTTGCTCGCTGGTCTTGCGCCGCATGCGAATGCTGTAGTTTGGCTCCGCCAGGATGGAGAGATGCGAGTTGATCGGTTCTCCCGCGCCTTCAATGAAATCCTGAAAGGCCGCATAATTCTGAGTGCAGAGACTGATGGCCCAGTCCTTCATGAACGGCAGCAGTTGGTGTCCAAGCATGGCCTGGTGAACCAGCTTTTCCGCGACTTCCTGCGGTACACCAGAATTCTGACGGTTATACTGGCTCATCAGAGACTGGAACATCTCGACCGGCACGAACTTCGTCGGGTCCGCCGTATGTTTCGAAACCATGATTTTTCGCAGTTTTTCAAGGATCACTTCGCGCGTGGTATCGAGCGGAAGCTGCATCGTCCTCAGAACGTCCTGGGTGAACTGCTCAAGGTCGGTAGGGGCCGTCTCACCGTCCACAAATGTCGTTGCCGTATTAAGCGCGACCAGATTCGTGAGGTTGGGCGTATTGGTGAGCGCGGCATTGAGGATTTTTTTAATGTCTCCATCGACATCGTGCTCAACGACAGGAGAAATGAAGCGATATCGCTTTTCTGCCACGTCACTCCGCCCCTGCGGGGTCCACTCTACATGCCCCCAGATGCCGTCCGGACGCGCTTCCATACGGTCAATCCAGCCTGCGGCAGGTGCCTGCCCACCGTTTTTGGCGGCATGATAGAGGGCATGATTGTAGTCGAGTGGCAGGCTTCGACCACCAGGGGGCATAGAGCGAGCGACAACTTCGTTGGCGTCGTTCAACGAGAAGGAAGGCCCGGTTTCACCCTTGAAGGTGCCAGCCGGAACCAAATGAACCCACTCGGGCACATTGCTGCCCTGCGCCGTATGGAGCGCAAGGCATAGGTGGTGTTCGCTCATCAGGATTTTTCCTCCAGGAGCATTGACGTTCGTTTTTCGTCATTTTTGGATCGCGAGAGAGCGCGAGAGACCGTTCGGCGATGGCAACCGACTTTCCGGGCAATCTCGTCGTTGGATAGACCCTGGGCATGATAGTGGTGGACACGCCATGTTCGACTGAAAGGGACGCACCACGTCATTCCAGCCCCACCTTCCACAATCATGGCAGCCGAACGCCAGCCCAAGGACTTGATGAGCCTTACCGCGCAGCTATCGTTTTTCTCTGAGAGGTTCAGGGTCGTTGGAATGTAGATGCGCGTGCCCGCGAATTTCTCCAGAAAATGAGCGACGTCAGAGGGGCCGCAGTTCTCCACGAGCCATTCCAGATTGGGGCCAGTGCAACAATCTTTATAGTCGCTGCCATCAAGGGAGTCGGGAAGAGAAGTCATGCCGCAAAGCATGGGACATCTGTCATCAGCATTTAACGGTGACAGATTGCACCGGGTGGTTGCTCTATGGGCTTTCTTCTACGCCCGGCTCTCCCGCAGCAGTGCCCGAACGATGTGAAGAGCCGCGCTGATTTTTAAAACGCGAATAAAACGCTTTAAAACGGGTCTACGCGGCGCACAGTTGCGTTGGGCATACCAACATGCGTCCGAGGCATCAGATGTCCTCTACGGGCGTTCCGCGAGCGACCATCTGTTTGAGGGCGATCAGCGCTTTCCGGGCTTCATCTTCCGGCAGGAAACGGAGAGCCGAAACCTTGAACGTCCGTTCCAGCCATTTGCCCAGTTGGGCTTCGGTTCCAGTGCCCTCGCTATATAAGTGCCACTGGCGACGGATCGCGGCGACCTGCCCGGTAGTCGCGAAGCCTGGACGATCGCCGAAATTCCGTCGGTTGCTGTCGCTCTGGAAGCCGAGGCGGCCGAATTCGTCCATCACGCGGCGGAAGCCGTCTGAGGAGAGGTCGCGTGCGCTGGCGACACCGGCCGTCCGCATCAGGACGAGCCGGTAGGTGTCCTCGTCCAGGTCGAGACGCTTGCGCGCCACCTGAACGAGCCGGACCTTCGCCGGAGCCAGTGGCTTAGCCTTGCGCGGCACGATCCAACTCATTGAGAGAGTCCCGCAATGCTCCCAGGCGAGCGTGCGCCACTGACACATTTTCGCAAGCAGCTTCAACAAGCTTCATCATATCATCCGGCTGCCGTAGGCTCTCAAGGGCTTCCTGGAGTAGATGAAGGGTTCCGAAGAGCATGAAACCAAGTTTCATGGCCTCGGTTTCGGCATTGAATAGTGGCGTCGTATTCATGGCGTCAGTCCTCCAGAGCGAGGGTAGACCAGGCGCTTGCAAGGTCCTGTTGAGACAAAGATGTTCCGTTTCCAACCGCCGACATGAGAGCAAGCTGAATAGTCTTGACGACGCAACGAAGGCCGCCGGGCAACTGTGCGATACCGGAGAGGAAGTCGAGGGCGTCTGGATCGACGAGGTCGTATTGGGCGGACAGCTTCGATACGTCGGATTGGGAAGGTCGCGTAAGCCTGACCTTCATACCAATGCGGCTGTTGAAATTATCTGATGTTTCCACCTTTGCCTTCAGATTGGCATTTCCGCATACGACAAGGCCGATTTCCCCCTCGTCAAAGATGCGTCGAAGTTCCTCAATTGCGCCTTTGTCAAGATGTTGGGCTTCATCCACCAGGAGAATGCCGCCTGTTTTGACGACGCGCGCCACAATGGCACGACGGATGTCCGCCGCCCCGCCTTTGACCGGCAAGCCGAGAGTGATCCCGATCTCCTGCAACATCGGCACCTTGCTGGATGTGTCGGGCGACATCGTTACCAGCCAGACGCTGGCCCCTTTCTGCTTGTATTCCTTCAGGGTGATGGTTTTCCCGACACCCGGTTCGCCGTGAATCATGACAAGGCTTCTCGTCGCCTGAGTGAAGCGCAGTCCAGTCATGATACGCCCCGAAGAGGTTGTATCGACAAATTCATGTCCGATCGTCAGGATCGCCGGAACATTGTCTCCATCGTAACGATCCATGAGAAACCGAGAAAGCGCGGCACTGCTGATGCCAGACTCACGCGCCACCAGCGCCTTTCTGAATGCGCGTTCCTCAATGATCTGATTGACCCGAGCGCGGATGTCGGCGACATCAGGCTTGGGGCTCTCGGTGTTTTCTGCCATCGTGTTCCTCGTTCGTAGGGCAGCAATGCCCGTGTTAGGGGCCTGGGAATGTTCCAGCATTCTCAGGCCCGTCTTGCCTTCCGCGCCCGCTCAAGCATGTCGAGACCACGGGAGATCGAAGATTCGAAGCCGTCACGCTGCGGCTCGAAACGAGCGACAGTGCCCCCTTTCGCTTTGGGCGCGGTCTTCGGCTTCGGGCCGGGCGCACCAAATACGGGGGCTGTGACGTTGATTTCTGATACCGGCTCTACCGGCAGCGGCTTGCTGGCGTGGACACGCTTCTGAATGGCGGCGAGTTCGGTCATCGTCTTCAGACCGCGTGCCTTAAGCGCCTTCTGATCTGCCTTTTTGATCTGAGCATTAGCTCTCGCAACCTGCCGCGCATCTTTAGTATCGTCGAAACGGCCTTTTTCCAGGCATGGAAGGGCCTCGACCAGAAGATTGCCGTCCGTATCGAGCACCATGACTGGCTTGCTCCGATCGCTGGGATCAAACAGAACCGCGACCTTGCGGTGACTGTTTTGAAGCAGGACGTCCTGATGATCACGGGACCACCATGTGAACCCCTTGCTTTTTAAAGCTCCTGTATCCTTGTTGGGCTTCAGAAGCGCTCTGTCATAAAGGAAATAACGGCGCTGGGCGGCTGTCAGGCATTTGCGGATACGGTGCTTGAAACTCTCGTTAAAGACCGTTTCAAAGGACTTTTTACCCTTGCCCATTTCCGTCCGGCGACCTGCACGTTCGTTGTGTTCCCGCAATTCACGGTTATAGATCGCCTCCGCATCATCAATGGCGATTGGCGCTCCCGTGAAGTCTTCCGGCTTCGCGTCCGGACGATGGCCGCAATAAGCGCCTTTGAACTCAAAACGGGCGTCAATCTGTTCTGCGACGTCACGGAAACCACGCTCGATTGGCTTCGACTGACCGTGCGCGGGCTTGGATGTGCCGAACTTACATCCGATCCAGGCGAGGATGCCGCGTATTTCTTCTGTATTGCTCGCTGTTTTCTTCCCTCGGAACCTATGTCCTGCACCGCCCGCGATCTTTTTGCTGGTGAATGCACGCCCATTGTCAGTCCGCAGTTCATCAAAGATGCCATAGCGGTCGATAACATCCAGGATGACCGCCTTGGTGGTGTCGGAGTCTTCGGTCTTGGCGAAGCGCCATCCCAGCATCATGCGGCTATGGACGTCCTGGATCGCAATAACAATCGGACGGCTGACTGTGCCGTCGTTCCAGCGGACAAAGAAATCCGCCTGCCGACCGTCAAGATTGACGATCTGCATAGCCTGAAGGTGAGCGATGGTGCGCACCATAGGCGGAATGGTCTTAGCATGGGCTCGTATGCCGCTTTTGATAAGAGCTCGCTCCCCGGCGGGGATTTCTTTCCATCGACCGAGAATCGTGGAGTAGCTGGGCCATGGGTATCCCCGCAATTCCGCGAGTTTCGCGGTGTCCCGATAGGCGGTGGCGACCGTATATCTCGCGGCACTCTCCTTCAGAATGGAGAGGAAGTAAGTCCATGCCTCGTCCGACGTATCGGTGCGATGCCGCCCACATCCCTCGTATTTTCCGGACAGGGCCGGGAGCCAGTTCGCGCGGGAGACATCCCTGATCTTCGCGCGCATCCGCTCGATGGTGGGGCGGCTCCGGCCTGTCTCACGGCAGACCTGGGCGGTTGCCTCCCCGATGGTGAGACCGTCTGCGAGCAACTGCTCGAACTGAACCATCGCGGCGAAAGCCCGTTCAGCGTCAGCCTGAACGACGACCGACTTCCGGCCATAGGCCGTCCATGCTGCTTCGTCCGGACCGTCCTCGGGGTTTATGCCGTGGCTGCGCTGAATGAGAGCAATCTGGGTCTCTTCAGGAAGAGACGCCCATTCCACGGCGACCCCATTACCCGTTCCTGTTGGAATATTTCTAATGACGTAACCTGTACGAACCAGAAAGAGCCGAACACCTCTGCTTGAGAGGGGAAAATACTCTCCATTCCCGAGTGGAAGACCGCGCAAAGACAACGCCAGCACGTAATGATGTGCAATTGCGCTTATCTTTCTTCTCTCAAAGTAGCCGTGAGTCTATCCCGGAGTTTGATGGCGCGAGGGCCGTTCCATTTTCCTAGTAGACAGTCGCGCGCATTTTGTCGGTAAACGCCATGTGTGGCGCACCACGCGCTAAGTGATGTTCCACGCCTCACAAACGAAGCTCTCACGGCCGCCAGCAGGTTCTCTCCCGGCTCGACGTGCAATTGCGCAGGTTCTGTGCTATAGGCATGTTCCATACGAACATACATAGTGCAGGATTGCGTGCCATGGAAGAGAAAAGTGCAATAAACGGCATCGACTTACGCTTGAGGCACGCAATATCGCTTCTTCCCCAGCAACAAAGTGACGACGCCGCAAGATGGTCACTCCGAGAATTCTCCAAGAGGGCGGCTATTCCCTATCGGACGCTTCAAGATTATCTATCAGGCTCTCGCTTGCCTGGCGCAGATGCGCTTCAAAAAATGGGGCGCATGGGAATTGATATAAATTGGGTTTTGCTTGGTGAAGGCGAAATACCAAATGATGATGAAAGCAAAAATATTGTTCATATAGGATCAGTAGATAAAAAGGCGGACGATATAATATATAATATTTCATCTGGATTTACAGATAAAATGAATCTTGAGTATCAAGAAGATGCTGGAATTCCGCTCCCGTTTTCCATTCTTATGCTTATATTTGAATCCTTCAGAAGATCTATGGTTGCTTTATATATAAGAGCATCTAGTGAAATGCCAAATTCTTCCAGAGAACGGATAAATAAAAAAGATATGCTCGATCTAATGGCCATCATAATGGAGCCAGATATGATCAAATCCTGCAAAAAGCTAATCACTGATTCTCAGGATCGTATTCCGCGTATCTAAATGGGACACGCAATTGCGTTTTCTATCCTCAAGGCGGAACGTGACATTCCGCCTTGAGGGGTGACCTCACTGGCAGTGACATTAATAAAAAATTTCGTAACACCACGAAAAACAAGGACTTTTTCTGTTCGTGGTGCCTGACGCTCTAAATGCTCGATCTGATATTTTTACGATCTGAATGCTACCATCCATCAAACTTTTTCATTATTCGTCGTGATAACACATTGATAATATTGTGTTATATATTTCCGGCTTTCATCAAACTTTTTTGCCACCGACAGTTGACGGGCATTTCGCCGAGCGGTGGGAACACGTCGCGTTCCAGGCTCCGCCACACGTCGTCCGCATGCCGGGCCGTCTAGAGAGGCTTTCTCTGGTCGAACCAATTTCGCGCGGTGGCGAAAAATGTCTGATCCGGGTTAATCTTGCTGACTGCGTGCAGGAGCTTCTTTTCCCGCGATGGGTCGCGCCCGGCCTTCAACGCTTTGCGCGCTTCGTCCCGTTCGGACCGGGCATCGGGCAGGCGCACATCCGGGTATGATCCGATGGTGTATGTCTTTTCCTTGCCGCCCCGCTCATACCGCCAGCGCCAGTGCTTGCCTTCGGAAGGAGTGACCTGGAGATACAAGCCTCCCGCGTCCGCCAGTTTGTAAGGCTTGTCTTTCGGCTTGGCCGCGCGAACCTGCGAGTCCGTAAGCATTCTGCTCTACCCGGTTTCTTGTCAAATTATACCCGCTGTATACCCGGTCCAAAACGAGACAGGATGAGACAAAGTGAGAACGAATGAGACATCAGAATGTCGGAAACCCCACAGAAAGCAAGGGTTTTGAGACAGAATGAGACGGGGTGAGAGCAGGTCGTGGCGGAGAGAGTGGGATTCGAACCCACGGTACGCTATTAACGCACACACGCTTTCCAAGCGTGCGCCTTAAGCCGCTCGGCCATCTCTCCGCAGAGCGGGGCGGAACATATCAATTCCGTAGGGGAAGGCAATAGCCTCTCGCGGCCTTAATGAACTTTCTGATCAGCTCCGGGGATTTTTTTCCCGGCGCGCTCTCCACGCCCGAGGACACGTCGACGGCACGGGCGCCGGAGGCTGCGAGCGCGGTTGCGACGTTCTCGGGACTGAGACCTCCAGCAAGCAGCCAGGGAGCGGGTGACGACCATCCCGCCGTGAGAGACCAGTCAAACGACTGTCCGTTCCCGCCGGGGCGCGCAGCATGGTCATCCGGTCTGGCTTCTATGATCAGCCCGTCAAGACGTGTGATTTGAGGCAGGTCGTCGCGGGCCGAGATTCCGCAGGACAGCCAGACAGGGCGCGCAAACCGTGCCCGGAGCGTTTCGGCCCGTTCCGGTATGTCGTAAATCTGGAGAATGTCGAGTTCCGCGACATCAAGGACTCGCGCGATCTCATCGTCCAGAGGTTTCACGAAAAGACCTACCCGGCGCCCCTTCAGCGCTTCGGCCCGTCGGGTCAGCCGTCTGGCCTCATCCAGGGCGAGGTGGCGTGGGGAGCGTTCGAAGAAGACGAAGCCGAGCCAGTCCGCCCCGGCCTCAATGGAGGTCTGCACGCTGGCATCGTCATTCAGACCGCATATTTTGACGCCGGGTCTGTCCGCAAGGCAGGGCCAGTTTTCAGGCACTGCGCAGTTCGTCCTGAATGGCGGCGGCCGCAGCGGCCGGATCGCCGGCGCGGGTGATTGGACGCCCCACGACGATCCAGTTGGCTCCAGCTCTGGTAGCCTGCGCTGGGGTCATGATGCGTTTCTGGTCGTCCGCGCTGCTGCCCGCGGGACGGATTCCGGGTACGACGAGAACCGGCGCGTCTCCGAGCGCGTCACGCAAGGGAGCGATCTCTTCCGCCGAACAGACCAGTCCGTCCGCCCCCGATGCCATTGCCAGCCTGCCAAGGTGCAGAACCTGCTCGCGCGGTGTCGCGTTCACGCCGGTTTCGCGTAGTCCCGGCTCGTCGAGACTCGTCAGGACTGTGACGGCCAGAAGAAGGGGACGGTGTGCGGCAGCGAGTGTTGTCTGTTCCAGAGCCGCGCGGGCGGCTTCGATCATGGCACGGCCCCCGGAGGCGTGGATGGTCAGCATCGAGGCGCCGAGGGGCGCGAGACTGCTCAATCCCTTGGCAACCGTATTGGGAATGTCATGCAGTTTGAGGTCGAGGAACAGAGCCCGGTCATGCGCGACCTGTCTGACGGCGTCCAGGCCGCACGCATAGGTAAACTCCAGACCGAGCTTGATGGCGTCGACCTGTCCATCCAGCATCCGTGCCCAGGAGAGCGCCTGTTCGACGCTTTGTGTGTCGAGGGCAGCGATGAGGCGGGTGTGACGCATGGCTCAGCCCTGAGGACCGGAGACTGGCAACGCCTGGCCATGTGACGAAGCTGTCGTCGTCGGCGCTGTCGCCTGAATGAGGCGCTGCTGCAGCGACGAAATCTCGACGTCTTTCTTGCGGACCTCGTTCTCGGCGTGTCGCGCACGGGTTCGCTGGCGCAACTCGCCGACCCACATTACGAACGCCCCCACGACGAAACTCGCAACGCCGACGCCGAGTGTGAAGACGCCCAGCGCCAGTTGCCAGCCATAAGACACGACCCACAATGTGGCGGGATCCGGGTTGCTTAGCGCGAAAACGATCAGCACCACCAGGAACAGAACAATAATAAGGAGCCGCAGCATGAAAAACCTCGTGATCTGTTGAAGGATATTGATGCGCTGTCGAGCCTGTTCGGCTTTACAGCCCATGTCGTTCATCGGCAAGCTGAACGCTTAACGCACGAAGCCCGTGCGGAGATCGGGGAGTATCGTCACGTGAGCGAGATCATCGCCTTTCGGCCTCCTCTGCCTCAGACCGATACATTATGGGCCGTCATCGCACGGCAGGGACGCCGGACCCGGATCGCCGATGTCCATGCAACGCAGGATGCGGCGCGTGCGGACCTTGCCTGGCGCATGCAGCAGGTGGTGGCCTATGCACGTTTTCTGATCGGCGAAGCGCAGCCCCTTCCGGCCTACACGATCCGCAAGATCGCCCGCGCCGAACTTCCGCGCTCCTGGCGTCCTCTTCCGGCGTTGGGGCTTCTCCGGGGACGCGTTTCCGAATAATACGGACTGGTCAAGTGTCGGCGACCATGACAGATAATGGATCTACTTCAGTCATTCTGGCGCGAATGCTTTTCACGTTTCGAAACACGGCTCTCGGGAGTATGAAATATTGAGTTCCAGACAATCCGGCACTGATTCGATCGGGGGCGCCGCGCATCAGGCGCAACCAGCGCTGGTCGTCGGCAACCAATACGTGCGTTCCGCGGCGCTGACCGTTGCCAACACGCCAGCCGTTTTTGCCCTTGTCAATGGAACTCCGCCAAATGTCCGGCTTGTGGTGGATGTTTCCGCCCGCCAGCTCGCGGAAAACCAGCCTGACTTCGAGGTCACGCTGGTCATGCGCGCTCAGGGGCATGTGACGCCGGGTTCCGATGCGGCTGCGGCGCCAGTCTCGGTCTATGAAGCGGACATTTCTTATGCCGGGTTGTTTCGCGTGGCACCGGGGCAGCAGGAGAACCTGGAAACTCTGCTGCTGATCGATGCGCCGCGCATGATTTTCCCCGCCGCGCGTTCCCTCCTGCTGACACTGGTGCGGGAGGCCGGTTTCCCCGTTGCCAATATCCAGCCGGTCGATTTTGTCGCCTTGTGGCATTCGCGGCGTGCGCGCGCCTGAACCTCATGCGGTTCCGTCGCTCTTCAGTTCGGATTTTCTGATGGAAAATGCCTACGTCCCGGAGGCATCGCAACCCGACGACGGGTACACGCCCCAATGGGCGATCATGGATGCGCCCTGGTTTCGTGAGCGTTATCGCGAGCGTCTGGAAGCCGCCACTGACGGCTCCCTGACCGACGCGGCGCTGGAAGACTTCTGGCGGGCCGAAGGCATGGAATTCGCGCCGAATCGCCTCTTCGATGAGGCATGGTATGTCAGCGTCAATGCCGATGTGAGAGCAGGGATCGGACTTGGCATATTCGGGACGGGCTTCATGCATTATCGCGAGAGTGGTTTTGCTCGTCGCGATCCGCACTGGCTCTTTTCGGAGGGGCATTATTTCCGACGTAATCCTGACCTGACGCTGACGGCGGTGCAGCGGGCGGGATACGCGAACGGATATGACCACTACCTCGCCATCGGCGACGAGGACGGACGCTCCGCGCACCCATTTTTCGACCCGGGCGTTTTCAGGGTTTCGTGCGAAGAGGCGCGCCTCGCTCATGACGGGCATTACGGCGGCTATCGCTTCTTTCTGGAAGCGGGGCCGGCGGCCTCACTGCGAACAAGCTGGTATTTCGATCCGGAATGGTATGGCCGCACCTATCCGGCGGCTTCCGCTGCCGTGGATGAAGGGCATTATGTCAATCTGCTCCATCATTATCTGACGAATGCCGCGCCGGAAGCTTTTGATCCCAATCCCTATTTTAGCGAGGCCTTCTATCTCGCGACCTATCCGGACGTCGCGGGAACGGTGCGGCAGGGCACGTTCCGTAATGGCTTCGCGCATTTCATGGCTCATGGCGTCCACGAAGGCCGTCGCCCGTGCGAGGGGTTGGACCTCGGCGCCTATGCAGCCCGATCGGACGTGCGGATTCCCGTCGCGGACGGGCGTTTCCCCGATGCGTTTGCGTGCTGGATCGCGGACACGCTCCGCCAGACCGACGCGAGCACCACTGTGCCCGCGGTACCGCTATCGGACGCTCAGACGACCTTCCTGGTCGCCGAGCACACACGAACGATGCTTCCGGTGCTCGCGCGTACACCAATCCATTTCCACGCCCATCAGGAATATGATGTTACGGTCGTCCTGCCGGTGCGTGATACGTTCCTGCCCGTCATCGCGACGCTGGTGGCTCTTCACGGCAGCACTTCCGCACGGATCGCCGTGACGGTTCTGAATTGCGGCTCGGTGGACCTGAAGGCGGAACTGCACCCGTTCGTGCGGGGGATGCGCTATGTATCGTGTCGGCGCACCAATACGCTGAAGGCTTGCATCGATGCGGCGCTCGAAGGAAAAACCGGCCCCGTCCTGCTTCTGGAGCCCGGCGTAAGACTGTCCTATGGCGCGCTGGACGCCGCGCTGGATACGCTTCGGCAACGTCACGTCGGTGCCGTCGCGGGCCAGCTGGTCGGCGGCGAAGGCACAGTGATCGAAGCGGGTATTTCGGTGTTTCGGGACGGGACGGTCGAGCGTTGCGGCTATGGGCTGGAACCGTTCGCCTCGGAAATCGGCTTCGCGCGCGCGTGCCACGGTGGCGGAAATGCGCCGCTGCTGCTCGATGCCGACCTCGTCCGGAACGCCGATCTTCCCGCTTCCCTTACGGAATGGGCGGCCTTGATGGTCGCCTTGTGTCTGCTGGTCACGGAACGGGGCGCGCAGGTGCGATACGAGCCGGGATTTCTGGCTTACGGTCCGTCCCGGTCATCTTCGGCGACCTCGGCGTCTTCCGTCTCGGCGGCCTTGCGCGACCGTTTTCGCCGTTTGCTCGGGTCGCATCCGTTGGGTGTGGACAGTATGCGGGAACGCGCGCGTTGGGCATCGAAGGGATCGCACGTCCTTTTTCTCTGCGAGCGGCTGCCCGCACCTCATCTGGGGGGCATGTTCGCGCGTGATGGCGACATCATCGCGGCGATGGCGCGTGCCGGTTTGTGCGTCACGGTCTACTCGCTGGATGAGGTGATCGGTCCGACGGCGCCCCTCGTCGCGGACTTCCCGCTCACCGTCGAAGTGATACGCCATCGCTTCCACGCGGGTTTGCCGGATTTCCTGCATGAGCGGGCCGACGTTTTCGACTGTATCTGGTTTGCCGGACACAGAACGTTGCGCCGCGTCCAGGTCGATATCCATCGGATGGCGTCGGGTCTGCCGCAGGCCAACATGGTCCTTGATGTCGGACGGATGGGCGCGATCGAGGGGCATCGGCGTCGGCTGATCGGTGGTCTCGACGACCGTTCCCGGCTTCTCACCGATCTGCAGGCCGACATCGGCGACGACTGGCTTTGCCAAAGCGTGCTCGCTCTCCAGAACGAGGATGCGGCGTTCATTCGTTATGCGTCAGGGGTTGAACCTCTCACGCTTGGCATGTCCGCCGCGGAGCCAGTCAATGTTCCCACATTTGAGGGGCGAAGCGGGCTGCTGCATGCGTTGCCCCTGTACGGACCTGGAGACGCCGTACATGACGGACTTGATCTGTTCGTGCGCCACTCCATGCCAATGCTGGATCGTGTTCTGCCTGAGGGTGCGACGCTTCGTATCGCAGGTTTCAGGGCGGACGGGGTCGACCTTCTGGGACTGTCTTACTATCCGCGCGTGGATCCCATCGTGTCCGCGCGCGATCTGTCCATTCTGTATGCGAAGTCTCGGGTGATGGTGGCGCCGTCGCGGGTTTCGGCCGGGTTGCCCTATGAAGTTGTTCGTGCTGCGGGTTTCGGTCTGCCAGCCGTCATCGGTCGCGACCTCGCGGCGCAGCTTGGATGGGAAAGCAACGTCTCGTGCCTCGTCGCGGATCCAGGCATCCCGCAGGAGTTTGCGGAAGCCGTGCTGCGGCTTTATGAAGATGCGGATCTGTGGCGACGCCTCTCTGACGGCGCGCGGCAGGCCGTTCGCAAGGCGGCGGATCCCGGTGGATTCGCAGCACGCATTCGGCAGATCGTCAGCAACGTAGGCGTCGAGGTCCGGCGCGCCTGATGTCCGGTCTGCAAGCCGCCCGACATGACGGATGGCGAGGGCCGACGTTCAAACAGCAGGAAGACTCACATGACCGATACGCTCAATCAGGTGCTCGCGCAGGCCGATGCGTCGTTGCCTCGGAGCCTGGAGCGTCTTTTCGCCCTGCTGCGTATTCCCAGCATTTCCGCCCAGCCCCGCCATGCGTCGGATTGCCGGACGGCCGCCGAATGGCTGCGGGAGGATCTGGCCTCTCTTGGTTTTGCCTCGCGGGTGGCGGAAACGCCCGGCCATCCGATGGTCGTCGGTCATCAGGAGAATGCGCAGGGGCCGCATGTCCTGTTCTACGGTCATTATGACGTGCAGCCGACCGATCCCCTGGCCCTGTGGCATAGCGACCCGTTCGATCCCAGGCTGGTGACGGAAGCCGATGGCCGGAAGGTGATCGTCGCGCGCGGCGCTTCGGACGACAAGGGGCAGCTCATGACGTTCATCGAGGCCTGTCGCGCCTGGAAGTCCGTGACCGGCGCTCTGCCGCTGAACGTCTCGGTTCTGATCGAGGGCGAAGAGGAAAGCGGGGGTATCAATCTTCTGCCGTTCCTCAAGGCGAACGCCGCCGAACTTCATGCCGATGTCGCCCTCATCTGCGACACCAACATGCCCAACCGCACGACGCCCGCGATTACGACCGGGCTGCGCGGTCTGGTGGGTGAGGAGGTGGTCATCGAATGTGCGACCCATGATCTTCACTCAGGCATGTACGGCAATGCCGCCCGGAACCCGATCGAGGTTTTGTGCAAGATCCTCGCCACGATCCGCGACGAGAACGGCCGCGTGACGCTTCCGGGCTTCTATGATGGCATCGTCGATGCGCCGGACGCCGTGCGGGCGCAGTGGCGCGGCCTTTATCCCGACGATGCCGAAACGCTTGGGCCGGTCGGCCTGTCTCTGGCCGCTGGCGAAACAGGCTATTCGGCGATCGAGCAGATCTGGATGCGCCCGACCTTCGAGATCAACGGCATCTCCGGCGGCTATGAGGATGACGGCTTCAAGACCGTTCTTCCGGCCAGGGCGATGGCCAAGATTTCCTTCCGTCTCGTGCCGGGACAAGACCCGCTTGCGATCCGTGACGCCTTTCGCACCCGCGTAAAAGAGATGCTTCCGCCGGACGCGAAGATTCATTTCGCGCCCCATGGGGCTTCCACGGGCTTTGCCGTCCCGGCGGACGGACCTTATCTCGCGCCGGCACTTGGCGCGTTGACACAGGAATGGGGTGTCCCTGCCGTCGCCATCGGGTCTGGCGGTTCGATTCCGGTCGTGGCCGAAATCAAGGAAGCGCTCGGGATCGACTCTCTGCTCGTGGGTTTTGCGCAGTCCGATGATCGGATCCATTCTCCGAACGAGCAGTATGGCGTCGAGTCCTTCCATCGCGGCATCCGTTCCTGGGTCCGTGTGCTGGCGGCGCTGGCGCAGGGCTGAACCAGCGTCCAGAACCCGGAGCGTCACGCTCATTCCGAAGGAGGCCTTGCCGATGATGCCCCTGCCAGCGCTGACCATGGGCGATCCCGCCGGGATCGGTCCCGAACTGACGATCAAGGCGTGGGAGACCCATGCCATTCCCTTCGTCTGGATCGGCGATCCCGTTTTGCTGGGGGACCAGATCCCCTACGAAGTCCTGGCCGATATCCGTGAGGCGGATCAGCCGCTTTTCGCGCGCGCGCTTCCCGTCCTGCCGGTTCCTCTCGCGGAGGCGGTCACGCCGGGAAAGCCCGACCCGGTCAATGGCGCGGCGGTCGTGGCCTCGATCACGCTGGCCACGGAACTGACGCTCGCGGGCGCGGCCTCGGCGGTTGTGACGAACCCGATCAGCAAGCATGTCCTGCGTCAGGCGGGGTTTCGCCATCCGGGTCATACCGAGTTCCTCGCGGAACTCTGCGGCACGCCGGGCGAGGAGGTCATGATGCTGGCTTCGCCCCGTCTGAAGGTGGTACCCGTCACGGTGCATGTCAGTCTGCGGCGCGTGCTGGAGACGCTCACGACGGAGCGGATCGTGCGCGTGGGGCAGATCACGGCCGCGTCGTTGCGGCAGGATTTTGGACTGGAAGCGCCCCGTCTTGCCGTCGCCGGCCTCAATCCGCACGCTGGTGAAAACGGGCTCATGGGTGACGAGGAGCGCGACATCATCGCTCCGGCCATCGCGGCGCTTCAGGCTCAGGGGATCGACGCGTTCGGTCCGCTGCCGCCGGACACGATGTTCACCGAGGCGGCGCGCGAGCGTTATGACGCGGCTCTATGCATGTATCACGATCAGGCGTTGATCCCGCTCAAGACGCTGGACATGGCGTCGGGTGTCAACGCGACGCTCGGCCTGCCGATCGTGCGGACCTCGCCGGACCACGGCACGGCGTTCGATATCGCGGGCAGGAACATTGCGGACGTATCCAGCCTCATCGCCGCCTTGCGGATGGCGCGCAAGATGAGCGCGCATCGCCGCGCCTATCAGAAGGAAGCGAAAGCATGATCCGGCTCGGCGTGAACGTCGATCACGTGGCGACCGTGCGTAATGCGCGGGGTGGTCTTCATCCCGACCCCGTGGCGGCGGCGCTGCTGGCGCAGGCCCATGGGGCGGACGGTATTACGGCGCATCTGCGTGAAGACCGGCGGCATATCCGCGACGACGATCTGGCGCGTCTGCGTCATGAACTCTCCGTGCCCCTGAATTTCGAAATGGCCGCGACGGATGAGATGGTCGGGCTGGCCTGCACCCTGCGGCCGCATGCCTGCTGCATCGTGCCCGAACGGCGTCAGGAGGTCACGACGGAAGGGGGGCTGAACGTGATCGGGCAGGCCGGAGATCTCGAACGCAAGGTTGCGCGACTGCGCGAGGCCGGTATCCGCGTGTCTTTGTTCGTCGATCCCGATCCGGAACAGATCGAAGCCGCGGCGCGGATTGGTGCGCAGGTGGTCGAACTTCATACCGGCGCTTACGCGGAAGATCCGGGTGGGCACGAACTTGGTCGCCTGAAGCGTGGGGGACAGGCCGCCCTGACCGCAAAGCTCGAACTGCATGCGGGTCATGGCCTGACCTACGCCAATGTTGGCGCGGTCGCCGCCATTCCTGGTCTGACCGAACTCAATATCGGCCACTTCCTGATCGGCGAGGCCATCATGGTGGGACTGCCGACGGCGATCGCCCTCATGAAACAGGCGATCGCAGCCGGCGCCCAGCACGATTGACCTCCGCGCAGTCGCGAGACGTCGTTACTGCGTCCGTGGTACGATGATGGGCTGATCCGATTTCGGGTCCGGGTTGGGAATGACGCTGCCAGCCTGTTTGGAGTAGGTGGAGTCCGTGCTCTGGTTCGGCGTCTTGGGACTGGAGAAGGCGGAAACAGGCCCGAACGGACCGCCATTGACCTTCTTCATCGTGGATTCCGGCTGACGCGAGCAGCCACGCGTAATGATGGAGCAGATGCCATCGGTGCCGATCACTTCGTCGTTATCGCCGGCATAATGCACTTCGGAGACGCGGTCGTGGTCGAGACGGATGATGGCCGTGCAGGTCGTGCCACCGCCGCCGACCACCTGCTGCAACACGGTGCTGACATCCGCGATCGGGATCAGTGTCGAGCCGCTCCAGCTCGGCGTCGTGTGTGTGCCGGAGTATTGATAGAGCTGTGTGGTGTCGTTGAGTTGTTTGACTGACGCCGGAATGCCTGCGCAGGCCTGGAGATCGTAGGACGTCATGCCGATCATCGACATCTGCGCCTTATGGGCGGCCCGGGAATCGAAATAACCACATCTTGTCAGGCTGAGCATGGTGGCGGTCACGATGAGGGTTCGAACAGGTTGACGTATCATATCGATGGGTCGTGCTCCGTATTGAAGGGGCCTCGAATGGCTATGAAACGTCATATCAAAAAAAAACGAACCTGACTCTCTCGTCTTGTATCTTGCTGAAAGCTTTCGGGCCTGCCTTGCTCGGAGAGTGTTTCACCCAAGGTAAAATGTTCCGGCGCTGATCGGGGAGCGTCACGCCCATCAGCCGACCGGAAGGAAGCGTGTGGAAAGCGAGATCGCGCACGGGCTCGTCCGCCTCGATCGCAGCGCGCGCCCGACTGCCCAACGGTGCCCGCGCGGCGGCGTAAAGCTGAAACCGTCCGTTGCGGCCCCGGCATCAGATCGGGCGGTTGGCGGCGGCGACCTCGACCATGCGCGTGACTTCGTCGCGTCGCGCTCCGGCCAGCGGCAGACGGGGCAGACGCACACGCTCGCTGCCGCGACCCATGATCTGCTCGGACAGCTTGATCGACTGCACCAGATCATGCTCGGCATCGAGGTGCAGAAGCGGCAGGAACCAGCGATAGATGCGGCGCGCCGTTTCGAGATCGCCGCGATCGATCGCCTCGACGAGGGCCACCGATTCACGCGGGAACGCACTGGTCAGGCCGGAAATCCAGCCTTCCGCGCCAAGCAGCAGGCCCTCAAACGCGACATCGTCCAGACCCGCCATCAGAACGAAACGGTCGCCGAACGCATTATAGACGTCCGTGTATCGACGCGTATCGGACGAGCTTTCCTTGATCGCCCTGATCGTCGGGACATCCGCCAGACGACCGAGCACGTCGAGTTCGATGTTGACGCGATAGGCCGCCGGATTGTTGTACAGCATGATCGGCAGGTCGCTGGCATCGGCGACGGCGCGGAGGTGATATTCAAGCTCGGCGGGTTTCGGCACATAGACCATGGCGGGCAGAACCATCAGCGCATCCGCGCCGATGCGGGCCGCGTCCCTGGCGAACCGCACGGCGCGCGGGGTCGTCAGTTCGGACACGCCCACCATGACCGGAACGCGCCCGGCCGTGACTTCGACGGCGGCTTCGAGCACGCGGATTTTCTCGTCGGGTTCCAGCGAATTGTTTTCGCCGCATGTGCCCATGATGACCAGGCCATGCACGCCGTCATGGATCAGGTTGTCGAGGACCGTCTGCGTCGCCTTGATGTCCACCGACAGATCTTCGGCAAACTGCGTCGTCGCTGCGGGAAATACGCCAGACCACTTCATGTTCACTCTCCTGGGGCATGGCTCTGGCAGACGGGACGTCCCGTTGCTGGAAGCCATATTTTCGTCTATCGTATACGAAAGTAGAGCCTCCGAAAACCGGAAAATGTCCGCGTGTCGAAAATGATGGAGTTTGCCTCCCCGCCAGACCGCCTGATTTATGCGGGAGGCTGGTTACCGTCGCGCAGTCCGACAGGCAGCAGCGCCTGAGGGATGTCCTGGTAGCAGACGGGACGCAGGAAACGCTCGATGGCGCCCGTGCCGACCGATGTCGTGCGAGGATCGGACGTCGCCGGGAACGGACCGCCATGCACCATCGCGCTACAGACTTCGACACCCGTCGGCCACGCGTTGGCGAGAATGCGGCCGACCTTGCGCTCAAGAACCGGCAGCAGGCCGCGAGCGTCCTCGAGGTCGGCTTCCTTCATGTGCAGCGTCGCGGTCAACTGGCCTTCGAGCGCTTCGGTCAGTGTACGCAGGGTTGCGATGTCAGGACAGGCCACGATGAGCGAACAGGAGCCGAAAATCTCCTCTTTCATGACAGGGTCCGCGGCGAAGGTCGTCGCGTCTGTTTCGAACAGGGCGGCCTGACACGCCGAATCTTCTCCGCGTGGTCCACGCCCGAGCGCCCTGATGCCGGGACGTGCCGCGAGACGTTCGACTCCGGCCTCGTAGGCGCTGCGGATGCCGGAAGTCAGCATGGTCGGCGCCGGTGCCGTTTCGAGGGCGGCTTTCGCTGCCGCTACGAACCGGTCGAAATCCGGACCGGCCACGCCGAGGATCAGGCCGGGATTGGTGCAGAACTGACCCGCACCCATCGTGAGTGAGACGACGAAGGATGCGCCAAGCGTTTCGGCATCGGCTTTCAGCGCGGCGGGCAGGAGGTAGACCGGATTGATGCTGCTCATCTCGGCATAGACCGGCACCGGCACGGGGCGCGCGGCCGCGATCTTGCCGAGCGCAAGCCCCCCCTGACGGGAGCCGGTATAGCCGACCGCCATGATGGCCGGGTCCTGAACCAGTGTTGCGCCGATGGCGTAGTCGGGGCCGCCGATTAACGAGAACACGCCTTCCGGCAGGGTGCAGCGCGTGATGGCGGCCCGGATGGCCCGACCCATCAGTTCGCTCGTGCCGGGATGCGCCGGATGGGCGCGAACGACGACGGGGCAGCCTGCCGCCAGCGCGGAGGCCGTGTCGCCCCCAGCCGCCGAGAAGGCCAGGGGGAAATTGCTGGCGCCGAACACGGCGACCGGTCCGACGGCCATGCGGATCTGGCGCAGGTCGGGACGCGACATCGGCTTGCGGTCCGGCAGAGCGGGGTCGATGCGCGGATCCATGCAGCGCCCTTCGCGCAGCAGGCTTGCGAACATGCGCAACTGCCCCATCGTGCGACCGCGCTCTCCCGTGAGGCGCGCGACCGGCAGGCCGCTTTCAGCATGGGCGCGCTCGATCAGCGGCTCGCCCAGCGCCTCGATTTCCGTGGCAACGGCGTCGAGGAACGTGGCGCGCGCGCTGAGGGAGGTGTGGCGATAGGTGTCGAAGGCGGCGTCGGCGAGCGCGCAGGCGTTGCGGATATCATCCGGCGTCGCGCATGAAAACGCGATGTCGAGCGCCGAGCCGTCCACGGCGCGCCGGGCGACGAACGTGGTGTCGCGCGTCACGTCGCGCGCGCCGATGAGAAGGGCGCCAGTCAGGGACGTTGTTGTCATGAAACGTTTCTCCGGGGGAAGGACATGCAGCGAAGGTTTTTGCTGAAACGGCCCGGACGCAGGGTGTGTGGCAGGGGCGCGCCGTCCAGCATATGGCGCGTGAGGCGCTCGGCGGTCGTGGCGGCCAGCGTCAGGCCAAGATGATTATGCCCGCAGACTGCGAACACATGAGGTTGATCCGGCAGCGCGCCGAGTGCCGGAAGATAATCAGGCAGCGTCGGACGCGCGCCATGCCATCGGGCGAACGGACCATGCACGGGCAGTCCCATTTCCCGGACGTGGCGTTCGAGATGTTCCCACTTGCGCGGGTCCGGCGGGGCATCGAAGGCGGAGAATTCGACGAACGACGTGGCGCGCAGACGGGAGCCGAACCGCGTGACGACGACCGCGCGGTCCTCGAAGACCACGTTGGGACCGGTCCACTCGCCATTGTGGTCCCACTCGACGTGATAGCCACGCTCGGCGATCATCGGCAGGGCGAGGTCCGGCAGCAGCAGACCGGATCGCACACCGCCCGCCACGATGACGCGATCGGCCTCAAGGACGCCAGCGTCGGTCCGGACCCGCACGCCGTCGCCATGCGTTTCGATGCCGGTGACGTAGCCCGTATGATGTTGGCCTCCCGCAGCGATCAGGCTGGCGAGCAATCCGTCGAGCACGAGACGCGGATCGGTCACATGGGCAGTGCCGGGGAAGTGCACGGCTTCGCGGATGGGTGCGCGGAACCGGGCGTTAATCAACGCCCGCTCGGCGGGTTCGATCCAGCAGGCCCTGGCCGTTCCCCAATCCGTCCCGATCATCCGGGCGGCACGGATGGGCGCGTCATCCTTCTCGAAGAGCTTTACGATTCCGCGCTTGTCGAGCAGTTCCGGCTGACCCAGCCGCTGTGCGAGGCGTTCCCATGCGGGCAGCGCATCCGACAGAAGGTCTCTCAGCGTGGTTTCCCCGGGCGAAACCCGGCGCAGGCCGTTCGCCGCGCAAGCGCGCAGGAAACGCAGCGACCATGGCAGCCAGATGCCGGGTCGCCGCCAGTCCAGCGCTACGGGACCGCGCGGAAAGAGGTCGGTGGCAAGCCGTTTGATCGTGGCCCATTCGGCCAGCGGCGTGACCTGTTCGGTGGCGATATGTCCCGCATTGCCCCATGAGGCGGGTGCCGGATCGGCGTCGGCGACGAGAGTGACGGCGCAGCCCCGGTCGAGCAGGCTCAGGGCACAGGCGCGCCCGATGACACCGCCGCCGATGATGATGGCCGATGTCATAGCGGCGCGCAGGCCCGGATGAGCCAGTCCCGCTCGGCGGGGGGTAGGGACGGCGCGATCATGGCTTCAACATGCGCATGAAACGCGTCGAGCCAGGCTCTTTCTTCGGAGTTCAGCAGGGAGGGTTCGATGCCCCGGCGGTCGATCGGGGCGAGTGTGATGGTCTCGAAATTCAGGAACCGGCCTTCCGCGTCATGGCGTCGGACTTCCATGGCGTTCTCCAGGCGGATGCCATGCGAATTCGGGGCGTAATAGCCGGGCTCGTTGGTGAGGATCATATGTTCCTCGATGGCGTCGAGCACCGGGCGACGCGTGAATCCCAGCGGCCATTCATGGACGCTGAGATAGCTTCCCAGCCCGTGGCCCGCGCCATGGTCGAAATCGAGATGCGCGTCCCATAGCGGCAGACGGGCGAGCGGGTCGAGCCGATAGCCGTGAGTTCCTTTGGGGAAAATCGCGCGGCTCAGGCCGATCAGACCTTTCAGAACGCGCGTGTAGTGATCGCGCCAAGCCGCCGGAGGCGCGCCGTCGCCGAGCCAGATCGTGCGCGTCACGTCCGTGGTGCCGCAACGATATTGCCCGCCGCTGTCGATCAGGAAAAACGTGCCGCTTTCAAGCGTCGCGCAGTCCGTCCGGCGCGGGGCGTAATGCATGATCGCAGCATTCGGACCGGCGGCGGCGATGGTCGCGAAACTCGGCCCCGTGCATGCTTCGCTGGCGAGGCGCAGTGACAGCAGGTGATCCGCAACCTCTGTCTCCGTGCGCCCGATGCCGTTCTGCTCCAGCCAGAACAGGAAGCGGCACAGCGCGATGCCGTCCAGATGATGGGCGCGACGCATGCCCTCGCGCTCTGTCTCCGTCTTGCGGGCGCGCGGTTCGAGGCAGGGGTCCGTTCCCGCGACCGGATTTGCCCCCGCGTCGCGCAGGCACTGCCAGAACCACGCCGCGCTTCGGGCCGGATCGAGGCGCACGGTCTGGCCCTTCAGGGCGCGCAGTCCGGCTTCCAGTTCCGAAGGGGGGCGAATATCGACGTCGGGGCCAAGAATATCAGCCACATGGGAGGGCACGCGCGACGGTTCGATGAACAACTGCACACTGCCGCTGCGCGAAACGATGGCAAAGGACAGCGGAACGGGGAGGAATTCGAGATCGCGGGCGCGGATATTCAGCATCCACGCGATGGCGGTCGGGTCGGGCAGGATCGCGTCATCCTGGCCGTCGCGGTCGAGAATGGCGGTGACAAGCGCCGTGCGGGTCCGACTATCCGTGCCGGTATAGGTGACGGGCAGGGACTCGACGGTCGTATCAGGAGCAGCCGGACGATCGGGCCAGATCGCGTCGATCGGATTGCACGCAAGCGCGACCATGCGGCATCCGGCCTGAGCGTAGGCGGCAAGCTCCGTTTCGCTGATGGTGCGGGGGTCGTAGCCGATGGCGCGGCCCGCGGCATGGTGCGCCAGCCATGTGGGGCCTGGCGTTTCATACATATGCGCTGTCGACCAGACAGCCGGATCGAGCTGCTGGTCCATCTGCACCTGATAGCGGCCATCCGAAAAAACGAGGGCCTCGTCTGGCAGGACGACCGCGAAACCCGCGCTTCCGGTAAAACCTGTCAGCCACGCCAGACGCTCGGCGCAGGCAGGGACATATTCACCCAGATGTTCGTCACCGCGGGGAAGCAGGAACCCGTCGACCCCGTGTTCGCGGAGATGGGCGCGCAGCCGGTCGAGGCGAGCATCGGAACCCGGCATCGGAGACGTGCTGTTTGGGCGGGAAGCAGACATGACGTCTTTAGCCAAAGGGCTTCGTGATACTGTGCGACGGTTCCGTGAACCAGCGCGCACCGGTCGGTGTGATGTGAAAATGATCCTCGAGACGAATGCCGAACCGGCCGGGCACCACGATCATCGGTTCGTTCGAGCAGCAGTTGCCGCTCTCCAGCGGCATCGTGTTGCCGCGTACGAGATACGGAAATTCATGGATCGACAATCCGATTCCATGTCCGGTTCGATGCGGCAGGCCGGGCAACGTATAGCCCGGTCCGAGGTCGTGCTTTTCGAGGACAGCGCGCGCGGCGGCATCTACGGCCTCGCAGGGCACACCGGGCCGGGCCGCGTCGAAGGCCGCAAGCTGGGCTTCCTTTTCGATGGCCCAGATGCGCTCATGTTCGGGGTCGGGCGTGCCGAAGGCATAGGTTCTTGTGATGTCGGAGTGGTAGCCATCGAGGCAGCAACCGGTATCGACGAGAACCAGATCGTTTTCGGCCAGAAGCTGATCGCCGGGAAGACCGTGCGGAAAGGCCGTTGCGGGGCCGAACTGGACGGCGCAGAACCACGAGCCGTTATCGGCGCCCAGTGCGCGGTGCCGCGTGTCGATGAAGCGGATCACCTCGCTGGCCCGGACGCCGGGGTGCAGGAATTCCCATGCGTCTTTCTGCACCTGGAGCGTGATCGCCATGGCGTGGCGGATGAGGGCGATTTCCTCGGCGGACTTGCACGCACGCAAGGTGTCGACGATCCCCGGATCGTCCGTGAACGTGATGCCGGGGCGGGCATTCCGCAGACTGGTCGCAATGCGCAGCGTGAGGTCACGATCCAGCGCCACGTGACTGCGATCCGCGAAACCGTCCATGGCGAGCAAAAACGGAGAGGCATCCTCTTCCCAGGAACGCACGTCCAGTTGCAGCTTGATCGATTCCGCCAAAGACCCCAGCTCGAAATGCGGACATATCATATAGGCCGCGCCAGAAGCCGGGATCACCACGGCGACGAGGCGCTCGGTTCCGCCCCAGGCAAGACCGGTAAAATAGCGCAGGCTGTCGCCGGCGCTGACGAGAAGCGCGTCCAGGCCACTGGCAATCAGCGATGCGCGCGCCGCCTCGATGCGTTCGGCGTACGTCCGGGCGGAAATGCGGGGGGGAAAGGATGGCAGCTGGCTCACGGGATGCTTTTCAAGCTCGCGGTGACTATGGTACGTATACGATAGACGAATAGCGGGGGGAGGACAAGGCGCGCGGGTCGTCATGCCTCCCATTCTCCCCGTCGCACATCATGCTGAACCGGGAACTCAATTTCATGCGGCATACGTTTTTTTGCATCGATGGTCATACCGCTGGAAATCCGGTCCGGCTGGTCGCGGGTGGGTTGCCTCTTCTGCGCGGTCGCACGATGGGCGAACGTCGCCTCGATTTTCTCGATCGTTTCGACTGGATCCGGACCGGCCTGTGTTTCGAGCCGCGGGGACACAACATGATGTCGGGTGGTTTCATCTATCCGCCGACGCGCGATGATACCGATGGCGGCATCCTTTTTATCGAGACGAGCGGCTGCCTGCCGATGTGTGGTCACGGCACGATCGGCCTGGTGACATTCGCGCTTGAGCATGGGCTTCTGGTCCCCCGCGAAAAGGGCCGTCTCAAGCTGGAAGTGCCTGCCGGACTCATCGATATCGCCTATCGCGAGGAGGCGGGGCGGGTCATATCCGTGCAGATTCGCAATGTTCCGGCTTATGTCGCGGCGACGGGGGTGGAGATTGACGTGCCCGGCCTTGGCCCGCTGACGGTCGATGTGTCCTATGGGGGCAATTACTACGCGATTGTCGAACCTCAGGGCGCCTATACGGGGCTCGACGATCTGGGCGCGCAGCGTATCCTCGAATTCAGTCCGCTTGTGCGCGAGGCCGTACGCGCGAAATTCCATCCGGTCCATCCGGTGGACGCGTCCATCAATGGCGTGAGCCATGTCCTTTGGGCCGACCGCGACACGACGCGCGATGGCGGCCGTAATGCCGTGTTTTATGGTGATCACGCCATCGATCGCAGCCCGTGTGGTACGGGCACCTCCGCGCGCCTGGCTCATCTGGTGCATAAAGGCGTCCTGAAGGTCGGCGATCGCTTCACGCATGACAGCTATATCCACAGCCGTTTTATCGGAACGGTGGAATCGGCGGTGGAACTTCCGTCGGGGAACGGTCCCATTCCGGCGATCGTGCCCCTGATCGAGGGGAGTGCGGTTTCGACCGGTTTCAATACGATCTGGATCGACCCGGAAGATGTTTTCTGCCACGGCTTCCAGGTGGTCTGATCGGCCTGAACGACACCGTCGATAGCGTTATTATATCGTATCGTTCCTAGAGGCGTACGGTTGCCGCGTGATGGTACGGTCGTCGGGATAGGGAGTTCATGCTCTTCTATGCGGATCGTATCGGCCAACGGCCGTTCACATCAGGACATGCGCTCCCGTTGCCTTCAAAAGGATGTCGCGCGCGGAACTTGAGATGCTGCGCGCATGACGGAACTCAACGATTTCCGGTGCCGAGTTGGTTGCGGAGGTCGTGCAGGGTGTCGCTGATATGATGTTTCAGAAGGGTTTCCACGCGTTCCGAGTCGCGATCGATCCATGCCTTGAGCAGTTGACGATGCTCCTCCGACGCGCGCTTGTCCCGGCCCTGCGTATTGAGATGCAGGCGCACGTAGCGATCGGCGATCACATTGACCGTCTCGAGCAGGTGACAGGTTAGCCTGCCGGCGCCTGGCTGGATCAGCGAGAGGTGGAAAAGCCGGTTGTAGAGACTGTGATCCTGGCCTTCCTGCCTGATGGCGGCTTCCAGTTCGGCAAGGCTTTTTTTCGCGGCTTTATGATCTTCGACCGTGGCGACGAGAGCTGAACGCGCGGCGGCTTCAGGTTCCAGCCGCATACGGAGTTCAAACACCTCCTCGGCCTCGTCGGTCGAGAGCGTGGCGACCGTGAAACCGCGCTTGGCATGAGCGACGACGAGGCCGTCCTGCTCCAGACGCGCGAGCGTCTCGCGCAGAGGTATCTTGCTGATGTTGAGTTCGGCTGCCAGCGCATCCTGGCGGATCGGCTGATCCGCCGCGAGAGCGCCGCTCAGAATTTGTTCACGGAGAATTCCGTAGAGCTGGTCGCTGATTGTTCTGACGATCAGCGGCTGAATTTTCCCCGTCTGGGCGTTCATGAGTATTCCGCGTCTCTTTTCTGTGTTCGTCTTCCTTTATACATAAGTGTTCGCCAATGCGAACATCTATGTAACGAAGCCCTCGCGTCATTGTGTATAATTCCAGCATTCTTCTTATGCAGGGTATAAAATATCGGGAAACGAAAGGGTGGAGACGACAGCGAGCGGGATGAACGCATCCTGAAATGAGCGCTGGCTCACAAGGATGATGGGCTGACATTCTGCATCATGCGCGTGCGCCTCTTCACCGGCTCCCGGTTTCGGGCAGGTCCATCCGCATCAAGGGTATCCCGACGCGATGGGGAGATGTGTCCATGGATTGGCATGGCGGCGAGTCCATAAAGCAAATCGAAGACCCTCTGGCGTAACCGGAAAGCGGGCCGCGTGACATCCGGTTACACCTCCGCTTTCCCTCGGGTTTCAGGGCAGCTTTGCCAGAGGCCGTGAGTGGGAAAAATTGTGTTTTATCGGCAACATATGGCGTGAATATCGAAGACGGAAGCTGCCAGACCGTGCGTTTCCGCGTGTCGATTTTGACTGGATGAGGCCGGACATCTGATCCGGGCTCTGATCTAAGTTCTTGTCATAAAAAAGAAATATTCCGGTCGTGGTTTCGATGAGGCGGGCTCCTTCAGGATCATGTCGACGTCAGACCGTTACGTAACAGGTATTCCGTCCTCCGATCCCGATATGTATACGATATATAGGGTACTTGATTGAGGTTTAAGCTCACATGAAAAAAGCGCACAGGCACGCTCTTGCAGTTTCGACGTCCCTGGGACTGGTTTGCGCGGTGTTCGCCACGGCTTCGGCAGAGACGGTCGCCAGGAAGCAGACGAGTCATCGCGCCAAATCGGCGGCCCATGTCGCAACGGCCAAAGCATTGTCGGCGAGCGCCTCCGTGAAGGTCGCGCCGACCTCGACGGCGGCAGGCACGTCTGCGACGGCCAGCGCCACGTCGACAGCCGCGCGCCGTCGGGTTCTCGCCCGACCGCATTCGGCGGAGGAGTCCATTATCGTGACGGGCTCGGCGCTTGCATCGCGTGCGGATTCCAACGCCAATCCGGTGCAGACGATCACGGCCAAGCAGATCACGTCGACTTCAGCGGTAACGCTTGGTGACTATCTGCTGCGGTTGCCGTCGATCGGCTCCAGCGGCACCAATAACACCAACACCAACGGCGGCCTGGGCATGTCCTGCACGGACATCCGTAACCTTGGCCCCTCGCGTGTGCTGGTTCTGGTGGATGGCAAGCGTCAGGTTCCGACCTTCGGCAGCGGTTCGCAGTGCGTGGATCTCAACTCGATTCCCACGGACCAGGTCGAATCCGTCGAAATCCTTAAGGACGGTGGTTCCGAGCTATATGGCGCGGACGCTGTTTCCGGCGTGATCAACATCAAGCTGCGCCACAATACGACCAAGGGCAACATCATGATCCGCGGCGGCATCACCGATCATGGTGATGGCCAGATGGGCAAGGTCGCGGGTTACAAGGGCTTCGATTTCGATCACGGCAAAGGCAACATCACGCTCTTCGGTTCGTATATGACGTCTTCGGGCATCAAGCAGAAGACACGCGACTGGGCCGCCAACCCGTGGAACTCCGATGCCGAAATCGGCGCGACACCGGTCATCGGGAGTTCGGTGGGTCCAAATACCCGCGTGCTCGGCACGAACTTGAACTTGGTCAGCAATGGCACGGGCGGCGGCAGCGCGGATGCGTTCCATAATTTCTCGTCCTCGGATCGTTATAATTTCGCCCAGGACCAGTTGCTGACGAACTCGTTGCAGCAGGCTGTTCTCAGTGGTGACATGCATTACGAGATCGACAGGCACGTCGATCTCTATTCTTCGATCCGCTACACCCATAAAGACGCGATGAATACGCTCGCGGGAAACCCGGTTACGGGTGCGACCTATCCTTCGACACTGCCGTCGTCAATTATTCTGCCGTCGGGCAGCCCCTACAACATCTGGGGTGAAGATGTGTCCATGTATCGCCGCTTCCAGGATCTGGGCCAGCGTAAATACGAGGAGGCTTTCGATCAGTGGCAGTATACGGGCGGCGCGAAAGGCGACATCGTCGGCGACTGGAAATATGACGTATCCATGTCTTACGGTCAGACGCTGGCGAAGCTCTCGACCGAGAACATGACGAACTACGCCCATTATTTTCAGGAACTCGGCGCCGAACAGGTCGATCCGACAGATGCGAACAGCGCGGTCGTCTATAACCCGTCCATCTGTCAGGCTTCCGCGGGTTGCTCGCTGACCAATCCCTTCGGCAAGCCGACTTCGGCGCAGGCGGACTACCTGCGCTACACGCAGAACGATCACAGCACCTACCAGATGCGCGACTTCAATGCCCGCGTTCACAATAACCACGTTGCTCATCTGCCCTGGCAGGGCGGCGGTGATTTCGGGATGGCCATGGGCCTCGAGCATCGCAGCGAACAGGCCAGCTATACGCCGGACGCGCTGGCCGCGAACGGTGACCTTGGCGGCGGCGCCACCTATACGGGTGGCGGATATAACGTCACGGAAGCCTATATCGAGGGCAATCTGCCCCTTTTGCATGATGTGCCGTTCGCGCACGATCTGACCATCGACGGTCAGGGACGCTGGTCGGGTTACAGCACCTTCGGGAACGCCTATAACTGGAAGGGCAGCATCAACTGGGCCCCGACCCGCGACATTCGTTTCCGTGCCACGCTCGGGACATCGCTGCGGGCGCCGACCATGACCGAACTCTATGGCGGTCACCAGATCAGCTACAACCCGGGCAACGATCCCTGCGCCCAGGCCGCCAGCTATGGCTCGATGAGCGCGATGGTCGTCGCGACCTGCGCCAAGCAGGGTGTGAATACCGCGACGTTCGTCAATGCGAACTCCAGCCAGATTCCGACGCTCATCGGTGGCAACGCCGCCCTGAAGCCGGAAGAAGCCCGCACCTATACTTTTGGCACGGTCCTCACGCCGCGCTGGATTCCGAACCTCACGGCATCGGTCGAGTACTGGCACTACACGATCAAGAACATGATCACGACGCTGCCGGTTCAGTACATCGCCGACAGCTGCTACACGGGAACGAACACGGCGTGGTGTAGCAACATCGCGCAGCGGAGCAGTTCCGGGCAGTTGACTCAGGTCAACGACACCTATTCCAATGCCGGTGGATTGCGGACCAACGGTATCGATTTCGACCTGAACTACCGCATCCGCCTGACGCATCAAGACAGCCTGACGCTGAGCAACAACTTCCAGCAGCTCGTCGGGTTTCTCCAGCAGAACGAGCCGGGCGGAAGCTGGTATAACTATGCCGGACGTCTGTTTTACCAGGGCGGTAACGGCATGCCGCGCGTCCGCGACTACGCCACGGCGACCTGGAGCCACAGAAACTTCAGCCTGACATACATGATGAGCTATACCGGTGGCATGCGCTTTAATGACGGTTCGAACGATCTAAGCTGCAAGGTCTACTCGTACTGCAAGGTGCCGGGTATTTTCTCTCATGACGTGACGGTGAATTACAACACACATGACTGGCAGTTCCAGGTCGGGGTGAACAACATCCTCGACAAAAAGCCGCCCTTCGTGCCCGACGGTTCGAGCAACACCGCGCTGTCGATGTATTCGGAAGAAATCATCGGACGTTATGTGTTCGCCCAGGTCGGACGGAACTTCTGATCGAAAGAAACCCGCCGAAGCGAAAGCTCCGGCGGGTTTTCCACGCACTGGACCCTACGGGCGCGTCATGCGACCCGGATCAGCTTCCGGTTCACGAATTCCTCGATCCCGAGGCTGGAAAGTTCACGACCGTAACCCGAGTTCTTGATGCCGCCGAACGGCAGATCGGGCTGGGTGGCCGTGACCATGTTCACATACATCATGCCGGTCTCCACCTTCTCGGCGACGCGTAGACCGCGTTCGATATCCCGCGTGTAGACCGAGCCGCCAAGTCCGTAGGGCGAGTCATTGGCCAGCGCGATGGCTTCATCCTCACTCTTCACCCGATGAATGGTCGCGACCGGACCAAAAATTTCCTCGTAAAAGAGAGGATTGTCCCGGGTAACGTTGGTCAGGATTCCGGCTTCCATAAAAAAGCCTTCCCGCTCGAGCTTTTTCCCGCCCACCAGCTTGGCGCCGCCCTTGACCGCACGGTCGACCTGCTCAAGAGCCCGCTTCAATGCCCCTTCGCTGCTCATCGGACCATGCGTCACGTTGGGATCGAGCGGATCGCCGTAGCGGAACTTGCTGATCTCTGCCTTGAGCCTTTCGATGAACGTATCGGCGAGGCTCTCATGCACGATCATGCGCTTGGCAGCCGTGCAGACCTGACCGTTATTGCCCATGCGACCCGTGACGGCACATTGCATGACCTTGTCGAGATCGGCGTCCTCAAGCACAATGAAAGCGTCGGTGCCGCCCAATTCCATCGTGCTCTTTTTGAGTGCCTTGCCAGCCTGCGCGGCGACAGCGCTTCCCGCCCTTTCGCTGCCCGTCAGGGCTACGCCCCGGATTTCGGGCTTTTCGATCAGTTTCTCCGACTGATCATTGGAAATGAAAAGGTTGGTATAGGCGCCTTCCGGCGCTCCGGCATCGCGGAACAGGGCTTCGAACGCCAGCGCGCATTGCGGAACGCTCTCGGCGTGTTTGACCATGACGGTGTTGCCCGCCATGAGGTTGGGGGCGGCCACGCGGGCCAGCTGATAATAAGGAAAGTTCCAGGGCTCCACGCAGTAGATCACGCCCAGCGGCTGGTTGATCAGCTTCGCCTTGCCCTTTTCGACGGGCAGTTCCCTGGGTGCCAGGAATTCCTCGGCATTCTCGGCATAATAAGTGAGGATGGCAGCCGTCAGTTCAATCTCCCGCACGGCTTCGGACAGCACCTTACCCATGTCGGTGGTGATGATGCGGGCGTGCTTTTCCTTGTCGCGGAGCAGCGCGTCGGCGGCGCCCTTCACGATCCTGCTGCGATCGGCGAAGGAACGATGCTGCCAGTCGTCACGCCACAGGCCATGGGCCTTGTCCAGCTTGGCATACATGTCCCGGTCGCTAAGCGAGGGAAAGGTTTTTTCCGTCTTGCCGGTCGCGGGGTTGAGGGTTTTGTAAGCGCTCATTGCAGCCTCTCTTCGGGTTTAATTCCGGGGCGGGCCGACGTCCCGGCCAAGACGGGCAGGTCGTGGCTCTGTCCCAGTGGCGGGAGCGGCAGGGCCTTGGGAGCACGTCATGGCGCGCGGCCTGCCTGTTCGCCGGATATCTTTTTCCGAAGTGCTAACTCATCGTCCCGGAGATCGTTCCCAAACGAAGCGGCATAGAATTTGTCGCCCGCTTTTGGCAGGGGCTCGGGCTGAAACATCCGCTTTGAGGTCGGATAGAGGAATGTCACATTCTGAAGCGATAGCGACAGACTCCAGGCATCTATCTTGTTTTTATCGTGATCGGGACATTCGTAGTCCGTCGCGAAAATTCATTCCAAGAAACAGCAGGTTGATTGAGCCTGTCAGGAGCTCGAGAAGCTGCACACCATAAAACAGCCAGTCTAATTTTAATTCAGAGGCTCGGAATGCAAGAAAGAATGCGCAGGGAACAAGAATACAGAGTCCGTTGATTCCGATAACCCGCATGCGTTTGAATTTCGTGAGTGCTAAACCTCGCGGTGCTTTTCCAGCGATCTGGTAACCAGACAAACCCGTAAAAGCGAGACAAGGGATGAGAACAATCAGTCCCCACAGAATTGTATGTTTGGTTGCTGCAATCGTCAGCGGGTTTCCAGATAGTTCTGCAACGATGGTGCCGACCATGAAACAGGCTATGCATAAAATGGCCAATCCTCCCAGCAGAGGATGGATGCGGCGAAGAAGCCTTTGCATAGGATTGTCCTTGCATGAATGGATTCGAGAGACTTATATAGCGAGCCATGAATAAAGATAGCAAGCCATATAAATGGCAGTCCCGCGAACAATCCCTTGGTTATATGGTCAACTGGGCGGCTCGGCTCTTCGCTCGTGAGATGGACGATGCGTTGCGACCTTTTGGTCTCATGTCCGGACAACTGCCTGTGTTTTTCGCTCTTGCCGATGGAGAACCTCAACCGCAGCGTGAACTGGTTCGCCTTGCTGCGGTTGAGCAGTCCACCATGGCCAAGACCCTCTCACGTATGGAGCGGGACGGGCTGGTCCAGCGCAGTCCAGACCCAAATGATCGGCGCAGTACATTGATCTCGCTGACCCCTTCAGCGGCAAAAAAACTGCCAGACATTGCTGCGGCTGTTGCGTCGCTCAATGCCAGAAGTCATCTTCATCTATCGACAGAAGATCATGAGCGACTGCTTGACCTGCTTCGACGGGTCATCAGCGGGCTGGTAAATGATGAATGACTAATTAGACGGCGAAACAGAATTTCAAACTGAGACACTCCCCCGTTTCCGGGCGCTGCAAGTTTAAAAATCCGAGACGAGCGAGGCATAGATGCCGCGTCTCTGGCCGTACTGGGCCTGATAGATGCCAACGCCGCTGCCGTTGCGAAGCTGGTAATGCCTGTCGAACAGATTCACGACATCGGTCCGAAGGCGGAGGTCGTGTCCCACCGGAATTTTCGTGAACGTATATTGATAGCCGATGTTGAAAATGCCGTATTGCGGTTCTTTTTCGAGATTGGCGAAGCCGCTGCGCAGGCCGTTTCCATAGATGAAATCGATATAGGCCATATGGTGCTTGTCGCGCCATGAGCCGCCCGCGCTCGCGGTGTATTCCCCCTGGTGATCCAGCTGGATGTCATGACGGCGGATGTAATCGAGTTCGGCCTGATCGAATTGATACTGCGCCGAATTGATGTCACGGGCGCCGGTTTTGACGTAGGAGAAATTGCCGAAGGCGGACCAGGGACCATGGCGCCATGACATGCCGAGTTCGGAGCCGAACACATGGCCGCGGCGATAGCTGAACGGGGCGAGAATGACGGCGCGCCCGAACTGACCAAGGTCCGTCAGGTTATGCGCCCATTTGGAAAAGGCATCGACGGTGATCTGGAAGTCGGGCGTGACATGCTGGAGAACGCCGATATCGACATAGTTGGACGTCTCCACCTTCGTGGCGTCACCGTACGCGCTGGCGGGTGCGTTGGTGGTGCCTGCGAATTTCGCCAGGGTGGACGGGTAAATATATTGGGGCGAGGGCGGCGCGAAATAACGCGAGTAACCGAGATGCAGCGTCGTCGTGCGCGAGGGTTTCCACACGATATTCGCCCTCGGGCTGAGTTGGCCTTCATGATCGAAAGATGACGCGAAACGGTCGTAGCGGATGCCGTAATTGAAAGTCAGATTATGTGTGATTCTGTATTCGTCCTGCAGATAGGCCCCCGCCTCGACGGACCAGTTGCCGGTATTGTCGATGATCCGTTGCGGGATGTCGGAGAGTGCAACGTCGTTCTCGTTCGTGGGAAAGGCGAGCGAGTTGGTGTCGAGGCGCTCGGACGTATACTGGCCGAGAAGACCGGCACGGATCACGTGATGCGGCGCGACGTCCCATGAGAGATCGAACTGGGCGCCCCCGGTCGTGAAATCATTGACTTCGTGTTCCGCCACGCCCTGAAAGACGAGGTCGCGGATCGGATCGGGGCTGTAATCGATGCGTCCATAGCGGAAATAGGGAGAGAACTGAAAATTCACTGTCTCGGCGCTGCGCTGATACGAGGCTACCGCGTAATAGTTCTGTTCCGTCTGGCTGTCATCGAGCAGGCGCGACTGCACGGACGGATCGTCCCAACGGGTTTGGGCGAGAGGGTAGATCGGGTCCAGATCCGGGGTATTGGGAAGCTGGAAGTCCGCGTAAGAAGCGCTCGTCAGCAGCGTCACGCGGCTTGTGTCATCCAGACGCCATGAAAAATATCCGAACGCCTTTTCCTGTTCCGTCAGGTCGTGAACGGGACGGAAGGAGTCGGTCGGGTTCTCGATGCCGATATGATTGCGATTATAGGACAGCGTCGTGAAATACTCGAAATTGCCTTTGTGACCACCAAGCTGGAGTGACGGCGCGAAGGTGCCGTAGCTGCCGCCGTAAAGGGAAAGCTGATTGTGCTTCAGCGTATCGCCCGTTTTCGTGTTGACGTCGACGACACCGGCTGTGCGGAAGCCGAACTGGGCGGGGAGGGTACCCGTCAGGAGATCGACGGACTGGATGATGCGGGTGTCGAGTTCCTGCCCGAAGCCGTTCAGTCCTTCGGGCAGGAGCACGCCGTTAACGCGATAGGTCAGCCCGCCATGTTCGCCGCGCACATGCACCTCTCCGTAACTGTCGAGCACGACCCCCGGCATGCGGAGCATAATCTGGTTGAAGGCCGCGTTCTCGCCCTGGGGCGTCGCCTGGATCTGGCGCTGGTCGATGCCGTAGGAGACGGCCCCGAGGCTTGGGAAAATACGGCCCCGCTCCTGATCGAGATGGCCCACGACCGTCATCGTTTCCGTGGCGTGCGTTGTCGCCTCGGTCGTCCTGGCGGGATGAGCCGCATTTTTATCTGGCGCCTTCTTCTGAGGCGGCGAGGATGCGCTCAATCGGCCGTCAGCCCATACAGGATCGCATACGAAGCCGCTCATGATGACTGTTGCGCATAAGAGAGCAACGCGATGCTGAGGGCCACGCGCGGAAGATGATGAAAACGAACCTACAAACTTACATAGCATTTGCTATACCTGGGTATGCGCGCCGACAGGCTGATGCTGTCGATGATGCGCCGGCGACGATGCGCCGGTTCAGAGGATGACGGAGATCGGACGGATACGCTTCAGGCCGCGAAACTGTCGTAAAGCAACTTGAAATTCAGGATCAGGATGATCCCCGCGACGCCCCAGGACAGGGCGACGAGGGGACGCGGGATCGTAAACGGCCCCATGGTGTTCCGGTTGGACACGAACATGATCAGGGGGATGACGGCAAATGGCAGTTGCATGGACAGAATGACCTGACTGGCCATGAGCAGTTGACCTACGCCCCTGTCGCCGTACAGCCCCGTCACGACGATCACGGGCAGAATGGCGAGGCCGCGCGTAATCAGGCGGCGCGCCCAGTGTGGCAGGTGCAGGTCCAGAAAGCCCTCCATCACGATCTGACCGGCAAGCGTGCCCGTGACGGTGGAATTCGTGCCCGCCGCCAGCAGGGCGAGCGCAAACAGGGTCGAGGCGATTCCAAGTCCAAGGACGGGCGAGAGCAGACGGTAGGCATCCTCGATTTCCGCGACGTCCTGATGACCGGTCATGTGGAACGCTGCTGCCGCGACGATGAGAATGGCGGCATTGATGAAAAGGGCGAGCATGAGCGCGATCGTGCTGTCCCATGTCGCCCATCTTATGGCTTCGCGCTTTCCGCTTTCGTTGCGCTCGAAAGCGCGCGTCTGCACGATGGAGGAATGCAGATAGAGATTATGGGGCATGACCGTGGCCCCGATGATGCCGATGGCGATGTAGAGCATGTGACTGTTGGTCACGATCTCGGCGGACGGCACCAGACCGTGCAGAATGCCCGCGAGTGGTGGGGCTGCGGCTACAAGTTGCACGCCAAAACACAGGGCGATCACGCTCAGAAGCCCGATGATGAACGCTTCCAGGTAGCGGAAACCCCGGTTCATGAGGAAGAGCACGATCAGCGCGTCGAGGCTCGAAATGATGGCGCCTTCCATGAGCGGGATATGGAACAGCAGCTGGAGCGCCACGGCGGTGCCGATCACTTCCGCCAGATCGCACGCGATGATGGCGAGTTCGCACGCAAACCACAGGACATAGTTGAGGACGGGCGGGAAATGGCTGCGGCAGGCCTGTGCGAGATCCTGGCCCGTGGCGATGCCAAGCCTGGCGGAAAGCGCCTGAAGCAGAATGGCCATCAGGTTGGAGATGAGGATGACGGAAAGCAGCGTGTACCCGAACTGCGCTCCGCCTTGCAGATCCGTCGCCCAGTTACCGGGGTCCATATAGCCGACGGACACCATGTAACCCGGCCCGACATAGGCGAGGAAACGTCGGATCCAGGGCGTGCCGTCCTTGGGAACGGTGACACTCGCAAACACGTCCGGCAGACTGCGCCTTGCCGCGTGAGGCTCCGAAGCCGACGGGCGTGCCGCGACATCGTCGTGCGACAATATTTCAGGTTCGGAGGGGCGCCTGTATGCGTCGGGCATGATGGAGTCATACAAGCCGCTCCCGGGAAAGTATGCAATAGGCTATACTCATAAGCACACACAAAAATGCGTGACGGAGCGCTGGTCCTAACGGGAGGAATGATTTATTCGCATCAGAATACTGTGTCCCAGAAAAGGATCCTTCCCTTTTGCGTCCAGAGAAATGGTCCGTTCGTATGCCCGACGCCCAGGCTCAGTCCGAAAGTTTCAGGGCCAATCGCGTGGCGCGCAGCAATGTGCTCGTTGAAGATTACGTGGAACTGATTTCCGACCTCCTCGCGGAAGGGCAGGAAGCGCGGCAGGTCGATATCGCGGCGCGTCTCGGTGTTTCACAGCCGACTGTGGCCAAGATGCTGGCCCGTCTGGTGTCCGAAGGTCTGGTGACGCAGAAGCCCTATCGCGGCGCGTTTCTCACCGAGGCCGGGCAAAGGCTGGCGGATGACACGCGTGCGCGTCATAGGATCGTCGAGGCGTTTCTGCGGGCGCTCGGGATCAGCGAGGAGAGTGTGCTCATCGACGCCGAGGGCATGGAGCATTATGTCGGTGAGGAAACCCTGGCCAGTTTCCAGCGCGCTCTGGATGGCGGTCTTGCGGATTTCATGGCGCCCCTGCGTCGAGCATCCGGCGGCTGAGCCGGAAGGGTGGGGCGAACGCCGGTCGGCGGAAAACGGCGCTGAGATATGGCCGGGTTTTGCTTGTAAGCCCCGCGAGCCTTGACGCGCCGGGCGTCGATATCTTGCGCGCTCGAAAGAGCCGTGCGAGATGTCGCCATCTCCCGGTGACCGTCATGTCGTAAATTCCGGCAGAACAAGAGCGTGTTTCTCTTGAAGAGGACGGATACGGTGCCTGTCATGGTCGAATCTTCAAACGGTGGCGCGCAATGATGTCCATACGGGCCGGAAAGCCCCACGTGCTCGGACGCGCTGCGGGGATCGCTCCGGCTTTCGCGCTCGGCGGCTGTACCCAGGCTCCTGTGATCCCGCTCTTTGGCGCCTATTTCCCTGGCTGGCTGCTATGTGCGCTCGTGGGCGTGGTCGCCGCCGTCCTCATCCGGTTCCTTTGCATCCTGTGCGGTCTTGATGCGATCCTGTCCTTCCGGCTGTTTACCTATCTCGCGGCCGGGACGGTCATCGCCCTGGTGCTCTGGTCCGTCGTTTTCGGTCCCTGACGTATGGACAAGGTCAGCACGGCGCGCCGTCGCCCCGTTGGAAAAATCATTGCCATCGTCTGCATCGGCGTTGCGATCCTCTATGGCGTCCACGTGGCGCGGGTCGACCATGCCCATCCTTCGACGGATGACGGGAGCCTCGACGCCGAGGTCGTTCACGTGGCGTCCACCGTCGGCGGTCGGCTGATCGATCTGCGGGTCGATCTCAACCAGCATGTCAGGCGCGGCGATCTGCTGTACAGGCTCGATCCCCGCCCTTACGAACTCGTCGTCGCCCAGGCCGCCGCCAATCTCGCTTTGGCCGAGGCCGAAGTCGCCAACCAGCAGCGGGCCGTCGGCGTCAAGGAAGCGAATGTGGTCGCCGCGTCGCAAGGCGTCCTGCGGGCGAGGGCGGACCGGGATCTGGCCGCGCGAACGGTCGATCGCCTGCGTCCGCTTTCCGCCAGCCATTACATTCCGCTCCAGGAATACGACACGGCGCAGACGGCGCTTCATAACGCCGAAACGGCGCTCGTGCAGGCGCAACAGGCGAGCGCGGCGGCGCAGATCGCCGTCGGCGACCTGAACAGTTCCCTCGCGGCCCGGGACGCGGCGCACGCAGCGCTGGATCATGCGCGCTACGAGCTGGAACAGACCACGGTTTACGCGAGCCAGGATGGCTACGTCACGAGCCTACATGTCAAAACAGGCGAGATCCTCGCGCCTTCACAGGCCCTGTTCACGCTCATTGCCGACGACCAGTGGTATGCCGTGGGGAATTTCCGCGAGAACGATCTCCACACGATCCGGATCGGAGACTGTGCGACGGTCTATTCGATGATCGACCGGCACACGCCGATCCAGGGCGTGGTGCGCAGCATCGGCCGGGGCGTCGCCTCTCTCGATTCAGCGGATCTCGCGCGCGGTCTGCCGATCGTCGCGCGTGAGATGGACTGGGTGCATGTCGCCCAGCGCTTCCCCGTCCGCGTCGAACTCGACCATCAGCATCCGGATCTGCTGCGCGTGGGCGCGACGACCAGCATCGCGGTGGGAAGTGGCCCGGCGTGCCGCTGAGCCCATGACGACCAGTCTCGTTCCCTATGCGCTGCGCGACACCAGCCTGCGTCGGATCGCCCATCTGCTCGACGCACGCACGCCAGGGCGTCTGGGGTATGCCCTGCGCATCACGGCGGCATGCACGCTCGTCGCCCTGATCGGCGAGATCTGGCAGGTGCCGGATCAGGCGGTGCTTGCGGTGGTGACGCTCGCGGTCTGGCAGAAGGATCGGGTGACGAACGTGGCGGCCGGGGTCGCGCTGAGTCTTCTGATCGGCGTGCTCGTCGCGCTGCTGTTCGCGCTCGTCTACCTGACGCTCGACAATCCGCCGCTTCTGGCGGCCTCCGTCGCGGTCCTGTCGTTCGGCTTCTTCTTCCTGGGGTCGGCCAGCAAGCTGAAGCCGCTTGCCTATCTTCTGGGGCTGGTCGTGGTGTACGGCCTGATCGCCATTGACGATGTGCCGTCCGGGGAAATCATCACCCGTGCCTTGCTCTACGTCACCCTGTTTCTGCTGATTCCGGGCGCCGTCCTCATCGGGCTGGGCCTGCTGATCTGCCCGTCGCCCCGAACACTGCTTTGTCACGACATCGCGGCCCGTCTGCGGATCAGCGCCCGGCTGCTCCGGGACGCGCCCGGTTCGGATCGCGAGCAGGCGGCGGCCCTGGCTGGAGACGGCGATGCCGCGATGCTGAAATATGCCGCGCTGGCCGCCAAAGAAAAGCTCTGGCAACCTGAAGACCTGGCCCGCCTGGCCCAGGCGGCCCGATCAAGCGTCGCCATCCTCGTCGTCGCCATGGATGACTGCAACGAACGTCAGGCGGCTGACCCGATTTCCGTCGAACTGGCGCGCCTCCTCGACGAAGCCGCGGATATTTTCGACGCCGGGGATTGTCCGCAGCCCATTGCGCCGCCGAGTGTTGCGGATGAAGGGAAGCTGTCCGTCATCTCGGATCTCATGCGTCATTTGACCGAGCCTCTTCCCGACACACCGGCAAAAGATCCCGGCGAGAAACCCTCGGGGTTCTTCGCCCCCGATGCGTTCAGCAATCCTGTTCACGTCCGCTATGCCGTTAAGGGAACGGCATCGGTGATGCTGGCCTATTTCTGTTTCAAGATCACCGACTGGAGCGGCATCCACACCATCATCATCACCTGTTTCATCGTGGCCCAGGCGACGATGGGGGAAATGATCGCCAAGCTCTCACTGCGCATCGCCGGTGCGGTGACGGGCGGTCTGATCGCGATCGTGTCGATCGTCTTCATCGTTCCCCATCTGCACGACGTGACGGGATTTCTGGGACTCGTGGCGGCGACGACCCTTCTGGCCGCGTGGGTCAAAGCTGGCGATGCGCGCATCTCCTATGCCGGTCTTCAGATCGGTCTGGCGTTCTTCCTGACCATGCTCAAGGATTACGGGCCGGTCACCGACATGGAAACCGCAAGAGACCGCATGGTCGGGATCATCGCCGGAAATCTCATCACCTATGCGATGTTCACGAGCTTCTGGCCGGTCAGCGCCTATGGGGACATTCCCGGCAGGCTGCGGCAGGTGCGGGCGGCCTTGCGCGCCCTGACGGATGCGGTCGGGCTGCGACAGCGCACGTGTCGCGTGGGTGCAGCCCTGCACGCGGTTGATGACGCGGAGCGCAGCATCGGCTTCGCGCAGATGGAGCCGCATCATCTGCGCGCGGAAATGACCGATCTGGGAATCTACGCCTCTCTCGTGAAGCAGGCCTCGGCGGATATCGGAACGCTCATGTCGGAACCTGGAAGACACAGGGCGGTAGCCCTCGAAGCGCTGGAAGCTCTGCCCCGATGAGAGCCTGGACCTTCGCGGCGTCACTGACGCTCCTCCTCTCCGGTTGCGCCACCGACGCCCTGCAGACCGCACCCGCCCGTCCGGACCAGCCTTGGAAGCCCCATGTCGCCGCCAACGGAGTCTTGCTGCCGGGCCGTGCGACGCCTGAAAAGATGTCACCAGGCTTGCGACTGCCTGCGGGATTTGAACTGCCCGCCAACCAGGAACTCCGCCCTCGTCCTCCGGCATCGGAGGTGCGACCGGACCATGATTACGATCTGCTCGAACTGATCGACCTCGCCGAGACTTCGAATCCGACGACACGGCGCGCATGGGATGCCGCGCGGGATGCCGCGCTGGCAGTGGGCATCGCGCGATCGAGTTACCTGCCGACTCTCACGGCGTCGGTCGTGGGCGGTTATACGTCCAGCAACCAGAACGGCAACAGCGTGCGGATCAACGGAGCCGGTTCGCTGGAATCGCAGATCAATGCCGGGCTGAAGGCGATCAGTGATCATCTGAACAACCGGTCCGGCGGACAATCCGGTACCGGCGAGGTCCAGACGCTCGGCATTCAGTGGCTGCTCTTCGATTTCGGAAACCGTGAAGCCCGGATCAACGCGGCGCAACAGGCGCAGATCGCGAGCAACGTTCTGTTCAATGGGGCCCATCAGAAAGTCATCTATGAGGTGTCCATCGCGTTCTATCGGCATGCTGCCGCCGTGGCGCGTCTGGCGCTCGAACGCGCGGCGCTGGCTGATTCCCGCAAGGTGGAAGCGGCGGCGGAAGAGCGTCTGCGCCACGGCCACGGGACGGTGCAGGACGCAGCCCAGGCCCGGCAGATGACGGCGCAGGGCGCGTTGCGGGTGGTTCAGGGCGAAGGCGAAATCGAGGACAGCAACCTGGCCCTCATGACCACCGCGGGCCTCTCGCCTCTGACGCATTTGCGGACGGCTTCCGTATCCGGACGTCCGCTGAATGACGGTGATCTGCGCCTCACGGACAGGCTGGTCCGGCAGGCGGTCGCGCGGCGACCCGATGTGCTGGCGGCTTATGCGAACGTCCGGGCGGCCACCGCGAACGTCCAGGCCGCGCATAGCGACTTTCTGCCCAAAGTCTTCGTTACGGGCAACGTGGCCTACAGTACCGGCAATCTCGCCCTCTCTTCCGTACCCGGCATCGGCCAGAACTCCAGCCCGACCTTGAATCTGTCGTCGGACCGCTTCAGCAGCCTCATCCTCGGAGGCATCACCGTGCCGGTCTTCGACGGCGGGTTGCGGAGCGCGCTCCTGAAACAGGCCGAGAACCGGGCGGACGCCGCCCATGCGACGTTGCGGCAGACCATCGATGAATCCGTCCGTCAGGTCGTGGCCGCGCAGAACGCCCTTCACACCGCCTATACGGCCTTCGCCACGGCGTCGGCCCTCGTTGCCGCCAGTGAAACGAGTTTCCAGGCGGCCTGGAGCGCGTATCGCTCGGGCGCCGGTTCGGTCACGCAGGCGACGATCGCCGCCAATGGACTGGCGCAGGCCCGGATCAGCCAGTCGGACGCCTATCACGCGGCTCTTGCCGCCGCGGCGAGCCTGGCTTTTGCGACGGGGGCGATCGGCACTACGGGCGACGTCTCGGCCCGCTTTAACGATATGGAGGAGTAGATGGCCGCCGCATCCCTCTTTTGATGCGAAAGGGTGGGTGATGCGAAACGGCGGGGAAAATTGGCCCGGATGGGCTTCGGCGGTTCGGATGAAGAACGCACAGGGCGATTTCCGGCGCCGTGATCGACGGGATTTTACAACCGCATGGAAAAGGACGTGCGCCACGGCCGGTCCGGCATGGGCGCATCCAGCGTCAGGGTTCCTCCATGCGCCAGAACGATCTGGCGGGCGAGACTGAGCCCGATGCCGTTTCCTCCCGCCTTCAGGGAGAAAAAGGGGCGAAAAATCGTTTCGTGGTGTTCCGGAGCGATGCCGTCGCCATTGTCCCGCACAGCGATGTGAAGGCCAGACGACGAGCCGTCTCCATGGAGCCAGACATGCGCCTGTGCGGCGGTTCCCGTCAGGGCGGCCTCGGCCGCATTGTTGAGGAGGTTCATGAGGGCGTGCTCGAGTTGCACGGGGTCGATCCGCATCATGATCCGTGTGGTCGGCTGATCGATCTCGAGCATGACCCGCGCGCCCCAGCGCGCTTCGAAAAGGCCTGACGCGTTCTGGAATATTTCATCGAGGCTGATGCGCTGTCGTTCCGGGGAGGGTAGTCTGGCCAGACGGCGATACCCCTGAATGAAACGATTCAGTCCCTTGGCGCGGCGCAGAATTGTGTCGAGGGCGCCGATAACGACGTTGCGGGTTTCTTCGTCGGAGGCGGCTTGCGCGAGATCGTGAGCCGTTTCCGCCAGAGAAATGACCGGCGTCAGGGAATTCATGATTTCATGGCTGAGAATCTGGAGCATTTCCCGAAGCGCTTCGGCATTCGCGGCGTTGAGTTCGGCATCGATGTCCGTCAGCGCGATGAATTGCGCGATTCCGCCGATGCCCGACCCGCTGGCGGTTGAAAGCGCATAGGATCGCGGGATCGCACTGTCGGTGGCGAGGCGCAGCACCCGGCGCTCCGGATCGAGCCCCGCCATGACGGCATCGTTCAGGGAGCGGGGCGGGTCGCGCAGTCGGTCTTCCGTGCGAAACAGGCGGCGTGCCGCGCGATTGGCCGCATGAAAAGCGCCGTCACCCGTCTGGTAGAGCAGGGGCACAGGCGCGTGGTCGAGGAGCGCCCGGTTACGATATTTTTCCCGGTCTGCCGGGCGCACGTTCGAGACTTCAATCCGCTTCTGCCGACGTGCAAGCTCGCTGAAACGCCACAGGATGCCCGCGCTCGAAGTCGCGATCGCCAGCAAAAGCAGCGTGGTCGTGGCGTAATAATCGTGCCGGAAGGCGGACGGAGCGAGCATCGACGCCACGACGATCATCGAAAGAGCGGGGGCCGTCTGCCAGACCGGACGCATCAGAGACCGTGACGCGCCATGCGTCGGTAAAGGGCCGGACGGGTCAATCCAAGCTCGCGCGCCGCGCGGGTGACGTTGAAGCCATGTCTGCGCAACGTCGTCTCGATGAGACTTCGCTCGGCATCTTCCAGCGTGCCGGGTGCCAGCGTACCGGGTACCAGCGTGCCGGGAGACAATGTCCCGGGAACCAGCGCGGCGGTATCGTTGACTTCGTCCCTCAGGACGAACCGCTCCATGACCTGACGCAGCTCGCGCACGTTCTGCGGCCAGGGGCGGGCGGCCAGAGCCGAGAGATGATCGTCGTCGAGAGCCGGCTCCGGATAGCCATGTCTGGCGGCAAAATACCGCAGGAAATGTCTGGCGAGGGCGACGATATCCTCCTCGCGCCCCTCAAGCGGCGGCAGGGCGATATGGATGGTGCCGATGTGCAGTTGCAGGGCGGGATGAAACTTCGTCGGGTCGCTCTCGATGCTGCCGGTAAGGGCGATGATGCGCGGCGCGGTGGCGCTGTCCAGCCGATCGGCGAGGGCGCGCTGCAAGGGGGGTGTCAGGCGCTCGATGCCATCGATCACCCAGACGTCGCCGCCCTGCGGGAGTGCCTCGCAGCTTTCACCATCGATGGAGAGGGACGAAACGTCGTCAGTTGCATGGGCGCATATGCGACGGGCCAGAAGGCTTTTGCCTGTGCCGGTCGGGCCGGAAATGAGGATATGGGCGCGCGTCGTCGCCACGCGATCCGCTTTTTCGAGAAGTCGCCGCATGAAATCGGAGCCGCAAAGAAACGGCTGCTCACCGTGGATTTCCGAAGGCGCGCCGCGACGGTTCTGGAGGGTGTTCTGCAAAAGCGTGATCAGGCGTTCGTTGCTCCACGGCTTCATGACGAAATCCGCCGCTCCGGCGCGAATGGCGGCGACCGCGATCGATACGCCACTGTGACCCGTCACGACGATGACCGGAACGTGCGGTCGCAGGGCCAGAAGCTCCTTGAGCAGCGCCAGTCCCTCCGCGCCGCTCGTGGCGCCGGGCGCGTAGTTCAGGTCGAGAAGGACGAGATCGACGTTCTGCGCGGTGATCCGCGTGAGGGCTTCCGGCGCGTTATGGGCGGCCAGGACATGAAAACCCCGTCGGGTGAGAAGCAGCCGCGCGGCGGACTGGATATCGATGTCGTCGTCGACGAAGAGAAGGGTCGGGCCGGAAGGCGAATCGGTCATGGACGGGCGCCGTAAATCATTGCGATTTGGATCAGAAAGGGATTGACAGCCGAGCCTGTGGTGTCCGTTTCCGGACACTGTGATCGAACACGGACGGAGTGAGAGGTATTCCGAAAAAACATCTATATTTTTCAATAAGATAAATTCTAGTGAAAATATCATACACTGTTTTCCAGTGAGGAAGACAGACGATGGACAGACCCGTTACCCAACCCGCCACCCTGCCCCCCGCGGGACGCCAGATTTCCGGTTCCGGCATGGATCGCGCTGTCGCGCTGTCGCGCGCCACGCTCATCCGGCGGCGCGCGCTGCGCTTCGGTGGCCCCGCGGCGTTCATCCTGCTGGCATGCGTCATCTGGAAAATGGTTCCGGCGTCGGGAACGCTCTCCGTCCAGAAAGATCAGGTGACGATCGAAACGGTACGGTCGGCCCCGTTTCTGGATTATCTTCCGGTGAGAGCGACGGTCGCGCCGCTCAACGTCACCTTCGTGGATGCCATCCAAGGTGGCGAGGTGCTGGAGGTTGTCGCCCATGACGGCGCGCTGGTGGCCAAGGGGGATGTTCTTGTTCGCCTGACCAACCCTCAGCTTCAGCTCGACGTCACCTCGCGCGAAGCCCAGATTGCCAGCCAGCTTGGCGCCGTCAGCGCGCAACGTCTCACGCTCCAGCAGAGTCGCACCGCCGAGGAAAGCCAGCTGGGCGAGGCGCGCTATAATCTGCTGAAGGCCCAGCGCGAACTTGAAATCCACGGCCAGCTTCAGGGGCAGGGATTTGAATCCGACGCTAATCTGCGCAGCTTCCGTGACGAAGCGGATTATTACGCCCGCAGCGTCAAGCGCCTCACCGAGGCCCACAAGCTGGATGTCGCCGTCGCCGAAAAGCAGGGCGAGGAAATCGATCAGGAAGCGCAACGCCTGCGCAACAATCTGGCTGTCGTGGAAGACAGCCTCAACGCGCTGATCCTGCGTTCGCCGCTTGACGGCCGTCTGACCAATTTCGATCCGCAGCCCGGCCAGTCGCTCAAGGCGGGCGACAAGATCGGCCAGATCGACAGCGAGGGGAAATATCGTCTCGACGCCGATATCGATGAATTCTATCTCGGGCGGGTGGCTATCGGAGAACGCGCGCAGGCCGATATCGGGGACGTGAAAATTCCCATGACGGTGGCGCGCGTGCATCCGCAGGTCACGAACGGGCAATTCCGCGCCGAACTGACCTTCGATCGTGAGCCGCCGAAGGGCCTGCGACGCGGCGAGAGCGTCGATGTCCGCATCACGCTCGGCGAAACGCATACCGCTCTGGTGCTACCGAATGGAGCGTGGCTTGAAGCCAGTGGCGGATCGTCCGCATTCGTCGCGACGGCGGATGGACGGGCGGCGGACCGCGTGACGATCGTTTCGGGCCGGCGCAACCCCGAACAGGTGGAGATCACCGGCGGTCTGCACGACGGGGATCGGGTGATCGTCTCGTCTTACAATTCCTTCAAGAATTTCAATCATCTCTCCATCCACTGACGCCCCGTGAAAGATCCTGTTCCATGCTGATCGAACTCAACCACATTCAGCGCCTGTACCGCTCCGACGAAGTCGAGACGACCGCGCTGCACGATATCGAACTCGGGATCGGCAGCGGCGAATTCGTCGCGATCATGGGGCCGTCGGGATGCGGAAAATCCACGCTGCTCAATATTCTGGGCACGATCGACCGACCGACGCACGGCGCCTATATCTTCGGCGAGCAGGATCTGACCAAACTCAACGAAGCCGCGCTGGCCGCGTTCCGGCGGGAAAATCTCGGCTATGTTTTCCAGAGCTTCAACCTCATTGACGAACTCACGATCGAGGAGAACATCGAACTCGCGCTGATCTATCGGAACATGCCCAAAAGCGAGCGTCGCGAGCGCGTCGCCCAGGCCATGGACCGCGTCAGCATCGGACATCGCGCGCGTCATTATCCGTCGCAGCTTTCGGGCGGTCAGCAGCAGCGCGCCGCCATCGCACGCGCGATCGTCGGACAGCCGCGCCTGATCCTCGCCGACGAGCCGACGGGTAATCTCGATACCGAAAACGGCGCGCAGGTCATGGATATTCTTCAGGGCCTGAACGACGAGGGCGCGACGATCATCATGGTCACGCATTCTCCGAGCCATGCGGATCTTGCCAAACGCCGCGTGGACATGCTCGACGGCCAGATCGTCGTTTCGGTGCGTAACGCCATCTGACGCCGTGGCGCAGGAAAGGACCGGATATGCCCTCGCTTTTCTCGGATTTCTGGCGTCTCGTGACCCGTTACCGCCTTTACACGGCGCTGAACGTGATCGGACTGGCGCTCGGTATCGCGACGTTCCTGACACTCGCTCTGGTCGCGCGTTACGAACTGGGGTGGGAACGATGGTACCCGGGGGCCTCGTCAATCTACCAGCTTCAGGCGGATATCCGCCTCAACGGAAGCACCATGCACGCGGAGTCCCTGACGCCCCTGCTCTTGCCGGGTGTGAAGGCGCGGATCCCCGGCCTTGTCGCCGCGCGGCTGGAAGCCGCGAAGGCCAATGTGGCCATCGACGGGTCGCACACGGGTCAGGAAGAGGTCGTCACTTTCGCCGATCCGTCCTTTTTCGATGTTTTCCGCCTCGGATTTCAGAACGGGGACGGAGACACCGCTTTGCGGGGAACGTCGAACATCGTCCTGTCGGACAGCATGGCGCGAAAATATTTCGGTGGCACGTCGGCGATGGGAAAAATACTTACCGTCAGGCGTGAAGGCCATACGCGCAATTACGTTGTCACCGGTGTCCTCGCCCCGCATCCCTCCAACACGAAAATTCAGTCGGAGTTTGTCCTTCCCCTGCCGGAAGTGGCCGCCGAGCGGCCCTGCGCCGAACAATGGGGCTATTTCTGCGCCGAAACCTATGTCGTTCTGCCGCATCCTGGGGACGTCTCCTCCTTTTCTTCCACGGCGCATGATGTTTTCACAACCTCGCTCTCTGGTCAGAAAGGGACGGGTAATTTTGCCAGCGGGACGAAACTCATTCTCGACCCGCTGCAAGCCACCCGTTTCGACAGGGAAGGTCGTGCCGCCGACGGATCGAGCCGGGGGGCGATCGTCGCTCTGGCCATCATCGGCGGCCTGGCGGTACTCGCGGCCGCTCTGAATTACGTCAATCTGGCCACGGCGCAGGCACTCGGCCGCGCGCGGGAGATCGCCGTTCGCAAGGTTCTGGGAGCTTCAAGGGGACGGCTGATCATGCGTTTTCTCGGCGAAGCGCAGGTTCTTGCGTTTTTCGCGGGGCTACTCGGACTGGCTCTGACCGAACTTGCCGTGCCGTTCATGGCGTCCCTCTCCGGCTGGCCGGTCGAAATCGATTATCGATGGAGTCTGCCGGTCCTGTTTGGGGTCGTCCTGTTTCTCGGCGGCGCGGCAGGGGCCTATCCGGCGTTTCTCCTGTCGTCATTTGCACCGGCTCCCGTTCTGGCGGCGTCCCGGATGCCCGCGCAGGGACGCTTCGGTTCGCGCCTGCGCATGGTTCTCGTAGGCAGCCAGTTCGTCTTTGCAACGACGGTCGGCATCTGCACGCTCGTCGTGAATGCCCAGGCTCTGCATCTGCGCGATATTTCGCGTGGCATGAATGTGCGCGACCTGCTCCTGCTTTCGACGGATCGGCATGATGAGACAGACAATCGCGCGCCGGAGATTCTGGATCGCCTGCGCGCGATGCCGGGCGTGGAGGCGGCCAGCGCTTCGGCCGGCTGGCTGGATGGCGCGCATGAGGTGCGGACCATCGCGCCCGTCGGGAAGTCCGATGCTTCGTTCATTGTGACGGCCTCATCGGTCGACGGCGGATTTTTTCAGACCTATGGCATCCCCCTTCTGGCCGGGCGCCTACCGGATTTCAGACGGGGAGAGGACGTGGAGCGCTCGGAGCGTCACCAGATCGCCCGTAATATCGTGATCAATCTGACGGCGGCTCACAGGCTGGGCTTCCGGGATGCTCGATCGGCGGTCGGGCAGACCTTCAGTTCCGGAAATCAGCCCGAGGACCTGAAAACCATTATCGGCGTCGTGGCTGACGTCACTGATATCAATGGGCATTTCGCACCCTCGCCAACCGTCTATATTCTTCACGATAGCCGTTTTGGCGGCGTCGTGATTGCCATGCGGACCGCTCATGGTGCGCTGCCTGGGGTGCTGTCTCAGCTTCGCACCGAATGGCCGACCCTCATGCAGGGCTTTCCTTTCGCACCGATCGCCATGACGTCCATGATCGACGAGGCGACCCGCGAGGATGTCGCGCGCGGGAAGCTGTTCGCCATCGGCGCGGGCGTCGCCATCGCCATCGCCTGTCTCGGCCTTTACGGGCTCGCGGCCTTCAACGCCGAGCGCCGGATGCATGAGGTTGGCATTCGCAAGACACTGGGCGCCACGACAGGGCAGATCATGCGCCTTATGCTGGCCCAGTTTTTGCGCCCCGTCCTCTACGCAAGCCTCATAGCCTGGCCGCTGGCATGGGTGTTTGCGCGCACCTGGCTCGCGGGTTTTGAAAACCGGATCGCACTGACACCCCTGTATTTCGTCCTCACCACGCTACTGGCTGCGGCTCTCTGCGCGCTGACGGTTTTCGGCCGCACGATCGGCCTGGCGCGCGCCGAGCCGTCCCGCGCTCTGAGAGCGGAGTGAACGCCATGAATGTTTCCATGATCGTCGCGGCTTTCCTGCGCCAGATGCGCAGGCACCGGCTCTATACCGTGATCAACGTCATCGGCCTGGCGCTCGGCCTCGCGACCTGTGTGACGCTCGGGCTGATCGTGCGCTACGAGTTCAGTTACGACCAGTGGATACCGGACGCGGACAACATCTATCGTCTGGGCGAAGTGGAAATGATCGGCGGCAGGCCCAGCGAACGCTCGCAGGCGCCCTTCGCCCTTTTCGACCCTCTGAAGGCGGCTTTTCCCGGCATTTCGCACATGACGCGAGCGCGGCCTGCCGCCGTGACCGTCATCACGGCGTCGGACGTACTCTCCGTGGATGCGACCTTTGTCGATCCAGACTTTCTCCAGACCCTTCCTTATCCGCTCCTGTATGGCGATGCGCGCACGGCCCTGTCCCGACCGGGCCAGATCATTCTCTCCGAGGAGAAAGCGCGCGCCTATTTCCATACCACGGATGCCGTCGGCCAGAAGCTGACGGTCGATCACGACGGACATAAGACCGACCTGCTCGTCACAGGTGTCCTGCGCGCACTTCCCGCCAATACGACCCTCCAGCCCGAGATGCTGATTCCTCTGGATTCCCCCATGCTCGGCTCGGAGGTGTTCACCCAGTGGGGGATGGTGGGGGGCTATCTCTTCCTGCATGTCGATAATCCGTCCGAGGCGCGAGGCATCCAGGCTGGAATGGCCGGGTTTATCGCGGCCCACACGCCCGAGGAGGTCAGGAAAGCCGGTGCGCTGCGGGATCTGCGCCTGCGCGCGCTGCCGTCCCTGCATTTCCTCGATGGCGAAATCGGCGATAGCACCGCAAGCCGCAACGCGGTCCTCGCGCTCGGGTTGATCGGCCTGCTGGCGCTGCTTTCCGCCGTCATCAACACGGTCAACCTCTCGACGGCGCGCGGCCTGTTGAGGGCGCGTGAAGTCGCGATGCGCAAGACGCTCGGCGCGTCGCGTCGCGATCTCGTCGTGCAATTTCTCGGCGAGGCCATACTCCTGGCAGGGTGTGCTGCCGTCCCGGCGCTGGCGCTCGTCGAAGTGGCTCTTCCGGCGATCAACGCGCTTGGAGGCTGGGGGGCCACGGTGTCCTATCCGCTGGTGCTATCGGGCATGCTGACGCTTATCGTGCTCGTGGGTGTGCTGGCGGGCGCGTATCCTGCTGTGTGGCTCTCGGCTTATGATCCCGCCAGAGTGCTCGCGGGATCGCGCATGCCGAATATGGGGCGCATGGGGAGCCGCCTCCGTCTCATGCTCGTCATCGTGCAGTTCAGTTTCGCGATCGGACTCAGTGTCTCGGCCCTGGTGGTTTTGCGCCAGTCCGCTTTCGTGCGCGATCTCGACCGGGGATTTCAGCGGAATGGCCTGCTCTTCACGCCTGTCATCGACGACGTGGGAACGCCCTCGGCGCGCGTGGCCCTGATGGATGAGTTCCGGCGTGTGCGAGGTGTGACAGCCGTATCCGATTTCTATTCCATGCCCGGTGGTAATGGTTTCTCTACCACCGATTATTTCGCGCCGGTCGGAGCGCCGGAACAGCATGCTTACATGCAGTGGCAGGACACCGGGCGTGATTATTTCGCCCTGTTCGGCCTTCGCCTCCTCGCCGGGCGCATGTTCGACGACGTGCATGGCGAGGACGACCGGCTCCACGAAAGCGCCGAGCATTCCGTAGTGATCGACGAAAGCGGTGCCCGGGCCTTGGGGTTTGTGACGCCGCAGGCCGCGCTCGGGCAGGTTTTCCGTAAGGAGCATGGACGTTCGACGATCTTTCGGGTGGTCGGCGTCGTCAACGACGTGCGACTCGGATCGGCGCGCGACGCTGTGCGGCCTTCGGTTTATTTCCATACCGGCCAGCCTGTTCGTTTCATGAGTGCGGGTGTTCGTTTCGAAGGGCGCTCGGAACGCGAGGTGGAAGGCGACTTGCGTACGATCTGGCACCGCATGGCGCCCGATGTCGCGTTCAGGCCGCTGCGGGCGACGGACCTTCTGTCGGAGGATTATCGCGACGACGAGAAACATGGCCAGCTTCTCGCGATGGGGGCGGGCGTTGCGATCTTCATAGCCCTTATGGGAATGTATGCGCTGTCGTCGTTCACGGTGGCGCGCCGCATGTTCGAGGTTGGCATCCGCAAGACGCTGGGGGCCACGACGGGACGCGTTCTGGGCCTGTTGATGGGACAGTTCCTGCGGCCCGTGCTGGGTGCGGGCGTCATCGGCTGCGTGCTCGCCTGGATGGCGATGAGAAGCTGGCTTTCGGGCTTCGATGCGCGGATCGCGCTTTCCCCCGCTTATTTCGTCGGTGTTGTGGTCACGGCCGCGCTCGTTGCGGCGCTCACCGTCCTTTTCCAGACCCTGCGCGTCGCGCGGGCCGAACCGGCCCGCGCCCTGAGAGCGGAGTGAACGTCATGCTTCCAACGATCCTTCGCAGCGTGGTGCGTCAGGCGCGTCGGCATCCGCTTTATGTCGCGCTGAACGTGCTCGGTCTGGGTCTCGGCATTGGCGTGTTCCTGATCCTCGCCCTGCTGGTTCGCTATGAATACAGCTATAACGCGACGATCCCGGATGTCGCCCATATCGTGCGGATCGACGAACATGTCACCGAGCCTGGAACCGCGCCGAGCGAAAGCGCGGATACGACGTTCCATGCCCTGCCGTTCCTGCGACAGGATTTCCCGCAGATCCATGACGCTGTGCGGCTCGTCGGGACGACGCTCCGCGTCACGCGCGACGGCCATGATACGGCTTTTGACGGTTATGCGACCGATCCTTCTTTTTTCAACGTGTTCGCCTTGCCGCTTCTGAACGGCAATAGCGCGGATGCCCTGGCGCGGCCCGATGCCGCCATCCTTTCCCAGCGCACGGCGATGACGCTGTTCGGCTCGGTTGACGTGGTGGGACGCACGATCGAGATGAACCGGGCCGGAACGAAATCCCTCTACACCATCACGGGTGTCCTGAAGTTGCCTGACGGGCCGAGTTTCCTCCGCGACGACGCCGAAATCCTCATTCGCATTTCACCGCAGGAGGAAAAAAACCGCTCGTGTTTCCTTCGCTGGGGCAGCAGTTGCGGCGAGACCTATCTGCGCGTGAACCAGCAGGCGGACATTGCTGACATCAATGGGCGGCTGCGCGATTTCGTGGCGCGCCGGGCGGCTGGCCCGGATAACGACCCGATCGCATGGGGTGCGAACCCGGAAAAGACGCTGGGCTTTTCCCTCCACCCGCTCACCACGACCCGGTTTCACGATATGGGCGTGCAGGATATCGAGGATGGCGCGGACCGTAACGTGGTCAACAGCATCGGCCTGATCGGTCTTCTGGCGCTGGGGCTCGCCTGTGCGAACGCCATCAATCTCGCCTCGGCGCGTGCGGTGCTGCGGGCGCGGGAAGTGGCCGTGCGCAAGACGCTTGGAGCGTCCCGCCAGCAGCTTTTCGTTCAGTTCATGGGCGAGGCGTGTGTCCTGATCGTCGTCTCCGCGATCCTCGGTCTCGCCCTGTGCGAACTGCTCATGCCTGAAGTCGCGAGCCTGATGGGCGAGGCGGTCCGGGTCGATTATCGCTTCGTTCTGCCTGTTCTCGGGGGTCTCGTGCCGGTCTGCACGTTCGCGGCCGGTTTCTATCCCGCCACCGTCCTGTCGGGTTACCGGCCCGCCGCCGTTCTCGCGGCGACGCGGATGCCGTCTGGCGGGCGGAATGCGGCCCGGCTCCGGAACGTTCTCGTCGCCGCGCAATTCGCGATTGCGATCTGCATCGTCATCTGCACGCTCGTCATTTCTCGGCAGACCGCTTTTTTGCGCAACGCCGATCAGGGTTACGCGAAATCGGGACTGCTGATCGGCAATCAGCTCCGGACTGAAGATATCGCGAGGCAGCGGCGCATGCTCGATGCCCTGCGCGCCGTGCCCGGCGTGACGGCCGCGGGGTTTGGCGAACTCGAACCCCACGCGCCCAGCCTCCACAACAGCACCTATAGCTGGGCCAGCCCGCACGGCATGCTCGAGGTTCAACTGCTTGGCGACCGTGTGGGCGCGGGTTATTTCGAAGCCTATCGACCGCGTCTGCTGGCCGGGCGGTGGTTCGATCCGGCGCGCGGGCAGGACGAAGGCGTGTCCAAAGCGAGCATCAAGGCCGGGGTGACGACCTATAATGTCGTCATCAATGCGAAGGCTGTGGCGGCGTTCGGGTTTGCCTCGCCGGCAGACGCCCTGGACAAGATCGTCAGCACGGAGGAGGTCAAAGCGCGCATCGTCGGCGTGACGGATGACATCCGTTTTCTGTCGCCGCGCGACCCGGTCAAGCCGCAGATCACCTATTTCAATGCCCTGACGGCGGCGCCTTTCGACGATCCCATTCCGGCCGTGCGCTATGCGGGCGTGACCCGGGCTGTCATGGCCGAACGTCTCAACCGTGCATGGCGGGCGCTGGAACCCGATCAGCCGGGAGATTTCGTGGCCGCCGACGACCGCATGGCGACCTATTACAGCGGCGACGAAAAACGCGGCCGCCTGTTTTCGTTCGGCGCGGCGGCGGCTCTGGTCATCGCCTGCCTCGGCCTCTACGGCCTCGCTTCGTTTTCGGCGGCGCGGCGCGTGCATGAAATCGGTATTCGCAAGACGCTTGGCGCGACGGGGCGGCAGATCATCGTCCTGCTGCTCGGAGATTTCCTGCGGCCTGTCGTGATCGCCTGCCTGCTGGCCTGTCCGGTCGCGTGGATGGCGATGCGCGCGTGGCTGTCGGCCTTTGACGAACGCATTCCCCTGACGTCCTCGCTGTTTCTCATGGCCTGCGCGAGCGCCCTGCTGATTGCGGCATGCACGGTCATCGGTCAGACGCTTTCCCTCGCACGCGCCGAACCCGCGCGTGCCCTGCGCGCGGAGTAACGCCCATGCTTGGTCATATTGCTCTCGCCTTCTGGCGCGGCATCATGCGACGTCGCCTTTTCACGGCGCTGAACGTTCTTGGCATGGCGCTTGGCATGGCCACGTTCCTCACGCTCGCTTTGATCGTGCGCTACGAGTTCAGTTTCAATCGCTGGATTCCGGATGCCGGGAACATCTATCGCCTCGACGCCTACCGCGATCATGAAGCCTCCGTCTCCAGCATCCGTCTGCTGGACGCGGTGCGGGCTGAACATCCGGACTGGCGCGCCACGGCCATTCCGCGCGGTTTTTCCAACGCCACGGTGCTCGTTCACGGCGTCGCGACGGATCTGACCATCGCGCGCACGGATGCGCATTTCTTTGACGTTTTCGAACTGCCCCTGATCGAAGGTGAACGCGCGCGGGCGCTGGTTCCAGATGGCGTCGTCCTGACGCAGAGTTTGGCGCGTCGATTTTTTGGCACCGACCACGGCATTCTCGGCCGGACGTTCGAAATCAGTCAGAAAGGGCAGCGTCGGCAGGTGCATGTCACCGCCGTTCTGAAAGATATGCCGTCGAACACGACGCCGTATTTCGATGTGATCGTGCCGTCCTCGTCCGAGGCGCTTCACGGCTACAATCTCTGGCAGATGAACGACACCGAAGTCTGGGTCCGTCTTTCGCCGTCCGTCGCGGCGCAGTTGCCCACACTTCTCAAGGGGCTGGTCCAGCGCCACGCGGCGGGGCTGTCGGCTGACGAGGCGCGGCCCTATGTCGTCCAGGCGCGGCCGCTTGATGACGTACATTTCTTCGATGCGACGATCGGCTGGGGCGGCACGGACGAACGCCTGCCGATCATCGTTGGCGTCATCGGCGTTCTGGCGCTTCTCGCGGGGCTGATCAATTTCGTCAATCTCTCCACGGCGCTCGCGGCGACGCGGGCGCGGGACGTGGCCATGCGCAAGGTGCTTGGCGCCACGCCGCGCATGCTTGCCCTGTCGTTTACGGGAGAGGCGATCGGGCTGGCGTTGCTGGCGGCCTGCCTGGCGCTCGTACCGACGGAGCTCGCCCTGCCGTGGATCGCGACCTTGAGCGGCTGGCCCGTCAGGCTTGATTTCTCATTCGCGCTGCCGCTTCTCCTGCTGGCGGCGATCATCGGCGGGGCCTGCGCGGGCGCGTATCCCTCCTGGCTTCTGTCGCGGTTCCGGCCAGCGGCTGTGCTGGCTTCCGCGCGCCTGCCGGGGAGCAGCCGTCTCGGGAGCCGCCTGCGGGAAGGGCTGGTCGTCATCCAGTTCGCCTTCGCCATCGCGTTGACGATCTGCACGGTGGTGATCTGGCGTCAGACGCATCTGCTTCAGACGATGGATCGCGGATTTCGCCAGTCCGGCCTTCTGGTCGACATCCTTCCGGACGATCCGTCCAGTCGGCAGCGTCAGCAGCGTCTCGTGGATGCCCTGCGTGGCGTGCCGGGCATCGCGGATGTCACGCTTTCCGATGACGCGCCCGGCGGTGGTTCCGCCGGTCTGTCCTATGATGCGAAACGCCCCGGACGCCAGACCTCCGTGTTTGTCGGTGTGATCGGAACCCGTCCGTCGGCGCTTCCGGTGTTCGGCGCGCATCTGGTGGCGGGACGTCTGTTCGATGCAGGGACCGATCACGACAGCCGTCCGATGCCGATCGCGCCGTTCGACGCGAATTTCGGGGCATCCGATTTCAGTTTCGGCGCGCATAACGTCGTTCTCAACGAAGCCGCCGTCCGCGCCCTGGGCTTTCCCGATGCGGCCAGCGCCCTGGGACAGCCGATCTTCCTTCAGGGAAAGACGGCGCAGACCGTGATCGGCGTGGTGGCGGACATGCGCCTCAGGGATAGCCGTTCGGTCGTGGCGCCTGCTCTCTATTATGCGGTTTCCGGACCCATCGGCCATGGCGTTCTGTCCATACGTTTCGATCACGCGCCGGAAAATGCCGTGCGTGACGCCGTGGCGGTCGTGTGGAAACAGGTGTTCCCCGAGGCAACCCTGAATCTTCGGAGCGTCGAGGAGATCGTCGGCGACGATACCAGGCCGGAGCAGCAGCGCGGGACGCTGATGATCATCGCCTCTCTTCTGACGCTTTTCATTTCCTGCGTCGGTCTCTACGGCATCGCCGCGTTCAACGTGCAGAGACGCCTGTTCGAGATCGGCGTGCGCAAGGTTCTCGGCGCGACGGCGGGGCAGGTGATGCGCCTTCTCGTGTTCCAGTTCCTGCGACCCGTGCTTCTGGCGAACTGCCTGGCGTGGCCGGTCGCGTGGTGGGCGATGCGTGTCTGGCTCGCCGGTTTTGACCAGCGGATCAGTCTATCGCCCTTTTATTTCCTGGGGACGGCTCTGACGGTCGCGATGCTCGCGGTCGTAACGACGCTTCTTCAGGCTCGCAAAGGGGCATGGAGTGCACCTTCCGTCGCGCTCGGCTCTCCCTGAGGCGAAAGTTCCATGATGGCGCGCACGCCTTTTTTTGATTCTTTCGAGCAACGTTCCGCGTGGACTCTCATGCCGGACATTCTCGCCACTGGAATGATTTCGACGATGAAAACAGCCATTCTTTTCGCCGCGCTGGCGGTAGCCGCCATGCCGGGGAGCACATCGGCCCAGTCGCTTCAGGAGGCGCTTGCTCTGGCTTACAGCAAAAATCCCACTTTGCTGGGAGAACAGGCGAATCAGCGGGCGGTTACGGAAAACTCCGCGCAGGCGCGCAGCGCGTGGCGACCGACGATTTCCATGAATATGGATGCGAATTACCAGCAGGGCCCCTATAGTTCCGCCTATGGGCTGGGTTCGGTGACGTCCAATTCCGCTGAAGGTTATCTGTATGCGAAACAGACACTTTATTCCTTCGGACATACGGCCAACACCGTGCGCGCCGCCGATGCGCGTTCGCGGGCCGAGGGACATGCGTTGCGCCTGACGGAAGCGCAGGTTTTTACGCAGGCGATCACCGCCTATATGGATGTCCTGCGAGACCGGTATATTCTCGATGTCCGGAAGGCCGATCTCGGCATGCTGGCGGAGCAGGTCAAGATCACGACGTCACGTTACAATCTCGGCGGAATCCCTTCCGAGCAGGTGACGCGCACGGATGTCGAGCAGGCCGAGACGCGGCGGCGTTCGGCGGAGGTGGCGCTGGCGCAGGCGCGTGCGACGCTTGCGGCGTCGGTGGCCACGTTCCAGGCGGTTATCGGAACGGAGCCCAGGAATCTGGTGATGCCGACGGGGCTTCCGGGGCTCCCGGCGTCCATCAACGAGGCCGTCGGCATGGCGTCCGCGATGAGCCCTCAACTGGAACAGATGCGCGAAACCAAAGCGGCCACGGAAGCGGACATCGACACGGCGCGATCGCAGTGGGGGCCGCAAATTCAGGTGCAGGGCACGTTCGGAACGATCGGTCCCGCATCTCCTTTTCACGGCAGTCAGTATGGCGAGCAGCTTGCGGGTACCGTATCGCTGGTTCAGCCGCTCTATAATGGCGATCTTTATAATTCGCAGATCCGGCAGGCGCGCGAGAAGGACGAGCTGGCCCGGCAGAATGTCGAACTGGCCCGCCGGACCGCCATTCAGGCCGTGACGACCAACTGGCGTGCGGTGGAAAACGGCAAGCAGGAGATCAGCGCGGGCGAAGCGCAGGTTCGTTCCGGCCAGACAACGCTGAAGGGCTACCAGCTCGAATATGGCTATGGTCTGAGAAGCACGACGGATGTTCTTTACGCCGATCAAAACCTGCGTTCGGCGCAGGTCGATCTCGCGGCGAGCCGGCACGATACGATCGTCGCCGAAGCCCAGCTTCTCGCGGCGATCGGGGGGCTTCAGGTCCAGAAAATCCTGCCGACCGTTCATCATTATGACGCGAACGCCAGGCTGACACGGGCTCAGACACGGGGATGGGAGCCTCTTCAGGCGCCTGTCTCCGCCCTGGATCGCCTAGGCTGGTGAGCCTCCTTTATACGGAGTGTTCGGAACTTCCCAGAATTTGGGTCACTCCCCATAATTTCTTCTTTTCGTGGTTTGAGCATCAGAGGGATGTTGAATATCGTCTTGCTGGTCTGAAGCGGCGCGGCGTTCGGCTTGAAGCATTGTTCCGTTCTGATCGGATACAGACCCGATCCGGCGGTTCGAAGTCCTGGTCGTTCGACCTGATCATGTCATTCACCATCCGGACGCTCTCCATGTATTTGACGGATATTTCGATCGCATTCGGGCGACCGTGAGGATTGGTCTGGTCAGTGTCGTTCATACATAATTGTCGTTCCCATTCCTATATCGGAACATATATGATGCCTGGCGAGTCGGCGTGAAAAAGATGCATTCCTCAATAAGTCTATGAAAAACAGTGATCGAGACCGTTCATCTGAGTGTGCTGGGCGTGAATTTTTGTCATCATTCAGAACGATATGTTTTCGATATTTTCATGTTACGAAAACTTAACGTAGTGTGCCGTGAATCTTTATTGTGAGATGATGACGTGTGAGATACAGAAAATTAATGCATTATAAGAAATGCAACCACATCCCTGACGCGAAAGTATTGAGTTCCATATGTGCTATGCTTACTTAAACGTGAATAATGAGGGGAATTGGGTCTTTTCTGATCGTGGTCTAAGGTGTCCAGACTGAGGTATTCGAGCGGCATAATGTATTTTTCTCTAATTGTCTGAATATAGACTGTATTTGTTAAGATTGTTTTCATCCAAAAATATCCATTTTCAGATTATATTCTGACGATTTTAGGGTCTGTTAGGGTTCGACGAGATTTGATGCGTCTTATGTATTGCACCGCTTTAGAGTTTTATTTGCAATAAACGTTCCGTATAATTAATGTTGCATCGCGGGAATATCCATAAGGATTGTTGTTCTGTTGAAGATTTGATCATGTTTTTCACTCTGCCTGAGAGGCAATCGTCTTTATCGTTCTTTAGAGAGAGCGTGTTTTAATAGAAATAATATACTGTTTTCATCACAGTCTTTCTAACTCGAAATCATGTGAGATTCGTTCCATGTGTGCTGATGTCGTAAGTTCTGGTGTCGTATCGTCTGGTATGTTTGTTGGCTCGGGGCAGACCCTCATTGTCCTATCAGGCGGTGTAGTTTCGTCGGGAACGATTGCCCCAGGCGGCCTGGAAATGATCGAGAATGGCGGTCTGGACGTTTCCGGATTCGTCAGCGCGGGTGCTGCTGAATTCGTCATGTCCGGCGGTCTGGCGAGGAACGGCGCCATCGAAGGCGAAGTGTATGTCGACGCCGGAGGCGTGGTGTCCACGACAACGGTACAGAACGGCGGTTTGCTGGAAATCAACTACGGAGGCCGGGCTCAGGACGCTGTCGTGGCTTCCGGCGGCACAATTCTTGTGCGCGCTCATGGTGAGGTCGACGGTGCGTATATAAAGGCCGACGGCGAACTGATGCTGAGCGGCGGCCTTGCGTCGGGCGGCGTTGTTGAATCCTCTGGAACGGTTGTGGTGTCGAGTGGAGCGGTGACGTCAGGCGTGACGTTGGAGACCGGCGCGCTCGGACTGGTGATAGGTGGTAGTGCCGCGGGGAGCATCGTTTCGAGCGGTGCCTATATCGTTGCCGTCGAAGGGGCGACTATCAGCGATACAGTTCTCTCTGGTGGTCACGTGGTGTCCTCCGGGGTGCTCATCGTCTCATCTGAAACGACCTATGCGTCGGATACGACGAGCGGTCAGAATTTGACGGACGCCGACGCCATCGTGATGCGGGATGGCCTTCTACTCTCTGCGACGGTCGGTAGCGGAGCCGCCGTTTCCATTTTCGATGGCGGCGTTGCGTCCGGGGACGCTATCATGCGTGGGGGTGAGGAGATCGTCGATAACGGCGGGGAAAGTCTCTCGGCGGCGGTCAACCTGCTCGGAAAATTCGATGTCGAAAGTGGTGGCGTGGCGAGTGCGACGGCGCTCGTCGCCTTCGCGTCGATGGAAGTGCGTTCGGGTGGCGTGGACAGCGGTACCATCATCGGACGCAGCAGCCTCGAAACCGTTTCCGGCGGATCGTCTTACTACGCAACGGTGCAGGCTACAGGGTCACAGGTGATCATTGACGGTGGGTGGGCGGCAAACACCGTCGTGGCATCGGGGGGCACCATGCTCATCAGCCATGGGTCTGCATCCGGCACGAGAGACGCTGGTGTCGTGAGTGTCTCGGACGGTGCCATCGTCGGTGGGACTGTCACGAGTGGTGGCCAGCTGGATGCCGGTTTTTACGCGGTGGTTTCGAGCGCGACATTCACATCTGGTGCGATTGGTATTTTCGAGAGTGGTTCGGTTGCGCAGACGGATGTCGTCTCATCGGGTGCCGCTATTATCGCCAGGATCGGCTCGATCGTTTCGGGTGTCGAAGTTGCATCAGGTGGTATCGTCGTGGATGCGGGTGGTACGGTGTCTGACACTGACAATGGAGGTGGTCTCGTTGTCTCCACAGGCGTTTTCGTGGCGCATAACGGTCCCAGCTATTATTCCGGCGTAGCGGAAAATCTCGTCGAAAATGGTTCGGGCCTGATCGAGGTGCTCGATAGTGGCGTGCTGCTTAACGCGACAGTGGCAGCCGGCATGCTGACGGAAGTTCAGTCCGGCGGCGTTATTTCTTCCGGTACGATCGGAGCAAACGCGGAACTGGATGTTCTGTCCGGTGCAACGGCAGTCGATGTTGTCGCCAGCGGGCGTTTCAGCGACTTCCTGCTTATGGAAGGTGCGGGTTCCGGTATCGTTTTGAGCGGCGGCGCACAGATGCAGGTGATCGAGGGCGGTGTGACGTCCGGCTCGATCGTCAAGGGAAGCGGACATTACGTCCCGACAGAAGCCGTGGGCGCCTCCGGTGTGGCTTACGGCACTGTCGTGATTGGCGGCACGCAGTCTCTTTATTCCAACGGCGTTTCATACGATACGGTCGTGAGCGGTCTGACCGGCGGAGCGGGTAACAATCAGCGAGTTGTTGCTGAAGCTGTCGCGCATCACACGACGCTCACGATGAGCTCTCATCAATCGCTCGCCGCTGGTGGCGCGGCCCTTGATACCGACGTGCAACTCGGTGGTGAAGTGTGGGTGAGTGGCGGGTCTCTTCTGGAAAGCGCACTGGTTGAGTCGGGCGGTGGCGTTTTTGTCTCCGGGAGAGGCGGGGCCTTTTTGACTGACATTGAGTCCGGCGGCTTCCTGATTGCGTCGTCCGGCTCTTTCGTTAGCGGCACCACGATTGAATCCGGCGGCTATCTTGTTGATCTGGGCGATAATCATGTCAACGGAACGGTTCTTTCCGGTGGCGGGGTCATTTCCACCGGTGTGGTCGTCTATCATGACGGTGTCGGAGGCGATGTCGTCGGCGCGGACGCAAGCGGTCTTTCAACCGTCATCGGAGATGCCATCTATGTTCTTTCCGGCGGCACGACGCGTGACACCAAAATCGACGGTACCGTAACCACGCTTTACTCTCTGGGGTCTGAAAATATCTACGCGGGGGGCCGAGCCGTCGGAACGACCATTTCCGGCATTGCGGGACTGGAACATGTGTTTTCCGGCGGTATTTCGTCCGACGCGATGTTTGTATCAGCCGCACAGCATGTGGATTCCGGTGGCGTCAGCCTTTCTGCGACATTCGGAATACGCGGTCAGGAAATGATCGCTTCCGGCGGCGTGGCGAGCGCTTCCATGATCGAAAGTCGAGGTTCCGCCATTATCAGTGCTGGCGCCGGCTTGGTGGATGCCACGATTCAATCCGGCGGCGTCGTGCTTATGACTGATACGGGGGGTGTGAAGGCCATGCACCTCGAAACTGGCGCGGAACTTGTTCTGACGGGTCTTAGCGTTGATGCCACGACAGCCGTTTCTTTCGATGCGACGACCGATATTCTGACCGTCGCCGATGACGGGCAGTCTTATGATATCGATCTCGCTGGAGATTATTCGGGTCTCTATTTCAACATCGATCCTGCGTCTTACGGCGGCGTCACGGTTGTTCTGGACAGCACGCCCTGTTATTGCCCGGGCACCCTGATCGAGACGGAGCGCGGTGAGGTGCGCATCGAGGATCTGGTAATTGGCGATCGCCTGCGAACAATGGGCGGTCAACTGCGTGATCTGAAATGGATCGGGCGCCGTTCCTATGACGGTTGCTTCGTCGCGGGACGGAGGGATATCCTGCCGGTGACGTTCGAGGCGGGTTCGCTTGGGAACGGTCTGCCAAAGCGCGATCTCACGGTCTCGCCACTTCACGCGATGTATGTGGACGGCAAGCTCATCCCGGCTGGGTGTCTCGTGAACGGCGAGGGCATCACGCAGGCGCGCTCCGTCGGGGCGATTTCCTACCTGCATCTCGAACTCGAGACGCATGACGTGATTTTCGCCGAAGGGGCCCTTTCCGAGACTTTCATCGATGATGGCTCTCGCGGCATGTTCTTCAACGCGCATGAATATGCCGGTCTCTACCCCGATGCGGTAACCGCACCGCCGACTTACTGCGCGCCGCGTCTCGAGAGCGGCGAGGAACTGGAGGAAATCAGGCAGCGCCTGATGCGGTTCGCTGCGGTGGCGTGTGTGGCTTCCTCGCGCTGAGTTCAGGGCGCAGAGCAGGGCGCGTGCTTACCAGGGGCGTGTCCTGCCACCTTTCGTTTCTTGAGCGTGAAGCCGTCTTTTGGCCTTGACGTTGAGCGGCGTCTCACTCGCCTGAGAGCGCGTGCCAAGGTCGACATGAAACGTTACCCGCATGACATGAGGGACGATGAATGGGCGCAGGTCGCGCCACGACTGCGATGAAAAAGTTCTATATTCTCCGGTTCAGCCGGTTAGTGTCCAAATGGACGGGGCCGATCTGTTCAGGAGTCCCGATTTGATCCTTGATCTTCATTTCAGCAGTCTGGCGTCGCTCGCAACGACGTTTGTCGAGCTTTTGACAGCCTTTATCCTCGGCGCTCTGATCGGTGTCGAGCGGCAGTTGCGCCAACGCACCGCCGGGTTGCGGACAAATACGCTGGTTTCCGTCGGCGCGGCCATTTTCGTGTCGCTGGGCGCGCGCCTGTTTGAAATCGACCATGGTTCGCAAACGCCGATCGCCGTCGTCGCCTATGTCGTCTCAGGGATCGGCTTCCTTGGCGCGGGTGCGATCATGAAGGAAGGGGCCAGTGTTTCCGGCCTTAACACGGCGGCGACGTTGTGGGGATCTGGGGCGGTCGGCGCTTGCTCGGGGGCTGGCTTACTGGGTGAGGCCGTGCTCGGCGCCCTCTTCGTCGTCGCCAGCAATACCCTTCTGCGTCCACTGGTCAATCAGATCAATCGCCGCCCGTTCAGCGAAGAAAGCAGCGAAGCTCTATATGTGGTGTACGTGATCTGCGCGCGTAATCTGAACGCGGACATTCGGGAGGATATTCTCGGCATCCTCGACGATACCGGCTTCCCGGTTCGCCAGGTGGACAGCCATCCGCTGGGTTCGGATGAGATGGAGATCGAACTGACGCTCTTCCCCACCGCAGTCAATGTCAAGGAGCTGGATGAAGCCGTGGAGAAGGTGGAGCGTCTTCCCGGCGTAAGGCAGGCTTTCTGGAATGCCCGCGACGAGACGTGACATGAGAGGGAGGGGCGGGAGGAGGGCAGGGCTTCGTCTCTGACCTGCTGCGGGAATGACCGTCGGCACACCATCCAATTGAATGGCTGTCAGGGGGAAACCTCTCGCGGAATACATAGTATCATTTGGATTGACTACGGCGATCGTCATACCGGGCGTGGCCTGTATCACGTCATCGACGGTCAGCATATTGCGGGTCTGGATTTCATCCTGCGTGATGACAGTTACCGACTGCGGAATTTCTCGGAGACTCACGGGGTCCTTGGAGCCGATGGTCGTTGGGGGATTCAGGCGACGAGCCACGGAATCGCCGCTGGGGCTGCGGAGATTGCCGCCAGGCGACAGAGGCAGATTACCCCGCACGCGAATAGGGCCAAGGACGATGGCGGAATGAGAGGGCGCGGTCAGCAGAAAGGAACCGTCGGGACCTGCAACAAACCCGACGCCAGATCCCGCGAGAGCCTGCTGAAGCGCGGCTTCCGTTGTCAGCGATCCAGTGACTGGACGGCTGACAATATTCGGCGGCAAGGAAAATGAGTATGCGATCTTTGCTCCGCTCGCGCTTCCGATCCGCGCGATCGCGACGGCCAAAGAACTGGCAGGAACGTTAAAGCGGTAGGACTGCGTGACCGATGCGCCGCTGGCTCGATGCGAACAGACAACTTCAAGACCCGCCAGACAAGCCAACGCCGTGATGCTGCTCAGCGCGTTCTTGCGACAGAAAAACCCTTTTTGACGGCGCATCTAAGCTCTCTCGCTTGTTCCCGTAATCAGGGGGCGGCATGCCCTCTCCTACTTTCCAAAACGGGCGAGAGAGGTTTTTCCGCATCTGCGAATGCGAAGAATTATCAAACCCTTTTTGAAGGCGAGCCTTTTTTAAACCGAAAATGCTCTATGGGATTGTTTTGGTTAATTTTATCAACCTGACCCTATCGGGACCGTCAATGCACGATGGCAAGCCAGGGGCCGAGGAAAATGACATGCGCGCCAATGGAAGCGGCCGCGGTGGTCAGAGCGCCGTCCGGATCTGTGAGCGGAAACGTCCCGGATATCGGACGCGGACGAAGCATACGGGCAACCACGATTTTCCGTCGGCTATAACGTTGCAGTTGGTCCGAAAAGGCGGCCAGAGACGTATTTTCCACAACGAGGCGCCCCGATGTCCAGGCAAGTGCGATATCCGGCACATCTGTCCCCAGTGTCCGTGACTTATCGTCAGAAAGAATCACCTCGTCGCCGACATGTAGCGTCGGCGTGACAGCCTCGCCATGTCGACTGACATCCACAGCGCCCTGGCTTACAAACACACGGATCCCGTCACTCCGTTGCAAAACATCGAATTCGGTCCCGACGTCCTGAATATCGAAGCCGTGAGCGATTACGGAAAACGGATTGCGTTCATCATGCCGCACAGTAAAAAATGCTTCGCCATGATGACGGGGATCTCGTCAAGCCATGCTTGGAAGGCCTGCCGCTCCACAATAGTGACATGCGGATCTGACAGTTTCGCGACCCAGAGAGCGGCGTCGTCCTTCTGACGTTCAGTGGGCTGTCGAGACGATGTCATATATGACGCCTCGCCGGCCGTTCGCGTCCATTGCAAGTGCATGATTGCATAAAACGACCGACGGTAATTCTTCAGTTATGACTTGTTCTCAACTGCGTTCTGACAGGCGCGGAGCGCTCTGGCCACATTTTTTCCACAGCGCTTTGTGAAATACCGAACCGGTTGCCGATAACGGTGGAAGACAGACCGTGAACACGACGCAGGGTGAATATTTCCCGGCATCGCGGACTCAGAGTCGAAAGAGCCTGATCGACGACCCCGAGCGTTTCGCGCGCGGACGCGTATCTCTCGGGATCACACTGATCAGCGCCCCCGTAAAGACTCGCCATTGTGTCGGCGGACGCCACGACGACCTGATTGTGACGGTGGGCATCGTAAGCCGCATTACGCGCGACGACATAGAGCATCCGCACTGATCGTCGGATGTTGCGCTAGGTCCTGCGACGTAGATACGGGTGAAGGCGTCCATCGCCAGATCGGCGGCGGAGGCTCCCGGCACGGATCGTCTGGTGACGGAAGCTTCCAGTTTGTTTCTATGCTTCTGAAACAAAAGTCCGAATTTTTCGCTCCAGGAGGCCATTCTTCCGCGTCAGTTCCTTGGTCCTTCAATTCGAATGACGGAATTGCGACCCATTTTCAACAAAGCTCCATCCGCGCATCCCCCGCCGCCCGACGTTTCCTCTTCATCCTGCCTCAAAGCCGTCGCGGACCAGGTAGGTCAGGCGGATCATCACAAATGCCGTCAAAACGTCCCCGCAGTTGAAACTGTCGTACTTGTCTCTCACGCGTGGTGTTTCTCTCACGTCGCACCAGACGACAATGCCGCAACGGTCAGGTTCTCGCGTCCCCTTTACAAAGCGCGATCTTTCTGACCCAGCAACGCCGCTACAAGTGATCCCCATTTTGATCCCGTGTCATTCCGCAGCAGAGCGTGTCGGAAGACGCGTGTCAGCACGACGGCCTCCAGGATGCAGAAGCCGAGAAGCAGTCCGCCCTGAGCGAAAATGCTCCAATCGGCCTGGGTGCTGAGCGCGGGAAGGTCGAGGAAGGGCGTCCAGATCGGCACCCACCGTGCGAAAGCGACCGCCTGGGTCGCCGTGCCCGCGACCTGCATCTGGAGAAGCATCTGAACGGGCAACATGAGCACGAAAATGACGGGCATCATCATGCCCTGCGCTTCTCGCAGCGTTTCGCATTGCGCCCCGATGGCGAGGCATATCAATGCAAGGGCGGCCGATCCGGTCAGCAGGAAAAAGGGCGCGCCGATCAGCATGCGCAGCGAGGTGAGCGGGGCCACGATCTGGGTGAAGGACAGCCCGAGATGGGGGCATAAAATGGCGGCGGCCAGCAGTCCCGCGCCAATCCAGGCGGCAAACAGCACGACGAGGGCTTCCAGCGTCGCAATCAGCTTGCCGCAAAGCAGTTCGTCAGGGGTGATGCAGGCCAGTAGAGCTTCCAGAAGCTTGCCGGAGCGCTCCTCCACCATCGCCTGAAGCAACCATTGCGCGCTCATGATGACCGCCAGCATGAGGATATAGGCGAGAGCCGTCGGCGCGATTTTCGCGAGCGTCGCATCCGACAGGCCGTGTTTCGGCATACGCGTCGAGAGGGTCGGTTCCAGCGCGTTGATGCGGGCCGCTTCCGCTGGTGAAAGACCGGCCTGGGTCATGGCCGCGTCCCGCATGCCCGTCGACATCACGTCGTTGATGGTCGTGATGATGGTATGGCCGGGATTGTGGCTCACCCAGATCCGTACATGAACGTCATTGGGAAAGTTTCGAGGAACGGCAATCACGTAGCCTTTGGGTGGATGCGGGTCCTCTCTGGGAGGTGCGATGTAGGATCTGAAGGCGTCGTCGAGAGCTTCCGTCTGGAGCTTCGTCAGCGCCTCGGGCGCGGGTGTGACGTCGATGTCCGGCGCCACGCGATGCAACGCGGCGGCAAGACGGGGCTCCATATGGCCGTCAGGATCGATGACGACGATTTTCTCGCGTTCGCTGTCTCCGGCCAGTCGGCTCCCCGCGAGACCACCGACGACCGGCAGCATGGGCATGAGAAAGACAGTGAGCCAGAAGCTTCGGGTGCGCAGGGTCTGACGGAAGTCGCGGGATGCCACCAGCAGCACATGACGCCAGTTCAGGCGGGGAATTTTCATGCCGGATACTCCGGACCGGAGGCAGAGGTTGTGCCCGCAATGGCAATAAACGCGTCATGGAGCGTCGGACGCGGCAGTTCGAAGCTCCGCAGGGCAAAACCTTCCCGCGTGCACGTCTCCAGAAGATCCGCAGCTGTGCGGCCGGGCTTCAGGGCGACGGACCAGGGCTTCCATTCCGGGTCGGACGCATGTTCGGAAACCGCTATATGGGCTTCCGCCACGTCCGCGAGCGCCGTCGGGTCGGCGCGGCAGGACAGCGTGACGTTTCCCGACACGCCTGCCAGCGCCTCGGACAGCGTGCCTTCAAACCGTTTGCGACCTTTCACGAGAATCAGCAGACGATCGCAGAGACGTTCGGCATGTTGCATGATATGGGTCGAGAACAGGACCGCCGCGCCCTCACGCGAGGCGCGGAGGATTTCGTCTTCCAGAAGCGCCTGGTTGATGGGGTCCAGACCGGAGAAGGGCTCATCGAGCATCAGCAGGCGTGGACGGTTGATCAGCGCCGTTGCGATCTGCACCTTCTGGGCCATTCCCTTCGAGAAGCTTGCGATGTTTTTCCTGGCTTCGCCCGACAGGCCGAAACGTTCGAGAAGTGCCAGGCCGCGCGATCGTGCATCCGTGCCCGAAAGTCCCTTGAGACGACCGAAATAGATCAGCGTGTCGAGCGCCGTCATGTTGCGGTAAAGACCGCGCTCTTCCGGCAGGAAGCCGATCTGCGTGGCGTTTTCGCGCGCCGCCGGTCGGCCGAGAACGCGGATCTCGCCGCGATCGGGAGGGATGATGTCCAGCATCATGCGCAGCGAGGTTGTCTTGCCCGCGCCGTTGCCGCCGAGGAAACCGAACGTTTCCCCTTCCGCGACGGAGAAACTCAGATCGTCAACAGCCAGCTTGCTTCCAAAGCTTTTGGAGATATGGCTGACGGAAAGAGCAGTCATGGGTGCGCGCCGTGGAAAAGTATCATATCGTAACGATTGGGCGCGGCGACCTGTTTGTCAAGACGCATCGCTGACGGGTCGTGTCTCAGTGTGGGATTCGGGTTTCGCTTACAACCCGGCTATTCAACCTTGCTTTTGTAAGTTCCGAAAGCGGACCTTATCCACCTCAGGCCACCGTAGGCGACGAGAGCCAGAAGTATGCGGTCGGCCCGGCAGAGAGAGCCTGGCTAATGCTGATGCTCGATCATGCGATATAGCAAGGGTGCTAAGTCCCATTCTGCTGATTGGCGCGCTCCAGAAACTTTATAGCTTCGTCGAAAATTGGCAGGGCGGCGGGAGATTGTGCAAGTGAAGCCTCCCGATCCGCTCTTACGCCCCCCAGGACGTCCGCTATGAGACCGGGCTGTGCCTCATCAAGCCTTTGCAAAATACACAGAAAAACGTAGGACATCGCTTGCAGCTTTGTCTCGCCATTACCAGAGTCTTTGAGCATGACTATTTCCTAGGCACGTTGACTCTAACGCAGTTCGACGGCCCAATAATTAGAAATATGGTATAATCTCTCGATCATCAGGGCCTACTTAAAAATGGCCGCTCATGTCGACTGGGCGCTCCAAAGCGGTTGGACTGCTTTCCCTTAAGCGGATATTTCAAACGGAGATACTATCCGCTGATTGGAGGATACGCCCTGCATCGACAGGGATGCCTTCAGATTTTGAGGACCGCGCCCGTTTCCTTGCGGTTGGCGATCAGGGCTTCCGCGTCCGACTTCAGATCGACGCCGTAGATCGGGAAGATCTCATGCAGGCGCGCCTGCCAGGCCGGATCGCTCATGCGGTCGGCGAAACAGGTTTCGATGACCTGAAGGGCTACGGCGGCCGCAACCGAAGCGCCCGGTGAGGCTCCCAGGAGCGCCACTAGGGATTTGTCGGCGCTTTTCACGAGCTCGGTGCCGAATTTCAGCGTGCCGCGATGTTGCTCGTTCGGTTTGATGATCTGCACGCGCTGTCCGGCGACCGAGAGTTTCCACCCATCCTGATGAGCCTTGGGATAGAAATCCAGCAGCGAGGAAAAGCGCTTGCCGCTGCTCTGCGTAACCTGCTGCACCAGATATTTGACCAGAGAAAAATTGTCTTCCGCGACCTGGAGCGTGGGCATGAGATTCTTGAGAGTCAGGGAGCGGTAGAAATCCGTCCATGAACCGGTCTTGAGAAATTTCGTGCTGAAACCGGCATAGGGGCCGAACAGGAGATGGGAGTTGCCACCGATGATACGCGTATCGAGGTGAGGGACCGACATGGGCGGTGAGCCGACGGCGGCCTTGCCGTACACCTTGGCCCGGTGCTGGCTGACGACGGCAGGGTCGTCGCATCGCAGCCACTGGCCGCTGACGGGAAAGCCCGCATAGGCCTGGGCTTCGGGAATATTCGCGGCCTGCAACATCTCGAGCGCCGCCCCGCCCGCACCGATGAACACGAAGCGCGCCGAGACGGAAACCGGCGCGGTACCATTCTGGCCGCGCGCCGCGATCCGCCAGCGCTGGTCGGCCTCGCGATGAATGCCGGTGACCTTGTGATTGTAGAAGGTCGTGACCTGTCCGGTCGTTTCCATATGGCCGAAAAGTGCCCGCGTGAGCGCCCCGAAATCCACATCCGTACCACCGGCATAGTGCGTTGCCGCGACCTGCTGGTCCGGATTGCGGCCCTGCATGGTCAGGGGCGCCCATCGAGCGATGGTGGCCGGGTCTTCGGAGTATTCCATACCCGCGAAAGCGGGGTGGGAGGACATCGCCGCATGACGGGCCTTGAGGAAGGCGACATCTTTCGCACCCCAGACGAGGCTCATATGGGGGCAGAGGCGAATGAAGGAGGCCGGATCTTCGATCCAGCCCTGGCGCACGAGATAGGTCCACAGATTGCGAGAGAGGTCGAACTGGGCATTGACGTCGAGCGCCTTGGAGATATCGACGGTGCCGTCCGGCTTCTGGGTGGTGTAGTTGAGTTCGCAGTTTCCGGCATGTCCAGTGCCCGCATTGTTCCACGCCTGCGAGCTTTCCAGTCCGCAGGCGTCGAGAGTCTCGAACGCGACGATCGACAGGGAAGGATCGAGCGACCGCAGCAGCGCTGCGAACGTCGCGCTCATGACGCCGGCGCCGATCAGGACGACATCGGGACGGTCTTGCGCAGTGGAGGACATGGCTGGGATTCCGCTAAATAAGGACAACGGTTCGGGATGACTGTGCGGTCTTGTTCGTCACACGTCCACCCGGAGCCGTCGCGTTGGTCAGATACGAAAAAGGCGACCTGGATTCCGCCAGGCCGCCTTCAGTCTCAGCCCGGTAGCATGCTGCCGGTTTCGACGAAACGCTGATGGAACGACAGCGCTTCGTTCAGAATCATGGGCGACTGGAGCCCATAGGACGATTTCAGCGCCCGTTCGTAATAATCTTCGAGCAGGGGCTTGTAGTCAGGATGCACGCAGTTGGCGATGATGCTTTTCGCACGCTGGCGCGGCGAGAGCCCGCGCAGATCCGCGAGGCCCTGCTCGGTCACGAGAATATCGTTGTCCTGCGCCATGTGATCGACATGCGACGCATGGGGCACGATCGACGAAATCTTCCCGTCCTTGGCTGTCGAGGGGGTCACGAAGATCGAGATATAGGCATTGCGCGCGAAATCGCCCGATCCGCCAATCCCGTTCATCATGCGCGAGCCCATGACATGCGTGGAGTTCACCGCGCCGAAAATGTCGCATTCGATGAGACTGTTCATCGCGATGCAACCCAGGCGACGGATCAGACCGACATGGTTGCTGATTTCCTGCGGACGCAGGATCAGGCGGCCACGGTAGCGCGCCATGTTGTCGTTGATGCGCTCGGCGGCTTCGGGGCTGAGCGAAAACGCCGTGGCCGAGGCGACCGAGAGCTTTCCGTTGTCGAGCAGGTCGAGCATGCCGTCCTGAATGACTTCGGTGAACGCCGTCATGCCCTCGAACGGCGCATCCAGCATCCCGGCCAGAACGGCGTTGGCGACGTTGCCGACACCGGACTGAAGGGGCAGGAGCGAAGGCGGCAGACGGCCTTTTTTCACTTCATGCTGAAGGAAGTCGAGCACGTAGCCTGCGATGTGCTTCGCGCCTTCATCGGGTGCCTTGAACGGTGCGTTCCGGTCCGGATGATCGGATTCGACCACGGCCACGATCTTGGAGGGATCGCATTCGAGGTACGGCCTGCCGATGATGTCTCCCGCTTTGGACAGCGGGATCGGCCCGCGCGAGGGCGGTGAACCGTAGTCGTAATAAATGTCATGGATGCCGTCGAGGTCGATGCTCTGCCAGTGGCTGACCTCGATGATGACCTTCTTGGCCTGCTCCAGCCACGTCTTGTTGTTGCCGACCGACGACGAAGGAACGAGCGTGCCGTCCTCGTTGATGGCCGACACTTCGATGACGGCGACGTCCATGTCGCCCAGAACGCCCTGTTCGGCGTATTGTGCGACCTGTCCCAGCCCGATGTCGATAAAATCGGTTTCACCGCTGTTGATATGGTTGCGGCAGGTCGGGTCCGTATTGAACGGCGTGCGATAGCTCATGCCGTTGACCTTGGCGAGTTCGCCGTCCAGCTCGGGGCCGGTCGACGCGCCCGTCAGGACACGGATCTTGAACGGGTCGCCCTTGGCGTGCGCCGCCGCGATCTGCTCGGCGAGAGCGATCGGCACGGCCTTGGGATAGCCCGATCCTGTGAAGCCGCTCATCCCGACGGTCATGCCGTCGGAGATGTAGCTTGCGGCCTCATGGGCGCTCACCACTTTTCTGGCGAGCGCGGCGTTGCGAATACGCTTTTCCATGATGTGTGCGCCTCCTCAGGCCGCCGTCATCCCACGCAGGACGTAGGGCAGGATGCCGCCATTCTTGTAATAGGCGACTTCGTCGATCGTATCGATGCGGCAGAGCATCTTCACGGTCTCGACGGAGCCGTCGGCGCGCTTGATCGACATCGTCACGTCCATGCGCGGCGAGATGTCGGTCAGGCCGGAAATCGAGATGATCTCGGTTCCGTCCAGCTTGAGGGTCTTGCGGTTCACGCCTTCGGGGAAGGTCAGCGGCAGGACGCCCATCCCGACCAGGTTCGAGCGGTGAATACGCTCGAAGCTCTCGGCGATGACCACCTTGATGCCCAGAAGCTTCGTGCCCTTCGCCGCCCAGTCGCGCGACGAACCCATGCCGTATTCCTTGCCGCCGATCACGACCAGGGGCGTGCCTTCGGACTGATACTGCTCGGCCACGTCATAGATCGCCGCGACTTCGCCGTTCGGCAGGTGCTTGGAGAAGCCGCCTTCCGTGCCCGGAACCATCTCGTTGCGGATGCGGATGTTGGCGAACGTGCCGCGCACCATCACGAGATCGTTGCCACGACGCGAACCGTAGGAGTTGAAGTCCTTCGGCGCGACGCCATGCTCCTCAAGGAAGCGTCCCCCCGGTGAGGACGGCTTGATGGCGCCGGCCGGAGAGATGTGGTCGGTCGTGATGTTGTCCCCGAGAAGCGCCAGGATGCGGGCGTTCTCGATGTCCTTCGTGGGCTCCAGTTCCATCTTCAGCCCTTCGAAATAGGGGGGCTGATGGATGTAGGTGGACTTGTCGGACCAGTCGAAGCGGCGTGTGCCGGTCGCCACGTCGAGTTCCTGCCACTGGCGGGTTCCCTCGGTGATGTGGCTGTAACGCTCGACGAAGCTCTCGCGGGTCAGCGAGGAACCGACGAGGTCCGCGACTTCCTTGTTGGTCGGCCAGATGTCGCGCAGGAAGACGTCCTTGCCGTCCTTGCCCTTACCCAGCGGCTCCTTGGTGATGTCCTTGCGCATCGTGCCGAGGATCGAATAGGCGACCACCAGCGGCGGGCTCGCGAGATAGTTCGCGCGCACGTTCGGCGAGATGCGGCCTTCGAAGTTACGGTTGCCCGACAGGACCGACGTCGCGACGAGATTGTTGTTCTCGATGGCGTCGACGATGTGATCGGGCAGCGGACCGGAGTTGCCGATACAGGTCGTGCAACCGTAGCCCACCGTCTCGAAGCCCAGCGCGTCGAGGTCTTCCGACAGCTTGGCGCGGTCGAGATAGTCCGTGACGACCTGCGAGCCGGGGGCCAGCGAGGTCTTCACCCAGGGCTTCGGCTTGAGGCCGAGCGCACGGGCCTTGCGGGCCACGAGGCCAGCCGCGACCAGAACGGCCGGGTTCGACGTGTTGGTGCAGGACGTGATGGCCGCGATCACCACGTCGCCGTGGGTCAGGGCGTAGTCGGTGCCCGCGACCTTGCCGGTCTTGTGCACGTCTTCCGGCTTCACGCCGAGGCCACCGGTCAGAACCTTCTCGAATTCGGGAGCCGCCGCGGTCAGATCGACGCGATCCTGCGGACGCTTCGGACCGGCGAGAGACGGGACGATCGTGGAGAGGTCGAGGGAGAGGGTCTTCGTGAAGATCGGCTCGGCCGTATGCGACTCGCGGAACATGCCCTGAGCGCGCAGATAGGCTTCGACCAGCTTGATGCGATGTTCGTCGCGTCCCGTCTGGTGCAGATATTCGAGCGTCAGCTTGTCGACGGGGAAGAAGCCGCAGGTCGCGCCGTATTCGGGCGCCATGTTGGCGATCGTCGAACGGTCGGCCACCGGCAGGTGGTCGAGGGCGGGCCCGAAGAACTCGACGAACTTCCCGACGACGCCTTCAGCGCGCAGGATCTGCGTGATGGTCAGCACGAGATCGGTCGCGGTCGCGCCTTCCGGCAGCTTGCCTTCGAGACGCACGCCGATGACATCGGGGATGAGCATCGCGATCGGCTGGCCGAGCATGGCGGCCTCGGCCTCGATGCCGCCCACGCCCCAGCCCAGAACGCCCAGGCCGTTGACCATGGTCGTGTGGCTGTCCGTGCCGAACAGCGTGTCGGGATAGGCGTATTCCTTGCCATTGACCGTGGCGGTCCACACGGCCTGGGCGAGATATTCGAGGTTCACCTGATGGCAGATGCCGGCACCCGGCGGAACCACGCGGAAGTTCTCGAACGCGCTCTGGCCCCAGCGCAGGAACGCGTAGCGCTCGCCGTTGCGCTCGAACTCGATCTCGACGTTCTTCTCCAGGGCATCCGCACGACCGGCGACGTCCACCATGACCGAGTGGTCGATGACGAGATCGACGGGAACCAGCGGATTCACCTTTTCCGGGTCGCCCTTGAGGTTGACGATACCGTCGCGCATGGCGGCGAGATCGACGACCGCGGGAACGCCCGTGAAGTCCTGCATGAGGATGCGCGAGGGCTTGAAGGGAACTTCCTTGGAGGAATGTCCGGCCTTCACCCAGTCCGCGACGGCCTGGGCGTCGACGGTGGTGTAGCTGGAGCCGTCTTCGAAACGCAGCACGTTTTCGAGCAGAACCTTCAGACTGACGGGCAGCCGGGAGATATCGCCCAGGTGCTTGCCGGCTTCAGGCAGCGAGAAATAATGGTACGGCTTGCCGTCCACCTCGAGGACCTTACCGGTCTTCAGTTTGTCATGTCCAACCGATTTCATGAATACCCCCTTTTGGTCTTCCTGAATGCTATTCTGCTTAGCCGCGCTTGCCGACGGGCACGAAATCGCGTTTCGGTGCGCCGGTGTAAATTTGCCGTGGGCGGCTGATGCGCTGGCCCGGCTGCTCGATCATCTCTTTCCACTGCGATACCCAGCCAACCGTGCGGGCGACAGCGAAAAGGACGGTGAACATGCTGGTCGGAATGCCCATCGCCTTGAGAATGATGCCCGAATAGAAATCGACATTCGGGTAGAGCTTGCGCGACACGAAATAGTCATCCTCAAGGGCGATCCGCTCCAGCTCGACAGCCAGTTCGAGCAGCGGCTCATCCTTGATTCCGAGTTCGCCCAGCACTTCCTTGCAGGTCTGCTGCATGATCTTGGCGCGTGGGTCGAAATTCTTGTAGACGCGGTGTCCGAAGCCCATGAGCTTCACACCGTCTTCCTTGTTCTTCACCTTCTGGATGAAGGCGGGAATGTTCTTCACGTCGCCGATCTGGGCGAGCATCTTCAGAACGGCCTCGTTGGCGCCGCCATGGGCGGGTCCCCAGAGGGCCGCGATGCCCGAGGCGATGCAGGCGAACGGATTCGCGCCCGTCGAACCCGCGAGACGCACCGTCGAGGTCGAGGCGTTCTGCTCGTGATCGGCGTGGAGCGTGAGAATGCGGTCCATCGCGCGGGCGAGGATCGGATTGACCTTGTAGGTCGGATCCGACGGCAGCGCGAACAGCATGTAGAGGAAATTCTCCGCGAAGCCGAGATCGTTACGCGGATAGACGAACGGCGATCCTTGCGAGTAGCTGTGCGCCCAGGCGGCGATCGTCGGAATTTTCGCGATCAGACGGATCGCGGAAAGCTCCCGATCTTCCGGCTTCGTGATGTCCAGGCCGTCATGATAGAAAGCGGAAAGCGCTCCCACCGTGCCACAGAGCATCGCCATCGGATGGGCGTCACGGCGGAAGCCGTTGAAGAAGTTACGGATCTGTTCATGAAGCATCGTGTGCTTCCTGAGGTCACCGTTGAACGTCTCAAGCTGTTCCGCATTGGGAAGCTCGCCGTTCAGAAGAAGGTAGGACACTTCCGGAAATGTCGCATTTTCGGAAAGCTGTTCGATCGGGTAACCCCGATAGAGAAGGATGCCTTTGTCACCGTCGATGAAGGTGATCTTGCTTTCACAGGATCCCGTGTCACCGAAGCCCGGATCGTAGGCAACCAGCTCCGTTTCCGCATAAAGTTTGCGGATGTCGATCCCGCCCGGCCCCACCGAGGCTTTGACGTGCGGAAAAGACAGTTCTTTGCCGGAAGGCGTGGAGAGGGTGAAAACGTCGCCCTCTGTGTTGTTGGTACCCATGGCGTGCTGATCTCCAATCTCTGCGTCAGCTGCTGGACGTGACTCCTCTTACGAGCAGACGAGCCTGTGTTCGACATCTTGGGTGAAGCTCTCGCGTTTGTCCCCCTCCGGTCCTGAATAAGATTTATACTCGAAATGTGGCTGTGCTTTCGCGATGGCCGGAGCAAGAGTGTGCCCCAGAAGCAATGCAGACGATATATAGCGCCCGCGACCGGTCCGCCGATCGGGTTCGAGAGGCGCTGCATGCGGGAAGAGGAGAGGATCGATGGGCGTTGATGTGCTTGCCACAGCCCTGAGCGGCGGTAACGCCGCCTTTCTGGCGGATTGTTATAAGCGCTGGTCACTGGACCCCAGGAGTGTCGACCCCAGTTTCGCCAGCCTGTTCGAGGTTCTCGGCGACGAGGAGCGCGCCATTCTGGCCGACACGGCCGGAGCCGAATGGGCGAAGGATGGCTCGGGGATCGAGCTTGGCGTCAAGCCGCTCGAAAAAGATACCGTCAAGCCGGCGAAGGCCGCGATCGGGGGCGACGCCACGGCCGCGGCCGAAGATACACTGCGCGCCATCCTGCTGATTCGCGCTTTTCGCACGCATGGGCATCTTGAAGCGAAACTCGACCCGCTCGGTCTCCAGAACCGTCCCGCCCGTCCGGAACTTGATCCCGCGACATACGGCTTCACCCCCGCAGATCTCAGCCGACCCATCTATATCGGCAAGCTGCTGGCCGATCTGCTCGGTCGCGAGACCGCGACGGTGTCGGAGATCGTCACCGCCCTGCGCAAGGTCTATTGCGGCCCCGCGGGGATCGAGTTCACGCATATCGTCGATACCGCACGGCGCACTTGGATACGCGAGCGCGTGGAAACGGCCGATTGTGACAGCTGGGCCGGGGCCGACGAAAAAAAGACCATCCTCAAATATCTGACGGAAGCCGAGGGCTTCGAGTCCTTCTGCCAGAAGCGCTATGTCGGCATGAAGCGCTTCGGTCTCGAGGGCGGCGAGGTCGCCATCCCCGCGCTTCATGCGATCATCGGGGAAGCGGCGCGGCGCGGCGTGAACGAGGTGGCGATCGGCATGCCGCATCGCGGGCGTCTCAACACGCTGGCCAATATCGTGCGCAAGCCGTTCGTCAACATCTTCAGCGAATTCGGTGGCGTCAGCTTCAAGCCTGACAATGTTCAGGGTTCGGGCGACGTGAAATACCATCTCGGCACATCGACGGATGTCGAGCTGGCCGGGCATGCGGTTCACATCTCGCTCCAGCCCAACCCCTCTCATCTAGAAGCCGTCGATCCGGTGATCGCGGGCAAGGTGCGCGCCCGTCAGGATCTCACGGGAGATGTCGAGGGCCGTCACTCGGTTCTCGGCATTATGCTGCATGGCGACGCGGCCTTCGCGGGTCAGGGCGTCGTTTACGAAACCCTGTCGATGAGTCAGCTCGAAGGCTATCGCACGGGCGGCACCGTTCACGTCATCGTCAACAACCAGATCGGTTTCACGACGAATCCGGTCAACGGCCATTCCGGCATCTACGGAACGGACGTCGCCAAGTCGGTCCAGGCGCCGATTTTCCACGTCGATGGTGACGACCCCGAAGCGGTCGTCTTCTTCGCACGACTGGCTTCGGATTATCGCCAGACCTTTGGCAGCGATGTCGTGCTCGATATCGTCTGCTATCGTCGCTTCGGTCACAACGAGTCCGATGAGCCCGCATTCACCCAGCCGGTGATGTACAAGGCCATTCGCGCCCATGAATCCTGCCGGACGCTCTATGCCGCGAAACTGGCGGCGCAAAACGTGGTGAGCGCCGAAGATTCGGCCGCGGAATGGGACGCTTTTCACGCCTCGCTCGACAAGGCTTTCGACGTCGCGAAAACCTACAAGCCCAACAAGGCGGACTGGTTCGAGCGTAGCTGGTCCGGGCTTCGCGCAATGACGTCCGAGGATCTCGCCAAGGAAGTCGTCACCGGCGTGGATCTGGCGCTGCTGCGGAAAGTCGGCGCGGCCCTTCATACGGTCCCGGCCGATTTCGACCTCAATCCGAAAATCGCACGCCAGCTCGAGGCCAAGAAGGCCATGCTGGACACGGGCGAAGGCTTCGACTGGGCGATGGGCGAGGCCCTGGCCTTCGGCACGTTGATGGAAGGCGGACATCACGTCCGTCTCTCGGGCGAGGACGTCCAGCGCGGCACGTTCAGTCATCGTCATGCCGTCCTGCTGGATCAGACCACGCAGCAGCCCTACACGCCGCTCAATCACATCGCGGACGGCCAGGCGAAGATCGAGATCTACAACTCGCTCCTCTCCGAATTCGCGGTGCTGGGTTACGAATACGGCTACACGATGGCCGATCCGAAATCCCTGGTGCTGTGGGAAGCGCAGTTCGGCGACTTCGCCAATGGCGCTCAGGTCATCGTCGATCAGTTCATCGCTTCGGGCGAGACGAAGTGGCTTCGGACGACCGGGCTCGTGATGTTGCTGCCGCACGGCTACGAAGGGCAGGGGCCAGAGCACTCCTCGGCCCGTCTGGAGCGTTACCTCCAGATGTGCGCCGAAGACAACATGATCATCTGCAACCTGACGACCCCGGCCAACTATTTCCACGCCCTGCGCCGTCAGCTCGTGCGGGACTTCCGCAAGCCGCTGATCAACATGTCTCCAAAATCCCTGCTGCGCGCCAAGCTGGCCGTCAGCACGCTCGACGAGATGGGGCCGGGAACCACGTTCAGGCCCGTGATCGACGAGATCGATCCGATCGAGGCCGCCGGGGTGAAACGTGTCGTGATGTGCTCGGGCAAGGTTTATTACGACCTGCTGACCGCGCGCCGCGAGAAGAAGATCGAGGATGTGGCGATCGTGCGCCTCGAACAGCTCTATCCGTTCCCGGACCAGGCGATCGCGGCGGTGCTCAAGCGCTACCCGAACGCGCAGCTCGTGTGGTGTCAGGAAGAGCCGGAGAATATGGGCGGCTGGCAGTTCGTTGACCGCCGCCTCGAAAAGGTGCTCCGTCAGTCGGGTCGCGCGTCTGAATGGCCGGCCTATGCCGGGCGTCCGGCGGCGGCCAGCCCGGCGACGGGCAGTGCCAAGGATCACGCTGCCCAGCAGTCCGCGCTGGTGCAGGCGGCTCTGACAGTCAACTGATAAATCGTTCGCGAAAAAGCAAGAACACGTCAGACCGAGAATAAGGCGAGGGAGTTAAATGTCCGTCGAGATCAAGGTGCCCACGCTGGGCGAAAGTGTCGTTACGGCGACTGTTGCACGCTGGCTCAAGCAGGTGGGTGACGCCGTGAAGGCCGATGAACCGGTTGTCGAACTCGAAACCGACAAGGTTTCCGTTGAAGTCGGTGCACCGACTGACGGAGTTCTGGAAGACCATAAGGTCGCCGAGGGAACCGAAGTCGCGGTTGGCGCGGTTCTGGCGACGGTTGAGCCCGGCAAGGCCGGAGCGTCCAAACCCGCATCGAAGCCCGCAGCGCCCGCTCCGGCGCCTGTCGCTGCCGCCGCTCCGGCTCCGGCAACGAAGTCCGCGCCCTCAGCCGGAGTGGCTCCGTTCCCCTCGGCATCCAAAATGCTGAAGGAAAACGGCATCCAGGCGGAAGATGTCGGCTCGGGTTCTGGGAAGGATGGTCGCATCACCAAGGGCGACGTCCTTTCGTTCATCGAGACCGGACCGAAGCCGTCGGTCGCCAAGGCCGCGCCGAAGTCGCCGCGCAAGGACGATCCGCGTGAAGAGCGTGTGCGCATGACGCGTCTGCGTTCAACAATCGCGAACCGCCTGAAGGAAGCGCAGAATACGGCCGCGATCCTGACGACCTTCAACGAAGTCGACATGTCGGCCGCGATGAAGATGCGTTCGGAATACAAGGACGCGTTCGAGAAGAAGCATGGCGTAAAGCTCGGCTTCATGTCGATCTTCGCCCGGGCCTGCGTCTCCGCCCTTCAGGAATTCCCGGCTGTCAATGCCGAGATCGACGGACAGGACATCATCTATCGTCCGTTCGTGAACATGGGCATTGCGGTCGGCGGTCCGAACGGTCTGGTCGTGCCGGTGGTGCGCGACATTCAGGATATGGGCTACGCCGAAATCGAGAAGTCCATCAGCGGACTGGGCCGCAAGGCGCGCGACGGTGCTCTCAAGCTCGATGACCTGTCGGGCGGCACGTTCAGCATCACCAATGGCGGCATCTACGGCTCCCTGATGTCCACGCCGATCATCAACCCGCCGCAATCGGCGATCCTGGGCATGCACAACATCGTGCAGCGTCCGGTCGCCGTGGATGGTCAGGTCGTGATCCGGCCGATGATGTATATCGCGCTGTCCTACGATCACCGCATCATCGACGGGAAGGAAGCCGTCAGCTTCCTGGTCCGCGTCAAGGACGCCGTGGAAGACCCGCGTCGCCTCCTGCTGAACATCTGACCTGAATGTCCGAGATGGCTTCGGGCCTGCGAGCCTGAAGCCACATAGGAAAGGGGAAGCCACAGTGGCTGTTGAAATCAAGGTTCCCGCGCTCGGAGAGAGCGTCACCTCCGCGGTCGTGTCGCGCTGGCTCAAGCAGCCGGGCGAGGCGGTCGCCGCCGACGAGGCGGTCGCGGAACTCGAAACGGACAAGGTCAATGTCGGCGTATCCGCGCCGTCGGCCGGCGTTCTCGGTCCGCATCTCGTGCCGGAAGGCGAGGAAGTCCAGATCGGCACCGTCCTGACCACCGTCGGGGAAGGCAAGGGCGCGCCCTCGAAGCCCGCGACGGCCAAGGCCGCCGCTCCTGCTCCGGCAGCTTCGGCATCGACCGCGCCGCCTGCGGCCGAAGCGCCCAAGAGCGCGCCGGTTGCGGCCGATGCTCCGTCGGACACGGATTTCGACGTGATCGTCATTGGCGCCGGTCCGGGCGGCTATGTCTGCGCTATCCGCGCGGCCCAGCTCGGCTTCAAGGTCGCCTGCGTCGAAAAGCGCGAGACGCTGGGCGGCACATGCCTCAACGTGGGCTGCATCCCCTCCAAGGCCCTGTTGCAGAGCACCGAGGACTATCACGGTGCGGCGCATGATTTCGCCCGTGAAGGCATCATCATCGAGGGCATCAAGGTCGATCTGGCCAAGATGCAGGCGAACAAGCAGGGCGTGGTCGACGCCAATACCAAGGGCATCGAGTTCCTCTTCAAGAAGAACGGCGTGACCTGGCTCAAGGGCTTCGGCAAGGTTACGGCGCCCTATACGATCGACGTCGCGGGCAAGAGCTACAAGGCCAAGCACATCATCGTCGCCAGCGGCAGCGAAAGCTCGCCCCTGCCGGGTGTCGAGATCGATGAAAAGGTGATCGTCAGTTCGACGGGCGCGCTTGAACTCCCGGCGATCCCCAAGCGCCTCCTCGTCATCGGCGGCGGCGTGATCGGTCTTGAACTGGGCAGCGTGTGGGGGCGTCTTGGCGCCGCCGTGACGGTCGTCGAGTTCTTCGATCGTATCGCACCGGGCATGGATGGCGAGGTCGCCAAGACCTTCCAGAAGATCCTCGCCAAGCAGGGCTTCAAGTTCAAGCTCAGCCACAAGGTCACCAAGGTCGAGAAAACCGCATCGGGCGTCAATGTGACGATCGAGAAGGTGGATGGCAGCGGCACGGAAGTGATCGAGACCGACATCGTCCTCGTCTGCGTCGGTCGTCGGGCCGTCAGCAAGAGCCTCGGTCTCGAAGAGATCGGCGTGGCGCTTGACGAGCGTGGCCGCGTGAAGGTGGACGAGCATTACGCCACGAACGTCGCGGGCCTCTATGCCATCGGCGACGTGATCGCGGGGCCGATGCTCGCGCACAAGGCGGAGGAAGAAGGCGTGGCCCTGGCCGAGATCCTTGCGGGTCAGGCGGGTCACGTGAATTACGGCGCCATTCCCGGTGTCGTCTATACCTGGCCGGAAGTGGCGGGCGTGGGCAAGACCGAGGAAGACCTCAAGGCCGAGGGCGCGGAGTACAAGGTCGGCAAGTTCCCGTTTACGGCCAATGGTCGCGCGCGGGCGATGGGCTGCACGGATGGCTTTGTGAAAGTCCTCGCGGACAAGAAAACCGACAAGCTGCTCGGCGCCCATATCATCGGCCCCGATGCGGGCACCCTCATCGCGGAACTGACGATGGCGCTCGAATTCGGCGCCAGCGCGGAAGACGTGGCGCGGACCTGTCATGCGCATCCGACGCTGAGCGAGGCGGTGAAGGAAGCCGCTCTCGACGCCGATGGTCGCGCGATTCACATCTGACGGTCGCGTGTCCGTCACTGCATAACGAAGGAGACAAGAACGATGTCCCAGAAAATTCCGGCAACACTGATCCCCGGCGACGGTATCGGCCCCGAAATCAGCGAAGCGGTCGTCCGCATCCTGAAGGAAGTCGAAGCGCCCTTCGAATGGGATCATCAGCTTGCGGGCATGGCCGCGGTAGACGCTAGCGGCGACCCGCTCCCGAAGGCGACGATCGAGAGCATCCGCAAGACGGGTCTCGCGCTCAAGGGGCCGCTGACCACGCCGGTCGGCGGCGGCTTCAAGTCGATCAACGTGACGCTCCGCAAGGAATTCGAACTGTTCGCCAATCTGCGTCCGGCTCGCACCCTGGTCCCCGGCGGGCGCTACGAGGATATCGACCTCGTCCTCTTCCGCGAGAACCTCGAAGGGTATTACGCGGCTCTGGAGCACTACATTCCGGCCGACGGCGATCCGAAGGGCATCGCGATCTCGACGGGCTACAACTCCCGCAAGGAAGCCCGCCGCATCGTCACCTACGCCTTCGAATACGCGGTCAAGAACAACCGCAAGAAGGTCACGATCGTCCACAAGGCGAATATCCTCAAGCTGCTGACGGGTCTGTTCCTCGAGGAAGGACGCGAAGTCGCCAAGCAGTATGAAGGCCGCATCGCCATGGACGAGCGCATCGTCGATGCCTGCGCCATGCAGCTTGTGATGAACCCCTATCAGTTCGACGTCATCGTGACGACGAACCTGTTCGGCGACATCCTGTCCGACCAGATCGCAGGCCTCATCGGCGGCCTGGGCATGGCGCCGGGCGCGAATATCGGCGAGAAGGCCGCGATTTTCGAAGCCGTTCATGGCTCGGCTCCCGACATCGCCGGCAAGGGCGTGGCCAATCCCGTGGCTCTGCTGATGGCAGCGGGTCTCATGCTCCAGCATATCGGTCGCAAGGATCTTGCGGACCGTGTCCAGGCTGGCATTGACGGCGCATTCGGCGCGGGCGTGCGCACGCGCGATCTCGGTGGCCAGGCAGGCACGAAAGACCTGACCGACGCCATCGTGCAGCATCTGCGCTGATTGAATCGTGACCCGGACGCGCCAGATGAACGCCAAATATTCACGTTCCCGTGTCTTTGACGCGCTAGGCGAGTCCGGGTCCGGCTCATATGATCTCTCAACGTTATTTGATCTGCGCTCCATTTGCGGCAAAAAAGGCCAGAAAGCAGGAGATTCGGGTGATCACACGATGTGTGATGATGTTCACGTTTTTGAGCAGTGCCCACATGACACCCTAACAGGCGCTATGAAGGGGTCTCCTTTGAAGACCGGGTTGTCAGCAAGTTCCATGGACCTTCTAAGCGCTATACGCAGTTTTATCAGGGTTGCGGAAACGGGCTCCTTTTCAGTGGTCTCCCGTGAACTGCATGTCAGTCAGCCGACGATTTCCCGGCAGATCCTGCTTCTTGAGAACCATTATGGCGTTCGGCTCTTCAGTCGGACGACGCGCTGCCTCGCATTGACGGATGACGGTCGCACGCTTCTCGAACATGCCCACAACATTCACTCGATGCTGGAAGACGCGCATCTCGCCCTCAGCCAGCGGCAGTCGCGGGTTTACGGGCACATTCGCCTGGCTACGCCGACGGCCTTCGGTCTGTATCTGACGTCGCATCTGGACACGCTTCTGAAGCAGCATCCTGAACTATCGGTCGAACTCGTGGTTTCGGACTGCTTCGGCGACATCGTCAAGGACGGGATCGATCTCGCGATCCGCGTGGGCATGTGTCAGTCGGGCTCGACGATCACGCGCCATCTCGCGGATGTCGACCGTGTTCTGGTCGCATCGCCCGGCTTTCTCGAAACGCATCCGGTTCCGACACATCCGAACGATCTGATCGGCCTTTCGCCGATCGTCTATACATACGGCTCACAGGAGCCGGACTGGACCTTCAGGAAGGGCAATCAGCAGATCTGTCTGCCCATGCACAGTTCGTTTGCGACCAACAACAGCGAAGTCGTTCACCGGGCACTCGTGGAAGGCATGGGAGTCGGGCTCATGCCTGAGTTCTCCGTCAGTCGCGAGTTGAAGTCCGGACGACTGGTTCGGTTGATGCCGGAGTGGACCATTCCGCAGCTGGATCTTCACATTGTTTATCCGGGACCGCAGAATGCGTGCCTGAGACGGCGCACGGTTCTCAATTTCCTTCTTTCACTGGCGCCGGATCTGGCGGGGGAATTGGCTTCCATGGAAACGATGGTTCAGTAATGATGATGGCTTCAAATCGAAATTCGGCATAGTTTAAATAATCACCAGATCGTTTTAAGAATTGATAAAATGTAATAAGACTTTGATACTTATAATGATCTGAATGTGTTAAAGTTAAATGTAATAACCCGATATTGTTCATATTTCCATGTTTGGTATGGAGAATACTGTGAGCAATGATCGTACAGGAAGGCGGCTATGAGCTTGGACGGACGCGAAGCGCTGTATGACGGCAGCAACAGTGACGGTCATTTCCTGAGACGTCCGATGTCTCCGCATCTGGATGTCTATCGGTTTCGTCTGTCGATGGCCCTTTCGATTCTCAACCGCATCAGCGGTGTGGCGTCGGCGGTCGGGTTTGGTCTGGCCGTGACGTGGCTGGGTTCCCTGGCGGCGGGTTCAAAGGAATATGGGCGTGCCCAGCGTGTCGTGAACAATCCGTTGGGCAAGCTGGCTCTTGCGGGCTGGGGCGTCGCGACGGTCTATCATTTCGTTGCCGGTATCCGGCATCTGATCTGGGACGACGGTCATCGTTTCGAGAAGCATCAGATCAACGAAGATGGCCGGATCACGGTTGCGGTGACGGGCGGTTTGTCGGGCGTTCTGTTGGGAGCGGTCTTCGTCCTGTCGCGGTGCCGCCGCAAAGCTCGGGTGCAGGGGTAATTTCTCATGGCTAATCATATCACCGACATGCGCACGCCACTGGCGCGCGCGAAGGGACGGGGCGGTCTGTCCGATGGTGTCGAGCACTGGGAGGCCGAGCGCATCGGCGCGGTGCTTCTGGGGCCGCTCTCACTCTGGGCCGTCGTTCAGATCCTGCGACTGGCAGGGCATGATCGCCAGACCATTCTGGCCTGGGCTGCCAAGCCGCATAACGCGGCACCGCTTGCGGGGATGATCCTGCTCGCCGCGCGTCACATGCAGCTTGGCCTGGAAGTCGTTGCGACGGATTATTCGCGTGGCTGGCGCCGTACGGCGATCAAACTCGGCATCCGTTTCGCATGCCTTCTGATCGCGGCCTATGGCGGGGCATCGATCGTCAAGATTCTCCAGAACCGTCCGCAGGCGGACAGCCGCGGCTGAGATGTAGGCTCCTCCAGAGGGCCGCATCGGAACGTTTAGGGAAAAATCCTCGTCATGACGGATACGGAAACACTTTCGAAGAAGTATCGCATCGTCGATCACGCCTATGACGTGGTCGTTGTCGGTGCGGGCGGCTCCGGCCTGCGTGCGACGCTGGGCATGGGCGCGGCCGGTCTGAAAACAGCCTGTGTCACCAAGGTCTTCCCCACGCGCAGCCACACCGTGGCGGCACAGGGCGGTATTGGCGCCTCTCTGGGCAATATGGCCGAGGATAACTGGCGGTGGCATATGTATGACACCGTCAAGGGGTCCGACTGGCTGGGCGATCAGGACGCCATCGAGTTCATGTGCCGCGAGGCGACGAGCGCCGTTCGCGAGCTCGAACATTTCGGCGTGCCCTTCTCGCGCACCGAGGACGGCAAGATCTATCAGCGCCCGTTTGGCGGCCATATGAGCAATTACGGCAAGGAGCCGGTGCCGCGTGCCTGCGCCGCCGCCGACCGTACCGGCCATGCCATTCTTCATACGCTGTATCAGCAGTGCCTCAAGCATCAGTGCGAATTCTTCGTCGAATACTACGCGCTTGACCTCATCATGGATGAAAAAGGTCATTGTCGCGGCGTGATGGCCTGGTGTCTGGATGACGGCACGATCCATCGTTTCAACGCCAAGATGGTCGTGCTCGCCACGGGTGGCTACGGTCGCGCGTTCCTGAGCTGCACCTCGGCCCATTCCTGCACGGGCGACGGTGGCGGTCTGGCGATGCGGGCGGGCATTCCGACGCAGGACATGGAATTCGTCCAGTTCCACCCGACGGGTATCTATCCGGCCGGTTGCCTGCTGACCGAAGGTTGTCGCGGCGAAGGTGGTTACCTGACGAATTCGGAAGGTGAGCGCTTCATGGAGCGCTATGCGCCCACGGCGAAGGATCTTGCATCGCGTGACGTCGTTTCGCGCGCCATGACCATCGAGATCAACGAAGGTCGCGGATGTGGCCCGAAGAAGGATCATATTCTTCTGCATCTCGAACATCTGGGTCCGGAACTTCTGCACGAGCGTCTGCCGGGTATTCTCGAGACCTCACGCATTTTCGCGGGTGTGGATGTCACGAAAGAGCCCGCGCCTGTCCTGCCGACCGTGCATTACAACATGGGCGGCGTGCCGACGAACATTCATGGTGAGGTCATTCGCCCGACCAAGGACGACCCCAACGCTGTCGTTCCCGGGCTGATGGCCGTAGGCGAGGCCGCCTGCGTGTCGGTTCATGGCGCGAATCGCCTGGGCACGAACTCGCTGCTCGATCTGATCGTTTTCGGTCGTGCCGCCGCGCGGCGCGCCGCCGAGGTCGTGGATCCGAACGCCGAGATCGAAGCGTTGCCCAAGGATGCGGGTGAGAAGACGCTGGCGAATTTTGACCGTCTTCGGAACGCGAACGGCAAATACACGGTTGCCGAGCTGCGCGAGCGTCTCCAGCGCATCATGCAGGCTCACGCGGCGGTGTTCCGCAACACCAAGTCGCTTCAGGAAGGCTGCGACAAGATCCGTGAACTGTGGAAAGAAGTACCGCAGATCGGGGTCAAGGATCGTTCGCTCATCTGGAACAGCGATCTCATGGAAGCGCTCGAATTTGAAAACCTTCTCGCCAATGCCACGGCGACGATCGAGAGCGCCAATGCCCGCCACGAGTCACGCGGTGCTCATGCCCATGATGATTTCCCGGATCGCGACGACAAGGAGTGGATGAAGCACACCGTCTCCTATCTGGATGCGGATGGAACCGTGCATCTCCAGTATCGCCCGGTGCATCTCTACACGCTGACGAAGGACGTCGACGTTTTCCCGCCCAAGAAGCGCGTTTACTGAGTGCGCCCGATGAGAACGAAGCGACTGAACATCAACCGCCAGGTCGAACGACCGGTCATTGGGGAGCGTCATCATGGTTGAACTCCGCCTGCCCGCCAACAGCACGGTTCGCGAGGGCAAGAGATATCCGGCGCCTCAAGGCGCCACCCGGACACGGGAATTCAGAGTCTATCGCTGGTCTCCCGATGAGGAAGAGAACCCGACGGTCGATACCTATGAGCTCGATCTCGAAAAGGTCGGTCCGATGGTTCTCGATGCGCTGCTCTACATCAAGAACCATGTCGATGAGACGCTGACGTTCCGCCGCTCCTGCCGCGAAGGCATCTGCGGGTCGTGCGCGATGAATATCGACGGCGAAAACACGCTGGCCTGTCTCAAGCCGATCGCCAGCATGCAGGGCGCGGTGAAGATCTATCCGTTGCCGCACATGCCGGTCGTCAAGGATCTCGTGCCGAACCTCAATGGCGCCTATGCGCAGATCAACGCGATCCAGCCCTGGCTCAAAGCCGATACGGCGCCGCCGCCGGACGAGGAGCGTCGCCAGAGCATCGAAGAGCGTGAGAAGCTCGACGGCATGTGGGAGTGTATCCTCTGCTTCTGCTGCACGACCTCCTGTCCGTCCTACTGGTGGAACGGCGACAAGTATCTTGGTCCGGCCACGCTTCTCGCCGCCAATCGCTGGATCATGGACAGCCGTGACGATCATTCGGCCGAACGTCTCGCGGCACTCCAGGACCCGATGAGCATGTATGCATGCCGTACGATCATGAACTGCACGCAGACCTGCCCGAAGGGACTCAATCCCGCCAAGGCGATCGGCAACATCAAGAAACTGCAGGTCGATCGGGAGTGATGGGGCGAAGGGTGCGCTGATCCTGGCTTAACACGCTCCAGACAGCGGTATACGATGCCTTGACATCAGTCGGACATCGGAAGCCGGAGTTTGGCGTCAGGCTCATCGCGCCCTTCAAAAGGAGATCCATCATGGAAGAACGCACCATTCTGCTACAGGGCAGGGCTCTGCTCGCAGACTCTCTTCTCAACAAGGGGCTGGCGTTCTCCGAAGCCGAACGTGACGCGTTCGGTCTGCATGGGTATCTGCCGCGCAATATCGACACGCTCGACCGCCAGGTCGATGCGGCCATGGCGTTTCTGGACGGCTTGGCGACTCCTTTTGCGCGACATATCCGCATGCGTGCCATTCAGGACAGCAATGAAACACTGTTCTACGCATTGCTCGAGCGTGATCTCGAGCAATATCTGCCGATCGTCTACACGCCCACGATCGGTGAGGCCTGTCGCAAGTTCTCTGAGATCTGGCATGCTCCACGGGGTCTGTTTCTCTCATGGCCCGAGCGTGACCGGATTGAGGAGATTCTTTCCGACCCGGCGCTGAACGATGTGCGCGTGATCGTTGTGACGGATGGGGAGCGTGTTCTTGGTCTTGGAGACCAGGGTGTCGGCGGCATGGGCATTCCGATCGGAAAGCTCTCGCTTTACACGGCCTGCGCAGGCATCGCGCCTCATCAGACACTCCCGATCACGCTCGATGTCGGCACGAACAATGAAGAACTGCTCGCCAGTTCGAATTATATTGGCTGGAAGCACAAGCGGGTCGAGGGCGCGGAATATGACGCGTTCATAGAGCATTTCGTGCGCGCTGTTGGAAAGCGCTGGCCGAATATTCTTCTGCACTGGGAAGATTTCGCGGCCAAAAACGCGGCGCCCATCCTTGAGCGCTACCGCACGGAAATCTGCGCTTACAACGATGACATTCAGGGTACGGCGGCCGTAACCGCCGGTACGATCCTGGCGGCCAATATCCTGAGCGGGGCAAAGATCAGCGACCACGTCATCGTCCTGCTGGGCGGTGGCTCGGCTGGGGTCGGCATCGCCGATCTGCTCCTGGCCATGATGATCGCGGAAGGCACCGCCGAGCCGGAGGCACGGTCGCGCTTCTATATGATCGACAAGGACGGCCTGCTGGAACAGAACAACCCCGCACTCAGCACGGGTCAGCGTCGTTTTGCGCGCGAGGACTGGAAAGGCAGCAGGGGAGCCGATCTGGCGGAGGTCGTCCGCACGGTTCACCCGACCGTCCTCGTAGGTGCCTGTGGCGTCGGCGGCATGTTCACCGAAGAAATCGTTCGGGATATGGCGGCCCATTGCGAGCGGCCGATTGTTCTTCCCCTGTCCAACCCGACTTCGCATGCGGAAGCGACGCCGCGCGATCTCGTGGCATGGACGGACGGGCGTGTTCTCGTGAGCACAGGCAGCCCGTTCCCACCAGTCAAGCATGACGGTCGTACACGTCGTGTGGACATGACCAACAACTCCTACATCTTCCCCGGTGTCGGTCTGGGCGTTCTCGCCTGTGGCGCGACGCGCATCACCGACGGGATGATCATCGCGGCGGCGAAGGGTCTTGCGGAGGTCTCTCCGGCCAATAACGACCCTGACGGCAATCTGCTGCCGCCGCTTACGGACATGCGCGAAGTCGCGATCGCCGTCGCCGAGGCGACCGCGCGACAGGCGCGTGCGGAAGGCGTTTGCGAAGCGTTCGAGGATGGCGACCTGCGTCGTCTCATCGATCGCTTCGTCTGGACGCCGCAATATCAGGTCTACAGGAAGGGGTGAGGCTTCGTCGCCCGCCCGGAGGAAAGCAACATGACGGAAATGCGTACCGAAACCGACGGGATGGGCGAAATCCAGGTGCCGGCTGACAAGCTCTGGGGGGCTCAGACGGAGCGTTCGCTGCATTATTTCAGCATCGGCAAGGAACTGATGCCGCGCGAGATGATCGAGTCCATGACGATGATCAAGCGTGCGTCGGCGGAAGCCAATTTTCAGAGCGGGCGTCTGGGCGAGGTCCAGTACAAGCTCATCCTGCAGGCTGCGGACGAAATTCTCGCCGGTCAGCATGCGGACATGTTCCCCCTGCATGTGTGGATGACGGGTTCGGGCACGCAGTTCAACATGAACGTCAACGAAGTGATCGCGAACCGGGCGTCGCAGATCGCGGGTGAGCCGCTTGGCAGCAAGAAGCCGGTGCACCCGAACGATCATGTGAACATGTCGCAGTCTTCGAACGACGCCTTCCCGACAGGCATGTATATCGCGGCCGCCCTGAGCGCCGAACGCTTCGCGCTGCCCGCCCTGCGCAGGCTCGCGGCGGCTCTGGATGCCAAGGCGGAAGAGTGGAAGGACATCGTCAAGATCGGCCGCACGCACATGCAGGATGCGACGCCGATGACGCTCGGTCAGGAATTCCACGGCTATGCCGGGCTGATCCACGAGAACGTCGCGCGTCTCGAAGCCGCCCGCGACGGGCTGTATCCGCTGGCGCTCGGCGGCACCGCCATCGGCACCGGCATCAATGCCGACGCGCATTTCGCGACACGCGCGGCCGCGGAAATCGCCCGCCTGACCAAGTTGCCTTTCGTGAGCGGGACCAATAAATTCGCCCTGCAGGGCAGCCACGACGCGCTGGTGCACCTGTCGGGTGCCCTGCGAACGGTGGCCAACGCGCTCTACAAGATCGCCAATGACATCCGTCTTCTGGGATGTGGTCCACGCGCCGGTCTCGCCGAACTGCACCTGCCGGAAAACGAGCCGGGTTCGTCCATCATGCCGGGCAAGGTCAATCCCACCCAGGCCGAAGCCCTGTCCATGCTGGCGATCCAGATCATGGCCAACGACGTTGCGGTCGGCTTCGGGGGCGCCAGCGGGATTTTGGAGATGAACGTCTACAAGCCGCTCATGATCCACAACATCACCCAGAGCCTCACGCTCATTCATGACGGCTGCGATAATTTCCGCAAATTCATGCTCGAAGGCGCAAAGCCCAACCTCAAGCGCATCGAGCGTTACGTGGCTGAGTCCGTGATGCTGGTTACTGCTCTGGCGCCGAAGATCGGCTATGATCTGGCGTCGAAGGTCGCGCATTACGCGATGGACCATGACACGACGCTGCGTGAGGCCGCGCTCAAGCTGAATGCGATTTCCGGCGAGGATTTCGACAAATTCGTCGATCCCCGCACGATGATCAGCCCCAATATCAAGGCGCGTTGATCAGCCAACCCTCAGCGGGAGATTGATTTCTCTCCCGCTGACCGTCATCACTGGCGGATGTCCGCACTTCCGCCCCCCGCGACGCCGCGCCATCGCCAGATTCTCGCGCATCTTCAGGAACGCGGATACGCTTCCAACGAAGACATGGCGCAGCAGATCGGCGTCGCGGTCCAGACCATCCGTCGCGACGTCAACCAGCTTGCGGATCAGGGTTATCTGGCGCGCCATCATGGCGGAGCGAGCCTGCCGTCATCGGTCGAAAATATCGCCTATACGGAGCGCCAGGTTCTCAACCAGCATGCCAAGGATGCGATCGGGCAGGTCGCGGCCTCGCTGATTCCCGATCGTTCGACCCTCTTCATCAACATTGGCACCACGACCGAATCCTTCGCGCGCGCGCTGACCGGTCGGCGGGAGTTGCGTGTGGTGACCAACAATCTCCATGTCGCCGCCATCGTTTCAGGACGCACGGATTTCAGGACCATCATCGCGGGCGGTTTCGTGAGGCCGCATGACGGAGGCATCGTCGGGGCGAGTACGATCGAGTCTCTTGAGACCTATCGCGCCGATTTCGGCATCATCGGCATCAGCGGCATCGACGAGGACGGCACGCTGCTTGATTTCGACATGGATGAAGTCATGTGCGCGCGGACGATCATCCGCAATTCGCGTCGTGTCATTCTTCTGTCCGACAATACGAAATTCGCCCGTCATCCCATGGGACGGGTCGGCGACCTGTCCGACATCGACGATTTCGTCACGGACCGGATGCCGCCGCCTGCATTCCTGGCGCGGATGAAGGCTGAAAACGTGGCTCTGCATATCGCGAATCCCTGAAAAACCGGGGTGACGGCGCGCGCTTCTGCGCGTTTTCATTCGCGCGCCTTCGCTCTTCACATATAACCGTCACATCACCACGGGTTGATGCTGTTTATGTGTTTCTATTAAAACATATCCATGTTATGTTGCGCGCATTGGTTCGGTCCTGCTCGCTTTGGGCCGCAATTTTCGTCATGATGTTCGTATGCGAACAACAATGACGGGAGAGTCTTATGTCGTCGATGAATGAAGCCGCCTCTGCCAATCTCCGCTCCGTGCCTTACGATCTGCTGGTCGTGGGCGGCGGGGTGAATGGTTGCGGCATCGCACGTGATGCCGCCGGTCGCGGCGCGCGGGTCCTGCTGGTCGAGCAGGATGACCTGGCAAGTCACACCTCGTCAGCCAGTACAAAGCTGATCCATGGCGGGCTGCGCTATCTGGAATATTACGAGTTCCGCCTTGTGCGAGAGGCGCTGATCGAGCGTGAGCGTCTGTTGTCCATTGCGCCGCACATCATCTGGCCGATGCGTTTCGTGCTGCCGCATTCGAAAATGCTGCGGCCCGCATGGTTGCTGCGTGCCGGGCTGTTCCTTTACGACCACCTCTGCCCCCGCATGTCGCTGCCGAAGACGAACAAGGTCAATCTGCGCAGCAACCGTGTAGGCGAGCCTCTGCGTGACGAATACCGTCTTGGCTTCGTTTACTCGGATGGCTGGGTGCAGGACAGTCGGCTGGTGGTGCTCAACGCCATGGATGCCAGCGCCCACGGGGCGGAGATCCTCACCCGGACGCGCCTGACCGCCGCCAAACGCGGGGCCGAAGGATGGGACGCCACCCTCACCGATACCGTCACCGGAGAGACGCGGCAGGTCCGGGCGCGGGCGATCGTCAACGCGGCGGGACCCTGGGTCGCGGAACTGCTCAAGGACAAGGTGCATGTAGAGAGCCGCAACAGCGTGCGTCTCGTCAAGGGCAGCCATATCGTCGTGCCGCGCGTGTTTGACGGTGCGCAGTCCTACATCTTCCAGAACCCTGACAAGCGCATCGTTTTCGCAATTCCTTACGAAACCGATTTCACGCTGATCGGCACGACGGACGTGCCCTGGGAGCAGGATCCCTCTCACGTGGAGATTGCGCCCGACGAGGTGAAATATCTCTGCGAGAGCGTGAACCGCTATTTCAAGAAGACGATTTCGCCCGATGACGTCGTCTGGAGCTACGCCGGCGTGCGCCCGCTCTATGACGACAATTCGGGCAGCGCTTCGGCGGTCACGCGTGACTACGTGCTCGACGTCGATTCCGCCGCCGCGCCGATCCTGTCGGTGTTCGGCGGCAAGATCACGACGTTTCGCAAGCTTGCCGAGCACGCGATCGAAAGGCTGGCACCGTTCCTCCCCGTGCTCAAGGGCCCGGAATGGACGGCGAGCCGCCCGTTGCCGGGCGGAGATTTCGAGCGCAGCCAGTTCCGCTCGCTCGTCGAGAAGCTCAAGGTGCAGGGACCTTGGCTCGACACCTATACGGCCTGGCGTCTCGTGCGCAATTACGGCACGCGGGCTTTTGAAATCGTCAAGGCGGACGAGGCCCGGATGGGGCAGCGTTTCGGCGAGACGCTGACGCAGGCAGAAGTCGATTATCTGATCGATCATGAATGGGCTCGGAGTGCCGAGGACATTCTCTGGCGGCGTTCGAAAATTGGTCTGCGCGTCGGCACGGACGTGGCGGCCAGTCTTCAGAGCTACATAGATCAACGCAAAACTTCAGCGCATCCCGCGCCAGTGGAGAAGGAGCGCGAAAGCGCTTCCTGATCCACGTTTCTTCAAAGCCGGATAACACGGTCATGTCGGACAACAAGCGTTTCATAGGCGAACTGATCGCCGAATTCTTCGCCGTTCTCATCATCATTGCTTTCGGCGACAGCGTCGCCGCGATGATCTCCCTGTACGATCCCAATCCGTATGTGAACGCCTATTGGGGCGTCGCCATCGTCTGGGGACTTGGGGTGACGATCGCGATCTATGCGACCGGCGCCGTCAGCGGAACGCATGCCAATCCGGCGGTGACACTCGCTCTGGCTCTCTATCGAGGTTTTCCGTGGAAGAAAGTCGCACCCTACATGGTGGCGCAGGTCATCGGCGGTATCGCGGGTGCGGCCCTCGTCTATCTCAATTTTTCGCCCGTCATCGACCATTATAACGGGCTGCATCATCTGTCGCGCGCCGTCGATGGCGGGGCCGCGGGTGTATTTTTCACCCATCCGGGCCTGGCCGTGACGCCGATGCACTCCTTCGTGGTCGAAATCGTTCTGACCGGATTGCTCGTATTCGGGATTTTCGCGATCACCTGCCAGTACAACACCATGGCGCCGCAGGCGAATTCCAGCGCGCTGATGGTTGGTCTTCTCGTCGCAACCATCGGTGCGTCCTCGGGCCTGCTCGATGGCTGGGCCATCAACCCCGCGCGTGATTTCGGTCCCCGGACGTTCGCCTATTTCGCGGGCTGGGGCACGGCGGCATTTCCGGCGCCGGGCAATTACTGGTGGGTGCCGGTCGTCGGTCCGACCATCGGCGGCATTATCGGTGGCGGTCTGTATCAGTTCCTTCTGCGCCCCTTCATGCCGAATTACAGCCGTCTCACGATAGATGGCGAAGCGCTTGAAGCCGGATCGGACCCGATCCTCGTTGTTGACGATCAGGCGCCTTCCGTTCGCACGGCGCGCTGAATTTTTTCTCTCCTTCCGATATGGAGATCGGTTCAAATGGCTAGCAAAGACTGCATCCTGGCAATTGACCAGGGAACAACTTCCACCCGCGCGATCGTGTTCGATCGTAGCGCGACGGCGCTCTCGCTGGCGCGCCGTGAATTTCCCCAGCATTACCCGCAGCCGGGCTGGGTCGAGCACGATGTCGAGGACATCTGGAGCGACGTCGTCCTCACGTCCCGCGAGGCCATTGCCAAAGCGGGCGGTGTCGAGCGGATCGCGGGGATCGGAATCACCAACCAGCGCGAAACGGTCGTGATCTGGGAACGCAAGACCGGCAAGCCGATCCACCGCGCCATCGTCTGGCAGGATCGCCGCACCAGCGCGCTCTGCGTCAAGCTGCGCAAGGAAGGCAAGGAAGAAGACATGCGGGCGCGGACCGGCCTGCTGCTCGACCCCTATTTCTCGGCCAGCAAGATCGCCTGGATTCTCGATCACGTCGAAGGGGCTCGCGAACGCGCGGAAAAAGGCGAACTCGCCTGCGGAACGATCGACTGTTTCCTGCTGTCGCGCCTGACTGACGGGAAAGTGCACCGCACGGACATCACCAATGCGTGCCGTACGGCCCTGTTCAATATCCACACCCAGCAGTGGGACGACGAACTGCTTTCGCTGTTCAACGTGCCGCGTGCGTTGCTGCCTGAAGTCTGTGACAATAGCGGCCATCTCGGCGAGACCGACCCGGCCGTATTCGGGCGTTCGATCGTCATCGGCGGTATGGCGGGCGACCAGCACGCCGCTCTCGTCGGGCAGGCGTGCTTCAAGAAGGGCATGGTGAAGTCCACTTACGGCACGGGCTGCTTCATGCTGACCAACACGGGCGAAAAAGCGGTTGCTTCGACCAATCGTCTGCTGACGACCATCGCTTTTCGTATCGACGGCAAGACGACCTATGCGCTTGAAGGCTCCATTTTCGTCGCGGGCGCGGCCATCAAATGGCTGCGCGACGGGCTGCATCTCATCACCCATGCGTCGCAGACGGACGACATGGCGACGCGCGTCGATGACAGTCATGGCGTCTACATGGTCCCGGGCTTTGTTGGACTCGGCGCGCCGCACTGGGATCCTGATGCGCGCGGCCTGATCTGCGGGCTGACACTGGGTTCCACCCAGGCTCACATCGCGCGCGCTGCGCTCGAGGCCGTGGCGTTCCAGACCTACGATCTGCTCCGGGCCATGATCGACGATGGCGCGGCCGAGGCCAGCGCCCTGCGCATTGATGGTGGTATGGCCGCCAATGACTGGTTCAGCCAGTTTCTCGCCAACATGTTGCAGGTTCCCGTGCAGCGTCCCAAGGATCTCGAAACGACGGCGCTGGGTGCGGCTTTTCTGGCCGGACTGGCGACGGGCGTGTGGAGTTCGACGGATGAGGTTGCGGCGACCTGGCAGGAAGATAGTGTCTTCGAGCCTCGCATCGACAGCGATCTTCGCAAGAAATTGCTGGCGGGTTGGCACGACGCCGTCCGTCGCACCCTGAGCACCTACGGGCAGGACGCGGCCTGACGTCTGAGACGTTGAGGGAACGCGCCTCGGGTTATGGTCCGGGCTGAATGATCCGGATCGGGTTTTCAGGAACTTCGGTTTTTGAAAACCCGATCCGGAAGAAGCTGTCAGGACGGCGGTTTTTTCACCAACTTTATCCGAAAAACGCGCGGCCGCCCTGTTTGCCCCGCAGTCCGACCGCCGCTCAGGCCGCGGCGGCGAGCCAGGTGCGTGAGCGCATTTCTTCCAGACGGGAGGCCGTTCGCTCAAAAATCTGGGCGTTCTCGCCGGATCTGTAAAGCTGTTCGGGCATACATGCGGCCGACGCGAACAAAACCGTGTGCTGTTCGTAAAACACGTCAATCAAGGTGATGAAACGCCGCGCCTTGTCGAAGCTGTCCGGGTCCATCAGCGGGATATCATCGATGATGACGACGGGAAATTTCGCTCCCAGCGCCAGATAATCCGCAGGCCCCAGAGCCCGGTCGCACAGATCGTCGAAATCGAACCGTGCGATCCGGCCCGCTGCCAGCGGGATCGGCACGTGACGCGAACCCACCGCCAGTTCCGTCGGTTCAGCCGGTCCGGTTGCATATTCCGCAAAAACCGCGTCAAGACGTTTGCGCGCGGCGTCATCCGCCGGGACGATCCATGCCGTATCGTCCTCGTCCCGCCCGCGGCGGTAATCGCGGGCGGCCTGGAGATGGACTACGCGCATATGGCTTGCGAAGGTGCGGATGAACGGCAGCATGACCGTCCGGCCCACGTTACCCGCCAGCAGATCCTCCGGCGCGGTGTTGGAGGTGGCCACAAAAACCGTCCCCATCGAGATGAGAGCATTGAGCAGGCGCAGGATGACCACCGCGTCCGACATGTCATGCATCTGGAATTCGTCGAAGCAGATCAGGGTGTATTTCTTCGAGAGATCCTTGGCGAGCGCCGTGACCGGATCGTCTTCGAGTTTCGGCAGTTTCTGAAGCGCGAACAGCGCCTTATGCGCTTCCTGCATGAAAGCGTGGAAATGAATGCGCTGTTTTTTCTCGACGGGCACCAGCTGGCAGAACATGTCCATAAGCATGGATTTGCCCCGCCCGACGTCGCCGACGAGATAGACGCCTTCGATCGGGTCCGGCTTCGTTTTCGTCAGGCGTGACCAGAAGCCCTTGGCCAGACTGGCGTTTTCTTTTTCGCGCGCGGCCAGCCGTTCAGCAAGGCGATCAAGCACGCGCGTCGCCTTTTCCTGAGCTTCGTCGCGCTGGATGAGGCCTTTCGATACACCGAGGGCATAGGCCTGCGACAACGTGGCGTTGGCCGGCATCCAGGCGAGTGCCGGGTTGGACGACATGGGGGAGTCCTTATTTCTTCCGTAACCGCTGCCCTGCTGATCGCGTGACCCGGCGGAGACACCGGGAACGGGCGGGAGAACCCTGCGAAAAAAACATGTGGGTGTCCATTCACAGTCTGGATACCGACCCTTCCAGACGATACTTCCGCAGGATTACGGCCTGAGCAGACCTTCGTACTGCAACGAGCTGGTAAAAGGCGCGTAGGCCTTTTCCTGAGCCAGCATCAGCGCGATGGCATTGAGAGATTCAGAATAAGGAATGGTCACCGTGTGATTGCCGCATTGCGTGACGACCGGTTCTCTGGTGGTGTCGTTGCCGACGCCCGTTGCCCCGCAGTCACTCCGGTAATTTTCGACGACCCATTGGTCCGGAAGCGCATCCGCATCGCGCAGATGCTGGATAAGCCACCGTGTGTCCGTCGAATATTGCAACTGACGACCGTCCGCGGGATTGACGGGCGAGTTGATCCAGCTCACCCGCAGACCGTGTGCATGAGCCCAGTGCGTCGTGTTGACATACCATTGGAGATAACTCTCGGGGACGCTTTGCATGCGGATCCACGAGGCGGGCATGTCGTACGAAATGTCGCCGCCATAGAGCGCCGCTTCCCTGAGATATTTGTCATGACCGATATCGATCGTGTTGAACGGGGATGTCGTGCCCAGAAACGCGGCGTAACTCGTTTGCGTGATCGGGGCGAAATTCATCACGCCGCTTTTTCGGCCGGTGTCTACAAAGCTTTTCCAGCTTTCGACGTCCGGTGCAGCATAGAATCCATGGGTGTTGACATCGGCCTGTCCGACCGCGTGACCCCTGTTCGGGAAAAGATTTCTGAAAGCTTCCGGGCGCGTCCAGAAATTCACGATCTCCGGGGTGTCCGTTCCGTTGCTGCCCGTATGCGGAGGCTTCGCGCCAGGGCCGCTCACAACGCCAAGCACGTCACGAATTTCCAGACCACTGACAGAATGGTCGAAGGTCAGTCGCGCATGGGGCGCCAGAACGACAGGTCCATCGTGAGCAGCCTCGATGCTGATATTGCACGACATCAGGGAGCGCGCAGGAATCAGATAGGACTGGTCCTTTTGCGTCCACTGCTCGCAATTATCTTTCATACCGCCAAAGGTCGTCCACAGCGGGGAGGGCGTGACCGTCCAGGCTCGCCCCCGATCGTCTCTGAGTTCAGTGCCGTAGGCCAGCCGCTGGTCGGTGTTGCCCGGATTGACCACCGTCATACTGCTTCGGGCCGCTCCCGCTCCCATGCCGAATTCAGCGACCTCCTGAAATTTCTGTTCCCATAACTGCGCGACCGCGTTGCTTTTCCCGATGCGTGCCAGGGTGAAAATACCATTGGTATGCCCGTAAAGGCCGATCTGTCCGCTTGCGAGTAGATCCTTGACCCTGGCCGGGTCAGCGAGATTTCCCGGGTCAGGAACCGTACCGAAAAAGACGTGAGGCGCCGCGGGCGTCTCCGCAATGGCCGGCGCGGACATCCCGCCGAGCAGGACCACAAGGATGTAGCGCGGAACGAATTTCATCGAAGCATCTCCAGGTTTGTTGAAAACGGCTAGAGGACAAGGCCAGGCTGCGATATCGGGCTTTGCGGGCGAACCTGATCAGCCGCCAGTAAGCCGTCACGCAGGCCGCATGTCACGACGTGAACTTGCCAGCCTTGTGGCGGAATGTGAAAATCGGACGATCTTTCCAGAAGACCGGTTTTATACACGGTCATAGAGCGGCCGCGTCTGTCTATGACTGTTTCGAAATTCTGTTCGCCGAGGTCCTGTGCGTATTGCGTCTCCCGCCATTGAAGTCGAAAACCTCCGCAAGATCTATCGCGTTCGTGAGGGCGGAAGCTGGCGTGGACGCACGCGTGAGATCGTCGCGCTCGACGGCATCTCCTTTGCGGTTCCGAGAGGCCAGATTGCGGGGTTCATCGGGCCGAACGGCGCGGGAAAATCGACGGCCATCAAGATCCTGTCCGGCATTCTGCGGCCCAGTTCGGGCCTCGTGCGCGTCGGCGATCTTATCCCCTGGGAAAACCGCATCGCGCATGTGGCGCGGATCGGCGTGGTGTTCGGCCAGCGGACGCAGCTCTGGTGGGATCTTTCGGTCGGCGAGGGGCTGGCGCTTCTGCGCGATATCTACGGCGTGGAGCCGGATCGTTTCGCGCGTAACCGTGCCCGACTGGCCGATGCACTGGACCTGCACGCGATCATGGATCAGTCGGTCCGCCAGCTTTCGCTCGGGCAGCGGATGCGCGCGGAAATCGCCGCGGCGCTGATCCACGATCCGGAAGTCCTGATTCTCGACGAGCCGACGATCGGCCTCGATGCGCCCTCCAAGCTCGCCGTGCGGGCCTTCGTGCGCGACCTGCGCCGCGAGCAGGGCACGACGGTCCTGCTCACGACGCACGACATGCACGATATCGAGGCGCTGGCCGAGCGCGTCATCGTGATCGGGCATGGGCGCATCCTCGCGGACAGCCCGTTCGAAGCGCTCCGTGCGACCACGTTGTCCGAACGACGGCTCGAGGTCGATTTCATCGGCACGCCACCGGTGTTCGACCTGCCGCCGGGCGCCAAGGAAACCGAACGCGACGGCAGAAGCGTGACGATCACCTTCGACCCACGGCAGATACCCGCACCCGCCCTGGTCGCGCATCTGGGCGCGCTGGCGGGGCTGGATGATCTGCGGATCGGACGTCCCGCGATCGAAGAAATCATCACCCGATTTTACGCCGATCACGCATCGTGAAGCCGCGCGCCTATCTCACCGCCTTCGGGCTGCAATGGAAGATCGGTCTGCGCTACCGGATCGCGGTGGTCGCGGGACTGGTCGCCCAGATGTGGTTCGGAGCGATTTCGCTGATGGCCTACGCCGCCGTCTATCACCACGCGCCCGACGTGGGTGCGCCGCTGACGCTGCGTCAGGCCATGACCTACACATGGCTCCAGCAGTCGCTCTTCACGCTCCTGCCGCTCGGCTGCCTGCCTGCCGTGGGCGATGCCGCGCGGACCGGCGCGATCATCTACGACCTGCTCCGTCCCGTCGATCTGTGGAACTGGTGGCTTTCGGCGAGCCTGGCCCGGCTTCTGGGCAACGCCGTGCCGCGCGCCGTGCTGCTGGCCTGTGTGGCCGGGCCTCTCGCGGCGCTGGCCGGACTCGGCGCATGGAGTCTCGCGCCTCCGGCTTCTCCGGGAGCCGCGTTGCTGGCGGCTGCGTCCTTTGCGCTGGGCGCCCTTTTGTCGGCAACGATCGTCATGCTGTGGAACGTCATGACGGCGCGGACGCTCTCGCCGCTGGGAAGCTACGCCATCGGCACGCCGCTGGCCGTCCTGCTGTCGGGGATGCTCCTGCCGCTGCCGCTCTATCCGGAATGGGCGCGGATCGTTCTGGTCCTTCAGCCTTTCGCCGGGATCACGGATATTCCCATCCGTCTTTATCTTGGCGCGTCGCTTCCCGGCGGTCCCCTCGGAGCGCTCGGCGTTCAGATTTTCTGGCTCGTCGCGATGACGCTTGGCGGCAGGCTATGGATGCGCCGGATCATCGATCGGCTGGAGGTGCAAGGTGCATAACGCCAAAAGCCGTAACGCGAGCGTCAGCGGCCTGGCGCTCTATCGGCGCATGGCCTGGGCTTCGATCGTCGCCCAGCTGCGCTATCCCGGCACGTTTTTCCTCCAGATGACGGGTAACTTCGTCACCACCCTGCTCGGGTTCTTCGGCATATGGAGCCTTTTCCAGCGTTTCGGCAGTATTGGCGGATGGGATCTTGGCGCCGTGGCCGTGCTGTACGGGCTGGTGAATGTGGCTTTTTCCGTGTCGGAGACGCTGGGGCGCGGTTTTGAGGTGTTCGGCGGAGAATATGTCCGCACCGGTCAGTTTGACCGGCTTCTTCTGCGTCCGCGTCCGACCCTTCTGCTGCTGCTCGGGCACGAACTGCGTCTGCGTCCCATCGGACGGTTCCTTCAGGGAGCCTTCGTTCTCGGGGCCGGATTATGGCTCGCGCCGCATGTGTCCTGGAGCGCCGTGTGGCTGGTGCCATGGGCGATCACGGGCGGGGCCGCCATGTTCCTCGGCGTGCTGATCGGTCAGGCGGCGCTGTGCTTCAAGACGGTCGAGGGGCTGGAGGTCGTCAACGTGCTGACCTATGGCGGCGTCGAAGCGGGGCAGTATCCGCTGACGATGTTCTCGCGCTGGCTGCGGCGTTTTCTCACATGGGGGCTGCCGCTGGCGGGCGTGTGCTATTATCCCGCGCTCGCCATGCTGGCGCATCCTGATCCGCTCGGCATGCCGCTCGCCTTCGGAATGGTCTCGCCCGCGATGGGTTTCGTCTTCCTGGGCCTCATGATCTGGGTCTGGCGCAAAGGTGTCGCGTCCTACGTCTCCAGCGGGAGCTGATCAGAGTTCCGCCCATTGCCGCAGCAGATTGTGATAGGTCGAGGTGATGCCCAGCACGGCGGAGTGGTCGTCGGGCAGCGACTTGCGCATCTCGATGATCGAACAGTCGAAATCGTAGAGCAGCCGACGTTTCGTATCGTCGCGCACCATGGACTGCGTCCAGAAGAAGGACGCCCAGCGACTGCCGCGCGTCACGGGCGAGACGCTGTGCAGGCTCGTGGACGGATAAAGCACCAGCCCGCCCGCCGGGAAGCGGACGCGCTGCGTGCCGTAGGTGTCTTCGATGATGAGTTCGCCGCCATCATACTCGTCGAGATCGGTCAGGAAGAGCGTCGAGGAGACATCCGTGCGAATGCGAAAGCCGGTTCCGGGAATGGGCCGGATCGCATTGTCCACATGCGCGCGGAAGTGCATGCCTTCGTCATAGCGGTTGAACAGGGGCGGAAAGACCCGCATCGGCAGGGCCGCGCTGTTGAATGTCGGATTGCGGCCCAGTGCGCGCAGGATGATATCGCCCAGTTCGCGCGCGGTGGCGGACTCCGCGGGGATCTGAAGGTTCTTTTTCGCCATGGCCGATTGCTGCCCGGCCGTCACCTTGCCGTCCACCCACTCCGTTGCCGCCAGTCGCGCCCGGCAGTGCGCCAGTTCGTCAGGTGTCAGGACATTCGGGATATGGACGAGCATGGCCTCATCTCTCTTCTGGCGCGCGGGGTTCGTGCCCGCGTGGCTCCGTGGCAGTGCGTCGGTCCTCACATGGTCGTGACCGAAGCCTGTCTCAAAGCGCATCACGGCACATTGTGCAACTGATTATCACTTGCCGCATGAGCGCGGGAGATCACGTCAGGGAATGTTCTCTCAGGGAATGTCCTTGAGGAAGGCGAGCATCAGTTCGGAGAAGCGCTGGGGATTTTCGGCATGGAGCCAGTGTCCGACGCCGGGAATGGTCTCGAGGCGGTAATGCGGGAACAGCCGCGCCATCACGGGATAATGTTCGGGGCGGATATAGGGTGAGCGCTCGCCCCGGATGAAGAGCGTCGGGCCGTTATAAACATGCCCTTCGGGCACATAGGGCCAGTTCTCGATGTTGGGCATCGAATCGACGATTTCCTGCAAGCCGATTTCCCATCCCGGCGGATCGTCAAGGCGCAGATTCTGGAGCATCAGATTGCGCATGTCCTCGCGAGGGACGACCGAACCGAGCAGGACGAGCGCCTCCTTGCGGTCGAGATGCGGCGGGAAGTTGAGGCGCAGCATGGCCTCGCCCAGCGTGCTCTGGCCATGTCCCGTACGGGCGGGAGCGATGTCCCCCACCAGCAACCCCGCGACGCGTTCGGGATGTTGCAGCGCCAGCGCCATGGCGACCTTGCCGCCCATCGAATGCCCGACGAGAATCGCGGGAAGGGCGTCATACGCCCCCAGCGTCTCCATCACATCGCCGACCATGGCCATGTAATCGAGCTTGCCGTGCGGGCTTGCGCCATGGCTGCGCAGATCGAGGGCCAGCGTCCGGCGCGTCTTTGCGGCCTGCCTTTGCAGGAAGCTCAGATTGCGGGCGCGACCGAACAGGCCGTGAATGAAGACGACAGGCGTCGCGCGGCTATCATGATCCGGATCGCGCTCGATCACGTTGAGACGCATATCGCCATTTACTCCCGTTGCCGATGTCGCGAATGTTTCCTTTGTGGTTTATCGACATAACCCCTAGCGTCAAATAAACCCGTCGCCATGCGCGTTCCTGGATTGCCAGACGAGACCCATACCGTGGGAGACATTTTGCCTCCGCCCGCGCCCATCCCCGGCCCAGATACCGCCCCCCCTGTCGAACATGTGGCGCCGTCTTCTCACGACCGCTCCCGTTGGCTCTGGCATGCGCCCCGACGCTGGCGCGCGCTGGTGCGGGCCGATGAAATCTGGCTCACGGTTCTCGCCGCGGGCGTGGGGGCGCTCGCCGGATTGTGCGTCGTCGCCATGACGCGTTCGACACTCTGGATGCACAGGCTGCTTTTCGCCCTTCACACGGAGGGTCGACTCTCGGGCCTTGTTTCCCTGCCGCCATGGCGGGCCGTCATGGGGCCTGTGGCGGGCGGCCTCGCCCTGGGCATGCTGATGCTGTGCATCGCGCCGTGGATGAAGCGTCGGCCTGTCGATCCCATCGAGGCCAATGCCCTGCACGGCGGTCGGATGTCGGTGCGCGACAGTCTGATCGTCGCGGCCGAGACGGCGCTGTCGAACGGCGGAGGGGCGTCCATCGGCCTCGAGGCGGGCTTCAGCCAGATCGCGGCGGCCTTCGGTTCCTGGGCGGGTCGTCTGTTCCGCGTCCGGCGGCAGGACATGCGCATTCTGGTGGGCTGCGGGGCCGGGGCGGCGATCGGCGCCGCGTTCGATGCGCCGGTCGCGGGCGCGTTCTATGCGTTCGAACTCGTGATCGGCGCCTACGCGCTGGTCAATCTCGCTCCGGTCGCGGTGGCCTCGCTCTGTGCCGTGACCGTCACGCGACTATGCGGAAACGTCGCGCCCGCCGTGGTCATTCCCGAACATGACCGCCTGACGGTCTCCAGTGACATCCAGATCATCGTGATCGCCGTTTTCGCGGCTCTGATGGCGATCGCGATCATGAAATCGGTGGCCGCGACGGAAGCCATGTTTTCGCGCCTGCCTGTCCCGCGTTGGCTGCATCCCGCATTGGGCGGCCTCATGGTCGGGGCGATGGCCGTTCTTTCGCCGTCGGTCCTTTCAGCCGGGCATGCCGCCATGCGTGTCGCATTTGATGGTCAGTTGACTCTCGCCACCGCGGGCGCGCTCCTGCTGCTCAAAGCGCTGGCGTCCAGCATTTCGATCGGCTCCGGTTTTCGGGGCGGCCTCTTTTTCGCGTCTCTTTATCTCGGCGTGCTCGCGGGAAGTCTGGCGGGTCAAACTCTGGACGTGCTCGGCTATCACGGGCTTTCACCGGCCGCCTGTGCGCTGATGGGCATGAGCGCGATGTCCGTTGCGGTCGTCGGCAGCCCCATGACGATGGTCTGTCTGGCTTTGGAAACGACGGGTGACATTTCGGCCAGTGGCGGCGTGCTGCTGGCGAGCGTGCTCTCCCTTCTGACGGTCCGTCGCCTGTTCGGCTATTCCTTTGCGACCTGGCGTTTCCACCTGCGAGGGGAATCCATCCGCTCGGCTGTGGATATCGGCTGGATGCGATCGCTCAACGTCCGGCGTATGATGCGTGAGGATCTTCGCACGCTTCCGGTCGACACCACGCTGCAACGCGCGCGCACCCTCTACCCGCTTGGCTCGGCCCAGCGGCTGGCCGTGATCGACGGGGCAGGGCGATATGTCGGCCTCGTATCCGTCGCGGATCTCCATATGGGGCATCGCGACGCCAACGCCACGATTGGCGCGCTGGCCCAGCACGCCCGGGACATGTTGACGCCGACGATGAATGTGCGTGAAGCCGTGGAAGCTCTGGAACGGGCCGAGGCCGATGCCCTCGTCGTCGTGGAAGATCGCGAATCGCGGCAGATCGTCGGCATCCTTACCGAGCAGCATGCGTTGAGGCGATATGCCGAGGAACTCGACCGCACCCGTCGTGATCTTGCGGGCGAGACGCGCGACCGCGTCCATGAATGACAGGAAATACACTGTGAACGGACATGAAACGGAACGGTCATCCTTTTTGGAGGGGTCAGAACGTTGACAGGGGGAAACAGGGTCGGTAGCAAGCGCCGACACTCGTGTTCGCCTTTCGGGGTGGCACGACGGGATGCGGGATTGTGAACGCGCAGGGCGATGACCGGGAAGCAAAACCGGCGCCGGAAAGCGATGTCAGCGGCTTTGACAGGCGGCTGGCGGCTGCGGAGGCGAAATTGTCCGGCGCACGTGGTCGGAATGGTTCTTCGGAACAGTCGGTTTCAGCGCGGGATATGTCCGCACTGGGAATGGCGTTGCGTCTTGGAACGGAACTGGTCGCGGGGCTTGCAGTCGGAGTGGCGGTGGGCTACGCGCTCGATCGCTGGCTTGGATTTCGGGCGCTTTTTCTCATCCTGTTCTCGTTGCTGGGGAGTGCGGCAGGAATGCTGAATGTGTTGCGTGTCGCTCTGCAGAACAGCGACAAGGCGTCCTGAAGCAGTCTCGCTGGCGGGTTGATGCGGTCCTTCCTTTGCAGGGGGAGGGCATTTTGTGTGTGCAGAGTAGCAGGAGAGCCAGCATTGGCGTCCGAACCAACGATTGACGCGCTCGGCCAGTTCGAGTTGCACCCGTTCCTCGGTGAACTCGGCAATGTGCTGCACTTCAGCCAGTCGCCTGCGTATATGATCGTGGCCGTCGTTCTTGTTCTGGCCTTTCTGTATGTCGGCATGCGCCCGGCGGCCGTCGTGCCGGGACGTTTTCAGGCCGCGGCCGAAATGGGTTACGAATTCATCCACAACATGGCGGTCGAGACGATCGGCGAGAACGGAACGAAGTTCTTTCCGTTTGTTTTCGCGATCTTCTTCTTCATTCTGGCGGGTAACTATCTGGGCCTTCTGCCCTATTCGTTCACCTTTACCAGCCATATCGTCGTGACGTTCGCGATGGCCATGATGGTGTTCATCGTGGCTCTCCTGGCGTCGTTTCGCTATCAGGGCATGAAGTTCTTCGCGCATTTCATGCCGCAGGGCGCGCCGGTCTGGCTCGCGCCGCTTCTGATTCCGATCGAAATTCTCTCTTTCCTCTCGCGGCCGGTCAGCCTGTCGATCCGACTTTTCGCCAATATGATGGCGGGGCACGTTCTGCTTGAGGTTTTCGCTGGCTTTGCGATCATGCTGGCCGGGCTTGGTGTTCTGGGCAAGACAATTGCCGTGGCGCCGGTGGCCATTGATGTCGCGCTGACGGCGCTCGAATTGCTGGTGGGCGTTCTGCAGGCCTATGTGTTTGCGATCCTGACCTGCATCTATCTGCGCGAGGCTGTGGCTCACTAAGCCTCGCCCCGAACGCTTCACTTTTACTGTTTTTTCAACGAAGGAACTTCGATCATGGACGTCTCTGCTGCTCGTGAAATCGGCGCCGGCATTGCAGTCATCGCTCTTGCCGGTGTCGGCATCGGCCTCGGCAACATCTTCTCGACGCTGGTCAGCTCGATCGCGCGCAATCCGGCGGCCCGCCCGCATGTTTTCGGTCTCGGCATGCTCGGTTTTGCGCTGACGGAAGCCGTCGCGCTGTTCGCTCTGCTGATCGCCTTCCTGATCCTGTTCGTCTGATCCGGAGCTGGCCGCTCTCATGCTGATTCCCTCACGCAAGCTGAACGCTTCGCTCGCCGCGGCAATTGCGCTCGGCTCCCTGCCGGGGAACGCCTGGGCGGCCGGCATGCCGCAGCTTGATTTCGCAAGCCCCTATCTGCTGTGGCAGATCGTGTGGGGCGCGCTGATCTTTGCGGTTTTCTATATTCTGTTGAGCCGCTCGGCGCTTCCGAAAATCGAAACGGTTCTGGCTCACCGTCGGAAGCGTGTCGAGGGCGATCTCGATATCGCACGGCGTGCCCGCAAGGACGCCGATCATGCGATCGACGAACTGCGCAAGGCGAAGCACGACGCGGCGGCGCAGGCCCAGGCCAATCTCGATAAGGTTGTGCAGGACGCGCGCATCGCCGCCGAGGCGCAGACCAAAGAGATGGGGCGCCGTCTGCAGGCAGATGTCGCCGCGGCTGAGGAGCGCATTGCCGCGTCCTATCGCGCGGCCTCCGACAGTCTGCCTGGTATCGTGAACGATACCGCCCGCGTTCTGACCGCCAAAATGCTTCAACCCGCCGGTGATAGCGTGGAACCGGTGGCAGAAGGCGCGATTGCCGCTTTCGTGGGAAAACACGTCGCGCGGGTCAGCCGGTAAAGGGACGGGCAATGTTTCACGACCAACGTTTTTATGTGGCGCTGTCTTTCGTTCTGTTCTTCGTCATTTTCGGACGCAGACTCTGGCAGACGATCACGGCCCAGCTTGACGCGCGTGCCGAGCAGGTCCGTCACGAGCTTGATGAGGCTGGCAAGCTGCGTCGTGAAGCGGAAAAAATGCTTGAAGCTGCCACGCGCGAGCGTGAGCAGGCTCTGGCGGATGCCGCGCTCATGATCGAGCGTTCGCAGGCTGAAGCGGCGCAGATGGCGGAGAATGCACGTCGCGAGGCGGAAAACGTCGCGTCGCGGCGCGAGCAGATGGCGCGTGATCGCATCGCGGCATCGGAACGCGCGGCCATCCAGAATGTACGTGAAAAGGCGAGTGCCCTCGCCACGGAAGTCGCGCGAGAAGTTCTGATGCTGCATCTCTCGAATCATCCCGATGTCGGGGCCGCACTGGTGGACAAGGCGCTCGGATCTCTTCCGAATGCCCTGCGCGCGGCAAACCAGCCCTCTTCTTCGGGCCAGAACGCGGCCTGAGGCCGCGTTCCACCGCAATCAGCGGTCGTGGATATTCAGCTTTCCATTGTTGTCGCCGTCCTGAACGAGGCGGAAAATATTCTTCCGGTCTGTGGCGAGCTTGCCTCTGTCTTGCGATCGCTCCCGCGGACTGAAGTTGTTTTCGTTGATGATGGCAGCACGGACCGGACCGTTTCGTCGCTCGAAGAGGCGCGTGCTACGGTTCTGCCCCAGCTCAGAATTTTGAGTCATGATCGCCGGCTGGGCAAGTCTGCGGCGCTCAGGACCGGGATCGAAGCGGCAAACGGACATTGGATCGCGACGCTTGATGGCGACGGGCAGGATAATCCCGCGGCTTTGATCGATATGCTGCGTCAGGCTCAGAATGCGGGCCTTCCCGAACCACTGGTCGTCGGCGTGCGTCTTAAACGTAATGATCGCCTTTCGCGTCGCCTGGCGACCCGCTTCGCGAATGGTCTACGACGTCGTCTGCTGCGGGATGGATGTCCCGATACCGGGGCTCCGATGAAGATTTTCGCCCGTCAGGCGTTTCTGCGTCTGCCACAATTCGAAGGTCTGCACCGGTTTCTTCCGGCTCTGCTCGGCGCCTATGACGCGCCGCTGATCTGTGTTGAGACGAAGCACCGCGCGCGCCTTCACGGGCAGTCCAAATATACCAATTTCAATCGTGCGCTGGTGGGTATCCGCGATCTCCTGGGCGTTATGTGGCTGCTCTCGCGCACACATCTGCCGCGTCACGTGACGGAGCGCTGACGGTTGCGGTCGGCTCTCAGGCTGACATGGCGGCATTATCTCGCAGTCGCACTGGTGACCTTCTGTCTTTTCCTGCCTGGGCGGATGACGCTTCCGCCGCTCGATCGCGACGAGCCGCGCTATATGGAAGCTTCGGCGCAGATGCTGGAGACGGGCAATTTCATCGACGTCCGTTTTCTCGATCAGCCGCGCTATCTTCAACCCGCCGGGATCTACTGGCTGGAAGCGGGTGCGGAAAAGCTTTTGGGCGGTCCTGGTGCACGACATCAGGCGTGGCCCTACCGCATTCCCAGCCTTATCGCCGTTACCGGCGCCGTAACTCTCACGGCCTATCTTGGTGCGGTGCTGTTCGGCGGCGCAGCGGGGCTGGTGGCTGCCGGATTGCTGGCCGTCTCAACCTTGATGGGCGCCGAAGGGCGCATGGCGACCATAGATACGGTCCTGCTGCTTGATATCCTGCTGATCGAGACAGCCTTGCTTGCCGCCTATCTCGATCGGCTTGCGCAACGTCCGACGGGCATCGTCACGGCGCTGCTCTACTGGATCGCACTGGGTTCTGGCCTGATGTTGAAGGGGCCGGTCGTTCTCATACCGGCGTTTGGAACACCTCTGGCCCTTCTGCTGGTTGAGCGCGAGTGCGTCTGGTGGAAGCGACTGCGCCCCACATGGGGATGGCTGGTCAGCGTGGCCATCGTCCTGCCCTGGTGCATTGCGATCGGGGTGATCAGCCACGGCGATTTCTTTCATCGCGCGGTCGGTCGTAATTTTCTGGGGAAGATCGGCCATGCGCAGGAAGCGCATGGCATGTGGCCCGGTTATTATCTGGCGGTTTTTGGAATCGCGTTCTGGCCCGGCGCGGCATTTACGGTTCTGGGTTTGCCCGCGATCTGGAAATGGCGGCGTGAACCCCGTGTGCGGTTTCTGCTCTGCTGGATCGCGCCGCATTGGCTTGTTTTCGAACTGATCGCGACGAAACTGCCGCATTACGTGCTGCCGACCTATCCGGCGATCGCAATTCTGACGGCGGCGACGCTCACGGTGTGGGGGCCGGTCGTGGCGCGTCACCGGGCCGTGCGCTGGCTCATGAACGGCTACGTTGTCCTGTGGGGCGTGCTTTCCGTGGCGTTCTGTTTCGTGGGGATGGGCGCATTATGGCTTCTGGAGCATCGTATCGAGACGGCGAATATCGTCGCGACGCTGGGAGCGCTCCTGCCCGTCCTGCTGGCCATTCGTCTTTTATGGATGGGTCAGCGTCTGCGCGCGACGATGGCCGCGCTAGCGGCGGCGGCGGTCATTCATGTCGGTCTCTTCATCACCGTCATTCCCAACCTGGATACCATTCGTCTGGCACCCCGCGCTGCGGCTCTTTATGCCGATTTCAAGCCCTGCGCGGATGCGAGACTGATTTCAGTGTCCTATTCGGAGCCCAGTCTCGCGTTTCTCGTCGGCACGCAGATTCGTCTTCTCGGTCTCGATGCCGCTGCCGAAGAATTGGCGACACATGGCGAATGTGCGCTGGTTCTCGTAGATCGTCGCGACGAGGCGAGGCTTCGTGCGGCTCTCGCGCAACGCGGGCATAGCCTCGTGGAATACGGACGCGTGCGTGGTCTGAACTATTCCAACGGGCACAAGCTCGATCTTGGATTGATGGCGCCGGTCACACCGTAAGCAGCGCGCTCGGGAAGGCAACGTTGGATATGATGCGGTGCACGACGAAGCAGCAGACGACGGTAGCGTGCATTGAGCACGTCCCAAGCTTCAGTCGGTGTGGAAGTTCGGGCAGGTAACCAGTCCGGGCGACCGGCCAGCAGCGCGATGACGACGCGTTCAGGCGTCGTAGTCATCTGCCAGAGGAAATCGGCGGAAACATATCCCGTAGTCAGTAACCGTGCCGCTTCAGTCACTCTCATGCGTCTCTTCCTCCCTCAGGAGGTGAGCATCATAAGCAGGAGAATGTGAATAAATGGTAAACGTTATGCTCTAAATAAAAGAAATGAGGCTTTTGGTAAAAGCCTCACGCCGTACGGTCAGCGGCCAGCGTGGCCACAAGAAGAGCTGCCGTCGCGGGAATAAAAGCAAGCATGGCAAGTTCCGAAAGTGACTGAACCGGGTGGGCGAGAAGAGCGATAAGGCTCATGGTGTGCATGTTGATTCTCCTGTAGCGAAGTCGTTCGCGGCAGGGAGATGCCTATGCTCTGTCGGGAAAGCAACGCGAGCCAACGCTGGTCAGCTACGCATGCAATGCATGGATATTAGGAACATCATTCAAGAAAAAAACTCTTTTCGAGGCTTCATTATTAAAAGTTCGCGTCATGCCGCGAAGCTTTCTATTTATTGCTCGAAGCAGGGCTTGGACGAGGCAGTACGCCATCGCGGCGAAGACCATGCCAAGCAAGCCCGGTGTCCACCAGAAACACGGCAAGCGCGCCGACGGTGCATGACAGGGCTGCGCCGAACAGAAAAATCAGCCATGAAATGGTCTGACTATCGTGCAGGCTACCGAGAAACAGGGCCAGAGCCGCACCGCAGGTCGATGCACCGCCGATTCCACCCAGGACAATTGAGCAGTCCAGAACGAAAATGCGTCGTCTCAGCCGAATTTGATGTCTCACCAGCCGCGCATGCGTTTGCGCGTCGGTTCCTTCATCGCTGTCGATGCGATGCGTCACGTCTTCCATATGATCCGAAACGCGCGCGAGCCGGGTATTGCACAGGGTCAGCAGCGACGCCACGCCCGACAGCATGAAGACGGGCGTGAGGGCCACCTGGATGAGGTGGGCGATGCTGTCGATCGGATCCTGTGTCATGAAAAAGGGTGCGAAGGAGGTCTCGGTACCTGTCACCAGAAATAGCCTTTCCTGTGGTGGGACTGAAGAACAGCGCGGCGGATATCGCGCCCAGACATGTGCGGGATCAACGCGTGCGGGATCAACGGTCAGAATACAAGAGCCGCGACGGATGCGCCCGTCTCTTGTGCGCCCGTCTTTGGTGCGCTGTCTCTGGCCAGTTGGTTAAGGAAAGACTACACACGTCATGGTTTCGATAGTGTCTGGCCAGGCAGGTGACTGGGTGTCTCGTTCTTCTCATTTTGCCAATGGCCTGATGTCTGCGTTTCTGGTCATCTTGGGCTGGGTAGCGTCCTGTCCTGCCGCGGTCGCGCAAACGGCTCCCGACGTGATGTTCGAGCATATGACCTGGACGGAAATTGCTTCAGCGCTCCGGTCGGGGACGGATACGATCATTATTCCGGTCGGCGGGACGGAACAGAGTGGCCCCTATATCGCCGTGGGCAAGCATAATGTGCGGGCACGTGTTCTCGCCGAGCGCATCGCACGGCAGCTCGGTCGCACGCTGGTGGCTCCGGTCGTGGCATATGTGCCGGAAGGCGGCACGCATCCGCGGACGTCACATATGCGTTTTCCCGGGACGATCTCGATTTCTCCCGCTGCCTTCACGGGCTTGCTGGAAGGTGCCGCCGAAAGCTTCCATGTCCAGGGCTTTCGGAGGGTGGTATTTATTGCCGATCACGGTGGTTATTTGTCCTATCTCAAGGAAGTGAGCGCGCATCTGGCTCATGAATGGGGCAGCGATGGGCAGGCGCTTTATGTCGCCCCCTATTATGACGTGATCGGCACACGTTATGCCGAGGCACTGCGTGCGCGTGGTCTGGGGGCGGCTTTGGGAAAACACGCGGATCTCAGCGATACGTCTCTGATGCTTGCGGTCGATCCTCAGATGGTTCGGCTAGATGCGCTGAGGCATGCCCCGTTGCCGGGCATATCGGACGGGGTTTACGGCGGCGATCCTCGAGGCGCTACGGCGGCGCTTGGGCAGATCGGTGTCGATATGCAGGTTCAGGCGGCGGTCGATGCGCTGAAGCGTGTCCGATGATCGCCGGTTTTTGTCTGGAGCAGGTATGAGTTTCTTAGGTCGTTTCACGGGCGCCGCTCTCGGGCTGGCCGCCATTTCCACGTTCAGCGTCTCGGGATATGCGCGTGCGCAGGATGTCGCCCAACCCGGCGCGCCATCGCCATCACCGGTTCCCATTTCCGTCGTGCAGACCATTCCGGATATGCCTCCGGTAATCGATCCGTCGAATATCTACAGTGAGGCGCGGGCGGGAAACATTCCGGCGGCCATTGCACATGATCCGGCGCGGATCTACGTGCCCAATCTGCGCGGCAACAGCGTGTCGGTGATCGATCCCGCGACCTTCAAGGTCATCGATACGATCAAGGTGGGGCGCAGCCCCCAGCATGTCGTGCCCAGCTGGGATCTGCGAACCCTCTGGGTCACCAACAATGCGGAAGGCCGTTCCGACGGAAGTCTGACGCCGATTGATCCCGCCACGGGGCAGCGCGGGCCCGACGTGGCCGTGGACGATCCTTACAACATGTATTTCACGCCGGACGGCAAGAGCGCCATCGTGGTCGCGGAGGCGCATGAGCGTCTCGATTTCCGCGATCCGCATACGATGCAGTTGACCAGTTCGCTCGATGTTCCGGGCTGCAAAGGCATCAATCATGCCGGATTCTCCATCGACGGTCGCTATGCGATTTTCACCTGCGAGTTCGGGGGGTATCTGGCCAAGATCGACACTGTGAACCGCAAGGTGCTCGGGATGTTGAAACTCTCCAGGGGCGGCATGCCCCAGGACATTCTGACGGCGCCGAACGGTCATAAATTCTATGTCGCCGACATGATGGCGGATGGCGTGTTCGTGCTCGACGGCGATACGTTCCAGGAAACCGGCTTCATTCCGACAGGGATCGGCACCCACGGCGAATATCCCAGCCGGGACGCCAGGTTCCTTTACGTCGCCAATCGGGGTTCGCATCACGTGCATGGCCGTCGCCATGGGCCCGGCAACGTATCGGTGATCGACTTTGCAACCGACAAGGTGGTGAGGACCTGGCCCATTCCGGGCGGCGGCAGCCCCGATATGGGCAATGTCAGCGCCGATGGAAAACTGCTTTGGCTGTCAGGGCGGTTTGATGACGTGGTCTATGCGTTCGACACCGAGACCGGGGCCGTACGACAGATCCCGGTGGGGGCGGAGCCGCACGGGCTGACGGTCTGGCCGCTGACGGGACGTTACAGTGTCGGGCATACGGGTATTACCCGCTGACATAGTGGGGCGTTTTTCGGAGCGAGGCTGGAAAATCCCTGGAAACTGCATTCTTGACGGGAAGTCACCTCAAGGTTACATATCACCTTGAGGTGACATATGGACGATATTCAGCAGGCCGAGCAGATCGCCCGGAAGAGGGCCGCTCTTTTTTCATGATGGCGACCCTGCTCGTGTTCAGTACCATGATGGCGGTTGGCCAGGGACACTCGGCCGAGCCAGCCCGGATGTGCCTGTGGCTTCTCACGCTCGCGCTGGGTGCGCTCAATCTGACGGGCTTTGGTGGACGACTGCGCCCCCGGACGCGCCGCTTGAACGCGCTCCTCGATGACGAGACCACCCGCGATCATCGTCGGACGAGCCTTGCCGCGGGCTTCTGGGCCGCATTGCTGTCCGGGAGCGTCATGAGCGTGGTGGGGGCCATATTCTCCCTCTCATGCGTGGACGGCGTGCGGGTCGTCATCACAGCGGCGCTGGTTGCAGCGCTCATCGCTTTTGCAACGCAGGAATTACGGGCGGTGAAGTGTGACGGTCGGGCGTGAAGATCTGCTCAATACGCTCAGGGAAGAACGGGAGCGCCTCGGCCTGACTCAGGCCGGACTGGCCGACCTTGTCGGCGTCAGCCGGAAAACGATCAACACCGTCGAAAACGGGGTTTTCATTCCTTCAACGGTGCTCGCGCTCAGACTGGCCGCCGCCCTGGATCGACCCGTCGAAGCGCTGTTTCAACTGGCGGGTTCGTCGAACCCATCCTCTTCCACGGCCGACCGCATACGCAACAGGCTATCGCGTGCGCAACGGACTGGAAGCCGCGTAGGCTTCCCCGAACTGGCCGATCGGCGAGCCAGTGACGGCGTCGTGCATGACGGGCATGCCGCCCGCTCCCAGCCTCTCTGTCTCCGATGCTGAACCTCCGAGAAGATTGCGGACAACGTTCCAGATTTTCCCCGCTTTCGTGACGCGAAGCGGCGGATGCTTGACGATTCTGTCCTGCGGCGCGTCAATAAAGGTGCCATCCGGTGACGCAGGTTTATCGGAGGTGACTGTAAAGGACCTGTCTGTCGGAGGGCGCGGAAAGACGGGTGGAAGAAACGTATTGATCCCTCTGGCAGATGCCGGGTCTATGCCCGGAAAAATTGTGCCAAAAAAAGCGGCGCTCAGGATCGCCAGCAGAGAGGATTTCATCGCTCATGCCTCCTGAGTGACAACAGGATCCTCTGGTGGAAGCGGGTATCCATCCGCATTTTCCGACCTCTGAGCGGAAAAACTGGCGGTGTCGATGCGGCCATGACTACCCTTGTTCAACCTCCAGAGGCTGCGTAACAGGTTTTTTTCGGACAAATGCCAGCACGTTGCCGAGCAGGATCAGGACGAGGCCACCGAGCATCAGAAGCGACCATTCCGCCTTTTCAAACACCATCGAGACAGCCAGGGCGATGATGGGAGATAGAATCGTCGTGTAGGCGGCCTTGTCGGCACCGATTCGCTGCGCGAGAGCGAGGTAAAAGAGAAAGCCGCCGATCGTGCCGAAAATCGAGAGATACAGCAATCCGCCGATCCAGTGTGCGTTAAGCGGAGGGACGAAGCTGTGACCGTCGATCAGGACGCCCAGCGCCATGAACAGCGATCCGCAGGTCATGGCGTAAAACACCGTATTGAGCAGATCGAGATCGAAACGCTTCAGATGTCTCGTGACCATATTGCCCAGTGAGAACAGCGTGGTGCCGAGCAGAGCCAGGCCTATGCCCAAAATCGTGCGGGTGCCCCCATCGATATCGCCACCCAGCATGAGCGCCACGCCAGACACACCCAGGAGGCCACCGCACAGGACGCGCGCATCAGGACGTTGACGGAAGAAAACCCATTGATTGAAGGTGTTGAGAATGGTCGCCATGCTGAAGACGACCGAAACCATGCCGCTTGCGAGATATGTTTCCGAACGATAGATCGCCAGGAAATTGCACGAGAAGAGACAGGCTCCCATGATGGCGAGCCACGGGACCGCCGCGCCTGGCGGGCGGCGTATCTTTCCCATGACGATCAGGCCCGCGCCGAGCAGCAGGACCGCGAGCGCGAACCGCCAGAAAACCGCGACATCTACAGGCGTGCCGCCCACCTGAAGGTGAATGGCGAACCACGTCAGTCCCCAGATCACGACGACGGCGAGAAACAGCAGTATATTCAACGGTGCGATCTCGCGCCTGGTCAGTGGTTCGCCGGTTTCGTAAACCCGACAGTCCAGCGCTCGCACGAGGACTCGCCTCTCGTCAATGGTCTCGATCAAGGCGCGTGTCGGGCGAGGTCTCGCGTGATTCGGGCGGATCGTCGAGAGAAAGCGCCGGATGGGACGTTTTTCACCGTTACCTCCGCAGAGGCGCTCTGGATCTTATTCCTTTGTTTTCTGGATGAATTCCGGAAGAAACGGATTGTTGGTTTGCAATGAATTTTTCGACGGCAATTCGCTGACGTCCCAGCCGCCGCCCAGATTCTGGATGAGAGCAACATGCTGAACCGCCGCCTGCTCGTGGAGCTGAAGCAGGCTCTGCTCATAGCTGAGGGCGTTCTGCTCGGCGGTGATGACCGAGGTGTAAATGACGGTTCCCGCCAGATACTGGTTCATGAAGACGCGAACGGCTTCGTCCGCCGATTTGACGGCCTCGGCCTGCTGCGCGGTCTGCTGACGCAGGATGCGCAGGGTGGAGAAGTTGTCTTCAACGCTCTGGATCGCGGCAAGGACCGTCTGGCGATATTGTGCGACGGCGCTGTCGTAATCCGCGCGGGCTTCCCGGACGGCGGCGGTTCTCGCGCCACCGTTGAAGAGGGTTTCCGTCGAGGACGCGCCAAGCGACCAGAAGCGTGTGCTGGCCTGGATCAGTTCCTGAAGCGGATTGCCGCTATAGCCATAAGACGCGGAAAGCTTCACATCCGGAAAGAATGCGGCGATTTTGGCCCCGATTTCCGCATTGTAGCCTTCCATATTCCGCTCTTCCTGCGCGATATCCGGACGACGCTGCAACAACGTTGAAGGCGTGGTCGTCGGAAGTGGGGGCAGGTCGAGCGTCAGATCGCCTTCGGGAATGGAAAGATCGGCGGGCGCACGGCCCATCAGCATCGCGATGGCATGTTCGTATTGCGCCCGAAGCACGCCGGCGTTGGTTTCCAGGGCCTGGGCATTTTGCAGGGTATAGCGTTGCTGAAGCACCGTCGCCGGGTCGGTGACACCGGCTTTGGCCTGATTTTCCAGAATCTCCAGCGCGTGCTGATAATATGAGACGTTGCGGGCGTAAAGTTTGCGCAGGCTGTCCTGATAACGCAGCTCGAAATAATCGGTCGCCAGTGTTGCCTGATAGGACAGGGTCATGTTCGCGAGCTGTGCAACCGTGGCCTGCGTCGCCGTGACCTGCTGCTGGATCTGGCGACGGATGGCGCCCCAGAGGTCCAGATCCCAGCTGGCGTTCGGCCCTGTGTTCCAGGTGTTCTGCGTCACCTGCCGACTGTAACTGACCAGCGAACCGCTGGACGCACTGCTCGTCTGCGCGCCGACGGCGTTGCGTGAGAAGCTGAATGTTCCGCTCAATGTCGGGAAAAGCTGCGCGCGGATCGAGTCCACCAGAGCATGGGCATGACGATACTGGGCTTCGTAGTATTTGACGTTCTGGTTGTTGATCGCCACCTGTTCTTCCATTTGGTTCAGCAGGGGATCGTGATAGATTTCCCACCACTTGCCTTTCGGAATTTCGGCGAGCTGCGGCTGAGCCACCGTCCAGCCCGCTGGCGGCGGGGGCGCTTCCTTGAAGCGGGCCGAAATGACGGGTCTGGGTTGATGATAATGAGGCCCCACCATAAAGCAGCCGCTCAACATGGGCGTGCAGAGCGTCGCAAGCAGTATGGCGCGGTGTTTCGGGCGGAAGGAAGGAAGCGCGGTCATCCTGTTGTGACATCCCGATGTGAAGAGCGGTGGAAGAGGGAAGCGAAGCGATGGGCGGCGCGGCGAAGCGTGACGCCCATCCGGTCAAGAAGAAGAAATACGGCTGGCGTGGTGTAGAGTGTCAGCGCCTGGCTGACGACCAGCCCTCCGAGAATGGCGATACCCAGCGGGCGGCGCAGTTCGGAGCCGTAACCATTGCTGATGATGAGCGGTACGGCTCCCAGCGCGGCAGCCAGTGACGTCATGATGATGGGGCGGAAACGCAGATGGCTGGCTTCACGGATGGCTTCAAGCGCCGTCGCACCCTCGCGCTGGGCCTGAATGGCGAAATCGACGAGCATGATGGCGTTTTTCTTGACGATGCCGATGAGGAGGATGACGCCGATCATGGCAATCAGCGAAAACTCCTCGCCAAAGAGTTGCAGCGCCAGCAGCGCGCCGACGCCAGCGGAGGGAAGCGTCGAGAGAATGGTCAGGGGATGAACCAGACTCTCGTAGAGAATGCCGAGGACGATATAGACCGCCGCGAGGGCGGCGAGGATCATGAGCGGTTCGTCATTGACGGATTTCTGGAAAAGTGCGGCGTTTCCGGCAAAGGCGCCCTGAATATCGCTGGGTAGATGCGCCTTGACCATGGCGGCGTTGATCGCCGTCACGGCGGTCCCGAGGGAAACGCCGGGCCTTAGGTTGAAGGCGATGGTCGTTGTGACCGACTGTCCCTGATGGTTCACGCTGAGAGCCGTCGTGCCGGGTTTCACATGCGCGACGAAGGTGAGGGGCACCATGGTTTCGGCGCTGGTGGAGACGGCCGATCCGCTCGACGCCGATCTGCCGCCCGCCAGGCTGTTGGCCATCTGGTTCTGGTAGGATTGCTCCGCGAGCGCTGTTTCCGTACTGCCGGTCGCCGTCTGCGTCGCGCGGACGCGGATGTTGTTCGAGGCGGCCGCACCGGAGGCCGTGCCGCCCGAGGTGCTGATCCATGTCTGCCAGAGTGTGGATGGATCGGACCAGAACCTGGGCTCCGCTTCCATGATGACGCGATACTGGTTGATGGATTTATAGATCACCGATGCCGCACGCTGGCCATAGGCGTCGTAAAGGATATTGGAAACGAGCTGTGGGGTGATCTGGACCCGGGCCGCCGTGTCGCGGTTGATATGGACATCGAGGGCCGCGCCACCTTCGCTGAGATCGGATGAGACGTCCATAAGCTCGGGCAGGCTCTGAAAAGCACTGACGAGACGCGGGGTCCAGTCATAGAGTTCCGAGGCATCCTGCCCCTGCAATGAATACTGATAGGCTGCATTGCCCCCACGCGCGCCGCCGCGAATGGCGCCCGGCTCCATCAGATAGAACCGGGCGCCGACCATTTTCGCGAAATGACGGGTAATACGCACGATGGTATCGGCGACCGTGTCGTCACGTTCTTCCTTGGGCGTCAGGGCGGTGAAAAGATTGGCCGTATTGGCCTGACGACCGCCAACGAATCCCACCACGTTCTGGACGTCCCGATCCTTGGACATGACCCTGGCGACCACGGCCGTCCTGTGGCTCATCTGCTGGAAAGACGACGTCTCGTCGCCTTCCAGATGTCCCATCATGATGCCCGTATCCTCGGTCGGGAAAAAGCCTTTGGGCATTTTCACGAACAGTCCCGCGGCGATCAACAGCGTCGCGGGCAGGGTGAGGATCATCAGAAACTGGTGCGATAATGCCCAGTCCAGCGTGCCGGTATAGGCCGTCGTCACCCTGTGGATGCCGCGTTCGATGCGTGCCCCGATGCCGGTCGTCTCTTCCGCGCCTGTCGAGGGCTTGAGAAGGAGCGCGCACATCATCGGTGTCAGAGAGAGCGACATCAGCATGGAAATCGCAAGCGTCAGGGAGATGGTGATCGCGAATTCATGGAACAGACGTCCGGCCATTCCGCCCAGCATGAGAATGGGCGCGAAGACCGCGATGAGCGACACGGTGATCGAAATGACGGTGAACGAAACCTCCCCGGCGCCGCGCAGCGCGGCCGGAAGAGGCGCCATGCCTCTCTCAAGGTAGCGCGTGACGTTTTCCAGCACCACGATCGCATCGTCCACCACGAAGCCGGTGGAGATCGTCAGCGCCATCAGGGACATGTTGTCGAGCTGGTAGCCGAGAATGCGCATGCCCCCGAATGTCGCGACGATGGATGTCGGCACCACGATGGCCGGGATCATGATCGCCGACAGCGAGCGCAGGAAAACGAGGACGACCAGCACCACGAGCACGACCGATATGACCAGGGTCAGCTTCGTATCCGCCAGAGCGGCGCGGATGGTGACGCCGCGATCGACGGCGACGTGAAGATCCACATCGGGCGGCAATGCCGAGCGGATAAGGGCGAAGCGGTTTTTGATCTGATCGATCGTCTTGACGACATTGGCGCCCGCCTGCGGGAACACCATGGCGACCACGGCGCGATCGCCGTTGAAATATCCGGCCGTGCGAAGGTTTTCGACGCTGTCCCGCACCGTCGAAAGATCCGCCAGGCGAACTGGCCGGCCATTGCGATAGGCAATGATGAGGTCGCGATAGGCCTGCGCGGTTTCAGCCTGATCGTTGGTGTCGAGCATGAAGCGCATGTCGCCGGCATCGACGAAGCCCTTGGGCGTGTGCGCATTTGCCGAGGCCAGAGCGGCGCGGACATCCTCGAAGCTGATGCCGTACTGATACAGCATCAGGGGATTGATCTCGACGCGCACCGCAGGCAGCGCGCCGCCCCCGACCTCCATGCCTCCCACGCCGTCGATCTGGCTCATCTGCTGCTGAAGGACGTTGGTCGCGAAGTCGTACATCGCGGCGGGCGTGCGCGTCTGGGACGTCAGGGCCAGCACCATGATCGGCGCGCCGTTGGGATTGGCTTTCTGATAGGTCGGGTTGCTGCGCAGGCTTCCGGCAGGCAGGTCCTGACGAGCCGCCTGGAGAGCGGCCTCGACGTCCCGCGCCGCGCCGTTGACATCGCGCGAGAGGTCGAATTGCAGCGTGATGCGGACCTGATTGACCATCGACTGCGAGGTCATTTCGGTCACGCCCGCGATGGAGCCCAGATAACGCTCCAGCGGTTCGGCGATCGTGCTGGCGATTTCCGTCGGCGAGCCGCCTGGCTGCTGCGCCTGCACCATGATGACGGGCATGTCGACGTTCGGCAGGTCCGCGACCGGCAGTTGCGTGTAGCCCAGGACACCGCCGATCAGCAGGCCGACCGTCAGCAGCGTCGTCGCGACCGGCCGGAGAATGAAGGGGCGGCTGAGATTCACTCGCCAGCCTGTTCGACTGTTTTCGGAGCGGCCGGGCGCATGCCCAACAGGCGTCGCGTGCGCGCGCCAACGTCATCCATGAACAGATAGACCACCGGTGTGGTGAAGAGCGTCAGGATCTGCGACAGGAGCAGGCCGCCCACGATCGACACGCCCAGCGGGCGACGCAGCTCCGAGCCGACGCCGTGACCCAGCATCAGCGGCAGGGCGCCGAAGAATGCCGCCAGCGTCGTCATCAGAATCGGACGGAAGCGCAGCAACGCCGCGTGACGGATGGATTCGATCGGGCTCATGCCTTCGATGCGCTCGGCTTCGAGGGCGAAGTCGATCATCATGATGGCGTTTTTCTTGACGATGCCGATGAGCAGCACGATGCCGATGATCCCCATGACATCGAGGTCCATCCCGAACAGCGAGAGCGACAGCAACGCGCCGATGGCCGCCGAGGGGAGCGTGGAAATGATGGTGATCGGATGGATGAAGCTCTCGTACAGGATGCCGAGAATGATGTAGACGGCCACCAGGGCCGCCAGGACGAGATAAAGCTCGTTGCCGAGCGAGTTGCGGAACGCGGCGGCCGTTCCCTGGAACGCGGTCTGGAATGTGGCGGGAAGGGCGATGGCCTTCTCGACGCGTTCGATGGCCGACGTCGCGGCGCCGAGCGAGTAGCCGTCGGCCACGTTGAAGGAGACCGTCGTGGCGGGAAACTGCCCGTAATGGCTGATGAGCAGCGGCGCGAGACCGCGGCTTATGGTCGTCACCTGCGACAGCGGTACCAGCCCTGAAGTCGGGCTGCGGGAAGGGCCCGAAGAACTCTGGCCCATCTCGCTTGAAATGCCTGGCAGATAGAGCTGGCTGAGGCTGTCCATATGGCTCTGAAGCGAAGGATCGGCTTCGAGAATGACACGATACTGGTTGGCCTGGGTGTAGATCGTCGAGATCTGACGCTGGCCGTAACTGTCATACAGCAGGTTGTCGATCGTCTGGGGCGTGATCGAGTATCGCGCGCCGTTCGTCCGGTCGAGATCGACATGGGCCACGAGGCCCTCGGCCTGGAGATCCGATGTCACGTCCGAAAGAGCGGGTTCCTTTTGCAGGGCCGCGATGAATTTCGGCACCCAGATCTTGAACGCGTCGTATTCGGGATTTTCCAGCATGAACTGGTACTGCGTCGCCGCGATCGAGGAATCGAGCGACAGATCCTGCACGGGCTGAAGATAGAGCTTCGCGCCCGGAACCTTGTCGGCGGCTTCCATGATGCGGGTCTGGATCTCGCTCAGGGAGGAGGTGCGCTGGGCCAGGGGCTTGAGATTGATCAGCATGCGCCCCTGGTTGAGCGTCATGTTCTGCCCGTCGATGCCCACGAAGGACGACAGGCTGGCCACGTCCGGGTCCTTCATGACGACCTGGGCGACTTCCTCCTGATGCCGCTTCATGCCCTCGAAGGAGATGGCCTGCGACATCTGGGTGATGCCCTGAACGACGCCCGTATCCTGAACCGGGAAGAAGCCCTTCGGAATAATGACCGCGAGGACCACGGTGAGGACGAATGTCCCGATGGCCACCAGAAGCGTCGTCACGCGGTAGCGCAGCACCACGTCGAGCCAGCGGCCATAACCGGCGATGATGGCGTCGATCCGGTGTTCCACGCGAGCGGACCATCGCTGAAACCATGTCCCCTGCGTCTCGTCATGGGCGCGCTCGGCCAGCATGCGGGCGCACATCATCGGCACCAGCGTCAGGGAAATGACCGCCGAGAGCGTGATGGTGATGGCGAGCGTCATGGCGAATTCGTGGAACAGACGTCCCAGAACGTCGCTCATGAAAAGAAGCGGGATGAGAACGGCGACCAGCGAAACCGTCAGCGAGATGATGGTAAAGCCGATTTCCTGCGAACCCTTGAGAGCCGCCGAGTAGCGATCTTCGCCCATCTCGACATAGCGCGCGATGTTTTCGATCACGACGATGGCGTCATCCACCACGAAACCGGTGGAGATCGTCAGCGCCATCAGAGACAGGTTGTCGAGCGAAAAGCCCAGGAGATACATGACGGCCAGCGTGCCGATCAGGGACAGCGGCACGCTCAGGCTGGGGATGATCGTCGCGGGCACGTTGCGCAGGAAGACGAAGATCACGAGCACGACGAGGACCATCGCCATGGCCAGCTCGAACTCGACATCCTCGACCGAGGCCCGGATGGTGACCGTGCGATCCGTCAGCGGCGTGATTTCGATGCCGGGCGGAAGCGTGGTGCGGATCTGCGGCAGGATGGCCATGACGTTATCGACGACCGACATCACGTTCGCGCCGGGCTGGCGCTGTACGTTCAGGATCAGGGCGGGCTTGGTATCGGCCCATGCCGCGAGATGCTCGTCCTCGGGGCCCTGGACGACCTCGCCGACGTCTCGCAGGCGGATCGGGCCGTTGTTCTGATAGGCGATCACCTGGTTCATCAACTGGTCGATCGACTTGATCTGCCCGTCGATCCGCAGGCTCGTCGAGCGATGGGGGCCGTCGAATGTGCCGGTCGGCGAATTGATGTTGACGGTCGTGATGATCGTGCGGACCGTATCGATCGCGATGCCGTATGAGGTCAGCTTCGGGATGTTGATACGGACACGGATGGCCTTGCGGTTGCCACCAGAAAGCGTCACGAGGCCGACCCCGGAAATCTGGCTGATCTTCTGCTGCAGGCGCGTGTTGACGTAGTCTTCGACTTCCGTCAGCGGAAGCGTGGTCGATGTGATGCCCAGCGTCAGGACGGGAGTGTCCGCCGGATTGACCTTCGCGTAGATCGGCGGGGCGGGAAGATCCGTGGGCAGAAGGGAATTGGATTGATTGATGGCCGCCTGAACTTCCTGCTCGGCGATGTCCATGGCCATGTCGAGCCCGAAACGGAGCGTCACGACCGACGCGCCCCCCGACGACTGGGATGTCATCTGTTCGAGGCCCGGCATCTGGCCGAGCTGGGTCTCCAGGGGGGCCGTGACCGAGGTGGCCATCACGTCCGGTCCGGCGCCGGGATAAAGCGTCGTGACCGTGATGGTCGGGTATTCCACCTGGGGAAGCGCCGAAATCGGCAGGAAGTGGTAACCGAGCAGGCCCGAGATCAGGATCGCCACCATCAGCAGACTGGTCGCGACGGGACGCTCGATAAAAATGCGCGACGGGTTCATGCGGCTTCCCGGTTCTCGGTCATTGAACAGTCAAGGGGGGGACGCGCCATGGCGTCAGGGCTTGCCATTGGGCGTTTTGGTGGTGTCCGCCGGGCTGGCGGCGGGTGTATCGGCCGGGATCGTGACCTTCGTGCCGGGACGCAGATGGCTGGTGCCGTCCGTCACGACGCGGTCGCCGATCTTCACCCCTGAAAGAAGGACGGTCGTATCGCTGCTCGAAATGCCGGTTTTCACGTTCTGCACGGCGACGGTGCTGTCCGGCTGGACCACATAGACGAACTGGCCGTCGGGGCCGGTCTGGAGCGCATTGTTGGGCACCAGCATGACATTATGGAGCGTTTCGACGAGCAGATGGGCATTGACGAACTGGTTCGGGAACAGATGCTCGTCCTCGTTCGTGAAAATGCCACGCATGCGGATGGTGCCGGTCGAGGTATCGATCTGGCTGTCGAGGGCCTTGACCGTGCCGTCGGCGATCTTGTGCTCGTTCGCGCCATCCCAGGCGGAGACAGGAAGCTGTCCCACTTCGCGGAGGCGATCATTGACGCGGGCGAGTTCGTTCTGCGGAACCGTATAGATCACGGAAATCGGCTGCATCTGCGTCAGCGTACCGAGCGTCGTGCTGCCCGCCGCGACATAGTTGCCCATATCGACCCCGCGAATACCGATCCGTCCGCCGACGGGGGCCATGATATGGCAGTAATGCAGGTTCAGCTCGGCATTTTCCACCTGCGCCTCGTCATAGGCGACGGTGCCTTCGAGCTGCTTGACCGTGTATTCCTGATCGACGGCCTGCATCGCGGATGTCGATTGCTGCTTGATCAAGGTCTGGTAGCGGCGGTTGTCGATGCGGGCTTTTTCGAGATTGGCCCGATCCGCCGCCAGGGTTCCTTTCCACTGGTCGAGCGCTGCCTGATAGGGGCGCGGATCGATGAGCTCCAACTCATCGCCCATGTTGACGTGCTGTCCCTCGGTAAAATCGACCTTCATGAGGTGACCATTGACACGCGCCTGCAATGTGACGTTCGTGATCGGCACCACGGTCCCAAGCAGGGTCAGTTCGACGGGCATGTCTCCGCTGCGAACCGTTGTCACGCCGACCGGCTCCGCCTGATTCGCCGTGGCCGCCCCGGGGGCCGTTCCGGTTTGGGCACCGCGATGACGGCTTCCCTGATGATTGCCGCTTGAATGGGGGCGAAGGAAGGCGACAGCAAGAATGGCGACGGCGGAAACGCCGACGATCAGCGCGACGCGACCCCGTTTTTTCTTGGGGGGCGGAGGGGTGCTGTCGGAAGCGTTCTTGGGGCGGTCGGCGCCGTCAGCCGTCACGGGGCGGTCCTGCGGTGGGCGGGCCGTCTGCTCATCCATTTTGTCACGTCTTCCATCACTGTCGGTCAAAAAATGAGATTGCCGTCATAGGCGGCTCTGGCGGTATCTTGATGCGCATCAATTCTTAGAGCATCTGACGGCCACAGGACATGGCGTCAGTTAAAAAATAGTTCAGGCTACGCAATGATTTAAAACATCTCCGCAAGATGACCGTGTGTGACATCTTTCCAGACCGTGTCGGAAACTCAATATTGCAACCCAGCGACGGATGAACCGTTTGCATCTGGAACGTCGGCCTTGCACAGGACGACATCTGACATTCTAGGAGGGCGTAATGAGCGACACCACGAAGACGAAGGCGGAAGGCCTGCTGGACGAAGCGAAGGGCCGGGTCAAGGACGCCGTGGGCGGACTCACCGGAGACGCGGGTTTGCAGGCCAGCGGCAAGGTGGATCAGCTTTCCGGAATGGCTCAGCAGGAGTTTGCGGATCTCTACGACGACGCCGAGAGCAAGCTTGAGGTCGCCACCGCGTTCGTGCAGGATCGTCCTCTGATTTCTCTGGGTGTGGCGATCGTCATCGGCACCATCATCGGCGCGCTGTTCTTTGGCCGTAAGAAGAAGTAAGGATCTGGGGTTCTCCGAGCCTCGATCTCCGAGCCTCGATCTCCGAGCCTCCGTCCCCGGACGGAGGCTTTTGCATATGCATGATCCTCGCGACGGTCCGCGCAGCCTAAGATTCCCGTAACGACATAATCTTCAGCCTGCTGGCGCATCCCATCGGACTCTCATCGGAGACCGCAGGAGACCGCGAGCATGGTTGCCTCCGCTTTTTTCTTGAACGGGAGCCACTCAAGGTTTGCTTTCCGAATCGCTTTGATTCAAAAGCGACTCGGGACCTTGGCGTCGCGTGCGGTTCTGCACGAGGCGCGGCTGTTAGGCGGGAGTGTATGCCGGATTTTTCGCTTGAGGCCGCGTGCGGAGCGCCACAGACGCGGGTGGCGGGCCTCGATGAGGTCGGGCGTGGCCCGCTCGCAGGACCTGTCGTCGCGGCCGCCGTTGTGTTTCGTGCGGTCCCGTCACCCCGGCTTGCCGCCATGATCGATGATTCGAAGGCCCTGACGGCGCGGCGCCGCGAGCGTGCCTACGCCGCCCTTCTTGAAGACCCGGATGTCGAAGCGGCGCTCGGAGCCGCCTCCGTCGATGAAATCGAACGCATCAATATCGGGCGGGCCTGTCACCTCGCCATGCGTCGCGCGCTGGCGCGACTGACAGATGTTCCGGACATGGCGCTGATCGACGGCAATCGTGCCCCGGTCATGCCGTGTCCCGTCCAAACCGTCATCGGCGGGGACCGGCTCAGCCTTTCCATAGCCGCGGCATCCATCATCGCGAAGGTGGTACGCGATCGCGCCATGCTGCGTCTGGCCCGACGTCATCATGCCTATGCGTGGGAGCGGAACGCCGGATACGGTACGGCCGTGCATCTCGCCGGTCTTCGCGAGGTCGGGGTCACCCGGCATCACCGTCGGGGATTTGCCCCCGTGCGCGCGCAACTCACGCAACTTGGGGAGGCTGCCAGGCCGTGACGTCCGACCTGCCACTTGATCAGATCCTTCGGGGCGATTGTGTCGAGACCATGCGTGGTCTGCCTTCGGGGACCGTGGACTGCATTTTTGCGGACCCGCCCTATAATCTACAGCTTCGTGGCGAACTGCGTCGCCCGGACGAGAGCGTGGTCGACGGCGTGGATGACGCTTGGGACAAGTTCGACGATTACCGGACCTATGACGAATTCACGCGTGCCTGGCTTACTGAAGCCAAGCGGCTGCTGACCAAAGACGGGACGATCTGGGTGATCGGTTCGTATCACAACGTCTTTCGCCTTGGCACGATCCTTCAGGATCTCGGCTTCTGGATTCTCAATGACATCATCTGGCGCAAGGCCAATCCGATGCCGAATTTCCGCGGGCGACGCTTCACGAACGCCCATGAGACCCTGATCTGGGCGGCGCGCGGGCCGGAAAGCAAATATCGCTTCAACTATCAGGCGATGAAGACCCTCAACGACGATGTGCAGATGCGCAGTGACTGGTATCTGCCGCTCTGCACGGGTCATGAGCGCCTCAAGAATGCCCATGGTCTGAAGCTTCATCCGACACAGAAACCCGAAAGTCTGCTCTATCGCGTGCTGCTTGCGTCGACCCAGACGTCCGACGTCGTGCTCGATCCGTTCTGCGGGAGTGGCACGACGGCGGCGATGGCGCGTCGCATGGGACGGCGCTTCATCGCGATCGAACGTCATCCGGATTATATAGAAGCCGCGCGCGAGCGCGTCGCCCGTGAAGTGCCCCTGTCTGAGGATCAACTCGCCATCACGCCCGCGCGGCGGGAAACGCCGCGTATTCCTTTCGGAAGCTTCGTCGAGAGCGGCGCCATGCCTGCCGGGACGGAAGTTTTCGATCGCAGCCGTCGTCTGCGGGCCACGGTTTCGCCGGACGGTTCACTGGTCTCCGGCTCACAGCGGGGTTCCATTCACAAGCTCGGCGCCCAGTTGACGGGCGCGCCGTCCTGCAACGGCTGGACGTTCTGGTATTTCGAGCGGGAAAGCGTGCTGGTGCCGCTGGATGTCCTGCGGAATGAGTCGGAACCGTCCCGTAGGGCCGGGTAGGGCGGTTCTCTTACGCCGGGCGTGTATCGGCACATCTCCCGAAAGGTCCCGCCCAAAGCTCGGCAGCCGGCCTGAGAGCCTGACGCGGCGACGTCTCACCCGTCAGGAGACCGGCCATCCCTTCCTAGCGGTTCGCGAAACCCAGAAAGCCGATTTCCGGCTGGGCGCGTCCGCCGGATTTGTCGAAGCGTGGGCCCGCCGCGACAGCGACGGCTTTCTTTCGTCCCGATCCTTTGATCGCGATATGACCGTTGCCGTCCTCGTCCGTATCGATATCGCCGTGGGACGTCGTGGCCGCCATGCGACCGCCCTGCGGCCCATAGGTGCGCATGGACAGCAGCAGGAACGTGATATCGTTGCGATTGAGGTCGATCGACATGTCGATCGGCGTCTGATCCAGGACGTTATGAGCCTGCATGTCGGCGCCGCGGTTGAGAGCTTCCTTCGCCGCATTCAGGCTGCCGCGATTGATCGCGTCGAAAAGAGCCGCCGTCGGATTGAGATCCCGGTTGGCGTGGCCGCTCTCGTCTTCCTGCGCTTCCGCGCCGGGAAGTGCTGAGGGCGGCGCCGCCCTGCGGGCATCGCGCTGGGCTTCGCGCTGCTTCGCGCGGTCCTCGGCTTCCTGCTCCGCTTCCTGTTCCTCCTGGGATTGAGACTGGGCATGCGCGGTATGCCAGGGCACAGCAACCACGCACGTGGTCGCGGCCAGGACCGCGAGGGAAAGGAGGAGCTTCGAACGTGGAGTCATGGCGGCTCGGTTGGGTGTCGCATGGCGCATGGTTTTGATTTTACCTCAAAGCGTCGCGGGACGCGACTCCCCTGCTCGGTTTCGTTGATCGTTGTTCAGCGCTGTCCTTCACGACGCCATCCCACGAAGAGGAAAGCCATCGCCAGCAGCATCGCGGCCCAGGCGGGAAGAAGATCCGAAGGACGCGCTTCGGTGACGGCCTGGCTCATGCGTCGCGGAAAGCCGATCCAGCCTGCTCCAGCATTGGCGGCGCCGGGCTCGACCTGTCGCAGTTCCGGCGTCCTGGAAACGTCCCCCACCCACTGGATGCTTCCTTTGCTGGACGCCGTCAGGGGACGAAGAACCTCAGCGGTCGCGCGCAGATCACGACGTTCGAGAGGATTGCGGACAGGCGGCGCGGCGAAGGCCACAAGGCCCTCTTCTTTCACCGTCCAGATTCCGTAGATACCCTGTGCCGGGATCGACGCCGCGAAGACGCCTTCCTGCCCGGCGACGCGCATGAGCGGAACCACCTGTCTCCGGCCGTCCGGACTGAGAACCTCCGCTGGCGGGGGCGTGTCGGCGGAGGCCGTGTGGCGCGTGATGGTCAGCTTTTCGTCGTCGAGCGCGGCGTTCAGGCGGTTTTCCTCAAGCTCCGGCTCTTTCATCAGCCAGTGGGACAGACGGCGCAGAAGTTCGGCCTGGGGACCACCTCCGCCTTCGCCACGGGACCAGAGCCACAACTGGTCCGAGAGCATCAGGGCGACGCGACCTTTTTCCACCCGGTCGAGCAGCAGGAGCGGCTGGTCGCCGGGGCCGGACATCACGACCTCACCCTTGTGGTCGGACGGACGCAGCGCGCGATACCACGGCCCCCATCCGCCGCTCCTGCCGTCCATGCCCGGAGCGTCCGGCAAAGAGGCCGTGATCGGATGACGACGGCCGAGCGGCGTCAGTTGCGGCTGGAAACGCCCGATCACGACGCCGTCCGACGGCACGTGCGCGGGCAGCACGCTTCCGAGCGGCGTGTCCTGCAGGGTGCCGTCTTCCGTGAATTCCGGCCCGGCGGTCAGCAGCAATCCGCCGCCACGGCGCACGTAGCGCGCGATGTTCCCCAGATACTCCATCGGCAGGATGCCGGAATTGCGGAATCCGTCGAGAATGATGAGATCGAAATCGTTGATCTTGCGCTGGAACAGATCGGTGATCGGAAAGGGGATCAGCGCCAGGTCCGAAAGCGGCGTGCCATCATCCTTGTCGGGCGGCCGCAGGATGGTGAAGTGCACCAGATCGACGGAGGGGTCGGCCTTGAGCAGACTCCGCCACACGCGTTCGCCCTGGTTGGGCGTGCCGGAGACGAGCAGCACCTTCAGCCGGTCCCGCACGCCGTTGATGCGCACGACATCCTGGTTGTTGAGGTCCGAAACTTCGCCGTCGAGCGGCGAAACCGACAGGCCGACCAGCACCTCGCCCGGCCGCCGTACAGGAATATCGATATCCTGCGGCTGACCTGTCACAATCGGAATGTGTCGCGCGGGCGCGTCGCCCTCCGTAACGGTCAGTGTCGCCGGGCGGGCGTGATCCTGCATTCCCAGATCGTCCGCCTCGACGCGCAGCGTCGCCCTCTGCCCGACGATGGCGAAGGGAGGCGCCTGGAGAATGCGCAGGCGGCGATCGGTTTCCTCGCCCTTGCCCGTCAGCAGGACGTGCAGCGGAAGGGGGGAGCCATCGGATGCCCGGAACCGCTCGGGTATGGCGTCCGGCGCATCGTGGTCCATGCCGTCGGTCAGCATGATGGCGCCCGCGAAACGGCCCTGAGGCAGGTCCGCCTGCTGGATCGCGTCGAACAGGCGGGTGCCGTGACCGCCGCCGCCATGCGCGATGATCGTGTGCAGCGTCAGCCCCGGAATGCGCGACGCCGCGTCACGTAGCCGCGCCGCCGTCGCGTCGGCCACCGACTGGCGGTCGCGGATCTGCATGGATGGCGAATGATCCACGATCAGGAGCGCATCCTGCGGCACGGGGCGCAGGACCGGATGAAGCAGACGCGGGCCGGTCAGCCAGCACAGCAGCACCATCACGGCGCAGAGCCGCCAGATCATGCCTCGCGCGCGTCTCGCCGCTCCATAGAAGCACAACGCCAGGGCCACGACGACGATCGCGGCCAGAAGCCCGATCGGCAGGAGAGGTTCGAAAGCGAGATTGCGCATGAAATTCATTGGCCCATCCTTTGCAGGAGGGCAGGGACTTTCATCTGATCCGCCTTGTAATTACCTGTCAGGGCGTAAAGCACGACATTGACCCCGAAACGATAGGCCTGCGTGCGTTGATCCTCGCCACCGGGAATGACGGCGTAGGGCGTGCTGCCATCCGGCCCGACGGCCCAGGCATGCGCCCAGTCCGCCGCGCCGATGATGACGGGGCTGACGTCGTCGAGCGCTTCGTCGCCATGACGGGCCACCCAGACGGGCTCGCCCGAGACGCGGCCTGGAAAGTCGTGCAGCAGGTAGAAGGAATGGGCGATGGTATGGTGATCGTCGAGTTTCATCAGGGGCGGCACGGCGAGGCCGTCCGTCGCGCGGCGCAGGGCCGCGCGTGACGCGCCGCCGCCATCGGGGTCCAGCTCCGTTCCGGCGCCCTGCGTGTCGATGAGGATGATGCCGCCATGCGCCATGAAGGCGTTGAGCGCCGCCGTTCGCTTCGGGTCGGCCTGCACGTCCTCCGTGACCGGCCAGTAGAGCAGCGGATAGAAAGCGAGGTCGTCCGTGCCGGGATGCACGCCGTCTGGCGGTCCCAGCTGCGCCGAGGAGCGGTCGGCGGTGTATTTCGACAACCCGTCCAGGCCCTCGCGCGAAGCCTGGTCGATGTCGTCATGGCCGGTCACGACATAGGCGAGGCGGGTCTGAAGCGCTGCCGGGGGAGCGTCGCTCGCCTGGGGCCCCGCCGGAGTGACCCCCGCCGGAGTGGTCGCCGGAGTGGTCGCCGCAGGGGACGGTGCAGAGGGCTGTGTTGGCAAAGCCTGAGCGTGCGCGGCCTGCCAGCCCGCCACCGGCAGCATCAGGGCGAGGGATGCGCGACGCAGCAATCCGCGGCGCGCAAGGCTCAGGACGAGGTCCAGCAGCAGCAGCAGCAGCCCGCAAGCCAGCAGGAGCGGGCCGAGCGGTTGCTCGGGGCGTGCGCTCCGGGGCGTCATCGGCGTGCCGAGGCGCATTTCCGGCGTCAGGGCGGCCATGGCGTCCCCAAGATTGAGAGCGCGCCGCTGGGCATGGGGACCATACAGGCCCGGCGGATGTTCGGCGCTGGGGACCGTGTTCCCGAAGGCCGATGCGGGCAGCGCGCGCGCGCCGGGCGGCGGCGGTCCGAGAATGCCGTCCGCGTCGAGCGTTTCGGCGGGTTGCAGGGTCGTGGCGGTGGCCGTGGCGCCACGCACGCCTTCGGAACGCTGGATCAGGCGCTGGAGCATCTCCGGAAACAGACCCGAAATCGGCAGGTTGGACCAGTCCGGGCTGGGAGTGACGTGAAACAGCACGATTTCGCCGCGTCCCGACCGCGTGGCGGTGACGAGAGGCGTTCCATCGGTGAGCCGTGCCCAGACATGATCAGTGAGTTCGCTGGAAGGCCGGGCGAGAACCTGACGTGTCACCGTGACGTCGGATGGCTGGTTCAGCCCCGAAAAAGGCGAGCCTTCGGGGAACGGAGCCAGTTTCTGCGGGGTGCCCCAGGACATCGGGCCGCCAAGCTGGCGCACGCCGCCCATGAGCGCCACGGGCAGGAGAGGATCGACCCTCGCGTCGGGCGTGTCGCCGCCGGGCGCCATCGCCGGGCCTGCGAAACGGATCAGTTCGCCACCATCCTTCACCCAGGCATCCACCCGATGCTGAAGGCCTTCCTGCGACAGGGTTCCGTCCGGCGCGATGAGGACGGAAAGCTTGCCCCCCAGAAGCTGGTCGACCGATCCGTGACGCAGTTCGGCGATGTTGCCCAGGGCGCGGCTCAGAAAGAAAGCGGACCCGACGAGCGGCGTGTCGTCATTGGGTGTCGCCACGAGACCGACCGGACGGCGGCGATCGCCCTCGTCGAGGAGGCGAATCCCGGCGGGGCCCATGTTCATCTCCGCCAGCGCGGTTCCGTTGCCGTCGGCCGCGCCTGTCGAGAGAGTCAGACGCGCCGTCTGGTTGCGCAGAATGGCCGGAAGATCGAGATCCGTCTGCGCTTGGGACAGGCCGGCGGGGATATCGAGCGGAAAGACCGCGAGCGTGCCACCCTGCTCCGAGCGGGCATGGATTTCGAAATGACGGGCCGGGCAGGGCAGAACGCTGACGCGCGCCTTCAGCCCGCTGGCGGTCGTCGCTCCCAGCGTTGCGATATCGCAGGCGGACCAGCGAATATCGGTGACGTCGCCCAGGGCTTCCAGCGCGCCCTTGAGGGCCGCGTCGTCGGGCGTGGCCAGACCGTCCGCGAGTACCATGACGCGGGCGCGTCCACCGTCACTCAGAGCCTGGATGGCGGGGACCAGGCCATGGCGGTCGAGGCCCCAGGATTCGGGGCGCAAACGCCCCATCAACGCGTCGAAGCGGGCGCGATCACGGGTGGCGAAAGGCTCCGGGAGCGCGCCGTCGGGCCCACGAGCGGCGCGGACGAGCACGACCTCGTTCTGCTGCTCCAGCGCGTGATCGCCCAGCAGGCGGGCCGTGCGGACGCGTTCCGACCAGTGCGGAACGGCGCTCCACCCGTCATCGAGCACGATCACGAGGCGTCCCGAACCTGCCGCAAGGCTTCTCTCATGCGCGACGCGCACGGGCTGGGCCAGTCCGACGATCACCAGCGCCGCTGCGACGAGCCGCAGGAGGAGGAGCCAGAGCGGCGCGCGTTCCGTATCCGCGCGTCGAGGGTGCAGCCGGTTCAGGATCATGAGCGACGGAAAGCGCTGCTCCGTCGGCGGCGGCGGCGTCGCCTTGATGAGCCACCAGATGACGGGCAGCGCCAGAAGCCCGATCAGCGCATAGGGGGCGAGAAAACTCATGCCGCGAGCCTTCCGCCGGACAGGCGTGCGTAAAGGCCAAGGAGGGCCGGCATCGGGCTGTGATCGGTCTGGTGCACGGTTACCGACGCATGGTTGTCGCCCGCGAGATCGCGCAGGGCGGCGATATGATCGCGCATCGCGGCCTCGTAGGCCGGAGCCAGTTCCTCGACGGCGGGGAGGGTGAGACCGTCACGGGATTCGACCCCTTCGAAATGCACGCGCCCGCGATAGGGCAGCGAGATTTCAGCCGGATCGAGAATGCAGAGCAGTTCGGTGCGCGCGGGTCGGGCGCCGATCGCCGTCAGCGTGTCCTGAAGCTGTGCGAGGGGCCAGAGAAAATCGCTGACCAGAACGAGCCGTCCGTGTGAACGCACGAAATCGGCGCGGGGCGCGCTGTCATCCGTTTTGGTGAAGAGAAGTCCCTGGGCAAGACGCGGATAGGATTGCGGGCCGCTGAAATGTCGCCCCGCTTCGGGACCGCTCATGAGACCGGCGCGCTCTCCGCCCCGCAGCATGGCGGAAGCGAGCGCGAGTGTGCAGAGCATGGCGCGCTCACGTTTGGTGGGGAGCGTGGACGTGGAACGCCAGTCCATCGATGCCGACGGGTCGCACCAGAACATGATCTGCTGCGCGCCTTCCGCTTCGCGTTCGCGCACCCAGTAGGAATCGCCGCGCGCGGATTGCCGCCAGTCGATGCGCGACGCAGGCTCATGAGGCTCGGCGGGACGATACTGCCAGAAATCCTCACCCGTTCCGGCCCGGCGCTGGCCATGCACGCCCGCCATCATCTGGCGGGCGATGCGTTCCGCTTCCACGACGAGCGGAGGCAGCAGGCCGCGCGCGTCCAGACCGCCCTGCGCGTCCGCGCCCGTGGCGGCGCGAAGCCGGGCTTCCGCCGACGTCGCCGCTTTGCGGCGAATCCAGCGATCGAACATCTCCAGCACGGTCAGAGGATGGATCCGGCCAGTCCGGAGATCAGCCCTTCGAGGGTCGTGCCATTGGCACGGGCCGAGAAGTTCAGCGCCATGCGATGGGCGAGCACAGGCTGGGCCAGTGCCGCGACATCATCCGGGCTGGGCGCCAGACGACCGCCCAGCAGGGCGCGTGCGCGACAGGCCAGCATGAGCGCCTGCGCCGCGCGTGGCCCCGGACCGAAGGCGAGCGCTTCTCCGATTTCCTTCGTCGCAGCCGTCTCGGGACGCAGACCGCGCACGAGCGTGAGGATGGCATCGACCACTTTTTCGCCGATGGGCAGACGGCGGACCAGAGCCTGCGCCGCGATCAGGTCGGCCGGGGTCGCCAGGGCGGTGGGCGGTGCCTGGCTCGCGCCGGTCGTGGCGACCAGCATCTGGCGTTCGGCGTCCCGATCCGGGAAATCGAGAAGGATCTGAAGCATGAAACGGTCGAGCTGCGCCTCGGGCAGTGGATAGGTGCCTTCCTGCTCGATCGGATTCTGGGTGGCGAGCACGTGGAACGGGGTCGGCAGGCGATATTCCGTGCCGCTCTGGGTCACGCGATATTCCTGCATGGCCTGAAGAAGAGCGGACTGCGTGCGGGGGCTGGCCCGGTTGATCTCGTCGGCCAGCAGCATCTGGGTGAAAATCGGGCCCGGCACGAAGCGAAAGACGCGACGTCCCGATTCGTCCTGATCCAGGATATCCGTGCCGGTGATGTCCGACGGCATGAGGTCCGGCGTGAACTGGACGCGTTTGGCGTTCAGTCCGAGCACGGTGGCGGTGGTGTTGACGAGGAGGGTCTTTCCAAGTCCGGGCGCGCCGACCAGCAGAGCGTGACCGCCCGAGAGAATGGTGATCAGCACCTGCTCGATGACGGAAGCTTGTCCGAATACGACCTGCTCGATGGCATGGCGGATCTGGCCGAGTTGCGCGGCGGTCCGGTCAGCCTGTGCGGCGGCGTCCTGGGGAGTGGGGGCGAAGGGGTCGATCTGGCTCATATCCTCAATCTGACAGCTTGGGGGGTTTCATCAAGTCGCAACCGCGCCCAAGTTGGGGGCAAGAGCGTTTTCTTACCGGTCGCGGAGTGGAAATTGAGCGAGAATACCGATCGGACGAGCCCCGCAAGCCTGATTCAGGCATCCTCCGGCCAGCAGGAATGTCCCGCCGGCCATCCGAAGCCGAAAAGGGAACGGGTTCTGCCCTTTCTCATCCAGCGCGACGGAACCTGGCTTTATCAAGGGAGCCCGATCCGGCGCAAGCCGATGGTCTGCCTGTTCTCTTCGATGCTGAAGCGCGATGTCGAGGGCACGTTCTGGCTCGAAACGCCTGCGGAAAGCGGCTCGATCCAGGTCGAGGACGCGCCGTTTCTGGCGGTCGAGCTGGATTTTCGGGGCAGTTGCGGCCGACACCAGACGCTGTGTTTCCGCACGAACGTGGATGAGGTGATCTGCGCGGGGCCTGATCATCCACTGGAAGTGGACTGGGATCGCCCCTGCTGCGAGGACCATGCGTCGATTCCCTATATCGTCATTCGCTGGGGCGAAGGTCGCTTTCCGTTGCTCGCCCGCCTGGCGCGGCCTGTCTATTACGAACTCGCGGCCCTCGCGGTTCCCGGCCATGTCGAAGGACGTCCGTGCCTCGGAGTCTGGAGCCAGGACTGTTTCTTTCCGCTGGCCCGTCAGCCCTGACCCGGGTCGGTTGCCCGTGAACCCCGAAAATCTTCTTGCGGCCCTTCCGGAGCGACGGGGGCTGGATCACCTGTGGCGCAGCTTGCCGGATGCCCGGCTGGTGGGTGGCTGCGTGCGTGATCTGCTGTGTGGCGCGCCTGTGCATGATTACGACCTCGCGACGCCGGAAGCGCCGGAACAGGTGATGGCGCTTCTCGATGCGACCGGGATCAAGGTCGTGCCCACGGGGCTCGCGCATGGCACGGTTACGGCCGTCATCGCGGGCAGGCCTTACGAAATCACGACGTTGCGCCGTGACGAGGAGACGGATGGCCGTCATGCGGTCGTTCGCTGGACGCGGGACTGGGCCGAAGACGCGGCGCGGCGGGATTTCACGATCAATGCGATGTCTCTCGACCGAAACGGACAGGTTCATGACTATTTCGGCGGCGTGGACGATCTGGCCGCGAGACGCGTCCGGTTCGTGGGCGAGGCCTCGCGGCGGATCGCGGAAGACGCCTTGCGGATCCTGCGGTTCTTTCGTTTCGATGCTCGCTATGGCGGCACCGTGCCGGATGGGGAAGCGCTGGCGGCCATAACGTCGGATGTGTCGCGTCTGGGCGCCCTGTCCGCCGAGCGCGTCGCCGGAGAACTGCTGCGTATTCTGGAGGGGCCGCGCGTTTTGGACGTCGTGGCGCGTATGATGGAATGCGGGGCTCTGTCGCGCATCCTTGCGGCTCCCCATCTCGCGCCCCGGCGTCTTGAACGTCTCATGGCGACCGGCGCGCCACCGGATGCGATCCTGCGTCTGGGCGTTCTTTGCGATGCCCCCGATACGGGCGAGCGGCTCAAACTTTCCAATGGCGTGCGCGCCCGTCTCGATGCGATGCGCCAGCCCGGCTTCCTGACGCCGGACGCCTCCGATGACGATCTGCGCCGGGCGCTTGCGACCACGCGGCTGGACTGGCTCATGGATGGCGTATGGATCGCCCAGGCCGATCGTCTTGGAAGGGCGGACCCGGCATGGGATGCTCTGCGCGCCCGGCTGGCGGCCATTCCACATCCGGTTTTTCCGCTGTCGGGGCGAGACGTTCTGGAGGCCGGGGGCGTGGCCGGTCCGGGTGTGGGGGCTGTTTTACGCGTCGTGGAAGCCTGGTGGATGAGCGAGGGATGCAGGCCGGGGCGCGTGGCCTGTCTGATACATTTGGAAAACGCGATGGCCGCGCGGACCGTCTGACATCGGCACAGCCTTCCCTGCGTCACGCGGGAGAGGTAGTAGGGGCGAATGAACGCGCATCCCCTCAAGACAGGCAGGCTGTCGCCGCCCGAAAAGATCGATCCGGTGGCGCCCCGCGGTCGGCAGATGCTTCGGCGCGTCTGGCGTGAGGAAATCGCCAGACTGCCAGGGCATATCGCGCTGGTCGTCGGCCTGACCGTGGTCACCGCGGGGATGACGGCGCTCTATCCGCTGATCATCAAGCGCGCCGTCGATATGTTCGCGGCCCACGATCCCCGCATCCTTTATCAGGTGCCGTCTCTCGTCGTGGCCGTGGTCGCCGTGAAGGCAGCCGCCCAGTACGGCCAGACGATTTCCGTGCAGTCCCTCGTGCTCGCGGTCATCCGTGACCTGCAGGAGCGCATGTTCAGCCATGCCCTGCGAGCCGATATCGCGCGCATCGAGAGCGAAGCCCCGGCCCAGTGGGCCACGCGCTTCACCACGGATGCGATCTCGATCCGCGAAGCCATGGGACGCGCGGTCAATGCGCTCGGCGATGTCGTGACCGTCATCGGCCTCGTCGTGGCGATGATCATCGCCGACTGGGAACTCAGCCTGATCGCTCTGGTGCTCTATCCGGTCGCCGCCGTGCCGGTTCAACGGCTTGGCAAGCGTATTCGCCGCGCTTCCGGCGGCATGCAGGAGCAGATCGGCAGCACGGCCGCGCTGCTCAACGAGAGCTTCGCCCTGGCCCGCCAGGTGCGTATCTATCGCATGGAAGAAGCGGAAACGCAGCGTGTCGACCAGTCGCTGAACCTGCTGCACAACGCCTTCCTGCGTATTGCCGTCGGACGCGCGCGCGTCGATCCGGTTCTCGAGGTGCTCGGCGGCGCGGCCATCGCCGCCGTTCTTGGCTTCGCCGGATGGCGGGCCGCAACCGGCGGCGCCTCGCTTGGCGGATTCACGGCCTTCATCACCGCGCTTTTTGCCGCATCCCGTCCGCTACGGGCGCTTGGTTCGCTCAACGCGGCCCTGCAGGAAGGTCTGGGGGGGCTACAACGTATTTTCAGCGTGATCGACGAACCTCCAGCGGTCGTCGAGCGGTCGAACCCTCGTCCGCTTCCTGCGGGACATGGTCATCTTGTTTTCGATGACGTCCAGTTTGTCTACCCTGATGGACGGATCGGCCTCGACCGCCTGTCTTTCGACGTCCGGCCGGGCACGACCGTGGCCCTTGTCGGGCCGTCGGGAGCTGGCAAATCGACGGCGTTGTCCCTCGTGCCGCGTCTGCACGATGTCAGCCAGGGAGCCATCACACTCGATGGCGTCGATCTGCGCGATCTGAGCCTGGGTGGTCTGCGGGATGCCATTGCCTATGTCAGTCAGGAAACGACTCTTTTCGATATTTCCGTGTTCGACAACATCCGCATCGGTCGTCCCGCGGCGACGCGCGAAGAAGTGGAGGCCGCGGCTTCCATGGCTGCGGTCGATTTCATAGCGACTTTGCCCAACGGGCTCGATACCCGCGTCGGCACGGGCGGACAGCGTCTGTCCGGAGGTCAACGTCAACGCGTCGCGCTGGCGCGTGCGCTGCTGCGCGATCCGAGGCTCCTGCTGCTCGACGAAGCCACGAGTGCGCTGGACGCCGAGAGCGAGGCCAAAGTTCAGAGAACCCTTCTGGAACTGCGCCGGGACCGCACGACGCTCATCGTCGCCCATCGCCTGGCGACCGTGCAGTCGGCGGATATGATTGTCGTGATGGATCATGGGCGCGCCATTCAGGCGGGCACACATGCTGAACTCCTGCGCGGAGACGGGCTTTATGCGCGTATGGTCCGCAACCAGTCGCTCGAGCTGGCCCTATAGAGGCGGCGCCAGAGCGGAAAGCGCGGGAAGGAGCGTTTCATAGATGGGTTTCTTGAAACCGAGATTGAAGTCCGGAACATCGGTGGGAAGGACCCATTGCCAGCGGTCGAACTCCGCGGGCAGATGCTGGTCCAGTCGGATGTCGCGGTCCGTGCCGAGAAAGCGCAGGGCGTACCAGCGCTGGGTCTGTCCCCTGTAGCGGCCGCCGAGCGCCTTGCCGATCAGGTGGTCGGGCAGATCGTAGGATATCCACTCGGGATATACGCCGAGCACGACAGCGTTGGCCGTGCCGATTTCTTCGCCCAGCTCGCGCATGATTGCCCGATCGGGGTCTTCGCCATCATCGATGCCACCCTGGGGACATTGCCAGATGCCCTCCGCCATGTCGCTGCGGCGCGCCAGAAACAGATCACCTCTGGCGTTGAACAGCATCGCGCCGACATTGCGTCGATAAGGCAGGGATCGAGGATCGGTCATGTGGGATTTCCTGCATCGTGCGAGGCGTCCTGCACGAAGCCGTCAGGCGCGAGCATGCGGCTCGGGGCGACGAGCGTGATTCCCTGTTTCGTCAGATCCGTACTCCACGCCTTGAGCGCGGTGATGCCCGATGGCGTGACGGTATCGGTAACCGACAGCACATATTCGCCGTGTATGGCGCGGTCGGTCAGTTGCGAAAGTGCCCGTGTAATCGTGGCGCCATCCGCATCGAGATGAATGGTCGAATCGGAACGCAGATCATGGGCGATGCCTGGCCTCTGATCGCCATTGACCAAAACCAGCAATCCATCGTGCGTGACCACATGCGCGATGGGAGGGAAATCAGGAGAGGCCGCGTAACCCGGCGCGGAGGGCGCATCCCGCTGAATGGTATCGGCAACCGAGATGCCCGTGATGCCGGGCGCGCGCTCCAGATTCCAGCGAAGGGCTTCGAGATCCTGGGCAGGATTATTGCCATAGCCCAGAGCATGAGGGCCAACGGCCGTGTCGTCCGGCGAAGCGCCCTGAACGGGGAGGTCGAGATAAACCTCATGACCAGCCGCTTTGGCGCGTTGGATCAGGGCGGGAAGATCATGCAGATAGGGCGAGACGAGCAGCCCGATTTCCGGCGGCAGTTCGTTGAGGACACGCTCTGAAAGTTCTGAGGCATAGCCAAAGCCGCCCAGAACGACCGCGACATGCGGACCCGTGACAGCCGGGAGCACTTTGGGCGGTGGCTCCGTCCTGGTCGCATGTTCCGTAAAAGGAAGCGGAGGCGGCATTTTCGCGTCCTTACCGGCCTTGGACACGGAGGCTATGGGAGACGGTGTCGTTTTGCCGCCCATCCATGCCAGTCCGCCGATTCCGGCCACGCCACCGACCGCCACTATGCCCCAGAAGCAGAGCAGGGCGCGGCCCGCCATGGGAAGGCGGCTCCATAGTCCGGCTGAAGGACGGCGAGAGTCGCGCGGATTATCTGGGGGCATGCGGGACGGCTGGGACGGGGGCGCCCCCCTTGGCGCTGCTTGCGGTCGTGGCGACGCCTGGCAGGTTGCCTGGCGGCATTCCGGCCATGGCCCGTACGACGCGCAGTCCCTGCTGGAGCTGGTAATCGGTGTCGGGCTTCGTGATGTCGAACGTCGGCCAGTTATCGGGCGGCGTTTCCTTGACTGTGGAGATCATGGGTGGAAGATCCGTCCGTGACGGCGCTTTGCCGTGGGTGCCGCCGGTATTGGTGATGATGTGCTTCAGGTCGGATTCGCGATAGCCGATCCCCTCGTCATCCTTGCTTTCCTTGACGGGCACGTCGGGCGCAATTCCAAGGCCCTGAATCGAGCGGCCGGATGGCGTATAGTAGCGCGCTGTCGTCAGGCGCACCGCGCCATTGCCCGGAATCGGGATCAGGGACTGCACGGAGCCTTTTCCGAAGGAACGCTGTCCGACGAGGATGGCGCGCTGGTGGTCCTGCAAGGCGCCGGCGACGATTTCACTGGCGGAGGCCGAGCCGCCATTGATCAGGACCACCATCGGAAGGTTGTCGGTGATGTCGGTGCCTTTGGCGTCCCAACGATGGTTGTTCTCCGGATGACGTCCCTTCGTCGAGACGACTTCGCCCTCGGCAATGAAGTCGTCCGAAACGGCGACGGCCTGATCGAGCTTGCCGCCGGGATTGAGGCGCAGATCAAGGATAAGGCCGGACAGTTTGCCCCCGGCTTCCGCCTTCAGCTTGTCATAGGCCTTGTGCATGGCGGATTCGGCATCGTCGTCGAATTCGTTGAGGCGGATATAGCCGACCTTGCCGTAGAGCGCCGAGCGGACGACCTGAATATGAACCATCTCGCGCGTGATGGTGAATTTCAGCGGCTTGGGCGCCTTGGCTCGCAGGATGGTCAACGTGATGGCGGTCCCGGGCTTGCCGCGCATCTTCGTGACGGCCTGATCGAGCGTCATGCCATCGAGGCTTTTGCCATCGACTTCGGTGATGAAGTCTCCGGGCTTGATCCCGGCCCGCGCGCCCGGCGTGCCTTCCATCGGAGACACGACACGCACATGGCCGTCCTGTTCCTGCACCTGAATGCCGAGACCGCCGAACTTGCCGGAGATCTCGACCTGCATGTCCTTGTACTGCTTCTCGGTCATGTAGGAACTGTGCGGATCGAGGTTGCCTACCAGCCCGTCGAGGGCATTGGTGACCATGTCCTTGTCGCTGACCGGCTCGACATATTCGGTGCGCACGATGTCCATCACGCGACCGAGCAGCGTGAAGAGACGGAGCGTTTCCGCACTGTTGGTCTTGCCCGCGTCTTCGGCCCAGGCCGGTGTCCCGAGCAGATGCATGAAGGCGGGAGCGGCCTTCTGTTCAAACGACGGGCCGACGGTGATACCCGCCAGAAAGACCGTGCCGAGCAGGAGACCCGTGCGGAGCTTCATCAATCTCATTCCTCGAAACCACCCTCTCCCCAGCGTACGCCACAGCGGAATGCCATTGGGTCGTCGCAAGCTAGGTGGCGGGTCGTTACCAAAGCTATAACGCGACGAGCATAGCGTGTCGAAGCGGAGAGCAAAACTCCCGTTCAACGAAGTATGTCGCTCACGAAGGCGAAGATATGGGGAAGAGAGCCTGAAGAGGATGCGCCCCGTCGGGGCGCATCAGGGGAGCGTGGATGTGCGGCCATGTTGCGGCCGTCGCTACGCTCCCGGTGACGAATGACGCTCTGGATCAGGCCAGAATGTAGAACACGATAGCCGAGATTGTGATCGTCACGGGCAGGGTCGTGATCCATGCCAGGCCGATCTTGCGCAGGGTGCGCATGTTCACGCCCGTTCCCGCCGCAACCATGGTGCCCGCGACGCCGGAAGTGATGATGTGCGTGGTGGAAACCGGAAGCCCGGTATATCCGGCGGTCGCGATCAGTCCGGCGCCCACGATTTCCGACGCCGCGCCCTGGGCTGGCGTGAGGTGCTGCTTGCCGATGCCCTCGCCCAGCGTCTGCACGATGCGGCGATAGCCGACCATCGTCCCGATACCAAGGCAGAGCGCGCTGAGAATCCGAACCCAGAGCGGCGCGTATTCGACAGACGGACGCAACTGCTTGGCGAGTTTGGTTGCCGTGTTCTTCTCGTCCTGGGAAGCTGCCGGGTTTGCGGCGACGTCACGCACGCCGGACAGGATTTCATACAGGTCGCCACGGATTTCCGCGGCCGAAGCCTTGTTTGAAGGATCGGCAAGCTGATCGATGGATGTCAGCGCATCCTTGCGAAAGGAATAGCGGTCATATTGCGCGATGAGCGGGCGAGCCGTGTTGGCGATGGATGCCAGTTCGGTGCGGTTGATCGGGTGGTCCGGATTCGTCGCGAACGTGGCGGGCATCAGTCCGATGATCGTCAGCATGATCAGGCCGATGCTCTTCTGACCGTCATTGCTGCCATGCGAGAAACTGACGGACGTGCATGTCAGGATCAGAAGGCCGCGCACGACGGGATGCGGCTTCTCGCCCGGCTTCGGCGGCGTATAAAGCGCCGGGAGGCGCACGGTATAGCGGATGGCCAGATAGGCGAGCAGAGCCAGGAAAAAGCCGAGCGGCGGCGAAATGAACAGCGCGCGCAGCACTTTCCAGATCTGGCTCCAGTCCACGCTGTGACCGAGCGCGCGGGCATGGAGAAAGGAATCGCCGATGGCGATGCCGATCAGGGCGCCGATCGTGCAATGCGAAGACGAGTTGGGAATGCCGAACCACCATGTCAGCAGGTTCCAGGCCAGCGCCGTTCCGAACAGGGCGACGAGCATGGGAACGGCGGGGTTCCCGTTCGGCGGCGTCAGGACGTCCGGAGGCAGAAGCTCGACCAGGGCATAAGCCACGGAAATGCCGCCGAGAATCACGCCAAGGAGATTCATCAGCCCCGACCAGACGACAGCGACGCGTGGCTTGAGGGAGTTGGTGTAGATGACGGTCGCCACGGCATTGGCCGTGTCGTGAAATCCGTTGGCGAATTCGAAAATGCAAACGAGGAGGAAGCAGAGACCAAGTGCGATCATGGACCCTGCGGAATAAGGTGCGAACTGAAGCATCGAGCTCTTCTCATCCGTGCGGTGGCTGCCCCTCTTTTCTGTGATATCGGTTTCGCCGGGTAGACGGTTATGAATGGTTTCTTAAACTCTTCATAAATGGTCGGACCCGTTTTCAGAACGAAGAGGAGAGGTCGTTCAGCCGCTTGGCCTTTCTCCTGTCTGGGCGCGGATCACATTTCATGCCCGGAACAGACAGGCTCGTATATCACGCTCGGGTGGAGAAGCCTGGAAACCCGTGGGGAAACCGTCGTGTTTCAGAAAAAGGGTCTTGGATCGACGGTCTGATCGCCGTGTCGCAACTGGACCATGAGCTGTCCGCCGGCGTCGGGCATCGTACCCAGGACCGTGTTTTTACGGACGGGGTCGGCGCTCGACGCCTCCAGTGTTCCGAAACCGGACAGCACGAAACGATAATGTCGTCCGCAATCGAGAATCACCATCTGCCCGTATGAACGAAACGCGCCCGCGTAATCGATGCGTCCGCTGCAAGGAGCGCGGACGGCCGCGTTACCGGGGGTCGTGTAGGTCATGCTCGTCGCCGGACCGGTCTGGGTTGACTGTCCCCAGGCGACGGCCACGGTTCCGGGAACGGGGGCATGTCCGCCACTTCGTGAGACGACACCCGGTCCCGCACTCGCCTCCATCGCGCGCGCCTGCTGCCGCGCGCTGGAGGCGGCAGCATGGTCGTTGCGGGCCTTCAGCGCCCTGGCCTGCGCATCCAGGCGGGCCATCTCCTCTTTTTCCGTCTGTTCGATCCGTGCGATGGCGTCCTGAAGGCTGGAGGCTCCCGCCGCTGCGGCGGCGACGGCTTTGCGCGCCTGCGCGGCTGTGTTCCGGTCGTGTTGTTCGGTGACGGCGGCCGCATGGGCGTTCGCCTGTGCGCGGTCGCGTTCGGATGCCTGCCGCGACCGTAACGTATCCAGAACTTTCCGTTTTTCGTTCAGCGCGTTCTGGTTTGCGATCTGTTCCGCCTGCTGTGCGTGCAGGGCGGCAATACTGCGCGCGGTCAGGCGCGCGTATCCGCTCAGGAAGGCGAGACCATCCACCGCGTCTTCAGGATTGGCCGAAGTCGAAATGACGGATGTCGCCGGAGCGCTCGACAGGCGCTGCGCGAGGGGAAGCATCCTCTGAATGGCCGCTGTCCGTCGCGCGATCCCGTCTTTCAGAACGGCCTGTTGTCGTTCAAGGGCCGCGATATCGCTCTCGATGGCCGCCATATCGTGTTCAGTCTGTCGGAGGACCGCGGCATCCTGTGCGGAAATCGTGGTCAGGGCGCGGGTCCGCGCGGTGTCCTGAACCACCTGGGTCTGCGCAGCTCGCTGAGCGGTCTGCTTATCTTTGAGGAGAGCGGCCTGTGCGGCCTGCTGGCGCAGGAGCGCCTCACGCGCGGCGCGGGTGGTCGCGAGATCCGGGGAAGGTGTCTGCCTTGTCTCTCCATGGACGCGATGATGGCGCCGCGTCGTCGCGTGGCCGCCATGGAACTGAAAAAGCACCATGGCGATAAAAGCCGCGCGGATAACGTGTTTGACGCGACGAGGCAGGATCGGGTGCTCAGGCGTCGATCAGGGACTGGCCGGTCATGGCTTCCGGCTGGGAAAGCTCCATCAGATCGAGGATCGTCGGCGCGAGATCCGCGAGACGCCCGTCGTGCAGGGACTTTGCGTGGCCGCCAACGAGCATGACCGGAACGAGATTGAGCGTATGCGCCGTATGCGGCTCTCCGGTCACAGGGTCGCGCATGGTTTCGCAGTTGCCATGATCGGCGGTGACGAGCAGGGCGCCCCCGACTTTTTCAATGGCGTCCGCGATGCGACCCAGGGCGGTATCGACGGTTTCACAAGCCTTGATCGCGGCGGCAAGAACCCCCGTATGGCCGACCATGTCGGGATTGGCGAAATTGAGGATGATCATATCGAAGCGACGGCTCTCGATCGCTTCGACGGCACGATCTGTGAGTTCCGGCGCCGACATCTCAGGCTGGAGATCATAGGTCGCGACTTTGGGTGAGGCGACCATGATCCGTTCTTCGCCTTCGAACACGGCTTCACGGCCACCATTGAAGAAATAGGTCACGTGGGGGTATTTCTCGGTTTCCGCCATGCGCAGCTGGGTCTTGCCGGCGCGGGAAACCAGTTCCCCGAGAAGATCGTCCATCGACGCCTTCGGGAACAGAGTACCGAGCCGCTTTTCCAGATCCTTGCTGTAGGGCGTCATGCCGCAGGCCGCCGCGAAGCGGATGACGCGGGGACGTTCGAAACCCGTGAAGTCCGGCTGGACGAGGGCGTCGAGGATTTCGCGGATACGGTCGGATCGGAAATTGGCCGAGAGGATGCCGTCGCCATCCTTCATGCCCGCATAGCCGCTGATCACGGCGGGTTCGACGAATTCGTCCGTGATGTTTCTGCCATAGCTATCCTGCAGGACCGAGAGAGCATCATCGAAGTGATGGCCCTGGCCTTCCGTGATCGCATCGTAAGCCTTGCGAACCCGTTCCCAGCGGTTATCGCGATCCATCGCATAATAGCGGCCCGAAACCGTGGCGATTTTCGCGCCAGCGGGCAGTTTTTCTGTCAGAGCGGTCAGATATTCGCGTCCGGACTGAGGTGCCGTGTCGCGACCATCGGTGAAAACATGCACGGCAACGGGCATTCCCGCTTCGGCGACGATTTTCGCCAGGGCCACAATATGGTCCTGATGCGCGTGGACGCCGCCCGGCGAGACCAGACCGAGCAGATGGCAGGTGCCTCCGCTTTCGCGGAGCGCGCCGATCAGCCTGGTCAACTCGGGGTTTCGCGCGAGCGAGCCGTCCCGTGCCGCGCGTGAAATGCGGGGAAGTTCCTGCATGACGACGCGCCCCGCGCCGATATTGAGATGACCGACCTCGGAATTGCCCATCTGACCTTCGGGAAGGCCGACATCCTCGCCACATGTCACCAGATGAGCATGGGGCGAATTTTTCCAGAGGCGGTCGAAATTGGGGGTTTTCGCCAGCGCGACGGCGTTGTCTTCCGTCACGGAGCTATCTCCGAACCCGTCCAGAATGACGAGCATGACGGGGCGTGGCGGGGTCAGGTTCGATGTCATGGTAAAGGCCCTCAAGAAACTGGCCGGAGCATGCCACCAAATGCGTCGCTTGCGAACCGGGACGCGGGCGCGTCCAGGCTCACATGTGACGGAGCAGGATCAGACCTTGTTGATGGCGTCCTTGACATCACCCTTGAGGGTTTCGCCGTGGCCCTTGAGCTTCTGGGCCTCGCCTTCGGCCTCCAGCTTCTTGTTGTCGGTGACTTCGCCGACCTTCTGCTTCACGGTGCCGATGGTTTTATCGATGGCGCCGGAGATTTTGTCTTTCATAGCGGTCATGACGACATTTCCTTTCAACAGTGTTCTGCCCATATCAACGTCGACAGCCGACGAGAGTTCGTTTTTCTGTCACGATATCGACGGCATCTGAATGCGGGAGTGAAGATCATGGCTCAGGACCAGAAGACGGGCTGCGGCCCTTCCGGATGTGGCGTGCCCCTTACACCGGAGCAGGAGCGCATCCTCCACGGGCACGGTACGGAGCGGCCCGGTTCCAGCGCCCTGAACGCGGAAAAGCGCGCGGGCATCTATCATTGCGCGGGATGTGGCCGGTCCCTGTTCGACGCGGCGATGAAATATGAGAGCGGAAGTGGCTGGCCATCGTTTTTCGAGACCTTGCCCGAGGCGGTCGGCGTTACGCGAGACGCATCCCACGGTATGGTCCGGACGGAGGTTCATTGCGCGGGATGCGAAGGACATCTCGGGCATGTGTTTCCGGACGGCCCACGGCCCACCGGGCTGCGCTACTGCATGAACGGGCTTGCACTCGACTTCCGCCCTTCCTGAAAGGAGAAACGGCGCCTGAAACTCTCTGCGTGCACGCTTCCGTGAAAAGGCCATCCTGCGCTAAGGAGGGACGTATGAGCGAAACGAATACCCGTATGGCCCCCATCGTGGTCGACCATCCCCTCGTCCAGCACAAGCTGACGCGACTGCGCCAGGCTTCGACCTCCACGGCGGGCTTTCGACGCCTGACGCGCGAACTCAGTCTGCTGCTCTGCTACGAAGCCACGCGTGATCTGCCGACGGAGGCCGTGGAGATCGAGACCCCGGTCGAGCGCACGACCGGTCGCACGCTTTCAGGCAAGAAGCTGTGCTTCATCTCCATCCTGAGGGCAGGAAACGGTATTCTTGACGGAATGCTGGATCTCGTTCCGGCGGCGCGCGTCGGGCATATCGGCCTGTATCGTGACCACGACACCCTCGAGGCGATCGAATATTACATGAAGCTGCCCGACGACGTGGCGGAGCGCGATTGTATCGTCGTCGATCCCATGCTCGCGACGGGCCATAGCGCCGCTGCGGCGATTGATCGCGTGAAGGCGGCGGGCGTGACGAACATCATCTTCGTCTGTCTGCTGGGCGCGCCCGAAGGGATGGATTACATGGCCGCGCGACACCCGGATGTGAAGATCGTAACCTGCTCGATAGATCGCGGCCTGAATGAAAAAGGGTATATTGTGCCCGGACTCGGCGATGCCGGGGATCGCTTGTTTGGCACGAGGTGAAGCATGACTCCCGAAGATGTAGGCGAATGGCTCGATCGTTGGGTCGAGGATCATCTGGCGGTCGGATCACTCGATCCGCAGATCGCCGCGGCACTCTGCCGGACGCAGGCTCTGGAAGCCGGAATCAGCGATGCGCAGCTGACTGAAGCGGTTCAGGGCGATCTGGAAGCATTTCTGGCGGCGGAACAGGCCGATATCCAGACACCGGACGGTCCGTTCTGACGGCCTTTTCCGGCTTTTAGAGCCAGGCCCGCAGAACGTTTTCAAGCCAGTCTGAAAAGAGCCGGACGCGACGGCTGAGATGCTGTCGATGCGGGTAGAGCAGACTGATCGGCAGGGCCTCGCTGCGCCACGCGCCCAGGACCTCGACCAGCGTACCGGCCTGAAGCTGGTCGCGGACGTCATAGGCCGGTATCTGGATGAGGCCGAGACCCGCGATCGCGCATGCGATCAGCGCTTCCGCGCTGTTGACCGTGACGCAGCCACGCATCAGTACCCTGCGTGGCGTATCGCCGTCCATCCATTCCCAGTCTTCGATGCGGCCCGTCGAAGGCGACGCGTAGCGCACGGCGACATGTTCCGGCAGATCGTTCGGGCTCCGAGGCATGCCGTGGCGCGCGAGATAGGCGGGACTGGCGACATTGATCAGCGTCAGCTCCCCCAGCTTGCGGACCACAAGACTGGAATCCTCCAGAGGGCCGACGCGTAACACGCAGTCGATCGCGTTTTCGACGAGGTTGACCACCCGGTCGCTCATGCCGAGTTCGACCTCGATATCAGGGTGGCGTTCAAGAAACTCCGGCAGCGCCGGGCAGACGATCAACCGGCCGATCCTGCCGGGCAGGTCCACTCTCACGAGTCCCGTGACATGCGACGCTTCATCGAGGAAAAGGCGCTCCGCCTCGTCCATGTCCGCAATGAGGCGCAGGCAATGCGTATGGAAGATCGATCCGTTGGGCGTGGGGGAAACCGAGCGCGTCGTGCGGGCGAGGAGGCGCGTCCCCATGCGCGCCTCAAGGGTCTGAATGGCCGAAGACACGGTCGAACGAGGCATCTGGAGGCTGTCGGCCGCGCGGGTGAAGCTCCGGGTCTCGACCACGCGGACGAAGATGCGCAACACGTCTATTCTGTCCATCGGCACCCAATTCGGATGATTGTTCGGCTTTTCTGACGGCTGCTGTCAGATTTGTCCTGTTTATCCCTACTCTCCGAACGCCCACATTGAAACTAGGCCCGGCATGGATCGTGGCCGACGATTTCAAAGGGAAGCAGAGCCATGATGGATCACAGCATCAAGGGAAAAACAGTTCTGATCGCGGGCGGCGCCAAGAATCTCGGCGGGCTCGTGGCGCGCGATCTGGCCGCGCACGGCGCTCGTGCCATCGCCATACATTATAATAGCCCCGCCTCCCGGGCGGACGCGGATCGTACTGTCGCCGATCTCCGTCAGGCCGGCGTCGAAGCCGCGGCCTTTCAGGCGGATCTGACGACGGCCGACGCCAATGCCCGTCTGTTCGAGGAGGTTGTCGCGGCGCTCGGCCGACCCGATATCGCGATCAATACGGTTGGCAAGGTGCTCAAAAAGCCCATCGCCGAGACTTCGGAAGCCGAGTTTGACGCGATGTTCGCCGTCAACACGAAATCGGCGTTCTTCTTCATCAAGGAGGCCGGGAAACACCTGAACGACAACGGCAAGCTGCTGACGGTCGTGACCTCGCTGCTCGGGGCCTATACGCCATTCTACGCGACTTACGCGGGGAGCAAAGCTGCCGTCGAGCACTTCACCCGCGCGGCATCGAAGGAACTGGGCGGGCGCGGGATCTCCGTCAACGCGATCGGGCCGGGTCCCATGGATACGCCGTTTTTCTACGGTCAGGAGAGCGCTGATGCCGTGGCCTATCACAAAAGCGCCGCGGCCCTGTCACCGTTCAGCACAACGGGACTGACCGATATCGCGGACATCGCGCCGCATATTCGTTTTCTCGTTTCGGAAGGCTGGTGGATGACCGGCCAGACCGTACTGATCAATGGTGGCTACACGACCAAATAGGACGCCCGTCGGAAGCAGACCCTTCCTCGGCTCGCCCGAAGAGCGGGGAGGGGTCATTCCCGGATCGGGTCAGACGGGAAGCGTTTATCCCCGCGTCACCATGTAATGGGCGCGCAGAGCGTTCTCGATCTCGCTGGCATGCGTGCCGTCGCGGGCTTCGATCATGATTTCGAGTTCCGCCGTCTGCACCGATGGCGCGGCGAACATGCGCTGATGCGAGACCTCGATGATGTTGCCGCCCAGATCGCCGATGCGCGTGGAAATATCGGCGAGCACGCCGGGCCGGTCGGGAATCTGAAGGATCAGCGAGAGCAGTCGCCCGTCGCGGCGCAGGGCGCGCAGCAGCGTATTGGCGAGAATACGCGTGCCGATATTGCCGCCGCTGATGGGCAGGGCGACGCGCTTGCCGCTGAAAATGTCGGGATTGGCCAGAACCGCCGCCAGAGCCGCGGCGCCCGCGCCTTCGCTGACCAGTTTCGCATTCTCGACGAGGCTGGCAATGGCGGATTCCACCTCGAGTTCACTGACCACCAGCACGCCCGCGAGGTGCGGCTGCACGACTTCGAAGCATTTGTCGCCCATCTGCCGGACGGCAATGCCCTCGGCGATGGTCGATCCTCCCAGCGTCTCCACGGTGTCGCCGGGAAAGGCCGAGAGCGAGGCGTAGCTCTCGACCTGAACGCCATAGACTTCGACGCCGGGCCGCATATGCGCGGCCGCGATCGCGGTGCCGCTGATGAGGCCGCCGCCGCCGATGGGCACCACGACGGCATCGAGATCCGGGGCGTCCTCGAAAAGTTCGATGGCGAACGTGCCCTGACCCGCCATGACCGCGAGATCGTTGAACGGATGGACGAGAACGAGATTCTCGCGCTTGCGCAGTTCCTCGGCGACGAGGCTCGCTGCCGCGAAATCATCGCCCTCCGTGACGACCCGCGCCCCCCAGGACCGCGTGCGCTCCACCTTGGCGGTCGGCGTGAAGCGGGGCATGACGATGGTGGCCCTGATCCCCAGCAGACTCGCGTGTCGCGCCACGCCCTGGGCATGATTGCCCGCCGATACGGCGATGACGCCGCATTCGCGTTCCTCCGGCGAGAGGAGGGCGAGCTTGTTGGCCGCACCCCTTTCCTTGAAGGAGGCGACCGCCTGGAGGTTCTCGAGCTTCAGCCAGATATCCGCGCCGCTGAGCTTGGAAAGGGCGGCGCAGGGAATGGTCGGCGTCCGGACGATACGCGGCGAAATTCGCTCATGCGCGGCGGCGATGGCAGCGAAATCGAACGTGGGGATCGTCTGGAGCATGGGAAAACCTATTTGTAAGTGACCTTTAGAATTTCATATGTCCTGTCGCCGCCCGGCGCGGGCACGGCCACGCTGTCGCCGACGCTCTTGCCGATGAGCGACTTGGCCAGCGGCGAGGAAACCGACAAGAGACCCTGCTTGATGTCGGCTTCGTGGACGCCGACGATCTGATAGGCGCTTTCCTTGTCGGTCTCTTCGTCGACGAGTTCGATATGCGCGCCGAACTTCACCTGGTCGCCCGACAGCGTCGAAGGGTCGATGACGTCCGCCGTGGATACCAGTTCCTCGAGTTCCATGATCCGCCCCTCAATGAAGGACTGGCGGTCACGCGCGGCATGGTATTCGGCGTTTTCGGAGAGATCCCCGTGCTCGCGCGCTTCGGCGATGGCACGGATCACGGCAGGACGGTCAACGCTCTTCAGTTGACGCAGCTCGTCCTCGAGCCGGGCCAGTCCACCGCGGGTCATCGGAATCTTCTGCACAACGTATCCCCAGAAACGAGTTAAGCCGCACGCGGGGCAACGAAGGCGAACCTCCGACGCCCCGCGCGGGCGATATTGAGATGAGGCGCCGGGACATTCCCGTCGCGGCGTGTAAGGCCAGAGAAGCTAGGCGTTGCGGACCGCGACTTCAAGCACTCGTGTGAATTTCTCTTCATCCCGCAGGTTCGAGACGAAAAAAATTATCGGGAATCGATAAAAAAACCTGTTCCTTATCGAAAAACAATATTATTGATTTTCGATAAGAGACGGCAATGGTGGAGTGTTAAGGCATGATGAGGCGCTGGAAGGCATATCTGAAAACCACGCCAGAGCAGGAGGATGAGGCAGCGGGCATGATCGCGTCGCTTCTGCAGATCGCGGCCGGGTTGTGCTGGCTCAGCGCGACCGTGGAAGTCGCATGGTTCTTCCGCGCCGGGTGTCCCTCCTGGTTGCAGCCCAGCATCTTCGTTCATCACGTGCTCCTCGGCACGACGCAGCGCCTCTCCGGCGCCGAGACCGTCGTGCGGGTCGCAGGTCTTGTGCTGAGTGCGGCGATCTATGACCGGGTCGCCCGGATTGCCGCGCATTGCGGCAGAGGTGCGGTGTTCACTCGTGTCAATGTCGTGGCGTTGCAGGCGATCGGCTGGCTGTCCATCGCCCGGCAGGTTGTGGAGGCGCTCGGCCTGTCCCTGCTGGACGCGGCCTTCGGACTGCCAGTCCCGGTTCATCCGGAAGTCAGCCACAATGTCGGCAGTCTCTCGACCACGGTTCTACCTTTCGTCATCGCCTGGATCTTTCAGCGTGGCGTGAAAATTCAGGAGGAACTCGACGATGTGGTCTGACGATGACGCTTCTCCACGGACAGGCAGGAGATCATGCCGACTGTTCGACCGGACAATCCGCTTGGCCGGAGCCGTATTTCTGGCGATCCTGCTTTCAGGATTTTTCGTGAACTGTCACGTGTCCTCGGATATTCACATGACGTTCAGCAACGGTGTCCTGACGAAAGCCGTGACGCGCATGGTCGATGCCGTCGCCCTGCGTCTGGAGCAGAGCGCATGAGCGGAGATCTTCCTGCCCCGCCCCGCCGCGTGGCGACGGCCATGCTCCTCGCAATAAGGATTGTGCGCGTCTTGCTTGTCGTCGCGAGCGTGGTGCTGATTTTCGCCGCGACGTCGCTTGTTCTGCGGGGGCTGCCACTGCCCTCCTGGATGAAAGTGTCAGGACCGCTGACTGACGGCATGATGCTGACTTTTGCTTCACTGGGTCTGCTCGAAGTCGTCGCGCTGTATTGTCTGCTTGGTTTGCTGGGAGAAGTGATTGCGACGGTCCGGGCGGGTGACCCTTTTCAAAGTCGGAATGCTGATCGGGTGCAGGCCATCGGCTGGTGGATGGTCGTGATCCAGGGCGTCGACATGGCGAAAACGATCCTCGCTCTGTCGGGTGTTTCGCATGAAGATATGACGTCAGATAAAACCATATCGGTGACGGGACTAGGCGCCATCGTGGTGGTGTTCATTCTAGCCTGGGTGTTCCGTATCGGCGCGCGCATGCGGGAAGAACTGGATCAGGTCGTCTGATATATGGGCATCTCCGTCGATCTGGACGCGCTTCTGCGCGAACGCGGCATGTCGCTGACGGAACTTTCCGAGCGCGTCGGGCTGACTCTCGCCAATCTGTCCATTCTCAAAACCGGCAAAGCCAAGGCGATCCGTTTTTCGACGCTCGAGGCGATCTGCCGCGAATTACGGTGTCAGCCGGGAGACCTGTTGCGGTATGAGAATGAATAGATCAACTGAAACGTGAGCAAAAACCATCAACGGGTCTTGAGGACGAAGCCATGCGTTTCACACGCGTCATACCGATCCTGCGCATTTTCGATCTCACCAGGGCGCGGGAATTCTACTGCGACTTTCTCGGCTTTACCGTGAGTATGGAGCATCGCTTCGAACCGGGACTGCCGGTTTATATGGCCGTCGAACGGGCCGGAATGGAGCTTCACCTGTCCGAGCATCACGGCGACGCCTGTCCCGGATCGACGGTATTTGTGTGGATGACGGGCATTCATGATTTCCACATCGAACTGAGTGCCAGGCACTACGTCTGTGCGCGGCCCGGTATCGAGCGACTGCCATGGGGCCAGCAACTCCAGGTCTGCGATCCGTTTGGCAATCGCATTCGGTTTTGCGAACGCTGCGCCCCGACGGGAGCACAATGAGTCCAGAATTCGAAACGATCCGCATGTGATGAAATAAAAAACGCCGGGACGGAACCCGGCGTTTTCGTTTCTGTCTGTCGTGGGAAAGTTCGATCAGAAATCCACGCTGGCCGAGCCGATCACGGAGAAAGGCGAGGCGATCGTGTAGTTCGTGTAAGCACCTGCAATTTTGGAGCCGTAGACGCCTGTGACGGTCTTGGAGTTTGTCGCGACACCGCTGACAAAGCCGAGATAGTGATTGTTGGCGATGTTCTGGATATTCAGCTTCAGGGTCGGAGATTTGAGAAAGCCGACATTGTTGAAGCGATAGCCCGCATTGACGTTCATGCGCACATAACCGGGGATCGACAGGTCATTGTTGAAGGTCGCGTACTGCTTGCCCTGATACTTCAGGCTGAAGCCCGAAAAAAGATGGCCGTCATCGTAATCGAGGTTGAAACCCACCTGATAGCGCGATGTCTGTGGCGCGAATTTGCCCTTCGTATGGACGTAATCGCTGATGGAGCCTGTGCCCGCAGCAAGATTATTGTCGCTTCGGGCATCGATATATTCGAAGGAAGCATAGGGGCGGATATTGTGGAACGGGCGGGTGCCGATTTCGGCGTCCACACCGGTTGCGTGCATGCCACCACCGTTGACGCTTCGTGAGTAGTAATCGTTATTACCGCTATTCACGACCTGCGTATAAAGGCGGTTCGTGAAATTGTAGTGGAAGAAGGTGATGGAACTCATCACGTCGGGACCCTGGTAACGCCAGCCCGCCTCTTCCGAAATCGAGTATTCCGCCTTCTGGTTCGGATTGGCGTGCGTGGCGTAGCCCGATCCAGGAAAATAGGCACCCGCGTCATAGAGGGACACGTTCATCGGAATACGGAAATTCGTCGTCGACGACGCGAATAGCTGGTTCTCGTTGTTGATCTTGTAGCGGAACGAGACTGCCGGCAGCGGCTGCTGCCATGAACCGCGGATATAGCGGCCTGTCGAGGTGTCTGGCAGGTTATTCTGTCCGTCGCGATTGACGACCGTGTATTTCAGACCGGCTTCGATGTTCAACCGATTGTTCAGAAGCGACAGGCTGTCGGCGATGAACATCGTGTGGACGCGCGTCTGGGTGAACGTGTCGCGATACTGGGCCGTAGCGCCATTATCGAGGATCATGTTTTCACCGCCACCGTACAGATCCAGCGGCTTGCCCGTATTGTAATCGATCATGCTGAAAGGGCCAGTCTGGCGCTGCTTGGAATATTCGAACCAGTAGCCGACTTCCAGGCGGTTGATGCCAGTATGAAGCGTGAGCTTCGTGGTCGCGCCAGGACGGTAGGTCTGCGTATTTGACGGGTTATAGAGCAGTAACGACGGGGTATTGGAGGCGTTATAGTCCCCGATCGAACCATTCACCTTGCTAGCGCCGTATTGATAGTTTTTCAGCTTGGTGCTGTAGGCACCCCCGCCATTGCCGTTACCGTACCAGAAATACGGCGTTTCCGTCAGTGTCAGATTGTCCGTCAGCTTGAACGTGGAGGGCGCGGAAGCGTAGATGTTGGTGAACGGGTTGCGATGGAGTTGATAGTAATTGCCGTCCGTCGGCTTTTTGGGATCCCATGTCGAATCCCAGACGTTGTTCTTGATCATGTTGTTGACGAGGGTGTTGTAACCCTTGCCGCTGTTGAGCGTGTTGATGTCCGACAGGCTGGAAACGCGGGTCGAGGGAAATGTCACGCCTTGCGTCTGACTTCCGATGAGGCTGAAGGAGACGACGTTGCCATTGCCCCACTCGTTCACCCATTTGGTTTCGCCGTGCAGCCTGCCCTGATGGCCGGGGCCGCGCCACATGTGTTCGTCCACGGCCGAGAAGGAGACGAAACCCCGCAGGTTGGAATGGCCGATGTAACCGGTATCCACGCGCCCGAAGATGCGTTTTGCCGCGTACGACCCGTACGAGCCGACCAGCTTTCCACCAAAATGAGTATCGGGACTGAGGAGATACATGTCCACAGCGCCGCCGGTGGCGGAGATGTGCGGGCTGTCGAGGTCGGCCGAGCCCTGTTCGACGTTGATCGTGCGCAGGTTTTCAGAGTCCACGATTTCCTGTGGATAGACTGCGTAGCTGCCGATGTCGTTGATCGGAAAGCCTTCGAGCGTGAAGCCGATCTGGTTGGAGTTAAGGCCGCGCATCGTCATGTTGCCGCCGGTCAGGCCCATGGGATCGCTATCCGACGTGTTGACGCCCGGCAGCATCGCGATGAGCTGCATCGGATTGAGGCCGTTCGCCTGTTTGTCGATATATTCCTGCGTGATGGTTGAACGCGATTTCGGGGCGTCTTCCTTGATCATCAGACCGGCGCCGATCTGCTTGTGACGCTGGCCGCGCACTTCAAGATGTTCTGCTTTGATATCGGTGGGAGCGGTCGCGCCCATCATGGAAGGCTGATCGCTGCTGGCGCTTGCAGCCTTGGCGGCGGCTTTTGACGGCGTCTTGCCGGACGTATCCGGTGCCTGTGCGGCCAGTGCGAGGGAGGTTGGCATCGCCAGCGTGAAGAGCGCGGAAGTCGCTAGGAGGCGTCGCATGAGAGAGGGCATGTCTGTCCTGGGCGGTCATGGGCGTGGGGCGGGTTCGGCGAATTCGTCGGTTGGCATTCCGGCAAAACCTGACCGATTGGTCAGGTTTATGAGCATGAAAAAGCCTTGCGATTCGTTCGTCTGCCGCGATGAGTTTTCTTACGCCAGGATGAACATTTTGTGTGTGACGGATTTAAGTCACGAGAATTTCGGCCGAAGCTGTATTAAATCGGCAACAGGTATCGTCTGAGCGCTTCGTCGTCCTTGTAAAAGGTACGAATACGTGTGGCCTCTGTCGGGGAGAGCGTGTGCGTCTCGCGGTTGCTGACATTCAAGCGGGGAACGGAACGGTTCTTGAGAGCGGGAATGAGATCTGGGACCCGACCTACGCTACGCAGGGGAAACAGATAATCGACGCCACATTTGCCGCTTTTATCCAGGAGATACCAGGATTGTGGCCGGAAGACGTGATCGAGGCGATACGGATCGGAGACTGAGGCCAGGTGGTCGATGGCGTCGCTCACGGAACGGAACTGACTGTAAATTTTCTGAAAATGTGCGTGCAGAGCGACATTACGGCCGCCGCCGTGCCTTGCGAAGTCATAAGCCGAAAGAAAGCGCTCCACGGGGTCTCGCCAGATGGCGAAACGTGTGATGCCGTCTGTGAACAGGTCCGGAGCGGCGCGCTCGTAATAGCGTATCGAATTGTGGCATTCGCTGCGGCCATACAGGAGCGTGGCGATGGACGTGCCGGCGTTTTTAGGGACGTGGATAAAGAGCGTTTTGAGTTCGCGGATACGATGTATGCGTTCGCGTCGGTTGCTGCCGGCCGGAAGCGGCAGACCGAGCCGCGCGGCCCGGTCATGGAGATCGCCCACATGCGGACTCCCCAGCGTCAAGGCCATCACGCGATGACGCAGGCCCTGCTTCCTTGATGGCGCCACCCGGGGCTGAATACAGGAAGAGACACTGTTCTCGAACGTATAACCCATCCACTCCGGCCCTCGTTTCCGTTGTTCGAATGGAAAGAAACTGCGGATGCGGGGAGGGCAGGGCAACGCCAAGAATGTGAAGAAACCGGCCAATTGTAACTGTGTCGTACTAAGTCATTTTTCCGGTCTTTTTGCGTATTTTCTCGCAATGAGCGTACACACCAGGATCTGGACCTGATGATAGATCATCAGGGGCAGCACAGTCGTCCCGACGATAGCGGTGGGAAAAAGAATGTTTGCCATGGGTACGCCGGTGGCGAGGGATTTTTTCGACCCGCAAAACATGACGGAGATCGCGCTGGCTTCCGGCAGGCCGAGCGCTCTGCCAAGCAGGCGGGTGAGGGTCAGCACGAGCCCCAGAAGGGCAATATCCATCGCCGCCATCACCGCGAGGTCGTGACCGGACACGCGATGCCACAGCCCCGCGACGACGGCGTGGCTGAAGGCCGTATAGACGACCAGGACGATCGACCCGCGGTCGCTGAGAGAAAGGAGCGTCTTGTTCCGTTTCGCCCAGCCACCGAGGCGGGAATGAAGCAGTTGGCCTAGGGCGAAGGGCAGCAGGAGCTGCGTGACGATGTCCAGAAGGGCATTTCCTGACCAGACGCCGCCCTGATGAAGCACGAAACCGACCAGCACGGGCGTCATGACCACGCCGACAAGGTTCGACAGGGTCGCGGCGCAAATGGAGGCCGGAACATTGCCGCGCGCGATGGATGTCAAGGCGATGGAGGACTGGACCGTCGAAGGCAGGCAGCACAGGAACAGGATGCCGAGCCACATGTCATGGTCGAGCAGATGCGGAGCCGCCGCCTGGAGTGACAGCCCCAGAACCGGGAAAAGGCCGAACGTGCAGAGCAGAACGGCCGCCTGTAATTTCCAGTCCCTGATGCTTTCCAGAACGCTGCGTGGTTCCAGTCGCGCCCCTTGCAGGAAGAACATGAAGGCGATGCAGAGGTTGGTCAGGACACCCAGATCGACGGCGATGCTGCCGTGACAGGGAAGGAAAGTCGCAAGCGTCAGGGCGGCGACAAGGCTGAGCAGGAAAGGATCGATCAGTCGGAGCATCGGTCTATCTCGGCGAGACAACCCGGTTCTGGCAAGGGACGGCGCGTTCGGCGGTCCGTGTCGCAGGTGCCGATTCCTTGTATCCTTAATCGTCGATCCGTGTCTGACGGTTGCGTTTGATGCCGCCGCGATGGGTTTTGTCATCCACGCGGCGGCGACGCGCCGAACGGGAGGGGCGAGTCGGAACGCGAAAGCGCGGCTTTTCGGCAGCTTCGCGGATCAGTTCGGCCAGCCGTTCGCGAACATCCTCGATATTGCGCATCTGGCTTCTGAAACGCTGCCCGGTCAGGACAATGACGCCAGCACTTGTCATGCGATGGCCCGCGATGCGTTCGAGGCGCTGGAAAAGGGCCGGCGGGAGCGCTGCGCAGCCAGCCGCGTCGAAGCGTAACTGCACCGCGCTGAATGTTTTCTGCACATTCTGTCCCCCGGGGCCGGACGCCAGCAGATGCGTGATTTCGAGCCGGTCATCGTCGATGCTCAGGCCGGGCATGATGTCGAGCGGCATGGTTATTCCTTCCGACGGCTCATTGGTCCGCAAGATCGCGAAAGCGGACGTAGGACATCTTGTCCCGGAAAAGAAACAGCACGTAGTAGTCCTTGCGATGACCACGGGTTCGCGACGTGCGTGCATAGAACGGATAAACGTCGCACGGACCGTCATAGCCCGCCGGAGCGGGTTCCGAAGATGTCTGGCAACGGCATCGGAAGATCGGCGCATATTCTGCGGCGGGACCGTCATTGAGGCGCACATGGAAAAGATTGCGCCGGTATTTCCGCAACCGGTCGGGCACGACGAAAATCATGCCATGTTCCAGGAAGCCGTCTGACTGCGCCGGACTTTCGAAATACCGCATGTCCTGCGGCATGTCGTGAAAATGATTGTATCCCTGAACGATCATGCCGTCGTTCTAACGACGCGGATGATCCGGCGCTATGGGGAAGGGATCTTGCCAGAGGACGTCGTGGCCCAGATATCGCGGGAAATATTCATGGCGGTCAGGCGTTTTTCCACTTCCGCCAGCAGTCCGGCATCACCATCCGTGCCCAGCTCCGACAGATTACGGTGCATCGCGAGCAGAATATCGGATGTCGCTTCGCCCACCGCGCGTCGCCACCATTCCAGCGCTTCCTCGCGACGGTTTTCCGCCAGGAGAAGTGTCGCGTAGTTGTGCCGTCCTCGATAATCGCCGCCTTCCGCGGAGCGACGATACCACGCGCGCGCAAGCATGGGGTCGCGCCGCGTATGCCAACCTTCTTCCGTGAACCGGGCGACGAGGTTCATCGACTTGGCGTGGCCCTGTTCGGCGGCCTTTCGAAACAACGAGAGCGCGCGCGGTCGATCGACAGCGACGCCGAGCCCGCGCATCGTCATGATCCCAAGATTATATGTTCCCCATAAATCGCCCAGTGCCATCGCCATTTCGTAATATCGGATGGCTTCGCCCAGTTCGCGCGTGCAGCCCCACCCGAACTGGTGGCAGCGCCCGAGCATGTTATACGCTGGGCCATATCCGGCGTTGGCGGCGATCTCGAACCATTGTCGGGCTCTATGTGGATCGCGGGAGATGTAGCTGCCATCGAGCAGGATGTCGCCCCATTTGACCTGATCCAGAACGTGACCTTCGAGGGCGCGCTGCCGAATCTCCGCGATGGGCTGGGGCAGGGGATGCGTGGTCGGCGAGCGTCCACGGCCGGGGGGGCGCCGGAAGAGCTGTCGGAAGCGGTGTATCATCACAATATGGCTGTCATGACCGTGACGTCACGGACATGAGGGGAAGAATGAGGGTATGAAGCACGAAGGTGATAAAAACGCAATTAAGAATTGGTCGCATATCATAAATGTTATTTAGTAACGAACCGGCAACGGACTTGCGCGTTCGGTTTCCCATTGTCTTCATGGTAATCACTGTCCTCGTTCCGAACATGACATTGAAAGAATTGCCAATGTTCTTCTACCGGCGGGGGCGGATGGCGCCTCGTCTTCCATCTTCGCAGAGCTGTTCTGCAAGATCTGGCGGTTTTGCCTGCGTCGGTCTGATGACTCTGGCCGGGTGGTCCGTGTGCGGCGCGGCGCTGGCAGATCCTCCGGCATCGCCCGCAGCGTTTACCGCGCCGGTCACAGCGCCGGTCACAGCGCCCGACGACAGCGCCCCCATCATCATTCCGCCGCTGCCGGTCGCGACCGAGCCGCAGGCCCGCGCGGAGGCCGTGCGGCTGGCACATGAAATGGCCCGAAGCGTGCCGCGCTATACAGCCTATACCCTGGCGGTTCGTGAGCGGTTCGTGGCTCTGGCCCGTCAGCAGGTCGCAGCCGCGCAGGTCGTCATCGACAGGCCCCAGATCCTGATGGTCGTCGATCGCAATCCCCGTATTCAGGCGCTGTGTTTCGTGCTGGCTTTCCCCGGAGACGTGCCCTGGGAGACGCTGGGTGGCACGCCCGTCTCGACGGGACAGTCAGGGCGCAAATTCTACTACATCACGCCCACTGGCGTGTTTCCCAATACACCGGATCGTCTTGGCTATCGCGCGGAAGGCACGAAGAATGAAAACGGTATCCGGGGGATCGGGGCCAAAGGCATGCGCGTGTGGGACATGGGCTGGCAGAAGGCCGTGAAAGGATGGCGCCCCGATCATGAAACCGGCGATATCCGGCTGGAAATTCATGCGACCGATCCGGATTTTCTGGAGCGTCGGCTCGGTCGTCCGGCATCCGAAGGCTGTGTGCGAATTCCGGCGGCCATGAACCGGTTCATGGATCATTATGGTCTGCTGGACGCCCAGTACGAACGCGCCGCCAGTTATGATGGTCGTTTCCGGGCGTTGCTTCCAAAAGACAGAAAACCCTCTCTGATTGCGGGCGATTCTCTTGTCGTGGTGGACTCGGCCCTGCCGCCCCCCGTCGTGCCCCTTCCCGTCGCATCCGGAACACAGGTCCCTGAGCATCCGGACATCACAAACAGGGGAAGCTGACGCCAGCAACGTGATGTCACTGTTCGACGTGCGACTGGCTTTTTACTGATACGGCATGGTTAGTCGCTTTTTAATGCCTGCAAGCCTCTTTGCCTGCAGCGTTTCTTTTCTCGATCCCGCGTCCGCCGCTGACACGCGCTCCAGCGCGAGCGATGAGTCGGAAGACAAGCGCGTCGAGTCCAGCTTGTTCTCGCGACCGGATAACAGCCAAGGCCGCTGGGGTGCCTTTAACAACACGGATGGTTCGGCGGCTGGTTGGGGGCCGGTCGAACAATACGGGCAGGCACGGTGGGCCGAAGATTGGAGTTGGCTGAAAGACCGCAAGCGGCAGGAAGATGTCTTCGACCGGCTGAAATTCGTGCGTCTGACGCCGGATGGAACCCACTATGTCACGTTCAGCGGCGAGGAGCGTCTGCGGGGCTTTTACGACAGTCATCCCCAACTCGGCGTCCAGAGACCCGGCCGGGCCTTTCGGCTGCTGCTGCGCAGTGTCTATGGCGCGGATGTCCATCTCGGTACGCATGTGCGGCTGTATGCGGAAATCGCCAACGGTGCCGCTGGTGGGTCCAATTACTATGGCTATGATGGATATCAGCGCTCCCGGCTCGACCTTCAGCAGGCCTTCATCGAAATCAGGACGCAGGTCAAAGGCGCGCGGACCGGCCTCATGATCGGACGCCAGTTCTTCATCGACTCTCCGCCCTATGTTCTTTCGGTCCGGGACCTGCCGAATATTGCCCAGAGCTGGAACGGCATGCGCGGCTATGCGGTCTGGGATCGTCTTCGACTGGATGCATTCGGGCTTTTACGCACCGATCCCGCGCCCACGGGCGTTTTTGCCAACGAGGCGGACTGGCATACCCGGCTATGGGGCGCTTATGCGAGCTACGCTCTGCCAAATTTCGTCGTGAAAGGCAGAAAATCCCGCCTTTATCTCGACGGCTTTTATTACGGTTATCTGTACCGTGGCAGCATCAGCGCGACGTCCTCCGCCTATGGCATTCAATATGGTGCGACGCATCGTGATACCCTCGGCACGCGCCTCTGGGGAACGTTGGGTGCATGCGACGTCAGTATGGGCGGTCTTTATCAAAGAGGTGTGTTTCGGCCCGAAGGAGGCGGACAACGTCCCATCCGCGCCTACGCTCTGAATGGGACGTTGTCCTATTCACTCGATCACCTGTTCGGAAAGCCGGCGATCGGCGTGCAGGCCGATCTGTTTTCCGGTGGGGACCGCAGTCGGCGAACCATCGGGACCTACGCGGCGCCTTACTACAACGCGCCTTTTTATAACGATATCACGACCTATCTCGGCCCGCAGAACAAGATCGGCCTGGGTCCGGTGGCGCGCTGGAAGCCCCATAAAAGACTGATCTTTCGTCTTCATGTGCCGGTTTTCTGGCGTGCGGCGAAGCGCGACGATCTGTACGGGGTCACGAAGGTCTATGATTTCCGGAACATCCTGGGCCGCTTCACGGGAACCGTGCCGCAGCTTGAATTGGGCGTTTCGCTGACGCGGCATCTGACCTGGACGCATGATGTCGCCGCCGTCATCGGATCGAACGGACTGCACCAGGCCGGGGCGAAGGATGGTCAGTTCTATATGCAGACGCTCGATTTCAGGTTCTGAAATCGAGCGTTTGTCTCTTGTTTCAGGCCCGCTGATATGGGCTGGAAAAGCCGGAATCTCAGTGTTTGAGTTCGTCAGGCACCTTGCCGCCATTCTCGGCCAGCTTCTGCCAGACCTGCTTGATGAGCCAGACATTCATCGTCGCAGTATCGTCCGTGCTGCCCGTGTAATGCAGTTCGCCCGCAAGCTGCTTGCGGGATTCGAGCGAGCTGTCCAGGCCAAGCAGCTTGAGCAGATCGACGATCGACTGACGCCAGTTGAGGTTCTGTCCGTTCTTGGCCGCCAGATCCGTCAGGATGGCATTGACATCGACCGGCGCGGCTGGAGCCGCCGTCGGCGCAGCGCTCGTTGCGACTGGAGCGGTTCCAGCCGTAGCCGGTGTCGCGGCTTCGGCATGGCCAAAAATCTTGGACATGATCGTGCTGAAGATGCTCATGGACGGTTTCCCCTGTTGCTTGAGGACGCCCCGACCCTGACGGCGGGGCATCCATGCCCGTTCCTAAAGCGTGAAGTGGCGCTGCGTTCCGTATCGCCGCGCCCCATCAGGCTCAGTAGCGGTATTCTTCGTGCTTGAACGGGCCGTTTTCCGGCACGTTGATATAGGACGCCTGTTCGGGAGACAGTTTCGTCAGGGTTGCGCCGACCTTGGCGAGATGCAGGGCCGCGACCTTCTCGTCAAGCTTCTTGGGCAGGACATAGACCTTCTTGTCATACTGACCCGGCTTCGCCGTCCAGAGTTCGATCTGGGCGAGCGTCTGGTTGGTGAAGGAGGCGGACATGACGAAGGACGGGTGACCCGTCGCGTTGCCGAGATTCACGAGGCGTCCTTCGGAGAGCAGAATGATGCGCTTGCCATCGGGGAATTCGACCTCGTCGACCTGCGGCTTCACATTGTCCCACTTGAAATTACGCAGGCCGCTGACCTGAATCTCGCTGTCAAAATGGCCGATGTTGCACACGATTGCGCGGTGCTTCATCGCGCGCATGTCGTCCACCGTGATGACGTCGATATTGCCGGTTGCGGTCACGAAGATATCGCCACGCGGCGCGGCGTCTTCCATCGTGACGACCTCGTAGCCTTCCATCGCGGCCTGGAGCGCGCAGATCGGATCGACCTCCGTCACCAGGACGCGACAGCCCGCATTGCGCAGCGAGGCGGCCGAACCCTTGCCCACGTCGCCGTAACCGGCCACGACCGCGACTTTGCCGGCCATCATGACGTCCGTGCCGCGGCGGATGGCGTCCACGAGGCTCTCGCGGCAGCCATAGAGGTTGTCGAACTTGGACTTCGTAACGCTGTCATTGACGTTGATGGCCGGAACCAGGAGTTCACCCTTGCGCGCCATATCCCAGAGACGATGTACGCCCGTGGTCGTCTCTTCGGAAATGCCGCGCACATCGGCGAGCATCGCTGGGTATTTGTCGTGCATGATCTGGGTGAGGTCGCCACCATCATCGAGGATCATGTTCGGCGTCCAGCCGTCCGGTCCCTTGATGGTCTGCTCGATGCACCACCAGAACTCTTCTTCCGACAGGCCTTTCCAGGCGAAAACGGAAATCCCGGCGGCCGCGATGGCGGCGGCGGCCTGATCCTGCGTGGAGAAGATGTTGCAGGACGACCAGCGAACCGTCGCGCCGAGCGCGATCAGCGTTTCGATCAGCACGGCCGTCTGGATGGTCATATGCAGACAGCCGGCGATGCGCGCGCCTTTCAAAGGCTGGCTGGCGCCGAATTCCTCGCGCAGCGCCATCAGACCCGGCATTTCGCCCTCGGCGATGGAGATTTCCTTCCGCCCCCATTCGGCCAGAGAGAAATCGCGAACCTTGTAGTCGGACTGGTCTGTAACGGTCATGTCTGAAGCCTTGGCTGCCACTCGATGGCGGCAGGGTATAAAGGCAACGACCGTCATGCGCCAGTATCACGTTGGTCCGGCAGCGTGCCGGAACGGTTTTCAGTCGACCGTCCGGCCGCTCGGGTTGTCGGGGAACATAAGGTTTATCTGGGTCCGTTATCGGTCGTGGCAGGAGGCACGGTTACCCTGTTGGGTTCGTCCTGCTGCGTGATGGGAAGGCGCTTGGAGCGCTTGCCGGTATGCACGACATGCCTCGGCTTGGCGGCGGGCGCCGGGTCGGGCTGTTCCTTCGCCTGGTTGGGATAAGTCGTGTTCTGGTTGGTGGGATTCCCCGGATGGTCTTTCTGTGCCTGGATTTCGGCCTTCATCGCCGGGCTGGTGGCGTCAGGCTGGGGCGCAGGTGGTGTATTGGTCTGGGCAATTGCGGGCGTCGCGAGCGCAATTGTTGCGATGGTCAGTGCGATTTTGCCAACGTTTTTCATGGATGATTCCTTCCCCGAATGGGTTCGCCGCGCGGCACCGTCTTTCATCACCGAACCTCGCGGAATTGCTGGGATTCAACAGGCGTGGCAGTGGAAGGTTGCCTAAAAGCTCATATTTTGTTGCATCAGAGGTTGCCTGAGCCGAACACCCATGCCACTCCTAGCCAGCTTCTCCGCGCGCCCTGACGATCCTGGTCATCATGGCGCTGGGCGAGGTTTTCAGCCCTTGGTTTCGTTTTCCGGTTGATGGAAAGGATGGAGGTCGCCATGCAGGGTTCGCATGTGTCCGTGCCGCTCAGCCTGCTTCCCGAACCGGGAGACGAGGCGCGTTCCGGTCTGCGTAACGGGCTTGTATGGGCTATACGCGCGCGTCCCGGTGAAGATCCGACAGCACTGTCCCAGACGGAAATCGAAACGATTCTCGATGATGCGACGCCGCTGTCCAACTGGCCGCGTGTCGCCGAAAGCTGGGTCTGGCTTCATTTCGATACGGTCCATAGTGCCGCCCGCGCGCAGGTCGCGGCCATGCCCTGCCTCCCGGAAGAAGTGCGCACCATGCTCGCCGAGACCGAATACGGCGTCATGATCGACGCCGTGCCGGGGCTGGTCTGGGGTGTGATGCCGGCGTTCGACGATGTGCTGTCGGAAGACGATCGTGAAATCTGCGCATGGCGTTTCGCCATGCGTCCGGATCTCCTCATCACCACGCGACGAAATCCGGTTCCCGTTCTGGGTGCGGCCTATCGCAGCCTGCGCGGCGACGCCGTGCCTCGCAGCCCGGCCGGTATCATCGATCGGGCCATGCGGGAATTCACCAGCACGGTGCGACGTCAGATCGGTCAGCTCGACGATGAGCTGGACCGTGCAGAAGATGCGCTCCTGATCGTCGAGCGCAGGACCGACCTCGGACATCTGAGCGGGATCGTCGGAAAAGTGCGGCGTCGCGTGACCGAACTGCGTCGCGTGGTCGTCCCCGTGGACCATGCACTGCGTGATGATGAACTGGATCTGCCGTCCTGGGCCGAGGACGAGTTGCGCGATCGAACTGAACGACAGGTCCATGCGGCTCTCGACGATCTTCTCGCGCTCCAGGACCGCGGCCGCTCGCTCCAGGACGAACTTGCCTCGTCACAGGCGGAAGAAACGAATAGACGGCTCTATATCGTCTCTGTTGCGACGACCCTCATGCTACCCGCCACATTCGTCACAGGCTTCTTCGGCATGAACACAGGCGGCATGTTTCTGGCGCAGGGCGGACTGGGCACCGTGGCCGCAGGTGTGATCTGCGGTCTCGCCATGCTCGCGACCTGGGTGTTTTTCAAGATTTCCCGCCTGCTTTAAAGAGGTCACTATTATTGCGGTTGCCTTTCTTTTTGGTATGTCTCCAAAAGAGCGGCCCAAGCCTGCTTTATCCGTAGCGGTTCTTTCGAGTTCTGAACGATAGACGCAGTTTCTTTAACTAATGCTTCGATATTTTGAGCGAAGTAATCTTTTACACGATCTTCGGCTTTCTTAATATCGGGGATGCTGCGTAAAAATGAGATTTCCTTCTTGAGAGCGGGGATAAAAGGCTCCAATCTCTTGTCTGGAAGAGTATTGTTTTTATCAAAAAAATCTATGAAGGGTTGAATAAATCTTATTTCATATGATTTTTTCATGCTGAAATTTTTGGTGTCACCGCGGGGACGACTATGCTTCCATACATATTCCTCAAGGGACTTATGGAAATAGTGCGCTATCCATGCATTTTTCTCACCTAATTCGCTTAGATGAGGCGCTTTGGACAGTTCGGTGTGTAGTATTTTTCCATCTGTATCGAAAGTACGATGAGATCGCTGGAAAGCCCAGTGCGGATTATGGGCGTGACAGAAAGATGCAAGTCGAGTCTGAAATGCTGTTTTGACGAGAAGGTTTTGCGGAGGTTCTCTGCGCTGAAACCGACTGATCATGGGTTGCGCGTCGTGCGAGGTTTTACCATCTGGGGTCATCATCACCCATGAAAATGCGATCCCGTCTGCGCCGCGAGCATCTTGCAGGTCAAAAAAAGTTCTTATTTCTGTGTAGAAATTAAAATCGAGGGCTAAAAACTCATCCAAATCTATGACTAGGGTCCATTGATAGTCAAGCATTTGTGGTAGATTTGCCATTGCTGCGCCATAGGCTTTGCGCTGGATTTGTATGGGAGATTCTGGATTTGTATCAACCCACGTTATTATTCCGTTCGCTGATAGGGCTTGGAGAAGTTCATCGGATCGATCCATGTTGCTGTTTGAACAGATAAATATATGATCAAAACCGATTGCTCTATGCCACGCGATCCACTCAAGTAAATATATACCTTCATCTCGGGCGGTCGCCAGAATGCAGGATTGCTTTCGTGATTTGATGAGGCGACGCATTTGTGACCACAGAGCGTATCCCAACGGAGGTGGACGGCTATGACCGTAATCGAGTTCGCCAAAAAAATCTGTCGAGCCGTCTAATTTTAGCGAATTAATATGGTATCTTTTTTTATTCCATTCAACGAGTTGGGGTATCGATTCTCTTATCCAATAATCGTCCTGTATTGATGTTTTAAGAGCAGCTAACGTTACGCTATTTTTTAATAAAATTTCGCCAAAGTTTTGCATTTCATCGCGAGATAGAAGGCGTAAGAAGGCAGGAAGCAGTGCATGCTTCTCATAATTAGTCGCGCTTTCAAGCCACCTGGATAGGGATTTCGCACTTATGTCATTGCTAACAAATTCAGAAATAGATTTCACGTAAGAAGACTGTATCTCATCCATATTTTCTATGGGATGAAATCTGAATTTCTCCCACCGAGAAATGTGCGGACGATTACATGAAATAGGGGCATCGGAATTGTCGTGGGGGGAACACACATAATGATCCCACAATGGATGCCGCAAGGCAATTTCATCTTCTGTGCCAGCTCGCAGGAGATGATAAGACATAACTGGCCTCGGGAGTGCATTGTCGCCAGCAAAGGAAATTTCGAATGATTTTTTTTTTGTTAAAATAAATGCCACGTCTGGACGTTTCTTGCATTGTATTAAAATACAACGGTGAAGATTTTCGTTTGATTCAAAAGTCGATATAACTTTTTTGGTATTTATATCATAAGATATAAATCTACCTCTAAAATCTATTATGTAATTCGCACTAATTTTTTCATGAAAATTATCATAATTTTTTCGGAAAAAGTTTAAAAAAGACATTTTACTCTCTGAATTTATTTATATTGTATGAATGCTTTTGAAAATCTCGACTTGTCCACGGAGGTGAATCGATTCTGGTATCAACTCTTCATCCATAACGACAAAATCCGCCAATTTCCCAACCGCAATCGCCCCCCGATCATGCAGGCCAAGATAACGCGCGGCATTCGTGCTTACGAGGCGGGCGGCTTGTGGGAGCGAAGCGCCGTTCCGGACGGCATTGCGCAACGCCACGTCCAGCGTGAGAACGCTTCCCGCCAGTGACCCGCCGGGGAGGCGCACGACACCATCGCGGATCATCACGTCCTGACCGCCGAGCTGGCTGGGACCGTCCGGAAGGCCGGTGCCGCGCATGGCATCGGTCACGAAAAGCAGACGGTTGCCCATCATGCGTGAGGCGAGGCGGAACGTCGCGGGATGAACGTGATGCGTGTCGAAGATCATCTCCGCATAGGCTTCGTCGCTGCACATGAGCGCCGTCACAGGGCCGGGATTGCGTCCCTCGATCGGCGACATGGCGTTGAAAAGATGCGTCCCGCCGGGGATGCCGCCAGCCGTGCAGATCGCGCAGATCGCCTTCGTCGCGCCTTCATAATCGGTTGTGGTATGGCCGAGGCTGACCCGGACGCCGGCTTTTGAAAACGCCGTGATCGCTGTGTCGGCATGCTCAAGCTCAGGTGCGAGCGTGACGACGCGCACACATCCGGCCTCGATCGCTGCGGCCACCAGGTCGGGCCGGGGCGCGACCGGGAACGGAGGCTGCGCGCCGAGCTTGTGGGGGCTGACGAACGGTCCTTCGAGGTGAGCGCCGTGTATGCGCGGACCTCCCGGAACGCCACGCTCCATAACGGTCGCGATGTTGCGGAGTGCGACCATTACGTCGTCCCACGGCCGGGTGATGGTGGTGGGCAGGATGGTCGTGGTTCCATGCCGGAGATGAAAACGGGCGAGGGTTTCGATCGCCTCGATCCCGTCCATGGTGTCCGCGCCGTCCCCGCCATGAACATGTGTGTCGATAAAGCCGGGGAGAATGTAACGCCGCGGGGCGTCCGGCAGGGGCGTGATGGTTTCGATATGGGAGCCAAAGGTGATACGGCCGGGAAGCACACGGTCCGGCAGAACGATCTGCCCGTCGAGTTGTCCGGTCGGAGTCATCATATCTTCCTTTGGAATGCGGCTGACCCGCCTTTATTGCAGGACGTGCGAACACGTTAAGCGGCTCTGGCGTATGTGACAATCGCAACCGGGCGCGTCGAGGGATCGTCTTTCTCAAATAGACCTCTCGAAGACGGGAACGTCCTGCGACTTGACTTGGGTCAAGGTCAGGTCTCGGGTCTTTGCCCATGATGCGACGGCGCGACATAAGGGATTGATCTCATGCCCCAGCAGGTTTCAGGCGCGATTCTGGTGCTGAACGCCGGTTCTTCGAGCGTGAAGTTCGCCCTTTTCGCTGACGGAGGGGCGCAGGCTTCCCGTCTTGTCTCCGGCGAACTGGAAGGGATTGGCGAGCGCGCCAGACTGAAGGCCCATGACGCGCAGGGGCAAGTTCTGGTCGACAGGGATCTGGCTCCGGGCGCTGACGACGATGCGCATGACGTTGCGATGAAGGCGCTCATGGAGTGGCTTGAAACCAGGATCGGGCTGGAGGCCGTGCTCGCGGTGGGGCACCGGGTCGTGCATGGCGGTCCCGATTTCGTCAGTCCGGTCCTAATTGATGATGAAGTGTTTAGTCAGTTGGAAAAACTGACGTCTCTTTCGCCGCTGCATCAACCGGCCTGCCTGGGGCCTGTGCGTGCGCTGCGGCGCGCCTATCCCGCTCTCGTGCAGGTTGCCTGTTTCGATACGGCGTTTCATCGCACCATGCCCGCCGTGGCCCAGGCTCTCCCTTTGGCTGCGGCCTATGCGCGCAAAGGCGTGCGGCGATATGGTTTTCACGGCCTGTCTTACGAACATATCGCCCGATGCCTCAGCCGAAACCACCGCGAGCTCGCCGGTGCGCGCGTTCTTGCCGCGCATGTGGGCAACGGGGCGAGCCTTTGTGCCCTGCGACACGGCGTCAGCATCGAGACCACCATGGGTTTCTCGGTGCTGGACGGTCTCGTCATGGGCACCCGGACGGGCGCGATCGATCCTGGCGTTCTTCTCTACATGCTCCGCCAGGAGAACATGACGCCAGCGGCGGTTGAGGACGTTCTCTATCATCAGGGAGGGCTTCTGGGCGTATCCGGTCTGTCGGGAGACATGCGTACCCTGCGGGAGCATCCCCATGATCCGGCCGTGCGTATGGCTCTCGATCTGGCCGTCTATCGTTTTGTCCAGCAGGCCGGAATGATGATCTCGGCGTTACAGGGGCTCGATGGTATCGTTTTCACCGGCGGCATCGGCGAGCATGACGCACAGTTCCGCCGGGATGTCTGCGCCCATCTCGCCTGGCTCGGCGTTACGCTCGACGTGGCGGCGAACGCCGCGCATCGTTCACTGATTTCCGCGCCGGAAAGCGCCGTGAAGGTGCTCGTGATTCCGGCGGACGAAGAAGCCTCCATTCATCGCCATGTTCTTGCGTGTATCGAGACATGATGCCGCGCCCGGACAGGCTCGCAACTGAGGATCGACAGCGATGACCACGCAACAGACCCCGCTTTCCGCTCAGGAACTTGCGCTCTTCAACAAATGGTGGGGGGCTGCGAACTACCTTTCGGTGGCGCAGATCTATCTCCTCGCCAACCCGCTGCTACGCGAAAATCTGACGCTGGAGCAGACGAAGCCCCGACTGCTGGGGCATTGGGGCACGACGCCCGGCCTGAACTTTCTCTATCTCCATCTCAACCGCATCATACGCGAACAGAAGAAAAGCATCCTGTTCGTCGCGGGGCCTGGCCATGGCGCGCCCGGCGTCGTCGCCAGTACCTATCTTGAAGGCACCTATACGGAATATTTTCCCGAGGTGACGCAGGATTTTGAAGGGCTTGAGCGGCTCGTCAAGCAGTTTTCCTTCCCCGGCGGTATTCCGAGCCATGCCGCGCCCACGACGCCAGGTTCCATTCATGAGGGTGGAGAACTCGGTTATTCGCTGTCGCACGCCTTCGGGGCGGTCTTCGACAATCCGGACCTGATCGCCGCATGTGTAGTGGGGGATGGCGAGGCGGAAACGGGGCCTTTGGCCACGTCCTGGCACAGCAACAAATTTCTCAATCCGGCCACAGATGGCGCCGTTCTGCCGATCCTGCACCTCAACGGATACAAGATCGCCAATCCCACCGTGCTGGCGCGAATCTCGTCCGACGAACTCTTGGCGCTGTTCAGGGGCTATGGTTACACGCCGATTCTCGTCGAGGGACACGAGCCGGATCTCATGCACCAGAAAATGGCCGTGGCCATGGATCAGGCCTTCGCGTCGATCACGGCCATCCAGAAAAAGGCGCGCGAAACCGGCGATCTGACGCGTCCGCTCTGGCCCATGATCATCATGCGCAGCCCGAAGGGCTGGACCGGCCCAAAAACCGTGGATGGCCTGCGCACCGAAGGATACTGGCGTTCGCATCAGGTGCCCTTCTCGGATCTCACGAAGCCCGGTCATCTGGAGCTGCTCGGCGAGTGGCTGCGGAGCTACAAACCCGAAACGCTCTTTGACGAGAAAGGCACGCTCCTGCCGGAAATCCGGGCGCTGGCGCCGCATGGCGAGTTGCGGATGAGCGCCAATCCGCACGCCAATGGCGGTGCCCTCAAGAGGCCGCTGCGCCTGCCCGATATCAAGGATTATGCTGTCAGTGTGACGTCGCCCGGCGGTGTGAACGGCGAGAGTACGCGCGTTCTCGGCACCTGGCTGCGCGATGTGATGCGCGACAATCTCGCCAGCCGGAACTTCCGCGTCTGGTCGCCCGACGAGAACAACTCCAACCGTCTGGGCGCGGTGCTGGACGCCACGCCGCGCGCCTGGGACGCCGAAACTTTCGATTATGACGACCATCTCGCGCCCGATGGCCACGTCATGGAAATCCTCAGCGAGCACACCTGCCAGGGTTGGCTCGAAGGCTATCTGCTGACCGGAAGACACGGCTTTTTCTCGTGCTACGAAGCCTTCATCCATATCGTGGATTCCATGGTCAACCAGCATGCGAAATGGCTCAAGACCGCCAAGGAAGTGCCGTGGCGGCGTCCCATCGCGTCGCTGAACTATCTGCTGACGTCCCATGTCTGGCGGCAGGACCATAACGGGTTCAGCCATCAGGACCCCGGCTTCATCGACCATGTGATCAACAAGAAGGCCGACATCGCGCGCGTCTATCTGCCGCCGGATGCCAATACGCTGCTCTGGGTGACGCAGCATTGCCTGAAAAGCTGGGACCGCGTGAACGTCATCGTGGCGGGCAAGCAGCCGGAGCCCCAATGGCTGAGCATGGACGCCGCGATCAAGCACTGCAAGCAGGGCATAGGCATGTGGGAGTGGGCGAGCAACGATGAGGGCAGCGAGCCGGATCTCGTCATGGCCTGCGCGGGGGACGTTCCGACCCTGGAGACGCTGGCCGCCGTCTCGATCCTGCGTCATCACGTGCCCGATCTGAAAATCCGCGTCGTGAACGTCGTCGATCTCCTGACGATGATGTCGCATGACCAGCATCCGCATGGCCTCGAGGATGCCGAGTTCGATAGCCTGTTCACGCTCGACAAGCCCGTCATCTTCGCGTTCCATGGCTATCCTCAGCTTATTCACAAGCTGATCTACAAACGGATCAACGCGCGCAACTTCCATGTGCATGGCTTCCGCGAGGAAGGCACGACCACCACGCCGTTCGACATGACGGTGCTGAACCATCTGGATCGTTACCATCTCGTCCTCAACGCCGTACGCCGGGTGCCGAAACTGGCCGACCGGGCGGCCTACGCGGCGCAGGCCGTCCGCGACAAACTCGTCGAGCATCGACTGTATGTGGATGCGCATGGCGAGGACATGCCCGAGATCCGGGATTGGAAATGGCTTGAGAAATAACGGATTACCGGCGTCCGGGCCATGTCATCGGCCCGGATAACGCGAAACGGTGCCGGATTTCAGGGCGGTCATGCCCCCACGTTCCTCACCGCGCGTGCGCGGCGGGGCGAACGGGCGTGTACTGGGCGTGGACGATTTCCCATGTCTCGCCCGTCCCGTTCCTGCGAAGTCGGCCGGCGAAGCTGCCGATCATCACGCGCTCGACGAGCGGCGTGTCCTCTTTCTGTCCGGGAGGACGAAACCGGAAGGTAAGGCGAAAGCAGACCACGGAAGACGTGACGTCGTCGTGGCTGGCGAGGCGTTCCAGTGGGGAAAGCGTGACCGGAACCCAGTGCTCCGGCGCGTAGAAAGACAGGACCGCCTGTCGCGTATCCAGATCTCCGACGGGAGAGATCTCCGTATAGTCGGGGGCCATGAACGCCGCCATGGCGGCGGGATCGAAGCGCGTCTCCGCAGAAAGGAAGCGCTCGACCGTATCTTCAAAACGTGGCGCGGCCTGAACCGGCGATGGAAGAACCGCGATGCCGATGACGGTCACCGTCGCGAGAAGATGTTTCATAGGATGAGAGACCCCGGTTCCAACGATCGCGGCATACGCACTCACCCGATCATCTCTCGGACGAACTATAGGGCGGGAACCCGGAGTGACCAGTGACCTCTGTCACCTCCAGAAGGTGACGGACCGCTCTCTTTATGGCGTCCGGGACTGGTTTTCCGCGTTCTGGCGCAGCAGTGCGGCTCCTTCCGCGACCGCTTTCCACGCGGCGTTGGAGAGCGCCTTGCGACTGGGAAAGTCATGCGGGTCCAGCGGCGGATGGAGCAGGATGGTGGCGCGCTTGGAGCCGCGCTTGAGGAACTGCCAGACATGGGGACCGAGATCCATGTCGCCGTACCACGCAAAGACGGGGCGCTGCGCACGATGGACGGGCAGCCCTTCGAGCCGGTCATAGACGAGTGAAACGGGCTGGATCAGAGGTGTCAGACCTGGCGGATAGGAGGGCATCAGTTCTTCCGAGCCCTTGGGAAGGCGGGGCAGTTTTGCGATCGCGAAGAAGGTGGACATGAACGGCAGGACGCGTGACCCGTCCGAAGACGTGCCTTCCGGGAACAGGACAAGGTTGTCGCCGGTGGCCAGTCGCGTAATCATTTCATCGCGCTCACGGCCCGTCGTGGAACGGTTGCGCGAAACGAAAATCGTCCGGCCGATTTTCGAAATCAGCCCCATGATGGGCCATTTTTCGATGTCGCCCTTGGCGACGAAGACGGAATAAAGTTTCGCGCCCAGGACTGGAATATCGAGCCAGGAGGAGTGGTTCGACACATAAATGACCGGGCGTTCCCCCTGGGCGCGCCGACTGGCGCCTCCCACCGTTCCGGCGGGTTTGCCGATCATCTGTACGCGCAAGTCGAGCAGTAGACACATGCCGCGCCAGATATGGCGCGTCCAGCGGATCTTGGACACACCGGGAACCGGGAGAAGGCAGGCTTCGAAACCGACGGAGAGCGGCACCCAGATGACCACGCCCGCGAGACGGCCCGCGGCCTGAAGGCTCGCGCTCAGTCTCGACAGGCCCCTCGGGGCCGTTTCGAGACCGGCGGGAGCCGCTTGTTCGACTGGCAGGGATTTCTTTAGGGACTTCTCTCTGGCACCGGGGGCTCTGTCTCGCCTTGCAGGGCGTGCCGCGTCTCGGAGACGGATAGAATCTGCAATCATAAGTGATCCATACCCCCCCGACGCGGCCTTCACAATGCTACAGTTCTTCAAAGTGATATTACGTCGGATGCGACGCCACGCATCCCGTGGGCGTGTGGTCGCGCAGGAACGAAGCAAATTCCGCGAAGGCGGTGCCGCGCGGATCCGTTGCGCGCCATACGAGGCCGATCGAACGTTCGGCCTCCGCGAGAGGACGGATGGTCACGAGATCCTGCAGGGTTTCCCGGTGACGGAGGGCCAGTTCGGGGATGAGCGAATAGCCTTCGCCCGCGCCGATCATATGCCACAGCATTTCCAGACTCGTCGCGAGGCGTTGCTGCCGACTGGTCGTCATGCCGCACAGCGCGAGGGCCTGATCGCGCAGGCAGTGTCCCTCTTCGAGCAACAACAGATCCGGACCGTCGAGATCCTCGAGTCGGATATCGCGCATTTCGGCACGGGGATGGGTGCGCGGAAAAACCGCCACGAAAGGCTCGTCGAAAAGCGGCGCCGCCTGAAAGACATCGTCTCGAACGGGCAATGCTGCAATTACCAGATCCAGTTCGTTATCGCGCAGGCGACGGAGCAGCCCCTCCGTCAGGCCCTCGGTGAGTTGCAGGGTGAGTTGAGGATAATCCCGACGCAGAAGCGGCAGCAGACCGGGAATATAATAGGGTGCGAGTGTGGCGATGATTCCGATGCGGAGCCGCCCGTCGAGCGCGCCCGTCTGCGCGCGCGCGTGTTCGATCAGGGCGCGCGCGGCGGCGAGAACTTCACGACACAGGGCGATCAGCCGAACGCCGTCAGGCGTCGGCGCGACATGCCGACGCGAACGCTCGAACAGGGTGACATCGAGCAGAGCCTCGAGCTTGCGGACCTGTTCCGACAGACCGGCCTGACTTACGCCGCAACGTTCGGCCGCGCGGGAGAAGTTGCGCAGGTCATCAACGGCCACCACATATTCGATGTCGCGCAGGGACAGTCCTGCCAATGGGATATAGGGCATGTCTGATAGATAATATCAGCGCACGAAAAATGAAAGAAAGGTTATGCCTATAACCCATATTGACAGGAACTGTTTTGCGATACGTCCATTCTCGTGGGAAAGATCTCCCCGGTCGCAACAGCGGCAAGAACCCTCAAGGAGAGTTACCGATGGTTACCATCAACTCGTCGATCAAGCCTTTTTCCGCCGACGCCTATCATAACGGCAAGTTCGTGAAGGTTTCGGATGCGGACCTGAAGGGCAAGTGGTCGGTCGTCTTCTTTTACCCCGCCGATTTCACGTTCGTCTGCCCCACCGAACTCGAAGATCTCGCGGAGAACTACGCGACGTTCCAGAAGCTGGGCGTCGAGATCTATTCCGTCTCCACCGACAAGCATTTCACGCACAAGGCGTGGCATGACACGTCGCCTGCGATCGGCAAGATCCAGTACGTCATGGTCGGTGATCCGACAGCCGAAATCGCGCGCAACTTCGGCGTTCTGATTGAGGAAGCCGGTCTCGCCAATCGCGGGACGTTCCTGATCGATCCGGAAGGCAAGATCCAGTACATCGAGATCACCGCAGGCGGCGTCGGACGCAGCGCCACCGAACTTCTCGAGAAGATCCAGTCGGCTCAGTACGTCGCCTCGCATCCCGGCGAAGTCTGCCCCGCGAAGTGGAAAGAAGGCAGCGAAACTCTCAAGCCTTCGCTCGACCTGGTTGGCAAGATCTGATCGATCTTCCGACCACGCGCGGAACCTTCGGGTTCCGCGTTTCCCGCCCGTTCAAAGGGTTAGGGGTGCCTGTTCGATAGCGCGACCTCGCCCCGTACTGTCGAGGCCGTACTGTCGAACACGCATCGGAAACCGGATCACGACCCGGAGACATAAACCGATCGCGGAAAACCCCGATCGCAGGAAATCAATGCCATGCTCGATACGGATATCAAGGAACAACTGCGCGGTTACCTAACAAGGCTCGTGCAGCCCGTCAGTCTCGTCGCCTCTTCGGATGGTTCGGCCAAGGCGCAGGAGATGGTGGCTCTTCTCAACGAAATCGCCACCCTGTCGGACAAGGTCAGTGTGCGGGAGGACGGGCAGGCTTCGCGTCGCCCCTCCTTTCGCATCGAGCGCGCGGACGGCGCCGTCGGCGTCACGTTTGCCGCCATTCCGCTGGGTCACGAATTCACATCCCTGGTTCTGGCGCTCCTTCAGGTGGGCGGCTATCCGCCCAAGCTGTCGGACGAAGCGGCAGCCCAGGTCAGAAATCTGACGGGCACGTATGAGTTCGAGCTTTTCGTCTCGCTGTCCTGTCAGAACTGCCCCGATGTGGTGCAGGCGCTCAATGCCATGAGCGTGCTCAACCCGAACATTCACGTCACCACCATCGATGGCGCGCTCTTCCAGGACGAGGTGGCCGCTCGCCAGATCATGTCGGTTCCGCAGGTGTTCCTGAACGGAACCCTGTTCGGATCGGGCCGGATGGATGCCGAGCAGATCATCGGCAAGCTCGATAGCGGTGCCGCGGCGAAAGCGGCTGAGAAGCTTGCCGAGAAAAAGCCCTTCGACGTGCTGATCGTCGGCGCCGGTCCGGCCGGTGCCGCCGCTGCGATCTACGATGCGCGCAAGGGATTGCGTACGGGTATTCTTGGCGAACGGTTCGGCGGCCAGATCCTCGATACGGCGGCGATCGAGAATTTCATCTCGGTTCCCGAAACCGAAGGGCCGCAGCTGGCCGCAGCGCTGGAGCGTCATGTCCGTTCCTACGACGTGGATGTGATCACCGGACAGTTGGGCAAGGCGCTCGTGCCGGCCTCGCAGGTCGGGGGGCTTCATGAACTCAGGCTCGAGAGCGGTGCGTCGCTTCACGCGAAGACGCTTATTCTCGCGCCGGGCGCGCGCTGGCGGCACATGAACGTTCCGGGCGAGGACGAATATCGTAACCGGGGCGTGGCTTATTGCCCGCATTGTGACGGCCCGCTCTTCAAAGGCAAGCGCGTGGCCGTGGTCGGTGGTGGCAATAGCGGCGTCGAGGCGGCGATCGATCTCGCCGGTCTCGTCGAACATGTGACGCTCATCGAGTTCATGGAAAATCTCCGCGCTGACGAAATCCTGCAGGCCAAGCTGCGTAATCTGCCCAACGTCACGGTCATTACGCATGCACAGACGACGGAAGTCACCGGAGACGGGCAGAAGGTGACGGGGCTGGTTTATCGTGATCGTGCGTCGGGCGAGACGCACACCGTCACGCTGGCGGGCATCTTCGTGCAGATCGGTCTGGTGCCGAACACCGAATGGCTGCGTGGCGTCGTCGAACTGACAGATCGTGGCGAGATCATCGTCAACGCCCATGGGGCGACCTCCGTGTCGGGCGTGTTCGCCGCGGGGGACGCCACCACGACACCATATAAGCAGATCATCATCGCGACGGGAGAAGGGGCCAAGGCAGCACTCTCGGCGTTCGATTATCTGATTCGTCTACCGGTCGTACAGGAAGCGGCCTGATCCAGGGGAAAGAGGAGGCGGCTGTCAGCCGCCTTCCAGGGTCAGTTCCGCCAGCCGTGCGAATTCCGCGACATCGAGTGTTTCGCCCCGACGCGTCGGATCGATTCCGGCGCGTTCGAGGAGCGCCTCGCCGCCCGCGCTCTTGATGGAGGATCGCAGCATTTTCCGCCGCTGACCGAAAGCAAGGGCCGTAAGGCGCTCCATCGCCCTGAACAGACGGGGCTCCGGTTGCGTGGCATGCGGAATGAGGCTGACCACCGCCGAGTGGACCTTGGGCGGCGGCGAAAAAGCTTCGGGCGGAATGCGCATGACCAAATGACATGACGTACACCACTGAGCGAGCACGGCCAGCCGCCCATAAGCGCCTGTGCCGGGGGCCGCGCATATCCGCTCGCCCACTTCCATCTGGAACATGAGCGTCAGGCGCTCCCACCGGGCGGCCTGTCGAAGCCAGCCGATCAGCAGGGGCGTGCCGACATTGTAAGGAAGATTGGCGACGATCTGGCGCGGAGCGGGACACAGCGTCGCCGCGTCGAGGGCCATCGCGTCGGCCTGCACGATCGTCAGGCGTCCGGGATACCAGGCGGCGAGTTCGTCCAGCAGGGGCCACGCCCGGGCGTCGATCTCGACCGCGTGGACCTGCTCGGCGGGCGTGTTGAGAAGCGCGCGGGTCAGACCGCCGGGCCCGGGGCCGATTTCCACGACATGACGACCGCGCAGATCTCCGGCCAGTCCGGCAATCCGGGCCGTGATCCCCGGATCCAGCAGAAAGTGCTGGCCCAACGCCTTTCTGGCATCGAGGCCGTGTGCCCGAATGGTCTCGCCCAGACTCGGCAGACCGACGGGTACCTGTTCTCCGTTAAAGCTCACGATACGACGTTCAAGACGGCTTTTTGCCGGCGTTCCCGTTCAGAATGGCGGATTTGTCGCCATTCGCCGGTTTTTCGTCGGTGCCCTTTGCCTTGGCGTCGTCCGTATCGCTCGCCGCGTTGGTCTCGCTTTTGGCTTTGTTGTCCGGCATGAACGCCGTCGCCGCCGGACGCATCTGGATGATGGAGCGTCGTTCGAGATCACGTGTGAGCTGTCGCGAAGCCTGCTCGACACGCTCGTTCAGCAGACCATCCGCGATTTCACTCGGCGTCTCCTGCGCGAGGTTCTTCTGATCGCGCGAGCATACCATCAGGATGGCGATGCCTTCGCCCGATACGATGGGCCGACTGAGCTGATTGGGCTGGAGATGCTCTATGATGTCGCGCATCTGTGCGGGCACGCGGTCGAGAATGAGCGGCCCGGGATCGCTCGGATGTTTCGTATCCATGCCGAGCGACGTGTTGAGAGCCGCCACCTGGTCGCAGCTATGCAGCGTCTTGGCGGCGCTCGTGGCGCGTTCGAGCTGCTGCTTCTGCTGGTCGGTCGGAGCCTGCGGATTGAGGGGAGCGTCAAACGGAAAGAAAGCCTGACGCACGCTGACGACGGTGGCGTTCTGATGACCCACGGTACGTTTGGCGGCGACGGTCGCGATCACGAAACCACCCGGCACGCGGATGGGATTGGAAATCGCGCCGATCGGCATTGCCTTGACGATCTGCGCCACCGGCGGATCGAGGCTGTCTTCCTGCACCCAGCCCATGGTGCCGCCGTTCAGAGCCGTCTGGGACTGCGAGAACTGGGCGGCGACGATCGGGAAGGGCGCGCCCTCGCGCAGCTGGCCGATGATGGTCTTGGTGAATTCGAGTTCGTTCTCGTCATGGCGCGGATCGGCCACGGGAATGAAGATCTCGCTGACGTTGTATTGCGCACGGCCTTCCTCGGCGCGCAGGGCGGCTTCACGCTGGGTGATCTGCTGGGCCGTGATGCGACCCGATTCCGAGATCTGTTCGCGCAGGACCTGCATCCAGCCGATCTGCACGCGGATCTGGTCGATCAGGGTCGTCAGCGCCACACCGTCCATGCTCAGGCGGTCGCGCAGGGCGTTCTTGGGCATGCCGTTGCGCTGTTCGATCCCGGCGATCGCGTTGGCGATCTGCTCGGGCGGGATGTTGATATGCCGCTTGAGAATTTCCTGCGTCTTGATCCGTTCATCGATCAGCTGGTGAACGATCTGCGGGCGCATGCGCTTCATCAGCTCGGGGCTGATGGAAAGGCCGGTCGACAGGGCGAACAGCTTGCCGCGATTATCGACCTCGCGTTCGGTCAGAACCTGACCGTTGACGACGGCGATGATCTGATCTTCCGGCGGAGCCTCAGGGGCCGTGGCCTTGCTCTTTCCCGCGGCATGTGTGGCCGCGTGCCGTGCTCCATGGGAATGGGACGGCGCCGCGATGGCGGACTGGGCCAGAAACAATCCGGCCATGAGGCCGGTCGAAGCTGTCAGCAGGCGGCTAAGGGCGGCCTGGCGCCCTGGAGCTGGCGGCCGACCGCGAACGGCGGCGTGGTCGATAGGGGTCATGAAGGGTCCGTCAGCCGTTGATTCCGAATGTGCCAATCGTCTTGAACGTGAAATTGAACAGCACGGTCGTATTCCGCTGCTGGCCACCGATCGACGTATATTGCTTGATCACGAAGATGTCCAAACCGAAGCAGTCGTTGTTATAGCCGAGATCGCCGCCCAGGCTGACGAACTCCTTGCGCTTCAGGGCTCGTCGGCCGAAGACCGACACATGATATTCATGCCAGCGCGAGGAAATTCCAGCCGAAAGCTCGCTGATGGGCTTGTAATAGACGTCCGGCGGCGTGCTTCGGGCGTAATAATAATAAGGCGTGACAGGCTCGTAGACATAGCCGCCATTGACGTGGAAAAGCTCCGTGCCGGTGCTGATCAGGCCCTCGCCGTAATCCATCCGGTTTTTCCACGGATTATAGCGACCGCGTGCCGTGAGGTCGACGAAACGTGATGGTGAGATCCGTATGCGTCCCACCGGGTCCGACACGTGATGGTCGAGGCCGGAATAGGCGGGCATGTTGCGCGTGATGTGCTCCTGAAGGCTCTCGCCGACGAGCAGATCGACCACATGTCCGTTCCAGATCCAGTTGCTGTGAATGCCGACATTGCCGCGTAGACCGCCGTCGAGACGATCCGTTCCGAGATAGCGATTGAGCGAAAACAGCGTTGAGTCGGTGAATTCGTAGCCCAGACTGTCTTCGTTGGGCATGTTGTCGCGTTCGCTATAGCCCGTGTTGGGCGCGTAGATCGCCTGCACGATGGGTTCGAGGATCTGCGAGCCATGACCCTTGGCGAACGTGCGCAGGAACGGCCAGTTGAGCTTCAGGGCAATGGTCGGCAGAACCTGCCCGGTCGTATGGGAACGGCTGCTCTCATAGAAAAGCGGCTGCTGGTAGAGGTGACTGCCGTGATAAAGCGTTGAGTCGAGGCGCAGCGTCAGGAGCCATTGCTGGCCCAGCTTGTTGTGGAACGGCCTGTCCCAGTTCATCTGTAGTTCGCCACGCTGGTCGCGGGCGCCGGTCGGGCGGTAGACGTTGAAATCCGTCGTATGGGCCGAGAACGTGCCTCCTAGCGCATCGGGGCGTCCCTGGAAGTCATAGGTCAGTCGCGGCAGGACGAAAGGCAGATCCGAATCGCGGATTGTGCCCTGGTTGAGGCCCTGGAAGAAGCTCGTATCGAGCTTGGTATATGAACCTACACCGAAACCTTCGAGATACGCGGTCGAATTCAGAAACTCGTTGCCGTAACCGGTGATGCGGTAATCGCGCATGTAATTGGCTGACGAGGCGAGATTAAGGTTCAGACCGGCGCGCCAGTGATCATCAATGGCGAATTGCGCGGAACCCCGCACATAGCCCTGAATACCGTGGTTGCCAGCGGAGCCGACGTCGTTGCCGAACGTATTCGTGTAGCGGCTCTCGCCATGGGTATCGTAGGCGATGGCGCCCGTGAAATTGATATTGCCGAAATTCAGCGCGTTCCGATACTGGCCGCTGAGCTGCGGTCCGGTTCGACTGGCGACCAGAAGCTGCGCGGTCAGATCCTGCTGCTGGTCGATGGCCCAGAAATACGGGATCGTGATATAGGTGCCGAGATAGCGGTCATGCGGGCTGATGCCGGGAATCAGGAAACCGCTCTGACGTTTGACCGTGGGGTCCGTCATCGAGAAAACCGGGAAATAGATGACGGGAATGCCGAGCATGTCCAGCCAGCCATGCTCGAACTCGATACGGTGATGCTCGACGTCATGCGTGCCGTTATAGGCCCGGATCTGCCAGAACGGCGGCAGAAGGCGGTTCGTTTCGCAGATCTGGCAGGCCGTATAGATCACGTGACTCAGGTCGTTGACCTTGCCTTCCGTGCGGCGCATGCCATTGGCGGCGATCTTCGCATTGTCTTCCATCCGCATGTAGATCGCGGTGCCGATCCCGTCATGCATGCCGTTCGAAAGTTCGAGATAGTCGGCATAGGTCGCGGTGCCGTCCGGATCGACGACGGCCACGTGCCCCGATGCCGCCATGACTCCGGTATTGCGGTCATAGGTGATCTTGTCCGCCCGCAGGGCGTGGTCGCCCTGCCAGACCTGTACGTTGCCGGACCATGTGACCAGTCCCGTCTTTTCGTACTGTTCGTGGTCGGCCAGATAGGTGACCGGGTCGGACGGCTTGCCTGGGGCTCCGATATTCATCTTCGGACCCGTGGTGCGTGTCTGTGCCGCATGGGCCGAGCCGCTCAGCCCCAGCCCGCTTGTCCCCAGCCCGGCCAGCCCCATTCCGGTCGTTCCCAGCCCGGTCGCGCCAGCGAGGACCGACGCCGCCAGCCATAAGGATCGACGCGGAGGTGCGGCTGTGCTTTTCACGCGGCGCGGGTTCGACATCAACCGTCCTCCAGATGCAACAGAAGCGCGACGGCGAGACACAGTCCCGCTCCCGTCGGCGCCCACGCCGCCAGAACGGGCGGCAGCGCCCCCGACTCGCCAAACTGGGCGGCGACCTTCGAGACGGTGAATAGCGCAAACCCCGCCGCAACGCCCGATCCGATCATGCGCGCGACGCCGCCGCGACGGGTCGGCCGCATGGAGAAGCCCGCCGAGACGAGCGCCATGGTCCCCGCCAGGATCGGTAGCGCCAGCAGGGTCTGGAAGTGCAGGCGCTGGCGGATCGACGAGAATCCCGACCGCTCCAGAAGGCGGATGAAACCGGGCAATGTCCAGACGGACATGGTCTCGGGGGAAGCAAAGCTCTGTTCGACACGGCGAAGCGTCAGGTTCGTCGGCAGGGTATAGTCTCCGATCCGGACTGGGAGATGGTTCGGCATGATGGAACTGGCTTCTGCAAGTTGCCAGGCATGGTTCGCAAGCAGACCGTGGGGAGACTCGATTCGAAGAACGAGATGATCATGATCGTCGATCCGAAAGACGCTCACATTGTCGATATGAAGCACGCCGTCAATCTGATGGACATCGCGCGCATGGAGAATGGCGACGCCGTGCTCGCCGGAGACGCTGTCCATCTGCCGGACCCACAAGGCGCCCCCGTTCAGCATGAGGGGACCGCCCCCCGTGCGCAGATAGGTTTCATCCAGCAGTTCCGCCCTGCGATACATCGCTGACGAAAGCGGCGACAGGCCCGCGGTTGCGAAGGCGCCGATCATCAGCGCGCAGGCCAGGGGGGCCGCGAGAAACTGCCAGGCGGAAATGCCGCTCGCCCGCGCGACGATCAGTTCGGATGAACGCGTCAGTCGCCAGAAGCAGATGATCCCTCCGAGCAGGACGCCGAAGGGCAGGATCATGATGATGAAATACGGAATGTGAAACAGCGCGATTTTCGACACGAGACTCGTGGGGACGTTCGGTCTCGTGGCGACGCGACGCAGCAGGTCGATGAAGTCGAACAGGGACACGAGGCCCGAGAGCGCCATGATCATCGCGATGACCGAAAGCATGAACTGGCGTGCGATATAGAGCGATAGCGTGACGGGTACGCCGCGTCGATGCGCGGCGGCGGCGCGGCGAAGGCGTGTGGTCATGGAATGCGTCATGACTTCAGCTTCGTTCCATCGATCGACCGCGGTCCGACCAGCGCTCCCGGATCTCGTCGCGGAACAGCAGGAAAGCGCAGATCAAGGCGGGGACGATGGATATCAGCCACATCAGGGGGACGAGACGAAGGTTCCGTCCGGCGAGGTTCTGAAGCATCAGGGAAAAAGCCAGCAGTCCGACGACGGACATCACGGCTCCGAAGGGCCGCGTGAAATTCCCATGTCGGGAAAACACGCCCCCCACGGCCGCGAAAAGACCGATCATCGAGAACGAGAACGCCGTCAGTGGCGACGTCAGGCGACGCCATGCCTCCACGGCGAATTTGCCTCGATCCCGCACGGGCACTTCGTCGAGGTCGGGATGCAGAAGCTCACGGATCGACATTTCGGCCGGATCGCGTTCCTGACGATCACCGTTCTTCCCCGATACGAGGTCGACCGTATTGCGCTTGAAGCTCAGGACGTTCAGGCGACCGGTCTTGTGATCGATCACCTGGCGGGACCCGTTGTTGAGCACGACCCGGGGCTGGCCGTTCACGACGACGATCGAGCCGTGTTCGGCAAGGATCGTGGTGTGAGCGTCGGGATCCCGGTCATCTTCCACCAGCACGCCATGCAGTTCACCGTCACTGTCCCGCTTGCGGATATAAACCGTCATATTGGGCGGAATGGTCGTGAAAACGCCATCCTGCAGCATGAACGCGGCCATTCTGTTGCGGATCTGGAATTCATAGCGGTGAAACGCATGGTACGTGGTCGGCACGATCCAAATGTTGAGAATGTAGCACAGCAGGGTCGAAAACAGGGCCACGATGAGAGCCGGGCGGGAAATCTGCAGGGGCGACAGGCCAGCGGCGCGCATGACGGTCATTTCGCGATCAGTGACCAGTCTCTGACAGGTGAACAATATGACCAGAAACGTCGTGATCGGCAGGATGATCGCCACGAATCCGGGAGCCAGGAGCGATGTCAGGCCCAGGAACGTGCGAAGCGATAGCCCCCGCTGTACGACCAGGGACACGAATTTGAGCGACTGCATCAGCCAGATCAGCGCCACCGCGCCACCGGTCATCGCCGCCAGAGCGATGAGCATCTGGCGGATCACATAGTGATCGAGAAGAGGACGCCGCAGGAGACCGGTGAGCGAGCGGGATACGGAAGGGGCCGAAGAAGGCATGCATGTTCTCTAGCGTCGCGGCGCGCGCCACAAAAGGCGCAAATGAGGGTCTTCTCCGCAACGCGGGGTTTGACAGGCGGTCGATCAGTTAACCGGCAGGACTTTGCCAGGATTAAGGCGCCCCTCCGGATCGAACGCGGCCTTGATGCGGCGCATGAGGGCGAGCTCCGCGCCGCCGCGCCACGTTTCCATCATATCCGTCTTCAGCTGGCCGACGCCATGTTCGGCGGAAAAGGAGCCGTCCAGGTCATGGACGATCTCATGGATGGCATGGGTGAGTGTCTTGCCCTCGCGAAGAAAGACATCGGCCCCCATGCCTTCCGGCTGCACGAGATTGAAATGAATATTGCCATCCCCGACATGACCGAACGGCGCGATCCGCACGTCGGGCATGAGGGCGCGGCACGCGGCCGTCGCTTTGTCCAGCAAGGTCGGCACGGCTGGGACGGAGACAGAAATATCGTGTTTGATCGACGCCCCGGCGAGGCGCTGGGATTCCGACTGTTCCTCGCGCAGACGCCAGAGCATCGCCACCTGGGACGAGGATTCCGCGACCACCGCATCGACGGCGACCTCGCCCTCAAGGGCTTCCTCAAGCGCGCTTTCGAGCGTTGCGCGCAGGCTGGAATCCTGTCCCGCGAGTTCCACCAGAACATAGCACGGCGCGCGTTCCGAAAGCGGGAAGGTCAGTCCTTCCACATATTGCAGGGCGATCTCCATGGCCGTGCCGGATATATATTCAAAAGCTTCCAGCACATCGCCCGCGCGCTTCCGGAAAATATCGAACAGGCGCAGAACGCTCGCATCGTCCGGCAACGCGCATAGGGCGACCTCCCTGACCGCCAGCGCGGGACGCAGCTTCAGGCGCACCCGTGTGATGATCGCAAGCGTCCCTTCCGATCCCACGAGCAGCTGGCGTAGCGCATACCCGGTATTGTCCTTGCGCAACGAGCGCAGCAGGTCGAGCCGCGTGCCATCCACGAGCACGGCTTCGAGACCGGCCACCAGGTCGCGCGCCGAGCCGTAGCGGAGCGCCTTGCTGCCGCCCGCATTGGTGGCGACGATGCCGCCCAGCTGCGCCGAGCCTTCCGAGGCGATGGACAGCGGCAGAACCATGCCCGCATGGGCGGCCGCGTCCTGCGCGCTGGCCAGCGTCGCGCCCGCCTCCGCCAGCAGCGTGCCATCCGTGCGATCCACCGGGCCGAGCGCTTTCATGCGTGACAGGGAGACGACGACATTCAGTCCCCGATCGTCCGGTGTGGCACCGCCGCACAGACCAGTATTGCCGCCCTGCGGCACGACGTTCACGGGGGGCACATGGGCGGCGCAGAGCTTCAGCGCATCACTCAGCGCCTGCGTGTCAGCAGGGCGCAGCACCGCGATGGCGCGGCCAGAGAACAGCCTGCGCCAGTCCTGACAGTACGGACCGATCTGATCGGGGTTGGTCAGCAGACCGTGAGGGCCGAGACATGCGGCCAACTGGGTCAGGAGATGGGCTTGGCTGTCCGACACGACGTGTCCTCTTGGCGGGCGGGAAAGAAAAAGCGGCGGGCGTGGTCTGGCGTCAATGTCTAGCGCAGATAGAGAGAGCGATCGATCTGTGAGCGCGGCGCATTGAGGGAGTGGACAACCTGCGTCGCCGCCACGCCGAGCAGAATGCCCACCCCGCAGGCCATCCAGATCACCGCCATGCGTGGCCCGGACGCTTTTGCGCCCTGTTGCGCATGAAGAGCCGCCTGAACTTCGGCGCGCGAGGCACGGGTCTGGTTGAGTTCCGCGCGCAGCCCCTCGATGCGGGCGCGGCTCGAACGCAGTTCAAGGTCCATTTGCCGCAGATCTTCCGTCAGAGCCATCAGCCTCTGGCGGTTTTCGACGGTGTCCCGCGACGACGTGCCCTGTCGGCTGGTGCCCGAGCGCGTGCCTGTGGCTTTGGCGCGTGGTTTGGGCGGCTCCGGAGCGATCGCCACGAAGAGATTTTTCAGCGCTCCGGCCGTGATCGTATTGCGTCTGGCGCGGTGACGCAGCGCCTGCAGGGCCGTGGCCGCCTGTCCTTCCTGCTCGTCGAGGACGAGCGCCAGGATGTCGGACAGGACCTTGAGTTCCTTGGGGTCGATCTGGGAGGACATCAGCCGATGGAATCGGCGAGGTCGTCGTCGTCCCCTTCGGCGTCCGGCATCGTCGGACGTGGTGCCGACGCGCGGCGCAGGCGATCGAGAATCGCCAGACCCAGCCCGTGGCGCGGCACGGACATGGCGGCGATATCGCGCAGCCCACGACGAACGCCTTCGCTGTCGAGGAAGCGCAGACCCGCGAAGAGACGCGCGGCGGCTTCTTCGAGATCGCCTTTTTCGCTGAGATTCCACGTCAGTCCCGCGCCGGAAAGCGCGGGGCCAAAGGCGAGCAGCGCCTCGTCAGCCTCGACGTGTTCGGCATTCAGGCGCACGGGCAGCGACGGCGCGTAATGCGACGACATCAACCCCGGTGAAACCGGTCGCTTGCTGGCGTAGTCATCGGCATGACGGATTTTGCCGCAGATGGCTTCGAGCTGTTCGAGCGTGATCCCGCCCGGCCGCAGCAGGGTGGGCGTGGCCCGACTCAGATCCAGGACGGTGCTTTCCACGCCGACCGTGCAGGGGCCGGAATCCAGGATCGCGTCGATCCGGCCTTCCAGTCCACGCAGAACGTGAAAAGCATCCGAAGGGCTCACGCCTCCGGACGGGTTCGCGGACGGGGCCGCGATCGGAAGGGCCGTCTCGGCCAGAAGCCTGCGGGCGACCTCGCTGCTCGGCACGCGCAGGGCCAGCGTGTTCAGTCCGGCGGCGGCGAGGTCGCAGATGGTCGCATGCGGGCCGCGCGGGAGCACCAGCGTCAGCGGGCCAGGCCAGAAGAGATCGGCAAGTCTGCGCGCCAGATCATGGGCCTCGACCTGCGCGAAGGCATGTTCGGCATCCGGAAAATGATTGATGAGGGGATTGAAGCGAGGACGGTTCTTGGCGGCGAAAATCCGCGCGACCGCCGCATCGGACGTGGCGTCCGCGCCGAGCCCGTAGACGGTTTCGGTGCCGAAGGCGACCAGCCGCCCCGCCCGCAGCAGCGCGGCCGCATGGGCGATGCCCGCATCGTCGGATTTCAGGATCTCGGTCATGATGTACGATCGTTCTCCGCGGATCCGCCCTTTCTCCGATCCGCACACGTCCGGCCGTGGCAGAAGAAGGGCGGGTTGCGCCAGTCAGGCTTGCCGTATTGCAGAGGCGCGCCCGTTTCGTCCAGCACCACCCCACCGGCGGCTTCGACGATGGCCTGCGGCGCGGCCGTATCCCATTCCATGGTCGGCCCGAGGCGCGGATAGAAATCCGCGGCGCCCTCGGCCACGCGCGCGAATTTCGCAGCGGAGCCGATATTCCCGAGCGATGCGACTTTCCGTCCCGCGAGCCATGCCTTGAGGCGCGGGTCGTCGGCATAATGACGGGACGCCAGGATGCGCAACCCGTCCGGTCCGGGGACAACGGCGTGAATGGCCGACGTCCCCGACGGGTCCGTGCGCTGCGCGCCACCACCGACGATGCCCGTATAAAGCTGGTGGTAGGCGGGAATGGCCATGGCCCCGAGAACCGCGCGACCTCCGCGGACCAGCCCGATATTGACGGTGAAATCGTCGCGTCCCGCCGCGAATTCGCGCGTCCCGTCGAGAGGGTCCACGAGCCAGTAGACGGCCGAAGGAGCCGTTCTGATTCCGGCCGCGACTTCTTCCTCGCCGATGGCCGGAATTCCGGGCGTTTCCGCGCGCAGTCCGGCCAGAATATGCCGCTCGGCCGCATGGTCGGCTTCGGTGACGGGCGACGTGTCGGATTTGATGTGCGTATCGAAACCGCGCGCGCGGATTTCACGAATGATTTCGGCGGCTTCATTGGCCAGACGCGCGGCAAGGGCGAGCAGTGCACGGTCGTCGTGGTCAGGTCGGGAGGAAGGCGAGAGAGTCATGTTTTCGGCTTACCGCAACTTCCCCAGCGCGTCATGGCGTAATATCGCATGCAGGATGATGAGAACCTGTTCGCCTTGTCTGTGCCTATCCCGCCCGCGTCATGTCCGCCATGCGTGAGGGGCGGTTCGCGATTGCCTCCGGAAGCGCGCGCTCCGGCGCGCTTTTCGTCGCGGGCGCGGCATTCCTGTGGAGCTGCGGCGGTCTCTTCGTGCGGATGGCGGGGCTGGACGCCTGGACGACGACCTTCTGGCGCTCCCTGTTCGCGCTGCTCTCCCTGCTGGTCGTCGCCTTCATGCAGCATGGCCGTGCGACACCGCTGAAGCTGGCGCGGATCGGCGCGCAGGGATGTGTATCGGCCGCTCTGACCACGACGTCGACGATTGCCTATATTTTCGCCCTGAGACTGACCACCGTCGCCAATGTGATGACGGTCTATGCCGCGATGCCGTTTCTCGTGACGATCGTCGCGTATTTCTGGCTCGGAGAACGCGTTTCGAAGCGGTTCATTGGTGCTGGACTCATCGCCATGGCCGGAATTTCCATCATGGTGGGCGGGGCGTCGTCCGTGCGCGACATCCAGGGGCTGGCCATGAGCCTTCTGATGACGCTGACCTTCGCGCTGCTTCTGGTTCATGCCCGTCGTTATCCGGGCGTGGACATGACGGTGGCCAATGTTTTCACCAATCTTTTCTGCGTTCTCGTGGCTTTTCCGTTTGCCCGGCACGGCCTGCCGTCTCCGCATGCGTTGATGGCCTGCGCCCTGTTCGGCGTGTTTTCGAGCGGGGTCGCCTATACGCTGTTTCTGGTGGGCGGCCGCCTCATTCCCTCGGCCGAGGCGGCGCTGCTGTCGCTTCTCGATGTGGCGCTGGGGCCGCTCTGGGTCTGGCTGGTTTACGATGAACGACCGGACAGGCAGGTCCTGACGGGCGGTGGGCTGGTTGTGGGCGCCGTCGTTTTCCATCTCGTCGGAAAGCTACCGCGCGGAAAGCGCCGAGAGGTCGAAAATTCGGAGAGACCGAGAAAAACCTGACGGGTCGAAAGACGCGAGCAGGAGAAGAATCCGGGGCTCCAGGCGTGATCAGAGCAGGCGGGCGCCGACGACGGTCAGCACGGTCGCGAGAACGCCGCGCTGGATACGCTCGCTGACCCGTCCCACGCACAGGCTGCCCAGAACGATGCCGGGGATGGAGCCGGTCAGGAGGGAGGTCAGCAGCAACGTGTTGACGTCTCCCATGGCCCAGTGACCCATTCCGGCGATCAGCGTCAGCGGCACCGCATGGGCGATGTCCGATCCGACGATCGTGGCCGTGGGCAGCTTGGGGTATAGCAGGAGAAGCACGACCATGCCGATCGCTCCCGCGCCGACGGAAGAGATCGAGACCATGATGCCCAATGCGAGGCCGAAGAGGACGGTGACGATATGCGTCGTGTTTTCGCTCATCCTTCCGGCCTTGTGGCGCGACCAGTCCTGGAGTTGTCTGCGAAACAGGATGCTGGGCGCGGTGACAAGAAGGGCCACGCCGAGAGACAGGGTGATGAGGCGGGAGGCGTCGCGTGAGGGCGATCCGAAATGATGCAGCAGCGCCAGCGTCAGGAGCGTGCCGGGAATGCTGCCCGATGCCAGCCGCAGCACGACGCGCCAGTTCACGGAGCCCCGACGCCCATGTACGATGGTGCCCACGCTTTTTGTCACGGCGGCGTAGAGCAGATCTGTGCCGACAGCGCTCAGCGGATGAACCTTGAAGACGAGAATCAGCAGGGGCGTCATCAGCGAGCCACCGCCAACGCCCGTCATGCCGACCAGAAAACCGACGCAGAGACCGGACAGGACATAAAGAGGCTGGAAAAAATCTGGCATCGAGACGGGCGCTTTCGGATTCAGAACGACAGAAAATGGTGTTGTTTCTCTCTTTCTGTCAATTTACAAAATTGACGAACAGTATGAAACAAACAACTCTGTATAATTGTTATTTTTTGTAAGCCTTGTCAGTCCCGTGAGCGGGGCGGATAATCTGAATGCCCGTCCAGGCCCGCTCTCTTCAAAAGGCGATCTCGTTTCATGCTCGATATTTCGATTCAGTCTCCTCTTTCCCTGCCGTCGGACGACACGACCGACCTCGCGCCGCTGTCGCTCGCCGTACTCGTCGGTTCGAAAGACGGGCTGGCGGGAACGCTGATCGACTCGCTCGACATGCTGACGTCCGGCGCGTTGCGGCGCGCGGCCTCGCTGGGCGAGTTTACGGGCAAGGCCGAGCAGAGCTGCACGCTGCTTGCGCCAGGTGCCGCCATCGCGCGGCTGGTGCTGGTGGGATACGGAGACGCGCCTTCCGCAACCGCGATCGAAGCCGCCGGGGCGACGGCGGCGCGCGCCCTGGCGAAGGCGGAGCGCGCGCATCTCGTGGTGGTGGGCGAGGGCGCGCCGCTGGCCGCGCATGCCGCCTATGGCGCGTTCCTGTCGCAATATCGTTTCGACCTCTACCGGACGCAGAAGGACGACAAGGCGGCCCGCCTCGAGGCGCTGGCTGTTCACGTGCATGACGTGGCTTCCGTACAGACGGCGTGGGCGGATCTGAACGCGGTGGCCGAGGGCGTGATCCGGGCCCGCGATTTCGTGAGCGAGCCGCCAAACGTTCTGACCCCTCCGGTTTTCGCGCAGCGGATCGAAGCCCTGCGCGATCTGGGCGTGGATGTGGAAATTCTGGACGCGGCCGCTTTGCGGGAGCTTGGATTTGGTGCGCTTCTGGGCGTGGCCCAGGGCAGCGAGGCCGAGGCGCGCATGGTCGTCATGCGCTGGAAAGGCGAGCAGCCCGATGCCGCGCCGATGGCGTTCATCGGCAAGGGCGTCACGTTCGATTCCGGTGGAATATCCATCAAGCCCGCCGCGGGCATGGAAGAAATGAAGACCGATATGGCGGGTGCCGCAACCGTCGTGGGTCTCCTCGAAGCGCTCGCGCGTCGCAAGGCGAAAGCCCATGTCGTGGGCCTTGTCGGGCTCGTGGAGAACATGCTTTCCGGCATCGCCCAGCGCCCTGGCGATGTCGTGACCAGCTATTCCGGCCAGACGATCGAAGTGCTGAATACGGATGCCGAAGGCCGCCTCGTGCTGGCCGATGTGCTGGCTTATGCGAAAGAGCGTTTCAAACCCGTCTCGATGGTCGATCTCGCGACGTTGACCGGTGCGATCGTGGTCAGTCTCGGCACGGAGCGGGCCGGGCTGTTCAGCAATGATGACGCGCTGGCGGGCGATCTGTTCGCACGCGGCGAGGAGGTCGGCGAAGCTTTGTGGCGCATGCCGATGGGCAAGGCTTATGACAGGCTCCTGCGCTCCGACATCGCCGATATGAAGAATATCGGTGGCCGTCCCGGCGGCTCCATCACGGCGGCACAGTTCCTTGCGCGCTTCGTCGGCACGACGCCATGGGCGCATCTTGATATCGCGGGCGTCGCGTGGCGCGGCGACGCCGGACCGATCGGACCGAAAGGCGCTTCCGGCTTCGGCGTTCGCCTGCTCGACGCCTATGTGCGTCAGAAGGAAGGCGCGACCGGCGCCGCATGACGGAAATCGGGTTCTATCACCTGACCCGAAGCACCGTCATCGAGGCGATGCCGCAACTGCTGGGGCGCACGCTTTCCTCCGGCCAGCGGGCCGTCATCCGCTGCGTCGATGTCGCGGCGGTCAAGGCGCTGGATGCGGCGCTGTGGCAGGTCAGGGATCCGGTCTGGCTGCCGCATGGAAGCGCGGCGCTTGGACACGGACCGCGCCAGCCGATATGGCTGACCGCCGGAGACGATGTGCCCAATGACGCGTCGTTTCTGTTTCTGCTCGATGGGGGGGCTGCGGAGGATCTCGATCGCTTCACGCGCGTCTTCGACCTCTTCGACGGTGGCGACGAGGCGGCGGTCGGCCGCGCGCGCGCGCGGTGGAGTCGGGCAAAGAAGGAGGGTCATGCGCTGACATATTGGCAACAGCAGTCTCAGGGCTGGCGCAGGGCGCACCAGGCCTGACACAATACATTCGACACTACCGTGATCTTCAGGGATGACGAGACGAGCGATGCCCGATCGGCGGGGCGACGTAAATGGGACGGAATGAACCGGGCATGGATGAAACGCGGTGGGCACAGGACATGACAATGCAGGCGGACGAGCCGCCGCCCGATGCGTTTCAGCGCGACGCGGCGAGACCCCGCCGCGCGCCCGGTCGCATGCCCGGAGGAGAGCCGCAGTCCATGTGGCGCGTCATTGGTGAGAGCCTGCGTGACACCGTCGGTCTGATGCGAAGCCATCCGCGCGCCGTCCTGGCGCTGCTGGTCGTCGAACTGGTGCTCGGTCTCGCGCAATACGCTTTGACGGGAAACAGCAAGGGGTCCGATCTTCCGTTCCTCTCGGCGATGGTCGCCCAGCTGATTTCGCTGGTGTTCACCTTCCGCTTCTGTGCCGCGCTCATGGGCATCGACCACCCGCAGAGCCTGCCGCGGGTCGTGTGGATGCGTCTGCTCGGCTGGGGGATATTCTGCGTTCTTCTCGGCGAGGTCGGCATGGTTTCGCTCCTGCCTGTGCCTCTCCCCGCTCTCGTGACGTCGGTGCTCGTTCTGGGGGCAGCCTATTTCCAGCTTCGTCTCATGCCCCTCTATCCGGCCCTGATGCAGTGGCAGGACTGGCCCGGCATCGATCGTGTGTGGGTGCCCTCGCGCGGTTTCGTCCTTCCGCTCATCGGCTGCATTCTCGCTGTTTTCCTGCCGATAACGATCGTCGTCATGGGTGTCCTGATGGCGTTGAATGGCGGCGCATCGACCAACGATCCTGTCGCGGCGACGGCCCATTTGCAGAAGGTGCTCGCCCCGCTGCTGCCCGCCCTCGTGGTGGGGGAAGCTTTCGTGGCTGCCTGGATGGTTCTTTTTTCTTCCGCTCTGCGTGTCCGGTTGTTCCGCCGGATCGCCTGATGTCCAAGGGAGACGCTGGTGCATCCGGCCCGGTGATGATCGTTATGACGAACCCCGCTGTGAACGATTCGCGGCGTCGGACGCTTTCTCCTGTAGCCAATAAATTCCGATGGTTGTGACAGGAGAGAATGCAATGAAGGATGTAGAGCTACGCTCCGGCGTGACGCTCCCGGCCCTGGGCATGGGGACATGGAATCTCGGGGATTCGGCTGCACGTCGCGAAGAAGAAATTCTCAGTCTCCAGCGCGGTCTCGATGCCGGTCTGAGGGTGATCGATACCGCTGAAATGTATGGGGACGGGCGGTCGGAATCCCTCGTGGGCGAGGCCATCGCGGGCCGGCGCGACGATGTGTTCCTGGTCGACAAGGTGCTCCCCTCCAATGCGTCCTTCGATGGCGTGCAGGACCGTTGCCGCGCCGCGCTGCGTCGACTGGATACGGATCGGATCGATCTCTATCTCCTGCACTGGCGGGGCCGTTACGCGCTGGAAGAGACGGTGCGCGGCATGGAGCAGTTGCAGGCGGACGGCCTCATCGTGGACTGGGGCGTGTCGAATTTCGATGTCGATGACATGGAAGAGCTCGGCCGCGTTACGGATACGTGCTCTGTGAATCAAATCCTCTACAGTCTCGAATATCGCGGCACGGAATTCGATCTTCTCGACGCCGATCAACGCAGCGGCGTGGTGACGATGGCGTATTCGCCGCTCGGGCAGGGCGGAGATCTCCTGACGGATGAGGCTCTGATCGATGTGGCGTCTCGTCATGAAACGACCGCCGGTCCCGCGACCACGGCGCAGGTCGCTCTCGCCTGGGTTCTGCGCCGTCCGAACGTTCTCGCCATTCCCAAGGCCGGGTCCGTCCGGCATATGGAAGAGAATATCCTGGCCACCCAGATCACCCTGTCGGACGAAGATCTGGCATTGCTCGACCGTGCGTTTCCGCCGCCCCGACGCAAGACCCCTCTCGCCATGATCTGAACGGCATGGGATAATCGCGGCGTTTTCCCGCCTTTATTCTCCCAGATGTCCGGAACCCTGTCCTGTCTCTCTCGCCACTTCTCGTCGCGCTTGTCGCATTACCATTGGGGCGGATGGCCGTCGCGTATGTCCGCTGGCCCTCCGCAAAGGGCGAGATCGCGACGAGGGTTCTGGGAGGGGCGCATCTCGCTGTGTGTCTGTGGAGCGTGGGGTGCGGGGCGGACATACACGCTGGTATCCTCGTTCTCGATCCCTTCGTCGCGGCATTCGAATGCCTTCTGGCGCTGCGAAGCCTGAATGCGCGACCGGCGGGTCTCCCGGCTCCTATGCTCGGCGCGCTGTCCCTTCTGGTCCAGCCAGGGCCGCTTCAGGCCCTGCTGGCGGGGCTGGGCCTGGCGATGGGACGGAGCGAGGTTGCCGCAGCCTTCACGGGATGGCGGGGCGCGGTCCGGCTGGTCGCGCTGATCCTGCTGGGGGTGGTGGCTCCCGGGACGATGCTCGCGCCGATCGTCGGGCTGGTGGCTTTCCTGACATTCGCACCGTGCGAGCCGCTTCTCGGCAGTGCCTTCCTGCTCCTGTTCACGATATCCGCGCCAGCGTTCTGGGTGCCGTCGCTTATCTGCGGTTTCGGCGTTCTGGCGCTGGCCCCCCGGCAGATCCTGCTTTCGGCCAGCGAAGCGCCGGTTCTCATGGCGCTTGGAGTGGCGCTGGCGGCGCGTCGGGCCGATCTCGCCGAGACATCTCTGGCGGCGTTTGAGGCGTTCTTCCTTTTCCTCGGGAACCATGCGGTGCGCGCGGAGGCGTCGGGACGGCCCGTTCTGCTCATGGATTCGGTTCTTCCAGGCGCCGCCGGGTTCCTGCCTTTCTGGCTCGCATTGCACGCCGTATGCGGCCTCGCGGCGGCCCTGACCAACTGGATCGCGGGAGCACTGGTCGTCGGACTTGCGCTCGGCATCGCCGCGGTTCAACGCAGCCGGTCCATCTGGCTGAAGATGTTCGCGCCACATGGATTGGGGCATGACGGCATCCGGCTGTCCCTTCTGGCGGGGATCGCGGCTTTCCCCGGTGCGTTCTTCATGCTGTTGCGGGCTCCTCTCGAAAGGCTGAGTGGCGCGAGCCCGGCGGGGCTGTCGGCGCATGGAGGCGCGTTTCAGGCTCCGGGCCGGATGATGACCGCGTTGTGGATGATTCCGGGTGGCGACGGCGCGCGCTGGTATCCCGGCGTGGCGACCCTGTTTCTTTTCGTCATCTGCGGCCTCCTGACGAGCGGTCGCGGCATTGCGTCGGCCCGTCCGTCGATGGTGGTCGATTCCGTCATTCTCTCTGTCGGACATCGGGGCGGCGCGTTCAGTTTCGGCCAGCGCCGTTTCATGGCGAGGGCGCGCCGCTGGGCCGCGCACGGGCGGCAATGGCTGGGCGGCGCCGCCCGATATCCCCTCACCGCCGTCGGCGGTCGTGCCACGTCCTCCGCCCATCGTCTCGCGCTCTGGCTGCTGCTTGTCGCGCTTGGTCTTGCGGCCATCGGATGGGAAGGCTGATGGCGCTCGTTGTCGCATGGCTCACCGAAGTTGTGCAGCTTGCGCTGCTCGCCCTGCTGGCGCCCTTTCTGGTGGATGTGATGTCCATGGCGGCCGCCGTTCTGTCCGGCGCGCGGATGTCCGTCCCCGGGGAGCGCTGGCGCCAGATCGCGACGGGGTGGAGAGGGCCTTGCGAACCGCAGGGAGCCGGTCCGGCATGGGCGGCCTGCGCGCTGTCGGGCGGCGCACTGGCCATCACACCCCTGATCAGCGTGGATATGGCCGGAGCTTCCCTGGCGGACCCTCTGGCGATCGGCCTGCTCCTGCTTGGCGCGCGTGCCGTCTGCTGGCAGAGGGCGTTCGGGGCCGGATGCGTCTGGCGACGCGATCGTGAGGCGCAGCGTCAGGTCGCCATTCAGTGGCGGATGTGCGGATGGATCGTGCCTGTCCTGGGGCTCGTCAGCGCCTTGATGGCCATCGGCCTGCCCGGAGCAGCCGGTCTGGCGGGGCTGGCGCGCGACCTGCATGTTCAGGCCGCGCCCGCGCTCGTCGGCGCTCTGGTTTTCGCGGCCCTCGCGCTGGGCGTTCTTCTCGGGCCGCAATTCCTGGATGCCGCCAGTTTCGAAGTCCTGCTTCCGGAGGCGGAAGGCCGTCTGCGCGCGATGTTCCGATACAGCCAGGATCTGGCATCCTGCGGCTGGCTTCTTCTCATCGGCGATCTCATGCTGCCGGGCCTTCCGGATGGAGCGACGCTGTCGATCCCTGGCATGCTGATGGCGTGGGTGGCCGCGCCTGTTCGGCTCGTGCTGGTCGCGGGAGTTTTGGGTGTCGGCATGGTGTTCCTCAGGGGCGACGTGCGTCGCCCCGCCGTGGCGTTGGCGGGGGCCGCCATCATTCTCGTTCTGTCGGGGCGGTTCGCCTCATGACGGTGCTGTTCGGGTTTCTGCTTCTCGTGTCCTGTCTGGCCATCGGACGTGACGGTCGTGTGCTCCCTCTGCATGGATTCTGCACGGCCCTGTGCATCGCCTTCTGCGGACAGGGGCCTGTCGCCGTCGCGGCCCTCGTGGCGGCGCTCGGCGGCAGTCTCTCGGCGTGGATGGGACTGCGTCGTTTTGCGCCGGAACGCATGGACGGGACCGGGGTGCTCTCTCCCGTCGTCATGGCCGCGGCGGGTGGAATGGTTCTGGTGTTCCTGCTGGCGCTTTCCGCCGTTCCGGGGCTGCCGGTTCTGTTCGCGGCGGCGGTGGTGCTGGTCGGATTGTGTGGCGCCGTCCTGTCGGTGCCGCTTCTCCAGTTCGCCGCGATGTTCTGCGGTGTGGATGGTCTTTTTCTGCTCGCAGGCTGCGTGCAGAGCGGATTGCTTCTGGCGGCGGCGGTGATCGTCTGGGGATCCCTGGCCGTCCTCGGGGTGTGGCTTCTGCCGCGTCTGGCATGGCTGCGAACGGAGACACCTGACGATGTTTAGTGCCGTGCTCCGGGCCGGAACATCTGGCTTCTCCTTGCTGCTCGTCCCCTGCTGGCCGCTTCTGGCGGGCTTCCTCCTGTTGCTCCTGCCTCGCGATCAGACGAATGTCGCGGGTCGGTTCCTGGCGGCTTCCGGCCTCGTCGTGGCGGCACTTTTCACGCCGTTCATGCCCGAACAGGACGTTCTGTCGGACGTCGTGCGTCTGCTGGCCGCTTCCATCCCCTTTCTCGCCTGGCGCGACGGTCTCGGTCGCGCGGCGGCCGTCGTGCCGTTTTTCGCGACATCCTGCGTCATGCTGGCCCTGACCGTGCATCAGGTTCTCGCGGTGGTGGCACTTCTCGGCCTCGCTTCGGCGTTTCTCGCCTTGTATGACGCCGCCGGAGCCGTGCGGGCGCGCAGCGCCTGGGAGACGGCCCAGCTCCGCGTCGCCGGTGTGATGATGGCCCTGCTCGGCGCGACGTTCACGACGCTGTCCGCGACGGCGGTGGGAAGCGGGACCCTGCGTACGGGCGATCTCCTGCTCTCGGTGGGGCTGTGTCTCATCGCCGGGCTCGGGCATGTCCCGGCGCCGCCGCCTGCGGGACGGCCAGCACTCCTGGATATCCTGCCGCGTCTGGGCGCCAGCGCGCTCATGCTGCGACTGCCGGCGCATGACGTGACGGATGCCGTCTTTCTGGCCCTGGGGCTGGTGACGCTGTGGCTTTGCGCCTTTCGGCAGCGCGCCGGGGGCGCCCTGTTCGCCGCGATGATGGCGCTCTGCGCGGGCGCGTCCGGAGGAGGGGGATCTGATCGTGGCATGGCGGCGGAAAGTCCCGTGCTCGTGGCGGGGCTGCTTTTCTGCATCGCCGCCACCGCGCTTGCGACGGAACGCATCGACGATCGTCAACGCGCCTGGATGGAAACCGCCCAGCCACCGAGCCCGCTGTTCATGGGCAGTCTGCTGTTGCTGGCGGAACTGCTGCCCGGACATCCCCTGATGGCGGCCCTGATCCTTGGCGGCCTCGGCCTGCAGGTCGCCCGTGCCGGTCCGGGCGACTGGCCCCGGCGGATGGACAGGGCGGATCTGATGTTCTGGGGGCTGGTTCTGGTCGGGCTGCTCTCTCCCCTGCTTCTCCTGTGGCCGCTCGCTCTGGCCTGGCATCCTTCATGAGCGCGGACCGTTCCGAGGTGCTCGTGATGAGGGAGGCCATCCTTGCCGGCGAGCGGATCGCGCCCCGCCATTTCGCTCTCGACGAGGCGCAGTGGGAGCGCATGGTTCACGCCCGGGCGCCGCTGTGGTTTCTGGCGCACTGGTGCGACGCGGGTCGGGCCTATGCCCTGTTTCTCGATGGCGACCAGCCGGTCATGGCCAGTACGCCGATGGTCGAGGGGCGATATCTGGCTCTGTCGAAAACAGTACCAGCCGCGGCGTGGTCCGAGCGTATGGCGCAGGATCTCTGGGATGCGCGGCCCATGTTCGCGCGGGACGTACGATCCTTGCTGGACATGGGGGGATGGGTGCACTCGGCGCCGCTTTCATCGCGTCGCGCGCCCGGGAGCCCCCCGAGAGCCTGTTGCCCGGAAGACGAACCCTTCGGCGACGCGACGGGACCGGTCGTCCTGACGGATCGCGACATGACGTTCGGGCTGTCGCATCGCGGGCTGGTCCAGCGCATGCTGGGATTGTCGCCCGGCGAGGGGTTGCGGCATGTCGGGCGGATTTCCTCCGGCGGGTTCGTGGCTCACGCTCTGGCCTATTGCCGGGCCGTGGAAGCCGCCATTGGCGGCTCCGTGCCGCCGGAGGGGCGTGATGGCCGGATCGTCCTGTCCGAGATCGAACGCATTTCCGTCCATCTGGACGATCTCGCCAGGGTCGCGACACTGGCCGATGCGGGATTGCTGGCGACCCATGCGACGCTCGCCCGGGAGACGATCGCCGATCTCTGCGTCCGTCACGGGGCTACCCGCAGACTGACGGACGTCATCGCACCGGAAGGTATCGCGCCGGGTATCGAGGTTCGCGAACTGGCCGACGCCGTGATGGAACTCGTCCGGACGCGACTGCCGGACTGGCACCTTCTGCATGAAGGTGCCGCGTTCCGTTTGCGTCACGTGGGCGTCCTGGAGGCTACGAGAGTCACGTCCCTGGCCATCGGCGGGCTCCCGGCGCGCGCGACCGGTCGTTCGTTCGATCTGCGCCAGCGCGAGGACGATCCACGTTACGGCGCGGGTCGCGCCGGGTCGCTCACGGAAGGCGATGCGCTGGCGCGCGGGCGTTTGCGGTTGCGCGAAATACGGGATTCGGTCCGGCGTCTCGAACGCGTAACGTCGGATTTCGGTGTCTCGTGGGAGGATGGCCGTCAGCGGGTGAATGTCGGCGAGGGCATTGGCGCGGTGGAAGGGGCCAGGGGAGACGTGTGGTGCTGGGTGCGTCTGGTGGATGACAGGATCGACGGTTTCCATCTGCGGGACGGCGCGTTCAGCCTGGCTCCGGCCCTGGGGCGGCTCGTCGGCGGGGCGGACGCGGAACTCGTCCTGGCGTCCTTTGGTTTTTCGGCGGCCTCGGCGGCGGGTTGATGGCCGTCGGGACCCTGATCTGACGACGGTTCCATCTTTCAGAATTCCGATCTGATATCGTAATGTGCCAGTCGCATAATATCCTGCTCGCGGAAGGCTATGAACGCGCCGGGTGCTCATGCCGGTAGAGGGCGTAGGACAGCAGCGTTTTCGCGTCCGTCATTCCGATTTTGGGGATGTCGTCGAGCGCCATGACCCGCACTTCAATAAATTCATGCTCGGCCTTGTTGCCGGTCCGGCGTCCTTCGAGGGAGCGGATGAGTTCCGGCGAAGCTTCCATTTCAGCGGCGAAAAGAGAAATGGCCTCGTCACAGCCGCCTGGCGACGTCCAGGTCGTCGCGAGGTGGATGAGTTGTTCTTCGCGCACGTGCAGGTCGGTCCCGATTTCCTCGCCGAGCTCCCGCAGTGCGGTGCTGTCGAAACTGCCATCGTCCACCATCCCCGCTGGCAGGGAGAGCAGGTCGGCCTTGCCGATGGGCAGACGGGCTTCGCATGTCAGCACCGTCCGGTCCGGTAAGCCCGGACACTTCAGCACGACGAGGATCGAGGCCGAATCTCCGCGCAGGAAGGCATATTCCGGAAGAACCTGTCCGTCATGCAAAGCCTCCGCCTCCACGAAAATGAAGCCCACACGGCGTCCGAACATGCCGACGTCGCGCACATGAACCGAGCGGAGCTGGAAGGCTGTCCGGGTGCGTTCCAGCCAGCGTCTGAAATGGCTGGCGTTGCGGACGGCGTCATGCTGATCCTTCGGAATGGTCGAGGCGAAAATGATATTCATCATGCCTGGCTTTCTTTGGTGGCTTTCTTCCGGTTGTCCGGTTCTCGACGGAAACGTACAACGAAGCCGGTGTCGCGGGGCGCTGCGTGAGGTTCCGTTCTGGCATACTGTCTTGGAATCGTCATCGACGCTTGCGAGGCATGATTTATAACGTCGCGCATGGAGGTGCATCTCGGGTGTCATGGTTGCGGGCATGGTTTGATGCGAGAGCCTGGCGGCGGCCCCAGAACTGGCCGCGCGCGCCGCGTCCGCTGTCGCTCTACGCCGTGCAGGCCGGAGGATGCGATGGGTGCGCGGCGGAGGTCGCGGCCCTGCGTGAGGGGGGGGCTTATGATCTCGCGCCTCTCGGCCTGCGTTTCGTGGCCACGCCCCACGATGCGGAACTGCTTGTCGTGACAGGCAGCATCACGCGGGCTTCGGTGCCCTGGCTCATGCGCTGGTGGGATGAGATGCCGATGCCCAAGGGCCTGGTGGCGATCGGGGATTGCGCCGTAAGTGGTGGGATCGCGGGCGAAAACTATGCGACGTTGTCCGGTGTCATGGCGGCGCGTCTCCCGGGCGTTGCGCAATGCGACATGACCTTGCGCGGTTGTCCGCCGCCGCCCGATGAGATCCTGCGCGGTCTCCTGATGCTGGCCGCGGGCAAGGTCGTCAGCGCGTGAATGCGGTCCGCTCGGAACTCGTGGCGGTGCTGATCGCGGTCGATGACGGCGTGCCGATGGTGCTGACGCTGGAGGGCGGACGCGCGCTGCCCTCCGGACCGCTGGAAACCGCGCATCGCTCTCTTCAGACCGGCATGCGCCTGTGGGTCGAGCGTCAGACCGGGCACCGGCTGGGGCATGTGGAACAGCTTTACACATTTGCCGACACGCCGGACCGCCATGAATCGCGGACCATCCGCATCTCCTACATGGCTCTGACGCGCATCGGCATTGCGCCCGAGGGCTGGAAAAGCTGGTACGCCTATTTTCCGTGGGAAGATCGCAGCACGATCGAAGGACGCATGGCTCTTGCGGGCGCGCGCGCCCGTCTCGACGCCTGGGCGAAATCCGCTCGCGACCTTGAAAAGATCAAGGCGCGCATTGACCAGACATTCGGCACGGAGGGCGGCGCATGGGATGATGAGCGGGTCCTGCAACGCTACGAATTGTTATGGGAGGCGGGGCTGGTCGCGGAATCGCGCGCAGCCACGGGAAGCGTTGTCGCGGGTGAAGCGATGGTGCGGGACCACCGGCGCATTCTGGCGACGGCGATGACGCGCCTGCGCGCGAAAATCCGCTATCGGCCGGTGATTTTCGAACTCATGCCCGAAGCGTTTACGTTTCTCGAATTGCAGCGCACCGTGGAAGCCGTGGCCGGTCAGGAAATGCACAAGCAGAATTTTCGGCGACTGATACAGCAGCAGCAACTCGTGGAAGAAACCACGGAACTGTCGCGCGAAGGACCCGGCCGTCCCGCGCGCCTGTTCCGGTTCCGCCGTGAAATCATTGGCGACCGCCAGGCCGCCGGTTCGAAACTGCCACTGATGCGATCTGTCTAGAAACCCCGTTTTATCACCCACCCTAATCCGACCATATGAACCCGTCCGGCCGGATGATGATCGAGAGACTTCAGCGCCGCGTCTCGCCGGGCACTTTCAGGATCGCGCAGAGGCCCGGCGTTTCATGGACGAACTCGAGCGAACCTTTGAGGCTTTGAACGATCGCGCGCATCATGCGGGTGCCAAACCCCTCATGGGTTTTCATGGAGAGTACGCCGCGGTCCGAAACCTTGAGGGTCAACACATCCGCGTCGGTCGCGAGCGCGATCCCGATCGGGCCTGCCTTCCCGTCATAGGCGTATTTGGTGACGTTGATGACAAGCTCGGTCGTCACAAGTCCGATATGGATCGCGCGATCGGCGGACATCAGGGTGGGCTCGAGGATCAGCGTCAACTCGTTGCGCCATTGCGGCCCGATGGCGCCGCACAGTTCTTCGCACAGTTCGCGGATATAGTGCGACAGTTCGATCTGGCCATCGTTGCCGTCCTGATGGAGCCGACGGTGGACGAGCCCGATCGCGGAAATGCGGCGTTGCGCCTCGGCCAGGGAGTCCGCCGTGTCGGCCGAGTTCGCGCTTTTGGCTTGCAGGGTAAGAAACGAAGCCACGAGCTGGAGACTGTTCTGGACGCGATGATTGACCTCGTGAATGAGAAAATCCTTCTGTTTCAGAAGCCGTTCTCTTTCTTCAAGGGCGATTTCCAGACGCTGGTTTAATTCCCGCTGCTGGATGGCGTGTCCATGTTCACGAAAATACTGGCGCAGAAGAACGGCCCCCTGGATCTCATCGCTCGTCCAGGGCGAGGCATGGTCGCGCACGGTATGCCTGCGGACGGCGATTCCGTCTCTGGATCGATCGACGTCATCCGCTTCGGGAGTAATGTCCTCCGAGGGAAGCGTCACCCATTTCAGATGACGCAGACGCTCGCCGCGCATCCATATGATGACGGTTTCGGGGTGGGGCAAGGTAATCGCGAGAACGCCGCTGGCCACCTGAGCGTAGTTTTGCGCGGGTGGATAGAGTGACGGCAGCATGGACGTCACGAACATGCCGGCGGAAGCCTCTTTCCGAACGCGTTCGGAAAGTTTGCGCAGCTGCGTCTGATCGGGACATTGTCCGAACGTATGGACACGATCGTTTTCAATGACGGCAAGACCGTTCGAGCGAAACAGGGTGCGCAGTTCGCTGGCGATGGCCCCGCCGACATCAGCGCCGGGAAGATCGGAATTGAACCGGGTTTCAATTTTCTCGATGGCGCGGCGGATGCGAAGACGCTCGCGATAGGTCGCGGTTTCTTCCTTGATCCGGATCTGGCGCGACATCACGCCTGTCAGCACCTGACAGGCCATGCGGGTATCGAGATCCATCAGTCGTGGCGTCGCATGATGGCATAAAACAAGGCCCCACAATCGCCCATCGACCACGATGGAAATGGTCGCGCAACCACGAACGCCCATCGCGCCGAGATGCTTTGCCCAACCCGGTGTGGTGGCCCGGATTCCGATCTGGTCGAGATCGACCGTCGCCATCTCCTTCCCTGGGGGACGAAGGAACGCGGGGGCCGCCGCGACGTCGCCGATCGTACGTACAGGGTTGCGGATGCAGAGCAAACGGCCTTGTGCCGTGATGGTACTGGCGGGAAGATGAAGGCCGATGAGAGGCGGCAGTTTTGCGTTGCGGACTTCCCCGATGATCTCGCTGGAGCCATCGGATTCGAAGTGGCAGACCTCCACGCGGTCGTAGCCGGTCAGTCGGCGAAACCGGTCGGCGGCCATGATGGCGAGCGTATGGATGTCGGATGCGCTCTCCAGCGCCGTGGCGTGGTCGTCGATCTCGCGCAGAACCTGACGTGCGGGCCGTTCTTCCGGGGGAAAAGGTTCCAGTTCGACGAGGAGCCACGCGCCGGACCGGACGGCGCGCGCGGCGAGACGTTCTCCGCCGGACGTTTTTATGATGTGGTCGTTGATGGCGGCCGGGGCATCGGTCGATGTCGCCAAGTCCGGCAGCGACAGAAGAGCCGCGAGCGGCTGGCCGAGCCATTGGACTGACAGCGTGGCCTCGATCTCTCCCGCTCCGCCGCGCACGATCAGATCCTCGTCGGCCACAAGCAGCAATCCGTGCGCCTGGATGGCCTGTAGGAGAGGCTGCATGTCTGAGACGCGGTTTTCGGACGATCTTTTATGAGGCGTGCTCACGCCTTACTGTCCAGAGCGAGAAGGCAACATGCGTTTTTCTCTTTCAAGGCGCGCACATAAATCGCACCCCAATGGCACATCATTATGTATGTAGCATGGAACAGACATGTCAAATCACGTTGCCATCGGCGGCGGTATGGGTCATAGCGCGCCATCGCACATATCTGGGATAAAGAACGTTTAAGCAATGATTTCTGTCCGAGCTTTCCGGCTTGTCGGCGCGGCGGGTCTCCTTGCAGCTTCGGGTCTCGACGCCGTGACCGGCACCGCGGCTCCGGTTCCCACGCAACATCGCGCCGTGCCATCAACGAAAACGCGATCTCATCAGTCCGCTGCGAAACAGGCGAAAACGTCGGACAACCCCTCCAAAATCGTCGCCCATTCTGAATCCATAGAAGTCAGTGGCGTCCGGCGAGCGTTCACGCATCTCGCGGCCCAACATCTCGCCGATGCCGATACCCGACTGACGGGCGAGCGGTTGATCGAGCGCGGCGTGGTCGACCTGCGTGGCATGGAACGGGTCGCCCCCAATCTGACGATCCAGAGCATCAATGGCACGGCGTCGACGAATTTCTATCTGCGCGGCGTGGGGTTCAACGACTTCACCCAGAACAACATGGCTCCGGTCCTCACATATTTCGATGATGTGCCCTTCGCCTATTCCACGATGGCCAACGGCCTCATGTTCGACCTCGAGGACGCGACCGTCACGCCCGGCCCAGTCGGGACGAAACATGGTCAGACCACGACGGGCGGCGAGGTCAGTTTTCGCACCAACGGTCCGACCGATCAGTTTCACTACGGCGCGCGCGAGGACATCGCGTCTTACGCCCGCAGCCGCAGTGAGGCTTACATATCAGGACCTCTGGCACGCGGGCTGAGCTTTCGGCTGGCAGGACAGGTGCAGAAAGGCGGCGGCTGGCAGACCGATCCGCTGAACGGGGCGCATCTTGGCGACGCCGATCTCTGGGCTTTGCGTGGCAAGCTGAAATGGGCTCCGGACTCCCATACGACCGTGCTGCTCTCGGCGCATGTGGTGCAGGATGACAGCGAACTCGTCGGCGCCGTGCCGATTGCGAAACTGATCGGGAAGGGGCCGCTCCCCGAGGTGGGATGGACGCAGACCGAATGGAACGTGCGGCCGCAATTCGCGGATCTGATCGGACGCAAGCGCGGGATCAAGCCGAGCGAGCATGACTGGTTCTGGGGCTGGGATCTGCATATCGATCATGATTTTGGCATTGCCAAGATCAGCGCCATCAGCGCGTTCGAGACGGAACGCGAGGGCGAACTGTCGGATCAGGACGCCACGGCGCTCTCCCAGGCCGACGCCTACCGCACGATCGACGCGAACGTCTTTACCCAGGAGTTGCGTCTGGCGAGCGCGCATCCGCAGGACCGGTTGCAGTGGGTGGTGGGGGCGTTTTATCAGCGCAGTTTCATGAACCAGAGGTTTTTCTTCGATTATACGGATTATCGGCCAGCGCGCGGCTACATGCAGGCAACGACGTTCGGCATGAAGCAGGAAAGCGTCTCGGAATTCGGGCATCTCAGCTACAGGCTGCCGAAGAACGTCACCCTGTTCGCCGGATTGCTGCACGAACTCGATGATCGCTCGATTACCGGGCTTCAGTCTCAGATTTTCGGTCGAGAGACCATGAATTTCCATTCCGAAGGGACGTCTGTCTCCCAGTTCGCGGGGCAGGTCGGGGTTTCATGGCAGGCGCGCGACAATCTGCTCGTCTATTACAAGATGAGCCGCGGCTTCAAACCGGGTGGCTTCACAGCCAATAACACCCAGATCCAGGCTCAGCTCGATCCTTTCAGACCTGAAACCGTCCTGACATATGAGCTGGGTTTCAAGAGCGATCCGATCGCCAACGTCCTGCGGCTCAATGGCGCGGCGTTTTATAACGATTTCCATAATCAGCAGATTCTCGGAACCGTCCTCATTCCCGATTTCGGCCCGCTCAGCCAGTTGACCAATGCACCGAAATCCGAAAGCTGGGGCTTCGAGGGCACGATTGACCTGCATCCGATCCGGCATCTGTTCCTGACGCAGAATTTCGGCTGGCAGCGGGGGAATTTTCAGAACTTTCCCACCGTCAATCGCGCGAAGACCAATGCGTACTACGCGTCGCATGGCGTGTGGAAAGCGATCGACGATAATTTCGCGGGCGTCGATAACGGTCAGCCGAAACTGACATTGAACGGACAGGTGGACTGGCGACAGGCGATCAGTTCGCGTTACGGGATCGAATTCGGCCCCGACTGGAGTTATCGGGGCGCGCAGGCCATGACACCGGGCGGAACGGGCTTTTATCGGCTTCCGCCTTACTTTCTGCTGGGTGCGCACGTGACATTTCGTCCGTCTTCCGACCACTGGCAGATTACGCTTTATGCGTCGAATATTCTCAATCGTCATTATTACACGAGCGGCGGTCAGGCGACGACCAACTACTTCTATATTCCAGGTGCGCCACGTTACATTGGTGGTCGTATTTCCTGTGGTTTCTGACGTAATATGTCTGCTGGCGGACGGTCTGCCGGAAAAGCGCGCCGCCATGACGGGGCGTCGCATGGGGCACGCATCACATGGATGACAAGAACGACGTGGCGGATTTCGTCGCCGACCTGTCCGGGGATGCAGTTGAAGACGAGATGGAGAGTGGCAAACCCGCACGCTCCATTTCCCTTCAGCTTGCAGGCTTCGCCGTTTTGATGGGCATCATCCTGGCGGCGGTGTTCCTCCTGTTCTGAGCGGGCGCGGCGCGCCTCCACGCTGATCGGCCGGAAGCGGCGTCGACCAGCGTTTCCGTTCGTCGGGTTGTCAGCGCGGGTTCGGACCGCGGACGATCTGGGCCAGAGCGTCCGGGCGAGCCCAGTGCCTGAACGCGCTGCGGATGGCGTCTGGCGTCATGGCGTAGATGGCATGGGCTTTGAGGTCCTGTTCGTTGAGCGGCAGGCCGAACGCGGTGAGGGACAGGTATTCTCCGGCTAGATCGTCGAAGCTGGCGCGGTCCATCGGAATTCCGCGCAGGATCAGGGCTTTGGCGTTGTCGATCTCGTCTTGTGTCGCAGGCTGCGTCTGCATGGCCCGCAGGTCGGAGATCGCCGCCGTCCCTGCCGGTCCGACCTTATCGGGGTCGGCGCCGAACGATATGACGAATGCGCCGCGATTTTGCGACCACTGGAAGGAACTGTTGGCCGAATAGGCATAGCCTGTGCGTACGCGCAGATCCTGCATCAGACGCGATGCGAAGCCTCTGCCCAAGATTTCGTTGCCCAGTTCGAGAGCAAACCGGTCGGGATTGTGGATGCCGCTATCGAGGCTCTCGACGAGAACGACGTCATCCTGAACACGGCCCGGATCGGCAATCACGGCATGGCTTGGCCTGCTGAGGGGACGGCCGGGCAGATCGACCTGAGGCGTCGGTCCTTCGGCTTTCCATCCGCCAAATCGGGCGGCGACCAGATCGCGCGCATGTTCGGGCGTGATGTCGCCCATGACCACGATCGTCGTAAGTTCCGGGCGGTAGGCGTGATGATAATAGGCCATCACGTCCTGGAGGCTGATACGGGCGAGGCTGGCGGGCGTCGTCTCCCGCAGCGTGGCGTCATGCGGCGGGTTGACGGCGTGCTGGAGAGCCCGGCCAAACCGGTAGCCGGGTGACTGCATCACGCCCGGACGTCCGGCGATGGCCTGTTTTTTAAGGGTCTCGAACGCTTCCGCCGGGAAGGCCGGATCCAGCTCGTTATCGGCGAGCAGGGACAGGGTGGGCTCGAAGGCCGGCGTGAGGGCGCTCATGCCGAAGCCCGGACCAGCTGAGGCGTCCGCCGCCAGGGCATCCAGGGCGGCGGCGAGGTGCAGCCGGTCATGCGTATGGCTGCCGTAGAGGAACAGCCCGGCGGTCAGGCTCGCGACGCCTTCCTTGCCTGCCGGTTCTTCAAGATCGCCGTTCTGGCGAATGCGGCCGTAGAGTTTGATCGTATGGCTCACATGTTCCGGCTGGACGAGGAGGCGCAGGCCGTTGGCGAGTGTGAACGCGGCGGGGAGCGGAGCGGCGGGAGGAATGGAGAGTGTTTGAAGTTCTTTTTGCGCCCAGTCCGGCAGCGCGACCGGTTTCGTCGGTGGAGAGATGAATTTCTCGGCCGCCTTGCCCTGAGCCGCGTCCGGATTGGGAGAGGCCGTCGGCGTGAGAATGCCCGTCAGCGCGTGCGCGGGATCGAGAACGCGTGCCGCCATCGCGTTGACCTGTTCCGTCGTGACGTGTCTGAAGCTGTCCACGAGTGCCGCGGGTGAGGCGGCGCCCGTCAGGGACAGTGTTGAAGCCCAGCTCTGGGTCAGGTCGGAAATACCATTGGCGTCGAATTCCAGATCGGCGATCTCCTTGCGTCTGGCAGCCTCCACAAGCTCCGGGCTGACGCCATGCGCCCGAATGTTCGCGAGAACGCCCCTGAGAGTCGCGAGGAGCTTCTGCGGATCTTCGCCCTTGGGAAATACGGCGAGAGCCAGGCCGCTGCCCGCGAAGGCCCGTGGGCTGTAGTCGAATTCGGTCGAGAGCGCCTTGCCCTGCGGAACGAGGGCAAACAGCGCGCCGCGCTGGCTGGCCAGAACGTCCGCGAGGATCTGGGCGACGGCGTAATCCGGATCGTGGGCGCCTGGCATCTGGAACGCGACCGTCAGGATGCCTGCGCCGAGATCGCTCTCGAGATGCACGGTCTGCGCGGTGACCGGCTGGAGCCGTACGGGCATGCGCGCGGGGATGTGTCCCGCGGGGATGGCGCCGAACTGTGCCTTGACCTGTGTCAGGGTTAACGAGGGATCGACGTCGCCCACGATCAGAAGGATCGCGTTGTTGGGCTGGTACCAGCTGTCGTAGAAGCGGCGGAGGAGAGTGGCGTCCGTTTTCTCGAAGGATTCGCGCGTCCCGAGAGCGTCATGGGAATAGGGCGTTCCGGCGAACAGGATGGCGTTTTGCCGCACCAGATAGCGTTCGATGGGCGAGGAAAGATCGCGCGAGACTTCCTGCTCGATCGCGCCGCGCTCATGGGCCCATTCTTCCGGAGCGATTTTCGCATGGCGCATCCGGTCGGCTTCCAGTCTGAGGAGAAGGCCGAGATTGGATGCCGGAGCCTGGAAATAGAACTGTGTGGCGTCCTCGGTCGTGAAGGCGTTGTTGTTGTCGCCGATCCGTGCGCTGATCGTCGAAAGCTGTTCGCGGCTGACATCGGACGTGCCGTTGAACATCATGTGTTCGAGAGCATGCGCCGTGCCGGGAAAACCTTCGGGAGCGGCGGTCGATCCGGCGAGATAGATGATCTGCGTCTGCACCACGGGAGCCAGATGATCGGGCACGATGACGACGCGCAACCCGTTGGGAAGGGTAGTCCGCACGGCGCTGTCCATGGCGCTGGCGGCAGCGGGCGTCTGGGCCGATGATGATCGGGGCAGAACGGGCGCTGTCAGGAGAGCCGCGGAAAGGAGGAGCGCACGCAGGCGGCCGCCGCGCGACCTCGTAAGGGAAATCGGGGACACCATCTTGAGCTCCGGGAAGTGTTGCATCATGGCTGGGGACTAAACCTCGCCTCCCTTCATCTGTCCATGCCGTCTCGCGCCGAGGCCAAAATGACGTGCGCCCGAGACCGCCGCGCGCTAAGGAACCCGACATGTCTATGATGGATCGTATCAACCAGGCCGATCTCTGGGTTCTCGACCGGCTGTTCCAGCCTTTGTCGGACCGCCTTCCCGAACGCTGGCCCGCCGTCGATATCGGCATGAGCCTGCAACTCGGGGCCGTGCTTTTCTATGGCGTGGCGATTGTTCTGCTCATCATGATGGGGGGGCAGAGTTTCAGCGACCAGATGCTGAGCGTCGTCCAGTGGTGTGTCGGGGCGGCTTTCTATTTCGGTCTGCACCGCATGCGTGCGCTGGTGAAGCCGGGACAGGCCAATCCGTTGCGTTTCATGCTGATGGGCGCGCGGCCTCTTTCCGTGCCGTTTCTCATCTTTTCATTCTGGCAGCTTGAAACGGCGCCCATAGCGTTTCGCATGGCTCTATGGTTCATGACCCTGTCGGAGCTGGCATTTGTGACAGGATTGTATCTTATTTCCTGTCAGCCCCGTGCTCCAGGCTGGCGGAAAGACACAAAGAGACAAGAGGCACGGTCGCATCTTTCGGTAGTAAAAACTTAGACAAAAAACTTATATACTTTGACACAAACAAGATAAAGGTCGGAAGCTTCGCGTAAAGCTCCGGCCCTTCTTTGTTATTGTGCTATTATTGCAACAGAGGAATGTTTGGATTTTCAGCAACGTAAAATGACGGTTGATTCATAAAAGAGACATAAGCAGGTTATTGGTTACCGGCGCGTAACGCGCCTACACCATCAGTTGGACACGACTGTCATATGAAAACAAACCTGCGACACCGCGACGTGACGACGCGCCATCGTCTCTCCAAGGTCGCCTTCCGGCTTTTCCTGCTGGGCGGGATTTCATACGCATCCTTCCCGGTTGACGGTGCGATGGCACAGACCAGTGCGGCTGGAACCACCCAAGCGCATAAGCATGTGGGCAAGAAGCACGTGGCGAGAAAGAAGGCGGCCAAGGCCTCGACGGCATCCAGCACGTCAACGACGGTCACGCCCGCCTCCTCGGCACCCGCCTCCGCTTCACCTGCGGCCGCTGGTTCGCAGACCGTGGCTACCACTACGAGCAGCAAGACCGATGCCCTTTCGCATGATATCAGCGGAACGGGGACCGAGCAGATCGTTGTGACGGGGTCGCGCCTGTCCCATACGCGCCTGACGAACGTCATGGCGGGCGTGACCGTGGATGCGGAGCAGCTTCGCAAGCGCGGCTATACGGATCTGGGTCTGGCGCTTCTGCGCGAAAATACCGCGTTCAGCGTTGGTAGCAACTCGCCGATCGGCTCGCAGGGCAGCTTCGGCGCTGGCCAGACCCTGATCAGCCTTCTGAACCTCGGTTCGCAGCGTAACCTGACACTGATCAACGGCATGCGTATGGTCGGTGGCTCGACGGCCTCGATGTATGGCGCGAGTTCAGGCTCGGCCGTGGACGTCAGCACGATCCCGGTTTCGCTAATTTCGTCGATGGATACACGCCTTGGCGGCGCGGGCGCGGCCTATGGTGCTGACGCGGTCGCGGGTGTGACCAACTACATTCTCGACGACCATTTCAAGGGTGTCGACTTTAACGCCCAGGGCAACTGGACACAGCGGCTTCAGGCGCCGCAGCAGCGGATTTCCTTCAAATACGGAACGTCGTTCGATCACGACAAGGGCGGCGTCGTCTTTGACGTCGAGTATCGCAATGCCGGGGGCATGCTGCAGAACGATCTCAAAGGTGTCACCGGTCGCGATGCGGTGACCTACGGTCGTCCGACCGTGGGCGATGTCAGCACCTCTGACTACACATATGTGTTGATGGCAAAGCGCCGCTTTACCGAGAATTCGGTCACCGGCATGCCGATGGTCAACGCAGCTTACGGGCATCTTCCTGTGGTTCCCGGCAATTCCAAGACGCTCGTGCCCGGAATGGCGACCGCCAATGGAATCGCTGGCGCGAATGGCGCGCCGCTGATGTTCAGTCAGGACGGCAAGTCGCTGGTTCCCTTTACGGCGGATGCGATGGTCTATGACTCCACGCATTCGATCGGTGGAAACGGCATTGCGCTGCAGGATTACACGCAGCTTTTCGCGCCGACCGACAAGCTGAATCTGACGCTTCTGGGTCATTACGACTTTACCCAGCATCTCCATGCGACATGGGAAGGCTGGTATGCGCGCGGAACCGCGAGCAGCCAGGTCGGCCAAGGTACGTGGTCAACGCCACAGTTCGACAATCCGTTGACACCGAACCTGCCGGGTAATCCAAGCAGCTATTACACCGATACGGTGGTGATCGGTGCTTACCAGCTCAGCACGAGCAACCCTTATCTCACTTCCGCCGAGCGTCAGACCATTCAGAGCGCCCTGGTCGCGGCTGGCAAAGACCCCAGCAAGTTCTATCTCGATCGCCTGAATCAGGATCTGGATGCCGGTCTGTATCAGACGACCGTCCAGATGTTCCGCTTTGCTGGCGGTCTGAATGGCGATTTCGACGCTGTCGGCCGGAATTTCCAGTGGAGCCTGAAGGGCGAATACAGCCGGTATATGAACGATACCTGGACGCCTTCGATCGTGGTGCCGAATCTGATCAACGCGCTCAACGCCACGACCGATGCCAGCGGGAACATTATTTGTGCGCCGGGCTACACGAGCGCGCCGATCAAAACGCGCAGTTCAACCTGCGCACCGCTGAATCCGTTTGGTTACAACCAGTTGACGCCTGCGGCTCGCGACTATGTCGTGGCTGATTCGCACGCGACGAACCAGAACGCGCAGCGTGACCTCCAGGCTGAAATCCGCAGTACGGTTGTGCATCTGCCGGCTGGCGACGTGCGGTGGGATATCGGCTACGAGCATCGTCGCGAAAGCTACAACTTTCAGCCCGGGGCGTTCCTACAGGGCTGGAAGCAGGACGACGGTTCTTACCAACAGTACGGCAATTCCACCGTTATCTACCCTACGACGGGTTCATACCTGACGCATGAAGCTTACGGCGAACTCGACGTGCCGCTGGTTTCGCCCAACATGCATCTGCCGGGTGCCTACAGCCTTTCGGCGCAGGCGAATGGCCGTTTCATCCATAACAGCATGACCGGTAATTTCTGGACTTACATGTTCGGTGGTTCCTGGTGGCCGACCCGCGATTTCGGTCTGAGCGGCAACTATGCCCGTTCCGTGCGCAATCCGTCCGTATCCGAACTATTCTCACCCGTGGGCACCGATTACGAAAGCGGAATCGACCCCTGCTCGACGGAAGGCATCACGCAAGGGCCAAATCCTGCAACGCGTGCGGCAAATTGTGCCAAGGCCGGGATCAAGCAGCCGTTCGATTCCAACTACAATTACTTCACGATCACAGGTCAGGCCGGCGGCAACCCTCATCTCAAGAACGAGGTTTCGGACAGCTATACGGGTTCGCTCGAATTCATGCCGCATTTCGTGCCCGGCCTGGATTTCAAGGGCTCGTTTGTCGACGTAAAGATCAAGAACGCCATCACGTCTCTGACTTCGCAGGATCTGATGGATGCGTGCTATGACTCGTCGTCCTACGGACCCAGCAATCCGTATTGCAGCGCTTTCAGTCGCGATTCGGGCGGCCAGGTCAACGGCTTTATGGCGGGTTACTACAATATCGCGCAGTATCACACGCAGGCGATGCAGGCCGATCTTCGTTACTATACGGCACTGTCGCGTTTCGGTCTTTCGGAGAACGCTGGCGAGATCGAACTGCATGCCAATTACATGCATTACATCAAGAGCAACCAGAGCTATCTCGGGAATACCTATCAGCTGGTTGGCGATACAACCTCGCCGAGCGACAACGCGACGTTCAACCTGAACTATATGCACGGTCCGCTGTCCGTGCAGTGGCAGGCGATTTTCTACGGTCCCGCCAAATATGCGCTCCAGGTTCCTTCGTCTTCGTATCAGTTCAACAACCGTCCGGCCTACGCCTATCACAACGTCACGATCGGTTATGAAATCACGAAGAACTTCAGCGCGAATTTCATGATCAACAATATCATGGACTCGCGTCCGAAATATCCGGGCACGGTCAGCCTGACGCGTTACTATGACGCTCTTCTCGGCCGCGCATTCGAGCTGTCGCTCGGCGCGCATTTCTGATCCTGATCAGAAGCACGAAAAAAAGGGGGCCATCTGGCCCCCTTTTTTGTTTCGGTCATGTCCGGCGAAGAGCCCTGAAAAGGGTTGTCCCTCGCGAATAACAGTAACATTCTGGTGCACGGGGTATGAAAAAGAACTCTGAAGATCTTTTTCACGCTTCTCCTATGTTCCGGAAATCCGTCATCTTTCTTTCATCCATCGGTCTCCGTTATGGCGGATCTGACAGATGAAGAAGCCCAGCAGGCCGCCCACGGCGCTGAGAGGGATCGCCCAGTAGGACGGTCCGAGTATAAGGATGGCAAGAAACGGACCGGCGGCGAAGCCGATCAGCGTCGCGACGAGTGCTTCGCGTCGCGTCGGGCCAAAATGACGCTCGACCCCGCAATGCGCGCAGATTTCAGCCGTCTGTCGGTTTTTTTGGAAGCACGCAGGACATAGTGAGAGCGTCTTGATTTCAGGCTCTCGCATGGCGATCGGACGCATCCGTGGAACAACTCCTTAAAGAGGCTGCATGGTATCGGCGCGGCGCGCATCTCGCGCAACGTGTCTTTTGCTGACCATGCCGGTTTCGCAGTTGATGTCGGATGCCAGTTAATGTCGGATGATCGTGTTCAGGACGCGGTGATCAGAACCAGCTCGTCGGATCAGGGATGGGACGATTGTCGGACAGCAGCACGATCGCGCGGATGATCCGATAAAGCTGCCAGACCGCGAGGCCCATGAACAGGACGATGCCCACGCCGACGATCAGAAGAACGCCCGCGACAAGGCTGACGCCAAGCGAGATCCAGAACGTCCGGATCATATAGGTCAGATGGGTCTCTTCGATCGTGCCGCGCGCTTCAGGCCGTTTGAGGTAGGCCAGAATCAGCGCGGCGATACCGGTCAGGCTGACGCTGACAAAGGCCAGCGCGCTCAGTCCGATCACGATCCATGTCCAGGTGCGGAGCGTCAGCCCGCCGCCCGAGGGGCTTCCCGAGCCGATCGAATCGAGGTCTCGTCCGCTCATGATGCCCGTCCTCTCAAGGGTCCGGCCCGTTCAAGGCTTCGGAGCCGGTTATTTCTGCTGGTGCTCGCCTTCCGCGATGCGCGCTTCCACAGCCATGCGCCAGGGCGCGTCTTTCGGGGCAGCGTCGATCGCCCGGCGGTAAAGGTCAAGGCTGTCGCCGCTGATATGACCGTCGCGTGCATTCTGCATTTCGGCGATATGCAGGGCGAGTTCCGGATTGAACTTCGCGTCGAGCGCCATGCGGAAATCCTTGATGGCGGCGTCCGTCTGTCCGCGTTTCTCTTCAACCTGGGCCAGCAGGAAGTGGCCCTGCGCATAGCCGGGATCTCCCGGCTGGAGCTTGCTGACGCTTTCGGTCAACTGGGCGATCAACCCCTTCATGGCAGGGTCCAGCGTCTCCTGTGCCGACACATGCGGCTGAGGCGGCATGAATGGATGGCCGTTGACCATATAGAGGGCCAGTCCCGCGAGCGGTAAGGCCAGAACGACCGCGGCGATCTTGCCGCGCCCGCTGCCCTTGAGCGCCGCATCCGTCATGCGGTCGGCGGCCAGAAGACGGCGCTGCACTTCAAGCTTGGCGCTTTCGTATTCCTCAGGCGCAATCAAACCCAGTGAAAGGTCGCGCTCGATTTCGCTCATCTGGCCCTGATAGAGCACGAGCGCCGAACCGCGTTCTCCGGTGAGACCGGCGTCGGGTGTCAGGACGGTCTGGCGTTGACGGCGAAACGCCCAGAGCAGCGGAAGCAGCGCCAGCGCGCCGATCAGGAACAGTCCGAGCCAGGTCATGAATTCAAGAGTTTCCCGTCGCGTTCGAAAGCTCGGCGAGGCGGCGACGCTCCTCGTCGGTGAGTGGGGTGGGGGCCGTCTGGCGACGGCGCAGGGTCAGGGCGGCGATCGTCGCACCGACGAGCACGGCCAGAACCGGCATGGCCCAGAGGAGGAACGTTCCCAGCGTCAGGCGGGGCTGAAGACGAACGAAGTCGCCGTAGCGCGCCGTCATCCATTGCATGATCTGTTGATCGGATTCCCCCTGCGCCACGTGCTCGCGCACGACGTGGCGTAAATCGCGGGCGAGATCGGCGCTGCTGTCCTCGATGGATTCGTTCTGGCAGACGAGGCAGCGCAGTTGGGCGCCAATCGCCTCCGCGCGCTGTTCCTGTTTTTTGTCCGGCAGCATTTCGGATGGATCATCGACCGCCCAGGCCGGACCGGCCATGGCGAACAGCACGATGGCGACGATGATGCGGGCCTGTCGGGTGAAACGCGTGAGGCCGTCCATCAGCGCGCCGCCTTCATGCGGGGCGCGATCTTGCGGTTGAATGTCTCTTCGGTGATTTCCGCGGTCCCGTGCCATGCGATTTTGCCGCCGGGCAGGATCAGGAAGGTTTCGGGCACGCCGCTGACACCCCATTCGATCGCGGTCATGCCCGACTGGTCCAGTCCGACGCGCGTGAAGGGAGAACCGTCGCGGGCGACAAAGCGCGCCGCGTTTTCGGGTTTGTCCTTGTAGGCGATGCCCCAGAGCGGAACACGGGCTGCGATCCGCCGCAGCTCCGGCATTTCGGCGACGCAGGGGATACACCACGAAGCAAAGAAATTGAGCAGGACCGGCGCTGTCTGGGCGCGCAGATCGGCGGCGCCGAATCCTTCGCCCTGATCCGGCAGGCCCGGCAGGGTAAAGTCCGGCAGGGGGCGGTCGAGGATCGGCGCATTGATGGCGTGCGGGTCGAAACTGCCACGGCCCATGCCGCCCAGCATCTTCCAGAAACCGAGCCCCAGCACGCCGGCGCCCGCAATGGGAATGGCGGTCAGGAGGCGACGGCGCGTGAGATCGTTCATGACGACACGACGTCCTCGTTCATGTGGGCGGTGCGGCGCGCGGCGCCCACGCGCAGGCGCCGGTCAGAGAGGGAGAGAGCGCCGCCGATGGCCATGATCAGGCCGCCGAGCCACATCCAGGGTGCGAGCGGATTGTAATGAAGCCGCAGGACATAGGTCGCATCCGCGCCGGAGCCGTGCCGGTCGCCGATGACGGTGTAGAGATCCCAGAGCAGATTGGTGCGGATCGAAACTTCGGTCGTGGTCTGGTGCTGGGAAGCGAAGTCGCGTTTGGACGGGTGCATGACGGTTACGACATGCCCATGGCGGCTGATCTCGATATCCGCGATCATGGCGTGATAATTGGGGCCTTGCGCTTCATGGACGCCCAGCAGTTTCCACTGATAGCCCGCGAGCGTTTCGACCGCGCCGGGTTTGACCTCCACGATGGCGTGCTGGGCCTGCGACATGCCGCAAAGCCCCAGAACCGTCACGCCGACGCCGATATGCGCGAGCGCGGCGCCAAAAGCCGAGCGTGGCAGGGAGCGCGCCCGGGCGAGGCTATGCGAGAAACTGCCCGCGGAGACGCCAAGTCGCACCCAGAGATCCGTCACGCTGCCCGCGATCACCCAGACCGCGCCGACCGCGCAGAGGATCGGCAACAGACCGCTCAGCGTCCAGCACGCAACACCCAGGGCGACCGTGGCGGCGAGGGCCGCGAAACGGAGCTTGCGCAGGAGCGGGCGCAGATGGGCGCGCTTCCAGGGGAGCAGCGTTCCGATCGCCATGGCGCCGAAGAGCGGCAGTGTCAGGGGGATTGTGGTCGCGTCGAAGAACGGCTTGCCGACGGAAATCGTTTTCCCGAACAGAAGCTGCATGAACGGCGGATACATTGTCCCGGTCACGACCACCGCGCAGATCGAGCACAGGAGAATGTTGTTCAGGACCAGCGAGCCTTCCCGCGAGAGCGGCGCGAACAGGCCGCCAGCCATGAGGCTCGGCGCGCGCCATGCGAACAGCAGGAGCGAGCCGCCGATGACGATGGCCAGAAGGCCAAGAATGAAAACGCCGCGCGCGGGATCGTTGGCGAAGGCATGAACGGAGTTCAGAATGCCCGAGCGCACGAGGAACGTGCCGGACAGCGAGAATGAGAACGTCGCGATCGCCAGAAGGACGGTCCAGATCTTCAGCCCCTCGCGCTTCTCGACCACGATGGCCGAATGGACGAGCGCGGTGCCGGTCAGCCACGGAATGAGAGAGGCGTTTTCCACGGGGTCCCAGAACCAGTAGCCGCCCCAGCCGAGCACGTAGTACGACCACCACGAGCCCAGCGCGATCCCGCATGTCAGGAAGCACCACGCCGCCACGGCCCAGGGGCGGACCCAGCGGCCCCAGGCGGCATCGACGCGTCCTTCGAGCAGGGCGGCGACCGCGAAGGAGAACGGCACGGCGAAACCGACATAGCCTGTGTAGAGAATGGGCGGATGGAAGGCGAGGCCGGGGTCCTGGAGCAGGGGGTTCATGCCCTGGCCGTCAGGAGGTACGGGCCAGACACGGGCGAACGGATCGGAGGTCAGCAGACAGAAAAGCTGGAAACCGGCGGAGACGCCCCCGAGCACGGCCAGCGCGCGCGCACGCAGGATGGCTGGCAGATTGCGCCCGAACGCGGCGACTGCGGCGCCGCAAAGACCGAGGATCAATGTCCAGAGCAGGACGGACCCCTCATGGTTTCCCCAGGTTCCGGTGATCTTGTAGAGCAGCGGCTTGGCGATGGACGAGTTGGCCGCGACGTTCTGGACCGAAAAATCGTCGTGGACCGCCGACCAGACGAGACAGAAAAACGACAGTGCCAGCGCCACGAGCTGCGAGACGGCAAGCAGCGGGGCCATCGCGATCAGGCGGCGATCGTGTCGCGCCGCGCCGCGCAGAGGGATGATGAACTGGGCGAGGGCCAGCACGCAGGCGAGCGCGAGCGCGAAATGTCCTTCTTCGGGACCGAATATCATCTGTCTGTCAGCTTCCGTTCGAGCCGTTGGATGCGGGGGCGCCGGAACCCTGTGCAGTGATTTTGCGGGCTTCGGTCCGGGTCATCGTGTCCCACTCCGCGGCACTCGGCGGCTTGCCGAAACGCGGGTCCCATTTGCCGCTTTTCCGCAGGGCTTCCGCCACTTCCTTGGGCATGTAGGTCTCGTCATGCTTGGCGAGCACCTCGCTGGCGCGGAAAATACCATCTTTCTGCATGGTGCCGAGCGCCACCACGCTCTGCCCTTCGCGGAACAGGTCAGGCAGGATGCCCGCGAAACGCACCGGAATGGCGGCCTGGCCGTCCGTCACCTCGAAGGCGTTGACCGGCGTGGTGCCCTCGGTGGTGCGGGCGAGCGATCCGGCGACGACCATGCCTCCGAGACGCACCGTCCGGTCTCCGGCGGGCGGATGATCCCTGAGCTGGGAGGGCGCCATGAAGAACACGATGTTCGACGAAAACGCGTTGAGCACGAGCGCCGTCGCGACGCCGAGACATCCCACGCAGGCGAGGACGAGCCAGAGTCGCCGCGTCTTGCGGGTCATGCCGCGTCGGCCACCTGTTCTGGTCGTGGTGATCATGATGCGGTCCTGCGCTGGCGGGTGGTTTCGAGCATCGCCAGGCGACGACGCGCGCTGCGGAGACGCAGAACGGCCTGTAGCGAGAGAATCAGGACGCTTCCAAGAACGAGCCCGTAGGACGCGGCGATGTAAGGAAGATGGGTCATGCGGCGCGCTCCTGATCGGGCAGGCGACGCGTCATGAGCTGACGGGCGCGGCCTTCGAGAATGGCGGCATCGACCCTCGCGACGACCAGGGCGCCGAAACCGGCGGAAAAACCGATCATGCAGATGAAGAGGGGGGCGAGCATCGAGGTCGACATGGTGGGGGCGCTGGTCAGCGAGATGCTGTCGGGCTGATGAAGCGTGTTCCACCAGTTGACGCTGTATTTGATGATCGGCAGGTCGACGGCGCCCGCGATCGCGAGCACGGCGGCCGCGCGATAGCCTCGCTGCGGTTCGTCAAAGGCATGGATCAGCGCGATATGACCGAGATAGAGGAAGAACAGGACGAGCACGGAAGTCAGGCGCGCGTCCCAGACCCACCACGTACCCCACATCGGCTTGCCCCAGAGCGATCCCGTCGCGAGACACATCGCCGTGACGACCGCGCCGACGGGCCCGATCTCGACAGCGGCGAGGTCCGCCAGGGGATGGCGCCAGACAAGGGACAGAACGCCGCATACGGCAAGGGCGAGATAGCCGGAGGAAGCAAGGATCGCCATTGGGACGTGAATGTACATGATCCGCACGCTGTCGCCCTGCTGCCAGTCCGCGGGCGCGAACCACAGGCCCCATACGATGCCAACCGCGAGCGCGACGAGCGCGACGACCGTGAGCAGCGGCAGAAGCCAGCGTGAGAGACGCAGAAAGCGGCCCGGATTGGCGAAACGATGGAGAAAACTGCCCGCCGCCGAATTGGGAAGTGCCGTCAAGAAAATGTCCCCGGACATGCAACCAAGGCCACCAGCATAGACTTTGATGCGTTTGGCCGCAAAATAATTGCCGGGCGGGTCGCCCGCGCCGCTGGCAGATAGGGCATTTCCGCCTCTTGTGATAGGCGATGACGGATTGTTGATCGCTTGCGAAGCGCGCATTCGCGCATGAGGGGCATCCCGCCGGATGCCCTTTCCGGCAGGGGACGGGAAATGACGAAGGAGAGCGGGCATGGCCTACTGGCTGATCAAGTCTGAGCCGGAGGCATTTTCATGGGCGCAGCAGATGGCGAACGGGACGGAACCATGGACCGGCGTACGTAATCATCAGGCCAAGAAGAATCTGGCGACCATGGAAATCGGGGACCGGGCGTTTTTCTATCACTCGGTGAGCGAGAAGCGAATCGTGGGCGTTGTCGAGGTGGTGAGGGTGGCCTATCCCGATCCGACGGCGCCGGAGGGCAGCGCGTGGGTCTGCACGGATATGCGCGCGGTGGGCGCCATGCCCCGCCCCGTGGCGCTCGCGGAGATCAAGGCGACACCCGATCTCCAGGATATCGCCCTTGTCAGGCAGTCGCGTCTGTCCGTCGTTCCTTTGACGCCGACTCAGTGGGACCGTCTCTGCGTCATGGGAGAGTGGGTGGATTCCTGATATCCCATCGGGTGTGAACAGTCTGTCACAAAACTATAACGCGGTGATGGGTGTTGCATGGAGGGCCGGGCCGCTAGAGGACAGGCGTCCGGCGAGACCGGCCCTATGACGAAGGACATGTTGGCATCATGCGCTCAATCCGCATTTCTGCTCTGGCTTCCTGTGCTGCAGTGGCGTTTTCCGCCGTTGTCGGCCTGGCTGCGCCCGCCCATGCTGCTGGTCTGACCGGCGCTGGTTCAAGCTTTGCCGCACCGCTGTACGGCGCATGGGGCGAGGCCATCAAGAAAGAGAACGGCTTCGAGGTCAATTACCAGAGCGTCGGGTCGGGAGCAGGCCAGAACCAGGTGATCGCCCGCACGGTCGATTTCGGTGCGTCCGACGCGCCGATGGCCCCCGCGAAGCTGGATGCCAACAAGCTTTACCAGTTCCCGACCGTGATGGGCGGCATCGTTGTCATCATCAACCTGCCGGGCATTGCGCCGGGGCAGCTGAAGCTCGATGGCGCGACGCTGGCCGGTCTGTACGACGGCTCGATTTCTTCGTGGAACGATCCGAAGATCGCCGCTCTGAATCCGGGCGTGACGCTGCCGGATATGGATGTCGCGCCGGTGCACCGTGCGGATGCCTCGGGCACGACCTTCGTGTTCACATCCTATCTTTCCAAGGTTTCGGCGGCATGGAAGAGCAGCTTTGGCGCGGCGACTTCCGTTGCATGGAAGGGTGGCGCTGGCGCACGCGGGAATGACGGTGTCGCCGCCAGCGTCAAGACCACCGAAGGCGGTATCGGCTATGTCGAATATGCCTATGCCAGCCGTAACCACCTGAACATCGTTCAGCTCAAGGATCATGACGGAGCCTTCATCGCTCCGACGCTGAACGCCTTCGCCGCGGCCGCCAAGAATGCGGACTGGGCCCATGCCGACCATTACGCTGTCGACCTGCTCGATACCGCAGGCGCGGGCGCATGGCCGATCGTTTCGGCGACGTTCGTTCTCGTGCCGACCGATCCCAAGAGCCCGGCGCAGGCCAAGGCCGTGCGTGAATTCTTCACATGGGGCCTGAACAAGGGCGATGTCGCCGCACAGCGCCTCGACTATGTCGTGCTTCCGTCGTCGGTCAAGGCGCAGATTCTTTCGCAGTGGCCGCAGTAATCGACACCCGGCTTTCCGACCCGGTTTGCACAGCATAGCGGCTTGCAGCGGGTCTGGTAGATGACTAAGGCGGTTTGCGGAGGGTTCTGATGACCATACGCAAACCGCTTTTTTTTATGTCCGCTGCGAATCGTTCCGGATTGTTCCCCGATCGCATGGTCGCATGGCTGCTGACGGCGGCGACCGCACTGGCTCCTGCTTCCGGCCTTGCGGCCGCGCCTCTCATGGCTCCGGAATTTCTGACGGAGGTGAACGGCAAGCAGGCTCTGGACTGGGTCCATACGCGTGATGACCGGACACTTGCGGCGTTCCGGAAGAATCCTCTTTTCGGCGAATTCCAGAAGGCGTCCCTCGATATTCTGCAATCGACGGATCGCATTCCGATGCCTTCGCAGCATGGGGCATTCGTCTATAATTTCTGGCGGGATGCGTCGCATATCCGTGGTATCTGGCGCCGGACGGACGTCGCTTCCTATCGGACCGCGTCCCCGAAATGGACGGTCGTGCTGGATCTCGACGCTCTGGCGGCGCGCGAAAAGCGCAACTGGTTTCTGGGAAGCACGACCTGTCAGGAGCCCGGAGGCACACGTTGCCTGATCGGTCTTTCAGAAGGGGGCGAGGACGCCGAAACCTATCGGGAGTTTGACCTCGAAACACGCCAGTTCGTGAAGGGCGGTTTTTTTCTGCCTCACGCGAAGCAGGACGTAAGCTGGCTCGATGCCGATACGCTCCTGGTCAGCCGTCCGTGGACGCCGGATGAGGTCACGACGTCGTCTTATCCTTATATCGTCAAGAAGCTGGGACGTGGGCAGAAACTCGAAGACGCCACGCAGGTTTTCGCGGGTGTGAAGTCGGATATGTCGGTCGGTGGCGCCGTGCTTCACGACAGCGACGGTCATGTGTTGCCGATGATCGTCAAGTTGCCGACTTTCTTCACTCGGCAGGTATATCGGCTGGATGGCGACAGGGCCGTCAAACTCGATCTTCCTGAAAAATCCGATAGCGCCGGTTATGTGCATGGTCGTCTGATTGTGCGTCTGAATCAGGAGTGGCGCGGTTTCGTCGCCGGTTCGGTCGTCGCGGTCGATCCCATGAAAGCGGATCTTGCCCCCGAACTTGTGGTCGCGCCCACCGCGCGCCAGACGATCGAGGGTGTCGGCGTCAGCCGTGATCGTCTGGTGATCTCGCTATACGACAATGTGCGCGGTCAGGCCTGGATCTACCGGATTGACGATCGTGGGCATTGGAACGGGCAAAGGCTGACCCTGCCCGAAAACGTATCGGTATCGGTCGTGGATAGCGATCTCGAGACCGACACGGCCTTCATAAGCGTGACGGGTTTCCTGACGCCGACCACGCTCTGGATGGTCGATACCGCGACCGGAGCCGCCGCGGCGATCAAGCACGCACCGGCGCAGTTCGACACGACGGGCCTGATCGTCGAACAGCATGAGGCTCCGTCAACGGACGGGACGCTGATTCCCTATTTTGTCGTGCGTCGCAAGGACGCGCCGCTGAACGGAAAGAATCCCACGCTGCTTTATGCCTATGGCGGTTTCCAGGCTTCCATGACGCCGTATTATTCGGGGGTTCTGGGCAAGCTCTGGTTCGAACGTGGCGGCGTTTATGTTCTTGCCAACATTAGGGGCGGCGGTGAATTTGGACCGGCGTGGCATGACGCGGGTCTGAAGACGAAACGTCAGATCGTGTTCGATGATTTCGCTGCGGTGGGAAAAGACATCGTCGCCTGCCGGATCACGTCGCCGGACTATCTGGCCATCAAGGGTGGCTCCAATGGCGGGTTGCTGATGGGTGTGGAGTTCACACAGCATCCCGATATGTGGAAGGCGGCGATCATTCAGGTGCCGTTGTTGGATATGCTCAACTACGAGACCATGTCGGCTGGCGCTTCGTGGGTCGATGAATATGGCAGCAACGCCATTCCGGCGGAACATGCGTTTCTGACAAAAGTCTCACCCGTGCAGAACCTTCGGGCGGGAGTCAGATACCCCGTGCCGCTCATCACGACGACGACGAAGGATGATCGGGTCGGTCCGGTCCATGCCCGACGCTTCGCGGCGCGGATGGAAGCGCTGCATCTTCCCTATTATTATTTCGAGGAGACCGAGGGCGGCCACTCCAACGGTGCGAATTTTGCGGAAATCGCGCAGGAACAGGCCCTCGAATACACCTATCTCTGGCAGATCCTCGGAGCCGCCGGAGTCCGATAAGGGATGCGGGGAGTCAGCGCGGATGGCTACGCTGGATGACTCCCCAGCCCATCACGAGGATGGCGGCAATGACCGGGATCAGCGCTACGGTGTAAGTGCCTTCCGGGTAATCGAATGCCATCATGACGACGACGAAGGCAAGGAAGCCCAATGTCGCCCAGTTCGTGTAGGGGGCGCCGGGCATGGGAAAGCTGGTGGGAGCGATATCTCCAGCATTGATCTTCCGTCGCAGCTTGAGCTGGCACAGCAGAATGAACGCCCACGTGCTGACGATGCCCAGCGCGGACATGTTCAGGACGATCTCGAAGACGCGGGAGGGTATCAGATAGTTCAGACCCACGCCGAGCAGGTAGATCGAAACCGTCGTCAGGATGGCGACGTGCGGGACGGACTGGCGGTTCATTCTGGCCAGTGCGCGGGGTGCCGATCCGCCGAGAGCCAGAGCGCGTAGAATGCGACCGGTGGAATAGAGGCCCGAGTTGAGGCTTGAGAGCGCCGCCGTCAGGACCACGATATTCATGGCGTGATCGACGCCATGAATGCCAAAGGCCGTGAAGAAAGTCACGAACGGACTCTCACCTGCGTGATAGGCGCTCCACGGCAGCAGGCAGACCAGCAGGAGCACCGAGCCGACATAAAACAGTCCGATACGCCAGATGACGCTGTTGATGGCGCGGGGCAGGATCTCACGGGCATCCGCGCATTCGCCAGCAGCCGTGCCGAGAAGTTCGATTCCGGAATAGGCAAAGACGACGCCCTGCAGGAGCAGTAGCGCCGGCAGAAGGCCATGAGGGAAGACGCCGCCATTATCCGTAATGAGGTGCAGTCCCGTTTCGTGCCCTGCGACCGGAACGCGAAGGCCGAGGATGAGCGTTCCGGCGATCAGGAAAAGAACGAGAGCGATGACCTTGATCAGCGAAAACCAGAATTCCATCTCGCCGAAATATTTCACGCCGATCATGTTCATCGTGCCGACGATACACAGGGCGACCAGCGCGAAGGCCCATTGGGGTACGTGTTCGAAGGTGCCCCAGAAATGCATGTAAAGCGCGACGGCCGTAATATCGACGATGCCTGTCATGGCCCAGTTGAGAAAGGATAGCCAGCCCGCGACATAGGCGGAACGTTCGCCAAGAAACTCGCGGGCATAGGAAACGAAGCTGCCCGCGGTTGGACGATACATCACCAGCTCGCCGAGGGCCCGCAGGATCATGAACGAAAATGCGCCGCAGACGATGTAGATGATGGCGAGCGCCGGCCCAGCCAGTTGCAGACGCGAGCCAGCGCCGAGAAAAAGCCCCGTGCCGATGGCGCCACCGATGGCGATCATCTGGACCTGACGGCGGCCCAGGCCTTTGTCATAGCCTTCGTCGGCAGAAATGGGGGCGGTTTGCGCCGCGCGCTGGGCTGTATCCAATATTTCAGTCTTCCTGCGGTCTGCGATAAAGTCGTTTCGTATCGTACGCGTCACTTCCTCGAAAGCCAATGCCTTCCTTTCTTGCATGTCATTCGGTGTGAAAACGATATCGGATGCGGGCCGGGAAGCGGCGGAGCGGCGCGATCGTGAACCACTCTGGAAAAAAATCCGGCTTTAAATGGTGCTGACAAGCAAATCGGCCAGTGCTTTCCAGACGGTTAAGGTATTTAGGAAGCCTTCGGGCGCTTTTTATCAACCTATCGTTAACTACCACTGAGTCATCTTCACCGGACTGTGACACAATCAGGCGGTAGTTCATGCAAGCAGCGGCAGTCAAAGAGGAGGCAGGCGGTTCCGGGCGCAAGAAAATGCTGCTGACGGCTATCGCCGTTCTTCTGGCGATAGCCATAGGAGGTGGTGCGTATGTCTGGAAAGCGAAGCATCATGGCGCGCCGAAAGTCGTAGCGGTCGCCTCGCCCTATAACCTGCCGATTCCTCCCATGATGGCCACGCTCGACGGCGACAGCGGGCATGCGTCCTATGTGCGCGTGACGGCGCAACTGCAACTCGCCTCGGAGCAGGACGCGGATGCCGTGCGTCGTCGTCTTCCGCAGGTTGAGGATCTCTTCCAGACCTATCTGCATGATACCCGACCGGACGAGCTTGCGGGCAGCGGAATTTATCGTCTGCGTGAAGCGCTGTTCGCCCAGATCAGTAACGTGCTCGCGCCCATTCCAGTTCGCGACCTCTTTTTTACGGAGCTTCTCGTTCAATGAGTTCCGCTGTCAGTGATATCGCTCCGGCATCGGCGCGCCGCTCTCCACCGCTTCCTTTTCGTACGGTCGTCGACGCCGCCGTGACGGCGGAACAGAACGCTACGGCGACGCGGCCTCAACGGAAGGGCATCGAGCTTCTGATCGGCACCTCGCACGTCTCGTACGAGCGGTTGCCCATGCTCGAGATTGTCTGCGATCGCATGATGCGACTCATGACGACGACGCTCCGCAACATGATGAACGACAATGTGGATGTGTCTCTCGAGTCACTCTCGTCGGAGCGTTTCGGAGATATTCTGCGCGGCGAGCCCGGTCACGCGATTTTCGCCGTGTTCAAGGCCGAAGAGTGGGAGAATTACGGGGTCGTCATCCTGAGTTCGTCACTGGTCTACATGTTTGTGGATGCGCTGCTCGGCGGCGGATGTCGGGACACCGACAGCGGTGGGGCGCCCCCGGTCTGGCCGGATCGGCCCCATACGACGATTGAGCGTAATCTGATGGAGCCGCTCGTCCGGGCCGTTCTTGCCGATCTGTCGCATGCGTTTGGTCCGCTCTGCGCGGTGACATTGCGCTTTGACCGGCTTGAGTTGAACTCACGTTTCGTGGCCATTTCCCGTGAAACCAATGGCGCTGTCGCGGCACGTTTTCTTGTTTCGATTGGCAACGGTCGGGGAGAAATGACGGTCGTTCTCCCTCATGCGACGCTTGAGCCGGTACGCGATGTACTGTTGCAGCAGTTCATGGGAGAGAAGTTCGGTCACGATCAGACCTGGGAACAGCATCTGGCGCAGGAGTTGTGGCAGACGGAACTTGAGCTTGACTGTGTGATTGACGAACAGATGATGAGTCTGTCGGACATCCTCAAGTTGAAACCGGGTCAGAAGCTCGTGCTTCAGCATCGTGAAGGTGCCTTCGCCCAGTTGCGTTGTGGCGGCACGACGATGTTCTCCGGCCGTATCGGACAATATAAGGGGCGCGTTGCCTTCAAGATTGAAGGGCCGCCTGTCACCAGCGCACCTTCCGGCGATCTCGACGCCGAAATCGAACAGATGGGTGAAGAAAATGGCTGACATTCAGCTAGGAATTGAAGCGACCCTCTCACTTCTTTTGATTCTGTCGATCTTTTACAGCCTGCATCTCGGGCGCGCGCTGACATCCCTTCGTCGGGATAAGGACGAGCTAGGTCGGCTGATCCAGAGTCTTGATCGAAGCAGCGGCGATGCCCGTAGCGGCATCGAGCATTTGCGACAGACAACCGAGGTCTCTGCCCGTCAGTTGGGCAAGACCGTGGATCAGGGCAAACTGTTGCGTGCGGAACTGGTTGAGCTGTGCAAACTGGGAGAAGATCTCGCGACCCGTCTCGAAGGACGCTCTGTCTACCAGCGCCCCTCGCTTGTTTCAGATGGTGACGATAACACGCCGTTGATGACCGAGGTTGCGCCTCCCGAGCCGACGCGAAGCGTCGGTGTCAAGAGCGATGCTGAGCGGGAACTCCTCCGTGCATTGCGTTTGCAGAGAGCCTGAAAATGGGTCGCACGATAAGTCTTCGTCCTACACTCTCGCGGATCGTGCCGGTTGCAACCGCGTGCATGCTTCTGTTGCTCGGGCTGAATGTTTACGACATTGCCCAGAATCTGCTGGGGATCGCTCAGGGAGATCCGTCGGACGATCTGCTGATTGCGCAAGCGCGTGCTGTTCCTCAAAGCGGAAGTGGCCCGGCTTCGGCTAAAGTCAGCGCCGGCGGAACGGGGGAGGCGTCGTCGAGCCAGGCGCCAGTCGTCAAGCCCGCCGGTTTCGTGGCTAATCGATGCGACGGCGATAAGGCTTGCGCTGGTCAGCCCGTCCCGGTCGCCATTTCGGCCGATCAATCCGCGCTGATCAAGGATATTCAGACCCAGGCTCAGAAAGTCGAACGGGAAACGCGCGAACTGGCTGAACGAAAGCAACTTCTCGAAGCGGCCTCCATTGCGCTTGACCGCAAGCTTTCCAGCCTGACAGTTGATTCCAGTGCAGGAAGCGCGAAACGTACGGCGTCTCTGTCGGATGACGACATGGGGCGTTTGACCGCAATTTATGGCGCGATGAAGCCGGCGGATGCCGCGGCTATTTTCGATATTCTGGATCTGCATGTCTGCGTCATGCTGTTGCAACATATGACGCCGAGGCGTGCGTCCGCGATCATGGAAGCAATGTCACCTCAACGCGCGATTCTGGCGACGCAGATGCTTGCCGGTCGTCAGCCGATTTTGATTCCGGTCAGTCACAATGGAGGCTAAGCGAAGCGATATCATGCGCTGGCGTTCTATCTTTCTGTTGGCTTCAGCGGCTGGCGTGGTCCCGACTGTCGGCAGAGCGGATGAAGCGACCCGACACTGGACTGTGACGCCTGTGGCGCGTCTTGTCGTTCAGTCTCTCGGTCAGGACGGAATGCCCGTGCCTCGTCTGCCTTCCGGCTGGGGATTTATCGGTAATCCGAACATATATTTTAGTCCGAAATCCACGCCGTCCTCGGGCGGGGAAGTCCAGGCGCCGGTTCCTGGAACGCCGGGCCAAGCAGCTGATTTCGGAAATTCGTTGAAAGACGGGGTGCCGTCTGCTGACTTGACCCCATTGATCACGTCTGTCGACAGGCACAGCCTCTGGATTCCGGTCGCGCAGGACGTTGCCGTCGCAGGCTATCAGAATAACGGTCGAGCGACCATCGTGCTTGGCGGCAAGCAGAGTTTGCCCGACTCCCCGTCGGATGTGGCCAACGATATTACCTGGCGCAGTTTCACACGGGGAAACGCGACCGTTATCGAGGTCTCCGGGCTGGTTGACGCGCATGTCACGCTAGTGCCTCAGGAGCGCGGCGGTCAGGCGGGATGGATGATCAGTGATGACGTGTCCGTCCTCCCATCCGAGAACTTCGTCACGCTGAGTCAGAAGGGCGCGACCATCATCTTCTCGCCCGGCAATGCCATGGAGCAGAAGACGGCGCGCACGATGGAGTTCTCCGACCCCCAGTCGGGGAGGCGCCTCCTGCTCGGCCTTGTAAGCGGCGCCGACTGGCGTGTTCCCCAGCCTATGCGCGGGCCGGGTTATGATATCCGCCGAACATTGGCCGGTGTGGTGGTAGCGGCTGACTCCGACGCCCTCGAGTTGAGAAATGTCGCAAACGGTTTCGCGCTTGATGCGGTGGGTGAGGAAACCGTTCCCGTACAGTTGCCCCATTCCCGCACTCTCAGCGTCTCTCCAGGCCTTTTGCTGAGTGCGGCCGAGCCGGACATATTGCGCGAAAACTTCAGGAGAGCCTGGACGGCGGCCGCGCTTGCCGAACCTGCCCAACGGTTTTCCGCTCGAATTCAGGCATCAAGGGCCGCGTTGGCGCTTGGCGACGCAAAGAACGCCAAAGCCATCATGGATGTGGCCTTGCAGGACGATCCTCAAGGAGTCGATCGAGAGGGCGTATGGCCGCTTCAGCGTGCGATTGGCGTCCTGCATGGGCACCTTCCGGATATGGCAGCGAGCGCGGACAATAATACCCCGGAAGACCAGCTCTGGAGAGGGCTGGCCCTCACCGTCCAGCAGCAGCCGCCTTTCGACGATGACGGGCAGCGTGCTCATACGGCCGAACTGCTCGTCGCGGGTCTGTCGACGCTTGAGCATTACCCGGCGCCACTCCGTGCCGCCCTGAAGGGACCGGCGACCGAGTGGATCGCGCGATATGGCAAGGATCTGGCGCCAGATGTATTTGCGGGCCTTCCGGATGATGGCGACAGGCGGCTTGCGTCGGCTCTCGACCTGTCACGGAGGGATGGTGCCGATGCTCTCCCTGCCCTGGAAGCCGTCAGTCACGATGTGGATCTCGTGCGGGCAGCCAAGGCACGGGAAGCGTTCCTTCTCTATGCGCACAAGAAAGACCCGGATCCCCTCAAACTCGCAAAAGCACTCGATATTCTGCGGCCTTCCAGTCGTATCGCGGGCCGCGAACCGCAGGTGTTGATTGAGCAGATCCATGCCTACATGGATGCGGGACGCTGGACACTGGCCGAGCAGTCTCTGGCGGATCTGGCGCGTGTCAGTTCGGTCTGGAAGGACGAAGCGGAACGGGTCCGGCAGGATCTTCTCACCCGCATGCAGTCCGCGCGTCAGAATGTTCAGAAATTGACACCGGAAGATGCTTCGGACCTTTTCGTGGCTTTCAGACAGGCGGCGGATAGCGCCGGGCATGGATCCGAAGAGGCGAGCACTCTTTTGCAGGCCCTGGCCGACTCTTATGGCGCTTTGGGTCTCAGGGATCGGGAAGTGGCCACATTACATGATCTTCTACCCCAGATTTCCGATCCGACGCGCAAGCAGACGGTTGTCGATCATCTCGCTGCGCTGCTTCTGGCGTCCGGCAAGCCACAGGACGCTGCGGCATTTCTGAAAGACCAGCCTGCTGACGATCAACTGACCCCCGATCGGCGTGTGTTGCAGGCTCGTATCGAGTTTGCGGCGGGCAAGGACGATGCAGCGCTCGCACGGCTTGCGGGAGTCGAGACGGATGCGGCCTATGATTTGCGAGCGCGCATCGCGGAAAGCAGGCAGGACTGGCCAGGCGCCGTGGCGGCGCTCCAGAAGATCAGCACCTATGCGCTTGCGCCGATCGGTCCGTTGGCTCCCGAGCAGCAGGTTTATATGGCGCGTCTCTGCGGAGACGCGGTCAGGGCCGGAAATGTCGAGGTGGTCGCGCGGGTTCAGCGCGATGCGAGTGGTCGCATCACAGATCCCGAATTGAAGAAGATCATGTCCTATCTCACGGTTTCCGCCCCGCAATCATCTACGGCATTGTCACGTCGGTAAGTGAGCTGGTGTGGAGAATTTCCACACCAGCCTTTTGAAGAGAAGTCTGCGTCGCCTCCCAAATGCGGTGGACCGGGCGGCACGCATCCATGACAACGATCGCTTCGAATCCTGCACGGCGGGCATCAAGAGCGGTGGCCGCGACGCAGAAATCCAGCGCCAATCCGGCGATGAAGACCCGTCTCACGTCCAGTCCCCCTAAAAGAGCCGCGAGGCCTGTCGTCATCCCACCATCGTCGCAAAACGCCGAATAGGAGTCGTGGGCGGGACTGGTGCCTTTGCGCACGATATGACGGATGCGTGTCTGATCCAGAGTCTGGGCCAACTCCACGCCAGGCGTGCCGCGCACGCAGTGCGAAGGCCATGGACCGCCCATGGCGTCGAATGAAATGTGTTCGGGCGGGTGCCAATCCTGCGAGGCGATCACGCACCGGAAAGGTAGACCTGAAAGTCTGTTGATGGGCGCAATGACATGATCGCCGTTGGGAACGCCCAAGGCGCCTCCGGGCAGAAAGTCGTTCTGAACGTCAATGATCAGAAGGGCATCATGAATGGCGGACGTCATGACGGTCATGGGCGGTCTCCTGGCCGTGTTTTCGTCTTCAGGACGCAGTCAGGAGGAGGCGCTTCCGGATTGCCGGTCAGGAGAGACCCGCCAGTTCACGCCACTCGTTCTCGTCCAGCGTTTCGATACCGAGCTCAGTGGCTTTGCGCGCCTTTGAGCCCGCTTTATCCCCGGTAATGACCAGATCCGTCTTGCGCGACACACTGTCGGACACCTGCGCACCCAGACGCTCGGCAATGGCTTTGGCTTCCGGTCGGCTCATCGTGGTCAATGTGCCGGTGAAAACGAGGGTTTTGCCGGAAAGCCGCCCGGCCTTCGGGGAGGCTTCGGGTTCAATCGTCAGCTGGGCCGCCAGATCATGCAGGGTATCAATGTTATGAGGTTCACGGAAGAAAGCCACGAACTCATCGGCGATCACGGAACCAATTCCCATGATGCTGCCCAGGGCAAGTCTCTCATCGGACCCGATGATCGCGGCCTTGGACATGTCGGCGCACAGATTCTCGAACGTCCTGTAGTGGCGAGCGAGCAGTTGCGCGTTACGTTCGCCGATGCGGCGAATTCCCAGAGCGTAAATGAAACGTCCAAATGGGATCGTACGTCGTTGTTCAATGGCGCTGAGCAGGTTGCGGGTGGACACGCTGCCCCAGCCTTCGCGTGCTTCAATGACGGAAGCATGGTCCTGAAGGCGGAATATGTCTCCCGGTTTCAGGATGAAGCCCGCGTCATGGAATTCGCGGATGCTCTTGTCGCCCAGCCCTTCGATATCGAAAGCGGTTCTGGATACAAAATGAATCAGTCGTTCCACCACCTGTGCTTCACAGGTCAGCCCTCCCGTGCAGCGTCGCACGGCCTCGCCGGGAGGACGTTCGGCGATCGCGCCGCAGACGGGGCAGTGATCGGGAAACACAAAAGCCGGACCGCGTGGCTCTCCATCATCGACGCGCCCGAGGATCTGAGGGATGACGTCACCGGCGCGCTGGAGCCGGACCCTGTCTCCCGGACGGACATCCTTGCGCGCGATTTCGTCCTCGTTGTGCAGGGTCGCGCGCGCGACGAGCACGCCCCCGACATTGACCGGATCGAGATGCGCGGTCGGGGTCAGGGCGCCTGTGCGCCCCACCTGGATTTCGATGGAGAGGAGCCGCGTCACGGCCTGCTCGGCCGGGAATTTCCACGCGACGGCCCAGCGCGGCGCGCGACCGGCGAAGCCAAGACGTTCCTGTAGCGCCACGTCGTCGATTTTCAGGACGACGCCATCGATATCGTAAGGCAGCGACGCACGGATCAGGCCAAGGTTCTCGACGTAAGCGGGAATGTCGCGGGCATGTGCGATGGGTTGGGAATGCGGATTGACGTTGAAACCCCAGCTTCGCAGCGTTGCCAGATAAGCGGAGTGGGTGGAGGCGACGCGCGTGCTTGCGTAGCCCTGCGCGTAGGCGAACAGGGAAAGCGGGCGGCTGCGTGTGACGGCCGGATCGAGCTGGCGAAGGGAACCGGCGGCTGCGTTGCGAGGGTTCGCGAAGATTTTCTGCCCCTGTGCTTCGGCTTCAGCGTTGATTTTCAGGAAGTCGGCCTTAGAGAGAAAGACTTCGCCGCGAATCTCGATCAGGTCCGGGGCATCGTCCGGGAGGTGTTCCGGGATGTCGCGCAGGTTGCGCAGGTTGGCGGTGACGTTTTCGCCCTCGAACCCGTCTCCTCTCGTCGTTCCGCACACCAGCCGACGGTGTTCGTAAGTCAGGCTAATCGACAAACCGTCGATTTTGGGTTCTGCAACGAAGGAAAGCGCATTCAGCTGCGTTTCATCGAGGCCCAGAAAGCGGCTGGCGCGGGCCAGAAACTGCGTGAATTCATCCGCGTCGAAAACGTTGTCCAGAGACAGCATCGGCACACGGTGCTTGTGCTTGCCGAACGCGGCGTCAGGCGCCGCACCGACACGCGCGCTCAGGCTGGCAGGGCTCCCGAGTTCAGGATGCGCCGCCTCCAGAGCGAGCAGGGCCCGACGCGCGGCGTCATATTCCGCATCGGTAGCTTCCGGGGCATCATGGCCGTGATAGGCCTCGTCCCAGCGCGCGATCTGGGCGTCAAGGCGTGCATGTTCCCGGGCGGCTTCCGGGGGGGCTTTAGGAGCGGCAGATGTCATGAGGATCCCAGGAGGCTGTCGGCAGCGGCACGGGCGGCGTCGGTGACGACATCGCCAGCCAGCATGCGTGCGATTTCCTCGCGCCTTGCTTCAGCCGACAGGATGGTGGCGGATGTCTCCGTGCGTTCATGGCGCACGGATTTGGCGATGCGCAGATGATGTTCCCCACGCGCCGCGACCTGGGGGCTATGGGTGACTACAAGCACCTGGACGTCGCGCGCCACCTGAAACAGCCGGTCGCCGATGGAGGATGCCGTCGCGCCGCCGACGCCTGAATCCACTTCGTCGAAAACCAGTGTCTGCACGGCGGAGCGCCCGGCAAGCACCACCTTGAGGGCGAGCATGAGGCGGGAGAGTTCGCCACCGGACGCGACCTTGGCGAGTGGTCCCGGCGGCTGACCCGGATTGGCGGCGATCAGGAAACACGCCTGCTCCCGGCCGCGGATGTTCCATGCTTCGGGTTCGAGCGGGATCAGGGAAACGATGAAGCGTGCCCGTTCGAGTTTGACCGGACGCAATTCCGCCATCACGCTGGCTTCGAGTTTGCGGGCCGCTTTTCCGCGCGCTTCGCTGAGTTTGACGGCTTCAGCTTCGAAGAGGAGGCGTGTCTCCCGTTCCTGCGCGGCGAGGGACGCGATCTGCGCGTTACCGCTGTCGAGGGCGGCGAGGCGTTTCTGGAACGACGCCAGAAGATGCGGAAGGTCAGTGACGGCGACACCGTGCTTGCGTGCGGCGGCGCGCAGGGCGAACAACCGCTCTTCCGTTTCCTCCAGAAGACGGGGATCGGATTCCGTATCCGAGGCCAGCCGGGACAGCATGTTCTCGGCTTCCGCAAGCGCTTCTTCCGCCTTCTCCAGCGCCATCAGCGCTTCCTGCGCACGTTCCTGCTGGCCGGAAGACGGCGCGTTGGAAGATGGCGCGTTGGCCGTGGCTTCGTGAGGCGTGGGCAGCAGACGGCCCAGCGCACGACTGGCCGAGCGCAGGGCCGCCGCGGGGGTCGCCGTGCGACGATCGCGCGGCGTCAGTTCGGACAGGGCTGCCGCCACGGCCTCGCTCCGGCGCTCATCCTGTTGCAGACTGACGCGGATGGCGGCGAGCGTCTCTTCCTCGTCTTCCTGAGGGGCGAGGCTTGCGAGATCCTCGGAGGACTGACGAAGCCAGTCTTCTTCGCGGGCCGCGGCTTCCATCTCGGCACGCGCCGTCGCCAGCGCGGCGGTCGCCGAGATCCAGGCGCGATAGGTGCGCGCCGTCGCCTCGCGTAGCTGGGGAGTGACCCCGAAGGCGTCCAGAAGATCCAGATGGGTGCTCTGGTCGGCCAGTCCCATCTGTTCGTGCTGGCCTTGGATTTCCACCAGGAGGGCGGCCACGCGCCGCAGGAGCCCCACGCCGATCGGCTGGTCGTTCAGATAGGCCCGCGATCGACCGTCCGCCGTCACGGTGCGTCGCAGAAGCAGCGGCTCGCTCGGATCTTCCAGCCTTATGCCCTGCTCGCTGAGCAAGTGGTGTACAGGGTGATCGGACGGGACCTCGAAGCTGGCCGAGACGGCCGCCTGACCGGCGTCAGCGCGCACCAGACCGGCTGTGGCCCGTTCGCCGAGCGTCAGGCCAAGACTATCGAGGAGAATGGATTTGCCAGCGCCTGTTTCGCCGGTCAGGACGGTCAGGCCTGGCTGAAATGCGAGATCGAGCTTTTCGATCAGCACAACGTCCCGGATCGAGAGATGCGTCAGCATGACGTCAGAACCCTGTCACGTTCGGAAATGCCCATCGGGCGAGGCGGCCTGTCGGCCCGCGCATGCGTGCGGGCCGGGAAGCGGAAACCCGGAAAATCAGAAAATACTATGCCACATGCGTCCGAAGAAGCCGGGCTCGGTTCCGGCTTTTTTGCCTGGCTTCGGCGTATCGTTGGACGCGAGATGGTATTCTTTCAGGTTCGTATAGGCATACCGGTACCACTTGCTGTCAGGGTAATTATAACCGAGGATGGAAGCCGTGCGGCGGGCCTCATCGCCCAGACCCAGTGAGAGATACACTTCCACCAGACGCTCAAGCGCTTCGGGCACGTGGTTGGTGGTCTGGAAATCCTGCACGACGCGCTGATAGCGGTTCATGGAGGCTTCATAGTTGCGCTGCTGCTGATAGTAGCGACCCACCAGCATTTCCTTGCCGGCGAGATGATCGCGGCACAGATCGATCTTCAGGCGAGCGTCGCGGGCGTAATCCGTCTGCGGAAAGCGTGTGACGACCTCTTCAAGCGCATCCATCGCTTCGATGGTTCCCTGCTGGTCGCGCTGCACGTCGGCGATCTGTTCGTAGTAACAAAGGGCGCGCAGATAGAAGGCATAGGCCGCGTCAGGGCTTGTGGGATGAAGTTCAAGGTAGCGGTCGAGCTGCTGGACGGAGAGTGCGTATTCGCCCTGGAGATAGTAGGCATAGCCTTCCATCAGTTCGGCGTTGGCCGTGTATCCTGAATAGGGGTAATTCTGCTGGAGAAGTTCGAATTCACCACTGGCCAATACGTAGCGTTGCGAATGCAGAGCATCCACGCCGTAATTGTACAAGGATTCGGCGCTTGCCAGCTTGGGCGCCTCCATCTTGTCCTTGTTCGAAAAGTATGAGCACCCGCCGAGCACCAGAACGCTGCCAGCGATCATGACGCGGGATGCAGTACGCAGTGTTCCGGACATAAAAGATGTGCGTTCGATGGGGTGTGACATGCCAGCTCTTTCCATGGTGCTGCGTGTTATATCACGCGGCCCAGCGCGGAAAAGCCCATGCGTGAAGATTGCGTTCAGGCTGCGTTCAGGCGTGAGCGCGCGGGCGCCTCGCTGACCATACGCCAGTTGGCCGGGTTCGCGAAGACCGCGCGCAACAGGCGGTTATTGAGACAGTGCCCAGACTTGTGCCCCATGAAGCCCGCCTGAAGCGTGTGACCTGCGAGATAGAGATCTCCGACCGCGTCCATCAGCTTGTGGCGTACGAATTCGCCTTCGCGACGCAGCCCCGCCGGATTGATGATCGTCGCGCCGTCCACGACAATCGCATTGTCCAGAGAGCCGCCACGGGCAAGGCCCGCTTCCTGCAGATGCTGGATATCGCGGCGTTCGATGAAGGTACGGCAGTTGGCGACGTCCTGCCGGAAACGGGCTTCGCTCAGCGGCATCGCATAGCTCTGGCGGCCGATCGCCCTCGCTCCAAAATCGATCGACATGGCGAGAGCGAGTCCCCGGCGGGAAGGACGCAATTCCGCGAAAGCGCCGTTGTCGCCCTCGACGCGGACGCGCTCAAGTATTTCGATCCGCTCCCGGACCGCGTGTTGTTCCGTCGTGCCGGCGCACTGGATCAGGAAAACGAATTCCGCCGCCGAACCGTCGAGAATTGGAATTTCCGGACCATCGACATCGATCATCACATTGTCGATGCCGCAACCATGCAAGGCCGCCATGAGATGCTCGATCGTCGCGACGCGAACGTTCGGGGCTTCGGGGTTGGCGATGACCGTGCTCAGACGCGTATCGACGACATGGTCGTAAAGAGCGGGAATGGGAGTCGCGTTTTCGACGTCGGAGCGCCGAAAGATCACGCCGTGGTCTGCTGCTGCCGGGTGCAGCGTCAGGCGCACATCATTGCCGCTATGCAGACCAACACCCACGCACGAGATGGGATGAGCAAGTGTCCGCTGGCGCGCAGTCTGAGGCAGGAGCGAAGCCGACAGCGCCATCTCCATATCCGGCTGTAGGGGAAGGGTGGCCGCGCGCATCACAGGCGCGTCGCACCTATCGTACACAGCCGCACTTCGCATGGGAGAACTCCTCGGGGTGGAAACAGATGACGCGGTGGGGAAACCGCCCGTTCTCCTTAACCACTCCCGTCATCCCCTTGCCAGTCAATGTTTATTGCCGAGTATTACTCGTCAACGCCTTGAAAAAAATGACTTTTCCAAGGCGGAATTTACTGTTGGCGGCGCAGGAACGCCGGAATTTCCAGCGTGTTGTCTTCGTCCTGCGGCTGGGTGGGGGCCGCCTGGGGGGCGGCAGGTCGCATTTCCACCGGACCGGCCTCCGCCTGGGGAGGGGAAACAGGCTGCTGCGGCTGAGGCGCCGGACGGCCTCGAAGGGCTCCCGTCACAATTCCAAACAGGCTGCGGGGGGCAGGTTCGGCCTGACGCTGCGGTTCGGAGAACAGTCCCGACCGGGGCGATGGCGGACGGGCCGCCTGCTGGGGCAGCGCGTTCGGGGAAGGAGCCGGTGTATGAGTTGCAGGCGCGGCCTGGGATTCGACGGGCTGGTTGAGCGTCGACCGCGGTACGGCCGCGTAAGTGGAACCGGGCTGGAAGGGCGACGGTTGCTGGGCAGGCGTTTCAGCGGTCTGCCGCTGCGGGTCGACAGCGTCTTCCGCAGCGTGAACGGGGTCATGTGCTTCGTCGATGATCGGACGCACCGTATCGATGCCGGTCGCCACGACGGACACGCGAACCTTGCCGTTCAAGGCAGGATCGATCGCGGAGCCGAAGATGATGTTCGCATCGTCGGCGACTTCCTCACGCACGCGGTTCGTGGCCTGATCCACTTCGTACAGCGTGAGATCCTCGCCGCCGGTGATGTTGATCAGCAGGCCACGGGCACCCGCCATCGAGGTGTCTTCGAGGAGCGGGTTGGAAATCGCGGCATTCGCCGCTTCGAGGGCGCGGTCTTCGCCTTCGGCTTCGCCGGTGCCCATCATGGCCTTGCCCATTTCGGCCATGACGGTGCGGATATCCGCGAAGTCGAGATTGATGAGGCCAGGAGCCATCATGAGATCGGTCACGCCGCGCACGCCCATGTAAAGAACGTTATCGGCCATCTTGAACGCGTCTTTCCAGCTCGTGCGCTCATTGGCGAGGCGGAAAAGATTCTGGTTCGGGATGACGATCAGCGTGTCGACATATTGTTGCAGTTCCGCGATGCCCGCATCGGCGGAGCGGGCGCGACGCACGCCTTCGAACGAGAACGGCTTGGTGACGACGCCGACCGTGAGGATATTGCGATCGCGCGCCATCTTGGCGATGACGGGCGCGGCACCCGTTCCCGTGCCGCCGCCCATGCCCGCCGTGATGAAGACCATGTGTGCGCCTTCGATGTGGCGCGCGATTTCGTCGGCGGCCTCCTCGGCGGCGGCTTTGCCGATCTCAGGCTTGGCACCGGCACCCAGACCCTGCGTCAGGTGCGGACCGAGCTGAACGCGGCGGTCGGCGCGGGAGTGGGAAAGCTGCTGCGCGTCGGTATTCGCGACGACGAATTCCACGCCCTGCAACTGGAGGGCGATCATGTTGTCAACCGCGTTGGTTCCGCCGCCGCCAACGCCAACGACCGTAATGCGTGGCGAAAAATCAGAATGCTGGTGCTGCGGAAGTGTCAGGTTGAGCGTCATGAGCGTATCCGGTGGGTCATCGATCGGAGCAGTTCTTTAGTGTCATAATGAAATCACACGATGAAGGCCATAATAAGATCGTCTTTTTATGGCTTCTTCTTTTAAGCGCGATCGCGCAGAAAACCGACGAACCGTCGCAAAAGGCCGGCCGAACGCATCTCCGGCGTCGCCGCCCCTCGAAACGCGTAATCCGCTCCCGCCGCCCATGCGAGAAGTCCCGCCGCCGTGGAAAAACCGGCCGACGCGGCAGTGCCTTCGGGCAATCCCGTGATGTGCAGCGGTCGTCCGAGACGGACGGGGCGCTCAAGAATACGCGCCGCCATCGGGCCGATGCCTTCGAGCAGGGATGCGCCGCCAGTCAGCACGACGCGTCCGCGTCCCGCGCGGCCCAGACCCGCGCTGTCGAGCCTGTCACGGACCAGTTCCAGCGTTTCCTCGATGCGAGGACGGATGGCGGAAACCAGCTTGGCGCGCGAAACGCGCGCGATCGCGCTGGCATGATCGCCCGTCATCTGGATCGGCAGGCTTTCCGTTTCGTCCTCCGACGCCAGCTCCGCCGAGCCGTACACGGTCTTGAGGCGTTCCGCGTCGGCGATATTGGTCGACAGCATGCGCGCCAGATCGCGCGTGACATGCATGCCACCGACCGGAATATGCGCCGTGTGGAGCAGGAGACCTTCGCCGAAGACGGCGAGAGAGGTGGTCTCGCCGCCCATTTCGACGACGGTCGCGCCCAGTTCGCGTTCGTCATCTTCCAGAACCGCGAGACCGGATGCCAGCGGCGCGGAGACCAGGCCGCCGATCTTGAGTTCCGCGCGGCTGACCACGGAATCCAGCGTGCGCAGGGCCGTCGTGCCCGCGTCGATCATGTGCAGGCGCGCGGTCAGGTGATCGCAGAGATGGGCGCGGGGATCGATGATGCCGCCGGTGTCGTCGACGCTGTAGCCGATCGGGAAGGTATGGATGATCGAGCGACCTTCGGTGCGCGCGCGGTTCTGTCCTTCCGCGACGACGCGGGCGACGTCCCCATCGGTGATTTCACGGCCGCCGATGGGCATGCGGGCATTGAAGACGTGACTCTCGGGATGGCCGCAGGAGAGATTGACGATGACGTTGTCGAGACGCTTGTCCGCCGCGTCCTCGGCCTGCCCGACGGTGGCGCGGATGGCCTGTTCGGCCTCGTGGATGTCGATGACCGCGCCATTCCGGATTCCCCGCGAACGCCGCCAGCCATAGCCTAGCACGCGCAGCGACCCGTCGGCCTCGCCCTTGCCGATCAGGCAGGTCATTTTCGTCGAACCGATATCCAGAGCCCCGAACACGCCGCTTTTCCAGTGACGCGGCGTGGGAGCGGTGTCCGGCGGCGGCAGGGAGAGGATGTCTCCCTCGGACCGCTCACGCGCATGACGTTCGCCACCGATGGGGATCAGCGAGCGGCCGCGCCCGGCGCGACGTTTGCGTCGAGGGGAGTCCGGGGTGGTGACGACCAGGTCGTTCATGGGTTCGGTCCTTCCCTTTCTGAGGCCGGGTCTGAGGTCTTGCCCGGTTTCCGATCCCGGGCCGAGTGATCCCCCGGATCCGCGTGACCGGCGGCCGGGCCTTCCGTTGGCGCACCTTCCGTTGCCGCGTCTTTCGGCCTGTCGGCCGACCTGTCGGCGGCCGGTGGCGTCGCCGCAGGCTGCGCGGACGGATTTTCATGGATGATCAGCCGGTCGGGCAGGCGCATGTCGATCGATACGACCGGGCGTTCCAGCAGGCGATGGCTGGCCTGATAGGTCGCAAGCCGTGCAAGCGCGGCGGGTTCCTGTCCTTCGGGCAGCATCACCGTGGTTCCGTCGCGCAGGGACAGATTCCAGCGGCGTTGCCCGACGCGCACGGCGGCGATGACGAACGTCTTGACGGTCGGCTGCGCATCCAGCGCCTCGATCAGGGATCCGGCTGCGACGTTTGCGCCGTCGCCTACCACCAGCGGCAGTTTCACGAAGGCCTCCGCGTCCTTGCCTTTCATGCCCTGATCGGGAACGCGTTCGCCACGGGCATTGATCAGTTCGAACTGGCCATGCGTCTGCCAGACAGCCACGGGGCTGCGTTCGGTCAGGCGCACGATGATGGTATCGGGCAGATGGCGCTCGACGATGGCGTGGTCCACGAACGGCAGGGCGTCGATGCGTTTGCGGGCGGCCTCAACGGATATGCCGAACATCGGCGCGCCGACATGCGTGCCGAGCGCTTCCATGAGACTGTTTTCCGTCGTCAGATGGCGGCCGGAAATCGAAATCTCCCTTACGCGCAGAGGCATCAGCTCGATCAGTTTCGCACGGAGGGGGGCGAAGCGCGCCTCGGAGTCCGTATCGTGCAGGATGGCCGATACGCCGACTCCCAGCCCGACCAGCATCGCGAGAAAAACGATCAGGGGCAGCGTGCGCCTGTGACGCCGCCATAGGATCTTCCAGCGCGAGGGACGATCATTGGCGAAGCTTTCGCGCGGTCGTTGAGAGGTTCGCCGTCCGGTCATCAGCGCGAAAGCGCCTCCTGCACGATCCAGTCGCAAAGGGCGGGATAGCTGATGCCCTGATGCGCGGCCTGTTCCGGCAGGAGCGAGGTGGGCGTCATGCCGGGCTGGGTGTTGACTTCGAGGATGGTGAGACGACCCGGCCCGTCGCCGGAAGTGTCGTCGTAGCGGAAATCCGTGCGCGTCGCGCCCGTGCATCCCAGGGCGCGATGGGCGGCCTCCGCGAGGCGCAGCGCCTGCTCGAAGGCTTCGGGGTGGATGTCGGCGGGCAGTTGGTGAACGGAACCGCCCGCGACGTATTTGGCGTCGAAATCGTAAAAGCCGTCGGCGGCGTGTTTCGGGATGATGTCGGTCACGGTCAGGGCGCGACCGCCCATGACGGCGACGGTCAGTTCGCGGCCCGGCACGAATTCCTCGACCAGAGCCGTCGGCCCGTAGCGCCAGCCGGACGCGATTTCGACGCGACGATTGCTGCCCGTGCGCAGGATCTCGACGCCGACGGACGAGCCTTCCGCCAGCGGCTTGACGACATAGGGAAGTGGCAGCGGATCGCTCGCCGCCAGCGTCGGCATATCGACGACCATGCCGCGCGCCACCGGCAGGCCAGCCGCCTGGAGGACCTGTCGCGTGGCTTCCTTGTCCATGGCGACCGCCGAGGCACGGATGCCGCAATGGGTGTATTTCAGGCCGAGCCATTCCAGCACGCCCTGGATCGCGCCGTCCTCGCCCAGTCGTCCGTGGAGGGCGTTGAACACGAGGTCCGGGGCGGCGGCGCGCAGGGCCGCGATCGTCGGGACGAGATCTTCGCCCATATCGATCAGCGTGACATCGTAGCCGCCCTCGCGAAGCGCGGCTGCGATCGCGCGACCGCTGCTCAGGCTGACGGTGCGTTCGCTCGAAATGCCACCATGCAGAACGGCAACGTGAAGGCTCATGCGGGCTTCCCCAGACGTTTGATTTCCCAATGAAGATCGATGCCCGATCGCGCGCGGACGCGCTCGCGCACCAGATCGCCCAGCGCCTCGAGATCCGCGCTGGTGGCTCCGCCGAGATTGAGCAGAAAATTGCAGTGCTTCTCGCTGACCTGCGCCTCGCCGAGCCGCAGGCCGCGGCAACCGGCCTCGTCGATCAGCGTCCAGGCCTTGTGACCGTCAGGATTGCGGAAGGTCGATCCGCCGGTGCGCGCCCGGACCGGCTGGGCGGCCTCGCGCGCGGCCCTGATCTCGGCGATATGGGCGCGGATGGCGTCCGGATCGCCGCGACGGCCACGCAGGCACGCGCGCAGGACGATCGCGCCGGGCGGGAGGGCGGAGTGGCGATAGGCGAAGCCCAGAGCCGCGTTGTCGAGGCGCGTGACCTGGCCGTCACGCGTCATGATCTCGGCCCATTCCAGCACGGCGGCGGTGTCCGAGCCGTAGGCGCCCGCGTTCATGACCACGGCGCCGCCGATGGAGCCGGGAATGCCCGCGAGAAACGACAGGCCGTCGATCCCGGCGCTGGCGGCATGCTCCGCGACGGTCATGTCCAGCGCCGCCGCGCCCGCGACGATGGCGTCGCCTTCGACAGCGATCGAAGAAAAGCCGCGCGCAAGGCGAATGACCAGCCCTTCGATGCCACCATCGCGAATGATGACGTTCGAGCACGCCCCAAGCACCGTCACCGGCACGTCGGAGGGGACGATGCGCAGCGCCGTGGCGAGATCCCCGTCGTCCTCGGGCATGAACAGCGCTTCGGCGTTGCCGCCCGCGCGGAACCAGGCGCGCGGGCCGAGCGGCGCGTCGTGCAGCAGACGTCCGTGCGTGCCCGGAAGCGTCAGTCGTTCCCTGATGTCGGGCATGGCGTTCACGCGGCGACTTCTTTTCCCGCGGGTTTGCCATTGAGGGCAGCGAGCTGACCGGGGAGCGCCTGCGCCCAGTTGGTGATGGTGCCCGCCCCCAGACACACGACATAATCGCCTGATTTGGCCATGGCGTTGATCATTTCCGGGAGATGCTCCGGCGCGCTCAGCGGCACCACCGAACGATGGCCGCGCGCGCGCAGCCCTTCGATCAGGCTGTCACGGCTCACGCCTTCGATCGGGTTTTCGCCCGCCGCGTAGACATCCGCGACGATGACCGTGTCGGCGTCGTTCATGCAGGTGCAGAATTCGTTGAACAGCCCTTCGAGGCGCGAGTAGCGATGCGGCTGCACGACGGCGATGACGTGCTTCGCTCCGGCCTGGCGTGTCGCGCGCAGCACGGCGGCGATCTCGACGGGATGGTGGCCGTAATCGTCGATGACGGTGACGCCGCCATACTCGCCGGTGCGCGTGAAGCGACGTTTCACGCCGCGGAAGCCCGCGAGCGCCGAGCGGATGGTGCTGTCGTCGATATCCATTTCCATGGCCACGGCGATCGCCGCGAGCGCGTTGCAGACGTTATGATGGCCGAGCATCGGCAGGCGGAACGGTCCCGCACGGCGCGTGCTGTTGCGCGTGCGGTCGGTGACGACGACCTCGAAGGTCGCGCCGAGACGGTCCGTGATGACCTTCTCCGCGCGGATATCGGCCTGCGGGCTGAAGCCATAGGTGATGATGCGATGGTCCGAAAGACGGGGGATCATCTGCTGGACCGACGGGTGGTCGATGCACAGTACGGCGAAGCCGTAGAATGGAATGTTGGAGACGAACTGGTCGTAGGCGGCCTGCATGGCCTCTTCGGTGCCCCAGTGGTCGAGATGCTCGGGGTCCATGTTCGTCACCACGGCGATGACGGCGGGCAGACGCAGGAAGGAGCCATCGCTCTCATCGGCTTCGACCACCATCCATTCGCCGGAGCCCATGCGCGTATTGGTGCCGTAAGCCTCGATGATGCCGCCATTGATGACGGTGGGGTCGAGCTTGGCCTGTTCCAGCAGGCAGGCGACGAGGCTGGTCGTCGTCGTCTTGCCATGCGTGCCTCCGACCGCGACGGACCAGCGCAGGCGCATGAGTTCGGCCAGCATTTCCGCGCGCCGCACCACGGGGATGAGCTTCGCGCGCGCGGCAACGACCTCCGGGTTGTCGCGCCTGACGGCGGTGGACGTCACGACGACCTGCGCGCCGCCGAGATTGGCGGCGTCATGGCCGATATGGATCTCGATCCCCAGCTTGCGCAGACGCTGCACGTTGCTGCCTTCGCTGATATCCGAACCCTGGACCTTGTAGCCGAGCATGTGCAGCACCTCGGCGATGCCGGACATGCCGATCCCGCCGATTCCGACGAAGTGGATGGTGCCGATGTTGAGGGGAAGGGCGCGCATGATTCGGGCCTTTCAAGGCGTCAGGGGGGCGGATGCGGAGGCTGCGTAGACGGTCTGTGTGGATTCCACCAGATCAGCCAGCAAAATGGCGCTATTGGGGCGCGCGAGCGATCTTGCCGCGCGCGACGCCGCAAGCAGCCGGTCGGGATGGGGCAGCAGGTCTTCGAGCCGGGCGCGCAGGGCTTCGGGTGTGAAATCCTGCTGCCGGAACATCCAGGCCGCCCCGGCCTCGACGAGGCTGGCGGCATTCGCGCTCTGCTCGTCCGACGCTGCGATGGGCAGCGGCACCAGAATGGAGGGGCGTCCCGAGAGCGTCAGTTCGGCGACCGACGAGCCGCCCGCGCGACCGATGACGATATGGGCGTTCGAGAGCAGTTCGGGGACGTCGTCGAAGAACGGGGCCGTGCGGGCTTCGATCCCGGCGACATCATAGGCGGCGCGGACGCGTTCGAGGTCTTCGGCCCTGACCTGCTGGGTGACGTAAAGACGGTCACGCAGTGCCGGGGGCAGGCCCGCGAGCGCGGCGGGTGCGACGTCGGAGAAGATGCGCGCTCCGAGCGAGCCGCCCCAGACGAGAAGATTGAATGTGCCGATATCCGCCGGAGGGGTATCCGTCGGGGACACGTACGGCGCATCGAGCAGGGCCGCGATGGCGGGACGCACGGGCATGCCGGTCAGCGCCGTGCGCATCCCTGCCGGAATCTTCGCGACCGTCGGGTAGGAAGTCGCGACCGCGTCCGCGAAACGCGCCAGCAGGGCATTCGCCTGACCGAGCACCGCGTTGCCTTCATGGATGATAATCTTCGGGCGACGCCCCTTCACGAACCGCGCGCCCAGCAAGGGCGGAATCGACGGATAGCCGCCAAATCCCACCACGGCGTCGGCGTCGAGCGTGGCCAGGATGCGACGCGCTTCCAGCGTGCCTCTGGCCAGCGCCGCCAGTCCCTTGAGCTTGCGGACGAGCCCGCCGCCCGCGACGCCCGCGCCGTCCAGCACATATTGCGGCCGGTCGGCGAACACGCCCTGGTCTCGCCGGCCGTGTCGACGATCGGTCATGAGAACGAGGTCATGGCCGCGCCGGGCGAGTTCCGTCGCCAGGGCCTCGGCCGGGAAAAAGTGACCGCCGGTGCCACCGGCGGCGATGACGATTTTCATAGCGTGCCTGCCTGTCATGCGGTGCGCCGTGTCCGTGCGCCGCTCTGCCAGTCCTCCGCGTTCCCGAAGCCGCGAGAGATCGTGCCGGACGTGACGCGGTGGCGGGTCAGGGCCAGGACCATGCCCATCGTCAGCGCGACCGAAATGGCGGAGGAGCCGCCATAGGAAATGAAGGGAAGCGTCATGCCTTTCGTCGGGATCAGATGGAGGGTCGAACCCATGTTCACGAAAGCCTGCAATCCGAAACCGGTCACGAGCCCGGCGGCGGCGGCGATGGTGAACGGGTCGTCCTCGCGCATCAGCTTGAAGAGCGTGCGCACGACGATCGTCAGGAAGACGAGAATGATTCCCCCGCAGATCAGCAGGCCGTATTCCTCACCGGCTACGGCAAAAACGAAGTCCGCATGGGCGTCGGGCAGCAGGTCCTTCACGCGGCCCTCGCCGGGACCACGGCCCATGAGGCCGCCATTGCCGAAGGCCCGCAGGGCGGTGTCGATCTGATAGTGGTCGCCGACATTGGGGTGGAGAAAGCGTTCGACGCGCGAACGCACATGCGGAAACATCACGAAGGCGAGCATGAACAGCCCGACCATGCCGCCCACGCCCACGCCCACGAAAATCAGGGGCAGTCCGACGACGAAAAGCTGCGCCATGAAAACGCAGGTGATGACCGAAAGCATGCCGATATCCGGCTGGGATTTCAGTAGCACGAGAATGACGCCGAACAGCAGCCCGGCCACGCCCAGCCCGGTCAGCGAGACGATGCCGAAGACGCGGCGCCCGCGTGTCCGGGCCAGCAGCCAGGCGGTGACCACGGCGAAGAACGGCTTGAGGAATTCCGAAGGCTGGACGGACATCAGCGGCAGAGCGATCCAGCGTCGCGCGCCCTTGATCTCCACACCATGCACGAGCGTCATGACGGTCGCCAGAAGGGCGAGAACGCCGCCGATCGCGGCGAACCTGATGATGCTCTGCCGGGACAGCATCGACACGCCGGTCACGACAAGCCCAGCAAGGGAAAGGAACACCACCTGCTTGAGAATGAACATCTCGCGTGAAGCGCCGATACGCACAGCTACGGCGGGACTGGCGGCCAGCATCAGGATGTAGCCGAACGCGATGAGGATCAGCACGCAGCAGAGCGTCACGCGGTCGATATTGCGCCACCAGCGGGCAAAACGGGAGGCGTCGACGCGTGAAATCGCGGGCATCGTATCAGTCCTCCGTTGCGGCGCCCTTGGGCATGGTGAAGTGTTCTGGCGAAGTCTCTGTTTTTAGAAGATTGCTGAAATCCTGAATAAACCGTGAACCGCGCTCTTCAAAGCTCGAAAATTGATCGAAACTTGCACAGGCGGGCGAAAGCAGCACGATCGGCACGTTTTCGCGCCGCGCCGCGTCGAATGCCGCCCCGGTGGCCCGTGTCAGCGTTTCGAGGTTTTCGCAGGGAACGCCATGCGCTTCTAGCGTGCGGGCCAGGAGCGGCGCATCGCGACCAATCAGGAAAGCGCGCGCCATGCGCGGAAAAAAGGGAACGAGGCTTTCGATTCCCCCCGCTTTCGCGACCCCGCCTGCGATCCACATGACGCGTTCGTAGCAGCCCAGCGCCTTTTCGGCGGCTTCGGCGTTGGTGGCCTTGCTGTCGTTGATGAAGGTGACGCCCGCCAGCGTGCCCACGCGTTCCTGACGATGCGCAAGGCCCGGATAGCCGCGGACGCCTGTCGCGATGACGGCGTCATCCAGTCCGAGATGGTGCGCCATGGCCCAGGCAGCGGCGACATTCTGCGCATTATGCGCGCCGGGGAGCGTGGAGGCTTCCCGCATGTCGAACAGTTTCGTGCCGTTCCGAAAGAGGGTGTCGCCGCGCAGCGTGAGGTCGGCCGGCTCTCCCGTCACGGAGATGCGCTCGACGGGAATGCCGTGTGTTTCGATGGTTTCGGCCAGTGTTTTCGAACAGGCGTCGTCCACGCCGAAGACGGCCAGATCGGCCGAGTCCATGTGGTCGAAGACGTGCCGTTTGGCGTCCGCGTAGCCCTGCATGTCCCCATGCCGGTCCAGATGATCGGGGGTGAGGTTCAGAAGACAGGCGGTCGCGGCGTGATAGGTGTCAAGGCGTTCGAGCATGTAGGACGACATCTCGATGACATACACGCCCTCATCGGGCAGCAGGGGGAGTGCGAGCGACGCGGTGCCGAGATTGCCGCCCGCGGCATTGGGGATGTCGGCCTGCGTCAGAATATGCGCCAGCAGCGCCGTCGTCGTGGATTTGCCGTTGGTTCCGGTGACCGAGGCGAAGCGTGCCTTCGATCCGCTGGCACGCACCGCGCGATAGAGAATTTCGGCATCGGACACGATAGGCACGCCCGCGGCTCGCGCCATGGCGGCGACCGGGTGCGGCGACGGGAGCCGATGCGGGATGCCGGGGGAAAGTATGAGGGCGTCGAAACCCGCGAGATCGGTGATCGGCGCGGCGGTCAGGCCCGGACGCTCCGGTAGCGCGGCTTGCCGGTCGTCCCAAGCCTGCACGCTGGCGCCCATGCCGAGAAGGGCCTCGACCGCCGCCGTTCCGTTCCGTCCCAGTCCGAGCACGGCGAAACGCCTGTCGGAAAACAGCGTGGGGGAAAAGGAAAGGCTGTCGGTCATTCAGCGCAGTTTCAGCGTGGCGAGACCACACAGCCCGAGGATGAGAGATACGATCCAGAAGCGCACGACGATTTTCGGCTCCTGCCATCCCTTCTTTTCGAAATGATGGTGAAGCGGCGCCATGAGAAACACCCGACGACCGGTGCGCTTGAACCAGAAGACCTGGATGATGACCGAAAGCGTCTCGGCCACGAAGAGGCCGCCGACGATGCACAGCACCAGTTCATGCTTGGTCGCGACCGCGATGGAGCCCAGAGCGCCGCCAAGCGACAGGGAGCCGGTATCGCCCATGAAGACTTCGGCGGGAGGCGCGTTGAACCACAGGAAACCCAGGCCCGCGCCGATGAGCGCCGCGCAGAAAATGGCCAGTTCGCCTGTTCCCGGCACCGGATGAAGCTGGAGGTAGTCGGCGAAGACATGATTGCCCACGAGGTAGGAAATCAGCGCGAAGACGAGGGCCGCGATGATGACCGGGACGATGGCCAGGCCATCCAGTCCATCCGTGAAATTCACGGCGTTGCCGAAGCCCGTGATGGTGATCATTGCAAAGATCGGAAAGGCGAAGCCGAGCGGCAGCAGCAGATCCTTCACGAAAGGAAAGGCAACCATGTTGCGCAGTTCCGGCGGCATCAGGCTTTCCAGCCAGTATCCGCCGATGAGGGAGGTGACGAATTCGACGCCGAGCCGTGTGCGGCCGGAAATGCCTTTCGTATTGCGACGGGACAGCTTCAGGTAGTCGTCCGCGAAGCCGACCGCACCGAAAATCAGGGTGATGGCCATGACCGCCCAGACAAAGCCGTTGGTGAGATCGGCCCAGAGCAGGGTCGAGGCGAACAGCGAAATCAGGGTCAGGAGGCCGCCCATGGTGGGCGTTCCGGCTTTTTCGAGGATGTGCCGTTCCGGACCGTCCGTGCGGATCGGCTGGCCCTCGCGCTGGATGCGCTTGAGTTGCGCGATAAACGGGCGGCCGAATACCATGCTGATGACGAGCGCCGTCATGCACGCGCATCCTGCGCGGAACGTCAGGTAGTGGAAGAGGTTGAAGAACCCGCCATGGGTTGTGTCATGTGCGGCAACGAGATTGTACAGCATCAGCGCGCGGCCTCCGCGTCGGAGGATTTCAGCGCCGCGACGACATCGCGCATGCGGCTGCCGAAGCTGCCTTTCACGAGCACCAGATCACCATCCTTGAGGTTCGAGATTACGAGGGGCGCGAGAGATGCCGCATCCGTCGCCCATGCGCCACGTTTTTCTGGCGGAATGGCGTCGAAAAGCGCGCGCATCGCAGGGCCGCAGCAAAAGAGGAGGTCCGCGCTGCGTGTCACATCCGGCGCCAGCCCGGTATGTTCGGCTTCTGAGAAGGCGCCGAGTTCGAGCATGTCTCCGAGCACGGCCACGTGGCGCGCGGCGGGCATGAGCGCGAGCGTGTCGAGAGCGGCCCGAACGGAGAGCGAGGACGCATTATAGCTCTCGTCGAGCAGTTGCGCCCGACCGCCGCGCAGGGGCTGGGTCTGACCGCGTCCCGCGCCCGGTCTGTAGGAAGCCAGCGCTTCCGCCGCGTGGGGGAGGTCGAGGCCCAGCGCGCCGATGGCGGCCAGCGCGGTGGCGGCGTTGCGCGCGAGATGGCGGCCCGGGGCGTGCAGCGCGACCGCGACGGATGTGTCGCCATGAATCAGCGTGAACTGGCTGCCATCCGCCGTGCAGGCCAGATGGCCGATCCGCCATTCAGCGTCGGTGTCGCCCATGCCGACCCGCTGAAGGGCCGCGCCGGAGCGCGTCACGGCTTGCTTGAAATGCGCCTGTCCTTCGGCATCGACCGGGACGAGCGCGATACCGCCTTTGGGGAGTGCCGCGAGAAGATCCGACTTTTCGAGAGCGATGGCGTCGATGCTGCCCATCGGGCCGATATGGCTGCCGCCGATCGTTGTGATGACGGCGACATCGGGACGCGCCATGGCCGCCAGCGGGGCGATCTCGCCGCGATGGTTCATGCCGATTTCGCTCACGCAGAACGCGGCGTCTCGCGGCAACCGGGCCAGGGTGAGCGGCACGCCCCAGTGATTGTTATAGGACGCGACCGCCGCATGGGTCGGGCCGAACGCGCAGAGCGCGAGCCGGAGCATGTCCTTGGTCGTGGTCTTGCCGACGCTGCCCGTGACGGCGATCATCTTGCCGTCAAAGCGCGCCCGGGCGGCCTGTCCGAGGGCCTGCAATCCCCGCATGGTGTCGGGAACGACGAGAAGGCGCGGGTCGTCGCGGCCGCGCGTGTCATGAACCATGACGGCGGCCGCGCCCTTATCCAGCGCGGTCGCGATATGGGCATGGCCGTCGCTCGTATCGCCGACAAGCGCGATGAAAAGGTCTCCCGGCGCGAGCGTGCGGGTGTCGATGGAAATGCCGGAAACGCGCACGTCGGCTTCAAGCGTTCCGCCCGTTGCCGCGACGAGTTCGGCGGTGGTCCAGAGCGTGCTCATGCGGGCAGGCCCGCGAGGTCGCGGATGACGGCGCGGTCGTCGAAGGGATGCGTGATCCCCGCGATGATCTGACCCTGTTCGTGGCCTTTGCCAGCCACGACGAGCACGTCGCCCGCGCGCAGCATGTCGAGCCCGGCGGCAATCGCGGCGCGGCGACCGCCGATTTCCAGCCCATCGGGGCATCCGGCCCGCACGTCGGCGCGAATGGCGGCTGGGTCTTCACTGCGCGGATTGTCATCGGTGATGATGGCGATATCCGCGAATTTGGCGGCCACGGCCCCCATGAGCGGACGTTTGCCCCTGTCGCGATCGCCGCCAGCGCCGAAGATCACGATCAGACGTCCGGTGGCATGCGGACGCAGACTGGTCAGGACGCGTTCGAGGGCGTCCGGTGTGTGCGCGTAATCCACATAGACCGACGCGCCATCGGGTCGCGAAAGAGCGCGTTCGCACCGGCCGCGCACGCCGCCGATCTCCGGCAGGCAGTTCACCACGGCGCGGGCCTCGTCATCGCTCTCCCAGGCCATGGCGGCCGCGAGCAGGATGTTGTCGGCCTGGAAACGCCCCGGCAGCGGCAGGATCATGTCTTCCAGCCGCTCGCCAAACAGTTCGAGAGACAGCACCTGGCCTTCCGGCAGGGGGCGCGCGGCGATCAGACGCAGGGTTCGGCCCTTTTCGCCCACAGTGCGCAGATGGTGATGACGTCTTGCGGCGATTTCGGCGAGCCCTGCGACTGTCACCGGGTCCATATCCGCGTTGACGGCGGCGACATGTCCTGTCGGCAGAAGATCGGCGAAGAGGCGCAGCTTGGCGTCGCGGTAGGCGTCGATCGTGCCGTGATAATCCAGATGATCCCGTGTGAGGTTGCTGAATCCCGCAACGGTCAGCGCCACGCCGTCGAGGCGGTTCTGGTCCAGACCGTGGGACGACGCTTCGAGGGCGATCGCATCGACGCCCGCGCGTCCGAGGGCCGCCAGCGTTTCGGCCAGGGCGACGGGATCGGGCGTCGTCAGCGCGGGAGGCGGCGGCACCGGACGGTCCGAAATCAGTCCGAGCGTTCCCAGGCTGGCCGAAACATGGCCGCGCGCATGCCAGATCTGGCGCAGGAATTCGGCGGTGCTGCTTTTGCCGTTCGTGCCGGTGACGGCCGCGATGCGTTTCGGCTGCGGTCCGGCGAAGGCGGCGGCCATGACGGCCAGCGCATGGCGCGGATTGGGAGCTGTGATGTGGATCGTCCCGACGGGAACCTGAACGTCCGGCGGTGTCAGGATCGCGCTTGCCCCGCGCATGACGGCGTCCGCGATGAAACGCGCGCCATCCGTCCGGCTTCCGGAGAGAGCGGCGAAAAGGGCTCCCGGAGCGGCGGCGCGGCTGTCGGAGGTCAGCGCGGTGATGTCCAGGTCCGGCGTGATATCGGCGGGGAGAGAAACGGATGCCAGCAGGGCGGAAAGTTTCATGTCTCTTATCCCCGCTTGAGGTTTCTGGCGTGTGCGGCTTCCTGCTTCGCGGCCTTCTCGGCGGATTTCTCACTCGCTTTTGCCGCCGCCTCACGCTGGGCGGCGACGCGCGGATCTCCCGGATCGTTGCCGGGGCCGAGCGGGCGGTAGCCGCGCGGGACGGTCGGTTCGAGCGGGATGGCCAGTTCGGCATCAATGGCCGAGGCGTCTTTCGTATTGGGGAACATGCCCAGCATCGGCGCGACGCGTGAAATCAGTCTGGCCGTCGTTGGGGCGGCGTTCCATCCGGCCGTGACGAAGCCATGGGTCTTGGATGTCGCCTTTGGGGCGTCGAGCATCACGTACACGGCATAGCGCGGCGCGTTCATCGGGAAAATGGATGTGAACGCGGAGATATTGACGTGTTTGAGATAGCCGCCATGCGGGCCGATCTTCTCCGCCGTGCCCGTCTTTCCGCCGACGAAATAGCCCGGAACCTCACCACTTTTACCGGTGCCCTGCGTCACGTCCAGGCGCAGCATCTTGCGCAGCAGGGCGGAGGTCTTTTCGGAAAGAATGCGCGAGGGTTCCGCGATATCCGATGCCTCTGGCCCCGGCCGCGCGGACGGCGCGGGTGCGGGCGGCGCGTCGTCCGTCCGATAGGCCACGGGGCGAATTTTGGCGTCGCCGGGCATGGCAGGGTTTTCTGGTGCCGACGCTCCCGCCGGTGCGTCCGAAGCGTCGCCCTTGTCGGCGTCGGGCGCGGCTGTTTCCACGGCGACGAGCGTCGGCTTGATGAGCAGGCCGCCATTGACGGTGGCCGCGGTGGCGCGAACGATCGCCAGCGGCGGCTCCGCGACACCGTGACCAAAGCCCACCGTCATGACCGTGGAGATGCCCCAGTTGCGCAGGGCCGGCACGATCGGCCGGCCAGCCTCGGGCAATTCCACCGGTACGCGGTCGAAAAAGCCCATGTTGCGCAGCCATTCCTGCTGGCGCTTTGCGCCCACGTCCAGGGCGATATGCGCGGCCGCGGGATTGGAGGATTTCGCCAGCACGTCCGGCAACGCCAGATAAGGCTGGAAATGGTCGGTTTTCATATCGGAAATCTTGAACCGTCCGATACGGATCGGAATGGTCGAAAACCGGTCCCATAAATGAATGACGCCATATTCGAGGCCCATGGCCGCGGTCTGGAGCTTGAAGGTCGAACCCGGCTCATACATGCCGGTGACGGCGCGGTTGAAACGCGCATCGCCCGGTGCATGGCCGAAATCATTGGCGTCGTAGTCGGGCAGACTGACCATGGCGATGATCTCGCCGGTGCGGACATCCATGACGATCGCCGCCGCGCCGATCGCCTGGAATTCGTCCTTAGCATCTGAAAGTACCTCGCGCGCGACGGCCTGGATGCGCACATCGAGCGAGAGTTTGAGCGGCTTGCGGTCTGAGTTCAGGCGGGCATCGAAATGTCGCTCGACGCCCGCGATGCCGTGGTCGTCGATATCCACGCTTCCGAGAATATGCGCTGCCGTGCGGCCCAGCGGGTAGTGACGACGCTCGCCCGGTTCAAAATAAATGCCGGGAATGCCGAGATTGTTGATCGCGATTTCCTGCACGGGAGAAATATCGCGCGCGAGATAGACGAACTGCTTTTTCAGCGAAAGACGACGCGTCGTCTCGGCCTCGTCGAGCTGGGGCAGAACCGATTTAAGTTTTTTCGCGGCGTCTTCCGGGTCCATCAGCTCCATCGGATTGGCGTAAACCTGCGCGACCGGGAGCGAGAGCGCCAGCGTCTGGCCGTTTCGGTCGACGATCGTGGCGCGATGGACATCCGGCAGCGCGAAGTCGCCCGAGAGTTGTCCCTTGGGGTCGCTTTTCGGAATTTCCGGCACCTGCGGCGCGATCTGGCGCTTTTCCGGCGCCATCGGGATCAGGACCGTCGCGAGGGTCAGCTTGGTGGCGACCGCGCCGAAAAGGACCAGAAAGCCCGCGCCGACGCCCAGCAGCCGCCCGTGAATCTGATCCAGAGCGGCGCGCAGGCGTTGAGGACTCGGTCGGTTGTCGTTGGGGCTGTTGGACGGGTTGTCGGGCGGGCGCATCCTCGGGCGGTCAGTTGCTCATGGGTACGGGGGGCGGAAGCGCACCGCCGCCGCCGCCCAGCATGGAGCCCATGACTTCAGGGTCACGCCGGGCGATCCGGGCGACGGGCTCCTGACGGGCGGAGGGATGCCATGCGGCAGACAGCACCGGCGCTGCATGCGTCGGGCGGGCGCGCGTCGTATTATAGGCGGTTTCGACCACACGTCCTGAACCGCTGTCGTCACTCACGCGCGCAGACGGGCGCGCATGGACGGCATGACGGGAGGACATCGTCGAAGTCGCCGTCGGCGCGCGCTCGATCTGCGCCAGAAGCCCGTCGTCATGAGCCGGTGCGGGAGCAGGACGCGGCAGGGCGCGGGGTGTCGTCGAAGCGGACACGCGCGCCGACGCCATCACCGTGACCGGACGGTCATGGGGCGTGGGCGCGGCAGGACGCGCATCGACGTGCGCCGTCACGACCCGAGCCGGTGGCGGCAGGGCGGCGGTCACGTGAGGGGCGGGATCATGCGTGCCGGCCAGAACTTCGGGCGTTGAAGGGATGGGGTGCTGAGCATGTGTCGCCGCGGCCTGCGCGGCGACGAGCTGCGCGTCCAGCGCTTCACGCGGATCGGCGACCGGAGGCTTCGATCCCGGGGACGGAAGGCGGTCCATGCCAGCGTCGAGGCGTACGAACTGATCCGGCGCCATCGGATGAAGCTGAGGCACGAAACGGGCGGCGAGGATGGACAGGCGGTCCGGCTGGTTGAGAAGCGCCCATTCGGTGCGCAGCATGGCTGTCTGCTGACGCACGCGCTCCGTCTGGTCCACGATATGGGTGATGTCCCGGTCGAGAACGGTGGTCTGGTGTTTCTTCGAATACAGGAAGAGTCCCGAGCCGCCCGCCAGAAGAGCACAGAAAAAGGTGATGGACCTGATCATGACGGTTCCCTGATCGAAGCTGAGGCAGCGGGGATACGAATGAGCGTCCGCAGTTTGGCGCTGCGGGCGCGCGGGTTGATGCGGGACTCTTCGGGGCTCGCCGTGACGGGTCGGGTATGACCGAGCCGGAAAGGCGAGGACGGTCCTCGTGCATCCAGTATGGGTTCGTAGCGGGACGGGCGGCTGTCCCGCCCGGCCAGATGGGTCATGGCGCGCTTGACGATCCGGTCCTCAAGCGAATGGAACGTCACGACGACGAGGGCGCCGCCAGGCGCCAGCATGTCGGGCGCCTGCTCCAGCGCACGCGTCAGGGCGCCGAGTTCATCATTCACGGCGATGCGCAGGGCCTGGAAGGTCCGCGTCGCGGGGTCGATCCCCGAGCGGTCCTGACGGACGACGCTGCGAATGATTTCGGCCAGCTGGCCCGTCGTCTCGATGGGCGCTTCGGCGCGGGCGATGGCGATGGCGCGCGCGATGCGGCGCGACATGCGTTCCTCGCCGTAATGATAGATGATGTTGGCGAGCTCGGCCTCGTCCGTGCGGTTGACGATGTCCGCCGCATGCGGACCTTCGCGCGACATCCGCATGTCAAGCGGTCCGTCACGACGGAAAGAAAAGCCGCGCTCGGCCTGGTCGATCTGATACGACGAGACGCCGATATCGAGCACGATACCATCGAAAGGGCCATGTGCGGCGGCAAGAACCTGCATGTCTCCGAAATTTCCGGCCAGCATATGCAGTCGCGCACGATCGGTCGCGTTCACGGCCGCGGCGAGTTCCGCCCCGCGCGCCAGCGCGTCCGGATCGCGATCGATGCCCCAGAGGTCGCAATCGGCGCTGCGCAGGATTCCGCGCGCGTAACCGCCGCCGCCGAACGTGCCGTCGAGATAGCGGCCGCCGGCCCGGGGGGCCAGTGCTTCGAGCACTTCGGGCAGCATGACCGGAATATGGCCTGCGTCGTGCTGGTCCCGCAGGATGGCCGATACCGGGTTCATGCGCGGCTCTTGTTCAGAAAATGCGGCACTCATGCGGCATCCCCGTCTTTTTTCCGGGCCATGAGAGCGCGTGAGCGTGCGCGCGCGTCCTCGCGGCGACGCGCGGCGGCGGCAGGTTCCCAGATCTGAAACGTGCGACCGGTCCCCATGAAGGCGACTTCGTCCGTCAGTCCGGCATGAACGCGCAGCGCTTCGGGGATGATGATACGGCCTTCCTTGTCGGAATCGAGCGGATAGGCGTCGGCGTACAGGGTCGTGGCGACGTCGTCGTGATCTTCGGAGAAGATGTCGATTTCGTCGAGCGGCGCGGCCAGTGACGCGAAGGCGCGGCTGGGCCATGCCTCCACGCAGGGATGGAGATGCGAAGGGCGCAGGATGACGAGGGACTCACCCTCATGGGCCTGGTCACGCAGAACGGAGCGGAATGGCGCGGGAATGGAAACACGGCCCTTGGCGTCGAAACGGTTCTGATGCGTGCCGAGAAACGCGCTCATGCCGATCGATGCCTCCCCGTTTCAGGCCCTCGCTGGGGCGTGGATCCATCAGGCCGAGGGACGGTTCCGGCCCGGGGCGCGGGGTGGCGCGTCGAGTCCGGGCGTGCATGTCCCACGCTGTGTTGGATGTGGGATAACATGGGATTTCGTGGGACGTCAAATAAATCGCGCCCTGTTTTACAGAAAAAACCAATGCTTTTCGATCGCTTAGGAGCAATTGTTAATAAAGCGTCCTAATAGGCGGAATGATGATGACGACTCCATAAATAAGAACGAATGTTTTCTATACGTTCTTATTGCGTTCTCATTATCGTGTCTGAAGGGGGCGGGGAGAAGGCCAGACGGTCTGTAAGCCGGGTTCTGTCCATCATTGCTGATGGGGCAGCCATTCCTCTGGGACGAGCCTCGCGGCACGCCTCACGCGACCAACCCGAACGACGAGGCGGGAGAGCCTCTGGCCGCGCGCGTGAACGCCGACCGGCCGTTCCTATTCGGTCTTGCTCCCGATGGGGTTTGCCATGCCCTCCCTGTTGCCAGGGAAGCGGTGCGCTCTTACCGCACCGTTTCATCCTTACCCGCAGCACGAGGCCAGGCGGGCGGTCTGTTTTCTGTGGCACTTTCCCTAGGGTCACCCCCGCCGGCCGTTAGCCGGCATCGTTCTCCCGTGGAGCCCGGACTTTCCTCCATCGCCGCGATCCGCATCGCGGCGACAGCGGCTGCCCGACCGTCTGGTGCGGCGGACACTGGCCTACGACCCTCAAGCGGTCAAGGGCGATTGGCAGCATGAAGTCCGAAGAGAGGTGAGCGCGCGTGGGACGCGCTACGCAAATGGACCGCCCTGAAGAGTGGACGGCCGGGATCGGGCTGCGTTGGAGCGAAATTTCAGGCGGATTGCTGGGTGAACCCGCGCGCTTTCTGGGGCGCTGCCTGTTTCTCCTGCATTTCGGTATGACGGCGGGCTTCCGGGGAGATCTGAAGGCATAGAGTGAGCACGCCAGCGGCGGCATAGAGTCCGCAGAACGTCCAGATGACGCCTTCGAGGCTCATGCCCATCCACGATTCACAAAGACCGGCGACGGCGGGTCCCACCCATGTGCTCGCACCGGCGCCAAGGCCGAGGATCGAGAGGGCCGCAGCCTTTTCTTTCGGGCAGATCAGCGGCATCAGGCCGGACATCGGCACGAAGGCCGACACGGTACCGCCGTAGATGAAGCCCACGAGCGCCGCGAGGCCGAAATTTCCCGGATACCAGATCGGCGTATAATAAAAGAGCGGGATCGTGACGCAGCAGCCCATGCAGCCGCCGATGGCGACGACGAAGCGGTGCCCGAGGCGATCGGCTAGGAAGCCTGCCGCGAGATTGAAAAGAATGTTGCCCAGGAAGATGATCGACAGCAGGTCGAGCCACTGACCCTGCGAAAAATGCAGGTGATCGACGAAGAACGCCGGCATGATGGCCAGGAAGGCGTATTCAGAAGAAGTGTTGATCGTGCGGATGATGCCCGCCGCCAGGGTCTTGGGTTCCCGCCAGGTGATGCTGATCGAACCGAAAAACGCCGAAGTCTTGCTGACGCCCTTCGGGGCGAGCCGACGGGAACCTGTGGGCTCGCGGTTCAGAAGAAGCGCGATCAGACCGCCTGCAATGACCAGTCCGAGCGAGGACCAGAAGGTGGCCAACTCGCCGATCTGCGGGATCGTGTATCGGGCGAACTGGGAACCGAGCGTCGGCAGGCCTGCGGAAAAGGAGAACCAGAACCATCCGGCGGCCGAACCCAGCGCACGCGCGGGCGTCGCCGCGGCGATCCAGACGAGAAAGCCATAAGCGAACAGAGGATAGGCGAAACCGCGAAGGGTGTAGAACAGCAGCGTCATCGGAAAGCTGTCCGGTCCGAGGCCGAAAGTCAGAAAACAGACTTCCAGCACGGCCCACATCACCAGCCCGACCCACATCGTGCGTCGCGGTCCGTAAAGATCGGAAAGCGGTCCGGCAAGCCACGCGGAGATCATCACGGTCAGGCCATAGGTCGTGAACATGAGATTCACGTCACCCTGCGTATGACCGTGATGAAGCATGTAGGTATCGAGATACCCGGCTTCCACACCGTCTCCGACCATGAAAAGAAGGAGGCCGACGAAGCCGAAAAAGAGCGGTCGGGGTATGCCTAGTCGGCTTATGAGGCCTTGCGGGCCGAATGAGGACGTCTCGGACAAAAGATCTCTCCCTGGAGAAGTGGCGTGCCATCCGCGGGAACGTGAAAATCTGACGACCGTGTCGGGTCGTCGTGGATGGCGTCGCACCTGGGGCCCTACGAGAGCGCTTGGACCCATTGAAAATGGATTGCGAAATGGAAAGCCCACAGCGCGATGCGCTGGCAGCATAAAAGCGTGTTTCCGGCGCGGTTATGCAGAAAATTACGATGTTTATCAATAATATTTTTTCAAGAAACAATCCATGTAGAAAGTAAATAAAATAAAATACCATACATATTCTATAAAATATATGATCTATGAGTTTTTAATGTGAAAAATCTATGTTTGAAGATATTTAATCTATAAAATTATACATATTTTTATTATTTATAATGAAATTTTCTATCGGAAAAATATTCCGAGATCGCCCGACTTTCGATAGGGGAAATAAGAAGATCCATGAGGCCGATTCGACTTTTTCAGTCTCCCAACCTTGCGGTCTGGTTCAGGCCGCAGGTCACGCGAGCCTGTGTGGTGTTGACGTTTCTGTCGTGAAGAACTTGATTTGCGATGTCATGACATGGTGCCAAGCGGTCCGAACGAAGTCCGAACCCTCTCGGGTGCCATCATGCTGAAACCGGAGTCATGATGACCGCCTCGCTGCGTCCGACGATTTTCTACCGCATCCTGCTGCAAGCCCTTTCTCTCATGTCCGCCCGCAGGCGCCGTGGCAGCGGTTCATCCCGTGCGAGTAGCGCGCAGGTCGGACAGATTCTCGCTCCGGTTGTCGATCAGGCCAGCATGCTGGCGGCCCTGCGGCGCATGACGGGTCGACCGAGCTTTCCGGAAAAACTGTCTTCGATGCAGATCCGCGCATGGTCGGAGATCGAGGTGCCGGGTGGCAAGGTCGGACAGACGCGTCCCGCCCGGCTGTACAGGCCGCGAGGGCGGATCGGCGGGGTCGTGCTTTTCCTGCATGGCGGCGGGTTCGTGCATTGCGATCTCGTTTCCCATCACGGGATCTGCTGTCGTCTGGCGCGCGAGGCTGGCGCGATGGTCCTGTCGTTGGATTATCGTCTGGCGCCCGAAAATCCCTTTCCGGCGGCGATCGAAGATAGCTGGGCCGCGCTGCGCTGGCTTGGCGATGTCGCGCGGATGTACGGTTTGCCGATGGCTGTCGCAGGGGACAGCGCGGGAGGCAATATCGCGGCTGTGATCGCCCAGCTGGCACGGGATGAAAGGGGACCGGAGCTTGCCGCCCAGCTGCTTTTCTATCCGGCGCTGAGCGGCATCGACGAGCCCGAAACGCGTCAACTCTATGCGTCGGGTTATCTTCTGACGCGTCGGATCATGGAATGGTACGCGCGTCAGTATGTCGCCGACGAGGCTTATCTGACTCATCCGCTCTTCGCGCCCGCCAGTGTCGAGCGTCTCGACGGGCTGCCTCCCGCGATGATCGTAACGGCCGAATTCGATCCGCTGAGGGGCGACGGGGAAGTCTATGCCCGGAAGCTTGATCTGGCGGGCGTGCCCGTCCGGTTGCGGCAGATGCGGGGCGCCATTCACGGGTTTCTCAATTTCTACGTGCTGACCCGCGACGGTCGGCGAGCGATTCGCGAAGGAGGAGAGTTTCTGGGACGCGCTTTTGTGAAAGCTGCTCGGAACGCGGCATCGTTTTCATCTGTAAAGTGAACCGGCTTGGCGATCAGCCGCTAAGCAAGGGCAGCCGGTGTGTCCGGAGGTGAGCGAAGTATGAACTTGTGATTGAAAAACAGCATGTGTCCCCGTCGCTGCCTTTCGAGCATTCGATTGCGCGTTATATAAGTGTCTGACGTGATATTCAGTAGGAAGTGAACATGCCTGTCCCAGACCCGTCTTCGGTGCGCAAGGCCGCCCATTCGCTTCCGCCCGGCGTCGTGACCGGACGGGATTACATCACACTTCTCGAAGCCTGTAAGGCCGGTGGCTACGCGCTGCCCGCCGTCAATGTGATTGGCACGAATACCGTCAATGCTGTTCTTGAGGCGGCTGCCAAGAACAAATCGGACGTTATCATCCAGTGCTCCAACGGAGGAGCACGCTTCTTCGCCGGCGAAGGTCTTGCCGATGCCCATGAGGCCCGCGTTCTGGGGGCCGCGTCCATGGCGCGGCATGTTCATACACTGGCCAAAGCCTATGGCGTCTGCGTGATTCTTCACACGGATCATGCGGATCGCAAGCTGATTCCCTGGGTGGAAGGACTTCTGGAACTGAGCGAGGCGGAAGTGGCGTCCGGGCGGCCACCGCTCTTTTCGTCTCACATGATCGATCTGTCCGCAGAGTCGCTGGACGATAATATCGCGGAATGCGCGCGCCTTCTGCCCCGCATGGCGAAGATCGGCATCAGCCTCGAGATCGAACTCGGTGTTACAGGTGGCGAGGAAGACGGTGTCGGTCACGATCTCGATGACAATGCCGACAATGCCCATCTTTATACCCAGCCCGAGGACGTTCTGCGGGCATGGAACGAGCTTTCCCCACTTGGTCACGTGACGATCGCGGCCTCTTTCGGGAATGTGCATGGGGTCTACAAGCCCGGCAACGTGCAGCTTCGCCCGGAGATCCTGCTTCACTCCCAGGAGCACGTCGCCAAAGCGCTCGGCAGTGACGCCAAGCCGCTGAGCCTCGTATTTCACGGTGGCTCGGGTTCCGAAAAAGAGAAGATTCAGGCCGCCGTCGATTACGGCGTTTTCAAGATGAACATCGACACCGATGTCCAGTTCGCATTCGCTCATGGTGTTGGCGGTTATGTCGAGGAGCATCCCAAGGCGTTCCGTTACCAGATCGATCCCGAGACCGAGGCGCCCTACAAGAAGTTCTACGATCCCCGGAAATGGCTGCGCGTGGGCGAAAAGAGCGTCGTGGAACGGCTGGAGGAAGCGTTCGTGGACCTTGGCTGCGCCGGGAAGTCGATCGCATCCGTCTGATTTCACACGCGGATGCCGCCTCGTTCCGCGATGGGATGACGCGGCATCCGGGTCTATGACCGATCGTTTTTTTGCGACATAACGTGGCTGGTTCTCAAAAGCCGGGTGAAAAAAGATGCGTGTTAAGGGATGGGTCGTTGCGTTTGGTCTGCTGGCCCTGACAGCCTGTTCCCGGCAGCAGATCGATCATGCCCACATGAAGACGATCGGCATGAACACGGCCTGGGAGCAGGAGAAGTTCTCCTATGCCGATGCCCGCAAGCTTGAAAAAGCCAGCATTACGCCGGAAGACGCGATGACGTGGCGGGCGATGGGCATGTCCGCCGACGAAACGCTGGCATGGAATGCAGCAGGCTATACGCCCGGAACCGCCCGGCCTTTCGTGCAGGCTGGGCTCATGACGCCAGAGCGGGTCAAGGCCTGGCAGGCGGTGCATGGCGCCGCGGCCCTGCCGTCCGAACACGCATCGCCTGACTGAAAGAGGGCGGCGTGTCTTTAAATCAGGACACGAAATCGCTCGCCGGATAACCCTGCGCGAACAGAAGTGAGCGCAGACCCGCGAAATTGACCTGTCGGCTGACCGCTTCGCGGACGATGGGTTTGCCATGATAGGCAATGCCTAGCCCGGCGGCCTGAAGCATGGGCAGATCGTTGGCGCCGTCACCGGTCGTCAGCGTCGCTCCGAGTTTCACGCCGCGTTCTTCGGCAATGTTCTCCAGATGGTGCAGCTTGCTTTCCGGCCCGAGCACGTCGGCGGCCAACCTGCCCGTCAGGATGCCGTCCCGAATTTCCAGCACATTGCCATGGTTTTCGTCGAATCCGCAGATCCCGGCGACATGATCCGTGAAGAAGGTGAAGCCTCCCGAGACGAGCGCCGTACGCGCCCGGTGAGCTTTCATGGTGCGGACCAGTGTTGCCGCATCCTCACGGATGACGATTTCCCCCAGAACCTCGTGGAGAACAGCGGCGGGTTTGCCTTCGAGCAGGGCGACGCGGGCGCGAAGCGCGCTTTCGAAATCGATCTCGCCATTCATGGACGCTTCGGTGATCAGGCGCACTTCCTCGCCTACGCCGAGATGGGCGGCGATATCGTCCAGCGTTTCGTTGGCGATGATGGTGCTGTCCATGTCCGCGACGAGCACGGCCTTGCGCCGACCGCGTGTCTTGACCAGCAGGGCGTCGACCTTGTGACGGGCGAAGATTGTGCGCAGCGTCGCGGCCGTCGGAGCGCCCGGCACAGGGCCGGGACAGGGAATATCGACGGCTTCGCCCGGCGACAGCACGACGGGCGCGCCTCCCTTGAGCATGTGGCACGCGATGTCGATGACTTCATGCGTCAGCGTGGTGGCTGTACGGTCGGCGACGAGAGTGAGGGCGTAGGGAAAACTCATTGTGGCTCGCAAAGACATGGGCAGTTGTGGCAGGGAGTGCCCATGGCGACGACCCCGATAGGTTTGATTGTGGCGGGACCGACTTGTTCCGGCAAGTCGGCTCTCGCGCTGGAACTGGCTGTACGATTTGGCGGCCATGTCATCAATGCTGATTCCATGCAGGTCTATCGCGATCTGCGCGTTCTGACCGCGCGTCCCACACGAGAAGACGAAAACATCGCACCCCATGCTCTGTATGGCGTGCTGGACGCCGCGATGGCGGGCAGCGTGGCCTGGTGGCGCGAGCAGGCGCTGGCGGCGATGGAAAAGGCGTGGCGATGCGGGGCTCTGCCGATCCTGTGTGGCGGGACGGGCATGTATATGCGCGCCCTGATCGAAGGGCTGGTCGAGGTGCCCGATCCCGGCGCGGAGGCGCGCGAGGATGCCCGTGAGCGGCTGGAGCGCGACGGGCCGGAAGCCCTGCATGCGCGCCTGATGGCGGTCGATCCCGAAACCGCGATCCGTCTGAAGCCCGCCGATGGCCAGCGCATCGCGCGTGGCTGGGAGGTCTGGCGCGGAACCGGACGCGGGCTTTCATGGTGGCGGTGTCAACCGGGATTGCCGCCCGCGCCCTGCCGGTTTCTCGGATTGCGGCTGTCGCCACCGCGACCGGCCCTGCGCGAAGCGATCCGCACGCGTTTTCATGCCATGCTCGAACAGGGCGCGCTGGAGGAAGTCGAGGCTTTGCGGCGACGGGCGTTGTCGCCTGAACTTCCGGCCATGCGCGCGCATGGCGTGCCGGAACTGATCGCGCATCTCGACGGGCGGATGACGATCGGGGAGGCGCTGGAGCGCGCCGTCGTCAACACAGGCCAGTATACGCGCCGTCAGGCCACGTGGTTCAACCACCATATCTTGTCCGCAGAAGGCGATACGTTTGCGCTCAATGCACGTTTCGACCTATCTGCGCAACTTTCGAAAAGGGAATGGCAGGAAAGCGTAATATTCATACAAAACCGGTTGACGCCGCCGTAGCCACGGCCTAAACCCGCCCGCTCAACAAGCATAGGGATCATACGGCCATGAACTCGGCGGTGTCGCAGGAATTTCGCAACACGGACGCACTCAACGGTGCGGAGGTGCTCCTGCGCGTTCTCGTCGAGCAGGGTGTCGAGGTCATTTTCGGCTATCCGGGCGGCGCCGTCCTGCCGATTTACGATGCGCTGTTCAGGCAGGGCACCATCCGCCACATCCTCGTGCGTCACGAACAGGCTGCCGTGCATGCTGCCGAGGCCTATGCCCGCTCCACGGGCAAGGTCGGCGTCGTTCTGGTGACGAGCGGGCCGGGGGCGACCAACGCCGTGACCGGGCTGGTCGATGCGTTGATGGACTCGATCCCGGTCGTCTGTATTTCAGGTCAGGTTCCGACGGCCCTGATCGGCAACGACGCGTTTCAGGAAGCCGATACGACCGGCATCACGCGCCCCGCGACGAAGCATAATTATCTCGTCAAGCATGGGGCCGATCTCGCGCCGATCGTGCGTGAGGCGTTTGAAGTGGCGCGCGGCGGCCGTCCCGGTCCGGTGCTGATCGATCTGCCCAAGGATGTCAGCGTGGCGCGCGCGCCCCTGCCTGAGCCGGGGAACGGACGCCTGCACCGCCTGTACAGCCCGCGCCTGGATGCGGACCGTGAGGCGATCCGCCAGACGGTCGCGGCCATGAAGCGTGCGAAGCGGCCGCTCTTCTATACAGGGGGCGGCATCATCAATTCCGGCCCGGAAGCCTCTCAAGCGCTGCGGGAACTCGCGCGCCGGACGAATTTCCCCGTGACCTCGACGCTGATGGGGCTGGGCGCGTTTCCGACGACCGATCGCCAGTTTCTCGGCATGCTGGGCATGCACGGAACCTATGAGGCCAATCTCGCGACTCATGGCTGCGATCTGCTGATCGCCCTGGGATCGCGTTTCGACGATCGCGTGACGGGGCGGGTGGATGCGTTCTCGCCGAACTCGTTCAAGGTCCATGCCGATATCGATCCGTCGCAGATCAACAAGATCGTGCGGGTGGATGTCGCGTTGCAGGGCGATGTCGGACGCACCATCCGGGCGCTGCTGGCCGCGTGGGATGACGACGGGCAGGATCTTGGCGAGTGGTGGGCGCAGATCGACGCGTGGCGCGCGCTCGACAGCCTCGGCTTTCAGCAGGACATGAAGCCCGATGCGATCATCCGGCCGCAATATGCCGTCCGTCGGCTGTATGAGATGGCGCTCGGCACCGGTCGCGACACCTATGTCAGCACCGAGGTCGGCCAGCATCAGATGTGGGCAGCGCAGCATTTCCAGTTCGACAAGCCCAATCGCTGGCTGACATCGGGCGGTCTCGGGACGATGGGTTACGGCCTTCCCGCCGCTGTCGGCGCGCAGGTCGCGCATCCGGATGCGCTGGTGATCGACATCGCGGGCGAGGCGTCGACGCTGATGAACATCCAGGAGCTTGGCACGATCGCGCAGTATCGCCTGCCGGTGAAGCTGTTCATCCTGAATAACCGCTATATGGGCATGGTGCGTCAGTGGCAGGAGCTGCTGCATGGTTCGCGCTATTCGCAGTCCTACAGCGAGGCGCTGCCTGATTTCGTCCGCTTGGCCGAAGCCTTCCACGGCACCGGCATGCGTGCGACATGTGTGGGCGAACTCGACGACGTGATCGCGCGGATGCTGGCTCATGACGGCCCGGTCGTCGCCGATATCTGCGTGGCGCAGGACGAGAACTGCTACCCGATGATCCCCTCGGGCGCGCCGCATAATGAAATGCTGCTTGGCCCGGATGCGGAGGCCAATGCGGCGAAGGTGACACAAGAGGGAATGGCGCTGGTCTGATGTCGAACGTGATTCAAACAGCGGTCATCGCGGTTCTCATCGAAAACGAGGCCGGGGCGCTCGGGCGCGTCGTCGGCCTGTTTTCCGGGCGTGGCTACAACATCGAAAGCCTGACGGTGTCGGTGGTGGACCCGTCGGAGAAAATTTCACGCATCACGATCGTGACGTCCGGCACGCCGATGGTGATTGCACAGATCAAGGCCCAGCTCGCGCGGATCATTCCGGTTCACGGCGTGACCGATCTTACGGCGAGCGGCCCCTATGTGGCCCGCGAAATGGCGCTGGTGAAAGTCATCAGCACCGGCGACGCCCGTACCGAAGGCATGCGCATCGCCGATGCCTTCCGGGCGCGGATCGTCGATACGACAGCGGGCTCGTTCGTTTTCGAGATGACCGGCGCGCCGGAGAAGATTGACGCGTTCGTCGATCTCATGCGTCCGCTCGGTCTGGCCGAAGTTTCCCGCACCGGCGTGGCCGCCATCGCGCGGGGCCTTGAGACCTTTCATTCCAACCAGGAGTCTTTCTGATGCGTGTCTATTACGATCGCGATGCCGATCTGGGCCTGATCAAGAGCAAGAAAGTCGCGATCATCGGCTATGGCAGCCAGGGTCACGCCCATGCCAACAATCTCAAGGATAGCGGCCTCACCGACATCGTGATCGGCCTGCGTCCGGAGTCGTCGGCCGTCAAGAAGGCCCAGGACGCCGGTTTCAAGGTCATGACGCCCGCGGAAGCCGCGCAGTGGGCCGATGTCGTCATGGTCCTGACGCCGGATGAGGGCCAGGGCGCGCTCTACAAGGAGCATCTCGAGAAGAACCTCAAACAGGGTGCTGCGCTGGCGTTCGCCCATGGTCTGGCGATCCATTTCCGCATCATCGAGGCGCGTCCCGATCTCGACGTGTTCCTGATCGCGCCGAAAGGTCCGGGCCATACGGTGCGCTCCGAATATCTCAAGGGCGGCGGCGTGCCGTCTCTGGTCGCGGTTGCGCAGAACGCCTCGGGCAGCGCGCTGGAAATCGCGCTTTCCTACGCTTCGGCCAATGGTGGCGGACGTGCGGGCATCATCGAGACGTCGTTCAAGGAAGAGGTCGAAACCGATCTGTTCGGTGAACAGGCCGTTCTCTGCGGCGGCCTGGTCGAACTGATCCGCGCCGGGTTCGAGACGCTGGTCGAGGCCGGATATGCGCCGGAAATGGCGTATTTCGAGTGCCTGCACGAGATGAAGCTGATCGTGGACCTGATCTACGAAGGCGGCATCGCCAACATGAATTACTCGATCTCGAACACCGCCGAATATGGCGAATACGTCACCGGTCCGCGGATCATCACGCCGGAAACCAAGGCCGAGATGAAGCGCGTCCTGACCGACATTCAGGATGGCACCTTCGTGCGCAACTTCATCCTCGAAAACCAGTCGGGCGGCGTCGGCTTCAAGGCGATCCGCGCGCGCAACGACGCGCACCCGATCGAGCAGACCGGCGAGAAGCTGCGCGCCATGATGCCCTGGATCGCCAAGAGCAAGCTGGTCGACAAGGCTAAGAACTGACGCTCCGTTCCGGAATGCGCGCATTCCGGATAGGGAACGCTCATGACCCCGCGTCGTGCATGGCATGGCGCGGGATCATTGCGTTCCGCCCCTCTTTCCTTGCAACTGTCGTCTTTGGAATGAACGTGGCAGGGCAGGAGGCGCGAAAGCGCCATATCCAGAAGATGAGACCGCTGATGTACAGGCCCGGATCAGAGCGCAGAGGACCGATCCCGGCGTGACACGCGCCATACGCACGCAGGGTTGGATCCAATTCTTTCATCGTGCCGCCAGCGTGACGGGCGCGGGGTTTCTGACCCTCGCAACGGCGGGTTGTACCAATCCGGTCTGGCTGGAGCGCATGAGCCTGATCGATGCCTATCAAAGTCGCAGCGCCAGCGCCCTGTCGGGATCAGGATTGAGCAACAGCACGCGCATCGTGCTGGAAAGCCAGAATCTGCGGGGCTTGTGGAGCCGGGCTCCCAGAAGCGCCATTGCGCGCCTGCGGGTCGCCACGCAGGAGCAGTTCTACACACCGGATCTCAAGAACCAGCTCTTCGCGCTCGCCGAGCTCAGCTATCTCGAAGCGCGTCGTTCTCATGATCGCAGCATGTTTATGAGCGCGGCGCTTTACGCCTATGCGTTTCTCGCGCCGTTTTCCGATCCGTCCCAGCGCCCCAGCGCTTATGATCCGCATTTCCGGCAGGCCTGCGATATCTACATGTTTGCCCTGACGGAAGCCTTCGGATCGCCTGTGGACGTGCGCTCACAGCACTGGATTTTACCCTTCGGGAGTCTGGCGCTTACGTCCAATCCATTAGAGCTTTCCTGGCAGGGACATGTCTTGACGGATTTCCGTCCGACGTCGCGATTGTCGGTCCATGGGATGAATAATGTCTATTCCTCGCCGGGATTGGGAGAACCCTTGGCGGCGTTGCCGAAAATGGATCGCGAAGAAGAGGGCACGTTCGAACTGTCCCGCAATGAACGGGTACCCTTCAATCTGTTCCTGAACATCTCTGATCCGCAACGGCAGGTTCTGAGCGATCACATCGAAGGGCAGATTGTGGTGACGCCCATGAACGGCCATCCGCCAATCGACGACAAGACGCCGCTTCAATACGATCAAACGGCGGCCCGCGCGATTACGCTGAACGAAACGGATGTATGGTCGAGCGAGTATCGCGGTTTCCTCAACGGGCAGTTTTTCGAAACGCCCGTTCATGGATTGCAGCTTTCCGCCATGCAGCCCCATCAGGACGGGCACATGCCGGTCATTTTCGTGCACGGGACGGCCTCGAGCCCGGCGCGCTGGGCGGACATGGTCAACGAGCTCCTCGAAGATCCCGATATCCGGGCGCATTACGAGTTCTGGTTCTTTTCCTACGCGACCGGCAATCCCATCCCCTATTCAGCGCTCGAACTGCGGCGATCCATAGGCACGGCGATCGCCAATCTCGGCGGTGTCGAGGCCGATCCGGCCCTGGGGCGAATCACGCTGGTCGGTCACAGCCAGGGCGGGTTGCTGTCGAAGATGCTGGTCATCGATCCGCGGGACCGTCTGTGGAACGGCATGGTTCACGTGCCGCTCGATCGCCTCCACCTGACGCCGGATGCGCGCAGCACCCTGTCGGAGATGCTGTTTCCCACACCGATGCCGCAGATACGCAGTGTCGTTTATATCGCGACGCCGCAGCACGGCAGCTATGTCGCAGCCCTGTCGATTTCGAAACTGGTCGGACGGCTCGTCACATTCCCGCTCGGCGTCACCGACGTCGTGCAGCAGGTTCTGACCGGCAACGCGGCGCTGACCAAGATCAATATGCGTCCCTGGCGGCTGGGGAGCGTGTACGGCATGTCGCCGCGCAGCGCGTTCATTCGCGCGCTTGCGGCAACGCCCATGGTGCCGGATGTGCAGGCCCATTCGATCATTCCGGTTCTTGGCGACGGGCCGCTGAACCGCGCGGATGACGGGGTGGTGACGTATGAAAGCGCGCATATTCCCGATGTCCGGTCCGAGCTCGTCGTGCGGCATTCCGGTCATTCCACGCAGTCCAATCCCGTCACGATCGCTGAAGTCAGGCGCATCCTGCTCGATCAGATCGCGCAGGTGACGGCTGATCCGGTGGAGCGGGGCGACCGGCGCAAAAGTGGCATCGTGCGTATCGGCGGGCGTTATACGCCGCTTGCGACGTCGTCACCGTGAGACGCGCGCGCCGCACGAAAGGAATGGCGCTCCCGTTCATGCTGATGGCGTGTTTCGGGGCTGCCGCGTTCTGGTATTCGACCATCATGCCTTCCGGTCTGCGCGTGGTGCTGGCGGTGCTCTTTCCGTCGTTGATGCTCGGCATCGCGTTCGGTGTCCGCCGTTTCCGCGCGCGCGTGGCGATGCTGGCGGTCCTGATCATAGGGTTCTGGGGATGGTATCTGTCCGACCCGCCGCGCAACGACCGGGACTGGACGCTCGAATACGCCGTGCCGGCCGACGCGGTTTTCGAGGGGCATGTCGCGCATATCCGCAACGTGCGCGATATCCGCTATCGGACGGTAAAGGATTACACGCCGCATTATTACGACGCGGATTATGATCTCGACCAACTCGACGGTCTCGATCTCGTCACCTCCTATTGGGCAGGAGAGACGATCGCACACGTCTTCCTGAGTTTTTCGTTCCGAAACGGTCGGCATCTGGCCATCTCGATCGAAACGCGACGGCAGAAGAGATTCGTTTACTCAACGATCGCGGGGTTCTTTCACCATTACGAACTGTTTTATGTCGTGGCCGACGAGCGCGACCTGATCGGTGTGCGTACGGACGTGCGAAAGGAGCGCGTCTATCTTTATCACGTGAGGGTGTCGCCGGAGGTGCGCCGGAAGCTGTTCGTCAGCTATGTCAACGAGATCCATGATCTGGCGCACCGGGCGCAGTGGTACAACACGCTGACGGATAACTGCACGACCGGCATTCTCGCGCGCGCCGGGGCGCGCCTGCGCTACCGCTTCGACTGGCGCGTGCTGCTGAGCGGGCATACCGCGCGTCTGGCGTATGATCTCGGGCTTCTCGACCAGAACGAGAGTTTCGCTACGCTGAAGCGCGAGAGCCGGATCGTGCGTCCCGAGGGCGCGGAGCCCGGCCCCGATTATTCGCGCGAGATCCGGGTCGGCAAGATCGGCGAAGCGACGGAATGACGGTCTTCGGCGGATTGAGCGCGCATGAAATTCAGGGCGGCCACGCGCAACGCCGACGCGAGCGGTCTCTCCGGTGTGCGTCTCGCGTCGATATCCGCGATCACGGCGGCCAGCGAGCCCGTCCCGGCCATGCCGAGAAGCACGTTCCAGAATTCCGGCTCCAGCGCGATGCTCGTGCGATGTCCGGAAAGTGAAACGCTGCGTTTGACGAGGTCGCTCATGGATACTGTTCCACTGCCCATTGCGCGGCTTCGGCCACGACGGCGTCCTGATCGGATGTGAGGTTCGCCGCCACGTCGCGCAGCGCTGGCGTACCGCTATTGCCGATGGCGATCAGGACATTGCGCACGAAGCGGTTGCGTCCGATCCGCTTGATGGGTGAGCCGGAGAACAGCGCCCGAAAGGAGGCATCGTCCAGCCGCGCGAGTTCATCCAGACGGGGCGCGACCAGTTCGGGACGCGCCGCGAGTTTGGCCTGTCGTCCGGCCTGGGCGAAACGGTTCCACGGACAGACGGCCAGGCAGTCGTCGCAGCCATAGATGTGATTGCCCATCAGCGGCCGGAATTCGTGCGGGATAGGCCCGGCGTGCTCAATGGTGAGGTAGGAGATGCAGCGTCGCGCGTCGAGCCGGTAGGGGCGCGGGAAGGCGTTGGTCGGGCAGGCGGTAAGGCAGCGCGTGCATGACCCGCATGAACCCGCCCGTGGTTCGGAAGGCGCGAGATCCAGCGTCGTGTAGATTTCGCCGAGCAGGAGCCATGATCCGTCGGCCCGCGAGACGAGATTGGTATGCTTGCCCTGCCAGCCGAGTTGAGCGGCTTCGGCCAGAGGCTTTTCCGCGACCGGGGCGGTATCGACGAAGACCTTCACTTCCACCCCGTCACCCTGTTTGACGACGAACTGGGCGAGATGCTTGAGCATGCCCTTGATGATGTCGTGATAGTCGCGGTTGCGCGCATAGACCGAGATATTGCCGCGATCCGGCTGTTGCAGCGTTGCGAGCGGATCGCTGTCCGGGGCGTAGGACAGACCGAGCGAAATGACGCTGCGAACGTCCGGCCAGAGGGCTTGCGGATCGCTGCGCTGGTCGAGCCGCTCCTTCATCCAGCCCATCGTGCCGTGCCAGCCCTGATCGACGAATTCGCGCAGCCGGGCCTTGTCGTCGTCCGACAGCTCCGCGCGGCAGAAACCCACGGCGTCGAAGCCCAGATGACGCGCATGCTCGGCGATCCGCACTTCCACGCTGGGTTTCGGTTGGCGACTCACGGCACAGGAGGGATTGCAGGCTGGGGCATTTCAGGCTGGGGCATTTCGTCCTCGCTCCAGTCGCCCGCCGCCCAGTCGGCGCGGAGTTGTGCCGCGACATCGGGGAGGGTTCCCGTCACGATGGCGGCGCGGATCGTGCGCATGAGGCGCTGGTAATAGGCGATGTTATGCCATGTCAGCAGCATCGGGCCGAGAATTTCGTTGGCCCGGAACAGATGGTGCAGATAGGCGCGGCTGTGGCGCGCGCAGGCGAGGCAGTCGCAATCCGGGCTTATGGGACGCAGATCGTCGGCGTGACGGGCGTTGCGCATATTCAGCGTGCCGCGCTCGGTATAGGCGCGCGCGGTGCGCCCCGCGCGGGTCGGCATGACGCAGTCGAACATGTCCACGCCGCGCTCGACCGCGCCCAGCAGATCGGCGGGGGTGCCGACGCCCATGAGGTAGCGCGCATGGGTCCGGGGCAGGAGCGGCGTCGTGTAGTCGAGCGTCGCGAACATGAGTTCCTGGCCTTCCCCGACCGCAAGCCCCCCGATGGCGTAGCCCTCGAAGCCGATCCCGGTCAGCGCCTTGACGGAGCGTTCGCGGAGTTCGCGTTCCGTGCCGCCCTGGACGATGCCGAACTGGCCATAGCCGGGGCGTGGCACGAACGCCTCGCGCGAGCGCGCGGCCCAGCGCATCGAGAGCGCCATGGACTGCTCGATCCGCTCCGGCGTGGCGGGCAGGGCCGGGCACTCGTCGAAACACATGGTGATGGTGGCGTCGAGCGCGTTCTGGATGTCGGTGCTGATTTCGGGCGTCAGGCGATGCTTGCTGCCATCGATATGGGAATTGAACGTGACGCCGTCCTGGTCGAGCTTGCGCAACGCGCCGAGCGACATGACCTGAAACCCGCCCGAATCCGTCAGGATCGGGCCGGGCCAGTCCATCATCCTGTGAAGCCCGCCCATGCGACGCACGCGCTCGGCGCCGGGCCGCAGCATGAGATGATAGGTATTGCCCAGAACGATGCCGGCCCCTGTCGAGCGCACGGCGTCCATGGTCATGGCCTTGACCGTCCCGGCCGTGCCGACCGGCATGAAAGTCGGTGTCGGCACGGTTCCGTGCGCGGTGTGGAGATGGCCCGCACGCGCGTTGCCGCATGTCGCTTCGGACACCCAGCGCATTTCGGTCGCGGCGTTCGTCATGACGCGCGCTCCAGCAGGCAGGCATCCCCATAGGAATAAAAGCGAAAGCCGTTCGCTATGGCATGGGCGTAGGCGGCGCGCATCGTGTCGGTTCCGGAAAAGGCACTGACCAGCATGAACAGGGTCGAGCGCGGGAGGTGAAAATTCGTCATCAGGGCATCGACCGCGCGGAAGCGATAGCCGGGGCGAATGAAGATATCCGTCTCGCCCGACCATGGATGCACGACGCCATGCGCGTCGGCTGCGCTTTCGAGCAGACGCAGGCTTGTGGTTCCGACCGCGACGATCCGGCCGCCTCGGGCGCGGGTTTCGTTGATGGCGTCGGCGGTTTCCTGGTCGATACGGCCCCATTCAGCGTGCATCTTGTGGGTCTTGATATCGTCGCGCACGGGAAGGAACGTCCCCGCACCGACATGCAGCGTCAAAGTCCGACGCTGAATTCCGGCGGCGTCCAGTGCCGCGAGCAGATCGGGCGTGAAATGAAGTCCGGCGGTAGGGGCTGCGACCGCACCCTTGTGACGTGAAAAGATGGTGCGATAATCGACATCATCCTGCGCCGTCGGGCCGAACGGGCGGTCGATATAGGGCGGCAGGGCAAGTGCTCCGACGCGTTGCAGGAAAGCGTCGAAATCGCCGCCTTCGGCTGAAAAGCGGATCTGGATCGCGCCGTCGCCTTCGTTGCGAAGGACCTGCGCCGTGACTTTGTCCTCGCCGAAAATGAGGATGTCACTCTCATGCAGCTTGCGGGCGTTGCGGGCGAGCGCGTGCCACGAGCCGTCAGGCAGGATGCGGTCGAGCGTGATGCCGATCTTCGCCTCTCCACGGCGCGCGGAGAGCTGGGCGCGGATGACGGCGGTATCATTGGCGATCAGCAGGTCGCCCGCGCGTAAGAGCAATGGCAGGTCGCGGACCCGGCCTTCCGACAGTGCTCCATCGGGCCGGACATGTAGCAGGCGTGCGCTTTCACGCGGGCGGGCCGGTTCGAGCGCGATATTGGCGTGCGGCAGATCGAAATCGAACGCCGAGAGGGTCAGGTCGGGAGTGTCAGTCATGGGAGGCCCGAGTTCTAGGCCAGAACAGGCGGGTTTTTCCACCCCCAAGATCGCAGCGGATCAATGTGGGGCAGCGTGTTTTCCAAGGCGCGGCTACAGGCGGCCGACGAAAAGAACCGTGATCCGTGCTGAACCCCTCGCATATCGGGTTGTCCGTTGCCATGTAAGGAGCAACGGACATCCAGGAAAACCGGGAAGGAAGAAGAATGTCTTATGCCGCTCTCGATGCCGCGCGCATCGCCAAGGCTGCCAAATCAGCGCTTTCGGTGCTCGCGCAGGTCAAGGAAGAATCAGAAGCGCATGTGCGCAAGGTCATCATGATCGAACGCATCGAGGCGCTGGCCACGGCGGCCGCGGAAACGACGCAGCCCGGCGGCGGCCTGGTGACGCTGACGTCGGAAGAGTTCTGGCTCATCAGCAAGAACTGGTGAAGCGGCGAAGGCCGGTTCTTTCAAGAACCGGCCTTTTTTTTAGAAGAAAATCGCGGCACCCACCGAGATGGTGTTGTCCTTGTTGTGGTCCGGGCCATGCGCGAGCGAGGTCGTGTGCGCATATTCGGCCATGAGGGTCAGCCAGTCCGTCAGGTTGTAATAGGCCGCGCCGACTTCGGACTCGTTACGACGCACGAGCAGTGGCGTGATCTCTCCGGGGGCCTGATACAGGTTGCTCTGCCCGTAGCTGCCCACGAGCTTGAGTTTGGGCAGGATCTTGTAGGCCATCTGGACGTAATAGCCTTCCGAATCGCGCTTGCGTCCATTGGCGGCGATGCCGTCGAAGAACAGGCCCGTCGTGCCGAGGCCGTTGCCGTAATAATAATAGGCGACGCCTTCAAGCGGCCCGTAGGTGACTTTCGTGCCGATATCGGCGGCCGCCGCCGTCTGTCCGCGCTTGGCGCTCGGATTGATCCCGGCTCCCAACAGCGCCTGCTGATGCTGGACCAGGAAGCTCGACCAGATCCGTGCGGTCACGTCACCAATGTTGAAATCATAAGTGACCTTGCCTTGCACCATGGGCGAGCTGTGCTGCGTATTGCCAGCGGAATAGCCACCGCCTGCGAAGTTGAACTCGTCCAGCGGCTCGAAGATGCCGATCGTTCCCTGGAGTCCCTTCCATTTCGGAGACATGTAGGAAATCTGGGGAATCCAGTCGGCATAGACGTAACCCACGCCGATGCGGCCAAGCGATGTATTGGCAGGCGCGGTGTTGCTGCCCGTCGAGCCGACGCTGAGCAGAGTCGCATCGTTGAGGATGGCGTCGCCACCGAAAAGGGCGAGGTCGCGACCGACCTTGAAAGTGCCGACATCCTTGCGCCCGAACGTCGCGAAAACCTGACGAACGTCGAGGCCCGCCGTTCCAAGACCCACCGCGCTGCCGCCCGAATTGGCGTTGAAGGCGCCGGGTTTGTTGTTGTTGATGCCGGGATAGAGGCCGAAATTGGCCGACATATCCCAGCCTTCCTGCGTGGTGGAAACCTTGATGAGCATGCCCGCGGGCAGCAGGCCGTTACGCACGGCCGAACTGTCGAAGCCCGAAGCGCCGTTGGCGACGCCGCCGGCCACGGGCGTGCCGCCGCCAGGATTGTTGAATGTGTAGAAGCCGTTGACGAAGCCCGAAAAATTCAGGTCGATCTGGCCCGCATGGAAGGTGATGCCCTTGCCGGGCACGTAATCGCTGACCCGTACGATGCTGGGGCTGTGATACTCCGCCCGTGCGCTGGCCAGCGCCTGCTGGGCCGCGTCGGCGCTGGCCTCGGCGCGACGTGCGGCGTCCTGGGCCTGGAACAGGGCGGCGTCACTGTCATTGCCTGCCAGCTCCGTCCTGTGGCTGGCGCTACGGAGCACATGATGACTGTGCGTGTTGCTGCCCGAAGCGGTCTGCGCGCGTGCCTCCCGTTCCTCGGGTTCCGGGGAAGCATGACGTGCGGCGGACGCATCGGCACGCATGTGGCGCGTGTGCTTGGTCATCAGCCCGTCGTATTCGGATTTTGTGAGGCTGCCCTTCAGGCGCAGAATGTCGAGAAGATCGGTATATTCGTCGGCGTGAGCGTGGTGCGTAGCGAGAGCAAGGCTTGTTGTTCCCGTGAGAAGTGCAAGTGCAAACCTGCTCCTGGTCAGCCGGAGAGCTGGCATTCAGTATCCCGCCTTGGTCCTGTTGCCCGTTCCGATTCCTGTTCGTTTCGGATGGGTCGAGTGAATTTCCCTTTATCTAGCAAAGCTATGTAAAAAAAATATGTCTCCCGCGTTATTAGTTGCGATGGCACGCGCACAATCCCGTGACCGCAACAAACTTTTGCGCGGTCAACTCTTGTAAGATGCGATTTCGATCAGATTGCCGTCGGGATCGTTGACGTAAACGGAGGTCATGGGGCCGAGCGCTCCGATACGCACGACGGGGCCTTCGATCACGATCACGCCGCATTTCTCGAGATGCCGCAGTATGTTTTCGCTGTCGATGGCGGTCGTGAAGCACAGATCGCTGCCGCCGGGACCCGCATCTCTTGCTGTCGTCCAACCCTCGGACTCGATCGGGCGAAGATTGATTTTCTGGCCGCCGAAGCTGAGGGCCACACGATTGTTGCGGCCGTATTCCTCGATATCCATGCCCAGGACGCGCTGGTACCATGACGCTGAAATCGAACGGTCGCGGACGGTCAGGACGATATGGTCGAGCCGGTCAACGGTAAAGCGCATGCGGGGTCGTGCCTCCAGATCGGGAGTTGTCAGGTTACAGGATGTCGGGTGGTTTTGACCATTGGGTAAGGGTTGTCGTGCCGCCCGTGTCTGGCCGCCCGTGTCTGGCCGCCCGTGTCTGGCGCGCGGGGTGCGGCCTCTGTCATGGGCGATCCAAATGCCGTGCCCGATGGGCCAGCCATGTCGCAAGGGTCGGCCCGACCGCGAGAAGAATGATAAAACGGGCGATCTGCATGGTCATGACGAAGGCCATATCGACCGGGCTGGAGGCCGCGATTATGGCCAGCGAGTCGGCGCCACCGGGACTGGTCGCGAGATAGGCGCTCAGCCAGTCGGTATGGGCGATACGTGCGACCGGTATGGCCAGGGCAGCGCATGCGCCGATCAGGATGAGGCTCGAGCACAGGACCGCGGGCAACGCTCGCGCGGCATGGTGGACGACATCCATCGTAAAGCGCAGGCCTATGACCCAGCCCACGACGAAGTAGGCCGGAGCCAGAAGCCAGATTGACGGCGCCAGCGCGGCGGATGTCAACATATGGGCCAGAATGCCGGAGGCGAGGCCAAGCAGCATCGCCGCTGCGGGGAAGTTTATGAACGACGCGGCAAGCGTGATGGCCAGCACGACGGGGACGACGAGAGCGTCGGCGTGGGGCAGTCGCTCGGGCATGCCTCCCAACGGATGAAAATGCGCCGGATGCAGTGCGAAACGGGCGACGACCGAGGTGCCGATCACCACCAGAACGACCCGCAGATAGAGCATGAAGGCGACGAGACGTGTGTCCGCGCCAAAAGCTGACGAGAGAAGTGTCATGGCGCTGGCCGCGCCCGGAGACGAACCCCATAGCGCGGTGCTGCCGGGCATGATGCGCAGACGCATCAAAATCCAGCCCAATGAGAAGCTCAGCGCGATGACCGCAAAAACGCTCAGAAGATAAATCGGCCAGCGCAGCGTGATTTCATGTAGAACCGGCAGTGTCAGCGACTGCGCCATGAGCAGCCCGATCGTGGCCTGGGCGCCAGCGAAGAGGCTGTTATGGACGCGGGTTTGCCACCCCCGGACGGCCATATAAGCCGCGAGGACCAGGGGGGCGACGAGCAGCCCCGCGGTAAAGTGCAGCTTCGCAAGGAGAAAAGCGGCGGCAGCGGAACACAGGACCAGGATGAACCAGCGTACGAGGTCGGATGAAGCCGGATGCGGTCGTTTCTCGTCGGTCACGGGCGCGGCACTACGACGTTCTGACGGCGGAATCCTTCGTCAGTTGCGTTCATCCTGCGGAGGGCGGCGACGGAACGCGTCAAGACTCACCACCTGAGCGTCCTGCTGCGGTGCTTCCTTCTCAGGTTCGTCCGCAGTGATACCGGTCTCGGCGGGCGGCGGGATCTCTTCAGCGGCATCGGAAACCGCGACGCTGAAGCGCAAGGCCATGCGGACATGAGGGTCCGCGAAAGCCGTGATGGCCGCGAACGGAATGACGAGCGTACTCCCGATCCCACCGAATGACAGCCCGACGGATACCTCGTTGAGACGGCGGTCGACCGTGAGATCCCAGAACTGATGCTGTAGCACGATGGTCATTTCGTGAGGGTACTGGGCCCGAAGTCGATCTGGAATTCTTACACCGGGATAGTCGGTCTGAAACGTCAGATAGAAGTGGTGGTCGCCCGGCATGCCCTCGAGCGCGGCATGTTCAAGGGCGCGGAGCATCACTTCGCGGTAGGCATCTTCCACCCATTCGTCATAGGGCAGCAGGCTTTCGGGCAGGTCGCCTTCGAAACCACCGTCGTGATCGTCGCTCATAGGGATACGTCCACCAAATCAGATATCTGAGGGCAGGGATGCGACAGATCGCACGTCAAGGCAAGTCTGGGGAAAGTGGGAGGGCTTCTGTTGCCCGGTGCCCTCCCGAACCGCGCTTATCGCTTATGCAGCGACAGCGAGCACCTTCGTGTTATCGTTGGCACTTCTGAGTTTAGCCCGATGACGGCGGTACAATGCCGGGCAAAAGACTGGTCTTTACCACGCGTGTCGATCCTGTTTCGTCCCCATCGTCTCCGCCGTTGCCGGGTAGGAGAGTATTATGGTGGAGACGCCGGGCACTGCCCCCGGGTCCACAACGATTATTCCACGAGCCGTTTATCGCCATAGCCAAGTGCGTGAGCACGACGGCGACTCTGATATAGGGGCGGTGGCATCGCCATGCAAGGCCGGGATAAGCGAGGCTCAGCCGGGCAAAGGTCGACTGGGCAAACCGCGCTCTGCGTGCTAATCGCGCCTTATGCCCCTGACAGACGAACAACGCGCCGAGATCGAGGCTTCACGCCGTTCTCCCACGACCACGAGCCGCCCGACCGTGCCCGCGCTCGAGGCCCTTCTTTTTACGCCGATCGAACGGCTGGATCACGGGTTTATCCGCGTGGTCGATTACATGGGAGATGACGGCGCGGTCGTGCAGGCGGCGCGCGTGTCGTATGGGCGTGGAACCAAGAAAGTGTCTGAAGACACAGGTCTGATCCGCTATCTCATGCGTCATCGTCATTCGACGCCGTTCGAGATGTGCGAAATCAAGTTTCACGTCAAACTGCCGGTTTTCGTGGCGCGACAGTGGATCCGTCATCGCATGGCGAATGTGAATGAATATTCGGCGCGCTATTCCATCCTGGACCGCGAATTCTATCTGCCCACGCCCGAGCAGATCTCGGCCCAGAGCCAGTCCAATCGTCAGGGACGTGCCGAAGTGCTGTCGCCCGACAAGGCTGCCGAGGTGCTCGCGCTGCTGCGCCGTGATGCGACCCAGTGCTACGATGCATACGAACGGCTGCTCGATCCGGACCAATATGGTCTGGCGCGTGAGCTGGCGCGCATGAATCTCACGCTGAATACCTACACCCAGTGGTATTGGAAGATTGACCTGCACAACCTGCTGCACTTCGTCAGTCTCCGTGCCGATCCTCACGCGCAATATGAGATCCGCGTGTATGCGGAAGCGATTCTGGACGTGCTCCGGGCCTGGGTGCCCGTGACCTGCGCGGCTTTCGAGGAATATCGTCTGGGGGCCTTCACTTTCTCAGCGGGGATGATCCGGGTTTTACAGCGTCAACTGGCGGGAGAAGCCGTGACACAGCCTGAATCGGGGCTCAGTCGGCGTGAATGGGACGAGATGCAGGCGGCTTTGAGAGCGCCGACGCCGGCCCCGTGACCGACCTTGACCGGATCATGAGGCAGGGGAGCCCGCAAGTTACCCCTGATCGGGCGCCGGACGAAAAACCGGCCGCCCATCGCACACCATCAATGACATTGTTCGTGACGACTGCCGTCGTGCTGGTTCTGATTTCCATCGGCATCGAGGTGTTCTGGCCGTTGCCGTCCCGTTAGAGCGTCAAAGCGCTCAAGTCTTTTGCACAGGCTCCTTATGGGGAGGCCCCATCCAGGCCGGATGCTTGCGTTGGATCCATTGCAGCATGCGGTGGCTTGCACGTCGGAGCGGAGGAATATCCTCCGCCAGCAGCAGGATGCCCAGAGGCAGCATCCATAAGCCCAGGACCGGCAGGAAACTCAGGCATCCACCGAGAATGAGAAGAAGACCGGCCGGAATGCGAACCCATCGGTGACGCGGCACGAGAAGCCACGTCAGGGGGCGTTGCATGGCGTCGGGAAGGCGTTCCAGCAGTCTGTTCCGCAATTCGACACGTTCGGTCTCCAGGGCGTCGGAGGGGGGCAGTCGGGTCGACGGAACAGGGTGGTGGGTCAATGCGACCTCTCAGCTTATCAGGGTTACCCACAGATTCCGTGGAGAGCATCGTGGGCAACATTGTGGACGAATCGTTCATCCGTTGTGAGTCAGGTTAACACCATGGGCATTGATCCGGTTGCGTTCGTCACGGGACAGCGGCATTTTCGAAACTGATACCGTTACGACAAGAATACGACGTATTTTGTCAGGTTGATCAATCCAGAAGGCGAGTTTTATTGCCATCATGCTTGCGTATGGAAAGATCATAACGCCGTTTATAAAGTATCATAGACAGTCATTGTGGTGACTTATTTAAATTGAATATTTTCGCGGTCTTTTCCGAAAAACCTCGCATAAATCTCGTAATGGCTGCTTTTGTGGCGCATTGCAGACACATTTCGACGTAAATCTTTGCCGAAACGGAGGTCACGCCATGCGTCACGAACTGCCAATGGAACACGCACTCTATCTGAGTGTGGCCGCATTATTCCTTGCAGGTGCCTGTCTCGGCTTTTGAGTGCGTAAGCAACTTCTGTAAAAGCTGATCTTACCGTCACCCTGGAAATCGGTGCGTGCGAGTCACAGTCATAGCTGACCACGAACGTGCCTACGTCACTGGAACAGTTCCCTGGCGCCTTCTTTCTGCGCTTTTGCAGATATGGACAACGCGCATAGCAGGAATGCTGGTGCCGGGTGAGGGATTTGAACCCCCGACCTTCGGTTTACAAAACCGCTGCACTACCACTGTGCTAACCCGGCATAAGGCGTTTTTCCGCCATTTGTCGATCAGGCTGCTTTCATAACATCAAGCGCTTTCCGAAGAACGCTCGATCTGTCGCCGCGACGGCTTTCTTTTGGCGCTTGTTTTGATCGTCGTCAATCGGGGCTTGCTATGGAAATGCGTGACAGGTCTGTGCCCTTCTCCCACGCGGATCATGGGGGGGGCAGCCTTATTCAGCGTTCTCCGCAGGGCCGTTTTCGTCGCCAATATAGGTGAGTTCAATCGAAGAGCCGCTGTCGACGGGGGCCTGCTGACATAATGTCGCAATCTGCGTGGCCACATTCTGACGGGAGGCATTGAGGTTGAAGCCGTTGATGTTCACATGATCAGCATCTAGGCCATCGGCGAAGGCAGGACACGCATCGAGCGGAATGCCGGTCCAGCTGGCGATCCAGGCGTGGCTTGCTCCGCTCGGGCGCAGAAGCACTCGCGATTCGGGCCAGGGGCCGCGAATGGTTTCGCCGTCGCCCGTCAGCATGGCGCTGGGGATCGCATGTTTTTCAATGGCTGTCCTGTTGTTCAACCAGTAAAAATCAAATCCTTGAACGGAGTCATCGTGTGCGACGCTTATGGCCTGCGCCATGGATGTCTGCTCCGAGGCCGCCATGGCGGACTGACCCGATTCGGGATCCTGCATGAGGCCGACTGTCGCGCCGAAAAGTCCCACGCAGCAAAGCGCACCTGTCAGGGGAACGAAAATCTTCAGCGACGACGAAAGAGGCTGTGCGTTGTGCAGGAGAGGTGCGTGCGACTTATGAGAACTCGAAACCTTCCAGTTCTCCCTGACGTCCGGCATCGAAATCAACTCCTCATCGAAGGCTCGAAGCCATGGCAGGATTTACGAAGCGACTCTTCGATATGTGCAGTTTCAGCCAGTGTAAGGTCTGGACGAGTTAAAAAAGTGTGTAGGCTGTTCCTTCGAGAAAGCACTTCCGTAAAGCCGCCCTACCTCCCATGGCAGGAGCATGACCGCCGATTTTGAAAGTCAGCCACTCACCGACGAAAGTGTCGCACGCTTATTTCGACGGCGTGGTCGGCGTTGCCGTCTGCGCGGGCTGCATCAGGTGCGGTGGGGGCGGCAGATGGGGTGAATTGTCGATCACGCCGTAACCATCGGCTGCGTAGCCATGATGAACGACTTGTTTTGGGGTCGCGCAGCCGGACAGCAGGAGGCTGACGGTGATTACGAGTATGGGTGCTGATGTTCTTTTCATGCAGCGGGTCCCAGACGCAGCGAATCCGCGACCGCGCGAGCGACCGCCGTGTAGGCCCGGGCGGCCTCGCTTTCGGGTTCCGAGAGAATCACGGGCGCGCCCGCGTCGCCACTGGCGCGTATGTTGGCGAGCAGGGGAATCTCGCCAAGGAACGGCACACCGGCCGCTTCGGCTTCCTGACGCGCGCCGCCATGACCGAAGAGCTCCGTGCGATGATCGCAGTTTGGACAGCAGAAATAGGACATGTTCTCGACGATGCCGAGGACGGGCACGTGCATCTTTTCGAACATCGCGAGGCCACGTCGTGCGTCCAGAAGCGCGATATCCTGCGGCGTCGAAACAATGATGGCGCCGCGCAGGCTAAGTTTCTGGGCGATGGTCAATTGCGCGTCTCCCGTGCCAGGCGGCATGTCGATGACCAGAACGTCCAGATCCGGCCACGCCACGTCTCCGAGAAACTGCCCGATCGCTCCCATGACCATCGGACCCCGCCAGATCATCGCCTGACGCTCGTCGACCAGGAAGCCGATGGACATGGCATGCATGCCCCATGCCTCGATGGGGATAAGTTTTCCGTTCTCCACGAACGGTTTGGCGTGCTGTCCCAGCATGCGAGGCAGAGACGGGCCGTAAATATCGGCATCGAGCATACCGGTGCGCAGCCCAAGCCGGGCAAGACCGGCCGCGACGTTGACGGCGGTAGTCGACTTTCCGACACCGCCTTTGCCGGACGCGACGGCGATGATGGCGCGCACCTGCGGCAGTAGCTTCCCACCCGGGCGCGCTTCCGGCGTGCCGGGATTGTTGGCGGGGGCATCCAGTCGGAAGGGGCGATGGCCGCCTCCGATCGGCGGCTGGCCCGGCGCACGATGAGCGGTCAGGATGATGGTCGCCTTGTCGATCCCCGGTAACTGAGCGATCGCGGCTTCGGCCCTGGGACGGAGGGGTTCGAGTTTCTCGACGTCGGCGCGCGATGTCGACAATGAGATATGAGCATGCCCGTCATGCACCGCGACGCCTTCGAGGGAAGCGAAGGACAGAACATTGGAAGCGCCGCTTTCATCCTTCACGAGGCGCAGCGTCTCAAGGATACGTCCTGAATCTGCTCCGTTTTCAGGGCCGTTTTCGGGAATGTTGGAAGAAGTCATGACGGTCCTTCGATTATGCCGGGGGGACGGAGGTGCGGCTTTCGTCAAACAGGATGGTCTAGGCAGGATGGTCCAGGCGGGATAGCTCGGACGATCTGGTCCGGACCGAGCGGCCTGGACTGGGGTGGCAATCCGCAGTCTATCACGCGTAGCCGCGCGCAGGGAGTGGAACCCGACGTCATCGTTGCGTATGAACGCAGTCCCGTGGAGAGATTGACAGGATCGTGACCATCGGGACCGGGGTGGCGTGAATCACGGACCGGGTCATACCAGCATGCAGGGGAAGAACTGATGGGTCAGGGCGCGCCACAGGGCCATAATGCCGCCACTCCGCGAAAGCGCCGCGACCATCGTGTTGACGCCCTCCGCGGCCTCGCGCTGCTGATGATGCTGTGTGACCATGCCCCGCAGGACGTGCTCAATCGTTTCACGATGCGTAATTTCGGCTTTGCGGATGCCGCCGAAATCTTCGTACTTCTGGCGGGCTATGCGTCGTGGCTCGCCTATGGCCGCCGCATTCTGCGCGGGCCGCCGGAGGGCGGATGGCTTTACACTGTGGAGCGGATCCTGAGGCGCTGCTGGCGCCTTTATCTATTCCAGATGATCATGCTGTTCGTCTCGATTCTCACGATTCGGCGCTGGCGCCATTATGACCCCGTGCCCGTCGATTTCCTGGAGCCGGAGCTGGCTCATGGTTCGGGATGGGTCTGGCATGTGCTCACATTAGAGGCGCTACCCAACAATCTGAATATTCTACCGCTTTATATCGTACTGCTTTTCAGCATTCCGCTGATGGTCTGGCTGTGGTCGCGTTCGCCCTGGCTGCTGCTGGGCGTGAGTTTCGTGTTGTGGGTGGTGGCCAATTTCAATCCATCCATCAATTTCCCGAACTGGCTGGACCCCGATGGCTGGTATTTCGATCCGTTGGCATGGCAGTTCATTTTCGTGCTCGGCATGCTTTCCGCATGGGTCGCGGGCAGGAACGACGGCAACCTGCCGATTCCGCGCTGGCTGCGATGGACATGCGTGGGGCTTCTGATTTTCGGCGCCTTCGAACGTTTCCCTTATGCCCAGTGGGGGCTTCCTGATCTGACGCCGATCACCCCGCCTTCAGCCGATAAATCCATCCTCGCGTTTCCGCGCTGGACGGAAGCCATGGCCATCCTCTTCGTCGTGCAGTCGTCTGTGACGGCTATCAGGGTGTCGGAAACGAAAATCGGGCAGGCTTTTGCCCTGCTTGGACGTCATTCGCTCGAAGTCTTCAGTCTCGGCACGGTTCTGGATCTTTTTGCCCGTCTTTTCATGAATAGCGCGGGAGACGGTTGGTGGGTGCAGGTGGTCGTGAACGTGACGGGTCTTCTGGCGGTTTTCATGATGGCCTGGTGGCTGGACAGGCATCGGCGGGAAGCGGCTCTCATGGCTGGCGAAACGCGGGCCGAGGCACGACGGAAAGCGCTTGAAAACTCTTGATGTCCATAACGAACGGACCTGATGGTTCAGACGCGCCCGCATACTGAAAAGAGGGATCGGTTCCCCTAATCTCGTATATTTGAAATTGCGATCCAAACTTTAATGAAGAAATGAACTTCTTCAGTGTTAGAAGAAGATGGCGGTAGTAAACGTGATAATATAGCCCGCGTTCAGGGCAGAAGAATAGTGTTGCTGCCGGACGGAGGCAATAAATGCTTACTCTTCCTGAATTGACTTCCATAAGTTCGAGCGCGGGTCGTCAAAAATATCGTTTTGATTTCCCGACATCTTCGGGGAGTTTAAGATGTTTTCTCGTCACTGCTGTTTCTGCGCTCTATTTATTCCCAATGCGCGCCGTGGCGGCGTCGAACACGCCTGCAACCGCACAGGTCAATCTCGGTCCCGCCGTTACGGATGGCGAGGCTCCCGCGACCGGACAGTCGGAAAATGATTTCTCTCTTTCACGTCTTTTCGACGGGCAGAGGACGCTCGGCACGAGTGGGCTGAGTTCGCTGGAAGGGTCGAGCGGCGGCGGTATCGCAAGCTGGGCGACGATCGGCGGTTATGGAAGTGACAAGGGCGTCGGGATGGCCTTCCATTACAGCTACGTCAACGTCACGAATTACTGGGACCAAAATGTCGGCGCGCTCATGGGTTTCTATGATCGTGTGGAAATTTCCTATTCGCATAATTTCTTTCAGACGCGTGGTACCGGTGCGAAGCTTGGAATTGGTCGGGGCTATCAGTTCGACCTCGATACGGGCGGCATCAAGGTCCGGCTTTTCGGACACTTGCTGGACAAGACGTTGATCCCCCAGGTTTCCGTGGGGGCCATGTACAAGCATGACGGGGATTCCAAGGTCATCCATGAAGTGGGTTCGAAAAGCACGGACGGGGCGGATGTCTATATTGCCGCGACGAAGCTTTTTCCCAAGCTGGGACTTCTGATCGACACGACGATGCGCCTGACCAAAGGTAACGAGTGGGGTATTCTGGGCTTCGGCGGAGACCGTAACAACAATTATTATCCGCAGTTCGAGGGTTCTCTGGGCTATCTGCCCTCGTTTCTTCCGGGTCTGGTTGTGGGAGTGGAATATCGGACCAAGCCGCGCAACCAGAATTTTACACCGGAAAGCAACTGGTTCGATGTTTACGCCAGTTATTTCGTCAACAAGCATCTCAACATAACGGCGGCTTATGTTTCGCTCGGCACGATTGCGACTTTTCGCGACCAGACGGGTGTTTATTTCTCGGTGCAGACCGGATTTTGAGCTTTCCTCAAGCGGAAGAGACGGTCGTCCCCGCCAGATGGTGGTGACGACATGCCATCATCTGGGATAGCGTGCGGCTCATGCGACTCCGCTTTCTTCCTGCCGTCCTCCTCGGTGGCACCGTCCTGACCGCGTTTCTTCCGTTCTTTGGCGGCTCTTCCGTCATGAATCGTGCCCATGCTCAGGCAAGGCCCTCCGCCCCGCCGGCGCCTGTGGCTCCAGTGCCTGTGACTTCAGCGCCCGGAGTTCCAGTGTCCGGGGTTCCAGTGTCTGCCAGCGGGCATCCTGTCCCTGACAGCTTCGCCGATCTGGCGGAGCGACTGCTGCCGGCCGTGGTGAACGTCTCGATCTCCGCGACCCTCAAGCCGGGTCAGGACGACGAGGACGAGGACGGCGAAGGTGATGATTCTCCGGCGGTTCCCGAGTTTCCGCCCGGTTCGCCGATGGAGAAGTTCTTTCACGACTTCATGAACCGCAAACCGTCTCCCGACGAACCGCCCCGGAAGATGCAGGCACTGGGGTCCGGCTTCATCGTATCGCCGGACGGCTACATCGTGACTAACAACCATGTGGTGAAGGATGCCGATCAGGTCTCCGTCACCCTGCAGGACGATACGGTCCTGAAGGCTCACATCATCGGTCGCGACAGCCGGACGGATCTCGCCGTGATCAAGGTCGATCCGCCGCATCCGCTGCCAACGGTCGCATTTGGCGACAGTGACAAGGCGCGCGTGGGCGACTGGGTGCTGGCCATCGGCAATCCCTTCGGTCTGGCCGGAACCGTGACGGCGGGTATCGTGTCGTCACGGGGCCGCAGTATCGATCGCGGCGCTTACGACGATTTCATTCAGACGGACGCTCCAATCAATCGTGGTAACTCCGGCGGCCCGCTGTTCAACCTCAAGGGCGAGGTCGTGGGCATCAATACGGCCATCTACAGCCCGTCCGGTGGCTCGATTGGTATCGGCTTCTCCATCCCTTCGAACGACGCGCGCGGAATCATCGACCAGCTTCGCAAGGTGGGACATGTCCAGCGCGGCTGGATGGGGATTCGCGTGCAGGACGTGACCCACGATATTGCGGACAGTCTGGGTCTGAAGACCTCGCACGGCGCACTCGTCGCCAATGTCGAGGCCAAGGGACCGGCCGAGATCTCGGGGTTCAAAACCGGCGACGTGATCCTGCAGTTGAACGGTAGTCCAGTTGACGGACGTTCGCTGCCGCGCCTTGTGGCGGAGCTGGCACCCGGCACGAAGGCGCATTTCAGCGTCTGGCGCAAAGGCGCGTCCGTCAATCTTGACGTGCTGCTCAAGCCCTCTCCGGAAGCCCCGGATATGCCGCCCGCCGCTGCCAGGGCGACGAAGGGGGCCAAAACCATCGCGCTCGCTGATCTCGGCCTGACGATCGGTGCGATCGACGATGATGTCCGCACCAAATACAAGTTGTCGGATTCCCAGCGTGGCGTCGTGGTCGCGGACGTGAAGGCGGATGGTCCCGCGGCGGAGCGCGGTATCGAGGTCGGCAACCTCGTGACCGAAGTGCAGCAGGTGGAAGTCGACTCGCCTGAGGCCTTCTCCAGGGAAATCACGCGCGCGCGCCAACAGAAAAAGCACTCCGTCCTGCTTTTGCTACAAGACGGAGACGGGCTGCGCTGGGTGCCGCTGCCGCTCGACGGCAACTGATCGGTGGGATTGGGAGGCTGGAGAGTGGCGCTGCGGTCGGCCGGACCGTGGCGACAGACGTTGCGCACGCTCATCGCCGTCAGCGGTGCGTGGATCGTCGGCAATCTTCTGGGGCTGCCGGAGACGATCTGGGCGCTCATCACGGCTCTGATCGTCACGCAGGCGCGCATTACCGATACCGTTTCGACCGCGCGCGACCAGATCACAGGAACCCTGATCGGCGCCGTGGCCGGGACGGCGGTCATTCTGGCGCGCATTCTGAGCGATTGTTACTGGCCGCCTTTCTGGCTCGCGCTGGCGCCGCTCACCTTTCTCGCGGCGGTAAAGCCCGCGCTGCGCTTTTCGGCGATCACATTGATGATCGTGACACTCCTGCCGGTTTCGGGCAGTCCGTTCGGACCGCTCAAGGATCGTCTCCTCGCGATTTTTCTTGGAACGGTCATTTCGGTCGTCGTGTCGCGACTGGTCCTGCATGAAAGTGCGTGCCGCAAAGCATTTCTGCAGGCCGCCCAGCTTTTTCGGGAACTGGGCGATCTTCTCGGCGCCGCGCTGGCGGAACGGGATCACTGGGCAAAACTCGAGGAGAAAGGGGAACGTTGCGTGTCTCTGCTCAACGACCTCAACTCACATGTGATCGAGGCCCGACAGGAACGTTTCGGAAAACTCGATGAGCGTCGTACGATTCTGATCGCGCTTCCGCCTCTGATGCGGCGTCTGATGGGAGACACGCTGCTGGCGGCCCGGATGGGGGATGCTGGAACGGATGTGATGCGCGGAGGACTGGCTGAAGCCTGTGAGGGCCTCAAAAGCGCTTATGATGAACTCGCCGACGCCTGTGAGGCGCGTGCGCGTCACAACATGAAGAAAAAAGAGAGCGCGGCTTCGAAAGATGATCTTGCGGCATTGCTTTCGCGCCTGGGGCACGAAAGCATACCGGAACTTAGTTTTGTCATCGGACTTCTGAGTGAGGATCTTGAGCGTGCGGGATGCCTTCTTGGCGTCGTCGTCAAAGACAGGTCAAAATGAAATGGTTTGACATGTCACTTTGGTGTGTCTGTCGAACTCGTGCCGTATTCCGGGCGCAGGACTTTCTGTGTGTTTTGTTTCGTCTCGATATATGGTTACGAATTGCAAAAAAACGTGCGGTGTGCCCAACCGGGCCGTCGTGATCAAAGGAGTGAGTTGTGCGGCGTCGTGATTTCGTAAAGACTGGAGCTGGACTTTCGCTCGTTGGGGCTGTCGGGCGTGGAGCACGCGCGGCGGCACCCGCGCCGAATACGCCGACGCCGTTTGATGACACGACGGTCAAGCAGATCGCGCAGAAGCTGGCGAAAAGCGATTACAACCCGCCATCCGAGCGTCTCCCATCGGCCATCCATGACCTGAATTTCGATCAGTTTCGTGGGATCGCCTTCCGCCCTGAGCGGGCCTTGTGGCACGGCGAAAATCTGAACTTCGACGTCGAATTTTTCCCCCGGGGCTATCTCTACAAGCCGCAGATTTTCATGAACGAGGTCATCGACGGCAAGTCCAGCCGCATTGTCTATGACCCGGACATGTTCACTTATGAAGATCCGATGCTGAGAGTGACGGACGATCTCGGCTTTGCCGGACTGCGTCTGCGCAATCCTCTGAATTCTGCCGGGGTGTTCGAGGAATGTGCCGTGTTCCTCGGGGCCTCCTATTTCCGCGCCGTCGCGAAAGGCCAGTTCTACGGTCTTTCAGCACGTGGTTTCGCCAATGGCACGGGAAATTCGAAAGGCGAGGAATTCGCCACGTTCCGTGAGTTCTGGCTCGAAAAGCCGAAGGCGGGCGTCGATTCGGTCGTGATTCACGCACTGATGGACAGCAAGTCCGTCACCGCCGCGTTCCGATTTACGATCCGGCCCGGCGTGACGACCGTCTTTGACGTTCAGTCCTCCTTCTTTCCACGCGTCGATATCACCGAGGGCGGCGTCGCAGCTCTGACGGGCATGTTCTATTTCGACACCAACGATCGCAATCGCGTGGACGACTGGCGCCCGGCGGCCCATGACAGCGAGGCTCTTCAGGTCTGGACGGGTACGGGCGGACAGCTTTATCGCCCGCTCGCCAACCCCGTGGAACTCCAGTTCTCGGCGTTTGGCGATACGAATCCTCACGGTTTCGGTCTGATGCAGCGCAAACGCTCGTTTGCCGATTTCCAGGATCTGGCGCTGACCTATGAGAAGCGTCCCTCCCTGTGGATCGAACCGATCGGGGACTGGGGCAGCGGCGCGGTCGATCTGGTGGAAATTCCGACACCCAACGAAGTGAATGACAACATCGTCTCCTTCTGGCGGCCTACAAAACCGATGGAGAAGAACCACGAATACGACTTCACCTATCGGATGTACTGGGGCTGGGACACGCCGTGGCCCACGGATCTGGCACGCGTCTCCGCCACGCGGGTCGGCAGCGTCACGGATCATCCCGATGCGCGTATGTTCGTGATCGATTTCGACGGCAAGCCCTTCGAGAATTTACCGCCGAACGCGCAGTTCCACCTGATCCCGCGCAGCTCGGTAGGAACGATCCGCAACGTGGTGGTGGAGCCCAACCCGAATATCAAGGGCTGGCGTACCACGTTCGAATTTTATCCCGGGGACGCGAAGCTGGCCGAACTGCAATGCCAGCTTGCCGATGACAAGGCTCCCGTTTCCGAACAGTGGATGTATCATTGGACTCCCTGAGCGCCCCGATGCCGACACCGAATGATTTCCTGCCGCCGCTTTCGCCTCTGGTGATGCCGGTGCAGGATCTTCATAAAGCCCCCGAAACCTATGGCCGTGACGGTGCGCCCGCCACGAGGCCCCCAGCGCTGTGGCTGAGACGTCTTCTCGTCTTCGGCGGCGCGATCGCGCTGACGCTGTTTGGCGCGTATGAGATGAATCTCGTGCTCAACAGTATGGGCGTCTCGGCGCTGGGCGTCATCGTGCTCGGTTTCTTCGTGATCCTGGCGGCGTGGATTTCCCTGTCGTTCACGTCGGCTGTGGCCGGTTTCGTGTCGGTTCTATGTCGGGGCGGACTGGGGCTCGGTATTCAGCGCGAGGGGGCTCTGCCCATCCTGCGTGCCCGCACGGCGGTCCTGATGCCGACCTACAATGAAGACCCGGAGCGCGTCCTCGTCGGCCTGAAATCCATCTATGACAGCCTGATCGCCACAGGACAGATCGCGGCTTTCGACTTCTTCCTTCTGTCCGATACGACCGATCCCGATGTCTGGGTTCAGGAAGAGCGGGCTTACCTTTCATTTCGCGAAGCGGTCAGCGGGAAGGGAAGGGTCTTCTATCGTCGTCGCGCCAAGAACGTCGATCGCAAGGCGGGGAATCTCGGCGAGTGGGTTCGCGCGCATGGCGGCGCTTATCAGCAGATGCTGACGCTCGATGCCGATAGCGTCATGGATGGCGCTCTGATCGTTCGCGCTGTCGACGCGATGGAGCGCAACGAGGGAGTCGGCCTGATCCAGACACTGCCCGTGATTGTCGGCGGACGCACGCTTTTCGCGCGAATGCAACAGTTTGCCGGACGTGTCTACGGGCCGCTGATCGCCCATGGTATCGCCTGGTGGCACGGTTCGGAGGGAAATTATTGGGGGCACAACGCCGTCATCCGCACACGGGCTTTCGCCGAACAGGCGGGGTTGCCGCATCTGCCGGGACGCAAGCCTTTCGGCGGTCACATCCTGAGTCATGATTTCGTGGAAGCCGCCCTTATGCGGCGGGGCGGCTGGGCCATTCACATGGTGCCGGGACTTTTCGGCTCGTATGAAGAAAGCCCGCCGTCCCTCACCGATGTCGCCATTCGCGACCGGCGCTGGTGTCAGGGTAATCTCCAGCATTACAAGCTGCTTCTGACGAAGGGCATGGCGTGGGTCAGTCGTCTGCACATGCTGATGGGCATCGGCTCCTACATCACGTCGCCGTTATGGCTTCTGTTCCTGCTGTTCGGCATTCTGATTTCCCTGCAGGCGCGCTTTGCGCGTCCGGAATATTTCGGCAGCACGAAGTCGCTGTATCCTCACTGGCCGCAGGTCGATCCGATTCAGGCCAAATTCGTGTTCATCGGCACGATGGGCATCCTGTTGGCACCGAAATTTTTTGCTTTCATTGCGATGCTGTTCGATCGAGCGGCTCTCAAAGGCAGTGGCGGGGTGCTGCGTCTCGCGACCTCGATCGTGCTGGAAACAATCATCGGCGGTCTGATCGCGCCGATCGCCATGTTGATTCAGACGTCCGGCGTTCTTTCGATCCTGATGGGGCGGGATTCCGGCTGGAATGCGCAGAACCGTGACGATGGACGCGTTGATCTCAGGCAGGTGGCGCGCGGGTACTGGATTTACACACTGATCGGCGTCCTGCTCGCAACGGCGGCCTGGCTGGTTTCGTTCTCGCTTTTCCTGTGGATGACACCGGTTCTTCTCGGTCTGCTTCTCGCCATCCCACTTGCGGCATTGACGGCGAGCCGGGATGCTGGCCTGTGGCTGCGTCATCTGGGGCTTCTGACGATCGTCGAGGAAACGATACCGCCGCCGATCCTGCGGATCGTATCGGCCAATGAGTTGGCGCGCACGCGTCGGGAAGAATGCGTCGATCCGGCGATGGACGAGGCATTTTATGCACTGCGTCACGATCATTCTCTACGCGAAGCGCACCGTGCGGCGCTTCCTCCCGCACGGACCGTCGGCAGCGCGATCGATCCGAATCTTCTCGTGGGACTGGTGAAACTGCGTGAAGCGACGGATCTCGCATCCGCGCGGCGCTCCCTGTCCCGTCAGGAGAAAGCGGCTGTTCTGGCCAATGCCGAGGGTCTGACCCTCATTCTTGCGCTTCCCGACGACGGAAAACGGCAAGTCTGATTACGTTTCCAAACGGGCGAAACCCCGCAGGGCCTGGCCCTGCGGGGTTTTACGGCTATGGAGCCCGTCGTGAGCGTGTCTTCATGCTCTCATGAAGACACGGCATCGTCGTATAGGAAACGTGCCCGAGGGTGCGCTTTCCCGGACCGATGCTCAGCCTCCGATCAGAGACTGGCCGCGCTTGACGAGGTCGTTGCAGACCTTCGTGCGCTTCGAGAGATCAAGCGTTTTGATATCGAACGGTGCGCTCGTATTGGTCTGAAGCAGACCCTTGCCGCCGAGCGCGTAATACTGGTCGTTGCGGACATCGGGCCGCTTGGAAAGCGTGCGCGCGACCGTGCGCGGTGTCGTTCCATAGAGTGCCCTGCTCTTGATGCAGTAGTACAGGATGCCACCGACATTGCCCGCGCTGGCGGAATCAACGGAGGGCAGAGCGTCCTTTCCGAGCGCACCCGCGGTCGCGGTCGTCTGGGCCGGATCGACATTCGCGATGGCCTGCGCGCCGTGATTGTAGCCAGGCACGGGCGGAATCGTCGTCCCGGCGGGAACCGCGGATTGGGCTGGCGCGGTGGTCGAGGGAACGGCGACCGTCTGTGCGGTGGCGCCCTGCGAGGCAAGGATCCCAGTCGTGGCGAGAGCTGCGGCAGTAAGCGCGAAGTGACGATAGTTCATGATTACTCACTTGTTTTTATCGGCAAGGTATCGAACCACTTGAGATTTTCGGATGAAATCTTGTGGCTTTCTGCCCTGTGACGCGGGCAGTGTTGGAATAACACCCAAGAGCGCCATCGGTTTCTTCACGACTGATCTTTCGTGCCGTCGAGCGGCGTTGTTGAGCCCTATGCCGATCTGCGGCACAAGAATCCATCGGAACCCCGGACCCCAGATTTCTGAACGGATACGCATGTTACCTCCCAGCCCCCGACGCGAACCTCGCACCATCGATCAACTGGGACGCGTGCGTGTCGATCCGTTCGCATGGATGAAAGACGAGGACTGGCAGAAGGTCCTGCGTGATCCCTCCGTGTTGCGTGCGGATATCGCCGACCATCTGCGCGCCGAGAACGCTTATGCGGAAGCCGTTCTCGCGGATGTCGAGCCTCTGCGGACGGCACTGTTGGCCGAAATGATCGGTCGCGTGCCTCCGGTCGAGGAATCCGTGCCGGTTCCGGATGGCGCGTGGGCGTATTATGCGCGTTATGCCGACGGAGCCCAGTATCCCGTTCATGCCCGTCGCCCCCGAAACGGCGGCGAGGAGCAGGTTCTTCTCGACGTGGACGCTGAGGCCAAAGCGCATGCCTATTATGCGCTGGGAAATGCCGCGCATTCCGATGACCATGCGTTGTACGCCTATGCTGAAGACGTGCAGGGCTCTGAAGTCTACCGGATCCAGGTCAAGGATCTCGTGACGGGCGCTCTCTGCGGACCGGCCGTCGAGAGCACGACGGGAAGTTTCGCCATCTCGCCCGACAGTCAGTGGCTGTTCTGGATCTATCGGGATGATCATGGGCGGCCCTCGCGAATCTATCGTCGTCCGATCCGCGGTGGTGAGGACATGCTGGTTTTTGACGAGATCGACGCTGGTTTCTTCCTTTCGATCAGCGTCAGCGCGTCGAGGGCATGGATCCTGATCGAGCGCGGTGACCATGATACGAACGAGACGCTGCTGATCCCCGCTGCCGACCCGACGGCACCGCCCGTGGTGGCGTCTCCTCTGGTGCGCGGGGAGCGTTACAGCCTCACACACTGGAATGATCGATTTATCGTCCTGACGAACGCTGACGGGGCGATCGACTTCCAGCTCATGTGGACGCCCGATACGCAAACGGCGCGCCAGAACTGGCGGGCCTTCGTTCCTCACGAAGCGGGACGTTTTCTGCTCGGAGTCAGCGTCTCGGAACGCGATCTCGTCTGGGCGGAGCGGCATGACGGCAATGTCGCCATCCGGATCGTGCCATGGGGCGTCGAAGGCGACGTGCGGGCTCAGGCGCGGGCGATCGTTGTCGATGAACCGGCATTTGACCTCACCCTGGTCGGGATTCTCGAATATTCAGGCACAATCCTGCGCTATATTTACGAATCTCCGACGACGCCCGCCCACTGGTACGATTACGATCTGACGACCGGGGCGCGTGAATTGCGCAAGGTGCGTGAAGTGCCGTCCGGACATGACCCCGCTCTTTACGAAGTACGGCGCGTCTTCGCACCGGCGACCGACGGCGAAAGCATCCCCGTTACGATCCTGCGGCGCAAGGACACGCCGATCGACGGTACCGCACCGCTGTTTCTCTATGGCTACGGCTCCTACGGCATTCCGATGGAGGCAGGGTTTTCCACGACCGTTTTCTCCCTGGTCGATCGGGGCTGGATTTACGCGATCGCCCATGTCCGGGGCGGCTCCGAGAAAGGATGGAACTGGTTTCTGGACGGTCGTGGCCGCAAGAAGCCCAACACCTTTACCGACTACATCGCCTGCGCGCGTCACCTGATGACGGAAGGCTATGCGACAGGCGGTCATATCGTGGCGCATGGCGGCTCCGCCGGGGGGCTGCTCATGGGCGCGATTGTGAATATGGCGCCGGAACTGTTCGCGGGCATCGTGGCTCAGGTGCCTTTCGTGGACATGCTCAACACGATGTCCGACGTGACGCTGCCGCTCACGCCGCCCGAATGGCCGGAATGGGGAAATCCCATTACGGATGCCGAGGCGTATGACCTGATCGCGAGCTATTCCCCATACGACAATATCGCCGACCGGACCTATCCGCCGGTCCTGGCGATGGGCGGCCTTTCCGATCCGCGCGTTACATATTGGGAACCCGCTAAATGGATCGCGCGGCTGCGTCTCGAAGCGAAGGGCGGCCCGTTCCTGTGCCGCATCAACATGGATGCGGGACATGGCGGCTCGTCAGGCCGTTTCAAAAGGCTCGAAGAGGTTGCCGTGGTTCAGGCCTTCGCCATCTGGGCCGAAGCCAGAGCGGGCCATTCCTGAAGGCCCCGGGCTTTGGAAGACTATTCGTCTTCCGGGGCGTTGGGATCGCGTGGCGGCGCGAGGGTCTGACATAGTGCCGGCAGTTTGGCGAGCGTGTTGCCTTTGGTGCGACAGAGCGTGCGGGCGTCGGTCCCGCAGACCTCGTTGGCATCATCGTAGTCGGATTCGAGTACGTCCTTGGCGACGGCCGTCTGTTCTTCCTTGCCGCCAGCTTCCGCTGTCGCCACGATGTCCTGCGTTTTATGCAGCTCCTTGAGCTGGGCGACGCAGGCATCGCTTGCGCTATCGGGATCTGTCTGGAGAACCTGGAGATAACGGTTGAGCACCGCCGGCGGCGCGCGGCTGGCCGTGTCGTCTTCGGCATGAGCCGCCAAGGGAAGGAGGAGGGCCATGCAGACGGGAAGGAGGGCAAGGGCAGAGCGGGACATGGTGCTTAGTCTATCGTCGTTGTCGGCCTCTGCCTACGGGGTTGAAAGCGTATCCGGCAAGGCTTTTCGTAACCGATTTGTGCCACGGGGCCGGATGAATGGTTGACTCTCGCCCTGCGCCTTTGTAATGCCCTGCGTCATCTGCGGGCTCATCGGCCCGTCCGGTTTTTATCGCGGCGTCAGCCTGCTCTGGAAAGCGAAGCACATGAAGATCCGTAACAGCCTGAAGTCCGCGAAGGTTCGTGACAAGGACTGCCGCGTCGTCCGCCGTCGCGGCCGCGTTTACATCATCAACAAGAAGAACCCGCGCATGAAGGCCCGTCAGGGCTGATTGTCCGGCTGGGTCGTCGCATTGGGACCTGCTGGCCCGATTCGTCATCTGAAGGTTAGGAAAAGGCCGCGTCTGCTCTCATGCAGTGCGGCCTTTTGCCTTTTTGCCGCCCTGTTGCAGCTCGCGGCGGCCCCGGTCCCGAAAGCGGAGATCGGCCATCAGACCGTTCCGGGCGGCGCGGGAGCGGCGTCCCCGGCTTCAACGGATCATGCCGCGGTCAAACCGGACGTCAGGGCTCCCAAACCTGATCCCCTGAAAGAGGCGGTCAAGGCCCTGCGCGAGGCGAAAAGCGGTGGGGAAGCGCGCTCCCTTGAAGCGAGGGCCGAGACCCTGCGTCAGAAGGGGCTGGATCCTGCCGTCCTTCTTCTGATCAAGCATGCCAATAAAGGGCTTGAAACTCTGGATTTCCGGCTCGCCCAGCAGGCCATCAGCGATGCGCTCGTCCTTCAGCCCGACAAGGCGATCATTCGCCGCGAGCGCGCGCATGTCCGTAATGCGGCCGGTGACTTCGACGGTGCCATTTCCGATCTCGCCGTGGCCTTGCAGGCGGATCCCGACGATGTGAAGGCATGGGAACTCCTGGCGGAAGTCGAGCGCGGGCGACATGACTACGCGGCGGCCGTCAACGCGCTCGATCATGCGCTCGCGCTCGATCCCAAACTGCCGGATGGCGACAAGCGCCGGAAGGATCTGGAACTGCTGCGGGACGGTCGTCCAACCTGAATGCGCAACCGCAATGCTGACGCATTCGTTAAGTGTTATGAACCGCCCCTCGCGGATAACAAAAACCAAGGAGAAAACACGATGTTCGGTTGCAAGAAGAAGAAGGACGTGGCCGCCGAAGCCGGGAAGGCGAAGAACCGTCTGGCCGAGGCCTGCCCCGTTGAGTCCCCTGTCGCCCGTGACGTGATGATGGTTGGTCTGGCGACGCTGGCGGCTTTCGGGCCCAAGGGTCTTCGCGGTCCGTTGAAGAAAGTTCTGGCCATCGTCACCGTGGCGGGCGTGGCCTGTCAGTTCATGAAGTGCTGCAAAAAGAAGAAGGCCGCCTGAAGCTTCCCGTCTTCCGAGAGAGGAAAAATCGCGGCGGGAGATTTTGTCCGCCGCGAAACGGGGGTAGGGTTCGCGCGGCGTAAATCCCGCGCGGCCTTTTCTCCGGATATCGAGCCATGTCTCTCATCGCTGATCGCCTCAATCGTATTTCTCCCAGCCAGACGATTGCGATTACGCAGAAAGCGCGCGCGCTCAAGGCGGAAGGCCGCGATATCATCAGCCTTTCGGCTGGCGAGCCCGATTTCGACACGCCCCGGAATGTCAGGGATGCCGCGATCCGCGCGATCGAGGCGGGCCAGACCAAATACACCGATGTCGCGGGTACACCCGCGCTACGCTCAGCGGTTGCTGCGCGTCTGAACGCCGATTTCGGCACGGATTACCGCGCGGAAGAGATCACGGTCTCGACTGGCGGCAAGCAGGTCATTTTCAACGTCTTCCTCTCGACTCTCGCCGCCGGTGACGAGGTCATCATCCCGGCTCCGGCCTGGGTCTCCTATCCCGATATCGTCGAGTTGGCTGATGGCAAACCCGTGGTGGTGCCGACGCAGCCTTCCAAAGGTTTCAAGATGACCGGCGAGGAACTGCGTGCGGCCATCACGCCGCGGACGAAGTGGATCGTCCTGAACTCGCCATGCAATCCGACCGGATCTGCTTACAGTCACGACGAACTCCGCGCTCTGTGCGACGTGCTTCTCGAGCACCCGCGCATCTGGATTCTGACGGACGATATCTATGCCAAGCTGGTTTACGACGGTTTCGTCTCGTCGACGGTCGTTCAGGTGGAGCCGAAGCTCCGGGACCGGACAGTGACCATGAACGGCGTGTCAAAGGCGTATGCCATGACAGGCTGGCGTATCGGCTTCTCGGCGGCGCCGGTCGAACTGACAAAGGCGCTGATCAAGTTGCAGGGGCAGAGCACGAGCAATCCCTGCTCCATCGCGCAGGCGGCGGCTCTCGAAGCCGTTTCCGGTCCGCAGGACTTCATCGGCGAGATGGTGAAGGTCTATCAGGAGCGGCGCGATCTGGTCTTCGGCATGCTCAACCAGGCAGCGGGTCTGACCTGTGCGCGGCCCGAGGGCGCATTCTATGTGTTTCCTTCCATCGAGGCCCTGATGGGCAAGACCACGGCGTCCGGCCGGGTGATCGACAGCGATGAAGCGTTCGTGACGGCGCTGCTCGAGGAAACGGGTGTGGCGGCGGTGCATGGGAGCGCTTTTCTGATGCCGGGCTTCTTCCGCATTTCCTATGCGACGGATACGGCGAGCCTGATCGAGGCATGCACGCGCATCCAGCGTTTCTGCGCGTCACTGACGTAAACAAGGGGAAATTGTCATGACGGCCCATGTCGCGATGCGCCTCAACGGGCTGCCGCAACCCGCCACGATCGCCATGGCGCAGCGCGCTCGCGCGTTGCGCGCGGAAGGGGCGGACATCATTTCGCTGGCGCTCGGCGAGCCGGATTTTCCTTCGCCGTCCGAAGCGGTCGAAGCCGCCGCGGCAGCAGGTCGGGCCGGTGACACGCGTTATCCGCCGATCGCCGGACAGCCAGCGCTCCGGGCGGCCATCGTCGAGAAGTTCCGCACACAGAACGGGCTGGATTTCCTGCCGGAGCAGATTCTCGTCGCCAATGGCGGCAAGCAGATTATTTTCGACGCCTTCATGGCCACGATCGATCCCGGTGACGAAGTCATCGTTCCGGCGCCCTACTGGGTGAGCTATCCCATCATCGCGCAGATGATGGGGGGCGTATCGGTTCCGGTCATCTGCCGCGAGGATGACGGGTTTCGTCTGCGCGCCGACGCGTTGCGGGCGGCGATCACGCCCAGGACGCGCTGGCTCGTCCTGAACTTTCCGAACAATCCGAGCGGCGCGATCATGGAGCGCGCCGATCTCGAGGCCGTCGCGCAGGTTCTCAGGGACCATCCCCAGCTCTGGGTGATGGCCGACGAGATCTACGAACATCTGACTTTCGACGACCGAAAGCATGTTTCGCTCGCTGCCATCGCGCCGGATCTCGGAGATCGTATCCTGACCGTGAACGGCATGGCGAAAGCCTATGCCATGACCGGCTGGCGGGTCGGGTTCGCGGGCGGTCCGCTCTCTCTCATCCAGGCCATGACGAACATCCAGAGCAATGCGACGTCGGGTGTGTGCACGCTTGCCCAGGCGGGTTCGGTCGCGGCCTTGCAAAGCCCGTTCGAACGGGTGGTCAGCATGCGTCAGACCTATCAGGCCCGACGCGATCGCGTCGTCGCCGCGCTGCGTGACATGCCGGGCGTGACCTGCGCGATGCCTGATGGCGCCTTTTATGCCTATCCGGGCTTTGCGGCCCTGATCGGCAAACGCACGCCCGGTGGTCGCGTCATCGACAGTGACGTGGCGTTCGCCGAGGCGCTGCTCGAAGAAGCGCATGTCGCCGCCGTGCCGGGCGCGGCCTTCGGCATGAGCCCCCATATACGCCTTTCCGTCGCGGCGTCCGACGACCAGCTCGCGGAAGCCTGCCGCCGCATGGCGCGCTTCGTGGCGTCGCTGGACTGATCACGCGCGGTGGCAGGCTCTTAAAATTCTGCTGAGAGACGGTCGCTTTCCCTCGGTACGGCTGGACAGCGGGGCCGCCCCGATGCGACCATCATTTTATGAAGCACGATGCCATTCCGCCATTTGAAGATCTGAAATTTCCGCGTCCGACCCGGGAAAGCCTGGCCGGAGATTATGCCACGATCAACGCCTTGCTGGATCAGGGCGACCACACGGGGGCGCTGGACGCGTTCGACGACGTGCGTCGTCGTTTCGATTCCTGGGCGGCCCTGGTCCATCTCCAGTTTTCACGCAATACGGCGGACGAGGCCGTCGTCGCCGAGCGCGATCATGCGGATACGTTGTCTCCGGTGGCGACGGAGCATGAGGTCGCGCTGAAGCGTCGCCTTCTCGCCGAGCGCTCCAAGCTCGAAGCCGTGGTGGGGCCGTATATCGCGCAACTCTGGGATGCGGACATCACGACCTTCGACCCGAGGATCGTGAAAGACCTGGAAGAAGAAGCCCGCCTGAGCGCGGAATACACAGCCCTTCTGGCCTCCGCCAAAATTCCTTTCGACGGCGGCGAACTGAATCTGTCGGGGCTCGCGCCTTACCAGCAATCCCTCGACCGTGAGGTCCGACATGCCGCCGAGAAGGCGCGCTGGGCCTTTTTCGAGAAGCACGGTCCGAAACTCGACGACCTTTTCGATCGACTGGTCAAATTGCGGACGGGCATGGCGAAGACGCTCGGTTTTTCGACTTACACGCCGCTTGGCTATCGTCGCATGCGCCGCACCGATTACGGCCCGGCCGAGGTCGCCTCTTTCCGCGATCGGATCGCGCTGCGCGTCACGCCCCTCGTGCAGTCCCTTCTGTCTCATCGCGCGCTTGAAATGGGCTGGGGCAAGGCGATGGCGTGGGATGAGGCGCTGATCGACCCGGCGGGCAATCCAGCTCCGGCCGGTGATTACGATCTGCTCATCCGGCGTGGGCAGGACATGTTCGACGCGCTCGATCCCGAGGGCGAAATGGGGCGTTTCTTCGCGCAGATGGTCGGCGAGAACTATCTGGATCTGAAGAACCGCGAGAGCAAGGCGGGAGGGGGATTCTGCACCTCGTTTCCGACCATCGGGATGCCTTACATTTTCGCGAATTTCAACGGAACGCATGGGGATATCGGCGTCTTTACCCATGAAATGGGACATGCGTTCCAGAACTGGAAGAGCCGCGATCTGTCCCCGATGGACGCCCTGTGGCCGACCATGGAGGCCGCCGAGATCCATTCCATGGGTCTGGAATTCCTGACCTGGCCGCAGATCGACCGCCTGGTCGAAGATGGCGGCGGCGATCGTTATCGTCGGATGCACCTGATCGACAGCCTGTCCTTCCTGCCTTACGGCGCATGCGTCGATCATTTCCAGCACGAGGTTTACGCGCGTCCCGACATGACGCCGCAGGAGCGTCACGCGACATGGCAGCGACTGGAGCGGCGTTATATGCCCTGGCGCGACTGGGGGGATCTCTCCTATCCCGCCAATGGCTGCCGCTGGCAGGCGCAGATGCATGTCTATCGCTCGCCGTTCTATTATATCGATTATACGCTGGCCCTGACATGCGCCATGCAGCTCTGGCTGCGCAGCCGCGCGGACGCGCCGGGAACGATGGCGATCTACAAGGAGCTATGCGCCGCTGGCGGCAGCAAGCCGTTCACGGCGCTCCTGAAGGATGCGGGCCTAGTGTCGCCTTTTCAGGATGGCGTTCTCGCCGAGGTCGTGCTCGAAGCCGAGCACGTCCTGTTCGGCTGAAGCGGGGCGGCGCGAAGATTCCCGCCGCCTTACAATCCGATATCCCGGCGCCAGAGGGCGTCGGTCCAGCGGATGGCCGCAACGCCCTGATAGGCGCGTTCGCGGGCTTCCTCGGGGCTTGGAGCCATAGCGCAGACGGTCAGGACCCGACCGCCAGCCGCCACGAGGCGGCCATCCGTCTCGGCGGTTCCGGCCTGAAAGACGCGCACCCCCGGAACGGCCTCCGCGCGGTCTATTCCTGAAATCACGCCGCCCGAAACCGGCTTGCCGGGATAGCCACGCGCGGCCATGACGACGGAAATCGAGGCGTCTTCGGAGAAGACGATGTTCGCGTCATTGAGACGTCCATCCGCCAGGGCGGCGAAAACCGGGAGCAGGTCGGATTTAAGGCGGATCAGGAGGGCCTGCGCTTCGGGGTCTCCGAAACGGACATTGTATTCGATGAGTTTCGGACCGTCTTCGGTCAGCATCAGCCCCGCGAAAATGATGCCCCGGAAGGGCGTGCCGCGACGGACCATTTCGCGCAGCATGGGGCGCACCATGATGTCCAGCGCCTCTTCCTGCTCGCGGCGGCCAAAACCCGGCGGGGGTGAAATCGCTCCCATGCCGCCGGTATTCGGCCCGGTGTCGCCTTCGCCGATGCGTTTGTGATCGCGCGCCGCGCCGATCAGAACGGCCCGCTCGTCGGCGCAGAACGCGAACAGCGACACCTCGCGTCCGAACAGGCATTCCTCGATCACGACGCTTGCGCCAGCGGTCCCGAAACTGCGGTCGGTCATGATGTCGTTGATGGCGGCCTCGGCTTCGGCCACCGTCTGCGCCACGACGACGCCCTTGCCCGCGGCTAGGCCGTCCGCCTTGATGACGATCGGTGCGCCGCGCAGACGCACGAAGGCGATGGCCGGCTCGGGATCCTCGAAACGCTCCCAGCGCGCGGTGGGGATGCGCGCGGCGTCGGCGATGTCCTTGGTGAAACTCTTGCTGCCCTCGAGCGCGGCGGCGGCCTGCGTCGGACCGGCACAGGCGATGCCCGCCTCCATGCAGGCATCCGTCAGGCCGAGGACAAGCGGCGCTTCCGGTCCGGGCACGACCAGATCGATGCCTTCGCTGCGTGCGAAAGCGACCAGACCGGTCACGTCATCGGCCTTGACGGGAACCAGTGTTCCCAGGGCTGCCATCCCGGGATTGCCGGGCGCGATAAACAGCGCGTCCAGTTCCGGCGAACGCGCCAGGCAGGCTGCCATCGCGTGCTCGCGTCCGCCCGATCCGACCAAAAGAACCCGCATGTTATCCCTCTTGCTCACTGCCGCTGTTTCATAGCCGCTGTCATCTTTGCGCTGCGTAGCACAGACCGGGGCGGGACGTGAGCCATCTATGCGGCGAAGCCCATCTGCGCACTTGACGTCATATGCCCGGTTTTCGCGGGCGTCCGTGTCGCGTAGAATGCCATTATGGTGGATAGCGACGACACGGCTGCAAGCAACATTCCCGAATACTCCGTCTCGGAAATCTCGGGCGCGATCCGGCGCACGCTGGAAGGCGGCTTCGCCCGCGTGCGGGTTCGGGGCGAAATCACCGAACTCAAGAGGTATCCGTCGGGCCATATCTACCTTTCGCTGAAGGATGAGGACGGCAAGATCGCGGGCGTCGTATGGCGCAGCGCGGTGTCGCGTCTCGGTCTCACCCCGGAGAACGGCACCGAAGTCATCGCGACCGGACGCGTGTCATCCTATGGCGAGCGTTCGACCTACCAGCTGATCATCGACCAGATGAGCTTCGCGGGGGAGGGCGCCCTGCTCGCCCGCATCGAGAAGCTGCGTCTGAAGCTGCTCGATGAAGGCCTGTTCGCCCTCGAGCGCAAGCGTGCGCTGCCGCATCTGCCGCGTCTGGTGGGCGTCGTGACGTCGCAGAAAGGCGCGGTGCTGCACGATATCTGCACCACGATCGCGCGACGCTTTCCGCGTTCGGTTCTCGTATGGCCGGTGTCCGTGCAGGGCGACGGCGCGGCTGCGCAGATCGTCGCCGCCATCGAGGGCTTCGGACGCATGAAGTCGCCGCCAGATGTGCTGATCGTCGCGCGCGGCGGCGGCTCTCTCGAAGATCTCATGGCGTTCAATGACGAGCGCGTGGTGCGGGCGGCCGCAGCCAGTCCCATTCCGCTCATTTCGGCGGTCGGGCATGAAACCGATACCACGTTGATCGATTTCGCGTCGGATCGACGGGCTCCTACGCCGACAGCGGCGGCGGAACTCGCGGTTCCGCTGCGTTCGGAGATGGTCGCGGACCTGGCGCATCGGAACGCGCGCCTCGCGGGCGCGCTCATGCGGCTGATGGATCAGGCGCGCGCCCGGCTGGAGCGCGTGGTTGCGGGCCTTCCCGATCTGCCCTCGCTTCTCAACAACGCCCGTATGCGGCTCGACGACCGTGGGCAGCGCCACGAACTGGCGCTGCCGACCGTCACGGAGCGGGCTCGCGCCCGGCTGGTGCAGATAGAAGGGCGACTGCCCTCTCTGGAACTTGTGGTCGCGCGGCTTCGCGAACGTGTGCTGCGTCAGGCCGGGCAACTGGAACTGGCCGTGGGACGGGGTCTTCAGGCATGGGAGTCCCGGATTATCCGCGCGCGTTTGTCGCCCGAGAGCATCCTGAACGCCATCAGGCTGCGCGAAGCCCGCCTCGAGGGCACCGTCGGACGTCTGGAAGCCGTGTCCCCTAGGGCCGTGCTGGCGCGTGGCTATGTTCTCGTCCAGGATATGTCGGGCCGACCGATCACGAGTGCTGCCGCCAACCCGCAAGGCGGGCGCATCGTGCTCGAATTCGCCGACGGGCGTCGAGATGCACGACTCGATAAAGGAAGGGGGGATGGTTCATCCCCTCAGGGCGAATTCGGTTTGTGAAAGGCGTGAGAACGATGGGATTTCGTATGGGCGGGCGCTGGATGATGCTGATGCCCCTTCTGGTGCTGGCCGCCTGCGCGGAACAGCCTCCGGCCGCCTCCGTTCCGGGGAGGACGGCCAGCCGTATTCCGCCGCAGAGTTTCGCACCGGGTCTCGACGTCGAAAACGCGCCCGCCAACGAAGCACAACTCACAAACGATCCTTCGGCTCCCGTCGATACGCCTCTATGTGGCGTCGCACTCAAGGAAGAGTCTCTGGCTGGCAGCGCGGTCTATGGAGATGGTATGGCGACCAACAGCCCATGCACGCGCAATGCGTGTTTCCAGCCTCTTACGGGGACATTCATAGCGGCCTCGGGGGCTCGGAGCGTCTGTCGCTGAACAGCAGCGAGGACCCTGAGGATAAGAAAAAGGCGAGGCCCCTCGGGAGCCTCGCCTTTTTCTTTGCCGATCTTCCACAAGTCCGGGAGATGACGCCTTAGCGGCGCCACCAACCTGCTCGCGGCTTTGTCGGCGTGGCTTCATCCACATCGATCGGGACGATCGCCGGGGCGGCGTCTTCAGTTGGGGTCGCTTCCGCTGCTTTCCGGCGCGGACGACCACGGCGCTTCGGTGCGTCTTCCGCTGCGGGTTCCGCGATCGGTTCCACCGGTGCTGAGGATTCCGCCGACGTGACAGGCTTAATTTCAGTGGCCTTACGACGCGACGGGCGCTTTGCGGGTGTCGTCGTGGCCTTCGCCGCGGCGGGTTTGCGTCCGCGCTTTTTCGGTGCTTCCCCGACGGGTGCTTCCCCTGCGGCCGCTTCTTCTGCGGGCGTTTCCGGGGCAGCGTCGGCCGCGGGTTCGGTAGCCTTGGCCTCGGTCGGGACGACTTCCGACTTGCGCGGCCGACCACGACGACGCGGTGCCGGGGTGGCGGTCGCAGCAGCCGGAAGCTCGACCGGAGCCGGAGACGCTTCCACCGACGCCTCCACCGGCGCGATCACGGCCTTATCTTCCACGATCTTCGTCTCCACGACCTCCGTCTCCGGGGTCACGTCGCGGGTTTCGGGACGGGTCTCGCGCTTGCGGGGCGAACCTTCCGAAATGGGCACATGGCGCACCGAGCGGAGATGCTCCTGCGCATTTTCAGCCTGCTCGATCACGTCAAAGATGTCGAAGCTGCCGCCGCCGAACGGATCGGCGGGGGTGGGGCCGGTCCAGACGGGAGGCTGGAAGCTTTCCTTCCGGCGTTCACGCTCGACACGTGCCGACGGCTCGGCATGCGTCGGTTCCTCATGAACCGGCGTCGTCTCCTGGGCGCTGTCCGTGCGGACAATGCGACGCGAACGCGTACGGCGACGGCCAGGCATCACCATGGCGGGGCTGGTCGGGTCAGCGGCGACAGACTCGTCGTCATGGGCCGACAGGGCCTCACTCTCCGCTTCGTCCTCAAGGCTCTCGGCGTGAGCCCCCGTTCCGGCGACCATTTCGTTTTCGGGACGACGTTCACGACGGCCGCGGCGGCGGCGGCGGCGGCGGCGGCCTCCTTCCTCACGTCCTTCGTCCTCACGTGACAGCGCAGCCTCCTGCGCGACGACCGCACTTTCACTGACGGCTTCCGTCGGCTCGACGACAGTTGGCACGTGTTCGACCTCGTGTTCGACGGGACCGGCGAGCACTTCGACGGGGGCCGTGATCTGCGGACGCGGCGCGGCTGCCGTCTGCGGAGTCAGGCGCTCGATATGGATATCGGACGGCATCAGCGTATCGTCCGCCTTGAAGACGACCTCCATACGATGGCGCTGCTCGATTTCCGCCAGCCATGCACGCTTGTGGTTGAGGATATAAAGGGCAACCACAGGGGCGACATGCGCTTCGATGGATGCGGCCTTCTGCTGCGTGCCCTCGTCGTCGATCGCGCGGAGGATGTGAAGCGCGGCACTTTCGGTCCCGCGTACGAAACCGGTTCCCTGGCAGTGCGGGCAGGGAGACAGCACGGCTTCGGCGAGTGACGGACGAAGACGCTGTCGCGACATTTCGAGCAGACCGAAATGCGAGATCGTGCCGATCTGGATACGCGCGCGATCCGAGCGCAAAGCATCCTTGAGGCGCTTTTCGACCATGCTGTTATGCTTGCGGCTCTCCATGTCGATGAAATCGATCACGATCAGTCCGGCAAGATCGCGCAGACGGAGCTGGCGGGCGACTTCTTCCGCGGCTTCGAGATTCGTCCGCAGGGCCGTTTCCTCGATGTTGCGCTGGCTGGTCGAGCGGCCCGAGTTCACGTCAATGGCAACCAAAGCTTCCGTCTGGTTGATGACGAGATAGCCCCCCGAACGAAGCTGGGCGGTCGGCGAGAACATCAGGTCCAGATGACCCTCGACGTGGTAGCGCGTGAAGAGGCTCTGCGCCTGATCGCGCCACAGCTTCACCTTGTTGACGTTGTGCGGCATCAGCAGACGCATGAACTCGCGGGCATTCTTCCACGCGGGCTCGCCATCGATGACGATTTCCTCGATGTCCTTGCTGTAGAGATCGCGGATGGCGCGCTTGATGAGGCTCGCTTCCTCGTAGATCAGCGCGGGCGCGACGGACGAAAGCGTATGGCTGCGGATATCGTCCCAGAGCTGGAGGAGATACTCGCAGTCGCGGATGATCTCCGGGCCGGGACGCTGGGCGCCAGCCGTGCGTACGATCATCGCCATGCCGCGCGGCAGATCGAGGCCGGTGATGATGTCGCGCAGACGGCGGCGGTCGGAATCGGATGTAATCTTGCGCGAGACGCCACCGCCACGCAGGGCGTTCGGCATCAGCACGCAGTAACGGCCCGCCAGCGAGATATAGGTCGTCAGCGCCGCGCCCTTGTTGCCGCGCTCTTCCTTGACGACCTGAACCAGAATGATCTGGCGACGGCGGATGACTTCCTGGATCTTGTAGTTGCGCAGGAAGCGCGCCATGCGGCGCGCGGCGGCGCCCTCGTCGCCCGTGTCGTTTTCGCCACCGACCATCTCCGGCGCGGACGACTCACGGCTTTCACCGTCTTCGGCGCTGGCATCGGCGTTTTCGGCTGGAGGCGTCGTGCCGCCTTCGCTGTCTTCGTGTTCGAGGCGCTGCTCTTCGGCGCGTGCGTCCTCTTCCTGAATCGCGAGGAGTTTTTCACGATCGGCGACCGGAATCTGGAAATAGTCCGGATGGATTTCGCTGAAGGCGAGGAAGCCGTGGCGGTTGCCGCCATATTCGACGAACGCGGCCTGAAGGCTCGGTTCGACGCGGATTACCTTCGCAAGGTAGATATTGCCCTTGAGCTGTTTGCGGGCGGACGTCTCGACATCGTAATCTTCGAGCCGTTCACCATCCATCACCACAACGCGGGTTTCTTCCGCATGTGTGGTGTCGATCAGCATTTTCTTGTTCATTAAAAGAGAAACTCCGTTGCGTCGGGAGACGGCCAGCCTGCGGGTCGCGCACCATGGCGCGGTCTGAGCGGCGGCGTATCGAGGCAAGACCTATGGCTGTCACGGAGGCATGGTGCGGATCGTCGGGTGCCGTCGCACCACGCATCATGACGGCCGGAAACAGATCCGACCGCTGACGTGATGAAATGACGGACGAGGCGAACGACATACAGCCCCTGGGATCAAATACGTTGCGGGGCGACGCGCACGCGCCCACTGTGTCGGTCCGGTGTTCCAGGTATGCCCGGAAAACCACCCGGTCCGGTGGTCATGCGTCGTCGCGCAAAGAATTGTCGGGCGGGATCCTTGGCGGCAGTGCGGGGCACTGCGGGAGCATCGAACCGCTACAGTTCTTCGGTGACAACAGCATGACCGAATTATCCCCAGGGCGCAAGCGTGCCGTTCGGGCTTTCATCATCGCCTTGTTTTCAACACGATTGAAGACTGAAATCCAAGGCGAGAGGCCGATGATGAAATACCCTGAATCATGAGCGGTTGCGTGCGGATCGGACGAAGGCTAGCCATTGCGGGGGTGGGCTGCCTGACGTCCGAGGCCATGGCCCATGTGCTTCGCAAGCCCGCGCCCAGCCTCTCTTCCGGCGGCGCAGCGCATACGGTCCGGAAAACGCACAGGGGGGTTCCCGGAACCCCCGCGATCCATCGGAATGTCGCGGCTCCCCTTCCCGTCGTCATGCTTGATCCCGGACACGGCGGCAAGGATCCCGGCGCGATCGGCGTTTCAGGGACCTATGAGAAGCATATCGCCGAAGCCGCCGCCTCCGAGCTGCAGAGGCAGTTGATCGCCACCAGGCGTTATCGCGTCGTCCTCACGCGTGACAGCGATCGATTCATTCCTCTTGAAGGGCGCGTGGAACTGGCCCAGCGGCATGGCGCCCATCTCTTCGTTTCCATGCATGCCGATGCGCTGCATGATCCGAACGTGCGCGGCGCCAGCGTGTATACGCTTTCACGGCATGCCTCCGACACCCAGACCGCCGCGCTCGCGAAAACCGAAAACAGCGCGGACCGGTTCGCGGGGCCGTCCTTTCACGGGATGTCGCCGGAAGTTCAGCAGATCCTGTCGAGCCTCGTGTCGGAAGAAACGGAGCGTGGCTCGGCCCATATGGCGTCCAGCATCGTATCCTCCTTCGGAACGCGCATCCGCCTGCTGGCCAATCCCTCCCGTCACGCGGCGTTCGTGGTGCTGAAATCGGCGGAAATTCCCTCCGTTCTGGTCGAGATGGGCTTCATGTCCAACCGTCTGGACGAGGCAGCACTGCGTCAGGCCGTCCACCGGACGCAGATCGCCTCGGCCATGTGCGAGGCGGTGAAGCGCTATTTCGCAAGCCAGCCGTCGAATATGGTTCTCGCGGGCTGATGCCACCGCCTAGTAGGCGTCCTTCAACCCGCTCATCGGGATGAAGCCGGGCTGGCCGATGACCCGGTTGAGCCAGATGCGCAGATGCGGAAAAGGCTGAAGGTCGATGGAGCCTTCATGAGCCAGGGCAATATAAGGAAAAAGAGCGCAGTCGGCGATGGTCGGATGATTGGTGACGAACCAGTGCCGTGTCCGGACGTGGTCGTCCAGGCGCGGCAGGATTCTCGCACAGATCGCGTGGGCCGCATTCAGATTGTCCGGAGTGTTCCATTTGATGGCCCGGCGCGCCGTCGCGAATCCCGCGGCGATTTCGTTTGCGGCCACGGACAGCCATGAGGCGACATGGGCCTGCTGGATGGCGTCGTCGGGCCACCAGTGTGCGAGCTGATGTTTGCGCGCAAGATAGATCAGGATCGCCTGGGAGTCCCATATGGGAACATCCACATCGACGAGAACGGGCACCTGCTGCATCGGCGTGAGCTTCGCGAAGGTTTCCGTATGTTGCTCTCCCGCGCGCAGATCAACGGGGGAAAGCTCGATCGGCAGACCCGCCAGTGCGGCAAACAGCCGCACCTTGTAGCAATTTCCGGAATTTTCGACGTCGTAGAGTCTCATCTTCAGGTTCCCGTATGGATGGTATGCGTAAAAAATATCCCGTCCGCCCTAGCGACCAGGCCCCGGATCGGGTTATACGACGCGTCATGTTCGCACGTTTCGCCCCTTTGCGTCAGACCGGTCGCGCTTTCGCGCGCCTTGACGCATGCGCGGCGCTGCTCCCCGGCCTGCTTCGACTTATCGGCCCCTGAGCGCGTAAGAAGCGGCATGCGTGCCGTAATGCTCAGGGGATGTTTTGCAGAATACCCGATCTGATTGAGCAAAGAGTGCGTATCCATGACCATCGATCATCCTTCCTTCGGCCGCATCGCTGACGACCGCGTCATCCTGTTCGATACAACGCTGCGTGACGGCGAACAGTCTCCCGGTTTTTCCATGAATCTGGACGAGAAGCTCCGCATGGCGCGCGCGCTGGAAGCTCTGGGCGTTGACGTTATCGAAGCGGGCTTTCCGGTCGCGTCACCCGGCGATTTCGAAAGCGTCCGTCGGATCGCGGAGACGCTGAGCGAGACGGTCGTGTGCGGTCTGGCCCGCAGTGGCGGCAAGCGCGACATCGAAGCCGCGGGCGAGGCGATCGCCCCTGCGAAGCGCCGTCGGATCCATAATTTCATCTCCACCTCGCCGCTTCACATGAAATACAAGCTGCGGATGGAGCCCGAGACGGTTCTCGAACTGATTGCGTCAGGCAATCGGGCGGCCCGCAATTTCACGGATGACGTGGAGTGGTCGGCGGAAGACGGGTCGCGCACGGAGCCGGATTTTCTGTGTCGCTGCGTCGAGGTCGCGATCCGGAACGGCGCGACAACGATCAACATTCCCGACACCGTGGGTTATTCGACGCCCGATGAGATGCGTGCGATCTTTCGCATGCTGCGCGAGCGCGTTCCCGGTGCGGAGAAAGTCATCTTCTCGACCCATAACCATAACGATCTGGGGCTGGCGGTCGCCAATACGCTGGGCTCACTGGAGGGCGGCGCGCGCCAGATCGAATGCACGATCAACGGCATCGGCGAGCGCGCCGGCAACGCGGCACTGGAAGAAATCGTCATGGCCATCCGCACGCGCCATGACAAATATGCCTATTCGGAGCGGATCGATACGCCAAAGCTGCTCGGTGTCTCGCGCATGCTGGCTAATATCACGAGTTTCGACGTGCAGCCCAACAAGGCGATCGTCGGACGCAATGCCTTCGCTCATGAAAGCGGCATCCATCAGGATGGCATCCTGAAGAACGCCCAGACCTATGAGATCATGACGCCCGAGAGCGTGGGCTGGACGAAGTCCTCGCTGGTTCTGGGCAAACACTCGGGACGCGCGGCGTTCCGCGACAAGCTCTCGGCGCTGGGATACAAGCTGGAGGACGATGTCGTCCAGCAGGCGTTCGAGCGCTTCAAGGTTCTCGCCGACCAGAAAAAGACGGTGTTCGATGACGATATCCGCGCGCTGGTCGATGACGAAACGCGTGACCATGACCGTATCCGCTTCGTGTCGCTGGACCTGATTGCGGGATCGAAACGCCCGGCGCAGGCGACGCTGGAGCTGAAGGTCGACGGAGACATCCGCGTCGCGACGGTGGATGGCAACGGGCCGGTGGACGCCGCGTTCCGCGCCATCCAGAAGGCTTTTCCCCATGAAGCCACGCTGGCTCTGTTCACGGTTGGCGCGGTGACGGAAGGCACGGACGCCCAGGCCCGCACGACCGTGCGTCTGGAAGAGGACGGCAAGCTCGTCGACGGGCAGGGCGCGGACGCCGATACCGTCGTCTCAGCCGTGAGGGCTTATGTTCACGCGCTCAACAAGCTGCTCGTGAAGCGGGTGCGGACCGAGCCGGAAGCGCTGAGCGCCTGAGTTTCCATGACATCGGCAATCTCATGACATCGGGGGCGGTCTGGAAACGACCGCTTCCGAAAACGACCGCTCAAGAAAAAAGGGCCGCCCCGCAGGGGCGGCCCTTTTGCATAACGGGCGTTCAGTATCCGTTGTTATAGTTCTGCTGGGGATATTGCTGCTGCGGGTATTGTTGCTGGTAGGGCGCGCAATAACCGTTCTGCATGCGTGCCTGACCGGGCGGGCAACCCTGATAGGACGGCTGGACGTAGCCGCCGTAATTGCCCTGGTACTGCTGCGGGTAGTTGCCCTGATTCTGGTTGTAGTAATTGCCTTGCGGCTGGGCGTATCCGCCGCGCGACGGCGTTGACACCGCACCGCCCGCCGCGCCGAGGGCGCCGCCCGCCAGGGCACCGATCGCCGCGCCACGCCCGCCGCCCGCCAGCGCGCCGATCGCCGCGCCGGCGCCGCCGCCCAGAAGTCCGCCGCCCAAAGCGCGCTGACCGGGATCGTAGGGATTGGAGCATGCCGCGAGCATGCCGAGTGTGCCCGTCAGCGCAACCAGGGTCACCAGTCGCGTGCGGGTCTTCTTGTTTTTGCTGATGATCATGACGGCCTACCTAAGGTTCGACGGTCTATCGTTCAATAGCCGCGCGGGCGGTTGGGGGTGGTTGCCGCGCCGCCCGCAGCACCCGCGGCACCTCCGGCGAGAGCGCCGATGGCGGCGCCGCGACCGCCGCCGGCCAGAGCGCCGATAGCGGCGCCGCCGCCGGCTCCGATCAGCGCGCCCGATCCGGCGCGGGCGCCGGGATCATAGGGATCGCCGCAGCCCGTCAGGGAGACAAGGCCGACGAAAGCGCTGAGAACTGCGAGGCGGCGGAGGGAGCGGGATAGAGTGTTGAACATGAGAATTCCCTTGATATCGCAAATCCGGATGCCGATCGTTACGGCGTTGACTGTCGCATGTCCCATGATGCTTCGGGACGATGCGGCATCAACGGTTGGCCGACGCACCGGTTGCGTGAACTTTCCCATCTCCTGTGTCCAAAGCATGTTGAAATGGTGGCATCCGCGAATTTGCCTGATGTGCAGTTGGGCGCAGGGCATGTCATGATGACGAAGAATCGCGGTTGCGCGCTCTTGCTCCGCCATCGCGGCATCGCTAAGCCTCCCCACGGGTCTACGACGCGGCTGCGGCGTGGGAGCACTTATTCAGCAATATGATCGCCCGGAGGTTTTTGGGATGTTCTCACGTCTGCTGGGTCTCATGTCGGCAGACATGGCCATCGACCTCGGCACCGCCAACACGCTTGTCTACGTCAAGGGGCGCGGGATCGTGCTCGACGAACCTTCCGTCGTCGCGATCGCCGAAGTGCGCGGCAAGAAGCAGGTTCTGGCCGTGGGCGAAGAGGCCAAGCAGATGGTCGGACGCACGCCCGGCAACGTGACGGCGATTCGCCCGCTGCGGGACGGCGTGATCGCTGATTTTGAGGTCGCGGAGGAAATGATCAAGCATTTCATCCGCAAGGTTCATAATCGCCGGGCCTTTGCGAGCCCCCAGATCATCGTCTGCGTGCCGTCGGGTTCCACGGCCGTCGAGAAGCGCGCCATTCAGGAAAGCGCCGAAAGCGCGGGCGCGCGAAAGGTCATGCTGATCGAGGAAGCCATGGCGGCGGCGATCGGCGCCGGACTGCCCGTGACGGAGCCCTCGGGCAGCATGATTGTCGATATCGGTGGCGGCACGACGGAAGTTGCGGTGATTTCGCTCGGCGGCATCGTCTATGCGCGTTCGGTGCGCGTCGGCGGTGACAAGATGGACGAGGCGATCATCTCCTACATCCGCCGCATGCATAACCTCTTGATCGGCGAAAGTTCTGCGGAGCGCATCAAGATGGAAATCGGCGCGGCCATGCCGCCTGACGATCCGCGCGATCCCGGGCCTGTCAAGGAAGTGAAGGGCCGCGACCTCATCAACGGCGTGCCGCGCGAAGTCCTGGTCAGCCAAGCGCAGATCGCAGAAAGCTTGGCGGAGCCCGTCAGTCAGATCGTCGATGCCGTCGCGACCGCGCTCGAGAACACGCCGCCCGAACTTTCCGCCGACATCGTGGACAAAGGGATCATCCTGACCGGCGGTGGCGCGCTTCTCCATCGTCTGGACGATGTGCTGCGTCAGGCCACTGGCCTGCCCGTGACCGTGGGCGAGTCTCCCCTGCGCTGCGTGGCTCTGGGAACGGGGCGGGCGCTCGAGGAAATGCGGCGTCTGCGCAACGTGCTGATCTCGATGTACTGAGCGCCGGACGCGGGCGGCCATGTTTTCCATACAGGTCCAGCAGGCGCTTGCGAAACTGGTTCTGCCGTTTCTGATCCTGATCGCCTGTTCGATCGTGGTTCTCGGCCTGGCCCGACGTCCGCTGGTCGATCGCTGGCGTCTGGACGCGGCCGACCGTCTGGCGCCCGCCTATCGGCTCGCGGCATGGCCAGGAGAGGCGGTCCGCGGACTTTATGGCGATGCAAGCGGGCTTGGGCATCTGGCCGTGGAGAACGCGCATCTGCGTGACGAGAACGCCAAACTGCGGCGCTGGTATGACGTCGCGGTCGCCCTCGCGAATGAAAACGCCCGGCTCAAGGCCCAGCTGCACTGGATTCCCGATAATGCGCCGAGCTTCGTGACCGGACATGTCGTGCGCGACGCGGGCGGGTTGTATGGCCGAGCCCTTCTGCTCTCGGTGGGGGACGGGCAGGGCGTGCAGCTCGGTGACGTGGCGCTTGATGCGGGGGGACTGATCGGGCGCGTCACCGAAGTCGGCGCTCATGTCGCGCGCATCCTGCTCATCAACGACCAGGCCAGCCGGATTCCCGTGACGCTGACGGCGTCGCGGGGCGCCGCCATTCTTGCCGGAGACGGGTCTCCTTATCCGCGACTGCTGTATTACGCTCAGGACAACCACCCGGTCGAAGGCGAGCGGGTCTTTACCAGCGCGCAGGCCCTTCCCGTCGGGCAGAGCGGCCATGCTCCGTTTACGAGCCTTCCGGGTGGTCTGCCCATCGGGACGGTCCATTACATCCGGCCGGGCGATCCTGTCGTGGTGCCGGACGGCTCGCTGGTCCATCCGGATATCGTCCGCGTCTTTCATTACGACCAGCAGGACGAAACAGGCCCCTCGGCTCCGGGACGCGTGCCCGTCCAGCCGCCCGCGCTGGCGCCGGAACTCTCTGCCCCCTCGTCGGCCGATGTGGAGCCAGGACGAGGATGAATCATTTGCTTCGTGAACGGCGGGGGAAAACGCAGCCGGGTATCGAGCCCGAGCCGACCGTCAAGCACCGGGCCGACGTTGCGGTGCGTGATGCCGTTCCCTGGCTCTTCATGGCGATCTGCGTGATCCTGCTTTCAGCCCCCACCGGGTTGCCGGGAGGCACGGAACTGATGTTCGGCGTCAGTGTGGGGACGGTCTATTTCTGGTCCGCCCATCGGCCCGAGTCGATGCCCGTATGGGCGGTCTTCTTGATCGGATTGCTGGCGGATCTCCTGAGCTTCGGGCCGCCCGGAACGCTTCTGTTGTCCCTGTTGATCGTTCACGGCGTCGCGCATACATGGCGTTACGGCCTGAGCCGCATCAATTTTATATGGGGGTGGGGATTGATGTCGGTTCTCGCGCTGAGTTTAACGTTGTTTCAATGGATGGTGGCGTGTATTGGGGCGCTTCGTCCGATGTCTCCCGTGCCGTCACTCTTCCAGGCGGCGCTCGCCGCCGGTATTTATCCGACCCTGAGCGTGTTGTTTGTCTGGACGCATCGAACGATCGTCAATCCTGAACGAGCCTGAAGGTCAGTTCCGTCATGAATTCCCGTCGTGACCTGCAATATGTGGTCGGACGCGTCTCGTCGGGAGACGGTTTCAGAGCCCCCGTCGCTGGCATTCAGGCGCGCCTCTTTCGGAGCGCGCGGGCCAGGCATGGCGAGATCGTGCCGTTGACGAATTTCAGAACATATGTGGGGCAGCGACGTGCGATGCACGTTCATCGCCTGTCGCATCAGCGAAATTCGCTTTTGTCGCCGCCATGCCGGCCTTGCGTCCGGATCGGACGGCCGGCTTCATGAAACTTCCCTTTCGTGGGCGTCAACCCTCCCGTCTGATGCCGCGCCGCGAGCCGGAAAGGCCCTCACGCGGCGTTTTTACGCGCCGCGCTCTCATCGTGCTGGCCGCTCAGGTCGGAGTGCTGGGAGTTCTGGGGCGTCGCCTGTATGACCTTCAGGTGGTGCAGGGCGATCACCTGAAAGAACTGGCGGTTCGTAATCGCACGAGTCGCCGTCTTCTCGCGCCCGCGCGCGGCGTGATCAACGATCGCTTCGGCGTCGAGCTTGCGTCCAACAAGGTCAGTTGGCGCGCCATGCTGATGCCGGAGGAGACCACCGACATCAAGGCGACGGTCGCGCGCTTCGCCGAAATCGTACCGCTCGACGAACGCGATCACGCGCGTATCGAGCGCGATCTTCGTCATGTCCGAAAATATGTGCCGGTCGGGCTCAAGGACTTCCTGAGCTGGGATGACATGGCGCGCATCGAACTCAACGCGCCGAGCATGCCCGGCGTGCTGATCGACGTGGGTTCGACGCGTCTGTATCCATTCGGCCCCGAGCTTGCGCATATCGTCGGCTATGTCGCGCCGCCCAACGAGCGCGACATAGCGTCATCGACCATGATGGCGCTGCCGGGCATGCGCGCCGGACGCGCCGGTATCGAGCAGACGCAGGACGCGCTCCTGCGCGGCGAACCGGGCTCGGTGGAGATGGAAGTCAATTCCCTGGGACGCGTGATCGGCGAGATCAATCGTGTTGACGGGCGTCAGGGCGATGGGCTGACCCTGACGATCGACGCGGGCCTCCAGCAGCAGGTGATCGGACGCATCTCGGATCAGTCCGCGAGCGCGGTCGTCATGGATTGCCGAAACGGCGAAGTGCTGGCGATGGTCAGCACGCCATCCTTCGACCCGTCCCTGTTCGATTCGGGCGTCAGTCACGCACAGTGGATCGAGTGGACGGACAACGTGCGGACGCCTCTGATCAACAAGGCCGTCGCCGGGATTTACCCGCCCGGATCGACGTTCAAGCCCGCCGTCGGGCTGGCGGCGCTGAAGTCCGGCGCGATCTCGCCGGAGGACCGTTTTACGTGTCCGGGATATTTCGATCTGGGCGGGGCACGTTTCCATTGCTGGTCGCGCTGGGGGCATGGCAGCATCAATCTGCGCCAGGCGCTGATGTATTCCTGCGACGTTTATTTCTATCAGGCGGCCCGCAAGGCGGGCATGGACCCGATCAAGGCCATGGCCAATGATTTCGGACTGGGGGTCAAGCCCGGGATCGAACTGACGCATGTCCGCAGCGGCATGATTCCTACTCCCGAATGGCGGCAGCAGCATGGCCATCACTGGAATGGCGGCGATACGGTCAATGCCGGCATCGGGCAGGGCTTCGTGCAGGTGACGCCGCTTGAGCTTGCCACATATGCCTCCCGTATCGCGTCGGGCCGGGACGTTCAGCCCCACCTCATCCGGCGGGTGAACGATACTCTGTCGGATCGGACGGCGCTCGACCATGCCGCCCTGCTCGATGTGGATCCGGCCCATCTCAACATCATTCGCGGCGGCATGTTCGACGTCATCAACGCGCCGCGCGGGACGGCGCCCAAGGCGAAGCTGGATATTCCGGGCGTGCAGATGGCGGGCAAGACGGGCTCCGCGCAGGTGCGTCGCGTCTCGCGCGCCCTGCGCGAGAGCGGGCACTTCAATTCGATGTCCCTGCCATGGGAGGAGCGGCCGCACGCGCTGTTCATCTGCTTCGCGCCATTCGACGCTCCGCGTTATGCCGTGTCCGTCGTCATCGAACACGGGAACGCCGGTGCCGACGCGGCGGCCCCGTTGGCGCGGGATATCATGACGGATACGCTGACGCGCGATCCGGTCAATCGCGATCATGAGCCCGGGCAGACAGTCGCGGAAGCAGGCTGGGGAGCGGATGTTCCCCGTCCGTAGACTGTCACGATGAATTTGCAGAAACGTCTCTGGCGGGCGGAGCCGAGTTTTCGTCTGCTTGCCAAGCTGATCCGGATCAACTGGCTTTACGTGCTGCTGATCTGCGCCCTGGCCGGTGTAGGTTATGGCGCGCTTTACTCGGCTGGCGGAGGCTCGTCGCATCCGTTTGCCGGTCCGCAGGCCATGCGTTTCGGCTTCGGGCTGATTATGATGACCGTCGTGGCGCTTCTCAGTCCGCGCGTTCTGAAAATCCTCTCCGTCCCGATTTACCTTGCCGCGATTGCGCTTCTGACCCTGGTGCTGCGGATGGGGCATGTGGGCAAGGGCGCGGAACGATGGATCAATCTGGGCGGCATTCAGTTCCAGCCATCGGAATTTGCCAAGATCGCCCTGGTTCTGGCGCTTTCGACATGGTTCTGCCGTCTCGACCCCAAGAAGATGGGCAACCCCCTGCGGCTTGTTCCGCCCGCTTTGATGGTGTTGCTGCCGGTGGGGCTGGTGCTCAAGGAGCCCAATCTCGGGACGTCCGTGATCATCGGCGTCATCGGGGCGACCATGTTCTTCGCGGCCGGAATGCGCCTGTGGCAGATCGCCCTGCTGGCTGTCCCGCTGCCCTTCCTGGGCAAGTTCGTCTACGCCCATCTGCACGATTACCAGAAAGCGCGGATCGAGACGTTCATGCATCCCGAGCAGGACCCTCTGGGTGCGGGTTACAATATCATTCAGTCCAAGATCGCTCTGGGCTCGGGCGGGATGTGGGGTGAAGGCTATCTTCATGGCTCCCAGGGGCAGCTCAATTTTCTGCCCGAAAAGCAGACGGATTTCATCTTTACGATGATCGGTGAGGAGTGGGGCTATGCCGGGGCGATCGCGGTCATCGGGCTGCTCGGTCTGATGATCGTCGGCGGAATGATGATCGCCATGCTCTGCCGCAACCAGTTCTGCCGTCTGCTGGCGTTCGGCATTACCATCGACCTGTTCATGTACTGCGCGGTCAACCTGTCGATGGTCATGGGCGTCATACCGGTCGGCGGCGTGCCGTTGCCGCTGATATCCTACGGCGGCTCGGCCATGCTGACGATGATGTTCGGATTCGGGCTGCTGCTTTCGGCATGGGTGCATCGCAACGAGCGCGACCGCCCGCGTGAGGACGACGCCGGATGAATCTTGTCCGGCCGCCCACCGACGCCGCGATCCGGGCTTATCGCAGGAGTCACTACGTGGCGCCGGGGCTGGATGTCCGGATCGGACGACCGCCTCGTGGCTGGCCGCTGCCCGGCGCTTCCATCGTTCTGCTCAGCGCATGCAATCCGAGCGGCAGGCGCCTGTCGGCCGGACTGAACGCATGGCGGATGTCCCGGCTTGAAGTCTGTCTCGACTCCTTTCCCTATCTGCGTGGCGAGGGGCGGCTCGGCCGCTGGTCCGAGACTTTGTTCGCGGTGGCGATGCCGTTGCGAAGGGCGTGTGTTGTGGCCCGACGTTTCGGGCAGAACGCGGTGGTCGCCCTGGCGCCGAACCACGCTGCGAGGCTGGTGTGGCTCGCATGAGGACGGGTTCCGATTTGACATCCGGGGCGCGTCTCGTCATCACGCGAAGACTTCATCGGTATTCAGGGTAGGGTCATGGCGGTTCGTGCTTTCGTGTTTCCGGGTCAGGGCAGCCAGTCTGTCGGCATGGGGCTCGCGCTTTACGAAGCGTTCGGTGTCGCGCGCGAAGTTTTCCAGGAGGTCGATGACGCGCTGAGTTTCAAGCTTTCCGAGATCATCTTTCGTGGCGAGCCCGCAATCCTTACGAGCACGGAAAATGCCCAGCCCGCCCTGATGGCCGTGTCCATGGCCACGCTTCGCGTTCTGGAGCACGAAGGCGGCTTCAAAATCCAGGATCGCGCCGCGCTGGTCGCCGGTCACTCTCTCGGAGAATATTCCGCACTGGCCGCCGCGGGTTCTTTCGGTGTCGCGCAGGCCGCCCGGCTGCTGCGTCTGCGCGGACAGGCCATGCAGCGCGCCGTCCCGGCGGGTGAGGGCGGAATGGCCGCTCTCATGGGGGTCGATCTCGACCAGGCGCAGGATATCTGCGACGCGGCGGCGATGGTGCAGGTCGAGGGGCAGGCCGACCGGCACGAAGTGATCGAGGTCGCCAACGACAATGGCGGCGGTCAGGTGGTCATTTCGGGCGTGATGAGCGCGATCGAACGCGCCGTGTTGATTTCACGCGAGCGCAAGGTCAAGCGCGCGGTCGTGCTGCCTGTTTCCGCGCCGTTTCACTGTTCGCTCATGAAGCCCGCGGCCGATGAAATGGCCGAGGCGCTCGCGAGTGCCGAGATCGCGGCGCCGGTCGTGCCGCTTGTCGCGAACGTGACGGCGGCCAAGGTGACATCGCCGGACGAAATCCGCAGCCTGCTGGTGCGTCAGGTGACGGGCTCGGTTCTGTGGCGCGAAACGATCCTGGCGATGGCCGCCATGGGGATCGATACGGTCGTCGAGCTGGGATCGGGGAAGGTGCTGTCCGGACTGGTGCGCCGTATCGATGGTGATATCGCGACGGCCAGCGCTGGTACGCCGGATGAGATCGAAGCCCTTCTCAAGACATTCTGAAGGCGAGGAAGAAAGACAACATGTTCAGCCTTGAAGGCAAGACGGCCCTGGTGACAGGTGCTTCGGGTGGTATCGGGGCCGCGATCGCCCGGACACTCCACGCGCAGGGGGCGTCCGTGGTGCTGTCCGGCACGCGGGAAGCGGCTTTGCAGACACTTGCGGATGAATTGGGGACGCGCGTGTTCATCTGCGCCGCGAACCTCTCGGATGCGGCGGAAGCTGATGCGCTTGTCGGAAAAGCCGAGAGCATCGCCGGTGCGCCGGCCGATATTCTCGTCAACAATGCGGGCCTGACCCGTGACGGGCTGGCCATCCGCATGAAGGATGCCGACTGGGCGCAGGTTCTGACGGTTGATCTGGAATCGCCGTTTCGTCTGTGCCGCTCGGTCCTCAAAGGCATGCTTCGCCGCCGTGCGGGTCGAATCGTCAATATCGCCTCCGTGGTGGGAACGACGGGTAATGGCGGTCAGGCCAATTATGCGGCGGCCAAGGCGGGCATGGTGGGCATGAGCAAGTCTCTGGCCCAGGAAGCCGGTTCGCGAGGCGTGACCGTCAATGTGGTGGCTCCCGGCTTTGTCGAAACGGCCATGACGGAGGTTCTTCCCGAGGCGCAGCGCGAGAAGCTGTTGGGCGCCATTCCGCTGGGTCGCATGGGGCAGCCTGCGGATGTTGCCGCGGCGGTCGCCTATCTGGTGTCCGACGAGGCGGCATGGGTGACCGGCGCGACGCTGCACGTCAACGGCGGCATGGCGATGAGCTGAATTTCAAGAGGATCCACGGGACCTTGCGCGCCGTACTTGGCGTCCGGGTGCAAAGCGTGCTAATCGCGCGCAGCTTCGTCCGGAGCGCGGGCTTTCGCTCGCCCGGCAAGTTCTCGGGTAGTGCCGGCCGCGAGCGGTCGGTCCGGTACAGGGGCACGAGCCGGTTCGAACGACCAGACGGGTCCATATCGTTTTTCAAACGCCCGCATCTCCGGGCAGACAGGAAGCCAGTAGAATGAGCGAAATCGCTGATAAGGTTAAGAAGATCGTCGTCGAACATCTCGGCGTGGACGAGAGCAAGGTGACGCCGGATGCGTCCTTCATCGACGATCTGGGCGCTGACAGCCTCGATACGGTCGAGCTCGTGATGGCCTTCGAAGAAGCCTTCAGTGTCGAAATCCCGGAAGATGCCGCCGAGAAAATCACGACCGTCAAGGACGCCATCGACTACATCGAGAAGCAGAAGTCTGCCTGATCAGGGCTGCTTCTCTGTTGCGTCGCGCGTTCCTGTCTCCGCGAAAGCGGCGTGGAGGGCGCGTGACGCCGATTTCCGGTTTCGGATGGGAACCTCCCCGCTGAAGTCCGGCTAAAGTAAAGTTTCAGGATCCCCGGGATGCTGTCGCATGTGGCGGCACGACTTTTGGCGGGATTCCCCGTTTGTGGAGATGCGGTCGCCCATGATGGCAGACATATCGGCAATGAAGGAAAGACGCGTCGTCGTCACCGGTATGGGTCTCGTCACGCCGCTTGGCGTTGGCGTCGAGCCGACTTGGCAGCGTCTGCTGGCCGGAGAGAGCGGTATTCGCCGTATTGCCTCTTTCGATCCCTCCGATCTCCCGGCCCAGGTCGCTGGCGAAGTGCCTGAAGGACCGACGGCGGAAGGCAAGTTCACCCTTTCCGACTGGGTCGCGCCCAAAGACCAGAAAAAGATGGACCGTTTCATCCATCTCGGCATGGCGGCAGCCATCATGGCCATTGAGGATTCAGGATGGAAGCCGGAGGATGAGGAAGGTCGCTGTGCAACGGGCGTGATGATCGGCTCCGGCATCGGCGGCCTCCAGACCATCTATGACGCTTCGCTGACCGTGGCGAGCGGCAAGGCCCGTCGTCTCTCACCGTTTTTCATCCCATCGGCGCTGATCAACCTGGTCTCCGGCCATGTTTCGATCCGCTATGGATTCAAGGGACCGAACCACTCCGCCGTGACGGCGTGTGCGACCGGCGTCCACGCCATCGGCGATGCGACACGACTGATCATGCTCGGCGATGCCGACGTGATGGTGGCGGGTGGCGCCGAAGCGGCAGTATGTCCCTTGGGCATCGCGGGCTTTTCCGCGGCGCGCGCCCTTTCGACCGCTTTCAACGACACGCCGGAAAAAGCGTCCCGTCCCTGGGACCGTGACCGTGACGGCTTCGTCATGGGCGAGGGTTCTGGCATCGTCGTCCTTGAGGAATACGAGCACGCGAAGCGCCGTGGCGCGAAAATCTATGGCGAGATCATCGGCTACGGTCTCTCAGGCGACGCCCATCATATCACAGCACCCGCGGAAGGCCATGAAGGGGCGTTCCGCGCCATGAGCAAGGCCATCGCCAGTGCCGGACTGACGCCGGCGGATATCGATTACGTCAATGCCCATGGCACGTCGACCATGGCCGATGATCTTGAACTCGATGCCGTGCAGCGCCTTTTCGGCGATCACGCCTCCAAGCTGGCCATGTCCTCGACCAAGTCCGCGATCGGTCATCTTCTGGGTGCAGCCGGGTCCGTCGAAGCCATGTTCTGCATGCTGGCCATTCGTGACGGTGTCGTGCCGCCTACTCTCAATCTCGACAACCCGGCAACCGAGAGCCCGATTGATCGCGTGGCGCATGAAGCCCAGCGTCGCGACGTCAAGGTCGCGCTCTCCAACAGCTTCGGCTTTGGCGGGACCAACGCCAGCATCGTCGTTCGCGGCGTCTGACCGGTGCGCTTCCGGCGCGTTTCTCCGCGCCGGAAGATAAGATGAAGCCGGAAGATAAGATAAAGGACGAGTCATGCGGCGACTGGCATATGGCCTGATCCTGTGCGCCCTGGGCGCCTTGATCGGTCTGGGCGTCGCCGGATGGTATGGATGGTCGATCTACAACCGTCCGGGGACGCTGGCGCAATCCGCCGATATGGATGTCCCGCGGGGCGATACCGGAAGGGTATTTTCCGCCCTCGTTGCGAAAGATCTTCTTCCTCCCGACCAGGTAACCGAGATGGTTTTTCGGGCGTCTGTCTGGGTGACGCGGCGTGCAGGCGCGCTGCATGCGGCTGAACTGAATTTTCCCGCTCACGCGTCGATTCGCGATATCCTGAACGTTCTGCGCCATGCGCCGCCCGTTCAGCATCATCTGACCATCCCCGAAGGCTGGACCGGCGTCCGGATCACCGAACTGCTCGCAAACACGGCCATACTCGCGGGCGGCGTGCCGATGTTTCCCGAAGGAAGCGTTTTCCCGGATACGGTCTCTTTCGTTCGGGATACGACGCGTGCAGCCATCGTCGCGCGCCTTCAGAAGCGCATGACGCGTGTCCTGGCGGATGTGTGGGAACATCGCGATCCGGCTCTGGCGCTTTCCGATCCGCGCGCGCTCCTGATTCTCGCATCCATCGTCGAACGTGAGACCGGAACGCCTGCTGAGCGCGCCCAGATCGCGCAAGTTTTTCTCAATCGGCTCAGGCTGGGCATGAAGCTTCAGTCCGACCCGACGGTCGTTTACGATCTGAGCGACGGGCGCGGTGACCTGGGACGTTCTCTTCAGCATGCGGATCTGGCCGAATCCGGACCCTTCAACACCTATCGCATCGCGGGACTTCCGCCCGCGCCCATCTGTTCGCCGGGGCGCGCCTCTCTTGAGGCGGTCGCGCATCCGTCTGGCGATCAGAGTCTTCTGTATTTCGTGGCGACAGGTTCGGGAGGCCACCATTTCGCAGCTTCCCTCGAAGACCATAATCGCAATGTCAGCGACTATCGCAAGGCCCGCAAGGCGGCTCCCGTGAAAATCATGACCACTCCGGCCGACCCGCGGCGTCGGTAGCGCGGGTTTTCCCGAAGCACAGCGTCTGGATGTGGCGCATATTTCCGACGGAGGGCGCTTTGTTTTGCACCGTAATCTGATCGGGCGTCCGATGAAGCCGGACGACGTCTCTTTAAACGTATCGAGGTGAGTTCATGCGTGTTCCGGCCTCTCAGGTGAACATCATCCGCATCGCATGCGCCATGATCTGCAATGAGCGCGGGGAGATGCTGGTTGTGCGCAAGCGTGGCACCAGCGCGTTCATGCAGCCGGGAGGCAAGATCGAGCCGGGTGAGGCGGCGAACGTTGCTCTCGCCCGGGAGCTTATCGAGGAAATCGCCGTTGTCGCGGACGCTGCCGAGATGGCGTTCCTCGGCTGTTTCTCGGCGCCCGCCGTCAATGAGCCGGGATGGACCGTCGAGGCACAGTTGTTTGCTGTTCCGTACACAGGCGTGCCCGTGGCATGCGCGGAGATTGAAGCTATCCGCTGGGTCGATCCCGTGGCGGCCGGCGATCTCGTGCTGGCGCCGCTGACGCGCGATGCCGTGCTGCCGCTCTGTGTGAGAGGACATCGGCAGCCTCGGAGATAAGCCGCGATTACTCGATGCGCATGTTCGCAGCGGCCTGTTCGACGGCACAGCTTTGCGGGTCGGGAGATTGTGGCGTGCGACGCGCTTCCGCAACTTCCCTTTTCACGGCACGCATCCGCGATGATATGGACCTGTCCGCCTGAAGGGCCCGAAACATGAAGGCTCCGTTCAGCCACCCCGCCTGAACGTCACTTTTCCAGTGGGCGCCGCAAACGATGCGGCTTTCTCCAAAGACGCGCGCGCGCTGGAAAATGGCGGCGGCACGGTCCGGCATGAGTTCTGCCAGGAGGGATGCCGCTGCCCAGCTGAAAGTCGCATGGCCTGAAGGGTAGGAGTAGCCAAGACGATATTTGTCGAACGTGTCGAGACAGACCGGGGCATCGCTTTGCGCATAGGGGCGCGGACGTTTCCAGTCGTTTTTTTCGGCTGACACAACCGGGCGCAAAGCATCACGGTACGTTCCAAGCAGGGCGGCGAGCCGGGGCGTCTTCCGGGCATCCATCCGCATTCCGGCGGCGCAGGAAAAGGCCTCCAGAATGTGAGCGGGTGAAAGCCGGTCGTCACGGATCGCCAGCGCCCAGCGCTCGGTGCCCTGCAGGGCGCGCGTTTGGGTGAAGACGGCCATGTCGAGCGCCTCGGCGGCTGATCCGCGCGCGGGTGGCGGCGGCAGAATGCGGCGACCGTCGGGAAGCTGCGGGAGCGCGAACGTCGATGCGGTCAGAAGCAGCGCAAGAAACAGAAAAATAAGCGCGCGAAGCGGGGGCCGTTGCTGTTTCAGACTGTTGAAAACCGCATGCACGCTTCGCATATTCCTTCGTGATCCGGGCGCTTCTGAAAAAGCGTCTTTTTAGAAGATGATGAGGAAAGTATGAGCGAAGACACTGTGCATGCACAACCTCAGGGCGTTGAGCAACATGAATTCAGCGCCGAAGTCGGGCGTCTGCTCGATCTTGTGGTTCATGCGCTGTATTCGGAACGCGAGATTTTTCTGCGTGAACTGGTCGCGAACGCGGCGGATGCGTCAGACAAGCGTCGCTTCGAAGCCCTCACCGATGCGACGAAGGCGCTCCCTGCGGATGCTGCCATTCGCATCCATCCCGACAAGGAGGCGCGTCTGCTGACGATCAGCGATGACGGCGCCGGGATGAGCCGTGACGAGCTGGCCAAAAATCTCGGCACCATTGCGCGTTCCGGCACCCGCGCGTTCGGCGAGAAGCTCAGCGATGCGAAACCTGAAGACCGTCCGAGCCTGATCGGCCAGTTCGGCGTCGGTTTCTATGCGGCGTTCATGGTGGCTGACCGCGTCGAGGTGACGTCGCGCCAGCCGGGGACGGATGTGGCATGGAAATGGTCGTCCGACGGCAAGGGCGCCTATACGATCGAGCCCGCGACCCGCGAGAAGCCGGGCACGGATATCGTGCTGCACATCAAGTCCGATGCGGACGATTTCCTCGATGCGTGGCGCCTGCGGTCGATCGTGCGCAAATGGGCCGATCACATCTCATGGCCGATCACGATCCGCGAGGGCGACGAGGACAAATCCGCCAATGAGGGCACCGCACTCTGGCGCAAGCCGAAATCCGAGATCACGCCGGAGCAGTATACCGAATTCTACCGTCATATCGCGCATCAATTCGACGAGCCCTATGCGACGCTGCACTGGAGCGCCGAAGGCACGACCGAATTCACGTCGCTGCTGTTCATTCCCGGCGCGCGCCCGTTCGATTTCATGGAGCAGTCGCGCGAGAGCAAGGTGCATCTCCATGTGCGCCGCATGTTCATCACCGATGAAGCCGAGCTGCTTCCGGCATGGCTGCGTTTCGTGCAGGGCGTGGTCGATACCGAGGACCTGCCTCTGAACGTCTCGCGTGAGATGCTGCAATCGACGCCGGTTCTGGCACGCATTCGCAAGGCCGTGACCAAGCGTGTCGTCAACGAGATCCGCACCCGCTCGAAGGATACCGAGAATGCGGCCGGTTTCGCGGCGTTCTGGGAGAATTTCGGCCCGATCGTCAAGGAGGGCATCTGGGAAGATTCCGATTATCGTCAGGAACTTGCCGGTTTCGCGCGCTTCCGCTCGACGCATGGCGATGATCCCGTGACGCTGGACGACTATCTCGGCCGCATGAAGCCGGGGCAGGAGGCGATCTACTACCTCACGGGCGACAATCCCGAGGCGCTGGCCGCTTCGGCGCAACTCGAGGGCTACAAGGCGCGCGGGGTCGAGGTTCTGCTGCTCTCCGATCCTGTGGACGGTTTCTGGCCGGAACGTCTGAGCTCCTATCAGGACAAGCTCCTGAAGAATGTCAGCCAGTCGCATGGCGATCTGGAGAAGTTCGAGGCGCCCGCGCCGACGGGCGAAGCAGCCGATCTTATGGCCCTCATTCCGGCGCTGAAGGAAGCTCTGGGTGACGACGTCAAGGATGTGCGCGGCACGGAGCGCCTTGTCGGCAGCGCGGTCGTCATCACATCGGAGGGTGGCCCGGATCTGATGATGCAGCGGATGATGCGTCGTTCGGGTCAGACCTTGCCGCCCAATCCGCCCATTCTCGAACTCAACCCGCGTCATCCGCTGATTCGCGATCTCGCGGCGCGGGTCGCCAGGGGCGAGAGCGTGGTGGATTACGGTAAGGTTCTGCTGGATGTGGCCCGCATTCAGGATGGCGAGCCCCTGCCGGACGCCGCGGCCTTCACCCAGAAACTGACGGCGATCCTGGCCAGTACGCTGGCCTGATACGCGGCGATGTCGACGTCCCCGAAAGGGACGCCGACGGTCGGTCTGTTATGAAAAACCCCGGTGCGATGGTATCGCACCGGGGTTTTTCATGCGTATTGAAACCACCTTCCGCCGGTCAGTGAACCGGATGGATTTTCTGGCGCAGTTCGCCGGGTGGAATGCTGAAGGCCTCGCGAAATCTGCGGGAGAAATGAGCCGCCGAACGGAAGCCATAACGCTTGCCGATCTCGCCGACAGGCAGGTGCTGCTGGGCGGGATCCGTAATGGCCTGTCGCGCGCGCTCCAGGCGGCGCCGGAGAATCCAGTTGCCCAGGGTTCCATCCGCATGGCCGAAAATCTGATAGAGATTGCGCTGCGAGATGTCGAAATGCTTCGCGATCGTCTGGGGAGACAGTTCGCAATCGCTGATATTGGCCTCGATGTAGTCACGTACGGACATGCGTTGCAGGGCGCGTCGATCGGCAACATCCTCCGATGCCAGATTGGCGCGCAACGTCGTATCGAGCAGGTCTACCAGATGGCTGGACATGCGTCTGATCGTGGCCGGATGAACGTTCTCGTCATGCTCCTCCTGACAGAGATGGCGGGCTGTCACGAGGAGGAGGCTTCCCGGAATGGAGCTTGTGGAGAAGGAGATGTGAGACATCTTCTCCAGAGCCGGAATACGATGGACGACGGCATGGCGCGAAATTTCGATCCTCATGGCGTGGGATTTTTCACGCTCCAGCCAACGCCCGCGATCGTGCAGAGGCATGAATCCGCGCAGGGCATCGATATCTTCGACGGCATCGTCCCACGCGATATGACTGGAATGTTCGATCTGCAACACGATACTCAGGCGCGTCGCATGGTTGAAATGCATCTCGTCATGCCCGTCGGCATGCTCCGTGATCGTAAGATCTCCGATCACACGATGGGCGCTGTGGCGGAAAGAAGGTCTTTTTTTCATCGTCGTCCACGGCCTCGCGCAATCATTGAACACGCTGCCAGTTTGTATCGACAGCAAAAGGAAGGACGCTCGCCGGCTGCCGGTTGTAAAACGAAAAGATTCGAAATGGCAAAACGGCCCATCTATATCCGGTTCTTGTCTGGCTTCTCTGAAAGAGGTTGTTTCGCCCTTCGTTTATGTCGGACCGAGCCGTCGAGATCACAAGGGCCCATAGGGATAACAACGAAGTATTAACGATTTACGTTTTTCTACTGGCCGACATTTGTGTGAGCGATATGCGACGAAATGGGCGACAGATTGCCGCCGCCAATGTCGCGCGGACCGCTGTCCTGCTCCGTATCGCTGAAAAACATCATTCCGGACTGAAATCCGAGCAGCACGCGGCGATGTCGAAAAAAATCACGTCCGAGAAGGCTGAAATCGACCGGTTCGATATTCACCGCGAAGGGGCCGCCATGCCAGTTCCCGATGGAGACGGTCTTGTACTGATGACGGTAGCCGATGCGTGTTTCACCGGCGAGCGTATTGACGCGGTTCTCGTTGTGTAGAGAATCCAGCGATAGACCATCCGCCGTTGCGTCTTTCTGTGCCACGACCGAAAGATTGGAGCCGGGCTCGATATACATACCGAGCGGCGCACCATCGACCGTCACGGTAACCATATTGTTTTCATATCGTGGTCCGACAATGAGAGGCGCACGGAAAGCTCTGGCGCCGATGACCTGAGACAGGGAAGGACAATCCGTTGTCCTGCGGTTGATGAACATTACGAAGCGTCTGGCCGGCATGTCGATCAGAACATTGTAATTGCCGAGAATGTTGAAGCCCATGATGCCGAGCGTTCCCATTCTGGCGTCAGGCGGATCATTGAATTCGCCCATTTTCAGGGCGTCGACTTTTTCCGCGTGACCCTGCGCGAAGGTGAACGAGTCCAGACGCGTGGTCCAGCTATGTCCGAGCCCCATCAGGCTGGTCGCCTGTGCGTTTTCAATGTCGGGGAGGTCGAGCCGCTCGTCGTTTCCATCGAAAACGCCGATGACGTCCTGACTGAGGCTGAGAAACGCCCCGCCTCGTTCACCATTGATGGTGATGGGCACTGTGGGGCTGCCATTGCGACTGATGATCTCGGATGCGAGAATATGTTCCAGACACCGTGCGGGGAGGTGCGTTTCCGCTTCGATGTCGAACGGATAGGGCTCGGGCACGAAGGGCGGCGGCCCTTTTTCTTTTGCCGTCGTGGTCGCGGGTGGTGTGGTAATTGTGGTGATCCCCTGGTGCACTCTGGGCGAGCATCCCGAAAGGACAAGTATCGCGGCGGTACTGGAAAAACTCCGGGCCACGGCTTTTCGGGAACACAACATGCTTCACGCTCACGAACGGATCATTCTTTTAAGACCGTGCTCGAAAAGACACGACATGACAAATGAGCAATACGACAGATGACGTGTTCCCGTCGGATGTGGGGCGTCAGGCTCCCGTGATGTCCAGCGGAGGAACGTTCAAAACGTCCGATGCCATCTCCGCGAGATGAGCGTGATGGGTGAGGAAAATGACCTGCGTGCGACGTGAAATGTCGCCGAGAAGCTCCAGACCCGCTCGCGCGCGGGCGTCGTCGAATGTCATGAACAGATCGTCCGCCAGAACCGGAAGGGCCCGCCCGCGTGCGATGTCCTGGTCCAGCGCCGCAAGGCGCAGGGCAAGGAAAAGCTGGTCTGCGGTGCCCTCGCTCATCTGCCCGACGCGCACCATGCGCTCACTGTCCGAAAGCTGTGCGACAAGTTCGTGGGTGGGGTCTTCGACGATGCTGAGCGACGCATAGCGCCCCAGCGTCAGTCGATGGAAGAACGCACTGGCGCGTTGCAGCAGGGGGTTGTGGCTGTGAGAGCGCTGGCGGGCGACGATCCGCTTGAGGATGACGGCTTCGAGCCGCGCGTTGATATAAAGCGCGGCTTTCTGTCCGATTTCGGCCAGTGCCGCCTGGACATCCGCCGCGGCGTCGGTCGTGCCGCCCACCTCCTCGATCCGGCGCAGCGTCGCGCGCGCTTCGACGCGTTCGTGCATCAGGACTTCGCGCTTGTTCTTATGAAGCTGGCGTTCGGCCTCCAGACGCTCCTGGGCGGCGATCAGGTCGTCGGGCGTCTGGTCGGCGCTTTGCGCATCGAGTTCCGATACGGGCAGTCCGTCACCCTGCGTGAACAGTTCGTGTTCGGTCGTCCCGCGCTCGGCCAGAAGATCGCGCGTTTCGCGCGAGGCGGCGATGGCGGCCTGAAGCGCGCCCGGATCCGTGGTGCCTGCCCGCGTCTCGAAGGGCGCCAGGGCGGTGCGCTGCGCCTGCATCCGCGCCATCAGGGCGGCGAGCGTGTCGCGCGCCGCGCTCAGCCTCTGGCCGAGACCGGCCTTGTGTCTGGCGTCCTCCAGGGCGCTGCCGCGTCGACTGATGAGCGCGGCAAGACGGGTGGGTGCGTCTCCCGCCGGAACGCCATGTCGCATGGCAAGAGCCGCGAGTTCGTTCGCATGACTGTCGCGCGCGGCTTCCACCGTCTGGATGGTCTGGCGCAGGGACAGGATCTCATGGGCGAGTTTTCGGGCGTCCTCGACCCGCGAAAGCGTGTCCTGCGTCGTCTCTGCCGGGAGCGAAACGCGCGCGCATGCGGCGGCCCAGCGTGTGTCCCATGTCGTGCGCGCGGCGGTGACGAGAGCCTGCTCGGCACGGGCCGCGGCCAGCGCGGCGGCGGCGTCTTCACGGCTTTTTTCCCTCTCTTTGCGCGCGGCCTCCGTCGCCGCAAGGGCGCGATGATGCGTTTCGGCGAGAGCGATGGCATCGGCGAGCGACGCTTCTGGCTGGATCATAACGCCCGCTTCGCGCAGCCGCGCGGTCGCGTGCGTCAGGGCGGAGAAGCGCGTCGTTCGTTCCTGCTCAAGAGCCCGAACCTGCCTGTCCGCTTCCATGGCGTCGAAGCGTCTCGCGCCCCATGCCGCCAACGGTCCCGGAGCAAGAGCCGGCAGGCCATCTCGCTCGCATTGCCGCGCCCATGCGGCGTTCCAGACATCGAGGGCGGCGAGGCTCGCCTCCTGTGTTTCCTGCGCCTGCCGAAGGGAGAGCGACGCCGTTTCGATGTCGCGTTCCCGCTGCGCAAGCTGCGCGGCTTCCGCCGCGGCCGCGAAGCGACGATCCGTCAGAACGTCCGCCTCGCGGAGGGTCCGGGTCACGGCTTCCAGAGCCTCGTTGCCGGGGCGCCGTTCCGTTTGCAGTGCCTGAAGCACGGCCTCCCAGGCTTCGTCCCGGCATCTGCGGGCGTCCGCCACCTGTGCCGTGGAAATCGCGCCGCGTTTTGCGAGTTGCAGCCGTTCATGCTCGAATTTTTCGAGAGTCTGGCGGGCCAGGCGCGTCTCCTGTTCGGCGGTCGCAAGCCGCCCCTCAAGCGTCAGGCTCTGTTTCTGGGCCGCGCCCAGTGTTTCCGTATCCGGAAGAACCATGCGGCGGAGCGTCTCGAACGATCCCGACCATGGGTGCAGCCGCGCGAGCGCATCGTCGCGCTGGGCACATGCGTCGTCCAGAATGCTGAGCCCGCGCGTAAGCGCCGCATCGAGATCACCGAGGGACCGCGCCCGCTCCAGCAGGACGCGCAGGCTGTCGGCCTCTAGAGGCGGCGCGTCTTCGGCCGGAACCGTCCCGGCCTGTGTGATCGCGGCGGTTCGCTCCGTGTCGGAAAGGATCTTGCGGGCATGGTCGTCGCGCGTATCGAGCTGGATACGCTCCCTCAGCAGATCATGCAGGGGTTTGAAGGACGCGTTTTCCGGAAGACGGGCGCGGATCGCCGCGGCGTCGCCGGGCAACCCGATGACGCGCGCCAGTTCTCCGAGCGCGGCTTCCTGCGTCGCCAGTGTCTGGCGCTGTGCGGGAAGGGCCACGATGGCCTCGTGCGCTGTCAGGGTCCGGTCGCGCAGCCTTTCGATCGCGTCGGCATCCGCCAGGATCGCGGCGTCCGGCTGGCACGCCTCGTCTTGCAGGATCAGGGCGTCGAGCGTGTTCTGCTCGATCCGGTGGTTCTGGCGGAGCTGCGCCAGCGCGTCGCGGGCCGCCTCGAAGGCGTGCTCGTCCATTTCCGAAAAAAGCGGTGTTTCTCGTCCGCTCAGTCGCTCCATGAGCGATCGCCTTCGGGCGAGAAAGGGAGCCACGCGACGAAGGCGTTCGATGTGTCGGCCTTGCCTGTCCTGTTCGGCGATCGTCGCGTCGAATGCGGCGATCCGGGCTTCAAGATCGTTCAGTTTCGCGTTGGCGGCTTTCCATTCCTGCATGGAAGCGCCATCGCGCAACGCTTTCTGGGCGTCCTGAAGCTGGCGACGCGCCGTGTTGATGGCGTCGACGCGACCGCCCCGTTTCCACAACCCCCCCGTTTCTTCATCAAGTGAACGCAGAACCTCATGCACGCCGGTCAGGCCGAACCCGGCGCTCAGAAGCTGCTGTCCCGCGTCGCCCCCGAAAGACGTCATCTCCCGACCACCCTCGCGGAGCCGCGTGTGATCGAGGCTCCACAAACGCTCATAGTCCTTGCGGGTGAGGCCCTGGAGGTTGCGTTGCAACGGGGTCTCGTCGATCGCCGCGTTATCGAGGCTGTCTCGCAACGTGGCGGCGCGGCCGCGACGACGGATGCCGCCCAGCGTCTGTCCCTCCACCTCCAGCGACGCGCCCACCCGCAGCATGGGCGCGTCGAAGCGCCAGTTCTGCCCGACCGCATGCGGAAAGCCGAACAGGAAATCCCCGATGGCCGCAAGCAGTGTGGATTTTCCGGCTTCGTTGCGGCCCGATACGATGTGGATATCGTGCTCGCGTCTGGGAAAATCCAGCGACGTATTTTCAAAATGACCGTAGCGTAGAAGGTCGAGGCGGGAGATCCGCATCATGCGTCATCTCCGGTGATGCCCAGTCGCGCATCCAGCGCATGGGTCGCCTCCGTGAGCAGTCGCGCCCACTCATCGGCGCGTGCCAGGGCCAGGGCATCCTCCGGCGCGTCGGTCATGTCGATGCTCGATAGCGTATTGAGCAGCGGCGCAAGCTCGGATCTCGCTTCCTCGACCAGGAGGGGGTCCGCCAGCGCCTGGGCGATGAGGGCGCGGATATCCGCCATGCCTTCGGTTTCTCCTTCCGAAAGCACCTTCGGAGGCGGGGTGGTGCGGATTTCGACTTTTTCGATCGCTGGCGTGCCGGGCAGCATCTGGGCGATTTCCAGCACGGAATCCCGCACGCCACTGGCGCGCAGACGCAATCTGGCATCGAGCGATGTGGCCCCGCCAAGTGTGAGGCGCGCGACGAGAAGCCGATCGCCGAGCGCCTCGTTACAGGCGCTTGCCAGACGTGTTGAAATGGCGTCGTGCAGCGCGCTCTCGCTGGTCATGCCGGCGCAGTCGATGGCCAGTTCCGCCCAGCGGAGCACATCGCATGGGCAGTGATCGAGATGGGCGATGCGGCCATTTTCGACGGTGACGAGAGTCGCGCCCTTGGGGCCGGATTCGTGGATGTGCCGACCCTGAAGCACGCCCGGAAAGACGATGTAAGGCCCGGAACCGAACTCCATCCGCTCGTGCACGTGCCCCAGCGCCCAGTAATCATAGCCCTTGGCGAAAAGCGTTTCAGGCGCGCAAGGTGCATAGGTTTCATGGGCGCTGTAGCCGCCGAGCGAGGTGTGCAGGACACCGATATTGAACCAGCCCGGCACCGGAGGCGGATAGGCCGGCGTCATGTCCGACACGACCTGCCGACTCTCGAAACCCTGCCCGTGCAGCGCAACCTGAAGGTCGTCGAGCCTGAAGGTTTCGGGCTTCGTCGTGCTGAATCGCTGTACGCCGGGTGGCAGGGGCACATCGCGCGAGATCAGGGAAGCCGCGTCGTGATTGCCCTGGAGAATATAGACGCGGATGCCCGCTTCGACGAGCCGTCCGAGCGCGCGGGCCATGTAAAGTCCCGTTCCCGCGTCTTTCCATGTGCCGTCATAGAGATCGCCCGCGATGACGAGAAAATCGACGCGCCTGTCGATGGCGAGATTGACGAGATTGTCCAGCGCGCCGCGTGTGGCGCCGCGGATACGTTCGAGCGGCAGGCCATCGTAGCGCTGGAGACCCCGCAGGGGGCTGTCGAGATGAAGATCGGCGGCGTGCAGAAAACGGAAGGACGACATAGGGTGCAGAGTGGGTAAGCCGCTCGGGAGCGTCAAGCGCCCTTCCGTGACATGACCCTATTTGCTCATTGCGCGGATTTCCCGCAGAAGAAAGCCGCGATGTCCGAAGCGGAACACATTCTTATCCTCCTCGTTCTCACGGTGGTCGGCAGTCTGCTGGTGCGAGCGGCATCAAACCGCGTGCCCTTGCCACTGGTGCAGATCGTGCTGGGTGTCGCGGCCGCGCTGTGCGGGCTGAAGATCGGGCTGAGGCCGGATCTTTTCATGCTGGTTTTCCTGCCCCCGCTTCTGTTTACCGATGCGTTCCGCATGCCGCTTCGTGAGTTTTCGGAGCTGCGCGGCGTCATTCTCTTTCTGGCCTTCGGCCTCGTGGTCGTCTCGACGGTCCTGTGTGGCTACGCGATTCACTGGATGCTTCCAGCCATCGGCCTCGCCGTCTGTTTCACCCTGGCGGCCGCGCTTTCGCCTACGGATACCGTCGCGGTTTCAAGCCTGATCGCGGGGCGTCGCGTGTCTGAACGGCTGATCCATATTCTCAATGGCGAGGCCCTGTTCAACGACGCATCGGGTCTCGTCTGTTTTCATTTCGCGATGGTTGCCGCGATGACGGGTGAGTTCTCGTATCGCCACGCGTTCGGCTCCTTCGTTCTGGTATCGTTCGGTGGCCTGGCCATCGGGGCCGGTCTGTCGTGGCTGGCCGTCCGGGCCGAACGTATCCTGCTGCGTCGCGGCTTCGACGATCCGCAGATGCAGGTTCTGATGATCGTCCTGCTGCCTTTCGTCATTTATGAAGCGGCCGAAAAGGTTCATGCGTCCGGCATTCTGGCCGCCGTCGCCGGCTGCATGGTCGTCAAGCTGACGGGCGTCGCCGACGAGGCGGCAACCGCCACGCGTCTCCAGGCGGGCACGGTTCTGACGACGGTCAGTTACGTCTTCAACGCCCTGATCTTCCTGCTCCTCGGTCTGCAACTGCCCTGGCTCCTGGATGCCGGCGTCGAACTCGCCCATCAGCACAGCGCCAAGATCTGGCAGCTATCGCTGCTTGTCGGCGAGGTATACGCGATCATGCTCGTGATCCGCTTCTGCGGCATCTGGGTTTCCGTACTGCGTCGGTGGATCGGCGCGCGCGTTCATCGTCGACCGTTCGTGTTTCCGCGTTTTCTCGAAGTCGTTCTCCTGTCGTTCTCCGGCGTGCGGGGCGCCGTGACGCTGGCCGCGGTCCTATCCCTGCCTGCGGCGGCCGCCAACGCCGAAGCGTTTCCGGGCCGCAGTTTCGTCATTACGGTCGCGGCGGGCGTGATCGTGGTTTCGCTGGTGCTGGCCGCGTTCGCCATTCCGTTCTGTATTCATTTCCTGCCGCGCGAACTGGCGGACAAACACGCCCAGGAGGAAAACCTCGCACGGCAGCGGCTTTTGCAGGCCGTTCTGCGCCTGCTCCGCGACGAACAGAACAAAACGGAAAAAGCGCGGACAGCGGTCGTCGACAGCGGCTCGGGCGATCACACCGATGAAGATATCCGTCTCGAGGTTCTCGGTCGCCTTGCGCAGACCTATGATAACCGTCTCAGCCAGACGGACGGTCCTACCCAGACTCCGATCATGAGCCGCACGACAGCCCTTCGCCGGGAGCGGATCGAACTGGCGATGCGGCTCGTGCTTCTGCGCCTCCAGCGGCAGACATTGCACGACCTCGCGGAAGCGCGTGACATCAATGACCAGACCGAATGGGAAATCCAGCGTGAGCTGGATTATGAAGAACAGGTCATTCGCGGCCGCGTTCAAAGACTGCCGCAGGATATATGAAAGAAGCAGACACATTTTCTTCTTTCATAATTTACGTCAAAGTTTTTCCCGCACATTACGTTTACCCGTCATGACCTTGACGAATCCGCTCAATATGGCGACCTGAGTATCAAATTTTTCGTGATTTGCACGGGTGCGACCGAAAAGGAGGGACGGTATGGACGGGGCAGGACAGGCAAGCGGGCGATGGTGGCCCCGACTTGCCGATCTTCCACCGTCGATCTTTCCACCCGGCTGGCTCAACTTCAGCATCCGCACCTGGGTCGCCATGTGCCTGGCGCTCGGCACGGCCTACTGGTCCCAGATCGCCGCGCCGGCTGGCGCTGCCGTGACGGTCATGATCCTCGCCCAGCCGTTGCGCGGCCAGGCGATGTCCAAGGCCGTGTATCGGCTGCTCGGAACCGCGATCGGGGTCGGGTTTTCGATCGTCCTGGCGGTGGCTTTTCCGCAGGACCGTTCGATGTTTCTCGGAGGCGCTGCGATATGGCTCGCTTTCTGCGCCTTCATCGGCTCCATGGAGCGCAATTTTCGCGCATATGGCGCGTTGCTCGCCGGTTACACGGTCGCGCTCGTGGCGCTGAACAATATCGACAGCCCTGAATCGATTTTCGAACTCGCCCTTTCCCGGGCTTCCGATATCACCATCGGCGTCGTCGCGGTCGCGATCGTCAACATGGCCGCCGGAGCCCCCCAGGCCTGGCGGGGGCTGGCTCGCGGCATGCACGGCTGCTCCGTTCGCATTCGTAATCTCGGCCATGCCGCCCTGCATGGACACGCTCTGCCGGATGCGTGGGATACGACCGGGCTGGCCGCCGAAATTCTCAGCCTTCTGACCCAGATTTCCTATGCATGGTCGGAAATCGATCGGGCGCGTCTCCGGCTGGCGGGCGCACGTCTCGGCATCATGGGGATGTTGAACGTTCTGACGGCAGGGCGCGCGGTTTCGGCCATCATTCATCGCGCGCAGGTTTCGGAGATCGCAGTTCGGCATGTGAAATACTGGCACGAGCAACCCGCGATCCAGATCGCGCGTGAAGATATTCTGAGCGTCCTGCTGCGCGATATCCTCGAGGAGGACCCCGACTATGTTCCGACGCCGGAGGATGCCTATTACCTCGAGCGCGCGGCGACGCTGATTTCCAATACCGCTCATATCAGCGCCGGCATGAACACGCTGCTTCATGCCGTGCCCGCGGGCGAGGCCGAGAAACTGGCTCATCTGAACAACCAGCCGGATTATATTGCCGCCATAGCCAGCGCCTTTCGCGTCCTGATCGGCTTCTCCATCACGGCATGGCTCTGCATCGGCTCCGATCTGCCTCCCATTCACACGACCCTGTCCCAGGCGGCGCTGACATTGACGCTGGCCTCCACCGCCTTCGATACCGTGCAGTTCGGGCGAGGCGCGCTGATCGGTATTCCGCTCGCCGTGGCGAGCGCGACGTTCATGAATTTCTGGGTTCTGCCGCATGTCACGGCCTTCGAGATGCTGTGCTTCGTGCTGCTGCCGCAGGTCGTCGTGTCATGCCTTTTGTTGATGAAACCCAACATGGCGGCGATCGGCTTCAATTACGGGGTGTTCTTTCCGGTCATGCTCGGCCTGGCGAACGAGAACGACTACGATCCCGTTTCATTCTTGACACGCAATGTTTTTTATATTTTTGCGGCGATCATGTCGTTTGTGACATTGGCGTTGCTCATGCCATCCTCTCCGCAACGCCAGCGTCTGCACATGGCTGTTTCGATCGCGCGTGAACTGGAAACCCAGCTGAAATTTCACGGCGAGAAATGGGGCCCAGCGCTGCTCAGCCGCAAATACGATAGATTATCCACGGTTCTGGCATGGAGCCGCCGTATCCCTGGAGGCGGAACGGGACGTCGACTCGTCTTCGACCGCCTCGTCAGGCTTGAAGATCTGACCAGCACGTTGTCACGGACAAGGCTTTATCTCTCCGAGGCGCGGGATTTCCCCCGTCTGCGCAAGGAAGCCCGTCGCGCACGCCACGCCGTCATCCATGAGCCTTTCGGCACATTGCTGGAAATCCTGGAAGACCATGCAGACGCGTTCATCCGTCTTTCGCGATGCGACGACATGGACGAGCGCGTACGCGCGATCACCTGCGCCGCCGGGCTTCAGGCGATCGCGGACAACATGCGCCTCAACGGCGATACGTTCGTTCATTACGGCCTGGTTCCCCATCGAAGAAAAACCGCATGAGGCAGGTCGTCGATATCGAAGGCGTGTTGATCTCGGGTTTCGTTCTCAACCTCATGCTTGCCATCTTCACCCTCGCACTTCTGCGGTGGGTGCTGGGCAAGCTCGATCTGTGGCGGTTCGTGTGGAATCCGCCGCTCGCGCAGTTCGGGCTCCTGCTGATCATGCTGGGCCTCTACACGCTGCTGCTCTGAAAGGGACTGTTGCCGGTGTTACCGCACGCCTATCGCCTGATCCGCATGGCCATTACGGCTGGTCTCCTGATTGTGGCCGCGATCGTGACGGTCGTCCTGTGGGATTACTACACGGCCTCTCCCTGGACGCGTAACGGCCAGGTACGCACGCAGGTCGCCAACATCGCGCCGCGTGTGTCGGGTCAGATTCTCGAGGTCAACGTCCATGACAACCAGTATGTCCGTAAGGGGGACGTGCTTTATGTCATTGATCCGTTCGATTTTCATGTGCAACTCGATGTCGCTCGGGCGAATGTCGCCCAGCGCAAGGCGGAGATGGAATTTCGCATTGCCCAGGCCGAGCGGCGCCGGCTGATCCCCGGAATCGCCGTTTCCCGCGAAGAGAAGCAGCAGTTCGAGGCGGAAGCCGCACAGGCGAAAGCCATGTACGAGGGCGCTGCGGCCGCTGAGCGACAGGCCGCCATCAATCTTGACCGCTCCACCGTGCATAGTCCGATCAACGGCTGGGTTACCAATCTCATCATGCGTCCGGGAGATTTCGCGACGGCCGGACATGTGAATATCCAGATCATTGATTCCGAGGCGTTCTGGGTGGACGGTTATTTCGAGGAAACCAAGGTTCACGGGATCACGGAAGGGGACCCGGTCCGCGTGGATCTCATGGGCTTTCACACGCCGCTGATGGGCCATGTCGAGAGCATCACGCGTGGGATCGCCAGCCGCAACGCCGCAACGTCGACGCAGGGCCTGCCGCTCGTGGATCCGGTTTATACATGGGTGCGTCTCGCGCAGCGTATTCCCGTGCGCGTTCATCTCGACGAAGTGCCGCCCGGGCTCGTGCTCTCGGCGGGCATGACGGCGACCGTCACCATCGTAACCGAGGAGGGCAAGCGGCGGCATCTCTCAACGCGGGATGCGATCAAGCATATGGGCTATGACCTGCGTCGCGCGACCGGACACTGGTGAGGATGGGGAGCCGCTTGAAGCCGGAAAGTTTTTCGGACGAAGTTTTTTCGGACAAAGTTTTTCGGACTCTGCCGGTTTCAGGTCGGGGGCGTAAGCGGGGATGGGCCGGTCTGCGGCATCGGTGCTCGCCCATGGCCCGGCGGCACATTGGGGGGCGAAACCATCGCGTCAGGCCATGCGGAGCCGTCCCTCCCGTCTCCGACGATCGTGACACGGTCCCGGGGGATGATTTCCGGGATTTCGTCGCGGATGCGTCGCAGCATGCGTTCGCGGATATCACAGCAGAGATTCCACATGTGGTCGGCATTCGCGGCGCCGGCGATGATACGGATGGAAATGACCTGAGCGTTGCTGTCCGCGACCTGACAGGCGAGTGTCGCCCGATTTCCGTCCCAGTTTGGACAATGCACGATTTCCTCGTTGAGAAAGACCCGCAGACGTTCCATGGGCGTACGATAATCGAGCCAGAGAAAGACCGATCCGATCAGGGCGCGGGAATTGTGGGTCCAGTTCTGGAACGGGTTTTCGAGAAAATACGAGAGCGGGACGATGTAGCGGCGCTTGTCCCATGTTCGCATGACGACATACGTCGCGTTGATCTCCTCCACCCAGGCCCAGTCCCCGTTGATGACCAGCATGTCTTCCATCCGGATGGGTTGGGTGATGGCGATCTGAATGCCCGCGATCAGGTTGCCGATGGCGGGTCTGGCGGACAGACCGACCACCAGGGAGGCCGCACCCGCGGATGCGAACAGCGAAACGCCGAGACGGTGGACGGAATCGAAAACGGTCAGGGCCGAGGCCACGGTCAGCACGCCGAACGCGATTTCCATCACGCGCCGCAGAACGCGGATCTGCGTCTCCAGCGCGCGCTCGGTAATGTCGTTATTGGCATCCGTGCGCGCGACGCGTGCCAGATATCTGTTCGTCGCAAGACGGAAGGCCCGGATGATCGTGAAGCCGACGGTCATGATGAACGCACAGGCGAGCATCTTGACCAGCATGTTCAGGACGTCGGGTGAAAACCCGCTGGATGCGGCCGTCAGTCCTGCCGAAGCTCCCAGAATGATCAGCAGGAAGCGGATATAGACCCGCATCTGAGCGATGACCGCACCGATGACGGGCAGACGGCGCAGCCCCGGCAGACGGGGGATGGCGTCCGTCACGATGCGACTGAAAAGAAGTGCGATCAGAGCGGAGAAGACGATAACGATGACGGATGGCAGCGGCGAAGGAAGCCAGTCGAACCAGGCCCGCACAGAGGACATGGAGTTTACGTAGTCACTTCGCATCAAGTTGCGGGTATCCTCTGATGAAGCATGGGCAGGAGACGACGTCTTAATGAACCGGTTGGGAGGACAGGGGTTTATCCCGATTTCATGACGGTTTGTTCATGAGCGCTTGAGATCTCATGGTTGCGCATCATGTCTCAGGAGGAAAACGCGCCCGTCCTCGGGTCAGCCGTCAGCGGCGAAGAGGGGGAATCATTCCGTAGGATCGTGATTGGCATATTTGTGATGCATCCCTCCGTCCTGCGATGTGGTTCTGAAGGGTGAAAGGCGCGCTTGGCGCCTGGGTTCGGGTGCAGATAACGGGCACCGGAATATCGAATGAGGAGAGCGGGTCATGTCGATCACACCACAGGTCAAGGCCATCATTGACAATTACGAGGCCGATAATCCGGGAACGAAATCAAACCTCGTCCGTCTGCTGAACGCCGGCAAACTCGGGGGAACGGGCAAGCTCGTCATTTTGCCGGTGGATCAGGGATTCGAACACGGACCCGCCAGATCCTTTGCCGCCAACCCTCCGGCTTATGACCCGCATTACCACTATTCCCTCGCCATCGAAGCCGGGCTGAACGCCTATGCGGCGCCGCTCGGGATGCTCGAAGCCGGCGCGTCCACCTTCGCGGGACAGATCCCCACCATCCTGAAATGTAACAGTTCGAACGCTCTGGCGACCGAAAAGGACCAGGCGGTTACGGGCTCTGTAGCGGACGCCCTGAGGCTCGGATGTTCGGCGATCGGCTTTACGATCTATCCCGGGTCCGAATACTGCTTCAAGCAGATGGACGAGTTGCGCGAACTGGCCGCCGAAGCGAAAGCGGCCGGACTGGCCGTGGTGGTCTGGAGCTACCCGCGCGGTCCGATGCTCGACAAGGCCGGGGAAACGGCTATCGATATCTGCGCTTATGCGGCGCATATGGCTGCGTTGTGCGGCGCGCACATCATCAAGGTCAAGCCACCCACGGGCGTGCTTTCGCTGCCGGCGGCACGCGAGGTATATATTCAGGAGAACATCAATATCTCGACGCTGGCCGCGCGCGTGCGACACGTCGTGCAGGCCACGTTCGCCGGACGACGCATCGTGATTTTCTCGGGTGGCGAGCATGAAAGCGAGAGCGAACTCCTGACGACCGTACGCGGCATTCACGACGGCGGCGGCTTTGGATCCATCATCGGGCGCAATACGTTCCAGAGACCGAAAGCCGAGGCCCTGGCTCTGCTGGCCCGGGTCATCGGCATCTTTTCCGGGCCAACCGGAACGCACTGAGTCCTTCGGAGGATGTGGCCGCCAACTGTGCGGTAACGGCCACATCCTCTACCCTGTCTTGCGGCGAGAATGACAGGTCGATGACTGTCGCTTGCGGCCTGAAAGGGAATCATTGAAAATGGCGGCATTCGCCGATCCCGACCTCCCGAGGCCCATGTTCCCATCTCGTCGTTTCCATGATGCTGAAATCCTGCTCCGGAAGGCTTTCTTCCCAAGCCGTTCACGATGAACGGTGGGACTCTGCGGGAACATCTGAAAAATGCGACCCGCGAGCGCCATGCGGCTCTGGATGCCTTCATCGGCTCCCTCGATACGCCAGACACTTATCGCGGCTATCTGCGAGGCATTTCCGCATTTCGGATGTTTGTCGAGGAGCGCCTCGCCGCCGCCCCGTGGCCCGACAGGCTGGGCGACTGGCAGCCTGTTCGTCTGTCCGAGGACATGAAACGCGATCTGGAAGATCTGGCGCTTCACGCGCCTTCGCTGGACCTCGCGCTCGATCTCCCTTCCGCCGACAGCACGCTGGGCGCGCTTTATGTGCTGGAAGGCTCCACCCTGGGCGCGCGCATATTGGCGAAGCAGGTGGCGGCTCTGGGTTTCGACGAAACTTTCGGGGCTCGACATCTCGCTCGGCAGGCGGCGGCGGTCCAGAACTGGCGCTCTTTCGTCGCAGGTCTGGACCAGCACTCCTCCATTGACGAAACCGTCGCGTCGCGTGCCGCGTGTCGGACCTTCGACGTGGCCCACACCGCGATGCGGATGGCGTTCCAAACGCCTTTCAAAGGTTCTCCATGACCGATTTGAATATCGATGACGTCGTCTTCGGTCAGGCTGACCTGGCGAGTTGTGATCGCGAGCCCATTCATATCCCGGCGAGCATCCAGCCTGCCGGCTGCGTTCTGACATTCGGCGCCGACGATCTGTCTCTCATGCGCTATTCCATGAACGCCGCCGAGTTCATGGGGGTCGAGGGTTTTCGTCTCGGCATGTCCATGACCGAGTGCTTCGGCGCGAACGTCGCCGAAAGGCTTGTCGTACTCTCCCGGGATGGGAGTGCGGGACGTCCGGCCATTCATTTCGACATGGAATTTCCCGGTGGAGTTTCCCGTGATGTCGCGGTTCATCGGACCGGTCATGATGTTGTCGTGGAATGCGAGAGGGGCTGCGCGGCGGCTGTGCAGTCCCATCTGTTGACCAGGCTGCGTTCGAGCCTCGAGCAGCTTCGCAGCCCGGCCGATATGGAGACGCTCCTTCGGCTTATCGCCAGCGAACTTCGTAGGACATACGAATATGACCGTGTCATGGTCTATCGTTTCGCGCCGGACTGGTCCGGAAAGGTGATTGTCGAAGACCGGGCAGAGTCCCTTGAGAGTTTTCTCGGTCAGCATTTCCCCAGCAGCGACATTCCCGCGCAGGCAAGAGAACTTTACAAGCGCTCGCTGATCCGTGTGATCGGAGATGCGACTTACTGTCCCGTGCCTCTGGTGCAGGCGCCCGGCCTCGCACCGCTCGACATGTCTTTCATGCATCTGCGCGCGGTTTCGCCCATTCACTGTGAATATCTTGCGAACATGGGTGTCCAGGCATCGATGTCGGTGTCGCTGATGGTGGACGGCGAATTGTGGGGAATGATCGCCTGTCACCATTACGCGCCTAAAGCTCTGACGATGGTCGAACGTATCACCGCGAAAATGCTGGGTGAATTCGTCTCTCTCCAGATGGTGGCGCTCATTCGCGCCCGGCGCCTCGAACTCACGAACGACGCCCACCAGTTTCTTTCGCGCTTCCTGCATGACTCCGCGGGTGCACATGGATCGCCCGGTTTCGTTCGCGGGCGCGTACATGAGCTTCTTGAAGTTGTGGCGTGCGACGGTGGCGGCGTCTGGACGGAAGGATGCTGGACCGCGGAAGGTCGCAGCGTGTCGGAGGCGGCCCTGCCGATACTGCTGGCGCGTGCGAGCGAACTGCCCGGCAATCAGATCTGGCATAGCGATCATCTGGCGCGGGACTGTTCGGACCTGGCAGGAGAGTTGCACGGTATCGCAGGGGCGATGGTCATCCCCATCTGGTCGCAGTCGCAGGATTATCTGGTCCTGTTCCGCCGGGAGATGGTTCAGACCGTTGTCTGGGGTGGCGATCCGAACAAGACGTATACGACCGGGCCGCACGGCATCCGCCTGACGCCTCGCCGCAGCTTCGAGTTGTGGAAGGAGGAGGTCCATGAGCATTCGAGTCCGTGGACGGACGACGATCTGGAACTGGCGGCGCAGCTGCGCTCGGCTCTGATGGAAGTCATGGGCGCGTCTCAGCAGCAGAAGCTTCAGGAGCGCGCGCAGGCCGAAGCCATGCAGCGTGTTCTGAATGACGAATTGAACCATCGCGTCAAAAATATTCTTGCCGTCGTGCAATCGCTCGTTTCCCGTGCTCCCACCGTAGGAGACTGTGCGGCCGAACACGTTCATTCCCTGCAAGGCCGTATCAGGGCGCTCGCCAAAGCCCATGATCAGGTCATGCGCGCCCATAGTGGCGCCGCGCTGCGTGATCTTCTGGCGGCCGAGCTGGGGCCTTACAACGATCATGACGGCAAGGTCGTGCTCGATGGTCCGGATCTTCGCTTCACCGAACGGGCGCTGACGTTTCTGGCGCTCCTCTTTCACGAACTCGCCACCAATGCAGCGAAGTATGGAGCGTTTTCGGTCACGGAAGGACAGCTTTTCGTGACGTGGCGGCGCGAGGACGATACGGGAGACTGGCATATCCGGTGGGAAGAGCGTCATGGCCCGCCGGTTGCTCCGCCGCAACGTTCGGGGTTTGGCAGCCTGCTGATCGAACGTGCGATCCACCATGATCTCGGTGGGACGGCCCGGCGACACTTCCTGGAGCACGGCGTCGTCGTCGAGGTTTCGCTGCCCGCGGAAGTGAGTGTTGAAGCCGAGTCGCAGGACCTGACGCGGATGCCGGTGACGCCAGACGTCCGGCCGGGCGAAAGCGCATCCGCATGCAGCCTCGAAGGGCGACACATCCTTCTTGTGGAAGACGAGTTTCTCGTCGTCATGGATGTCGAGGGGGCACTGCTGGAAGCCGGGGTGAACAGAGTGCATGCGGCGGCTTCCGTCAGCGAGGCCCTCGACATTCTCGCGCGTGAAGCCATCGATGTCGCTCTTCTGGACGTCAATGTCGGCAACGAGACCTCCATTCCCGTCGCGCGGGCTCTGAGCGAGCGCGGAGTGCCTTTCGTGTTCGCGACTGGCTACAGTGCCCAGATGCCGATCATCGAAGCGTTTCCCTCGGTCTCCATTCTGCAAAAGCCTTATGCCATGCTGCAGGCGGTGACGATGCTGTCCAAGGCGTGCTGCGAGCGCTGAAAACGCCTCCGACCCTGGCGATGCCGGAGCAGCTTCCGGGCGGACGGACTCATTGCGTCGGATAATGAGGGCCCGACAAAACGATGATCTGGAGCCTCATCCGAGAAGCCGTGCGCGCGGACGGGGCTCCAGGTTCAGGCCGTTTCGCGGTTGGCCGCCCGTACTTCGCGCGGACCCAGCCCGAACTGGCGGATGAGAGCGTGCCGGTAGGCGCTCTGTCGTGTGGCGATCGCGGCATCATCGGGGAAATGCCGGCTGACGATGTCCTGTACTCGCGCGATTTCCTGGAGGTGCTGTTCCCGTGCCAGGATCTGCGTGGTCGATGCCTCATGGCGGCGATGGATGTTGAGGGGCTCGGCAATATAAGCGATCTGCGCGTGCGCTGACATCAGCAGTTCGACATAGACACGCCAGTCCCCGGCGACCCGAAGGGTCGCGAGATCCTTGTCACATCGCGAAAAAGCGTCCCGGAGTGCCCGATGCGAGAAGACAGCGGCACTGACATTGAGGATCAGGTTACGTTCGCTAAGGCATTCCTTCACGAAATTCCGGCTCGTATGGAGGCTGTCGCGCTCCAGCATGCCATCCGTGCTCTGGGCGTAGTAAGGTTTGTAGCTGGGCATGATCGTCGCGCCCGCGGCATCGATCGCGCGGCTGTCGCAGAAAGCCATCACGGCATCCGGGTTGCCATATAAGCCCGCAAACAGACGCGACATGTGGTCGGGTTCGGAGAGATCGTCCGCTTCGGCAATCCATATCCAGTCACCCTTCGCCAGTTCCACCGCTCTGCGCCACTGGGCGAAGACCGAGCCGGAATTGCGCGTCGATGTGACGATGCGGATCGAGCGTCCCCATTCTTTCGCAATGTCCGATGCGACCGCGACGCTGTCATCCGTAGAGGCGTCATCGAGTACGATGATTTCTAGAACCGCCATGCGCTGGGTGAAGATCGAAACGAGGCGTGCGGCGAGATAACGCGCGTAGTTGTAGGAGAGCACGACCACGGAGAGCGTTGGCTGGTCGGGATGAAGAAGCTTGAAGAGCTCTGTCGCGTATTCGGAGAATGAAAAACGCCGGGTCAGTTTCCTGCCAATGCGGCGTCGGAGCGCGGGTGTTCTGCGAGCGTGGTTTTCAAGACACGTCGAGAGCGCGCGCGCCAGAGCGCCAAGGTCGCTCATCGGGACCACAGCGTGATCCGTTTCGCGCTCGCGCAACAGGGTTTCCAGCAGTTCCGGAATGCCGCCGGAATGGGCGAAGGCGCAGCAGGGCAGGCCGGACGCCAGAGCTTCCAGGACGACGGAAGGATAAGGATCCTCTCGCGAGGTCAGGACGAACGCGTCAGCCGCGCTCAGCCATGGCGAGACCTGCGCGACCTGACCCGGAAGATGAAATGTGCCCGCGGCCGTTGCGAAGGCGATATCAGGAGCAAGATTTTCACGCAGTCCGGGATCGACGTCGCCCAGCCAGATGAAATGAACTCGTCCGTGAGCCCCGCCTGGATTGGACGCATCCCGACGGATCGCATCCTGAGCCGGCCGTGCGAAGCGTTGCCAGAGCTGAAGGAAGAGATCGAAGCCCTTGCGCATATCCGCGTATCCGGCACCCACGATGAGGCGGTCGGCGTCGGTCAGGCCCAACTGAACGCGAATGGTCTCGCGTGAAATCGCGCTGAACTCGACGGGCGTATAAAGGCCCTGCGGCAGGACATGTATTGCGACGGCCATGTCGCCGCTGCCGTGGGCGGCGAGAGACGGGGACGGAACGACAACCTCTCGCGCCAACGCACGCGCCTTGGCGAGCGGCGTCAGAAGGGCGCGCTGCCGCAGCAGGCTGGGGAGTTCGTGCTGGAGGAGCGTGAAGGGAATTCCGGCCGCGGTCAGGTCCGGAGCCAGCGGGGAGGATGCGGCACTGTTCACCAGCGCCGTCGCAAATCCTTCCCGACGAAGCGTTTTGAGCCGCAGTTCCGTCTCGGGCCGCCCCGGCTTGAGAAGCTCCACAGCACCGATCGCACGGTAGTCTTCCAGCAGGGCGCCGTCATCGAGCAGGATGAACATGACTTCGACGCCGTGCTGGGCTCTCAGGCTGCGACCTACGGCCAGCAGGAGACGTTGGGCGCCGGCGGGGAACGCGTCATGGCCGACGAGAAGCACGCGACTTTGCTGATTGCGCTGTTCGAAGCCCGTATTCGCACGTGCGGTCGCGTTGAGATAAGCCGCGCCGAAGTGCAGGTCCGGTTCGAGATGAGCGCCTTCAGCCCATTCGTTCCAGGCATTCACACACACGATCGCCTGGCCGAGGAACGGGGTGCGTTGAGCCTGCGCGATCAGCCCGGAAAGCCAGCGTTCGTAAAGCGGGGGCGTTGAACCGTGCAGCACGAGGCCATGACCCTGGCGGCGGGCGTCGTTGTCCCAGGAGGGCGCTGCGGTTCGGATCAGGGGAAAGTCCGGCGGCGGTAGGGCCAGCGCGCGGTTGACGACGTCCACGTAGTCATAAACCTGAGCCGTGAAATCCTCGTCGAGGATGTGAAGGCGATCATTGATGAGTTTGCAATCGCCGACGATCTTGTGAGGGGGAAACTCGATGGCGCCATCCATGCCATAAACGGAAGGGTCGTCATCGCCAAAAGCCTGCGCCATCACGAAGATCGGATCTTCCTCATGGTTCATCCGGAACAGCCGACGCCAGCGCGCGATGCGACGATGAGCGTCGGGGATGGCGCCTGGACGATAGATTTTGAGCAGCGGACGGCCATCGATGCGGATATATCGCCGGTCGGCCATGTGGCGCGCGAAACAGGCGATGAGAGCGTCGTCGTCAGCATCGCGATAATCCTGGGCGATCAGGACCTCGTCGTCCGATCCGTCCCAGCGGCGGCTCCAGTTTTCGTTGGCCCACATGAGACAGAAGGGCATCTCGATGTCGGTATGTTGGAGCAGCATCTCCAGAGGGCCGTCCAGAAGGCGCTGCCCGTTGAACCAGTAGAAATAGAATACGAAGCCATCGATGCCGCTCCGTCGCGCCATCGCGACCTGACGACGTAGGACCGCGGGGTCATCCAGGACGTAATGGCCGAGGTCTCTTGGAACGCGTGGCTGGTAGTGGTCGGCGAAGCGCGGAATGCCACGCGCGACATTGGTCCATTCGGTGAAACCCTTGCCCCACCATCCGTCATTCGCCGGGTTCGAATGAAACTGGGGAAGATAATAAGCCAGAACGAGCGCGCGGCGGATCGCACAGTCCGGTAGGGGGCGGTATTCTTCGAAGAAAGGACCAGCCTGCGTGCGGCGGCGTATTTCGCGGGGTATCGTAGCTTCCTGGTCGGGAAGGGACGGAAAGACGCCAGGTTGCTCACGGTGCTGGATGAAGTGAAGGAGCGGATTGTCGTCGGGCCGGTGGCGCATGTAACGCGAACGGTAAAAGGCCGGGTCGAACGTTTCGAACGGTCGCCGGACCTCACGGAAACCCTGGATCATGTAATGCTCCAGAGGGTCCAGACCGGACATCGCCACATCCGGATAGGTGCGCAGGTAGAAAGCGGGGTCGAATGCGGCGATGGGTTTTACATCGGGTTTGTGGCGGTTCGCCAGATAATGCGCGAGGGCCAGAACGCCATCTGGGACATCGTGGTTTTTCGCGTACCAGACAGGATCGAACCATGCGATCGGCCGTCGACCCTGTTTTTCACCATGAGCGATATAGTGGAGAAGCGGATCGCCGAGAACGTCCGGATTTTGAGACAGATACCAGCGCGGATCGAAATGCGCGTTGGGTTTGCGACCTTCACGCCATCCGTGTTGATGATAATGCGCCAGCACGCGGCTGCCCAGATCGCGAAGGTCGGGATTGCGCGCCAGATAGAACGCCGCATCGAACAGACCTGAATGACCGAGACGGGAAAGCACGTTTATCATTATTGAATAATATATTGCCGATATGCTTGCTTCGTCCATACGGTATTAAATCGTTAATAATTTTTCTGTGGCGCACGGACGATGCGAATGTACCGGCCGGTGACGTATCGCTTGTTCCGATATCAGCGAGGGAACTCGTGGCTCCGGTGTGAAGGCGACGTGTCTATCTCTCAAATTTGGGCGTTTCTTTTTGAAAATCTGTGGACGCACGACGTGACGTAGTCTTGTTCTTGGTAATGCAATGTTCAGATTTAAAGGTGAAAGTCGCAGCTCGTTTGATCACTCTTTCCCGTCTTGCGCGTTTTAGGCAGCTTGGCGTGTAAATCTGGGGCGAGGCGCACAATTATATAACGTCGTTTTGCGTCTCCATGCCATAATTCTGTTTTGGTGTGTTGGGACTTTCCCACAGCGTCCCGAGGTTGGGGCGCCTTTAAAGTTCGAGGAGTGGCAACCGACATGTGTGTCGGCGAAATGTGATCTGTCTGTTTCAGTGACCATTGGATTCATTTCGGGCGACCAAACGTAACTCTGTGACGCGTGATGGCATCTGTCGGGATTCCTGACAATCCAAGTATTCTTGAATGGCTCGAATCACGGCAATACACTCCTCGCTCAGTTCCAGATAAAACAGGCGGTCTGCCGCTGAAAGAAGGTGAGTGAGATGAAGGTCCATCGATGTAAATAATCCTTCAGGTGCGCCCAGGGTTGGATAGAGACTTATTACCGCCTATTACTTAATATTTCGTTAAAAACACGTCAACAGACATATCTATGAAGGTCTTGTAAAGACATGAAAAAATACTTAGTACCTCTGGAAGGAGGTTGGTGCTCAAATTTCGTCGAATGTTCAAATATTGGATTTTTCCGTAAAGAAAAAAATATTTCTATTGAAGAATTGGCATGCGTAGCGGGCATCTCTGAAGGAGATATGCAGGACATTGAGGCGGGTCAAGCGAAGCCTGCCGCGAGGCAAATATTCTTGATCGCCAAAGCTCTTGGCGTCCGGCCCAGCGATTTGTTCGGTGTGCCGGGCGACGCTCGTTTTCATTGAGTGATTTTTCTTGATTGCCACGATCCGTGGGAGGAGAGCGAGCGGGCTCTCTGTCGCACAAGCCTGAATAATCGAGATGGAGAAATATCTTCATCGCTTGCAGCACATATTACGGGTGGCAAGAATTCGTCTGGTTGGCACTGAATTATTCATATATTTTTTGACGCAGTCCGATACTGCGGATATCGCTGCGGATTGCGTATCGCCCACGCCGATGTCATATGACGCGACATGGGGCCACGTCGGGTCGAGGTGTGGGAATCGACGTGCATAAGCAGGTCGGCGTCTGGCTCGGGCGGGAAGGCGATGGAGCAGGCCACCATGATGAGCGTCCTCTACGACAATCTGGCGACGCGCGACGGGGTCGTAACGTTGCCGGAGGGTCTGGCGCTGGATTGCGGACAGCATATCGCGCCGCTGGATATCGCCTGTCGCACCTATGGCACGCTGTCTCCGGCGAAAGACAATGCCATTCTGGTCTGTCATGCCCTCACGGGCGACCAGTATCTCGCCGAACCGCATCCCCTGACCGGTAAGCCGGGCTGGTGGAGCCGCATGGTCGGTCCCGGTCTTCCCATCGATACGGACCGCTTCTTCGTCATTTGCAGTAACGTTCTGGGCGGCTGCATGGGCTCGACCGGGCCGTGTTCGATCAGCCCCAAAGGGGAGCGGTGGGGAACCGAATTCCCTCCGATCACCATTCGCGACATGGTTCGTGCCCAGGCGCTGCTGCTGGACCATTTCGGGATCGAGCGGCTTTTCGCCGCCATTGGCGGATCTATGGGCGGCATGCTGGTTCTCGAATGGGTGGCGACGTATCCCGAGAGGGTCTTCGCCGCCATGGCTGTCGCGACCGCACCCTATCATTCGGCCCAGAACATCGCCTTCAACGAAGTCAGCCGACAGGCGATCTACGCGGACCCCGACTGGCATGGCGGCCGATACTGGGCGCATGACGTGGTTCCGGCGCGCGGCCTGGCGGTGGCGCGCATGATGGCGCACATTACCTATCTTTCCGAAGAGGCGTTGACCCGCAAGTTCGGGCGGCGCGTCCGTCGTGATCCCAAAGCCGCGGCAGGCAGTACGGCCGGTGGCGTCATCGGCACGGCGTCGCTCTTTGGCGAAATGTTCGAAGTTGAAAGCTATCTCAGGCACCAGGGATCAAGCTTCGTCAATCGCTTCGATGCCAATTCCTATCTTACCATCACGCGCGCGCTGGATTACTTCGATCTGAGTGCCGATCATGACGGTGATCTCGCGGCGCCTTTCGTGGGCGTCAAAACACGATTCTGCGTCGTTTCTTTCAGTTCGGACTGGCTGTTCCCGACCTCGCAGTCCCGCGCGATGGCGCGCGCGCTCAATCGTGCGGGCGTCAACGTGTCGTTCGTCGAAATAGAAAGCGATCGCGGACATGATTCCTTTCTGCTCGACGAGCCGGATTTCGATCGCACGATGCGGGGATTCGTGAACGGTGCGGCCGAGCACGCCGGACTGCGACGGGGAGGGCGGGGCTGATGCGTCTCGACCAACGTCTGATCGCCGATATGATCCGGCCGCGCTCGCGTGTACTGGACGTGGGCAGCGGAGACGGCGCCCTCATCGATCACCTCTATCGCAATCGTCAGTGCGACGCGCGGGGGATCGAGATCGACATGGGCGAGGTGACGCGCTCGGTCGCGCATGGGCTGCCGGTCATGCATGGCGATGCCGATCACGACCTCAGCTATTATCCTGACGATTCTTTTGATTACGTCGTATTGCAGCGTACGCTCCAGGCCGTTGAGCGCCCGCGTGAAGTGCTGAGGCAGATGCTGCGTATCGGACGCCATGCCATTGTTTCGTTTCCGAATTTCGGTCACTGGCGTCTGCGGCTGCAACTGCTGACCACCGGGCGGATGCCCATGACCCCCGTGTGGCATACGCAATGGTACGAAACGCCGAACATCCATCCCTGCACGATCCGGGACTTTCTCGCTTTGTGTGAGGCGGAAGGCTATGTGGTGGACCAGTGGCTTGCGATCGACGAGGTCGGGGACCGTGCGCCCTGGAGGCGGTCTATCCGTCTGGCCAATCTGTTCGGCGAGCAGGCGCTTTTTCTCCTGAGGCGCGCATGACGGTTTTTTTCGCCGGGTTTGATGGCGGCGGCACGGGAACGCGCCTGCGGATCACCACGTCCGATGGTACGGTTGTCGGCAGCGGCAGGGGCGGGAGCGCCAATATCGCCACCGATCCTCTCATGGCATGGCACTCGCTGTCCGATGCCTTCGCCTGCGCGTCTTCCCAGATTCCGCCCATGGCGCGGATCTGGTGCGCGGCTGGTCTTGCGGGAACCGAATCATTTGGTGCGCGCGAGGCGTTTCTGGCCATGCGGCCTGCCGGGATGCCGAAGCTCGAACTGGTCAGCGACGCTCATACAAGCTGTCTCGGTGCTCATGGCGGAGAGGCGGGCGCGATTATGGCGCCCGGCACCGGCTCGGTCGGGTTCGCGCTTTGCGATGATGGCCAGGGTGGGATGTTGCCAAGGCGCGTGGGCGGATGGGGGTTTCCCCAGGGCGATGAAGGAAGCGGCGCCTGGATCGGACGTTGCGCGGTTGCCGCCATGCTCCAGGCCCATGATGGCCGCATCGAACCTGACGCGCTGACGGAATCCGTGTGGACGCGGCTGGTTTCCGAGGGGGCCGAGCCTCTGTCCTGGGCGATTGGCCAGCGGGCTTCCGCCTTCGCGACCCTGGCGCCACTCGTAATCGAGACAAGGCAGGACAGTCCTCACGCACGGGCTATCCTGCGCGACGCCGGCGCACAGATCGACGCTCATATCGCAGCCCTGCTGCGTCCGCCCGGTTTCGACGCGCTTGGGCTATGCATGCTGGGTGGGTTGGGCAGTATTCTCGCGGACATGCTTTCCCCCCGCTGGAAAAGCCGGTTGCGGGCGCCGCGCGGGGATGCCGTTGATGGCGCATTGCAACTTGCCCGTCGATATCGTACGATTTCCATCGAACAATCAGGTGGAGAGTTATCGTGACCGAAATCATGAAAGCGATCATGGAGCGGCGGGCCGTCAAGCGCTTCGATCCCGCGCACCGGATCGCGGATGCGGATCTCCGGGCCATTCTTGACGCCGGCATGCATGCGCCGACGGCGTTCAACATCCAGCATTGGCGGTTCTGCGTCGTGCGCGATCCGGCGCAGAGGGCGCGGATCGCCGAAGTGGCCTGGAACCAGCCGCAAATCACCGAATGTTCGGCGCTCATCGTGCTCTGTGCCGATTTCAAGGCCTGGAAAGGGGGCGCCGCACGCTATTGGGCGGGCACACCGCAGGCGATGTACGACAAATACGCCGCGATGATTCCCGGTTTCTATGAAGGTCATGAGCATCTCCAGCGTGACGAAGGCGTTCGTTCCTGCGGCATGGCGGCCTATGCGATCATGCTGGCGGCGGCGGCTCATGGATTGCAGAGCTGTCCGATGGACGGCTTCGATTTCGCTCAGGTTGGCAAGGTGATCAATCTTCCCGAGCATCATGAAGTCGTCATGTTCGTGGCGATCGGGAAGGGAGCCGCGTCGCCGCCGCCGCGTGGACCTCGCCTCGCCTTTGAGGACGTCGTAGTGGAAAACAGCTTCCACTGATGGTCCGTGATCTCGAGCACAGCGGACGTTACGTCCGCTTCGTGAGAGAGTTCGTGCGAAATGACGTCCGTCGCGTGATGAGGGTATCAAATCCCTTGCGGACGGGGCCAGCGGGCCTTATAGCGGACTAAAATGACCCGAAAAAGGGCGGCGGCTGTTGGAAAAAGTCGCACACTCATTCCGCCAGCGTCACGCCTTTGGGCTGCGCGCTCAGCGCTTTTGCGCAGGGAATGACGCCGGGTTCGCCGATGTTTCGGCATCAGCGACCGTTCGCGGTCGAACCATGACGGTTCTTCCGGATCGGACCCTTCCGGGGGTGCTACCGGCCGCCTTATTCTTCATGTTTCCGCCCCTAAGGAGGCGCTTTTTTCAATATGACAAGTTTCGCCGAACTGAAGCTCGCAGAGCCGATCCAGCGCGCTTTGGCCGAAGAGGGCTACGTCAATCCGACGCCGATCCAGGCGGGCGCGATTCCTCATCTGCTGGATGGTCGTGACCTCCTTGGCCTCGCCCAGACGGGCACGGGAAAGACGGCGGCGTTCGCCCTGCCGATCCTGAACCATCTCCTGGCCAATCCGCGCCGGACTCCCGCGAAGGGCGCGCGCGCGCTCGTCCTCGCCCCGACCCGCGAGCTTGCCTCCCAGATCGACGAGAGCTTCAAGGCGTATGGTCGTCACATGAAGATCCGCCACGCGGTGATTTTCGGCGGCGTCGGGCAGGGACGTCAGGTGGATGCGATGCGCAATGGCGTGGATGTTCTGACCGCCGCGCCGGGCCGTCTGCTTGACCTGATCGGGCAGGGTCACGTCGATCTTTCCCAACTGGAAATCCTCGTTCTCGACGAGGCGGATCGCATGCTCGACATGGGCTTCGTGCGCGACATCCGCAAAATCGTGGCGCTCCTGCCGCCCAAGCGTCAGACCGTCCTGCTGTCGGCGACGATGCCGGCCACCATCGAGGAACTGGCCCATTCCCTCCTTCGCGATCCGGCGAAAGTGGAAGTGACCCCGCCCTCCTCGACAGTCGATCGTATTCGCCAGGCGGTGATGTTCGTGGATTCGGAGAACAAGAAAGCCGCCACGCTCATGCTGGTGGACAATCCCAAGGTCGTCCGCGCGGTCGTCTTCACGCTGATGAAGCACGAGGCCAACAAGGTCGCGGAGCATCTCAACAAGAACGGCATCACCGCGGAGGCCATTCACGGGAACAAGTCCCAGGGCGCCCGTGAGCGCGCGATGAGCGGCTTTCGCAGCGGGGCCGTGAAGGTGCTGGTCGCGACCGACATCGCGGCGCGCGGGATCGACGTGGACGACGTGTCGCACGTCTTCAACTACGACCTTCCGAATGTTGCGGAATCCTATGTGCATCGCATCGGCCGGACGGCGCGTGCCGGTCGTGAAGGCTGGGCGGTTTCCCTGTGTGACGCCGAGCAGCGTGCATGGTTGCGCGATATCGAAAAGCTGATCGGCAAGCCGATCGCCGTCGTGACGGATCATCCCTATCATTCGGATGCCGCGCAGAATTCGACGATGCGTCCGCCCGTTCTCGGCGGCGGTGGTCGTGGTCGCGGCGGCCCGCCGGGTGGCGGGCAGCGCAAGGGCGGCGGTGGCGGTCGGCCCCGTGGCGGCGCGGGAGGCGGTAACGGCGGTGGCCAGCGTCGTCAGGGCGCATCTCGCAGGGTCGCCTGACCGCTCACATGGCGACGGCGGTTGGCCATCAGGCACGCCGGATGCTTCCGGCTCTGACTCTGATCGCAGGGTCGGTGGCCCCGGCTTCGGCCCGCGTGCTGGTGCCGACCGTCTTCGAGGCCGGTCATTTCTACGCCGTGCCTGAAAGCCCCAACGGGACCACGCTGCGCCTCATGGTGGATACCGGCGGGGCCGGGGGCAGCGGACTGCTTGTCCTGAGCGCGGAGGCGGCGCGACGGTTCGGGGTGCGGTCCGAAACATGCCATGCTTTCGGCGAACCGATGGACGTCGCGCGGTCGATCGCCTTCAGGCCGACCCGGGCCTTGCCGCTCGCCGGACCGTTTGCGCCGTGTCATGCCGTGGCCATCATCAATCCGCGCTTCTCCGGAGACGGCACGTTGGGCGCGGGCTATCTTCCCGGTTTCATCTGGACGTTCGATTATCCGCGCCATGCCCTGTGGGTGGAGGACGCGGGATGGGTTCATCCAGCGGACGCGATGGCCATACCGTTGCATTTTCCCCATCGCGCGGATGGCGAGAAAGGCTCCGGCCTGCCGCGCATGACCGTGAGCGTGGACGGGCAACCCCTCGATTTTCTTTTTGACACGGGTGCATCGGCTTTCCCCACCGAGGCGGGCGAGGCGGCATCCCGCACGCCGACGGTGCGTGGCTTGGGCGTGACGTCCTATATCGTGACATCGGTTTTCGAGACCTGGCACCGCAGACATCCGGACTGGCGTGTCGTTCGCAATGGCGACAGTTTCGGGAAGGGTGAGCGTCTGATCGAAGTGCCGCGCGTCGTCCTCTCCCCGGTGCCGGGCGGCCACGTCGGGCAGGAGGCGCCGGTGGCCGATCATGTCTGGTTCACCGAGAGACCGGACGCCAATTTCGACGCATCCGGACTCTCGCAATATATGGACGGGCTTGTCTCCGGATCGCTGGGCGCGAACGTCTATGGAACATTCGTCGTCACCGTGGATTATCCCAAAGAGACGCTATGGCTGAGCCGGCGTTGAAGAGAGCGCTGGCGCGCTTCATATCGATCTGACATTGTAACGCTTCCCAATCGGAGGCGTCTCATGAAATCGTCCATCGAAGGAAGCGTGCTTCCCGTACTGCGCGTCTCGCTGGAAACGGGCGAACGCCTCGTGGCCGAGACGGGCGAACTGTCATGGAAAAGTCCGCATGTTACCATGCGGACGACAACATCCGGCGCGGGAAACAGCGGTTTCCTCGGTGCGATTTCGCGCTCCCTGGCAGGGGGCGGCCTGTTCATGACCGAATACGTCGCTGAGGGCGCGCCCGGCATGATCGCTTTCGCGGCCAAGATTCCAGGCCATATTCTCGAGCATGATATCGACGGAACGCGTGCCTATATGGTCCATCGCCATGGCTTCATCGCCGGAACGGAGGGGGTGCGGCTCGATCTGGGCTTTCAGCGCAGGCTCGGGGCCGGATTCTTTGGCGGCGATGGATTTCGCCTCCAGCGTATCTCGGGCTATGGGCGTTTCTGGACCGAGCTTGGCGGTGAAGTCGTGACCTATGATCTCGCGCCGGGCGAGCAGATCGACGTGCATCCGGGGCATGTCGGCATGTTCGATGAGAGCGTGCAGTTCGACATCTCCCTCGTGCCGGGCATCCGCAACAAGATTTTCGGTGGCGATGGTTTCTTCATGGCCCGGCTGACCGGGCCGGGTCGGATCTGGCTTCAGACGCTGACGATCGCCAACCTCGCCAGTGTTCTCGCGCCCCATCTCGGAGCCTCCGAGACCGAAGGCATGGCGGCGGGAACCGTCATCGGTTCCCTTCTGCGGGGTGCTCTGAAAGGCTGATGGCGGCCGGTTCTCAGGGCCGGTTTTCAGTTGCCGGGCTTCAGGGAGAGACCCGGCGCAGGTCGAGGTCCTGCACGTCGAAGCTGAAGTCGGATTCGACGAGGTGCATCGTGATGTTCGTGATCCTGCCGCTCATGTCCCGATGAAACTGGACATAGGAGGCGTCCGCCTCGTCGCCGTCCCAATGGGCGACGAACAGGTCGTGCGGCAGGGGCTTCATGATCCCGGTTATGCCGCCGACATCGGTGAAGGTCAGACGCAGCCCTTCCGGCGTTGACTGGATGTCCGCGCCGCCGAGCCATGCGTCATGATACGTCCCGGCATATTCCGAGGCCTCGGCGGGCTTCAGCGTAATATATGGCCGCGCCCTGGAGCCGGGGCCTGTCGTTTCCGCGCGCGTCGAGACGGCCCTGGCGCTGTCCTGGGCGTCCTTCACGTAATAGGCCAGCCAGTCGGTTTCGTCATGACCCGTCGCCGCCGCGCTGAGAGCCTGCATGATCGCGTAGGTGGCGTGGAAGTCGTCCTGATTGGTCAGGACGACGATTCCCGTATGGGATTCCGGCAGGAACGAAACGTAGCTCACCGAATTCTGGATCGTTCCCGTGTGCCAGACCCGTTTCTGGCCATAGAAATCCTCCATGAACCAGCCATAGCCGTAGGCCCGGAAATGGGTGTGTGAAAGCGGCGCGGAACCCGGCAGCGGCAACAGGGCGTGAGGTGACCACATCTCGTCGATCTGGTCACCGGCCAGAACCTGCGTGCCGTTGGGCGCCTTGCCGTGATTGAGCAGCAGCCTGGCCCATGTGCTCATGCCGTCGAGGCTGCATTCGATGCTGCCAGCCGGTGCGGCGGCGGCGACGGGCCCCCAGGGTCTTGCGACGGCCCGATCTCCTTCCACGCCATGTCCGCTGGCGCGGTCCTCGCCGGGTTTCGGCGCCAGGGGCGCGGGCGTGCAGGCTTTCATGCCCGCGGGCGTCATGATGCGGCTCTGGATGAAGTCTTCCCAGGACTGGTGGGAGACATCCTCCACGAGTTTGCCAGCCGTCACATAAAGCAGGTTGTTATAGGCGTAATGCAGGCGGAACGGCGCCGTGAACGGCATATAGCGCAGGCGGCTGACGATCTCGGTGCGTGTGAAGTTCGAGGGCCAGAAGAGCATGAGATCGCCCGCGCCCTCACCCATGCCGCTGTGATGGGTCAGGAGATCGGAGACAAGGAACTGGCGTGTCAGCTCGGGGCTGGCAAGCTGGAATTCCGGCATGTGGGTCCAGAGCGGATCGCTCCAGTCGAGCTTCTTTTCGTGGGCCAGGATGCTCAGCGCAGCGGTGGTGAACGCCTTGGTGTTCGAACCGATTGCGAAACGGGTCATCGTGTCGATCCGGGCAGCCTCGCCTGCCTTGCGAACGCCGTAGCCTTTCGCGAAAACCACTTTCCCGTCCCGGATGACGGCGATGGCGATGCCGGGCACATGGAAGGCGGCCTGGGTCCGGGCCACGAGACTGTCGATCTCCTGCGTGCCGTAATTCGGAAAAACCCGCGTTTCAGCCGCATGCGCCGCGATGGCGAGAAACGGCAGGCTTGCCGCCAGAACTGTCCGGAGCGCGCGGCGCGGAAGGGTGGAAAGGGTTGGAGCGCTCATGGTGTGCCTTTTTCTGCAAGGACGTGGTCGGGATGAAGCTGCCGGGCGAAAAACTGGTCCATCGTCCCATAAGCGGTTTCCCAGCTTTTCTGTCGGAGGAAACCATGACGTTCGCCGGGAAGCGAGAGGACGTCATGCGGAATGTCGCGGGCGGTCAGAAGCTGGTCGAGCAGGACCGATTGCGAGAAGGAAACGTCCAGGTCGTCGTCGCCCTGCACGATGAGGACGGGGGAGCGCCATGTCCTGACGTCCGCGATGGGAGAAGACGCCCATTGCACCGCGATCTCGGCCCGGCGATCGGCTGGCGAGAGACCGGGCGCCGGAAATCCCACCATGTCGTGCACGCCATGAAAATCGGCTCCGGCGGCGAAAATATCGCTGTTGCGGGCGAGGGCGAGTCCCACCAGAAAGCCGCCCCAGCTCCCGCCCCAGATGCCCAGGCGTTTGGGATCGACGTCCGCCCGACGGCGCAGGGTTTCGGCGGCGGCGAGCACGTCGCGATACTCGCTGGCGCCCCGTCGTCCCTGAGCGGCGGCGCGGCGGAAAGCCACGCCATAGCCGGTGCCCGAACGATAGTTCACGGACAGGACGACGTAGCCCTGCCGGGCGAACAGGCGATTCATCTCATAGGCGTGGTCGTAATAGGCCATCGTGCCGAAACCGGGCAGCATCTGCCGGTTGGGGCCGCCATGAACGAAGACGAGTGCGGCGTGACGCCCCGCCTTCTCGGGCGGGAGGAAAAGCTGTCCGTGCAGCGTCATGCCATCGGCTGCCTTGAATGTGATGTCGCGAGGCGCATCCGCGCAGGCGGCCGTCGCAGTTGGCAGGGGCAACGTGACGATATGAGGCGCCGTGCAGCCATCTGTCGCGATGGCGGCGATGGTGTCACGCGGTGCCATCACGGGGCTTGAGAGCGCGCCGTCGGGGGATGCGAGTTTCTCACGTCGTCCATCCGCGAGGGAAACGCGCCACAGGGCCCTTCGGTCTGGATCGTCGGTATTGGCGCTGTAGAGAACGGCGCGACGGGACGGATCGAATGCGAAACCCTGCACCTCGAATGCGCCTGGCGTCAGAGGGATCATCGCGCCGCTGGTCGTGAGGCGGTAAAGATCAAGCCATCCACTCCCTTCCCAGGGGAGAATGAGTCCCTCCGGTTCCCAGCTGGGATGGCCATGTTCGGTCGGCTGGAAAATGGCTCCAGCGCCGGGCGGCGGAGTCCAGATCGTGCGATCTTCCAGCGTCTCGAGGTCGCGGATGTGCACGGACCAGTAGCGGCCCGGTTCCTGGAAGCCCGCATCGTCCGGCGGCGATACCAGCCGCAGAAAAGCGAGGGCGTGCCCGTCAGGCGAGAACATGGGTTCGATGTCGAAGCCGAACCCGGCGGGCGGCAGCACGAGGCGCCGGTCTTGCAGGGAATAGAGGCCGATGAGGGCATGGTCGTCGCGGTCGATGCTGAACGCCATGCGCGCGCCGTCGGGAGACCATACGATACGGCCGATATGGCCCTGTATCGTCGCGACCTGACGCGCTCCGCCGGTTTCCGTTTCGGCTACGAAGAGATTTCCGCCCGCGCTGAATGCGAGGTGTCGGTCATCAGGGGAGAAAGACGGGTTGTGTCCCTGTCCGATGTCCCGGTCCGTGCCGCGCGCGATCAGGTGGAGGGTCTGTGTGGGAGGCGTGGCGCGGTTGGCGGCATTCGGAGCGGGAGCGTCGGGGAAGTCGGCGTCACCATCCGCGACATAGGCGACGCACGTTCCCTTCGGGGAGAGAGCGAGTTCGCTCAGGGTGCGTCCGTCATCGTCCTGCGGCGGCCGGAGCACATGTTCGCGGCCAGACGCGTCGCGCATGCGCACGCTCCATGCGCCGCCCGCGTTTTCGATCCATGCGACGACATCCGCATGCGTCGCGGCGGTGAGATCGGATGCCAGCGGGGTTGCGAGGGCTTGAGCGAGAAGTGTGCGTGCTGGCGGCGCGGCCGTTGCGATCTTCCCGTTCAACCATGGCGCCGCCGCGAGAAGCAGGAGAGGAAGTCGGCGGACCCGATGGACGGTTCTGGGAAGGCGCTGCATCGGGGCATGCTAGCGTCATCGTTCCTCGCCCGGAATATCCTAACGATCACCTGCCGATAGCTTGAGGTTATCGGCAGGAGCGCGAGGGTGCGAAGCTCCTACTCGCAGATTTCGAGGCGGACGCCTTCATCGGTCAGGAGTTTACGGGCGGCGGGCTTGAGCTGGACATCGGTCAGCACGCGGTCGAATTCCGAGAGCTGGGCGAGGCGTACGAGGCCGCCATTCTGGAACTTCGTGCTATCCGCCAGAAGGATGCTCTGGTCGGCGATCGCCATGAGGGCGCGTTTGACCTTTACGACATCCTCATCGTTCTGGAACGCCACGCCGCCATTGATGACGGACGTGGACAAAAACATCGTATTGGCGCGCAGGGACTTGGCCGCCTGTTCGCAGAGCAGGCCGAAAAAGGCGTTGCGCGGCGCATTGTACTCGCCCCCGAGGCAGATGAGCTTCAGGCCGGGATAGGGTGCCAGCGCCTGCACCACACCCATGGCGTTGGTGATGATCGTCAAGGGCGCCAGCGCGGGGATGAGCGGGAGAAGTTCCGCAACCGTCGTCGAGTCGTCGAGCACAAGAACCTGCTCGGGCGTGATGAGGGAAACCGCTCGCGTGATGATGGCCTGTTTCAGCGAAGTCGCGCGCGACCGGCGATAGTTCACGCTTTTCTGCGTGACCGCTCTGTTCTTGAGAGCGACGCTGCCATGCAGCTTGTCGATCAGTCCCTGCTTGGCGAGCGCGTGCGCGTCGCGATGGATCGTCATGCGGCTGACGCCGAAGCGATCCGAGAGGTTCTCGATCGTTGCATTGCCCGTCTCGAACAACACATCGAGGATGCGTTGCTGACGGGCGGCGTTGTCGCGACGCTTGGCGGGAAGATCCGTGTCGTCAGGGTCGTGGTGGTCTTGCGTTGCGCTCATGATGGCGGCTCGATCCTTAAATGCGTCTGTCGCGGCAAGCGTGAGCGAAAATAACATAATTCGATGGATGATGATATTTATAACGTTCTTTTGGCTTTAATTTAACCTTCCTGTCAGGTGCTGGATCGCGGCTTTCCGCAGAACCACTTGTTTTTTGCGCCGACGGAGTAACGTTTTGTCATGTTGTGGACATTATTCGCGGCCGAACGCCCGTCGCAATTCCGTTTTGGCCTCTTCGAGGCGGGCTCGGTCATCCGCCGAAAGGCCGCTCCCGGCGCGATTGATATAGAAATCGAGCATCGACATCGCGGAGGCGAAAGGATGCTCCTTGTGTTTCGGATTTGTCTCCGCCGAGTGCTTCAGGGCCTGAGCGATATCCTGCGCGCTTCCGTCGGCAAAAAGTCCCTGCGGCAGGGCGTAGGGATGGTCGTGTTCGGTCACTTCAGCGGACCAGTAATGGGTTTTTTCGGTCATGGGAGAAACTCCACCGTAAGTTTACGCCGTTCAGGGGCCATCCGAGGATGCGACACGGCATCTGGCATGCTGGATCTGGCATGTTGGTCGAAGATGTCCGCCATGCAAGGAGAATGGTATGATCAAAAGCACATCCATCCGTGATTTGCCGCATGCGGAGTCTCGATCATGAAAATTGCCCTTGGCCAGTTCGCCGTTGCCCCCGAATGGAGAGACAACCAGAAAACCTGTGTGGAGTTGATCCATCGCGCGCGGCGTGGCGGGGCCGCTCTCGTCGTGCTTCCCGAAGGGATTCTGGCGCAGGATATCAACAATCCCGAACTCCTGCCGCGCACGGCCCAGCCGCTGGACGGTCCGTTCATGAAAGGACTGATCGAAGCGAGTGACGGCATCGCCGTGATGGGCTGCGTCAACGTGCCGGATGGCCAGGGGCGGTTTTACAACACTCTTGTGACGTTTCGGAACGGTGCGGTGATTTCCACCTACCGCAAGCTGCATCTTTACGATGCCTTCAACGTGAAGGAATCCGCCCGCACGGCACCGGGCACGGAACTGCCGCCGATCATCGAGATCGACGGCATGAAGGTCGGTGTGATGACCTGTTACGATCTGCGTTTTCCCGAACTGGCCCGCGCGCTCGCGCTCCAGGGCGCGGACGTGATCGTCGTCCCAGCGGCGTGGTTTCGGGGGCCGAACAAGGAACGTCACTGGGAAGTCCTGAACACCGCGCGGGCGCTGGAAAACACCTGCTACATCGTCGCGGTCGGCGAGTGCGGCGCGAGAAATATCGGGCAGAGCATGGTGGTCGATCCTCTGGGCGTCATCGTCCTGGGACTGGGAGAGGCGCCCGGCCTCGGGATCTGCGAGCTGGACCCCGCGCGTATAGCCCATGCCCGCGAGATCCTGCCCGTCCTGGCGAACCGCCGCTTCGCTGATCCTGTTCTGGTCGATCCCGTTCTGACGGGCGCGCGTTCCGACGGATGAACGACGCGGGGGGAACGCCGTGCGGAGCGCATGAATGGTACGTTACAATATTATTGCGTGACATATAACTTATGAAGTGATACATCCTCTGTCACAGCGGAGGTTACGAGTTATGGGCGCAATCATTTTCATGCAGCATCTCGTCTGGCAGCATCATCTCGATATCCAGCACGTGATCGCGCAGAACAAAGGGCAGCGCAAAGCTCCGGCCCGTGCGAAGTTTCATTTCTTTCGTTGGAGAGACATGGGTTTCGTCGAAGGGCCGGTTGCGACCGAGCCCTGATCCGACAGACCGTATTTTCATCATCAGGCATAAAACGCCTGATGTCTGGCGGGGGAGAAAGCGCGCTGGCTCTTGACCCCCGGGTCGGCATCTTCCCATAACACGCGGTTCCTTGACCGTGCCGATTGGTGGAAGATGTCCGAAAGCAGCCCCGACCCGCAGGACCGTTACCGTGAAACGGTTTTCCTGCCGCGTACCAGCTTCCCGATGCGGGGAGGCCTGCCCATTCGGGAGCCGGAGACGCTGGCCCGCTGGAAGGCCTCGGATCTGGACCAGCGCATCATCGAGGCAGGCCGGGGGCGTGAGGTTTTCACGCTTCATGATGGACCGCCCTATGCGAACGGCCATCTTCACATCGGTCACGCGCTGAACAAGATCAACAAGGATGTCGTCAATCGCGCCCAGCGCATGAGCGGCAAGCGCGTGCGCTACATCCCGGGCTGGGACTGCCACGGCCTGCCGATCGAATGGCGGGTCGAGGAAGAATATCGCAAGGCGGGGAAGAACAAGGATGCCGTGCCCGTTCTGCAATTCCGCGCCGAATGCCGCGAATACGCGCGCAAATGGGTGGACATTCAGAGCGCCGAGTTCCAGCGCCTTGGCGTGCAGGGCGAGTGGCACAACCGCTACGCGACCATGGATTTCAGTTCCGAGGCGGCGATCGTCGAGGAGATCGGCCGCTTCCTGCTGAACGGCCTGCTGTATCGCGGCCTGCGTCCGGTGATGTGGAGCCCGGTCGAGAAGACCGCGCTGGCGGAAGCCGAGATCGAATATCACGACATCACTTCGACGACGATCGACGTCGCCTTTCCCGTGATCGCCGATCCGACGCCGGACCAGGCCCTGAGCGGCGCGTCCGCGGTCATCTGGACGACGACGCCCTGGACCATCCCGGCCAATCGCGCGCTCGCTTATGGCCCCGAAATCACTTACGCGGTCATCCAGGTCGATGACGTCGCGCCCGAGAGCCTTGTGCCTCTGGCCGCGCGTCTCCTGCTGGCGGAAGATCGCGTCGCCGACTTCTGCAAGACGAGCGGCATTCTCGAACATCACGTCCTGAGCACGTTTCCCGGCTCGGCGCTGGAAGGCGCGATCTGCTCGCATCCGCTGCGCGGGGAGGGCTATGATTTCGACGTGCCCATGCTGCCGGGCGATTTCGTCACGACGGATGCGGGAACGGGTCTCGTCCATTTGGCGCCGTCCCACGGACAGGACGATTTCGTCGTCACGCGTGCTTATGGAATCGAAGTTCCCGAACTCGTTCAGGATGACGGCACCTATGCGCCGTGGGTTCCGCTTTTCGCGGGCGTCCATGTGTTCAAGGCCGCCGATCCGGTCTGCGCCGCGCTGACGGACGCCTTGCAGCGGCGGATCGCAAACGGCGACGCGCCCGCGGGGCTGCTGGCGCGCGGTTCGATCACGCATTCCTATCCGCATTCATGGCGCTCGCGGAAACCGATCATCTTCCGCGCCACGCCGCAATGGTTCATCCGCATGGATGGCGAGGGGCACCTGCGCGCCAAGGCGCTCGATGCCCTCAAAGGCGTGACCTTCGTGCCGGAAATCGCGCGCAACCGCCTAACCTCCATGGTCGAGCAACGCCCTGACTGGTGCATCAGCCGCCAGCGCGCCTGGGGCGTGCCGATCGCGATCTTCGTACACAAGGCGAGCGGCGAGGTTCTGCGGGACCCCGAGGTGATGCAGCGTGTTGTCGATGCGATGCGCGAGCAGGGCGCGGATGTCTGGTATAGCGCCGATCCGGCGCGCTTCCTCGGCCCGGACCGTAATCCGGCCGATTACGAACAGGTCTTCGACATCGTCGATGTCTGGTTCGAGAGCGGTTCGACGCATGCCTTCGTGCTGGGGCAGGACGGGCTGAATTTCCCCGCCGATCTCTATCTCGAGGGTTCGGACCAGCATCGCGGCTGGTTCCAGGCGTCTCTTCTCGAAAGCGTTGGAACGCGCGGCGTCTCGCCGTTCAGGGCTCTGGTGACCAACGGCTTCGTGCTCGACGAACAGGGCCGCAAGATGTCCAAGTCGCTCGGCAACGTCATCGCGCCCGCGGACGTGACCGACAAGCTCGGCGCGGACATCCTGCGTCTGTGGGTCGTGAATTCCGACACCAACGAGGATCTCCGCATCGGCAACGAGATCCTCAAGCAGCAGGGCGAACTGTACCGCCGCCTGCGCAATACGCTGCGCTGGCTGCTCGGTGCGCTGGACGGGTTTTCTCCCGCCGAAGCGGTGCCGTTCTCGGAGTTGCCGGAACTTGAACGTTACATCCTGCATCGCCTGACGGAACTGCACGCGCTCGTGCGTCGTGGCGTCGAGACGCATCAATGGGTGGGCGTCTATCCGGCGCTGCACGGTTTCTGCACGACGGATCTTTCGGCTTTCTATTTCGACGTCCGCAAGGATGCGATCTATTGTGACGGCGTTGACAGCCTGCGTCGCCGCGCGTCGCGCACGGTGCTCGATATCCTGCATCGCGCGCTCTGCACCTGGCTTGCCCCCGTGCTCGTCTTCACGGCGGAGGAAGCCTGGACGGCGCGTTTCGAAGAGGGCGAGAGCGTGCATCTCCAGGCGTTCCTGACGCCGGACGCCGCATGGCGCGACGAGGCGCTCGCCGATCGCTGGACACGCCTGCGGGGCGTGCGGCGCGTGGTGACGAGCGAACTCGAAGCGGCCCGGCGCGCGGGTCTGATCGGCGCGTCTCTGGAAGCCCGCGTGCGTCTGCCGCTGACGGAACGCGAGGCGGCGGATTTCGGCGATGTGGACTGGGCGGAACTCGCCATCGTGTCGCAGGCGGATGTCGAACTGCTGGTCAATGCGCCGACCATTTACCTTGATGGTGACGGTTCGGAGGCGCTTCCCGGCATTTCGGAGCCGCATGGCGGTCCGACCGTCGCGGAAGCGCAGGGGCAGAAATGTGCGCGCTGCTGGAAGGTTCTGCCCGAGGTGGGGAGCCATGGCGCCCATCCGGGTCTGTGCCTGCGCTGCGTCGATGTCGTCGAAACGCGCATGCCGGGCATGGATGGAGCCTCCGCCTGATGACGACGCATCAGATGCGCCGGATTCTGGTCGGTCTCGCGACGCTCTTTGGCGTGCTCGTGGCTGACCAGTTGAGCAAGTGGTGGATTCTCACCGGCTTCGATCTTCCCGCACGCGGCTCGGTCGCGATCACGCCATTCCTGAATTTCACGATGGTCTGGAACCATGCCGTGACGTTCGGAATGCTCGGCGGTCTTGGCAAGGCCGGTCCGGTCGTCTTCTGTACCATTGCGCTCGTGGCCGTCGCCGCGCTCGTATGGCAGATCACGCGGACGCGCCGGACAGTCCTGGCCATCGCGATGGGAGCGATCGCCGGGGGCGCCGTCGGCAACGTCATCGACCGGCTGCGTTTCGGGGCCGTGGTCGATTTCATCCATGCGCATGCATTTGGCTGGAGCTGGTATGTTTTCAACGTCGCAGATTCCGCTATCGTATGCGGCGTCGCCGTCTGGCTTGTCGACAGTTTGCGGGCCGAGCCCGGCGATGCGCGTGCGCGATGACGCCACGTGTCTTGTCCATGGCGTCCGGGTTGCATAGAATTAGGTTTATCATGGCTCAGCATCTCTCTTCGTTTGCCCGGCTTACCCGTCGCGCCCTGCCGATGCTGGGTGGGCTTCTCCTCCTGTCCGGCTGTTCCGGCTCGGACATCGTCCGCGCGTTCAGCCTCGAGCGGGAAACGCCGGATGAATATACGGTCACGACGCACGCGCCCCTTTCGATGCCGCCTTCGGAAAAGCTGAATCTGCCCGGCAGCGGCAATGGTTCGACGGCCGATGACAGCCCGCGCATGCAGGCGCTCGAGACGCTTTCGCCCAACGCGGCTCTTCATCCGGTCGATGGTGGTCCGAGTTCGGGCCAGACCGCTCTTGTCGACGAAGTCGGCAAGGCCGCCAACGGCCCGCGCAATGCCGAGCTCGGCAGTGCGGGCGCAGGTCTGGTCGACAGCATCATGTTCTGGCATGGCGGTTCCGCGGGCACCGTCGTCGATGGCGCCGCTGAAAACCGCCGTTTACAGCGGGATTCGGCGCTGGGTCGCAAGCCCGCGGCCGATGCGACGCCGACAACCAAAAGCTCCGATTCGGGCTTTCTGGGCATTTTCTGACGCGATCGGCCGATGGAGGCCATTTCAAGACCTGTCCTGCGTCGGCTCAGCCATCACGTCATTGATCTGATCGCGGCTGGTGAAGTTATCGAACGTCCCGCCGCGGCGCTCAAGGAACTCGTCGAAAACGCCATCGACGCCGGAGCGACGCGTCTCACCGTGGCCCTGACCGCGGGTGGGACGCAGCGGATCGAGGTCGTCGATAACGGCTGCGGCATGTCGCCGGACGATCTTCTTCTGGCCGTCGAGCGCCACTGCACATCCAAGCTGACGGACGACACGCTCGTCCACATCCGGACACTGGGCTTCCGGGGGGAAGCCCTACCTTCCATCGGCGCCAGCGCAAGGCTGGCTCTGACCTCGCGCATGGCCGGGTCCGAAACGGCCTGGTGCCTGCGGGTCGATGGCGGGGTGGTGACGCCGCCCGTTCCGGCCTCAGGCCCTCAGGGAACGCGCGTTGTGGTCGAGGATCTGTTTTTCGCGACCCCGGCCCGTCGCAAATTTCTCAAGAGCGCGCGCGTCGAATCCGGCCATGCGGAGGCCGTCATGCGGCGGCTTGCGCTCGCCGCTCCGCATTGTGCGATGCGTCTCCTGCTGGACGATCGCGTGGCGCTCGACCTGCCGGTCCAGTCGGTACTGGCGCGGACGCAGGCCATTCTGGGCGAGACGGATGCCCTGATCGCCATCGACGAGTCCCGGCAGGGGATGCGCCTGACCGGCTATATCGGCGGCCCGGCCTGCACGCGGGCGACCACCGCGTCCCAGTTCATGCTGGTCAATGACCGGCCGGTCAGCGACCCCATGCTGAAAACGGCCGTGCGCGTGGCCTATCGCTCCGTGATCGATCCCGGTCGGCAGCCGGTGCTTGCGCTTCAGCTGGAAGTGCCGATGGAACGGCTGGACGTGAACGTGCATCCGGCCAAGACGGAACTCCGCTTTGCCGACGAAACGGACGTGCGCGGCCTGGTGATCGGGTCGCTTCAGCGCGCGCTGGGACAGGGAGCCGGTGCCGGTGGCCACAGGATTGCTCTGCGCGCACCGGCCCGCGCACGGATTTTCTATCCGCCACCAGAGACGCGGAGCGCCCCTTCGACGCCCGCGAGCCCGCCCTCCGACAGGATCCAGTCCGGCTTTTCGGAGCGGGACGAAGCCTTCGCCCCGGCGGCCCGGCGGCTTGACCAGACGCCGCAGACGGCTGCGCCGCCCAGCGCGGAAGAGGAGAGGAAGCATTATCCTCTTGGCGCCCCGGTCGCGCAGGTTCTGGAGACTTACATCATTTCCGTCGCGGAAGACGGGGATCTCGTGCTGGTGGACCAGCATGCGGCGCATGAGCGCCTGACTCATGAAAAACTGCTGTCCCAGCGGCATGAGGGCCATATTCGGGTGCAACGGCTGTTATTGCCCGAAGTGATGGATCTTCCGGTGCATCAGGCCGAAACGCTCCTGCATCATACGGAGGCTCTGGCGCGTCTGGGCCTGGAGATCGAGGCTTTCGGAGGGGGGAGCGTCCTGCTCAGGACCATGCCTGATCTGCTGGCGGGCGGTGATCCGAAGGCGCTCCTGCGCGATCTCGCGGAGGAACTCAGCGAAGATCCCGATCTCGGTCCCAGGGACACGACCGCGTTCGACCGTCGCCTGGATGCCGCGATTGCGCGGATGGCGTGTCATGGCAGCATCCGGGCCGGACGGCGCATGAATCTGGATGAAATGTCCGCTCTGTTGCGACAGATGGAGCAGACCCCCCGCGCCGCGACCTGTTCTCACGGTCGCCCCACCTGGCTGAAGCTCAGCCGTTCCGAACTGGAGCGGCTGTTCGGGCGGATTCGGTAGGGAGAAATCCGGAAGGAGAGATCGATCCCGTTTCAAACATGCGCGGACACCGGAAACGATCCCGTTCCGGTGCCCGTTTGTGTCAGGACGCTTTTTTGGTCGACTTGGGTGCCGCTGAAGATGCGGGTGCGAAGCTCTCGACACTGTCCGCATCGACGAATACGACATTGTCGAGCACCTGATTCAGGGCGTCGATCGAGTCCTTCTGATCGCCGCCATCCAGGAGAACGGATGCGCGATACACCGTTGCCGTCGTTTTCTCGAGCGGCGCCAGACCCATGATGAAATCCACATCCTGCCCGACGACCTGAAGGTCCTGTGAGGCCTGCTGGGGCTGTCCCTGCTGAAGGTGCTGGTTCGCGGTGTTCAGGGCCGCTTTCTTTTCAGGGGCCATTTCGTCGGTCACGACATAGAGGCCAACGACCGGCACCCAGCTTTCGGGGGTGTTCGAAACGACATGATTTGGCGATTTGGGCGGCGCGCTGGAGGCTGGCGTCAGCTCGCTTTCCGCTTTCATGAACTTGCGATTGTCTTTGGTCGCCTTTTGCAATCTGACCTGCGCGTCCTGAAGAAGCGGCAGAGCCTGAGTGGTCTGGTTGGCGGAGAGAAACTTCTGAGCCTGGTAAATGTCAGCGAAAGCCTTCTGGCCGTCGACGGACAGGCGCGCGAAATCGCGATCGATCGTCTTGTCGTTGGATTTCGTGGCCGCGTGGGCAGACGTCATGGCCGTGAAAAGAAGTGCCGCGGAAGCGACTAGAACTTTGCGCATGAAGAACCTATCAACTTGAGTTGGACATGGTTTGTCACAAACGACTTACCGCTTTTCGACGTCGCCAGCACATGAATAACGCGCAATCCGCCACAATCCGCGTTGTCTTAGGTCTCGATGACCGCACGACTCAACCTGGCGGCGGCTGGGTCTCGATGGGTGTGGTCGTGCGACTTGTGAGCACGTTGCCCGCCGATGCCAGCACGATACAGCCAACGCCGATCCATCGCGAAACCGATAGGGTTTCGTGCAGCAGAAGCAGACCGGATACGGCGCCCAGCATGGGTTCCATGCTCAGAAGGATGCCGAGATCACGTGGTTTGAGACGGCGCATCGCCAGCATGTCAAGAATATAGGGAACCGCCGACGAAAGGATGGCGACGCAAAGCGCAAGCACCCCTTCTTCCGGATGCGAAACCGCGACAGGCAGGGCCGGAATGAGCCAGGGCAAGAGAAAAAAAGCGGCTGTCGCAAGACCCAGAGAGGTTGCCGTGACTGGCGAGAGAACCTTGCCGATGCGTGTGCCGGTAAGAATGTAGATGACCCAGCCGACGCCGCTGAACAGCGCTGCGCCGACGCCGATCGGGTCCAGCGGGCCGAGGGCATGCTCCGGCCTGAGCAGGAAGAACAGGCCGCCAACAACGAGAACGACCCATAACAGATCCAGCCATCTCCGGGAGCCGGACAGGGCGAGGGAGAGCGGCCCCATGAATTCCAGCGCAACCGTCATCCCCAGGGGCAGACGCGTCAATGCGACGTAGAAGCAGAAATTCATGATCGCGACGGATGCGCCATAGGGGATCAGCAGCTTGAGAACCCGCGGCGTGAGCTGGGCCCGGGTCGGGCGCCAGATCATCATGAGGATCGTCGCGGCCAGTCCCACACGCAACCCGACCATGCCTTCCGGACCGAAGACCGGGAACAGGCCTTTCGCCAGCGCCGCGCCAATCTGGAAGGACGAGATGCCGCCGATGAGCATCAGAACCGCCCCCGTCTGTCCGTAGCGAGGGTCGTTCTGCACCGTCTGAGGAGGCGACATTATACGTCCAGCAGTTCGGCCGAGCGGGCATGCTCCTGAATGAAACGAAAACGCAGTTCAGGCCGACGGCCCATCAGGCTTTCGACGCGTTCGCTGGTCCGGGCGCGTTCTTCGGGAGGGGTGATGACCTTGAGCAGAGTCCGCTTCTTCGGATCCATTGTCGTGTTTTTCAGATCCGAGACCGGCATCTCACCAAGCCCCTTGAATCGTGAGATTTCGACTTTCGCGTTGGCCTTGAAATCGCGCTTGATGCACCGGTCCCGATCCTGATCATCCATCGCATAGACCGTCTTGGCGCCATGAACGAGGCGGTAGAGGGGCGGCTGCGCCAGATAGAGATGACCGTCGCGGATGAGTTCGGGCATCTCGCGATAGAAGAAGGTCATGAGCAGAGACGCGATATGGGCGCCGTCCACGTCGGCATCCGTCATGATGATGACGCGGCCATAACGGAGTTTCGAAATGTCGAGGCTTGAACCAAGTCCGCAGCCGAGCGCCTCCACGAGGTCTTTCAGCTCCTGGTTGGCGCGCAGCTTGTCCGTCGAGGCGGAGGCGACATTGAGGATTTTGCCCTTGAGCGGCAGAATCGCCTGCGTTTCGCGGTTGCGGGCCTGCTTGGCGGACCCGCCGGCTGAATCGCCCTCGACGAGGAAAATTTCCGTATCGGCGGCGTTTTCGCGTGTGCAATCCGTCAGCTTCCCCGGCAGTCGGAGACGCCGCGTGGCGCTCTTGCGCGGCGTGTCCTTGGCCTCGCGACGGCGAAGACGCTCCTCGGCGCGTTCGATCAGGAAAGCGAGAACATTGTCCGCCTGCGCCGGGTTGCCGCCCAGCCAGTGATCGAGCCTGTCGCGCAGCGCCCCTTCCACCAGGCGCGTCGCTTCCTGGGAGGTCAGCTTCTCCTTGGTCTGTCCCTGAAAATGCGGGTCACGAATGAACACGGAGAGTTTGACGGCGACGACACCGAAGATGTCTTCGGCGGTAATGCTGGCAGCGCGCTTGTTGTTGCGCTGCTCGCCCCAGGCCCGAAAGCCCTTGACGAAAGCCGCCCGCAGGCCGGTTTCATGGGTGCCTCCCTGTGGCGTCGGGATCGTGTTGCACCACGACGCCATGCTGGAGGCGCCGGTTTCCAGGAACGCAACAGCCCACTCGACCTTGCCGCCCGTCCGTCCGTCCGCCGCGGTGGGAAGCTCGGCATCGCCCGACCAGAGCGGGGCGAGAAGGACGGGGTCCTTGCCCAGCTCCGCTTCCAGACTATCCGCAAGGCCGTTGGGAAAATGGATGGTGGTTTCGAGCGGAGTTTCGTCACCCGCCTTGACGAGATCCGGCGAAACCTTCCAGCGGATCGTCACGCCTCGAAACAGGGCCGCCTTGGAGCAGCACAGACGATAGAGACGGGCCGGAGAGAACGAGAGGGCACCGAAGATTTCGGGGTCGGGAGAGAAACGAATGGTCGTGCCGCGCCGATTGGGGGCGTTGCCGATCTGCTCAAGCTTCGTCTGTGGCAATCCGCGCGCGTAATCCTGCCGCCACAGGATCCGGTCGCGAGCGACCTCGACCTCGAGTCGGCGCGACAGGGCATTGACGACCGAGGAGCCGACGCCGTGCAGTCCGCCGGACGTATCGTAGGCCTTTCCCGAGAATTTGCCGCCCGCGTGCAGGGTGGTGAAGATCACCTCCAGCGCCGAGCGGTCCTTGAATTTCGGGTGCGCGTCCACCGGGATACCGCGACCGTTATCGCGGACGCACAGGGTGTGCGCGTCTTCAAGTTCGACGTCGATGACCGAAGCATGCCCTGCCACCGCCTCGTCCATGGCGTTATCGATAATCTCGGCGGCGAGATGGTGATAGGCGTTGTCGTCGGTGCCGCCGATATACATCCCGGGGCGTCGACGGACCGGTTCGAGTCCTTCGAGAACCTCGATGTGCTCGGCCCCGTATTCGCTGGTGGCCTGGGACCTGGGCGCCGAAGTCTTGGGCGCCGAAGTCCTGCGCGGTTTCGGGGGCGGCGCGTCGTCGGGATGAAAGAGGTCGTTCATAACCCGTTCTTGCCGATCCCGGCTTGTCAACGTCAAGCGCCGTGTTGGTTTGACGGCATATAAGAACCGGGGCGCGGCCGCCCCCGTTCACGGCCCCGGTTTATGACCTTGTCAGGCGCGGCTGCGGCGCGTGGTCTTGCGGCGCGCGGGGGCAGTATGCGTCACGCGGGACGCACCCGTATCGCATGTTTCGTACGAAGCCGGCTGGACGATGTCTTTCGCCTCGGCGTAGCGGGCGAGATCCTCGCTGCTTTCGAGATAGGCAATCTCGTCGAACATGGCCATGCGCTGTTTGCAGAAGATCGTGCCGGCCTGAAGTCCGCCTTCGGACTGAACATTGGCGAGCTGCGTGATGTAATCGTCATGCTCTTTCTGCGCGGAGCGACCGTAGGTGGTGCGGAAGTAGCGGTTGAGGCGGTCTTCCTCGGTCAGCAGCTTGTCGCGGAATTTTGACACGAACGTGTTGTAGCGGTCCTGGGCGCTGCATGAGAGCGCCGTCACCATGAGTTCGCTCTTCAGGCCTTGCACGTCGAACGCCTCATGCGCGGGAGATTCGCCACAACCCGCCGCATGGGCCATCGGTGCCACAACGGCGGACAGGGCGAGGGCAGCCGTAGCGAAAGGCGCGATGAGACGGTGCCGGGTGGAAAGACGCATCATGAAACTCCAGAGCTGCGAAAGACGAAGGTCGAGGGCAGGCACCCGAAGTGCCATGAGAAAGACGTTCTACAAGCGCCTATAATGCAACAGGAAAGGCGGCGGGAAAATGGCGTTGGGCGCTCGTAAAGGGCGTTTTCGTGCAAAAAGCCACAAACGCGCCTTTCCGAAGCCTCATATTCGATCTACCGCCCCTTCCGCATGGCGGTGTCTTGCGCTAGGCCATCCAAAACCAAAGCCGCCTGTTTCTCAGCGGCCTTCTTGATATCAGTGGGGTTTGACAGTGCGACTGCGAGGTTCTGCATCACTTTTCGGGACGACTCTTATCGGCGCAGCCTTGGCGCTCTCCGCCTGTGCGCAAAAGCCGATTGTCCAGCGTATCGTGCCACCCAACCCTTTCGGCTATCAGAAAGTGTCCGCCGTCTGTCACGTGGGTCCGGTCCAGAAGGCGGCCAATGGTGCTCTGAGCGCGACCATGACGGTTCGCAGCGATGACGGCCTGTGCGCCCTGCCGGTCCGGACGGCCGCCAATACGAATTACGTGTCATTCGGCGTCTCGCCCGCGCCGAAACACGGCAAGGCGTTTCTCTACAATTACGACGACGCGACATATGTGAACTACACGCCGTCCACCGCCTATGCGGGATCGGACAGCTTCACTGCGATCCTGATTCCCGGCAACGGCCAGCCGCGCGTGTCTCTGACCGTCAACGCGACGGTTGATGCGACCGGCGTTGTTGTCGCCAAGCCCGCGGTCGTGCCTCCGACGCCTGCCGAGACCGCTCACAAGACCAAGACGACGACACGCCGTCGCACCACGAAATCTTCACATAAATAAAACTGCTTCCCGCGTTCTCGTGCTCCCAGCGAAAGGGATCGCGAGAACGCGGCGCTACACCGCGCGCGGTCTTCAGGGCGTGAACGCCCGGTATGCGAGACCGTCCGGCCTTCAGATCGAGAAGGTGATGGGTTCGTGAAGCGGACGACGCAGCCCGGCCGCTTCTGCCCGGCGGACCATGTCTTCCAGCGTCAGCGAGATCATCTGCTGACATACGACGCTATCGAGTTGATGCCAGCACGGCGAAACCACGCGCTCGAAGAGCGCGCCAATCGGGCCGCCCTCGCCGGAAGCGTCGTCGTTCGCGACCGTCCTTACGATTTCATCGAGTGAAATATCACGCTGAGGCCGGCCAAGGCGATAGCCGCCACGCGGGCCGCGTACGCTGTCCAGAACGCCTGAGCGGGACAGGGCCTGAAGCAGAGGTTCGATCCCACGTCGCGCCAGCCCCGCGCGCTCGGCAATATCCGAACCGCTGACAAGGCCCGACCGGCCTGCGTAGAACGCCACATCCACCATGATGGTTACGGCGATCATGGCACGGTCACGGCGAAGATACATGCGGCTTTATCCCTAAGCTAGTAACAGCATCTCCATAACACGATGATCTTGCGTGGCATAGACATATTGCAGTCGCGCATCGTGTGGAGGCGAAGGGAGCCGTCAATACGGGACGCTTCAGCGCGTGAAAGGTCCCGAGTAACCGATCAGAGTGTTTTGGAGGGCGATGCTGTCCTGACGCTGACAGGCTGGACCATGGCCTGAGTCTGTGCCTGAGGCGTCAGTTCGATCACGACACGGCGGTTTTGCGGTTCGCGCGTGTTCGGCCCTGTGGCAACCAGCGGATGATCTTCGCCAAAGCCCTGAGTAACGATTAGCCCGCCCGCGACGCCGTCGCGGATCAGCTCGGCGCGCACGGAGTCGGCACGTTGCCGGGACAGTTTCATATTATACGCCGCGCCTCGCGCACCGGGATGCGCCGCCGTATTGTCCGTGTAGCCGTTGACCTGGATATGCGTCGTATGCTGGCTCGTGGAGGTCTGCGCGGCGGTTGCGACGATGGCGCGCGCCCTGTCGCTCAGATCGCTGCGATCCCAGTCGAAGAAGACGATATAGGTGACGTCGGCGCGCATGGCGGGGCCCACCGGCGCCACGACAGGCGGCGGCGGGGGCGGCTCGGGGCTGAACTCGTAGCGCAGGCCCAGCATCAGGGAGTGGTTGAAGTCGGTGCGGCTGTCACGATTGCCGACCATCGTGCCGTAGGGGCGCGACTTGTCGTAGCCACCAATGCTGCCGGTCGCGGTCGCGTGGTGCCCCTGGGGACCGAGCATCGTGTAGAAACGGTATTCGGCGGTAAACGACAGGCCCACGACCTGTGGAACGGGGAACGAAAGGCCGAAAATACCCTGATAGGCGAAGTTGCCGGCGGTTCCGGTTGTGTGCTGCGTAAAGAAGTTGTTCGGCGCATACACATAGGTGTTCATCTGCTGCCAGCCATAGCCGACACCGGCGCCGAAATAGGGATACAGCCAGCTTTTGCCGATATCGAGATCGAACAGCGCATTGGCCATTACGCCATATTTCTGCTGGCGACCTCCCGTGGACGACGGGAAGGAACTGGTTTTGAACTGCTGCAACCGGTTGTTGCGGTAGTTACCTTCGACTTCGACACGGAAACCGTTTCCAAGACCCCATCCCACCGCGCCGATTCCGGTCACGCCCGCCTGATAGTGATCGCGCCCGCTCGGCATGACCGGCGACAGGCGGATCGTCTGATCCTGGTTGAAGGTGGCGCCCCCTTCGCCGGAGACGTAGAGGCCTTTCACCGGCTGAGCCGAGGCATGCCCGACACAACCCAATCCAACCGCGGAAAATACCGTAAGGGTCATGCGTCCGATGGCATGCGAGGTGCGGAACCGGGTGTGGCCGGCCAATCGCTGTCGCAGCGTCATTTCGTCATCTCCATCCATCACACGCAGTCTATAGTCCGGCGCGGGATAAACTCAATCCACGTGCCGCAGCGAAACCTGAGTCCTGCTTTCTTGCTGAAACGCTGCCCGAGCGCAACGCGTGGAAGCGGGCGAGGTGCAGATGCGCGTTTGCCCTGACACGTAATCGTCAGTGAGGTGTGGGACTCATGCAACAGTGCGGCGAGCGCTTCGGCGTGGTCACATTTCCGCGCGGCGTGTTCCCAGATCGTCTTCAACCGGGCTTTTCACGTCGGTAACTTCCAGCTCGATAACCCATAAATCGGGATCGTATCGCCTTTGTCTTTCCAGATAGGAGTCGAGTTCGGCCGGGTCACTGACGGCGATTCGCGCCCAGTCCGGTTCATTGTCCGCAAATGACGGGGCTTCACGCAGGACCGCGATCTGGCGCCTGCGATCCATCAGGACCACTATGACCGCTCCGGCGTCCTCATCACCACGATGAAGCACCATGGCCGAATGGCCGTGCAGGGCCGTGCGACGGAGCAGGGCGCGTACCCAGAGCCCGCTTTTCAGCCGCGACGTCATTTCGGAGCATCCGCGAGATCATCCGGAATGGCGGTGACGGCGGCGCGGTAAGCCTCTTTCGAGTTCAGAAGCGCGAACGCGGCGTCCAGATCGGCATCCGTTCCCAGAGCCGCCGGACAATCGCGACGAATATCGAGAATATTGGCGACGGAGAGCGGATAGCGCGCCGCGCGGCTCGCCTTGACCGTGGCGGCTTCGCTCGATGTGCCGCCGCGCAATGCCCGGAGTTGCCGATCCGTATCTGCGCTTCCGCGCGACGTGCATATCTGCGGCATGACACCCAGCCCCTGTAGCGGCCATCCGAGGGGCGCCAGAACCCGGCTCCACGTCACGAAAAGCTCGCCGCCATCGGGCATCTGGCCGATGGTCTGGACAAGTCCTTTGCCGAGCGTGGCGCTGCCGATGACCACGGCACGGCGATGGTCCGCCAGCGCCGCCGCGAGAATCTCGGCGGCGCTGGCCGTACGCCCATCCACCATGATGGCGATGGGGGCGCCTTTGGTCATGTCTCCGCCGCGCACGGCCCAGACGTGATTGGCCTGGGGATCGCGCCCCTTCGTGATGACCGCCACACCCTTGTCCAGCAGCAGAGAGGCGGCCGTCACAGCCTGCTGGAGCACACCGCCCCGGTCGCCCCGAAGATCGAGGATCAAACCGTCCAGCCGGGCGTTCTGTGTGATCTGGTCGAGATACTGGCTGAGTTCATCGGCCGTATTGGTCGAAAAAGCCGCGATGCGAAGGATGGCGACGTGACCGCGTGTCTGAACGAAAACGGTTTGGGGCGGGACCGTGTCGCGCCGCATCGATACGGTTGCACGTCGGCGCCCCGGATCGGCGATCGTGATGGAGACGGCGCTGTCCGCCTCACCGGACAGCCACTGCATGACCGCCTCCGGAGTGGCGTCGCGCACAGTATGACCATTGACGGCATAGAGACGCTGGCCCGTGTTGACGCCCGCGGCCCATGCGGGGCCGGTTGCGTTGACCGACGCGATATAAAGACCCTTCCCGTCGCGTTTGAGCGAGATGCCGATTCCTGCCGATCCGCCGATCCGGTTCGTTCTGTCCTGAACGGCGGGCGTCGGGGCGATATAGCGCGAGTAAGGATCCAGATGGTTGAAGAGTTCGTCGAAGAAACTCTGGAGAATGGCGCCATCGCCACTGCTTCGCACGGCGTCGGAATGCGACCATGCATCCTGTGCGGCATGGACCACCAGAGAGACCCAGCCCGGCACGTCGTTTTCCTGCGGCATCGGATAGCTGCCGATGACCGTCTGGCTATTGATCAGCTGGACGATGGCGGGCTCGTGCGGTGATTTGGCAGGCACCTCGGTGATCGCCAGAGCAGGGTCTATGGCGGTCAGCCCGTCCAGCCCCCACCAGCACAGGCGATGCGCGCTGTGAGGGTCGAGAGTGCGAGGCTCTATGAAACGCAACGCACTGGTCAGGACGGCGCCGATCATCGCTCCGTCGAAAGGAGCCGAAACAGATGACGGAGATTCCGTAGCCGATGTGGCAGTTACGGCCGACGGCGCGCCGGGAAGAGGGTCGGCGTTCGCGGCGCCCTTCGCATCGCCGACGGGCGCTGTCAGGCTCGAGGCGGCTTTCGGAGCTGTCGCATCAGGCGCGGGAGCGGCGGCCAGTGACAGTCCCGATATTGTGGCGACAAAGCACCGAATGGGAAGAGCGCGTGTGTCCAACCGGGCGAATACGCCCGATCGACGCCGAGGGACGCCATTTACATGCAGGCCGCGCAGAGGAAAAAACATGCCGTTTTACGAATAACCGGGTCGGTCCACAGAATGGCGCGCCCCAACTGAAATGACGATAGTTGGACGCCATACGACTAAATGGGGCGCGCGGCAGGATACTTCCACCTGTCTGCCGCATTTTTGCCCGAATGTGTGGCGGAAAACACGCGTCCGTCAGGACGTTTTTCCTGATGGTACCTTGGCTTTTGCTGCTTTGGCCGTTTTCGTCGTCTTGACGGATGTTTTGGTTTTGGCGGTCGTCGGCTTCTTTTTCGCAGGCTGTTTCTTCGACTCGCCCGTCGCAGCCTTTGCCGCCGGTTTGCGGGTAACGCGGCCCTTGGCCTTCAGTGGCTTGCCCTTTTCGGCCAGAAGCGCGACCGCCTCTTCCATCGTCACATCATCCATGTCCTGACCCTTGGGCAGGTTGGCGATGAGCTGGCCATGCTGAACGTACGGGCCGAAGCGGCCCTTGCGGACCATGACCGGTTCCTTGTCCGCGGGATGCGGACCGAGATTGCGGATTGAGGCCAGTTTCTTCGCGAGGCAGTCCACCGCCCTGTTGAGGCCGATCGTGAGAACGTCATCGTCCGCGTCGAGAGAGCCATAGATCGCACCCATCTTCACATAGGGTCCAAAGCGTCCCAACCCGGCTTCGATCGGCTCGCCCAGGTCGGGATGGACCCCGATCAGACGCGGCAGCGACAGGAGGCCCAGCGCCTGATCGAGCGTCAGCTTGTCGCCTTCCAGCCCTTTGGGAATGGTCGTCCGCTTGGGCTTAATCTTCTTGTTCTCGGGGTCCGCCTCGCCCTGCTGGATATAGAGGCCGTAAGGCCCGCGCCGGACTGTGACGTCCTGACCCGTCGCGGGGTCCTGCCCGAGGATTTTCATGCCATCCTTGAGCGCGCCGCCATCATCCGCATCGTCGGCGATGAGCCGACGGGTGAACTGGCATGTCGGGTAGTTGGAGCAGCCTATGAACGCCCCGAATTTTCCCAGACGCAGGCCCAGGCGTCCGGTACCGCAGGCCGTGCACTGGCGCGGATCGGAACCGTCTTCACGGGCCGGAAAGAAATAGGCGCCGAGATCCTCATCGAGCGCGTCGATGACATCCGAGATCTTGAGATCTTTCGTCTGTTCTACGGCGTGCGAAAAGTCGCCCCAGAAAGCGCGCATGACGTCATGCCAGTCCGCGCGTCCGCCTGAGATGTCGTCCAGCTGCTCTTCGAGACTCGCTGTGAAATTCGTATCGACATAGCGTTCGAAGAACGACACGAGGAACGCCGTGACGAGCCGTCCACGATCCTCGGGAATGAAGCGGCGGTTCTCGAGGCGGACATAAGTGCGGTCGCGCAATACGCTGAGAATCGAGGCATAGGTCGAGGGGCGGCCAATGCCGATCTCTTCCATGCGCTTGACGAGGCTCGCTTCGGAGTACCGCGGCGGCGGCTGGGTAAAATGCTGTTCGGCCAGCGCGCCCAGATTTTTCAGCCTGTCGCCGTCCTGCATGGCGGGCAGAACACGACCCTCATCGTCATCGGTCTTCGAGTCGTCGCGACCTTCGATATAGAGCTTGAGAAAGCCCTCGAAGGCGATGATCGAGCCGGTGGCGCGCAGAATGGTCTGTTTCGTGGCGTCGGCCAGCTCCACGATGACCTGGTCGAGTTCCGCTGACTGCATCTGCGATGCGACGGCGCGCTTCCAGACGAGTTCGTAGAGGCGGCGCTGCTCGTCCGTCAGATAACGCGCGACTTCGGCTGGAGAACGGGTCACGTCGGTCGGCCGGACGGCCTCATGCGCTTCCTGGGCGTTCTTGGCCTTGGACGAATAGAAGCGGGGCTTTTCGGGCACGAACGCGGCCCCGATGGCCTGACCGATATGGGCGCGGATGGCGGTGATGGCTTCATTGGCCATCTGAACGCCGTCGGTTCGCATATAGGTGATGAGGCCGAACGTCTCACCACCGATATCAACGCCTTCGTAGAGCTGCTGGGCGGCCCGCATGGTCGTCTGCGCGCTCATGCCGAGCTTGCGCGAAGCCTCCTGCTGGAGCGTCGACGTCGTAAAGGGCGGGGGCGGATTGCGCTTGACCTTGCGGCGCTCGACCGACTGGACCGTGAACTGCCCCGACGACACGGCATCGCGTGCCGCATGCGCCAGATCTTCGTTCGGCAGGTCGAACTGTTCGAGCTTCCTGCCCTGAAGCTGCGTCAGGCGCGCCGTGAATTTCGCGTGGCCGGGGGTCTCGAAGTCCCCCGTGACGGTCCAGTATTCGCGCGTCTTGAAGACTTCGATCTCGGCTTCGCGCTCGCAGATGAGGCGTAGCGAAACGGACTGCACGCGCCCCGCGCTCCGGCTGCCCGGCAGCTTGCGCCATAAAACGGGTGAGAGCGTGAAGCCCACGAGATAATCCAGCGCACGGCGCGCGAGATAGGCCTCGATCAGCGGCAGGTCGAGATCCCGGGGATGCGCCATCGCGGTCTTGATGGCGCTCTTGGTGATTTCGTTGAACGTGACGCGCTGGACGTCGATGTTCTTGAGCAGGTTCTTTTCCTGCAACGCGGCCCGCACATGCCATGAGATCGCCTCGCCTTCACGGTCCGGGTCAGTGGCCAGATAGAGATGCTTGGCGCCTTTGAGCGCCTTGGCGATCGTCGCAATCTGCTTGGCGCCGCGCTCATCGGTCTGCCAGTCCATCGCGAAATTTTCGTCCGGACGTACGCTGCCATCCTTGGGAGGCAGGTCCCGCACGTGACCGAAGGAAGCGATGACCGTATAGCCGTCGCCAAGATATTTGTTGATGGTCTTTGCCTTGGCCGGGCTTTCGACCACTACGACGTCCGTCATCTTTACTCCGGTTCTCCTCGGGGCGTCGTTCTACTGGCGCTCCTGCGGCAACGACACCACTTGTCCGCCGGGCAGCAACGCGGCAAAGCCGCCAAGCTCAAGTTCCGACAACGCGGCGACGACCACCGATACGGAGAACTGGCAGCGGCTTACGATATCGTCAACTGGTATAGGCGTCGGCGAGAGCAGTTCTCTGACATGTTCGAGTGCTTTTTCGCTCGGCGGAGGTCTGTCGGGCGGCGGTTTTCGGGCCGGTGTTAGAGACGCCACCGTATAAGGAGCGTGTGGAGCGGGTCCGTTCGAGGGGCGAGAAAGTCCTGAAACGCCATGACCTGGAAGATGCGCCAGAATGTCACTGACTGTTTCGGTCAGGATGGCGCCGTCACGCAGCAGGGCGTTGCTTCCGCGGGATCGCGGGTCCAGAGGCGATCCGGGCACGGCGAAAAGTTCGCGCCCATAGGACTGGGCCAGACGCGCGGTGATCAATGTGCCGGAGTGAAACGCAGCTTCCACGATGACGGAACCCAGCGTGATCCCGGCGATCAGGCGGTTGCGACGGGGAAAGTGCCGACTTTGCGGCGTCGTCCCGAGCGGTGCTTCGGTGACGAGGCAGCCTTTTTCCGCAATCTCCGCCTGAAGCGCGGCATGTTCGGAAGGGTAGACACGGTCCAGGCCCCCCGCGATCGCGGCGACGGTCAATCCGGCATGCAGGGAGGCCCGATGCGCCGCGGCATCAATTCCGCGTGCAAGGCCCGAGACCACGCATAATCCCGCGCCCGCGAGCCCGGCAGCGAGGGCTTCCGACATCCGGATACCGGCGGCCGACGCATTGCGTGCGCCGACAATTCCGATGCCGGGGGTCGATAGAAGCGCAGCGTTCCCCATGACGGAGAGAACGGGTGGCGCATCGTTGATATCCGATAACAGGGCCGGATAATCCGGGTCGCCCCACACGATCAGGCGTCCGCCCAGGCGGGCGGTCGCAGCGATCTCGTCCTCGATATGAACGATGGTCGGAACATGAAGGGCCTGACGTCCGGCGCGCGCGACATCATGAGGCAAGGCGTCAAGTGCGGCGCGTGCATTTCCGTGGCGAGCCAGGAGCCGCCTGAAATTGACGGGGCCGATTCCATCGGTTCGGGCGAGACGGATGAGATCAATGCGGTCGGACGTCATGCGGGTCATGGCCGGAGACTGCGGTCATGATGGTAAAGGTGTGGTTAACGAGTATCTTTCGTGTCGTTTTTTTTGCTGTCTGTAAGCTGGATGTGTGATTCCTGCCCCGAAATCAGGCGAGCGATATTGCCCTGATGGCGCACGAGAATCAGCAAGGTCAGCAGCGTCGTGGCGATGGGAACAGGCGTTGCGAAGGGCCTGTGAGTCAGCAGCGTCACGAACACCGGTGCGAAGCAGAACGCCGCCAATGCGCCTGCCGAGGAAATCCGGCTGAGACGCGCGACCAGCAGCCAGACGAGGCAGCACAGAGCGCCCGCTGGCCAGCAAAGCGCCCAGATAACGCCAAGCCCTGTCGCCACGCCCTTGCCGCCCCGGAAGCCGAGCCAGATCGGAAAACAATGGCCGATCACCACGGCAATGGCGGCGACGGCCATGCCTGTATCGATATCCTCTCCGCCGCATATCACGCGCGCGGCCAAGACCGCCGCGGCACCCTTCAGCGCGTCCAGAAGCAGGGTGGCCGCAGCGAGACCCTTGCGTCCGGTTCGCAGGACGTTGGTCGCGCCGATATTGCCTGAACCGATCTTGCGGATGTCGCCAACCCCCGCCGCGCGACTCAGCAACAGGCCAAAGGGGATGCTGCCGAACAGATAGGCGATGGCGGCGGCGACTCCCAGGGTGGCGGTCATGAACGTCCGGCCTCGAAAACCGGAACGCCATTCTTCCACGTGCCCAGAACGGCCCCACGCAGCTCGTGGTGATCGAAGGGCGTGTTCTGGGCGCGCCCCGGCAGTTTGCCCGATTCGACCACCCACGCCGCTCCCGGGTCGAAAAGGCACAGATCGGCGCTCGCGCCCGGGGCCAGTGTCCCCGCGCTGCTGCCCAGAAGGCGCGCGGGACCGAGAGTCAGAAGCGACAGGGCGCGTTCGAGCGACAGGGCCCCGGTCTGCACCTGTCCGAGCGTCACGCCCAGCAGCGTGACAAGGCCCGTGCCTCCGGCGGCCGCCTGCGCGAAGGGCAGGCGCTTGTCGTCCGCATCCCATGGCATGTGATCGGACGCGATGGCGTCGATCGTGCCGTCGGCGAGCCCCATGCCAATGGCCTGCCGATCGGCCTCGGCGCGCAGGGGCGGGGAGAGCTTCGCGTAGGTCCGGTAGTCCCGAATGGCGCTCTCTTCGAGGGCGAAATAGGGCGGGGCCGTATCGCAGGTGACGAGCAGGCCGCGCGCCTTGGCGCGGCGGATGAGATCGAGGCCTTCCGAGGTCGAGACATGGCCGAAATGCAGACGCCCGCCCGTCATCTCGGCGAGGCGAATGTCACGGGCGATCAGGATGGCTTCAGCCGCCGCCGGAATCTGTGGCAGGCCCAGTTTGGTCGCCAGCGCTCCGGCGGTCGCGCAGCCGCCCCGCGCCAGAGACGGATCTTCCGGATGCTGAACGATCAGGGCGTCGATGCCTTGGGCGTAAGACAGAAGGAGGCGCATGCGCTTCGTGTCCGCGATGGCCCGCGTGCCGTCCGTAAACGCCACCGCCCCGGCTTCGCGTAGCATGGCCATTTCGGCCATCTCTTCTCCGTCACAGCCCTTGGTCAGCGCCCCGTACGGCAGAATGCTGACAAGGCCCGTCTCTTCGCCGCGCGTGCGGAGCAGACGAACGAGCGAGGGATCGTCAATGGCAGGGCGCGAGTTCGGCAGGACGGCGATCGTGGTCACGCCGCCCGCGGCGGCCGCGCGCGCGCAGGAGGCGATCGTCTCGCGATATTCGAAGCCCGGCTCGCCGATCGAGACGCGCATGTCCACGAAGCCCGGGGTCAGCACGGCCCCGTTGCCCTCGATCGTCCGCGTGCCTTCGGGCGTGCCTTCCGCGCCGACAGCATCACGAGCGGCAATGTGACCGTCGCGCACGAGCAGGCGTCCCGGCGTCAGGCTTTCCGTTTCAGGGTCGAACAGCCGGACGTTTTCGAAAAGAATCGTGCTCATGTTGGCACCCGCATGCGTGACAGTCGCTCCAGCACCGCCATGCGTACGGCGACGCCCATCTCGACCTGCTCCTGAATGACGCTCTGCACCGAGTCGGCGACGTCGGAGGCGATTTCGACACCGCGATTCATCGGACCAGGATGCATGACCAGCGCGCCGGATCTGGCGAGGGCGAGGCGGCGCTGATCCAGCCCGTAAAAGCGGAAGAATTCGCGGGCGCTCGGAACGAGGCCGGCCCCCATGCGCTCCTTCTGGAGCCGCAGCATCATGACGACATCCGCGCCCGCGAGCCCGTCTTCCATGTTGTGATGGACTTCGACATTGCCCAGCGAGGCGATGGAAGAGGGCACGAGCGTCGGCGGTCCGACGACGCGGATCGTGCTGCCCATGGCCGTCAGGAGGTGGATGTTCGAGCGCACCACACGGCTGTGCCCCACATCGCCGCAGATCGCGACTGTAAGCCCCGAGAGGGTACCGAGATGACGGCGCATCGTCAGCGCGTCGAGGAGCGCCTGCGTCGGGTGTTCGTGCATCCCGTCGCCCGCATTGACCACGCAGGCATCGACCTTGCGCGCCAGAAGCGCGGGCGCTCCCGAGGCCGCGTGACGCACGACCAGCAGGTCGCAGCGCATGGCGTTGAGGGTGGCCGCCGTGTCGAGGAGCGTCTCGCCCTTGTTCACGGAGGAATTGGCGACGGACATGTTGATGACGTCCGCGCCGAGGCGCTTGCCCGCAAGCTCGAAACTCGTGCGCGTGCGGGTGCTGTCCTCGAAAAAGAGATTGATGAGCGTGCGTCCGCGCAACGCCTCGCGGGGCGCCTTCCGGGACCGCGAAAGAAGGGCATAGCTGGCGGCGAGATCGAGAAAAGGCTCGATTTCGGCGGCGCTCATGCCCTCAAGCGCGAGAAGGTGGTGCGGGGCGTTCACGGATGCAGGCTCAGCCATGGGCGATCGCGGCTCCGATCCGGGCGAGGACCTCGTCGCGACCAAGGGCGGCGAGGGTGAGATCGATGCCCGGCGACACCGAACTGCCCGTCATGGCCGCGCGCAGTGGCTGGGCGACCTGCCCGAGCTTGAGTTCGTGTTTCTCGGCAAACGCGCGAAGGGCGGCATCGACGGCGGCGGCGTCAAACGGCTCGACGAGCGCCAGCACATGCGCGACGCCCTTGAGCGTCTCCTTGCCCTTCTCATCGAGCTGCTTGAGCGCCTTGGCGTCATAGTCCAGCGGCACGGAGCGTCCGAAAAATGCGGCGCTGTCGGCGAGGTCCGTCAGCAGTTTGGCGCGCTCCTTCAGCCCCGGCATGGCGGCGAGCACGCGCTGGCGCACCGTCTCGTCCGTTTTCACGCCTTCGCGCCCGGCGAGACGTGTCAGGACGTCATCGGTCAGGCGCGCATCATCGGCTTCACGCAGATAGACGCCGTTGAGATGCGTCAGCTTGACATAATCCATGCGGGACGGTGAACGACCGACGCCGTCGAGGTCGAACAGGCGGATCTGCTCGTCGCGCGACAGGATTTCGGCATCGCCATGCCCCCAGCCGAGACGGAGCAGGTAGTTGCACAGCGCCTCGGGCAGGAAGCCCTCGTCGCGGAATTCGACGACTGACTGCGCGCCATGCCGCTTGGACAGCTTCGCCCCGTCCGGGCCATGGATCAACGGGAGATGCGCGAATTGCGGCAGGTCCCAGCCCATGGCGCGATAGATCATCGCCTGGCGGAAAGTGTTGGTCAGGTGGTCGTCGCCACGGATGACGTGGGTGATGGCCATGTCGTGATCGTCCACGACGACGGCGTGCAGATAGGTCGGCGAACCGTCCGAGCGCAGGATGATGAGGTCATCCATCTCGGCATTGGCGACGCGGACTTCGCCCTGCACCAGATCCCTGATGATCGTCTCGCCCTCGCGCGGCGCCTTGAGGCGCACGGCGAAGGGCGCGCCGGGCGGCGCCTCGGACGGATCGCGGTCGCGCCAGTAGCCATTATAGCGCGGCGGCAGGCCCTTGGCCTGGGCCTCCTCGCGCATCGCCTGCAATTCCTGTGGCGTGCAGTAGCAGCGATAGGCCAGCCCTCGGGCCAGAAGATCCTCGGCCACGTCCTTGTGACGCGGCTCGCGCGTCGACTGGAACACGGGCTCCTCGTCGGGCGTGATGCCCATCCAGGACAGGCCGTCGAAGATCACGTCCACGGCTTTCTGTGTGGAGCGTTCCTTGTCGGTATCCTCGATGCGAAGGAGGAACTTGCCGCCGTGATGGCGTGCGAAGAGGAAATTGAACAGGGCCGCGCGGGCATTGCCGATATGCAGCAAGCCGGTCGGGGAGGGGGCAAATCGCGTGCGGACGGTCATGATCGGCCCCCTTAGCATGAAGCGCGGCGGGGGACTATCGGGGAGGCGAAGCCGAGGCCCTTTTCATCGAAGGGAACCATATGACGGGGCGAAACTCCTGCCAGCCCCGCCCGATGGTCGCGTCCGGTCATGCGGCAGCGCGGGCATTGACTCCGAGGCGATATCCTTCGTTCTTAAGCGTCTTGATCGCGGCTTCCGAGTATTTTCCGACCAGGGGCGCGACATTGCCCGGCGCGCACCAGAAGGTCATGGACACCGCGATATTGGCGGGCTGCGGCAGGAAGGAAACGCCGGGCGCCGGGGTCTTCAGCACCAGCTCGTCATGCGCCACCAGGTCCAGCAGCAGCGCCCGCGCCTTGTCGAGATCGTCATTGTAATCGATCAGCAGCGAAACGGAGGCCAGCAGCCGGTCGGTCTGGGAGCTGTTCACCACCACGTTGTTCGACAGCGTGCCGTTCGGCACATAGATCACCTCGTTGCTGGCGTCACGCAGGATGGTGCGAAACATCTCGATGGACGTCACGGTCCCCGCACTGCCGCCCGCCGAAATCGAATCGCCGACCTTGAAGGGACGGAAGAGCAGGATCAGAACGCCGCCCGCGAAGTTGGCAAGGCTGCCCTGCAACGCCATGCCGACCGCGAGACCGGCGGCGCCGAGAACGGCGACGAAGGATGTCGTGGCGATCCCCACCATCGAAGCCACGCTGATCAGAAGCAGCGCCTTCAGCAGCAGCCCCACCACGCTGAGCAGAAAGCCGCGCAACGTCGGCTCGATATGGCTCGCGGCCATCATCCGGCCCATGCCCCGCGTCACCATGTTGATGATGGACCAGCCAATCAGCAGCACGATGATCGCCAGAACGAACTGACCGACATAGCCGAGAATGACCGGCAGCAGGCCGTTCAATTGGGTCCATAGCGAGTTGACCTGATGTTCCATGACTAATCCTGTCCTCTGATGTTGCGTCGCGCGACAAAAGCAGCATGGAACACCAGCGGACCGCTATCAATGGACGCGATGTTGACGCTCGATGAGCGGCGCGGGGTGGAACTCCGTCAGTCCACGGCTGCGGCGCGTCGGTGGTTTTTCCCATGGCCGCGTCGCGACGTGGTCATTCCTGTGCCTGAATACAGACGCTAACCTTGTGGGGGAAGTGTCGCCCGGAAGGGCCGTCGGCTTGCGAACAGCAGCGTAAAACCGATCAGAACGGTGCAAAGGGTGAGGCTGCCGCCGATGGGCGAGAGCAGGCTGGTCTGCGGGGCGATGGCAAGGGCGACGGGTATGCCCAGGGTGATGATTCCCGCAATAGCCAGATGCAGCCGATGGGCAACGGGCGGCGGCAGGATAAATCCCGACGTCACGAAAATGGCGAACACGCTGTAATAAAGCATCGATACGGAGCCGTATTCGCCGCCGGACGTCAGATACGGCGAGGCGCAGAAGATGGCGGATATGCCGGCGATGCACCCGAGCGTGCAGCCGGAAGTGAGCGCTTCGAGGAAACGGGTGCCGCGTGTATCGCGCATCAGGCCGCTCCGGCGTTCGCGTCGTCGTCGGGAAACGATCCAGAGGCGATTGCCGGTGTAGAACAGGAAAGCGCCTCCGAAACCGAGCACGACGTAACCCCAGCGCACCCATACGCCCCCGAAACTTCCGAAATGCAGGGCGAAGAACGTCGTGAGGATCGCGAAAGCGGCGGGTTGGTGGCCGGGCATGTAGTCCGCCGAAATGATGCGGCCCGTGGACGGATCGAGATTGGCGAAGCCTTCCGTCGGGCCGCGCAGACTGTAGCGGTCGTCATGGCCTGTCACGCGCAGCGTCATCCGGTCGTGCATCCGCGTGTAGTTCAGGGTCTCGGGCACGAAGCCCGGAGCCTGGCGCGTCAGGGCTTCCAGAATGGCCATTGGTGGGAGCACGGGCGTGGGCGAAGGCCTTTCCCGATGCGGCATCGGCATAGGGCGTGGCCCCTGATGCAGTCCCGCAGGCCGTGTCGGCGAGATGAGCATGTGCTCGAGACTGAAGATCTGTTCGTGAAACGCGAACACGACCGAGGTGAGTGCCATCACGATATGAAAGGGAAGCGAAAAAATACCGAGCAGGTTGTGAAAATCCAGCCAGCGCTTGCGGGCGCCGCCGTCGATGCGGACGGCGAAGAGTGTTTTCGCAAGGCTTGGCAGATAGGCGATGACTCCCGAGATCAGCGCGATCGCATAGAGCAGCGCCACCACGCCCATGACGATCATCGCCGTCTCATGGGGCAGTGGAAGTCCCACCTGCTGATGCAGCACGTCGATGAAGCGGGCCGTCTGCGACGTTGCGGGCTTTGACGTGACCAGTGCGCCATCCGCGTCCAGACCGGCGGCCCTCACGGGAACAGGACCGCGAGCCTGACCTCTCGAAGGCGACCAGATCACACGACCGCGCGCCGCCGCGTCGTCTGCCAGAACGATCGTGTAATTCTCACGGGCTTCCGGATAGTCCGCGAAAATCCTGGCGAGAAGTTCGGGCGTCCGCGCCAGCGGAACGGGCGCCGGAAGATGGACAGCGGGTGATAGCCAGTCCTGAAGCGGCTGCTCGAGCATGCTGATCGCACCGGCATAAAAAGCCACGAACAGGAAGAGGGCGCTGATGATGCCGACCCAGCTATGGACGTCGCGATAGGTCTGGACGATGTCGCCGCGGATTTTCATGAAAGGAGCATCCGCGTCAGTCCATAGGCGCTCCAGACGATGATGTTGGCCGCGACGAGAGACAGCCATGCCTGCCGTCCGGAGCGGAAAAGGAAGCACGTCCCCAGCAAAACGACCCAGATCAGGGCGGCCAGCCACATCAGAAACTGACCGCTTGCGTCGCGCGGCGTGACGTCGCCATGGGACACGCATCCCAGAACGCCGATGACACCGAGCGTCAGCCCGGCGCCCGGAAGGGTCGCGGCGGCGACTTTCGGGAACCAGTCCCGGCTGGTGAGCGCCGGTTTCACGGCGTTTTCCGGCGCATCGTGGCGAGGGCTATGAAAAGCGGCGTGAGGGACCATGCGGCCATGAGGAACGTCACCAGCATGAACGCGGATGTCGCCGGGCTGCGGCATTGCAGCACGACGAGGAACGCCGTGGCTTCGAGCGCGAAGCCTGCCGCCATTGCGCCCTTGCGGGGCAAGGGACGCGGCAGAAGGCGCTGGTGCCGGGAGGCGAGATGGATGAGCGCGCTTCCGGTGAAGGCGAGCAGGGTCGAAACCCACAAAAGTCCTGTTTCGGTCACCAGCGATATTCCAGGCGTGCCGTCAGGCTCCGGCCCTGTCCATAATAGCAGGCGGAAGCGGCCGTGCAGGTCGCAACGAAGCGTTTGTTGGCGATGTTGCGCATGTTGAGCGAGAAGGAGAGGCCCTTATAGGCCGGATGAGCGTCGGCGACGTCGTAACGCAGGAACATGTCGAACAGCGTGTAGCCGGGGATGGAAAGCCTGTTGGCCGTATCACCATAGCTATGACCCGTATAGCGGACGCCCCCGCCCACGCCGACGCCCTTGAAGACGCCATGCCGGATGCGCTGGTCCACGAACAGGGACGCCATCCATTTCGGGGCCTGGGGCAGGTAGTTTCCAACCTGGCCGGGAGTGTTGGATTCCGTGACGCGCGCATCGCTACGGGTTCCGGTGAAGATCACGGCCATGTCCCATGGCAGGGTCGCGCGGCCCTCAAGCTCCAGTCCGCGGACGCGTCCCTTTCCGGTTTGCACCAGACAGGTCGCCGTGCCGCACATGGCCTGGCCAGGGTCGGGCGTCGTCATATTTTTCTGGGTGATCTGGTAGCCGCCGAAGGTGATGTAGATGCTCTTGCCGTACTGGTAACGCAACCCGGCTTCGTACTGGTCGCCCGTGGTGGGTTTGAACGGCTCGCCCGTCAGGGAGGTGGACGGGTCGGAGACCTGAGGCTGGAAGGACTGGGCATAGCTGAAATAGGGTGCAAGCCCGTTATCGAACAGGTAGACGCCGCCCGCCCGCCATGTGAAGGCGCTCGATCGGGTGAGGTAACGTTTGTGGGTCAGGACGTTCAGCGTATCGTCGCGAGCCCAGTCCTGTCGGCCGCCGATGGTCACGCGCAGACGCTCGAATTTAAGCTGGTCCTGGAAATAGATGCCGTTCTGCTGGCTGACCGTGGCCGTGTAGACCTGGGGCGCCAGTCCGGCGGCGTAGCCTCGCGATCCACGGCTGATCGGATCGAAAATGTTCAGGATCGGCAGAACGAGAGAAGCGTTCACGAGGTCGCGGGAGTGATTCCAGTCCGTGTAGAAATAATCCGTGCCCGCGAGCAGCAGATGCCGCACGGGGCCAGTCCTGACGTGCCCTTCGAGCTGCGTGTCGGTAGCGACGCCCTGGGAGCGGCCGCGACCTTCGACAGCCCGTCGCGCGACCGTCTCACCGGCGACGCAACCGGCAATGGCCGGCGCGCATCTGGCCAGTGTGTCGCCGGAGAGGACCGTCGCGCGGTAGAGCGTGTCGAGATAGGTGTAGCGGGTATTGTTGCGCAGGGTCAGGAAGCGGCTGAAACGGTGCTCGAGGAACGAGCCGATCGAAGCCTGGTTACGATCGAACGTATCCCAGTCCGGCTCGCCGATATTGGCGTCATTGGGAATGTGACGACCTTTCGACGCGTAGAGGGTTCCGGTCGCGGGAAGAAACTGGAAGGTCGATCCGCCCTGATCGCGCTGATATTGCGCAAGCAGCGTCCAAGTCGAGCGCGGCGCATACTGCCATGTCATGCTGGGTGAGAAATAATAACGGCCCAGCGTCACGTCATTGACCTGCGTGCCGCCGTATTTGGCCAGAGCGACCACCCGCCCGAGAAGGCTGCCGCTTTTGTTCAGCGCGCCCGAAACGTCGCCTGATGCCTGGCCCTGCCAGTTGGCGAGATCGGTATAGCCTGTGCCCTGCAGGAAAAATTCCCCTTCGCTTTTGGCGGTCGGGCGCTTGGTTACGAGATTGACCACGCCTCCGGGAGCCGTCTGGCCATACAGGGCGCCCGATGGTCCTTTGAGCACCTCGATCTGCTGAAGGGCGAAGGGGTCGAAGGATGTTCGTGTCCACTGGCCCCCTGAAGGCAGGCGAAGACCGTCGACGAAATTGTTGTTGGATGAGAAGCCGCCCGCCCCGAAACCACGAACGGAGACCTCGTCCACGCGACTGTCGATACCCGAGGGCTCGGCCTGAACACCGGCGGTGTAGGAGAGGGCGTCCGCGATGGTCGGAGAGGCGCGCAGCTCGATTTCGTCACGATTGACGATCGAAATGGTCTGGATTGATTCGATGATGGGCGTGCGGGTTTTGGTCGACGAAGACGCGCTTGAGAGGCCGGTCGCCGTGACCACGATGACTTCCGCCTTGTCGGGAACGGACGACGACCGGGAAGGCTTGCCTGTCCCTGTTTGGGGGCTGTGGTTCGAGCCGCGCATCTGAACCGGGGATGGACGGGGCGGATTTTTTTTCGTCGTATCGGCGTGAGCTTTCGAAATATCCCCGCTGATGATCGCCACAATAGGCAGAAGGCCACCGACCACACGCGAAAAAGACATTATGAACTCGCCAAACCATAGGATTGTGCTGGAGAGGCCATGTCTCAAAATTGAGAATTAGTGTCAATTGCAAGTAAGGTCTTTTTATATAACAAATCTTGTTCGATTTATTGCCGTTAATGTCAGACTGACGTGTTTTCGGGGATGGGACTGATGGGCAAAAGATCAGAATGACGCCATTTCTATGGCCAGCCGCCTTCCTGTTCCGGCAGCGATACGCCGCCGGAAGGTCCGGCGTGTCACGTATTCTGGGGATCGACGCTCTTGAAGCCGTAGGTCTCGTATCGTGTCGTCACCACTCCGTTCGCGACATCCACCACCATAAATCCTTCCGGCGTGCCGAAGCGTGTGCCGTGCCACCAGTTGCCGCAGACGGCGCCGCCCGTGATGTAGGGCACGCCATGCCAGTCGACGCGCTCAAGAATATGCGTATGCCCCTGGAACACGCCGATGACGTTGTAGTGGTCGAAGAGAGGCAGAATCTCGTAGGCGTTCGCGACGCTCAGGGCATGATGCCGTGGCGGTGTCGCTGGCGGGGCGGCGTAGTCCTCTATCGCGGTGACGAGAGGAATATGCGTCACGACGATGATCGGCGTGCCCGCGGGCTGCGCCGCGAGATCCTGTGAAAGCCATGCGATCTGTGGCGCGTCGATGCGTCCTTCATACAGCCGGTCCGGCGTGATGCCGATGGAATCCAGCACGACGACATGCACGCCCTTGTGGTCGAATGAATAATAAAGCCGCCCGAAATTATCCTCGAAATATTTTTTGCCGTACATCGGATCGGTCGGCTCCGCGCCGCTTTTCGTATAGACCCCGAAGCAGTCGTGATTGCCGATCGTGTGATGAACCGGCAGCGTCAGGTCTTCGGCGGTGCGTTTGTAAAGCTCCACGAGTTTCGTGGCGCGACCGGCATTGACGCCGAGCGCGTCAAAAACATGGTCGCCGCCCTGGATGGCGAAATCGGCGGCCACGCCCCGCGCCTTGACGAAAGCCGCGTGACATCCGCTGCGTGCGTTCAACTCAGGCTGGAGATGCGTGTCAGTGATGAACAGGAAGGTAAACGGCTCGTGAGTGCGCATCGGCGGGCGGTCGGGAACGGCCGCGCGGGCTCCGGCGGCGCCCGATAGCGCGATGCCCCCTGTGAGGGAGAGAAAAGACCGTCGATTGATCTGAAACATGAGAGGGATATCCCCGGGTTCGTCTGCACGATCCAGGGAGTTTCGCACTCTTGCGCGAATAACGAAGCGGCTCATCGGCGATGTCACAAATCATTCATGCGACGGGCCGTTATGCGCCGACCCGGCACGGTCAGCTTTCGGACTGCACGGCCTCGATCAGCGCGGGAACGACGCCGGGGTCCATCAATGTCGAGAGGTCGCCGAGACCGTCGGTTTCCCCACAGGCGATTTTGCGCAGAAGCCGTCGCACGCTCTTGCCCGAGCGCGTTTTCGGCAGATCCGCGACGAGATGAACGGTTTCGGGCACGGCATAGCGCCCGACCTGCGTGGCGACCGTCTTCAGAATACCGTCGACGAGTTTCCGGGCGTTGCCGCCCGCGAGGTCGCGAGGTACCGCGAAGACGACGATGCTCTGTCCCTTGAGCGCGTGCGGCACGCCGATGGCGGCGCATTCCGCGATGTCGCGGTCGGCGGCGATCGCATCCTCGATTTCGGCGGAGCCTATGCGGTGCCCCGAGACGTTGATGACGTCGTCCACGCGTCCGGTAATCCAGTAATAGTCGTCTTCGTCGCGGTAAGCGCCGTCTCCGGTGAAGTAATGGCCGGGATAGGGCTTGAGATAGGTGGTGTCGAACACCGCATCGTCACGCCAGATCGTCAGCGCGCGACCGGGCCACGAGCCGTCGAGGCACAGGACGCCCTCTGCCCGGTGCGCGTCGATTTTCCGGCCTTTTTCGTCGAGAAGCACGGCATGGACGCCGGGCAGTGGCAGGGTCGCCGAGGCCGGGCGCGGCGTCACGGCGCCCGGAACCGGTGCGATCATGATGCCGCCGGTTTCCGTCTGCCACCATGTATCGACGACGGGGCAGCGACGCTGGCCGATGACGTCGGCGAACCACTGCCAGGCCTCGTTGTTGATCGGCTCGCCGACCGTGCCGATCACGCGCAGGCGTGACAGGTCATAGCGTCCCGGAACGTCATCTCCTTCGCGCATCAAGGCGCGGATCGCGGTCGGGGACGTATAGAACGTCGTGACGCCATGCGCCTGCGCGACCTCCCACCAGCGACCCGGAGCCGGATGGGAAGGCATGCCTTCGAACAGCAGCACCGTGCCGCCGTTACAAAGCGGCCCGTAGGTTACGTAAGTGTGGCCGGTGATCCAGCCGATATCGGCCGTGCACCAGAACACGTCATCTGCGCGATGGTCGAAAACGAGATCATGCGTGTAGGCGGCCCACAGCAGATACCCGCCCGTGCCATGGACGATGCCCTTGGGTTTGCCGGTGCTGCCGGAGGTGTACAGCAGGAAGAGCGGGTCGGTGGCGCGCATGATTTCCGGCTCGCACGCGCTGGAAGCGGCCTCCAGCAAGGGGGCAAGCCAGAAATCGCGACCGGCCTCGAGAGGCACGTCGTCCTGTGTGACGTGGACGACCAGCACGTTGCGGACCGCCAGTTTGCCGACGTGCAGCCTGAGCGCCGCGTCCATGGTCGTCTTGAACGGGATGTGTTTCGCGCCGCGCAGTCCGACATTGGCGGTGATGACGAGTTGCGCGCCACTGTCATGCAGCCGGTCGGCGATGGCCTCGGCCGAAAAACCGCCGAACAGAACCACATGCATCGCGCCGATGCGCGCGCATGCCAGCATGCCGATAATGCCTTCGATCACGCCGGGTAGGTGGATCGCCACGCGATCGCCACGGCGTATGCCATGATCGCGCAGGACGTTGGCCAGACGGCACACGCGGTTATGCATCTCGCGATAGGTAAGACGCACCACGTCGTCGGCGTTTTCGCGCTGCCAGATGACGGCGACGTGATCGCCGCGCGTTTCGAGGTGGCGGTCGAGGCAGTTGACGCTCGCATTCAGGGCGCCGTCCGGGAACCAGCCCGCATCCTTATCGTCGGCGCGCGTGGGCATCGTCGCCCATTCCAGGCGGCGCGCCTGGTCGAGCCAGAAGCCCTCGGGGTCGTGGCGCGCGGCGTCGGTCTGGATGCGAAGGGCAGCAGGCGTCGTGCGAAACGTAGGGGCCATGAAATTCCGAAACTCACATTCAGGGATCAACCGGGTCGAACGCTCTATCTCAACCTTGGGCATTGATCCATGACCAAATCGAAAACTTCCTGTTTCGAGGCGCCTGAACGATCAGGTCCGTGACCCGTTCGGTCGTCAGGAGCCATGCGATGTCATCTCGTTGCATTGACACATTCGTTACGCGACGATCAGATCGCCTTATTCGAAACGCCGGATTTTCATGGTCCGGTCGGGCATGACAGAGGAGAGCGCATGGCGCGTCAATGGGGATGGGGCGGCGTGCGATACACGTCCCGGTTCGGGAAATCGGCCGTGCTCGCGGCGGCAAGCATGCTGGCGCTGCTGGCGGGGTCTGCATCCGCGCAAAGCGTGCATGTGCCGCCGATCGCCTATCAGGAGCACGTCCTGAAGAACGGCCTGCATGTCGTCAGCGTCGTGGATCATTCGAGCCCGACGGTGGCCGTACAGGTCTGGTATCACGTGGGTTCACGCAATGATCCCCAGGAGCGCAGCGGCTTTGCGCATCTCTTCGAGCATCTGATGTTCAAGAGCACGCTGCACATGCCGGCGGAGCAGATGGACCGGCTGACGGAGGATGTCGGCGGTCAGAACAATGCGGAGACCAGCAACGACTTCACGCATTATTTCGAGGTCGTGCCGTCGAATTATCTGAATACGCTTCTCTGGGCGGAGGCGGACCGGATGGCGAACCTCAAGGTCGATGAGGCGAATTTTCATTCCGAGCGTGCCGTCGTCGAGGAAGAATATCGCCAGAGCGTGCTGAGCAATCCATACGGTCTGCTGTTCAACGCGATGGATGCTGAATCCTACGCCGTTCACCCCTATCGCCGCCCGACGATCGGCAATATCGCCGAGCTGGAAGCCTCGACGCTTCCGGATGTGATCGCGTTTCACAACACGTTCTATCGTCCGGACAACGCGACCCTCATGGTGATGGGCGATTTCGATCCGAAGGCTCTGGAGGCGACGGTCGAGAAGTATTTCGGCGATATCCCGCATCCGGACACGCCGGTGCCGGTGGTCGATAATACCGAGCCCGCCCGCAGGGCGGATCGGACAGTGACGGTGACGTCTCCGACAGCGCCGCTGCCGGCCCTCGGAATGACCTGGCTGATTCCGCCCGCGAAGGAGCAGAAGGATCTCGTGGCGCTCGAGGTTGCGGCGGCCCTGCTCGGGACGGGTGAATCGTCGCGCCTGCACCAGGCGCTGGTGCAGGATTCCGGCATCGCCACGGAGGTCGAAACCGAGGCCGATGGCCGGGCGGGACCGGGCCTGTTCATGGTGACGGCGTTTCTGGCGACGGGTCATCAGCCGGGCGAGGCCGAAGCGGTCGTGCGTCGGCAGATCGCCGCGCTGGCCAGCAAGGCCGTGCCCGCCGCCGAACTGGACAAGGTCAAGACCGGGCTGCTGACCCAGGCCGTATCCGAGCGCCAGAAAGCGGAAAATCTCGGCTTCATTCTGGGCAATGCGCTGGTGACGGAAGGGAGCATCGCGCGGGCGAATTCCGATCTTGAAGCGCTTCAGGCCGTGAGCGCGGAGGACGTGCGGCGTGTCGTGCGCCGCTATCTCGTCGACGCCCATGCCGTCACGATCGACTATCTGCCGCAGCATGACGCGGTCGCCTCCAAAGCGCACGGCAAGACCGTCAAGGGAGCCGCACGATGACCCGCTCTTCTCTGCCTTTCCGGCGTTTTCTCATGGTCGCCAGCCTGCCGGTCCTGACGCTTGCCGCCACGCCCCTGGCGCATGCGGACAGTTTCCCGACCACGCCGCCGCCGCCGGGACCCGCGCCGGTTCTGTCGTTTCCGACTCCTGAACGCTTCACGCTTGCGAACGGTCTGGAGGTCGTTTTTGCGCGGCGCGACAAGCTGCCGCTCGTGACGGCGGAGCTCGTCATAAAATCCGGCTCGTCCGCCGATCCCGAAGGACTGGCCGGTCTTGCCGACATCACGGCGCAGATGCTGACGCACGGCGCGGGCGGGATGAGCGCCGTCGATCTCGTCTCGGCGGCCGAAGCCCTCGGAAGTTCGCTCTCGACGGAGGCCGACGAGGACAGCAGCACCATCAGCATGACCGTGCTCACGCCCAATCTGGGCAAGGCGCTGGACATGATCGGACGGGTGGCCCTCTCTCCGGATTTCGCCGGGAGCGAGTTGCAGCGCGTGAGGGGCGAGGCTTCGGACAGCGTGCGCATGCGCCTGAGCCGTCCGGGCGCCATGGCCGCGGCGGTTGTGGGGCGGCAGGCATTCGGGAGTGGTTCCTATGGGCATCCGGAGCATGGCACGCCGACCTCCCTGGCGCGTATGACGGTCGCTGCGCTGAAGCAGTTCCATGATACCTATTATCGTCCCGACAACGCGGTGCTCGTCCTGACGGGCGATATTTCGCGCGCGGACGCCGAGCGCCTGGCGTCGGGCCTCTTCGGAACATGGACCAGACCGAGCAGCGTGGTTCCGGCGGTTCCGGCGCCTGTGCAGCCTTCGGCGCTGGGGCGTGTCGTCGTGGTCGATCAGCCGGGCACGGGACAGGCGGGGGTCGCCGTGGCGCATCTGGTGCCCAGGCGCAATGATGCGGGCTATTACGGCGGCGTCGTCGCGAACGCGGTGCTCGGCAGCTTCTATTCGTCGCGTCTGAACGAGGAGATCCGTATCAAGCGCGGCCTCTCCTACGGGGCTTCCAGCCATTTCATGGCGTCACGCGACGCGGGTCTTTTGAGCGCTGCGATCCAGACGAAGAATCCTTCCGCGGCGGAGGTATCGTCACTGACACTGGGAGAATTCGACGGGCTGGTCAGTCGTCCTCCTTCGGAGAACGAACTGGCGGCCCGCAAGGCCACGCTTGTCGGCAACTATGGACGTTCGTTCGAGACGACCGAGGGACTCGCCTCGCGCGTGGCGCCGCTGGTTCTGTATGGGCTCGATCTGTCGGAGATCACGCGATACGTGCCTGCGATCCAGGCCGTGACGATTGGCGACGTGACGGCTTATGCCCGCGCGCATTTCGATGCCAGAGGGACGGATCTGGCCGTGGTGGGAGACGCGCGCCAGTTTCTGCCAGCCCTGCGCAGGATGCATCCGGAACTCGTGGTCATGGCGTCGTCCGATGTGGACCTCGATCGTCCGGATCTTCGGAAATCCCCGACGAAAAATCCTTCGGAGAACCCATCGCATCCGAAATGAAATCGGAGTTATAACTTTACCGGCATATCGAGGGGTCCCGACGCGGCGCAGGTCGCGGTCGGGATCCGTTCATTCGGAGACCCGTAGCAGCGTGATCAAGCATTTCCATCTTCACCTTCTGGCGTGCACGGCGCTCGTCGCCATGTCCGGCTTCGCGTCGCTCTCCATCGGCGTCGCCCACGCCGAAACGGCGGTCCCGGCGCCGGGTCAGCCCCAGCCGGAGGCCGAGGCGCTCCCTCCCGCCATCCCGAAGCCGCTGGACAAGCCGTTTCCCGGCGCCCTGAAGCTCGCCGTGGACGCGACCGACCTCGTTCATCATGTCATGTCGGTTCATGAGACGATCCCCGTGCCGGAAGAGGCGCGCGCCAATGGCCAGTTCATCGTGCTCTATCCGAAATGGCTGCCCGGCAATCACTCGCCGAGCGGTTCGATTTCGGAATTCGGCGGTCTCGTGGTCAAGTCCGGCGGCAAGGTCATCGAATGGATGCGCGACCCGGTCGATGTGTTCGCTTTCCATATTCCGGTGACCAAGACCCAGGCTTCCATCGACGTCGATTTCAAGTTGCTCTCCCCGGTCACGTCCGAAGAAGGGCGCGTCGTCATGACGCCGCACATGGCCAATGTGCAGTGGAACCAGGTCGCGCTCTACCCGGCGGGTTATTATGCGCGCGACATCAAGATCGATGCGACCCTGAAGCTTCCGCCTGGATGGCAGGCCGCCACGGCCCTGCGTCCGGTCGGTGTCGTCACCAGCGGTTCGACGACGTTCGGGACCGTCACGTTCAACACGCTGGTGGATTCACCGGTTCTGGCGGGCGAATATGTCCGCAAGACGCTGATTTCCGCGCAGGGTGCCACGCCCGTGACGTTGAACATGGTGGCCGACAAGCCCGCTGATCTCGAATACAGCGAGGCCGAGCTTCAGGCGCATCGCAATCTCGTAACGCAGGCCATCAAGACGTTCGGCTCCCAGCATTACGACCATTACGACTTCCTGATGGCCCTGACCGACGAGCTGGGCGGTATCGGGCTGGAGCATCACCGCTCCTCCGAAGACAGCGTTTCCGAGGACTATTTCACGGACTGGGCGCATTCCTTCCCGCAGCGGGACCTGCTGGCGCATGAATACACCCATTCGTGGAACGGAAAATATCGCCGCCCTGCCGATCTGTATGGCCCGACTTTCAATGACGTCCAGCGTGGTTCTCTTCTCTGGGTTTATGAAGGACAGACGCAGTACTGGGGCAATGTGCTGGCCGCGCGCTCGGGGCTGGTCAGCAAGGAGCAGGGCCTCGACGCCCTGGGTCTGATGGCCGCGACCTACAGCCAGCAGGCCGGGCGCGAATGGCGCGCGGTCGTGGACACGACCAACGATCCGACGATATCGCAGCGTCGTCCGAAATCGTGGCGCGATTATCAGCGTTCGGAAGACTATTATGTGGAAGGCCAGCTCGTATGGCTGGAAGCCGACACGCTGATCCGCAAGCTCACCCATGAAAGCAAGTCGCTCGACGATTTCGCCAAGGCGTTCTTCGGAACGAATGACGGCAGCTACGTGACGAGCACTTATACATTCGACGACGTCGTGAGGACGTTGAATGGCGTGGCGCCTTACGACTGGGCGAAATTCCTGCGCGATCGCATCTACTCCGTGCATCCGCAGCCGCCGGTCGCCGGGCTGGAGCAGGGCGGTTACCGCCTCGTCTATAGCGATAAGCCCAACGCGTTCATGGAACAGGCCGCGAAGAACCGTCACCAGCTCAACCTCATGTTCTCGCTGGGCATGAGCGTGACGAAGAAGGGCACTCTCGGGGCCGTTCACTGGGAAGGTCCCGCCTATAACGCGGGGCTGGTCGCGCATGACGAGATCGTGGCCGTGAACGGCGAGAGCTATACGCCCGAACTCCTGACCGCCGCGATCAAGGATGCCACCAAACCGACGGCGGCCCCGATCGAACTGCTGATCCGTTCCGGCGCTCATGTCCGCACGGTGAAGATCCCCTATCACGGCGGCATGCGTTATCCGCATCTCGAGCGTATTCCCGGCACGCCGGATCGTCTGGACGCCATCTATTCCCCGCGCTGACGACGCGGGGTTGCGGAGCATCGTGAGACGCTCCGGTTCATGAGATTTTCCATCAGGTCGCTTCGACATGCTCATCTGTGAACTGCCGAGCGACCGGGGGCGGAAATGGGCATGCTTCGATTTTCCATGGGGCGATCTCCCATGGGGGCAGGTCGCGACACTCGAACAGATCAAAGCGGCGATCGTGGCGTATCGTCCGGCGGTGTTCCCGGCCGTGGGGTTCAATGCGGCATTGCTGAAAGTCGGCCAGACGCGCGGTGCCCTGCGCAACGTGTCGGTATCGGACGAACTCGACCCAGACATGCCTGAGCCGTTCGTGCCTGACCTTCAGACGCGACCGTAACCGAAATCCGTTGGTTTGCGCGGTGCGAGACGATAGAGGAGGCCGTCCTGCGTGAGGTCCGGACGATCATGGTCCGTCGCGCGGATCAGGAGCCGATTGGGCAGTTCGATGTAGCGCGTGACCATCGCGCCCCAGCTCGGACCGACACCGTCTGGAGACAGGACAATCAGCGCGCAGGGCACGCCGTCGATCGTCATCGGGGTGCGGGCCCATGCTCCGTTGAGATAGTCCGAGCGGGTGAAGACCGATCCCTGGCCCCAGAGCGTCTGGTAATGGATGCGATAGGTGCCGGTGCGCGCATCAGCCGCTCCGTGAAGGACGAGTTCGACGGCCAGTTGCGACTGGGGCACGGGCAGGGGCTGATAGCCGTACCAGTCGCCAAAAATCGGACCGGATGGCATGGCGGCGCAGCCCCCGAGCGACAGGACCAGGGCGGAAACAGATACGAAGAGGTGCAATTTCTTGAAAGCTGCGAAGCCGGACATGGAGCAGTGCCTTATGGCTTCGATCGCTTGGGGTCGGGAGCGTCGGGGCAGGGGGGATCGTCGACTGCCGGGGGCTCAGGATCGGGCGGATGAAGCGCGGTGCGATCTCGCGCAGTTTCTAGGAATTCCGCCGGGCGTCAATGCTCCTGCGAGGAGCGCCCTCAAACGTGATCTCGCGCCTTCAAGTTCGGTGAGGCCACGTGCCTCGACATCCGTTGCCATTCTCCTGAACGACCATGATCGTACAAATCGTACCGTGAAGTGATCAGATGCGCTATAGCTCTATCATCGCTGCTGCCTTAGGCATTCTCTTCGTGCCGACCAGCACGATGGCCTCCGGCCCTCGACAGGCGGCCCTTGCGCAGCCGGTCAGGCAGTTCGACAACGACAAGTTGATCGAAGCGTACAAGCAGTCGATCAGCGACGCATCTCACGGTCGCTATATCGATGCGTCCTATGGTCTCCTGCGAAAGCTGGGGGTCGAGCGCGCGGACGAAACCGCCGATCCCGATATTGTCGATCAGTGGGCGCAGGTCATGTCCACAATGACGGGCGTTCCCACCTTCAACACCGCTAAAGGCTCGGATTTCCATGTTCCGCAAGATCAGGTCGCGAAGCTTGAAGCATCGAGTGGTGAGCCGGCTATTCGGGAAATTGTCAGGCGCGCTCGTAATACGCGTATCGTCATTCTCGATGAAAACCACCTCGATCCACGCGGCAGGGCATTCGGTCTGGAGGTCGCACGCGCGCTTCGCCCGCTAGGCTATACCGTACTGGCCGTCGAAGCCCTGAAGCGCGTGCCCGACGATGATGATGCGCGTCAGAAGACGGCGCAGCTCGTAGCCGACGGGTATCCCCGTCAGTCGAGTGGCTATTATTTTGATGATCCCGTGTTCGCTGATTTCATCAGGCAATCCATTGCCTTGGGGTATCGGCCCGTCACCTACGAAAAGATCAGAGCGGACTATTCGAAGGACGCCAAGGTGGCGCAGGAACAGCGTGAACAGGATCAGGCGGATAACATTGTCGATCGTGCCGTCCGGGCATTTCCTGACGCCAAGATCCTGATCTATGTCGGCGAGCATCATGCGGCGGAGCGACCGATCGCGGCCGAGGGTGGAGCGCTGCCGATGATGGCTGGCCTTCTAAAGCGCGCGACCGGCATCGATCCGCTGACGATCGATCAGGCGGGACTTTCCCCGGTTCCCATGAACCGCCCGGATACCGATCTTTATAAGATCGCCGCCCCGAAAGCCGTTGGCGGGTCCGTTGTGCTGATGAGGCACGGGCGGCCAGTGACAGTCGGATTGCTCGCCGGATCGGTTGACCTGCAAGTTATTCACCCGCCCGTCCGCCTGGTCCAAGGGCGACCGGATTGGCTGGCTGGTATGGCGCGCCACCCTGCCTCCATTCCGCCTGGACTTTTACGGCCCTCCGGCACACGACTTGTTCAGGCATTCATTGCTTCCGAGGGCGATGACGCGATCCCAGTGGATCAAGTGCTGGTGACCCACGGCAAGCCGGTGCCTATGTTCCTGCTGCCTGAAGCACGGGTGCGCTATGCCGTTCAGGACGTTCCATAATCGGCTCGCAACGGCTCCTGGAAAAGTGGGCGCTCTCCCGATATCCGATCGTTTTCCAAAAGAGCAGGAGCGGCAGTTTCCCCTCAAAGCGGACATTCCAGGCTAAGCCCCTACCAGAACGAGGGCTCAATTGAAGAACGGCGAGCCAGAGTTTATACCCGCCGCATGACGATGAGAGAAAGCCGGTCCGTGCATGTCGGCTATGGCGAGGCGACGTCGGAATGTTCCGTGCGGCCCTGCCGACGTAACGTAGCTTGGCTGATTGCATTGTGAAAAACCGTGCCAAAACGCCGTTTTCACGGATTATCGGGAATACGTCGGTCCTTCTGACCGGTCGTATTCTCAATGCGATATGCAGTTTCATCTATATTCCGTGGACCGTGCGCACGCTTGGCCTCGATGGTTTCGGTGTCATGCTGCTGGTGACGGTCTATGCGACGCTGATCGCGGATCTGACGCATCTCCAGTCCTGGCAACCGCTTCTGCATTACGGCACGTCGTCGTTTCGTCAGGGCAGGGACCGGTTCTTCTACAACGTGCTCGCCTTTGCGGTGCGTGCCGATTATCTCAGCGGAATTCTGGGCCTCGTCATCGGTCTGGTCGGTATTTTCGCATTTGGCGACATGATGGGCTGGCCGCGCGAGATCCGTCCGACGGCGGCGTGGTGCATGATCACCCTGCTGTTCATGAATATGAGCTGGTCGATCGGCGTCATGAGGCTGCTCAATCGCTTCAAACTTTCGACGACATTCGAGTTCGTGGCGACGATGGTACGGACGCTGGGGAGCTTCATCGGTTACGAGCTGCATTGCGGGGTGAAATTCTTCATCGTGATGTGGTGTGTCAGCCAGGTCGTGCAGTTCATCTGCAATACGACAATGGGCATCATCCTCGTGCGCCGGAATGTCAGTTCGCCCTTTCCATGGAAAGAGCTTTTCCTGCCATCCGCGCCCATTCCGGGAGCCTGGAAGCTGATGCTCGGCACGAGCGCCAGTCAGGCGATCGTCTCGCTGCTGCGCCCGATTTCGACGCTGATCGTCGGTGCCAGGCTCGGGGCCGCCGATGCCGCGATTTTCAGGGTTGCCATGCAGGTGACCAGCGCGCTGGCCAAACCCGCGACCGTGCTTCTGCCTGCCATGTATCCGGAGTTCGTGAGGCTGCGTGACGAGGAGGACTGGAGCGGCCTGCGCGCGACGATCTTTCGCATTCTCAAGGCGGTCGGGCTGTTTTCAGTGGCCGTCATCCTCGTGGCGCTTCTGTTTGGCGGCCCGATCCTGGACTTCATGCTGCACCGCCATTCCGCGGGCGGTGGCGTGCTGATCGGAATTCTTGCGCTGAGTGCGATGATCGATATTTCGATCATTCCGTTCGAACCGCTTCTGACCGTGATCGGTCACGTGGGTTATGTTCTGCGCTGCAAGGTCGCAACGCTCGTCATCGACGTGCCGCTGCTCTTCGCGGCGATGTATTTATGGGGGATCGACGGCGCGGCGATCGGATCGGTCGTGGCCTCCATGATCCTGTTCGGGCTCCTCGGCGGCAGGGCGGCGAAGCTTCTGTTCGGGCGGCATGACGGGGCGGCCATGACCGCCCCGGTCCGCAGAATCTGACGGGAGGCATGCGCGCGCCTCCGCCCCAATCTTTCTCTGCTGAACGTCAGCGTGTGTTTTTCAGGGTCCTGGCGAAATAGGCCTCGCGCGCCGCATCGACCCGCGCGCGCAGGACCGGATCGGTCAACATGTGTGTGCCGGGCAGCAGCATGAGATCATAGGGCTTGCCCGCGCGCAGGAGACTCTGCGTCAGCTTCATGGTGTTCTCGAAATAGACGTTGTCGTCCGTCAGGCCGTGCATGATGAGCAGGGGCACCGATAGCTGCGGGGCATAGGTCAGCACGTTGCTTTTGCGATAGCCTTCCGGGTCATCCTGCGGCGTGCCGAGATAACGCTCGGTGTAGGCGGTGTCGTAATCCGCGAAATCGACAGGTGGCGCGCCTGCGACGCCGACGCTGAACACGTCCGGACGACGTGAGGTCGCCATGAGCGTGAAATAACCGCCGAACGACCAGCCATAGACGCCGACATGCCTCAGATCGAGTTCGCGATAGCGCTTGCCGAGAGACTGGATGCCGTCGACCTGATCCTGAAGCGGCAGGTCGATCAGATTGTTCTTCGTGGCGCGCTCGAAGTCATGATCGCGCCCCGGCGTGCCGCGACCGTCGAAGCTGACGACGACATAGCCATGATTGGCGAGACACTGGTCGGCCGCGTAGCTCGCGGGCGTGCGATAGACCGTCTTGAAGCCCGGACCGGCATAGACCGAAAGAATGACCGGATAGCGCGCGCCCTTGCGGAAATTGTCGGGCCGCACGATCAGCGCGTCCATGTCGAGCGGCCCTGCCTTCGTGAACTCCGCATGCACGCTGAAGGGCAGAGGCTCGGCGACGCTCGGCAGGGTCGCGAGAGGCTGTCCCGCGGCGTTCATGACGCGCGTGGCCCGGCTGCCGTCGGCGTTGCTGTCGGACTGGATATAGGCGCTGTGAAGATCCCTGGTGAAATGCGCGCCGTGCTGGCCGGGTTCGGTCGTCACGGGCGTCGTCTGGCCCGTGAGGAGATCGACGCGCACGAGCCCCGAATCGATGCGCGTGGGGTTCGTCGCGATGACGGCGGTGTGGGTGGTCGGATCGACGTCATGCAGTGCGAGGAACGGCGTGGTTTGCGTCGTCAGGACGCGGTCCAGCGCGCCGTCGGCGCGATGCCGTTCAAGCTGCCACTGGGCGCCGCGCTGCGCGGCCCAGAGAAAGGACCCGTCGGGCAGGGCATAAGGCAATTCGAAACCGCCGGAACGTTCGATCGGCGTGAGATCAAGCCAGGCCGGATCGGTTTCGGTCAGGACCACGCGGCTTTTGCCGGTCCGGGGATCGATCGAAAGCAGTTTCTCTTCCGTCTGGGCGCGGTTGAGGACGACGAGGAACAGCCCGCCATCTTTCCGCCAGACGACGCGGCCCAGATAGGGATAGGCGACCGAGTCCCACGCGACCCAGCGCGGACTGCCGCCGGAGGACGAAACCAGACCCAGGCGCAGCTTCGCATTGTTGGTGCCCGCGCGCGGATAGCGGAACGAGACGGGGGGCACCTGCGGGGTTTCGGGATTGGAGATGTAGTGCATCTCCACGTCACGGCTGTCGGCCTCCTCGAACAGAACGGTCTTGCCGTCAGGCGACCACCATGCACCATCCGCGCGCTGGAGTTCCTCGGCGGCGGCGAATTCCGCAAGCCCGTGCGTGAAGTCGGTCGAGCCGCCCTTCGTCAGGCGTTTCGCATCGCCGCTGGAGATGTCGATGGCGTAGAGATCGTCGTCCCTGACGGCGAGCAGGCGTTTGCCGTCCGGCGAGAGGCGCGGCGCGATCCAGTTTCCGAGAATCGGCGTGGCCGTCCCGGAGGCGAGATCGACATTCAGCAACTGGCCGCCGCGCGCCGCGATGGCGCTCTTGCCGTCCGGCGTCACGTCGAAATGCGTGATGCCGGAGAGCGACAGGCGCGCGCGTTCGCGACGGGCCTTTTCCTCGACCGACAGGGTCTCGGGCGCGTCGTCGCCCCCTGCGAGTTCATGCGTGCTCCGATCGGCCAGGTCGAACCGATAGAAATGCAGCGTCGTGTCGCGCGGGCCGCTGCGCAGGAACAGCACCGAATGGCCGTCGGGCGTCAGTTCCGCATGGTTCGGCAGGCCCAGAGAGCCGCTGCGCGTGACCGCAAGCGTCGCGAAACAGGCGTTGGCATCCGTGGAGAGGGCAGTCGAGGTCGCGGCCATGGCGGCGGCGGGAAGGAAGGCGGCGCTCGCGGCGAGGGCGAGGCGGAAAAGACCCGAAGGCATAAGAACTCCCATGACGATGTAGGGAGCATCATGCCGTGCGCGGGCGACGCCGGAAACCCGTTGCGGGTGCGAAAGTGATCGGGGTCGTTTGCGCCATGACAAGGCTCTTGAAGCCAACATCCAAGATACCATCTTCTTCTTTAATGAAGCCGGGACCGTTGCCTCGATGGGACGGTCGCGGGCGTTTTTGCCGCCGTAATGGGGCAGAAGGGAGAAGAAGAATGGACATCGAAAAGTTTACGGAACGCAGCCGGGGCTTTCTTCAGGCCGCGCAGACCATTGCGTTGCGTGATTTTCATCAACAACTGACACCCGAGCATCTGCTCAAGGCGCTCCTCGATGACGAGGAAGGCGCGGCGTCGGGTCTTATCCGGGCCGCTGGCGGCGATCCGGCGGTGGTGCGCGCCGCCAATGACGCGGCGCTTGCAAAGCTTCCGAAAGTTCAGGGCGGCGGCGCGGGCCAGCCGCAGGCGACGCCCGATTTCGTGCGTCTGCTCGACGCCGCCCAGCAGGCGGCCCAGCACGCCGGGGACAGTTTTGTCGCGCAGGACCGGCTGCTGATCGCGATCGCGGCTTCCCATACCGCTGCCGGTCAGGCCCTCAAGGCGGGCAAGGCCACGCCCGAGGCTCTGGAGCGCGCGGTCGCGGACATTCGCAAGGGGCGCACGGTCGATGGCGCGAATGCCGAGGCCGGGTTCGACGCGCTGAAGAAATATGCGCGCGACGTGACGGCCGTGGCGCAGGCGGGCAAGCTCGACCCGGTCATCGGTCGTGACGAGGAAATCCGCCGGACCATCCAGGTTCTGGCGCGCCGCACCAAGAACAACCCGGTGCTGATCGGTGAGCCGGGCGTCGGCAAGACCGCCATCGTCGAAGGGCTGGCGCTGCGCATCGTCAATGGCGACGTGCCCGAGGCGCTGCGCAACAAGAAGCTGCTGTCGCTCGACATGGGTGCGCTCGTCGCCGGGGCGAAGTTCCGTGGCGAGTTCGAGGAGCGCCTGAAGGCCGTTCTCAAGGAGATCGAGAGCGCCGAGGGGCAGGTGATCCTGTTCATCGACGAGATGCACACGCTGGTCGGCGCGGGCCGCTCCGATGGGGCGATGGATGCGTCCAATCTCATCAAGCCCGAACTGGCGCGCGGTGTGCTGCATTGCGTCGGCGCCACCACGCTCGACGAATACCGCAAGTACATCGAGAAGGATGCTGCCCTCGCACGTCGCTTCCAGCCGGTTTTCGTGGGCGAGCCATCGGTCGCGGATACGATTTCGATCCTGCGCGGGATCAAGGAGAAATACGAACTCCATCACGGCGTTCGCATCACCGATAACGCGCTGGTCGCCGCCGCCACGCTGTCGAACCGTTATATCACCGACCGCTTCCTGCCCGACAAGGCGATTGATCTCGTCGATGAGGCCGCCAGCCGCCTGCGCATGCAGATCGACAGCAAGCCCGAGGCGCTGGACGAACTCGATCGTCGGATCATCCAGCTCAAGATCGAGCGCGAGGCCATTCGCAATGAAGACGACACCGCGAGCCGCGAGCGGCTGGAGAAGCTCGAAGTCGAGCTGGCCGATCTTCAGGAACAGTCCGACAGCATGAGCGCGGCGTGGCACGCCGAGAAGGATCGCGTGAATGCGATCCAGAAGCTCAAGGAGCAGCTCGATCAGGCGCGTTCGGATATCGAGGTCGCGCAGCGCAGGGGGGATCTCGGCAAGGCGTCGGAGCTGATGTACGCGACGATTCCGGGCCTTGAAAAGCAGATCAACGAGGCCCAGGAAGCCGAGCAGGACGCGGCGTCCAAGTCCGGCCTGTTCGCGGATTCCGTGACGGAGCAGGGCATCGCGTCGGTGGTGTCGCGCTGGACGGGCGTGCCGGTGGACCGGATGCTCGAAGGTGAGCGCGCCAAGCTGATGCGCATGGAAGATGAACTGCGCAAGCGGGTCGTCGGTCAGGAAGAGGCGCTCAAGGCGGTATCCGATGCGGTGCGCCGTGCGCGTGCCGGATTGCAGGACCCGAACCGCCCGATCGGTTCGTTCCTGTTCCTTGGTCCGACCGGTGTCGGCAAGACCGAACTGGTCAAGGCGCTCGCGCAGTTCCTGTTCGATGACGATCGCGCCATGCTGCGCATCGACATGAGCGAGTTCATGGAGAAGCATGCCGTCGCCCGCCTCATCGGCGCGCCCCCGGGCTATGTCGGTTATGAGGAAGGCGGTGTTCTGACCGAAGCCGTGCGCCGTCGCCCCTATCAGGTCATCCTGTTCGACGAGGTCGAGAAAGCCCATGAGGATGTCTTCAACATCCTGCTTCAGGTTCTCGATGACGGTCGCCTGACGGACGGACAGGGTCGGGTCGTGGATTTCCGCAACACGATCATCGTGCTGACCAGCAATCTCGGTTCGGACGTTCTGGCCAATCTGCCGGATGGCGAGCCGGTCGATCTGGTCCGTGCGCAGGTCATGGCGGTGGTGCGGAACCATTTCCGACCGGAGTTCCTCAACCGCCTCGACGAGATCGTGCTGTTCTCGCGTCTCCAGCGCTCGGATATGGGCAAGATCGTCGATATCCAGCTCGACCGTCTGCGGGGCCTTCTGGCGGAGCGCAAGATCACGCTCGACCTCGACGGCAAGGCGGTCGACTGGCTGGCGGAAGCCGGTTACGACCCGATTTATGGCGCACGTCCGCTGAAGCGGGTCATCCAGCGGACGCTTCAGAACACGCTGGCCGGATTGCTGCTCGACGGCACGATCCGCGATGGCGAGACGGTCAAGGTTTCGACCGACGACAAGGGTCTCACCATCGACGGGAAATCGGCAGCGGAGTGATGGCCTGACGCGGTCCGGCCTGGTCCGATAATCGGGTCGGGTTGGATCAAAGTTCGTGTCATGAGAGAAAAACGCGCCTCTGAAAGGGCGCGTTTTTTTTATATGCCGTATCAGGATCTGGGCGGCGTCAGAAGGGATGTCGGTCGCATGAACACGTCATGTTGCCAGAATGTAATTTCAAATTAAACGATAATTTATGTTACTGTATGTGTCCATAAGTCTGAAACTTTACCCGGTCCTGAACGTGGTCAGGTTGATCCACGCGAGGCTTCTTACCCTTGACCTTGCTTGCGGAAGATCATCAACCTCTACTATGGGCCGAAGCCCGGCTATGGCCAGGCCACATGAGAATCCTCAACGAGCGATGCATAGAGCGATTATGTCCTGAATGACTGCCAATAACTCCATGGTCGCGAAACAGACCGCCGCCACAGACGGAATTCAGCAGACCGCGGTTCTGACGGGAGCGTCGGGCGGAATCGGCGTGATCGTCGCGCGTCTGCTCCTCGACGGGGGGTACCGTGTCGTCGCCCTCTCGCGCTCGGTTCCCTCTATCGAGCACCCTGCCTTCACGCATATCGCCTTCGACGCCGCCGACCTCGACGGCCTGGAGCAGATATGCGCTCATCTGTCGCGGCAATGTCCGTCGGTGCATGTCCTGATTCACTGTAGCGCCGTCATCGCGCCCTCATCCGTCGAAGAGCTTAACGTTCAGGAGGCGCTGCGGCAGATCGCCGTCAATCTGACGGCGCCCATAGTGCTGACGTCGAGATTTCTGCCGAATATCCAGCGTGGCGGTCGTATTGTCTTTGTAAATTCGATGGCAGCCGCCATGCCGCTGTCCGGCAGCAGCGTTTATGCCGCGACCAAAGCAGGGCTGCGCAACATGGCGCTTTCCCTGGCGCAGGAAGTCAGATCGCGCGATATCTCCGTATCCTCGATTTTTCCATGCGCGGTGATGACGAACATGCTGAGACAGGAAATGGCTGAAGGTGGTTCGATCCTGAATTTCGTCAGTCCGCCCGCGACACCCGAAGCCGTTGCGCGCGAAATCATGGCACTGGTGCGCAAGCCGAAACTGGAACGTTTCTTTCCGGCGATGGACGGCGCGTTCGGAAGACTGTGCATGTTCGCGCCGGGCCTGTTGCGGCTCAGCCTGCCGATCCTGACCTTTTTCGGAAAGCGCGGCTATCAGCGGGCTTTGCGTCGGAACCTGATGTCGGAGTGAAGCGGGGAGCGTGGTCCGACGCCAAAAGGGACGGCCCGACCGACCGTCCCTTGATACGGCATTTCTTCCGACGGGACTCTCAGTAGGCGAGAGCGACTTCGCCGAGGAACATGCGTCCCGCCGATGGCGTTGCCCGATTGGAAAACAGGCTCTGGTAGTTGAGACGGTTGGCGAGATTATAGCCGTTCATCGAGACCTTCCAGCGATCGTTGAAGCGATGCGAGATCATCGCGCTGAAATCGAGATTGGCGGGCGCGCGCAGCGTATTGGCTGCATCCAGCCAGACATGCTCGCGCCAGGTCACGCCGCCGCCGAACGTGATGTTGTAAGCCGTGCGCGGGAAGGCGCTATACGCCGTCCATAGCGTGGCCTGGTTATGCGGGACATACTGCACGTTCTTGCCGCGATTGGCCTTCGTGGCCGAGTAGGTCGTATCGCTGTCGTACAGCGCATAGGTCGCCGAGATATTCCATCCGGGGAGAATGATGCCGCCGACCGACAGTTCGAGGCCCTGATTGCGTTGCCGGTCGGTGGAGCCCAGAACTTCGCCTGTGACCGGATCGGCGTTCATGGCATTGCCCTTATCCAGCCGGAACAGGGATGCCGTAAATCCCATGCGGTCCTGGAACAGGCTGTATTTCGCGCCGATTTCGTAGAGCTGCGCTTTCTCGGGGCTCGCGAAGGAGTTCGTGCCGGGGCGGATCGGCACGGAACCGTTCGTCACATACATGCCCATCGGGGTCGTCGAACTGGCCCAGGTGAAATAATAGGTCTGGTGTGCGTCCGGCGTCGCGATCAGGCTGACATTCGGATTGAAAACGCTGCTGACATTGCGGAAATGCTGATCGGGGTTTTTGGCTACATCTCCGCCGGTCAGTCTGTAAGCGGTCTGCCAGCGATCCCATCGGAAGCCACCTTTGACGGACAGCCAGTTGGTGAACCAGATCTGGTCGAACAGGAACAGCCCCGTGTCGAAGCCATAGCCACTGCTATGGGGTTTGGCCCCGAGCGTGCCAAGAGTGACCAGTCCGCCGGGATTGCTTTCTCCAGGCACGAGATCGAGGTTGCCGACGTAAGGATTGGGATTGACGAGGTTGGCGTAGGGCTTGGGCTTCAGATAGGTCGACTGCGAACGAACGTCGTTGACGCGTTCGATATCGACGCCCGCGACGATCTGATGTCTGAGGAAGCCGGTTTTATAGTTGGCGACCATTGAGGCGACATTCTGCACGGACCAGCTCGTCTGCTGGTAAGGCAGAGGCGCCATGAACGTGCCTGGTCCCGTTCCCTTGCCCGCGCCCACGGGGCCGGAACGGGCCACGAGTGCCGCGTTGGGGTCGCCGTTGAAATAGGTATTGACGCATGTCGTGTCGCATGTGGCCTTGGAAGCGGCGAAAGTCCGGTAATATTCGCCGCCGCGCAGGTCGTCGTAGATCGTGATGTGATCGTCGACTTTATATGAAAAACGCGCCGTTTCCATATTGTCGTTCGTCGCGTTCTGGTCGTTGTCCGTGCCGTACCAGTTCGTGCGGCGGATGCCATATTCCGTGATGGGTTTGCCGACGGCATCGCCCGGTCTGGTCACGACGGGTACACCGAAATCGGGGATCGAATTTTCCTGCTGGTGCATGAACTGCAGAACCAGCGTGGCGCGTTGTCCGATTCCGAAGGCCAGTGAGGGCGCGATGCCCCAGCGGTGCGAATAGAGGAAGTCGCGACCGACGATGTTGTGTTCGTCGCCCATGCCGGTGATGCGCAGGGCCGTGGAATCGCCCAGACGCTGGTTGAAGTCCAGTGTTCCGCGGTAATATTGACCCGATCCGCCTGAGAATTCGGCTTTGTAGTGGTTCTGAAGTTCCGGCGTCTTGGTCACCATGTTGATGGCGCCCCCGGTCGTCCCATTGCCGAAGACCTCCGAAGACGGGCCCTTGATCACGGACACGGTTTCGAAATTGAACGAATCCCGGGAATAGACGCCGAAGTCCCGCAGACCATCTTCGTAAATGTCGTTCTGGGCCTGAAAGCCGCGGATGAGGAACTGATCGCCGTTCATGCCCCCGGCGCCTTCGCCGATGGAGGTGGTGACGCCGGGGACGTTGCGCAGCGCTTCGTCGAGGGATTTGACGTTTTGCTGCTGCATGAGCGCCTGAGGCACGACGTTGATGTTCTGCGGCGTGTGCATCACGTCCTGCGGCATCCGGGAGAGGCCGACTGGCTGATGCATGATGTTGAAGCCATGTCCCACGACGGTGAGATGCTCTGTTCCTTCGGCTGCGTCCTTGTGTTTGTCGACTGCGCGTTTGTGATGCTCCGGTTTTCCCTGACGTTTATGGTCTGCGCGTTCATCGGACTCCGGTGACGAAGATCCATGGGCCTGCGTGGCGACGAGCAGCGTCCCGGCAATGGAGAGTGGCGTAATGAAAGCGCGTGTGAAGCGGGGCACCGGAATCCCTTTCCTGGAAGTGAAATTCAGGTTATGATAATGCGCATGAGAGTCAGTTGCAACAAAGCGTTGCGAAATGAAGCCATGTCATCCCGGCGCGACTGAAGCTGCTGCCAGAATGAAGGTTTTGGCATGGTCGCGGAAATCTTCGAGGGTGTGACATCATCATGAGGGCGCAATGGTTGCGCCCGATGCGTTTATGGTATCGGATCAGCAACGCCCCTGATTTCGAGTGCAGCCAACCCATCCATGAGTGAGAAATTGATCCAGTCCGTCGAGGCCCGGCCTTCAGGTCCTCGCCATACCTGGGGCGAGGACGTTTACGCCTTTCTCATCGGCTGTTCGATGATCGTCGTCGGGCTTGTCTGTCTCCACAGGGCCGGTCTCGTGACCGGTGGGGTGGCCGGGATCTCGCTGCTGCTGTCCTATGTGGTGCCGCTTTCGCCGGGCATGCTGTTTTCGGTCATTAACGTGCCGTTCCTGCTTTTCGCGTTTCGGGCCATGGGCCATGTTTTCGCCCTGAAAACCACGATCGCCAGCATCTCGATTACGTTGCTGGCCCTTGTCATGCCTCATATCATCGGCCTGAGTTTCATCGACCCGCTCTTCGCCGCCGTGTTTGGCGGAACGATCATCGGCATGGGAATATTATCGCTGGCCCGGCATCAGGCCGGTGTCGGCGGGACGGGCGTGGTCACGCTCTGGCTTCAGAAAGCGCATGGACTCAATGCCGGTCGTACCCAGCTTGCAATCGATGCCGTCATTCTCCTGACGTCTCTCGTGGCCTTGCCCTGGCGACAGGTGCTTCTCTCCGCGATCAGCGCGGCGGCGCTTAGCGGGGTCATGATCGCGTTCCATCGACCGGACCGATATCTCGTGCACTGAACCGATTCAGCCCTGAACCGATCCCGCCGCCGGGTCAGGGCAGCGCATATTTCTGATCGAGGGCTTCGCGTTCGGCGCGTACCTGCACCGCCGAATGCATTGGCAGGCGCTGCCGTGCGATATCCTGAGCTTCGAAAACGGGCGTGTTGCGCGTTGCGTTCCTGCCGCCCTGTGCGGCGACCCAGGTCAGGATACCGGCGATCTGTTCGTCGCTGAGACGGCGAAACGAGGGCATCGCCCAGTCGAAATGTTCCCCGTTGGCGGTAATGGGGCCACTGACGCCATTGAGCAGCACATCAATGATGTAATGCTTGCCTTCGGGCGTGCTGGCGATCTGGTCGATCCGACCGAAAAGGGGCGGCGTTTCCGAGACCTGTCCACGGCCGCCATGGTGGCAGATCCCGCATTGCTCGCCGTAATCCCTGAAACCGTGATCGCGGTTGACCGCGATCCTGTTGATGACGAACACACCGACCATGATGAGCGCCAGCACAAGGGGCAGGCGCAGATGGCGATCCAGTGAGGGAATTTTCATGGTCTCTAGGGAGCACGGTGAGCACGGGTGCGGCAAGTCGGAAAACCCGTCGCCACAAAGGCGGGAACGTGCTTTTTTCGCGAGGATTGTGAAGGAGTGTTCATGTCGCGCGGAAGCCTGGTCGTGTTTGTGGGTCCCATGTTCGCGGGGAAGTCCGCGCATCTTATTGCTGAAGCGAAAGCCCACGCCGGAACGCTGCGGCTGACACCGGTTTTCGATACGCGTTCGGGCGGATGTCTTCATAGCCGTGAGGGGGTGTCCCTGACAGCGCGTGCAATCGCTTCCTGGCCCGCGGATGCGACCGAATATGCCCATGTCGTCGTTGATGAAGCCCAGTTTCTGGGGGCGCCGTTTTATGAGGGCGATATCGTCGCCGATATTCTCGACGCGCGGGCGCAGGGGGTACATCTTGCCGTCGGGAGCCTCGATACCGACTATCGCCGCGAGCCGTTCGGGATCACGCAACGCCTGATCTCTGCCGCCGATTGCTGTGTGCGTCTTCAGGCGCGTTGTCATGTGTGCGGCGCTCCAGCGCGCTGGACGGCCAAGAAGCGTGATACCGGCTGTGTTCTCGAGACCGGCGACGACGAGCTTTACGAAGCACGATGCGATGCGCACTGGTCATTGCCGGGAGATGTGAGCGCTGCGGGCGGCGCGGATTTATGCGTGGCCGCGATGCCGGAAAAGTCGCGACCCGAAAAATCGGCTCCTGAAAAGCCGTGAAAGACCGTCTTCGAGCGACAGGGGCGCGACACCCAGCTCTTGACGCATAGGGGTGACGTCGAAGGCCTTGTCTTCCAGCAGACGGCGGATCTCGTCGCGTCGGATATCGGGCAGGAAAGGCATATGCGCCGTCATCGGCGCCAGGGTCATCAGGACGCCCGCCGGAACGGAAAGAACCCGACGGTCTCGAAGTCCCGCGGCCTTTGAAACGGCTGCGACGAAGGCTCGGTAGGGCATCGCCGCGGGGCCTGCGATGACGATCGAACGCGGCGTCGTGAGTTCTCCGGCGATGGCTTTTCTGACGGCGGCGAGGAGAGAGCGGGTGACGTCTTCCTGGTAGATCGGCTGCACGAGCGCGCGGCCCTTTTCCGGCAGAGGCACAACCGGCAGAAATCGCAACAGTCGGGCTAGGCGCTGCACGTTGTCTTCTCCGGACGCACCATAAATCATGGTCGGATGCAGCATGATGCCCGCGCGGCCGCATGACATAAGGGCCTGCTCTCCCGCGATGACGCCATGGCCATGGACATCCGACCATCGACTGAATTTACGCGTGCTGCCGAGGCCGATCAGTATGGCGGGAGGAGGGGCAGCGGCGAGAATGGCCACGGTGTGGCGGGCATGGGCGGTGTTGACGATACATCGCGCGTCCTGCAAGGCGATCCGGATGGCGGCCGTCTCGTCCTCGAGGTTGATCAGCCGGGGCGGCGGGCATGTCCGGGCGATATCGTCAGGAAGGTTCCCGGCCCGTCGCACGATGGGGATGACGGTCCGCCCCTCCCTGATCAGGGCGCGGCAAAGGGCCGCACCGGACCGGCCGTTGGCGCCGATGACATGAACGGTCGATGACATGGGTGAAGGAAGGCGGGAGCTTATTGGACTGAGGACGTCAGGATCGGAGGTTGCAGGTATAGCGCGGCATCCGGGAGACTGATCTTCGTCGCCAGATCGACGATCTTGAGAGGCGAGGGCGGCTGAAAGGAGAGCGTGAAGGCGCGTCCGGAAGGCGACTGGATATAGTCTCCGAGGGGTTGGAGCGCCGCATACTGACTGCCCGTGAGCGTCAGGAGCAGCGTCGCGCGCTGTCGGAGTTGATCCTCGGGAGTCCCCGTCTTTTCCGCATACTGACGAAAAGCGCGTTCGATCAACGACGCATCCGTATAGGCGAAGGTCATTTTCGCAATGGCTGTATTCTGGTGGGAAGGGTCCGCGCTTTCACCATCATGAGGGGCGTTTACGAGGTCAACGAGGAAGGAGAACTTGCCGTAGGAACCCAGCGTCACGTCGTAAGTGCTACGGGAGGCGCCGGTGCGGTTGTCGCTCACGGCATCCGCCGTGAAGCCGACGAGGCCGCCGCCAAGAAGAGCCATGGCTGGTTTGCCGTTTATCAGAAGTCGGAAATCCGGCACCGTCATGTGCGCCCGGCTTTCGTGGCCCTCAAGCCGGGATTCGATATTGGCGGAGGCGATCGCGAACGCGGCGACCCCCTGCCGGAAATCAAGACCGCTGACGGTCATGGAGCTTTTCGCAGGCTCCTTGGACGAGTCCATGACCGGCGCGAATTCCGCCTTCTTCGTCAGGATTGCGGAGAGTTGCTGCACAGTCAGGGCGAGGTCGACATTGCGACCGCCGATCTGGGACAGGCGGACGTCGAGCGGCGCCTGCTTCACGGGGGGTGCGCCGGGGCGCGGCGTCCGGGGTGGAAGAGCGCAATGAAGTGCTGCGCTGTTCATCGCATAATCCGATCCTTCGTGCAGACCGTAATTTTCCACTGAAATATCGGCGATGGTCGCATTGCAGGCCGGAGTGGCCGTCTGAAGATTGAGGTGAGCGATCGCTGCGTTGCGGAAATGCATCAGCCATAGAACCGACAGTTCACCGTCAGGGCCTTCGTTCCGGGCTGGAGGCAGATTGAGATCAGCAACGCGGGCGTCGTCGATGATCACGTTGCTGCCGTTGCGGCTTACGGTCAGGGAGGTCGTGCGCAGGACGCCGAGATGCGTGCCCGTGACACCGTTTCCCGAGACGGAGCGGGCATAAAGCGTAGCGGCGGTCAGGACAGTGCCGTTTTCCATGTAACGGACGTTCCTGAACTCGGCGCCGCGGGTCAGGATATGCGGCGTGGCCGAGCTGTACGTGAAGGACGCATCGGGCGGCAGGGTCGCCCGGAAGCGCGATATCGCGCGATCGAGTTGGATGCGAGCTTCATGACGGACACCGACAGTGCCCAGGATCCCCAGAGCAATCACGAGGCTGCACGTCAGCAGGGGTCTTTTCACGATGGGCGTCCTCGAACGGTACGATGAAAAATGAACGGACTGCATGGTAGCATTATGAAAGAGGAGGGCAAGTTCGGTGGCGGCGTGTGGTATTTATATACCGCACACGAAAAACTCCCGGAAAGCCGCCGAAAATCAGCCCTCATCACGTGCAAAAAATGCTTGACGGGTCGCCGCCCGACGAGCATAACCCGCCGCCACACGCCAACACTCGTTGCTGGAATTGCCAAACATGAAGACCACACTTTCGTTGAAGCCTGCCGAGGTGACGAAAGGCTGGGTGCTGATCGATGCCGAAGGCCTCGTTCTCGGGCGCCTCGCCACGATCATCGCCCATCGCCTCCGCGGCAAGCACAAGCCGCAGTACACTCCGCATGTCGATTGTGGCGATAACATCGTCGTCATCAATGCGGAAAAAATCGCGCTGACCGGCAACAAGGTCGGCCAGAAGCTCTTCCATTATCACACGGGTCATCCCGGCGGGATCAAGGAGCGCACGATCACGCAGCGTCTCGAAGGCAAGAACCCGGGCAGCGTCGTCGAGAAGGCTGTCGAGCGCATGATCACGCGCGGGCCGCTGCAGCGTCAGCAGATGAAGCATCTGTATGTCTATGCCGGCGACAAGCACCCGCATGACGGTCAGCAGCCGGTCAAGCTGGATGTCGCCGCCATGAACCGCAAGAACACCATCTCTCCGATCGGGGCCTGAGATCTATGTCTGAAACTCAAGAGCGCACGGGCACCCTGCAGGATCTGGCAGCGATCGCACCCGCGACGCACGACAAGCCGGTTCACGAAGTCAAGCGCGACGCGCAGGGCCGTTCCTATGCCACAGGCCGTCGCAAGGACGCCGTGGCACGTGTATGGATCAAGCCTGGCAAGGGCGACATCATCGTGAACGGTCGTTCCGTCGGTGAGTATTTCGCGCGCCCCGTGCTGCGTATGCTGATCACCCAGCCGTTCCTGATTACGGATCGCTACAACAGCTTTGACGTGTATTGCACGGTCAAGGGTGGCGGACTGTCCGGTCAGGCCGGTGCCGTCCGTCACGGCATCTCCCGTGCGCTGACCCATTACGAGCCCGAACTGCGCGGCATTCTGAAGGTTGCGGGCTTCCTGACCCGTGACAGCCGCGTGGTCGAGCGTAAGAAATACGGTCGCGCCAAGGCTCGCCGTTCCTTCCAGTTCTCCAAGCGCTGAGGCATCGGGCCGGGGTTCCCGGCCGCTGTCGTTTCGATACGAAAAGCCCGGTCGCGACGCGTCCGGGCTTTTTTTATATGTCACCCCGGTCTGGCGTTCCGGATCTCCTGTTATGCTGGCAAAGAAATCTCTGCGAAGAGGTCCCCGGCGGATTGGCTGTTGTATCCTGTTCTCCCAGAAGGCAGGATCATGGCAATGTCGTCGGAACAGGATATTTTCAGCAGGCGTTTCGCGCGACATGTGTGGCGTGAATGCGACTGAACGTATCAGCGATTCATGCGTTCTGCCGACCTGCTGTTTTGTTTTGTCGTTTTGGGGGGCCGGGATGATGGCGTATCGCATCGTGCGTTTTGGGGCGGCTGCGGGCCTGATTGCCAGCGCCATGCTCGGCAATGCTCGCGCAGACGAGTCGGCGGCGGTTGCCGCTTCCGTCCTGGCGCCGACCGTGTCATTTCAGCTGCGCGAAATCGGCGGCGGCTTCGGATATGAGTGGGGCAAGGGCACCCTCAGCTTCAACGGCAGGACCTATGATTTCCATGTTGGAGGGGGCGGTATCGGCTCCCTCGGTTATCTCGATATCAAAGGTGTCGGTGAGGTCACCAATCTGTCTCACCTCAGCGATTTCGACGGTACCTACTGGACGGCCAGTGTCGATGCCGCCGCGGGACCAGGCGTCGGCGAGGCGATTCTCGAAAATCAGTTCGGCGTTCATCTTCACCTGCATCTTGTTACGAACGGTGCCCATCTGGGTGCGTCCGTGAAGCGGTTGCGTTTCCGACTGGTGCCTCGTCCTGCCGATATCGCACCGGACAGCCTTCGCTAGTTTCGCGCGTCGCGTTTTCCGCGAAGTCATCTTCGGGAAAGGAGAGTCATGCACTGGCGGGAGCTTCTGGCGGTTGCAACCGTCGCTTTGCAGGTGACCTTCATTGTACGGGCCTTGCTCCGACGGCATCGTCAGCCTGCTTCCCGGGTCGCGTGGGTGGCGATCATCGCGGCGCTGCCGCTTTTGGGAACCCTGGCGTATATTCTTCTCGGGGAAGCCAATCTCGGTAGTCGCCGCGTCGCACGCATTCGCGACGCGATGCGCCTTCTGCCGGTGCCAGGCAAGCGTTCGGAGGCGCTGGTAGACGCCGAAACCACGTTTTCCGTTCCGCCGAGACTGGCCCCGCTCTTTCGGGTGGGGCAGTCGGCCAGCGGCTATCCGCCCGTCGGGAACAACACGGCCGTCCTGATGGAAACGTCGGATCTCGCGATCCAGACCATGGCGGCCGACATGGACCAGGCGACCGACCATGTGCATGTCAGCTTTTATATCTGGCTGGCAGACAATAACGGGCTTAAAATCGTCGAAGCCCTGAAGCGGGCGGCGCGACGCGGGGTCACCTGTCGTGTCATGGCCGATGATCTGGGTTCCCGACGCCTTATTCACAGTCCGCACTGGCGCGACATGAAGGAGGCAGGCGTGCAGGTCGTGCGTTCATTGCCGCTCGGCAATATTTTTCTTCGTCCCCTGCGCGGACGGATGGATATGCGCAATCACCGCAAGATCGTCGTGATCGATAACGTCGTGACCTATACGGGCAGCCAGAACTGCGCGGACCCGGCTTTCCGCGTGAAGGCCAAATATGCGCCATGGGTTGATCTGATGGTGCGTTTCAAAGGCCCCGTCGTTTTGCAGAACCAGCATCTGTTTGCGACCGACTGGATGGCGCATACGGATGAGGATCTGAGCCCTCTCCTCGAAAAAGCCGTCGTCCCCACAGGTCCGGGTTTCGTCGCGCAGGTCATCGGTTCGAGCGCGGCCTTGCGTTATGGCGCGATGCCTGAAACATTCGTGTCGCTGATGAACGCGGCGGCACACGAACTGACAATCACCACACCCTATTACGTGCCGGACGAGCCGATACAGTTCGCGTTGACGTCCGCGGCCCGGCGCGGGGTGCGCACGATCCTGACGGTGCCCCGGCGCAACGATTCCTGGATCGTGGCGGGTGCGAGCCGCAGTTATTATCGGGGGCTGCTGGAAGCCGGTGTGCGCATCTTCGAATATCCGCACGGATTGCTCCATACGAAAGCGCTGACCGTCGATGGTGGCATGACGCTCGTGGGTTCCGCCAATCTGGATCGGCGCAGTTTCGACCTCAATTTCGAGAACAATATTCTGCTGGCGGATCGCGATTTCGCGGAAACAGTCTGCGCGCGCCAAAGGAGTTACATCGACGCGTCGATCGAAATCACGCTCGACGAAGTCATCGCCTGGCCGCGCCATCGCGTGCTGCTGAACAACACGCTGGCGATGATCGGCCCGGTGCTCTAGCGCACTGAACGCGAAGGGCGTGGGAGACCCATGCCCTTCGGGGTCGTGCGACCGTCTACTTCGGCGCCGTAACACCACCCTTCTGCTCCGTCACGGATACGGACGACGTATTGGTGCGGTTCATGACGACGAACGAGATCGCGTCCATTGTGGTGACGTCCACTTCATCGCCGCTTTTCAGACCGGGCAGGAGTGCCTGCATGGCCTTGGTATGAAGGGTCACGGTGCGGGTGTTCTTGTCGGCCGTCGTGAATGTCACGGTCGATGTCTGGAGATCGATCGCGACGATCGTGACCCGCTGCCGAAGGAACGAGATCAATGTTCCATGAGGATGGCGGTGGACATAGCCCTTGCTCGTCTGAAGCGTCGAAATCGGCATGGGACTATCGGGACGGGCGATGGCGGCGTCCATGGTCTGGAAGAAGCGCAGCCCGAGTTGATCACCGGCCTGAAGGCGGGGCAGGTTCGCCGTCCCTTTCGGTACCGTGACCGTGATCAGGTTATCATGCGCGTCGCGCAGCAGCACGGTGCCAGTGTCATGGTCGACGGTTTCGACGGTGGCCGTGGTGGTCTGCACACCGGTAATGACGGCCTGCGCGCGTGCCTGATGGAGAAATGCATCGGCCGCCGGAAGAGTCAGGCCGAGCGCAAGGGCGACGGCCCCAAGACGGCGAGGCGAGAGAAGAGGCATGCTTGGACTCATGATATGATTGATCTTTCCTGGCGATGGTCGCGTCAATGCGGCTGACTATCCCGCCTCCGGATGATGAAGGCAATATAGGGTGCGTCGGACCTCGGGCTTCGGGTTTATTCGCGTCGCAAAACCTTGTCCGTGACGAAAGAAGACAAGCGGCCCGCGACGAAGTCGCGCTTCAATGCCGTTTCGTCGTATTCGTCTCGCACCCAGTCCATGAATGGCAGGCGACCTTCTCCCTGAGCACGGTAACGCAGGAAAAACGCGTCCAGAATCCCGGTCCGCGCACGGTTGAAATGCCCGAAACGCCAATGGAGCTGACGGAGCGCTTCCGCCGTCGTGCCGCCCTCGAACATCACGACCAGCCCGGATGCGAGACCCGCCCGGTCGGCTCCCGATTTGCAGTGCATGAGCATGGGGGTCTTTATCGCGTGATAAAGGCCCTCGAAGCGGATGATGCGGTCTCGATGCGGCGCGCCGCGGCTTTCAAAAGCCATGTCGACATGCGCCAGGCCCAGATCCTCCGCGGCGCGGCGTGACAGGGCGTCGGACCCGCAGCGACGATGACCGCGCAGATTGACCAGTGTCTGCAATCCCAGCCTGGATTTCAGCCGCGCGAGGCGAGCCGGGGTGGGGTGATTGCAGCGATAGACGCGGCCGGGCACAACGGTCGCAAGATTCGTCCATGGGAGACGAAAAATGGCGTGATCGACAAAGAGACTGTCGAGCCAGGCGCGGCGTCGTGCGGCGGAAGAGTCCAGTGAGCCTTCGAACACGCCGTGGGAACTCCTTTGCTGATCGGACGTCCGGAAGGACGGTGGATGTCGCAACCGGCGGCACGCGTCAATTATCGATTGCGATTCAGGGGGCGGGTTGCTGCGGCGTGGCATGGCTTGGTAGTCTGTTCCATCATGCTCGCTCGGGTTCACCACGTTACGCTTCTGCTGGTTTCGACACTACCGCTCGTAGCTTGTGGCGGCGACGACGGCGGGGGTATGCTCGGGCCGCCGCGAGCGGATCTGGTGGTGCGCGGGCCGCCGGGGCGGAGTCATCATCACGCGCCGCCGTACATGCCGAGCGCCATTCCTGCCGGACTACAGATCGGCGGTATGGGAGATGGCACCGATCATGCGCCGGACGACAGAAGTTCCGCGAGCGCGTCCCAGTCCACGCCGGGCTCCGTGACGCCCGCGACGCAGGTGATTTACGGCAAGAATCCGGGCGGTTCGTAGCGCCGAACGCTGCTGGCCCGAAATGCTTATTTCGGCGCGAATCGCAAAACGAGAACGTCACGCATGCCGATCGTCAGGCTTTCCTGACCTGAAAAGGGTGCGACGTCGCGGTGCGTCCAGAGATCGCGCGCTTTCCGCTGCAAGACATCCGGCGCAAGCACGTCGTTCGCCCGGTCGTCGATCTCGTGGTCGAGGGTGTTGACCAGGGCCATGACGGTGCTGCCGTCGCTCAGGTCGCGTCGCCAGGTCTGGATCGCGCCATCCCAGCGGATCATCCGTCCGGCGCGGCTGCCCCGGTCCTGATCGACCTTGATGAGATCGCGGTTGGTCAGGATCTCGCGGGTTTCGGGACGCAGGGCGGAAAGGTCGTTTCCCGCGATCAGCGGCGCGGCCAGCATGGCCCAGAGCGTCATATGGGTCCGTGCCTCGCCCGACGCGTCGAAACCGTCATTGCCGATCTCCAGCATGTCCGGATCGTTCCAGTGATCCGTGTCGTCCAGGGGCGGGATCGCCTGCGTGCCGAGCGCGTTGAAGATCATGCTTGTGTAGGAGGGGCCGATATCGGTCGTGGTGCGCCAGGTCGAGGCGCCCACGGACGCGCCCCACTCCCATACGCGGTTCCATCCATACGTGCTCAGAGCATAGACGATGGGACGGCCGGTGGCGTCCAGAGCTTCGTGCATGCGCTGAAAGGCGACGATGCTCGCTTCTTTCTGGATGGCCAGCGGCCGTCCATTGAGCGCGCCGCGCAGCGAGCAGAGATCGTATTTCAGATAATCGACGCCCCAAGCCGCGAACTGGCGGGCGTCTTCGGTTTCATGACCGCTGCTGCCCGTAAAACCCGCGCAGGTTTTCGGACCCGGCGAACTGTATATCCCGAATTTGAGGCCCCTGGCATGGACGTAATCGGCCAGAGCTTTCATGTTGGGAAAGCTGCGAGGATTGGAATGCAGGACTCCCGAGGCGTCGCGCGTGCCCTGCCAGCCGTCGTCGATGATGACGTACCGATAGCCCGCGGCCGCCATGCCGCTCGTGACAAGCGCGTCCGCGGCCTTGCGGATGTCGGTTTCGGTCACTTTGTCCGAGAAATGGTTCCAGCTGTTCCACCCCATCGGCGGCCCGGCATGGGCCGTCGAGAGACGGATCGGCAGTATCGCGAGGACGACCGTCAGAATGGCGACGGCGGATCGGCGTGGGTCAGGGCGTGAGTTCAAGTGTCATGACCTCGAAGGGGGCGAGACGGATGACGACCGGCTGGTCGGCATCGAACGCTGTGGGAGCCGCCGATTTCGCCCACAACGTGCGCACGCCATAATGTGTGGGCGCGTCGTCGGGCAGTTCCAGCACGCGACGTGGCTCGATCAGGATGGTGCGGGACACCTGATCGGGATTGCGCAGCGTCAGGAAGGCTCTCTGCGGCGTCCATGCGGCCCAGCCGTAGGGTTCGAGCCGCCCCGGATCACCTCCCACCCAATGGCTGTCCTTGAGAATTTCGGCGTTGGCGCGCGCCCATCTGGCGGTTGACGCGATGACATCCCAGTCCGCGTCTTTCAGGAGGTCCGGTGTGACGTAGAGTTCCTGTTCATCTGTGCCGGTTGCGAAGAAGGAATGGACTTCATCGGGGAAATCATGACCGGGGTCATCGTTCAGGCGCTGATTCTTCTGGGCGTAGATGATGCCGTGCAGCATGAGCGAGTTGATGGGAAAGAGCGGCGCCTTGACCACGATGTTCCGATAGGTATCGGAATCGCGATAGGTGATCCAGCGCTGACGCTTCGTGCCCACGCCGCGCAGCATGTCGTCTTCGCCCCCGCGCCAGATGGAGTCCGCCGTGCGCAGCCAGAAGGGTGATGGATAGGTGCCAGTGGTCAGGTTGATGAACGTATCGGGCTTGGCCTTGTAGATGTCGGCGATCAGATGGATGGCAGCGTCGAAGTCGCTGTTGAAGACACTGCCGGGCGCGACCTGGTCCGCGTTTCCTGTGCCGTCGAATTTGAACTGGTTGATGCAGTCGTTATGCAGCATGTCGAGCACGGCCTTGTGAAAGACCGCGTAATATTTCGGTCCCGAAAGATCGAAGCCGCCGTCGCGCGTCTCGAGGCCGAGCTTCTGTCCGTTGGCGACGCGGATTTCCTTGGGCGTGCTGTAGCCGCCCCAAGGCGAAAGCCAGACGCCCGGAGCCGCGCCGAACGACGCGGCCAATGCGCAAAGGGGACGAAAACCCTGGGGAAAATCATGGCTGAACCGCCAGTTGCCGCTGCGATCGTCCCAGCCATCGTCGAACAGAAAGGAGTCGATCTGGACGCCGCGCTTGCGTACCAGCTCGTCCCCGATGGTCCTGATGCGATTTTCCGCGTCTTTCTGCGTGTAAGGCGTGAAATAGCCGATATCGTACCACGAATTGTAGTTGAGAAACGGACGATAGGGATGGGTGCGCTCGCGTTCGAGATAGATCTGGAAGTCGCGACGCATCTGTCCATGTCGCGATACGCCCGCGACGGCCGAGACGGTGAGGTCATGACCTGGTTCGATCGGGAGGGCCTGGGTCAGGCTGAGGCGGCTGCGGCCGTTGAAGACGAGGCTGTCGGCTAAGGGGCTTTCGATTCCGAAATAGACGTCCTGGATGCCGACGGGCGACCCCTGAACGTCTCCGAGCACCTCGCCGACATCCGTATGGGCTTCGAGCAATGCGACGTTCTTGATGGAAAGCGCGGTGCCGGATGGAGTGCCTGATGGAGTCAACGTGATGCTCTGGCGAAGATAGGGCGAGCCGGTCCGCTGTTCGACGCGCCAGAGCACGGCGAAGCGTCCCTTGGGATCGGTGAACCGGGCTGTCACGAAATGTCCGTCCAGGCGTTCCGCGCCACGCGCCGCGCTCTTCTGCGCCGGAAGGAGCCCCTCCTGGGGGCGAGCCGTCAGCGTGAGAACACTGCTCGGGATCTTTTCTCCATGGCTCAGATTGATGCTGAACAGGGCGAAGAGCGGGATGGTGCGGTCATGGACCACGTCCGTGAAACTTGCGTTTTTGACGTGCGCGCCGTCGATCGTCCATGTCAGCCGGGCGACATTGTTCCCGAAATGCTGCGTATCGCCGTTGAGAACCGTTTCCGTGGCCGCGGGTGCCAGAACGGTGTTTTCCGCGGCCCGGGCGTAGGCAGGGGTTGCCGCATCGAGAGCCGCGACACTCAGGAACGTTGCCGAGCACAACAGAAGCGTGACGGGAAAGCGAACGAATCGGAACATTGTTGAGCGTTCTCCGGCAAGGGAAGCAGCCGACCTCGGCCCGTGAAGTCGGTCGGCGAGGGGATGGCGCGGAAAGTAAAGCGTGATCATAAATATTCATCAAGCAAAACGATCAAAACCGGACAAAATTTATATTCATTATGATTGACCTTCCAGAGAGCTTCATAGGCACGGGTCTCGTGTTGCGATAGGATAAGGATGCAGGAACGAGCCCCGGAGGAACGATGCAGCCCGACCGTCTGACTCAGATTCGTCATTATCTTTATCGCCACGGCATGACGGGCGTGAACGAGTTGGCAAAGATCGTGGATAGTTCCGTCGTGACGATCCGGAGGGATCTGCAGCGCCTCGAAGAGCAGGGTTATGTGCGCCGTACTCATGGCGGCGCCGAGATCGTGCATTCGGGAGGCATGGAAATTGCCTTCGAGGCGCGTGAAAGCCATCGCCTGGGCCTCAAGCGTGCGATTGCCGAGGCCGCTTTCGAAGGACTGCATCCGCATGAGTCCGTTTTCATGGATTCCGGCACGACGGTGCTCCAGTTGGCCCGGCGTCTTCGTCTCGATCCCATGCAGCTCAATGTTTTTACCAACAGCATCGCCATCGTGCAGACCCTGCTCGACACGCCACAGCTTCAGATCACGCTGATCGCCGGGCGTATCCGCAACGAGAACCGGAGCATCGTTGGTCCGTTAGCGGAACGAAGCATCGAAGGACTTTGGTTCGACAGGCTTTTCCTGGGCGCCAGCGCGGTCCAGCCTGACGGGAGCATCGCGACGCCGGATAGTGACGAGGCCAGTCTGAATGCGGCGATGATCCGACAGGCCACCCAGCGTTGCCTGCTGATGGACAGCTCGAAATTTGGCCAGCATGCGACCTTCCGGGTAGGGCGTCTGGAGGACATGACGCATGTCATCACCGACGATGGACTGGCGCCGGACTGGGTCGAGCGTTTCGCGCAGGCGAGCACGGCTTTGACACGCGTGGCGTCTGATTTCGATGGACTCGAAGACGTATGATTTCTGGATTTCGGAGCCGAATCGAACCTGGAGCCTGGCCCTCTGTAAAGCACGCATGATCAGCGGGGGGGGGGGGGACAGTGGACGGTGCCGCCAGCTCCTTCCGTTTTTCAGGAGAGATGCCTGAAAAACGATAGATCGACAGTGGCAATATGAGTGTCAGACCGGAACGTAACCCCGTCGGAACCAGACGAGGCCCCGGTTCGCCGTTTTGGGGAGCGTGACGACATCGACTTCCGCGAAAACGACCGTATGCGTGCCGATGTCGCGGGTTTCGCTGATCCGACATTCCAGTGTTGCCAATGCGTCCCGCAGGATGGGCAGGCCGGTCGTGCCCGTTTGCCAGTCGCCTGTCGCGAAGCGGGCGGTCATATCCAGCCGGCTGTCAGCGAACTGGTTGGAGAGGGAATCGTGCGATTCCGCCAGAACGTTGATTGCGATGCGCCCATGCGCCATGACATGAGGATGCGTCTTGCCATCGCGATTGATGCAGACCAGCAGCGTCGGCGGGGTGTCGGACACGCTGCACACGGCTGAAGCCGTGAAGCCGTGACGGCCGCCAGGTCCATCCGTTGTGATGATCGTCACCGCGCTGGCCAGCAGGGACATGGCCTCGCGAAATGTGGGAGCGTCGGTCGAAATGGGCTTTGTCATGGTCCGCGCCGTCGGTTGAGGAGGGATAACCCTCGCATGTTATTGGTGCCCGTCCGCCGAACGGGCCGTTCGACCGGCATGTTTAATCGAAAATGGCATGATTGACATATGGCGGCGCGGCGCATGCGAAATCATGCTTCGTGCCGAGGAGGCGTGAAGACGGACCATCCCGTGGCGTGGACGAGGCGTGTCAGAGCGGCGGTGCCGAGAAGAGAGTTCCCCTGCGCGTTCAGACCGGGCGACCATACGGCGATCGAGGCGATGCCCGGGACGATTGCGAGAATGCCCCCGCCGACGCCTGATTTGCCCGGCAGGCCGACCTGAACGGCGAAAGATCCCGACCCGTCATAATGGCCGCATAGCATCATCAGCGCGAGCACGGTCTGGGTCGTCCGGGCGGAAACGGACTGTGCGGTTTCCGTGGCGACCCGTCCGCCCATCATCAGAAAACGCCCGCTTTCGGCGAGTTGGCGGCAGGTCATGGTGATGGCGCATTGATGAAAATACTGGCGAAGCACGCTCGGGATCAGATTTTGAATATTCCCGAAATTGCGCATGTCGTTGGCGAGGGCCGCATTGCGAAAGCCGGTTTCATATTCCTGCCGGGCCAGGGATTCGTCATATCTGACGCCACTGGTTTTGGCGACGAGAGAGCGAACGAAAGCGAGAAACGCGCGGCGGGCGTCGGCGGCGCCGAAATGCGAAAGCAGGATATCGGATATCACGAGAGCGCCCGCATTGATGAACGGGTTGCGGGGTATGCCGCGCTCGCTTTCAAGCTGCATGATCGAATTGAAGGGATTGCCGGAAGGTTCCTGCCGCACGCGGGACCAGATCGGTGCTCCGATGGTTTCGAGCGCCATGGTGAGCGCATAGACCTTGGAAATGCTCTGGATCGAGAAGGGTTCATTGGCATCTCCGGTGAGATGCATGCGGCCGTTGGCTTCGAGTACGGCAATGCCGAATTTGTCCGGATCCACGTCTGCGAGCGGCGGAATATACGTTGGCAGGACGCCACGCTCCGGAGCCGACCGCATGTCCAGCGCGATCGTCTCGATAAGCATGGCGATGTCCGATTGAGGCATGGACGCGGGTTCCGGCTCTGCTTTTTGGGAATGGCTTTCACCATAAACATCTTGGAGGAATGCCGGGAATATGACCGTTTGTGATTTTAGATATGCTAAATTTGCATAACTTGGGAAGAGTTAGCCCAGGCGCGCGAGCCGCTCGGTCAGGAGCGCGTAAAACCCGTCCGCGTTCCCGTCGCGGAGATAGAGTGCGTTGGGCGCTCGTCCTGTCACGCGCCAGTAATCCACGATCGTGGTCCCGGCGCAGAACTCCCCCTGCGTCTCGACGCAGATATTGACCTCACGCCCCTGGAAGAGGTCCGGGCGCAGCAACCAGCCGATCGTGCAGGGATCGTGAAGGGGCGCGCCGTCAGATTCGAACTTCTTGAGATCGAACCGTTCCGAAAACCCCAGCATGCCCGCGACGCAGCGTGCGGCGGCATTGTCGACGGCGCGGATGGCGGCGAGGCGCGCCGCGGTCGCGGCCATCTGATGTGTGACGTCGAGGGGCAGAACGACCATGGGAATGCCTGCGCCGAACACGATTTTCGCGGCTTCAGGGTCGACGAAGGCATTGAATTCCGCGTTTGGCGTGATGTTGCCGCCCTCGAAACAGGCGCCGATCATCGAGACGATGCGTGCGATGCGCGGCGCGATGTCGGGCGCCTTGCGCAGGGCCAGCGCGATATTGGTCATGGGGGCGAGCGTCACGAGTGTGATCGCGCCCTGCGGCTGAGCACGCAGATAATCGGTCAGGAAGTCCACGGCATGGGTGGCTTCCGCCTGTTTCGACGGCGGAGGGAGCGCCGCGCCATCGAGGCCGCTCTCGCCATGCACGTGTTCTGCCCGCAGGGGAGGCCGGACCAGCGGGATATCGCATCCGCGATAGAGGGGGATATCCGACCGCCCGGCCAGTTCGAGGATCGCGGCGGCATTGCGTGTGGTGTTCTCGATACCCGTATTGCCGCCCACGGTCGTGACGGCTTCGACCGTCAGTTCATCCGGCGAGGCGAGGGCCAGCAGGAGCGCCACCGCATCGTCCTGACCGGGGTCGGTATCGATAATGATGCGAATCGGCGCCATGCATGATCCTCGAAGCGGGCTGCTCTCGCTTTCAGGCTGGTTTTTCTTCGTCCTTGAACCAGACTTCGACCGGACCGGTCACCTTGATGGTCATGGGACGCCCCTTGCGATCGAGGGTGCGGCCGACCGCCATGCGCACCCAGCCTTCGCTGATGCAGTATTCCTCGACGTTGAAGCGCTCTTCATCCTTGAAGCGGACGCCAATGCCGCGTTCGAGAACGCCTTCGTTGAAGAACGGGCTGTCAGGGCTGGCGCTGAGGCGATCGGGCGGCGTATCGGACATGTGACGCAAAATCCTGTGCTGACGATGTTTCTGGGCACATAGCCTCTCCGCCATCGGACGGAAAGGGCGCTCTGCCTGCAAGGCTCCCGCTTGACGACCGCTCTTCTCTTGGAAACGTTAGGGCGCGATCCGCTTTCGGTGCGCCATGATAAGGTCAGCATCCAGCGCCATTCAGGACAAGACATGAGAGATATTTCCCGACCGATTCGACAGGCCATTCTGATGACGGGTCTCTCGTTGATAGGAGCCGCCAGCATGCCCGTGGCTCAGGTTCGGGCACAGACGGCGCTTCGCGAAATGGACGGGCTGCACACGTTCATGCGTTATCCGAACCTGCACGGCGACACGGTGGTTTTCGTCGCGCATGGCAACCTCTGGGAGGTGTCGCGCAAAGGCGGCGCGGCGCGTCGTCTGACGGCCGATCCGGGAGACGATTTTCTGCCGCGATATTCGCCGGACGGACAGTGGATCGCGTTCACCGCAAGCTATCAGGGCAATCAGGACGTCTACGTCATGCCGTCCGGCGGCGGTCCGGCCCGACGACTGACCTTCCATTCGGATATTGCGGCGAAGGCGCCCGATCGCTGGGCGCCGGACAACATGGTCATGACATGGACGCCGGATTCGCGCTCGATCGTATTTTCCTCACGCGCCCTGGCCTGGAATTCGTGGATCAACCGTCCGTTCACCGTCCCTTTGACCGGAGGCCTGCCCACACCGCTGCCGCTGGATCGCAGTGGTTTCATGACCTACGGGCCGGATGGGCATACGGTCGCCCTGACCCGCATCCTGCGGGATTTCCGGACCTGGAAGCGTTATGACGGCGGCCTGGCCCAGAATGTGTTCACCTATGACCTGAACAGCCACAGGATGGCGCAGGTCACGGACTGGTCCGGCACGGCGACACAGCCCATGTGGTTCGGGCATAAAATCTATTTTCTGGCGGATCATGATTCGAACCGCCGCGCCAACATATGGGTTCTCGACCTGGAAACGCACCAGACGCGGCAACTCACGCATTTCACGGATTTCGATGTCGATTTTCCCTCGCTGGGTGACAGCGGCCTGACATTCCAGCAGGGCGGCGCTTTGTGGGTGATGGATCTGCCTTCGGAAGAGCTTCATCGTCTTGACGTTACGGTGCCTGACGACGGCATGCGGACCATGTCGCGTCCCGTCGCCGCAGCGGATGCCATCCGCGACAGCGATTATGCCCATGAACCCAATTTTGCCGTTGCGCCGAATGGACGGCGCGCCGCTCTCGTGGCGCGCGGCGATCTGTTCTCGCTTCCGGCCGAACATGGGGCCGTGCGCAACCTGACCCATAGCAGTGATGCGGATGACGAGCATCCGGTCTTCTCGCCGGATGGCAGCCAGCTGGCCTACACGTCGGACGAAAATGGCGAGCAGCAGATATGGCTGCGCGCCGTCGATGGCGGCCCGGCGCGTCAGTTGACGCATTTCCGCGACGGATACCGTTATGCCCCGATCTTCTCGGCGGACGGCAAGCAACTGGCCTTTTCAGACAACAACAACCGGCTGTGGGTCATGACGATCGGGTCCGATCCGGTCCCGGTCGCCCAGGACATTCAGGACGAGATTCACGATCAGGCTTTCTCTCCGGATGGACATTATCTCGCTTTCAGCATGAAGCGTGACAATCACCAGCCTGGCCTTTTCCTGTATGATATCGAAACGCGCCAGCTCATGCCGCTGGGTGGCGCGGAGGCCGACACGAAGCCGCAATTTTCCAGGGATGGCCGGTATCTTTTCTTCACGTCCCAGCGTCTCGAACACCCCGTCTTCGACGAGCACGAGTTCAACGCCTATTCCATGCAGAGCACGGGTATTTATGTCGCGGCTCTGGCGGCTTCGACACCGGCCATGTTCGGAATACGGTCCGATGAGTCAGGCCCGTCCGAGGGCGGGAAGAATGCGGGGGACGGCGCGGATCAGCACGCTGGCGCCGATGCGAAGCACACCGATCCTTCCGCGGGGGTGGACGTTTACGGGATTCTTTCGCGTGCGGAGCCGGTGCCGGATATCCGGCCCGGCGTGACGAAGATCGCCATGCGCGGAGACAGGCTCTTTTACGAAACGGAACCCAAGGAATCCATTGACGGAGCGACGCCGGATGGCGGCGAACGCTCGCTTTTCAGCTATGATGTCGCCGCTCGGAAAAGCCTGTTGATCCAGCAGAAATACGACGCGCTGACGCTGTCTTATGATGGCGCGTTCATGCTGTGGCGGAATGGTCATGACTGGTTCATCGCCGAGGCCAGGCCGAAATCCGAACCTCACAAGCTCAAGGTCGATGCGATGACGGCCTTCGTGACGCCGCCCCGGGAGTGGGCCGCCATGTTCAATGAGGCGTGGCGCCTGGAGAGGGATTTTTTCTACAATCCGATGATGAATGGCGTGGACTGGAACCAGATCCATGCAAGCTACGAGAAGCTTGTCCCGCTGCTCGGGTCGTCGGCCGATTTCGGCTATCTTCTGGGGCAGTTGCAGGGCGAACTTGCCAATTCCCATACCTATGCGCAGAGCGTGGGCGAGCCGCCCGGACGGCGCTTCCCGACGGCCCTGATCGGAGCGGATTTCGCGCTCGATGCGGCGTCGGGGCGTTATCGCCTCGCGCATGTGCTGCGCGGGGATAATGCGCGCCCCGCTTATCGCGCCCCGCTCGCGCAGCCCGGCATGAACGTCCGTGATGGCGATTACCTGCTTGCTGTCGATGGCGAGGATCTGCGCGCGCCGACCGATCCCTACAGCCTGTTCGTCGGCAGGAACGGCCCGCTGACCCTGACCATCGCCGCGTCGATCGAAGGGAAGAGGCGTGATGTGACGGTCGAGCCCGTGGAGAGCGAGCTGTCGCTGCGCGAAGCGGAGTGGATCCGGCATAACCGCGAAACGGTCGATCGTCTGTCGCACGGACAGATCGCCTATATCTATCTGTCCGACATGTCCGGGCTGGGGATGCAGCAGTTCATCCGTCAGTTCTATACGCAGCTCGACAGGAAGGCGCTCATGATCGACGATCGCTGGAACGGCGGCGGCTTTATCGACGAGATCCTGCTTGAGCGTCTGCGACGTGTTCTGGACGGCATGGACGTGACGCGGCAGGGCGTGGGGCGTTCGATCCCCCAGCAGTTGATCGTCGGCCCGAAGGTCACGCTCATCAACCACTATTCCGCCTCGAACGGCGATATGTTCCCGTTCTATTTCCGGGATTATAAACTCGGAAAGCTGATCGGGACGCGGACATGGGGCGGCGTGCGCGGCATCCGCGGGATGTGGCCACTGCTCGACGGCAGCACGATTTCCATTCCCGAGACCGCGCTTTATGATCGAAAATCACAATGGGTGATCGAGAATCACGGGGTTGATCCGGATATCGACATCGAGAACGAACCCGCCGATCTTCTGGCTGGCCATGATGCACAGCTCGAAAAGGGTGTGTCGGTTCTCATGGACGAACTCAAGGCGAATCCACCGGTCATCCCGATGCCTCCTGCCTGGCTGCCGGCCTATCCACCGTCCGCGACTCCCGCAACTCACCACGACTAAAGAAGAAGCTTTTTGCCGATGCGTTTTCATCCCGCCCTGTTCGGCCTCATTTTTCTGGCGATGACCGCCTGTCACCGCATGGGCGATGACGAGGATTATTCCGCGCGGGCGTACGCGTCGGCGGGAGAGGTGATTTCACTCAAGCATCAGGCGAGCGAGGCGCCCGGCACGACCTATCGCATGGCCTATCGCTCCACGGATGCGCACCTGCCGCATCAGCTCGTGGCGGTGTCGGCGACCGTGATCGTGCCTTACGGCAGGCCGCCTTCTGGCGGATGGCCGGTCGTGGCGTGGGCTCATGGGACGAGTGGCCTTGCCATTACCTGCGCGCCTTCGATCATGGGGATCGGCGGGCCACAGGCCAGCTTCTACGGGGCATGGATCCGACGCGGGTTTGCGGTCGTCGGAACGGATTTTCCGGGGTTGGGCGAGGCCGGGACGCCGCTTTATCTGAATTCGCGTTCGGAAGGCATGGCCGTTCTGGATTCGGTGCGCGCCGCAACCCGGGCCGTGAGAGGGCTGAGCGACCGCGTGGTGCTGCTCGGCCACGATCAGGGCGCGCATGCCGTGATCGCGGCGGCGGGGATGGCCGCGGGTTACACGCCCGAACTTCAGATCCTGGGGACGATCGCGGTCGGGGCGCCCGATCCGGCCAACGATCCGCAGTTCTTTTCAGGTGTGCATGGCGAGAGCCGCTTTTCGCCCAATGTGTTCTACGCGCTGATGATGGGTGCTTCGCTCGGTCGGGCGGATTCGCAGTTTATTCCCGAACGCGCGTTCACGGACCGGGCCATGGAACTTTATGGCAAGGCATCCCGCGAGTGTCGCAGCGACGTCTTCGCCGCCATGGAGCATCGCCGTCTGACGCCGGCCAATGCTTTTGCTCCGGGGGTGGCGACGGCTCTCAAACCGGCTCTTGACTGGTCGCGCTACCCCACTTTGGCCCTCAAGCAACCGCTCATGCTGGCCATCGGCGGCGGGGATACGCAGATCCCTCTCGGCGTTCAGGAACGTCTCGGACAGAATCTATGCGCGGCAGGCACGCCTGTCAGCGTGTACCATTATGCCGGGGCGGAACATACGCCTGTGCTGCGTCGCGCGCAGATGGACGCTCTGGACTTCGCGGACGGCCTCCTGTCCGGCCGGGCGCCCGCATCGACGTGTCATCCGGGCTGATCTCGTGGCAGGTCTTGGCGCATTTCCGAGAAGGATGTCCTGGGCAATCGCTCTGGCCGTGGGCCTGACGGGGACGCTGGGCGGCTGTGAGGCGCCACAGGTTGACGCGCCTCTTTCCTTTCGTCCCCAGCCGGGAGCGCTGATTTCGGTCATTCCGAAAGAGAACGACTTTCCCGGTCGCTCGGCGGTCGTGACCTATTACACGACGGATGTTCTCGTCCCGGCCCATATGCTGACGGTCACTGCGATGGTGTTCACGCCCGCAGGACCGCCGCCGGTCGGGGGCTGGCCCGTCATGGCGTGGGGCGACGGAATGCCCGGACTGGCCGACGATTGCGCCCCCACAGCGACAGACGTATCGCGCGGTCCTTACGGCCCCTATCTTCTGTCCTGGCTCAAACGCGGTTTCGCTGTGATCATGACGGACCAGCCAAGGCGCGGGCGGCCATTTTATCTGAACGCGCGGGAAGAAGGCATGAGCATGCTGGACGCCGTGCGCGCCGTCACGACGAATGACGGGCGTTTCAGTCGTCGCACCGTGCTGGCAGGGCATGGACCCGGCGCGCACGCCGCTCTTTCGGCGGCCGGAATGGTGGCGGAGTACGCGCCGGAGTTGCGGATCGGTGCGGTCGTGGTCAGCGGGGCGCCGTACTGGGACTCCCGCAGTGTGGCGATGCTGGCGGGGCAGGTCCGTGGGGAGAGCGGCCATCAACGTGATCCAGAACTGGGAGAACTGATGCTGATGGGCGCATCTCTCGCCGCGGCGATGCCGACAGGCGACGCCGCGCGGGCCTTTTCGCCGCAGGCCCGGACTGTCTATCAGCAGGCGGGAACACTCTGTCCGGTGCCCTTCATGGCACTTCTCGCGACTTCGGGCCTCACGCCCGCGACAGCGCTCACCGCTTCGGCGTTCGAGGATCTGAAACCGGCATTCGACTGGGCGGCCTACCCGACATTGCGTATCCAGGCCCCCGTTTTCTTCGCTATTGGCGGAAAGGACGTTCAGGTTCCCGGCGCCGCGCAGGATCGCCTCGCTGCCGATCTATGTCGCGCTGGCACCCGCATGCGGGTGCGCCATGACCCGGATCAGAACCACATGAGCGCGCTATTCGTGTCGAGCGACGAGGGCATGACCTTCGCGCAGAATGCCCTGCGCGGCGTCGAGCCGGGATCGGACTGCGCGGCGTTTCGATAAAAATTGTCGGGTCAGGATACGACGCTGATCCGACGGATCATGGGATCGCCCTGAAATGTGGACGGGCCGGTATGGCTCAGTTTCGGACCCCGATGCAGCCAGACTTCGCCGCCGAGTTTCCGCCAGCGGTGGCAGAAGGTGAAATCCTCGCTCAGATAGGTCTGCGTTTCCGGGTCGATCATGCAGTCGAAGAGCGCGTAGGCGTCCTGTTCCGGCGATGCGTCGGTCGTTGGGGCGTCGATCCTTCGATAGCGCGTTTCCGGGTGCGCCGTGCGCAGGCGTGCGACGACCTCGCGTTCGATCAGCAGGAAACCGGTGCCCAGATAGGCGACTTTCGCCAGAGGCTCTCCGGCTTTCGTGCCGGCCTGTTCATAGATGGAAGCGCAGTCGCCGACATAGCGCAGACTCGCGGTTTCAGGCGGCTCGCCAAGAGCCATCAGGCGGCTTGTCGCGTTGTCCCAGTATCGCGCCTTGAGGGGATAGGCGCCACCGATGACGGGTTTTTCCGCGGCCAGAAGAGCTTCGATATCTGAGACCGAAAAGCCGATATCGCTGTCGACAAACAGGATGTGCGACGCATCCGTGCGCGTGAAAAACTGATGCAGCAGCGTGTTGCGGGCGCGGGTTATCAGGGCGTCGTCGCCGATGGTAGCCAGAGTGACCTGGATGCCGCGCTGACCGGCCTCCATGACGCAACCGAGAACGGACTGCATGTAGCTCTGGGTCAGCAGGCCGCCATAGCATGGCGTGGCGAGAAAGATATGGGGCATGGTGTCCTGACGCTCGGTGATCGTGGCGTCAGTCTGCCGATCAGGAGTTTCGGACGGGTTAATGCCGGGTGGGTTTATGTGTCAGCCGCTGGTGCCAAGTCCGAGCTGGTTCGTCAGAATGAGATAAAACAGAAAGATCGCGTCCAGTCCGAGCAGCGTCGGGGTGAGACGCGCGAACTGTCGCGTGGCCATGAGCAACACGGAGTAAAAAATCAGGCCAAGCGCTAGGCTGTACATGAAATTTCCGGTCAGTACGGCGATCAGCAGCATCAGCAGGGGCGTCATGACGGCTTCGGGAGCACGGTCCTGCATCGAGAAGATATGCGAGAGCATCCCCAGTCCGACCAGGATCAGAACGGGGGCGGTCGCGATGGCCGGTATGATCGTGATAATGGGCCAGAAGACGGCGGACGCCAGAAAGAGAAGTGCGACGACAACGGCGGTCAGACCCGTGCGCCCGCCCGCTTCCACGCCGACGAGGCTCTCGATATAGGCCGAGACCGTGCATGTCCCCAGGGCGCTCCCGATCATGCTGGCCGCGCCGTCGGCGGCGAAGGCGGCGCGGCTGGGTGTCGGTGTGCCGTCCGCCTGGAGAATCCCGGCCCGGCCGGTGATGCTGAACATCGTGCCCGTGGCGTCGAAGAAGTCGCTGATGAGGAAATAGAGGGTGATGGGAAGCAGAAGGCCGAGATGCGAGGCGAAGTCGTGAAAATCGAACGCGAAGAGAAGATGCGTGGGGTAATGCGGCCATTCCGCGAGGTGTTCCGGCCAGCGCGTTATCGGATGACCGTGATCGTTGAGGAACAGGCCCGCGATCGTGACGACGGCGATCGCCAGCAGGAGGCCACCCGTCAGGCGACAGACGGTCGCGATGGCTGCGACTCCCAGGCCGCCCAGACAGAGCAGGACGGCCGGGTTTCCCAGTTCTCCAAAGTGAAACCCGTCCGCCGCCGGAACGGCCAGGCCACCTGTGATCATGCCGATCCGCGCGATGAAAATGCCGATCGCGACCTGAATGCCCATCACTACGGGCTGCGGGAAGGCCCGCACGAGCTTTTCGCGCAACCTCGAGACCGAGAGCGCCGTAAAAGCCGTTCCTCCGAGCAGAATGATGGTGAATGCCGTGGCGGGTGCCACGTGCATCTGCTGGACGACGACCTGCGCGAAAATGACGTTGCTGCTCATCGCTGGCGCCAGGGCGATCGGCAGGTTGGCGACAAGGGCCATCAGCAGAGTTCCGCAGAAGGCGGCTGCGATGGTCGTCATGATCATGTCATGGCGGTCCAGCCCCGCAGCGCCCATGATCGCCGGATTGACCGCCATGATGTAGGCCATCGCACCGAACGTGGTCAGACCCGCCAGAATCTCACGTTGCGGGGTGGAGCCGCGCTCCGAGATGCTGAAATGACGGTCGAGCCATGACGGGGATTTCTGAGGCAAGAAGGTCTGTCTCCCGACAATGCGTCATGATGCCCATGGGGGAGGGGCTGGAACGTCCGGTGGGAGACATGATGTTCGTTGCGATGACGTTCCGCAAGTCCGCTATTCAACGCCGCTACTGGAGATCCGCGTAGGCGGGGGTCAGCGCGGCGCGGAGATCCCTGAACGTCCCGTCGCCGGTCTGGCCTACGAGACCCAGAAGATGAAGCACAAGAGGCTGTATGTCGGTATTGTTGATGGGCGCGAGCTTCGTGCCGCGCGCAAACGCGGGGCCATTGCCGATAAAGATCGCGGTCATCTCTGGCGCCGCCGGGTCGTAGCCATGAGCGCCTCCGTGAACCGGATGCGTATCGCGCGGGCCGGTCAGAACCCACCCCACGTCAGCCAGGCAGATAAATGCCGGAACGCGGGCGTTTCGACCGTAATGCAGCCGCTCCGGGATATGCTCCTTGGGCCAGCACTGGACGTGATCGTGCGGTTTGGCCAGGGCGTCGGCCAGGGACCGTTCATGACCCGGCGTCGGATTGATGCCTGCATAGGCGCCGGACGTGACGATCTCCATCTCTCCGACCGGCGCCAGACGGGACAGGGGAATGGCGCGATGCGGGCTTATCTGAGCCATGCCGTGATCGGAAACGATGATGATGTTCGCGATGATATGGTTCTGTCGCAGACCGTCGAGCAGCATCCCGACCGCGTGATCGACGGTTGCCGCGGCCGTATGTCGGGCTTCGGAATTCGGCCCGTCGCTGTGACCCGCATGATCGACGTCTTCGAGATAGATCGTCGTCAGAACGGGACGTTCGGCCACAGGTCTCTGAAACCATCCAAGAACGCGGGTGATGCGGTCATCGGCCGACAGGGTCTTGTCGTAATGCGCCCAGTCATCCGGCAGGACGCCCTTGATCGGCGTATCCGTGCCCGGCCAGAACATCGACGCCGCATGCAGCCCATGGGTTTCCGCCGTGACCCAGACCGGTTCCGCGCCATCCCACCAACGCGGATCCTGCAACCCCGTTCCGCGCGAGACATCGAAGACTTCGTCAGGAATAGCCGGGTCCAGCATCCGGTTGCCGACGATGCCGTGCATGTCCGGGCGAAGGCCGGTGACGAGCGTATAGTGGTTGGGAAATGTCACGGACGGAAAAGACGGATGCATGTCGGCCACGGCGCCGGTGTCGGCGAGGTGATCGAGCGTCGGCGTATCGCCCTGGTAGAGATAGTCGTTTCTGAACCCGTCGAGCGAAATCATGATGACAGGCACCGGGCCGCCACCCGGACTCGTCGGAAAGGAGGTTTCAGGCTGAGCACAGCCCGAGAGAATCGTCAGGAACAGGAGGCATAGGGGCAGACGGCGCATGTACCGACAGTGACAGCGCGGACGTGCGCGATCAATCTGTTGCGGCGACCTGTCGTTCATTTTAAAGATCGGAGGTTCGGCGCAGCGGTGCTCTTCAATGTTCCCGACGCGCCCGCCTCCCGGAGCAGGCTCAGTCCATTTTCAGGGCGGCGAGGAAGGCGCTCTGCGGAATTTCGACCTTGCCGAACTGCCGCATGCGCTTTTTACCCTCTTTCTGCTTCTCCAGCAGTTTCCGTTTGCGGCTGATGTCACCGCCATAGCACTTGGCGGTCACGTCTTTCGACATGGCGCCGATGGTCTCGCGGGCGATGACACGCGAGCCGATCGCGGCCTGAATGGCAATCTTGAAAAGCTGCCGCGGGATCAAGTCCTTGAGTTTCGCGCAGATCGCGCGACCGCGATTTTCGGCCACGGTGCGATGCGCGACGAACGCGAGCGCGTCCACAGGCTCCTGATTGACGAGAATGGAGATGCGGACGAGATCGCTCTCTTCATAGCCGTCCATGTGATAGTCGAAGCTCGCATAGCCGCGCGTCAGTGATTTCAGGCGATCATAGAAGTCGAAGACGACTTCGTTCAGCGGCAGCTTGTAGACGGCCATCGCGCGGTTGCCGACATAGGTGAGGTCGAGCTGCACGCCGCGACGCTCGCTGCACAGCGTCAGCACCGCGCCGAGATATTCGTCCTGGACAAGAATCGTCGCCTTGATCCACGGCTCCTCGATGGAGGCGATCTTGCCGATATCGGGCATGTCGGCGGGGTTGTGCAGGTCTTCCTTCGTCCCGTCCGTCATGGTCATTTTGTAGACGACGGACGGGGCGGTCGCGATGAGATTGAGGTCGAATTCGCGCGACAGGCGCTCCTGGATGATTTCGAGATGGAGCAGTCCGAGGAAGCCGCAGCGAAAACCGAAGCCGAGTGCGGCGGACGTTTCCGCTTCGAAGTGAAAAGACGCGTCGTTGAGGCGCAGCTTGCCCAGCGATTCGCGCAGCTTTTCGAAGTCATCGGCATCTACGGGGAAGAGACCGCACCACACGACCGGGATCGATGGCTTGAACCCTGCGAGCGCCGCCGGGGCCGGATGGCGATCCAGGGTGATGGTGTCACCGACGGCGACATCCGCGACCGTCTTGATGGCGGCGTTGATGTAACCCATCTCGCCCGGACCAAGTTCGTCGACATTGGTCATCTTGGGCAGGAAAACGCCGACCTGATCGACATGGTAGGTCGATCCTGCCTGCATCATGCGGATGCGGTCGCCGCGTTTGACGGTGCCGTTCATCACGCGGATCAGGATGATGACGCCGAGATACGGATCATACCAGCTATCGACGAGAAGCGCCTGAAGCGGTGCGTCGCGATCGCCCTTTGGAGCGGGCAGCCGCGTCACGAGCGCATCGAGCACGCCCTCGATGTTCAGACCGGTCTTGGCGGAAACTTCCACCGCGTCGTCGGCCGGAATGCCGATCACTTCCTCGATCTGCGCGCGGACGCGCTCCACATCGGCCGCCGGGAGATCGACCTTGTTCAGGACCGGGACGATCTCGTGGTTCGCGTCGATGGCCTGATAGACATTGGCCAGAGTTTGCGCTTCGACGCCCTGGGAGGCATCCACGACCAGAAGCGAGCCTTCGCATGCCGCGAGCGAGCGGCTGACCTCGTAGGCGAAGTCCACGTGGCCCGGCGTATCCATCAGGTTGAGGATATAGGTCTTGCCGTCCTTGGCCGGATAGGTCAGGCGGACGGTCTGGGCTTTGATGGTGATGCCGCGCTCCTGCTCCAGCTCCATGCTGTCGAGCACCTGCGCTTTCATCTCGCGCTCGGTCAGCGCGCCACATGCCTGGATCAGACGATCGGCAAGCGTCGATTTGCCATGGTCGATATGGGCGATGATCGAGAAATTACGAATCTGGGAAAGCGGAGTGGCGGTCATGGTGCGCTACATAGAGGATCGCCGGAGCAATGTCAGCGCCTCCTTGCAGGCAATTATTGCCGTTCTCCGGGTTCTGCCTATTTTTTGGGACGGTCGGGATCTTCCTGCGATGGCGGGTCGCTCGCCGGGAAGCTCTCCTTGAGGGCTTCGTCGAGGTCCCGCTCTTTTTTCGCAGGTTCTTTCTTGCCGTGCTCTTTGGCGGTCATGATGAACTCCTTCGCAGTGCGACGGACGCTTCCACGATCATGGCTGTCCGCTCACGCGTTGAGCGTATTCGCAGATCATGATGTTCGGGCGATCTCGCTTCGACTCAACGCAAGCGTCTTTAAGAAGTTTCCCCGTCAGATCGAAGCATGTCCACGAAGGGCATCCGCCCGATCGTTTTATGGGGGCGGCTTTGGTGACCAGCCAAAGATACCGAGATGACGTCTGGAGACGTCATCTCGGTATGATCGTTCATCATAATCGTTCATCGATCGGTCAGGCGGAACTCGATACGGCGGTTACGCGCATAGGCCTGTGCCGTATTGCCGCTGTCTAGTGGCTGGTAATCCGCAAAGCCGGTCGCAGCCAGATGGCGCGGATCGACGCCCTGCTGGATCAGCAGCTTCACGACCATGATCGCGCGTTCTGACGACAGCTCCCAGTTGCTGGGAAACTTGCTGTGGATCGGCTGCTTGTCGGCGTGCCCGTCGACCCGCAAAATCCATGGAATATCTTTCGGGATCTGCCCCGAGACCTGCTTGAACGTCGTTGCCAGTGTCCTGATTTCCTTCACGCCTTCGGGCGTGAGGTCCGCACTGCCCTCGGGGAAGAGAACGGAGCTCTGGAACACGAAACGGTCGCCGACGATCTCCACGCCCTTCTGGTTCTTCATGGCCTCGCGCATGCGACCGAAGAATTCCGAACGATAACGCTTGAGCTGGTTGACCTTGTCGGCAAGTGCCAGGTTCAGGCGATTGCCCAGGTCCTTGATCTGCTCCTCGCGCGACGCGACATCCTTTTTGCTGATGTCCAGAGCGTCACTGATGGCCTTGAGCTGGATATTGAGCTGTTCGATCTGGGACTTCAGCTCGGTAATGGTGGCCTGATCGGATTGCGTGGCCTGCCCGGCGGAGGCCAGCGCCTGATCCTTCTGGGCGATCGTGCCGTTAAGCGTTCCGACCTGCGTCGTCAGCGCATCGGCTTCCGCCTTAAGATGATCGCGTTCACTGGTGAGGGACGCGACCATCGCATCCAGCGAACGGTTACGGTTTTCACTCAAGGACAGCGTGTGTTGCAGTTCCGCCAGTTGAGCCTTGATCGCGTCCAGCGCATGCGTTCGCTGACTGAGGGAAACCGATAGAAACTGCTGGCCGAGCACGAAAACCAGCAGGACGAATGTGACGACCATCAGCAGCGTGGACAGGGCGTCCACATAGCCGGGCCAGGCGTCAAGACCATTATGGGAGGTGCGGCGGCGGCGGGCCATATGCGGGGCTCAGCCCTGGCCGTGCAGGTTGGAGCTGGCGGCAATCGTCCGTGCGATCACGCGCAGATCCGTGCGGATTTCACCGCTGAGCTGGAGGCGCCCCTGATGGGAGTCTTCGATGAGGCGACCGAGCTGGGCTTCGATCCTGGCAAACTGTTCGCGGGTCTGGCGGGCTTCATCGAAAGCGGGAGAGCCCGGCGTCACCGCGTCCGCCGCGTGTTTGACGAGGGGAGCGAGCGCAAGCTGGGTTTCGGCAAGACGCGTCACAAGCTTCTGGTTGGCATGCAGGGCTTCGGTCATATCGCCGAGACGCTCCTGCAGGGCTTCGAGAAGCAGGACCTGTTTTGAACGTCCTTCCTCTCCGCGTATGATTGCGTTCTGAAGGGCTTCCATGTTTTCGGCCGTCTGCTCGAGCAGGGCCTGGACATACGCCGGAACCGAGGAGTCACCAGTTTCGATGGCCGATCCACCGACGCGTGTCAGTCCGGCGAGCCACTCTTCAAGTTCATTGAAAAAACGTGTCTGGGCCTGCCCGGCGGTCAGGTCGAGAAAGCCCAGGACGAGGGCGCCGGCCAGGCCATACATCGAACCTGAAAACGCCGTGGACATTCCATGCAGTGGCGCTGCCAGGCCCGTTTTCAACTGCCCGAACATATTGTCGAGGTTGCCGTCTCCTACCGACATGTCCCCGATCACATTGGCGATCGAACTGACCGTCAGCAGCAGGCCGTAGAAGGTGCCGAGAAGACCCAGGAAAATCAGGAGCTGCGTCATGTAGCGCGAGATTTCGCGCGATTCGTCGAGGCGCGACGACAGACTGTCGAGCATGATCTGCGTCGTCTGCGTGGAGAGCGAGATCCGGTCGTGCCGGTTGCGCGAGGCGAGCATGCTGGCCATGGGCGCGAGCAGGCGCGGAGGACTGGGCGGGGCGAGGCCCGTGCGCGGCTGCCGCAGCAGTTCGACCCATTTCACTTCGGGAAGAAGCCTCAAGACGATGCTGATGTTCCAGGCGACGCCGATGAGAAGGATGGTGAGGATCAGCCCGTCGAGGAGCGGATTGCTGAGAAAGGCCGCGGTCAGCGTACGCCACAGCATGGCCCCGACCGCCGCGACGGCGACGAGGAACACGGCCATGCGAAGCAGGAAAATGGTCGGTCTGGTCACGGCGTGGCCTTTTGAGCAGGAGAGGATGATGAAGGAACCGGGACCGCGGCGGTGCCGAACTGGGCCTGCGCGGGTTTGAGCGGGACGGCCCCCTCGGCGATCACGTCCAGGCGATCGGGTGGACTGGAATCGCCAGCAGGGGGCACGCCGATGGCCCGCGGGTAAATGCGTGTGGTGGCGACGCCGCTGTTGATGAGGATCGACCGCACCACAAGTGCACGCGCCAGGGCGACACGGCGGGGCATGGAATAATCGTCAGTTTTGCCCGGTGCGTAGCTCAGGAGCGTGACCCGCAAATCTGGCCGCGCGGCCAGGCGGCTGGCCGCCGCTTTCAACGCGTCAAAGGTCGCGGGGCTGACATCGGCCTTGTCCTGACCGAACAGGACGCGGACGCCGTCGGGTCGCTCGCTCACGGAGCCCGGAGCGCCGGCCACGGGCGTCACCGGGGTCGGGGGTACGGCGGGATGTATCGGCACCTCGACGGTGGGAGGCGGTATGATGACGGGCGCGGGCGCCGCTGCGGGCACGGCAGGCGGTAAAACCGCATGCGTGGCCATCGAGGTCGGTGGCGGCGTGACCGGTGCGGTCCCTGGCTTGTTCGGTATCGTGCCGGAACGGGCGCTTCTGGCGACGGGGCTGTGCGTCGTGCGGCTCGGGACGGCCTTGGGCGGCGGCGGCGCTGCCATCGGCAGAGCATCGGGATTGGTCGAAATCTGGGCGTGGGCGGTCGGCCCGGTGAGGAGGGCAGCCGCGAGGGCCACCGGGAGAAGACGGAGAGTGAATGGTTGCGGCCGTTTCATGTTGGCGCAATCCTAACCACGCCCTTCCGTGGGGAGCAATGGCCCGTCTTGATCCTCGAGCGGATTTGGTTGCTGGCCGTCGGGGGCAGGGGACGCCAAGAGGCAGACGCCGGGCCTGCCCCAGTCTGTTTCAGGCTTCAGGATGAATCGCGGCGTGCAGGATGGCGCGCAGGGGGCCATGCATGTGGGCGTTTCCGGCAACGACCGTCAGGTCTCCGTCGAAATTCGCGATTTCACGCCCGTTCTCATCGGTCACGTAACCGCCCGCCTCACGCACGAGCAGGATGCCTGCCGCGCAGTCCCAGGGCTTGAGGCCGATTTCCCAGAACCCTTCGTAACGACCTGCGGCAACCCAGGCGAGGTCGAGGGCCGCCGCGCCGAAGCGACGGATGCCCGCGACCTGCGGCATCAGCGCGCCAAGCGTCCGCGCGAAGGGAAGGCGGCGCTGGGCCGGGACTTTCGCAAAAGGGATGCCGGTCGCGAAAACGGACTGGAGCATTTCACGGCGCGCGGAAACGCGCAGGCGGCGGTCGTTGAGGAAAGCGCCCACGCCGCGCTCGGCCCAGAACATTTCGTTATTGACCGGATTATAGACGAGGGCCGCGGCGATCTCGGTCTGACCGTCTGACAGGCGGCGCTCGAGGGCGATCGAAATGGCCCATTGCGGAATGCCGTGCAGGAAATTTGTCGTCCCGTCGAGCGGATCGACGATCCAGCGCCATGTCCAGTTCTCGCCGCCCGACGCGCCGCTCTCTTCCATCAGGAAAGCATAGCCCGGGCGCGCGCGCTCGAGTTCTTCGCGAATGATCGTCTCGGCGCGAAGGTCGGCCTGGGACACGAAATCGCCCGGACCTTTGACGCTGACCTGCAACTGCTCCACTTCGGCGAAGTCGCGGACCAGGCGCCGGGCCGCCTTGGTCGCGGCATTCTGCATGACGGTCATGTGCGGTGAGAGGCGCATGGCGTGGCTTTCTGATTCGAAGGTGAAAAGAGCAGGAAACGGGTCGGGACGACGTCAGGTGGAAGGGCCGCGGTCAGCCCTTTGCACGCTCCACGTAGCTTGCGTCTTCGGTGCGGATCACGACGCGCTCTCCGGCCTCGATGAAGGGCGGAACCATCGTCTTGACGCCGTTGGACAGGAGCGCTGGCTTATAGGACGAGCTTGCCGTCTGGCCTTTGACCACGGGATCGGCCTCGACGATTTCGAGCGTGACCTGTGGCGGCAGGGTGACGCCGACCGGATCGCCTTCCACAAGCTTGACGTTCAGGGCCATGTTGTCCTGAAGGAACGGAAGCTGGTCGCCGAAGAAATCCTTGTGCAGCATGAGCTGCTCGAACGTCTCAGGGTCCATGAGGACGATGTTGTCGCCATCTTCGTACGAGTAGCTGTAGTCCTTGTCCTCGGTCATCAGGCGCTCGACCGAGTCCGCCGTGCGCCAGCGTTCGTTGGTTTTGTTGCCGGTGTTGAGGTCGCGCATTTCGACCTGGATAAACGCGCCACCCTTGCCCGGTGTGATGATCTGCTGCTTGAGGACGGTCCAGCGGCGGCCGTCATGCTCGATGACCTGGCCAGCGCGGATCAGGTTCGCCTGCTGTTTCATGGTGGGGTTCCCGGGACTGGATAAAGGCGCGCGTGAAGCGCCGGAATGACGCGGGCTTCTAGCGCTCCCGAGCGCGAAGGGCAAGCGAGACCGCTCTCCAAGGTGTGAACGCAACACGGTGTTGCGGCGTTCTATGGGATGGAGACAGCTTCACTTCAAAGGATGGACCCGTCATGTATGACATGAAGAAACTCGCGAACCTCGAAAAGATGAACACGGCCGCCGAGCCGGGCATGAAGGCTTTCTGGGCGTTCAATGACGCGGCCTTCGCGGATGGAGCGCTCAACCGCCTGACGAAGGAACTGATTGCCCTGGGCGTCGCGATGACGACACAGTGTCCTTATTGCATTGAGCTGCACACCAAGGCCGCGCGCGAAGCTGGCGCCACGGATGCGCAGCTCTCCGAAGCGGCGCTCGTCGCGGCGGCCATTCGCGCGGGTGGCGCGATCACCCATGCGACTCACATGTTCGGTGCGTAAGAACTTCAGCGCATAAGAACGCCCGCGTGGCTCACCATTTCAGGCGTGGCCGACTGCGCCTGTGAGGGTGAGCGGGTCCATGTTGATGGACGCCAGCGCCCGACGCCATTTCCCGGCATGGTCGCCGCCGAACACCAGGGCCTGCGTGGCGGGCGCGACCATCCATGCGCTGTGCCGGATCAGTTCCTCTTCGAGCTGACCCGGCGCCCAGGAGGCATGGCCGATGGCGAGAAGGACGTCGCGGGGGCCGGACCCGTCAGCGATGTCGCGCAGGATATCGAGACTGGCCGTCAGGGTTCGTTCCGCATCGACCACGACGCTGCTGTCGCTCGTCCAGTCCGGCGAATGCAGGACGAAACCGCGTTCATCCTCGACTGGGCCCCCTTTGCAAACGCCGATGCGACGCTTCGACGGCGCGGGCTCGATGCCAAGCTGATCGAAGAGGGCATCCTGGCCGGGATGGGACAGATGTTTGTTGACGACAAGTCCCATGGCGCCGTCCTCGGGCGTATGGGCGCACAGATAAATGACGCTATGGGCAAATTCGGAGTCCGAAAGTGCGGGGGTGGCCACAAGGAGAAAGCCCGTCAGGCTCCGGGGGCTGGCATCGGAAGTCATATCCCGCAATGTCGGAGGTTCGGGGCGGGTTTGCAAGCCGGGCCCGATCCGGGTCAGCCTCTATCCGCTGAAAACGACCCAGGTCAGGCCGCTCGACCTCAGACTCGATACGGAAACAAAGGAGAGACAATCATGGCGACTGTTCTTGTCACCGGTGCCACGGCCGGATTTGGCCGTGCCATCACGCGACGACTGGTGCGTGAAGGACATCGGATCATTGCAACCGGTCGTCGGCAGGAGCGGCTCGAGGCGCTCCGCGACGAACTCGGCGCCACGGTCCTGCTGCCGTTCCGTCTGGACATGAGCGACCTGTCAGCGATCCATGCCTTGCCGGGTTCGCTCCCCGAAGGCTGGAGAGAGGTCGATGTGCTGGTGAACAATGCGGGGCTGGCGCTGGGTATCGCTCCGGCCCAGGATGCCGCGTGGTCGGACTGGGAGACCATGATCGCCACGAATGTCACCGGGCTCGCCGCCATCACGCGCGCGCTCCTTCCGGGAATGGTCGCGCGGAACAGCGGCTATATCCTCTCGCTGGGCAGCATCGCCGGGACATATCCGTACAAGGGTGGCAACGTGTACGGGGCGACCAAGGCTTTTGTTGAACAGTTCATGCTCAATCTGCGCGCCGATCTGCTGGGCACGCGCATAAGGGTCACGAATATCGAGCCCGGCCTGTGTGGAGGGAGCGAGTTCAGCGAAGTCCGCCTGCGTGACGATTCCAGGGCCGCCGCGGTCTATCAGGGCACGACCCCTCTGACGCCCGAGGACATCGCGGAGACCGTCTCGTGGCTGATCGGTCTTCCCGCTCACGTGAACATCAACAGGATGGAAATGATGCCGGTTTGTCAGGCGCCGTCCGGGCCAGCAGTGGATCGTCATCTTGGGTGACGCCAAGGATTACCGCGCTCTGGGGCGCGAACTCGTCGAACGCTTTCTCGTCCGGGACGGTAAGGATTTCGACCTCGACAAGGTGCCGACGGCTGAAAAAGGCGGTCTCGACAAATCCACGGTGCGCCGGATCTTCAGGGATTGCAGGATGCGGCTCGCGGCCCTCCAGGAGAGGCTGGCGGCGAATGGAGAGCATGGGATACTCATTGTGCTCCAGGGCATGGATACGGCGGGAAAGGACAGCCTGATCCGTCATGTGATGTCCGGGATGAACCCCCAGGGCACACATGTGACCTCGTTCAAGCAGCCCAGCGTCGACGAGCAGAAACACGACTTCCTGTGGCGCGTGCACGCGGCGATGCCAGCGCGGGGGCAGGTCGGCGTTTTCAATCGCAGTCATTATGAAGACGTGCTCGTGGCGAGGGTGCATGCCGAACGTCTCGACAGGCATGCCTTCGCAGGAGATCCCGAGACCCCGGCCTTCTGGGACGGGCGCCTGGAGGACATCCGTCATTTCGAGCGCTACCTGACGCGGCAGAATTTCTGCATTCTCAAGGTCTTCCTGCATATTTCGCCGGACGAGCAGCGTTCGCGCATCCTGCAAAGGATCGACCGTCCGGAGAAGCGCTGGAAATTCGATCAGTCCGATCTCACGGAGCGCACGTTCTGGCCCGCCTATCATCGGGCCTATCAGGAAGCCGTGGCCGGGACCGCCACACCTTATGCACCCTGGCTCGTCGTTCCTTCGGACCATAAGTGGTTTTCACGATTTGTCGTGATGGAGGCGCTGATCGCGATGCTGGAAACCATCAACCCGGAGCCTCCGCCCGCGGCGCCGGAAATTCTCACCAAGCTCTCAGATCTGCGCCGCCGTCTCAGGAACGATACCATCGGCGATGAGCCGTCCAACCACGATGCAAAGGGAAAATCATGAAAATCTCTGACCAGGGCGATCCGCGCGCGCTCGTCGATCCGGCGCTGCTGCCGTTTCTCGACCTGCTGCCTGCGGGGGACGTGACGGCCGAGACGCTTGCATGGCGCCGGTCCCGCATGCGTGATCTGGTGGCGCTACAGGAGCGCACCCAGGACGGGTTGGCTGTGAGCGTGACGGAAAGCCACGTGCCTGGTTCTGAGGGGGCTGCGGACGTGCGCGTCCTGGTGGTCGCGCCGAAGACCGGGGGCGCCGGTCGGGGCGCGATGCTGCACTGTCATGGCGGCGGCATGGTCATGGGCATGCCGGAATTGAGCCTGCCCGTGCTGCGCCAGATGGCGGACACGCTGGACATCGTCATCGTCTCCGTCGACTACCGCCTGGCTCCGGAGGCACCGTTTCCGGCGCCCATCGAGGACTGCTACGCAGCACTTGTCTGGCTGCATGCGAATGCCGAATCGTTGGGGGTCGATCCGACCAGAATCGGCGTGACCGGCGAAAGTGCGGGAGGCAACCTTGCGGCGGCGGTAAGCCTGATGGCGCGGGATCGGAAGGGACCGCCGCTTCTGTTTCAGAATCTGATCTATCCGATGCTCGATGAGCGGCCGGATGCGACGGACAATCCGCTGGTCGGCGCGTTTTGCTGGACCCGCGCGAGCAACGCGTTCGCATGGCAGGCTTATCTTGGCTCCAAGACCGATGGCCCTGTTTCTCCCTACGCGGCCCCGGCGCGCGCGCAGGATCTGTCGGGTCTGCCGCCCACCTGGCTGTGTGTGGGCGCGCTGGATCTTTTTCTCGATGAAGATCTGCGCTTCGTGCGCGACCTCGCCGCCGCGGGCGTCCCGGTGGAACTGGTCGTATATCCCGGCGCGTTTCACGCCTTCGACGTTGCGCCCCATGCTCCGGTTGCGATCCGCGCCAGAAGCGATCGTATGGAAGCCCTGAGGAGAGCATTCTCCGTGTCCGATCAAGCATGAGTGCATTTTTCTTGCGATGATATTGCGAATTGTTCTCATCGGTGGTTAAATGGCTGTGTCCTGCCGTGATGGAACTTTCGATGATCATCTGCTCGTGCAATGCGCTTACGAATCACGATGTCGAACATGCCGTAGACAGGGGCGCGCGACGCCCTTCGGAAATTTACGCCGCACGGAACTGCAAGGCTCAGTGTGGCAACTGTGTTCCGGGAATGGTCTGCACGTTGCGGGCGCTGCTGCAACAGCGGGCCAATGACAGCGGGTTGCCACCGTCGCGCCGCCCCGCCGATGTGGTCGCCTCTTTTCTCTAGAGCCGTATCCGTTCACACTGGTTCACCGAAATCGCTCTAGACCATTGTTTTGTCGAGCATTTTCAGCGTCCCGCTCGCGCGCATCATCGTATCTGCCTTTTGGTGGAAGGGAATGACGCTCATGACGACGTCTGTTCGATCCGTTGATCTTCCCTGTAGCGAACGCCTCGCCTTATGGGTGCTCCGTCGCTTCGCCCGTTACCGCGGCTCGGCGTGCGGCGGCCAGATCTGCCTGATGCAGGGCATCTTCTTCCCGTGTTTCCGTGAAGATTTCGATGGTGTCGCTCAGGCGCTCGAGGGTGCTTTCGCACGCATTGATGAGGGTGCGGATATGCCACTCGACATTGCCAGTGCGGGGGTGGCGGTGCTCACGCCTCTGGAGGTCGTGCTGCTGGCGGCGACGGCTGCCATGCAGGCGGGCGACCGTGAACGGGCCCGACATCACATCAGCCGCGATATGCGTCTGTGCAGGGCGACGGGGGCTTTTCTATCGGCGACTGGGCTTCTGGCCCTACGGCTGGCCGGGGCCGGTCACTGGCTGGTATGGCCGGACGACGCATCCGTCATGTCTCGAAGCCGTCCGTCCGGCATGTCATCCGGAAGCGGTGAGGCCGCGAGACGGGCCATCGGCGACGTCCCGACGGGGCATTGAAGCGCGCCGTCGGGGAGCATGCGCGGTCTTCAGACGCTGCGCTTGCGAGTCGACGCCTTGCCATAAGCGGGCTTGCGTCCCGCAAATTTTGCCGGACGCGGACCGCCGGCGTCGTCGCGACGGGGCGCATATCCGTCGCGCGGCGGACGCGCGGAGCGCGAGGTGCTTCCCGGCGCCGGAGCTTCCGCGGGCTCGATCCGGGGTTCGTCCGAATCCAGACCTTCGATGCAGGAGCGGAAACGTCCGGCGCTGTCCGGCGCAATCTCGAAGAACGTCCGGTCAGCCGCGATGCGGATGGCGCCAATCTCGCGCTTCGTCACGTTTCCGAGGCGGCAGATCAGCGGGATGAGCCATTTCGGGTCGGCTTTCTCCGAACGGCCCACGGCAAGGCTGAACCATTCGCCGTTCATGGCTTCCGTGCGTTCGCTGCGCTCCCGAGGAGCGCGCTCGCCACGATCGCTCGCGGCCCGCGGCGCTTCCACGTTCACCGGGCGGGTGTTTTCGACCTTTGGCAGGCGCGAATTGTAGAGCCGCACGAGGGCCGTCGCGAGCTGATGCGCGTCGTGCGCTTCCGAGAGGCGGCTTGCGAGAGCGTCTTCGGCCGCGGTCGACGGTGCGAAGAGTTCCGCGTCCTGCAAGAGGCGCTGGGCATCCTGCTCATGGATCTGCGCGGGTGTCGGCACCGTCGTCCACTGGGCGTCGGTAATCTTGGCCATCGCCAGCAGACGCTCGGCGCGGCGGCGCTGGCTGACCGGGACCATAAGCACGCAGGTGCCCTTGCGTCCCGCTCGGCCCGTGCGTCCCGAGCGGTGGAGCAGGGTGGCGGCTTCGGTCGGCAGGTTGGCGTGGATGACGAGGCTGAGCGCGGGAACGTCGATGCCGCGGGCGGCCACGTCCGTGGCAACGCACACGCGCGCTATGCCCGAGCGCAGGGCCTCGATGGCGCGCGAACGCTCGTTCTGGCCCATCTCGCCCGATATGGCGACCGACGCGAAACCACGCTCCAGCAGGGCCGCCTGCACGTCGGCGACCATGGCGCGCGTGTTGCAGAACAGCATGGCCGTCGCGCTCTCGTGAAAGCGCAGAACGTTGACGACGGCGCGGCCGAGTTCGTTCGGAGCCGTGACGACGCATTCGTAGCTGATGTCGGAGTGCTGCTTTGCGCCGCCAGCGGTGTCGATGCGCTCCGCGTTTTTCTGGTAGCGGCGGGCGAGCGTTGCGATTTCGCGTGCGATCGTCGCCGAGAACAGCAAGGTGCGTCGCTCTGCCGGGGCTGCGTCCAGCAGTTCCTCGAGTTCGTCACGAAAGCCCATGTCGAGCATCTCGTCGGCTTCGTCGAGGATGACGGCGCGCAGAGACGAGAGATCGAGATTGCCGCGCTTGAGATGATCGCACAGACGGCCGGGCGTGCCGACGACGATGTGGGGGCCACTCTGGAGCGCGCGGGCCTCGCGGCGAGCATCCGTGCCGCCGATGCAGCTTGCGATCTTGGCGCCGGCCTCGTCGTAAAGCCACTGAAGCTCCGTCTGGACCTGCATGGCGAGTTCGCGCGTGGGTGCGATCACAAGCGCGAGCGGCGCGTGAACCGGTGCGAGACGTTCGGCGCCCTCGGGCAGCAGGGTCGGCGCGATGGCGAGCCCGAAGGCAACCGTCTTCCCCGATCCGGTCTGGGCGGACACGAGGAGATCCCGCGTTTCCAGGCCAGGCCGGAGAACGGCCTCCTGCACGGGCGTCGGCGTCTCGTAGCCGCGGGCCGCTAGTGCGCGGCTCAGGGAAGGAACGGTATCGGGGAAACTCATATGATCTGAAACTCGGCAAAAGAAGGATGCCGTGCGCCGAAAGGATGGCGAACGCTCACAGGCGTCGCAGACCTGCTGCACGCCGCACACGGAACGTGGGTCCATAGAGAAAATATGCCGACAATGCCAGAAGAAAGCGCATGGTCGCACGATAACACGCCGGAAAACGTGATGACGCTATCGTCTTCCTCATCTGGCGGTCATATAACTGCCCCCCATGCTGAGCACGATAAAGACCTGGGTGGTCAACAGCGCGCTGAATCGCCGACCGATCGCCGAATGGCCGCTGGCCTGGGTTTACGCTCCCAAGCCGGGCGATATCGAATTTGCGCTGCGAAATACGATTGCCGCGCTCTTCGCTCTGGCCATCGCGTTCTGGTGGGAGCTCGGTGAGCCGCAATGGGCGGCGATGACCGTCTGGATCGTGGCGCAGGGATCGCGTGGGGAGTCCCTGTCGAAAGGGCGCTGGCGTCTGGTCGGCACCATTCTCGGCATGGTATCGGCGATTTCCCTCGTCGCGGTCTTTCCCCAGCAACCGTGGCTGTTTCTTCCGGTTCTCGCCTTATGGGCGGGGCTGTGCACGGGGCTGGCCACGCTCGTCCATAATTTCCGGTCTTACGCCTTCGTGCTGGCCGCCTATACCTGCGCCATCATCGCCATGGATGCGAGTGCTGCGCCTCACCACGTCTTTCAGATCGCCATGGCGCGCGGGACCTATATCTTCCTGGGCGTCATCTGCGAGATGGTGGCGGGCATGGTCTTCTCCCAGGATCTGCCCCGGCAGGCGCGGAAAATCATGCGCGCCCGACTGCTCGACGCCATTACGAGCGCCACGGCCGCCGTCTATGATATCGTTCGCGAGGAACCGCCGCCGGAGAGCGATGTGCGCGCGGTGTATGGTCAGACATTGACGCTGCATGATCAGATCGAATTCAGCGCTGTCGAAATCGGTCGCAACGAGCATTCGGTCCAGTATGCCTATGCGACGACAGGCATTTTGTCGCGGATCATGTCGCGGGCGCTTGGTCTCAAGGCCCGTCTGGCCGCTGTGCCGGGCCGCAGCCGGGTTTCGCAGACCATCCTGATTCGTACGACCGAATTCCTGTCGGCGCTGCCACAACGCCTGGCTCTGGCGGAGGATGTGCCTGAAGCGCGCGACCAACTCGACGAACTGATTGCCCAATGCGTTCATGCCATCGGGGTCACGCTGGAGAATGAAAACGCGGCTGGCGATGACGAGGCCGCCCGCACGCTTGCGATCAACGATCGTATTGCGTTGCAGGGGTTGCGCCTGATCCTCGGCGAGTATCACATGCTGCTGACGTTCTTTCATGGCGATGAGCAGCGCAAGCTCCGTCCCGCCCATTACAGGCTGCGTCATCTGCCGAACTGGCGGGCTGCCCTTCATAACGGTGTGCGGACGTCGGCGGCCATCGTGCTGGCCGCTCTGATCTGGGAGATGACGGCCTGGCCGAGCGGAGCCGGTTTCGTGTCGTTCATCGCGGTTGTGTGTGGCCGTTTCGGCACATTTGAAAATACGGTCCTCGTCAGCAACCAGTTCTTTTATGGCGCCTGTGTCGCTGTGCTGGTCTCCACGATCCCGGTGTTTCTGATGATTCCGGTCGCGTCGAGTTACGGAGCGCTGGCTCTGGCTCTGGGGCCTGCGATGTTCCTCTCGGGGCTGGCGCTTCGCAATCCAGGCACGGCCCTTCCCGCGGCATCCTTCGCCACGTTTTTTCCCGCGATCCTCGGTCTCGATAACCAGCATCGCATGGACGAAATCACGTGGTTCAACAGTTCGATGGCCCTGCTTGCGGGCTTGGGCGGCGGCGTCCTCGTGTTCCGCTGCGTGCTGCCGTTCGACGAAAAGCGCGTGTGCCGCATCATGCGTCTTCGGGTTCTGACGGGGCTGAGTGATATCGGCCGGGGCGTTCGGCGCAGTCTGGATGACAACCGCTGGATCGGTATCACGACCCAGAGCATGCAGCGCCTGATCCGCTATGCCGGTCGCAATGTGCCCCCGCTCGTCGATACCTATCTGCATGGCACGCTGGCGGTCATGACGATGGGGCGCAATCTCATCCATCTCCGCCGCGTCAATGCCGAGCCGACCATGCCGGACGATGCGAGGGCCGCGCTCGAGGACATGTTCTCCCGTATGGCCACGCATCGGTTGACCGTGGAGGAACTGCGGGCCGTCGTCGGGGATGCTCTTGAGAAACTGCGGAGGATGGAGGCGGACCAGAACAATGCCGCCAGTCGTCTTGCCCTCACGGACGCGATCGGATCGCTGCTGATCGTCTCGACCGAAGTGAACGGTAACGAACTTTTCTTTGACGACCGTAAATTCGACATGGCCATGCTGCTTCCCTCGATCGCCACGGCGTGACGATCGCGAACAAGCGCCGACGAGAGCTTGAAGCCGCGAGAGCCTAGAAACTTGTCTTCAGCAGGGGACTGATGGAGAGGCAGAGCATGATGAGGCCGAACAGGGCGAGCGCTTTCAGGACGATGAAGACGCTTTGACTCATGATGTCGTTGCGGGTCGCCAGTGTCATGAAGGGATCGCCCGGAGGCGGAAGGTAACGGCTCCGGGCGTCGGGCTGGGTCAGCGCCATCAAAGCGGCGCTGCGCTGGTCGGCGCGGGCCTGCCGTCTGCGCTGCATCTCTTCAGCGGAAATATCGGCGGTTTCATAGAGATGGGCGATGTAGCTATCAAGGTCGTCCGTGCGGAACAGCCTGCCTTCAGACGGCACCGGCCCCGCACCGAACCATCCCATCACCCGAAGTCGGAGCGGTGAGATCCCGAGGTAGATCGCGGCGCATTGCAGATTGAATCTCTGGACGCGGACGGGCAGCCTGAGAAGGTTGTCGGAGACGCCGGTGGGATGATCGGCCGGTAGGGACATGGGCTGTTGACGTCCAGAGCATGCGCGCCGCAAGGCGCTGCTTCCGGCACGATTTCAGGAAGTTTTTCATCTCTGCCAGGGGCATGTGTCCTGACGGGAAAACAATCATGTCAAACTATCGCAAAGCTCTCTCGACGTCGAGAAAAACCGCGCTGCCCGATCATCTGCTGCGGAGTGAGCGGATGTCATCCACCATTTCCAGCCCCTCGTCGCGCAGGGTATCGAGCAGTTCGCGCTTCAGTCGCGACAGGATGCCGGGGCCTTCAAGGACGAACGACGTATAAATCTGAACGAGATCCGCGCCCTCGCGAATGCGTTCGAAAATGTCCCGCCCACTCGCGATGCCGCCACACGACACAAGCGTCAGGCGACCGCGATTGATGGCGGAGACGCGCCGCAGCATGTCGACCGCCAACGGACGCAGAGGGTGTCCGGACAGGCCGCCTTTTTCCCTGGCCAGGGGGCTCTGGAGACCTGGGGGCCTTGAAATCGTGGTGTTGGTGAGGATCAGTCCGTCCGCGCCATGGGCGACGGCGGCTTCCACGATCGACTCAAGGCTGTCGATATTGATGTCCGGCGCGAGCTTGACGAAAAGAGGCGGCCGTTCCGGATTCCTGATCGCGATCGCATCCAGAATGTCGCCGAGCAGGTTCGCACTCTGGAGATCACGCAGTCCGGGGGTGTTGGGCGACGAGAGGTTGATCGTCACGTAGTCGACATACGGGCTGACGCGCGCGACGAGTTCGGGATAGTCACGCAGCGGGTCGGCGCCCTCCTTGTTGATGCCGACATTCGCGCCCAGCGGCGCACGTCCGATACCGTGACGTCCGCCGTTGGGACGGGGGCGGTTCAGCCGGGCGAGGCGTTTGCAGAAAAGGTCGAGGCCGCCGCCATTGAAACCCATACGGTTGATGATCGCGCCGTCTTCGGGGAGACGGAACAGACGCGGGGACGGATTGCCCGGCTGCGGTTTCGGCGTGACGGTGCCGCATTCCACGAAGCCGAATCCCAGCCGCGCCAGCGGTCTGGCGGCGCGGGCATCCTTGTCGAAACCCGCCGCCAGTCCGATCGGGTTCGGAAAACGCATTCCGAGAACCCGCGTGCTCAGGGCGGGCACGTCCGGCGCGGCGGTGGCGCCCAGGCCGAGAGCGAGGCCGTGTATGGCGACTTCATGCGCCCGTTCCGGATCAAGGCGATGCAGGAGAGTCGTGGCAATGGCGTCCAGTGCGGTCATCGGCTTGGGTCCCGTGTGTTTGGCGGCGTGGTTCGCGTCATAGCGCGTGGGCGGAGCCGGGGCGAGTGTTCGGGACGAGAGTTTATGGCGGTCCCTGCAGTTCGTCGTTTCCGTCGGGACGCCGATCGGGTAAGGCCACAGAGCTATGTGGGATGAACCTTATCTCGAAACCTGCTGTCGCTCGGCGCTGCATCGGCTTTTGCTGTGCGAGGATCTCGGGCGGCCGCAGGGGCTGCGTGATCAGCCCTGTCTGGAGCGGTTGGGCCGGATGGGACTGGCGCGTATCCGTGAGGACGGACGATTTGAAATTACGCCCGCCGGACAGGTGCGTCACGATCAGGAGATCGGCAAGCTCGTGCCCGCTTTCGCCGGCGCCCGAAGAAATCGGCTGCGCTGAGACCGGTGCGCTGAGACAGTGGCGTGAATCCCGCGACCAGCAATCCGATCCCGAACAGCATCCCGAACCAGCCATAGGTCGCGCCGGGCGGGGCGAAAGCGAAGCTGACCGTGCTGCGACCCGTCGGGAGCGGCACGCTTTCGAACAGGTCGTCGTAGGTCTCCGGGATCGTGCGTGCGCCGTTGATCGTCGCCGTCCATCCCGGCAGCATCAACTCCCGCCGGATGAGCGTGGCGGGCCGGGTGCAATCGGCAACGACGTGTTCGCGATCCACGGCCTGAACTTTGCAGGACGTCCCCGCGTCGAAATAGGGCGCGGGATCGTTCAGACGATAGAGGTCGGCCGCGGCGCCTGAAAGCACCGGCGTCAGGGCTGCACTCGCGGCATTGGTCTCAAAACGTGTGACGGGCCACGTCGCCGCATCTGTCGCACGGCTCCAGAGCACGACGGAGCGCGTGGCGTCCTCCAGGCGGATCGTCATTTCGCGCGCATGGGGGGGAATCGTGGCATCGAGAGACATGAACAGGAGCGCGTTGTCAGCGGCTCCTTGCAGGCGCGCGCGGCCGCGCGCGCATTGCGGGCCGTCACACAGGGAAACGGCGAGGGTTCCGTCCGATTGTCCGCCAAACGTGCCGACAGAAAAGCCGATCCGGCGGGACGGTGGTATGTTCCATCGTGTGATGTCGAGACGGATTTCGGGTGACGGGGGCGAAACTTCGATCTGCGCCGGACGGCCCTGCGTCAGGGGAAAGGGCGTGACGGAAGGAGGCCCGCTGCCGGGAGGGACGAGGACGGTCGTGACCCCAAGGGCCGAAAAGAGCACCGGGTTTCGCGCCAGCGGCCCTTCGAGGTAGCCGAGACCGTCCATATCGGTCGGGAAGCTTCCGTCGAACGTCACGGGATCGAGACGGTCTCCGAAATCATGGCGCAGCCGTGCGATGAAAGCCGCGGGCGTCGGGATGGCGTTGTGGTTGAGCGATGCGATACGGAACCATGCGCCGTAATTGGGCGGGACAGGGCCGAGTGTTACGAAGCGCTGGAGACCGGTTTCCTGACGCAGCGCGCCGATCAGCGACGTGTCGATGGGCCGGACGTGGCGCGCGCTGAGCAAGGGAAACGCAAACAGAACCAGAGCTTCCAGCACCAGAGCGCCAGCGATCAGCTCCGGCCGCCGCCGCCGGAGCAGCAGCCACGCCGTGGGTATCACCAGCGACATTCCGAAAGCGAATGAGAAGACTATATACTGCCGGGTAGAAACCGGGCCGTGCGAGACCTGGTTCAGGATATGACGCATCGGTCGGTCCAGACGCCACGCGACGACCACCATGACCGTGAGCGCGCTGCTTGCTGCGATGGTCGCGTGCTTTCGCCATACGCCACGAGCCACGTCGTCGAGCGTGAAACAGGCGAGCACGATGAGCGCTGCTTCAATCACGGGCTCGCTCAGTCGGTAGAATACCGTATGGGCAACGCCGGGTATCAGATCTACCAGTGGCGTCAGGACCGGCATACCCGCCTGTTTGCCGACCACGGCCACGACATAGCCCAGCAGCAGGAAGCGCAGACCGCGCTCGCGGCGCCCGCCGATGGCTGTCAGGGCGAGCAGGGGCAGGACAAGCCCCGTATAACCGCCGAGAGCGTACCAGTTATCGAACTGGTTGCCGTAGAAAAACGTGCCGTTGACGTAAGGAAAAAGCAGCATCGCCCAGCATGAGGCCGGGAGCGTCCCGTCGTTCAGCCCTGTATGCGAGCCAAGATACGCATGGGGCACGAAGGTCAGGAAAGCGATGAGTTGTGGCGCGGCGATCAGCAGGGACGCGATACCGGCCAGAGCAATGCGCATCGTGAAGGCCAGCCGGTCCACGGCTCCGAAAAGGCGGAAAATGGCCCAGCCGAGCACAAGCGTTCCGACGAGAAACGCGGTTTCCGGAAAACCCGATAGCAGAAGATAGGACAGGCCCAGCCCAAGCCAACCCCAGTGCCCACCGCGGCCGTTGACGATGCGTGCACGTTCCACGCCGTACACGGCCAGAGGCAGGAAAGCGAGCGGCTCGGAGGGTCCATCCGACGCCCACGCATAAGTGCCGTTGAACGCATAGAGGATGCCCCCGATCAGAGCCACGCGCGGCGCCATGCGCAACTGCCGTATCAGGGCGTAGCTCGACAGGGCCGCGATGATCTGGAGCGTACATTTCATCATCAGAAGGCCGTTGGGCAATCCGAGAAACAGCACGAAGGGCAGGAAGAACGCGGCGGGCTGGTATTCGCCCGCCAGTGGCATGCCGACGCCGCTATAGGAATTCCACCAGGGCACGATCCCATGGGCCCAGTCATGGGCCACGAGACGCCCCAGAGCCTCGACGATCACGCCCGCGCAACCGTCGATCCAGCCCGGATTTCCGGGCAGCAGACCGCCATCGGTAAAGGCATAGGGATGATCGACCGCCTGTGCCCAGATACGCAGCGGATCGGCGCTCAGGACTCCCATCCATTCGGGCAGATAGAGCGCTATGGGCAGCAGGATCAAAATCAGGATGTGTGAGCGCGGCCAGCGGCTCGAAACGAGATCGGGCATAAAAAGTCCGGAAAATGGGGCAGGCTTGGTCAGGGCATTCACTTCGTGTCGTATCGGCTTGCGAAACCGTGAACAAGCCGTGCGGAGAAAACCTCATAAGAATGATTGACATCACATGGGAGTGTGGCGGAGGCTGCGCGCGACCAGGGGGGGCCTCGACAAGAGGCTGAGAGGCTGCTGGCGGACAACCAGGATCCGCAGCGCAGCGACCCTATCGAATGCGACAGGCGCATTCGAAGAACCTGATCCGGTTCGTACCGGCGTAGGGATTGGTGTGCGTGCGCCTAGCCGGACCGGCGCGCCGACATGCTTTCCTCACACGCTTGGGCGATCCGTATTCGCATGAGGAAAGCGCGATATGGACGACCAAACGCTCAAACAACCCATCCACCGCGATGCGCGGCCGCCTTCGGGACAGGTGACCACCGGCGCGATCGAGGGTTCGGTGAAGATCTGGACCTCGCCTCAAGGCCGCGAAGATATTCGTGTGCCGTTTCGTGAAATCGCCCTACACCCGACCGCGAACGAGCCGCCGGTGCGCGTCTATGACACATCCGGCCCCTACACGGATCCGACGGCTTCGATCGACGTAGAGGACGGCCTTCCGGCGGTGCGCGCCGAATGGCTGGGGAAGCGCGGCTTTTCGCGCGTCGAGCACACGCGCGAAGTGCGCCCCGAGGACAACGGCTTCGCATCGGGGAGCCATCTCGTCGCCCGCTGTCCCGCGCCGCACGAAGTCTGGAAAGGCCAGCCGGGGCAGCCGGTCACGCAGTATGAGTTCGCGCGGGCCGGGATCGTCACGGAAGAGATGATCTACGTCGCGCACCGCGAAAATCTCGGTCGTCTGACGATGGTCGAGGGCGCCGAAGAGCGTCGTGCGGATGGCGAGGATTTCGGCGCGGAGATTCCGGCCTTCATCACGCCGGAATTCGTGCGTTCGGAGATCGCGGCCGGACGGGCCATCATTCCGTCGAACATCAATCATCCCGAACTCGAGCCCATGATCATCGGGCGCAACTTCCTTGTGAAGATCAACGCCAATATCGGCAATTCGGCGGTGACATCGTCGGCCGCCGAAGAGGTGGACAAGCTCGTCTGGTCGATCCGCTGGGGCGCGGATACCGTCATGGATCTCTCGACCGGTCGCAACATCCACAACATCCGCGACTGGATCCTGCGCAATTCTCCGGTGCCGATCGGAACCGTGCCGCTCTATCAGGCGCTCGAAAAAGTCGGGGGCGAGGCCGAGAAGCTCACCTGGGAGATTTTCCGTGACACGCTGATCGAGCAGGCCGAGCAGGGCGTGGATTACTTCACGATCCATGCCGGCGTCCGCTTGCAGCATGTTCCCCTGACCGCGCGTCGCACGACGGGCATCGTTTCGCGGGGCGGCTCGATCATGGCGGCTTGGTGTCTCGCGCATCATCGCGAGAGCTTCCTCTACGAACATTTTGAGGACATCTGCGACATCATGCGGTCCTACGACATCGCGTTCTCGCTGGGGGACGGGCTGCGTCCCGGCTCGATCGCGGATGCCAACGACGCCGCGCAGTTCGCCGAGCTGGAAACTTTGGGCGAGTTGACGAAGGTCGCCTGGGCCAAGGGCTGCCAGGTCATGATCGAGGGGCCGGGCCATGTGCCGATGCACAAGATCCGGGTCAATATGACCAAGCAGCTGAGCGAGTGCGGCGAAGCGCCGTTCTACACGCTCGGTCCGCTGACGACTGACATCGCGCCGGGCTATGACCATATCACCTCGGGCATCGGGGCCGCCATGATCGGCTGGTTTGGCTGCGCGATGCTCTGCTACGTCACACCGAAGGAGCATCTCGGCCTGCCGGATCGATCCGACGTGAAAGTTGGGGTCATCACTTACAAGATTGCGGCCCATGCGGCGGATCTGGCCAAGGGACATCCGGCGGCGCAGATCCGCGACGACGCGATTTCACGCGCTCGTTTCGAGTTCCGGTGGGAAGACCAGTTCAATCTGGCGCTCGACCCCGATACGGCGCGGGCCTATCACGACGAGACGCTTCCCAAGGAGGCACACAAGACCGCGCATTTCTGCTCGATGTGCGGGCCGAAATTCTGCTCGATGAAAATCAGCCACGACATCCGCAAGGAGGCCGAACGGCAGGAAGGCATGGAGCAGATGCGCGAGGTCTTTCACGAGCAGGGGGGGAAACTCTACCTTCCCGCATAGAGGCGCAGGCAGGAAAGGGGCGGTCTCAGCCGCCCCCGTCCCGCGCCTTCATTTCCGAATCCCTTCAGTTTTAACCGCCTGTCTCCGCACCCAATTGAAGTCCGATCAGTCCCAGGACAAACAGCAACGCAAGGGCGGCAAAACCCGTCGAGACGCCAAGCAAAACCATTCGAATGAGCGTGCCTCCGACAGATCTTCGATAGAAGCCGCGGAGATGGAAGAAAAGATGCGCGACCATTGCCAGTATGAGCGAGAGGGTCAGCCAGCCCGAAAGACGGCTCGGCAGGATATGTGCGGCGACATTTGAAATGGTCATGAACAGGAAAATTACGGTGAGGGAGTGCAATGAAAAGATCAGATGATCATAGAGCGCCACTGGGCGTGGCCAGGCATAGAGCAGCCACAGAACGAGGGCACTGATCGGGAGGAGGAGAAGCACGACGCGTTCAGCCCACTCGCCCATCACGTGCTGGACTTCATCAGGATCGTCTGCCGCTGCGGTGAGATGGGCGCGTAACCAGTCCTGGACGACGCGGGGACCCCCGAAATGGATCTGCCGGACCCCCTGCTTGAGCGGATCGTGATCTTTCCCGGTGGAGCCGGTCGCAACCGAAGCGGGGTTTGTTGCGATCATTTTATGGAAAGGCTCGACGGAGGTGAACGCGAAGAAAAAAAGCAGAGATACGAAAAACATCCGTACCGGCGGGATTTCGCTCGCCCGTTTGCCTCGGATGTAATCACAGGTCAGGCTCGCGGGTTCCAGTATCAGCCGCCGAAGTGTGCGTATGACCTTGCCGTCGGCATGGGTCATCATTTCCACGAATTCCTGGAGGAATTCCCTCAGGGACGGCTCGGCCGCCCGAACGTCCTGCCCGCAGACGTGGCAATAAGCACCCATGAGTGCTGTGTTGCAGTTGAGGCAGGTTTCATGGGGGATGGTTTCGACGGTATTCATTCCTGTATCGTATGTATTCCGGATCGTTAAGAAAAGTCTGCTCTCATCCACAGTGAAGACGTCGCGGCTTTCACATGGGAATGCCGGGCGACTGAGATATTTTCACGCCTGTTTGAGATCTGGTGTTTGTATGTCTCTATGGGAATGGACGGAACGCCTGTCATTTCGGGCCAAATCTCCGTCGCATGGAAAGGGTTTCCGATGACCGTGTCTCACGCCGCATCCGCTCTGGCGGCGCATCTCGTCAAAGCACGTCGAAACAGGGTCGCCAGCGGTGATGTCGAGGCTGATCTGCTGCCTGCCGACGAGGCCGCGGCCTACGAGGTGCAGGACAGGGTGGCAGCCCTTATGGGCGACGAACTCGGACCTGTCATGGGATGGAAGGTTGGCGCGTCTTCCGCAAGTTCCGAGCCGAGCGCCGCCCCACTTCATCGTGATACAATTTTTGCCGATGGCGCCACCATTCCCAAGGGCTTGTGTCGCTTCCAGGGGGTTGAAGCCGAAATCGCCTATCGATTCGCCGGTTCGCTTCCGAAACGGGACGCGCCGTGGACCGAGGAGGAGGTCTTTGCCGCGATCGGCTCCGTTCACGCTGCGATCGAAGTCGTCGATACAAGATTTCGCGCCCCCAAATCGCAGCCGCCTCTTGCGCATCTTGCGGATCAGTCCAGCCATGGCGTCGCCATCATTGGACCCGGAAAAGAGGATTGGCGGGATATCCTGTCCACCGATCTCGTGGTGATGCTGAAGATCGATGGCGTGACGGCCTGCACCCATAAAGGGGGCAATACGGCGGGAGATACGCGACGGCTTCTTGTCTGGCTCGCCAATCACGCCATGCGTCGGGGACTTCCGATAACGGCCGGAACGGTCGTGATCACCGGTTCGACGACGGGTACGCTGTTCGAGGAGGGTGGTCACGCGGTGGAAGCGTCATTCGATGAACTTCCGCCCGTCCATGCTTATCTTTCCGGTTTGTAAGCCTCGTTGCGAATTGACGTTTTGTTGCCGGGCGTCCAGCCTGTTGCCATGAATACACCGCGTCAGACGCGTCTCTCCGCGCATCCCCTGGACCATGCCGCCATGCGAAGAGGGCCGCGTCCCGCGCGTGCGAAGGTCGAGCGCAAGACAGTGTCTCCTGCGATGCGACAGGTGGCGGGACAACTCGGTGAGTGTGCCATGCGCTGCACCGAGGCCTATGTCGTGCGGGATCGGGAGGCGCTTGTGCTGGAAAGCGCAGTCTTTCTGGATCTGATCGCTGAAATCTGGGCGATGCGGGGGCTGGATCGTGCGGATGTGTATCGAGAACTGGATCATCGGATGCAGCTTTCTGAATTGCTGCTGCGCTTCAACAGCGAGGATGCGCAGGCGGAACCGGGTGCCCGCCGCCGCTTCTGGCGTCCCGCTACAACCAAACTGCCCTGAAGCGGGTTCTCTTTTTTGATGCATGTTGCTGACATTGTCGCCCTGACCGTCATGGCGCTTTCGGGACTCTGGGGGCTGATCAGCGGATTCTGGGCGCTTGTTCTGGGTTTCGTGGCCTGGGGACTGGCGGGCTGGATCACGCTCCATGTCTATCGCCGGGTCATGCTGCTGATCTTGCCTTATATGCCTGGCGCGCCGGTCGCCGCGGGGCTGGCCCTGTTGATCTGTTTCGTCGTACTGCTTCTGACCCTGTCCGTTGTAGCCGGCAGGATCGCGCGCGCGGTGAAGGGTTCCGTCCTCGGAACCATGGATCGGCTGCTTGGCATGGTTCTGGGTGTCGTGATCGGGTTTGGCGTGCTGAGCGTGGGATTCGTGGTGCTCCACATGATTTTTGGACAAACCGTGCTGCTGGGACTGCATGGCAGCAGCCTGGCCCCTTATATTGAGGGTGCGGCAACCTATCTGGAAGAAACACTACCGGGTTTGGAGCAGACAGGGCTTGCGCCATTTCGCGTGAAGGGCCATGACGCCGCCATCTGACCCGCCGCGTCCGCCCATCCATGTGGAGAGCCTGCCCATGAGCCGCCCTTGCGATATCAACATCATGCCTGAGCCGGAACAGAGCAATCGTCCTTATGAAGAATGTGGCGTGGTGGGCGTCTGGGGTGCGGAGGACGCTTCGGCGCTCGCGGCGCTCGGTCTGCATGCGTTGCAGCATCGGGGGCAGGAGGCCGCCGGTATCGTCAGTCACGATCGCAAACGTTTCTACCAGCACAAGGGGCTCGGCCTGGTTGGTGAAGTCTTCCATGACCAGCGTGTCATGGCGACGCTGCCGGGTCATACCGCGATCGGGCACAACCGGTATGCGACGACAGGCGCCACCCTGCTGCGTAATGTCCAGCCGCTCTATGCGGACTATGAATTCGGCGGTCTGGCGGTCGCGCATAACGGCAATCTGACGAACGCGGCGACACTGCGTCAGGCGCTTGTCAGACGCGGTTGCCTGTTCCAGTCCACGACAGATACCGAAGTCTTCGTCCATCTCATCGCGATTTCTCTTTACGCCAGCGTCCTGGATCGCCTGATCGATGCCGTCAAGCAGGTGAAGGGCGCCTATTCGCTCATCGCCCTGACGGCGGACATGATGATCGGCATGCGTGATCCGCTGGGTGTGCGTCCCCTGATCCTGGGCCGCATGCCCCGTTCCGGCGCCTGGGTGCTGGTGAGCGAGAGCTGTGCGCTCGACATTATCGGCGCGGACTTCGTGCGTGACGTGGACCCGGGCGAAATCGTCGTGATCGAGGGCGATGGCATCCGTTCCATCAAGCCGTTCGGCGAAACTTCGCCGCGCTTCTGTGTGTTCGAATATATCTATTTCGCCCGGCCGGATTCGGTGCTTGAAGGCCATTCGGTCTATGAGGCCCGCAAACACATTGGTTTCGAGCTGGCCCGCGAGAGCGGCGTGGATGCCGACGTGATCGTGCCCGTGCCCGACTCCGGTGTGCCTTCAGCCATGGGGTATGCGGTCGAGAGCGGCATTCCGTTCGAAATGGGCATCATCCGCAACCATTACGTCGGCCGCACTTTCATTGAGCCGACGGACCAGATCCGGAATCTCGGTGTGCGGATGAAGCATTCCGCCAATCGGGCCGTGCTTGAGGGCAAGCGCGTCATTCTCGTCGATGATTCGATCGTGCGCGGGACCACGTCGCGCAAGATCGTGGACATGGTGCGTGCGGCGGGCGCGATCGAAGTGCACATGCGGATTTCGAGCCCGCCGACCCGCCATCCGTGCTTCTATGGAATCGACACGCCGGAAGAGAGCAAGCTGCTGGCGGCCACGCATGATCTCGCCGGAATGGCGGAAGCCATTGGTGTGGACAGTCTCGCCTTCATTTCGTTCGATGGGCTTTATCGCGCGCTCGGCCATGCGGGACGCGAGGAGGCTCGTGGCCGTTATTGCGATGCCTGCTTCACGGGTGATTACCCGATCGAACTGGTCGACAAGGAAGGGCATCTCGTCATCGCGTGACGGGACTTGATATTCAGGTAAAAAGGGCTGGAGCAGGGTGACCTGCTCCAGCCCTTTTGCCGTTTCAGAGCTTCGCGATGGCTTCGCGGGCGACCGCAATCGATTTTTCGCGGGCTTCCGCACCGAGCGCGACACCCTCGGCCAGAATGCTCGTGATTCTGGTGATGCCGATGAAGCCGAAGATGGCGCGCAGATAGCTTTCCTGATGCTCAATGGCAGCTCCCGGGGTGCCAGGTGAGTAAATGCCGCCCCGGGCCAGGGCCAGGATGACGTGCTTGTCGCCAGCGAGGCCGACGGGACCGTTCTCCGTGTAATGGAAGGTCTTGCCGGCCACCACGATACGATCGATCCAAGCCTTGAGCTGGCTTGGAATCGTGAAGTTATACATCGCAACGCCGATGACAACGGTGTCGGCAGCGAGGAACTCCTCCAGGGCCTTGCCGCCCAGATGCAGGTCCTCCTGCAGAGCCGGATCATGCTGCACATCGGGGCTCTTTCCCGCAAGATAGCGGCCTGTGAGATGCGGAATGGGGCGGGCAGCGAGATCATGATAGGTGATCTCGGTTTCAGCCTTGTTTTCGAGGTGTGCCACCACGTCGGCCGACAGTGCGCGGCTGACAGAGTTGTCACCAAGAATGCTCGAATCGATGTGAAGAAGTTTCAAGGATCCTGTCTCCTGGACGGGATGCGCCGATGCTGCAAAGAGCCTCGAGCAGGTTGAGAAAAGCGTCGACCCGTGATTTGTGGCGATGAGCGCGAAATGCCGCAAGAAGGCACATGAAGGGAAACAGGGCACATGAATGTTCGTGCGGGCGGTCAGGATGGCGAAATTCCGGATGAAAATCTGCTGGATCATGATGACTGCGCACTGGTGCGCGGCGTCCTGGCGAGGGCGGGCGACAAGTGGAGTATTCTCGTCCTGCGCATTCTCGGCGACGGGCCGACCCGGTTCAATGCCCTGCAGCGTGCGGTCGGCGGCATTTCGCAGCGCATGTTGACTGTGACCCTGCGACATCTCGAACGTGATGGTCTTGTCAGCCGGGAGGTGACGCCGAGCAAGCCGCCCCGTGTGGATTACGCATTAACGTCTCTCGGGCAGTCCTTGAGGGAGGTCACCGAACCGATCGGGCAATGGGCTCTGGCCAATCGTGGGGAGATCGAAGGGGCGCGAATCCGTTACGATGCGGCGGATCTATAACCCGCCGCCCGCGTGCGGTCCCGCGCCGGAGAGAAAGATCCTTACACTCTCTGCAATAAAAGCGTCGCGCTCGGGCTTGGGCAGACAGGGGCGGCACTGTGTGAGTTCGCCAAGTGCGAGAACGCCGAGCGTCATTCCAAAAAGGCGATCGGCGGTCGCGGTGATATCGTCGGTTTTGAGTGCGTTCTGGTCATGAAGTTCCTGTAGCCAGACGCGCATGGGGTAGGTTTTGCTCTCTGTCGCGAAATACTTTTCCATGAACTGTCCGATCTCAGGGTGGCGTGCGAGTTCGCCGATGACCGCGCGCATGAGGCTGATCCGTTCCGTGCCAAGGAAATCGTCCGCCAGCATGCATATGCCACGGGTCAGCCGGTCCGCGTAGTTCTTGCCTTCAAGCGGCAGGTCCTGAGGTTCCTTGCGCAATAATTTTTCGCGCAGCAGTGTCTCGAAGAGCTCCTGCTTGGAACTGAACATGCGATAGACTGTCTTTTTGGACATGCCGGATCCATGTGCGATCCTGTCCATCGAGGTGGCCTGATAACCGTATTTCACGACCGAGCGGGTGGCCGCACCCATGATTTTTTCGCGTCGCGCCGCATCGCACCGGGCGTGATCCGCAGGCGGGTTCACATCGTCGGTGTCGAGATCGATGGCGGTGCATACGTCGTTGGTCATGGTCTTCAGCTCTCCTGTCATGCTTTTAGCCCGGTTGACCGAAAAATGGAAACCATCTAGTTTCCATCATTGGAAACCATAGAGTTTCCTTTCTCTCTGTTCATACGGACGTTATGTCCGGATATCTTTAAAAAGCCGAACGGATCGCTTTGACATGCAGGCCGGAACGAAATTTTTGAGTTTCACTTCAAAAAAGACGCGAGGAGTCGGCTTTCGCCGTGCGCTTCCGCTGACCTCGGCCATGATATCGGTGATCGGTCTGGCCGCCTGTCAGAAAAAAGCGCCCCCGCCCCCGCCACCACCGCAGGCTGTTGGTGTCGTCACGATACAGCCGCAGGACGTGAAGCAGGAAACAGTTCTGCCCGGTCGCACGGAAGCCTTCGAGCAGGCCCAGATCCGCCCGCAGGTCGGCGGTCTGATTCTCAAGCGCACTTTCGAGCAGGGAGCGGACGTCAAAGTCGGCCAGCTCCTCTACCAGATCAATCCGGCCCCTTTCCAGGCGAGCTACGACCAGGCCCGCGCCCAGCTTTTGCATGCCGAAGCGGCGGCGATGAGCATCCATGCGCAGCTCGATCGTTATAAACCGCTCGCCGCCGCGCACGCGGTCAGTCGTCAGGATTATGACAATACATTGGCTCAGGCCCGCTCAGCGGACGCCGATATCGCCCAGGCCAAGGCGAATGTCGAAAGCGCGAGGGTCAATCTGGACTGGACATCCGTGCGGGCGCCGATCGACGGGCGTATTGGACGCATGCTGGTCACCCCCGGCACGCTCGTCACGCCGGGGCAGACTCTCGCCATCGCCGTCGTCACGAGACTCGATCCGATTTATGTCGACGTGAACCTCGCCGATACCGACATGCTGCGTCTTCGTCGCGAGATGGCGAAAGGGCAGTTGCGGCGCGATGGCGACGGCAGTCCGCAGGCGTCGCTCGTGCTGGACGATGGCAGCACCTATGAACATCCAGGCAAACTGAAGCTGTCCGAAGTCACGATTGACCCGGCGACCGGCACGCTCGTCCTGCGCGCGGAGTTTCCGAACCCGGACAAGTTGCTGCTGCCTGGATTGTTCGTCCATGCGAGCATCGACGAAGGCGTGGAGTCAGGAACCCTTCTGGTGCCGCAGATCGCCGTGGCACGCGACACGAAGGGCGAGCCGACGGTCTTCGTCGTTGGCGTGGATGACAAGGTGGAATCGCGGCACATCAGCGTAGGGCGTGCCGTGGGCACGAACTGGGTCGTGACGGATGGCCTCAAAGCAGGTGACCGCGTGGTGGTCGAGGGCGTCCAGAAGGTCAAGCCGGGCGCGAGCGTCGCGCCGCATGATGCGAAACCGGCCAACGGAGCGGAATAAGCGGCATGTCACGTTTTTTCATCGATCGCCCGGTTTTTGCCTGGGTCATCGGGTGCATCATCATGCTCCTTGGCCTGGTTTGTATTTTCCGGATGCCGATTGCGCAGTATCCTTCGGTGGCGCCGCCGCAGATCGGCATTACCGTCACCGATCCGGGTGCTTCCGCCGAGACCGTGAACAATACGGTCGTGCGTCCGATCCTTCAGCAGATGTCCGGCCTCGATCATCTCGAATATCTGTCCGCGCAGTCTTACGCGAACGGCTCGATGGAGATCGACCTCACGTTCGAGCAGGGAACCAATCCCGACATTGCCCAGGTGCAGGTGCAGAACAAGTTGCAGCTTGCTATGGCGCGTCTGCCGACGGAGGTCACGGCGCAGGGCCTGAATGTCGTCAAGGCGGTCAAGAACTTCATGCTTGTGGTCGGTTTCATCTCGACCGATGGCAGCATGAATGGCCACGACATTCTTGATTACATGGCATCGAACGTTGTCGACCCCCTCTCGCGAGTCTCGGGTGTCGGCGATCACACCCTGTTCGGTGCCGAATATGCGATGCGGATCTGGCTCGATCCTGCGAAGCTCTTCAAATATTCCCTGACCGTACCGGATGTGCAAACCGCAATTTCTGATCAGAATATCCAGGTTTCCTCCGGTGAACTCGGCGGCCTGCCCGCCAAGAACGGCATTGGCTTTGATGCGACCGTCATAGGTCCGACGCGTTTCTCCGACCCGCAGCAGTTCAATGATATCCTGTTGAAAGTGCAGCAGGACGGTTCGCAGGTTCGTCTGCATGACGTCGCGAAGATCGAACTCGGCGCTCAGACGTACAGCATGGAGGGATTTTACAACAACCACCCTGCTGGCGGCCTGGCGCTGAAACTGGCGCCCGGAGCGAATCAGCTCAAGACCGAAGCGGCAGTCCGTGAGAAGCTGGCGGAACTGCAGAAGTTTTTTCCGCAAAGTCTTAAGGTCGTTTATCCTCTCGATACCGAGCCGTTCATCACTCTCTCGATCGAGGATGTCGTTAAAACTCTCGCCGTGGCCATCGCGCTTGTTTTCGTCGTGATGCTTATCTTCCTGCAGAATTTCCGTGCCACGCTGATCCCGACGATCGCCGTTCCGGTTGTTCTCCTCGGAACATTTGCCGTGATGTCGGCGCTGGGCTTTGCCATCAACACTCTGACCATGCTGGCCATGGTCCTGGCTGTCGGCCTTCTCGTGGATGATGCGATCGTTGTCGTGGAAAATGTCGAGCGCGTCATGACGCAGGAGCATCTTTCCCCGCGTGAAGCCGCGCGCAAATCAATGGATGAGATCTCGGGCGCCCTCGTCGGCATCGTGCTCGTACTGAGCGCCGTGTTTCTGCCGATGGCGGCCTTCGGTGGTTCGACAGGCGTGATCTACCGCCAGTTTTCCATCACGATCGTCGCGGCGATGTGGTTGTCTGTTCTCGTGGCCATGGTCATGACCCCGGCGCTGTGCGCAACGATGCTCAAACCCACGGAGCACGAGAAAGATAAAGGTCTGGCGGGATGGTTCAATCGTAACTTCGCGAAAATGACTGACGGTTATCTCGGCGGTGTTCGCCGAGTGCTGAAATTCCGCTTTCTGTCGCTCCTCGCATTCGCGCTCCTCACGGGGGCCGCGGCTTTTATCTTCATGCGCGTTCCGGGTGGCTTTCTGCCGGACGAAGATCAGGGACTGATTTTCGGGCAGATCACGATGCGTCCGGGTGCGACGCAGGAGCAGACGGCCAGCGTCAACCGGCGCGTTACGGACTATGTCCTCAAAACTTATGGCGATCAGGTCGAATCCGTCTTTGCCATGAACGGGTTCAACTTCGCAGGACAATCCCAGAATTCCGGCGCTTTCTTCATCAAGATGAAAGATTGGAGTGTCAGGCCTGGCAAGGCTAATTCCACTATGGTCATCGCCAATAAGGTCATGATGCACTTCTGGAATGACCCTGAAGCGCAGATCTTCGCCGTCAACCCGCCGGCGGTCCTTGAACTCGGCAATGCAACGGGCTTCGATCTGGAACTGGAAGATCGCGGGCATGTCGGTCACGAGAAGCTTCTCGCGGCACGAAACATGGTGCTTGGGATGGCGGCCAAAAATCCTCTGCTGATGGCCGTGCGTCCGAACGGACTCGAGGATGCGCCGCAATATCATCTCGATATTGACCGTTCCAAGGCTCTTGCGCAGGGCATCACCAACGAGGCCATCAACACGACCATCGAGGGCGCGCTGGGGTCGATCTATGTCAACCAGTTCCTGCGCGACGACCGTGTGAAGCAGGTCTATATTCAGGGTGAAGCCGCTTCGCGCATGCTGCCGTCGGATCTGAGCAAATGGTATCTGCGAAATGCCGCGGGCCAGATGGTGCCGCTCAACACGTTCGTTCAGGGGCGATGGATCGTCGGGCCGCAAAAGGTCGAAGATTACAATGGTCTGAACTCCTATGAAATTCTGGGTCAACCGTCCGCTGCGGCCAGCTCCGGCCAGGCGATGCAGGAGATGCGAAAGATCCTCGAAAAGCTGCCTGATGGCATCGGGTATGAGTGGACGGGCCTCTCCTTTGAACAGATCGCTTCTGGTGGCTCCACCGGACCGCTATATGCGCTTGCGGCGCTCGTAATTCTTCTCTGTCTGGCCGCGCTTTACGAGAGTTGGGCGGTTCCTTTTGCCGTCATGCTGGTCCTGCCTCTGGGTGTGCTGGGCGCCATTCTGGCGACCTACGGACGAGGACTGAACAATGACGTTTATTTTCAGGTGGGCATGCTGACCACTGTAGGCCTGTCGGTGAAAAACGCTATTCTGATCGTTGAATTCGCCAAAGCGTTTTTCGAGCAGGGTGACAGTCTTGAAGAGGCTGTGCTCAAGGCAGGGCGGGAGCGGTTACGGCCGATTCTGATGACGTCGATTGCGTTCGTCGTTGGCGTGTTTCCGCTCGCGATCGCAAGCGGTGCAGGGTCAGCCGCCCGTGTAGCCATTGGCACCTGCGTTGTGGGAGGATTGCTGTCGGCAACCTTGCTGGCGGTGTACTTTGTTCCTCTGTTTTTCGTTCTCGTCCTTCGTATCTTCAGGGTCACGCGTATCAAGGACCGTGTCGATCCTCACCAGCGATCCAGCGTCGCGACCCAGGAGCATGGTGTATGATGCTGATTTCTGCTGGTTTTCGCGGTGTGCGAGGTCTGAGCCTCGTCCTGGTTTCGACGACATTTCTGGCGGGATGCAACCTTGCGCCCAAATACCAGAAGCCTTCCTTGCCCGTCGGGAATGCCTATCCTGACGACACGCACGTCCCCAACGAGCATGCTGACCGGGCCGCGGCCGATATCGGGTGGGAAAGCTTCTTTGTGGATGCCCGTCTACGGGCGTTGATCGACCTTACGATACGAAATAATCGTGATCTCCGCAGTCAGGTGGGAGCGATCATGGAGGCGCAGGGACAGTTCCAGGTTCAGAATGCCTCTCTGTTCCCGACCATCAGCACCACGGGGCAGGGGCAGTATTACGCGCCGTCGAGCAATGCCGGGTTCAGCTTTGCGCCGGGTGTCGGTCAGAGCGTTGCAATGTTGCGCTATTATTCGGTCGGAATCGGTTTTTCCTCATATGAGGTCGATCTGTTCGGTCGTATCCGGAACCTGACCAGGCAGCAGGCCGAGACGGCGCTTGCGAGCGAGGAAAATGCTCGTTCGGTGCAGATCACGACGGTTTCCCAGGTTGCGACAACCTATCTGCAATGGCTCGCGGATCGGGAACTGCTGAAGATCACAAACGACACGCTGGCTTCGCAAAGCGAGACGCTGCGTCTGACGAAGATGATGTATGATCGTGGTTCTACAGATCTCCTGACGTTGCATCAGACCGAGACACAGGTGGATCAGGCGGCAGGCTATCAGGCGCAGTATCAGCGGCAGGTGGCTCTTGATGAGCATGCCCTTCAACTTTTGGTGGGTGTGCCGCTTCCCGCCGATCTTCCCCCTCCGGCGCCATTTGGGCAGCAAACGCTTCTTGCGGATCTGCCCGCAGGGCTGCCTTCCGAACTGCTGGCGCGTCGGCCGGATATCCGTGCCGCCGAGCATACCCTGATTGGTGCCAATGCGGACATTGGCGCCGCGCGTGCAGCGTTCTTTCCGCGGGTTACGCTGACAGCATCGGAGGGTGTCAGCAGTCTCCAGTTCCGTCATCTGTTCACACCGGGTTCCGAAATGTGGGCCATCTCGCCGTCGATTTCCTTGCCGATTTTCACCTGGGGTCAAAACGAGGGAAACCTGAAAATCGCCAAGGCCCGTCGGTTGCAGCAGATTGCCGCGTATGAAAAATCGGTACAGACGGCGTTCAGGGAAGTGTCAGACGCGTTGACGGGACGGGAGACCTATCTCGCACAGGGACAGAGGCTTCATGATCTGGTTGAGGCTTCGCAAGGAGCCTATGATCTCGCTAAACTGCGTTTCGACAGTGGTATTGATCCCTATCTTACCGCGCTTACACAGCAGCGAAACCTCTACCAAGCTCAGCAGGCTTTCGTAACGGTCGAACTGGCAAAATACCAGAATCTGGTCACTCTCTACCGTGCTCTTGGCGGTGGATGGAGCCAGAAGACGGTCGAATCGAAAGCGGCGACGCATAAGAACAGTGCGATCCGCTGAATCAATGGGGCTGGAAAACGGAGGATCTGGAAATGAGGGTAGGCATCGTCACAAATACGAGATTGGCGATTCTTTGTATGGGGCTTGGCATGAGTTTTGCCTCCGCGTCTTCCGCTCAAGCACAGGGGGGAGACGATGACGGGCCCAAGGGACCCTCTCTGCATGATCTGGCCAGATCAACGACTTTAAGAAAGGCGCATGCCGATTACAGCCGCTATCGCTATTGCCCGCCGGGAGACAAGATTATCGAGCAGCCGGATGCCGGACGTCTTCTTTTTCGCACGCCGGATGGGCAACCGGATGGGTACGCGGAAAGGCGTGGTAGCGCGATCGTTTATTATGACCGGACCGGAAAAGCGATCAGGGTTCAGCCTTTTGATGAGGAAGTCCCTGAAAGGCAGTGAAAATCATTGGATGATTCGCTTTAAACTCGGCGAATCATAAGACTTCCTTTACAATTCTGAGGGAGAGTAGCGGCAGGAGGGACGTCCTATGGCTGCTACGATTCAGAATTTGACAATGTCGGGTATCATTACTCGCGACGTAGCTACTCTCGGTGTGCCAACCCCACCCGAAGAGCGCTTTCAGGCGTTTCTCAAAAGTTTTGAGCATTCGGAAGTGAAGGAAATACCGGCTCAGACCGTCGGGAATTCTTCTCAATCTCATGATATGAGAACTCCACGAGTCAATTCACTGCAGCATAACGGGACGGAAATGTCGTCAGCTGACGTGAAGTCGAAGCCGTCTGCCATTGCGGTTGGGAATGAGACGGTCTCGAATTCTAAGTCTCATTTGGCTGTAAAGAGCATGTCCGGAAAAAGCATATCCGGTGGAGGTGAAGAAGTAGGGGAGGGGGGGCACGTCTCGGAGGCGTCGCAACCATTATCAGTATCGCCGGGTCTTTCGCGTTCCTCTCGCGCATCACTAAATGATACTGATCAGGCAGCCTCTTCAGTTCGTCCAAGTCAATCCGAAGATGCTACGCTCGATCAGATCAAGGAGAGTGCGGATCGGGGCTCTCCTGGTTTGGGTGCTCCTCCAGATCTCTCCGGAAGCGTGGTTTCGAATAATAAGACGACGATTGCAGAAACCGGAAGTCCGCAGCCCGCCTCGGTGGGGGCGGTGGCCTCCGGGTTGGGGCAGTCCCTGAGTCCTGCATCCAGTGACGCGACTGAGGACTTAGGCGCTAAGATGGAGCCTTCCCTTCAAAATTCGATTGTCAGTTCCGATCTGTCACCAGAGATCGGAAACGCGATGGGAGATATCTCGCTGGCTGCTCCTGCTGAATGTCTCCCAGAAGCATCAACCCAATTGGAACCGGACCCTGGCAAGGAGATCGGATCTGCTCCTGTTGTCGATCCAAACGACCCTGAGGCAGCCGCGCCTGAGGCGGCTCAGCGGACCGGACTGCGTGCCCTAATCTCGGGCGCTGGCGACACTGTTGAGACGCGTGTCGAACAGGATCTTGGCGAAGGACATCGTCTCGTTATTCATATGGGGCCAACCAGCGAGAATGGTAAGCAGTCTCTCAAAGTGCATGCGACTGACTTAGGAATGAATGCATCTCTCGCCGACAGGTTGGATGATCTGCGCGCCGTCGTGCAAAATGCGGCAGGCGTAACGCATCTGACAGATCATGCTGCGGAAACGATCTCGTCCGATATTGAGTTGGCTGTCATGGAAACTCCTATCTGGCTCAACCGCAGCGTCGGAAGCCTGCCCGCTTCAAGCGAGGTTGAGAATGCTGGAAGCGATGCGAAATCCCCATCGAAAAGTATTTTTGTTTCCCTACTCGACGTTATCGCCTGAGGATCAATCATGTCCGTTATTTCGCATACACCTTCAGTATCTTCTGCAAGTTTGCTCAGTGCTGCAAAGACCGCCGCAAAAAGCTCGGCGGTCTCCAACGCCAACTCGTCTTCCATGGGTGCGACCAGTTCCTCGGATGCGCTCTCTTCGCTCGCGGATAACTACAATTCGTTTCTGACATTGCTGACGACGCAGCTTCAGCATCAGGATCCGAGTAGCCCGATGAATACAGATTCGTTCTCAAGCGAGTTGGCGCAGTTTGCTGGAGTTGAACAGCAGGTCAAAACGAATAGCAATCTTTCGACGCTTATTTCCGCGACCCAGGACAACACCCTGACGTCTAGCCAAAGTCTGGTTGGCAAGAGCGTGAATCTGGATTCTTCAAAGCTGTCTCTACAAAATGGGAGAGCTTCGGTATCGTTTGATTCCAACTCTACGGAACCGGTAGCCATCGCGATCACGAATGCTGCCGGAATGACAATTCGCACAGACGAATTGATGCCGACGACCGGGACGAATACATGGACGTGGGATGGGAAGAGCGACAGCGGAGCGCAACTGACTGATGGCGCTTACAATGTCGCTGTCGTGCAAGCCACCACAACAGGCGCGACGACAGCCTTGCAGACGACGACTGGCGGCACGGTGACGGGCGTGCAAAAGACGTCCAATGGCGTGAATGTGCAGCTTGGATCCGTGACGACGTCGATTGACGATTTGTCTGCGATTGATGCTTCCAATGCTGGAACAGCGACATCCTAACGTCTCACGTTAACCGTTAATTTATATAACCTCCCTAATATGAGTGCACTGACGGGAGCGATCCGTTGTCGTTCGTTGTTTAAGTGCAAGCTCGTCTGCTGATCTTCAATCGGAGCGCCGGTGAATAATATTATTGCGAATCTCCGAGCTCTCGGTTTTCCCAAGCTGGCAGCACTTGGTGGGGTCGCGCTTGTCATGACGGCGTTGGTCGGGATTCTCATTTCGCAGAATAGTAAGCCAAGCACTCTATTGTATAGAGATCTCGAACCCCGTGAGAGTGCAGAGATCGCTGACCAGTTGAAGCAGGCACATATTGCATATCGCGTCTCAGACGACGCTCAGAACGTTTATGTTGCCAGTGATAAGTTGGCAGATGCGCGCTTGCAACTCGCAAAAGCGGGGCTGCCCTCCTCGGGAAATGTCGGATACGAAATTTTTGATAAGAAAAGTGGTCTTTCAACGAGTGACTTTGAAGAAAATATTGATCGTACACGGGCTTTGGAGGGGGAGCTTGAACGATCGATAACCTTGATTCACGGTATTAAATCGGTTCGTGTTCATCTCGTCCTTCCGCATAGAGAGTTGTTTTCCGCAGCGGAGCAGGATGCTCAGGCCAGTGTGATTATTTCATCCACGCATATGCAAAAACTCGATACGGAAAGTGTTTCTGCCATTCTCAACCTCGTTAGTGGCGCCGTTCCAGGACTCAAGGCAGGCGCTATTTCGGTTGTCGATGATCGGGGACATGTGCTGGCTGCGAACGGCCGTGAACCCGGCAGCCTCAGCGACACTGACCCTGAAGCTATGCGTCGAGAAGAAGAGCTTCGTCTGTCACGTTCGGTCGAAGGTATATTGGCAGCCAGCCTTGGATTTGACCATATCCGGGTCGAAACGAATGTAACGATGAATACTGATCATGTGAAACAAACACATGAAAGTTTTGATCCAGATCAGCAGGTATTACGATCACAACAAACTAGAACAAAAAAGAATATCAACAACGATCAAGAAAAGAACGTTTCTGTAGAAAACAATTTACCGAATGCTCAAGCTGGACAGAACCATTCGGGAAGCCAGTCATCACAACAGGATGAGACAGATAATTATGAAATTGGCAAAACCACTCAGGTGCTCGTACAAGATGTTCCAAAAATCGCGAGGGTTACAGTTGCCGTAGTTATAGATGATGTAAGCGTAAAAAATTCTGCAGGTAAAAGTGTTCAGGTGCCACGTTCCTCGGAAGAACTATCCCGTCTGGTTGATCTTGTGAAGAGCACAGTTGGGTTCGATTCCCGTCGTGGAGATATCGTAACCGTTCAGTCGATGCATTTTTCAGATATATCTGAAAGTTATAACGGAAGACCGCAAGCATTAATTTCAAAAATATTGAATTCCGATCATGCTTACGGAATTCTTAAGACTGTATCAGCGTTTGTTGCATTAATAATGCTTGCTGTATTTGTTGTTCGGCCGCTTTTGAAAGAGAAAAATAATTCTTCTTTGGCGTCTGATAATGCAAATAGAGGAGTATTGGCGGTGCCTGTGGACAATAAATTGGCGAGTGCAACGCCGATGCTCACATCGTCTTCAGGTTTAATGCTTGAGTCTCCGGAAAATGTATCAGAAGGAAAAAGTATAGATGAGGGTAGTTTAATTTCCATGCGAGGCGTGGATGGTCAGATAAGGCTCTCAGCGATACAGGCTGCAGCAGAACTCGTAAACTCTCGTCCAGACGAGAGTTTGGCTGTTCTTAGATCATGGCTTTCTCCGGCAGAGGGGGGTTAACATGAGCGGCGTAAATCTAAACGGCGTGCAAAAAGCTGCGATTTTGATGCTTGCTTTAGGCCCGGAAAATTGTGGTGTTTTTTTTAAGGAAATGCACGACGGTGAAGTCAAAGATATTTCTGTAGCGATGTCACAATTGGGCAGACTTTCAGCGGAAGCTGTAGAGTCTGTCTGCGAAGAATTTTCGAAGGCATTGCAGGGGAACGAGACATTCGTAGGTAACGCTGACATCACCGAAAATATGCTCAGTAAATTTCTGCCGTCATCACGAGTAACCCAAATCATGGATGAAATCAGGGGACCATCCGGGCGAAATATTTGGGAAAAAATTGCACATGTTCCTGATGCGACGCTAGCAAACTATCTGAAGAGTGAGCATCCACAGGCGGTGGCAATTATCTTATCGAAAATTAATCCAAGTCAGGCCGCTCGTATTATTTCAATCTTACCACAAAATGTAGCGACAAGTATTATAATAAGAATACTGAAAACAGAAAGTATTCAAAAAAATGCAATACAGAGAATAGAAGATACGTTGAGAACTGAATTTGTAACAACAACATCTGCTGGATCAATGAAGGATAATCACGCATGTGTGGCTGAAATATTTAATAGAATGGAGCGGCGTGTTGAAACTCGTTTGATGACAGATTTACGAGACGAGAGCGAGGCAGATGCAGAGCGCGTTAAAACACTCATGTTTACTTTTGATGATGTAGTCAGATTGCCTCAAGATGCAATGATGACAATCGTTGCGCGTGTTGATAAGGCTATCCTGCCTATGGCCCTTAAAGGAACAACAGATGAAATAAAAAGTAAATTTTTTAAATGTATGTCAGAAAGAAGTGTTCGTATGCTTCGCGATGATATGGAGGCTCTGGGAAGTGTTCGCTTGAAAGATGTTGATAATGCTCAGGATGAAATTGTACAAATAGCAAAAGATCTTATTGATGATGGACAAATAGAGATACCTGATTTTTCAAACTCGGACGAGATGATTTTATGATCAACTTCATTTTTGATGATTTTTCGAAAAAAGTAACTATTCCGGATAAAGTTTTTTTTTCCAAAATAGATAATCAAGAGCCCGTAGAAATTAAAATATCTACGGTCGATCAGGATTTGGTGTATGAGAAAGGATTAATGGAGGGAAGAGTGCAGGGAGAGTCTCATGAGAGACTTAAAGTAGCGTCTGATAAGAGACGAGCATATTTTTCTCTTCAAAAATCTGTCAATTGCGTTTTAGAAGAAAATAATAAAGAAAAAATATTAAATAGAAAGATTTTGGAAAAAATAATGAGAGCTTTTCTATTAAAATTTTCTTGCGATCTTGATGAAAAAATAATAAAATCAACAGTCAATGAAGTTATTGAAAAATATATCGAAGGTACGAGTTGTTCTGAAAGAGATAAAATTACTATTTCTGGCGATTTTTCAGGCAAGAAATTTGCTGAGTGGAATGAAAAGAAAAATTGTATTTGGATAGATGCAAGTTCAAAAAATAAACTCTTAAATATATCCAATGAAAGTGGAAAAATATCTTTAAAACTTAATAGGCTATAATGGAAGATAATAATGGAAAAAAATGAGACTTTCTCCGAGGAGCAGGTTTTTCCTTCTGAAAATCCGCGCTATACACATGAACTCGAAGCAATTTATAGTGTTCCTATTACTGTAAGCGCTGTTTTAGGGCGGGCGAATATGCAAGTTAGTCAACTCCTTAAATTAGGACGGGGAGCTGTAGTTGAACTGGATCGTCGTATCGGCGAATCAATCGATATTTTAGTCAATAACAGACTAATAGCAAGAGGTGAAATTGTTATGCTTGATGAGAGCAAATTAGGAATTACTATGACGGAAATCGTAAAAATGGATAGAGTTGAAGAAGATAAAACAAATTAAAAATACGGTATATTAAAGTATGTTAAATATAAACATAAATCATATCTCTAACGTATGCATAAAAAAATTAACCTTAATTTTAGAGAAATTTCCATTAATTAGTAATATTCGCATAAATTCAGGGGTAGTTTTGGCTGTTTCTGTAATTTTAGTTTTGTCTATTATAGTGTTTCCAGTATCCCCTGTGTTTTTAGATTTGGGTTTGTCATTGTCTCTAACTATTTCTGTTTTAGTAATTATGGTTTCTTTATTTATAGAAAAACCCCTGGATTTTAGCTCATTTCCTTCGCTAATATTGTTTACGACTATTTTAAGGCTGGCTCTAGAGGTGGCAACAGCGCGACTGATACTTTCTCATGGATTTGAGGGCACATATGCTGCTGGTCATGTTGTGGCGGCGTTTGGGTCTCTTCTTATGGGAGGGGATTTATTTATTGGTTCTATAATATTTATAATAATTTTGATTGTAAATTTTATGGTGATTACGAAGGGTAGCAGCCGTATAGCTGAGGTTGCTGCCCGCTTTTCACTAGATGCGATGCCTGGAAAACAAATGGCTATTGATGCTGAACTTTCCTCGGGCGCGATTAATGATGAGGTTGCTCGGTCGCGTAGGCGTCATCTAGAGGAAGAAAGTGCATTTTTTGGCACGATGGATGGTGCTGCAAAATTTGTACGAGGTGATGCCATAGCAGGAATTATTATCGCAGTCGTAAATATATGTGGAGGTCTTATTATCGGCCTCGTAAGACATAACATGTCTCTTTTTGAGGCTTTGAATACATTTTCGACTCTTGCTGTGGGTGATGGGCTTATCGCGCAGATTCCAGCACTGCTTGTTTCCACTGCTGCCGGTATTGTAGTGACGAAAGGGGCTGGAACTGAGCGAACAGACGTGGTCTTGTCAAGGCAGTTAACGTCCGAAAAAAAACCTATTCTAATAACATCTATAATATGTTTAATATTTTCATTTATACCGGGTTTGCCGTCTTGGATATTTTTCTTAATTTCTTTTTTCTGTATATCTATTTTATTACTTGGATATTACAATAATAATAAGCATGGTGAATTTGCCCTGAATGCTTCATCGATCATTCCGGAATCGAAAGTAGATGCGTGCGAGAGGGTTATAGTCCCAACTATAGATCCTTTGAAAATAGAGCTTGGATCTTCGCTTTTGGCTGTGATGAATAGTGAATCTTCTAGGTTGACTTCTAAAATAAAAACTATAAGACAACTACTTGCTAATGATATAGGATTTATACTTCCGCCTGTTAGAATACAAGACAATCTTTCTCTTCCGGCAGAAGCATATTCAATCAAGGTGCGCGATATTGAGGTTGCGAGCGGCCGTGTAAAGCCTAATGGATTATTATCAATGGATCCCAAAGGAGGGATTCCAAAAATTTCTGGTGAGGAAACAGTAGATCCAGCTTTTGGCATCAAAGCACTTTGGATCGATCCTCGGGATCGAGAGGTGGCTTTAATGGAAGGATATACTGTTGTTGATTCTATCGGTGTTATTGTAACTCATTTATCGGAATCTATAAAAAATAACATATCTGATTTATTTTCATATCATGATGCTGATAAAATTATTTCTTCATGTTCAGAGGAGGATATGAAAATAATTTCAAATATAATTCCAAATATTGTATCTGTTGGAACAGTACATAGAATACTTCAATCAATACTTTCTGAAAATATTTCAATTAGAGATATATCAGTGATATTGGAGGCTATACAAGAAGCCTCTACTCTAGGTTTAAAGCTCGTTCCGGAAATTGTCGCTCATGTGAGATTACGTTTATCTCGTCAAATTAGTGCAAAATTTTCCAATGAAAAGGGTGAGATTTCCGCTATTTTACTCGGTGGATTGTGGAGTTCTGTTTTTTTGAACGCGTCAAGGGGCGGAGGGATCGGAGGAATTGCCGCACAGGAGCTTAATAAATTCTTAAATGAGATCCGGGGTGTTATTAATCAATCTTTCTCTAACGGGCCTGTGGTGATAATTGTTGATCCAGAGATTAGGTTGTCTGTAAAATCTGTAATGGAAAGGCTTAAGCCTATAATATATGTTTTATCATTTGCGGAGATCTCACATAACGTAAAAATTAATGCTGTTGCTAGGCTTGAGTGAATTTAAAAATAATTGTTAAGTGTATTATACATTATTTATAAATTATAACTTTCTTACAGAACTACTATTTATAAATTTATACTTTAGATGTATTCGGATCTTATAATTTAATATATATTTAAATACTCACACTTTTATTGTCGCGGCCGTTTCGAATAGTATGTCTCGTCATCATGCGCTTGAACGGTTAGGCGCCAGTCCCGTGAGTGCCATTCGTTAGGCCCTGTTAGTTCTTGATATGATGTGCGGCAGCTGCGATGCAGATCACGGAGATGAAGGAAGCGGCGGTTTTTTCGTAGCGGGTGGCAACGGCTCTCCATTCCTTTAGGCGCGCCCATAGGTTCTCGACCAGATGGCGGTTCCGGTAGGCCCATTTCGGGCACGAGACGGGCAGCTCGTTTCGTTTGGGTGGAATGACCGGCCGTGAGTCTCTGCTCCACAGGGCTTCACGAAACCGGTTCGAAGCGTATCCCAGGTCACAGACAACATAGCGCGGTGTGTCCAGCAACGCGTCCAAGAGCGCCATGGCAGAGGGCAGTTCGTGCGCCTGTCTTGGCGCCAGGGTGAACGACAGGGCTTTTCCGCGCCCATTGGCCGCTTGCAGACCTTGCTGCCAAAGTCTCCACGCGAGCGACCAAGTGCCTGACAATCGCTTTGGCTCTTTCGGAATCCCCCTTTTTGGCTGCTCCCGCTGCCTTGTGATGCGCCCTGATGTTCCTGCCATCGAGAAAGACCATTCCTATGACTAGATCCCGGTTTTTTGCTCGCTCGCAGAGTCCTTCCCAGACGCCGAGCTTCGCCCATCGAATGAAAAGCTGGGCTGCGGTCCACCAGGGGCCGAATTCAGAGGGGATAGATCGCCATTTCGCGCCGTTCTGGTGACGTCAGAAGATCGTCGACACCGTCTGGCGCAGGTTGCGCGGCGGTGTTTTGCCTTTAGGTCGCACCGCCTCGATCAGAGTCTCCCAGACCCGCCAAGCATCATCAGAAATCACAGATTGTATCATGCTCATCACAAAGAGCTATGCAGACCCACTGCATCTTCAAGCCATAACAGCCCTAGTGTTCGCTCTTCATCGGGACCGTATGCCTTATCTTTTCCATGTCCCATGTTTGTCATTCGAGGTCGGAATTCGGATATCCGTTTAAGGCTTGAGCTATGATTCAAACTTCTGATGGCACGGTTTGTACTGACGGACACCCAATGGACGCTGACTGAACCCTAATGTCTTGGGAACTTGGCAAATCGACGGGTCCAGGTCGAAGCGGTCGGTACAACCGGCTTTTTGTGAAAGTGATGCTTTGGATTGTCCGAACGGCAAGTCCAGGGCGTGATTTGGCCGCCGTGTTCGGCAACTGGAGCACTCCATTCCGACGCTTCAGAGACTGGCGCAATGCCGATGTCTTCGAACGGATTTTCAATGTTCTGTCGGGTGATCCGGATATGGAATATGCCATGGTCGATGCAATGATTATGAAGGTTTACAGGCACGCCAGGGCGCAAAAAGAGGGGAAACCATGGGTCGCTCGAAAGACGGCATGACGACGAAGATCCTCGCGCTGATGGATGCCCTGAACAATCTCGTGCGTTTTCGTCTGATGCCCGGGCAGTGCTTTGACAGTGTGGACGTGCCACCGTTGATTGACGGTCTCGAATGCGATGCCTTCATCTCCGACAAGGCGTTCGGCAGGAAAACCATCATCGCTTCGTCCGTCTCGGAAAAGACCGTTGAGCACGGCTCTTTAGGACCTGTCTTCTGATTCTCAACCGTCCGACGCTTGCGCCATTTCGCAACGGTTTTCGGGTTGATCTCGAACTCCCCGCTCAGCGCCGCGAGCGAAGCCTGCGATCGCTGTATTGCTGCTCACACGGCGTGCGTGGTCGTGGCGCTGCCATGACGTATCTGTCCCATAATGCTTCCTTCCACTCACGTGAAAATATCACACCATTAAACCCCGGGACCAAACACCTAGGGCCTGTCTGCATTCAGGAGTTCCACTTGGATTACAGTTCTGATTCAAGGCTGTCCATGGAGGGCGAGCCTTGACTAAACGGACACTAACAGACGAACAATGGAACCGGATCAAAAACCATCTCCCCGGCCGGATCGGACGGCCTGGCCAAAGCGGGATCGATAATCGGCTGTTCGTAGATGCGACCTTGTGGATGGCCGATAATGCGGCTCACTGGCGTGATCTACCGGAGGTTTTTGGCAAAAGGGCCACACTCCACCCCCGTTTTCGGCGCTGGTCGCATGCGGGCGTCTGGGAGAGGCTGTTTCATACCTTGGCCGATACCCCGATGCGGAGGCAGGACAGGCGGAACTACCCCCAGCCATACTCCAAGATGCTCCGGCTGATGGCGCGTAAAGACACACGTCACCGCACATGGGCGGAAACAACATCAGCTGATTTCTGGGGATTTTCAAGCTTTCCCGCACTCTGGCGGATGCGTAAATGGTGCCCAAGACCGGGATCGAACCAGTGACACTGCGATTTTCAGTCGCATGCTCTACCAACTGAGCTACTTGGGCACCGAGCGTCCGGCAAAGCGTTTCGTCCGGGTGCGAACGGGGATTTACCGGATGCTGTCATCCGGATCAAGCGGGGAGCGCGAAGTTTTTGACTCTATTTCCACATCATCGTCTTCTTCCCGTGTCGAGGGCACGCGGTAGTCGCCGTTGAACCAGCGTCCGAGGTCGACATCGGCACAATGGCGACTGCAGAAAGGCCTGAAGTTCGCGGTCGCAGGTTTGTTGCAGATAGGGCAAGTGGTCATCAGTCCTGGCTCCAGAAGGTCACAGGGAAGTCGGGCGCGATTTCGAGGGCGACGGCAGCACCATAGACGAGTGCGAATGCATTCAGCGCCAGAGGATCGTTCTCGAGCGCGCGGATCACGGGAATGGACGCCCGCAGAATTGGGGGCTCCGAGACGTGTTCGGGTTTGCGTGCAAGCATGGCGCGCAGAGCCGCCAGCCCAATGCCATGCGGGCTCCGCAGCAGTTCATGCAAGGGCGCCCGGCCGCGCGGGCGGACGACTTCGATCAGCCCTAGACCGGTGACGCCCAGAACCTGCGGCGATTGCGGGTCCGAGTGCAACGCGTCTTCCATCGCGGGAAGCAGGGCGCTGCGTTTACGCGGTATGATGCCTGCGGGATCAATGACAATCGCGCCGCTCAGATTGCGAAGGCGGATCTCGCGACACAACGACGGAATGGCCGCGATATTCGCGGCAACCTGCGCGACGGGGCGCAGTCGGCGCGCGTCAGGCATCGGATTGTCGAGATCGATGGCGATGAGCGCGGGCGTCGGCGTGAAGGTGGCGCGAAGGCCGCCGTCCAATTCGGCGGTTGGGTCGGAGAGGGCGTCGCACAGAGCCTCCGTAACGGGATCGAAAGCAGACAGCACGCGTCGGACACGCGAACGCAGAGATGTCGGCAGGGCGGCGGCGAAGGCAGGGTCGTCGATCAGGATGTCAGCGTCGGGATGGGTGTCCGCCAGGACCTCCAGAGGCGTCGGGCCAGGTGCCATGAGGGCTGGATGAGCACGGGGCTTTCCCTCGACGGGACGTAAACGGGGTCCTTTTCCGCCCTGGGCGCTGCGGGTCACGCGTGCGGTGACGAGCGTTCCCTCCTTGTGGCGCCCCGTCAGGAAGCCTTCGCCCCCGTCGGCGAGGACAACGAAGGCGCCGTTCATGGCGTCCATCGGGGCCGTGACCCGAACTGTGTGGAGATCGCCGTAACCGTCGGGACGGCCAGGGCGCCAAAACGCAAAATCTTCAAGCGTTTCGCCGTCGATCACCGCGATCCGCGCTTCGCCCGGACTACAGGCGACGCGGATTTCCATCATGCGACGAAATGTCCCGGCTGGCCTCGCAGCATCTGCGCGGTTTCGAAAAGAGGAAGCCCCATGACGGCCGAGTGGCTGCCGCCCAGCATGCGGACGAAGGCAGCCGCCATGCCCTGAATGGCGTAGCCGCCAGCTTTGCCTTCCCAGTCTCCCTGATCGAGCAGGAAGTCGATCTGTTGGGGGGTGAGCCGGGAAAACGTAACGGCACTTTCCACGAGCCGATGGACCTCGCGTCCGCGTGTCCAGCTCGCCGTAGGCATGACTGTCACCGCCGTCATGACGACATGGCGGCGACCGGAAAGCATTTCGAGACATTTCCGCGCTTCGTCGCGATTCTCGGCTTTCGGGAGAATGCGTCGTCCGAGCGACACAACCGTATCCGCGGCGATGACAAGGGCAGGCTCATCGGCCTGCGTCGCGACGAAGTGCGCCTTCGAACGGGCGAGCCGTCTGGCGCAGTCTCGCGGGAGTTCGTTTGGCCTCGGCGTTTCGTCGAGTTCCGCAGCGGCGACCGCATCGGGCGTGATGCCGATCTGTCGCAGGAGGTCGAGACGCCGGGGCGAAGCCGAGGCCAGGATCAGGCGCGGTCGCAAGAGAGCGGTCGGCTCGGGCTGAACCGTCGAGTCCATCACGCTCTTACTTGAAGCGGAAGGTGATGCGGCCCTTGGAGAGATCGTAGGGGGTCATTTCCACATTCACGCGGTCGCCCGCCAGAACGCGAATGCGGTTCTTGCGCATTTTGCCGCTGGTATGAGCGAGAATGGAGTGCTCGTTGTCCAGCGTGACGCGGAACATGGCATTGGGCAGCAACTCCGTGACGGTGCCGCTGAATTCGATCATATCTTCTTTTGACATCGTGTCTTTCGTCTCGTTGAGGAAGGGGCGGGAAAAGAGCCCTGCCAAGCGGGAGCGCGGGCTCCCGGAAATCGGTCAGCGCGTTATGTGCGGATCAAGGCGCGTTCCGTCAAGCAAAACCCGGCTTTATACCGTTTCCGGGTCGTCTTTAAGGTCACGTTTCGCCTGTAAGAGCGTCCAGCCGGGCCGACAGGCTCAAAGCGTGGGCATCCAGCCCTTCGGCCTGCGCAAGCGCCACGCCCGCGGGACCGATGCGCCGCAGCCCGTCCGGGCCGGTCGCGATGGTTGTCGTGCGTTTGAGGAAATCGAACACGGAAAGGCCGGACGCAAACCGCGCCGTGCGGCTCGTCGGCAGAACGTGATTGGGACCGCCCACATAGTCGCCGACGGCTTCGGGGCAGTAACGCCCCAGGAAAATCGCGCCCGCATGGCGAATTCCGGCCGCGAAGACTTCCGGCGAGTCCAGCATGACCTCGAGATGTTCCGGGGCGAGACGGTTCGTCACGGACACGGCTTCGTCCCAGTCCCGGACGAGGATCACGACCCCATGGTCTTCCCAGGAGCGGCTGGCGATCGCCGCGCGCGGCAGGGTGCGCAACTCATGCTCCACGGCGCCGATGACAGCATTGGCGAAAACCGCGTCATCGGTGATGAGGACGGCCTGGGCCAGTTCGTCGTGCTCGGCCTGAGCCAGAAGGTCGAGGGCCACGAAACGCGCGTCGTTGTGGGCGTCCGCGACGATCACGACTTCGGACGGACCGGCGATGGAGTCGATGCCGACATGTCCGAAAACCTGTCGTTTCGCCTCGGCCACATAAGCGTTGCCGGGCCCGACGATGCGGTCTACGGGCGCGATCGTGGCGGTTCCGTAGGCCAGAGCCGCCACAGCCTGGGCGCCGCCCACACGGTAGATTTCCGTCACGCCGGCGATCTGCGCGGCGGCGAGCACGAGAGGGTTGAGGACGCCGCCGGGACAGGGAACGCACATGGCGATCCGCGACACGCCTGCGACACGCGCGGGCAGGGCGTTCATCAGCACGGAGGACGGATAGGCGGCCTTGCCGCCCGGTACATACAATCCGACTGCGTCCAGCGGTGTCCAGCGCATCCCCAGCGTGACGGCGTCGCTGTCCGTATAATGCAGGTCCCGTGGAGCCTGCGCGCGATGGAAGCTCTCGATCCGGGTCGCCGCGACAGCCAGGGCTTCAACCAGATCCTGCGGAACCCTGGCGGCCTCGCGCGCAATGTCATCCGCGTCGATGCGGATCGTCTCCGGCTTGAGATTCAGATTATCGAAGCGGTTCGTATAATCGCAGAGCGCGGCGTCTCCGCGTGCGCGGACATCCGTGAGGATGGCGCGGACCGGTTCGGCCACGCTGGTTTCGACGGAACTCCGGTCGTTCAGAAGGGCCGCGAAGGCCTGTTCGAACTGCGCGTCCGTGGTCGCAAGGCGTTTCATGCCACAGTCTCCTGCAAGGCAGACCGAAAACGTTCGATCAGGGCGCCAATCTCTTCGGGACGGGTCTTGAGCGCAACGCGATTGACGATCAGACGGCTGGTCACATGAGCGATCACCTCCGTCTCGCGTAACCCGTTGGCGCGCAGGGTCGAGCCGGTATCGACCAGATCGACGATCACGCTGGCAAGGTCGAGCGTCGGCGCCAGTTCCATCGCGCCGTTGAGATGCACGATCTCGGCATTGACGCCACGTGTCGCGAAATGCCGACGCGTGATGGCGGGATATTTCGTGGCGACGCGAATCTGCGAACTGGCGGGCGCGTGGCCGTCGACGACGTCGCTGACAGGGCGCGCCACGGAGACGCGGCAGGCGCCGATGCCGAGGTCGAGGGGGGCGTAGATGTCCGGATAGTCGAATTCCATCAGTACGTCCGCGCCGCAGACGCCGATCTGCGCGCCGCCATAGGCCACGAAGGTGGCGACGTCGAAGGAGCGCACGCGCACGACGTCCAGCCGGGGATCGTTCGTGGGAAAGCGCAGGGCCCGGCTGTCTCCGTCGAGGCAGCCTGGATCTGGCATCAGGCCCGCCCGCGAGAGGACGGGTTTGAGGGCCTTGAGGATGCGGCCTTTCGGCAGCGCCAGAACCAGCGGCGCGTCGTCGGTGGACGGCGTAGGGGAGGCAGCGGTCAACGGGTCGTCTTCCAGTGTGTGTCCTTGGGCGGCGCTTCCTTACCACAGGCCGACGCGGGGCAGAAACCAACGGGGGACAGAAATACGCGATGAACAGTTTCGCTTGACGGAGGACGCAAAAGAGATGTCTTATTGTTGGCATGTATGCAGACAAGTCGTCATTGATTTTTCCGCAACCTCTCGATTCGTCCGGCGGCGTGCCGTTGCGCGTGCAGCTGCGCGAAGGCGTGCTGGCCGCCATCGGAGATGGGCGCCTTGCCGCTAATGATCGCCTGCCGACCATGCGTGAGCTTTCGGTCCATCTCTCGATCGATCTGAACACCGTGCAGCGGGCTTATGCGGAGCTTGAACGTATGGGAGCCATCGAGACGCGACGCGCACGGGGCAGCTTCGTGTCCCGCGCTCCGCCGATGCCCGACGATACCGTTCGGCAGGTCCAGGTCGAAGCCTGCGCCGCCTCCGCCATCGCTGTCGCGCGGGCTCAGGGCCTGCCGCCTGAAGACGTTGCCCGCACCATGCTTTCTCTTTTGGAGATACAATCCTGATGGGCTCTTTCCCGCCGATCTTCCCCACTGCGTCCGGAATGGATGCGACGAGGGCCTCGCGCCTGTTCAATTCCATCTCGGCGCCCCTGGCCGGGCTCTGTGTGCTCGTCGGGCTCGGGGTTGCGGCCCTCTTTCCCCCCGGCATCGTGTTTGTGATTGCCGGTGGCGTTCTGGCGGTGATCGTTCTTCTGACGGTGCGCCTGTGCAGTGCCTGGGAGCGCGCGATCGTGCTGCGTGCCGGTCGGATCCGTGGGCTCAGCGGGCCGGGACTTTTCCTGACGGTTCCGTTTCTCGATCAGATCAGCAGCATCGTCGATCAACGCATTCGCACCGTGCCCGTCAGCACGCGGCAGACGCTGACGCGGGATACGACGCCCGTGGATGTCGATGCCGTCATTTTCTGGATGGTGCACGATCCGCTGCGTGCTGTGACCGAACTGGACGATTTCGCCAGTTCGGTTTCGATGGTCGCCCTGACGACGTTGCGTGAGGTCGTCAGCAGTTCCGATCTCAGCGTGCTGCTCGAGGACCGTCGTCGGATTGACGACGAACTGCGCGAGCAGATTGCCCGCAAGACGGCGGAATGGGGGGTGACCGTGCAGGGCGTCGAGATCCGCGACGTCCAGTTGCCGGAAAGCCTTCAGGATGCCATGAGCCGTCAGGCTCAGGCGGAGCGCGAAAAGGCGGCCCGCGTGACGCTGGCAAGTGCGGAGCGCGCCGTGGCGCTGGAACTGGCCGAGGCGGCGAAATCCTATGCCGCCAATCCCATCGCGTTGCAGATCCTTCAGATCAATCGCATTTTTGAAATGAACAAGGATCGCGGCACGACCATCCTGATGCCGACGACCATGGCGGATTCCATGTCGGGCATGGCGACGGCGGTCTCGACGGCGATGGCGGCTGCCGCACCGCTGCCGGAAGTCCGGCAGCCGGATGGAAAGTAAAGTGATGGTCGTGGCTGATCTCGGTCAGGCCGCTGGCTGAAACCCGGACTTCCGGCGGGCGGTCCATGCGAGGTCTGTCGTTTTGGTTAAGTATGGCGTTGCGATCCGGTGATTCCCTATGACCGGATGATGTTCTAGGTTTCCAGACTACTCGTTACGGATCGGGAATTTCATCATGCCATCAGTCGCGCACTATGCGCCTTCCCACACCAGCGATACGGAGCGCCCCGATCCGCGCTATGCCGATATCGATCTCTGGCCGACGGGATCCGTCCTCGCGGCTCTGGCGGAATCCCAGATGGTGGCGGTTGCCGTTGCGCATGCGGCGCTGCCGGATATCGAGGCTGTCGTTGAGGCGGCGATCCCGCGTCTGCGCAAGGGCGGTCGTATGTTCTATGTCGGTGCGGGAACTTCCGGACGCGTCGGGATGCAGGATGGGGTCGAACTGACGCCGACCTTCGGGATGCCCGTGGAACGTCTCGTTCTTCTTCTCGCCGGTGGTCTGGACGCGGTGTCGCAGGCGGTCGAGGGCGCGGAAGATGATGAAGAGGCTGCACGCGCAGAGGTCCTCTCCTTCGTGCCGGACGAGAACGACGTGGTCATCGGTGTCGCGGCGAGCGGCTCGACACCCTATACCTGCGCCGCGCTCGCGACCGCCCGTGAATGCGGAAGCCTGACTGTCGGGGTGAGCGGCAATCTCAAAGGTCGTGTTCTGCACGAAGCCGAATTCGGCATTCGTCTGCCGACGGGACCGGAAGTCGTCTCCGGTTCGACCCGTCTCAAGGCGGGGACGGCGCAGAAAGTCGCCTTGAACATGCTTTCGACCACCATAATGATCCGGTTGGGGCATGTTTATCGTGGGCAGATGGTCGATATGAAAGTGACCAATGCCAAGCTGGGCAAGCGAGCGGCCCGGATGGTGAAGATGCTGGCGGGCGGCACGGACGCCGAAATCGAGGCGGCGCTGAAACGGGCAGGCGGCAACGTCAAACGCGCGGTTCTGGCTCGCGCGGGTGTCGCGGCGGAAGCGATCGAGGATCTCCTCGATCGCCATCAGGGCGATCTGAGAAAGGCGCTTGCGGCCGTGGGGTGGCGCTGAAACGCGACGGAGAGCGCGCATGTCATACAAGCTGACCGCTCTTGGGCTGATGAGCGGTACGTCGCTCGACGGGGTCGATGCCGCACTGATCGAGACGGACGGCATGGAGGTCGGCGCGCATATCGGCACCCTGACGCTTCCTTATGCGCCCGAACTGCGTGCGACATTGCGGCGCGTGCTGGATGATGTGGCGGGCCGGGCGCTCGACGATGCAAAAGCGGATGCGGGTATCGCGCAGGTCGTTCGGGACCTGACGCTTGCGCATGCCGAAGCGGTCGCAGCCCTGCGTCGTCAGCATCCCGGTGTCACGGTCGATGTCATCGGTTTTCATGGCCAGACTCTTCTCCACGCGCCGGAGCGCCGTCTGACATGGCAGGCAGGAGATGCCACGCTCCTTTCTTCTGAAACGCGCCTCCCCGTCGTGCATGACTTTCGCACGGACGATGTCGCGGCAGGCGGGCAGGGCGCGCCGCTCGCACCGCTCTATCATGCCGCGCTTCTGCGCGGACATGACCGACCCGTCGCGGTACTGAATATCGGCGGTGTCGCGAACGTGACGCTTCTGACGAATGACGGCGCGATATGGGCCTGTGACACGGGACCGGGGAACGCCCTGCTCGATGACTGGGCGGAGCGCCATACCGGCGTCGCCTGTGACCTCGATGGAGCGCTGGCCGGAGCGGGACGGGCGCGTGAGGATATCGTGGCCACCCTGTTGCGCGATCCCTATTTCGCGGTCCCTTTGCCGAAATCGCTCGATCGTCTGTCGTTTCATCGCGCGTTTGAGGCCGTCGAGGGACTATCGGCAGAGGATGGGGCGACTACGCTTTTGGCGTTGACGGTCGAGGCCGTGCGCGCGACCGTGCTGCCGGAGCGTCCTTGCGCGTGGTATGTCTGCGGGGGCGGGCGACACAACCCGGTGCTCATGGAGCGTCTGCGCGCGCAGCTTGGTGCGCCTGTCGAGCCCGTCGAGACGCTGGGCTGGAATGGAGATGCTCTGGAAGCGGAATGTTTCGCGTTCCTCGCCGTTCGTTCCCTGCGGGGTCTGCCGCTTTGCGTTCCCGGCACGACGGGCGTTCCGGCGCCTTTGACGGGTGGACGTCTGACATGCGCGGCGATCGCGTCGCCTCACTGGCTGGCCGGTGCCTGGGTTGCAGGATGAAGGGGTTGGCCCGATGCCGCGTGGGGGAGGCCAGAATAAAAAGGCCAGAATAAGGAATTCGGGCGGAACAGATAATCCGCGAACGTGGCCTGTCGGCTCTGGCTTCTGCATTCCCTGAAGCCGGTTTGCCTGAAAAACCCGTCATACGGAGGTTTCAGGCCGCGTCCATGTTGCCTTGATGTGCCGGGAGCAATAAGAGCAAGCCGGAATACGGCGCGTGTCCGACCGGTGGGCGCCATGCTGGGGAGTGTCCTTTCTATGTCGTCCGAACGTCTTGCGATCCGCCGGGCCCTGTTGTCTGTCTCTGACAAGCAGGGTCTTGTCGCGCTCGGCAAGGCGCTGGTCGCGCATGGCGCGCAGCTTCTTTCGACGGGCGGTTCGGCGCGTGCCCTTCGTGATGCGGGGCTCGCGGTGACGGATGTGTCCGAACATACCGGCTTTCCGGAGATTCTCGACGGTCGGGTCAAGACGCTCGTCCCGCAGGTGCATGGCGGCATTCTCGGTCGTCGGGATCTCCCCGAGCATGTCTCCCAGATGGCGCGACACGATATCGCGCCGATCGATCTCGTCTGCGTCAATCTTTATCCGTTCGCGGCAACGGTCGCATCCGGCGCCGGGTGGGACGATTGCATCGAGAACATCGACATTGGCGGCCCCGCCATGGTGCGGGCGGCTGCCAAGAACCACGACCATGTTGCCATTCTGACCGCGCCCTCACAGTACGAGGATCTGATCGCGGCTCTGGAGGCGGGGGGCACGGTGCTCGAAGCCCGTCGACGCTGGGCCGCCGAGGCTTACGCCCACACCGCCGCCTACGATTCCATGATCGCGACCTGGTTCGCCCGTCAATTGGGCGAGGAATTCCCGCCCGTGATGACGCTGAGTGGCGAGCGTCGTGAAACGCTGCGTTACGGCGAAAATCCGCATCAGAAAGCGGCGTTCTACGTCAATGGCGACACGCGTCCCGGCATTGCGACGGCCCGGCAGGTGCAGGGCAAGGCGCTGAGCTACAACAACCTGAACGATACCGACGCGGCGTTCGAAGCCGTGGCCGAGTTCGATCGTCCCGCTATCGTGATCGTCAAGCATGCCAACCCCTGCGGCGTGGCCGTGGCGGATACGGCGGAGGCGGCCTGGGCGGCGGCGTTACGTTGTGATCCGGTTTCGGCATTCGGGGGGATCGTGGCGCTTAACCGGACGCTGGATGCCGCGACCGCGGAGCAGATTTCAACGATCTTCACCGAAGTGATCGTTGCTCCCGACGCCGACGAAGCGGCTCAGGCCGTACTCTCCAAAAAGAAAAACCTGCGTCTCCTGCTGACGGGCAGTGTGCCCGACCCGACCGCTCCGGGCCTGGCCTTCAAGTCGGTTGCGGGCGGGTTTCTGGCGCAGGACCGCGATGCGGGGCGCGTGGAGGAGGCTGATCTGCGGGTCGTGACGAAGCGTGCTCCGACCAGCGCCGAAATGCAGGATCTGCTGTTCGCTTTCCGCGTGGCCAAGCACGTCAAGTCCAATGCGGTGATCTACGCGAAGAACGGGGCGACCGTGGGCATCGGCGCCGGTCAGATGTCTCGCGTGGATTCAGCGCGCATCGCGGCCCGCAAGAGCCAGGATGCGGCGGAAGCCGCGGGCGAGAGCGCGCCCTTGACGAGCGGTTCGGTCGCGGCTTCCGATGCTTTCTTCCCGTTCGCTGACGGGTTGGAGAGCGTGATCGCGGCGGGTGCGGTGGCGGTCATCCAGCCCGGCGGCTCGATCCGGGATCAGGAAGTGATCGACGCGGCCGACCGCGCGGGAATTGCCATGGTGTTCACCGGAATGCGTCATTTCCGCCATTGAGGCCGTGAAGAAGGAAGAGAACGATGCGTAACAGGTTCTTGAGCGCGGTTCTGCTGGGAGGGATCTTTGCGTTCTCACCCCCCGCAACACGATCCGCGCATGCGGCGAAGCCGCAGACTGCTGTGCCGACGAGTTATGCCGCGAGTTGCGTGTTCGATATTTCCATGCTGCCGACGGTCGAGGGGAAAATTTCACGCCTCCTGCCCGGTACGCATGGAGATGTTGTGGGCGTTATTTTCGCGGATGGGAATGAGGTCGTGATGCCTCCCGGGCTTGCGGCCCAGGACCATAACCTGCGCATTGGTGCGCCATTGGCCGTGCGCGGCCTGATGGCGCCGTCTCTTCATCTTGTGCGCGCCTTTGCACTGGCGGGGCAGCCGGTCGTCTGTGCGGCGCCGATGCCTGAAATGGTGACGGCGTCACCCCCAACCAGCGCACAGGGCGTCGTCGAACGCCTTTTGCATGACGGTGACGGTGCTGTGGCCGGTGCGCTTCTCACGGATGGTACGGTACTGCGTACGCCGGCCGCAGGCGCCCGATCCGCTGACCTCGTGCCCGGCAAGACCGTTTATGCTGACGGCAAGGGCTATCAGACGGCCTATGGAAAGCTTGTTCTGGTCGATATTCTCGGGCCGAGCCGCGCGCAGGCCGTCCATATTTCGGACGAACCGCCGGTTCCGCGGGGCGCCGCGCCGGGCTCCCCGGCATATGACGAATTGCCGGGCGCCGTTTCCACGGGAGATGAGTGACGCTTTTCCCGAGTCATTCGGGCGGGGTTGGGCGGTGGCGTTGCATGGCCGAGGCTGTGCAACAGGCGGGGAATGTCTGGTTTGAAGGGGCAATGGCTGACATGGCGGCTAAAAACCGTTAGGAGGCCTTCATCATGATTGCTCGTTCTTCCGTTCGCGTTGCCGCCCTTTATTGTTTTACGCGCTTCGAAGATCCCTCCTCGCTGCGCGATGCTCTTCTTGAGCGGTGTATCAGCGAGGGGGTGTACGGCACGCTTCTTCTCGCTCATGAGGGCATTAACGGGACGATCGCGGGCAGTGACGAAGGCATTGAACAGGTTCTGAACCTGGTCCGTGCGCTTCCGGGCTGCATGGACATCGAGGTCAAAGACTCCTGGACACAAACGCTGCCCTTCAAGCGCATGAAAGTGCGGCTCAAGCGTGAGATTGTCACGATGGGAGAGCCTGATATCGATCCTTTATCCGGCGTGGGCCATTATGTGTCCCCGGAAGACTGGAACACCTTGATCCGCGATCCTGACACCATCCTGATCGACACCCGCAATCACTACGAAGTCGAATTCGGTACGTTTCGGGGAGCCATTGACCCGCAGACTTCCCATTTTCGCGATTTTCCGGCCTGGTTTCGCGACAATCGCAAGCGCCTTCTCTCGGGACGCGTGGCACCGAAAATCGCGATGTTCTGCACGGGCGGAATTCGATGTGAAAAAGCAACGGCTTTCGTAAAATCTGAAGGCATTGGCGAAGTCTACCACCTCAAAGGCGGTATTCTGAATTATCTTGAGCGCATCCCGGCGGAGGAAAGCCGATGGGACGGTGAATGCTTCGTATTTGACGAACGTGTGAGCGTGACATACGGGGTTGTGAAGAGTGAGGACGTCCAGTCTGAGCATGACGGGCGACAGGCCGATGCCGATCTCCTGCCGGTGAAGGACGGTGAAGCGCCCCAAAGGTAAAGGGTAGCCTTCAAGGTGGGCGCTGTTTTTTTGTGCAGGCTATTTCACGCCTGTTGGCATAGCCGTTCGGTATCGTGACGGGGCAACGCGTTTTCCGGTCCATCAACACCCATGCCATAGGGTTTTTCTTTCTTACCCACGTGACAACACGATCGCTCACGCCACGCGCGTAAACTCATGTTTCGCGCGGGTCTATTCGGGTCGTAGATGCAAGAAATCCCTGCTCTCAACCTCTCCTTTCTTCGAAGATATCGGCACATGCATCCCGTTAAGCGCGGCTGTGTTGTCTACAACCTTTGGTTAACGGAAGTGCAACTATTTGTAATGGACAGAAAAACGCACACTCTGTCGAATGCGTAACGAAACGATCTTGTTTCATTCCGTTGCTCTATCTTTCCATAACGGTCCGCGCATATCAAAAATGAGGCATCATGGCTGAAGAAAACACTATCGGAAAGTATGGACGTCATCTCCGCAAGTGCTGTCCTGATCTGCTCCGGCTTTTCGCAGGTGTTTCCATCACCGTACTGACGGCCTTCCCATCGTATGCCCAGACCACGCAGGATCACGTCACGACGACCACGCCGGTCAAAAAGCACGTCGTGGCACGCAAATCCGCCAGAAAAACGCATGTGACGCCCCATGGCACCCCTTCTTCCGCCAGGCGTTCATCTCCTTCAAAAGCATCCCCGGCCAGCAGTATGCCTAGCGTGACGCAGGATCATGCGCAAAAAAGAGACGATCTTTATGGCGGTAAAAACGCAGATGCCATCGAGCAGGTGACCGTTACCGGCACACGGCTTTCGCAAACCCGCCTGACGAACGTCATGGCCGGAACGACGCTGGACGCGGATCAGTTGAAGGCGCGCGGCTACACCAATCTCGGCCTCGCGCTGCTGCGCGAAAATCCGGCCTTTTCGGTGCCCTCGAACAGCCAGATCGGCAGCCAGAACTCCTGGGGTGCGGGCCAGACCTTTACCGGGCTTCTCGCGCTGGGCGAGCAGCGCACGCTGACGCTCATCAACGGCATGCGCATGGTCGGTGGCGCCACGGCGTCGATCTACGGCGCGGGTACGGGTTCTCAGGTTGACGTGGGCACGATCCCGACCTCCCTGATCAAGAAGATCGACACCAAATACGGCGGCGCGGGCGCAGCCTATGGCGCCGATGCGGTCGCGGGTGTCGTGAACTACGAGCTGGACGATCATTTCACGGGCGTCGATTTCAGCGCGCAGGGTGACTGGACGCAAAAACTCGATGCACCGCAGGAAAAGATCTATTTCAAGGCGGGTACCACCTTCGATCACGGCAAAGGCGGCCTCGTCTTCGACGTCGAGTACCGCAACGCGGGCGGAATGGTTTATAATGATCGCCGCAACCTGATCGGCAGCAACTCCGAAACCTATCTCTGGCCCGCTCTGGACAGTACGTCGCCCTACTCTTACGTGCTGACGCGCAACGAGCGTTATATCCAGGTCAACGCGAGCGGCATCCCGCTGCTGAACGGCTATCAGAATCCCAGTCTCTACGGTGCCGCCCGCGGCGGCATCGCCGCTCCAGGCGGCGGCGCGCTTCAGTTCAGCAAGGATGGTAAAAGCCTCATTCCGATTACCGGAGCTCTTGTTCAGAGCAATTATTACGCCGCTGGCGGTAATGGTATGTCATTCGAGGACTATGACCAGCTTTTCACACCTTCCAGTTCGCTGAACCTGACCCATGTCGGTCACTATGACTTCAGTGACCACCTGCATGCGACATGGCAGGCCTGGTATCAACGTGGCGAAGCCAAGAGCACGATCAGTGACGGCTACTGGTCTTCGGCGATGTTCGATGCGCCGCTCAACATGGATAATTACCTCAACAGCAGCAACGTCAATGGCGCGCTCACCCTCAGGACGGACAATCCCTACCTGACGGATGCCGAGCGCAGCACGATCGTCAATGCCCTGGCGGCCAAAGGGCTTCCGACCGATCAGTTCTACATGGCGCGCGACACCCATGATCTGCGCGAAGGCATGTTCACCACGACCAATCAGATGTTCCGTTTCCAGGGCGGGCTGAATGGGGATTTCAATGCGGTCGGGCGTCATTTCGAGTGGAATGTGCGCGGCGAATACAGCCGCTACATGAACAGCACGGCGACCCCAATGGTTGTCACGCAGAACCTGATCAACGCGCTCGATGCCGTGAGGCTGCCCGATGGGTCGATCGGCTGTGCGCCGGGTGTCGTCAACTCGACGGCTCCGACCGTCAGCAAGACCTGTGCGCCCCTCAACCTGTTCGGTGAAAACCAAGCGTCGCCCGCCGCCATCGACTACACGACGGCGATCGCAAAGCCGAAAAACGCAAATTCGCAGCGAGACCTGCAGGCCGAGATCCATAGCACGGTGGTCCATTTGCCCGCGGGCGACGTACGCTGGGATATCGGCTACGAGCATCGTCGCGAGGCCTATAACTTCGACAGCGGTGCGGCCCTGCGCGGCGAGCAACTCGCTGACGGTTCCTACCGCCAGTATGGCGACGATATCCCGATCCCCAATACGGGCGGCGCGTATCACACGCATGAGGTCTTCGGCGAGCTGGATGTCCCGCTGATCTCGCCAAACATGCACATGCCCGCAGCCTACAGCCTCTCAGCGACCGCGAACGGGCGCTATATCAACAACAACATGGCCGGCGGCTACTGGACCTACATGTTCGGTGGTGCGTGGTGGCCGACGCAGGATTTCGGTTTCAGCGGCAACTACGCCCGCTCCGTGCGTAATCCGTCCGTCACGGAATTGTTCGCCCCGAAAAGCCGCGTTGCCAACATGGCCAGCGATCCATGTTCGCAGGAAGATCTGGCCAACGGTCCCGATCCGGCCACCCGTCAGGCAAACTGCGCCAGGGAAGGCATCCCGAGCAATTTCGAATCCAACATTGTCAATTACACCGTATTCGGCACCAATGGAGGCAATCCCCATCTGAAGAACGAAGTCTCAACGAGTTACACCGGATCGGCGCATTTCGTCCCGCGCTTCGTGCCCGGGCTTCAGCTCGACGCGTCTTTCGTCGATGTGAAGATTTCCAATGAGATCACCTCGCTGGGGATCAGCTCCATCATGGCGGCATGCTACGATTCGAAAGATTTTCCCAACGCCTACTGCAATCTCTTCACACGTGACGCTGATCATCAGGTGACGAGTTACGAAGAAGGCTATGTGAACATTGCGGGCCAGCACATGCAGGCGCTGGAGGCCGCACTGAATTACAATCTGCCGCTACGTCGCATCAATGCCGCCTGGCGCGATTTTGGAGAGTTCAACCTTTCGGTCAACTACAACCATTACGTCAAGAATACGACGAGCTATCTCGGAACATCCTATCAGGGATTTGGCGGCACGGGTCAGCCTCAGGACTCGTTTACGGCCAACCTCAACTACATGCGCGGTCCGCTGACGTTGCAGTGGCAGACGATCTATTATGGTCCGTCCCAGTTCGGCGTGCAGGCCGGGAAATACGCGCAAAATTATAACGATCGTCCGGATTTCGCCTATTTCAATGCGACGATCGGATACAGAATTACGAAAAACTTCGACGTCAACTTCATGATTAACAATGCGACAAACGCCGTCCCCAGATATGCGGGCACGACGAGCCTCGGACGATATTATGACGCGATGCTCGGACGCGCGTTCCAGCTTCAGCTTGGCGCGCACTTCTGATCGAATTCAAAATATCCCATATATTTTCTTGTTGCGTCGGTTTTCTCTCGTGTCGTGAAAATATTCTGTAACACGACGCGAGACCGCCAGTAGTCCAGACTATCATATGTCACGACCGGAGCCGCGCTCTTTCTCGGCGCTGTCGCAGGCGCGCCGGCGGGATTTCACGGAGCGAAGCCAGTCTCATAGCTGTCGGCATGTGCGAGATCGGAGCAACGATCATCAAACCGTCACACACACGGAGCCAAACGCTTCTTACAAGACCTTTCCGCAAACCGTCCGATCGGATCCTCTTCCCGTGCTGTTACTCAGACTGCTATTTTCTGTTGCACTGAGCGCTTACGCACTCGTCCCGCTCAAGGTTTATGCCTGGGGAGAGAAGGCACATTCCGTCATCGACCGAACGGCGATCGACGCTCTTCCGGAGGACGGTCCGAACTATCTGAAAAGGCAGATCTCGCTCATCGCGGACTCCGCCAGCGTGCCGGATAGCTGGCGGGGCTCGAGCGAGCCGTTTTCCAAGATGACCGAAGACCCCAATCATGGCTGGTTTCGTGAACAGTTCTCCTTTCTGAAAACGATTCCCCGCTCGCGGATCGAGTTCATTCTTGCTTTGTATGACGAGCATCAACGGCTCGCACGCCTCGGATCGCCCGAAGCGAAAAGAATGAACGTTCGTTGGACTGGCACCCTGCCTTATGCCGTGGTCGAAGGCTATGAGCATCTCGTCGCGGACATGCGCTTGATTCGCGCGCAGGAGGCCGCGGGACACGATTCCTCGGCCCTTCAGATCGATACCGCGTTCATGGTCGCGTGGATGGGACATTATGTCGGGGACGGATCGCAACCGCTGCATGTGACGATCCATCACGATGGTTGGGTCGGTCCCAATCCGCGAAATTACACGCGCGATCATGAAGTCCACGGCCGCTTCGAGTCCGATTATGTCGAAATGATCAATCTGACGGAGCAGGACGTACAGCAGCATCTCACCCCGATCGGACACCAGAATGGAGACGTCTTCGATCTCGTTCTTGCGTATCTCGCCCAGTCGCATCGTGACGTGGAAACGGTCTATGCGCTCGATCAGTCAGGAGCGCTGAAAGACCCGCAAAACAAACAGGCGCGCCAGCTGGTATACGAACGCACAGCGGCCGCCGCATCCATGCTGCGCGACCTTGTCTACCGAGCGTGGCGGGAGAGTGCATTGCCCTCTCGGACGGCCGGGCAACCCAATCCCGCCGACCCTGAGAGCCCCGGATACGATTCCGCAGCCGGGACAGTGCCCGCCGCGCGCTCCCCCATCCTCCTGCCGTTACCGGCTCGCTAAAGCCGGTTCGGTCCGCGGCAGACTTACCCAGTCTGCCATGAGGTCAATTTTTTGGAGCGGTGTCAGTCTTGGATTTTCATTGCGATGACAGGATCGTCTGGATTTCACAGCAGATCCTGCCTCATGAGCCGGATGTGCGCCGGTGGCTGCGCGCCTTTCGTGATATCGACACCGACGACGTCATTCAGGAATGCTACGCCGCTCTTCTCGACGTCGAGGTTGCGTCGGTGAGGGCGCCCAGAGCCTATTTCTTTCGCATCGCCCGAAATGTGGTCTTGCAACAGTACCGTCGGGCAAAAGTCGTCTCCATCACGGCCCTGACCGAGTTCGAAATCCACGATGTCGTGGATGATGCTCCCTGTGCTCACCGCACGATTGAAGCACGGCAGGAACTCGAACGACTTCATCGCATGGTGCAGAACCTTCCCGAACGCTGCCGTCAGGTCCTGCTGCTGAGAAAGCTCGAAGGGCTCTCGCAACGCCAGGTTTCCGAACGGCTTGGAATTTCGGAAAGCATCGTCGAAAAGCAGGTCGCCCGTGGATTGCGTGCGCTCAACCGACTGTTCTCCGACGAGCGACCGATAGTCCCGGAGGCACGCTATTTCCCTCTGGAGAAGGTTACGACGTACGTTGAGTCATGATGACGCGAGCATGAGCTCGATTGATACGATTGCCTTCGATTGGGTCGCGCGCCTCGATAATGCCCCTCTGGATATCTCCGATGCCGTCGCACTTCAGCACTGGCTCGGGAGTGACGTTCGACATCGCGGGGCCTTCGCGCGCGCGCAGAGCATCTGGATGTCAGCAGGTCGAGTAGCCGCGCTGCGAGGCATGCCGATTCATGTTCCTACGCAGGCCCGCGCCCCTTCGAGGCGCGCGTTCCTGCGCGGGGCCGTGGCTGCCGGGATGGCGGGCGCCGCTCTGATCCCGCGTCGCTTCGCGGACGCCTCGGAGATCTATCATGCGGACTCGGGTCTCATGCGTCTCTCGCAGCCGGAATGCGGCGAAATCATTCTCGACCAGGGGGCCACCCTGCGCGTACGCCGCCGCATCGGTCCTCCTGCGTTCGACCTGCTCGCAGGACGAATGAGCCTGACAGCCGCTCGTGTTGCGCTCCCTGTCAACATGGACGGTCTCTTCGTGGAACTACAGCCATCCAGCAGGCTGATCGCGCACGCGACCGGGACCGAGAGCGACGCTCTCGTTCTGCAGGGGCGCGCCGTGAGCCGCTGTGCGCACGAACGGATGGACCGCGTCCTCCATGCCCGGGACTGGATCCGAACACGGCTCAATACCGTAACCGTCACAACCTTGTGCGATGATGACATCGAGAGCGCCGCGGCATGGAGCCGGGGCAAGCTCGAGTTCCAGTCCGTCGATGTCGCGGATGCCGTATACCAGATGAACCGCTACAATGCCCGCAAGATCATCCTGAACAATGCCTCCTGCGCGCATCGGAAAATCAGCGGCATTTTCACCCAGAACGATCCAGTCGGCTTTGCGCGCGTCCTCAGCGAGATATTTGCCACACGACTGAGTGTTTCCGCGGAAAATATTACCGTATCGTGACCATCCCCGTGAGGCCGCGTCGCAATAAAAGCTTCATACAGACATAATGGCGGATTTTTCGATCTTTGACATCGTTTAAACGAACGTAGCCGAACGGGGATCGAACCTGCTGTGTCTTGCTTTATCAATCGTGCACGATTGTTTTCCGCTCTTGCTTTCTCGACAACCTGTCTCGCAAGCGGCTTTGCAACCCAGGCTGCGCTTGCGCAGTCGACCGTTTTCAATATCGGCCGCATGCCGATCTCGCGCGCGATCGTCGCATACGGTCGCCAGGCGAATATGCAGATCATTCTTGCCGATCCTGTTCGCAAATCCATCATCGGAAATGCCGTTCAGGGAAGCATGAGCAGTCAAGCCGCCCTCGACAAACTTCTGGACGGTACAGGGCTTGAGGTCACCTCGGTTCATGATCGGCTGATTGTCATCGGTCTTCGCAAGGCAGCCACGGCCCCTGACGGCAAAAAAACATCCGTCCGTAAGCTCGCACGTGAAGCGCCCGTCAGCGAGAACGTCAAAGTGACAGGACTCCGGGACAACACTTCGACCAAACGCTACTCGTCCCAGATGATAGATACGCTGAGCGCGGCCCAGATGCGCACGGCACCCGACCTGAGCGTTGTCGAGGCGGCCCGCCGTATCGTCGGTATTTCGGTCATGCCGAGCACGGACGACAATCGCTCCGACAATAACATTGAAAATATCACAATCCGTGGTCTCAATAACTCTTACAACCTCATCACCATAGACGGCGCCCAGCTCGCCAGCGCGAACAATACCTATCGCGGCGCAAGGCTCGATCTGATCCCGTCGTCAATGCTTGGCGAGCTTCAGGTTCTCAAAACCGTCGACGCCTATAACGATCCGCAGGGCGTGGGCGGCCAGGTCAACATGGTGACGAAAAGCGCTTTCGACTACGGCAATAGTTTCGATACCCAGCTTCTTGGCGGCTGGAACAATCTTGCCGGCAGCGTCGTCCAGCCCAGGCACGAAAACTGGCGCGTCGATGGTGCCCTGACGCGTGTGTTCGGAAAGAACAAGGAATTCGGTTTCGTTCTTTCCGGCAACTATCAGGAGCTGTACTCCGCTTCTCACGCGATCCTTCCCGGCGATTCAACGGGCGACGGCTGGAATTACTACAGTGCATCGGGAACGTCTGTAGGATCACCGACCAATACCGACGCGCAGGCTGCGAAGGGGAGCGCGGTTCCAGTCCGTTCCCAGGATTATGCCTTCGATGACGCTTATCGACGCTACAGCCTGACCGGAAAATTCCAGTATCGCCCGTCGCAGCGCTTTGATCTCTCGGTTTTCGGCGGCTATTTCCATACGCGCGATGAAGAGACACGCAATGAAGCCCTCTCGCTGCCTGCGGGCACGTGGACGCAAGGCGCATCTCCCGGCACGGGTTCGGTGACGACGGGTCAGTATCAGTTCGGGATCACTCAGCAACCCGAGACGCAGAGAACATGGTTCGTCAATGGCAAGATCCATTACGATATCAACGATCGGATGCATCTGAACTTTCTCGCGTCGGACTCCATTGCCTGGGACGACAGCGCTCGGACCATGATCAAGTACAATACCGGGATGAACGAAAATACGAACAAGACAACAAACCAGGCCGCTTATGGGTATAACTATTTCATAAACAACGGGGCCCCGGTCATCTCTCTGAACGACCTCTCTTCAGCCAACGACGCCGACAACTATAATCCTCGTTACTGGAGATTTTACGACTTCCGCGTTAAAAATGACGTTCGGTTTCTCCGGGGTGACTGGCGGTGGGATGTCGGACATGGCTTCTGGCTGAATGCGGGCGTCACCCAGACGATGACGCATGTCGACAACAGTGAAACCTACAATCAGTGGATTCCCAAAAATGCTGCGACGGCCGCGGAAATCGGGAATATGGACCAGGTCACCGCAAGCAAGATCCTGACGATGGAATCCGCCCCAGGGCTGAAGTATTTTACGCTTGATTATCAGAAATCACTGGACAAGCTTCTGAACAACAAGTCTCTCTTCAAGTCGACCAACACGCTCTCGACGACAAAACCCGCTTACTATCACCTCCAGGAGTCGATTACCGCCGCTTACTTTCAGACTGGCTGGCACAATCGTTACGTCTCGCTTCAGGGTGGTTTTCGGTGGGATCACACGCGTGCCGACATCGGCAACTTTAACGGTGTGACGAATGGCAGCACGACCGATTACGAATTCCAGGCGCGGGATGCCGGTTACGATTATCTTCTCCCATCCGTTCTTGCCTCCTTCAACATATCTCCCAAAATGAAGCTGCGCGCAGCTTTCACGGAAACCGTCGGTCGTCCGAATTACGGCGATTACGGCGCGGCGACGAGCACCACGTTCGACGGTGCCACGGTCAATATTTCCCAAGGGAACCCGAACCTCAAGCCGCGTCATTCCTGGAATTACGACCTTTCATACGAATGGTATCCCCAGAAGGACACGATGTTGACCGTGGGGATCTTCTACAAAGATATTCACGACGAAATTTATACCCGTACGTCGTATGGAAGCGTCATGATGGACGGGGCCAATTACGCGGCGGTTATCTCCGAACCGCTCAATGCTTCGGGCGCGGGTCTGCGTGGCGTCGAGATGCAACTCATGCGTCAGCGCTTTGGCTTTCTGCCCGGTATTCTGAAAAACTTCGGCATTTCCTTCAACGCGACCTTCCTTCAGGGTTTCTATGAAGAAGCCATGGACGATGGCTCGCAGCGCAGGGTGAACGGTCTCTCGAACCAGCCGTCACACATCTACAATGCCTCGCTATTCTATGCCGACAAGCGCCTCGAGGCCCGTGTCGCTTATAACCGGATCGGAAAATCGCTCTACTCCACATCTGGAACGGCAAGCTGGCAGGACATGTGGTTTCAGGAACGCGGCCAGCTTGATCTTCAAGTCAGCTACCGCTTCTTCAAATGGCTTTCCGCGACCGGGCAGGTCCAGAACCTGACCGACGCGGGTTTTGAGACCCGCATGGGCCCCCATCAGGATTTGATTCAGGACAGTCATCCCGCCGGACGTAGCGTCTGGTTCGGCCTCCGCTTCCAGCCGGATTTCTGATTTTATGAAAACGTTTTTTTACTCGCTTTTTGCGCTCATGCTTGCGGCGCCCGTCCTCGCACCTGCACTTTGCCGAGCCGCGTCTCCGACACTGGGTGACGCAAAGATCGTGCGCGTCATATCCGCGCATGAGGCGACACAGGGTGTCGCCAACGACCCCCAGTTTCTTTACGCGATTGAAAACAGTACGATCGGCAAATATGACCGCAAGACCGGCGAACGCGTCGGATTATGGTCGGGCGACCCCGCTGTCTTTATTCATATCAACAGTTGCGAAACACACGGGACCGAACTGGTCTGCGCGATGTCGAACTACCCGAATGTGCCGATGTGGAGTTCGGTCGAATGGTTCGACACGAAGACCATGCGCCACCTCCGCAGCCATAGCTTCGGTCCTGGACGCGGATCGCTGACATGGGTCGACTGGCATGACGGAAGCTGGTGGACGTGTTTTGCAAATTATGACGGTGACGGCGGTGAACCGCCGCGCGACCATCGCTCCACACTGCTTGTGCGGATGGATTCGCATTTCATCCCGCTACAGCAATGGTTGTTCCCCGAAGACGTTCTCCAAAGCTTTGGTCATCACAGTGCGTCAGGCGGGCATTGGGGCAAAGATGGACGTCTCTACGTGACCGGGCATGATGCGCCTGAACTCTATGTCCTGACTCTCCCGGAGGCGGGCGGTCGCCTCGTTCATGTCGGTACCTACACACTTCCGACGCATGGACAGGCGTTCGACTGGGATGCGATATCCGACAACCATCTGTGGACGATCGACCGGAAAAAGACGACTCTTGTGGAGAGCACGCTGACGACGCCATGAACAGAGGCGATGTTTTCGCACGAAATGCGTGACGATAAGACTGCAGCCGTTTGCAATGTATGCGTCGCTCAACGGACGACGGATGTGCCACGACGTCCAGAGATTCCCGAACCAATCACGCTTCATCGGAAAATACAGACTGCATTCTGCTCATCACAATGAGTCACGCAGTCTTGCCAGTCTTTCGAGACCCGACAGGCCCTAGGGGCGCATGCCGCGCCGGCAGGTGGCTACACCATCCTGCGCGTGGGTGGATCGTGACAGAGCACCAAGCAGGAGTAGACAAGCGATAAGCCGTTTCACGATTTTCCCGGACAAAGACGTGATGTCGGCGTAGCCGTAGCGTGCGGCATTCTGACGCGGATATGTGAAGACTTCCATGCGTCCTCGGGGCAGGGACGGGCCAGAAGGCAAGGAATGCCATCAATCTCATGGATATCTTCGTTTTACAGTGTCGCGATTTCGGCCGGATGCATGCCTGTATAGGCCGCGACGATGGTCACGGCGGGTAGATCTCCAAAGTAACCGTACACTCCAGGCATGGCACAACGCCCATATGCAGGAGCGTCTCGTGGAGGTGACCGACCTCTTTCTCTAAAGTCCTCTTCTCGGCATCACGGACAATCGCGACCGTAGCAGCCTTGCGAAGGCTCGTCAGGAGTTTGTCCTGAAAAGAGGTGGACACAGCAATCACCTCATTAATGCTCGTGCTGAGCCGCCGAACATTTTCATAATGCGCTATGACCTCGTTGTGTCTGATGCGCTCCACTGTTTCCAGCACCTCCTTGTAGCCCTCTAAGATGTTTTCATAGGCCTCCATGGGGCTGGAGAAGCGTGCGAACTCGGCGAGGATGGCGCGACGGAAGTGATACCGAGTGCCGACGAGGGCAAGCATGATTCTTCTCCGATTTTGGAGAAGGGCTACGGGAGAAAACCCGCACATGACGGATCACCTCAACACATCGTCAATGAAATCAATTATTTACGTGGTGCGAGCTGCGGGACTCGAACCCGCACGCCCTTGCGGACTCGAGATTTTAAGTCTCGTGCGTCTACCATTCCGCCAAGCTCGCACGAAGCGTCGTCTACCATTCGTGTCTGGAAAGGAAAATCCCCGGCTCGTATCTTTTGGACGTAATAGAGGTTCACGACGGCAACAATTTTTGCTTCTCAAGGGCGCCCAATACTCAGTATCCGACTGCCGTGAACTTTGAGCCAGTTCTCGGCCTCGGCGCGATCGGGATAATAACGGTCGACTACCTGCCAGAATGCGGGGCTATGGTTGAGGTGAACCAGATGCGCGAGTTCGTGGACGATCACGTAGTCCCGCATCGCGATGGGCACCATGAGCAGACGCCAGTTCAGCATGACACGACCTTGATGCGAGCAACTCCCCCAGCGAGAACGCACATCACGAAGAGCAATCTGTCTGGGAGCCAGCTTCATGATGGCCGCCCATCGTCGAACGGCGGTGGGAAGGCGGGTTTGAGCCTCCTGATGCATAAACACCATGACGCGGCGTGGGAGAAACTCGACCTCCCCGCTGACATAAAGGATCTTGTCTTCACGCCAGGTGCCTCGCCGGGCGTCCGGGGCATGGCGGACGGTCAGTTCCACGTCCTCGAAGGGGATTGTGGAGCCGTCGCCAAGGGGCGTTGCGGGGATTTGTTTCGCGAGGGCTCGATGTACCCAGTCTTTGTTTTTTTCGAGCCAGACGAGCGCCGTTTGCTGTGTTGCGCCTTCCGGCAGCGTAATCAGGACTTCCTGTCGCGCGCCGTCGACCTTCAAAGAGAGACGGCGCGCGCGCGTGGAGCGCCGCCAGCGGAGTTTGAATGGTGGTTCGACACCCTGTCTGAACGGGTTCACGGTTTCCGGCGTATGTGCGTTTTCGGTCTTTTCCCAGGGGACGGCGCGTTTATCGCGGGTGTCGGCCAGGAGTTCGGCCAGTCTACGACATAATTTTCGAGATTGCCCGCACGACGTTCGCTGATGATGCGGCCTCCAGCCGAGGCGCCTGATGTGTGCACGCTTTCCGTGGTTCCCGAAATCAGAGGATGCCATTCTGGCAGATCGTGACCGTCGCGTAAAAGAACGTAAGCGCAGCTCACGGGTAACCAGTCTATCTCCGAAAGCAGTTCAGGTGTGAGAGATACGCAGTCGGGCACCTTGCGAAATCGTCCAGGATAATCCGTACACTGGCATGTTTGTATGTCGAGCAGCCGACACGCGACGTTCGTATAATGGAGCGCTTCGTTGTCTTCGTCGCGAAGCTTGTGCAGACAGCATCTTCCGCAGCCGTCACATAGGGATTCCCATTCCGCCCGTGTCATTTCGCCGAGCGTCTTTGTTTTCCAGAAGGGCGTTTCAGTCATCGGCTGTGATGTGCGGGGCATCAGCCCGAGATGCAAGGGAGGCATGCGCGTCGGATGGCATCATAAGCGCCATGCACAGGAGAGGCTGATCAGGATTGCGAGAGCGATTGTGCTGGCAAGAGGCCATCCGAGCAAGGGCAACCACAAGGTCCTGAAACGTTGGGAGCGCGTGGCACCAAGGCCAGCGGCGGTGCGGGCGAGATCAGGTTGAATGCGGAGCGCCCTTGCGCCGAAGGGAAGCAGAACCGCGGGCGCGATGCTCGCTCCCTGAAGAAAGGAGAGCAGGGGGGTGAGGGGCAACATCTGGGAAAACCAGATCGCAAGGGCAAGGCCGGGAAGGAGCAGAAGCAGCGTGAGGTTACGCAACGCGCTTTTCCATCCAAGCGCATTCATGCCTAATGCCACCAGGCTCATGCAGACTATTCCGCCATAACACCAGATCAGATGTTGCAGAACAATCATCCCGGAGCGTTGATCCAGGCTTGAAACCGCTTTTGCAGCGCATCTCCGTTAACGCTCCAGAAAGCATCATCCATGGTCAGCGCATGGGTTTCGGCTATGCCCGGATCATGGGGCTCATCGTGATGAGGGCGCAGTTCGCGAAGCATGCTGACGACCGGAGCTGCGATGTCCGCCGGTACATTCTGGGGAATGGCCCATGAGATATTCTGACGCAAAGTTTGTGACCAGCGGGGGGAGAAAGCGGATTTGCGCTGTGCCACTGTTACGGAATCGGCTGGTGCGCTGGTGATGAGAGCCGCGCCGGTCAGCATGATGCGGGCGGCATCGTCTGGCGTACGCCACCACACAATATAGGGGCGAAGCTGGTCGAGCTTCCGAAAGGCCCGGTCAACGCCATCCGGGGTGGACAGCGTTGTGTAAACGGCTTCGGGAGCGACGCCGTCGGCAAGTAAAGCGATTTCGAGAGTCGTGCGCGGATCCATACGCAGCCCCCGTTTGCCTGGATGGCGCGCGATATCCCACAATGTACTCCAGTCGGGTACGAAGCCCGCCGACAGACGCGCCGTATCCCATGCCAACACCGTACTTATGTGGCCGCCATCGATGCCGCACGAGGACTCCGTCTGATCGGGTGTGCCGCTGGCGGGGGCCGGTAGCGGCAGGACGAGGCCATCCCGACAGGCCACGCGAAGTGTCTGGTCATCAAGCATCACGGCCGACCATTCAGGGCGACGAAGCTGGTTTTTGCGGCGCAACGTCTCGAGCTGACCGTCCCAATCTTTCAGAACGAAGGGCTGGTCGGGGGTAGCGAGCGCATTGGCTTCGATGACTTGAGCCAGGACCGCCAAAACAGGTTCGCGTGTCTGCGCCTTTGACGATCCGGCAACATGGGATCTGTTGATGTGGCGCGCATGTCCTCGATACGAAGTGGCATGTCCCCCATGCATCGTATTGTGGATCCCTGCGATGCTCAGGCCAAGAAGAACCAGCGACGCCGCGACAGCCCGACGCTTGCGTTTGGAGGTTTTCAGCGGGAGCCGGGGGAGCGGTCCTGTTCTGTGCTGATGGGGGATGGGCCGCGACATCTCGGCAGCTATACCGTTAATCCAGCGGGAACGCCACGGCCTGCGCGGCTGGCCACGCCAGCTGGAGGCGAGCGCCTTGCGACAGGGCGCGCAAATTCTGCATGGGAGGGCGGCGGAGCTCCATGTCTGTTCCGTCTGCCAGGCGCACGCGCATGCGGATATGATCGCCCATATGGATGATGTCCTGCAACGTCGCGGTGAGGGGGACATCCTCATCGGGATCCGCGACGAAAGCCGTTCCGAAATGCGGTGCGATCCGGTCCGGTCGTATGCAAACGACACATGGCGAGTTTGCCTCGAGAGTTTCGGAGCCCACGGCCTCGACGTCCGCGCCCGCTGACAGGCGAATGCGGGCGATATCGTCCTGGATGTCGACCACATGCCCGGTCAGGCGGTTCGCTTCTCCAAACCGGACGGCGACGCCGGCTGCCGTCGGTCGGTCGAGAAGAATGTCGGCCCTGTCGCATTGCAGGACGCGCCCCCCTTCCATCACGGCGATCCGGCTGCCGAGCAGAAGCGCCTCGCCGCGTTCGCAGGTCGTGCTGATCGAGGTGAGATCGAGCGCGCGGGTCAGGGTGCCAATCAGGGCCGCTACCCGACGGCGCCCTCCTGCATCCAGAGCATGAAGCGGATCGTCGAAAAGGAGCAGGTCCGGCGCATAGGCGAGCAGTCGCGCCAGACGGGCGCGGAAAGCTTCCTCGACGCTCAGTTGGGCGGGCTTTTTGAGCGCGGCGGCCTCCATGCGCACCATGGCCAGCATGCGCTGCGACATCGCGGCCACTTCGGAACGAGAGGCGCGCCGGACACGCAGGGGGAAAGCAACGTTCTCATGAACTGTCATATGTGAAAACAAAGGGTCACGGGAGCCCAGCAGACCGATACGCCTCCGTTCGGCGGGCATGGCCGTCACGTCGCTTCCGTCCATCGTGACACGACCGAGCAGAGGCGTCGCGTGCCCGCTGATGACGTCCAGCAGTCGCGAGAGATAGGCCCCATCATCTCCGAAGAGGGCGACATGTTCGCCCCGTCTGACAAGCAGACTGACATCAGGGCCGCGATTCGCGATCATGAGGGACGAGAGTTGGAGTAGCGGCGCGGCGGCCATGGAACCTCGATGGTCAGCTTGGCGTTGATGAAGTATTGAAACAGAAGCGGCGTCTGGCCGCCAATGGAGAAAATAAAATGAGTCACGAGATCAGAAAGACGGTGGATAGCGCGACCAAGTCGACACAGGAACAACTCGACACGCTGCGTTCGCAGATTGAGCAGCTTCTGAGCCATCACATCAACCCGGCGCTGCTTGATGCGGCAGATCGAGCCGACTACGCTGTCGCGACGGCGAAAGAGATCAGCGACAAGCAGGTCAAGAATGTCTCGACGAAAGTCCGCTCGCAGCCGATCGCCGCGATTCTGATTTCCAGTCTCGTGGGTTTTATCGCCGGTCGGCTGTCCAAATAACACACTAGACGTGTAGTGTGCGGTCCCGACGAGCAACAATCGGGCCGCCACGAGGACCTGTCCTTTTTTGAGGACAGGTCACCGGTCGCCCGCAGGATAAGGGTTTGCACCGGTTATGAAGGTCTTGGAACTCGGACAGGAAACGCTTGAAGCGCAAGGGCAGGTCATGCAGCGGCAGGCGCTGCGCATTGCCCGGCGGGTCGCCTACGGTGTCATCGCCGCCATATTCGGTCTTTTCGCGTTGATATCCCTGCATGGTTTCATGTGGGCGTTCGCGTTGGATATTTTCCATTTTTCCGCGCTGGGCGCTGCGAGTGTCGTGCTTGGAATCGATGTCCTGCTTGTGATCATCTTCGGTCTGCTGGCGGCACGCCATGTTCCCGATGTGATGGAATTTGAAGCGCGCGTCCGTCGTGACCGGAAGTTCGCGGAATTCAAGCAGGCTCTCGCGTTTTCGACGCTGACCGGCATTCTGCTCGGCCCGCTTGGGCGTTTCGCCGGAAAGAAGGCTGCGGGCGGACTTCGCAATATTTTCACCCGCCGGTAAGCTAATCTTTAAAATTAAGCGTGGTAAAAGCGCTCCTGCGTGACTGGTCACGCAGGAGCGCTTGCATTAAGAGCCTATGACAGTCGACAGGCGCTTCAAGTCCTGAATCGTCGACGATCGATCCGGAAAGGACATGCAGAGCAACTCGCCCCCAGAAACCGACATGCCCCGCGAAACTGTTTTTATGACAGTCGCCCATGGATCGGATGTCGCTGATGAAGAGGGGCAGGCATGCTGAGCGAATTCAATTTGTTCGGCGTTCTGATCGCTCCGATCGTCGTCTATGCCATAGCGGCCATTCCCGCGACCCTGCTGCTGCGCTTTCTCTTCTGGCGTACCGGGGCGATCGAATGGTTCTGGCATGTCGCGCTGTTTGAAGTGGCGTTGTATGTCAGCGTCCTCTGCCTGTTGATTCTCTATGTATGATGGCGTCGAGAGCATGACCGTTGCTTTCCGTCCGCTTTTTTCGGACTGCTTCAGTGCGGCTTCCACCAACCGTTCCGTCGTGTCGTTCGCTGATATCCGGAATCGCGTTTCCTTCAACATCACGAATTCCATAGGCTGGAGGTCGCTTCCGTGCTTCTGACCCGCACGCTGATCCGGATTGTTCTGACACTGGCTGTTGTCGGGATCGCCGTCCTTCTCGGTTATACCCTGTGGGAAACCTACATGATCGCGCCATGGACGCGCGACGGTCGCGTGCGTGTCTACGTCGTCGATGCCGCGCCCGAAGTGTCGGGCACGGTTGTCAGCGTGCCCGTTCACGACAATGATTTCGTCCATCGCGGCGATCCGCTCTTCGTCGTCGATCCGTTGCGCTTCCGTCTGGCGATCCGCGAAGCCGAGGCCCGTCTCGCGAGCACCGAGGAAGACCTCAAGCTGCGTCGTAACGACGCGCGCCGCCGCATGGGCCTGAATGGCATCGTGTCGGCGGAAGAACAGGAAATCTACAATTCGAACGTGGAGACGCAGGTCGACGCCGTGAACGCGGCGAAAGCGGCGCTCGATGTCGCCAAGCTGAACCTGCAGCGCTCGATCGTCTATTCGCCGGTCGAAGGTTACGTCACCAACCTCAATCTGCGCGTGGGTGATTATGCCCATGCCGGCGAGGCTCGTATGGCGGTCATCGATTCCAACAGCTTCTGGGTCTATGGCTACTTCGAGGAAACGAAGATGTGGGGCATCCATGTCGGCGACGTGGCCCGCATCAAGCTGATGGGCTACCGGCAGATTCTCCCGGCCCATGTGATTTCGATCGCGCGCGGCATCAACGACCAGAATGGCGTCGGCGACAAGCTCGGCCTGCAGGACGTCAACCCGATCTTCACATGGGTGCGTCTGGCGCAGCGTATTCCGGTCCGGCTGCATATCGACCGACTGCCGCCTGACGTCATCCTGGCTGCGGGCATGACCTGCACGGTGACTGTCGGCGCCCCGGCCCAGGGTCAGCGCGGACGCCTGACGACCTGGCTCCAGAATCACCTCTGACCGATGGCGTCTCTGATCATGGGGTCTGCACCGAGCATACGAAGAGTTTCCAGGCGGATCTCTACGCTTCTTCTGGCCACGGGTCTTCTGGCGGGCTGCACGGTCGGGCCGACCTATCATCCGGACCGCATGAAGCTGCCCGACGCCTTTACCGAGACGCCGCATCCGGCGACGGCGGAGGAAATTTTGCGTACGGAAGCCGAGATGCGCGAGTGGTGGGCCCAGTTCCACGACCCGCTGCTGAACAGGCTCGTTGCGGAAGCCATCAAGGGCAATTACGATCTGCTGATCGCGGATCAGCGCATCATCGCCGAGCGCGCGGTGCGTGAAGAAGCGGCATCGGCATGGTATCCGCAGATGGATGCCAATGCCGGTGGCGGTGACGGGCGTTACTCGCTGAATGTCGATAACTGGCCGTTGCGCCCGGGCAATCCGGCCAACCGGCCCGGCGCCTCCATCCTGACCTACGGCGCCCAGGCAAGCTGGGAGATCGACGCGTTTGGCCGGATCCGGCGTGAGGTCGAGGCGAGTGAGCGGGAAATCGACGCCACCGTCGAAGGACGGCGCACGATCCTCGTGACGTTATTGTCGGAACTCGCCGGAGACTACATGGCGCTGCGTGGCGTACAACTGCGTCTCGCCATCGCGGAAGCCAATGTTCACAACGCCGAAAACGAAGTCGCCATGACCCAGCGGCTTTTCCTTGAAGGCATCGGCAACACCTTGCAGACGGCGCAGGCGCAGAGCGAACGCGATAGCGAACTGGCGGCTCTGGAGCCGCTGCGTACGCAGGTCAGCAAGATTTCGCACGCGATCGGGGTGCTTCTGGGCGACATGCCGGGAGCGCTCAAGACCGAGCTGGAGGAGGTGCCTCGCGATCCGAAGGGGGACGTTCGCCTGCCGGATCTGCCTCGTTTCCCTGCCGTGCTGCCATCCATCGTCATTGCCAACCGCCCCGACATTCGTCAGGCCGAGCGGGAATACGCGGAAAGCACGGCCCGCATCGGCGTGGCTGTCGCTCAGCTTTACCCGCATTTCTCGATCCCGCTGAACTTCAACCCGAACGCGTCGGCCATGTACCAGGCCTTTCAGGTGAACGCGATGAGCTGGTCGTTCATGATGATGGCGACGTTGCCCATTATGCATGGCGGTCGTTTCACATCCCAGGTCGTCGAGGCGCGCGCGCATGCCGAAGCCAGTCGTCTGAACTACAGGCGCACGGTCCTGAACGCATTTCGTGAAGTCGAAGATTCCATGGCCGCCTGGCAGGATGACGAGAATTACGTGCGGCAACTGCATAAGGCTTCGGGTGAGAGCGAACTGGCCGCGGATCGGGCCCGGCGTCTCTATGGCGCGGGCCTGACGGATTATCTCAATGTGCTGACGACCCAGCGCACGATGCTCAACGCCCAGGATCGTGAGGCTTCCGCCCGGACCGAGCTTCTGCATGACGCGGTCAATGTCTATATTGCCATGGGCGCGGGTTGGCAGGGTGTGGCTCTGCGGGATACCAGCCTGCCGATCGACGCTGCCAAGCAAACCATCCTGGCAAAGGCTTTCTCACGCTGAGACGCTTGATTCGCGCCATTACGCTCCCGACATTGGTGGTTATGATGTATGATCGTGACAACGACAGGAAAGGGAGCTGCGCGTGAGTGATCCTTATGCTGCGCTCGGTTTGACGCGCGCTGCGACCGACAAGGAAATTCGCAGCGCCTACCGCAAACTGGCCAAAGATTACCATCCGGACCATAATCCGGACAATAAAAGTGCTGAAGAAAAATTCAAAGCTGTCAGTGCCGCCTATAATATCCTTGGCGACAAAGAGAAACGCGCCCGCTTTGACAACGGTGAAATAGACGCCGATGGCAACGAGCGCGCGCCTTTTGGCGGCGGCCACGGTGGTCAGCCCGGCGGCGGCTTCAGTGGTTTTGGAGGCGGTGAGTTTTCCCAGGAAGATCTTGGTTCGTTCTTCGATATGTTCGGTGGCGGGTTCGGCGGCGCGGCGGGCAATGGTCGGCGACGCTCGACCCGGGGCGCGGACCGTTCCTACAGTCTCCAGGTTTCCTTTGAGGACGCGGTTCTGGGAGGCACCCAGCGGGTCACCCTGCCTGAGGCCGGAACGATTGAAGTCCGCATCCCGCCCGGAATCGAAGACGGGCAGACGCTGCGCCTCGCGGGTAAGGGCGGTCCGGGACGTCGGGCGACGAAGGACGGCGAAGCCGGACCGAACGGCGATGCGCTGATCACCGTGCAGGTCGCGCCCAGCACGATCTACACCCGTGACGGCCGCAACCTGCGCTCTGAACTCGCCGTCAACTTCCGCACAGCCATTTTGGGCGGCAAGATTACCGTGCCGACGCCGAAAGGGCCTGTGACCATGAAGGTTCCGCCTCACTCCGACGCCGGCACGACCTTGCGGCTTGGAGGACGGGGTATCGCGGAGCATGGCGGCCAGAAGGCTGGTGATCTCTACGTCAGGCTGCGCATCGAAATTGGTAAGGTCGATCCGGCGCTGGAAGCGTTCCTCGTCAAACAGGAAGCGGGCGCGACCCCGCAGGAGGCCTGATTGCCCACACAGGCGGCATCATCCGGTTGGCGGATGTTTTTTTCACGTGAAGTCCTCGGGGTCGTGACGGCGATCTTGAGTATCTGTGCTCTCGCGCTTCTGAGTTACAGGGCGCTCGAGCTTTCTGGCGTTTGGTCCTGGGCTCAGTAAAGCTCCGGTGACAGGCGTGGAGATCGTTCAGTGACATGCGCCCCCTGACGGTTCTCGACGGTTTCATGTTAGGAGACGCGCTCTCGTAACATCCCGGCACGGAACCCGCATGAACTCTGACGTTGCGCCAGCCGCTCTCCCGACCAGACGGCAATCTTTCACGGTCGTCCTCGCCATTGAATTATGGGAGCGCTTCGGGTTTTACGGCATGCAGGCGATCCTGCTGCTGTATATGGTCGAGCATCTCGGCCTGCACGACCGCGACGCCAATCTCATGATCGGTGCGTTCTCGGCGCTGACCTATGTCTACCCGGCACTTGGCGGTCTCGCGGGGGATCGCCTTCTGGGAGCCCGACGCTGCATGCTGATCGGAGCCTTCATTCTCGCTGGCGGCTATATGGTTCTTGGAATGGCAGCGCGCCACCCTTCGCTGCTTTATGGTGGCATGGCGCTGATTTCGACGGGCAATGCGCTGTTCAAGCCGAATGCCGGCAACCTCGTTCGCCGCATCTACGAAGGCGATGACGCTGAACTCGATGCGGCGTTTACGATCTACTACATGGCGGTCAATGTCGGTTCGACCGTCTCCATGCTGCTCGTCCCCTGGCTGCAGGACCGATATGGCGCGCCTGTCGCGTTTCTGACCTGTGCCGTCGGGCTGGTTCTGGGGCTGGTCTATTACTTCTTGCGGGCGCGGTGGATAAATCATGTCGGAGGAGGGCTCGATCAGTCTCCGGCGCGTCCGCATGCCGTTCTGATCGTCGCTGCTGGCGCTGTCGTGGCGGTTCTGGTGGCTTTGGTCGTGCTCCGGAGTGAAAGGCTCGCGAGTATCGGCATATGGTGCGCGGCGGCGGCGATCGTCCTGGTCTGGGGACTGCTCTACGGTCAATCGGCGCCCGAAGAGCGGCCGGGGCTTCGTCTTGCCTATTTCCTGTGCGCGGAAACCATGGTGTACACGCTGTTTTACCAGCAGCAGCTCACCTCCCTGACCCTTTTCGCCCTACGGGCCGTGGATGGCCATTTCCGCGTCGGCGGCATGACGCTCTTTACGATGAGCGCAGGGCAGTTTCAGGCCCTCGATCCTCTGTGGATCATGGCGGCGAGCCCGGTGCTCGCCCTGCTTTATCGGCGACTGGCGCGAGACGACGTGTATCTCTCGCTGGCTCATAAAATCACGATCGGCTTTGGCGTGGGGACGCTCGCCTTCTTGATCTGGTGGCTGACGGCTGCCGCCGCTCACGGGCTGGTATCGGCCTGGGTCATGGTTGTCGGCTATGGTTTCGCATCGCTCGCCGAAGTGCTGACGATGGGGCTGGGGCTGGCCATCATCGCGCGCTACGTTCCCTATCGCCTGAGCGGCTTCATGATGGGTTCGCTTTATCTGCTCTGGGCGCTGGCCATGTATGCGGGCAGCGTGCTGGCCAATATCGCGACACCGGCCGAAGGCGCGGCGGCTGTGCAGGGACCGGCCCAATATGTTCCGCTGCTGCGCGATCTGGCGCTTGCCCTTCTCGTGGCGACCGCGCTATCCGCCGCCCTGCTGCCATTGGCGCGCAAATGGGATCGGCAGCATACGAAGTTTCGTGAGGTCGTGCAGAAAAATGTCGGGACGAATTGATCTTTGACGCGAATAGGTACCGAATGGGCACGGTATCTTTTTCGTGTCATCTGATCGGAGTATGTTCCTGATGCGTGTATTTTCTCGTTTGAGCCGGACGGTAGCGCTGTCGCTGGCCGTGGCGGCTGTTGGCCTTCCGGCTGTGACCGGCCTGTCGCTTGCGCCTTCCGCTCACGCGGCCGCGGGACCTGGCGACAATACGCCGCTGACGCTCAAGATCCTGAAAATTACGGGAAACCAGAAGGTCTCGACGGACGAAATCATGGCCGTCCTGCCGTTCCATCTGAATGACACGGTGACACGGGCTCAGATCAACGATGGTATCCAGAAGATCATAGAACTGTACCGTACGAAAAATGTCGGTGCGAGGTTCGGCGAAAAAGAGCGTTTCGCGGGCAAGGCCGTGCATCTCTTCATCACCATCGAGGAGCAGGCAGCCACGGCCGCGCCGACACAGCAGCCATTCGTTCTCGACAAGGTGAATTTCACGGGTAATACGACGATCAGCGCGGCAGATCTCGAAGCGGCCACGACTTTGCGACCGGGAGCCCAGGTTTCGACCGAGGCGGTCACGGCTGACGAAAAGGCCATTCAGGCGCTTTACGCCAAGAAGAATATCCCTGTCATGATCGAACCCGCAGCCGAGCAGCCGAACCATGACAATCACGTGGTGCTGACCTACAAGATCACCGAAAAGGCCGCCGCGAAGTAAGGGTATGACCCGGTCGCGCCTGACGGGCGGCATCGACTTCCGAAGCCCCGCGATTGTTCGTGGGGCTTTTTTTGTAATGGCGTTATGAACGCTCCCGGTTTCTACGTCCGCGCGGTTTTGAAAAGATGCGACCATGCGCTTGTGACGAGACGGATCGCGAGGAGTGAAATTCCGAGCGCCACATAGATCAGCGCGTCTGTATGCCAGGTCTTGAAGGCCATCAGAAAATGCACGGAGGCCGCGATCAGAGCGAGATAGACGAGGCGATGGAGACGCCGCCAGTGGCGACCAAGCCTGCGGATCGAAAACCTGTTCGAGGTCACGGCCAGCGGCAGCAGGCAGAGAAAGGCCGTCATGCCGAAAATCAGGAAGGGCCGTCGCGTGAGGTCGCCGTAGAGGATGGCGAAGTCGAATCTCAGATCAAGCGCCACATATGCCAGCACGTGCATCGCGGCATAGGTGAATGCCAGCAGCCCCAGCATGCGACGGTAGCTGATGAGGTTGATCCGCAGAAACACGCGGAGCGGCGTGATGGCCAGAGATGCGAGCAGGAAGCGGAACGCCCACAGACCGAGAATATGTTCGAACGTGCGGACGGGATCGGGGCCGAGCTGATTGCGGCTGCCCAGCCAGAATGCCCACAGGGCGGGAACCAACCCCAGCACATAAAGCAGCGGTCGGACGAACCGTCGGAGGAGTAGCCTTGAGTGAGACCTGGTTGCGGATTGATCGGGTTGTCGGGTCATGAACGTTCAGTAGTTCCTGCGGAGATCCATGCCCTGATAGAGCTGGGCGACCTGCTCGCCATAGCCGTTGAACATGCGTGTGTCCTGACGTCTTTCGCCGAAAAAGCCCCCACTGCCGATGACACGCTCGCTGGCCTGGCTCCAGCGGGGATGATCGACCCCCGGGTTGACGTTGGCGTAGAAGCCGTATTCGTCAGGGGCGAGACGATTCCACGTTGTCGGCGGCATGCGCTCGACGAGCGAAATCCTCGTGATGGATTTGATGCCTTTGAAGCCGTATTTCCAGGGTACGACCAGCCGCAGCGGTGCGCCGTTCTGGTTGGGCAGAGTCTCGCCATACAAGCCAACGGCGAGGAGCGTGAGAGGGTGCATCGCTTCGTCCAGCCGCAGCCCTTCGACATAGGGCCAGTCGATCGATCCCGCGCCGCCACGCTGGCCAGGCATTTCTTCCGGGCGCAGAACCGAACGAAAGGCCACATATTTTGCCGATGACTGGATATCGGCGAGTCGCAGGATATCCGCCAGAGGAATGCCGTCCCAGGGAATGACCATGGACCATGCCTCGACGCAGCGCATGCGATAGACACGGCTTTCTATGGCATGATCTTTCATGAGGGTGTCGAGGTCGATCGTGAGGGGCCTGGCAACGGCTCCGTCGATGCGCAGCGTCCATGGTCTCGGGCGGAAACTGTCAGACAGCCGCGCGGGATCGCCCTTGTCCAGGCCGAACTCGTAGAAGTTGTTGTAATGCGTGACGTCTTCGCGGGGCGTCAGCGGTTCCGACGTTCCGAACGGTCCGGGCCTTGCGTCCAGGGTCGCTGCACTTGCCTGACGGGTTCCTGCCTGACCCGCTGCCGCCAGGCCGACGGCCCCCGCCAGGAAGGCGCGCCTTCCGAAATAGATGTCTCTGGGGGTGATTTCGGTCGGGGACGGCGCCGGATAGAGATAGCGTGTCATCGTCAGTCCTTCACGGAGGGTGTCTGTTCATGGCGCGTGTTGCGCGACGTGACTTTTGGGGAAGGAGAGGCGTGCGACAGCATGCGACGGTAGCTGATGAGGTTGATCCGCAGAAACACGCGGAGCGGCGTGATGGCCAGAGATGCGAGCAGGAAGCGGAACGCCCACAGACCGAGAATATGTTCGAACGTGCGGACGGGATCGGGGCCGAGCTGATTGCGGCTGCCCAGCCAGAATGCCCACAGGGCGGGAACCAACCCCAGCACATAAAGCAGCGGTCGGACGAACCGTCGGAGGAGTAGCCTTGAGTGAGACCTGGTTGCGGATTGATCGGGTTGTCGGGTCATGAACGTTCAGTAGTTCCTGCGGAGATCCATGCCCTGATAGAGCTGGGCGACCTGCTCGCCATAGCCGTTGAACATGCGTGTGTCCTGACGTCTTTCGCCGAAAAAGCCCCCACTGCCGATGACACGCTCGCTGGCCTGGCTCCAGCGGGGATGATCGACCCCCGGGTTGACGTTGGCGTAGAAGCCGTATTCGTCAGGGGCGAGACGATTCCACGTTGTCGGCGGCATGCGCTCGACGAGCGAAATCCTCGTGATGGATTTGATGCCTTTGAAGCCGTATTTCCAGGGTACGACCAGCCGCAGCGGTGCGCCGTTCTGGTTGGGCAGAGTCTCGCCATACAAGCCAACGGCGAGGAGCGTGAGAGGGTGCATCGCTTCGTCCAGCCGCAGCCCTTCGACATAGGGCCAGTCGATCGATCCCGCGCCGCCACGCTGGCCAGGCATTTCTTCCGGGCGCAGAACCGAACGAAAGGCCACATATTTTGCCGATGACTGGATATCGGCGAGTCGCAGGATATCCGCCAGAGGAATGCCGTCCCAGGGAATGACCATGGACCATGCCTCGACGCAGCGCATGCGATAGACACGGCTTTCTATGGCATGATCTTTCATGAGGGTGTCGAGGTCGATCGTGAGGGGCCTGGCAACGGCTCCGTCGATGCGCAGCGTCCATGGTCTCGGGCGGAAACTGTCAGACAGCCGCGCGGGATCGCCCTTGTCCAGGCCGAACTCGTAGAAGTTGTTGTAATGCGTGACGTCTTCGCGGGGCGTCAGCGGTTCCGACGTTCCGAACGGTCCGGGCCTTGCGTCCAGGGTCGCTGCACTTGCCTGACGGGTTCCTGCCTGACCCGCTGCCGCCAGGCCGACGGCCCCCGCCAGGAAGGCGCGCCTTCCGAAATAGATGTCTCTGGGGGTGATTTCGGTCGGGGACGGCGCCGGATAGAGATAGCGTGTCATCGTCAGTCCTTCACGGAGGGTGTCTGTTCATGGCGCGTGTTGCGCGACGTGACTTTTGGGGAAGGAGAGGCGTGCGACTGAAAGGGCATGACGCGCACGCTGAACAGAATGCGTTGAGAGGTCGAAGGTTCGTTTCAGCCGGAGATAATGACAACCTTGATGCGGGACGGGTGTTCGTCCCTGCGACGGATCTTAAGCCCCATCATGCTCCGAAGATGGGGAGTAACGAAGCCCTGTCGCGCCAGCCAGGGCCGCGATGGTGACGTACAGAGCGGGGGCGAGGGGAGAATGAGGCGTGAGCGCGGATATGATCGCCGGGGTCAGGCCGCCGAAGATCGCGTAGGAAACGTTATAGGACAGCGACAGCCCCGAGAAGCGCACGCTGGGCGGAAATGCCTTCAGCATTCCGACCGGCACCAGTCCGATGAAGCCGCAGGACAGTCCGGCCAGAGCCGACCACAGGACGAGCACCTTCGGAAAAAGAAGCGGCATGGCGTAAAGGACGAATGCGCCGACCGTCAGGATGGCGCCGCATGGCACAGCGAGGCGGCGCGGAGATACGATGTCGGTGAGCGCGCTGACGACCAGGACGGATATCGTCAGGCAGAACGTCGCGGACAGGCTGGCCAGCATGGTCTGGGCGGGCGGCATGTGATGGAGCGTCTGCATCAGGGGCGGCATCATCAGGACGAGCACGATGATCGCCGCCGTGAGCGCCCATGTCGTCAGTGCCGAGCAGATGATGGCGCGCCTATGGTCGCGCAGCAGGATTTTCACGGGCATGGTTTCCGCCGTTTCGGCGCGGGCGTGCATTTCGCGGAAGACGGGCGTTTCGTCCAGCCAGCGCCGCAGAAACATGGCGCCGACACCGAAAATGCCGCCCACAACGAAGGGAATGCGCCAGCCCCAATCCGCGACAGCGTCCGGTGACAGGACCGCGTGAAGCGCCAGAATGACGATCGAGCCGATCAGGATGCCGCCGGTCAGGCCAGCGGTCAGCAGACCTGTCGCCAGACCGGTTCGGCCCGGCGGCGCATGCTCGGCGACGAAAACCCAGCCGCCCGGGGCTTCGCCGCCGATGGCCGCGCCCTGCATCATGCGCAAGACGAGCAGAATGAGCGGAGCGCCGGCGCCGATCGCGTGGTAATCCGGCATCAACCCCATCAGAAGCGTCGGAATCGCCATCAGCAGGACGCTGAAAGTGAAGACTTTCTTGCGTCCGGACAGATCGCCGAAATGCGCCATGATCATGCCGCCGAGCGGGCGCGCGAGATATCCCGCGCCGAAAAGTCCGAACGTCTCGGTCTGGCGCAGCCATTCCGCCTGACTGACCGGGAAGAAATGGGCGGCAATCAACTTGGCCAGAAAAGCGAAAATGACGAAGTCGTAGAACTCGAGCGCTCCTCCGAGCGAGGCCAGCGCCAGCGTCCGGATCTGTGACGGCGGCAGGATGGTTGCGACAGGCGGGTTGCCGGAGGAAGAGGACATGAGGAGCGATCCGTTGAGTCAGCCCGGGTCGACCGGGGTGTCGGCGGAAGGAAGTCGGTGCCGATCAGAAACGGAGTCTTATAGGGAACTCCTTGCCTGCGCGTCCATGGTGGCACGGGGCAGAGGCTCAGTCCGTCAGGAGCGCGGCGTCCACAGGCTGCGGCGTCAGTTCGCCGGGCAGGTAAAGAGGATGTTCGGGGCGTCCCTTGCGGCTGAGGCGCAGGGTGAAGAGCGTAACGCCCGCTTCGGCGAGGCTATGGGCGACAAGGGTGCCGCGCGCCCGCAGCGCGGGGTTCTGCGGAGAGCCGTAAGCCAGGATGGTCTTGTCGGCTTCCCGCGCCATGGCCAGAAGGTGCGCGTCGTTGTCGGGGCCGACGGCATCCGCCACTTCCATGAGTCGTTTCTGGTCGGTGCAGCGATATGCAAATGTATTGCCGACATAAATGCCGCCATAACCCCACTTGCGGGCATAGCGCTGGCATTTGGCGACCGTGCGGTCATCGCCATCTTCCGTCGCAACGGAGGGATTCATCATGAGCCAGAGAATAGAGGGCCGGGACGCATCCCAGACGCGGTGCAGACGATAGCGATAGCAGTCGCCCGGTCCCGCGTAGATCGCCGTGCTGGTGACGTCACTCCCCAGACGCAGGGGGCGCGCGTCCCCGACATGATGGGCGGCGTTACGCGAAGATATGCTGTTCAAAGGAGTTATCGGCTTACGGACTGGCGGGAGTTGCGGATTTGAGCGCCTTTACGGCGTCCAGCGCCCGGGTGACATGATCCTCGGGCGAACGGGACGCGTAGGACATGGCAATATGTCCATCCGGCGCGACGACATAAGAAACGCGATCCGCGTGTTTCCCACCCGGCATGAGCGCATCATAGGAGCGCGTGATGTGGCCGTCGGGATCGGCTGCAACGGCGAAGGCGCTACGGCATTCGCTCACCGAAAAGCGGTCCAGCGTCGCGATCGGGTCCATTGACACGCCGATCACAGTGGCGCCCAGCGCCTTGAACTGGGGAACGGCGTCGGCAAAGGCATGCGCCTCGATCGTACAGCCCTTCGTAAAGGCGGCCGGATAGAAATACAGCACTACGGGGCCCTGCGAGAGGGCCTGGCTGAGACGGTAGTCGAACTCCTTGCCGCCCATGCTGGCGGGCGCGGAGAAGTCGGGAGCCATGGCGCCCGTTTTCAGGGCGGCATGCGCGGGCAGCGCGATGACGACCGTCATGGCGACGGCCACAGCGGAAAGAAAGCGACGCGAATGACGGATCGACATGACGGGTTCCTGAAAAGGCGCGATCAGAAACCGCGCGGAGAAACGACGACGCAAGGGGTGGAACGGCCCGCGATGCGGCGGCAGGCCGCGACAGCCTCGTCATGAGACAGGCCGGTCAGGCGTGCACGATACAGATGTCCGCGCGGCGATGCCACCGACGATACGGCTGTGCGGGCGCTGGCGAGCTGAACACCGGCACGGCTATGGGCTTCTCCAGCCGCGCTTTGCGCCTGTGTCGCCGAATTATATGCCCCGACCTGAATCGCCCAGGCTCCGCCGCCTTGTGATGCGCCGAGGCGATGCGCTGTTGGCAGGGGTTCGGCCATGGCGGAAGAGATGAAATGCAGTCCGCTCCCCGAAGCGTGAGCGGGGGGCGTTGCGCGAGCCGAAACCGGCTGTGCGGGCAGCGCGCGTCCAAAAGGAATAGGCTGGGCCTCGGCGACATAGCGAGTCGGAGCGGCGTCGGATTGCATCGGCCTGGCGCTGGCCAGTTGCACGGGAGCGGCCTTGATTCCCCGTGAGGCCCAGGCCGCACTGACCGACGATGCCTCGGAAGTCGCGACGGGTGCGCTCGCCTCGGCGACCTGGACCGGCTCTTCGTCGTCGATCTGGCGGGACGCAGGCGCGGAACGTTGACGCCAAGCAGAGCGGACCGCATTCGATTCCGCCGTGTTCTGCGCCATCATGACAGGCGAGGCCGCGTTCGGATCATGCTGGGCGACGAGAATATCCGCCTGTGAACGGTTGTTTGGCGACGTACCCGCGATCTGCCGTCCAACGACCGCGACATACTGGCGGGTCTCGCGCGGCAGAGGGCGACCGCGACGCAAATAGGCATCGAGATTGCCAGGACCGTCATTATAGGCGGCCAGGAAGCCGGGCGAGCCATAGATCTCATACATCTGGCGGATATAGGCCGTGCCCGCGAGGATGCTGTCATGGGGATCGTAAGGATCGTCACCCAGCCCGATCTGGTTGCGCATGTCGTCATAAGTCGGTGGCATGAGCTGCATCAGTCCCATCGCCCCCGGTGTGGACGTCGTGAAATTGCCGTTCCTGTCGAATTCACGCCCCCCGGACTCCCGCATCATGATGGCGCGGATCCACACCTCCGGTACGTCGAAGCGGGCGGACGCCTCCTCAATATAAGGTCCCCAGGGATCACTCGCCGGACCGGGGGGCGCGTAGTAATGCTTGGCATGGGCCCGATAGGTCGCGGCTTCCTGCGCAACGGATGTATGCGGCCGCTGGGTCGGGCTTTCCGAACAGGCCGCAAGCCCCGCGAGCGTGCCAAAGGCGAGAAAGGCTCTCGCGACGGCGGCGCCCGTACGATTTTCAGAGCGTTTGCGATCCTGCGCGACCGGGTTTGCATCATGCATGAAAGGGGGCCGGGCAACTCGGAGGCGGGGCATTGCGTCGTTACCTGAAGAAAGAGAACCGTTGAACGGACGTCTAGACGGCAATTGCGGCGAAAACGGGACTGAGGCGCCCGATCCTATCGTTTTGAGACCTAAAGACTTTAAGTTTCAGTGACAAGCCAGATCGACCGATACTCTCGCGGAATGAAGCACGGCTTGCCCGGACAGGCGCGATGCGTTAGGCGAGCCTGATGGCCTCCGTCATGCCCGCCTGGACCCGCAAACGTCGCATGCGCGCGCCGCCGTCGCGTTCAGTGCTGGGAGATTTGCGTGAAACGCTGGGATTATGGCGTCTGGCGGCGTCGCTCGGCTGGCTGGACGTCAAGCTGCGCTATCGTGGATCCGCTCTCGGGCCATTCTGGTTGACGCTTTCTTCCGTCGTGATGATGGCCTCGATGGGTGTCCTCTACGCACGCCTCTTTCAGATCAATCTGCATGATTATCTGCCATTCCTGTCGGTGTCCCAGCTTCTGTGGCAGTTCGGCATTGCGAATATCATCCAGGAATCCTGTACATGTTTCACGGAAGCTGAAAACAGCATCCGCTCGATCCGCCTGCCGTTCGGACTACAGTCTCTGAGACTTCTCGTGCGGAACGGCATCGTCATCGCTCATAACCTCATCGTGCCGATCGGGATTTTCGCGCTCTATGATGCCTGGCCCGGCATGATCGGATTGATGAGCCTTCCGGGACTGGTGCTCTGGAGTCTTGACGGATTTGCCGCATGTCTCTTTCTGGGGTCGTTATGCGCGCGCTATCGGGATCTGCCGCCGATCGTCGGCGCCGTGCTTCAGGTCGCCTTCTACATCACTCCGGTCATCTGGAAGCCCACCCAACTCGGTGCCAAGGGATGGTGGCTGATCTATAATCCGTTTTACCCGCTGCTTGAGATCGTGCGTGCGCCGCTCCTGGGACATGTGCCCGACAGGACGGTCGTCGCTGTCGCCGTAGGAGTCAGCGTGGTTTTCTGCATGGCCGCGCTCGCCACCTTCCGGCACACGCGGAGCCGACTGGCATTCTGGGTATGAGCACCAATGGCAGCGAGCGGGATGCCCCGTTCATTCGACTGGAAAATTTCTCCCTGTCATTTCCCGTTCTTCATGGCAGCGCGCGTTCCCTCAAAAAATCCCTCCTCAAAAGCGTCAAGCGCAGCGTCGGTCGAGGCATGGGCCATCAAGTGGGCGGCGCAGTGCATGGCGATGACGTACTGCTGGTGCAGGCTCTCGATCACGTCAGCTTCGAGGCCGGGCCGGGCGAGCGCATTGGTCTGATCGGGCATAACGGCGCGGGAAAGTCGACGCTTCTGCGTGCACTCGCCGGGATTTACGAGTCTTCAGTCGGCAGTCTTACGCTTCACGGGGAGACTCATGCTCTTCTCGATCCGATGGCAGGCATGAACAGGGACCTGACAGGGCGCGAAAACATCCGCCTTTTCGCGCGCTACAACGATCTGGAACGCGTCCACGCTGTCGCGCTTGAGCGGGATGTCGAGAGCTTCGCGGGCCTTGGAGCCTTCATCGACCTTCCGGTGCGTCTCTACTCGTCCGGCATGGCGGTCCGTCTGGGCTTCGCGCTCGCCACCGCGCCACGGCCGCAGATTTTATTGATGGACGAGTGGTTTCTCGCTGGCGACCAGCATTTTCAGGACAAGGCCGAGGCGCGGCTGACCGATCTGGTGGCGCACGCCGACATCATGATCGTCACGTCGCATTCCATGCCGATCCTGCGGCGCTGGTGCACCCGGATCCTCTGGATGGAGCACGGGCGAGTGCGGATGGATGGACCGGCGTCCATCGTGATCGATACCTATCTGGACGCCGTAGCTGGGGAAACCCCCGCACCCGCACCCGCGGAAGAACGGACGAAAGGCAATGGGTCGGACGGGCAGGACCGGCTCACGTCGTCATAGAAGGGACGCGACAGGGAAGGAGCGCGACAGGGAACGGGCGCCGACAGGAAGAACGAGGTGCGGGGCCGCGCTGATGCGACCCCGCCTTGCTGTCAGAACCGACTCTTGAAGTAGGACTGCAGGGGCGCCACGCCCAGCGCTCCGTCCTTCATCGCGGAGATGGCATAGATGGCCGCGCGTGCGCCCGCGAGCGTCGTGAAGTGCGGCACGCCGCCGAGCAGCGACGAGCGGCGGATGTCGTAGCTGTCACGGACCGATTGCGGGCCCTGCGCCGTGTTGATGACCATCTGCACATCGCCGGACCGGATGGCGTCCACGCAGTTGGGGCGTCCTTCAAGCACCTTCTGGACGCGGGTCACCTGCAGACCGGCCGCTTCCAGGCGATCGGCGGTGCCGCGCGTCGCCATGATCGAGAAACCCATCTCGATCAGCTTGCGGCCCAGCGCCGTGATCTGCGACTTGTGTCCTTCACGGACGGAAAGCAGTACGGTGCCTTTCTGTGGCAGCTTCACGCCCGCGGCGAGCTGGGCCTTGGCGAAGGCGCGCTCGAAGCTGGAATCCAGGCCGATGACCTCGCCCGTGGAGCGCATTTCCGGCCCGAGAATGGTGTCCGTATCCGCGAAACGGTGGAACGGGAAAACCGCCTCCTTGACCGCGACATGCGGCGCGACCGCGTCGTCGTCGAGCGTGAACTCCGCGAGTTTCGCGCCCGCCATGACGCGCGCGCCGATCTTGGCGACCGGAACCCCCGTGGCCTTGGCGACGAACGGCACGGTGCGCGAGGCACGTGGATTGACCTCGAGGACGAAGACTTCATTGTCCTTGATCGCGTATTGCACGTTCATCAGCCCGACGATGCCAAGCTCGCGCGCCATGGCTTCGGTCTGCGCCTTGAGTTCGGTGACGATGGCGGGCGACAGCGTGTAGGGCGGCAGGGAGCAGGCGGAATCGCCGGAATGGATGCCCGCTTCCTCGATATGCTCCATTACGCCCGCGACATAGACTTCCGTGCCGTCGCAGATGCAGTCCACATCGGCTTCGATCGCGTCGTTGAGATAGTGATCGACGAGGATCGGGCCGGACGACACCTCGGCGCCCGCGAGACGCAGCGTCGAGAGGATGTAGCGCTGCAATCCGGCGCGATCATGGACGATCTCCATGGCCCGGCCACCCAATACGTAGGACGGACGGACGACGACGGGATAGCCGACCCGGTCGGCGATGGCCTCCGCTTCCGCCGGGTCATGGGCGATGCCGTTCTCGGGCTGGCGCAGTCCGAGCTTGCGGAGCATGACCTGGAAACGCTCGCGGTCCTCCGCGCGGTCGATCGCGTCGGCAGGCGTGCCGAGCAGCGGAATGCCCGCGTCCTCGAGGGCGCGCGAGAGCTTGAGCGGCGTCTGGCCGCCATATTGCACGATGCAGCCCAGCACCTTGCCGCCCGCCTGTTCCGTGCGGATCAGGGCGATCACGTCCTCGTCGGTCAGCGGCTCGAAATAAAGCCGGTCCGAAGTGTCGTAATCGGTCGAGACGGTTTCCGGATTGCAGTTGACCATGATGGTCTCGAACCCGGCCTCGCGCAGCGCATAGGCCGCGTGAACGCAGCAATAGTCGAACTCGATGCCCTGGCCGATACGGTTCGGGCCGCCGCCGAGAATGACGATCTTGTCGCGGGAGGTCGGTCGGCTCTCGCATTCCGGAATGCCGAAGCCGCCTTCATAGGTCGAGTAGAGATAGGGCGTGTCAGACGCGAACTCGCCAGCACAGGTGTCGATGCGCTTGTAAGCCGGACGCACGCCGAGCCTCTCGCGCAGGGCCGTCACCTCGGCGGGCTTGCAGCCCGTCAGGCGAGCCAGCTGGCGATCGGAGAAACCGAGCGCCTTGATGCGACGCAGTTCGCGCGCTTCATTGGGCAGACCGTTCGCCGCGATCTCGTTTTCCGCGACGACGAGCGCGTGAAGCTGGCGCAGGAACCAAGGCTCGAAACGACAGGCCGTGTGAATATCCTCAAGGCTGAGCCCCGCGCGTATGGCCTGGGCGGCCATCATGATGCGCTCGGGGCGCGGTTCGGAGAGGGCGGCGCGATAGGCGTCGAGCGAGCCGTCGCCCGGCGCTTCCACCGGATCGAGGCCGGTCAGCCCCGTTTCCATGGAGCGCAGACCCTTCTGGAGCGCCTCGGCGAAGGAGCGGCCGACCGACATGGCTTCGCCGACCGACTTCATGGAGGTCGAGAGCAGGGCGGGCGCGCCGGGGAACTTCTCGAAGGTGAAGCGTGGGATCTTCACGACGACATAATCGATCGTCGGCTCGAAGCTCGCGGGCGTGGTTCCTGTGATGTCGTTGGAGAGTTCGTCGAGCGTGTAGCCGACGGCGAGCTTGGCGGCGATCTTGGCGATCGGAAAGCCCGTCGCCTTGGAGGCCAGCGCCGAGGAGCGCGACACGCGCGGATTCATCTCGATGACGACCAGTCGGCCATCGGCGGGATTGACGCCGAACTGCACGTTCGAGCCGCCGGTTTCGACGCCGATCTTGCGCAGACACGCGATCGAGGCGTCGCGCATGCGCTGATATTCCTTGTCGGTCAGCGTCAGCGCCGGGGCGACCGTGATGGAATCGCCCGTATGGACGCCCATGGGGTCGATGTTCTCGATGGAGCAGACGATGATGCAGTTATCCGCGCTGTCGCGGACGACTTCCATCTCGTATTCTTTCCAGCCGAGAACGGATTCCTCGATCAGGACTTCGTTGGTTGGAGACGCGTCGAGGCCGCCGAGGACGATTTGGTCGAACTCCTCGCGGTTATAGGCGATCCCGCCGCCCGCGCCGCCCATGGTGAAGGACGGGCGGATGATCGCGGGAAGGCCGGTATCCTTGAGCGCGACGCGCGCTTCATCGAGCGTGTGGGCGATCGCGCTGCGGGGACTCTCGATGCCGATCTCGTCCATCGCCTCGCGGAATTTCTGGCGATCTTCGGCCCGGTCGATGACTTCGGCGTTCGCGCCGATCAGCTCGACGCCATGCTTTCTCAGGAAGCCTGATTTATCGAGCGCCATGGCGGCGTTCAGCGCGGTCTGGCCGCCCATCGTCGGCAGGACGGCGTCCGGCTTTTCCTTGAGGATGATGCGCTCGATGAACTCGGGCGTGATCGGCTCCACATAGGTCGCATCCGCCAGCCCGGGATCGGTCATGATGGTCGCGGGGTTCGAGTTGATCAGGATGACCCGGTAGCCTTCCTCGCGCAGCGCCTTGCAGGCCTGCGTGCCGGAGTAATCGAACTCGCAGGCCTGGCCGATGACGATCGGGCCTGCGCCGACGATGAGGATCGACTTGATATCAGTGCGTTTCGGCATGGCTCAGGCGGCCCTCTTGTCCATGAGCGCCACGAAACGCTCGAAAAGGTAGAAGCTGTCCGAAGGACCGGGACTGGCTTCGGGATGATACTGCACGGAGAAGGCGTCCAGCTTCGTCGAGCGGATGCCTTCGTTCGAGCCGTCGAACAGGCTGGTATGGGTCACGATCACGTCGTCGGGCAGGGAGGTCTCGTCCACCGCGAAGCCGTGGTTCTGGCTGGTGATTTCCACGCGCCCCGTTTCAAGGTCCTTGACCGGCTGGTTCGCGCCGCGATGGCCGCGCCCCAGCTTGTAGGTCTTCGCCCCCAGCGCCTGGGCCAGCAGCTGATGGCCGAGACAGATGCCGAAAACCGGCACTCCGGCATCCAGAACGGCGCGGATGGCCGGGACCGCGTAGGTGGCGGTGGCGGCCGGATCGCCGGGACCGTTGGAGAGAAAGACGCCTTCGGGCTTATGCCGCAGGATGTCTTCAGCCGTGGCCGTGGCCGGCACCACCGTGACGTCGCAGCCCGCCGTCACGAGGCAGCGCAGGATGTTGCGTTTCGCGCCGTAATCGACGGCGACCACGCGGCGCTTCCGGCCTTCCGGCACGGGCTTTTCCCAGACGCCCAGTTCCCAGGTGAAGCTCTGCGCGCAGGTGACTTCCTTCGCGAGATCCATGCCTTCGAGACCCGGCCACGCTTCCGCCTGCTGCTTCAGCGCGGCGATGTCGAACGCACCGTCTTCCGGATAGGCGAGCACGGCGGTCTGTGGTCCGCCATCGCGCAGACGACGGGTGATGAGACGGGTATCGATCGCCGAGATGCCGGGCAGGGCCTGTCGCTTCATCCAGATTTCGAGCGGCGCGGTCGAACGGTAATTGGCCGGTGCGGTGACGTCCTCTTTCACGATCATGCCGCGCGCTGCGACGTGCTGCGCTTCCTCGTCTTCGGCATTCGTACCGACATTGCCGATATGGGGAAACGTGAAGGTCACGATCTGTCCGGCGAAGGACGGATCGGTCATCGTTTCCTCATAGCCCGTCATGCCGGTGGAGAAGCACAATTCGCCGATGGCCGCGCCAGACGTGTGGGCGCCGAAGCCGCGTCCCCACAGGACAGTTCCGTCGGCAAGGACAAGGGCGGCGGTCGCGCCGTCGGGAGGTGTGTCGTTCACAGCCGTTTCGCTTCTGTCCTGAGAGGATTCGGGCGTAGGATCGCCCGAAGTGAGATCATTGGGGATGAGATCATCCGGGGTGAGATCGCTCAGCGTGATGTCGGGCTGGCGCAGAAGGGCGGTCCAGTGCTTCGACGGGATGGCTCGCGCCTGCCGCCATTTGCGGATGGCTTCGAGGCCGACGCCCGTCAGGCTGGCCATAGCTTCCGGGCCGCCCACCTTTGCGATGATACTGTCGATGTCCATCACGCTGTCCTCACCAGGTTTGATCCATGCTACCTAACCGCTCGAAAAGGCGTTGGGAAGTTTTTTCCCGCTGCTATGTGGGTCGGGAAGCGGTGTCGGGAAGATTTTTCCCTCACTCCCTTCGAGGCCGGTTTTTATGAGAGAGGATTTTCAGGGATGTCGTTGCGCGAAAAGATTTCGACCGATCTCAAGACGGCGATGAAGGCCAAGGAGGCCGAGAGGGTCGCCCAGCTTCGTGGCATCACGGCCAGGATCAAGGATCTGGACGTCGCCGCACGCGTGAAGGGCACGGAGATCGGCGATGCTGAAATCGTTCCGATGCTGCGCGGCATGATCAAGTCCCGTACCGAATCGGCGACGATGTATCGCGAAGGCGGCCGTCCCGAACTGGCCGAGAAGGAAGAAGGAGAGATCGAAGCCATCAAGGCCTATCTGCCGCCGGAAATGGACGACGCCGCGCTGGCCGCCGCCGTGGACGAGGCGATCGCCGAATCGGGGGCTTCTTCGATGAAGGAGATGGGCAAGGTCATGGCCGTGCTCAAGGGGCGCTTCGGCGCGGATCTGGACATGGGCCGCGCCAATGGTGTCGTGAAGGCGAAGCTTTCGTAAAGCATGGCGTTCGATCCGGCCCTTCTCGATGAGATCCGCACGCGCGTTCCGCTGACGACCGTCATCGGGCGGCGGACGAAGCTCGTCAGGTCCGGGCGGAACTGGAAGGCGTGCTGCCCTTTTCATGGGGAGAAGACGCCTTCCTTCTATGTTTATGACGACCACTTCCACTGTTTCGGCTGCGGCGTGCATGGCGATGTCATTTCCTTCGTCATGCAGTCCGAAGGGCGCAGTTTCCCCGAGGCGGTCGAGCAACTGGCGAACGAAGCCGGGCTGGAAGTGCCGCGTCAGGATCCGCGTTCGGAAGCGCGCGCGCGCGAGGCGCAGTCGCTGGGTGACGTGCTCCAGCTCGTCCAGGGGATCTGGCGGCGCAAACTCCTCGAGCACGAGGGGCGTGACGGGCTGTCCTATCTGAAGCGGCGCGGCCTGACGGACGCGACCATCGAGGCTTTCGGTCTCGGCTGGTCGGGCGACGGGCGCGGCGGGCTGGTCGAGGAGCTGCGCGGGCATGGCGTGCCGCCCGAGGCGCTGCTGCATGCGGGCCTCATGCGTGTGGACGAACACGGCGCCGCGAAAGGCGAACTGTTCTTCTCGCGTGTGACCTTTCCGATCCGTGACCGCCGCGGTCGCATCGTCTCATTCGGCGGACGCACGTTGGGTGACGGCCAGCCGAAATACCTCAACGGGCCGGAAACCGCCCTGTTCTCGAAAAGACGAACCCTGTTCAACCTCGATCGCGCGCGGCAGAGCGCGCGGGAGCCCGGTCAGAACCTGATCGTCGTCGAGGGCTATATGGACGTCATCGCACTCCATCAGGCGGGTTTCCACGCGGCAGTCGCCCCGCTCGGAACGGCGATGGGGGCGGAGCAGATCGAGATGCTCTGGCAGGTTTCACCCGAGCCGGTTCTCTGCCTGGACGGGGACGCCGCCGGCAGCCGGGCGGCGCTACGCGCGGCGGAAACGGCGCTGCCGTTGTTGAAGCCGGATCGCACGCTGCGCTTCTGCCGTCTGCCGGAAAGTGACGATCCGGACAGTTTCGTGCGACGCGAGGGGCCGGACGCCATGCGCCGGGTCATCGAAGGAGCGACCTCTCTGGCGGATGAGCTTTTCTCGGTCGTGGCGGCCGGAATCGCCCAGCGTGGGCCGGAGCAACGCGCCGGAATCCGGGCGCGGCTGGAAGCGCTGGCCGCGCAGATCACGGATCGGGCGCTGGCTTCGGAATTTCGCCGCACATTGCTGGAGCGTTTTTTCAGCGCGGTCCGGCCTGCGGGACGCAAATCAGGTGACGGGCGCGGGCGGGTGGCCGCGCGGGGACCGGTGGCGCGGACATTGCCTCCCGACGGCGCTCTGGAACGGCTGCGCGCCATGACGGCGCTCCTTTTACGTTATCCGGAGCATCTTCCTGAACTGGAGCTGCCTTTTTCCAGTCTCGAATTACCCGCCGATCTCGACGGGATCCGGGAAGCGATGCTCAACTGGCTGGCCGAGCAACCTCATGGAGTCGTCCTGACATCTGAGGGGCTTGATCTGTGGCTGGGCGCGCATCATCTCGCAGAGCAGAAGCACGCTCTGCTGAGCGTCGGGCTCCCGCGTCTGCCTTGCGGACCTGATGATACGGCTTTCCCGGAAACGGGTCCCCTTCAGCGGTGGTGGGAATGTTACGGGCTTGAGAACCTTCCTGCATTTCGTCAGGGGGTTATGGAAGAGGTTCGCTCCGCGCTGTCGGACCCGACTCTGACGGCCTGGCCGGAAGGTCTCAACGCCCGCATGCGGGCGATGGAGCGCCTCTCTCGCGGCGAGAGTGCCGACGAAGGTCTGGCAGAAGAAGGATAGGCCATATTCTGGCCACACTGCGTGTTTGCGATGCATCATAGTCAGGCGTCGGCTCTTGACTTCGTGCGGGTCTTCGCCCACCTGCACGCTGCCGGTTTTGCTGGCTGGTCTCGCTTCTGCCTGTAAGGGGCGGGGCGGACGTGGGGACGAGGGCATGCAGCGCAGGTCTGCCGGAGACGGAGGCCTGAAGGTTCCTGCCCATTCGTGCATGAGGCCACGGGCGCCGCGTATGACGCGTGCGCGAGACCGGAACGATTGACAGGGTGCCGCAGGGCACGGCGAGCAGGGAGCAGGGCATGGCGACCAAGACGGCCACGGGAACGGAGCGGAACGCGCAGGAACAGGACGTTGAGACGAACGTTCTCGATACGCAGTCGGCTGCGGTCAAGAGGCTGATCGCCAAAGGGCGTGAGCGCGGACATATCACGTTCGATGAGCTGAACGCTGTCCTGCCGCAGGACCAGATGTCTTCGGAACAGATCGAAGACGTCATGGCGATCTTCTCCGAAATGGGCATCCAGGTCGTGGAGAACGAGGAGCAGGACGACGCGGAGCCCGCCGAAGACAAGGAAGAAGAGGCCGAAGCCGAGGAAACGCCGACCGGCAACATCAACGCCGAGACCGTTGGCCGTACGGATGACCCGGTCCGCATGTATCTTCGCGAAATGGGAGCCGTCGAGCTGCTCTCGCGCGAAGGCGAAATCGCCATCGCCAAACGTATCGAGGCTGGTCGCGACGAGATGATCGGCGGGTTGTGCGAAAGCCCGCTGACGATCCGCGCCATCATTTCATGGCACGACATTCTCAAGGGCGGCGAAATGCTGCTGCGGGATATCGTCGACCTCGAGGCGAGCCAGGGTGGCGGAGAAGGCCCCGAAGACACGCCTTCGGAGAGCGAGGAAACGGACGACAATTTCGAGAGTGAATCCGGCAGTGAGGAAGGGGGAGAGCAGGAAGGCAGCGGCCTGTCGCTCTCGGCGCTGGAAGAAAAGCTCAAGCCCGAGATCCTCGCGCGTTTCGAAGCGATCGAGCCTCTCTACGATGAACTGCGCAAGTTGCAGATCGGTCGTATCGAGAAGCTGACCAGCGGCTCGGAAAGCACCGATCAGTCGGAAGAGAAATACGAACGTCTGCGTCATGAACTGGTCTCGATGGTCCAGCAGGTGCATCTGCACAACAACCGCATCGAGGAACTTGTTCTTCAGCTCAAGATGAAGTTCCAGAAGCTGAACGGGCTTGAGGGGCAGATGCTGCGTCTCGCGGAAAGCTGCCGTGTCTCGCGTGACGACTTCCTTCTGAAGTATCGCGGGAACGAGCTCGACCCGAACTGGCTGGACATGGTTTCGGGCCTGCCGGGCAAGTCGTGGAAGAACTTCACGACCCGGTATTACGAACGCATCGCCGATCTGCGCGCTCAGGTCGCCGAGCTGTCGCATGGTGTCGGGTTGCCGGTGGGCGAGTTCCGTCGCGTTTACGCGACCGTGTCACGCGGCGAGCGCGACACCACGCGGGCAAAGAAGGAAATGATCGAGGCGAATCTGCGCCTCGTGATCTCCATCGCCAAAAAATATACGAACCGTGGTCTCCAGTTCCTGGATCTGATTCAGGAAGGCAATATCGGCCTGATGAAGGCTGTGGACAAGTTCGAGTACCGGCGCGGCTACAAGTTCTCGACCTATGCCACATGGTGGATCCGCCAGGCGATCACGCGTTCGATCGCCGATCAGGCCCGTACGATCCGTATCCCGGTGCACATGATCGAGACGATCAACAAGCTCGTGCGGACGTCGCGTCAGATGCTTCACGAAATCGGCCGCGAACCGGCTCCGGAAGAACTGGCCGAGAAGCTTGGTATGCCGCTCGAGAAGGTCCGCAAGGTCCTGAAGATCGCCAAGGAGCCGATCTCCCTTGAAACGCCGATCGGCGACGAGGAAGACAGTCATCTGGGAGACTTCATCGAGGACAAGACGGCTGTCATCCCGCTCGACGCCGCCATTCAGACCAATCTGCGAGAGGCGACGACACGGGTGCTCGCTTCGCTCACGCCTCGCGAGGAGCGCGTGCTGCGCATGCGCTTTGGTATCGGCATGAACACCGATCACACGCTTGAGGAAGTCGGCCAGCAGTTCAACGTGACCCGCGAGCGTATCCGTCAGATCGAAGCCAAGGCGCTTCGCAAGCTCAAGCATCCGAGCCGGAGCCGCAAGCTGCGTTCGTTCCTCGACGATAACTGATCGCGGCGTGCCGGAAACGCCTGTGATCGGTTGGGGGAAAAAGGGTGTCAGGGCGGTCACACGGATCGGCGTTGACGTCACGTTTCTTGAGATGGACTCGCCGCCGCGGGATGAGCCACGACCTTTTCCCGAGGGGTTCTGGCTGTCCCGTCTGCCGTTCATGGATGTCGACTGGTATCTGGCGCTCTACCGGGCCGTGGGCGCGCCGTATTGCTGGTGGATGCGGTTCGAACTTCCCAGAGACGAATTGCAGCGTTTCCTGAACGATCCTCTGGTCGAACTGCACGTTCTCCGCGCGCCGGACGGGAAGCTGGCCGGTTTTTTCGAACTGGATCGTACGCGTCCTCGCACTCCGTATCTGTCACATATGGGGCTGGTTGACGGATTCATCGGCAAGGGACTGGGCAGGGCGCTCCTGGACGCCGCCATCCGCCGGGCCTGGTCGGAGCCTTGCGACAGGCTGCGCGTTAATACCTGCACCGCCGATCATCCTCGGGCGCTGGATGTCTATGTTCGCGCCGGTTTCAAGCCTGTGCGCGTCGTCCGCGAGACATGGGATATTCCCGATGATCTCGGAATTGCGGTCCCGGAACGGCTGAAAATATCCTGAAGACCGCCGTAACGGCTGAAAAACCTTGTGTTGCCGTGCGGAACGTGCTTTACGGCCCGCTTCCCTGCCGGGACGATGTGGCGTCGCTCCGGCTATACCCAAGCTTCATGGAAGGAGCGTCGGACGGTCACCGGACCTGACGATTGGGTTGAACCTATCCGAAGGGAGAGAAAATGCCACTGTACGAGAGCGTGCTGATTGCACGTAACGACGTGTCGCAGGCGCAGGTTGAAGCGCTCGTGACCGAGATCGAAACCCTGCTCACCCAGGACGGCGGCTCGATCGAGAAGCGCGAATTCTGGGGCCTGCGCTCGCTGGCTTACCGCATCAAGAAGAACCGCAAGGGTCATTACGTCCTGCTGGGCCTGAACGCCCGCCCGGACCAGATTCGCGAGCTTGAGCGCCAGCTGAGCCTGAACGAAGACGTCCTGCGCGTCCTGACGCTGCGTGTTGACGCGATCGACGAGAATCCCTCGCCCGTGATGTCGCGCAAGAGCGATGACCGTGGCGATCGTGGCCCCCGCGGTGGCGCTGGCGGCAAGCCGGCTGGCCGTTTCGACAGCGGCCGTGGCGGCAGCCGTCGTGACAACGACCGTGAGGAATATCGTGCGCGTGAGCACGATGGCGTCGAAGCGGAAGCGGAGTAAGAGACATGTCCGAAACCACGACCATCGAAGTCAATCCGGCTGCTCGTCGTCTTGCGGTTGGCGCGCGTCGTCCGTTCTATCGTCGTCGCAAGTCCTGCCCGTTCTCCGGCCCGAACGCGCCGCAGATCGACTATAAGGATGTGCGCCTTCTGAGCCGCTTCCTCTCCGAGCGCGGCAAGATCGTGCCGAGCCGCATCACGGCCGTTTCGGCCAAGAAGCAGCGTGAACTGGCTCAGGCCATCAAGCGCGCCCGCTTCCTGGCCCTGCTGCCTTACGTCGTGAACTGAGGAGGACGGCATGTCTCAGACAGAAATCATCCTGCTCCAGCGTGTCCAGCACCTGGGCCAGATGGGCGACATCGTCCGCGTCAAGCCGGGCTATGCACGCAATTTCCTGCTGCCGCAGGGCAAGGCGCTGCGTGCGAATGCGCAGAATCGCGCACGGTTCGAGAACGACCGCGTCCAGCTCGAAGCGCAGAACATCAAGCGCCGCGAGGAGGCCGAGCGTCTGGCCGAGCGTATGCACGGCCTGACCGTCGTCATCATCCGCCAGGCGGGTGATAGCGGCAGCCTGTATGGCTCCGTCACGACCCGTGACATCGCTGAAGCGGCGACCGCCGCAGGCCTGACGATCGGTCGCAATCAGGTCGTGCTCGAAGAGCCGATCAAGATTCTGGGTCTGGTTGAGGCTCGCATCGACCTGCATCCGGAAGTTTCGATCCCGGTGACGGTGAACGTGGCCCGCTCGCTGGAAGAATCCGAGCGTCAGGCACGCGGCGAAGCCGTTGCCCAGGAACAGGACGAATACGTTCTCGAAACGGGCGAGGACGAGGCTGATGAGGCCCCGGCTCTCGAGACGACGCCGGACGTCTGATCCGCTTCCTTCCTGAAGCCGGTAGACAAAAGCCCTGTAGAGCATCGCTCCGCAGGGCTTTTTTTTGCGAAAGACCGCAGGAATCAGGCCAACTGAGGATCAGGCCAGGGGCGGGGTCCGATAGAGTGTCACTTTCAGGCCGCCGTGAGGCACGGGCGCGCTCGTCGGCAGAAAGGTCAGCCCGGTAGCATGGGCAAGCGCGGGCTCCGTCGTAAGCAGTCCGAGGCGCCATGCCGGGAAGCGTTCACGCAATGTCCGGCCCAGCGCATTATAAAGAGGCGCCAGTTTTGCGGGATCGCCGATGCGGGTTCCGTAAGGGGGATTGGCGATGACGAGACCGGGCTTTCCTTCCGGGGGCTCGATATCGCTGATGCTGCATTGGCGAAACGTCGTGAAACGGCTGACCCCAGCGCGTTCCGCATTGGCCTTGCTCATGGCGATGGCGCCCGCGTCGCGATCGCTGCCATAAAAATGAACCGATGGTGGCCGCTCGCTTTTGACGGCGCGCATCTGCGCCCAGGCTTCCGCATCGAACGTCGCCAGATGTTCGAACGCGAAATGGCGCGAGCGGCCGGGATTGAGGCGCGCGGCGATTTCAGCGGCTTCGATCACAAATGTTCCCGAACCACACAGGGGGTCGAATACGGGTTCGCTGCCGTTATAGCCGCACTGGTGCAGGAAGAGCGCGGCCAGGGTGTCGCGAAGCGGTGCCCGATTGACGGCCTGCTTATGACCGCGCCTGTGGAGAAGGGCGCCGGATGTATCGACACTCAGCGTACACGTGTCGTGATCGACCCGGGCGCGGACGATGACATCGGCGGTTTCCGCCTCTGGAGCGCCTGCCACGTCGCGGATTGCCGTGGCGACGCGCTGGGCGACCGCGCCGTCATGATAGAGGCGCGACGCCGAACAGGTCGCTTCGACCCGAAAAGGAATATCGGGTCGCAGAAAGGTCTTCCAGGGGGTTTTATGAGCCAGTTGATCGAGCTGGGCGAAATGCGTCGCGCGAAAGGAATCGATACGCGCGAGGACGCGGGTGGCGCCACGGATCCAGAGATTGGCCCGCCAGACTTCAGGCCAACCGCCACGTATCGTGACACCCCCGGGTACGGCTCGTGGCCGTTTGAAGCCTTTGAGGCGGACCTCGTCGCAAAGCGTGGCCTCCAGCCCTGGCGCTGTGGCCAGGAAGATCTCGAACTCGGACATGTCGCTCATCGCGTCTGAATGACAGTTACCGGAACGCTCGGCAACGGGAGAACGGAATTGACGCGTCGTCGTGTCTGTCGCACGAGGCTTTTACAGGAAAGCTGTGTCACGCACAGGATCGTGGATGGCCTGCGGGTTTTTCCAGGAAAAATCATGGGTTAGGATCCTGCCAGAGCGCATGACGGCTCTGGTGGAGCGGGAATGAACGTCGTGCAGGGAGCGAGAAATGCCATTTGTTCTTGATCAGGTCATGAAGCGCTTTATCCGGCAGGGCGCGCTGACGGTCATTTTGCCGGATGGCGTCGAACGACATTACAAGGGCACGCGGCCGGGTGAGAAAGCCGCCATGCATGTCCGGTCGGCGAAGGCGCTCCAGGCGCTGATCGTCAATTCCGGCCTGGCCTTCGGTGAGGGCTATATGAATGGTGAGATCGAGCCGGTCGGTTGTACGCTCGAACAGCTTCTTCGTGTTCTGATGGTTAATCTTCAGGATACAGGTCACAGCTTCAACCGGTTTGAAGGCGCGATTCGGTTTGTCACGCGTCGTCTGCGGCAGTGGAACGGAGCGCGACGCTCGATACGCAATGTCGCGCATCATTATGATCTGAGCGGCGCTCTCTACGATCTCTTTCTCGACCAGGATCGCCAGTATTCCTGCGCTTATTTTACGCATGCCGACATGACCCTCGATGAGGCGCAGATCGCGAAGAAGCGCCATATCGCGGCCAAGCTGAAGCTCGACCGTCCCGGCCTTGAAGTGCTCGATATCGGGTCGGGCTGGGGAGGGATGGCTCTTACCCTCGCAAAAGACTACGGCGCCCGCGTGCTGGGCATCACCCTGTCGAAAGAGCAGCTCGAGGTGTCGCGTCGGCGGGCGCGCGAAGCAGGTCTGGAAAAGCAGGTTCAATTTGAACTGTGTGACTATCGCAAGGTTCGCAGCGCGTTCGACCGTATCGTATCCGTCGGCATGTTCGAGCATGTGGGCGTCGGGAACTACGATACCTTCTTTCGCGTGGTCCGGGATCGCCTGAAACCGGATGGTGTCGCTCTGCTCCATTCCATCGGGCGTATGGACGGGCCTGGATCGACCAATCCGTGGCTCAGCAAATATATTTTCCCGGGAGGTTATTCGCCGGCGCTCAGCGAAACGCTGGCTTCCATCGAGCGCTCGGGACTGTGGCTGACGGATTGTGAAATCCTGCGCCTGCATTACGCGAAAACGATCGCGATCTGGCGTGAACGCTATGCTGCGGCGCATGACAGAGTTGTCGCCATGTATGACGAGCGCTTTTACAGGATGTTTGATTTTTACCTGACGGGGGCGGAGTTATCGTTCCGCGTCCAGGATCATATGAATTTTCAGCTTCAACTGACGCGGTCGATGACGGCTCTTCCGATCACGCGTGATTACATGTTCATGGACGACATGGCCGGAAGCGGCGGGCCCGCGACCGTGAGGTGACAGAGACCCGCGCACGCACCCTGCCGGAGGTTCTCCCGGCAGGGAAACGGCAGGCGCTTAGCGGGCGCCAGCCTTGTCGCCGTCGCGCAGTGTGCCCGTCGGCTCCTGAACATGGGCTTCAAGGAACCAGAGGTTCTTGTCGAGAGCGCGGGAAACTTCGGTGAAGAGATCGGCCGTGTCCGCGTCACCGGCCTCATCCGTGATGTCGATGGCTTCGCGTACGTTGTTCGCGACTACTGCGTAGCGGTCGATCAGGGCGGCGATGTGATCGGCGATCCGATAGATATCGGTCGGATAGGGCTTGCAGGAACTGGACTGGCTCACGGACTGCGCCGTGCCGAACGCCGTGCCACCCAGTTGCACGGCGCGCTCGGCAACCATGTCGGAGTAGTCGTCGATCCCTGAACGAAAACCGTCGAGCATCTCGTGCACGCCGATGAACTGCGGTCCCTTCAGGTTCCAGTGCGCCTGCTTGGTGATCAGGGCGAGGTCGATCAGATCGGCAAGCCGCGCATTGAGCACTTCGATCGATACGGCCTTGGCGTTCGTCTTCGTAGCGTTCTGGGTTTTATGGGTGTGGGCTGCCATGGGGCATCTCCGAAAAAGAGGACGGGGTCGCTCGAAAGCGGGTCGCTCGGTCAACGCACAGGGCGACGTCGCGGTTTTTTCCCCATCTGCTAAAAAGCCTGTCAGATTCCGATAAAGACGATGTCATCTTTGCGTGGCGCGACGGTTTCGTTGCCCCAGGGTCTTCCGGGGCAATTCATTGAGATAACGCAAATGTCTCTTGCATTCCGTCCGGCCGCGAACGAAGCCGATGGAATCAATGACAACCCGCAGTGACATGAGAATCCTATGACGTTGCAGAGGCCGAACGGCGCATCTTCGAATCGAGCCGTATTTTTTGCCCTGGGTCTCGGGAGCTTCGCGATTGGAACGGCGGAATTTGCCGCCATGACGCTGGTGCCCATGATTGCGCATGCGCTTTCCATCACCGTTCCTGAAGCGGGGCATGCGATCGTCGCTTACGCGGTCGGGGTCTGTGTTGGCGCGCCCGCCATCGCGCTGGTGAGCTCCCGTGTTTCCCGCAAGACCATGTTGATTGGGATGATGCTGCTTTACGCGGTGGGTAATGGCCTGACGGCGATCGTGCCGGGTTATTACGCTCTGCTGATCTGTCGTTTCGTAAGCGGCCTGCCCCATGGCGCGTATTTCGGGATCGCAGGTCTTGTGGCCTCGTTCCGTGTTCCTCCGAACCAGCGCTCTCAGGCTGTCGCCAAAGTGGTCCTGGGACTGACGATTGCGACGATCGCCGGTGTGCCGCTTGCGAGTGTCATCGGGCAATATCTAAGCTGGCGTTGGGCCTTTGTGCTGATCGCCACCGTGGCTCTGTGCACCGTGCTGCTGGTGATGGTGTTCCTTCCGAAGGACGCCGTGCGGTCCGAGGCCAATATTCTCGACGAAATCAATGCGCTGCGTCATCGCCAGGTCTGGTTGACACTCGGAATCGGTGCGGTCGGTTTCGGGAGCGTGTTCTGTGTCTACACCTATCTCGCCTCCATCATGCGGGAGGTGACGCACGCTCCTGTTCCGGCAACACCTGTCATGTTCGCAATTTTCGGCGCCGGGCTGACTGTCGGCACGCTCGTTTGCGGATGGCTCGCCGATCGTAAGATGATGCCGACGATCGGCGGTGTCCTCCTTGTCGAGGCGACGGCGATGGCAGGGTTTTCCGGTGCTTCCCACCATCTCTATGAACTTGGGTTCATCGTGTTCATGATGGGCTGCGGAGGGGGGCTGGCAACTGTTGTTCAGGCCCGTCTGCTGGAAGTGGCCGTCGGTGCCGAGGGACTTGCGGCCGCCCTCAACCAGAGCGCTTTCAATATCGCGAATGCATTGGGGCCGTATCTTGGGGGGCTGGCGATCGCGGCGGGACTCGGATGGACCTCCGTTGGCTGGGTGGGTTTCGCCCTGGCCATCGGAGGCTTTCTCATCTGGTTGGTGAGCGTCGCGGAAGAAGCGAAATCCCGGCGTGTTACACCGGGTGGTCGGTGAGTTTTTCCGGCGCGATCAGGTCAAAAAAGGGCTGGAGATCAACCGTGAAGAAACGGGGATAGGCCGGGTCGCGGACGTAAAGTGCATGTTCGCCCCACCGATCCTGCATGATCTGCGTCTCCGCGAAGAAGCGCCCTTCCTGCTCAGGCGTCTGATCGGAGCCGCGTGACAGGGATTCGTGGTGATAGGCCACAACGTCGGCTGCGAAAATGATCTTGTATCCGGCGGCGCGGATCTTCAGGCAGAGATCCACATCGTTGTAGGCGACCTGGAGATCCTTTTCGTCGAATCCGCCGATTTCCTGGAATACATTGGCCCGAACCAGCATGGCGGCGGCTGTGACGGCGGTGATTTCATGGGAGAGGCGCGTGCGCCCGATATAGCCGTAATCCGTCACGGACTCTCCCCGATGGACATGAGCCCCCACGCCCGCGGCTCCTACGACGACACCGGCATGCTGGATCGTATCGTTGGGGTAGAGCAGCTTGGCGCCCACGGCTCCGATATCCGGCGAGGCCAGCGCCTCGCCGAGCAGCGCTGGCAACCAGTTCCCGTCTTCGACGAACACATCGTTGTTCATGAACATGTAGAACTCGGATTTGCAGGTCTCGACCGCCAGATTGTTCAGACGTGAGTAGTTGAATGGCTCCTCGACGCGGACGAAGCGGACGTTGCGATGTTTGGAGAACGCCTTGGTAAAGGACGTCGCTTCCAAAGTCACCGACCAGTTGTCTACCAGAACAATTTCGTAATTGCTGTAATCAGTATGCTCCATGAGGGCTTCGACGCATCGCCGCGTGGTCTCGATCTGGTCCTTGAACGGGATGATGATGGAGACTTTGGGCTTGCGGGTGAATTTCCACTGCACGCGATAGATCGACATATTGCCGATCGAAGAGACCTCCGCCTTCAGTTTGAGGCGCGTGATGTGGTCCTTTACCGCCTGAATGCCTGCGGCCACGGCATATTGCTTGTTGTCGATACGCACGGCGGTCGAGTTCGGGGTCAGGCGCCAATGATACAGGATTTCCGGGACATGGTAGATTTCATCGGCCTTCAGAAGCTCCGAAGCGCGCAGGACGAAGTCATGATCCTGCGCGCCGTCGTATTCCTTACGAAGAAGGCCGATCTCACGCATGGCCCTGGTTTCGATCATGGTCAGATGGCAGATGTAGTTGCAGCCGAGAAGATAGCGGTGATTGAAATCCGGCTTGAAATTTGGGGCCGAAAAATATCCGACCTGGTCGATCTTGTCCTCGTCGGAATAGAGCATGCGGGCGCCGGTCCGTTCGGCGGCGCGGACCATCACTTCGAGGGCGACGTCGACCATGAGGTCGTCATGATCAAAGAAGACAGTATATTCGCCCGTCGCGGCTTCCATGCCCGCATTCGTGGCGCCGGCGATCCCCTGGTTTTTTTTGAGGGTGATGGCGCGGATACGACTATCCTGCTCGCCATACTGCTTGATTCGTTCAGCCACTTCAGCCGATTTGGCACCGTCATCGACGATGATCAGTTCCCAGTGCGGATAGGTCTGGCCGATAACGGATTGGATGGCCGCCTCGAAATCCGACATGAGGGGTTTGTAAGTCGGAACGAGGACCGAAACGAGAGGCTTGCTTTTGAGAGGCGCGGCTTCGCGGGCGATGGATACGCGGGAACGAAGGTCGGCATAGTAGCGCCGGGCCCAGGTGTCATAATCACCGAGATTGAAGCCGGGCTGGGGAATGACATTGCGAATTTCAGTCCGCAAACGTGTCAGTTCCTTCTGCAGGGCGTCAATCGTGTCCGCGATGTCGACAAGACGCGTCTCGAGCTGGTCGTTGGCGATGGACGTTACGAACGGGCTCCCGTCGAGTTCCGTCTTTTCGGGCATGACGACGACGCGATACTCACGCGGCGTCGAGCCGCGCAGGCGTTGCGGGATGATGTATTCGAAGCCGCAGTTCGGATCGCATCCGAGAACGGCCGCCACGTCCCCACGGTAACGATCAGCTTTGAGCTGTCCCAGATTGGTCCCGTTCGCGCTGAGCGCGACGGTGACGCCGCCCATCTTGGGACCACCCCGCTGGCTTTGCACGACCCATCCGCGCAACACGCCCTGCTTGATACCGTCGACGAAACCTTGATAGGTCGGTCGGATATATCCGACGAATGTGTGAACATCCTTGGGGGCGTCCCCTTCTGGCGCGGCCGAGTAGGGAACGGCCAGCCGGTCAGAGAAACGAAACGCGATAGTGTGTTTGTCGCCGTCGATGAACGCATCCGGGATATGAAATTCAAATCCGACCTTTGAGCTGCCGAGGCCGAGCGCGTTTGCGACGTCCGGGCGTTCCGCGTCGCAAAGGATCTGCGCGACTTCCTGATTGTCGATCAGAACATGAAGTTTGGCGACGGCGTGAGGCGGCAGTCTGTCGAAGGCCCAGCCGCGGGCAACGCCATCCTCGCAGTCGTCGAAAAAGCCTATGAAACGATGTGTCGCGTTGGTAGATGTCATGGCCTTTTCGGGTCCCATACGATTGCGATGGCGCTTCGCGGGCGAACGGCGTCAAGAAGCACTTCTTAACTTTTATCGAGGCAAAACCGCGTGAGGGCAACCCGCGAAAGAGCCGCGCATTGCGAAAGGCACGGTTTCGTTGTGACCATATCGTTCGGTCCGTCATAAAAGCTTCATGCCGGGATGGTGTTCGAGTGTTGTTTGTTCTTCTTCGCGCCGCTAGAGCACGTTCGTTTCCTGTGTGATGCGGATCGAGTAAAACGTATGGTAAGCATTCCTGCAGAGCAGCCTTCTCTGGACGTCAGCCCCATTCCTGGCGCGGCGGATGAGGCTTTCTGGCATGGTGACCGGCTTTTTCGGTTGATTGTAACCGGCTGTGCGCTGCTCGTTCTCCTGGTGCTTGGCGGTCTCGTGATCGCCATGGGCGTAGGGGGATTGAAAGCTTTCGCGGCGTTTGGTCCGCAGTTCGTTGTCAGCAATGTCTGGAATCCAGTCAGCAACGAGTACGGCGCATTGGCGCCGCTCTTCGGCACGGTCGTGTCCACGCTGATCGCGGTCGCGATTGCCTTGCCCCTGGCTTTCGGGGCTGCTTTCTGGCTGACGGCGATCGCACCGCCAGCCGTCGCGGAATTCGTCGGCTCGGCCGTGCAACTGCTCGCCGCTGTGCCGTCTATTATCTTCGGGATGTGGGGTCTGGCGGTGGTGGTGCCTTTTGTCGCCCATCATGTGCAGCCTTTCGCAAGGCACGTCTTCGGACATACGCCAGGGTTGCGCTGGGTCGTGCACGGCGCGGCTTTCGGCAGTGGCTTGCTCACAGGCGGCGTGGTGCTCGCGATCATGGTCATGCCGTTCATGACGGCCGTGATGCGGGACGTCTTCATGGCCATCCCGCCGATGCTCAAGGAGAGTGCCTACGGTCTGGGCGCGACACGGTGGGAGGTCATGCGGCGTATCGTGGCGCCCTGGTCGCGGACCGGGATGATTGGCGGCGTGGTCCTTGGCATGGGACGTGCTCTCGGCGAAACCATGGCCGTGACGTTCGTGATCGGCAACTCGAACTCGGTCGGCTGGTCGATCTTTGCACCGCGTAATACTGTCGCCTCTCTGATCGCGCTTGAATTTCCCGAGAGTCCGGCAGGCAGTCTGAAGCTTTCCGCCCTGATGGCGCTCGGCTTTATCCTGATTGTGATTTCATTCGCGTCTCTCATTGCCGCGCGCTGGCTGCTGAGGGAGAAAAGCGCATGAGTGGCACCGTGACGAAGTCGAATGGCTGGGCCAAAAGTCCGGTCGCCGCACGTCGGCGGGCCATCGATCTCGTGGCGACCGGACTGAGTTTCGTGGCGACCGCCATCGCGATCCTGATGCTTGCGTCCATTCTCTGGACGCTCGTGTCGAACGGGATCGCCGGACTCTCCGTGGTGGCTCTGATCCGGCCTATGGGACCGCCCGGCAGTCATGGCGGCCTGGCGAATGCAATCGTGGGGAGTGTCATTCAAACCGTGGTGGCCCTTCTCATGGGCGCGCCTATTGGGTTGTGTTGCGGGATTTACCTATCTGAATATGGTGGCAAGGGCCGCTTTGCTTCGACTGTCCGGTTCGTGTCCGATGTGCTGCTTTCCGCGCCGTCGATCCTGATCGGTCTGTTCGTCTATCTCGTGCTGGTGGCGCCGTTCGGACATTTCTCCGGCTTCGCGGGTTCCGTGGCCCTGGCTATTCTCGCCGTGCCGATCATAGTGCGCACGACCGAAGACATGCTGCGGCTGGTGCCGACCGCGATGCGGGAAGCCGGAATGGCTCTCGGAGCGAAAAAGTGGCGCGTTGTCGTTTTCCTCTGCCTGCGTTCAGCGCGTGTCGGGGTTCTGACGGGTATTTTGCTGGCCGTGGCACGTGTGAGCGGTGAGACGGCACCGCTGCTGTTTACATCGCTTGGCAATGAGAACTGGTCGTTCAGCCTGGCGCAGCCCATGGCAAGTCTTCCGCTGGCCATCTATCAATACGCTGGCAAGCCCTATGATGACTGGTTGGCCTTGAGTTGGACAGGCGCGCTCCTTGTGACCGTTGGTGTGCTGACAATCAATATTGTTGTCCGTTTCGGCATTCGTAGCCGAAAGGGCTGAGGATTCATGACCCGTATGAGCATGATGCCCAAGACTTCCGATCCGACGGCTGATGCGCAGGCGTCGGCTGCAGAGACCCCGCCGACGGCGCTTGAGGTCCGCGATCTCAATTTCTACTACGGCACCAATCAGGCGCTGAAAAATATCAGCATCGACTATCAGCGTCGGCGTGTGACGGCGATGATTGGCCCCTCAGGCTGTGGCAAATCCACGTTGCTGCGTGTCTTCAACCGCATGTACGATCTTTATCCAGGGCAGCGTGCGGAAGGGGAGGCCATTTTCGATGGCGTCAACATACTTGACCGCTCTCTGGATCTGAACGTTCTGCGCTCTCGCATCGGCATGGTCTTCCAAAAGCCGACACCCTTTCCGATGTCGATCTACGATAATATCGCGTTCGGCGTGCGCCTGCACGAAAAGCTGTCGCGTTCCGAGATGGACACGCGCGTCGAGGATGTTCTGACGCGCGTGGCGCTGTGGAAGGAAGTGCGAGACCGTCTTCGTTCGCCCGCCGCCGGCCTCTCGGGCGGGCAGCAGCAGCGCCTGTGCATCGCGCGCAGCATCGCGACGCGTCCGGAAATGCTCCTGCTGGACGAACCCACCTCGGCGCTCGACCCGATTTCGACGGCCCGAATCGAGGAGCTTCTCGACGAACTCAAGCAGGAGTTCACGATCGTGATCGTGACGCATAATATGCAGCAGGCCGCGCGCTGCGCAGATCAGGTGGCGTTCTTCTATCTCGGCACGCTCGTTGAGGTGGACGCGGCAGACAGGATGTTCACCAATCCGCGCGAAAAGCAGACGCAGGACTATATTACGGGCCGGTTCGGCTGATTTTTAATACCTTGAATCCCGTAGTGGAGGATTGAGTCCATGGCTCCGGAAGGCGTCCATACCGTCAAGAGCTACGAGCAGGAACTGAGTCGGCTGCGGGCTATGATGACCCGCATGGGCGGCATTGTCGAAAGCCAGGTCGCGCAGGCGATTGCCGCTGTGACCGCGCAGGACGAAGATGCGGCCCGGGCTGCGCCTGGGCAGGACCCACAGGTCGACGCGCTCGAGCGGGATGTCGAAGGGCTGGCCATCCGTCTTCTGGCATTGCGCAGCCCTATGGCGAGTGATCTGCGTGAGATCGTGGCGGCGCTCAAGATTACGGGCGACCTTGAGCGAATTGGCGATTATGCCAGTTCGATTGCCCGTCGCAGTACGCGTTTCGACCTCGCGGATAGCCGGATTTCGCTTTCCGGCCTGACGGCCATGGGGCGGCTGGTTCAGGAAAATCTGCGGCGCGCCATCGATGCGATCAGCCAGCAGGATCCGGAGCGTGCGCTGGAAGTCTGGCAGTCCGATCAGGGTGTCGATGAATATTACACCGCCATGTTCCGTGCGCTGGTGACCTACATGATGGAAGATCCGCGTAATATCGGACCGTGCACGCATCTTCTGTTCATCGCCAAAAACCTCGAGCGCATCGGGGACCACGCGACGAATATCGCTGAACGCGTCTATTACGCCGTGACGGGAGAAAACCTCCCGGCCTACCGTCCACGCGGAGGACTTGCTTCCGACGCCGCTGAAACGTCGGTCACGCGATGAACCAGACTGCCGCACGTGTTCTGATCGTCGAGGACGATCCGGCCATTCAACTCATGTTGCGCTATAACCTTGAAAAACGCGGCTATGAAGTCACGGCGGTTTCTGACGGCGAAACGGCTTTGCAGGCTCTCGAACAGGCGCGTCCCGACGCGGCCGTGCTGGACTGGATGCTACCCGGTCTTTCCGGGCTCGAATTATGCCGTCGCATTCGTGCGACGCCCAGGTTGCGGGATCTGCCGGTGATCATGTTGACGGCCCGTTCCGACGAGCAGGACAGCATCCGCGGCCTGGACGGTGGCGCCGACGACTATATCGTCAAGCCTTGCAGCGTGGAAACGCTGGACGCGCGTCTCCGGGCCCTCCTGCGCCGGACTCAGGTCAGTTATGACCTGCTGACTTTCGCCGATCTGCGACTGGATCCCGAGACGCATCGCGTGGAAAGGGCGGGGCGTCTGGTCACGCTCGGCCCGACGGAATTCCGTCTGCTTGAATTCTTTATGCGCAATCCCAAACGGGTGTTTTCCCGTGAGGATCTGCTTCAGCGGATCTGGGGGGAGAACATGCATGTGGAGCTGCGCACGATTGACGTGCATATCCGTCGTCTGAGACGCGCTGTGAACGCCGACGATGAGGCGGACTACATACGCACGGTTCGCTCCGCGGGCTATTCGCTCGACGATACTTACTGATCCTTGCACACGCTCCTGGACATCGCGCTCGTTGCCGGGAGCTTCGTTATCGGCTGGGCGGTCCGTGCGTGGCGAGGGCAGAAGGGCCATGAAAAGAAATTTCTGACGACGTCGCTCGTTGAGGATGGGCGCACGGTGGCTGCGTCTCCCATGCTGCCATCTGCCCTTGTGGAACTGATCCCGGTTCCCATCGTGCTGCTCGACATGGAAGGTCATCTTCGGCATGTCAACCGGACAGCGAAAGGGCTGTTTGGCGATTCGATCAACGCCGTGGTCCGGCATCCGGCCGCGCAGGCCGTGCTTGCGGGACTTCCACGCGAAATGATCGAGACGACCCTCCTGGAACTCGATGTTCCGGTGCGCCGCGTTGTGCGGGCTTCGTTCCGGCGGTGGGAAAAGTCAATGCGTGCTGTCGGGTGGGATTTTGACGGCGTGGTGATGGTCCTCGCCGATCATACGGAGGCCGCCGTCGTAGACCGTATCCGTACGGATTTCGTCGCGCATGCGAGTCATGAGCTGCGGACGCCTCTGGCGTCTCTGACGGGTTTCATCGAAACGCTCCAGGGACCGGCGGCGAACGACCCGGCGGCCCAACAGCAGTTTCTTGCCATCATGGCGGGTCAGGCGGCCCGTATGCAGCGTCTGATCGACAGGCTTCTCTATCTCTCGCGCGTCCAGAGGCTGGAACACACCCGCCCGCAGCAGATGGTGTCAGCCGGTGACATAACCGATCGGGTTCTCGAAGAAACCTGCGTCATGATGCGGAACGCCGATGCGAGCCTCACCGTCGAAGCACCGGAAGACGATATTTTTTTCCCGGCCGATGAGGACCAGATCGTGCAGGTTCTCCTGAATCTCACGGAAAATGCCGTGAAATATGGTGGCTCTGGCGTCGCGATCACGCTCTCGGCGCAGCCTTCGAAGCGGGGAGGTGTCGTGTTTGCGGTCGTGGATGATGGAGAAGGGATTGAGCCCGACCATATTCCAAGGCTCACCGAGCGGTTCTACCGTGTCGAGAAGCGAGGGAAAGTGAGCCCCGAGGGCACCGGCCTTGGCCTGTCCATCGTCAAGCACGTGGTCGATCGTCATGGAGGGCGTCTGACGATCGACAGCGCGCCCGGTCGGGGGACGCGCTGTTCGGTCTGGTTTCCGCCCGCCGCCTGAGGCGATATCTTCAGGAAGCGTCTTCAGGCGTGCCAGACCGTCTTGACGTTCATGAACTCATACAGACCCCACTCCGTCAGTTCCCGTCCAAATCCGCTTTCCTTGATGCCACCGATCGGCAGGTGAGGATCGGAGGCGGAAATACGGTTGATGAAAACGCCGCCCGCTTCGATCCGCCTCGCCAGCCGGGTGGCCTGGTCTTCATCCCGTGTCCAGAGGCTGGCGCATAGACCGTAACGACTGTCATTGGCCAGCTCGATGGCATGATCGGCATTGCGAGCGCTGATGATCGAAGCGACCGGACCGAAAAGCTCGTCCGTGAAGGGAGTCATCCCCTGCGTAATATTCCCAAGTACTGTCGGCTGGTACCAGGCGCCAGGCCGATTGAGGGGAAAGCCTCCCGCAAGCAGGGTGGCGCCCTCGCTCAGGGCGTGCTCGACCTGTCTGTGCAGGGTGTCCCGAAGGTCGATACGGGCCATCGGTCCGATGAAACAGCCTTCGTCCATCGGATCCCGCGGTTCAAGGTCTTTCACGGCCGCCACGAAATCTCTGGTGAACCGGTCTCGCACGCTGTCTTCGACAATGATTCGCTTGGCGGCGATACAGACCTGACCACAGTTGCTGAAACGAGATGAAACCGCCGCTTTGACCGTGACATCGAGATCAGCGTCCGCCAGCACGATGAAAGGATCGGCGCCCCCGAGTTCGAGGACCGATTTCTTGATGTTGCGTCCTGCCAGTTGTGCAAGGGCCTGACCGGCGCGCACGCTCCCGGTCACGCTGACGCCTACGATCCGCGTATCAGCAAGGGCTGTGGCGCATTGTTCTTTCGTGAGGTTGGCGACAGCGAAAGCGCGGGAAAAACCAGTCTTTTCCGCGAGTTTCTGAAGAAGGGCACCGCAGCCCATCGTATTTTCAGCGGGTTTGACGAGAAAGAAATTTCCGCCTGTGGTGATCGGCACGGCTGCGCGGAGGATCTGCCAGTAGGGGAAGTTCCAGGGCATCACGCCGAGAACGACACCGAGAGGCTCGTAAGCGAGATGAGCCTTGCCCGATGGGACCGGCACGGGTCTGTCGGCCAGAAGCTGCGGCGCGCGCTCGACATACCAGTCGATCACGGCGGCGCATTTGTCGATTTCTCCTCCGGCCGAGGCGATGGTCTTGCCCATCTCAAGCGTGGCTTCGCGCGCAAGGGCGTCGCGTTCCGTGCGCAGACCATCCGCAAAGCGACGCAGGATCTCCAGTCGCTCGGCCAACGGGGTCGCGCGCCATGCAATAAACCGAGTATGCGAGTCGGCGAGCAATTCCTTGAGATCGCCGTCGGGCACAAACGGGTGGAACGCGAAGGTCTCGCCAGTGGCCGGATTGACGCTTGAGGTGCCGTTCCGTTCGATCTGCGGGTTCATGATATCGTGCCTCTTTGATTTCCGGGCTGCGGCGGCGAAAGAAAGCCCTCAGGGATGGCCTGGATCAGCCTGCTCATTCAGATCCGTCACGCCATTTCCCGGCGCGCCCATATAAGTATGGTAAACACCGTTCGTATATGAAGGTCTCACAGGCGCGTTAAATTTGACCGGAATCCCAAAGATGGAAAAATGCGAGGGGGCGTCATTGGGGATATTCGTGGACTGGTGTGCCTCATTGCCCGGCAGATCGGGATTCTCGCGACGACGCACGACGTTGCTGTAGGAGTAAAGGCTCGTTGTCGTATCGTCGATCGTCGTGTAGCCGTCCGGGGGCGGCGGGGCGCCGCCGTCAGGCAGCGCGACCATCTGGGCCGGTGTAAGCGGTTTTCTGGCGTCACCCGACGCCGCTGACGGTGCGTTGCTCGGTGCTGCGAGAGCCGAAGGCGCACTGATGGCCAGAACCATTGCAACGGCCAGCATGCCAGGACGTTTCTGTCCTGAACACATGCGCGGAACTGTGGGAATGAGGCTCATGGGGCGTCTCCTCTTCGATTGCCGGACACGCACTCCATATTGGCGAAGGAGGCGGCAGCCCGTCCTGAATTGTGAGCTTAGGGCTCCAAATATGATGGCACGAACTGTCTTTAAAACCACCCTGCGCGATAACAGGTGCGCTTCTGACATGAAGCTGTCGATGCACTTGCCATGCAAATGCCCGTGAGTCAGACACTTGACGCAAGACTGGCCGTCTCATGAACAGAAGGACGAGAATACCATGTCATCCAAGAACGAGTCGTCTGCTTCGACGACGGGCACGCTGACCAGCGCGATTTCTCCGCTCATGCTGGATAGCGAATCGCTTTCCCAGCTTCAGGCCGTGCTCGCGCAGGTTGAGCAGGGGCGCGGCGTACTCGTGCGTCTGGCCGATCTGATGGGCGGAGCGGTGGGGCAGGCAGCAAAAGTCGGCCTCAAGAGCATCGGGCTTGCACCGGGTATCCAGATGAAACTTCAGGGGCTCGCCGAAGCGGCGATCTCGCGCGCATTCGACGTTGCGATTCTGGGCGTGAGGTCCTCCGCGCCGACGGAGAAATCGCCCTGGCGCGACCATGCGAGCCAGGCCGCCGTGGTCGTTTCGGGGGCTCTGGGAGGATTTGGCGGTCTGATTGGTCTCGGTCCGGATGTGAGTTTCACGACCCTGACGATCATGCGGGAGATCGCCCGAATTGCTCAGGAAGAGGGTGAGGATCTGTCAGACGAGGACACGCGTCGGGCCTGTCTTGAGGTTTTCGCGCTACGGAGTTTTCCTCTCGGGCGAGTCGGAGAAGAGAGTGAGCTTGGCTTCTTTTCCGCGCGTGCCCTGCTGAGGGGACGTCCCGTGGTCATGCTGATCGCCGAGGTCGCCTCGCATTACGGCATCGGCCTGTCACGTAAATTTGCGCTCCAGATGATGCCGGTGGCGGGAGCGTTATGTGGGGCATCGCTCAACGCGGCGTTTCTGGCGCATTACAGGGCGCTCGCCCGAGCCCATTTCACGATCCGTCGACTGGAGCGCCAGCATGGTCCGATGGTGCGCGAAACGGCCTCGCATATGCGTGAACACCCGGCATCCGCCGAGGTTTGAGAATGGGTCAGTCGGAAAAACGCCGACTGACCAGATCATAGAGACCGCCGATCACGAGGCAGATCGAGAAGATGGCGACCAGCGTGAACGACAGTCCCCGCATGTGTGGAGCGACGACTGCCAGCAGGGCTGAGAGCAGGATTGTGATCGCATAAAGAAAACTAACGGGCATATTGGTGATGTCCTGCCTTGACGAGATGAATTGCTACCATGTGAGTCATCGCGGGGGAATGCGCGAATGGAACTGACGCCCGATCTCCTGATTCGTGCCTATCGTGCCGGGATTTTTCCGATGGCGCCCGATCGTGATAGTGCGGAGATCGACTGGTACCGTCCTGAAATGCGTGGCGTTATCCCGCTTGAGGCATTCCATCTTCCACGAAGGCTGGAGCGGGTCGTTCTGGCCGGTCGGCTGAGGGTCTCCTCTGACGAGGCGTTCGAAGATGTGATGGATGGCTGCGCGGAGGCTGGTCCGGGGCGGGAGACGACCTGGATCAGTGGATCGATTCGGGGGGCTTACAAGGCGCTGCAAACCCAGGGACATGCGCATTCCGTCGAGGTGTGGGACGGCGACAGCCTTGTCGGCGGCTTGTATGGCGTCTCGCTCGGAGGAGCGTTTTTCGGCGAAAGCATGTTCAGTCGACAGGCGAACACGTCCAAAATCGCGCTTGTTCATCTCGTCGCGGGATTGCGACAGGCGGGTTTCATGCTGCTGGATACGCAATGGGCAACGGCTCATCTGGCGCAGTTCGGCGCGGTGGAGATTGATGCTTTGTCATATGATCGCTTGCTCCGACGGGCGGTCGCGTTGAATGTAGGGTGGCGCGGTGACGTCGCGCTGCAGGCGCTTGCTCAGGAGATCCGCTCCATGCGCGAGACGCCGGTCGAGGGATCGTAAGGAGACACGAAATGCGCAACGCGTACGCGATTTTCGCCGTTCTGGGCCTGTCTTCGGGCCTGTTTGCGGCAGCGCGGGCCGATACGGCTCTCCATCCGCCGCTGGCACCCACCCGCGATGCGACGGTCAACTACATCACGCAGATGAAAGGGAAAGCGGACAGTCAGAAAGTGACGGTATCCTTTTCCAGGAACGGTGACCGGATGAGAAGCGAGCCGAATGACGGGTCGGCGGCGATCATTCTGGACCGGCCGGCGCAGCTTGTGACGATGGTCGTCACCAAGCCGAAGATATACATGCAGTTCAAGCCCGCCGGGGGGCTGAGCAGCCCGTTTCTTCTGTCTCTGGCGATGCACTTCACGCCGGAGGGGGACGACGTCGTCGCGGGGACGCCCTGTCACAAATGGGCGATTGCATCCGACAAGGGGCATGGCAACGCCTGTGTGACGGATGACGGCATTATCCTGAGCGAAGATGGCGTCGATGCGGATGGTCAGGAGGGAAAACTCGTCGCCCAGAAGATCGATTACGCGCCCATCGACCCCGCGATTTTCCAGCCTCCCGCCGGTTATGAGCAGATCAGGGGCAAGATGCCCCTGCCGCATGGCAATCATGCCGTCGGAGCCGCCGTCACTCATCCATGAGCCGTTCTTCAGCCAGGCCGCTTGCGAAGCTCGCGATCACAGTTCTTGTGATGACCACCGCCATGATCGCGGGACATCCTGATCGCGCCCATGCGGAGGCCTCGGCGCCCTTCGTGACACCGGCCCAGGACACGGACATTCGCTACGAGGTCACCAACCCGGCAGGGGCGGCGATGCATCAGCGGATGCGCTGGCAGGTGGCGAATCTGCGTCAGCGTCTTGAGCCGGGAGACGGCGAGGGTGCGGACCAGACGCCCACGGCTTACGTGGTGACAAATTATAAAACCGGACAGGCCGCCATGGTCGATCCCGCCCACCACATGGTTTTGGACGGGGCTGTCCCTCTGGAGGATTTCGCGCCGCCAGGGACCCCTGCGAAGGGGAACTGGAAGAAAGGCGGCCCTGAAGTCATCGCGGGACTGGCATGCACGGATTGGAGTGGCCGGGATCTCAACGGCCAGGAAACCGCCTTCTGCTACACGCCCGACGGCGTACTGCTCGGTTCGAGTCGGGACGGGAAGCCCCTTGTCCGGGCGCTGAGCGTTCGTCATGAAGCCGTGCCGGACGCGGTTTTCATAATTCCGGCAGGTTTCAGGCATGTATCGCAGCCCCGGGGGGCGGCGCCGTAACGCCCAACAGGACAGGCCCCGTCTCAATTCGGGCGGGTTTGCGGCGAGGCTCTCCTGATTCTGGACATGATGCGCGAGGAAAATCATCATGTTGCGGCTCTTCCTGAGTCGCAGAGCCCTATCGAATGGAGGCTTTCATGCGTCGCTTCATCGGCAAGAGCCTGTTGATTCTTCCCCTTGCGGGTCTTCTGACCGTGACGTCTGTCGCGCATGCCTATGGTTATCACGGCTATCCGCCGCGCGAGTGGCATGATCGCTGGCATGGCGGATATCACCGGGGGCCGGGGGGCGCGATCATTGGCGGCCTGATTGGCATGGCGATCGGTGCGGGGATGGTCGGCATGGCCCGGCCCGCCTATGCCTATGCGCCACCGCCGGTGGTTTACGGTCCGCCACCGCCACCGCCCGTGGTCTACGCGCCGCCGCCGGTCGCCTATGCCCCGCCGGTCGTGGTTTACCAGCGTCCAACCGTAGTCTATCCGTCATACCCGGTTTATTAACCTTCACAGGTGGCTGCTGCGGTGTCGCATGGCCGTCCCGCAATAGACCGGGTCCACATCAAACAGGGCCCGCAATAGATAGGGCCCACAATAGATAGGGCAGGAGCGCAGGATGATCGCAGTCGGTGACAAGGCTCCCTCTTTCCATCTTGCGGCTTCCCGGGATAGGGTCGTCGATAGTGGTGATCTCGCGGGCAGGCCTTACCTGCTCTATTTTTATCCCAAAGCGGATACGCCAGGATGCACGACGCAGGCCTGCGGCATCCAGGAAGCGCTGCCGCAGCTTGGCAAGCTTGGGCTCGTCGTTATCGGGGTCAGCCCGGACCCTGTCGCCCAAATCGACGCGTTCGCGGATAAATTCAATCTTGAATTTCCCCTCGCGAGCGACCCAGATCACGGGCTGGCCGACGCCTATGGAACATGGGTTGAGAAGAAGAACTACGGGCGGACGTATTTCGGTATGGAGCGCAGTTCTTTTCTCGTGGGTGCCGACGGAATCGTGAAGAACGTCTGGCGCAAGGTGAAACCCGAGGCTCACGCCGTTCTCGTCGCTGAAGCCGCGTCGAAACTCTGACCGGTCGGAGGTTCTGACCGGTTGTATCGCGACCCGTTCCAGCACATCTCCTGGCGAAGGTTCCGTCTCGGGGCGCTTCTCATATTGCTGCCCACCGCCGTGGTGCTGGTTCCGTCGACGGCGCTGCTGGTGCGCATCACGGTCGCACCGCTTGACGTCACGCGCATCGCTGCGCGCTGGACGCCGATCGCGATCGAGATGGGGATACGGCCCGGACATCCCGCGGGGCGCCTGACCTGGTCGAAAGTCTCGGTTCAATGGTTGCCCGGTCACAGGGGACGCAGCCTGCTCATCGCCGCCGAAGACCTGCGTATACTGCGCCAGGACGGAAGCGCCGCGCTTCAGGTCACGCATGCCCGGATGGCGCTGCCGATGGTGTCCTTGATGCGCGGGCGTCTCGCGCCGCGGGCGCTTGAAGCCCGAGGCGGTCATGTGGCCTTGCGGCGCTTTTCCGAAAACGACGTGGACCTGGATCTTCCGGGACATAGGCCGCCGCATGGGGACAAAAGCGCGTTCGTCGTCGATGAACTCCACAGGGCATTGGCGAGCGATATTGATGTGACCTACGCCTCTGGCGCCTCGGCCGGAGAGGCGCGGCTTCTCGTCCATGTGGACAAACTCGATGGCACGCGCGGAGAAGCCGCCCATAACAACCTGCTCTGGACCGGAGCGCTGAACGCCGTGGCGCGTGCGCCCGCGGGCGGGAGGATACGGCTGACAGGGGCAGCGCGGGCCGTCATGCTGAACGGTGTTTCCGGCGTCTCCTGGAATCTGGACACGACGCCCTGCGAGCCGACCGCTTTCGCAGCCTTTCTCCCGGTTCTGGACCGCTGGCATGCGCCGGTCACCTTCGCCGTGGAGGGTGTCGAGACGCAGGGTGCGAGGGGGGGCGTTCTGCGTCCGATCGACGGGCTGGCCATCAATCGCCTCTCCGCCGCTGTGACTCTGGGGGCCGGAACCATATCTCAGAGAGACGCGCCTCCCCTGATGGTCATGGGCGGAAAAGCGGCGCTGAACGTGACACCTACCGCTCCCGGAGCGCGGGCTGCGCGTGTGGTCCTCCGGCAGGCGGATCTGACCCTGACGTCTATGGCTGGCGTTCCGACGCGCTTTTCCGCTTCCGCCGAATTTCTGCTGTCGGATCTCGTGAAGCCGCGCAAAATCCATGCGATTGCGCATGCCGAAGGCACGGATTTCGAAGTTCAGGCTCTGAGCGCCATCTGGCCGGTCAATATCATGAAGGGCGCGCGGCGCTGGGCGACCCGGAACATCATTTCCGGTCATGGCCGAGGCCTGGCCGTCACATCCGTGCTCGAAAGTTCCAGCGGGTGGGACGGGCTCCAGCCGACCGCGATGTACGGCTCGCTGCATATCGATGATGGAACGCTGTACTGGCTTCGTCCCGTCAGACCGGCGGAGCATGTCTCGGCCGATCTCGGATTCGCCAGGCCGGATGTCCTGCGGGTCGAGGTGCATAAGGGCGAGCAGCGGGCCGACGATGCGCCCGACGCCCCGGCGCTGCGTCTCTCCAATGGGGAGATCCTGATCGATAACCTGTTCGGACGGGATCAGAACGGCACGTTTTCTCTCGATTTTGACGGAGATGTCGATGCCTATTTCCGTCTGCTGTCCGTGCCGCGTCTCCACCTCCTCTCGCGCACCGCCATGCCATTCGATCAAGCGTCCGGACCATTGCATGCGCGGGCGACGCTGAAGCTGCCTCTGGCCACGCATATCCGGGACGAGGATATCCGCGTTCAGGTCGCGGGCGCCTATCACGATATCTATCTGGGACATCTGGTCATCGGCCGCTCGGTGGATGGATTGAAAGGGACATTGCAGGCGACCGAGAGGGCGCTGGATGTTTCGGCTTCTGGATTGTTGAGCGGCGTGCCGACCACGGCGACCATGCATCAGGAATTCCACCACAACGCGCCGAACGACGTGATCGAGGACGTTCATGCCGTTGCGGACCTGGACCCGCAATCGGCCTTGAAGGCCCGTCTTGGACCCGAGGGGCTGTTCGACGGCCATGCGTCCCTGACGGCCCATCTGACCCGTCGCGCGAGCCGTCAGGCGGATCTCGACCTTTCTCTCGATATGCAGGATGCAAGTGTCGAATTGCCGGTCTGGCGGAAGGTCCGGGGTACGCCTGCGACGGCTGGCGCGCATATTCGCATGCAGGACAATCATATCGTGACCATCAGCGACATGAATGCGCGTGGTGTCGATCTTGATATGACCGGTCATGCTGTCGTCGCGCGAGGGAATGTCAGCGGCGTCGAACTCGACGGCTTCCATATCGGACGATCGTCAGGGGATGCCCGCATCATGCTGCCGGTTAAGGACGGCGCGCCTTTCCGTGTGAACGTGAATGCCTTCGCGCTCGATCTGACGCCCCTGTTCCAGCCGGGTCAGAAAGCTGGAGATGCGCCGCCGACCGCGCCGCCGCCCCCGAAGACGACGTCCGGTGCGGCATCGTCCTCATCGGGACCTCATTCCCAGTGGATTCTCGATCTTCGCACGCGTCAGCTCTTTTTTGGCCAGAACCGCGCGCTCGGCGATGTCACGGCGCATCTCGAAAACATCGACGGCAGTCTGCGGTTTGCGACCATCGATTGCGTCTATCCGTCGCGCACGAGGGTGCAGCTTCGACCACAGGGCAGGACCCGTCATCTCGTGATGACAGTACAGAATCTCGGCACGATGCTGGCGGGGACTTCCCTCTTCAACCGGATACGGGGCGGCAATGCGAGGCTCGAGGGCACGTTGGAAAATGCGACCGGGTCCGGGATGCCACCATTCGCGGGAAAGCTGACGATCGGCGCATTCGATTTCACGCGGCCACCGGACGCGGTGACGGCGGCCAGTCATCTGTCTCCGTTCGACTGGTCCAAGGCGGATTCCAAGCATTTCCAGGTCGAACACCTCGATTTCCCGCTTTCGATGCGGGATGGGAAAGTCTCGATACGGGACGGGCAACTCGGCAACGCTTCCCTGGGCGCAACGATCCACGGTTCGGTGGACCTCGATACGACGGGACTGGATCTTCAAGGTACGGTCGTGCCGATTTTCGCCGTAAACGCGCTGCCCGGACGGCTTCCTGGCGTAGGCAAGCTGTTCTCACCCGAAAAGGGCGGCGGATTTCTGGCGGCGACGTTCGCGATCGGAGGGGTTGCCGATAACCCGCTCGTTCATATCAACCCGTTCTCGGTTTTCCTGCCGGGCGTGATGCGCACGCTCGTGGAGTAGGACGCGTCTCGTTTTTGCTCGTTCGGGTGCCTATATAGTCGGCTCGACGCATTTTCAGGATACCGAACAGGAACACGGCATGCAGGACGACGCTTCCAGCGACCTTTTCGGTGCGGTATCGCCATCAACGTCCTCCGCGCGAAGACGTGAGGCGGGGGGGCAGCCTCATGTATCATTCGCTCTTGTCGAGGCACCGCTGACCCCGGCTTCGCGAACGCAGCCGCTGGCGGACCGCCTCCGGCCGCGCGTTCTGGAAGACGTCGTGGGGCAGGAGCACCTTCTCGGTCCGGATGGCACGCTTGCCCAGATGCTGGCCCGTCACACGCTGCCGAGCCTGATCCTCTGGGGCGGTCCGGGTTGCGGCAAAACCACGATCGCCCGACTCCTCGCCGCCAGAGCGGATCTGCGGTTCGAACAGATTTCGGCCGTTTTTTCCGGTGTAGCCGACCTCAAGCGGGTCTTCGAGAATGCCGCGCGGTTTCAGGCGGAAACCGGACGGGGCACGCTGCTTTTCGTGGATGAAATTCATCGTTTCAACCGCGCCCAGCAGGATGGCTTCCTGTCTTATGTGGAAAAGGGCACGGTGGTTCTGGTTGGAGCAACAACGGAAAATCCGTCTTTCGCCCTGAACGGCGCGCTGCTGTCGCGCTGTCAGGTGCTTGTCCTGCACAGGCTGGACGATGCCAGCCTCGAGGCTTTGGTCTGCCGGGCCGAAGGCGAGATTGGCCACAGGCTTCCTCTCGATGATGCGGCGCGCATGTCCCTGCGGGCCATGGCGGATGGGGACGGGCGCTATCTGCTGAACATGGTCGAGCAGCTTGCCGCGCTCGATCCGGATCGTGTTCTGACGCCGCAGGATCTGGCGAAGCTGCTGGCGCGCCGCGCGGTGCTTTACGACAAGGATAGGGAGGAGCATTACAATCTCATTTCCGCCCTGCATAAATCGCTCCGGGGCTCGGACCCCGATGCGGCGCTCTACTGGTTCGCCCGCATGCTGGAAGGGGGCGAAGATCCTCGCTACATCGCCCGTCGTCTGACCCGCTTCGCGGCGGAAGATGTCGGGATGGCCGACCCGACGGCGCTCCCTCTCGCGATCGCGGCCTGGGAAACCTACGAGCGGCTCGGCACGCCGGAAGGCGAACTGGCGATCGCGCAGCTGGTCGTTCATCTTGCGACCGCGCCGAAATCCAACGCCGTCTACAAGGCTTACGGCGCGGCGCGGCGTCTGGCGCGGGAGACCGGCAGCCTCGGACCGCCGCATCATATCCGCAATGCGCCCACCCGCCTCATGAAAGACCTCGGTTACGGTAAGGGTTATGAATACGACCATGACACGGAAGAGGCCTTTTCCGGTCAGAATTACTTTCCCGACGAAATGGCGCGCGTGAAGCTTTACAACCCGACGCCGCGCGGGAAAGAGGCCGAAATCCGGAAAATTCTGGACAGGCAGGCCGCGATGCGGGCAAGCCGTCGGCCATGAGTGTCCAGACCCGTATCATCACCGAGGATGAGGCCGATCTACGCCTCGACCGCTGGTTCCGTCGCCATTATCCCGCCCTCAACCAGAGCGCGCTTCAGAAGCTGTGTCGCACCGGCCAGGTCCGCGTCGACGGAAAGCGCGTCACCGGCGCCAGTCGTGTCGCGCCGGGGCAGTCCGTGCGCGTGCCGCCGCTGCCTGAAGCGCCCGTCAGCGCGACGCCCGCCGAACCGCCGCCGCTCGATCCGCAACTTGCCCGTGAGATCGAGCGCATGGTGCTCTATCGTGACGACAAGGTGATCGTCCTCGACAAACCCTCGGGCATCGCCACGCAGGGCGGTCCCGGCATCACCAAGCATATCGACATGATGCTCGACGGGTTGAAAGGGGACAGCGAATTCCGGCCGCGCCTCGTGCACCGTATCGATCGCGACACGTCGGGTATTCTGCTGGTCGCTCGGACCCCCGGCGTGGCGGCGAAACTCGCCGCTGCTTTCCGTGGACGCGACGTCAAAAAAACCTACTGGGCGGTTGTCGTGGGACGTCCCGTTCCTGGAGACGGCGTCATCGATCAGCCGCTGGCGCGTCTCGGCGCTGGAAACGGCGCGCTGGTGATCGCCGCGGATCGCGACGACGAGGACGCCGCGAGCGCGAAAACGGAATATGAGACGCTGGACGCGGCGGGGCGCAAGCTGACATGGCTCGGCCTTTCACCCCTGACGGGTCGCACGCATCAGCTTCGCGTGCATTGCGAAACGCTCGGCACGCCCATTCTGGGCGATCCGCGTTATGGCGGGAAGGCCGCCCATCCGGAAGGTTTCGTGGACCGGCTGCATCTCCATGCCCGCGCGCTCGACGTCCCCCATCCGGACGGTGGGCGGCTGTTCGTCGCGGCGCCACTGCCTTCGCATATGCGCCAGACATTCAAGGAGCTGGGGTTCACGGCCGGGGAGACGCCCAAGGCGAAGTATACGCCCGGGCCGCATCTGCCAGCGGAACAGGGGATGGATAAGTCCTCCGGTCGCGCGCCGTCGCAGCATGCAGTCCGGAAGCGGACGTCCCAGAAGCCGACATCCCCGGCGACGCCCAAAAGTCTTCCCGCTACCGGCAAGGGCGGCGCGGGAAGGGAGCGTCCGACCAGGGCGGATTCATCACCCGCCAAGGAGCGGTCTGGCAAGACCGGCGCCCCCAGGGCAGCGAGTCGTCGTGGACCGGCAAGAGGAGCGCGTCGGTGAAAAAGATTCTCGCAGCCGTCATCGGGCTGATCGTCCTCTTCATGGGCGCAAGCCTGGTCGCGAACGTGGTCGTGGACCGTATGGCGCTTGGCGAGAAGATTGCCGCCGCCGTGAAACGACAGACCGGGCATGAACTGGGCATCGGAAGCTTTTCGGTTCAGATCTTCCCGTGGCCGGGCTTTGATGCACGCGATGTACGTCTGGCGGGCCTGCCCGATGGTTCGGGGCATCCGACGTCGCTGTTTTCCGCCCGACAGGTACGCGGAAACATTGCTTTGTTTCCGTTGCTCTGGCGCGAAGTCCGTCTGGAGCATGTGGTTTTTTCGGATGGCGGTCTGACTCTGCGTCGTGATGCGAGCGGTTTGGCGAACTGGACCCTCCGTCCTGAATCGCAGTCTCATGACGCCTCCGATGCGGGCGCGAGGATCAGGGCCGTTCCGACACGCTGGTCCGTGAAGGTTGGAAGTGGGTCTCTATCGGCGCTGGAAGTGAACTGGCGCGATGCTTTCGCCCATTCGGGAGGGCGCTTCTCGATTGATCGCTTTGAGCTCGATGGTCTGATGTCGCGTTCACCATTCGTGGATCTGAAAGCGCATCGGGATGCGACGCCATTTACGATCTCGGGTCACATCGGTCCGATCGCAGCCCTCGCAGGCGGCGCGCAGCCCTGGGCTGTAAGCCTTGCGGCCACCCTGGGGCGCGTCGATTCGACGCCGGACCGTATGTCCTTTGACGGGCAGATCATGAATCCGGAGAGCCTTGGCGGCGTATCGGGCACGACACATGTGTCGCTCATGCACCTGACGCGTCTCAACCAGATCTTTCCGAGCGCCAACCTTCCGTCGGTCGACGGGATCGTGGGGGAGATCGGCTTTTTCAATCTGTCGGGTAAACCGCCTTTCTGGCCCCTGCCTCACGACAGGGGCATCAATCACGTTCACCTACAGATCGGCGCACTTCCTTCCTTTCGTGGGGTGGCGCTCAGTCAGGTTTTGGTGGATGCCGCGACCCTGTCCTCACCGCTGTCGATGGTCGCCGAGGTCAAGACAAGTGGTCATGCGATCCATGTTCAGGCTGTGACCGGTACTTTGAATCAGGCGTTAGACGCGTGGCGCTCCGGATTTGAGACAGCTCTGCCCATAGTGATCGATGCGCATCAAACCGATGGGGACGTCGTATTCTCTCTTCGGGGAGAGTATCGGGCGCAGGGATCGACATTTACAATTTCCGGGAAGGCGAACGCGCTTCCGTTGAGAGCCGCGACGCTTCATGAGGCTTCCCTTCAGGCCAGGATCGACCTGCCGACGCGGGATTCCGTGAATGTGACGGGCCTTTCCTTTGAAAGTCATGAAGCGACGTTCAGCGGTCACGCCGCCTTCGGGCTGAGCGGCGAAGTCGGTCTGGACGCTGCGATGGATGCGACTTCGCTGGATCTCGATGCCCTGAAAGGTCTATGGGACCGGGTTTCCGCGGCACCGATGCCTGCTTCGCCTGCTGCCACCGCGCCGACTTCCGCCGTTCAGCCTGCTTCCCAGACAGAGACGGCGTCCGGCGAATCCCGGGCAACACACACGCTGGCATCCGTGCTCAAGGGGCGAAACGGCAAGGTCCACCTGCATATTGGCGCGCTTCGTTTCGACGGACAGGACTATGCCGACCTTCTGGCTGAAGCCGTGCTCGTCAACGGGCATCTGACCATAGATCCTCTATCGGGTCACGGTGCGTCCGGGTCTCTGATCGGGAAAGTGGATTATGATGTCAGCCATGATCCGGCCGATCTGAAGATTCGCCTGGCACCGTTCCTGTTGCCCGCAACCTTCGCCGAGCAGAATCTTGGATATCCGTTGCTGCTGCGCGGACCGCTGGAGGTCGTGGGGGAGTTGAACGCGCAGGGCAATGACAGACAGGCGCTTCGTCAGAGCCTCACGGGACATCTTGGACTGTCCATGGTGGGCGGCAGTATCGACGGGCGCCTGCTCGGCGGTTTCCTGGGCCATGACGCGGGCGCGTTGCTGAAGCACGGAGAGATCAGCGTCCGCTGTCTCGGAATGCATATGAATATCGTGTCCGGGGTCGCCACTCTGGACACGATGGGGCTGCAGGCTGGACCTCTCAGCACGACCGGGCATGGAACTTACGGCGTAGGGGATGGTCGTCTGGATCTTCACCTCGTCCCGCGTGTGGGTCTGGGAGGGGCAGGGGCCTCGACGCCCGTTCTCGTGACAGGTTCTCTTCAGGACCCCATCGTTCAGCAGGAGCGCGGAGAAGACGGGCGGTTTTCCGTCGTGATCGGCGATAGCGCGCCGGATGTCTGTGGTCCGGCTCTGTCTGCGGCCCGCGAGGGCATGGCCGGTGAAGCGCCCAAGGCGGAAAAAGCCAAGGGCCATGGCAAGGTGAACGATATTCTTCATGCTCTGGGACTCTTTCGATGAGTTCCGCGAAACGGCGTTTCTGGATGGAGGCGTCTGTTGTTCCGCAGGAGAAGGGGGATTACGGCGTCGCCCTCGATGGTAGGCTTATCAAACTGCCGGGCGGGCACCTCCTGGTCGTGGCCGCGCGCGCTCTGGCTGATGCGATTGCCGAGGAATGGCGCGCCATTCCTCCTGACAGTCTCTTCGATGCTTCGGCGCTGCCGTTGACCCGGATGACGGGCACCATGATCGAGCGTGTGGCGCCCGATCTGGATGCGGCGCGCGGCACTCTCCTGAATTTCGGCCTTTCGGATCTCCTGCTTTTTCGCGAGGAGACTTTGCGGGACATCCAGTCCGTGCTCTTCGATCCGCCAGTCGATGCGTTCAGTGAGCGCTATGGTGTCCGGCCGCGCGTAACATTTTCGATCGTGCCCGACACGGTCGAAACGCCTGTCAAAGCGACGATGAGCCGCATTCTTGCCGGGATGGACGCGGCGGCTCTCGCCTCGTTGGGCGTGCTTGTCCCGGCGTTAGGCAGTCTGATTCTTGGCATCGGCCTTCTTGAAGGCTGGGTCACGGAGACCGCTGCGTGCGACGCGGCATTTCTTGACGAGCGTACGCAGATGAGACGTTGGGGCGAGGATACCGAGTTACTCGACGACCTTGCCTCCCGTGCGGCCGACGTCGAAACTGGACTTAAGTTCTGGCAGCTTTCGTTGCGAAAGGACTGATTTAAGCACGATTTCGCCATTTTCACCCGTCACAAGAGCGCTCGTTACCTTCGTAAGGTGACGACACGATTGCTTACGCCGTCGCGGGTCGAAATCCCGCACGATGGCAGCATGGTTGACGCCTGAGGGGTTGGGAGAAGCAAATGTCTGGTCGTGCTGAGATGGGACTCAATCGTTTTTCCGCTACAGGAACGCCAATAAAGGATATCTCTGCGCCCTCGCGTCGTGTGGGTATGAGGGAACATACGGGGCGTGTGTTTGCGGTGGCCGCTCAAGGGGCCTGGTTTCTGCTGGCGGTTACGCCTGTGATTGTGGTGGTCTGCGCGTTGAGAGGATGAGATTGTTCATGAGAAGGCGCTTTTTATAACGGTCATCAAAAATGACGCGATAGTTTTCTTTCGCTATCGCTATAAAAAGCCGACCTTTCATCTCATATGTTCGAGTGCCAGACATTGACTCGCCCATAGAATCTCACATTATTGCCTTCGTACTAGCTCCATTTCCGAGCGTAAACGACGGATTTGCTCGTCATCACGCCATGCGGGGCGATAAGAGCATTCATGATGGATCGACTGAAAAATTGCGGCGTTTTCATCGACATGCTGCTGCGAGAAATTGGAAATTGAATCCTTAATTTCGAGGCCGCCACTTAGTAAAAAGAACGTTTTGGATGCTCCATCGGCTTTAGTCAGGCCTCCATATCCCATTCTGATCATGCGGGACGTGTGTTCGACGTGCTCGTGCCCATAGCGACCGAAACGACTGTCGATATAGCCGACATAGGAAAGTGCCTGACGCGCGAAACCTGAACATTGAGCTGTCAGAATGTCGCTGTGAAGCGGATCATGCCAAGAACCATTGCCTGTCCCCCCCTGCGGAAACCAGGAAGGAGCGAAGTTAACATGACCAAACTGGATACAGGCCAGAATCCAATCCACGTTCCAGCCGTATACCGTTGGTTGAGCGTCGTCCTCCAGCAATAAAACCACGTCACATTTTTCAATTTCATGAAGATTGAATAATAGACGGTTTTTATTCCAGGCAATGCCGGCATTAGGTGCGTCGAGAACGTTAATTCCTTTGATATGACTAAGTACTTCCGCCGTATTATCACTGGATCCATCGTTAGAAACAAGGATGAGAGGGTTGAACGGCGTTAAGTCCTTGACTCGCTGGATCGTCTCCAAGACCATCGATGACCGGTTATATGTCGGAATGCCGATCCCGAGCCGAATGTTTTGAAGGGGGGTCCGAGTCAAAGCCGTGGCGCTGACCTCTTCTTTCGGGGGCAAAGAAAGTCGTGATATTTTGCCTTTCTTCTCAAAGGATAGTTCCATACTCTGGAGCATCGCGAGGGAAATATCATCAGGGAACGGAAATTCGACAGTGAAGCGCACTGTGCTGTAGCGCGGCTCTGTTGACGCTGCCACGTCCAGACTTTTCTGCCGCCACTCTCCAGATTGGGCTGTATGCAAAAGCCTATTGTTGTACAGGACGTGCAATGTTTCGAAATCGTTGCTGTCCAAAAACCAGCCGGAAATCGATACTTTTCCTTCGCCTGTTCTGACGTGATCTATTGAATAGCGACTTTTCGGTGCGGGAAAATGGTGTGATGCGATAAGCGATTCGGAGAGGGTCATGTCGATTGAGACCTTATTCGGGCAAAGGAACGCGACTTCATAGAACCTGACCCTTTATACGATACTTATTCAAATAACAAAAATATGTTTGTCTCGCACCCATGCGACAGAATAATCCAGGTCATATGTGAAATTATTTTCATATATTATGAAATCTATTCAAAATTAAGATAATATCTCTCATTTGCGCGGTTCTTTATGAATATCTTGTAGATCTATAAATTGTTTTGCAAAGACGCATTAATTATATTAACAAAATAATCTTTTTCTTCGTCGTTGAATATTTCTTCTTTTGATATTAAGGGAATTGCCGTTTCTATGATTGATTTATAGGCTTCAAAAAAAGAAGAAATGGCCGCTGTTTCGGCTTCTCGCACTCCCGGCAAGTCTCTAATTCTTTTTGCTTCGTCAGATGCTTTATTCAGGCATAGAAGAGCTCTGGTTTCGGAGAGTGTCTCTTCATCATTTTTATATCTGAGCCAGTCAGTGAAAAAAGATGGTCGAAACTTAAAGCTTTTGTCGGCGCGGAATGTTGAATTTCGCCCGCGTGCGTTTTTCATGCAGAATTCCTGGAAGCTGCGATAAAAATAATGCCCTATCCAGGCGTTGTTTTCATTAAAGGTCAAAGCGCAAGTGGCACCGTTTCGCTCCATGGCAATGGGTTGTCCGTCCGCATTTGCGTAAGTTATGTCATGAGCTTTGGGCCAAAGTGCTGTATGAGCATGTGCGAATGAAAAGTAGCGTGTCTGAAAAATTGACTTGATGCAGCGATTTCCTGCCGGTTCCCGCCTTAAATTTTTTTCCCATACATGTTTACGCTCGTAGTTCACCCCGGAGGGAGCCATCATAACCCAATTTAACGCGACCGCTTTCTGTCCGGAATATTCATGCAGTTGAAGAAAATCTCTTAAATTGGAGAATTTGTTATGATTTAAGATAACGAGTTCGTCGAGATCAATTACTATACTCCACTTATAATCTAGAGTATCCGGAAGAATTGATAGTGCATGTGCATAGGATTTTCTTTGGGGTATGCATCCTGTTGGATTGCTATCAATCCAAGTTATGAAATCATGTCGGGACAGGGCTTCTAATAAAGCATCTGATCCGTCGTTATTGTCATTTGTATAAAGAAAAAAGTGATCGACACCCATGCTTAAGTGCCAACCAATCCAATCTATGGTTAAAAGCGCTTCATTGCGAGCTGTTGCAACGATACAAATGTTTTTTCGTGGAGCTATATCTCTTCGGAACTCTGCTGCGATATCGAAGCCAAGGGGCCCCGGTTGACTTTCTCCGAGATCAGTCGTGGCAAGCTTGTCGTCTGCGGCGGTAAGGCGCTTAAGTCGCGTGGGTGTACGATCGCTTTTCCAATTGAGAAGAGCAGGAATCCCGTCTGTGAACCATGGGTCTTCCGGAAAACACACGCGAAGATCATGTAAAAAGTCAATATCTTTTTTAAGAACCGAGCAAAAATTTATATACTCTTCGTTGCTCAATATGCGAATTGAGGCTTCTATATAGTCTTTTACCATAGAAGGACTAAATAATTTTATCCAAGAATAAATAGTTTTATGATCTAATTCTTTTATATTTAAGAGAGCTTCCAGATAAGCGGGAATATTGTTAGCTGTCGGGAATGTCGAAAACCACTCCCATTCATTCATATCTTGTGCCTCAAAGTCGACATGTTCATTTGGATGAGCACGTAAAAAGAGACTCCAGCCGCTCCTTTGAATGGCGACGCCATGCGGATTTTGAATTAACTGAACGGCGATGGCCTTTGTATTATTATCGCTGGACACAAAATCGAAGCGACAATTATCTTGTGGGTACAATAAAAATGCCTGATGTGGAAAAAATTTGAACGGTGCCAAAACTGCATAATATTCTGCTTTTAGAGTTTGGGAATTTATTGTTGTGTGCGTTTGCTCATCGAAGCCAACAATACCTCCGAAGGCCGATGTAAGGCCGAATAACTGAATGGTATTATTCACATCTCTATCCTATTAAGATGGGCTTTTTTAGATTCTAAACGCTTTTCCCAAAAGTTATTCTTGCAATTTTCCACTTCTATTTTTCAAGAAAATTATCATATAATTAAGTTACGGCATCAGCACGGTAGCGACCGCAGTCGCGGCAATGCCCTCTTCGCGACCTGTAAAGCCGAGGCGTTCCGACGTTGTCGCTTTGACGGAGATCCGGCTCACGTCGACTTGCAGAAGTTCCGCGAGGCGAGCGCGCATGGCTTCCACATGCGGGCGGATCTTGGGGCGTTCGCAGATGAGCGTCACGTCGGCATTGATCAGCATGCCGCCACGCTGGCGGATGCGTTCGCCTGCATGAACGAGGAAGCGTGCCGAATCCATGTCTTTCCACTCGTTGTCGGAGGGGGGGAAGTGCGCGCCGATATCTCCCTCTGCCAGAGCGCCATAGATGGCGTCGCATAGCGTATGAATGCCGACATCCGCATCGGAATGTCCCGCCAGTCCCCGGTCGTGAGGCACTGTGATGCCGCACAGAATGAGGGGGCGACCAGCTTCGAAAGCATGAACATCGTATCCAAGGCCCGTGCGCGGCAGGGGCATATTGCCGAGTAGGCGTTCCAGACGCACGAGATCCTCCGGTGTGGTAAGCTTGATATTGTCTTCCGAGCCCTGAACGATCGCAACAGCGTATCCGGCGGCTTCCAGAAGGGCCGCGTCATCTGTCACCGGGTCGACATGGGAGCGATGAAGATCGCGAAGGAGCGCAAAGTGGAAGCCCTGAGGCGTCTGGGCGCGCCAGAGTGAATCGCGCGGAACCGTCGTGTCGATGACACCGTTTTTCGCTCGTTTCAGCGTATCGGCGACCTGCACGCCGGGTATGGCGCCGGGATAATGGGCGAGGGCGTCGATAACGGCTTTTGTTACGCATTCCGGCACGCAGGGGCGGGCGCCATCGTGGACGAGCACGAAGTCCGGGGGCTCCGGCAATCGGCTCAGCGCTTCGAGGCCGGCGCGCACACTGTCCTGACGTTCATTGCCGCCAGCGACAACGCGAAGCACGTCAAGGCCGTGCAGGGCGGTCGCCAGCTCCTCGCCGTCGCCGACAGGCTGGATCATGTCTACATGCGGTCGAAGCGCTTCGGCCGCATGACGGATAACCGCTTTGCCGCCAAGCTGGATGAACTGCTTGGCGATGGGCGTTTCAGGGGCGGAGGCGGCGAAACGACGACCGGAACCGGCGGCAAGGAGAATGGCGGCTATACGCATGATGCTTATGGAATGCGGGCATAAACCGCTGGCGTCAAGGCTCGGTTTTGGAGGCCAAGATCTCGCTTCAAAAAGTTTCCATCAGTGCAGCAGCGTGTGCTCATGCGGGCTGTCGAGACTGAATGTGGGAATGCGAATATCGAAGCGGCGATCCGTTCCGGGAGTCATCATGTGATACGTGCCCCGCATGAAACCAGAAGGCGTTTCCAGAGCGGCGCCGGACGTATATTCGAAGCTTTCCCCCGCCGCGATCACCGGCTGCTCGCCAACGACGCCTTCACCATGGACGTGTTCCACCTGCCCCCGACCATCGACGATCTCCCATGATCGGCTGATGAGCTGCACGGTTTCATCGCGTTCGTTGGTGATCTGGATATGGTACGCCCAGGCGTAGCGACGATCTTCCGGATGGGACTGATCGTCGAGCCAGAAGGTCCGCACGCATACGGTCATGTCTTCCGTCCGTTCCTCGAAGCGGGGAGCGGCCTCCATGGCCTCCGCGAGGGCGGCTTCGGGATCCGTCATCAGACGTGGGGGATAAGGTTTGCGAGCCATGCCGTTTCTTAACCAGTCATCCCCCGTTGACGCAATCATGCTTTGAGAGCGTCAAGCCCGCGCTGGAGATCGGCGATCAGGTCCACAGCGTCTTCCAGGCCGACGGACAGGCGGATCGCCCCGTCCGTAATGCCCAGACGTGTCCGTTCTTCCGCGCCTACCCGCATATGGGTCGTCGTGGCCGGATGGGTGGCGAGGGAACGGGAATCGCCGAGATTGTTGGAGATGGCGACCAGCTTGAGCGCGTTGAGAAAGCGGAACGCGCCTTCCTGACCGCCCGCGACTTCGAAGGCGACCATTGATCCGCCATTGGTCATCTGTCGTCTGGCCAGTTCGGCCTGCGGATGGTCGGCGCGTCCCGGATAGCGGAGTTGCACGATGCCCGGCGCGTCAGCGAGGAAGTCCGCGACGGCGGCGGCATTGCGCGCCATGGCGTCCACGCGCAGCGGTAGCGTCTCCAGACCTTTCAGCAGAACCCAGGCATTGAAGGGCGAGAGTGCGTTGCCGGTATTGCGCGTGTAAGGCTGAAGGGTCTCCTCGATCCATTGTTTCGGACCGAGCACGGCCCCGCCGAGAACGCGACCCTGTCCGTCGATATGTTTCGTACAGGAATAGAGGATAACATCCGCGCCAAGTTCCAGGGGCTTCTGCCCAACCGGAGAGGCGAACACATTGTCGACCATCAGGAGCGCGCCCGCGCTGTGGGCGAGGTCCGCGATGCGGGCGATATCCAGCACATCCAGCATCGGGTTGGACGGGCTCTCGAGCAGCACCGCCGCGGTCGGCTTCGACAGGGCTTCCGCCCAGGCCTCGAAATCGTCGCCATCCACGAAAATGGCTTCGACACCGTAACGCGGCAGAAGATTCGCGACGATCCAGTAGCAGGAACCAAACAGCGCACGCGACGCGACGACGCGGTCTCCCGTCTTCACATGCGAAAGGATCGCCGAAGAGACTGCGCCCATGCCCGTCGCGGTCACAATGCAGGCTTCGGCGCCTTCGAGCATGGCGAGGCGACGTTGCAGCGCGTCCGTCGTCGGGTTGCCGAAGCGCGTGTACTGATAATGCGTGACGTCACCCGTAAACGTCGCCGCGGCCTGCTCGGCGCTGTCATAGACGAAGCCCGAGGTCAGGAAGATCGCTTCGCTGGTTTCGCCATAGGAGGTGCGTTCCACCGTTTCATGCAGAAGACGCGTATTCAGCCCCTTGAAATGGGAATCGGACATGGAAAAAACGCTCCAAAATACGGGCGGCCCTCGTAGGAGGCCGCACGATTCTGGCCGTGGAAGTCCTGATGCGGAAATGCCGACATCCGGGCCTCTTTAGCGCGGTTGTTTAGCCTCGCCGCAAGCCGGCCGTTCAAATCGCGAGGACCACGAAACGTGGTGCGTCGTTATGGGACGTGCCCCGGCGGTTCGTCAATCCTCCGATCGGTTTCAGCGCGGTCAGACTTCGCCGAGCGTCGCAACGGGTGACTGGCGCGCGGCGCGTAGCGTCTGGGTCATGACCGTGGCGCATCCGATGGCAAGCGCCGCCAGCGTCACTTCGATGAATGGCCACGGCGCCAGCGCGATGCGACGGTCGAAGCCGCTCAGCCAGACGCGCATGGCGAACCACGCAACCGGCCATGCGATCAGGTTCGCGAGCAGAACAGGGCGCAGGAACTGCACGACCAGCAATGAAAGGACGTCTTGCGTGCGCGCGCCCAGCACCTTGCGGATGCCGATTTCGTGACGGCGCCGCGAAACGGTGAACAGCGAGAGACCATACAGGCCGAGAGCCGCGATTCCGACCGAAATGGCGGCCCCGATGCCGAACAATGCCCCATGCCGGGCATCCGTCCGGCTGTCCTCGGCGAAAATATCCGACACGGCATGGGCCTCGAACGGCACGTCCGGCGCGACCCCGATCCAGGCCGCGCGCAGACGCTCCATTATCTCCGCCGCTGAAGCGCCCGAAAAGCGGACGTGCATGGCGACGGCCGTCTGCGCCTCCCCGTCATCCCCAAGACCGTAGAAAAGCAGGGGGCGCAGGCGTTCGTGCGGGCCGAGGAAACGCGCGTCGTCGATGACGCCGACGATGCGCTGCGACGGTGCGTCGTGCTCGTCGCGGATGAGACGTCCGATGGCGGCCTGCGGGCTGGTGATTCCCAGCCGGACGACCGCCTCGCGACTGACGACGACGTTGCGGACGGTCGTCGTATGGCGGTGCGAGCTGAAATCCTCGCCATGATGAGGATCGAACCACCGCCCCGCAAGCAGATGGAGCCCGTAGAGCGCGACGAATCCGGGCGTGGCGTGCCCCCAGTTGAGCGACACGCCGGTCTCCGGCGTCGTATCGAGACTGAAGCTGTCCCCGTTCGATACGAAATGCGGATAGATGTCCGAACGCGCCAGGCCGGTCACGCCCGGTACGGCGCTCAGGGCGTGGCCGAGCATGCCCTGTCGTTTTACGAGTTGGTCGTCCGTAGCGGAAGTCACGACGATCAGCCCGTCAGTGGTCATGCCGCGTGGCATCGTGCGAACGAAGCGCGCCTGATCGGACATAACGAGCGTGCAGATGGCGAGCGTGATCGCAAAGCCGAACTGGAGCACGACGAGCACGGTCCTCAGCCGCGCGCCCATGCGTCCTCCCGAAGGCATGCGGCTCGCCGCGAGAACCGGAGCGGGCGCGTAGGCGGAGAGGACGAGCGCCGGATAGAGCCCCGCGCCGATCCCGACGGCGAGCACGACGCAGGCGAGTACGCCACCGCAGAACAGGGGCGGCAGATCGAGCGGCCATCCCCCAAGCGCACCGATGGTGCGAACCGAGATCTCGCAGAGCGCGAATCCGATGAAGGCCGCGATAGCGGCCTGGGCCATCGTTTCCATGATGAAACCCTGGATGAGCGTCCGGCGTGTCGCGCCGAGCACCTTGCGCATGGCGACTTCGCGCGCGCGAAGCGACGAACGCGCCGTCGCGAGGTTGACGGAATTGATCATGGCGGTGAGCAGCGCCGCGCATCCGACCAGGCCGAGCGTCGCGACGAGCGCGCGGCTGATCCCGCCCGCGCCGATATCGGCATCGCGGAAATGGATGTCCCGGAACGCGACGGGCGTCAGCCCGCCATCGCCCATGTCTGCGCGGATATCCGCGAGCGTCGTGCCGATCGGATGGCGTGCCATGTCGTGGCGCAGGCCGTCGCGGATGGCTGGTAGCGCGCGCGGATCGGGCACGTGTATGAAGACCTGCCCCCATGTCGCGCCCCAATGGGTGAAGGTTTCCCATTGCGCGGCTTCGGCGGGAAAGCGCTCGACAATACCGAAGTGATATGTCGTGTTGGCGGGGAGGTCGTCATAGACCATTTCGATCGTGTGAGGCTGTGCGTCCTGTGCGATCCGCAGCGTGCGGCCGACAGCATGCGTCGTGCCGAAATATTTGCGCGCGATGCTGGCGGGGATGGCGATGTCCGCCGGGCCCGAGAGCGCGACCCGCGGATCGCCTTCGAGTGCCTTCAGCCGGAAGAACGAGAAGAACGAGGGGTCGGCGAACGTCGTGTCTTCATTGTCGATCCGCGCATCGACATGGACGGCCTGCGGTTGGGTAACAATGCGCAGCACGCCGGAGATCGCAGGGAAATCCTGCTGCAAAAACGGTACGCCCACGAAGCTGGCGACCGGATCTTCCTCTGATGCGCGGCCGGGCAGCGTCCAGACCTGGTCGAGACGATAGAGATCGGCGGTGTCTGACAGGCTGGCATCGTAGCGGGTCTCATAACGGACGACGAGGGCCATCGTCAGGAAAACGGCGATTCCCAGCGACAATCCCGCCAGGTTGATGGCGGTATAGAGCCGGTGTCGGGTCAGGTTGCGCAGGATGGAGCGAAGCATGATCGTGTTTCCGTGACGGGCGGGTCTCGAGAACAGTGTCTCACGGAAACGATTTTTATGCAGTCAACTGATAAATAAGGTTTTTATCTTCATGCACCCGATCCGGGTGTCCGTTTTCGGACAGTGCCGTGCGAATCCTGTGCATGAACGATGCCGCCCGGCGATTGCATCATGCCCGCGATCACGATAGGAAGCGGGCACCGACCTCCAGACGGGCCGAGGCGGGTGTAGTTCAATGGTAGAACGGCAGCTTCCCAAGCTGCATACGAGGGTTCGATTCCCTTCACCCGCTCCAGTATCTTTCTCTGACCAGTATCTTTCTCTGAAACGATTCCGTCAGTCCCGTTTGCCCATTTTTTCCTGATGTCGCTCGATGGACTGTTTCAGGTTTCCGAGAGGGGCGGTAGGAGCCGTGTCCTGGTAGCCGTTGCCCTGCCAGATCCAGCGGTCATCGCCGCTGATGAGCAGGTCGCGCATGCCTTGATGGCGCGTTGGCAGCACGGCAATGTTTCCGCTCACGGAATCAAGCACCTCGTGCCACTGGTTTTTATGCCGCAGATACACGGATGTCGTGCAGCCGGCTGAACCGCATAACCAGCCCGACTGCAACTGAACGAACAGAGCCATGTCATCCTTGGCATTGGAGAGCGGCGCTGACGCCGTAAGGACAGCGGGCGCATCGTGATGGGCCTTGGCGTCCGCGATATCGTCGCTCAGCAGGGCGCGGGCCTGCGTATCGAGATCCGTGCCGGGATGGGGCGTCATTACGACAGGGTCGGCAACCTGAGCCAGGGATTTCGTGCCTGAAGCCGCATGGCGGCCTTTGACCGCAGGCGCTGCGAAAAGAGGCTGCATCGATGCGAGCACGGTAAAAGCGAGGGCCACGGAAGAGCGACGCCACATAGTCGAAAACTCCTTAAGACGCGCCGGTCTGTATAACCCGGGCCTTTCCCCGGTGATATTTCATTCGTGACGCAGCGTCACCACCAGAACGTCACGATGGGCCGGTCTGGCCGGATCGACGGGTTCGACGCCGGTAACGCCGTGATATACGCGGTGGTCGTCGACGAAAGCCGTATCCATGGGCTCTTCAAGGGTGAAAGACCCCACGGGCGCTCGATGGATGTCATGAATGGAGGTGACGCCGGAGCGGACGTTTTCACGCGCCACCATCATCACCATCACCCAGTCCACGCCATCGCGATGCATGCCTTCCGGTGTGGGGCTGCCAAGCATGTCGGCACGGGCTTCGATCCGGAACTGATGGACTTCGGCATGCCAGGAGTCCGGTCGCTCTGCGGGGAGCGTCAGAGCGTAGGCGAGGCTGCCAAAGAGGCGGAGGGACGCGATCATCGCCGGATGCTCGCCCACATTGTCCTCAATGGCGCGAAACCAGCGTTCAATGCCGCCATTGAGCACGTTGTAGTCGCGGCTTTGATAATGGGGCTGATGGCGCTTGCGGCTGATGCCTGCAGGGGAGAGGGAGAACGTTCCGTAGCGCCGCCGACGGTATCGACCGCCATCCGCCATGTAACGATCCAATCCGAGCCGATCCCAGCTTGCGGCGAAACTCTCCCAGTCGCGAGCACCAAAATGCCGCAGGAGCGGGTCCATCAGAGGCGCGCGACGATAACAGAACCCTTCTTCGCCCAATGCGCTTCGAATCGGCGCGAGGGTCTGCGCCAGCGAAGGGTCGCGCGCCGGGTCCGTCAGGGCCGTGTTGGGGATCGCTTTCATGGAGCGGGTCTCTCCGTCGATAGCCTGTTTCAGCTCCGGTAGGAGCCGTTGATGTCGATATATCCGTGCGTCAGGTCGCAGGTCCAAATGGTGGCTTCACCCTGGCCAAGACCGAGATCGGCGTGGATTTCGATGTCCTGGCCTTTCATATGGGCCACGACCGGCGTTTCGTCATACCCTTCGACGACGCTGCCGTCGCGCGCGATCCACGTTCCGCCGATCGCGACGGACAGGCGGTCCCGATCGGCGGGTTCGCCAGCCTTGCCCACGGCCATCACGACGCGACCCCAGTTCGCGTCCTGTCCCGCGATCGCCGTTTTGACCAGCGGGGAGTTCCCGATGGCAAGAGCGACGCGCTTGGCGGACTCGTTCGAGACCGCGCCGGTCACGCGGACGGAGAACATTTTCGTCGCGCCCTCGCCATCACGCACCACCATGAGCGCCAACTCGTGCATCAGTGAGCGTAAGGCGCTCACGAATTCGGCGAGAGCCGGGTCCGCAGGGCCGGACACGGAGGCATTGTTCGCCTGTCCTGTCGCAAAGAGCAGCACCATGTCGGAGGTTGACGTATCGGAATCGACCGTAATGCAGTTGAAGCTGCTGTCCGTCGCGTCCCGCAGAAGGGATTGTAGCGTTTCATGGGGGATCGCGGCATCGGTCGCGACGAAGGCCAGCATCGTCGCCATGTCAGGGGCGATCATGCCGCTGCCCTTGGCGATGCCCTGGATGCGCACCGGGGTGTTCCCGATCCGCGTGTCGCGCCGGGCCGCTTTTGGAAAGGTGTCCGTCGTCATGATGGCGCGGGCCGTGTCGGCCCAGGCATCGTCCCGCAACCCGGCATCGAGAGCGGGGAGGGCGTCGACAATCCTGTGATAGGCGATCTTTTCGCCGATGACGCCGGTCGAGGCCAGGAACACTTCGTTCGCGGCACAGCCGACGGCCTCCGCCGCAGCGCTCGCCGTGGCTTCGACGGCCGTCACACCGGCTTGCCCGGTAAAGACGTTGGCATTGCCGGAATTGACCACGAGCGCACGGGCACGCCCGTGCTTGAGCGCCTCCCGACTCCAGTCGATCGGAGCAGCCGAGCATTTGTTGCGGGTGAAGACACCAGCGACTGTCGTGCCTTCGACAAAGCTCATCAGCATGAGATCCGTCCGCCCCGTGTAGCGGACGCCAGCCGCGACCGCGCCGAGGCGCACGCCCGGAACCGTCGTGAGGTTCGGCAGGGGAAGTGCGAGGGGCGAGACGGGAAGGGCTTTGGCCATGCTTGTTCTCCGATCGGTCCTATCTGCGGGAGCGCGGCTCCTGAGCAGAAATCATGCGACGGAAGATGCACGGCCCGGCGGAAACGTCCAGAGCCATCATGTCATGAAAGCGCCGGTCATTTCCGAAAAAACCGTTGAACCGGGAGGCAGCCCGGCCCGCCGCATGGAGCGGCGCGACCAGGGCCACGGTCCGGGTGACTTATTTCTGCGGAGCGGCGGGAGTCGCCGTCGCGCTCAGGGGCTTACCCTGGGCGTCGTAGCGGACGATCTTCACCTGGGACTGGAGCTGCGCTTCAATGCGCTGTGCGTCTTCACGGGTCAGCTCCTGACGGATCTGGTCCTTGACGTCCTTCAGTTCCGGCGTGGGGGCGACCCGTGATCCGAGAACCTGGATCACGTGCCAGCCATACTGGGTCTGGACTGGCGTCTGGCTGATCGTGTTCGGCTTCATCTTGAAGGCGGCGTCGGAGAAGGCCGGCAGCATATCGGCTTTTTTGAACCAGCCGAGATCACCACCGCTCGCGCCCGATCCCTTGTCCTGAGAAAGCTTCGCCGCGAGCTTCGCGAAGTCCGCGCCATGGTTGAGCTGGTTGATGACATCCTTGGCTTCGGCTTCCGTCTTCACCAGAATGTGGCGGGCATGGATCTCGGTTTCGCCCTTCTTGGCGACATACTCTTCCTGATAGCGCTTTTCGATGGCGGCGTCGGTCACCATCGGCATCACCTTGTCACGCATATAGGCGTTGAACATGGCGCTGTTCGCGGCGTCCTGCATGGCCTGCGCCACGTCAGGATGCTTGTCGAAGCCTTCTTTCTTGGCGACGACCTGCAGGGCCTTCTGGTTGACGAGCTGCTCGACGATCAGCCCGACGATCTGGTTCGTCGGATACTGACGCATCACCTGCGGCGGCAGTGTCGCCGCCACGCGCTTGACGTCATCAAGGCGGATTTCCTGCCCGTTGACGGAAGCAATCAGCGGGTTCTGCTGGACAGGCGCCGCGCTTGTCGCCGGCGCGGCAGCGGGTGTGCTGGCGGGAGCCGTCGCGGGAGCCGCGAAAGAAGCGGATGTGAGCATGCTGCCGGAAAACAGGGCGGCGCAAGCAAGAGCCGGGCGGATAAGCCGCATGAATGCAAACCTCGAACTTTGAGCGGGAAACCGCCGCACCATGACGCACCCGGCGTGAAGGGGCAAGGGAGGCGCTGCGACGAACCGCCCGAAAGATGGTTTTTTCGTGTGGGTAACGTTTGGCGCGCCACCGAAAAGGCCACCGAAAAGCATGACGTTCTGTTGACCAGACGGGGCAGCGGTCTTATCTCATCCTCGCGCGGGACCCTCCCGGGCGCCGCGGCTTCAGACGCGGATCGGGCGCTTCGACGCCTTGCGGTTCATCCGCGGCATGCCGTTCAGGATCGACGCCATCCGCGCTGCGTTGGGGAGGGAAATATCGCCGCACGGTCCGCGCCGTCGTCAGAAGGTTTCATATGTTCGCACGTATTGCCCGCGCACTCTTCGGTACAGCCAACGAACGCTCTCTCAAGGCGTATCAGCGGCGTGTGCCCGAAATCAACGCGCTTGAGCCAGCCGTGCAGGCGCTCGACGATGAGGGGCTGCGCGCCAAGACCCAGGAGTTCCGTCAGCGCCTCGCCAGCGGTGAGACGCCCGACGCGCTGCTGCCGGAAGCGTTCGCCGTTTGCCGGGAGGCTTCGCGCCGCGTGCTCGGCATGCGTCATTTCGACGTGCAGCTGATCGGCGGCATGGTGCTGCATTCCGGCCGGATCGCCGAAATGCGCACAGGTGAGGGCAAGACCCTGGTCGCTACTCTGGCGGTCTATCTCAGCGCCTTGTCGGGGCAGGGCGTGCACGTCGTCACGGTCAATGATTATCTGGCGCGTCGTGACGCCGATGAGATGAGCCAGCTATACACGTTTCTGGGTCTGACCACCGGCGTCATCATTCCGAACATGCTCGATGACGATCGCCGCAAAGCCTACGCGGCCGACATCACCTACGGCACCAATAACGAATTCGGTTTCGATTATCTCCGCGACAATATGAAATATTCTCTCGCCGAGATGGTGCAGAGGCCATTTCATCACGCGATTGTCGACGAAGTGGACTCGATCCTCATCGACGAGGCGCGCACCCCGCTGATTATTTCCGGCCCTGCGGAAGATAGCTCGAACCTCTATCGCGCGGTAGACGGGGTGGTCGTTCAGCTCGTCAGGGAGCCTGAGGTCTTCGACAAGGACGAGAAACTCCGGACCGTCATTCTGACCGAGAAGGGGTCCGACCGGATCGAGGAGATGCTGCGCGACGCGGATGTGCTCAACGATGGCGGTCTCTACGATATTCACAACATCGCGGTCATGCACCATGTGCAGCAATCCCTGCGGGCGCATGTGCTGTTCCAGCGCGACGTGGACTATATCGTGCGAGACGGCAAGATCGTGATCATCGACGAATTTACCGGTCGTATGATGGACGGGCGTCGTTATTCGGATGGGCTCCATCAGGCGCTCGAAGCCAAGGAGCATGTCGAGGTCCAGCCCGAGAACCAGACGCTCGCTTCCATCACGTTCCAGAACTATTTCCGTCTCTATCCGAAGCTCTCCGGCATGACGGGGACGGCCATGACGGAAGCGGACGAATTTGCCGAGATCTACAATCTCGAAGTCGTGGAAATTCCGACCAATCTTCCTGTTCAGCGCAAGGATGCGGACGATGCCGTCTACATCACGGCGAAAGAGAAATACGAAGCTGTCGCTGGTCTGATCGAGGAGGTGAGCCGGACCGGCCAGCCGATCCTGGTGGGCACGACTTCGATCGAGAAGAGCGAACTGCTCTCCAATCATCTGCGCTCGCGCGGGATCAGGCATAGCGTTCTGAACGCGCGGCTGCACGAGATGGAGTCTCAGATCGTGGCTCAGGCCGGTTCCCCGGGCGCGATCACCATCGCGACCAACATGGCCGGACGCGGCACCGACATCAAACTCGGCGGCAACGCGGATATGCTCATCCGCCAGCGCCTCGACACGATCGAGGACGAGACGGCGCATGAATCCGAGGCCCTGAGCCTGCGGGAGGAAATCGCGCGTCATCACGACATGGTTGTCGAAAAAGGCGGTCTGTTCGTGATCGGCACCGAGCGGCATGAAAGCCGCCGTATCGACAACCAGCTTCGCGGTCGTTCGGGGCGTCAGGGCGATCCGGGAGAATCGCGTTTTTTCCTGTCGCTGGAAGATGACCTGATGCGTATTTTCGGTTCGGATCGCATGAGCGCGATGTGGACCAAGATGGGTGTCAAGGAAGGTGAGGCCATCGTTCATCCGTGGCTGAACAAGGCGCTTGCGAACGCGCAGAAAAAGGTCGAGGCGCGCAATTTCGACATGCGCAAGAACGTCCTCAAATATGACGACGTGATGAATGACCAGCGCAAGGAAGTCTACGCCCAGCGCCGCGAATACATGGCGATGGATGACGTGTCGTCCGTTATCCAGGATCTGCGGGAGCAGGGCATCGAGGACATCGTGCATGCCCGCATTCCCGAAAAGGCGTTCGCCGAACAGTGGGAAAGCGAAGCGCTCGAACAGGACGTCCTCAAGCTGACCAACCTGACTCTTCCCATTCGGGAATGGGCGCGGGAAGACGGCATGGACGCGACCACGGTCATCGATCGCATCATCGAGGCGGCCGCACAGGCTCAGGCGGCCCGGGCGGCCAATATCGGCCCCGACATCATGCGTCATATCGAAAAGCAGGTCCTGCTGACGACTTTCGACGGCGTCTGGAAGGAGCATCTGCACGCCCTCGATCAGCTCCGCCAGGGGATTGGTTTGCGGGCCTACGGGCAGCGCGATCCGCTGAACGAGTACAAGCAGGAAGCGTTCATGCTGTTCACGGAGATGCTGGACGACATGCGCAATCGCGTCACGATGACCATGTCGCGCATCGAGGTGATGCACGAACCCGCGCCGTTCCCGGAAATCGATGCCCAGGCGATCGCCCCGAATGGGGAGGTCACGCCCGTGCATCTCGATGCCGGTCCGCACGAGACGGCACAGCCGATTCCTGCCGCGACGCCGGTGATGGCGGCGCCCCATGGAGCGGTCACGGATGCTCAGGTGAAAATCTGGGCGGCCGAGACGCCACGCAATGCTCCATGCCCATGCGGTTCCGGTGAGAAGTTCAAGCATTGTCACGGCCGTCTGGTCTAGAAAACAGAATACCCGGCCCGAGGCTGCGCTTCGGGCCTGAAGCATAACGAGACGTCAGGAGGAGTAGGGCGGCATGGCCGGTCATTCCCAGTTCAAGAACATCATGCACCGCAAGGGTGCGCAGGATGCGCGGCGCGCGCGGCAGTTTGCCAAGGTCATCCGCGAGATCACGGTCGCGGCCCGCTCGGGGCTGCCCGAGCCCGCGTCGAACCCGCGTCTGCGGGCGGCGATTTCGGCGGCGCGCGAAGTGAACATGCCGAAAGACACGGTGGATCGCGCCATCAAAAAGGCCACTGGAGCCGGGGGCGGCGATGATTATGTGGAAGTGCGCTACGAGGGGTATGGCCCGGCTGGTGTCGCTGTCATCGTCGAGGCTCTGACCGATAATCGCAACCGCACGGCGTCAGACGTACGCGCGGCGTTCTCCAAATACGGTGGATCTCTCGGCGAGACGAATTCCGTCTCGTTCATGTTCCAGCGTCTGGGCGTCGTGACCTATCCGCGTTCTGTCTCCAGCGAGGACGAGATGCTGGAAGCGGCGATCGAAGCCGGAGCCGATAACGTCGTCAGCGATGTCGAACATCATGAAGTGACGTGCCCGATGGAAGAGTTCTTCGCCGTCCGGGACGCCTTGGAGACGCGCTTCGGCGAGCCCCAGTCCGCCCGGATCGAATGGCGGCCGGAAACGACTGTGGCGCTCGATGAAGACAAGGCTCGCAGCGTTCTCAAGCTCATCGATGTGCTTGAAGAGAATGATGACGTGCAGTCTGTCTATGCGAATTTCGATCTTTCCGACGAAGTGGCCCAGGCTCTGGCCGCTTGAGCATCGGCTCGGCATCCTCGGCTCGCATGGTGAGGCTGATCGGCATCGATCCGGGCCTGCGCTTCATGGGCTGGGGGGTGATCGAGGTGGATGGAAACCGTTTGCGGCACATAGCGGACGGGGTTCTGGCGACGGATGGCGAGATGTCGGTGCCGCTGCGCCTCAAAACGCTGCATGACGGGCTGATGGCGCTTCTGGACGAGCATCGCCCGGCCGAAGCGGCGGTCGAGGAGACCTACGTCAATCGCAACGGCGCCTCGACGCTCAAGCTCGGCTACGCGCGCGGCGTCGCCTTGCTGACACCCGCGCGGGCAGGACTTCCCGTTGCGGAATACGGCGCGATGGCCGTCAAGCGCGCGGTGGTCGGCACAGGCGCGGCGACCAAGGATCAAGTGGGGATGATGGTGCGTCGTCTTCTTCCCGGAGCGACCATCCGGCGCGCAGATGCCTCCGACGCGCTCGCGGTGGCGATCTGTCACGCGCATCATCGGGCGAGTGCCCTCCAGGTCGCACAGGGGCGTCGCATGGCATGATCGGGCAACTGACCGGATGGATCAGCCAGGTCGAGGCCGACCGTTGCCTCGTCGATGTCAACGGTGTCGGATATGTCGTGTCCGCCTCCACGCGCACGCTTTCCGTCCTGCCGATGCCGCCGGAGAAAGCGAGGGTGCTGGTCGAGACGGTCGTGCGCGAGGACGCCATTCAGCTTTTCGGCTTCGCGACGTCGGAAGAGCGTGACTGGTTTCGCCTGCTGACGACCGTGCAGGGTGTCGGCGCGAAAGTGGGGCTGGCCATCCTCTCCGTGGCGAGCCCCGGAGAGCTTCTCACGATCATCGGCAGCGGCGACAAGGCCAGCCTGACGCGGGCCGCGGGCGTTGGCGCGCGGCTGGCGGAGCGTATCCTGACGGAACTCAAGGGCAAGGTCGCGAAAATGCCTGGCGGCGGGAGCGCCGCATTTGCCCAGGCCGCGTCGGGGGGAGGCACGATCGGAGCCACGATCGAGGGCGACGCCCTTCTGGCGCTGGCGGGGCTCGGTTTCCGGCGCGCCGAAGCGTGGCCTGTCGTCAGTCGGGTCCTGTCCGAGAACGCGGAAGCCACGCTTGATACGATCATTCGCCTGTCGCTGAAGGATCTGGCCCGATGAGCGCGTTTTCGGAGAACGAGTTCTCGCGGGGCCCGCTGGATGGGGCACGGACGCCGGAAGACGCGGCCGAGGCCACGCTGCGGCCGCAGACGCTGGATGATTTCACGGGTCAGCGCGCCAGTTGCGAAAATCTGTCCGTCTTCATTCAGGCGGCGAAAGCGCGAGGCGAATCCCTCGATCATGTCCTGCTCCACGGGCCGCCGGGCCTGGGCAAGACGACGCTGGCGCAGATCGTGGCGCGTGAACTCGGGGTGGGCTTTCGCGCGACATCGGGGCCCGTCATCCAGCGTGCGGGCGATCTCGCGGCCATTCTGACCAACCTCCAGCCGCGCGATGTGTTGTTCATCGATGAGATCCATCGTCTTCAACCGGCGATCGAGGAGGTGCTCTATCCCGCGATGGAGGATTTCCAGCTCGATCTGATCATCGGCGAGGGACCGGCGGCGCGCTCCGTGCGGATCGATCTTGCGCCCTTTACGCTGGTCGCGGCGACGACGCGGGCCGGGCTGCTGGCGACGCCGCTTCGCGATCGTTTCGGCATTCCCCTGAGGCTGGTGTTCTACACGCCCGATGAACTGCGGGCGATCGTCTCGCGCGGGGCCATCAAGCTCGGCACGAAGCTCAGTGACGAGGGCGCCGAAGAGATTGCCAGGCGTTCGAGGGGAACGCCCCGCATCGCGGGACGTCTGCTGCGACGTGTGCGGGATTTCGCATCTGTCGGAGCGGCCGGCGGCGGCACGATTTCCCGTGAAATGGCGGATGCGGCGCTCAACCGCCTTGAAGTCGATTCGCGGGGCCTGGATGCGATGGATCGCCGCTACCTTCTGCGAATCGCGGAGTATCATCATGGTGGCCCGGTGGGTGTGGAGACGCTGGCCGCCGCGCTGGCCGAAGCCCGCGACACGCTCGAAGACGTGATCGAGCCTTACCTGATTCAGGAAGGTTTCGTCCTGCGGACCTCGCGGGGGCGCGTGCTGGGCGAGCGCGGCTGGCAGCATCTCGGGCTCGTGCCGCCGAAAGGGCAGGAGAGCTTCCTGTCGTCGCTCGATGAAGAGAACCGTCCGGCATAAGGAGGGGAGGAAACCTCATGGCGTCCCACCGGATTAAATTCCGCGTTTATTATGAAGATACCGATGCGGGCGGCATCGTCTATCACGCCCGCTACCTTGCGTTCGCGGAGCGTGCGAGGACGGAAGCCATCCGCTCGGTCGGCATTTCCGTCGTGGAACTGGCTCACGAGGAGGGCCTGCATTTCGTCGTTCGCAAGGCTGACCTGCGCTTTCGCGGTTCGCTGCGCCTGGACGATGAAATGGACATCGAGACGTCGCTGACCGGTATGACGCCGACTCGGCTTCTGTTGTTACAGACATTTCGAAATGCCACGCGCGATTGCGAAATCTCGACGATTGTTAATGTGGAACTGGCCTGTCTGACCGTGGATACGATGCGTCCAAGCAAAATTCCGCCGCATTGGTGCGTCCCTATCCAAAAATTGGCGGATGGTTTGACCTGAACACCTTTTCGCGTGCGCGATGAAATGCCATGGAGTGTCCGGCCCTTCGTCGGGTGTTCGGATCAGGACAGGAGAAAAGAGTGGATCAAGCGGTGAATTCGAGTGCGCTGGGCGCCGTGGCTGCGTCCGGCCTGTCGCCTCTGGACCTGTTTCTCCACGCATCCATCGTCGTCAAGCTCGTCATGCTCGGCCTGCTGGGGAGCAGTGCGTTCGTATGGGCGGTGATCATCGAGAAGATCATCCTGATGCGACGGGTCAATCGCGAGGCGACGGCGTTCGAGGATAAATTCTGGTCGGGCGGGAGCCTGGACGATCTCTACGATTCCGATGGCGCGAAGCCGCTCCACCCGATGGCCGCCGTGTTCGGCGCCGCCATGGGCGAGTGGCGCCGCTCGGCGCGCATTCCGGGTGTCGATCTGGCCCGCGGCGGTGTGCGCGACCGTGTGGATCGTGCCATCAACATCACCATCGTGCGCGAGACGGAGCGTCTGAGCCGTCGTGTCACGGCCCTGGCGACGATCGGCCCGGTCGCGCCGTTCGTCGGTCTTTTCGGCACGGTCTGGGGCATCATGCACGCCTTCGGCTCGATTGCGGCCATGCACAACACCAATCTTTCCGTGGTGGCGCCGGGTATTTCGGAAGCCCTTTTCGCGACCGCCATCGGCCTGGTCACCGCAATTCCCGCTTATGTCGCGTATAACCTCATTTCCGGCGCCATCGATCATTTCGCGGAGCGCATGGAAGCGTTCGGCACCGAGTTCGCCGCCATTCTCTCCCGCCAGTCCGAAGAGCGGAGCTAAGCGTCATGGCCATGTCTGCAGGGGGCGGCCCCTCCCGCGGCCGCAGGCGCCGTCCGGCGTCTGAAATCAACGTCACGCCGCTCGTCGACGTCATGCTGGTGCTGCTGATCATCTTCATGGTCACGGCTCCGATGATGACGAGCGGGGTCAATGTCGATCTGCCGAAGACGGATGCGAGTCCGCTGAATGCGGACACGAAGCCGATCACCGTCTCCATGAAACCCGATGGCGGAATTTATCTCGGCGACGATCCGGTTTCCCCCGAGCAACTCGTCGACCGCCTCAGGCAGGCATCCGAGAACGACCCGACGCATCGCATCTTCGTGCGCGCGGACGCGCATATCGACTATGGGCGCGTCATGGAGGTGATGGGGCGCATCACTTCGGGCGGCTTTACGCATGTCGCGTTGCTCGCCCAGCAGCCGACCCAGTCTTCGCCGTAAGATCAGGAGACGAGCACCGTGCTGCGTCCCCGCCGATCTGACGAGCGGCGCTTTCGCCAGGCTTTGGGCGCGTCCGTCGGCGCCCATATCATGGCGCTGGTGCTGGTCTGTCTTGGACTGCCAACAAGCAAACCTCCCGAGCCGCCTGAGCCTCCACCGGTCGAAGTCGCGTTCGAGACGGGCACGCCCGCGCAGTCGCACAAAGCCGAGAAGCCTGCGGAAAAACCCGCCCCGGCTCCGGCTCCTACACCTACAGACGCTCCCCCCGCGCCGACGCCACCGACGCCGGAGCCGGTAGAGGAAACACCCCCGCCGCCTCCGCCGCCGCAGCCTATTCCGCCGCCGCCCGAGAGCAAGACGCCGCCTCTGCCGGACGTCAAGGTGCCGCCCAAGGTGGTGGATGATACGCCCGCGCCGATCAAGGCTGCGCCCGCGCCGCCATCTCCGCCTTCGGAGTCGCGCGAGGTTTCGCCGCCCTCACCGCAGACGGATCCCATGGACAAGCTGCCGGACACGCCGGAGTTCTCGCACGTGACACAGCCCAACAAAGCGAAGGTCACAGCGCCTGAATCCCACTCGCTGCTGGCGACGCTCGACAAGTTCCGGGCTGACCAGAAGCAGACGCATCCGCCGAAAGCGCGCGCCAATCCCCAGCAGGGCGGCGCTCCGAACGGCGGGGGTTCGCCTGATGGCGATATCACCAATGCGATGAGTGCGGCCGAACAGAAGCAGATCGGCGGTTCCGTTCGACGTTGCTACAGCGAGGACACGGCGGCGCGCGATTATGCAAGCTTCAGTGCCCATCTGATCGTAACCGTCGATGCAACAGGCGAGGCCCGGATCGCGAAATTCGCTCCCGATACGCAGGCGCGCGCCAACAGCGATCCGGCGTATCGCGCCCTTGCGGAAAGGGCTCGCGCCGCGGTGCTGAGCCCGACCTGTTCGAAACTGCCAATTCCGAAGCAGCTTCTTGGTCAGACGCGTGAATTGCGTTTCGTATTCCGGCCATAATCTCTGGCTACATGACCCGAGATTGAAAATAGAGAGTCCTCTGCATGCGTTTCGACGTTCAGCCTCTTATCGACGACAACCAGGCGCAGGAACTGCGCAACCTGTTCTCGCGTCGTGCGCTCATCGGCGGCGCCGTGGCGACGGGCGTTCTGGCGCTTCCCCTGAGCGCCAGGGCCCAGACGACACCGGCCACGGGTGGTGGCGAAGCGGAAATCACCGTGGATCAGGCCCGCACCGCGCCGATTCCCATCGTGATTCCAAGCTTCGGGGCAGGTCTCGGTGACCAGATCTCGGGTGTGGTGATATCGGATCTCGAGGGCACCGGGCTTTTCAAAGTCATGTCCGGACAGGTGGGAGTTGGCGGAACGCCTGATTTCGCTTCTCTGAAAGCGCAGGGAGCCCGGGCCGCTGTCGGCGGGCTGGCGAGTGGCTCGGGCAGTGTGCGGGTCGAGATGCGGCTGTGGGATGTGCTTGCCGGAGAGCAGTTACAGGGCACCGCTTACACCGCTTCGAGCGCCAACTGGCGCCGTATCGCCCATATCATCGCTGATGTCATTTACGAGCGGATGCTGGGCGAAAAGGGCTATTTCGACACGCGTCTGGCCTATATCGCCCGCACGGGCGCACGTCATCGGCAGACGACTCGCCTGGCCATCATGGATTATGATGGCGCGAACTCTCGTATGCTGACCTCGGGAGAGTGGCTGACCCTGATGCCGCGTTTCAATCCGACGCGTGATCAGATTGCTTTCCTGTCTTACGCCAATGACCGGCCCCGCGTGTATGTGTTCGACCTTGCGTCGGGACGGCAACGTATCCTTGGTGAATTCCAGGGCATTTCTTTCGCGCCGCGTTTCTCGCCCAACGGTTCGCAGATCGTGCTGTCGGCGACACGCGGAGGCGGGTCGGATCTCTTTCTTGTCGATCTCGGTTCGGGTTCCAAGCGTCAGATCACGTCGTCGGGCGCCATTGATACCAGCCCGTGTTTCAGCCCCGATGGCAGCCAGATCGTGTTCGTCTCGGATCGTGGCGGCACGCCCCAGCTCTATCTGATGAGCGCGTCGGGCGGCGGGGCGAAGCGCATCTCTTACGGACAGGGCACCTACGGGTCCCCGGTCTGGTCGCCGCGTGGCGATCTGATCGCCTATACCCGTCTTTCCGGTGGTCGTTTCGCTCTGGGGGTGATGGGACCGGACGGAACCGGGGAGCGCATCCTTACCGAAGGCTTCACGGTCGAAGGGCCAACGTTCTGCCCCAATGGGCGGGTCATCGCGTTCTGTCGCCAGTCGGCAGCCGGCGCGGGCGGCGCGGGGTTCGCGTCGGGAATCGGCACGATCGATATTACGGGCTTCAACGAACGTCCCGTCCAGACGGGCACCGGGGCTTCCGATCCGGCATGGTCGCCCCGCGACGTCTGAAAACTGTGTCCGCGGCAGCAGGAACTGTTGCCGCGAAAGCACTATTTTTGAGCCTGCAATGAAATCCCTGTTAAGGTGCGCTTGCGGCCAACTATAACGCTTGACCTGTGATCCTCCGCATGAGTAATGCCAGCCGTGGTCCCGACATTCGCGAGCGGTGAGTGTTCTTCTCAAGAACGCTGATGCAAACCGGTGGTCGCGACCAGTAATTACAATATGTTCTAGCTTCCTCAGTTCCAGATGGAACTGTACACAGGGTTGGCAACGATGAAATTCAAGCTTTTTGCCGCGCTTGGTCTGGCAGTCGCTCTTGCGGCCTGCTCCAGCGACAAGAATACAGGCGCTTCGACAGGTGCCGGCGCGACGGCACAGGAAACCGGTCCGGCTCCCGGTAGTGAAGCAGATCTGGTGGCCAACGTCGGCGACCGTATCTTCTATGCCCTGAACGAGAGCGGCCTGGCCGACGACGCCAAGGCAACCCTGGACAAGCAGGCGGCGTGGCTTGCGCGCTACCCGCAGGTCAGCGTTCTGATCGCCGGCAACTGCGACGATCGTGGAACGGAAGAATACAACATCGCGCTGGGTCAGCGTCGTGCCAATGCGGCGCGTGACTACCTCGTCGCCAAGGGCGTTGCTGCTTCGCGCATCAGCACGATTTCCTACGGCAAGGACCGTCCGACAGCGGACGGCGATAATGAGGAAGCCTGGAGTCAGAACCGTAACGCGATCACGTCGGTCAAGTAAGACCTTTCGTTTCGCAGACGCGTTCTGACGCATTATGGAACCGGCCAGCGCTTATGCGCTGGCCGGTTTTGTTTTATCTAGCGACATAGATGATTTCCTGCTTGTTCAGGCATGACAATGATCTGCCGCATCGTGAGGCAGGTGGTGACAGGAATGGTTCGGGGAGAACGCGGGTCCATGCGACGTAAGACTTCTGATCGCTTCCGTTTTCTGGCATCGGCGTGTTTGGCCGTTGCCCTTTCGGTTCTGGGGGGCGGAGCCGCAGATGCTCAGGTGACAAGCCGCGAGGGAATCGCGTTGCAGGATCAGATCCAGCAGCTCAATCAGCAGCTCAATCAGCTCCAGGCCAGTTCCGGGGGCGGCGTTTCTCTGGCTGCGCCTGCCACTTCGGGGGGCAACGGTGCGGGGAACAGCGACCTGACGACTCAGCTTCTCGAACGTGTCTCGACGCTTGAGGGGCAGGTGCGCACCATGCGGGGCGAACTCGATCAGTTGACCAACCAGGTCCAGCAGCAGAACGCGACCCTCTCCAAGCAGCTGGCCGACATGCAGTTTGCCAGTCAGAACGGGGGGGGGGCAGCCGCTCCGGTGACGAACGGTCCGTCACCGCCGACGCAGGGCGCGCACGATGTCGCCAGATCCGAAACGAAGGCGAAGCCCGCGATCGAACTGCTGACGGACGGTCGCGCGGCGCTCAAGAGCGGAGATTACGCGGCGGCCCAGAGTGCCGCGCAGCAGGCGCTCAAAACGGCCAAAAGTCCTCAAGGCAAGATGGACTCGCAGATCCTGTATGCCCAGTCGCTGGCCGGTCAGAAGCAATATAAAGACTCGGCGCTTGCTTATTATGACGCCTATCAGCGCCTCCCGAGTTCACCGCGTGCGCCCGAAGCGCTGCTGGGCGTGTCGGCATCCATGCTGGCTGTCGGAGATAAAGGGGCGGCCTGTGAGGCCCTCGGCAAGTTGAAAGCCGATTTTCCTCACCCATCCGACAGGGTCAAAGCCGCGTCGGCCTCTTTTTCCAAGCGCGCTGACTGTCATTGACGCTGGCGTTGCCCATCCAGGCGGAGGAGTTTTCCTTATGGATGGATGCGTTCGGACCGTTTCCGCCGGATTGTCCTGATTACACGGTCGGGCTTGCGATCTCGGGCGGCGCAGACAGTCTGGCTCTGGCCTGGCTGGCGCGAGGCTGGCGTCGACATGTGGTGGCTTTCGTCGTTGACCATGGGTTGCGCGAGAGCGCCGCGGACGAGGCCCGGCAGACCATCCGCACGCTCGCCTCGTTCGGCGTATCGGCTCATCTGTTGACTCTTCAAGGTTTGAGACGCGATGCGCGTCTCCAGGAAGCAGCGCGCTCGGCGCGCTATGCCGCATTGATCGAAGCCTGCGTCTCGTTCGGCTGTCTCGATCTGATGGTTGCCCACCATGCCGACGACCAGATCGAAACCGTGGCCATGCGAAGCGCGGCCGCGAGCGGACCTGCGGGGCTTGCTGGCATGGCGGCAAGCCGGGAGCTGAGTGGCATCAGGCTGCTCAGGCCGTTGCTCTGTGTCCGGCGCGATCGTCTGAGGGCGACGCTCGACGCGCACGGGATCCGATGGATCGAGGACCCGTCCAACGATAACCGGCGTTTTGAAAGGGTTCGTTTTCGACAGGATCTGTCCGATGCCGACGGCCTGAAGCTATGGACGCAGGCGAACGCGTTCGGTGGCCTGCGTGACGAGCGCGCGGCGTCTCAGGTGCGCGTCCTCGTTACCGACGTCCTCTGGCATCCGTCGGGATTTTTTATTTTCCCACAGAAGCTTCCCCCCGCAGATCTGCTGGCGACCCTGTGGCGGGTGATATCCGGACGCGCCTATGTGCCGGGAGTCGACGTCATCCAGAAATTGCTTGAGGGTCCGGGAGCGGTCACGCTGCATGGTGTATTGCTGACCCGAACGTCCCCATGGGGATGGATTCTTGTTCGCGAGCCCGCTGCGGTTGGGAAGAGTATCCGAGCGACATCCGATGGGGCGTGGGACGGTCGATGGCGTCTCGCGCACGCGGCCGGGACGTCGATCGAAGGCTGCACGATCGCCGCGATCGGGACTGCGGCGGCGGCGTGGGCGCGCGACGTGCCCGGCGTGGTTCGCCGCTCCTTACCCGCCTTATGGCGCGATGGACGGCTTGAAGCCATTCCGGATATCTGTCGATTGCGTGGCGGCAACTTCCGTCGCGTGTCGTTTCAATGGAGCGGTTCGCATAGGGCGTCAGAGGGTTCCTTCTGGCGCCATGATCCTTTTTCGACCGGAAAATGCGGCTGGAGGCTGTGAAGGCGGCCAGGAATGCTTATGTTAGACCGAGAGCCACGATGCGAGATGGCCGGTCCGGTATTTCGCGCTGAAAGCTATAGAGATCGAGATGAATAATTTTGGCCGGAATCTGGCACTCTGGGTAATCATCATCGTTCTGCTGGTCCTGCTTTTTACGGCCATGCAGCCCGGTGGTGGGACGCAGACGACACCCCAACTCGCCTATTCCGACTTCGTGTCGGATATCGATCAGGGGCGCGTTCGCTCCGTCGTGATCCAGGATCAGAACATCTCGGGTACCCTGACGGATGGCACGGCGTTCGATACGATCGCGCCCTCTGACCCGACACTGGTCGGTCGGCTGACCGATCATCATGTCGAGGTCAAGGTCAAGCCGCTCGAAGCCGAAGGTAGCCCGCTTCTGCGCTATATCTTCAATTATCTGCCCATCCTCGCCATGCTCGGGTTCGGCGTGCTGTTTTTCCGTCAGATGCAGTCGGGCAGCGGTCGTGCGATGGGTTTCGGCAAATCGCGCGCGCGTCTGCTGACCGAAAAGCAGGGGCGTATCACGTTTGATGATGTCGCCGGCATCGATGAAGCGAAATCGGAACTGCAGGAAATCGTCGAGTTCCTGCGCGATCCGCAGAAGTTTACCCGTCTTGGCGGCAAGATACCGAAAGGCGTCCTGCTCGTCGGCCCTCCCGGAACGGGTAAGACTCTTCTGGCGCGGGCCATCGCCGGTGAGGCGAACGTGCCGTTTTTCACGATTTCCGGTTCGGATTTCGTGGAGATGTTCGTGGGCGTCGGCGCATCGCGTGTGCGCGACATGTTCGAACAGGGCAAGAAGGCGGCGCCCTGCATCATCTTCATTGACGAGATCGACGCTGTCGGTCGTCATCGCGGCGCCGGTCTCGGTGGTGGGAATGACGAGCGTGAGCAGACGCTCAATCAGATGCTCGTCGAGATGGATGGGTTCGAGAGCAATGAGGGCGTGATCCTGATCGCGGCGACGAACCGCCCCGATGTGCTGGATCCGGCGCTGCTGCGTCCCGGTCGTTTCGATCGACAGGTCGTGGTGCCCAATCCGGACGTCGTAGGGCGCGAGCGCATTCTCCGGGTGCACATGCGCAAGGTGCCTCTGGCAAGCGATGTCGATCCGCGTGTGATTGCCCGTGGCACGCCAGGATTCTCAGGTGCGGATCTTGCCAATCTCGTCAATGAAGCCGCATTGCTTGCCGCCCGTCTCGGCAAGCGCACGGTGGCGATGCTCGAATTCGAAAACGCCAAAGACAAGGTGTTGATGGGAGCCGAGCGCCGCTCACTCGTCATGAGCGACGACGAAAAGCGCATGACGGCGTATCATGAGGGTGGACATGCGCTTTGCGCGATCCTCACGCCGGGTTGCGATCCGGTCCACAAGGCGACGATCATTCCACGTGGCCGGGCGCTGGGACTGGTGATGAGCCTTCCGGAAGGGGACCGTTACTCCAAGAGCAAATCCAAATGCGTCGCCGAACTGGTGCTGGCGATGGGTGGACGTGCGGCGGAAGAGATCGTGTTCGGCGCTGAGAACGTCTGCACGGGCGCTTCGGGCGATATCAAGATGGCGACCGATCAGGCGCGCCGGATGATTACCGAATGGGGCATGAGTGATAAGCTCGGCATGATCGCTTATGGCGATAACGGCCAGGAGGTTTTTCTTGGCCACTCCGTGACGCAGAACAAGAATGTTTCGGAGCATACGGCCCGGGAGATCGATCGCGAGGTCAAGCAGCTGATCGATCGCGCTTACGATACCGCCCATTCTCTTCTGCTGGCTCATATCGACGAACTGCACCGTCTGGCTCATGCTCTTCTGGAGCATGAGACGCTATCGGGCGATGAGATCAGGCGGATTTTGCGCGGTGAGACGATCGAGCGCGTTGTGGTCGATGATCTCGCTCCCGAGAACCGGCGGGCTTCCGTGCCCACGACCCGCGATGACGCGGCCAAGGGGAACGGTGGTCTGGATCCATCTCCGGCGGTCGGGTGAGACGATCGGGGAAAGGGGGCTTCGGCCTCCTTTTTCGTTTGTGAGTTACGCGTTCGCCATCCTTTCGCCTCTGCGGGGATGCGTATAGATAGCGGCATCGAATCGTGATTTGGAGTGATGGCCGAGATGAATGCGAGCAGGCCCAGGAAGCTCTTTGGAACCGATGGTATTCGCGGCACCGCCAATACGGCGCCGATGACGGTGGAAATCGCGCAGCGTCTCGGTCAGGCGGTCGGTGTGCGTTTTCGCCAGTCCCAGCATCGTCAGCGGGTTATCCTGGGCAAAGATACCCGTCTTTCGGGTTATATGATCGAGTGCGCGCTGGTCTCTGGTTTTTTGTCCGCAGGGATGGATGTAACGCTCGTGGGGCCACTGCCGACACCCGCTGTGGCGATGCTGACGCGTTCTCTTCGGGCCGATCTCGGTATCATGATTTCCGCGTCACATAATCCGTATGAAGACAACGGAATCAAGATTTTCGGTCCAACGGGTTTCAAGCTCTCGGATCATGACGAGCGCGAAATCGAAGCGCTGATGGAGACGGATCTTTCACCTCATCTCGCGGCGCCTGCCGATCTCGGACGTGCTTCCCGGCTTACCGATGCCGCCGGTCGTTACGTTGAAAATGCCAAGGCATCCTTCCCCCGTGGATTGCGGCTGGACGGTCTGAAGATCGTGATTGATTGCGCCAATGGTTCGGCTTACCGTGTCGCGCCGACAGCGCTTTGGGAATTGGGCGCCGAGGTGATCCGCATCGGTTGCGATCCGGACGGCGTTAACATCAATGCGGATTGTGGCTCGACGCGTCCGGAAAAGCTTTGCGCCGCGGTCGTTGAGCATAATGCCCAGCTCGGGATCGCGCTCGACGGTGATGCGGATCGCGTCATCATCAGTGACGAGCAGGGGCAGATCGTTGACGGCGATCAGATTCTCGGTCTGATCGCGCGTTCCTGGCAGCAACGCGGCGCTCTGAGTGGAGACGTGGTGGTTGCGACGGTGATGTCCAATCTGGGGCTGGAGAAGCATCTCGCGAGTCAGGGGATCACCCTGTTGCGTACCGCGGTCGGGGATCGCTACGTTGTCGAGAAAATGCGTGAGATTGGCGCCAATCTGGGCGGCGAGCAGTCCGGACATGTGGTGTTGTCGGATTATGCGACGACTGGCGATGGACTGGTGGCCGCCTTGCAGGTTCTTGCCGTTCTGGTGGAATCCGGGCGCCCGGCAAGTGAAATTTGTCGCGTCTTCACGCCTTATCCGCAGTTGCTTCGCAACGTCCGTTATAGCGGATTGAGTCCGCTGGGAACGCCAGCGCTCGAGCGTGCAAGGCAAGATGTGGAGGCGCGGCTGGAAGGCCACGGTCGACTGGTGTTGCGTGCCAGCGGCACCGAACCTTTGATCCGGGTTATGGTGGAGGCCAATGACGAGGCACTCGTTGAAAGCTGCGTCTCGTTCATGTGCGAGACCATTCAGGAATTGGCGGTCGTCTGAACGATGCATGGGCGTGTGCTGATTGTCGCGGGCAGTGACTCGGGCGGCGGAGCCGGTATTCAGGCGGATATAAAAACCATAACCGCTCTCAACGGCTTTGCCATGACGGCCATTACGGCGCTGACCGCCCAGAATACGATTGGCGTTCAGGATATCTATCCGGTCCCGGCCGCCTTTGTGGCGCGACAGATGGCCTCTGTTTTTGATGATCTGGGTATCGATGCCGTCAAGACGGGCATGCTTCCGTCTGCCGACATCATCACGGCGGTTTGCGATGTTCTGGATGACCGGACAGTGGCAGCCTGCGTCGTAGATCCCGTGATGGTGGCATCCAGCGGAGCGTCTTTGATCAAAGGCGACGCTGTGGCCGCGATGAAAGAGCGGCTTTTTCCTAAGGCTACCGTTTTGACCCCCAATATCCCGGAAGCCGAAATCCTGACGGGCGCGCGCATCACGGATGTCGAGGACATGGTCGAGACCGCCCGGCAACTCCGACATGACGGTGCCGCCGCAGTCTTGGTGAAGGGTGGTCATTTGTCGGGGGGACGTCTGACCGATGTTCTGGCGACGGAGAATGGTATTCGACTGTTTGAAGGCGAACGGATCGAGTCACGAGCGACCCACGGAACGGGATGTTCGCTGGCCAGTGCGATCGCGACCGGGCTGGCGCAGGGACAGCCGCTTGAGGCAGCCGTCGAGCGAGCGCGTCGTTTTGTCCGCTTGGCGATTATCCATGCCATCGAGCTTGGATCCGGGCCTTCGGGGCCGATGAACCATGCTGTTACGGTTACATCGGCCGGGGAATGTCGAGCGGAACCCCTTAAGCGGTGAGGCTTTCCGGTTCCGAGGGCATGACCCTTTCGACGCGCCCGGTCTGATCCTCACGCAGGATATAACCCCGTCCCCAGACCGTCGTGATCAGATTGCCAGCGCCTTTTTGCTGGAGCTTCCGACGGAGCTTGCAGATGAAGACATCGATGATCTTCATTTCCGGCTCGTCAATGCCGCCATACAGATGGTTGAGAAACGCATCCTTGGTGAGAACGCTGCCCCGGCGCAGGACAAGCAGTTCGAGGATCGCGTATTCCTTGCCGGTGAGATGGACGGCATCCCCGCTGACATAGGCCTGTTTCGCGTTAAGATCGATCTGTAGCGGGCCGATATGAACCTGCGCCGTGCTGAGGCCGCGTGAGCGGCGCAGAATGGCCTGTAGACGCGCAATCAGTTCAGCCGTGTCGAAAGGACGCGTCATGTAGTCGTCCGCGCCCACGGCGAACGCCTTGATCTTGGCCTGGGGCCGCGAAAGACTCGTCAGGACAAGAATTGGCGTGTTGACGCGTGCCTGACGGACTTCCCGGATGACGCTGTAACCTTCGATATCGTCCAGCGTCAGCTCAAGGATGGCGACGTCGTAATCGTAATGCCGGAGAATTTCGACGGCTTCACGTCCCGAGGTTGTATGATCAACCGTGAAACCATTGTTACGCATGATCTGAAGAAGATTGGTGGCGGCACGGAGATCGTTATCGACGAGAAGAATGCGCATTTCGGCAACCCCAGAGTTCGTTGATGATTAGTTACCACCCAGGGTTGTGCTTATCAACCATAAATATCTTATGGGATGCAACTTTGTGAATTTCCGCATCTGTTAACCCTCTGGTAAGTGCTCGGGGATAGCTTCTCATCATGGAAAATGCCGATCCCGTCTCTTCTGAAATCGACCCTCTGGAGGCGCTTCTCATTGAGGTTCAGGCGTTCAGTCCCTGCGATATCATCGGAAATGTCCATGAAATATCAGGGCTTTGCGTCTCTGTTCGCGGGTTGAACGCCTTCGTGACCATTGGCGACCGTGTAACGCTCAACCCGAGTGGAGGAGAGCCTGTTCGCGCGGAGGTTGTGGGATTTAAGGACGACGAGGCGCGCCTGATGACGTTTAGCACGCTGGATGGTGTCGGGCCGGGCACGGAAGCTGTTTTCCCGTTTCGCAAGGAACGCGGTACAAGATCACTGAACGTCGATGACACATGGTTGGGACGGGTCATCGACCCGCTGGGCAAACCGATTGACGGGCGCGGCCTGCTCGTGCCCGGGCTGTATCCGAAGCCTCTGAGGGCGGCGCCGCCCTTGGCGACGCAGCGTGCGAGGCTTGGGCCGCGCATCAGTCTTGGAGTACGCGCGCTGGACGTTTTTACGACCTGTCGCGAAGGACAGCGGCTTGGACTTTTCGCGGGATCCGGCGTTGGAAAATCAACATTGCTTTCAATGCTCGCACGGCAGGCCGATTGCGATGTCGCCGTGATCGCGCTTGTTGGAGAACGAGGACGTGAAGTTCGCGAGTTCATCGAAGACGATCTGGGGCCTGAGGGACTGAAGCGAAGCGTTGTCGTGATCGCCACGTCGGATACGCCACCGCTTATGCGCCGCGAGGCGCCTTACGCGGCGATGACGATTGCCGAATATTTTCGCGATCAGGGAAAATCCGTCCTTCTCCTGATGGACAGCGTCACGCGTTTTTGTCTCGCATTGCGCGAAATCGGTCTATCCGTGGGTGAGGCTCCCGCGACCAGGGGATATCCGCCTTCGGTTTTTGCTGAACTTCCGATGCTGCTGGAACGTGCTGGACCGGGCGCCGTGATGCCGGAGACGGGAAAAGCCGGTTTCATCACGGCGTTGTTTACAGTTCTCGTCGAGGGAGATGATACAAACGAGCCCGTCTCGGACGCCGTGCGCGGGATTCTGGACGGACACGTGGTGATGGATCGGCGTATCGCCGAAGAAGGGCGTTATCCGGCGATAGACGTGTTGCGGTCGCTCTCCCGTGCGGTGCCAGGATGTAACTCCGCGCAGGAAAATGCCCTGACCAGACGAGCGCGGGCTTTGATGGCCAGCTATGAGGGTATGATCGATATGATTCGCCTGGGCGCCTACAAGCAGGGAACAGATCCGTCGGTCGATGAAGCCATACGTTTGATGCCCGGTCTTACGGCACTTCTCAGCCAGGAGAAAACGGAGGCGTCGACGCTTGTGGAAGGATTTGCAAAACTGGGCGCTTTATTCGGTGAGGAACTGCCGTTGTGACACGTTCTCCGCTACAGACGCTTCTGAGGTTGCGTCGACAGGAACAGGAAGAAGCGGAGCGGGGACTGGCTGCCGCGATCGCACGGGAACGGGAGGCGAGTGAAGCCGTCCGCCATGCCGAGCGATATTTCCTCGAACAGGAAAATTTTGTTTCGAGCCCAGAATGTGACGATCTGGCTGTCGAGGCATTTGCCCGCTGGATACCGCGCGGTCGCGCGGCGATCCAGGCTGCACAAACCGAGGAAGAGCGGGCGGGTCTGGATCGCGCTGTCGCACAGGCTGCCATGATCAGTGCGCGCGCAGCATTCAAGGCGGTCGAGACGCTCGACGCACGACGTCAGAAGGAAGCGCGTCTGGAAGCCCAGAGGCGTGAGCAGAACGAGAACGACGATCTGGCGAACAGGCCGCCGCCCTTCTGAAAGACGGCCGTGAACCGGAAAAGGGCGCTCAGCTTTCCTCCGGCTCTGTAATGCTCAGTATATGCCGGATGTGCTCCCGAGTGCCGATAACGGCGCAGACGACCGGATGCGCGATATCGCGCACAAATACGATGTGGACGTCGCCGTTCTCCTCGAAAAAATCGCTGGGACAGATGAAGAGGCCGGGAGCCGCGTCGGGCTTTTGAGTGGCGACCGTCTCTGCCGCATGCGTCATGAGATGACGTGTCGCCTTTTCAACGGCGAGTTGAAGTTCTGGGAGTCCGAGTGAAGGATGGCATTCATGTAAGTCCAGCCATCCTTCCTGCGTCAGGAAAACCGGCACGCCGTCAGGCGATGTTTCACGTTCCGCGCGCACCAGAACGCCGCTTTGTGCCAGCGTGATGATATCAAGGGCGGGAAGGCGCGTGGGATCCAGAGTGAGCGCGTTCATTGTGCAGGTTGCTGCCCCTGCTGTTGAGGTGGCGTTCCCATCGCTTCCATCAGCTTCGTGACGTCTTCGGGATGCTCATGAAACAGCTTCACGTTTGCAGGATCCGGAGACGGAATTTCGGCTGGAAGCTTCTGTCCGTTCGTGGCGGCGAGTGTCATTCCGAAGGCTGTCATGCCCATGACGAATGTTTCTGGCGTAAAGCCCTGTTGCGACAGGATCTGTTCGACGCCGGGCGTGTCGCGCATGGCCGCGATAGTTTGCTGAAGGGACAGACCCGTGGAATTGGGAGGCTGGATACCAGCTTCAGAGAGGTTTTGCAGGGTTTGGCGGGCGCGGGGCATGAAGTTCGCAGGCAATGGATAACGCATGCCCGCCGTGATGTCCGCGCGCATCTGAGGCGGTATCTGTTGTGCCGGCGCCTGTTGCTGCGGCATGCCTCCGGGGGGTGGAGCCTCTGGATAGCCGGTTGTCGGGTAGCCGTTAACGTCCTGCGCAAAAGCTGGCGTGACCAGCGTCGTCGGCGTGAGCGCCGCGCACAGCCACAGGATTCTCTTTATCGTCATTTGACCCATTCTCCACCGCGCATGAGCGGCGTTTCGTTTCCGTCGCGATCCCGTCCGTCGACCGATATATCACCCGAGCCAATCATCCAGTCGATATGGATGAGACTCTCATTGGCGCCGCGTGCGTTCAGACCCACGGCGTCCAGACCCTCGGTGTCGAACATGCATTTGGAGTAAGCCTGCCCCAGCGCGATATGGCTTGCGGCGTTCTCATCAAACAGCGTGTTGCGGAACAGGATGCCGGTTCGGGAAATCGGAGACGAATGCGGCACCAGGGCGACTTCGCCAATGCGTGCGGCGCCTTCATCCGTATCCAGAATACGGCGGAGTACGTCTTCGCCCTTCGAAGCATGCGCTTCCACGATCCGACCGCCTTCGAACCGTACCTGAATATCGTCGATCAGGGTGCCCTGATGGAAAAGCGGCTTCGTGCTGCGCGCCGTGCCTTCGACACGGCGGCAATGCGGTGTCGTGAAGACTTCTTCGGTCGGAATGTTCGGATTGCATTCGATGCCGCTGGTCGTCAGTTCCGAACCTCCCGCCCACGCGTGGCCGTCCGCGAGACCGACGACCAGATCCGTGCCCGGCCCGCTGAAATGCAGGGCGTGGAAGCGCGCATCGTTAAGATATTTCGAAAAGGTATGAAGGCGGGCGTTATGAGCCTGCCATTCTGCGACCGGATCCGGGGCTTTGACCCGGGAAGCTTCGAAGATTGCATCCCATAAGCGTCTCTGAGCTTCCTCGGGAGATAATGCGGGAAAGACCTGCTGCGCCCATGCGGCGCCCGCATAGGCGACGATGTTCCAGTTGGTGGCGAAAGCCGTGATGACTTCCATTGCGGGCCGGCCCGCAGCGGAGGCCGAACGATTCGCCCTCGCAACGCGCGCGGGAGCCTGGTCTTTCAGCAGTGTCGGATCGGCGCCCGTGATGGCCATTCGGGCCGCACCGTTTCGGTAGGCGTGCGCCATACCGTCCGACAGCCACCCGGTCGCCGTATCAAGAGCTGCGTCGGACGCATGCTGGAATCGCAAGAGCGTGGTCTCGTCGTCTGTATAAAACGGACTGACGAGGCTCGCGCCACGGCGATAGGCATGTTCGGTGATGCGTCGCACGAGCGGGACCGCTTCAAGCGGGGCGGTGATGATGAGTTGCTGGCCTTCTTGCAGATTCAGGCCGACCTGAACGGCGACTTGCGCCAGTTTGTCGAGCAGATCAGCATTCGGACTTATGGGCGGCAGGTGAGGGGACATGAACGGCTTCCCGGAAAAGAACGTTCTCTCAACCTGTTACGGTTGAGGGAACGTTGCAAGAGGTGGCCAATGGCAGATCGCGAAACTGGATGGAGTTCCATCCCTCTGTTTGCGACATCTCCTGCACGAGCCACGGAAATCAGGTGTGAAAACTTGTGACGCGGCGGGGGCGGCGCGAAGCGGACGGCCTCTCGTTCTCGGTTCGCGAAGGCGCTTCGGTCGCTGCCTCGGCCTTTTTGCGGGCGGCGATGCGCAGTTCGGTCTGCAATTCCGTGATCCGGCGCTGCACGCTTTCACGCAGTGCCGGTGCCGTATGCGACTTCATGTTCGCAAGTGTTTCCTTGAGGTCGCGAAGCTGTTTCTCTTTTTCCGCAAGATTGCGGCGGATCGGCTGGTTGTCGGAAATCTGTCCGTGAAATGCACGCATGTTTCTGGTCCGTTAGGGGAGACGATAAAATGGGCCGCACATCGTCCCCGGCAGGAGAGATGTCTCAGGGATGCTTCGCGGTGATGGCGCAGCGTCTGGCCTGATGGCCCGGTTCAGTTGGCGCGGATATCGTCGATCGCCGTCAGCAGACGGTCGGAATCGCGATCCGTACCAATGGTGATGCGCAGCCAGTCCTCGATGCGCGGATGACTCAGGCGACGGACGATAATGTCGCGTTCGCGCAGAAGTCGCTGCAGATTCACGGCTGAGTGGTCTTCATGATGCACGAGGATAAAATTCGCGCAAGATGGAAGCACCTGAAAGCCGCGGTCTTTCAGCGCTTCTGCCAGGGCATCGCGCGTCGCAACGACTCGCGCCGTTGTTTCCATGAGCCATGCCGCATCCTCGATGGCGGCTGCGGCGCCGGCCTGGGCGAGCCGATCAAGCGGATAGGAGTTGAAGCTGTCCTTGATCCGGGTCAGGCCATCGATCAGATCGGGATGGCCGACGGCATAGCCGACGCGCAGGCCCGCAAACGCACGCGATTTGGAGACGGTCTGGACGACGAGGATATTGTCATGGCGTTCCGTAAGGGACATGGCCGAACTGGCGCCAAAGTCGACATAGGCTTCGTCCACGATGATCGTGCAGTCCGGCTGAGACCGTGCCAGCCATTCGATCTGCTCGAGTGGCAGCGCAATGCCGGTGTTGGCGTTGGGATTGGCAATCGCGATGCCGCCACATGGCGCTACATAATCCCGTACGTCGATCGTGAAATCCGACCTGACCGGGATGTTCTGATAGGGTTGGTCGAAAAGCTCGCAATACACGGGATAGAAGCCGTATGTGACGTCCGCGAACAGGAGGGGCGCGTCGTCGCGGACCAGGCCACGAAAAGCGTGGGCGAGGACTTCGTCCGAACCGTTTCCAACGAAAACACGATCGATCGTCGTGGCGTAACACGCCGCGATCGCCTCTCTCAACGTCAGCGAGGTCGGGTCTGGATAGAGGCGCAGACTGTCGTCGCACAGGGCGCGCATCGCGTCGAGCGCGCGCGGACTCGGGCCGTAGGGCAACTCGTTGGTGTTGAGTTTCAGCAGGTCCAGCGCTTTGGGCTGCTCGCCCGGAACGTAAGGATCGAGCGCCGCGACCCGGCGGTTCCATAGGCGACTCATGATGCGAGGCGAGCGACCAGCAGATCGGCGCGGCCCTGACCTTCGGCGACGTCGCGCGGCGACTGACCTTCGGTGTCGATGAAGTCCGGGTCCGCGCCCAGTCGCAGGAGCAGACGCACCATGTCGTCCCGACCGAACATGACGGCAAACATCAACGGTGTGCGGCCAACGAGGTTAGGCGCATCAATGGTGGCGCCGAAGCTGGCCAGAAGCCGGGCCAGCTCTTCATTGCCCTTGAAGGCGACGCCCGAGAGCGCGGTGGCGCCCTTCAGGTCGCGTATGTCCGGGTTCGCGCCGCGCTCGAGGAGCAGGCGTGCCGCATCGATGTTGCCATTATACGTCGCGATGAGAAGTGCTGTGTAGCCGCGACTGTCCTGCGCATTGATGGCCATATCGGCATCGAGGAACTGGTTGATCAGGTCCAGATCGTTCCGACGCGCGGCATCATGAAACAGAGATGTAATCTGTTCCTGCGTAAAGGTGCCGGAAGGAGCGGTGTCAGTCATGGCGCATCTCATGGCGGGTCCGGTGTGGGACGTTTTTACAGAATGGGGGATGGTTTAGCCGCTCTTTTTGTCATGGCATATGGTCGCTTCTGTAATGGTTCGGGATTCTCCGTTTTCGAGGCACTCGAAAGTCTCGTCCGGCAGCCCGGCGGCTCGGGTGGCGAGGCGAAGGCGCGCCGCTGGTTCGTCGATACCCTCCTCACTGAGCTGGAACGTGCCGTAATGCATGCCGAACGCATGGCGGGGTGCGAGGGTCTGGTAGGCTGCGAAGCCTTCTTCGGGATCGGTGTGAGCCCGTCGCATGATCGGGCGCGGCGCATAGGCACCGATCGGCAAAATGGCGATATCGGGAGAGCCGAGGCGATCGCGGATCATCTGCCAATGGGTGCCGTGTGCGGAATCGCCGGAGAAATAGAGAGTTCCGGCGGGTGTGGAGAAATGAAAGCCGCCCCACAGCGCCCGGTTGCGGTCGAAGGGTGTGCGGGCGCTGTTGTGGCGCGCGGGCGTGACGGTCACCGTGAGGTCATCGCCGCACATGTGGTTTTGCCACCAGTCGAGTTCCACGATCCGCTTCATTCCAGCTTTCCGCAGGAAGCGGGCATTGCCGAGTGGCGTGACGCAGAAGGGAGAATCGCGTCTGGCAAGAAAGCGCAGTGTGGGAAGATCCAGGTGATCGTAATGGCAATGCGAAATTGCCACGATATCGATCGGTGGCAGATCCGCGAGAGGGATTCCCGGCGGAGTCACGCGGCGCGGTCCAAAATTGCGGAAGGGAGAACAGCGCTCCGAGAAAACGGGATCCGTCAGAATTCTCAACGGCGGTTTTGCTATGCGTCCAATGCAAAGCAGGAATGTCGCGTGGTTGATGAAAGTGACGGTGACGGTGCCCGGCGCAGGTGGCGGCGGCAGGGCATGAACGCGCTGCGGGCGGGCGTCCGGCCAGCGAAAGCGCAGACTGAAAAGCCAGCGCAGGATCGTAAATCGCCGTCGATTACCTGGGGCGGGTTCGTCGGGGAAGGAAAACTGCGGGGGGTTGAAAAACTTCTTGCCGTCAAAGTGGTTCGGGGCGGGAAATGTCACGAGAATGCCTCTTGAGGAAAATGCGGTTTGAAAATGGCACTGCGACGTGCCTTCCCGCTGACCGATCGAGCAGACGTGAAGGCGTCGGCTATGGAACAGAATGTGGGTTCGTCGCTTTATGGCATCGCAACGTGTAGCGAAATTGCTACGGGTCGGTGCTTGTTCTGCGCAATGTCACATGAGAATGTGATGCTGTTGAGGCGGATGGCGTTGGCACTGAGCGCGGTGCGCGTGCGGTCGTGGCCTCGGAGTGCCCACGACAGGAGTTCCAACGGTGGCGATCCCCCGTGGTGTCTCCTGCTCTGTGGTCTGTCTCTCATCCGTCGGACTTATGCCCGCATCGCATCTCAGCGTTTTTCGTTAGACGTGGTGGCCCATTTCGGAGGTTGGAAATTAATGCGTTCGATCAGCAACCATGCGGTTATGGCCGCCGAGGCCGGGGGCGCGCGCGTGAACGACGTCGCGCGACTGAGCATCGACACGATCCGCACGCTCTCCATGGATGCTGTCCAGAAGGCCAATTCGGGTCATCCGGGCACGGCCATGGCGCTGGCGCCGGCGATGTATACCCTTTGGCAGAACGAGCTGAGATACGATCCGGCCAATCCGATCTGGCCCGCCCGTGACCGTTTCGTTCTGTCGATCGGTCATGCGTCCATGCTCCTTTATTCCACGATCTTCCTCACTGGCGTGAAGAACGTGGTGAACGGCAAGGTCGTGAACGAGCCTTCGCTGACGGTCGAGGATCTCAAGCAGTTCCGCCAGATTGATTCCAAGACGCCGGGGCATCCGGAATACCATCATACCGCCGGTGTCGAGACGACGACGGGTCCGCTAGGCGCTGGTTGCGGCAATTCGGTCGGCCTGGCCATGGCCGAGAAGTGGCTCGCGGCCCACTACAACCGCCCCGGCTTCGATCTGTTCGATTATCACACCTACGTGTTTTGCGGTGACGGCGACATGATGGAGGGTGTGTCTTCCGAAGCGGCCTCCACCGCCGGACATCTCGGGTTGGGGAACCTGACGTGGTTCTATGACAGCAACCGCATCTCCATCGAGGGCTCGACGGACCTCGCCTTCACGGAAGACGTGGGCAAGCGGTTCGAGGGCTATAAGTGGCATGTTCAGGTCGTCAAGGACGTCAACGATCTCGAAGCGGTGACGGCTGCGATTCATGAAGCGCATCGCGTCAAGGATCGTCCGAGCCTCATCATCCTTCACACGGTGATCGGTTATGGCGCGCCGAAGAAGGCGGGCACCGCCTCCGCGCATGGCGAGCCGCTGGGTGCCGAGGAAATCAAGGGCGCGAAGGCTTCCTACGGCTGGCCGTCTGATGTGCCGGATTTCTATGTTCCCGAGGGCGTTCAGGCGCACTTCCAGGACGGTCTGGGCAAGCGCGGCGCGCGCGACAGCGCCGAATGGTACCGGAAGTTCGACGCTTATTCGAAGGAATATCCGAAGGAGGCCGCCGAACTGAAGGCGATCTTCGAGAATCGTCTGCCTGAGGGTTGGGACAAGGATATTCCGACGTTCGACGCTGACCCCAAGGGTCTCGCGTCGCGGGCCAGTTCGGGGAAGGTCATCAACGCGGTTGCGAAAAACCTGCCCTGGATGCTCGGTGGTTCGGCGGACCTGTCGCCTTCGACGAAAACCAATCTCACCTTCGAGGGTGCGGGCATCTTTCAGCCGCCCCAGTGGAACGGCAGCTATGGTGGTCGTAACATCGCGTTCGGCGTGCGCGAGCATGCGATGGGCGCGATCAGCAACGGTCTCGCGCTGAGCGGGTTGCGGGCTTACTGTTCGGGCTTCCTGATCTTCTCCGATTACATGAAGGCGCCCATCCGCCTGTCGGCGCTGATGAAGCTGCCCGTCACCTATATCTTTACCCACGACTCCATCGGCGTGGGCGAAGACGGTCCCACGCATCAGCCGATCGAACAGCTCGCGCAGCTTCGTGCCACTCCGGGGATCGTCACCATTCGGCCGGGCGATGCGAACGAGGTTTCCGAGGCGTGGCGTTTCCTCGTGCCGACGCTTCATGAGCCCGTGGCCCTGATCCTGAGCCGTCAGGACCTGCCGACCCTGGATCGCTCGAAATACGCGCCCGTTTCGGGACTCGCCAAGGGCGCTTATGTGCTGGCCAGTTGTGAAGGCAAGCCGGACGTCATCCTCATGGCATCGGGTTCGGAAGTCGGGCTCGTGGTCGCCGCATACGAGCAGTTGGTGTCCAAGGGCGTGAAGGCGCGCGTCGTATCCTTCCCCAGCTTCGAGTTGTTCGAACGCCAGGATCAGGCTTATCGCGACAGCGTTCTGCCACCCGATGTCAAGGGCCGCGTCGCTGTCGAGCAGGCATCGCCGTTCGGCTGGGATCGCTATGCCGGCTTTGGCGGCGCGATGATCGGGATGAACGATTTCGGGGCTTCGGCGCCCCTGAAGGATCTGCTCGTGAAGTTCGGTTTCACGGTTGAGCACGTCGTCAGCGAAGCCCTGAAGCAGGCCGAACGCAAGTAAGTCGCGTCCGCGGTCCGCTTGGCGGGCAATCCGCCGGGCAGACCGCGCTTTGCACGCCGGAATGTCGCGGCCTGGAGAACAGGTCACAACGCAGGTGGCGGGCTCCAGGCCCGATCTGCGGATTACGAGGAGGATGTCATGGACGTCGATCACAAGTCACACGACCACAAGTCGGACGGCAGAGGTGCCAATCCGCTTGTCGCCCTCAGCAAGCACGGCCAGTCACCCTGGCTGGATTTCATTCAGCGTTCGTTCACGGAAAATGGCAGCCTGAAGAAACTCGTCGATGAGGACGGGCTTCGGGGCGTAACGTCCAACCCGGCCATTTTCGAAAAGGCGATGGGGGCCGGCACCGAGTACGATCCTCAGATGAAGGAACTGCTGGCGCACGAAACGTTGTCGGCGGGCGAACTCTACGAGAAACTCGCCATTACCGACATCCAGGCTACCGCGAAGGTCATGCACCCTGTGTTCGTGGAGACGAAGGGGCTTGATGGCTATGTCAGTCTGGAAGTTTCGCCTTATCTGGCTTTCGACACCGTAGGTACGACGGAAGAGGCGCGCCGTCTCTGGAAAGCCGTCCACCGCGAAAACCTGATGATCAAAATTCCCGGCACGAAGGAAGGCATTCCGGCCTTCGAGACGGTGACGTCCGAAGGAATTAGCGTCAACGTGACGCTGCTCTTCTCGCTTGATGCGTATAAGAATGTGCTCGAGGCCTATATCAAGGGGCTCGAAGCGCGTCATGCCAAGGGACAGGACATCTCGAAGATCGCGAGTGTCGCCTCGTTCTTCGTCAGCCGTATCGACGGAAAGATCGATGCCGAGATCGACAAGCGTGTGGCGGCGGGCGACAAGGACGCCGACGCCCTGAAGGCGCTGCGCGGCAAGGTCGCGATCGCGAATGCGAAAATTGCTTACCAGCACTATCTGGACGTCACGAAGTCCGCGCGCTGGCAGAAGCTCGCCGCTGCCGGTGCGAACCCGCAGCGTCTGCTCTGGGCTTCGACCGGCACGAAGGACAAGGCGTATTCCGACGTCCTCTACGTGGACTCTCTGATCGGTGCGGACACGGTCAACACCATTCCGCCCGCGACATTCGACGCTTTCCGCGACCACGGTAAAGTCAGCGACAGCCTCACGCATGATGTCGCTGGCGCGACGCATGTGATGGCGGAGCAGAAGCGCCTGGGTCTCAACCTCGATGCCGTCACCGAAACGCTGGTCACCGAAGGGTGTGCCTCGTTCTGCGATGCGTTCGACAAGCTGCTCGGGGCGGTAGCCAACAAGCAGAGGACGTTTCTCGGAGACAAACTGATCGCGCAGGAGGCGCATCTGCCGGGGGAGTTCGCAGCGGCCGTTAAGGCCGAGGTCGAGAACTGGCGCAAGCACGGTAAGCTCCGCAAGCTCTGGGCGCGCGATCCTTCTGTCTGGACAGGTGGTGAAGAAGCGAAATGGCTGAAATGGCTCGATATCGTCGACGAGCGTCTGGCGCATGTCGACGAGCTTGAAGCGTTCGCGAAAGAGGTCAGGGCCAAGGGTTTCACCGATGTCCTGTTGCTGGGCATGGGTGGTTCGAGCCTCGGGCCGGAGGTGATCGCCGAGACGTTCGGTCGGCATGAGGGCTTTCCGACGCTGCATGTCCTTGACAGCACGGACCCCCAGCAGGTCGTGACCTACGAGAAATCGGTCGATCTGAAGAAGACGCTGTTCATCGTCTCGTCCAAGTCGGGCGGCACGCTGGAGCCGAATATTCTCAAGGCCTATTTCTTTGCGGCTGCCGAAAAAGCGCTGGGTCATGCGCCCGGATCGCATTTCGTGGCGGTGACCGATCCCGGTTCGCACATGGAAGCGGTCGCCAGGAAAGACGGCTTCTGGAAGATCTTCTACGGCGAAAAGGAGATCGGCGGTCGGTTCTCGGTCCTGTCCAATTTCGGTCTGGTCCCGGCGGCGGCGAGTGGCCTGAACGTCCGTCACTTCCTGCATTCCGCGCTCCATGGGGTCCGGGAAGCCGCGGCGAGCGTGCCTCCGGAAGAGAATGACGCGCTCAAACTCGGCGTCATTCTTGGGGTTGGCGCGACCACGTTTGGGCGCGACAAGGTCACGATCGTGGCGTCGCCCGCGATTTATGACCTCGGTGCGTGGCTTGAGCAGTTGATTGCCGAGTCGACCGGCAAGCGCGGCAAGGGTCTGATTCCCATTGACGACGAGACGCTCGGCGCCGCGTCAGTCTATGGCAAGGACCGCGTTTTTGCCTATCTGCGCTTGAAAGATGCGCCTTGTCCCCATCAGGAGAAGGCCATCAAGGCGCTCAGGGATGCGGGCGAGCCCGTTGTCACCCTCGATCTGGCCGACAAGATCCAGGTTGCGCAGGCCTTCTTCCACTGGGAGTTTGCCACGGCGGTGGCCGGTTCCGTTCTGGGCATCGATCCGTTCGATCAGCCCGATGTCGAGGCCAGCAAGGTCGAGACGAAGAAGCTGACCAATGCGTTCAATGAAACGGGAGCTCTGCCGCCGGAAACACCGTTCGCCAAGGATGGTCCGTTTGCCTTCTATGCGGATGGCACGAACGCCAAGGCGCTTGGCACAGGGGACGTGGTTGCGATCCTCAAGGCGCATTTCGGTCGTGTAAAAGCGGGCGACTATGTGGGTGTGCTTGCCTATGTCGAGCGCGATACGGCGACGCGGGAATGGATTCAGAAAGTGCGCCTGGGACTGCGGGACGCCCTCAAGGTTGCCACGGCGGCCGAGTTCGGTCCCCGCTTCCTCCATTCGACCGGACAGGCGTACAAAGGCGGTCCTGATACCGGCGTTTTCCTGCAGATTACGGCGGATGACGTGGCGGATCTCGGTGTTCCGGGTGAGAAATACACGTTCGGCGTGGTGAAGGCAGCTCAGGCGCGTGGTGATTTCGATGTTCTGTCGGAGCGTCACCGGCGCGCCCTGCGCGTCCACGTCAGCGGCTCACTGGATGTCGGGCTGAAGTTGCTGGCCGAGGCGATCGCCAAGGCTGTTTGAAGACAGACGGACGGTCCCGCGTTTTCGGGACCGTCCATCCCTCTCTGGGAAGCAGTGCGCCTGTAAATCCGGCGTACGGGAGAATGAAGATATGCAGATCGGTATCGTCGGCCTCGGCCGCATGGGCGGGAATATCGCGGTTCGCCTAAGTCGTCACGGCCATGACGTGGTGCTGTTCGACCGCGATCCCGCCGTCGTGGCGAAGGTTCATGATCGTGCCGAGGGCGGTCGGGCGATCCAGGCGAGCAGCGTTGCGGATCTTGCGAACAAGATCACGGCGAAGCGCAAGATCGTATGGGTCATGCTGCCCGCGGGCGAGATCACCGAAGCCTGCGTGCAGGAACTCAAGGGTCTGCTCGGCGAGGGTGACATCGTCATCGACGGCGGCAATTCCTATTACAAGGATGACGTGCGGCGCGCGAAGGAACTTGCGGAAAAGGGTATTCACTACGTCGATGTCGGCACGTCCGGCGGCGTTTGGGGCCTCGAGCGCGGCTATTGCATGATGTATGGCGGCACGAAGGATGCGGCCGATCATATCGACCCCATCCTCAAGGCGCTCTCACCCGGAAAAGGCGATGTCCCGCGTACGCAGGATCGCGACAGGGAAGGTCTCGATCCACGTGCGGAGGAGGGATATCTCCACTGTGGTCCCGCGGGTTCGGGACACTTCGTGAAGATGGTCCATAATGGTATCGAATACGGCATGATGCAGGCCTTTGCCGAAGGCTTCGACGTCATGAAGAGCAAGAATTCGCCGGTTCTGCCGGAAGGCGAGCGTTTCGATCTGAACATGGCTGACATCGCTGAAGTCTGGCGCCGCGGCAGTGTCGTTTCGTCCTGGCTGCTCGATCTGACCGCGGATGCGTTGGCGAAAAACGGCGAACTGTCCGAATTCTCGGGACAGGTTGCCGATTCCGGCGAAGGTCGCTGGACGATCGAGGCGGCCATTGAGGAAAGTGTTCCGGTGCCCGTCATGACGGCGGCGCTGTTCACCCGTTTCCGGTCGCGGACGGGCAATAATTATGCCGAGAAGGTTCTCTCGGCGATGCGCTTCGGCTTCGGCGGACACGTCGAGAAGAAGTAAGGCAGCGACGCCCGTCCCGCCACGTGCTGGCGGGCGTACCCTGCGCCCTGTCCTGCCTCGGGACAGGACAGTCAGCTGCAGAGGTCAGAAGACATGGTTGAAGTTCTCGCTACGGCGAAATCGTCACTCCCCACGACAAAAGAGCAGACTCAGGGTCTCGAACCGGCGCCTCCGGGCACATTCGTGATCTTCGGCGGCGGCGGTGATCTGACGCGGCGCCTGCTGATGCCGGCACTCTATAATCTCGCCTGTTCGGGGCTTCTCAATGAGGATTTCTCGATTGTCATTGTCGATTGGGCCGAACTGAGCGACGAGGATCTGATCACTCAGTTCCGTGCGTCCATCGACGATTTCGTCAACAAGCGCGGCACGACGGCCACCGAACTCCAGCACCAGGTCTGGGAGCGTCTGACGGCCAATACCAGCTATCTGCGCGGTTCGTTTGAAGATGCGGCGACCTATCATGCGCTGGGCGAGCGAATCTCCGGACGCAACGCTGTGTTCTACCTCGCGGTCGCGGCACGTTTCTTTGGCACCATCGTCGACAATCTCGGCGAGAGTGGACTGGCGCGGGAGGAAAACGGTGTTACGCGCCGGGTCATCATCGAGAAGCCGTTCGGTTCCGACCTGGCTTCCGCGCGAGCCTTGAATGTGCGGCTTCAGCGATCACTCGATGAAACCCAGATCTATCGGATCGATCATTATCTCGGAAAAGAAACGGTCCAGAACATCCTGGCGCTTCGTTTCTCGAATGGCATCTTCGAGCCGCTCTGGAACCGCCAGAATATCGATCACGTGCAGATTACCGCCGCTGAAACGGTCGGTGTCGAGAAACGGGGGCGTTTCTACGAGCAGACGGGGGCGACGCGTGACATGGTGCCGAACCATCTCATGCAGCTTCTGACCATGGTTGGCATGGAGGCTCCGACTTCCTTTGACGCCGACGCCGTTCGTGATGAAAAAGCCAAGGTTCTGGCGGCCGTTCAGCCGGTCAAGATGGAAGACATGGTGCGCGGGCAGTATGTCAGCGGGTCTTTCGGTGTTGGTGACGAGGCCGAAGCCCTGCGCGGATATCGCGAAGAGCAGGACATCGCGCTTGGCAGCCAGACTGAAACATACGTCGCCATGAAGCTCGGCATCGACAACTGGCGCTGGGCTGGCGTTCCGTTCTACCTGCGTACCGGAAAGCGTCTGCGGGTTCGCAAGACCGAGATCGCCATTCATTTCAAGCAGGCGCCCTTTGCCCTGTTCCGCGATACGCCGGTCGACAAGCTGACGCCTAACATTCTCGTTCTGCACATCCAGCCGACGGAAGGCGTGACACTTCAGTTTTCGGCCAAAGTGCCGGGGCCTGCGGTTCGGCTCGGTGGCGTGCGCATGAAGTTCGATTATTCCGACTGGTTCAGTGATGGACCGAGTACGGGCTACGAGACGCTCATTTACGACTGTCTGATCGGTGACCAGACGCTCTTCCAGCGCGCCGACAATATCGAGGGTGGCTGGCGTATCGTTCAGCCCGCTCTGAGCGCGGCCGCGGGAGATCATGCGCCGCTTTCTTTCTATCCCGCCGGGCTTGACGGCCCCCGCGATGCGGACGAATTGCTGGCAAGGACGGGTCGTCGCTGGCTTGAACTATCGCGGTAAAAGATCGGAAAATGGCGGGGCCGCGATGGGAGCGGTCAGGGCGCGAAGCGCCCGCCGCCCCAACAGGTGCGGGAAAAGGTCAAGGCGCTCATGAAGGTCGATTTTGAAGCAACACACAGCGCGCTGAAGCCGCCTGCCACGCGGATAGGGCTGGTGGTGTCCGATATTGACGGCACACTGATCGGACCGGACAAGAAACTCACGCCCGAAACAATCAGCGCCGCACGCGCGTTGCGGGAGGCTGGAATTGCGCTGTGCCTCGTGAGTTCGCGGTCTCCGGAGGGAATGGTGGCGTTCCGTGGACCGCTGGGGCTCGACACACCCTATGCGGGGTTGAATGGCGGCATGGTCGTGTCGGCCGATGGCGACATCGTGGCCAGCCTCTCGCTTCCCGCGCAGGCGGCCTCGGACGCGTATGACATGCTTCATGTCCATCACGTCGATGCTTGGCTGTTTCGAGGCCATGACTGGCTGATCCGGGATGCCGGAGCTCCTTATGTGGCGCATGAGGAGCGTGCCGTTGGCATCAAACCGACTGTCGTTCCTGACTTTCGCCCGTATTTCGAAGGTGTTGGCAAGATCATGGGATCAAGCGCCGATTACCCGCTGCTTCAGCGTATGGAAGTCGAGATCGGGGCCATGCTTGAAGGCGTGGCCAGTGTTCATCGGTCTTCTGACTACTATCTCGACATCACCCACCATGACGCCAACAAAGGTTACGCGGCCCGGATGCTGGCGAAAACGCTCGGCGTCGACATGGGAGAGGTGGCCTGCATCGGCGACATGACGAACGATATTCCCATGCTCAAGGTTGCGGGTCTCGCGATCGCGATGGGGCAGTCCAGCGAAGCGGTTCGTGCATGGGCGCATGAAGTGACCGCGGCGAATGACCAGAACGGATGGGCCATGGCCATGCGTCAGTTCGTGTTGCCGCGCGCGCCCGTCGCGACAGGCACCAAGGAAGGAGAAGCGCCGTGAACGCGCATGATGTAAAGAGCGCCGATGTGGTGATCCTGCCCGACGCGGAAGCTGTCGCTCATCACGTGGCGCACTGGCTTTTCAAGCTGGCGCTCGCCAAGACAGATGGGCCGTTCTCCATCGCCCTGTCGGGCGGGTCGACGCCCAAGCGGCTGTTCGAACTTCTCGCCCAGCGTTATATCGCGAGTCGTTTCCCCTGGCAGAACGTACATTTCTTTTTCGGCGACGAGCGGCATGTGCCGGTTGACGATCCGGCCAGCAACTACGCGATGAGCCATGCCGCGCTGTTCGAGCATGTGCCGGTGCCGCCCGAAAATGTGCATGCGATGCCGACCATGGGAACGCCGGAGGAGGATGCGGCGCGCTACGAACGCGAACTCAAGACGTTTTATGGCGCTGACACCCTGCAAGCCGGAAGACCGCTCTTCGATGTCGTTCTTCTCGGCATGGGTGCCGATGGTCATACGGCGTCGCTTTTTCCTCGCCAGCCCGTTTTGAAGGACATGACGCACTGGGTCTCGACCTGCGTGCCGGACGATGCGCCGCATACGCGCCTGACGCTGACCTATCCCGCGATTCACTCCAGCCGACATGTCGTTTTCATGCTGGCCGGTGAGGCCAAGGCGGACATGTTTGCTCGTGTGCGTCGCGGAGACGATGCCAGCCTGCCTTCAAGTCATGTGACGAGCGAAGGCGATATCTCCTTCGTCGTCGATCAGGCCGCCGCCAGGGATGTCGTGTCCGAGGATCTCGTGTCCAGGGATGTCGTGTGATGAGCAGTGATCTGGAAACGGACAAGGCCCGGGATGTGGCGGCGATCGAGCGTCTGAAAGATCAGGCGGCGCGCGAAGCGGTCCGCTATATCGAGGACGGCATGGTTGTCGGCCTTGGCACGGGCAGCACGGCGCGCTTCATGATCCAGGCGCTGGGCGAGCGCGTCCGCGATGAAGGACTGCGTGTCTGGGGACTGCCAACCTCCGAAGCCAGCACCATGCAGGCGCGGGAAGTCGGCATTCCGCTGACGAATTTCGCCGCGCACCCGGAATTGGATATCGCCATCGACGGCGCCGACGAGGTGCTGAACGGCACGCTGTTTCTGGTCAAGGGGCTGGGTGGAGCACTGCTGCGGGAAAAAATCGTCGCTTCAGCCGCAAAACGTTTCGTCGTTATCGTCGATGAGAGCAAGCTCGTCGACCATCTGGGGACGAAAGCGCCCATTCCAGTGGAAGTCGTTTCGTGGGGGTGGGAGCGCGCGGTCCACCTTTTGAACAAAACAGGGTCCATCGGCTGCAAACCCAGGATGCATCGGGATGGAACGTTATTCGTGACTGACAACGGCAATATGATCATCGACTGTCACTACCCGAGCATCGAGGATCCGCATGCGCTCAGCGAGGCGATTTACGATATCGTCGGTGTGGTCGATCACGGGATGTTCCTGAACCTCACCTCCGAAGTGCTCGTCGCCGGGCATGGCGGCGTGCGGCGGATGGTGCCATGAACGCGCCCTCAGGAAACGCCGCAGTCGCGGCCGACCAGCCTCATGAGCCGCGTCTGCTCATCGTGATGGGCGTGTCCGGGGTTGGAAAAACCACCATTGCCATGGACCTCGCGAAGCATTTCGGCTGGCCGTTCCAGGAGGGTGACAACCTGCATCCGCCGGAGAACGTCGCGAAGATGGCGAGCGGCACGCCGCTGACGGATGAAGACCGCGGACCATGGTTGCGCAAGTGTCACGCCTGGCTCGAGGACCACGCACGGACGGGCGGGGTTCTGACGTGCTCGGCTCTCAAACGGGCCTATCGCGATATGTTACGCGATGGACTGCCGGTCGTGTTCGTCTATCTTTATGCCCCCACGAGCATCATTCAGGACCGGCTGGTTCATCGCAAAGGGCATTACATGCCGGCAAGTCTTCTCAAGAGCCAGCTCGATACGCTGGAACCGCCGGGAGCGGATGAGCCGGTCATCACGATCGACAGCGAGAATGGAGAGGCGTATTCGGTCGAGGCTGTGATCGCCCAACTGGCGATGCGCCCCGCATGACGGAGCGGGCCGTCCGTATTCTCGTCGATGCCGACGCCTGCCCTGTCAAGGACGAAATCTACCGGGTTGCCGGGCGTTACGGACTTCAGGTGTTCGTCGTTTCGAATGGCTGGCTGAACGTGCCCCAGACGCCTCTCATCCAGCGCATCGTGGTTGAGGCCGGTCCGGATGTCGCCGATGACTGGATCGCGGAACAGGCGACGGACAGGGATATCGTGGTGACGGCGGACGTCCCTCTGGCGGCGCGATGCGTCCCCAAGGGCGCGCGCGTCATCCGTCCGGATGGGCGCGTATTCGACGAGGATGCGATTGGCGAGGCGAAGGCGATGCGCGACCTCATGACCTCGCTGCGCGAGACGGGCGTGATGACGACCTATAATGCGTCTTTCTCGAAAAAGGACCGCAGCGCTTTTCTCAGCGCTCTTGACACCCAGGTCGTCAAGCTGAAGCGCCCGGCGATGCGAACAGTGGGCGGATAAGATCGCGAGTCCTCCCGGTCATCCCGTCATCATGCACAGGGTGATCCCCAGCTTTATGCCTCGAATCTGGGGATAAGTGCTCCCCGTCCTCAAATATCATTGTAACGATCGAAATATCACATATTAAGGTTGCGACGGAACGCCCGTCTGTGCGTTGTGTGTCTCATGTCCTTTCATTTTCGGGATTTCGAGGTGGCATGAACGTGCAGAACTTTGTCCGACAGACAGTATCACCAACCGAGAGGGCTTCACGCGCAGCTCCGCTGCGGACGGAAATTCCGGCGCGACTCGACCGTCTGTCGTGGTCGCGCTTCCATATGATCGTCGTGGTCGCGCTGGGGATTACGTGGATCCTGGATGGCCTCGAAGTCACGGTGATCGGCTCGCTCGGACCGGTGCTCCAGCGTCATGATACGCTGGGTCTGACGGATGAGGGGGTGGGGCTCGCATCGTCCGCCTATGTGACGGGAGCGGTGCTGGGAGCGCTGCTTTTCGGGTGGATGACCGATCGTCTCGGGCGGCGACAGATCTTCTTTCTCACCCTCGCCCTTTACATTCTCGGTGTCGGCTTTTCGGCGATGTCGTGGAATCTGCCCAGCTTCGCTCTCGGACGCTTCATTACGGGGATGGGCATTGGCGGGGAATATGCCGCCATCAATTCCGCGATCGACGAACTCGTGCCCGCGCGTCTGCGTGGGCGCGTGGATCTGATGGTCAACGGGACGTTCTGGGCGGGGGCGGCCATAGGCGCGCTTGGCTCGGTCGCGCTGATGAATAACAGCATGGTGTCGGTCGCGGTCGGCTGGCGCGTGGCGTTCGTCATCGGCGCGCTGCTCGGCACCGGCGTCCTGCTGCTGCGTCGCTATGTGCCCGAGAGTCCGCGCTGGCTCATGACGCATCGGCGGGTCGCGGAAGCCGAGGCGATCGTCAAGGATGTCGAGTCCCATTGCGCCGAGCCGGAAGGCGGGTGGAACGCGCCGCTGCGGTCGGTTCTGATTTATCCGGCTGGATCCTTCGGACTGAAGGACTTCCTGCGCTACATGGTCACGACCTATCGCACACGGACTTTCTATGTCCTGACCCTGATGATCGCGCAGGCTTTTCTCTATAACGCCGTTTTCTTCACGTACGGCCTCGTCCTGACGGAATATCTGGATGTGCCTGCCCGGAGCGTGGGGCTCTATATCCTGCCCCTGGCTTTGGGCAATCTGTGTGGACCCATGCTGCTGGCGCGCTGGTTCGACACGATCGGACGACGCGTCATGATCGGCTCGACCTACGCTATTTCGGGTACCCTGATGTTTCTGGTGGCGCTCGCCATGCAGGCGCATCTCCTGACCGCGACGACGCAGACGATTGCATGGAGCGTGATTTTCTTCTTCGCCTCGGCGGCGGCGTCGTCAGCTTATCTGACCGCCAGCGAGCTTTTTCCGCTGGAGATGCGGGCACTGGCGATCGCGCTGTTCTATTCGCTGGGAACCCTGTTCGGCGGCGCCGCGGCGCCCGCGATCTTCGGCGAGCTGATCGGCACGAAAAGCCTTTCGATGCTCGTGCTGGGCTATGTTTTCGCGGCTCTTCTGATGGGATTTGCGTCCTTCGTCGCCTTCAAATGGGGCGTCGATGCCGAGAACAAGTCTCTTGAGGACATCGCCCCGCCACTTTCCGGGCTTCAGCCGGGGATGGAACGATAGGACACCCGTTTTGGCTTCAGAGGTGAATATAGGCAAAGCCGATCGACTGAAGATGCGTGATCTCGGCGACCGCGCTGGGAACGATGTCCTGTTCGGCGACGCCATAAAGCTGCTCGCGCCGGAGGTGACGACCTTTCATGGTATTGGCGCAGACTGCGAACTGAACGCCGTCGGCTTTCAGCATGTCGATCTGCGAGGCCAGAGCCCGATCCGTCTGGGCCTGTATCAGAAGATCGACCCCCGCTCCGAAATTGACGACGACGATTTTCACGTGATCCTTGCCAACGGCGGTGATCTGGTTGCGCAGGCTGTGTAGCAGCATCGTGAAATACACGGGCTGGTTCACTGGCGCGCCGTTATTCTGATAGACGGTTTTCTGATCGCCGTAGGTCGTCGCCTGCGCTGGCTGGGCCGACGGCGCGGCCTGTGTCGTGGGCGCGATCATTGCGGTGCCGAGCAGGAGGCAGAGCAGGGGACTGCGTAAGGTCATGCGAGGGATCTCTCCTGAAGGCGCCTCGCGAGACGCCGGGCCGCGTGATGAAAAGCGATCTCGAAATTGTTGTCTACGGCGACGGTGCCGCCCGAGAAGCCTATGAAGCCTTCGATCATGCCGTTCTGCATCAATCCGTCAGAGTGGACCAGCATGCCGTCGGGGTCCTCTTCCGCGCCAGAAGACGGTGCATCGCACGAGGGGCGTAACGACAGGCTGCCGTTCCAGGCATCGCGCCAATAGGATCCCACTTTTTCGTGATAGGAACGGCCATCGGTCGTGTAGCCTTCCATGGGCTTTCCGATGCCCAGCAGGTAGCCGATTTCGACGGCGGTTCCGGGGTCCATATCCGCGCTGCGCCGGAAGGGGTCGATGCAGATCAGCGCGCCCGCGCAATCGTCCATCAGGGTCCGGTCTGCCCGGACGAACGCCAGAATCGTTTCACGACCTGGGGGGAGGGCGCGCGCGTCGGCCTGTCCGTCGAACGGTGCGATGCCCTCAAGCCCTTCTTCGGCACACAAGCCTTTGAGGCGTTCGAACAGGGCGAGCGCGTTCGGTCGAAAGACGAGATCGCCTGCGAGATAGACGGGAAACGAGGATTTTTTCATGGGGGCACACGGTATCATGGGCCGTTGTTGTGTCGAAGAGGCGAATCTCCTGTTTCCATTGTGAGGTCGGATGGTCTAAGAGGACGCGCCAACGGTCGGAACGCCCGTCGGCCTCCGATCCATCAGAAGGAGGAAGGCGCGCGGCCCATGACAGATACTGGCACGACATATCCGGACACGAAGGCGGGCGAACATATTGGCGGTCGGTCCGCGACCCCGGTCGCGCATTCCCGTATCCGCGAGGCGCTCGCCTTCGACGATGTTCTTGTCGAACCTGCGGAATCAAACGTCCTTCCGGCCCAGACTTCCACCCGCACGCGGCTTACGCCCACGATCGAGTTGAACATCCCGCTGATGTCGTCGGCTATGGATACGGTCACGGAAGATTCGATGGCCATCGCCATGGCCCAGCAGGGCGGGATGGGCGTCATCCATAAAAACCTGTCCGTCGAGGAACAGGCCGAGCATGTCCGCCGCGTCAAGCGCTTCGAATCGGGCATGGTGGTCAATCCCGTGACGGTCGGTCCCGATCAGACGCTGGCCGACGTGCATGCCATCATGCAGCGTCACGGCATCAGCGGTCTGCCGGTCGTGCAGCCGGAAGACGGCAGGCTTGTCGGCATCCTGACCAACCGCGACATGCGCTTTGCGACCGATCCGGCCAGACGCGTGCGTGACATGATGACCAGCGAAAATCTCGTGACGGTCACGAATGGCGCCGATCCCGAGACGGCGCGTGATCTGCTTCATCGTCATCGCATCGAGAAACTTCTCGTGGTGGACGAAGCGGGGCGCTGCACCGGCCTCATCACCGTCAAGGACATGGACAAGGCCGAGACCTATCCTCTGGCCATCAAGGACTCACTCGGACGGCTGCGCTGCGCCGCGGCGATCGGCGTCGGCGATGACGGTCTGATTCGTGCGAAAGCGCTGGTCGAGGCCGGTGTGGATGTGGTCGTGGTCGACACGGCACATGGGCATTCCCGTGGCGTTCTGACCACGGTTTCAGAACTCAAGGCCCGTCATCCGGGTATCCAGATCATCGCGGGCAACGTCGCCACCCCGGCGGCGGCGCGTGCTCTGGTCGAGGCCGGAGCCGACTGCATCAAGATCGGCATCGGACCGGGGTCCATCTGCACGACGCGCGTCGTAGCAGGCGTTGGCGTGCCGCAGTTCTCGGCTGTGATGGAAACATCCGAGGCGTGTCACGAGCTGGGCGTTTCCGCGATCGCCGATGGCGGCGTGCGGACTTCGGGCGATATCGTCAAGGCCATCGGCGCGGGCGCGGACGTGGTCATGATCGGTTCGCTGCTGGCGGGCACCGACGAAAGTCCCGGCGAGGTGTTCCTCTATCAGGGGCGCTCCTACAAAGCCTATCGCGGCATGGGGTCCCTCGGCGCCATGGCGCGCGGCTCGGCCGATCGTTATTTCCAGCAGGAAGTGAAGGACACGCTGAAGCTCGTGCCGGAAGGGATCGAGGGGCAGGTGCCCTACAAGGGCCGCATGGCCGCGGTCATCCACCAGCTTGTCGGCGGTCTGCGTGCGGGGATGGGCTATACCGGCTCGTCGAGTGTGTCCGAGCTTCAGGTTCGCGCGATGTTCCGCCGGATCACGAATGCCGGCCTGCGTGAGAGCCACGTTCATGACGTGACGATCACGCGTGAGGCGCCGAATTATCGTCAGGACTGATCTTTCCGGGTCCGGACGTTCCTGATCCGGCTTTCCCGGCTGGTCGGTACGGCTATCGTCACGGCGGCGAAAAAACGCTAGGTGGCAGGGCATGACACCTGCTGCCCGCCTTTCCGCCGCCATCGACCTCCTTTGCGCGATCGAAAATGTGCCCCGCCGACCGGCGGACGCGACCGCGAATGCGTTCTTTCGAGAACGTCGTTATATCGGTGGCGGTGATCGGCGCGCCATTTCCGGCCTCGTATGGGACGTGTTGCGCAGCTGGCGTCGCCTGCACTGGCACCTTCGCGACGTTCCGGGCGGCGCTTCGCCGCGTCTCCTGTGCGGCGCCTCCCTGATTCTTGGCGGCCAGCCGATGGAGCATGCGCGCACGCTCTATACGGGCGAACGTTATGCGCCGGACCTGTTGAGCTCACGCGAGGATATCGCGCTGAAGGCTTTGGCGGGCCGGGAACTGACGGATGCCGCCATGCCGCGTGCCGTGAGGCTTGAATATCCGGACTGGCTGGACCCGCGCCTTGAGGCCAGTTTCGGGGACGCTCTTGAAACGGAAATGGCCGCGATGGAGGGCAGCGCCCCGCTCGACCTGCGGGTGAACCTGCTGAAGGGTACGCGGGAGAAGGCGCTGGCTGCCTTGCGCCGCGAGTCGCTCCTGGCGAACCCGACGGAGCTTTCGCCATGGGGCCTGCGTCTCGACGGCCGCCAACCGGTGACGGCGGCCGAACCGTTTCGTACCGGCCTGATCGAAATCCAGGATGAGGGCAGTCAGCTCGTTGTAGCGGCCATGAACGCGCAGCCCGGTGAGCGCGTGCTTGATTTCTGTGCCGGAGCGGCGGGCAAGACGCTCGCGCTGGCCATGACCATGGAAAATCGCGGGCAGATCGTGGCCTGTGATGTTTCGGCCCAGCGGCTCGAAGGCGCGGTCAAGCGTCTGCGTCGGGCCAGCGTTCATAATGTCGAGCGTCACCTGCTCGTCAGTGGCGACAAATGGATCAAGCGGCGGGCGGGAACGTTCGACCGGGTGCTGGTGGATGCGCCGTGTTCGGGAACAGGGACGTGGCGTCGCAACCCGGATGCGCGCATTCGCCTGACGGAACAGGACATCCGCGAGTTGACCTTCAAGCAGGGCGAGATCCTCGATCGCGCCGCAACACTGGTCAAGCCCGGCGGTCGTCTCGTTTATGCCACGTGCTCGATCCTGTCGGACGAGAACATGCAGCAGATCACGGCATTCCTGGCCCGGAACACGGGTTTCGAACTCGTTCCCGCGGGCGGGGATGTGCTTCCCGAGACATTGCGCGAGCAGTCACATTTCGCTCTGACGCCGTATCGTAACGGGACGGACGGTTTTTTTGCTGCGATCATGCGCCGTCATCCGGCATGATCCGAGCTTCTGAAATTCCTGAACAGCGGCAATCGGACGGAAAATATCTGACTCCATGACCATCAGCATCCTGATCGGACTCCTGTCCTCGCTCGGCGCCGGTACGGCTGCTCAATGGGTCGCATGGCGCATGCGCGTCCCGGCGATCGTTCTGCTGTTCGCGCTCGGCCTGATTCTGGGGCCGGGGCTTCACGTCATTCATCCTTCGGCCTCGCTGGGGTGGATTTTCCGTCCGATGGTTTCTCTCGCGGTGGCGATCGTCGTGTTCGAGGGCGGGTTGCTGCTGGATTTTCGCCAGCTTCGGGAAGCGGGCGAGGGCGTCATACGCCTGACGATGCTGGCGCTGCCGATCAACTGGGTGCTTGGGCTGCTGGCAGCGCATTATGTCGGACATCTGGAATGGGCGACCGCCGCGCTGTTCGGCGCCATCATCACGGTGACCGGCCCTACCGTCGTTCTGCCTCTTCTGCGACACAACAAGCTCAAGCCCCGTGTGGCGGCATTCCTGCGATGGGAAGCGATCGTCAATGATCCCGTCGGAGCGATTCTTGCCGCCGTCGTGTTGCAGGTTGCGACGCGGAGCGCCCATGAAGGTCCGGGCACCCTTCTGACCGAAGTGTTGCCGGACATGCTCGCCTCCTCTTTCGAGGCGCTGGTCGCGGGTATCGTGCCCGCCTATCTCGTGAACTACCTGTTTCGGCGCGATATGATGCCCGAGACGCTCAAAACGCCTTTGCTGCTCTCGATCACGCTCATCATTTTCAGCCTGTGCAATCTCAGCATGGAAGGCGCGGGCCTGATCGCGGCTACCGTGTTCGGCATGGCTTTAACGAACCTGCACGTTCCGGGTATGGCGGAACTCCGGCGCGTCAAGGAAGGGCTGGTCGTTCTGATCGTGTCCATTCTTTTCATTCTTCTCACGGCGGATCTGCAGCGTGAGGTCCTGGCGCAGATTTCACTGGCGGTTCTGGCGCTCACGCTGGTCGTGCTGTTCGTCGTGCGGCCGCTCGCCATATTCTTTTCCACGCTCGGCACCGACCTCTCGTGGCGTGAACGAAGCTTCGTGGGATGGATCGCTCCACGCGGTATCGTTGCCGCGGCCGTCGCCGGTGAGTCCGGCTATCACATGGTGTCCGCGGGTTTTCCCAGCGCCGCGCTGGTCGCACCTGCCGTTTTCGCGGTAATCGCGACCACGATGATCCTGCATGGGTTTTCCATGCGTCCGCTGGCGCGGCGTCTTGGACTGACGTTGTCCGACCAACCGGCTCTGGCGCTCGTCGGCGCCTCGGCATGGACGATCGATCTCGCGGCGCAACTGCACAGGGAAGGTGTGCCTGTTCTGCTGGTGGACAGTCGCTCCGGCGCGCTGATGCCGGCGACGCGGTCGGGTATTCCCGTGCTGAGGGCGGAACTGCTTTCGGTTTATGGCGAAGAGGCGCTGGAAGAGCGTCCTGCGGATTATCTGCTCGCCCTGACGGCGGACGCCATTTACAACGGTATGGTCTGCGCGCATCTGGCGCCGCATATGGGACGCCAGCGCGTCTATCAGGTGAGTCCCGGGATTGCGCGGCTGGACCTCTATCACGGGCTTTCCCGTGACGCGCGGGGCAAGCTGCTTGGCGAACCCTCGTGGAACTACACGCTGTTCGACACGCTCTATGGCCGGGACTGGCGCTTCGTCGCGTATCCGGGCAATGAGGACAATCTGGCGGATTTCGGGAAACGACCGACCCGGCTTGACCTGATGGTCATACGGCGCGGTCTGTCGATCATGGTCGTATCAGCGGAAGATCCCGACGGCGTCGTGCCGCAGGTGGGAGATCTGGTGATTTCACTTGCCGAACCCGCGGAGCGCGCCGCGTTGCTGGCGACCATGCCCAGCCGATCAGGAGTCCCGACTGTCAATGGCGGTGAGTCCACCCTTCAGCAGTGACCGCCACAAAGCTTCAGGCAGTGCGATACAGCCTTCTGTGGATCCGCCGGGCGTCGGAAGATGCATGAAAATGGCGGAGCCGCGTCCCGGGGTTGCCGGATCGTCGTTCCAGCCGAGCACGGCTATCAGATCGTAGGCATGATCGTCGCGCCACAGCCGCTCATGGCGTGATCCGCAGGGGAGCGTGACGGCCTGGTTGTAGCGTGCGTCCGACGGGTCGTCGCACCAGCCGTCATGGGGCGACAGGGGTTCGCAGGGCAGGAACGTCTCGGGACGTGCGACACGGTCGGCGCGATAATAGATCCGTCGTAGAGGCATCAGCGCGCGAGGTGTGGCCATGTCGCCTTCCTGCTTGTCGGCTCGCACACCGCCCGGACCTATGGCGACGGGAATTCGATCCTGCCGGAAGATCAGCTCGGAACGACCATCAGAAGAACGGCGCAGAAAGGCAATGGAGGACATGAATGGATTCCGGCCCGAAATATCTTCGATTTTAATGCAAGACCAAGATCCTGTCATATAACGGAGAAGGGTGAAGAGGACCCGGGTGGTCTTCGTGCGTGAACGGGCGTATGGTCCCTGCAACAAAGTCAGAGAAGAGTAACCGATGGCTGGCCCACGCCCTGTTCTGATCGTCGATGACGACGATACGCTCCGGCGCCTTCTTGTTGAGCAATTGCAGATTGAAGGTGAATTCGAGCCCATAGAGGCGGTTTCCGTCGCCGACGCTCGTACCAAACTTGCCGCGCCCGGAGCGCGGGTCGACGCAATTCTGCTGGATGTCACCCTGACCGACGGCGACGGGCGCGATTTCTGTGCGGAATTACGCCGACAGGGCATAAGATTGCCCATCATTATCCTGACCGGATCGGACGACGAAGCCGATGTCGTGCGCGGCCTTGATGCGGGGGCGAATGATTATGTCGCCAAACCGTTCAGGATCGCCGAACTGCTGGCGCGTCTGCGTGCCCAGCTGCGGATTTTCGAAAATAGCGAGGACGCGGTCTTTACGATCGGTCCCTATCTGTTTCGCCCGTCTTCCAAGCTTCTGCAGGAGCCCGCGCGCAACCGCCGCATCCGCCTGACGGAAAAGGAAGCGGCGATCCTGAAATATCTCTATCGCGCGGGGCATCGTCCCATCGCCCGTCAGGTGCTGCTCAACGAGGTCTGGGGCTACAACGCCGCCGTGACCACGCACACGCTCGAGACGCATATCTATCGACTGCGTCAGAAGATCGAGCCGGATCCGGCGAATGCATGCCTGCTTCTGACCGAAGGCGGGGGCTATCGTCTGGACCCGGAAGGCTCGCCGTTCCGCTCCTGACGGCGTCGAAGCGTCGCGTCATGCATCGCTGCGATCTCGCGGTGCGGAGGCGTCAGACGACGTTTTGCGCGGGACGGAGCTCGCCTGATCCGGCCATTGCCCGATCAGGCGAGCGACATGGCTTTATAAATTCAGATCAACGATGACCGGGACGTGATCCGAGGGGCTGCTCCAGTCCCGCACGTCTTTCAGGACGCTCATGCCCGCGAGGCTGGGGATCAGGTCCGGCGTCAGCCAGACGTGATCGAGGCGGCGGCCACGGTTGGACGCGCGCCAGTCGCGGTTCCGATATGACCACCATGTGTAAAGTTTTTCATCCGGCGGCACGATCTGGCGCATCGCGTCAACAAATCCCGTGCGGAGCCATGCTTCCATGCGAATGATTTCTGGCGGGGTGTGACTGACGATCTTGAGGAGTTGCTTGTGACTCCAGACGTCATGCTCCAGCGGAGCGATGTTGAGATCGCCGACAAGAACACTGCGCTCCGGCGGCGTCGTGGTGAACCACCGGGTGACCTCATCCACGAAGTCGAGTTTGTGGGCGAATTTTTCATTGGCTTCCCGGTCCGGAATGTCGCCGCCGGCGGGAACATAAAAGTCATGAAGCAGGACTGGACCTGACGACATATCGAGGCGAACCGCAATATGACGGCAGTCGGTGCGCGCACACCATGAGGGCAGGCCATCGAGGGGAGCGAAAGGCACGCGCGACAGCACGGCGACGCCGTTATAGCCTTTCATTCCGGCGAAATGGATGTGTGGGTAGCCGAGTTCCCGTATCGCCCCGATCGGAAAAAGCGGATCGGGAACCTTCGTTTCCTGCAGGCAGATCACGTCGGGGTTCTGTTCATCGACGAGTCGTTTGAGCAGCGGCAGCCGCAGGCGGAGCGAATTGATGTTCCAGGTCAGCAGTCGCATAGTTTCCATCGATCAGGCGGGACAGGACGGGGTGGAGGCGTGTGATGCCGGTTGCCCCTTGTCCGCGGCACCGCGCATCGCCATTTCGGGTTCAATGCCTTTTTCGACGGTACAATGACAGACAGCAATCTTTCGCACGACGCGTTTCTCACTTTCGATAGCCATATCGATATCCCCTGGCCGGATCGGGATGACTTCGGCGACGATACGCTGATGCGGCAGGTCGATCTTCCCAAGCTGAGACGTGGCGGGTTGAAGGCTGTCTGTCTGGCTGCCTACATCCCGCAGGGACGGCGCAACGCGCTGGGTCATCAGGAGGCCTGGATACGCGTGCAGGCGATGCTGGAGGCGATTGGCGCGTTGCGCGGAGTTGCGGGCACGCGTGTCTGTGACAATGCCGCCGCCGTGCGCTCCGCTGTTTCCAGCGGAGCTGTCGCGGTCGTTCCCGCCGTGGAGAACGGCTATGCGATCGGGGAGGACGTGTCGCGGATAGCGGTCCTGCGCGGCCTCGGCGTTCGCTATATGACGATGACCCATAACGGGCACAACATGCTGGCCGACGCAGCCATTCCTCGCGCGGATCTCGACGATCCGGTGAAACTGCACGGTGGACTGTCGGCGCTCGGTCGCGAGGCGATCGCGCGCATGAATGATTGCGGCATGCTGGTCGATGTCTCGCATACGTCCAAAGACTCGATGTTGCAGGCGGTGGAGTGTTCCCGTGTGCCGGTCGTGGCTTCGCATTCCTGCGCGCGTTCGCTCAGCGATCACCCGCGCAATCTCGATGACGAGCAGCTCGATCGCCTGGGAGAAAGCGGTGGCGTCGTGCAGGTGACGGCCATGTCGAGCTTCCTGAAGCCTTCCGCGCATGGCCGGGCGACGGTCGACGATATGGCTTTCCATGTCGCTTACATCGCCCGGCGGATTGGTATCGGGCATGTCGGCGTATCGTCCGACTTCGATGGCGGTGGCGGTATCGAAGGGTGGTCCGATGCCAGTCAGACGGCGAACGTGACGGCCGCTTTGCTGCGGCAGGGCTTTTCGGCATCCGACATGGCGGCCATCTGGGGCGGTAATTTTCTGCGCGTCATGGAGCAGGCGGAAGCCGCTGCACGAGCCTGAAGGACGCGCGAGAGAACGAAACGGGACCTGTCGACGGAAGGGAGCACGGAAATTGTCCACCTTCCCCCGATGCACGGCATTGACTTCGTTTGATTCCAACGTTTTGCGTCGTCGCCATGTAAATTTGCCTCAATTGCCCTCTTGTTTATTATATTTTTCAATGACTTAACGATTTATGCCTCTTTTTTGGGCAAATCAAGGGAAGTAAAGGAAAAGCGCGCCTGTCATGGATCTGTCACGAGGTCTCCCACAGAGTTATCCACACGATCGGTGGATGAACCGGCTGGCACCGTTTCCTGAAGCGCGTTCTTACGCATGAGCGATTCGATCAACGACGCAGGTTCGACCGTGGAAGCGGCGGATCGTTCGTCGGCGCCTCCTCATGGTGTCGAGGCGATCCGGCATGCGCTGAAGACCATTCCGCTTTCTCCAGGCGTCTATCGGATGCTCGGTGCGAAGGGGGAGGTTCTGTATGTCGGCAAGGCGCGCAGCCTGAAGAAGCGGGTAACGTCCTATACGCGGCTGCAACAGTTGCCGGAGCGCATCCGCCTGATGGTGAGCCTGACGGCGTCCATGGAGGTCGTCACGACGCGTACGGAGGCGGAAGCGCTCCTGCTTGAGGCGAATTACATCAAGCGGATGAAGCCGCGCTACAACATCCTCCTGCGGGACGACAAGTCGCTGCCGTGGCTGATGCTGACCGAAGATCACCCGTTTCCGCAGATCACCAAGCAGCGCGGCAAACCCGTCAAGGGCGCGACCTACTGGGGGCCGTTCGCTTCGGGGTGGGCGGTCAATCAGACGATCAATCTGATCGAGCGCAGCTTTCTCCTGCGGTCATGCAGCGATGCCGTTTTCAGCAGCCGGGCGCGACCGTGTCTGCTGTTCCAGATCCGGCGCTGTTCGGGCCCCTGCGCCGATCGCATTTCACCGGAGGATTACGCCCAGCTTGTCGGAGAGGCGAAACGTTTTCTGTCGGGAGAAAACAAGGCGTTGCAACGCGAGCTGGCGGAGCAGATGGAAGCGGCGTCCGAAGCTCTCGCGTTCGAACGGGCGGCCATGATCCGTGATCGCATCCGTGGCATCGCGAGCATGCAGGACTCGACGGTAATCAATCCGGCGTCGATCGACGATGCCGATGTCGTGGCGGTGTGGCAGGTGGCGGGGCAGACCTGCATCCAGGTTTTCTTCATCCGGGGCAGTCGCAACAACGGCAACCGGCCGTTCTTCCCCGCTCAGGTCGAGGGGGAAAGCCCCTCCGAGGTTCTGGCTGCCTTCCTTTTACAGTTCTACGACGACAAGCCGCCCCCACCCCTGATCCTCGTGAACGCTGAGATTCCGGAGCAGGAGTTGATCGAGGAGGCCCTGACGCTGCGGCGTGCGCGCAAGGTCGAAATTGTTCTGCCGCGTCGAGGGGAGAAAAAAGAGGTCGTCGATCATGCGGCGTTGAATGCGCGTGAGGCGTTGGAGCGGCGCCTGGCCGAAAATGCCGGCCAACGTAAGCTGCTGGAGGGCGTTGCTTCCGTTTTCGGCCTGTCACGCACGCCTGAGCGCATCGAGACCTACGACAATTCGCATATCATGGGGCAGAACGCCTATGGCGTGATGATCGTGGGGGGGCCTGAAGGTTTCAACAAACGCGCCTACCGCAAATATGGCATCAAGGGCCCCATCACCCCGGGCGATGATTTCGCCATGATGCGGGAGGTCATGGAGCGCCGGTTTGGCAAATCCGCGCGGGAAGACGGCGCTGAACGCCCGGAAGACTGGCCGGACGTCCTGTTGATCGACGGCGGGCTTGGGCAATTCAATGCCGTGCGTGAGATTCTTGAAGAGCTAGGAGTTCATGATGTGAAGCTCGTGGCCATAGCCAAGGGACCGGACCGCGATGCGGGGCGCGAATGGTTCCATACGGCGGAGGGACCTCCGTTCCAGTTGCCGCCGCGCGATCCGGTTCTGTATTATCTCCAGCGGCTCCGTGATGAAGCGCACCGCTTCGCCATCACCACCCATCGCAACAGCCGCTCCAAAGGGCTTCGTCGTTCCGAACTCGATGACGTGCCCGGTGTCGGGGCGGTTCGTAAACGCGCACTTCTCAACCATTTTGGTTCGGCGCGCGGCGTACGGGATGCGGGCATTCAGGAATTGACGGAGGTCGCGGGAATCAATCAGGAAACGGCACGCGGGATTTACGGTCACTTTCATCCGGAGTGGGTCCGAGACGCGGAAAATTGAGAGCGACGTCTGTCAGAGTTTCGTCGCGCCACCTTCTTTTCGCGGTAAACCATGGTATCGGGTTATACAGGTTGTGCGATAGGTTGAGGCCATGCTGACGGATTTGCCGAACGTCCTGACATTGCTCCGGATTGGATCCATTCCTGTCCTTGTGGCGCTGGTAGCGATTCGTCTGCCAATGGCGGATCTGGCAGCCTCACTTCTCTATATCGCCGCGTGCGTCACGGATTATCTCGACGGGATGCTGGCACGTCGGCGCAAGCAGAATTCCGAACTCGGCCGCATGATGGATCCGATCGCCGACAAGCTTCTTGTCGGCGCTCTTCTGCTGGCGTTGGCGGGGTATGGGCTTCTGGTTCAGGGGTCTCTGTTTGCCGCCATCATCATCATGTTGCGTGAAATTCTGGTCAGTGGTCTGCGTGAGTATATGGCGTCCCAGCGTGCGACTCTGCCATCGACACGGCTCGCCAAGTGGAAGACCGGGATTCAGATGGTCGCCATCGGTTTTCTGCTGGCTGGAGATAGTACGGCGCGTCTGCTGGGCATGCCCTGGTTGCCTGCGGGAACGATCGGTGCCGTTCTGTTGTGGATTTCCGTGGTCCCGACGCTCATGAGCGGCTGGGGGTATCTTGTTGTCGGGTTTGCCCGCATGACTGGGCGTGTGCCTCCGACGGAAACGATCAACAGCGCGCTGTGACGGGCTCATGGCGCGCCGGGGAAGATGAAACGGCGCTCTGGTGTAATACGGCGCATCCCGATAAGAAGTAGAAAGCCGTCTTGTGGGAGTTTGAGATGCGGAAGGCCGCTCTGCTGGCATTGCCTTTATTGTTGAGCGGATGTTCCGGTTTCGGAAAATTCATCGGAGAGACGGCGACGCTTCCAGGGGCGAATCCCAATGCACCACAGGGTGACTCGGAGAATCTGGAGCGCGCGCGCGGTCGCAATCCCCAGGCACTCCCCATTCTCGCCGAACCAGGCAATATCTGGCCCGATGCGCCACCACCTCTGCCGACCCTCAAGGACGTCGTGAGCGGCAAGGCTGACATGATGGGTGGTCTGGGTGACCCGGCATCCTATTATGGCGGTCTGACGGCTGGCGAAACTCCTGCGGGTGAGGCAGGGCGCCAGATGAGTGAAGGCGATTCCATGAGCGCGGGTGAAGTCCAGGACGTCCATACGGGCGTCCGCGTTGCAGAACCGCCGAAATCACGTGAGACGCTTGATAGCGCTCAAGGTGTGTCACCCAAGACCAGAGAACCCGAAAGCGGGCGGGAGACCATCATTATTCCAAACGGCGACGGGACCAGCACCTACATTACGCCTGAAGGCGATGTGTCCATTCGCAAAGATCCAGCGGGAGCGTCCAGGACGGCTTCGCCGCATTAGGAAGCGCTCATAGAGACGCGTCCTCTCGCCAGGGAGGGCTGAATGAAGGGGCATTCTTTTCGCGGCGGCGGGGATTTTGCGTTTGTGTTCCGGCTTCACCAATCGGTTTTTTTAACGCGAACGGGACGTGATACTGGAAGAAACGGGCTATGCAGCCGCCCGTGATCATCGCTCCTGTATTGCTACTCGTAGCGTCGGTAAAGACCCGCAAGTGTGCCCTGAATGCGGACCTGGTCTGCCGGAACGATCCGCGTTTCGTAAGCCGAGTTGGCGGGCTCGAGCGCGATCGTATCGCCACGTCGCCTCAAACGCTTGAGCGTGACTTCGTCGCCGTCGATGAGAGCGACAATGATCTGTCCTGTTTCGGCGATGTCACCGCGGCGGATGATCGCCGTGTCGCCGTCGAGAATACCCGCTTCGATCATGGAATCTCCCGCGACCTCAAGAGCGTAATATTCGCCGTTACTCAGCATGGATGCAGGGACGTCGATTCGCGCCGAGACGTCGCGAAGAGCCTCGATCGGCAGACCCGCAGCAATTCGTCCGTAAAGCGGCAGCGAGACGATAGCGGCACTTTGGATCTGGTGAGCGGGAGGTGCGGCTGAGGGCTTGAAATCATTATGAATGACGTTGGAGATTTCCGGCACGCCGACAGATCCCACATTGGGAAGGCGCAGGACTTCAAGGGCGCGGGCCCTATGGTGGTGCCGGCGAAGAAATCCACGCTCTTCAAGGGCTGAAATGAGTCTGTGAATGCCGGACTTCGAACGCAGATCCAGCGCATTCTTCATCTCATCGAAAGAGGGCGAAAAGCCCGTGCGTTTGAGATGGCTGTCGATGTAGAGAAGCAGCTGATGCTGTTTGCGGGTCAGCATGAAGACTCCTGCGGCGCCGAGGACGAGTCGAAGCGGCGCTTGAGAGCCGCTTTGTTCTACATAAGTTCATGTTTCGGTCCGAGCAAGTCGCTTTTCGCTCCGAAAAGTAGGAATTGTCACCTGCAGGGCGTGGAAACACTTGACCTTCGGGGCAGGGATCAGCATTTTGCGCCCCGATCATCATTTACGCTGCCGTCCTCGTCGCGCGCAGCGACGTCAGCAGCTTCGAGGTTCTTATGGCCAAGACCAATGTTATCCAGATCCGTCTCGTTTCGACGGCCGAAACGGGTTATTTTTACGTGACGAAAAAGAATGCGCGTTCAGCGCAGGGCAAGATGGAAGTCCGTAAATACGATCCCGTCGTGCGCAAGCACGTCACGTTTCGGGAAGCGAAAATCAAGTAATCAGCCTTTCGTTTGGTTACGGACACAAAAAAGGCGGCCTGTGGGCCGCCTTTTTTGTGTCTGACTGGGCGGAAACCATCGCCATGCCCGGCCCGTCAGGGGCCTAATAAAGTTTCTCGTCCGCTTTGTAGGGGATCACGATATCGCCGCTGCGTGCGAGGTTCAGCATCGCCCGTGTCCGTTCATCCAGCATGTCGCCATCAAGCGCGTGTTCGTTCAGGCTGGCGACGCGACGGCGCCAGACAATTTGCTCTTCGTTGGCGTCCTGCTGCGCCTGTAGCGCCTGATCACGAATTTTAAGTTGGTCATGGTAAGCGCGAATACCATGATCTCCATGGACGGCATTCCAGCCAAAATAAGCCGTGAGGCCGAGGAAAACCACAGACGGCGCTACACTGCGTACAAACCTGCGGACATGGCGGATAAACGACACGGTAATTCAGTTTCCTATGAGGTCGTATGTTCGGAACAGACAATTAACTTTTGCATGCGGACGGGGCATGAGCATAGTTCTAATTCGTGGCTAGTGGTCGCATGTCGTTATGAACAAAAAATTTATGACCCCAAAAAGGCGGACAGTGCATCAGGATTGCGAGCCTGTCTCTCGAGTGTGATTCGGGAGTTTCGGCGTGTTGCAGGATCTGTCCTCGAAAGAGAAACATATGAAGCCGCATTTTCTTCTCGTCGATCCTGCGCATTACGATGTTTCCTACGTCATCAATCCGTGGATGGATCCTGAAATCTGGGCTTCTGATTCCGAGCGCCTCGCGCGGCAGGCGCGTGAGGGGTTCGATACTCTCGTAGAGGTTCTCGAAAAAGCCGGGGCCCGCACGACGATCGTTGCAGGTCAACCCGGTCTTCCAGACATGGTTTTTCCGGCCAATGCGGGAATCGTTCTGGATCGGCGGGTCATTCCGTCACGTTTTCTCCGTGCGGAACGTCAGGGCGAGGAACCGTGGTTTCAGGATGTATTTCGACAGTTCATCGTGGGCGGCATTCTGGATGAGATTGTCGAACTCCCCGACACCATGCGGCAGGAGGGAGCGGGAGATTGCCTCTGGGATGCGACACGCAGGCTCGCCTGGGTCGGGTACGGTCAGCGCTCCGATGAGGGGAGTGCTGCTTTCATTCGCGATGCATTCGATATCGAAATCGTCTCGCTCCGCCTGGCCACGCCCCGTTTTTATCATCTGGACACCTGTTTTCATGTCCTGCCACGTGGCGAGGTCCTGTATTTTCCTGATGCCTTTACAGAGCACGGGCGATCCCGGATCGAGGCCCTCGTGCCCGCCCATCAGAGGTTGGTCGCCTCGGAAGAGGAAGCGCGGCAGTTCTGCGTCAATGCGGTCGCTTTCGGCGATGACGTCATCATGGCCGAGCCGCCCGAATCGCTGCTTCGGCAGCTTCAGGCCCGAGGCTACCGGGTGACGGGAGTGCCGCTGGCTCCATTCATTCTTTCGGGGGGAGGCGCCTATTGCATGACGCTTCGACTGGACAACGTGACGCGCTGAACGTGTCGAAAAAAGACTGAAAGTCAGGAGAGACGATGGACGAGAAATATGACATGGCCGACGCTCTGGCCGATAGCGAGGCCGACGCGATTTCGGACGACGTTTCCGATGAAAGCGTTCAGCCACGCAACAAGCGGGCCTGGCTGACCGTGTGGCTGCCGTTGGCCGTTGCCGCGGTCGTGCTTTTCGGCTTTTATTTCGTCGGGCTGTATAGCTAGGGACCGGGAGCCTATGCCACCGGTCCCTTTGACCTTCAGCTGTTTCTGAGGATCGAACGACCTGCATACTGCGCGGCCGTCGCCAGTTCGTTCTCGATGCGGATGAGCTGGTTGTATTTCGCCGTGCGGTCAGAACGCGACAGCGACCCGGTCTTGATCTGCCCGCAATTCGTGGCGACCGCGAGGTCCGCGATCGTCGAATCTTCGGTCTCACCGGAACGATGGCTCATCACGCAGGCATAGCCGGCGCGGTGTGCCGTCTCCATGGCTTCGAGCGTCTCGGTCAGCGTGCCGATCTGGTTGACCTTCACGAGCAGCGCGTTGGCGCAGCCTTCCTTGATGCCGCGACGCAGGCGCTCGGTGTTCGTCACGAAGAGGTCGTCGCCGACGAGCTGGATCTTCTTGCCCAGCTTGCGGGTCAGTTCCGCCCAGCCCGCCCAGTCGTCCTCGGCCAGGCCGTCTTCGATCGAGACGATCGGATAGCGTCCGGCGAGGTCGCCGAGATAGTCGATCATGCCTGCGGCGTCGAACTTCCTGCCTTCGCCCTTCAGGTCATAGACGCCATCCTTGTAGAACTCGGTTGCCGCGCAATCGAGAGCGAAGGTCACGTCTTCACCCAGACGATAGCCCGCCGCCTCGACGGACTTGGCGATATAGCTCAGAGCTTCGTCGGCCGATTTCAGGTTGGGCGCAAAGCCACCCTCGTCGCCCACATTGGTGTTGAGGCCCGCCGCGGACAGATTCTTCTTCAGCTTGGCGAAGATCTCCGAACCCATGCGCACGGCATCCATGACGGTCGGCGCGCCGACCGGCTGGATCATGAATTCCTGAATGTCGATCGGGTTGTCGGCGTGCTCTCCGCCGTTGATGATGTTCATCATCGGCACCGGGAGCGTATGGGCAAAGACGCCGCCGACGTAGCGATAGAGAGGAATGCCGAGTTCGTCAGCGCTCGCCTTTGCAATGGCAAGCGATACGGCGAGAATGGAATTCGCGCCCAGTCGTGCCTTGTTCGGGGTGCCGTCGAGATCGATCATCGCGTTGTCGATGGCGATCTGGTCGGAAGCTTCGGCGCCCTGAAGCGCGTCGAGAATCTCGCCTTCCGCGAATGCGGCGGCTTTGAGGACGCCCTTGCCGCCGTAACGGGAGGCATCGCCGTCGCGCAGCTCTACGGCTTCGTGCGCGCCCGTCGAGGCCCCTGAAGGAACGGCAGCGCGGCCTCTGGCGCCGGATTCCAGTTCGATTTCAACTTCGACGGTCGGATTTCCGCGACTGTCGAGGATCTCGCGCGCTATGATATCGATGATGGCGCTCATGGTTGTTTTCTCCCACAGCTTGAACGCAATTGGACGCGACGTGAACGTGGACGTCGGCTTGCCGGGTCGAAGAAGGCGACGGGTCAGGCTTGCTGTCAACTGGTATCGGAAGCCCATCAGGGCAAAGGAATGTGACTGTGAAGAGATTGCCCCTGCTCGCGATTGTTCTGGGCGTCGGCGGACTGATCCCGTTTTTCGGACTCGCGGCGGCTTTGCTGCTGTTCGGCACGATGGGGCCAGTGCCGCATCTCGGTCTTGCGATGCTGGGTTACGGCGCCGTCATTCTGTCGTTTCTGGGCGCGGTCCATTGGGGGCTGGCACTCGAAGCGCCCGCTTTCGTCACGGTCGCGGGTACGGGGCGGCTTGACCGGAGACGGCTCGTGCTTGGCGTCGTTCCGGCGCTATGGGCCTGGGCTGCGCTCTATATTGGCCTGACCCAGCATATGTGGGAGGGGCTTGTCCTGGTGATTCTGGGGCTGCTGGGGACCCTCGCCGTCGAGCGGATGGCGTATCGGCAGGGCGCCCTTCCCGCGGGTTACTGGTTGCTGCGCGTCGTCCTGACGGCCGGTGCGGTGCTCAGCCTCGTCGCAGCCCTGATGGTGCCGCTGGAAGCTTACCGCATCTGACCCGGAATGGGTCGTCCCGGGAGAGCGAATCGCAAAAGCCGCGACCCGGCGCGCTCAGTGTCCGGGAGATGCGGGGAGCGCAACCGGCTTTCTCGACGACACGAAACTGACAGCCAGAAAGACGAACGTTTCGCAAAAGGCCAGTTTCCATAGGACCAGGTCCTGACCCATGATGCCGACCAGAGCCAGGACAATGATCCCTCCAAGCTGGATTTTCGCCAGCCGTCGGGTTGCGACCCAGCGATAGACGAGGCTGCCAAGGAGATAGATGGCCGGGCCCAGAGTCAGGACCAGGGTGGGTGCCCCTCTCGCCGGTATCATCGGGTCTTCGAGCAGGATATCCATCGCGACGGCGGTCACGATGATGCCGCCGATCAGAACGACGTGAAGGTAGTGGATGTAGGCTCCCATGCGTCCGGGATCGGATGAAGCGGCGATTGCGTGTTCCGCTTCTTCGCTGGACGTCTCGAAATAGAGCCACCACATCGCGATCGTGCACAGGAAGCTAACCGCGAAGCCGCCCAGTTCGCTCGATGACCACTCCGTGCTCTCCGCGAGAGACAGTCCCGACGCCATGATCGTTTCGCCAAGTGCGACAATGACGAAAAGCTGGCAGCGTTCCACGAGATGACGGCCCGAAATCGTCCAGTCGGATGTGCGCGAGCGGCCGAGACCGGGAAGGCGGAACCCGAACATGGGGGAAATGTATTCGCACGCGACCCCCGCAGCCCAGAGCGGAAGGCGCCATGCGGGCGTCGTCAGCCCTCCGGCGATCCAGAAAATGGAGGCAATGATATTCCATCCGAGGATGCGACGGTAATTGGGCGCGAGAGGATGATCCGCAGGCAGACTCGCGACGATGAAGGCCGAACGTCCGGTCTGCATGACGCAGTAAGCAAGGGCAAAAGCCAGTCCACGGGGGCCGAAAGCCTCAGGAACGGCAGCCCCGCAAAGCAGTGCGAGCGCCATGGTGCCGAACAGGAGGCCACGCAGGGCCGGTACGCGCGGGTTGAACCAGTTGGTGACCCATCCGGTATATTGCCATCCCAGCCAAGCCGCGAACCAGAGGACCGATGTCTGTGCCGCGCCGAGCCAGGTCAGGTGATGCAGAAGGCCATGGCTGATCTGGGTGACGAGGAACACATAGACCAGGTCGAAAAACAGCTCTTCGTTCGTGACTTTCGTGTTCTGTGTGCCGCCGGGGCGCATCAGGGGATGGAGCGCGAAATCTCGATCAGACATGATGGCTCCGTCTCCGGCGATGACCGTTGTTATTTTGGCTCAGGGCTTGGAGATATGAAACGCGAAAGCCGGGTCCGGGCCGTGTCGATCAGGACTCGCCTTTGGCGAGCCTGTCGAACGCCTTGAGGCGGCCGAGCAGCGCGCGCATTTCGCCTAATGGCACCATGGTCGGGCCGTCGCTTGGCGCCTGATCGGGATTCTCATGCGTTTCGATGAACACGGCCGCGACGCCGATGGCCAGTGCGGCGCGGGCGAGGGGGGCGACGAATTCGCGCTGACCGCCCGAGGCACCGCCGAGACCGCCCGGCTGCTGGACGGAATGGGTTGCATCATAGACGACCGGATATCCCGTCTGCGCCATGATCGGCAGGCCGCGCATGTCGTTGACGAGCGTGTTGTAGCCGAAGCTCGTGCCGCGCTCGCAGAGCATGATGCGCTCATTGCCGGTCGAGGCGATCTTGGCCGCGACATTGGCCATGTCCCACGGTGCGAGAAACTGGCCTTTCTTGACGTTGATCGCCCGTCCGGTCTCGCCGGCGGCGAGAAGAAGATCCGTCTGGCGGCACAGAAAGGCCGGGATCTGGAGGATATCGACGGATTCCGCCGCGACGGCGCACTGTTCGGCGGCATGGACATCGGTCAGGACCGGGCATCCGAAACGCTCGCGAATGCCCGCGAGAATGTCGAGGCCCCGCGTCATGCCGACGCCACGCCGCGCATTGAGCGACGTGCGGTTCGCCTTGTCATAGGAGCTTTTATAGATCAGCCCGATGCCCAGATCGCGACAGATCTCGGTCAGGACGCTGGCGACCTCGACGGCGTGTTCGCGCGATTCGATCTGGCACGGCCCCGCGATCAGCGTGAACGGCAGGGCATTGCCGATCGTCAGATCGCCGACGCGAACGGCTTTTGGGTTCACGCTGTTCATACGAGGCGGGCCTTTCCGACAGCGGCTTCGATAAAGCTGGCGAACAGAGGGTGGGGCGCGAACGGCTTGGACAGATATTCAGGGTGATACTGTACGGCGACGAACCATGGATGATCGGGATATTCGATGACTTCCGGCAGGACATTGTCGGGAGACATGCCCGAGAAGCGCAGGCCGGTCGCTTCAAGACGGTTACGGTAATGCACGTTCACCTCGTAGCGGTGGCGGTGGCGCTCGCGCACTTCCGTTTCGCCATAAATCGCCGCCACGCGTGAGCCGGGGGTCAGCTTCGCGGCATAGGCACCAAGTCGCATCGTGCCGCCCAGTTCGCCGCTTTCACGGCGACGGAGAAGTTCGTTGCCGCGTGCCCATTCCGTCATCAGGCCCACGAGCGGCTCGTCGGTCGGGCCGAATTCCGTGGAGGAGGCCTTCGGAAGGTTCGCGAGGGAGCGCGCACATTCGATGACGGCCATCTGCATGCCGAAACAGATTCCGAAGAACGGAATATTATGTTCGCGGGCGAAGCGGACGGCGGCGATCTTGCCTTCCGAACCCCGCTCGCCGAAGCCGCCGGGCACGAGAATGCCGTGAACGTCGTCGAGCTGGCGGATGGCGTCCCTGGATTTTTCGAAAATTTCCGATTCGACCCAGTCGAGCTTTACCCGCACGCGATTGGCGATGCCCCCGTGCAGAAGAGCTTCGATCAGGGACTTATAGCTGTCGAGCAGGGCGGTGTATTTGCCGACGACGGCGATACGAACCTCACCTTCGGGGCTGCGGATCGCATCGACGATCTTCGCCCATCGCGTGAGATCCGGCTGCGCGTCTGTCGGGAGGCCGAAATAACGCAGGACTTCCTTGTCCATGCCTTCCTTGTGATAGGAAATCGGGCAGGCATAGATCGTGTCCACGTCCAGCGCCGCGATGACGGCCTCGGGGCGCACGTTGCAGAAGCTGGCGATCTTACGACGCTCATTGTCCGGGATCGGACGATCACAGCGGCAGACGAGCATCTGCGGCTGGATGCCGACGTTCTGGAGCTCCTTCACCGAATGCTGTGTCGGCTTGGTCTTCAGCTCGCCCGCCGCCGGAATATAGGGCAGGAGCGTGAGATGCACGCACATCGTCTTGTCATGGCCAAGATCGTTGCGGAGCTGGCGGATGGATTCGAGGAATGGGAGGCTCTCGATGTCGCCCACCGTGCCGCCGATCTCGACGAGAACGAAATCGTAGCCGTCCGTTCCGGCGACGACCGCGTCCTTGATGGCGTCGGTGATGTGCGGAATGACCTGGACGGTCGCGCCCAGATAGTCGCCGCGACGCTCGCGCGCGATGACGTCCGAATAGATCCGTCCTGTCGTGGCGTTGTCGGCCTTGCGGGCATGAACGCCGGTGAAGCGCTCGTAATGCCCGAGGTCGAGATCGGTCTCGGCACCGTCATCGGTGACGAAGACCTCGCCGTGCTGATACGGGCTCATCGTGCCCGGATCGACGTTGAGATAGGGGTCCAGTTTGCGCATGCGGACGGAATAGCCGCGTGCCTGGAGGAGAGCTGCCAGCGCCGCCGAAGCGATGCCTTTGCCAAGGGAGGAGACCACACCGCCGGTGATGAATACGAACCGCGTCATGGGAGGCCCTTCTACACAGGATAAGGGGCCGAGGGGAAGCGCTATCGAACGCTTCAGGTCATTCTGCGAGACCAGACCAGACCAGATCGGATTCGGGTTCGGGTTCGGGTCTTTCGTTTTCGCCAATAAAAAACCGCGCCGGAAACCGGCGCGGCTGACTGGTGGGAAAGTCCGTGGCGCGGGCTTATTTGCCCGCAGGTGCCGGTGTTGGCGCCGGAGTCGTGGTGGTCGTCGATGTGGCGGGCTGAGCCAGGATGTCCTTGCCGCCGACCCCCGAGGATGCGCCGCGATTGAGGACGGCCAGCATGAGGCAGAGCACCATGAAGATCGCCGCGAGAATCGACGTGGCGCGGGTCAGCAGAGTCGCGGTGCCCCGACCTGTCATGAACGATCCCATGCCCTGGCTGGAGCCGATTCCCAATCCGCCGCCCTCGCTGCGCTGGATCAGCACGGTGGCGATCAGGGCGACGGTCACGAAGAGGTTGAGAACCAGAAGGAAGGTCGTCATGGCAGGCTTTCAGCGAAATAACGGCACGGATCGAGCGCGACGGATCGTCAATGTCAGGAAAGGGCTTCGACCGCCCCTTGCGCGATGGCAAGGAAGGAGTCCGCCTTGAGGCTGGCACCGCCGACGAGGACGCCGCCGACCGTCTCGATCGCGAGGATCGACGCGGCGTCGCGGGCCGTCACGGAGCCGCCATAGAGGATTGGCGGGAGATTGTCACCTGTCTGGAGGTGCGCGGCGAGGGAGTCGCGGATGTGGGCTGTGGTCTGCGCGATGTCGTCGGACGAGGCCGTGCGGCCCGTTCCGATGGCCCAGACGGGCTCGTAGGCGATGACGCCGCGAAAGCCCGCCGGAACGCCCCGCGCGATCTGGTTGCTCAGGGTTTCGTAGGCGCGGCCGCTATCGCGCTCTTCGGCCGTCTCGCCGATGCAGAGCACGGGCACGAGACCGGCCTCGAGAGCCGCCTCGGCCTTGGCGCTGATGATCTGATCCGTTTCATCGTGATAGCGACGGCGTTCAGAATGGCCCAGGATGACGTGCGTGACGCCCAGATCGGCGAGCATGGGGGCGGCGATATCGCCGGTGAAGGCACCGGATTTTTCCGAACGGCAATCCTGCGCGCCAAGGCGAACGGGGCTGTCGGTCAGGAGAGCCCCGATCTCCGCCGTCAACGTGAAGGGTGGAAAGACAGCCAGTTCCACCGAGGCGGGCAGGGCTTTGGCCCCCTCGACGATCGCACGGGCCAGGGCCTGCGACGAGGCGCGGAGGCCGTTCATCTTCCAGTTGCCCGCGATCAGCAGTCGGCGACCGGTTTCGGAGGAATGCGCGTTCATCCTGTGTCCTCATATAGCGTACGGCGATGGCGTTCAGCGGTGAAACCTGCCGCGCCGCGTCTCTTCAGCCCAGTGTGGGTGCCACGGTCCGGCCCTTCGGTTCAAGTCGTGTACAAGGAAGTCGTGGGGCGGATATGTTGGGTTCTGGCCAATCCGTTTCGCTGAATCTATGGTGCGCCGCTTGTTCATGCGTCCACGAGACGCATGACATCGTTTCTGATCGCCCTGCTGCCGGACCCATAACCGCATGATTTCCACCCTGCGCCACGTGCTTGTCGATTCCTGGATCGGCCGCGTCCTCGCCTTCCTGATTTTCGCGGCGTTCATCGCCTGGGGCGTGGGAGATATCTTCACCAGCATTGGAGCGAGCAACGCGGATGCGGTGGTGCGGATCGGGACGCATCGTATTACGGCGCAGGCCCTGTCGGAAAGCATCAACCAGACGCTGCCGCGCGCCGCGCAGCAGATGGGCCTGAATGATCCGAGCCAGGTGCCGCAGGCTGAACGCGTGGAAATCGCCCATGAAGCGCTCCAGCATCTGGTCACGCAGGAAGAAGTGCTCCTTTTCGCCGAGCGCAACGGCATGGTGGCACCGGACGGGCTTGTGCGGGATTCGATTTTTGCGATCCCGGCTTTCCACGACAAGAACGGTCAGTTCGACCGTGCGAAGTTCAACCAGCTTCTGGCCCAGCGGCGTCTGACCGAGGCGCGCGTGCTCGATATGGCGCGCTCGGATATCGTCGCGCAGGGAGTCATGGCGGGGCTGGGTGACACGATGAAAGTGCCGCCCTCGATCACCCAGCGGCTCATCGATTTCAACGCTCGCGAACGCGTTCTGGACGTCGTGCGGATCAATGCGGGCGCGATGCCCGCGCCGACGGCGCCCACCGACGCGCAGCTGCATCGTTACTACGACAATCATCAGGAGACCTTCCGCACGACGGAATATCGTCATGCGAAGATCGTCGTCCTGTCGGCTGACACGGTCGAACATGCGCTGGAGGTGCCCGATGAGCAGCTCAGACGGTATTACGATTTCCAGTCGGGCCGCTTTCACGTTCCCGAAACCCGCAGCCTTCAGGTTCTGACATTCCAGGACGAAGCCAAAGCCAACGAAGCGGCGGCATTCTGGAAGAGCGGGCAAAGCTGGGACGCCATGCAGGCGAAATATACCGACGCCGCCGCCGTCTCCCTGCCCGAGACACGGCAGAGTGACGTTCCCAACCCCGAACTGGCGAAGGCGGCGTTCTCCGCCCAGTCCGGCACGATCGAGGGGCCGCTCAAGACCGAAACGGGATGGGTTCTGTTCCGGGTGCTCGATATCAAGGCGCCGCACGATACGCCTTTCGAGGCGGCCCGCGAGGATCTGCGGCGCGAGGTCGCCCACCAGCAGGCGCCAGCGCTCGTCGCCGCTCGCATGGCGCGGTTCCAGGATGTGATCGCGGGCAGTTCGGATCTCGAACATATTCCCGCCGATCTCGGTGCCGCGCCTGCGGCGGGAACGCTGGACGCGCAGGGCATGACGCATGACGGTGTGCCCGCGCCCATTCCCGGCGATCCTGTTCTGCGTCAGGCCATCATCGCGCGCGTGTTCTCGCAATCCGTCAAGGACAAGCCGTCGGTCGTCAAGGGACCGAAGGACGGCGCTTTCGCCGTGCTCGTGGACACGATCGAGCCTGGCAAGGTTCAGCCATTCGACGTGGTCAAGGCGCGCGTCGCGGACGCCTGGACCGCCGAGCAGAAGCGCCACGCCGCCGATGTGCAGGCAACGGGCCTTCTGACGAAAGCCAAGAGCGGCGGCGGCGTGGCGAAAGCCGTCGTCGGCACGCCGGATGCCGTGCGGCTTCAGTCGGGCATGACGTTTTCGCGGGTGCGTCCCGCGGCGTTGCCGGACGGGGTCGCGACGCAGGCTTTCGGTGCGAAGATCGGCGAATCCTTCATGCTGAATGTCGGTGACGACTATTATGTCGCGACGCTGACCGGCGAGCGCGCCGCGGACGAAAAGGTCGTGAGCGACCTGCGACAGCGGATGGAGCCGCAACTGACAGCGACGATGCGTGACGATGTGGCCGCGACCTTCGTGCGTGGGCTTGAGCAGCGCGCCAAACCGGTTCCGAACATGGCGCTGCTCCAGCAGGTCATCGATTCCACGGGCGGCGGAGCGCCATGAGCGTCATTGACACCGAACACCTTGTCTATGCGATCGAAGCCGCTGATCTTCTGACGCCCGTTGGCGCGTTCATGCGCCTTTCGGCGCTGGCCACGCGTCCGGACGGCACGCGCCCGTATCGGCTGTTGCTGGAAAGCGTCGAGGGCGGTGCCGCGCGCGGACGATACTCGGTCATCGCCATGCTTCCCGATCTGGTCTGGGAGTGCCGCGACGGTGTCGTTTCCATGGATCGTGCGCCGGGACGGCCGGAATCCCGATTCGATGTGATCGAGGACGCGCCGCTCGCCTCATTGCGCTGTTTGCACCAGGACAGCCGGATGGTGCTTCCAGCCGGTATTCCTCCGATGATCGCCGGTCTGTTCGGTTATCTGGGCTACGACATGGTGCGTCAGATGGAGCATCTGCCGCATGCGCCCGATGATGACGCGGGTTTGCCCGAGGGCGTGCTGATCCGCCCTGGACTGTTTGCGGTCTTCGATTCGGTGCGGGATGAACTGTTCCTCGCGGTTCCGCTGCGCGGGGACGCGGGGGAGGCGGCGCGGGCAGCGGCTCATGCGCTGATCCACAAGGCGCGCGAGGCGCTGGTTTCAGCGCCTGTCGTGGAGACGCAGGATCTTCCGGCCGATTACGTGCTCGAAGAGCCGCGTTCAAACATGTCGCGCGCGGTTTTCGAAGAGGCGGTGCGGCGTGCGCAGGATTACATCGCCGCGGGCGACGCTTTCCAGATCGTGCCGAGCCAGCGATTCGACGCGGCTTTCCCGCTCCCGGCTCTGGCGCTTTACCGTGCGCTTCGACGGGTGAACCCGGCGCCGTTTCTTTTTCTGATCGAGATGGACGGGTTCTCGCTGGTTGGCTCGTCCCCGGAAATTCTCGTGCGCCTGCGCGAGGGTGTCGTCACGGTCCGGCCTCTCGCGGGAACGCGTCCGCGAGGTGCGACCGAAGCCGAGGATCTGCGTCTGGAAGCGGAACTGCTTGCTGACGAGAAGGAGCGCTCCGAGCATCTGATGCTCATCGATCTGGGACGGAACGACGTGGGACGCGTGGCGGTTCTCGGGTCCGTCGAGGTGCCCGACCGGTTTGTGATCGAGCGCTATTCGCACGTCATGCACATTTCCTCGACGGTTGTCGGACGCTTGCGTCCCGACTGCGACGCGGTCGACGCGCTCAAGGCGGCTTTTCCCGCCGGCACGCTGAGCGGCGCTCCCAAGATCCGCGCCATGGAAATCATCGACGAGCTGGAGCCGACGCGGCGCGGTCCCTATGCGGGGTGCATCGGCTATTTCGCGGCCGACGGGGAAATGGACACCTGCATCGGTCTGCGGATGGCTGTGCTGCGCCAGGGGCGCATGTATGTCCAGGCCGGGTGCGGGGTCGTTGCCGAGAGCGTCCCGGAGGCCGAAGAAGCCGAGACCAGGCAGAAGGCCCGCGCCCTCTTTCGCGCTGCTGAACTGGCGGTCGAGCAGGCGCGTTCGAGGGCGGGACGGTGATGCGCAACCCCATGGATGGGTTGTGCGTTTGTAACGGCATTTGACCTGCGCCGTTTCCGACGCCATCCTACCGCCATGATTTTGCTGATCGACAATTACGACAGCTTCACGTTCAACCTCGTTCATCATTTCGGAACGCTGGGCGCGGAGTGTGACGTGCGCCGCAACGACGCGCTCGGCGTCGAGGCGGCGCTGGCGCTCGAACCGGAAGCGATCGTCATTTCTCCCGGCCCCTGTTCGCCCAATGAGGCCGGGATCTGTTGCGATCTGATTGCCCGGGCTGCTCCCCATATTCCGCTGCTGGGCGTCTGTCTCGGGCATCAGGCGATCGGACAGGTGTTCGGCGCGAAGGTCGTGCGCGCGCCCATGCCCATGCACGGCAAGGTGGACCGCATGCTGCACGATGGCACCGGCGTGTTCCGCGATCTGGACGATCCGATGGAGGCGACGCGCTATCACAGCCTGACCCTGGCGCCGGAGACGATTCCCGACGCCCTGATCGTGAACGCGCGCAGCGCCGATGGCGTGATTCAGGGCGTGCGGCATCGCCATCATCCGACGCATGGCGTGCAATTTCATCCGGAGAGCATCGCCTCGGTGGAAGGGCGGAAGCTTCTCGCCAATTTCCTTGAGATCGCCCGCGCCTTTCATGCCACGAAACTGGCGGCCTGAGCGTGGGCATTCAAAGCCCGGTGAGTGAAGACATCCGGTCTCTCCTGCGGCATGTGATTTCAGGACAGACACTCGACGAGGTCGAGGCGGAACGCTTTTTTTTCAGCGTGATGGCGGGATCTGTTCCGCCGGTGCAGCTGGCGGCTGTCCTGACGGCTCTGCATATGCGTGGCGAAACCGAGGGGGAGCTTCTCGGCGCCGTTCGTGCCGCGCGGCGTTACATGCTCGCGGTCGAGGATGCGCCGGAAGATGCGATCGACGTGTGCGGGACTGGCGGGGATGGCCTCGGAACGCTCAATATCTCCACGGCGACAGCGTTCGTCCTGGCGGGAATGGGTATCCCGGTTGCCAAACATGGAAACCGTGCCCTGTCTTCACAGTCCGGCGCGACGGATGTGTTGCAGGTTCTCGGCATCGAGCCGGAGATGGACCCCGCGCGTCAGGGGCGCCGTCTGGCGGAAGACGGGCTGGCTTTTCTGGTGGCTCCGGCTCATCATCCCGCCATGCGGCATGCCGCCGAGGTGCGTCGCGCTCTCGGTTTCCGGACCCTGTTCAATCTCGTCGGACCTTTGTGCAATCCTGCGCGGGTGAAGCGCCAGGTCATCGGCGTGTTCGACGCAAGATGGCTCGATACGGTCGCGCGCACTTTGGGAAATCTTGGCTCGGTATGCGTGTGGGCGGTGCACGGCACGACCGATCAGGGTGGCGCCGACGAGTTGACACTTGCCGGTCCGAGCCAGATCAGCGCATGGGAGGGCGAGACCCTGCGGCGCTACGTGATCGAGCCTGCCATGGCCGGGTTGAAGGAGTGCGCGATCGGCGCGATCGCGGGCGGCGATCCGGCTTACAATGCCGACGCCTTGCGCGCTCTTCTGGATGGGGCTCCCGGTGCCTATCGCGACACCGTCCTTTTAAACGCGGCCGTCGCGCTGCACGTCGCGGGGCGGTTCTCCATTCTTGAAGGTGAGCGGATTTCGACGGCTCGCCTGACTGAAAACGCGGCGTTTGCAGCGCGCGCGCTTGATAGCGGCGCGGCGCTTGAAGCCTTTCGGAAGGCGTCGTCGTGATGTCTTCCGGTTCCCACGATTTTGAACACATGAAGCAGCGATCAGGAAGACGATGAACGAAATTCCATCTCACTCCGAAGTCACGGCTCTGGGCGATGACATACCAGTGACTCATCTTGGCGAAGGCGGATCGCCTGTGGATATGCCGGACGTGCTGGCGCGCATCTGCGCCCGGACGCGCGTTGATATCGAACAGCGCTCCCAGATCATGACGCTGAAGGAGATTACAGCGCGTGCGCGGGAGGTGAAGACTCCGACGCGGGGTTTCGGCGAGGCTCTCAAACAGATGACGGCCGACCGGCAGGTAGGGCTCATCGCCGAGATCAAGAAGGCCTCGCCATCCGCGGGCGTGCTGAGGGCTGATTATGACCCCGTGGGAATTGCGCGTGCCTATGAAGCCGCGGGGGCGATCTGCCTTTCCGTTCTGACCGAAGGGTCGTGCTTTCATGGCAGTCCCGACGATCTGACGGCTGTGCGTGAAAGCTGTTCGCTGCCGATCCTGCGCAAGGATTTCATTCTCGATCCCTGGCAGGTTCATGAAAGCCGCCTCATCGGCGCGGACGCGATTCTGCTGATCATGGCCGCGCTGACCGATGTTCAGGCGGCTGAACTGGTGGCGCTCGCGCGCGGTCTCGACATGGACGTGCTGTGCGAGATCCATGACGAGGCTGAACTGAACCGTGCGCTTGGACTCGATGTCCTGCTGATCGGCATCAACAACCGCAATCTCCGGACGTTGAAGACGGATATCCAGACGACGCTCGATCTGGCCCCGCTCGTGCCGCCTGATCGCATAGTTGTGTCCGAGAGCGGTATCCGCACGCAGGACGACGTTCATCGTGTCGGTGAGGTCGGAGCGAGTGGTGTGCTGGTGGGCGAAAGCCTGCTGCGTGAGGCCGATCCCGGCCTGGCGGCCCGAAGGCTGCTCGGCTTTTTCTGACATTTTCGTTAGATCCCCGACCGACTGGTGGGTGTGTCGACGTGGGCCTTCAACTGGTTGTCAGCCCAGGGCTTATGGACAGCCGGGCGTCGATCGGTGAAAAATTCACACGGATGCGACAAACGATCGAACATAAAAGTGGCAACGTGCGCGCCAACATGACAGGCCGTCGCGCGTTCTTTCATGCATTCTGATCCTGAAAGGCTAACCATGTCAGCAGAGAACACTGGAGAGGCTTCCGCCGTCCCTCCCGATCACAACGGTCCGGCCCTGCCGATGGATGTGGTGCGCAAGGCCTATCGGGACATGCTGCTGCTGCGCAGGTTCGAGGAAAAGGCCGGACAACTTTACGGCATGGGTCTGATCGGCGGTTTCTGTCATCTCTATATCGGTCAGGAAGCGGTCATGGTCGGCCTCGCCCTGTCGCTGAAGGAAGGAGACAAACTCGTCACGTCCTACCGCGACCATGCCCATATGCTAATGATGGACATGACGCCGCGCGGCGTCATGTCCGAGCTGCTCGGGCGCCGGGACGGGTATTCCCACGGCAAGGGCGGTTCGATGCATATGTTTTCGCGTGAGAAGAACTTCTATGGCGGCCACGGTATCGTGGGAGCCCAGGTTTCGATCGGCACGGGCCTGGCCTTCGCGAACCAGTATCGCGGCACGGATGAGGTGGCTCTGGCATTTTACGGCGAGGGTTCCGCCCAGCAGGGGCAGGTCTACGAGAGCTACAACTTTGCCGCTCTGCACAAGCTGCCCTGCATCTATGTCATCGAGAACAATCGCTATGGCATGGGCACGAGCCTGGATCGTGCCTCAGCCGTGAAAGATCTCTCGAAGATTGGCGAGCCATGGGGCATTCCGTGTCTCAAGGTGAACGGGATGGATCTGTTCGCCGTCCACGAAGCGGCGCAGCGGGCCGTCGCGCATTGTCGTGCGGGCAAGGGGCCGTTCCTGCTGGAAATGGAAACCTATCGTTATCGCGGGCATTCGATGTCCGATCCGGCGAAGTATCGGGATCGCGCCGAAGTGGATGAAATCCGCAAAAATCATGATCCGATCGATGCGATCCGTCGTGTCCTTGAAAAAGGTGGCGTGAGCGAAGACGAGTTCAAGGATATCGAGAAGGACGTAAAGGCGGTCGTCGCCGATGCCGCGGAATTCGCGCAGGCCAGTCCCGAACCCGACCTCTCGGAGCTTTGGACCGACGTGCTGGTGGAGGGCTGATCTCATGGCGACTGAAATTCTGATGCCCGCGCTTTCGCCGACCATGACGGAAGGCACGCTGGCGCGCTGGACCCGCAAGCAGGGAGATCACGTGTCTCCGGGTGACGTGATCGCCGAGATCGAAACCGACAAGGCGACGATGGAGGTGGAAGCCGTCGAAGCCGGTATTCTGGGACGCCTCCTGATCGAGGAAGGCACGGAAGGCGTGGCCGTCAATACGCCGATTGCGATCCTCGTCGAGGAAGGCGAGGAGGTGAGCGTAGCGCCAGCAGCCAAAGCGGTTGCGCCCGACGAGGCCACAACGCCATCGCCGCAAGTGGATGCTCCGAAGCCAGGCGCTCCCAAGGGCGCTGAAGTCGCGCCGGAGCCCGAATGGGGCGAGACGGCCGAGATCACGGTCCGTGAGGCGCTGCGCTCGGCGATGGTGCTGGAAATGCGGCAGGACGACGATGTGTTCCTGCTCGGTGAAGAAGTCGCGCAGTATCAGGGCGCCTACAAGGTCAGCCAGGGCATGCTCGAGGAGTTCAGCGCGCGCCGCGTGATCGACACGCCGATTACGGAACACGGCTTCACGGGCATGGCCGTCGGCGCGGCGATGACGGGGCTGAAGCCGATCGTCGAGTTCATGACCATGAATTTCGCGATGCAGGCGATCGACCATATCGTCAATTCGGCGGCCAAGACGCTCTATATGTCCGGCGGCCAGCTTGGCTGTTCGATCGTGTTTCGCGGCCCCAACGGCGCGGCGGCGCGTGTCGGCGCGCAGCACTCCCAGTGTTATGCGAGCTGGTATGCCCATGTGCCGGGACTGAAGGTGCTGGCCCCCTGGTCGGCGGCGGATGCGAAGGGGCTCCTGCGCGCGGCGATCCGCGATCCGAATCCCGTCGTGTTCCTTGAGAACGAAATCCTCTACGGGCAGAAATTCCCGTGTCCTGTGGACGACGATTTCATCCTTCCGATCGGCAGGGCGAAGATCGAGCGCGCGGGCACGCACGTCACGCTGGTGGCTTTTTCGATCATGGTGGGTGTGGCGCTCGAGGCCGCGGACATGCTCGCGGTCGAGGGGATCGAAGCCGAGGTCATCAATCTGCGTTCCATCCGCCCGCTCGATACCGAGACGATCATCGGCAGCGTTCGCAAGACGAACCGGGTGGTTTCCGTCGAGGAAGGCTGGCCGGTCGCGGGCATTGGCGCGGAGATCTGCGCGATGGTCTGCGAACAGGCTTTCGATGATCTTGATGCTCCGCCGGCGCGCGTCTGCGGGCTCGATGTCCCGCTGCCTTATGCCGCCAATCTTGAAAAACAGGCCCTTCCGAAACCCGACTGGGTGGTGGATGCGGTCCGCAAGCTCTTCTGAGGTTCGCAGAGATGGCCATTGAAATCCTGATGCCGGCGCTTTCGCCGACCATGACCGAAGGCACGCTTGCGCGCTGGCTCAAGAAGGAAGGCGAAGCCGTTTCGGCCGGTGATGTGATCGCCGAGATCGAGACCGACAAGGCGACCATGGAGGTCGAGGCCGTCGATGAGGGCATTCTCGGTCGCATCTTCGTGCCGGAAGGCACAGAAGGCGTGGCGGTGAACGCGCCGATCGCCGTTCTTGTCGAGGAAGGCGAGGCGGTGCCGGAAGCCTCCGGTTCTGCCGGGGCGGCTCCGAAAAAAGCGGAGGCGCCCGTCGGCACCGATGCTGTTTCCACCGGGACCGTTGCGGACACATCGAAGGCGAAGCCTGACGTCAGCGAGGGCGGGCGAGTGATCGCATCGCCTCTGGCTCGACGCATCGCCCGCAAGGCGGGGCTTGCGCTGGAGACGCTGAATGGTTCCGGTCCACGGGGGCGGATCGTGCGCCGTGATGTCGAAAAAGCGCTCGAAGCCGGCTCCGGCAAAACTGTCCCTGCCGAAAAGACGACCGTGTCGGTGGCGCCCCCTGTTGACGCGGGTGGAGTGGCAAGGGTTCCGCACAGCTCCATCCGCAAGGTGATCGCGCGTCGCCTGACGGAAGCTAAGCAGAGCGTGCCGCATTTCTACGTGGCGATGGATATCGAGCTCGATGCGCTGCTCGCGTTGCGCTCCCAGCTCAATGCGGCGTCTCCGTCAGAGGGTGAGGGCGCCTTCAAGCTCTCGGTCAACGACATGCTGATCAAGGCGGTGGCGCTGGCGTTGAGGGTCGTGCCTGGCGTCAATGTCAGCTTCGCCGAGAACGAGATGATCCAGTACGAGGATGTCGATATCTCGGTCGCGGTTTCCATTCCCGATGGCCTGATCACGCCGATCATCCGTCAGGCGGATCGCAAGTCGCTGCGCGAGATCAGCAGCGAGGCCAAGGCGCTGATCAAGAAGGCGCGCTCCGGCAAGCTCAGGCCCGAGGAGTTCCAGGGCGGGACGTTCTCGATCTCCAATATGGGCATGTTTGGCGTCAAGGAATTCTCGGCCATCATCAATCCGCCGCAGGCCGGGATTCTGGCGATCGCGGCGGGCGAGAAGCGCGCCGTGGTCCGGGGCGACCAGCTTGCGATCGCCACCGTGATGACGGCGACGCTCTCGGTCGATCATCGCGCCGTCGATGGCGCGCTTGGCGCGGAATGGCTGGGTGCGTTGCGCGATATCGTTCAGAATCCCTACCGTCTGGTGGTATGAAAAACATGGATAGTTTCGATCTGATCGTTGTCGGTGGTGGGCCGGGGGGCTATGTCGCGGCCCTGCGCGCGGCCCAGCTCAAGATGAATGTGGCGCTCGTGGAAAGCACGCATCTCGGCGGGATCTGTCTCAACTGGGGCTGCATCCCGACCAAGGCGCTGCTGCGCGCATCGGAAATCAACCATCTGCTGCACGATCTCGCGCCTTACGGGTTCGCGGCGGATAACGTGCGCTACGACCTCGAAACAGTCGTGGGTCGCTCGCGCAAGGTATCGCAGCAGCTCTCGCGCGGCGTCGCGCATCTGCTCAAGAAGGCCAAGGTGAAGGTTTTCGACGGACGTGCGAAACTCGTCGGCAAAGCCGGTGAACGACACAAGCTGGTCGTGACGAAGGACGGCAGGGATGTCGCAGAGATCGCGGCTTCCAACGTCATCCTGGCGACGGGCGCGCGGGCGCGACATTTCCCGGGTCTGGAGCCGGATGGCGAGCTTGTCTGGACCTATCGCGAGGCGATGGTGCCGAAGGAGATGCCGAAGCGGCTGCTCGTCGTGGGGTCAGGCGCGATCGGGGTCGAATTTGCGTCGTTCTATCGGAACATGGGCGCGGAGGTGACGATCGCCGAGGTCGCGGATCGCATCCTGATCGCCGAGGATGCCGAGATCAGCGGTCTCGCGCAGAAGGCTTTCGAAGCGCAGGGCATGAAGATTCTGACGGGCGCGAAAGTCGGCCCCCTCAAAAAAGCCGACGGCACGGTTTCGACGGTCATCGAGACGCCGAAGGGCAGAACCGAACTGACGGTGGATCGTGTCATTCTCGCGGTCGGCATCGTCGGCAATGTCGAGGATCTGGGACTGGAAGGCACGAAGGTGCAGGTCGATCGCACGCATATCGTGGTCGATGGTCTGTGCCGGACGGGCGAGAAAGGTATCTTCGCCATTGGCGATGTCGCGGGCGCGCCCTGGCTTGCCCACAAGGCGAGCCATGAGGGCGTGATCGTGGTCGATGAAATCGCGGGCCGGAATCCTCATCCGCTGAGTCCGCTGAACATTCCCGGCTGCACCTACAGCCGCCCGCAGGTGGCATCCGTAGGGCTTACGGAAGACAAGGCGAAGGCGACCGGACGCAAGCTGCGGATCGGCAAATTCCCGTTTGTCGCCAATGGGAAGGCCCTGGCCATGGGTGAACCCGACGGAATGACGAAGGTCATTTTCGATGATGAGACGGGCGAGCTGCTCGGCGCGCACATGATCGGCGCGGAAGTGACGGAAATGATCCAGGGTTACGTCATCGCACGCACGAGTGAGTTGACCGATGCCGAGTTGAGGGAGACGGTGTTTCCCCATCCGACGATTTCCGAGACCATGCATGAAGCGGTCCTGGCGTCGTCGGGCGAAGCACTTCATATCTGACGGCCCATGCAGCGCATCACCATAGATCATCGTAAGCCCACGGCCCGGCACCCTGAAAAGGCGCATCGGCCCGACAATCCCATTCTTCGCAAGCCGGACTGGATCCGCGTTCGCGCGTCCAACAGCCCGGTCTATAAAGAGACGCAGGCGTTGATGCGTGACCAGAAGCTGGTCACTGTCTGCGAGGAAGCCGCGTGTCCGAATATCGGGGAATGCTGGTCCCAGCGTCACGCGACCATGATGATCATGGGCGAGATCTGCACGCGCGCCTGTTCATTCTGTAATGTCACGACCGGTTTGCCCTATGCGCTGGATGACGACGAGCCTCAGCGCGTGGGCGAGGCCGTCGCCAAGCTCGGTTTGCGGCATGTGGTCATCACTTCGGTTGATCGCGACGATCTGCCGGATGGGGGCGCCCGGCATTTCGCCCGCACAATCGGCGCCATTCGTGCGGCGTCGCCGGAGACGACGATCGAGATCCTGACGCCGGATTTTCTTCGCAAGCGTGGCGCGCTTGAGATCGTGGTGGCGGCGAGGCCCGACGTCTTCAATCACAATATCGAGACTGTTCCCCGTTTGTATCCCTCGATCCGGCCCGGCGCGCGTTACTACCAGTCCGTTCGGCTGCTGGACGATGTGAAACGCCTTGACCCGTCCATCTTCACCAAGTCAGGTCTCATGCTGGGATTTGGCGAAGACAAAATGGAGGTGGCGCAGGTCATGGACGATTTCCGGATTGCGGATGTCGATTTTCTCACTCTGGGACAATATCTTCAGCCCTCGCCGAAACATGCCGCCGTCATTCATTTCGTGACTCCGCTTGAGTTCGACGAATACGCCGCCCTGGCGCGTGCCAAGGGTTTCCTACAGGTGAGCGCCACGCCGCTGACGCGCTCTTCCTATCATGCAGATGAAGATTTCGCGGCACTCCGGGCAGCGCGTGCGCGCAAACTCGGCGCCGCGATCGCGGAGCACGCCTGATGCCGACACATGCGGAACAACGCCTGATCGGCTATACGCCGGAACAGCTTTTCGACCTCGTGGCCGATGTGGCGAAATACCCGCAATTTCTGCCCTGGTGCGTCAAGGCCGTGGTGAAGACGCAGACGTCCCAGGAACTCGTCGCGGACCTTTCCATCGGTTTTGGACCGTTCCGCGAGACGTTCACGAGCCGGGTGACGCTTGAGCGGCCGACGCGCATCCGTGTGCGCTACGAAAAAGGCCCGTTTCGCTATCTGAACAACGTCTGGACGTTCACGCCGGATCCGCGTGGCTGTCGCGTCGATTTCTTCGTGGATTTCGAGTTCCGTTCCCGCCTTTTGCAGAATGCGATCGGGGTCGTGTTCAATGAAGGGGTGCGGCTGATGGTGTCGGCATTCATCAAGCGCGCGCGGGATTCCTACGGACCGCCGATCACGCCTTCGTCGGCGCCGAGGGGGGGGAAAGCCTTTACGCCGCCGCAAAGCGGTCCCGCCTGACCCCGAAAATACGCATGACGCTCTTGAAAGTTCTGTGTCAGGGTATTTCGGGGTGCAACTTATGGCCCTTCTGATCTGTTCTGTAACGGGTGCCGTGCATACGCACGGACGGTTCAAAACAAGGGAAGGATACGAGATGAAGAAAATCTCGATCGCCGCTCTGGCGGCCGTAAGCGTTATGGCCACCGCGATGCCGGCTGTGGCAGCGACCCACCATCACGGTAAGAAATCCGCCGGGCACATGCAGAAGGCCGCATCTGGCGAAATGACGACCGACCAGTTGAACGCGCGCAGCCTTCAGCAGGCCCAGACACCGGTTCCGGCCACCGAGCCGCCGCCTGCTCCCATGGCCACGCCCACGCCCCCAAGCGCAACGATGCCACCTCCGGCTCCCTCGGTCGTGCCGGAAAATGCGCCGGTTCCTCCCCAGACGCACTGAAAACTGATCCCGTTCTGACCAGCGGACAAAAGCCTTTCCTTATGTAAGGAAAGGCTTTTTCTTTTCTGGCGCGATGACGGGCGCTTTGCCGGGCGAAGTCTCCTCGAGCGACCTTCGGGGAGAGCGGAGCGCGACTTGTCGAAATTCGTCGCGCATGGCTGGCCTTAGTACCTGTGCTTTCTTCTCTTATGGCCCGGCTGCGATCTCCGGGCATCGTATTCGGGGCGTGAGGTGTTCAATTGGCTCACGACAAAACTATGACTCTTGCCATGTCCACGAACTCTCCGGTGATCGTCTGGTTCCGGGAGGATTTCCGCCTTGCCGACAATGAAGCGCTGTTCGCGGCCAGCCGGATCGGAGCGCCGCTTTTCTGCGTCAGTATTCTTGAGGACGGAAAATCAGCCATGACAGCTTCTGACTGGTGGCTTGGCAAAACATTGACCACCTTTGATGCCACGCTGAAGGTGCGGGGAGGGGCGCTTCACGTCTGTCGTGGAAACGCCCGAGAGGTTTTGCCGGAATTGGTGCAGCGTTCGGGCGCGCGGACTGTCCTGTGGAACAGGCGTTATGATCCTGATGGGCGAGAAACGGATACGGATCTGAAGCGTACGCTTCGTGATGCAGGAATCGAGGCGCATAGTTTCGCGGGAAACCTCGTCCACGAACCCTGGACCGTGCGAACGCAGGCCAATCAGCCGTTCAAGGTGTTCACCGCATTCTGGCGGGCAGCGTGTCAGATCGACGATCATCGACCCGTGCTGCCCGCGCCCGAAAATCTTGATTTCTGGTGGGAAGACGTCTCGCACTGGGATCGATGGGTCGCGGCGACCGCCCTTGAAGACGAGATGGCGTCCCTGGAATGGACGCGCCCGCTCGAGGCCCATCACGAGGTCAGCGAAAGTGCCGCGCATGAACACCTTGAGACTTTCATCGATACGGCGTTGAGTCGTTACGGCGTCGAGCGGGACTTTCCGGCGATGGATGCGACATCGGGTCTGTCGGCCTATCTGCGGTTCGGTCAGGTGACACCCCGACAGATCCGTCAAGCCGTAAGGGAGCGTGATGTCCGGACGGGCCGGGAGAAGTTTTTTGCGGAACTGGGCTGGCGTGAGTTCGCCTGGTCGCTGCTATGGGAATATCCCGACATGGCGTCGTGCAATCTCCGCTCCGAATTCGATGCCATGCCGTGGCGGGACGATCCTCAGGGACTTCGCGCGTGGCAGCGGGGGCAGACCGGTTATCCGCTCGTCGATGCGGGGATGCGTGAACTCTGGCAGACGGGCGTCATGCATAACCGGGTTCGCATGGTCGTAGCGTCGTTTCTGATCAAGGACCTGCTGATCGACTGGCGTCTGGGCGAACGCTGGTTCGCGGAAACGCTCGTGGATTACGACCCGGCGAGCAATGCGATGAACTGGCAGTGGAATGCCGGGACCGGCGTTGAATCGGCACCGTTCTTTCGCATGATGAATCCCGTTCTCCAGTCGCGAAAATTCGATGTGTCGGGAGCCTATATCCGGCGATGGGTGCCCGAACTTGCCGCGCTTTCCGACAGGGATATCCACGCGCCCTGGGAGGCGGGAACGCCGCCTTCGCATTATCCGGCCCCGATCGTCGATCACGCCGGGGCACGGCATCGCGCGCTCGACGCCTACGAGCACGTCAGGAAGTCCAGGCGGCTCTGAACCGGCCTGGCGGTTTTCTAGGCCTCCAAAAGAAGTTCCAGGGCGCGTCGCACGGTCGCGGTGCGGATGGCGGCCCGATCGCCGGGGAAGTGGCATGTCTCCACGTAAGGCGCGCCATCACCAAGCTGGCGCGCTAAACACACCGTGCCGACAGGCTTGTCCACCGTGCCGCCATCCGGTCCCGCGATGCCAGTGACGGCGACGGCGAGCTTGGCGTCCGGCGCCATGGACAGCGCGCCCATGCTCATCTCGATCGCCGTGGCCTGGCTTACGGCGCCTTCGGACTGAAGGGTGCGATCGGTGACGGAGAGCACGCTCTCCTTCATGGCGTTGGAGTAGGTCACGAGGCCGCCGGAGACGACGTCCGACGAGCCGGGAAAATGTGTCAGCGCGGCGGCGATCAGGCCCCCGGTGCAGCTTTCCGCCGTTACGACGCGCAGGCCGCGCGTCCGCAGGGTTTGCAGCACTTTGGCCGCGAGAGCGAGGGTGTCGTCATCCAGCATTTTGTTGTTCCTCGAGCAGCCGGTAGATGGGCATGCTTTCCTCGATGCGTTGAATGTAGGAGCGCGTTTCCTCGTAGGGCAGGCGTTCGATCCAGTCGATCATGCCGTCCTGGGTCCATGTGGTCGGCGGCGGGTCGGCGGCCAGCCAGAGGTCCGTGCGATGCGGACCGGCGTTATAGGCCGCGAGCGCTTCGGGGATGGCATTGTTATAGCGTTCGAGAAGCTGTTTCAGATAGGCCCGGCCCAGCGTCATGTTGATCTGGGGATCGGTCAGAGCAGCGGCGGACGTGTCGATGGAGAGGCCCGCGCGGCGCGCCACGTCATGGGCTGTTCCGGTTTGGAACTGCATCAGGCCGATGGCTCTGGCGCCGCTGACCGCCCGGGGATCGAAGCTGCTTTCCTGTCTTGCGACCGCAAGCGCCAGACCGGGCGGCAGTCCGTCGTCGGGCATATGACGCAGTTCCGGCAGGACGGGCCAGCCCTGAGGATAGAGGGCAATCCCTTTCTTTCCCGCGCCACGCGCGGCGAAGACCGCCGGTTCGAAGTTGCCGAGCGAGAGAGAGAAATTCGCCAGCGCGGCCTGGTCACGCGGCTCCTGTGCGGCAGCGTACAGCATCATCAGAAACTGGCGCGCGTGTTCGTTGTCGCCCATGCCGGTCAGGACCTGTGCGGCCTGGGCGAGATCAGGCCGGGGGAGCGGACCGGCCGGAAACCGCGGAAGCGCCGACAGCGCCTCCGCGAGCCCCGGAACGGCGATGGAGTCCGGTGTCAGGGTCGGTCCGTGATCATGCAGGGCGGAGAGCGCCATCTGGCCGTAGAATGTCGTCGGCATGGCGGCGGCGCGTTGATAGGCCTGAAGGGCGGGCATGTCCTGATGCAGCGCTTCATGCGCCCGTCCCAGCCAGTAGGCGCCGCGAGCGCTGGTGATCAGGCTGCGATCCTGAAGCAGATCGGTGAACTGGGGGATCGCTCCCGCCGGATCATGGAGATAGCGCAGCCTGATCCAGCCCGTCAGAAACTGGGCTTCCAGACGCGCTGTGGATGCCGGTGGCATGGTTTCGTCCTGGGCCAGCAGAATCGCATCCTGAGGCGAGCCCGCGAGAAGCAGCGTGCGCGCGAGCGCCATCCGCTCCTGCGTCCACGCCGCGGTCGGATGGGCCGTCTGGATTCCGAAGCCGGGCTGCTTCCATAAGGCCAGGGCGTCGCCGAGACGGTCCGCGCGGCGCAGGCTGTGCAGTCGGGCGAGGGTCAGGTCCGGATCCGCCTGATCCTGCGCGCTGAGAGCGGCCAGCGTGCTGTCGGCGCCGGGCAGAGACAGGTGAAAGGCGATACGCGCCGAGGCGAGGGCCTGCCGGTCCGGTGAGAGGCGCGCGACGAGTTGGCGTGCTCTGGCATACTGGCTGAGTTTTTCGAGGGCTTCGAACCGCGTCCAGTGGTCGTCCGCCGTGAAGGAGTTACCGAAGGCCGCGAGAAAGGCATTTTCTTCCGTCGATCCGACACCGCCATGCAGCCAGAGAGCGCGGGCCTGCGCGGGCGCATCATGGAGAAAGGTAGCGCACCGGATCAGAGTGGTCGCGCTGGTCAGAGGAAAAGACGGACAGAAAGAGGAAAGGGTCGTGTCGTCAGCGCCGGTGAGAAGACGCTGGTAGCGCGCCATCATCAGGCCTCGCAGAGGCCAAGTCGGTTTTTGTCGCAGAAAATCGGCATAGTCCTGCAAGGTCGCCGTGGCATTCGGGCCGATGAGGTTCAGCCATGTCTCCACCCGCGCCCTGATGGCGGGACTGACGTCGAGGGCGGCCGTTGTCTGAACGGCCTGCGCATAGGTTGTTGAAATGCTCGAACGGTCCGTAGGCGTGACAAGCGGGTCGGCGTGGCCCGCGCAGGCCGTGAGAAGCAGCGTGGCGCCGATGCCGATGTTCAGGCCGCTCCGCAAGCCGCGGCGTCGAATGGTCCCGGGGCCGGCCGGACCCGGGAGGCAAGGGTCAGCGGGGGACATGGTGCCAGATCTCCATACCGCCCGACGCGATCAGTCGGATGGCGACGAAGGCCACCACCGCCAGACCCACCCAGGCGATCCATCGATAACGTTCGAGCAGGTGCGCGATAAACGAAGCGGCCAGCCCCATCAGGAGCACTGAAATCACGAGACCGGCGATGAGAATATAGGGATGGCCGAGAGAGGCCCCCGCAACGGCCAGAACATTGTCCAGACTCATCGAAAGATCGGCCAGCGCCAGCTTGAGGATCGCGCCCCATAGGGATGAAGAGGCGACGCCCCCCTCGACGGCGTTCTGATGACGCAGCTCCTGGTACATTTTCCAGCAGACCCAGGCGAGCAGCAGGCCGCCCGCGAGTGTGAGGCCGGTGAAGCCCAGCAGTTTGGTGGCGACGAAGGCGAGTGCGATCCGGATTCCGGCGGCCATGAGCGTGCCGACGAGCAGGGCGGTGCGGCGCTTCTCCGCCGGTAGGCCACGGACGGCCATACCGATGACGACGGCATTGTCGCCCGCAAGGGTGATGTCGATCAGCACGACCTGCGCGAGGGCGTAGAAGGCATGCCAGGAGAAGTCGATGACCAAGAAGAGTTCCTCTCACCATGAGACGGCGCGCGGGACGGCGTCCTGAAGGCGGATAGTCGCGCAGGAACCGTAGAGAACGCCCAGACGGCGTGCAAATCCCTCTTTGAGGTACGATCATGTGTGTTCCAGCGGGACGGAATGGTCTAGGAGACGGGCGAAATCCTGTCCCTGTCTGACTTTGAGGAGCCTTCGCCATGGTCCCGCGTTACAGCCGCCCCGTCATGACCGCCATATGGGCACCAGCGAACCGTTATCGAATCTGGTTTGAAATCGAGGCGCTGGCCTGCGAAGCCATGGCCGAGTTCGGCACAATGCCCAAGGAAGCGGCGCGGACGATTCGTGAAAAAGGCGATGCGGCCATGGCGGCGTTTTCCGACGCCGACCTAGCGCGGATCGACGAGATCGAGGCCGAGACGCGTCATGACGTCATCGCGTTTCTGACGTGGCTGGCCGAGAAGGTCGGTCCCGACAGCCGCTTCGTCCATCTCGGCATGACGTCGTCGGACGTGCTGGACACCTGCTTTTCGGTCCAGCTCGTGCAGGCGACGGACATCCTGCTTGAAGATCTCGACAAGGTGCTCGCAGCCCTCAAGGCGCAGGCGTTCAAGCATAAGACGACCGTGACGATCGGACGCAGCCACGGCATTCACGCCGAACCGACGAGCTTTGGCCTCAAGATGGCCGGGCATTACGCGGAGTTCGCGCGCAATCGCGAGCGCCTGCTCGCCGCGCGACGCGAGATCGCCGTTTGCGCCATATCTGGCGCGGTCGGGACCTATGCGCATATCGACCCGCGTGTGGAAGATTACGTCGCCAGGAAGCTCGGACTGGTGGCCGAAAGCGTCTCGACGCAGGTGATTCCCCGCGACCGTCACGCGGCGTTTTTCTGTGCGCTGGCTGTGATCGCCAGTGGCATCGAACGCTTGGCGACGGAAGTGCGTCATCTCCAGCGCTCGGAAGTGCGCGAGGCGGAAGAGTTCTTCCATCCCGGCCAGAAGGGCAGCTCGGCGATGCCGCACAAGCGCAATCCTGTCCTGTCGGAAAACCTGACGGGTCTGGCGCGCCTCATTCGTTCGCATGTCATTCCGGCGCTCGAGAATGTCGCATTATGGCACGAGCGCGATATCAGTCACTCCTCGGTCGAGCGCAATATCGGGCCGGATGCGACCGTCGGGCTCGATTTCGCCCTGATGCGCCTCGCCGGGATGATGGAAAAGCTGGTGGTCTATCCGGAACGCATGGCCGAAATCGTGGAATCTCTCGGCGGCGTCGTGCATTCGGGTGAAGTGCTGCTGGTTCTGGCGCGCGCGGGAATCTCGCGTGAAGACGCCTATCGGATCGTGCAGCGCAACGCGATGGCGACATGGACCAGGCTCGGCCAGCCCGACGGACGGACGTTTCGTGAAAACCTGGCGCGGGACCCGGAAGTCGCGGGCCGTGTCGATGCGGCCGTGATCGACGATGCGATGGACAGCCGCCGCCATCTGGCTGCCGTGGATCATATTTATGCGAAGGTTTTCGGCACGACTGTGTGAGAATGTGTCCGCCCACATGGTCGTGATACTATAAAGATCGCGTAGGAATGTTATGAAGGGACCTTCGACTGGGTAGGAGAAGGCCTTTCATGGCAGACAACGCACGCGTCCGTGGTCATGCGCTGACGAATTTCATCGCGATCATCGCTGCGACAGGTGGTCTGCTTTTCGGGTACGATACGGGAATCATTTCCTCGGCTCTGTTGCAGCTGAAGACCGAGTTTCACCTCACGACGTTCAGCGAGCAGATCGTCACGGGCGCGATCATTCTGGGCGCGCTCCTGGGTTGTATCGGGGCGGCGCCGCTTTCCGATAAATTCGGTCGTCGTCGCACCGTGATGATGGCCGCCCTGCTCTTTCTGATGGGCACTCTGATCGTCACGTTCGCCCACTCGGTCACGACGCTCATCTGCGCCCGTCTGGTTCTGGGGCTCGCCATCGGCGCGGCCTCGCAGATCGTGCCGATCTATATCGCGGAAGTCTCGCCGCCCGAACGGCGCGGCATGCTGGTCGTGGCGTTCCAGCTTGCCGTCGTGCTGGGCATTACGATTTCGTTCTTTACGGGTTATCTCCTGCGTAACGCTTCCTGGCGCTGGATGTTTGGGCTTGGCTTCGTTCCCGCCAGCATCCTGTTTGTCGGGATGATCTTTCTGCCGAACAGTCCACGCTGGCTGGCGATGCAGGGCGAGATCGAACAGGCGCGCAAAATCCTGAGGCGCGTTCGTCCGACGGACGCGCATGCGGAACGGGAGTTGCAGGGGATCATCGACGCGCAGGACGAGCAGGCTCCCCTGCGCGACCTGCTGAAACCATGGGTCCGACCGGCTTTCGTGGCATCGGTCGGAATCGCGCTTCTGTGTCAACTCACCGGGATCAACGCGGTTCTTTACTATGCGCCGACGATCTTCTCCGACGCGGGTTTCGGCCAGTCCTCCGCGCTTCTGACATCGGTCGCCGTCGGCGTGGCCATGACCTGTGCGACCGCGTTTGGCGGTTGGGCCGTGGATGCCTGGGGACGGCGCACGCTGATGCTGCGCCTGCTCCCCGGCGCGGTCATCTCGTTGATCGTTCTTGGCGCGATGTTCGCGATCGGCGCGACCCATGGCGTCGGTGCATGGGTGATGGTCGTTGCGGTGGTGTGTTACACGATCTTCAACACCGGAAGCCTGTCCGTCGCGATATGGCTGGTCGGCGCGGAGGTATGGCCGCTTTCCATGCGGGGATCAGGCATGAGTCTGGTCGCTGCAAGCCACTGGGGCGCGGATCTGGTTGTTTCGCTCACCACGCTGACCATGGTGGAAAAGCTCGGCGGAAGCGGCACGTTCTGGCTTTTCGCGGCCATCAATGCCGCGGGCTGGCTGTTCGTCTATCGTTATGTGCCGGAGACGAAAGGGCGTTCACTCGAAGAACTGGAATCGAGCCTGCGGGACGGCACGTTCGCGCCGGTCGATCGTAAGGAGTCCGAGGCAGCGTGAAGGCGGTGGCGGGCGTTCGTGAGGGTATCCTGCTGACGCCCGCGCTGCTATAGGCAGGCGGATCGTGATACTCACCCCAACTGCCGAAAGAATAGTATGGCCCGCCGTCGTCAGCTCTATGAGGGAAAAGCCAAGATCCTGTTCGAGGGGCCGGAACCCGGCACGCTCGTCCAGTATTTCAAGGACGATGCCACGGCCGGAAACGGCGCCAAGAAAGGCATCATCACCGGCAAGGGCGTGCTGAACAATCGCATCAGCGAGCACCTCATGCTGCGTCTGCATGACATCGGGATTCCGACGCATTTCATCCGGCGCCTGAACATGCGCGAGCAGTTGATCCGCGAAGTCGAGATCATCCCGCTCGAGGTCGTCATCCGTAACGTCGCCGCGGGCTCGATCGCCAAGCGCCTCGGTATTCCGGAAGGCACGCGCCTGCCGCGTTCGATCCTCGAATACTACTACAAGAACGATGCGCTGAACGATCCCATGGTGTCCGAAGAGCACATTACGGCGTTTGGCTGGGCCGCGACGCAGGATCTCGACGACATGACGGCGCTGGCCCTGCGCACGAATGATTTCCTCATGGGCATTTTCGCCGGGATCGGCATCCAGCTCGTGGACTTCAAGCTGGAGTTCGGCCGTCTGTGGGAAGGCGAGGAAATGCGTATCGTCCTGGCCGACGAGATTTCGCCGGATAATTGCCGTCTGTGGGATGCCAAAACGAGCGAGCGGCTGGACAAGGATCGCTTCCGTCGCGATCTGGGTCGCGTCGAGGAAGCATATCAGGAAGTCGCGCGTCGCCTGGGCATTCTGCCCGAGGCGGGAAATAACGATCTGAAGGGTCCGGAGGTCATGCAATGAAAGTTCGCGTCAACGTCATGCTGAAGGAAGGCGTGCTTGATCCTCAGGGCAAAGCGATTGGCCATGCTCTGGACGTGCTTGGCTTTCATGGCCTTGGCGAGGTCCGCATGGGTAAGGTGATCGAGATCGAAGTCCCGGCCCAAAAAAGTCAGGACGAGGCGGCAAGCCTCGGTGAGGCCATGGCGCGGGAGCTGCTGGCCAATCTCGTCATCGAGGATTTCACGGTCGAGGTGCTCTCATGATTCGCAGGTTCTCCCTCCTGGCAGCGACGGCTGGCATGCTGATGGCGATGCCCGCGCATGCCAGTCGCATTTCCCCGATGACGGCCGAGAAGTTCGGCAAGATCTGCACCAGCAAATCCGGCGGGGCGATCTGTGACGCCTATATCTCCGGGATCGCGGATGCGGGGGCGCTCGCCACCCTGAACGGCAAAGCGGAAGGCGATGCGGGCGCTGTATCCGGTTTCTGCGTTCCCGACGACGCTTCGACCGCGAGCATGCGTGAGCATGTGGTGTCGTGGCTGCGCGCGCATCGCGACGTCTGGGACAAGCCGGTGGGCAAGGGCGTTTTTGCAGCACTTCACGAGTCCTATCCCTGCTCTGGCGGGGGATCAAAATGAAAGCGGGTATCGTTCTCTTTCCGGGAACCAACCGCGAGCGGGACATGGCGCAGGCGCTTCGCCTTGTCAGTGGCAGGGAGCCTGTGATGCTGTGGCATCGCGATACCGCGCTGCCTTCGCTCGATCTGGTTGTTCTGCCCGGCGGTTTCAGCTTCGGCGATTATCTGCGCAGCGGCGCGATGGGCGCCCATTCGCCGATCATGCGCGAAGTGCGGGCTTTCGCGGAAGCCGGCGGCCATGTTCTTGGCGTATGCAACGGCTTCCAGATCCTGACGGAAGCCCAGCTTCTGCCCGGCGCGCTGCTTCGCAATGCGAGCATGCGTTTCCTGTCGCAGGATTGCCATCTGAAGGTTGAAAACAACATCTCGCCATATACCCGCGGCTGGTCGAAAGGCGATGTTTTCCGGGCACCTATGGCGCATGGCGATGGCAATTACAACGCCGCGCCGGACGTGCTGGATCGCCTCGAGGGCGAGGGGCGGGTGGCGTTTCGTTACGCCGAGGCAAACGGCGCTGTGGATGCGGTCGATCCCGCCCTGAACCCCAATGGCAGCATGCAGGCCATCGCGGGCATTCTGAGCGAGAACGGGCGCATTTGCGGATTGATGCCGCATCCCGAGAATCTTGTGGACCCCGATCTCGGCGCGACTGACGGCGTGCCGCTGTTCAAAGGACTGGTGGAGAGCCTCGTCGCATGAGCCAGACTGTCGATGCCGCGCTCGCGGCCCGCTTCGGCCTGACCGCCGAGGAATATGGCAAGGTCCTGAACATCATGGGGCGCACGCCGTCCCTGACGGAGCTTGGCATTTTCTCCGTGATGTGGTCGGAGCACTGTTCCTACAAATCTTCACGCATCCATCTGAAGACATTGCCGACGAAGGCGCCCTGGGTCGTTCATGGACCCGGCGAGAATGCGGGCGTCGTCGATATCGGCGACGGTCTGACGGCTGTCTTCAAGATGGAAAGCCACAATCACCCATCGTTCATCGAGCCGTATCAGGGGGCCGCGACGGGTGTGGGCGGCATTCTTCGCGACGTGTTCACCATGGGCGCGCGTCCGGTCGCCAATCTGAATGCCTTGCGTTTCGGTGATCCGAAAACGCCCGGCACCCGTCGGATCGTGGACGGGGTGGTGCGTGGCGTTGGTGGTTATGGCAACTGCGTCGGCGTGCCGACGGTCGGCGGCGAGGTGAACTTCCACAGCGCCTATGACGGCAACCCGCTGGTCAATGCAATGACGGTCGGCATCGCGCCCAGGGATCGTATTTTTCTCTCTGCCGCAGCCGGTATCGGCAATCCGGTCGTTTATGTCGGTTCCAAGACCGGGCGTGACGGCATTCACGGCGCGACCATGTCGTCCTCCGAATTCGACGAGCATGCGGCGGCCAAGCGCCCGACCGTGCAGGTCGGCGATCCGTTCACCGAGAAGCTCCTGATCGAAGCGTGCCTCGAACTGATGGCGACCGATGCGATCGTAGCGATACAGGACATGGGTGCGGCGGGTCTGACCTCGTCCGCCGTCGAGATGGCGGGGAAGGGCGGCGTCGGGATCGAACTGGAGCTCGACAACGTGCCCCAGCGCGAAACCGGCATGAGCGCCTATGAGATGATGCTCTCCGAGAGCCAGGAGCGGATGCTCATGGTTCTCAAACCGGAGCAGACGGACATTGCGCGGAAGATTTTCGAGAAGTGGGAACTGGACTTCGCGGTGATCGGACATCTGACCGACACGGCGCGGATCACCATCCTTCATAAGGGCAAACTGGAAGCCGATATTCCGCTGGCGCCTCTCGCGGACGAAGCTCCGATCTATGAGCGACCGTTCGTGCATACGCCCGGGCCCGTGCGTCTGACGACGGTGCCCGATCCGGTCGGGATCGAGCATGCTCTTCTCACGCTTCTGGGCTGCCCGGATCTCGCCTCGCGTGCGTGGATCTGGAACCAGTATGACAGTGGTGTCGGCGGTCAGACGGCGCGCCGTCCGGGCACCGCGGATGCGGCGATCGTACGTGTCGAAGGCACCCGGCGCGGCCTGGCGGTGACGACTGACTGTACGCCGCGCTACGTCCATGCGGATCCCAGTGCGGGAGCCGCGCAGGCTGTTGCCGAGGCCTGGCGCAATATTACGGCGACGGGCGCGAAGCCCTTGGCGATCACCGATAACCTCAATTTCGGCAATCCCGAGAATCCTGAGGTGATGGGCCAGTTCGTCGATGCGATCAAAGGCATGGGCGACGCCTGCCGTGCGCTCGACTTCCCCGTCGTGAGTGGCAACGTGTCGCTTTACAACGAGACGAAGCATCCCAATGGACGTCGGATCTCGATCCTGCCAACACCGGCTATCGGTGCGGTCGGTGTGATCGATGACGTCACGCAGGCCGTGGGCTACGCCATGCCCGATGACTGCGACCTGGTCCTGATTGGCGAGCAACGAGGGGATCTCGGACAGTCACTCTGGCTGCGGGAAATCGCCCATCGTGAGGACGGAGCGCCGCCGGTTGTGGATCTCGTTGCCGAGCGCCGCAATGGTGATTTCGTGCGAAGCCAGATTACGTCAGGTAAAGTCGTTGCCTGTCATGATCTCGCTGATGGTGGATTGCTGATCGCCCTGGCGGAAATGAGCATTGTCAGTGGGGTGGGCTGCAAGCTGGTCAAACCGCTTTATGACAGTGCCGCCCTTCACGCCCATTTCTTCGGTGAGGATCAGGCCTGCTACGTCATCGCGACGAAGAGCGGGATCGCCATGATCGAAGCTGCGGAAAAAGCTCACGTCCCGGCGCGCCGTCTTGGGCGCAGCGGGGGTAAAAATCTGGATCTCTGGCAGCAGATTATCGTGCCCGTGACGCGTTTGCGCGCCGTGAACGACGCCTTCTTTCCCACTTTCATGGAGCGTTGACCATGCCGATGACCCCACAGGAAATTGAACGCACGATCCTGGTGGCAATTCCGGACGCGACAATCGCCATCGAAGACCTCGCCGGTGACGGGGATCATTACGCCTGCACTGTGACAAGCGAGGTTTTTCGCGGCCTGCCGCGCGTACGTCAGCACAAGCTCGTTTACGATGCGTTCGGTGACCGGATGGGCACGGAACTGCATGCCATGGCTTTGAAAACGGTCACCCCCTGACAATCCGGGTCGTCAGGGTCCATATTGTCGACAATCCAACCGTTTCAGGAGAGAGATCATCATGTCCCAGTCCGTTTCCCAGCATATCCAGCAGCAGATCGACAAGAATCCCGTGATGCTGTTCATGAAGGGCGACAAGCTCTTTCCGCAATGTGGCTTCTCGGCGAAGGTCGTGCAGATTCTCAATCACATGGGCGTTCCGTTCGAGACGGAAAACGTGCTTGCGAGCGCCGAACTGCGTCAGGGAATCAAGGATTTCTCGCAGTGGCCGACCGTGCCGCAGCTTTATGTGAAGGGTGAGTTCGTCGGCGGCTGTGACATCGTCACCGATATGTACCAGACCGGTGAACTTGAGAGTCTTTTTGCCGAGAAGGGTATTACGAAAGCCGACGCGTAAGACGTTGCTTTCAACAAATGATGCCCTGTTTCGGACATATTCCAGGGGCGTTCGCCGCATTTCAGACGCAGAACTGAAATGTGGCGAAAATTCCTTATTTCCCGCGCGATTTATAAGATAATTGCACTTGTCGGAAGCGGCGTGCGCCGTCTAGCATCGTTCTCAGATACTGGTGTTGCCTTGTGATCGGGAAAAGTGACGATGCGGAAGCTTGTAGGTTCTACGCTGATGGGCGTTATGGTTGTGGCTGGGATTGCCCACGTGCCTTGCGCTCATGCCCGCTCGATTTCGGATGCCGAAGCCGGTCGTCTGACACTGGATGCCCTGACCGCTGAGCCGGTATATCATCGTCCGGTTACCATGCATCATGTCATGGCGCGGCATAGTGGATCGCATTCGAGCCGTGCCTCTCTGGTTCATGCGGTTGTCTACCATCCCAAAGCTTCATTTCGGCATCAATCCACCCGTCACCGGGGTTAACAATACATCGAACCCGCCGAAAGGCGGGTTTTTTTACGGTTGGATCAATCCTGTGGCAGCATCATTTCGATTCGATGCGCCACTGTGTTGTCGCTCGATGAGCGACTGGCCTTCCGTTATTGGCTTCCGCTGGGGGACGAACGACTTCCTGGTAGTATAATTGGTCTGGATGGACGTGGGATCGCACGCGGAGCTCGTAAGCGACCGGCGTTAAACCCGTTATCCAGTTCAGTTCCCACTCGGGACGTTCGGACGTGAGTCACGAAATCCTGCTGGATCCATTGCTAAAGCGCGTTCGAGAGCAATAGCGGCAGTAAGGCGAAAGTTGTCACCCAGATTGCAATACCGACAGTGAGCCAGAGCATGGAACTCTGGCTCTTGTGTATGTGGTCGACAAGGAGCTCGCTAGATTCCATGGACCAATGCGCTTCATGAGAGAGCATCGCGCATAAATGCCAGGATGCAAGTTCGAGAGCGTAACGCGCGCTCTCGTTTTTTTACTTTCAAATCATTTTCGAGAGGACATGGTTCGCCTGTCATTCCCGTATTTTGAATACGTTTTCGACTGAACGATCCTGCCGTTCTATAAATTTCACAGATCGACGCTGTTGGGTAAAATCACGAGATCGCGGATGACGACATTTCGCGGACGGGTCAGCATGAAGACGATGGCTTCCGCAACTTCTTTGGGCTGCATCAGGCTGCCATTCGCCAGCGCTTCTTCCATTTTTTCTTTGGGCCAGTCCTCTATCAGGGCTGTGACAACAGGGCCGGGAAGAACCGCGCCCATGCGGATGCCGTATTGGGAAACCTGTCGGCGTGTCGCATGCAGGAACGCCTGCACCGCGAACTTTGAAGCGGTGTAAATGGGTTCCCACACAACGGGAACGACACCGGCGACGGAGCTTGTAAAAAGAATATCGCCCGTCTTCCGCTCGATCATATACGGCAAAACAGCCTGAACGGAGCGGAATGCGGCATTGATGTTGAGATTCAACATTCTGTCCCATATGTCCGGGTCGCCTTCCGCCGCCGGACCGCCCACATATGCGCCCGCATTGGCATGGAAGATGTCCAGACTGCCCGCGATTTCAAGGATGCGCGGCAGAATACCGGAAACCTGCGAAGCGTCGAGCAGGTCTACGACCAAAGGGTGGACGTTTGGGCCGATTTCAGCCGCCAGAGCACGGAGCCTGTCGGCGGCGCGATCGATCATCACGACCGTCGCGCCTTCTTCCACGAGGTGGCGCGTGCATTCGAGACCGATGCCCGATGCAGCGCCCGTGATGGCGGCAACCTTGCCGCCAAGACGATTCGCCATGATGTACGCTCCTGATATTGAAGAATATTGAGTATGAAACGGTTCGAGTATTTTCAGGCGCGGCCATGGCTGGCGCGGGAGCGGCGGGCAAGCGAGTCCACGATTACGGCGATGGCCAGGACGCCACCCGTAATCATGTATCGCAACGAAGAGGGCAGGTTCAGCAGGGTCAGGCCATTGGAGATGGCCTGGATGACGATAATGCCGAGGAGCGCGGACCACGCACTTCCACGTCCGCCGAAAAGGCTCGTTCCGCCAATGACGGCGGCTGCGATGGCATTCAGATTGACGTCTCCGGTGCCAGCCTGTTGGCTGGATGACGCGAGGCGCGCGCAGGACAGGATGCCGCCGAGGGCTGCGAGCGTTGAGCAGAGCACGAAGGCGGATGTGTAGATCAGCCGCACATTGATGCCTGCCCGGCGTGCCGCTTCACGGTTGCCGCCGATAGCGGTCATCGAACGGCCCCATTTCGTCCGCGTCAGGGCATAATTCATGACGACGACGAAGCCGACGAACATTCCGAACATCCAGGGGACGCCGCGTCCGAGGCTGAGATAATAGACCGCTAGAACAAGTCCGATCGTCATCAGGCCCGCGCGGAGGAGAACAGCGGTCAAAGGACGTGCGCTGAGGTTCGCGGCCAGCCTGCGGGTGCGTGTCGACATACCCGTCAGCACCATGACAGCGCCGGGCAGAACGGCGAGGATATAGGCGCACCAGCCTGGCATGATCAGGATCTGCCCGAACATCACGAATGGAGACGTATATGGCAGGTTGATCGAGCCCGTCGGACCCAGGATGTAGAGCTGCATGCCAAGAATGGCGAGCAGGCCGGACAATGACGCGATGAAGCTGGGCATGCCGAGACGGTTGAACAGCAGAGCGTAAATGCCTCCGCACACCGCGCCCGCACAAATGGCGACGGCGATGGCCGCGGCGATGGGCCATCCATGATTGACCCATAGGACGCCGACGATCGCCGAAGCGAAACCGCTCATGGAGCCGACCGAAAGGTCGATTTCGCCGAGCATGAGGACGCAGACGATGCCGAGGGAAATCACGCCGACCGTCGCGCAGTCGAACAGCATGTTGACGATGTTGTCAGGCGCGATGAAAACCGGATTTAGATAGGTGAAGACGGCTGAAATGACGATCAGGCCCACGACGACCGGCAGGGTTCCGAGATCCCCGGAACGTATGCGGTCGAGAAAACCCTTCAAAGCTCCGGACAGAGTTTCGTCATGACGGACGCGCTCGTCGCTACGGTCGAGGGCGGGTTGGGAATTCTGGATCATAGCGCGATTTCTTCCACAGCACTGTGCTGAGCGGCCTTGCGATCCCGGCGGCGCGAGACGGCATTCTCCGTCGCTCCGGTGATGGCGGCCACGAGTTCCTGATTGCTGGCGTCGGGGGTGAAAATCCCGTTGTTGCGGCCGAGTCTGAGAACGACGACACGGTCGGCGACGGCGCGCACATCTTCCATGTTGTGGCTGATCATGATGACCCCGAGACCCCGGTCCCGCACACGTTCGATGAGGTTGAGAACTTCGGCCGTCTGAGCGACACCCAGCGCGGCCGTTGGCTCGTCAAGCATGATGATCTTCGGGCTCAGCAACAGGGAGCGCGCGATTGCGACCGTCTGTCGCTGTCCGCCGGAAAGAGAGGCAATCGGCTCGCGGACGGAAGGAATGCGTGCGGCCAGTTCCCGAAGGAGCGTCCAGGCCTTCACCTCCATGCTGACTTCATCGAGGCGCAACGCGGAGAGTTCGTGACCGAGAAAGAGATTGGCCACGACGTCCAGATTTTCGCAAAGCGCCAGATCCTGGAAAACCGTGGCGATTCCCAGTCCCAACGCCGCGCCGGGACTGGCAATGGAGACTTCCTTGCCGTCGAACTCGATCGTTCCCGCTGTCGGCTGATGAACACCGGCGAGGATCTTGACGAGCGTGGATTTGCCCGCGCCGTTATCGCCCACCAGCGCCACGACCTCGCCTGGATGAATGTCGAGTTCGATATCCGTCAGAGCGGAGACGGCACCGAACGATTTGGAAATCCCGCGCAGACTCAGAATAGGAGCATGCGCGGGCCGTGTGCCAGGGTCTTGTGACGTGGCGTCTGTGTTGGTCATGGCATTTCTGTCACTGTGAAGAGGCTGTGCGGCTCAAACGTTCCGCACAGCCTGGTGAATGCTACTTTATGATGCCGAGCTTCTTGCAGCCGTCGGCATAGTTTCCGGTGCAGACGGTTTCGGGTTTCTCGATACCCTTGTCGAAGATCTCGGCTTTGATGTTCTCAGCGGTGATGACCGCCGGGACGAAGAGTTCAGACGGCGTGTTGTAGAGTGTGGTTTTCGCAGCCGGGCTCTGTCCGTCCAGGAACTGCTCGGAGACCTTCGCTGCCGCTGTCGCCACCAGTTCGGAGGGTTTGGAGATTGTGTTGTACTGATCTCCTACGATGATGAGCTGGAGAGCCGCGATCGTCGCGTCATTCCCCGTGACGGGGGGAATGGGGGTGACGCCGGCGGCCTTGAACGCGGCGATGACACCGCCTGCGGTCCCGTCATTGCCGGCCACGACGCCCTTGATGGCGCTTCCAAAACGCGTGATCTGGCCTCCGGTCCACTGCTGGGCCTTCGGAGGCGCCCAGTCGGGGGTGTCGTATTCGGCAAGCGTCTTGTAGCCAGAGCCCGCGAGTGCCTTATGCACACCGTTTCGGACCAAGCCGGCGGCCGCATCTGTCGGAGAGCCGTTGACCTCGAGAATGCCCGAGCCAGCCGGGACGTTGGTGGCTTTAAGGTGCTGGACGAGGGAAGCCGAAATGGCATGCCCAAGTCCCTCGTTATCAAACGAGATGTAGTAATCGGCGGCCGTGTCGGGGATCGGGCGGTCATAGGCGATAACTTTTGCACCGCGTGAATGGGCGACGTTCACGAGCCCACCAGCCGCCGCTGAGTCCACGGGATCGAGGACAATGACTTTCGCGCCCTGCGAGATTACCGAATTGAACTGCTGCTGCTGGAGCGCGACGTCACCATTGGCGTTCTGGTAGATGACCTTGCAGTCTGCGCACAGCTTGGCCATGGCGGCCTTGAAGCTTGGAAAATCGTGTTCCTCATAACGCGTCGAAGCCTGGTCAGGCATCAGGAAGGCCACCGTGCCGCCGCTTCGCGCGAGCGCAGTGCTTGAAATGAGCGGTAGCAGCGTCACTGTCGCCAGTGCGGCCTTGTAAGCAAAAGACTTCATGTCCCAGTGATCCTCGGTTCACACAACCTTCAGACGTCAGCTTCATGTAAGGGGGCGGATGCGTGCCATGATCGCGTCTGTGGTCGATCAGGCATTCTGCGGTCACCGCAAGGCCGTTGCACAAGCGTGCTCAGATCTTGGTGCGGTATCGCGCTCCTCACGTGATGACGTAACGTTTAGCATGTTATTTAATGTGTGAAAATACCGACACATGAAACATTGTCGTGATAAAAAATATCATATGCACGTGTTATAATGTTGTTGTGTGGTAAGGATCGAGAAGACTGCCCTGTGAAAGACGGCGACATCGAACGTACCACCGACGGGTTGGGCGAGACGGCCTTTTGATCGCTATTCGTCTGGTAGCGGACAAAGCGTGACGGGGCATGGGCGTTCCGGGCATTCTCTCGCCGCGAGAAATTCGCGACGGGCGCCTGAAAGGATGACAAAACGGACATCTCTTCGAGATTGTCCTGATCTTCGGACCGTGCGACAGGCATCGGGCACGAATTTCAGAGACGATCAGGGGGGATTATGAAGACGATACTGCGTCTTGCCTTATGCGCGAGTATTTTGGGGTCGGTGACGGGTGTTAAGGCGCAGGACAATATCCCCGCGACCTGTGACAATTCTCATTTTCTGTCGGATCAGCAGAGCTTTCTTCAGTCGGGACCGACACGCGTTGATCTGCCGGAGCATATTTGCGGTCATGTGGTCGGCGTGACTTCGCGCGCACGTCATTCGCGCAGCGGTATGCACGGGTATTTTTATGTGGATGTCGGGCAGGGCGTGCAAATTCGTATCGTGTCGGATCTTGATCGCATGAATGCGCCGGGTTGGCCCTGGGTAAAGAAAGGCGATCAGGTTGATGTTCTGGGGCGCTATTACTTTGATAGCGCACGCAGCCAGGGCATCGACTGGACCCATCATGGCACCGGCCGTCACTGGCATATGGCGGGCTATGTGGTCGTGAACGGCACGCGCTACGAATAAAAAAAGGGCCGCTCCATGGGGAGCGGCCCTTTTTTCGCGGCGATCAGGCGAAATTTTAGTTGTCGCTCGTCTCCGGCTTGAGTTGGCCGCTGCCCTCGCTTTCTCCATTCTCGAAAAAGTCGAATTCAAGCGTGTCCTGTTTGAGGCCGATCTTCACAGCGCCCCCGTTGGCAAGACGGCCGAAAAGGAGTTCTTCAGCCAGAGGCTTCTTGATTTCCTCCTGAATGACACGGCCCAGCGGGCGCGCTCCATACAGGCGATCATAGCCCTTCTCCGCGAGCCATTCCTTCGCGGCTGACGAGATTTCGATGGTGACATGCCGGTCCGCCAGCTGGGCTTCGAGCTGAAGGATGAACTTCTCCACGACCCGACCCACCGTATCCGGCGTCAGGTTGGCAAACGGCACGATCGCATCGAGACGATTGCGGAATTCCGGCGTGAACAGTCGTTTGATGGCATCCTGATCGTCACCCGAGCGGATGGTGCGGCCGAAACCGACCGCTTCCTTGCTAAGATCCGCCGCGCCCGCATTCGTGGTCATGATCAGGATCACGTTGCGGAAATCGACCGTTTTGCCGTTATGGTCCGTCAGACGTCCGTTATCCATGACCTGAAGCAGCACGTTGTACAGATCGGGATGCGCTTTCTCGACCTCGTCCAGCAACAGCACGGCGTGCGGATGCTGGTCGATCGCGTCGGTCAGGAGCCCGCCCTGATCGAAACCCACGTAGCCCGGAGGCGCGCCAATCAGACGGGAAATCGAATGCCGCTCCATGTATTCAGACATGTCGAAGCGGATCAGTTCGATCCCCAGCGAGGAGGCGAGCTGCTTGGCGACTTCCGTCTTGCCGACACCCGTAGGTCCGGAGAAGAGGTAGTTGCCGATGGGCTTCTCCGCGTCGCGCAGTCCGGCGCGCGACAGCTTGATGGCCGCCGTCAGCAGATCAATCGCATGATCCTGCCCGAAAACCATATTCTTCAGATCGCGCGGGAGCGATTTCAGAACCTCGCGGTCGTCACTGGACACACTTTTGGGCGGTATACGCGCGATTTTTGCGACGATATCCTCGACGTCCTTGAGCGTGACGGTCTTGCGGCGCTTGTTCTCCGGCAGAAGCATCCGTGACGCGCCGACCTCATCGATGATGTCGATGGCCTTGTCGGGCAGCTTCCGGTCATGGATGTATTTGACCGATAGTTCCACAGCCGCGCGGATCGCTTCTTCCGTATAACGCACCTTATGATGGCGTTCGTAATTGGTCTTCAGGCCACGGAGGATTTTGACGGCGTCCTCGACATTGGGTTCGGGAACGTCGATTTTCTGGAACCGCCGAACGAGCGCGCGATCCTTCTCGAAGTGCTGGCGATATTCCTTATAGGTCGTCGATCCGATGCAGCGCAGTGTCCCGGCCGCAAGCGCGGGCTTCAGCAGGTTGGACGCATCCATCGCGCCGCCGGACGTCGCCCCCGCTCCGATAACCGTGTGAATCTCGTCGATGAACAGGATTCCACCCGGATTCTGGTCGAGCTCGGTCACGACCGCCTTAAGGCGTTCCTCGAAATCGCCGCGATAGCGCGTCCCGGCGAGAAGGGCGCCCATGTCGAGCGAGAAAATCGTGCTTTTAAGCAGAACTTCAGGGACGTCGCCCTCGACGATCCTTTTCGCCAGCCCTTCGGCGATGGCCGTCTTGCCGACGCCGGGATCACCCACATAGAGCGGGTTGTTCTTGGTCCGGCGGCACAGGATCTGGATGGTGCGCTCGATTTCCTGATCGCGTCCGATCAGGGGATCGATCTTGCCTTCTTCGGCGCGCGTGTTGAGGTTGACGCAGTAGGTCGAGAGCGCTTCCTGGTTTTTGGCCGTCTTGCCGCGTTCCTCACGCTCGGTTTCTCCGGTGTCGCGCGCGGAAGCCGCAGGGCGACGGGCGGCGCGGTCGGGAGCCTTGGCGATCCCGTGAGAGATGAAGTTGACGGCATCGAGGCGCGTCATGTCCTGCAACTGGAGATAATAGACGGCATGGCTTTCGCGCTCTGCGAAAAGGGCCACGAGCACATTGGCTCCCGTCACTTCGTCCCGGCCCGTGGACTGCACGTGAATGGCGGCGCGCTGGATCACCCGCTGGAAGGCGGCCGTCGGCTTGGGATCGCTCGGACGGTCGGACGCGAGGCCCGCCAGATCCTTGTCGAGGAATTCGGTCAGGTCGCCGCGCAGCTTGTCGAGATCGATCCCGCATGCCTTGAACACGGTGACGGCGTCGGAATCTTCCGTCAGTGCCAGCAGCAGGTGCTCGAGTGTAGCATATTCATGGCGGCGTTCACCGGCGAGGGTGAGGGCGCGATGGAGCGTTTGTTCGAGGTTGCGAGACAACATGATATGCGCTCCTCTCCACGGTTCGGATCCCGGTCGGACGACGTCATGTCCCGGACCCGAGCCTGTTCCCAATATAGGGTATCTTGTCTTGAGATGATGGGTGACGCCAGCGTCAAACGATCGCCGGTAGCAAGTTTTTGATGGCATGTCGCATGCGTGACGTCGGCCCGGCCTATGTTTTCTCGATCGTACATTGCAGCGGGTGCTGGTTTTGCCGTGCGAGATCCATGACCTGCGTGACCTTGCTTTCCGCGACTTCGTAGGTGAAGACGCCACAGACGCCGACGCCACGTTTGTGGACGTGCAGCATGATGTTCGTGGCCTCGTCCCGGGTTTTCTGGAAGAAACGTTCGAGAACGTGGACCACGAATTCCATGGGGGTGTAATCGTCGTTCAGCATCAGGACTTTGTACATGGCGGGACGGCGCGTCTTCGGGCGTGCCTGAACCACGATGTTCGTCTGCAGTTCGTCATCGCTCCCACCGCCATCCTGCCCACCGCCATCCTGCCCGTCGGTATCCGGACCGTTTTCCTGTCCGTTCTGACCGGCGACGAGGGTGGACGCCTCCGAGGAGCCGAACGTCCAGTGCGGCGTGACGAACGAACCGTGGGGCATGGGCAATGGGCGGGATTGTGGCATGGTCATCATTATATGGTGGTCACATCTCGGCATGGAAGAGGCTGATGGTGTGAATGTCAGACGCATCTCTACAGTCTTTTAACAAACTTCTGCCACAAGCTTGTGGACGATAGGTTCAGGCTCTGCCTATCCTGAGCCAGCGTATCAACGATGAGGACGCCTCCGTGAACAATAGTCCGACACGTCGCTTTTCTTCCACCCGACGGAAGATGTGGGCGAAATTGGCTCTTGCAGGGCTCGCTGTCGGCGTGGTGGCGGAAGCACGACCGGCAAAGGCGCAGTATGTGGGGCATGTCAGTGCCATGGTGCTGGATGCGAATACGGGTACGGTTCTGGCGCAGAGCGACCCGGATCTTCAGCGTTATCCCGCCTCCCTCACAAAATTGATGACGCTGTATCTCGCATTCAAGTCACTCAAGGCGGGTCAGATGACGCTGGACAGCGCCATTCCCGTATCTATTCATGCCGCCTCTATGGCGCCGTCCAAGCTCGGTCTCGTGCCCGGCACCCAGTTCACCGTCGAACAGGCCATTCTGGCTCTCGTGACGAAATCCGCCAACGATGCGGCCTGTGCGCTGGGTGAATATCTCGGTGGTGGTGACGAAGTTCGATTCGCAAACATCATGACGCAACAGGCGCGCGCCATGGGTATGTCCAATACGACGTTCCGCAATGCATCCGGTCTGCCGGACCCCGAGCAGGTGACCACGGCACGTGATCTTGCGATGTTGACGCAGCATCTGGTGGCGGAGTTCCCAGAGTACTACCACTATTTCTCCGTTCCCGCCTTCTACTTCCATCGTCGCCTGGTGCCGAACCATGACCCGATGCTCAAGACCTATGCGGGCGCGGACGGCCTGAAGACGGGTTATACCGACCTGGCAGGCCATAATCTGGTGACTTCCGCGGCGCGGGGCAATGTTCGACTGATCGGTGTCGTGCTCGGTTCCCGGTCCAATCCCCAACGCAGCCAGATCATGACGGCCCTTCTCGATAAGGGTTTCGCCGATGAAGGCGTCGCTCCGATGGCGCCGCTCGTGCAGGTCATGGCGCGCAACAGCGTGGTGCATCGCCGCGTCATCCACCATGTCCCCGTCGCGCCCGATGCGGCTGTGGAGGTGGCCGAAGCTCCGACGGGTGGGCGTGCCTTTCGTCCTGTCACGCATGGCCACCACCATACCGTCGCACATCTGCGCCTCGTCTCGGCCAAGCATGTCGTGACCCGGAAAAAGAAGCCGTCTCACCGGCGCGGCTGAATCGCGTCTTTCATTCCGCCGTTCCCGTCTTTGCGTTGCGGCATGTCCATCCGGCCTTGCTCCCGGAGCCGTGAAGACGCATGTTGCACGGGCGATTTCCGGGGTGACGTTCATGCCGCCCCTGAGCATGGATGAAAGGGAAGACGATGGACGCGGAGACGGGGGAACGTGGAATTGTTCTATATGAAAAGGACGATTTCGCTTCGCTTCACGCCGCAGGCAGGCTTGCGGCCGCGACGTTGGACATGCTGACCCCCCATGTGCTGCCCGGCGTCACAACGGACGAACTCAACGCTATCGTGCATGAATACACGCTCACGAACGGCGGAACACCGGCGCCGCTGAATTATCGTGGTTATCCCAAGTCATGCTGCATTTCGATCAATCACGTCGTCTGTCATGGTATTCCGAGTGAGCGGAAACTCATGGAGGGAGACATCGTCAATATCGATGTCACCAGTATTCTGGATGGCTGGTATGGCGATACGTCCCGAATGTTCTGCGTGGGGCAGGTGCCCAAAAAGGCGCAGATTCTGGTCGACACGACCTATGAAGCCCTGATGCTCGGTATCGCCGAGGTCAAGCCCGGGAAGACACTGGGCGATGTCGGCCATGCCATCCAGAGTTATGCGGAGGCGCGTCGATTTTCCATCGTGCGCGATTTCTGCGGACATGGCATTGGTCGAGAGTTTCACTCGGCTCCCAACGTCCTGCATTATGGCCGCCCGGGGCAGGGCGTCGTTCTGCGCGAGGGTATGGTGTTCACCATCGAACCCATGCTGAATATTGGTCGTTCCGACGTGAAAATCCTGGATGACGGGTGGACAGCGGTGACGCGTGACCGCTCATTATCGGCGCAGTTCGAGCACATGATCGGTGTCACCGAAAGCGGCTGTGAAATCTTCACGCTCTCCCCTGCCGGTTACACGAAGCCGCCATATGGCGGTTCCTGAGGCTGGTTTTTGCGGCCATGCGGTCAGGGATACGGCGGGGAATGCATGATGAATCGCGTATCTGCGAACGAAAGTCGGAAGGATAGGCGATTTGCCCTCTTGCCATCCATGGGTGGAATGGTGTTTACGGGCCGCGGGAGATCGGCCACGGACGAGCATCTTGCGAACCCGGTCAGGTCCGGAAGGAAGCAGCCGCAGTGAGTTTCGCTCGGGTTGTGCGTCCGGTCTCTCACCGAACCCTTACAATGTCATCGGCTCTGACGTGAGATGAGCGATCACTCGCACGAAGACGACGATCTGCCGGTTCCTCCGCTTTCGGATGGCGGCTTTTTCGATAGCCCGCCGCCGCCGGTGACGGCGTCTCCCGCCACGGTGCCCTACAGGGTTCTGGCCCGGAAATATCGTCCTACCACGCTCGACGATCTGATCGGTCAGGACGCGACGGTTCGGATTCTGCGCCGCGCCTTCGAACTGGGTCGGGTTGCTCATGCTTTCATGCTCACGGGCGTACGCGGTGTTGGCAAAACCACGACCGCGCGTATCATTGCCCGCGGTCTGAACTGCGTCGGACCTGACGGACAGGGCGGCCCTACGGCCGATCCCTGTGGCGTGTGCCCGAACTGCGTCGCGATTCTCGCGGACCGTCACCCTGACGTGCTGGAGATGGACGCGGCCTCGCGCACGGGCGTCGATGACGTGCGCGAGATTATCGAGGCCACGCGCTTCCGTCCCATGCAGGCGCGCATGAAGGTCTTCATCATCGACGAGGTCCACATGCTGTCGCGCAACGCGTTCAATGCGTTGCTCAAGACGCTCGAGGAGCCCCCATCCCAGGTCACGTTCATTTTCGCGACGACGGAACTGCGGAAAGTTCCGGTCACCGTGCTGTCACGCTGCCAGCGCTTCGATCTAAGGCGCGTCCCGCAGGATATGCTGGCCGCCCATTTCGGAAAGATCGCCGAAAAGGAAGGCGTGCGTTTTTCCGATGACGCGCTGTCCCTGCTCGCGCGGGCCGCCGATGGCTCGGTTCGTGACGGGCTCTCCCTGCTCGATCAGGCGATTGCTCAGGGTGAAGGGGCCGGGGGCGAACATCACGGGACCGTCGAAGCGCCGCTTGTCGCCGATATGCTCGGGCTTGCGGACCGCGGCATGGTTTTCGATCTGTTCGAGACGGTCATGGCCGGAAAGGCCGGGGACGCCCTTGAAATCAGCGCTCAGGCCTATGCGCGCGGCGCGGATCTCGGGGTTCTGCTTACCGATCTACTGGAACTGATCCATACCGTATCGCGGTTGAAAGCCATACCCGCGCTCCGGGAAAGTCGGGAACTGCCGGAAGCGGAGCGATTACGGGGCGGCGCTTTCGCCGACAGCCTCGGGGTGGCGGCGCTGGGACGCGCATGGCAGATCCTGCTCAAAGGGATTTCCGAAGTCGAGGCGGCGCCGGACCGGCGGAGCGCGGCGGAGATGATTCTGATCCGACTCTGCCATGCGAGCACTCTTCCCACACCGGAACAACTCGTGCGTCGTCTCAGCCAGTCTCCCGCGCAGGCTGGCGCTCCCACCAGCCCGTCCGGCGGCGGCGGGACGGTTGCCATGAGTGCCGCGATGACGTCCTCCATCCAGTCGTCACCAGTACAGTCATCGTCCAACAGCGGGGGGGGCGACGAGCCTCGTGCACGGTTGAGGCTCATCGCCAATGGTGGCGTGGCCGTGGAGTCCGGCGATGTCTTCCCGACGCCCGAGCCTGAATTGCGGGAGCCTCGACCCAGTGATGTCGTGCTTCTTCATGCGGAGGCGACGACAGGCGCTGGCGAGGACGAGCGCCTGTCGCCGCCGCGTTCGTGGCGGGAAATGACGGCGTTTGTCTCAAGGATGCGCGAGCCGATGCTGCATGGATTGCTTCGCAGCGGGGCGCATCTTGTGCGGTTCGCGCCGCCCGAGGTGGAATTGCGTCTTCAGGACGATCTCCCGCCACGCACCGATGCGCGGCTTCAGGCGCTGCTCGACAATGTTTTTCCGGGCGCTTTCCGGATCAGCCTCTCCCGGGCCGAAGGGGAGCCGACGCTGGACGAGCAGGGCGCCGAGATCATTGCGCTGCGTCGCGCGGAGGTGCGTGACCAGCCGCTCGTCAGGGCGATCCTGGCCGTTTTTCCGGACGCGGTGGTCGGCGAACCACGGGATCCGACCCTGGACGACTACGGTTTACCGCCGGAAGAGCATGATGAAGTCGTGACCCTCGGTGGGGGTGACGATGTGCCCGACCTTGAATTTTCTCCGCTCGATGCGGATTTTCTGAACGAAGATGATATGCGCGGTGGCGATTTCGCCGGGCGCGCGTGATGGAGACGATAGAGTGAAAAATCTTGCTGGATTGATGAAGCAGGCCTCCCAGATGCAGGCTCGCATGGAAGAAGTGCAGACCAGCCTGGCGAACCTTACGGTCGAGGGACAGTCCGGGGCGGGGCTGGTGAAAATTGCCCTGAGCGGCAAAGGTGAAATGCGCTCCGTCACGATCGACCCCAAACTCGCCGAACCCGGCGAGGTCGAAATGCTTCAGGACCTGATTCTGGCCGCTTTTGCCGACGCACGCGTGAAGTCCGAGGCCGCGGCGGCCGAGGAAATGCGCAAGGTCACTGGTGGACTTGATCTGCCGGCTGGCCTGAAGCTGCCGTTCTGAAGGCTCTTTCATGACGCTGACGGCTGGAGGCGATATCGAGCGGCTGGTCCGTCTGCTGTCTCGCCTGCCCGGCATGGGACCGCGTTCGGCGCGCAGGGCCGCGCTGGCGCTGCTGACGCAACCACAGGCGCGACTTGTGCCGCTTGCCCACGCAATGGAGGCGGCGGCGCGGAACGTGCGCACATGCTCCGTCTGCGGCACCCTAGATAGTCATGATCCCTGCGCGATCTGCGCGGACCCGCAACGCGACCACGGTCTGGTATGCGTCGTGGAGACCGTCGGCGATCTCTGGGCGCTGGAACGGGCCGTGATCCATCGCGGCGTCTATCAGGTGTTGGGAGGCACATTGTCGGCATTATCCGGTCGCGGCCCCGACGATCTCAATACGCGTTCACTTTTCGAGCGCGTCCGGTCGGGAGAGGTGCGGGAAGTCATTCTCGCCCTCGGTGCGACGGTGGAAGGGGCTACGACAGCCCATTGGTTGCACGAGCGGCTTGCACCGACGGGCGTCGCGGTGACGCGCGTCGGACATGGCGTGCCGATCGGCGGGTCGCTCGACGTGCTCGATGACGGCACGCTCGCAGCCGCCCTGTCGGCGCGCCGGCCCGCATGAGTTTCCTGATCCCCGCCGCAATTCCGCGCGTCGCACTGGTCACGGGCGGCGCGCGCAGAATCGGGCGGGCGTTGGTGGAGGGGCTGGCGGCGGAGGGATTTGCGGTGGCGATCCACTGTCGGAGCCGCCGGACGGATGCTGAAGCGCTGCTGACCGCGATCGGAGGACATGGCTGCGTTCTCGAAGCCGACCTCGCCGATGAGGACAGCGTGACGGCCCTCTTGGGGCGGGCGACGGCCGCGCTGGGCGCCGTCGGCGTGCTCGTCAACAATGCATCTGTGTTCGAACGCGATGAGTGGAGCGATGCGACGCGGAACTCCTGGGATCGGCATATCGAACCGAACCTGCGCGCGCCTTTCGTCCTGATGCAGGCTTTCGCACGACAACTGCCGCAGGATGCGCAGGGCGCCATCATCAATCTGCTGGACCAGCGTGTCTGGAACCTGACGCCGCATTTCGTCAGCTACACGGTCTCGAAGTCTGCCTTATGGACCTTGACGCAAACCATGGCTCTGGCACTTGCGCCGCGCATTCGTGTCAATGCGATCGGACCGGGACCGGTTCTGCCAGCGACGGGGCAGTCAAGGGAGCAGTTTGACGCAATGTGCGCGCGGACGCCGCTCGGCATCGGCGCCGATCCGTCGGAAGTCGTTCGCGCCGCCCTCATGCTGCTCGGCCTGCCCTCGGTGACCGGGCAGATGTTGGCCCTGGATGGAGGTCAGCATCTGGGTTGGCGAGCATAGTTGCTATTTGTGAGGGGCTCCTGGGGTCTCAGGGCAGGGCGGCTGCCGTATAATCCTCGATCACGAAGGCAATGGGCGCATCGTCGCCTCCCCGGCGCAGAACGCCCCGATTTCGAAAGACCACGCCTGGGGGGAGATCTTTCTCCTGCGTGTGCAGGGGCTCTCGTCGAAATCCGAGTTCATGCACGGCGCGTCCGAAGGGGATGTCGCTGTTTTCCAGAACCGCATTCATGGATGATGTCAGGCGAACGGGAACATACCAGTTCCAGGCATTGGACAGGACGATGTTTTCGCAGTTCAGCGAGACGTGGCGAACCCGCACGCATTCTCCAGCGGAAAGACCGAGGCGTTGTTCGAGATCCTGAACGTGGGGCGCATCGGAGGCCGACATCCTGACGGCATGAATCTTCTGGATTCGCCCGCCGGTCAGGGCGATGCAGCGTTGATCGAGAACGGCGGTGGCGCTCGGTTGCGCGGCCAGTTGCTGACGTAAGGCTGATACACGATCCATCTGGCAGCCTGATGTCATGAGGAGCAGTGCTGCATAAAGAAACGGCCGCGTGACGCGGCCGTTTCCCACAGGATCAGTTGTCGTGATCGTCGTTGTCAGTCGAGACTTCAATATCCGCGCTGAGATCGTCGTCATCGTCGTCCAGATCTTCGCTGTCTTCCAGCACGTCATCGGCGGCGTCCTCGTCCGTATCGAGGTCGACGTCTTCTTCGTTCTCGTCGGGCTTGGCAGGTTTCGACTGATCTTCAGAGACTTCCGCGATGCGCTTGGGCCGAAGCAGGTCGCTGGGCTGTTCAGCGCCGCATTTCGGGCAGACCGCCGGAACGCGGTTCAAGTCGTAAAAGCGTGCGCCACACGAGACGCAGACGCGTTTCAAGCCGAGTTCTGGTTGTGCCATGAGTTTCGCCTGTCGATCCTGAACCGGGGTAAGAATAAAAACGGCATGCGCCGTAAGGGACGCGCCCATGCCAGCTTGCGGGCCCCGTGTCAAACATCGTCGGCCAAATCCGGCTCCGGATCGCCCCGTTCCCCGGCTTTTAAGTGCCTTATCGATAATCGTCGATGTGTAGTGATTGACACTGACTGGCGCCGCGCGGAATGAACGTGGTCATGCAACGAATCGCCGAAACGTCCATCCGTCCTCTCGTCGTGAACCGTGCGCCTGGCCCTTTGCGGGGCAGGCTTGCCGTGCCTGGCGACAAATCCATTAGTCACCGCGCCCTGATGTTCGCATCGCTTGCGGCGGGAACGACCCGTATCCGTGGTCTTCTGGAGGGCGAGGACGTCCTTCGCACGGCTTCAGCCATGCGGGCTCTTGGCGCTGAAATCACCCGTGACGGGCGCGACTGGGTCGTGACGAGTCCCGGTGCGCGCGGACTGCATGAGCCCGAAGACGTGCTGGATATGGGCAATTCGGGGACGGCCGCGCGGCTGCTTGCCGGTATTCTTTCGAGTCTGCCGTTCACAAGCTTCATGACAGGGGATGCCAGTCTGCGAAGCCGCCCCATGCGGCGCGTGACCGTGCCGCTGGCCCAGAATGGCGCTGTTTTCGCGACCCGCTCCGGCGAACGTCTTCCGATGGCCGTGATTGGGTGCGTGAGCGCCGTTCCGCTGAACTATCGTCTGCCGGTTGCATCGGCACAGGTAAAGTCGGCGGTTCTTCTTGCGGGTCTGAACGCCCATGGCGAGACGCGCGTGGAAGAACCGGTCGCGACGCGAGACCATACGGAAAACATGCTCCGGCACTTCGGCGTTCCTGTATCCGTGATGGAAAATGCGGAAAAGGGGCGTGTCATAACCCTCAGGGGACCTGCGGTTCTCAAAGCCAGAGACGTGGTGGTTCCGGGCGATCCGTCCTCGGCGTCTTTCCCGATCGTCGCGGCTCTCCTGGTGCCGGGGTCGGATGTCATGATCGAAGGGGTGGGGCTCAATGCCTCGCGGACGGGCCTGTTTCTGACGCTCAGGGAGATGGGGGCCGATCTCGTCATCGGGAATGAACGTGTCGAAGGGGGCGAGCCGGTCGGCGACCTTCATATCCGCGCGAGCGTCCTGAAAGGCGTGGAGGTTCCGCCTGAACGCGCGCCCTCCATGATCGACGAATATCCCGTTCTGGCCGTCGCCTGTGCGATGGCGCAGGGATCTTCCCGCCTCAAGGGACTGGAAGAGCTTCGTGTCAAGGAGAGCGATCGTCTTGCCGCTACGGTGGCTCTGCTGGAGGCCAACGGCGTTTCGGTCCGCGTGGCTGGTGATGATATGATCGTGGCCGGGCGAACGGACGGTCAGATGCTCGGGGGCGGTACGGTCGAGACGCGGATGGATCATCGTCTGGCGATGAGTGCGATCGTCTTCGGCCTGGCGGGAGATCGACCGGTCTATGTCGACGATACGGCTTTCATCGAAACAAGTTTCCCGGGTTTCGTGGCGCTGATGGACAGTCTCGGAGCCGGCATCGCGGATGATGGAAGCACGAACGGATGAAGACGTTGATCATCGCGGTCGATGGCCCGGCTGCGGCGGGCAAGGGAACGCTGGCCGCTGCTCTGGCTCGCGCGCTCGGGCTTCCTCATCTCGATACGGGTCTGCTTTATCGGGCGGTTGCGCGGCAGATGCTGCTGCGCGGCATGGACCCGCAGGTGGACGCGGGGGATGCCGTGGCTCTGGCTCTTCAACCCGCTGATCTTGCACGCGACGATCTGCGTGTTCCTGAAATCGATCGTGCGGCCAGCGCGGTTGCTACGCAGCCGGGGGTGCGCGCCGCTCTTCTTCAGCGCCAGCGGGATTTCGCCGTGGCCACGGGCGCGGTTATCGACGGTCGGGATATCGGAACGGTCGTCTTCCCGGATGCGACGGTGAAGCTCTTCGTCACGGCGAGCGCACGGACCCGGGCGTTGCGGCGTCATCTTCAGCTGCATGATGGTCAGATGCCGGATGGAGCGACGCTCGAACGTCTTGTCGAAGACATCGTGGCGCGTGACACGAAGGATGCGAATCGCGCGCTATCGCCGCTGAAATGCGCGGAAGACGCGGTGGTGCTCGAGACGGACGACTTCGACAGCCGCCAGGTTCTGGATCGCGCTCTGGATATTATCCACAGACGGCATCGCGCCGGCTGACGGTCACAAAATCCGATATTCCGCGCGGTTTTAGTTGACACGGGACTATAGGCGGGTGTCTGTGCCCGTCAACGCGCCCGAGCGCGGTGCCTGTCCGTGGGGCAGGTCAGTATCCACAGGCTGGCGCATCGCGTCGGCACGTCGTGTGACCGGGAAGTGGTCATGCGCAGGCGAGAAAAGACCCGGGCATTTTTTCTGCCGGGTCAGGATTACAGAAACACATGGCTTCAGCCACCACCACCGCTCATGCGGGCGAAGATTTCGCGGCTCTTCTCGACGAGACCCTCGGCCAGGATTCTGGCTTTGAAGGTTCGGTCGTTACTGGCCGCGTTGTCCGTCTGACCGACGAATTCGCAATCGTTGATGTCGGTTTGAAGAGCGAAGGGCGCGTCGCGCTCAAGGAATTCGGGCCTCCGGGATCTGCTCCCGACGTCAAGCCGGGCGACACGTTCGAACTGTATGTCGAGCGTTACGAAGACCGTGACGGCCTGATCGTCCTGTCGCGCGAGAAGGCTCGCCGCGAAGAGGCATGGACCGCTCTCGAACGCGCGTTCGCCAACAACCAGCGCGTTACCGGCACGATCTACGGTCGCGTCAAGGGTGGCTTCACGGTCGATCTGGGCGGCGCGATGGCGTTCCTTCCGGGCAGCCAGGTGGACATCCGTCCGGTTCGTGACGTCATGCCGCTCATGGGTCAGCCCCAGCCTTTCCAGATTCTGAAGATGGACCGTGCTCGCGGCAACATCGTCGTGTCGCGTCGTGCCGTCCTCGAAGAGACGCGTGCGGAGCAGCGTTCGGAACTGATCCAGGGCCTCAAGGAAGGCATGATCCTCGACGGCGTGGTCAAGAACATCACCGATTACGGCGCGTTCGTGGATCTCGGCGGTGTCGACGGTCTGCTGCATGTGACCGACATCGCGTGGAAGCGCATCAATCATCCGTCGGAAGCTCTGCAGATCGGTCAGCCGGTTCGCGTGCAGGTCATCCGCTTCAACCCGGATACGCAGCGGATTTCGCTGGGTATGAAGCAGCTTGAGGCTGATCCGTGGGAGAACGTGGCGATCAAGTATCCGCCGGGCGCCCGTTACACGGGACGCGTCACGAACATCACCGATTACGGCGCGTTCGTCGAACTGGAGCCCGGCGTCGAGGGTCTCGTGCATGTTTCCGAGATGTCCTGGACGAAGAAGAACGTCCACCCGGGCAAGATTGTCGCGACCTCGCAGGAAGTCGACGTCATGGTGCTCGACGTGGACAGCGCCAAGCGTCGCATTTCGCTCGGCCTCAAGCAGGTTCAGCGCAATCCGTGGGAGCAGTTCGCCGAGGAGCACAAGATTGGTTCCGTGATCGAAGGCGAAATCCGCAACATCACGGAATTCGGCCTGTTTGTCGGTCTTTCGGCGGATATCGACGGCATGGTTCACATGTCCGACCTGTCCTGGGACGAGGCCGGCGAAGTGGCGATGGCGAAATACGAGAAGGGTCAGGTCGTTCAGGCCAAGATCCTCGACGTGGATCCCGAGAAGGAGCGTATTTCTCTCGGCATCAAGCAGCTTCAGGAAGATCCGGCGGCCGACGCCCTGTCGCGTGTCCAGAAGGGCGCGGTCGTGACCTGCGTCGTGACGGCTGTCCAGAGCAACGGAATCGAAGTCAAGGTCGATGACGTTCTCAGCGGCTTCATCCGCCGTGCAGAACTTGCTCGTGACAAGGCCGAGCAGCGTCCGGAGCGTTTCGCTGTTGGCGAAAAGGTCGATGCGAAGGTCGTTTCCGTCGATCGTGCCGCTCGCAAGCTTGCGCTGACAATCCGCGGTCGTGAGGTCGAGGAAGACAAGCAGGCCATCAACGAATATGGTTCGTCCGATAGCGGCGCATCGCTGGGCGACATCCTTGGCGCGGCGATCCGTCGTCGTTCCACCGATGCCTGAAGTCGTTTGACTTCAAAATGTAATAAAGGGGGCACGAGAGTGCTCCCTTTTTTTTATGCCCGAGTCTCATGCCTCCGTCATAAAAGCTTTGGGTCTTAATCTGGAAGCCTCTCTTTCTCTCCTACAGGAAGTGCGATAACATTCCTGTTGACTGATGATTAATAAAGATGTCGCCAGAGCTGGGGATCATCGGGGGAACGCATGGCTGTTATTTACAACACAAATTATACGCATAACCCGAATGCCTACCTCACTCTTGGGGTCGAAAGGGCGGCGCGAAACCTCTTCGGAAAAGATCAGGTTGTCGTGGCGGATAATATGTCCCTGGGGCAGGTAGCGGCCTCGGGAGAGCACGACACCCTGATCTGTATCGATGGTCAGCGGATTAATACGCAACTATTGCGTCGGGTCCGGCCTGCATTCCGGACCATGATTCTCTGGACCTTCGAAGATCCCTTCATGCGGGATTTCAACGTCGATAATGCGTCTCTCTTCGATTTCGTTTTTACCAACGATCCCTCATGCGCATCCTACTATTTGGGCAAAGGCCATTATCTGCCGCTGGCGGCCAGCCAGTCGATTCATGAGCGAAAAATCAAGACATCCGCAGAACTCGATTACGATATTTTCTTCGCTGGCACGATGTGGCCCAATCGGGTTGCGACGCTGCGCCATGTCATTGCGGCTTTTCCGGATGCTCGGCTGAAACTTATCTGTCCGGGCAACGAATATCTTCCGCCTCTGCCTGACGATATCGCCGCGCTCGCCATTCAGCGCCCGGTGAGTCATGAGGCATTCATTGATTTCGCCAATGCCAGCGCGATCACCCTGACGATGTTCCGTGACTATGCGAGTCATGGCGATATCAGTCAGGCAACGGCGCCGGGTCCGCGTTATTATGAATTGGCGCTCGCTGGTACGGCACAGGTCGTCGAAGCGCCGGAAATCATGGATGCGCGCTATTTCGAAGATGTCTCAGGTGTCGCTCTGGCACGGGATATGAAGGGCGTGGTTGATGCCATTGCGCGTCTGTTGTCCGATCCTCAGGCGCGGGAAGACGCGGCGCATCGGGCACAGAAATCCGTTCTTGAGCATCATTTGTACGAAAATCGCCTGCGCCGGATCGCGGAGATCAGTGGGGCCGATTTCGGCAGGCGCCAGCAATCCCTATCGCGGCCTCCTCGCCGTCGGCGACTGCGGATTCTGATGTGTACGCACTCCACGATTCATGAACAGGCATGGGGCGGTGTTGAAGTCTACCAACAGACGTTATGCGCGTTGCTTGGACGTGAAATCGAGTTTTTTTACTGGTTGCGGCGTGGTGTCCATTGCCGTCTGACGAGTGCGAGTGGTCAGGAACTCGAGCGTTACGATGTGCCTGAAGTGGGCTGGATGGACGCGATGTGTGACGGTGCCGAGGAAATGGCGTTCTCAAACGCTATTTCCCAGTACAATATAGATATCGTCCATTTTCAGCATCTTGGTCATCATGCTCTCTCTTTGCCCATTATTGCAAAAGCATGCGGTACAGGAGTAGTTTTTTCCGCTCATGACTTCTGGCTCGTGTCGTCTCGCTATAATCTTCTGAACCATGAATTGCGTTACAACGAGGGTGAGGTGATGTCAGTTGTCGCTCAGGACGTCGTCCTGAAAGCGGCTGAAAACATCGAGTATGGATGCGAGGAAACCCGTCGGGCTTTTGTGTCGAAAATGCTGCATTCGGTGGATGCGATCCTGTTCGGAACGCGTCATTCTCATGACCTGACGCATACGGTTTATCCTATTTTGGATCAGAAGCAGTCTTTGACGCTGGGTATTCCGTCTCCGGAAAATACAGTCCCGGTAACCCGGAAAAGCTTTGAGCCATTGGGTGATCGTCCATTGGCGATCGCGATCGTGGGGAATTTCCTGAGAACCAAAGGTGCTGATACGATACTAAGCCTGATCGATATCGCACATCCTGATTACTTTGAGTTTCATATTTTTGGTTATGTTCACCCTGAATATGACGCAGTTCTGAAAGCTTATAACCGCCGGAACGTCAAAACTTACGGTCGGTATACGGCAGGCGATATTGAAGCACTAAAAATCGCCGATGTGGCGCTCAATCTTTCGATCTGGCCCGAGACATATTGCATTTCCCTCTCCGAAGCATGGCAGAACGGCCTGATTCCGATCGTTACCGATGTCGGGGCTCTGGGAGATCGGGTTGTCGATGGGGTGAACGGTTTCGAGGTTCCGATCGGACGTCCAAGCGCGGTTCTCGAGCGGCTGGAACTGTTAAGATCGTCGGATGCCATGCGTCGCCGCATGATGGAGAATATCACCAGCGATCTCTGGACGAATGCGCAGAGATACGGAGAGGAACTGAAACGCGTCTATGAGAGTGTCGCGCCAGTGCGGGAGTTGGGCATCGCGGAACTCGCGATCGACAGCGGGCAGGTCCATCTCATCCCGCACGCGTCCTGGCGGCATCAGGCGCCTCCGCGTCATATTTTCGATCCTCCGACGATCCGCGACCTCTCCATCGAACTTCCCGAGGTCCCGGAAGACTGGATCGATATTCAGGGCGGTGAATGCTACGTTGATGACGTCTGCAATTTTATTCTCGCCGAGGGTACGGACGACGAATTCCCCGGAGCGCAGAGCTTTCACTTGCGTGGCTGGTATTTTGTACCCGGCGTGCGTGGCAGCGGAACCATGTATGTAACGCTTATCGGTGCTCCCGATCGTCCGGTCATCTTCATTGAGTGTACGCGGGAACTGCGTGGCGATATCGTCTCCCTGTTCCCGGATGCGCCGCGTCGTTCCGGTTTTAACTGTGAAGTGGCGTTGCGGGGAAAATGGTGCGAGGGCAGTTATCGGGTTGGCCTCGTCAACGTCGTGAACGGCCAGGGTACATTTCAGCTCACGACCATCGAGATCGACGTGACGGGCGGTGCGGTGGTGGCTCTTCGTCGGAGCCCCCCATCCAACCAGACCATCATGACCGGCTTCTCCCGTGTCATCCATGAGGACGGTATTCTTCGTGAGGTGAAGCTCGCACGGATCGCGCAATCGGGTTTGCGACGGGAGGATAGAGCCTCTGTCGAATGGTATCTTGACCGCCTCGGACAGGAGCCGGTCACGACAGGTGCCTGTGAACCTGAAACGGATATTCCGGTCGGGGGATGGGCTTTCATGCCCGGGGCGACAGGGTCGGGACAGCTTTACATCGCCTGTGTTTCCGATGTGAACGAGGAGGTCTTTCTTTTCGCCATGCATAGGCTTGCGCGCGCCGATGTACGCAAAGTCCATCTGGGGGCGCCCCTGATGTCGGGTTTTTCCGGCAATTTGCGGCTCGGCTCCGGTTATGCCCGTACGATGGATGGGAGTTATCGCGTCTGTATCGTCAATGTGGTGGGTGAAGTCATCGGGGTCGTCCTCACGAATTTTGGTATCACCACCCGAAGCGGTGTGATGGTGTCCATCGAGCATGTGGATGTCTCCGTGGAGATGAGCGAGCGGGTCTCGGCTCTCCTCGGTAAAAAGGCTTTTGCCTGATGTTCGAGACCGGCACCTTGGACGTGAGAAGGCGCTTGTATGCCGCAGGCTGATATTCCATCAGCAGAAACGCCGCTCTGGAGCCGTTTTGATGCCGGATGGTATCTGAGGGCGTATCCAGAAGTGGCTGTTGCGGCAGGGGGAACCGACGCAGCCGTTATCGAAGCTTATTATCTTGAAACGGGTCGTCTGAACGGTCATTCGCCGAACGCTTATTTTGATGAAGAATGGTATCGTCAGAAATATCCTGCCGTTTACAAATCCATTTGTGCTGGAAGCTTTGAGTCGGGATTTGTACACTATCAAAGCGAAGGTTATGTCGATCACTCGCCGCACTGGCTGTTTGATGAAATACATTATCGACGGACGTATCCCGCGGTTTCGCAGTCGATCCTGGCAGCCGCGGGGCTGGCTAATGGTTACGATCATTTTTTGACCATTGGTCAGGATGCATTTCTCTCCGGTCATCCGTTTTACGATCCGGAGTGTGCGACCCTGCTGCTGCGGCGTCTGAATATTGGCGTGGAGGGGCAGAACGTCTTCGGAATTTACCTGGGGCTCGATAGCGTCCACAGTGACCAGGGGCGTGTATCCTGGTTTTTCGACCCGGTGTGGTATCTTGCCCGTTATCCGCATGTGGCACGGGAGATCACCGCAGGCCGTTATCGTTCCGCACTACATCACTATCTGACAAACGATACCCCGAGAGCTTTCGATCCGCAGGAATGGTTCAGCGAAAGCGACTACCTGACATTGCATCCCGATCTTGGCCCCAGCCTCGAGCATGGTCATTTCCGGAACGCCTGCGCCCATTTTGTGACGTTTGGCGCGAAAGAGAGGCGCGCGCCACGGCAGGGGCTCGACCTGAAGGGTTATGCGGCTCATCCCCTCGTCGCGGCCGATCTCCGCATGGCTTCGGAGCAGACCGCGTTCACGCATTGGGTGAGGGCGAAAACGGAAGGTCCGCGTCTCGATGTGAGTGTCACGAGACCAAACGAAGAACAGACGCGCGAGCGATTCGTAAGAGATGCTTGCGCCCTTGTGCCTGCATTCATGCATCGTCCGCTTGATTTTTCTTTTGTCGGTGTTCCGGACGTGAGCGTGATCGTCGTGGTTCACGATCAGATTGCTCTCACGATGCAGACGCTTGCATCGCTGCGTTCCACGTATCGTGGGGCGATCGAACTGATCGTCGTGGACTCAGGCTCAACGGACCTGACTCGTCATATCGAGCGCATGGTTCGCGGCGCGCAGATGCTCCGTTTTCGAACCAACATTGGGTTTCTCGATGGTGCGAATGCCGGGTTGAACCACGCACAAGCGCCATATGTCCTGTATCTGAACAACGACGTACGCCTGTATCCCATGGCCCTTGCGAATGCGATCAGACGTATGAACGCGTGTTCGCGGACAGGTGCCGTCGGTGCGAAACTCGTGCGGACGAACATGGCTTTGCAGGAGGCCGGTTCCATCATCTGGCGCGATGGGGCAACCTATGGATATCGTCGCGAAGACGATCCCAACATCGCGGAAGCCAATTTTACACGAGATGTCGACTACAGTTCCGCCGCGTTCCTGCTGGTGCGCAAGGATCTTCTGAAACGACTGGGCGGCTTCGACCCGCGGTATCGCCCAGCCTATTTCGAGGACACGGACCTGTGCCTCAGGATCGTGGAAGCAGGGTTTCGCATCGTCTATGATCCGAGCGTCGTGGTCGAACATCTGGAATTCGGAAGTTCCGGAACGGCGCGTTCCCAGGCGATGATCAAGGCCAATCACCGGCTTTTTGGAGAAACGCACAAGACGTTTCTGCGCCGTCAACTGCCCGCGCATGTTCGGAATGCCATCCTCGGACGGGAAGCCCGGGACCAGCGCCGCAGGGTGCTGTACCTGGAAGACCGCGTTCCACTCCCGAGGCTCGGCTCGGGATATGTGCGTTCGTTTGATGTTGTCGGTGCGATGTCCGCTCTTGGCTATCAGGTCACGGTGTTTCCGGTATCGAGATACGAGGTTGCGGCGGCCGACCGCTTTGGCGTGTTTCCGGACGATGTGGAACTCATGTGGGACGCCAGCCTCGCGGATCTGCCCGCCTTTCTGGAGGAACGCGCCGGATATTACGATCTCGTCTGGGTTGGCGAACACACAATATGGCTCGTCTGGCTCCATATCTGAACGAGGCCGGCCGTTATCTGCCTTCCGGCGGAGCCATTCTCGATACGGAAGTGGTCGCGACACCGAGAAACTTTGAACGTGCGCGCGTGCTCGGTCTCCCGTTGCCGGAAGATTTTGACAAAGCTCTTGTGGAGGAGCTGGAGCCCGCGCGAGACAGCCAGGCGATCGTGGCGGTGACCGACCACGACGCGACCCTGATCCGCCGGGCAGGCTATGGTCATGTCAGGGTTCTGGGCCACGCTCTGCGCCCGCGTTCCGTCACGCAGGACCTTGCGGATCGTAAGAATTTTCTCATCGTCGGTGCGATCCATGATCGGGATTCTCCCAATTATGACGCGCTTCATTGGCTGGTCCATGATGTGTTGCCTCATCTCGACGCCCTTCTGCCGCCCGACGTCGCGATTACGGTCGCCGGATTCGTGGCGAAAGATGTGGATATGAGTATTTTCGGTCATGCTTCGCGCATCCGCTATGTCGGTCCGCAGCATGACCTGACGGCTCTCTACGATACGCACCGTGTGTTTGTGGCGCCGACGCGCTTCGCTGGTGGCCTCCCGTTCAAAGTGCATGAAGCGGCCGCGAACGGACTCCCCATCGTCACCACGGAGTTGATCGCTCGTCAGGTCGGCTGGCGCGATGAAGAGGCGCTGCTCGCAGCATCCAGTGACGATCCGGAAGGATTCGCCCGTCAGATGGCGTTGCTCTATTGCGATGAGCTTTTATGGGATCGGGTGAAGACCAACGCGTTGATCGCAGTGACGCGTGATGCGGATCCCGGGGTTTTTCGTGAAAGACTGGACGACATCCTGAAGGCATCTGTGGTGTCATAGCGGGACCGGAACATGGAACCGGGATCCGGGATGGATTTTACGAAGTGTCCCGACGGGACCAATTCTTGAGTGGGTGAAGAATGTTGCAAACGGGTGAGAGCGGATCAGCGATGGCAGGAACGACCGGAGCGCAGCGTGTGCTTGTTTGCAGTGGTGGCCGTTACGAATCCCAGGCCAATCGCCAGATTCGTGAGTCCATCATGGATGGCTGGGCCGAATGCCTTGGCGACGACAATGTTACAGCCGTCCATATCAGCGGCGCCGCGGCTTCCATTTCCCGGCTCAAGCCTACGATTGTGTTTGCCATCGGGTCCTATCTGCCAGAGAGCACCTATTTCGGCGAGGTATGTCGAGAAGCGCGCAAGATAGGGGCGGCGACCGTATTCTGGGCGACCGAAGATCCTTACGAGCAGGATGCTAATTATCGCATCAGCGATGATTTCGACGTCGTGTTTTCCTGCGATCGCTGGGGACATAACTTTTACCAGCGCGAACGTGTCTTCCATCTGCCCCTCGCGGCCAGCAGGAAGCTCCATTATGCGGAAATCGACGAGACGGTTGAAAAGAACATCGACGTCCTGTTTTGCGGTGTCGCATTTACCAGCCGCAAGGATGTCGTGCGCGGGCTGCTTCCCACGCTTTCAAAGCTGAATATCCGTATCGTCGGCCCGGGCTGGGGAGAGTTCGGTATTGGTTTTTCGGATGCCCGCATCGAGAAGGGGCAACTGATCGAGCTGTATCGGCGCGCGAAGATTGTTCTCAATCTCGGCCGATCGCTCAGCTTTGAAAACAAGCGCTTCATGATTGCTCCTTCCACGCCGGGACCACGCACTTTCGAAGCCGCTGCTGCGGGCGCGTTTCAGGTCTTTCACGAAGACACGTATGAGCTGAGACGTTATTACAACGCCGACGAAATTCCCGTTTTCTCGAATAAACGGGATTTCGACGGACTTGTGGCGCGTTACATCGATGACGCACAGGCGCGTCTGGACATGGTGAAACGCGCCCAGGCCCGGACTTTGGCCCAGCATACCTATGGCGATCGTATACGACACGTGATGGAAGTGCTGAAGCGCGAGAAGCTTCTGACGTCAGAGTCTGTCAGTACTAGCGGGACGGTCGAAGATGTTCCGGAGGTTGTCGACGATCTCGTCGTTCAAACTCCTGAGAAAAGCGCGCCGGTCGAATCCAAGCGGGTCTTGAGACGGCGGAAGGCCGGGTGAGGTGCGTTCCGGAGGAAAGGGACTCATGAAGGAAAAATGCCCGGCACCGGGTACGATGGCGTCGTTCATCGGGATTCCAGGCCGTAATCCGTGGCGGATGATGTCGGCGTGCCATTGAGGCGTGATGGTGTCCTTTTCTCCCGTTCTCATGAAAACGGGTGCTTTTATGGCCTTGAGCGCTTCGGATTCACGATACCAGAATGTCGCCGGAGCCATCAGGATCAGAGCGCGGATATCATCCCGGTGGGGGACTTGGACGGCTGCGGGTGACGCGTCGCCCGTTTCTCTCTCGCTTGTGACCGGCACGCCGCCAGCGAGAGCGAGCGCCGTGTAAGCGCCAAGAGAATGGCCAGCGAGAGCGATTTTTTCGCGGTCGGCGTGGGCGCCGATGTCTGTATCGGCCAGCAAGGCGTTAAGGACGAGATCGAGGTGCCGCGGTCTGTTTTCGAGACAGTCGATCGTTCCGGCCAGGCCGTTATCACCGGTCGTGTTTCCCGGGTGCCGCACGAGAGCTGCCATCATGCCGTTGCGTGCAAGGTGGAGGCCGAGGTCGCGATGCGCCTCCGGAAAGCCGCCATTTCCGTGTGAAACCACGACGAGAGGGCATCCGTTCGCCGCGATCGGAGCGTCCGACGCGACTTCAATCACGTACGGGCCGTACGGGGTCGGTGCGGTGCGGTCTTCCGCCGGATAAAATAGAGCCACGTCGATCCGTGCGTGCTGAACGGGGTCCGTAATTTCGATCCGGCGAAATCCCGCTGGGGAAAGTTTGGCCATGGCTGTCGGCTTTTCAGTTTTGGCTGGATGGGCGCGTCGGTACCGGGGCATTGCAGACGTCAACACCTCCCGCAGGACGGACGTAAAACGGGTCCGTCCGGTTGGCCCGCGCATGAAGATATTGAATGAAACTCGGGCTATCGGTTTTCATGACCTCGAAGCGAGGACGGGCCGAGGAAGGCAGATCAATCGCCAGCCGGGCACTTTGGATCGATGTGAACTCGGCGGGTGTTCGATAGAAGCCCATGTCACCCGTGCCGCGCGGTAGGGCGGTCAGCGCGTCCATCCCACTCAGAACCCGGCCGACGAGCGCGATATTACGATCGAGTTGACGGGGTGCCTGCCCGATGACCGTGTAAAGTTCGGTGCCATCGCCGGTGTTCGGCGGCATGTCGCGGCCCGCGCCGACCATGCCGTAACAATGGGCCAGCCAGACGGTGTGGCCGTCCGTGCCCACAGGCCAACCCGAGGTAAACCCGGTCTGCGCCGCATACGCGTCGGGACGGTTCAGCGGGGTCAGTGAGAGGCCGGTATCCGAGCGTTCATATTCCGGTGGAAGCACGGCCTCCACAGTTGCGGGAAGGGCTTTGCGGCTTGGATTTCCAGCCCACTGGGTCACGTAGCCATCCTGAACGCGCGTAATATCCCCGCCATCCCACCATCGGGCTTTGCTGAGGGCAACGATGTTCTGGACATGCCGCGGCGCAAAAGCGGGAGCCAGCTGGATCACCACCACACGGTTATTGTAGAGCGTGAGGACAAGCAGATCCTGCGACTGGATTTCCTGCCAGGCGGAAGAAGGGGCTTGCTTAACGATCGACGTCGGCGTCTCGGCTCTGGCGGGCAGCGTCGAGAGAGCGAAGAGACCGAGTCCGAAGGCAATGCGGGTAAAACAATCAGGCATGCGTCCCATCGGAAGCCGTCGCTCTGGCATCGGACCACAGCATGGACTTCCGTTCCCTTTCCTGGATGATCGCCGCAGGTGAAGCGGCTCCTCATCCTTATGAAACGAATTTGGCGTTTCAGGAAACGGACGCCACTACACATCTGCGTCGGTGTCGTTGCAGGCCAGAAATACGCATTGGATCTGATGGTCGCCACTGCTGAAGCGGCGACATCGTTGTATCAGTGGAAGGGGCTCAACGGGGGGAACTCAGCGTTTCGCTCTGGACGGCGCGGCCGCCGACCTGGCTGCTGTAGGACTTGCGGCTGTCGTAATTGGCAGGATACGGACTGCCCGAGACGGAGTTTCCGGAGGTCGTTGGAGACACGGCAGGCACGGAAGAGGTCGCGACTGGCGTGATCGCGACACGCGTCAGGATGCTCCGCAGAGGGTCAGCGCCGGGATTGTTGACGCGCATCGTGACCACGATGTCTTCCGGCCCGACCGTCTGGTTGTAGTAACTGCGGTTGGCGGCGCTGTTGACGGTCAGTTTCGAGCCGCCGAGGGAGGCGCCGGCGAACAGTCCCTTGGATTTCTGAATGGCGAGGATATCCGTATTGCTTACGCCTGCGGTGCTGTCTTCAAAGCCGGTTCCGACCGTTGCGAAGGACGCCGACGCACCGGCGTTGAATTTGAACTGGCTGTCGAGAAGAGCCTGGAGTCCACGATCCGACATGACGAAGAGCATCATCTCGGAGTCTTCCATGCCGAACTGGATGCCGATTGAGCCGGAGCTGAGCGTGTAGAATGCCGGGTCGGACCAGGAGCCTCGTGCATCTCGCGAAAGCAGGAGGCAACCGCCACCCGAGCCGCCGATTCCAAACGACATGCGGAAGATAGACGGGCAGATCAGGACGGCCCGCGATTTCGCCAGATATTTCTGAACGGACGATTGCGCCGTTGTATTCTGGAAAATGTCCTGAACCGCCAGCGTGGCGCGATCAATCAGCGACTGCTGGCTGGTGGCGGCGTGACTCCCTGGTGCGATAAGCAGCGGCGCGATAGCCAGCAGGGCGGTGAGCCCGAAGCGAAGCCTGTGGCAGGTCAGCGGCATGAAAACGGGCTCCGTCATGTCATAGGGATAGGTTGCGGGAACGAAGGTTAGCGGCGGATTATGTTTGAATGATGAAGCGCGGTTTCAATCCAGAGCCACTTCCGCGGCGCGCGCGAGTTCTCCGGCGATGGCTGGCGCAGCCGTGAAGAGAAGGGCGCCTCCCGTCAGGCCACCGATCTCCAGGAAGGGAGACGTGACGGCCCCCGCCTCGTGCAGCAGGACCATTCCCGCAGCGACGTCCCACAGATTGATGACCAGTTCGAGATAGGCTTCCTGCCGACCGCATGCGACATCTGCAATCGCCAGAGCGCCCGACCCGCATGAGCGCGGCATCACACCCAGGCTCATGAAGGCCCGCATATGCTTCGCATAGACGTCCGGCGTCACTTTGGGACTCCAGCCCATTTCCACCATGGCAGTGCGGGTATCGGCGATGTCCGAGGCCTTGATGCGCTTTCCGTTCAGGAATGCTCCGTGTCCGCGCTGGGCCGTATAGATTTCATGCAGGGCCGGGGCGTGAATGACGCCGGCAACGGGAAGCTTTCCATGCATGAGGCCAATCGAGATGCACCACCGTTCGCGGCCGCGCGCGTAGTTCGACGTGCCGTCGATCGGATCGACGACCCATGTGAGGGTTCCGCTGCGCCGACTGCCGGCTTCCTCACCCATGAACCCGTCTTCAGGGTAAAGGGCGTTAAGGCGCTCGGCGATCAGTTTTTCGACCGCACCATCCGTTTCCGTCAGATAGTCCTGCATGCCCTTGGTCGTTCCAGTGGGGCCGCCCGGTGGGGGGCGCATGGCCATGGCCAGTGCGGCGGCGTCTTCAGCGATGGCGCGCGCGGCGGCCAGACGGCGGGCGATCATGCGATCGTCGATAGGGGTGGCGGAGGTCATGGGAGGTTCTCCTTCAATCGGCACGCAGCGTCGCGCGCAGGGAAGCCGTAATGGCCGGATCTTCAAGGCCGGATAAACGCAACGCGGCCGTGCGGGCAAAATTCCTTGTCAGCGTGCGGCGCCGGGCAGGGGCCAGTCGCGTTTCCGTCGCCTCGCGGACGATAGCGCATTCGCCTATGATGCCCGACGAAAGATTGCCGACAGCCGCGACGATGATTCCGACATCGTCGGGAAGCAGAGACAGCGGAAAATCCTCGCTGACAGCGAAATAGAGCCGGTCGCACCACACGCGATACTCTGGCCATTTCAGGTCGGACAGAAAGTCACGAGGACCGGATTTGATTTCGATACAGGCGAAGCTGTCGTCCTGACACAGCGCCATGATGTCCGCTCGTCTGCTGGCCGTTGTGAGCGTGAATTCGTTGACAGGTGCCCAGGCCAGTGTACGGCACAGCGCCAGGGTGGCTCTGCGGATCTGGATCTGAACGTCCGGCAAAAGGAGTTGCATGGCGTCTCTTATGCACAATTCGGAACCGGATGTCGTCTTGCGGCAGACCGGGAAAGTCATCCTTCGCTTCTTGAATGCGTTTCACGCGCGTTTTATAGGCAAAGGATCTCTCAAATATGTCGTTCGTATGCGCGGAGTTATGCGTGGCGCTCGGCCGCATGCGCGTGGAACCTCTCAAGAAGGTCCGGAAAAGGAAAAAGCGACACATGATGCAGGAACCCACCCATCCGGTTTTCGCACGTATCAAAACGGTCGTCATGGCCGACAAGGCCCTGAGCTGTGCCTGTGTCGGCGGGTTCTGCTTTCTGATCGGACTTGTGGCCGGGCATATGGAAGAACGGGGTGCGTTTGCGCTCCAGCTTATTTCGCTTGTCTGTTTCGCACTGGCGATCCGCTTTGAGAAAAATGCGAATGCCTGGATGTTTTACGCACTGTTTCTGGGCGCGTCGTTCATTCTCATCATGATGGATTTCACCATGTCCGGCAGTCTCACGCAGCTGCGTTCAACGCGTCTCTTCAGCGCGGACTGATCGTCCTTAGGAAAAGCCCGGTCGCGTATGCGCGGTCCAGACCACGGGGTGGTCCCGGAAGGAGCGTCGTCAGGACGCGAGCAGTTTTTCAGCCAGGGCGAGGTCAGACGGTTTATCGACGTCGACGGCGGCGCGCCCGTCTGACAAAGGGATGAGGCGGACGCGGGCGCCCGTCAGCTGGCGGATGCGTTTGCACAGGCTGTCCGATGTGAGGCGGCCCGTCAGGGCCCGGAACAACGTGCCGTAACCGAGTGTTGCAGCCATGCGCCATGGACGTTTGCGATTGCGTTCGAGATTGCGCCACAGGCGCACGACCTCAGCGGCACGAGGAGTGCCGAACCAGAACAGATTGCAACCGGAAAACGTGAGGTCGCGCAGGTGGATATATGTGCGTTTCGTGCCTGGCACATCGCGCTCGATCACGGTCCGCGACGCGACGCCCACGGCGAGGTCGCACGAATGTGTCCCCTGGGCGTTCGTGGCCGCCTCCAGAAATTCATGGATCCATGCGGAACGCAGGAGGGGGTGGTCGGCCGTCGTCATCAAAAGGGGCGTGCCCAGGCTTTCCAGCGCGAGCGCCACGCTTCCGCTCGGTCCGGATGCTGTTGGCAGAACCTTTGCTTCGCCCAGCAATGGAGCGACGGCTTGCGGGTCTTCGATGCTCACATAGAAAGGACCGAGTCCCTGCGTGGCTTCAAGGGTCGCGAGAACGCGGGCGAGCATCGGCTGACCGCCGACGGGCAGAAGGGCCTTATGGGCGACCTTACCGTGCAGGGCCAGAGGATCACGCGCGCCGTCGCGTGATCCTGCCAGGATGAGAACGGGTAGTGTCATGCGGACTTTCGCGTGTTGTCCCGGGCGCTTTCGCGAGCCGTTTCGGGGCGATCCCGCGGCGGCGAGCCGGTTTGCTCCATAACCCACGGGTAGCGTCGGGCTTCCTCTACGGTGTAACCCAGATTGAAGACATGGGCGCTGCGGGGACGGGCACGGGAGTTCTCGTAGAAGCTGCCAAAGACACGGTCGGCCATGTAGTTCGTGATGCCGTAATTGCCGTTTTCGTCGTGAAAATGGTGCAGAACATGCAACTGCTTGATGTGGGACACCCACTTCCAGCGTGGCTTGTAAGCCAGGTGCTGAATGCAGTGAAAGAACTCGTACACGCATGTCGTTACGAGACCGGTCGTCGCGGCTGCGAACGCGCCGCCCCAGCCGCCGATGGCGTAGCCGATCGGAAAGACGATGATGCCGATGGTGGGAACGGTGTTCAGAGGCGATCCGAACAGGACATCGAGCAGGTGGGGGTCCTGGTGGTGATCGAAATGGACCCGCTTCCATAGCGATGCGGTCACGGGATTACGATAAAGCCAGCGTCCGTGAAGAATGAATCGATGAATGAGGTACCAGGCCAGGGGATAAACGACGACGACGGCGAGGGCCGGAATGACGACATGCGGAAGAGACGGGCGGAAATGGAATGTCGCCAGCGCGCATATGACGATCAGGGCGAAATAGAACAGGATCGTCGGGTATGTCAGGTACGCCATCCACAGTTGACGTAGGTCCATCTTGCCGAGATCGAAACTGCGACCGGTCTGCAGAGAGGCTCTCTCATTCCACATCTGTCGTAGGCTAGGGCGTTTCTGGTTCATCGTTCTTCCATCTTCAGCAGCCACGCGATCCCGAACATGATCGCCATGATCGGCGCGGCAACGATCGCGGGAACGGCGGGCAGGGTCCCGGCGTTGCCAAGCGCCTGGATGAGCCCCTGAAGGACGATAAACCCAAATCCCGCGCCAAGTGCGGCTACCGGCATCAAGCTGCGCGTGCCAGTCCGAGGAGGGATATAGACCACTGGAAGCGCCAGGAGAAGCATGACGCACAAATTCAGCGGAATGATGTAAGGCAGGAAAAGAGCCATACGATAGGCCGCTTTGGGAAGGCTCGCGGCCGCACCGTGATGCAGAATGGCGTTGATCTTGCGGGTGCTCAGAATGGGATAGCTCTGGGACATCACCAGGATGTCGTCGGGTGTAACTCCCGCCTGTCCGATGGTGTGGTCGCCCGTGACCTTTACGACAACTTTGTTGGGCTGGGGGCTCAGCCAGCGCATGTTGTGGACGTGCCATTCGCCTTTTTCATAGTTCGCCGTTTCTGCGGTTGCCGTGCCGATCAGAAGACCGTCGGCATTGCGCTGGAAAAGGGCGAGACTATAGAGATCGCGCCCACCCCGGCCAAAAGCTCCGACATGGACGATGTCGGTCCGGCTGTGGAACCAGAAGGCGCGTGTATCATCCTGCGGGTGTCGATCCGTCTGGCTCCACCATCGGGCGAGCTGGAGTTCCGCCTGCGGGGCCGCGAATTCATGAAGAGCCATGGCGATCATTCCCACGACCAGCGTCGCGGGCAGCATCAGCAGGTAGAGCCGCACGGTGGACAGACCGGCAGCCCGGAGGCTCGCGACTTCGCTGTTGAGCGTCATCTGCATGAGAAGGAACAACGCGCCCATCATCACGCTGAGCGGAATGGCCTGGAGGACGATCGCGGGGAAATGCAGAATCGCGTAGGTCAGGACACCCTTCAGGCCGAGATGACGCCCGAGGATGAGTGTCGTCTGCTCCAGCAGTGAGAGAATTTCCATCAGGGCGGACAGCACGAAGGTGCAGAGCAGGACGCGTCCGAGAAGACCTTGCGAGAAGGCCATCAGCAGAACGCGGCGGGGCGGGCGATGTGCCTGGGTCATGTCGGTCGAACCAGTCTGCGGCGCAGCCACGAGCCGCGTGAACGCCGGTGAATGGCGCTTACACATATCGCACAGAAGATCAGTTCAGGCATCCAGATTGCCAGAAGTGCGGATATGCCCCGCTGGGAGACGAGCCCATTTCCGAACTGTAAGAGATGATCAAAACCGACCAGAACGAGCGCCAGCGCAATCAGACCCACAACTGGACGGCGGCGCTTCGCGCCCATGGCCAGGGCGACGGCGAGGGCAGGAATAAATGGTATCGCGAGCGCGCGAGCCAGGCGAAAATTGAGTTCGGCCCGGACGTCGTTCTGGCCGATGTCAGGGGGCGTACTGGACGGATGGCAAAGATATTTCACCAGTTCGAGCAACGTCAGCTCGCGCTGGTCCATGCCGCGTTTGCGGAATTTCGCTGCGGCGGCCTTCGGCAGAATCAGTCTGTCGCTGTGGGCAAAATAAGTCTGGGAAGGGTCGTGAAGCGAACCCGGCCCGGGATCGGTCAGGATCATGCCGTTCCAGAGGTCAAGGCGTGTCGCGCGTTTCCCCGGCGCGACGGTGAGGAGGCCCCGTTTCGCCGTAATAATGCGGACAACTCCGTTTTTTTCCTGTTCGCGGATAAACACACGATGCAGGACCGTGCCGCGGTGCGAAACCGCATCCGCGGTCAGGACCGCTCCGTCGGCGGTGGCGGCGAACATCCCTGCCTGAAGATGAGGCGCCCATCCCGTATGAGCAGCGAAATAAAAGCCCGCGCGATAGTCGTATCGGGCCACGGGCTGGATGTAGCCGTAGAGAAGGACGCTCATGGCGCCGAGGGCGAGACCGGTCTGCATGAAAGGGCGCGCAATTCTCAGCAGAGAGACTCCCGCAGCCATCAAAGCGTCGATTTCGTTGTTCTCGCTCATTCTCCGGGCGATCTGGAATACGCTGACGCACAGGGCGGCGGGGAGGGCCAGGCCCATGTAATGAGGCAGGAGATCCGTCAGAAGACCGATGAAAGTGGCGAGCGAACTGCCCGTCGCGGCAAGATCGTTGAACAGCACCATGAGGCGTTCAAGCAGAAGGGCAAGCAGAACGGCTCCAAGTGCGATGACGAAGGGGGGGATAAGTTGCGTCAGCAGGTATCGGTCCAGCGTCGGCAGCCGTTTGCGCATCATGAGTGACGCTGCCACCTGTGTTCGCTCAGAACGTTATGCCGCCCTTCTGCGTCGATCTGTCGGCGGATGAGAGTGACATCCCAGCCTTTCGAGATCGGAGAGATGGAGAAATCGTTCCAGCCCGCCTGACGAAGGGGAAGGCTTGAGCGCAGGGAAGACGACGCCACTCCGATGAGCGGGATATCCGTGCCCGGAACGGTGGTCATTGTCGCATCGTGCGAATGTCCGTGCAGCACCATTTCCGCGCCGGCGGACTGCAGGATTCCACTGATCTTGTAAGAGTCCAGCAGGGATTTGCGGGGTTTGACGAGTCCCGCGCGTGGCGGGTGATGAATGAGTACGACCCGATACGAGCCGCGGGTCCGGGACAGGATCGCGTGCAACCGCTCGCCCTGCCTTTGCCCTACCCGTCCGTAGGCCATGAAAGGCGGGCTTGCGATTGCGCTGTTCACGCCGATCAGGCAAACCGGCCCGACTCTTCTCACATAGGGGAATTGACCTGGCGACGCTGCCATCCACGGAGCCCACTGGGCAAGACCGTCGGCCCATGGCAGGTTCGTCATGCGGTCATGATTGCCAGGGACGATCACCGATGGGGCCGGAAGTCCGGCCAGCCAGCGGGCGCCGCTCTCGATTTCGACCGGAAGTCCGAAATTCGTGAGATCTCCCGTCACAGCAATGACGTCCGGTTTGCATGACGCGATATCGGCCACCACGGCGTCGCCAAGGCTCGCGAGATGAACATGGCGGCGTCGGGCGTTCCACAGCATCAGGCTCAGAATGCGCTTGTTGATCAGATCTCGGGCCGCGATGCGCGGTGGCGGCGGGAGATGCACATCGGAGAGATGCGCGAGATGAACGATATCGCTGCAGGAATCAGACATGGCTTTGTCTAGTATCGGATTACAAGGTGGCTGTCTCGGGGAACGGTTGAATGGCGACGTGCAAGGCCTTTCTGGCTGTCACGTTCCAGTCATGCTATGGCGCCCGGACCGCGCATGCTCCGGTGTGCTTCTCAATCCATCGAAGACCGAAATGACGATTCCTTGCGTCTTGCCCTGATCCATAATCCGCTCAGCCGTCGTAACCGGCGCGACGGCCCTGAATTCATCGATATGGCCCGTGCTGCCCTCGGCGAAAATTTTCTGGAGCCTCGCTCACGACCGGGCATGTACGATGAGGTCCGGAAACTGGCCGATCGCGGGATCGATACGATCTGCATTAGCGGTGGAGATGGAACCGTCAGCGACGTCATGACGGCGATTCATCATGCTTACCCCAAAAATGCCTTGCCGAGTCTCGCGATTTTTCCTTCGGGCAACACTAATCTGATCGCGGGGGATCTGGGCTTCCGCCAGCGCGGCCCCGCGGCGTTGCGCCTCTTGTTGGATAATCCTGAAAAGCTCTCGCATGCGCCGCGTCGCCCCCTGCTGGTGTCATGGCCTGACGGCTCCCAGCCCGAGCGCCTCGGGATGTTTCACGGCTCCACCGGATACGCTCGGGCGATTGCGATCGCGCATTCACCGACCGTACTTCGATATGCGCCTCATGAGCTCGGCGTTATCGCGACATTCATCGGGGCTTTTGGTGCCCTGATATTTCGTGGCTATCGCGAACATTGGTTTAACGGCGATGAAATCGTCCTCGACGCCGGAGGCGAGCGTATCGCCCATAAACGCAGCTTTCTGTTTCTCGCGACAGGATTGCGTCATCTGGAGCGTGGCATCTGGCCATTTTGGCGCCGGCCGGGCGACCCGCTTGACGGCATACATTTTCTCGATGTGGCCGATCATCCCCGTCGTCTTGTTCAGGCGACATGGGCGCTGTTGCGCGGTCGCGCGCCGGACTGGCTTCGCGCGCATCCGGATTACCGGAGCGGTTGTGTGGATAAGGTCGTGCTTCGGACCACCAGTGATTTCGTCATCGATGGGGAACAGATTTCGCCGGGACCGGGAGAGACGATCGTCATTGCGCCGGGACCTGAGTTTATTTTTCTCCAGGACTGACGGCGAAAATAATGATGGATGCCCTCGACCGTTTCCTGAGTGCGGAACTTACGCAAACTTCCGACCCTCGCATCACCGCCTTTGTCGCGGGCATGATTGGCGAGTATCGTCCCCTGGGGGTAATTTTTTACGGTTCGGGCCTGCGCAAGTTTGACGGAGACGGACTCTTCGATTTTTACGTGATCGTCGACACGTTCGCCGACTGGCCGCAATCCCCATTGGCGCGCCTCGCGAATTTCTGGTTGCCCCCCAACGTCCGCTACGTCGAACGTCGCGTCGGGAATCAGATCCTGCGGGCGAAAGTGGCCGTCATGTCGAGCGCCCAGTTTCGGGCGCGCGCCCTCCCTTCGACCTTTGACACCACCATCTGGGCGCGTTTCGCGCAGCCCTGTCGGCTTGTCTGGGTGCGCGATCCCGATGCGGCGGATGCTCTTCTGCATTCGGTACGTCGATGCGTCATGACCGCGGCAGGCTGGGCCGCCCGACTCGGCACTGACCCTATGGATGCAGCAGGCTGGTGGGAAAGTCTTTTTTCGGCGACCTATCGCGCGGAGCTTCGCGCTGAAAGCGCAGGGCGGGGCAAAGTCATCATGGAGGATCAGGCAGAGCGTTATGCCTCCATCCTGCCCCTCGCATGGGCGGCGCAGGGGCTTGCGTTCACGCGACGCGGGCATACGCTGGCACCGCAACTCTCAACAAGGACGCGCCGCGACGGGCGGCGGCGCTGGAAGCGGCTGGCGCAAACCGGACGCTGGCTCAATGCGGCGCGGCTGTTGAAGGCGGCATTCACGTTTGATGGTGGGGCACGTTATCTGGCCTGGAAAATCCAGCGGCATAACGGACTGGATCTGCGCCTCACCTCCTTCGAGGCAGCGCATCCCATCCTGTGCCTGCCAGTTCTGCTGTGGCGTGCCCGTTCGGTTTTCAAACGGGACTGAACAAAAACATCCCGATCATTTCGCGACCGGCCGCTCGCGATGACTCTTAGAGTCCGAGTTCCTGAGCCACCTTGCCGAAAGCGTCCAGCGCACGGTCGATTTCCGCCGGCGTGTGAGCGGCCATGACCGAGCATCTGAGGAGGGGGTTGTCATCCGGAGTCGCGGGCGGCAGTGAAAGATTGACGTAAACGCCACATTCGAGGAGGCGGTTCCAGAAGCGGATCGCCTGGTCCACCGCGCCCAGCGTCACGGCGACGACGGGGCTGACATGGGGGCTGGCCCGAAGTCCCAGCGCATGCAGACCATGGTTCAAATGGTGAGCGTTCTCCATCAACGTGGTGCGCAACTCAGGGCGCGCTTCCATTTCGGTCAGGGACGCCAGAGTTGCCGCGATGATCTCCGGAGGGAGCGAGGCCGTGAACATGTAGGGGCGTGAACAGAGGCGGATCAGTTCGATGCCGGGGTGGTTGGAGACGCAATAACCGCCGACCGTGCCCAGACTTTTCGAGAACGTCCCGACGACAAAATCCACATCCGCTTCGCAGTCGAAAAGCTCGGCGGCGCCACGGCCATGGGCGCCCAGAACGCCGAAAGAATGGGCTTCGTCGGCCAGGAGCCAGGCGCCATGCTCTTTTTTGACGTCGGCGAATTCGCGCATCGGCGCGACGTTCCCCGTCATGGAATAGATGCCTTCCACGACCACCAGCTTTGCGCCGGGATGGTCTTTCACACGAGCAAGCCGCCGAGAGAGATCATCGGGATCGTTGTGTCGGAAACGAATGACCTGCGCCGCCGATAGACGGCTGCCGTCATAGATGCTGGCATGACTGTCCGCATCCAGAAAAAGAATATCGTCCTTGCCCGCGAGCGCGGAGATGGCTCCCAGATTGGCCTGGTACCCTGTGGAAAAGACGAGGCAGTGTTCGCGTTGGAACGTCTCGGCCAGACGCCGCTCCAGTTCCCGATGCAACGCATAGGTGCCGTTCGCGATGCGCGAGCCGGTCGTGCCGACGCCTTCTTTTCGCACCGTCGCAATGGCTGCATCGGCGGCGGCGGTGGACTGGCTGAGGCCGAGATAGTTGTTCGTGCCGAAAAGAAGCGTTTCACGCCCTTCAATAAGTCCGACCGTGGCGGAAAGAGGACGCTCGATCACCACGCCGAACGGGTTGCGAGGCGATATCCGGCCGACAGTGTCAAAAGAGGCGGCAAGACCGGCATATTTGGCAAAGATATCGGTCATGCAGAAACGCCGCTCTTGAGGTGTGCAAGGCAGGTTGCAAGATCATGGATCGTGCGGATATCGGCGAGGCGATCCAACGGAACGGAGACGTCCAGCGCGTCCTCGATTTCCATGACGAAGTTCATCACGGCAAGGCTGTCGAAAGCGAGGTCTTCGACGATCTTGCTGTCACTATTGATGTCCCGTGGCACTTTCGGGTTGGCAAGCAGCTTGTCAATAATGAGCGTCGTGATGGAAGCGACTGTCTCCGTCATCGTATATCTCTCCAGTACATATCAATGGCGCTCAATGGTCCGTGGCGCCCGCGTGCGTCTGCTGGGTGTGGTTATGCTGCACCAAATGACTGCTGGCCAGAGAAGAATGAAGCGCAAGGAACAAGCGTTCCTTTGCGTCATTCTCTCTGGGAATCAGGCGGCTGCACTCAGAAGTTGCTCAAACTGGCCGGCGAGAAGCATGGCTCTGGCGCGGGCGCGGGTCAGTTTGCCCGAGGAAGTCTGTGGGAGCGTATGAGGCGGCACAAGAATGACATTCACCTCGACACCGTGAAGGCGTCGGAACAGACTCGTGATTTCTTCGCGCAGAGCTGCGCGGTCCACATCATTCGTTGCCCGGCACTGAACGAGCGCGACGATGTTCTCACCTTCTTCAGAATCGACTGAAAAAACAGCGACGTCACGTGAGCGGAGCGTTTCGATTTCCGTTTCTGCCGACCATTCCAGATCCTGGGGCCAGATGTTGCGACCGTTGATAATGATCAGATCTTTAGCGCGGCCGGTAATGACGATCCGGCCGTCGAGCGTGTAGCCAAGATCGCCGGTATTCAACCAGCCATCCTCATCCAGGATATCGCGGGTTTCTTCCGGGCGGCCGAAATAACCTTGCATCAGGCTCGGGCCGCGAACGAAGACCGAGCCGACATGCCTGTCTTCAAGAATGCTGCCATTCGAAGAGCGGACTTCGATTTCATGCTCCGGAAGAGCCTCACCACAGAGAACAAACGTCCTCAAGGCATGGGACGGGTCGTTCGAGGGACGGGCGTAACCTTCGGTTTCGAGGTGTCGCAGGTCGATCGTATCGGTCTGAATGCCGTTGTTGAGAGGCTCGAAACTGATGGCCAGGGTTGCTTCAGCCATCCCATAGCTTGCAACAAAGGCACGCGCGTCGAATCCAACAGCAGCGAAACGCTCTGAAAAGGCTTCGAGAATATGGTAGCGAATCATGTCACCACCGATTCCCGCGATACGCCAGCACGAGAGATCCAGCGTTGCAGGGGCCGGACGACGCGCGCAGAGTTCGTAACCGAAAGACGGACTATAAGCGATCGTTCCGCGATTCCGGCTGATGATATCCAGCCAGACATGCGGACGGCGTGCGAACTCACGGGTCGGCAGCAGATCGACGCTCAACTGGCAGGTCAGCGGAGTCAGGAAGAAGCCGACGAGGCCCATGTCATGATAGAGAGGTAACCAGGAAACGCAGCGATCGCCTGTTTCAAGGACGTGCAGACCGTCTCGCGCGATGGCACGCGCATTCGCCATTCCGGCCTTCTGGGTTACGGCGACACCCATCGGGAAACGGGTGCTGCCGGAAGAGAACTGCAGGTAAGAGAGGTCGCCACCTCTTATTGTGGGAAGGTCTATTCCTGGAACTGGACGGGACAGAAGTTCTTTGGGTGAGCCTCCGAATGCCAGATCCAGATCAGCGACGATTTCGCTAGTCCATGAGCCAATGACGTCCGGGACAATGACAGCCCGCGCACCAGCCGCGGCGATCATCCCGCGCAGTGTTCCAATATAAGCCTCTCGGCCGCCGAAGGCGATCGGCAAGGGCAGGGGAGCTGGAACAAGGCCGGCATATTGGCAGCCAAAGAAGATTCTGGCGAAGTCTCCATCGCTTTCGGCGACAAGTGCTACTCTTTCTCCGGGACGAAGCCCGGAACCAAGGAGCTTCCGCGCCGTTTCCAAGGCTTGAAGACGTAATTGACTATAAGGGAGAGCCTCGAGCAGCTGCCCGCGTCCATTATATATATTGAAGCCAGCGTCGCCCTCGGCGGCGTAATCGAGCGCCGTGGTGAAGGTTTCGAAATCACCATGTCGACGTCGTTGACCGGAAGCCGTGGGAGTGGGCGTTATTGTTTCAGCCATATTACAGGTGTCGTTCAAGGTCTGCCGCGCTCCACTACCTAAAAAGAGCTGTCATTTCGCTCGATCTGGGTGTCGGTAAACACCCGGTTCAAAGTTGGGTTGGCCACGGGCCAACGAGAAGATGGGTTGCCGTATAGTCAGGAAACTCATCCGTTTCTACAAAATTTGCGAGGTTCCTCGATGGGAAGTCGCGAAAAGTGGCTATTTTGCTCTAAAACGCAGGGTATCAGGTCCAGCGGCTGAGGCGCGATATGGAGTTCCAAGTCGGCTTTGCGGCCATTGACGGGCAGAGATGGCGTCGCCCTTGAGCGCGCATGACATTCGACTGGTGCTCCACTTCAACTGGTACGTCTCGCGCGAAAACAGGCCGGATGCCAAAACACGTTTTATGGCGAAACATTGCAGAAATCACGCTCTTTCGGATTGCAGCTGTCACTGAAATTTTTCATTTTTCTTATTGACGTGATGTGTTGTGTCGCTTAGAAGGCCGCTCACCGACGCGGTTTGAGTGTTTGGTTCTTGGGTTTTCTGAAGGAATGCCTGGGTTT
>NZ_JARBJP010000002.1 GCF_029309905.1 Brytella acorum
CGTGGAACCAGCTCACCGACCAGCCATGGCGCATTATGTCTCTCGGATTGCGCGACTGGGCTCATGGGTCATAGCAAAAACAAATTGGTATTACGCCGCGTTCGATGACAACCGCGATCACTGGCATTTTCTGGCCGGGCAGGCGTGGAGCATGCTGACGCCGGGTCGCACGGGCATCGTGCCCCGCCAGGAAAGCCTGCCGGAGACGATCGAAGCCTCGATGCTGGCCGGACAGACCTGGGCCAGACAATGGCAGGTGCGGGCGGTCAAGGACTTCCTGAACCACCGCCTCTGGGCGGGTCTGTCTGTGGAAAATCCCCAGACGCTTTACGATACCACGGGCTTCATGAGCAGCGGCGGCAGAGTGACCCTGCCGAATGGCGGTATTGCGACGGTGGGAGAGAACGGCACGGGGCTTACGAATAATGCGCTTTTTTCCAACGAGATCGCGCCGGACGTCATCGCCAAGCTCGCCTACGATCCGCGTTGGGGTCATTACGAAGTCGAGGGGATCGTGCATTTCCCCCATGATCGCGTGACGGTCGATCATGTCGGTCACAACAACACCGCCATTGGCGGCGGCGGCGGCGGCTCCTTGATCCTGCCCGTTCTGCCACATTATCTGGAGGTCCGGCTGGCGGGTCTGGCGGGCTGGGGCGTCAATCGCTACGGCTCCGTCCTGCTGCCGGACGCCACGCTCAATGCCAAGGGCGCTCCCGCGCCGCTGTTTGGTGTCCAGGCCACGGCCGGTATTATCGCCCACCCCACGCCGCGGATCGATGTGTACGGTTATTTCGGCACCCAGCGCGTGGGAAAATCGTCGTTCAACATGAATGGCGGCTCGTACGGTTATGGAAATCCTCTCTATTCCAACGCCGGTTGCATGCAGGAACTTTCAAGCCTGACCTGCACGGCCAATACACGCGGTGTTTCCGAGGTCAGCGTCGGTGCGTGGTGGCGTTTCTTCAAAGGAAAATTCGGCACCGTCGAAGGCGGCGCCCAGTTGGCCTATTCGCATCGCGATACGTGGAGCGGGCAGGGCGAAGACCCGCACACGGATATGAGCCAGATCTTCTTCGACTTCCGCTACCTGCCGTTCCAGTAGCGGCGGGGAAACCAGAAGCGGGTTTCAGTCTCCGAGCCGGGCCGCGATCAGGAACTCGCGGTTGCCCTCGGGGCCGGTGATCGGGCTGGGCTCGATCCCCAGGACCTCCCAGCCGGGCAGGGCGCTCCACCAGTCCCGGATGTCGTCGCATACGCGCTGATGGACAGCGGGGTCGCGCACAACGCCCTTGGAGCCGATTTCCGAGCGTCCGGCCTGAAATTGCGGCTTGATCAGGGCTACCGCCCAGGCGCCGGGTTTACACATGGAGAGAGCCGCGGGCAGTACGGTTTTCAGGCCGATGAAGCTGGCATCGCAAACAACCGCATCGACGCTCTCCGGAACATGCGTGGTATCGAGCGCGCGCGCATTCGTTTTTTCGAGCACGACCACCCGCTCGTTCGAGCGCAGTTTCCACGCGAGCTGACCATGACCGACATCGATGGCGTAGACTTTCGCCGCTCCGTTCGTCAGCAGAACGTCGGTGAAGCCGCCGGTGGATGCGCCGACGTCGATACAGACGCGCCCCGCCGCATCCAGAGCGAAATGCTTGATGGCATGATCGAGTTTCAGGCCGCCCCGCGATACCCAGGGATGGTCCTGGCCCTTGAGGACAAGCGGAGCATCTTCGGCAAGAGTGTCACCGGCCTTGGCGACGCGTTTGTCGCCACTATAGGCGAGGCCGGCCAGAATCAGCGCCTGCGCGCGGGCGCGCGTCTCGACGAGACCGCGCTCGACGAGAAGCTGGTCAGCCCGCTTTTTGGCCATCAGGCCGTCTGCTGCGCCGACATCTCGACACCCAGAGCCGACGCCGCCTTTTCAACGATATGAGCGGCGTTGAGACCGGCCTGATCGTACTGCACGTTCGGCAGGTTGTGATCGATATAGGAGTCCGGCAGGGTCATCGGGCGGAACTTCACCTGATCGATCAGGCCGCTATCCGCAAGATGCTGCATGACTTGCGCGGCGAAACCGCCAACGGCGCCTTCTTCGATCGTGATGAAGACCTCGTGCTGTCGTGCAAGCTGATCGACCAGTTCCCGGTCGATCGGTTTGGCGAAACGCGCATCCGCGACGGTGACGGCGTAGCCCTGCGCGGCCAGCAGATCAGCGGCTTTCAGCGATTCGCCCAGGCGGGTGCCGAGCGAAAGGATCGCTATGCCGCTCTTGAGCGTCGGATTGGTGTTGCTCTGGCGCACGATGCGTCCCTTGCCGATCGGCAGGATCTCGCCCTTCTCGGGAAGATCCAGACCGACGCCCGACCCACGCGGGTAACGGAAAGCGATCGGGCCATCGTCATAGGCGCAGGCCGTCGCCGTCATATGCGTCAGTTCGACTTCGTCCGACGGCGCCATGATGACCATGTTCGGCAGGCAGCCGAGATAGCTCAGATCGAACGACCCGGCATGCGTCGCACCATCGGCGCCGACCAGACCGGCACGGTCGATGGCGAAGCGCACCGGCAGGTTCTGCAGCGCCACGTCATGCATGACCTGATCGTAAGCGCGTTGCAGAAACGTCGAATAGATGGCGCAGAAAGGCCGCATGCCCTCGGTGGCCATGCCCGCCGCGAAGGTTACGGCGTGCTGCTCGGCAATGCCGACATCGAAGAAGCGGTCCGGATGGGCCTTGGCGAACTTCTCCAGCCCTGTGCCGGACGGCATGGCGGCCGTGACGGCCACGATGCGATCATCGGCGTCCGCATTGCGCAGCAGTTCGCGCGCAAACACCGACGTGAAGCTCGGCGGTCCCGCGGGCGCCTTGTTCTGTTCGCCCGTGACGACGTTGAAACGCGAAACGGCATGGTATTTGTCGCCCGCGCTTTCGGCGGGCTTGTAGCCTCGGCCTTTCTCCGTGATGACGTGCAGCAGGATCGGGCCCTGATCGTCGGCATCGCGAAGGTTGCGCAGGATCGGCACGAGCTGGCTCATGTCGTGGCCGTCGACCGGGCCGACGTAATAGAAGCCGAGTTCCTCGAACAGCGTGCCGCCCGTGATCATGCCGCGCGTCAGTTCCTCGGCGCGCTTGGCGGTGCGCTCGATGCGCGGCGGCAGACGCTTGACCACCTTGCCCGCGAGGTCGCGCAGGCTGAGGAATTTCTGCGACGACATCAGACGCGTGAGGTAGTTCGACATCGCGCCGACCGGCGGCGCGATCGACATTTCGTTGTCGTTGAGAATGACGATGAGGCGCTCGGCGCTCTCGCCCAGCGCGCCCGCGTTGTTCATGGCCTCATAGGCCATGCCCGCCGAGATCGATCCGTCGCCGATCACGGCGATGACGTTGCGCTCCCTGTAGCCCGGATCTTTTTCGGCGCGCAGGTGATGGGCCACGGCCATGCCGAGGCCCGCGGAAATCGACGTCGAGGAATGGGCCGCGCCGAACGGATCGTATTCGCTTTCCGAACGACGCGTGAAGCCAGACAGGCCGCCCGGCTGACGCAGGGTGCGGATACGGTCCCGTCGACCCGTCAGGATCTTGTGGGGATAGGCCTGATGGCCGACATCCCAGATAATCCGGTCATCCGGCGTATTGAACACCGCGTGCATGGCGACCGTCAGCTCGACGACGCCCAGCGACGCGCCGAGATGGCCGCCCGTTGTGGAAACCGCGTCGACCGTTTCGGCCCGAAGTTCCTCGGCGAGCTGCTTGAGCTGGTCTGTCGAAAGATTGCGCAGATCGTCCGGCGAGCGTACGCGATCGAGGATCGGAAAGCGGCCCAGCGTCGGAATGGGAGTGTCGTTCGGGGTGTTTTTGCTCATCGTCTCAGTTCCTGCGCTCGACAACATACTGCGCCAGCGCCCTTAAGGATGCGGCGCGGGCCCCGAAGGGCGCCAGAGCGTCGATCGCACGTTCGGACAGTTTGCGCGCCTCTTCGCGGGCGCTGTCAATCCCAAGCAGGGATACGTAGGTTGATTTGCCGGAGGCCTCGTCTTTGCCGGCCGTCTTGCCGAGTTCCTCGGCGCTGGCGGTCGCATCCAGCACGTCATCGGCGACCTGGAAGGCCGTGCCGAGATCACGGCCGTAGTCGACGATCGCGTCGCGTTCCGCGCTGTTCGCATGGCCGAGAATCGCACCCGCCTCGGCGGAATAGCGGATCAGGGCGCCCGTCTTGAGCGCATGGAGGCGACGCACCTGGTTCAGCGGGAGGGCCCTGCCTTCGCCACGGATGTCGATGACCTGACCGCCGACCATGCCAGCCGCGCCCGAAGCTTGGGCCAGAGCCGCGACGAGCCGGATCCGGATGGAGGGATCGGCGTCGGTCGCCTCGTCGGCGAGGATTTCAAAGGCGCTGGTCTGGAGAGCGTCGCCTGCAAGAATGGCCATCGCTTCGTCGAACTGGCGGTGCGTGGAGGGGCGTCCGCGACGCAGATCATCGTCATCCATGGCCGGGAGATCGTCATGAACGAGACTGTAGGCGTGCAGCATCTCCACCGACGCCGCCACGCGCAGCGCGCTTTCGCGCCGGGCGCCGAACAGAGCGCCGATTTCGGTGACGAGATAGCCGCGCATCCGCTTGCCGCCGCCCAGCGTCGCGTAGCGCATGGCTTCGATCAGCACGGATTCGTCGCCCGGAACGGGCGGGAGCAGCGCGTCGATCGTCGTTTCGATGGCCTGCGCGGCCGCACCAAGAGAGCCGGCCAGTTCGGCGGGGGTGGCGATTTCGTGATCCGTCGGCGTATCGCTCATTCGGGAGCTCCCGTAGTGGTCTCTTTCAATTCAGGCAGTTCGACCGAGCCGATGCTGCCGTCATCGCGGGCGACAATGGCGCGCACGCGCATCTCGGCCTGGCCGAGCTTGTCTTCGCAGTAGCGCCGCAGGGCCGCGCCACGCTCGTAGGAGGCGATCGCGTCCTCAAGCTTCAACTGCCCGCTCTCCAGTCCACGCACGATCTTTTCGAGTTCGGCCAGGGCGTCCTCGAAGGAAAGGTTCGAGAGATCGTCGCTCATATCAGCGCGCTGTCATCATCATGTCGTTACGGTCCCCGTCATGCGGTCCAGTACTGCCATCGGCAAAGTTGTGCGGAGGGATAGCCCCAGTCGGCGCTTTCTCCAAGCCCGGCTGGCAGCAGAGAGGCATAATTCGGCATAATCATGGCCACGTGCGGACTTCGGGTCACGCCTTGCGTCGGATGACGAAGGCGAGAGTCTGGCCTTCCTCGCTGAACGCGACAAGCGCATGACCGGTCTCGCGGCAATAGGATTGAAAATCCGAGACGCTCGCACGGTCCGTCGCCAGCACCCGCAGTTTCTGTCCCGGAGCAAGATCGCGCAGGATACGATTGGCTTTCAGAACCGGAAGAGGGCAAGACAACCCGCGTACATCCAGAAGCATTTCGGTTGGATTCATGTTCATGATCCGAGTATGCGTCGCAACGTTGTGACGGCCAAGAGGCGCGCAGGCGCGTCATCTGCCTGTTCCGTGCCCTGTCTCTGGTTACGTCGCGCGCGTTAAGGTGAAGGAAAGAACTGTTTTCCGTCGGGCGCGTCTGTCGCATCATGCCGTGGTCGAAAGGCTGGTGCTGACGGACTGACGTGCAACAGCGCTCTAAATCTTGAATAGGGTAACGTATGGCTGACTACCGTTTGGGCATCGATTTCGGTGGAACGAAAATCGAAATTGCCGTTCTCGACCGTGACGGACAGCTCGTGATTCGCGAGCGGGTGCCGAATCCTCGCATCTACGAGCAGTCCATCGGCACCGTGAGGGATCTGGTGGCCAGCGTGGAAGCCCGTCTGGGTGCCGTTCCGCATCATCATGCCCAGGCCGGGCAGAAAACCACCACGCTCGGGATCGGCATTCCCGGGTCGATTTCTCCGGATACCGGCCTGATCAAGAACGCCAACTCCACATGGCTTAACAGCAAGCCGTTCGGCGTGGATCTTGATGCGGCCTTGCAGCGTGTGGTCCGCGTGGAAAACGATGCCAATTGTTTCGCGCTTTCCGAGGCGGCGGACGGTGCTGGCGCGGGTGCGCGCACGGTCTTCGGCGTTATCATCGGCACGGGAATGGGGGCGGGCATCGTTTGCGACGGCGCGCTGGTCCCGGGACGGCACCATATCGCGGGCGAGTGGGGTCATGTGCCCCTGCCGTGGGTGAAGGTCGAAGAATTTCCGATGCCGAAATGCTTCTGCGGCAATGAGGGGTGTCTGGAACGCTTTCTGTGCGGCCCCGCTCTGGGCGAAGACTGGCGCGGCAAGGGTTCGCACAGCACCGCGGGTATCGAGGAAGCAGCGCGTGGCGGAGATGTCGCGGCCCAGGCCGCGCTCGACCGTTACGTCGAACGCTTCGCACGGGCCTGTGCGCTCGCCATCAATATGCTCGATCCGGACGTGATCGTCCTGGGCGGCGGTGTTTCCAATATCGACACGATTTACGAACGCGTGCCGCCTCTTCTGGATCGCCACGTCGTGACGCCGCATTGCACGACGCCGATTGTGCGCAATCGTCACGGGGACAGTTCGGGCGTGCGTGGCGCCGCGTGGCTCTGGGACGTCGATGCCTGAGGGGACGTCGATGCCTGAGCCGACGGGCCTACGGAAGACATATTTGGAGAGGCTGGGGAGGGCCCCTCAGCCTCCCGGTTTTGCCAGTCGAAAGCCGGTGGCGACCACGTAAAGCTCGCTCGATTCCTTGCGTGAGGCCGGAGGCTTGACGTGTCGAACGCTCGTGAATGCTTTTTTCATGGAATCGAGCATCTGCTGTTCCGAGCCGCCCTGGAACACTTTCGCCACGAACCCGCCCCCCTCGGCGAGAACCTGCAACGCGAAATCCAGCGCGCCCTCGGCCAGCCCCATGATCCGCAGGTGATCCGTCGGAGCATGCCCTGTCGTGTTCGGCGCCATATCCGACAGGACGAGATCGGCCGGGCCGCCCAGAAGCAGCTTCAGCCGATCGGGCATTTCGGGATCCGTGAAATCGCCCTCGACCAGCTCGGCGCCCGCGACGGGTTCGACCGGCAGAAGATCGACGCCAGCCACATGCGTCGCACCGCGCTTCACCGCGACCTGCGACCATCCACCCGGTGCGGCGCCAAGGTCGATGATGCGCATGCCGGGCTTGATCAGATGGAACCGGTCGTCGATCTCGATCAGCTTGAAGGCCGCGCGGGAACGCCACCCAGCCTTGCGCGCCGCTGCGACATAGGGATCGTTGAGCTGGCGGTTCAGCCAGCGTTGCTGCGCGGTGGTCCGTCCCCGGGCCGTGCGCAACATGACGGTTTTCTGCCGGGTGTTGGCGACGGCAGCCGCATCCTCGACGGTATTTTCGGCGCCGGGTTTGGCGGCGCTTTTCAGGGCGCGACCGGGGATCCGGCGTTCGCCGTCGCCACTGCCGGGTTTTTTGCTCTTGCTCATGGGCGTTCGATTACAGGAGCGCGCATCAATGCGCTACGATTCGTGCCGAAGGATAGCCATCGCGTGATGGGCGGGGGCGCGACCGGCGCATGGCATCGCCGTCCCGGGCCATGCGGGCCAGAAGTCCGTCCCGCAGACCACGGTCCGCGACGATGATGTTATCGACGGGCCATAGACGATGGATGGCTTCGAAAATCGCACAGCCGGGAAGAACATAAGTGCTTCGATCGATCCCGATGCAGGGATGGGGAGGCTCTTCGGCGGCTTCCAGATCCCGAAGGATATCGATCGCTTCAAGCGCCGCCGTGTCGGTCAGCGTCACGCCGTCAACGGCCTGACGGTTGTAGCGCGGCAGCCCGAGGGCCACGCCCGCCAGCGTCGTGATCGTGCCGCTCGTGCCGAGCATCGCAACATTGCGTCGCTGAATTTCGCGCCGGATCTGATGGACGTCCTCGAAGCCGGAAAGCTGGGCGATCACATGGCGCACCATGCTCTCATAATAATGCTCATGCTCGGCGGCATCCGCTCCGGGCGCGGGCGGGCGAAAACTTTCCGCTATGGTAATGACACCGCATGGAATGCTGACCGTGCCGGACAGATCCTGCGCCCGTCGGGTCGGGTCCAGGCGCAGCCAGGCGATTTCCGTGGAGCCGCCCCCAATATCGAAAAGGAGTCCGCGGCTGCGGCGGTGGTTGTTGGCGTGGAGCAACACTCCGCAGCTTTCCATCGCCAGTTCGGCTTCCTCGCGCGGCGATATCAGATCGAGGATAATGCCGGTTTCGCGATGCACGCGGCTGAGAAATTCTTTTCCGTTGACGGCCCTTCTGCACGCTTCGGTCGCCACACCCCGGATGGCCTGGACGGGCCAGTGACGAATGCGTGCGGCACAGACATGCAGGGCGTTGATCGCCCGGACCATCGCTTCCTCGCTGAGGGCGCCGGAACTCTGAAGGCCTTCTCCCAGGCGCACGGAGCGGTTGAAGCTGTCAACGACGCGAACACCCACGGAGCCACGTTCGCCAATCATCAGACGACAGTTGTTCGTGCCCAGATCCAGTGCGGCAAAATATGCGGAGCCGTCGCCCAAGCCGCGGTTTTTTCGCGGCTGGGCGGCGTTGTGCGCGGGCGATTCCCGCGTCTTGTCCGGCATATTGTCGTAACTGTTCTTCATCTCTGTTGGCGGGGCTCCCGAATGTCCGCCAGGGACACCCTGATCCAATGTGGCGAGAGCGCAGGTCAATCGCAAGAGATTTATGACAAAACGGAAAATCCGGGGTGGCGGCTTTTTTGGGGGATGCCTCTTGCATGCCCACGGGGGCGATGATAACACGCTGCCACCGCGACGGAGCATGTCTCCGCCCAATCCCGGTTGGGGGATAGTTTAGCGGTAGAACTACCGGCTCTGACCCGGTCAGCCCTGGTTCGAATCCAGGTCCCCCAGCCAATAGCGCGCAACGCTTTAATTTCCTGCTTTCTGGCACGCCTCCTTATGGCCGCATCAGGGATCGGATGGGCACCGGAATCAGTCATCTCTTCATGTGCCGGGCAGTCTGTTGGTGGCGGCCCGACCTCCGAAAAATGTCGCCGTTTCGGGGTGTTACGTCCCCGCGAGACCGTCCAGCGCGGTGAGGACATGCGCCGCCATCGCCGCGCGGACCTCTTTCGTCGCCGAGCCGCGATGGGCCTGTAGAACGACGTTCTCCAACCCGAGCAGCGCCTCGGGCACCTGGGGTTCATGGGCGAAAACATCCAGCCCCGCGCCGGCCAGACGCCCGTTCTCCAGTGCGTCCACCAGTTCCGGCTCGTCCACCACGCTCCCACGCGCGACATTGACCAGATAGCCCTGCGGCCCGATCGCGTCGATCACCGTCCGGTTCACCAGCCCGTTCGTGGCCGCCCCGCCGGGCAGGGCGAGCACCAGCACGTCGCACCAGCGCGCGAGGGTCACGATATCGCTGTGATAGGTGTACGAACTATCCGGCTTCTCGCGACGGGTATGATAGGCGATCTGCATTCCGAAGGCCGCGCCGCGTCGCGCGATGGCCTCGCCGATCGCCCCCAGCCCCACGATGCCGAGCTTCCTGCCCGTGATGGTGTCGCCCAGCGGCGGGGCGCCCTTCAGCCATTTCCCGGCGCGCACGAAGCGGTCATTGGCCGAAATCCCGCGCATCACATCCAACATCAATCCCATGGCGAGATCGGCCACATCAGCATCCAGCAGCCCGCGCGTGGTGCTGACGGCGATGCCGCGCCGCTCGGCCTCCCTGAGATCGATCCGGTCCGTTCCCACGCCGTTGACGGCGATCAGCCGCAGGCCGGGAAGGGCCGCCATGATGGCGGGGTCGAGCCCCGTGCCGCCGCCCGTGACGACCGCGCGGATTCCTTCGGCGACGGGGTGCAGCGCCTCGATCGAGGTGAAGCGGTGCGTGACGTGGCGTCCCTCCAGTTCCGCCTGCGCCGCGGCGGGAAGCGATTCAATGACCAGAACTTCAGGACCGAGAATGTCAGGCGCGCCGTCGTGAGGCATGGGATGTGTCTTTCGTCAGATCGTGAAAAGCAGGGATGCGAGGCCGGAACCGTCAGGTGGCTGATTCGAGACGTAGGGTCAGCCAGCCATCGGCCGAAACGGTCGCCGTGGGTACGTCGTTGACGGTGACGGATCGGGTTTCGCCCGGCGGGATCGCCACCTGCGGCAGTTCCGCCCCGCCATCAATCATTTCGATCCCGATCCGCAGGGTGTTCCCATCCGCCGTGACCGTGCCCTGGCAGGCAGGCCCGTCCTCGACGGGGCGCGCACGTTCGTCATAATGCACCCAGGGGACGGTACCGTTCCCGACGGGCGGGCAGATCATGAGGCGCGTGGTTTCGGGTGTGACGCCGAAGCCCGTCTTCCCCGCCGCCAGCGCCACCACGGCACCGCTGCGCACCAGCATCACGGGCGGGTCCGCAAGGGTGCATTTCACGCGCGCGCGACCGGCAGCATAGGCCTGCCCGGTGAAAAGATGCGTCCAGGTCCCATCTCCGGGGAGATTGACCTCAACTTCCTCCTGCCCCGGTTCGGCAATGATGGCCACCAGAACATCCGGTCCGAGCATGTAGGTATCCTGCTCCTGCCATGCTTCGGGCTGGCGGGGGAACATCGTCCAGACCGGACGCAGCATCGGTTCGTAATGTTGATGCGAGGCGACGGCGAGGTCGAACAGGAACGGTTCGAGACGCTGGCGCAGGGCCATCAGGCGGGTGATCTCGGGCAGGACCTCGGGATGCATCCAGGGTTCGCTGACGGCGCCCGCCGCGTTCCAGCTATGGATGCTGAAGCGCGGCAACGTGATTCCCGCCTGCACCCAGCGCACGAGAAGCTCCGGCCCCGGCGACGGTCCATAAAAGCCGCCGATGTCGTGACCCGTGTTGGAGACGCCCGAAAGCGCCAGGCTCAGGCCCATCCTGGCGTTGTAGCGGATGGTTTTCCAGGCGGTGTAATTGTCCCCGCTCCAGGTCTGTGCGTAGCGCTGCATCCCGGCCATGCCGGAGCGTGTGACGACATAGGGTCGCTTGTCCGGCCAGCGGGCCATCTGGGCGGCGCGCGAGGCCCGCATCATCAGCAGCGGCTGGAGGGAAAGAGCATAGGCCGCAGGCCCCGGCTGGCCGAAATAATCGAACCGCGCGCGCGGATCCCACAGGCCGTATTCGTTGTTGTCGTTCCACGTCGAAAGAATGCCGTAATCGAGCAGGTTCGCCGTCAGCCCCTCCCGCCACCAGACCGCGGCCTTCGGGTTCGTGAAATCGATGAAGCTGCCCACCTCGTCCCAGAACTGGGCCTCGACGGGGTTGCCCTGCGCGTCATTGACGAAGCACCCCCCCGCGGCGACTTCGTCGTAGCGCGGATGCGAGCGCAGGAGGGCCGGCTTGATGTTGGGCACCAGTTCGATGCCCGCATCGCGGTAGGCGGTGATGAACGCGGCGGGATCGGGGAACTTGTCACGGTTCCAGTTGAACACGTAGCGCTTGTCGCCGATCGAGGTGTAGCCCGAGGAGAGATGAAACGAGCTGCATCCGATGTCGTAACGTCGCAGCTTCTCGACGAAGGTCATCATCTGGTCGTAGGCGTCCGGCGCATCGGTATAGGTCATCGTCGAGCCGGAATAGCCAAGCGACCAGGCGGGCATCAGCGCGGGCCGTCCCGTGAGCCAGGTGAAACGCTTGACGACCGCGAGCGCATCCGGCCCCGCGATCACGTACAGGTCGATGTCGCGCGCATCCTCGCTGACGAAATAGCGGTAATTGCCGTGATAATTGTCGATCTCGCAGCCGAGATCGACGCTCGCATCCGCCATCGTGTCGTAGAACATGCCAAAGCAGTGCCGCGCCTGATCGGCCGCGAGAATGAAGGGGATCGACTTGTAGAGCGCATCCGTGTGCTCGGCGTCGTACCCCATCGGGTCCATCATGCGCAGGCGGTGGCGCCGCCCCGCGAGATCCAGCGCGCCGGCGCGTTCGCCCAGGCCGTAATAGCTCTCGCCATCGGCCCGCGCGATATAATGATAGGCCCGGGCGTCCCACCAGCCGAAATTATAGGCCTGCGAGGCGCGGTCGGAGAACATTTCCACCCAGTCCTCGCCGATCTTCTGCGCCCAGCAGCATCGCAGCCCGCGCAGAGTCACCGTCAGGCGCAGCCGCGCCGTCTGGATGATGATCGTGTCCTCCGTGCGATCGAGCGCGAAAGCGGGGAGGGAAAATCCGTTGGTTGCGTGCCGGTCGCGGCCCGGCTCGGCCACGTCCTCGACGCCGGGTGCGATCGCCCAGCTCGGCGGCAGCGCGGTCGCGCCGCTCGGCATCACGAGCAGGCGCACGACATCGTCCTCAAGCACGAAGACCTTCGCAAGCGCGCCCGTATCGGAGGTCAGCGCGACCCATCCCGTGCCCTGACCGGACAGCGAGAAGACGGGCGGGGCGGAAAGGGTGGCGTTACGCATCAGCTATCCTTTGCGGAGGAGGCAATTCCGTAGTGTCGGACCATGAGAAACAGGTACACGGCACCGATGAGGTCAAAAAGCGACAGGCAGACAAAGAGCGGGCCATACCCGACCGTTTCGGCCAGTTGTCCGATGGCTAGCGAGAAGATGAGACCGCCCAGCCACCCGGCCTGTCCGACCAGGCCATTGGCCAGGCCGACCTGCTCGTCGGGGAAGAGATCGGCGGTCAGGGTGTTGATGAGCACCGAGATGATCTGATGGGCGAAGCCGCCGATCGAGAACAGGGCGATCACGGCGACGTGGCCATGGGCGAACATCACTGAACCCGGAGCGATCATGCAGATGGCCCCGAGGAAAATGCCCAGCACGCGCGACGAAACGAGACTGAGCCCGAACGCACGCATGAAGAACGGCGAGAGATAGCCGCCGAGAATCCCCCCGAGATCGGCGGCGAGGAACGGCAGCCACGCGAACAGCGCGATGGATTTGATATCGAAGCCGCGCTCGGTAGACAGATAGAGCGGGATCCAGAAACTGAACGTCTGCCAGGCCGGTTCCGCCAGAAAGCGCGGCACCGCGAGCGTCCAGAAGCGAGGCGAGCGCAGGATGACGCCAGGCCGCATCCGCGACGCCGGAGCCTCGGTCTGGCGCAGGTTGCGGTCGGCCGCGATCATGTCGCGCTCGGCCGTCGTGATCGCGGGGTGCTGCGAGGGGCTGCGATAGAGCCAGACCCAGGCCGCCGCCCAGATCAGACCGAGCCCGCCGGTGACGATGAAGGCCGCCCGCCATGAAAGATAGAGCGAGACAAACCCGACGAGCGGCGGGGCGAGCAGGGCGCCGAAGGAGGTTCCGGCGTTGAAATACCCCGTCGCGATCGAGCGTTCCCGGCGTGGGAACCACGACGCGATCGCCTTCATGCCAGCAGGGATGGCGGCCGCCTCCGTCGCGCCCAGCATGGCGCGGAACACCGCCAGCGCCATCCAGCTTGCCGCCACGGCATGCAGCATGTTGGAGACCGACCAGCCGACGGCGAACAATGCGAATCCTAACCGCAGCCCGATGTAGTCCACCAGCCCGCCGCAGACCGGCTGCATCAACGTATAGGCGCCCTGGAACGCACCGACGATGTAGCTGTATTGCTGCGTCGTGATGTGAAGCGTCGTCTTCAGCGTGGGTGCGAGCACGCCGAGGGAGTTCCGGGCGAGATAGTTGAGAATCGTCCCACAACTGATCAACGCGACGATGTACCATCGCAAACCACGCACCGTCATGCTTACCCATATCCTTCTGGCCGAAACCCGGGAGAGGGTCCTGTGCTTCCCAGGCCCGGAGTGGTGCGCCTTGCGATGGCTTCGCGAGGATGGAAGTCAATTTGGTATATTAATGTCAGGCAGCGATCCAGAGGAGGGCTTGGCGCGCTATGACAATAAATATCCCAGATAATAGTGACTTTATAAGAATCCTCACGCTCGCTCAGCGCCTGTTGGGCAGGAGATAGCATTCTTATGTGATATATCCATTCACATATATGTTATTTATCACCCAAAAGTCATCTTCTGTCTCGCAAACGATTTTTCTCTCGCTATGAATGCCTCTTCGGGCGAACGAAGCCGATATTCCGGCGAATCCAGCAGAGAAATTTCGCCCACTGGGATAACCGATATGACTTTCTCACTGAGCCTCAGAGTAAAACTGAAATACGATAAGGCGGAGTTTTCGGCTTTCAGGTATATTAAAATACCCTATTTCGCGAAGCGTTGGTCGGCCGCTGGTATCGCGCTGTCCCTGACGACCGCCTTCCCCGGCACGGTGCATGCGCAATCGACGCTGACCAGCAATATGCCGCCCACGATTACGAGGCCGGTTCTTTCCGCGACCTCCAGCCTCGTGAATCCGATGCAGATCGGCAGCGATGACGGCGCGACCACGGGCTGCCATTATTTCGACCGCTACCGCACGCGGGGCTCGGAAGTGCCAGCCATCACCACCTGTGACGACATCGCGCCGGAGTGGGGCGGCCTGCGCCAGATTCTGGTCGATCATGGCGTGCTGATCACGGGCGTGCTGGCTGGAAGCCTGACCTACGACATGCTGGGCCATGACGCGCATACGCCGCACTATGTCGGCCAGAACCTCACCTACAATTCCGCGCCGGGCTTCACGCTGACCTTTGACCTCAACCGCACGCACCTGCCTTTCTGGAAGGACGCGCAGTTCACGATGACCGGCTATCTGTGGCGCAACAACTATCCTGGCCGCGGCCCGAACGCCTTCGGCATGTCCCAGTTCTCGATCGTTCAGCCGTTTTTCACGCCGCGTATCGCCATCCAGTATGGCTATACGGAGTTCTCCAACCAGTTCTACGGCACGAATTACGGTACCAGCACGGCCGCCTCCGCACTTGGCCCGAGCAGCGTCATCCCCGTCGAGGTCGGCATGTCGAACTTCTTTGCCACGCCGAGCTTCGATGTGCGCTTCTTCTCCAAATCCATGCGCTTCTACGATCACTTCGGCGTGGCCCGGAGCGTAAGTCCGCTCGGCGCGCGTGGGGACGTGCAGGCTGGCATGGGACTGGAATGGCACGTGCCCAACACGGGTGCGCTGTTCATCGACGAGGTGGGCTATCGCATCCGCCCCTCCGTCGATCACCATATGATGTGGCTGCGTGGCGGCGCGATCTACAACAACACCAGCTACTTCAACTACAGCCAGAATAAATATACGCGCGGCAATCAGGCCTTTTACGCGGCGGCCGACTACCAGATCATGCAGTTCGACCGCAAAATTCCCTCACGCGGCATGTTCATGAACTTCAAGGCCGATGCGGCTCCCCCGGATCGCAACGTGTTCGCGCGCGATATCAGCGGCACGATCTACTTCGTCGGCCCGTTTGCGCGCCGCGCCAAGGATTCGGCTTCCCTCGGCTTCACGTTCAACAAGCTCAGCAACTTCGCCTATGCCTACCGCATCGCCCGTGGTGCCACGGCCGCGCACAGTTCCAATACGACGACCGCTTCCTACGCGTTGCATGTCATGCGCGGGCTCTATTTCACCAACTCGCTGAGCTACGTGCATAATCCCGCGCCAACTCCCAAGCTGCATGACGCGTTTCTCATCACATCCGGTCTGACCCTGTCGCTCTGAAGGCGCCGCAAGCACCTTCCTCGGGCCCGATTTCGTCCATTCACGCGAACACATTCAAGGACCACCATGACCAAGAGACGCCTGCGAAGCGCCGGGAGCATCCTCAACCTCGAAGACTTCGCCGCCCTGGCAAGGCGGCGTCTTCCCAGAGCGTTCGCGGCCTATGTATCCGGAGGGGCGGGCGACGGTCTCTCCCTTGCCGCCGCCCGCGAGGCGTTTGCGCGCTGGTGCTTCGTGCCGCGTGTCCTGCGCGGCACGCACGACCGTTCGTCCCGTGCGCGCATCCTGGGACGCGATTATGCCATGCCCATCGGGATTTCCGCCCTCGGCGCCAGCGCGGTGCTGGCCTATGACGGCGATATCGCCATGGCGCGCGCCGCCTTCGAGGCTGGCGTGCCCTATCAGTTGAGCGCCAATTCCATCACCCCGCTGGAAGAGGTGATCGCCGTCAACCCGCATGCCTGGTTCGCGGCCTATTTCCCGGCCGACCGCTCGACGATCGACGGCGTGCTCGCCCGCTTGGCGCGGGCCGGATTCGGAACCCTCGTGATCACAGCGGATGTGCCGGTGGCCGCCTTCCGCGAGCCCGAGACCCGCGCGGGCTACGCGATGCCCTTCCGCTTCGCCCCCCGCATCCTGATGGATATCGTCCTTTCGCCCCGCTGGTTCGTCGGCACCGCCCTGCGGACCTTTTTCAGGAGAGGGGTGCCGCATATCGCCAATATCGCCGCCACACGCGGCCCCCATGTCTTCACGCGCGACATCGGCCAGATCGGCGGCGCGGACCGGTTCACCTGGGAAGATATCCGCCATATCCGCGCGCAGTGGAAAGGCAGGCTCGTGCTCAAGGGCATCCTCTCGCCCGAAGATGCCCGACAGGCCGCCCAGGACGGGGTCGATGCCGTGATCGTCTCCAGCCATGGCGGCCGACTGTCGGACTGCATGATCGCGCCGCTTGACGCCCTGCCCGAAATTCGCGCCGCCTGCCCGGATCTGACGATCCTGCTCGATGGCGGCGTGCGGCGTGCGGGCGACGCGCTCAAGGCGATCGCCCTGGGGGCGGACGGTGTGTTCATCGGCCGCCCGTTCTTCTTCGCCGCGGCAGCAGGCGGGGAGGCGGGAATCGGACATGCCCTGCGTCTGCTCGCCCGGGAGATGGACCGGGAGCTCGCCTTCCTCGGCCTGCTGACACCGCTGGAAGCGCGCGACAATCGTCTCCGACGACGCGAAACCCCGGGGACGGCGCCCTAGCCGCCGAAAACTCCGAACCCGCCTCCCAACTCCCGATGAATCCCGATGAATATGGAATTCGCGCCATGCCCACCCTGACACTGCACCCCGACCGGCTCTTTCCGCCCGATGAAGCGACACGCAGCATCGCAAGGCGGCTCCATGACAGGATCGCCAGTCTGCCGATCATCAGTCCCCACGGGCATACGGACCCGGCCTGGTTCGCCGGGAACGAGGCTTTCGAAAACCCCGCCGAACTTCTGATCATCCCCGATCACTATGTGTTCCGCATGCTGATGAGCGCGGGCGTGCCGCTGGAATCGCTGGGCATCCCGCCCGCAGGCGGACGCTCCACCGCCGATCCGCGCGCGGTCTGGCAAATTTTCGCCGCGCATTATCATCTCTTCCGCGGTACTCCGAGCCGGTTGTGGCTCGACTGGGTCTTTTATCACGTCTTCGGCCTGCGCAGCCGCCTGGATGCCGCAACGGCCGACCACTATTACGACGTGATCGACAGCCGGCTGAAAACGCCGGAGTTCCGCCCGCGCGCCCTTTTCGAGCAATTCAACATCGAGGTGCTGACGACGACGGAAGGACCTCTCGATACGCTCGAACACCACGCCAGCATCCGCCGGAGCGGCTGGGGCGGTCGCATCCTTACCGCCTACCGCCCCGACAACGTCACCAACCCGGAAAGCCCCGGTTTCCAGGAGGCCATCCGCGCCTTCGGCGCCGTGACCGGCCAGGACGTCACCACGTTCGCGGGTTACATGCGCGCCCACCGCGCCCGCCGCGCCTTCTTCCGCACGATGGGCGCGACCTCGACCGACCATGGTCACCCCGATCCGTTCACGACCTCGCTGCCCGCCGAGGCGGTCGAAGCGCTCTACAGGCGCGTCACCACCGGCACCGTCACGCCGGAGGATGCCCGCCTCTTCCGTGGCCACATGCTGACGGAAATGGCCGGGCTTTCGGCCGAAGACGGCATGGTCATGCAGCTTCACACGGGTGTCTTCCGCAATCATAACCCCTCGCTCTTCGCCCGTTTCGGGGCGGACAAGGGGGCGGATATCCCGGTCGCGGTCGATTTCGTCCATGCGCTCAAGCCGCTGCTCGACCAGTGGGGCAACGACCCGCGCCTGACACTGATCCTCTTCACGCTCGACGAGACCACCTTCAGCCGCGAACTGGCCCCTCTCGCGGGTCATTATCCCGCTCTGCGCCTCGGTCCGCCCTGGTGGTTCCTCGACAGTCCCGACGGCATGTCGCGCTTTCGCGCCGCCGCCACGGAAACAGCGGGTTTCTACAACACCGTCGGCTTCAATGACGACACGCGGGCCTTCCTCTCCATTCCCGCCCGCCATGACGTCGCCCGCCGGGCGGATGCCGCCTATCTCGCCCGCCTCGTCGCCGAACATCGGATCGACGAGGATGAGGCTGAAGAGATCGCTCACGACCTGACCTACGGGCTGGTCAAGAAGGCCTACCAGCTATGACACGTCTCTCCGCCGCCACGCTCGGCACGCTGCCCGCCACCTTCGAAACCCCGCGATACGACCGCGCCCAGGTGAAGACCGGCGTCGTGCATCTCGGGCTGGGGGCGTTTCACCGCGCCCATCAGGCCACCTTCTTCGACGACGCGCTGGCGGCGGGCGATCCGCGCTGGGGCATCCTTGGCGTCTCCAACCGTTCGGCGGAGCCGGGCCGGAACCTCGCCGCGCAGGACGGGCTCTATACCGTCGTCGCGCGCGACGGGGATGCCATCGCCCCGCGCGTCATCGGCGCCAGTCGCGGCGTCATGGTGCTCGCCGATGGGGCCGCGCCGGTTATCGCTGCGATCGCCGCCCCCGAGACGCATATCGTCACCCTCACCATCACCGAGAAGGGCTATCGTCTGCGCCCCGGTGGCGGCAGCCTCGATCCCGACGATCCCGGCATCCGCCACGACATCGCCAGTCCCCAGACCCCCGAGACCATCCCCGGTCTGCTCGTAGCCGCGCTGGCCCGTCGCAAGGCGACGGTCGCAACCGGCCTCAACGTCATCTCCTGCGACAACCTGCCCGCCAACGGCGCCCGCCTGCGCGAAGCCGTCCTGACGATGGCACGGGAAGTCGATTCCGCCCTTCATGACTGGATCGCCGCACAGATCGCCTTTCCCTCGACGATGGTGGACCGCATCGTCCCCGCCACGACGCAGGATGACATCGCGACGTTCGCCGATCAGACGGGGGTGACGGATACCGCGATGGTCAAGACCGAATCCTTCCGTCAGTGGGTGATCGAATCCGTTCTGACCGCCGACGTGCCGGATTTCGCGCGCTTTGGCGTCACCCTCACGCGGGACGTGACGGCCTGGGAACTGACCAAGCTGCGGATGCTGAATGCCGCCCATTCCACCATGGCCTTCTGCGGGCTGCTCGCGGGCTTCACCTTCGTGCATGAGGTGATCGCAACCGGGCCGGGCCGCCGGATCGTCGAGGACTTGTGGGACGAAAATCAAACCACCCTCCGCGCCACCGAAGGGCTGGATGTGGCGGCCTACCGCGCGGCCACGCTCGCCCGTTTCGCCAACACGGCGCTGCATCACAAGCTGATCCAGATCGCTGCCGACGGCTCGCAGAAAGTGCCGCCGCGCATCATCGCCCCGCTGGGCGAGCGGCTCGCGGGCGGCATGGCCTCGCCCGTTCTGCTGCGCGCGCTGGCGGCCTGGCTCGTCTGCCTGACCGACGGTCCCGGGGCCGCCCGGCCGATCATCCTGCAGGACCCGCGCGCCGAGGCGCTGCGCGGCCTGATGCATGGCGAGACCCGCCAGCAGGTCGGCGCGCTGGTCAGCCGGAGCGGCCTGTTCGAGGCTCCCGTTTTCGGCGGAGATGCGTTTCAGTCCGCCCTTGCGTCAGAGATCGACCGCCTGCGCCGCGACCCTGCCGCCGCCCTGAGCCTGTGACGGAGCCTCTCCGCGCGTCTTCCTGACGTCTTCGCTCTTGCCCGCCAGCCTAAAACGAAGACAATGGGCGGGTGGAGGAGGGCTGGCATGGACGTCGTCGCGGAAGAACCGGTTTCGGAGATCAGCCGCAGGGAAGGAAGCGCCGAGCTTCTGTCCGAGCGCGTCTATGCGCGTCTCAAGCGCGAGATCGTATTCGGCCGCCTGCCGCCCAACGCCAAGATCGTCGAGCGCGAGATCTGCGAGCAGTTCGCCGTCAGCCGCACGCCTCTGCGCGAGGCCCTGCTGCGGCTGGCCGCTGATGGCCTGGTCATCGTCAAGCCGCAATCGGGAACGCTCGTGGCACCGATCACGCTGAGCCGCGTCATGGCCGCGCAGTTCATTCGCGAAAGGCTGGAATGCGGCCTCGTCCGCCGCGTGACCGACTGCTGGAATCGCGCGGGCCATGCCACGCTGCTCGAAAACATCGCCGCCCAGAAGGTGGCCGCCGAGTGCAATGATTTCGAGGGTTTCCATGACCTTGACGAGGCTTTTCACGGTCACATGTCGATCATCGCCGGTCTGCCCGATGTCTGGACGACGATCGCCGCCTCCAAGCCCCATCTCGACCGTATCCGCATCGAGAGCCTGGACCGGCGCAAACACATCCACGACCTGATCCTCGATCACTCCGACATCGTCGCCGCCCTGGCCGACCGCGACGTCTCCAGGGCCAAGCGCCGCCTGCGCGCCCATCTGAGGCAGGTCCTGCGTTCGCTCGAATACCTTAATCAGTAGGGCGGACGCGCCGACGGCGCCAGGCGGTGAATGCGCCACCTCCGGTGGGGTGACGTCACATCCGGCCAACCGTCAAGACGTCTTACGCTTCGGGTTTCATGGCTTCGAACAGGCGGGCGATCGCTTCCGCGCCGGGATCGGGGACATTCTCCAGATGATCGGCTGACACATAGGACGCACGTCCCGCGCCAGCCTTCCGCATGCCGGCCGTCCTGTCAGCACCGTCACGGGCCGCGCGCACGACCGTGTCCCATGCCTCGTCGTCATCGAGCGCTCTGACGGCTGGAATCAGGGCATCGAGCATGGTCCGGTCGCCTTCGCGCGCGCCAGCGTATGCCTGCATCGCCTCTACCCCTTCGAGCAGCGCCGCCTGCCAGCGATCCTGCTCGCTTCGGCTGGCCGCCGCGAAGAAAATGGACAACAAAACACCGCTCGATCCGCCCGCGTGACGGGAGAGAAGGCGTCCCACGGTCTGCATCAGGGCTTTCGGGTCGGAAAGGGGCAGGCGATCGATCGAATCCCGGATCACCCTGGCGGTTTCCGCGAATGTCGAGCCGGCATCGCCATCGCCGATCCTTGCATCCAGGGCGTTCAGCGCTTCCTCGTTTTCGAGCAGCGTCGCGGCCCCCCGTTCCACAACCTTTCTGAGACGTGCATTCGCCGACGGCGTCTCCGAGAAGATTTCGGGCATGGAGGGCGTCGCGATGAGCGCTGGCGCCCGCCATGCCGCGATCCCGGTCCAGGCTTTCGGATCGACAGGCGCGCGCAGCGCTTCCTCGACATGCGAATCGAGAGGAATGAGCGACAGCGAAAAACCGTACATGTCGAGCGCGGTCAGAAAGTGCGATGGACCGGCGATGAACTCGATGCGTGAGGACAGGGTGGTTTTCGAAAAGGCTTCCACCAGCACGGCCATCTCAAGGATCGAGGTCGAACCGAGATTGTTGAACAGCAGGGCATAACGGGCGTCGTCTTTCGGTAACGTGGCCTCCAGCGCGGAAGCCGCGAGTTCGACCAGTCCATCCGCCGGAGCCATCGCGATACGTTTCGCGCCAGGTTCGCCATGGATGCCCAGGCCAAGTTCGGCCTCATGATCGTCGAGGCGGGTCTCGAAACGGTCATCGTAGGTATAGCAATCGCTCAGCGAGAGACCGATCGACCGGATTTTGGCGGCGGTCTGTCTGGCGAAGGCGGCCACTTTTTCCAGAGATTGCCCTTCTTCCGCGAAGTGGCCCGCGATCTTGTGCACCAGAACCGTGCCCGCGACGCCGCGAGCCTCGCGGTGGTCGGGGAGGGAGATATCGTCGGCGACGACGACCATCTCGACCTTCAGCCCCATATCCCGCGCCTGTTCGGCTGCGAGGCCGAAGTTCAGGCGGTCGCCCGTGTAGTTCTTGACGATGAGGAGACAGCCGGCGTCGCCGGTCACGGCGATGATGCCCGCAAGGATGGCATCGATCCCCGGAGACGCGAAAAGCGATCCGCAGATCGCTCCCGTCAGCATACCCTTGCCGATAAATCCCGCATGCGCCGGCTCATGGCCGGAGCCGCCGCCCGAAAGAATGGCGACGCGACCTGAGTTCCTGTCCCAGTCGCGTCGGAGGAGGACGCGGATGTCCGGGTAGCCGTCAAGGCGGCACAGTCCAGCGCCAGCCGGAGAACGCAGGAATCCGTCGAGCGCTTCGGTGACGAGCGTTTCGCGGCTGTTGAGAAACCGTTTCATACTATGCCGTTCTCCTCCCGACTGCATCAGGGATGCGATAGCGCTCCTTCAGCGGGGAAAATGCAAGAGCGGGGCGGTCCATCGGGACGCCCGACAGACGGAACCCGTAGGGGCGCCGCGTCCTGCCTGCCGGAGTCAGGGTTTGAGGTCCGAAATAAAGCGATGTGGAAGTCCCCTTGGGGATACGAACTATCTATCCTCGCGCTTGTCCTGTTTATCCGGCGCTTCATCCTGCTGGGGGCTCTTGTCGGGATAGGGATCGAAAGGCTTGTCCTCATCCGGTGAGGCGGGATTGCGGGGCTTGTCACTCATGAGAGACTCCATGGAAGGGTTTGTATGATTCAACGCCACAGCGCCGGATGGTTCGCCGGAAGATCCAAAAACTGAGGAGACGGGACACGGACTTTCGATGAAGGGCCCTGACGGCCAGTGCCGTTCGCCTTTTTTTCGAGCCCACACACCGAGCCCGTGCGAAACCTAATTTCATTCAAACAAAATACTTTTCTTTTAAGAGTACTTTTCATATGCTGATTTTGTGTTTGGGAGATCACGATGGCTTACGATTCGATTCAGGACGATCTGGCGTTCATGCGTTCTATGGCCGAGGCTGGCCAGCGCGTACCATTATCCGCGGGGCCATATCTCGTGTTTGGCGGTATCGTTTTCGGCGGGACGAGCCTGCTGTGCTACGCGCTGTTTGCGGCCGGTATGGGTGGAAACACGCTCCTGTGGATGTGGATCGCGTCCCTGATTGTGTTTGGAGCGGGTTTCCCGCTGGTTCATCGCGCGGCGAAAACGCAGCCGCAGTCGCGCGCCAACGACACGCTCGGCATGGTCTGGACGGCCATCGGCTGGGTGATTTTCGCCTGTTTTCTGGCCGCGCTCGCATCGCAATATTTTTATGGAGCGGCTGACGCCTGGGCGCTTTTCCCGTCGCTCGTTCTCGCGCTCTATGGGGCCGGATGGGTTGTGACGGCGCGTGTGTCGCGCATCATGTGGCTGAATTCGGTCGCCGTCGGAGGTTTTGCCATGGCGGTCCTGATCGTTCCATTTGAACGTCACGCTTTTCTCTTCGTGATCTACGGACTGGCGATCCTGTTGCTTTCCGCGCTTCCAGGTTGGCAGTTGATGCGCGAAGCGCGGCGCGACGGCTCGCGAGGTCACGGAGCGCATTGTGGCTGATTTCGTGCTGGACGACATCGACGACGTCATTCATGGCAAGGTCCGCCTGGGCATCATGGCGTTTCTCTCCACGAGCGGCATCACGGACTTCACCACGTTGCGCGGTCATCTGGGGGTGACGGACGGGAATCTCTCGACCCATCTCCGGAAACTCGAAGGTGCCGGTTACGTCGAACCTTCAAAGTCGTTCCAGGAGCGGCGACCGGTCACGCATATTGCGTTGACGGAAACAGGTCGCGCGGCGTTTCTCGGATATCTGGAGACGATGGGGAAGCTGATTGGTTTTCAGCAGACGGACCAGCGGTAGGGTCTGCAACAGGGCCTGCAACAGGGATCGTCGTCAGAACAAGGGCGTGCGGCTCCGATGACAGAAACACTGTCTCCGGCCGCACACCCCCAGGCTGCGGCGCCCTCAGGCTACTGCGTCCTCAGGCCGTTGCGGCTTCGGCCGGGCTCGGGGTCGCTTCGGACTCGCTTGTCGCGGTCGAGGCGGGAATGGGCGCGCCATCAGTGATCATTTCGAGATGGCCCGTGATCTGGCCGCCATCTTCGACCTGGAGGCGGCGGCATTTCGCCTTGCCGATCAGACGGCCGCTCGCGCGGATCGTTAGATTGCCCCGCACGGTCAATGTGCCGTCGATCGTGCCGGCCAGCTCCGCGTCTTCGACTTCAATGCCACCGCGAAAGACACCGCCCGCGCTGACCGAAAGCTCGGTGGCGTGGATCATGCTCGCTTCAACCGTACCCTCGACCACCAGACGCTCGGCGTCCTGAACGGTACCCTGGACGCTGATGCCCCGACCCACGACAAGCGTGCGGCGTTCGCTGGTTTCGCGACGTGTCGTGGCGTTGGGTGTCGCGGCGGTCGGGGCCGCGGCGGCCGGGCGAAGGGGATTGTTCGACGGCGGCGGCGGAAAGGGAGAGCGGCCCATGGGGGAGTCCTTCGGTATGGAGTTGGATGGTGCGGGAGGTGTGTCGGCCAGAGGTTTGGTGGCCAGAGGTTTGTTGGCAAGAGGTGAGTCGGTTGCCGGACGTTCGGGGAAAATGGACGCGGAACCCTTGGGCAGGCTGGCTGGCGTCCCCCCGCTCGGCTCCTGAGCGCTGGAAACCGGCTTGGCCGGGATCGGTTCTGGTTTGCGTCGTTTGAACAAGATAACCCCGCTGCGCGTTCGATGGTGGCGGATCGGGTGCCTGATTCGAACAGTCCTGCGGCTGCGAAAGCGAAACGATCAGGTTAGTCCCTGACACCCGGCTTACACGCTACGACGCGAGAGCGGCAAGCCGCTCTCGGCGGCTCGCGCAAGGTTTCCCGGGAGGCATATCAAGGCCATGCACCCTCGGACGTTGGCGCTTGCCTTTGGGTTGCCTATGATCATGTTGATTTCGTGGCGGAGCACCCGGTTCCGCCAATTTTTATGTACCGCGCCCCGCGGTTTTTTTGGGATGACCCGATGACTTCTCTCGACCTCGTCTGCATTGGCAACGCTATCGTGGACGTTCTCGCCGAAGCTTCTCACGATGCACTGGCGGCGATCGGCACGTCCCCCGGCAGCATGGTTCTGATCGACGTCGGCCAGATGCAGCGGATCGAGGGCGGGATCACGCCCGCCAGAATCATGGGCGGCGGCTCGGCCGCCAACACGGCCGTCGTGGCCCGCCTGATGGGCGCGAATGTCGGCTACATGGGCAAGGTCGCCGATGACGAGGCCGGCCGTCAGTACGCGGCGGACCTGCGCGCCGAGGGGCTGGTCTATCCGTCCCGGCCCGTCGCGGGGGCGCCTGTCCCCACCGCGCGATGCATCATTCTCGTAACCCCTGACGGTCAGCGCACGATGCACACCTATCTCGGGATCTGCACGGAGTTCGGACCGGAAGATGTCGACGCCGAAACCGTTCGCGCGGCGGCCGTCACCTATCTGGAGGGCTATCTGTTCGACAAGCCTCAGGCCAAGGCGGCGTTCGTCCATGCCGCCGAGCTGGCGCACGCCGCAGGCCGCAAGGTGGCCCTGACGCTGTCCGATGCGTTCTGCGTCGACCGTCACCGCGCATCGTTCCGACAACTGGTCGCCGGTCACATCGACCTTCTCTTTGCAAACGAAGCGGAGATCTGCGCTCTGTACGAGACGGCGGAGATCGACGAGGCCCTGGCGGCGGCGGCGCGCGATGTCGGCATCGCGGCGGTGACCCGCAGCGAGAAGGGGGCTGTCGTAATGATCGATGGCGTGCGTCATGACGTACCGACCGGACCGGTTCAGGTGGTCGACACGACCGGCGCCGGCGATGCGTTCGCGGCGGGATTTCTGGCGGCCATGACTAGGGGGCTCGGATTGACCGAATGCGCCGCCCTGGGCAATCGGGCCGCCGGGCGCGTGATCGGCCAGATCGGCGCGCGGCCGGGCAAGGATTTCGACCTCAGGGCCTGATCAGCGGGACTTCTGGCCATCCTTTGATTGCAACAGCCCGGGAAACCGGGCAGAAGACGCCCAACCCGACATAACCCGGCCCCGTGTCGCCTGCGTGCGATCTCCGGGGCACGACCCGGCTCAGCCCGATCAGGACCGTTTGCATGGATATCCGTAACATCGCCATTATCGCGCACGTCGATCATGGCAAGACCACCCTCGTTGACGCGCTGCTCAAGCAGTCCGGTTCGTTCCGCGAGAACCAGCATGTCGCGGATCGCGCGATGGACAGCAACGATCTCGAGCGCGAGCGCGGTATCACCATTCTGGCCAAGTGCACCTCGGTCGTCTGGAAAGACACGCGCATCAACATCATCGACACGCCGGGCCACGCCGATTTCGGCGGTGAGGTCGAGCGTATCCTGAGCATGGTGGACGGCGCGGTCATCCTCGTCGACTCCGCCGAGGGCGCACTGCCGCAGACGAAATTCGTGCTTGGCAAGGCGCTCGCACGTGGCATCCGCCCGATCGTCGTCGTCAACAAGATCGACCGTCAGGACGCCCGTCCGGACGAAGTGCACGAGGAAATCTTCGATCTTTTCGCCGCCCTTGGTGCGGACGAGGAGCAGCTCGACTTTCCGATGCTCTATGCTTCGGGCCGTCAGGGCTGGGCCGATGAGACGCTGGACGGCCCGAAGAAGGATCTGGCGCCGCTGTTCGACCTCGTCCTGCGTCATGTTCCGGCGCCGGGCCTCGATCCCGAACTGCCGTTCGGCATGGTCGCCACAATCCTCGAGAGCGACAACTTCCTGGGCCGTATCCTCACAGGTCGCATCGAGCAGGGACGCGCGCGCGTCAATATGCCGGTGCGCGTCCTGCGTCCCGATGGCAGCGTCGTGGAAACGGGGCGTCTGACCAAGCTGCTGTCGTTCCGTGGTCTGGATCGCGTGCCTGTCGAAGAGGCTGAAGCCGGCGATATCGTCGCCGTCGCCGGTCTCTCCGACGCTACCATTCCGGACACCATCGCGTCTCCGGAAGTTGCCGATCCGCTGCCCTCGACGCCGGTTGATCCGCCGACCCTCTCGATGACCTTCCGTATCAATGATGGCCCGCTCGGTGGCCGTGAAGGCAAGAAGGTCACGTCGCGTCAGATCCGTGACCGTCTCTTCAAGGAGACCGAAGGCAACGTGGCCATCAAGGTCACCGAAAGCTACGAGAGCGAAGCTTTCGAGGTCGCAGGGCGTGGTGAGCTTCAGCTCGGCGTTCTGATCGAGCAGATGCGTCGTGAAGGTTTCGAACTGACGATCGGTCGCCCGCGCGTCCTGTTCCGCGACAATCCCGAGACCGGAGAAAGCGAAGAGCCGTACGAAGAGGTTCTGGTGGACGTGGACGAGCCCTATTCGGGCGTCGTGGTCGAGAAGATGTCCATGCGCAAGGGTGTCATGCAGGACATGCGCCCGTCTGGCGGCGGCAAGGTGCGTCTGACGTTCGCAATCCCATCGCGTGGTCTGATCGGCTATCATGGCGAGTTCCTGACCGACACGCGCGGCACCGGCATCATGAACCGCATCTTCTCGGGCTACGGTCCGAACGCGGGTAAGATCGAAGGTCGCCGCAACGGCTCGCTTATCTCGGCCGAAGACGGCAACACGACCCAGTATTCGCTGTTCTCGCTTCAGGATCGCGGCACGCTGTTCGTTGATGCGGGCGAGAAGATCTACACCGGCATGATCATCGGCGAGCACTCGCGCGAGAACGATCTCGAAGTGAACGCGATCCGCGAGAAGAAGCTGACCAACATCCGCGCCGCCGGCAAGGACGAAGCGCTCCTGCTGATCCCGCCGCGCAAGATGAGCCTTGAGCAGGCGATCGCCTATATCGAGGACGATGAACTGGTCGAGGTCACGCCCTCAGCCGTTCGTATTCGCAAGCGTTATCTCGATCCGAACGAGCGCAAGAAGATGGATAAGAAGAAGGCTCACTGAGTTCTTCTTCGGTTCGTTCGAAAAGCCCCGCCTCCACGGTGGGGCTTTTTTTATGGTGGCTATATTGAGGCCACACTGCGGCAAAGCTGCGTGGAGACCTTAAATGATTTCTGCTTCGCGAAACTTTAATGCGCGACGTTAAGGTCGTTTCGTGGTATTTCTGAAAAAGACGAAATGCCGACATTATATTGTCAGTGAATGTGTGATCATGACGATGTATTTTCGTTCGTCGACCTCATAATTCCAGAAGTTTTCGGAGTGTTCCCGATGCTGTTCCCCAATCGCCGTCTGCTCGCCGCTGCTGCGACACTGACCCTTTTCGCTGCGGCTCCCGCGTTCGCACAGACGGAGCCCGGCGTTCCGACGACGGCGAATCCCGCCGCCGCTCCGGCTCAGGCCACAACCCCGGCCCAGACGGAAGCTTCCCCGACGGCTCCGGCTCCTGGTGCTGCTCCGGAACATGCGACGTCGAGCATGTCGTCGGATGAGACAGGTCACAAGAAAAAGCACCATAAGAAGCATAAGTCGCACAAGAAGCATGAGAAAAAGGCTGACGACGCGGAAAAGACCGACCCGTCGGGCGACAGCAAGTAAAATTGCGGGCTTCTCGCATTTTGCGAGATCCGAACAGAAAACGGGGCCTCTAAGGCCCCGTTTTTTTTGTCTGGTTCCCTGACGGAATGGATTAAAGTGAAGGCTGAACTGTTCCGTCAGCCCTCCCCCCGAGAATCAGTCGTTGTAGCGGTCGAGCGAAAGATCAAGCGCGGGAATGTCGGTGCGACGGCCACTGATGCGATCGGCAAGAAGTTTTCCCGAGCCGCAGGCCATCGTCCAGCCCAGCGTGCCATGACCGGTATTGAGCCACAGATTGCCATACCGCCCTGATGGTCCGACGATGGGCGTGCCATCAGGCGTGCAGGGCCGCAGACCGGTCCAGTAGCGTGCCTTCGTGAGGTCGGCTCCGCCGAACATCTCGGAAAATGACAGTTCCAGCGTTTCTCTGCGGTCCGGGCTGAGGCGCAGACGCCAGCCGGTCAGCTCCGCCGTACCGCCAATGCGGATGCGGTCTCCGAGGCGCGTGATGGCCACCTTGTAGGTTTCATCATTGACCGTCGAAACCGGCGCGCGCTTTTCGTCGGTCAGCGGAGCCGTCAATGAATAGCCCTTCACGGGATAGATCGGCAGTTCCAGCTCGATCGGCTTGAGCATGCGCGGGGAATAGCTCCCCAGAGCCAGCACGTAGGCGTCAGCCGTCAGGCGACCTTCGCTCGTGCGCACGCCATAGATGTTTTCGGCGGCTGCCTCAACGGCCTCGATCTGTGTGCGGAAGCGGAATTTCACGCCTTTTGCCGCCGCCATCTCGGCGAGACGACAGGTGAAGAGGAAGCAGTCGCCCGCCTCATCGCCTGGAAGGCGAAGGCCGCCCGCCAGCCGTCCTCGTGCCGCTGTCAGGCCCGGCTCGTATTTCAGAATACCATCGACGTCGAGCAGTTCGTAGGGAACATCACTTTCAGCCAGGAGACGCATGTCCTCATGCGCGGCGGCAACCTGCTTTTCCGTCCGGAAAAGCTGGATCAAGCCTTTCTGACTGCCGTCATACTCGATGCCCGTCTGCGCACGCAGGGCTGTCAGGCAATCGCGGCTATACTCCGCGATGCGCAGCATGCGGCCCTTGTTGACGTCATAGGCATGCGACGAGCAGTTTTCCAGCAGCCGCGTCATGAAGCGGATCATCGGCACGCTGACATAAGCCGGGCGCACGACGAGCGGGCTGTGTTTGCTCATCAGCCACTTCATGGCCTTCAGCGGCAATCCCGGCATCGCCCAGGGGGTCGAATAGCCCGGGGAAACCTGTCCTGCGTTCGCGTAGGAAGTTTCGAGTGCCACGCCGGGCTGGCGGTCGATGACTTCGACCTCGTGGCCCTGCTCGGCCAGGTACCAAGCCGTGGTGACGCCGATGACTCCGGCGCCCAGAACAATGACTTTCATTTCACTTTCTCGATGTAATCGCGGTGATAGCGGTGACTCAGTCCGGTCAGCAGTTCGTAGCCGATCATATCCAGATCTCTGGCTACCGCATCGAGCGGACGAAGAGGGCCGATGAACTCGAAGGCGGTTCCAGGTGCAAGCGGCAGATCGCCCAGCGCGGTGATATCCAGCGCGAGGCAGTCCATCGATACGCGACCGATGACCGGAAGCAGGATGTCCGGCTTTTCGGGTAATATGGCAAAAGTCCTGCCACCGGCGGCGCGGGGCACGCCGTCCGCGTAGCCGGCCGCGAGGGTCGCGATTCGCGATGGGCGGCTGGCCACGAACCGGGCGCTGTATCCGACCGCCGCACCGGTTTCGATACTTCGTTCCTGAATCATGCGCAGCTGTAAGGTGACGACCGGCAGCATGGGAGAGGGGGCGCCGGGCGTCGGGTTCCCGCCATAAAGGGCGTAACCCGGTCGTACGAGGTCGAAATGGTAATCGGGACCCAGAAAAATTCCGCTGGAGGCGGCGAGGCTTGAAAGGGGCGCCGGAACGGCTTTTCGGCGGGCAAGGAATGTTTCCCGCTGGCTGCGGTTCTGACCGTGCTGAGGCTCATCAGCGCAGGCCAGGTGGCTCATGACCAGCTGAATATCGAGTGCTTCGAGGTCATCCCCGGCGTCCGTGAGGGCCCGATCATCCAGTCCGAAGCGATACATTCCGGAATCGATCTGAATGACGCATGGTGAGCGCGAGCCGGTTCTGCGAGACAATGCGGCCCAATGAGCGATCTGTTCCGGACTGTTGAGAACCGGCGTGATGCCAGCCGCCTTCAAGTCCGCCTCGCATCCCTGAAAAGGACCATTCAGCTGAAAGACCTGCGCATCGGCTGCGACCAGCGGCCTGAGCGCGATCGCTTCATCGACGGTGGCCACGAAGAAATGACGGCATCCCGCTTCGTAGAGAACAGGGGCGACGCGTGCGACCCCGAGACCATAGGCATCGGCCTTGACGGCCGCGCCTACGCGGGTTCGGTCGCCGACCTTTCCGCGGAGCCGTCGGTAGTTCCCATCGATCGCGCCCAGATCGATGGTCAGCCATCCTCCGGCACCGGAGTGGGTGAGATTCATGGGCGGTGTGGCGTTCGTATCATTGTCGGGGACAATAGGCTGAAGCGCGTGGCGTCTCAACCCGTTCTGCGGCTGTATTCAAGGTTGCCCCGGCGTGCCCTTGCTCGTCGAATATTCGAAATGGAGCGCGGTGTCCGGATGAACAATTGGATAGATGGCGTGCGCCGCCATCGCGCCCTCTGCGAAACCCTGAAGAATGAGCTTCAGCTTGCCGGGATACGAGGCGACATCGCCGATGGCGAATACGCCCGGAAGAGACGTCTCCAGCGATGAAGGCGTAACGGGGATCTGGCTGCGCGTCGTGTCGAGATTCCAGGCCGCGATCGGGCCGAGATCGGTCGACAGACCATAAAACGGAAGCAGCGTGTCGGCCTCGAGAACGCGGACCTGCCCGTCGAGTGTTGCGACTTCCACGCCGCGCAGGACGCCGGCTTCGCCCTGAAGGCCATGCAACTGGTAGGGCACGACCTTCTCGATGCGACCTTCGGTGACGAAGGCTTCGATGCGCGAGAGCGTCTCCGGAGCGCCTCGAAAACGATCCCGACGATGCAGGAGGAAGACCTTCTCCGCAATTTCGGCGAGAGACAGAGCCCAGTCCAGCGCCGAATCGCCGCCACCTGCGACGACGATGCGACGTCCCGCGAAATCACTTCGACGACGCACGTAATATTGTATCGCGCCGCTTTGTTCAAAAGCTTCCAGACCGTCCAGCGGGGGACGGTTCGGGCCGAAGGCACCCGCTCCGGCGGCCACGATTACGGCCTTGGCGTGGATGACGGTCCCGGTGCTGGTCGTCAGGGTGAAGTCTCCACGCCGTCCAGAAAGCTTTTCGACGCGCTGACTGAGCACACGAGGGACGTTGAACGGCGCGATCTGCGCTTCGAGGGAGTCTATGAGCGCCCCGGCTGGAATCGCGGGGTGCGCCGGGATGTCATAGATCGGCTTCTCCGGATACAGCGCGGCGCACTGTCCTCCGACAGCGTCAAGCGCATCGATCAGGACCGATGAAAGCTTGAGCATCCCGCATTCGAACGCCGCGAAAAGCCCCGTCGGACCCGCTCCGATGATAGCGACGTCCACGATTTTCGGGGAGTTGGCGGGAGCGGCGGAAGGATCGGCGAGAGAGAGCGCGGACATGGGGTTTCCTCGACACGGGGCGATGCGGCTAACGCGGACAGGTCCGGGTGCTAGCAGAAAGCGCGTGCCGAGCGAAGCTGCCAGATAATGACGCAGGTCATACCGGGCCGCTTCCTCTGTGGCGCGAAAGACACGAGATGACATCAAATCATCCATGCATGTGATAATAAGTCGCATATAAAAGGTCATCTGCATTGCGACTTCCTCGCATTTGAAGGAGAAAGAGCGCCGAAATTGTTTCAGGAGTGCCGAACGTGAAATCCCGTCTGATGACGTGTGTGAGTCCGATGTCGCTGGCTGCGGGGATGACCCTGGTATGCACGGCGGCCCATGCCCAGTCGTCGGTGCAGCCGATCGACCAGACGGGTGCGAATGCGCCGCCCTCGACGAAAAAGACGCAGGCGGGTTCCCACGCCCAAGGCACCAGCGACAGCACGTTCGATGACGAAGGCGGCGAACACGTCAAGGTCGTCGGCCATACAATGAATATTCTCAACGAGCCGATCGGTATCGGTCGCATGCCGCAGGATGTCATGCACACGCCGCAGACGGTCAACGTCGTGCCGAAACTGTTGCTCGAACAGCAGAACGTGAAGTCTCTGGACGAAGCCCTGCGCAACGTCCCGGGAATCACGGCATCCGTCGGCGAGGGGGAAGGCGGCATGGCCGGAGACCAGTTCCTGATCCGCGGTTTCCAGGCCCAGAATGATATTTACGAGGACGGATTGCGCGATTTCGGCGTCTATGCGCGCGACAGTTTCGACTATGACCGTGTTTCGGTGATCAAGGGGCCGTCATCGGAGATCTTCGGAAACGGCACGACGGGCGGTGCGATCAACATCACGACGAAGGTCGCCCATCTCGGAGACAGCTACAACGCCAATTTCTCCGGTGGCTCGGGTCAGTATTATCGGGGCACGCTCGATTTCAACAAGCAGATCGGCGACGGCATCGCCATCCGTATCGCGGGGATGGGCAACGAGAACAACGTCGTCGGTCGCAACAACATCTTCTCGCATCACTGGGGCATCGCGCCGTCCATCAGTTTCGGGCTTGGCAAAAAGACCACCTTCACGCTCGAATATTTTCACCAGACCGATAATCGCATCCCGGATTATGGCGTGCCGGTCATCACCAGGCCCGGAACGAAAATAGGGCGTCCGGCGACCGAATACGGCCTGAACCGGAACAACTGGTATGGCACGACCTACGATCAGGACGATTCCGACGTCGATATGCTGACCGGACGTCTCAAATCCGAGATCAATCAATACATCACCTTATATGACGACCTGCGGGGCGGCATGTACAGCCGGTATTTCTCGGCATCGCAGCCGGGATGCGATGCCACCTGCACGGCGAATTTCTTCAACAATCCTTCGGCGGCCATGATCAACCGTCGCGGTCATCTCGGCGGCCCCGAGCCTTATCAGCAGGATGACTGGTCCGTGCAGAACGTGTTTTCAGGTGTCGGCCGTTTCAGGACGGGCGGCATTCGACACGAGATGATCGCAGGCGTGGACGTCGAGCACGTTTATGACCGCCGGACGAACTATGCCTATAATTTCAACGGGCAGAACGGGACGAAGGCGGACATGACCAGCATGATCAACCCGTCCGCCGTCCAGCCGGGCCTGCTTCTTGGCGGATATGGTCAGTATCCCAACAATCTTGTTCGTGTGGCCGGTGTGGGAAATCCACTCCACAAAACGGGAGACGCGACCGATGTGGGGGCATTCTTTTCCGAGCAGATGTGGCTCATTCCCGAATTTTCCGTCAAGGCCGGTTTCCGCTGGGATCACTGGAACAGCCATTACAGCGCCACCGAAGGCGCGGTGGCGGCGCCGACGCGTCTGTCCGCCCAGCAGGATACGTTCAATCCGACCGTCAGCCTGATGTATACGCCCATGCGTGACACGATGGTTTATTTCAACTGGGCCGAGGCGACGACGCCCATGGGGCTGTATGTCACCAACAGCACCGAACCCCTGAGATCCTCGACGGCGGGCTTCAAGCCCGAGCGCAGCCGCCTTTACGAATTCGGCGTGAAGCAGCAGTTCTTCAACCAGCGCGTCGGCGTGACGGCGGCAGCCTTCCGGCTTGAGAAGGGTAACGCCATGATCACCGATCCGGGCACCAGCACGGTGACCTCGTCCAGCGACCAGCAGCGCAATCAGGGCGTCGAACTCAGCGCGTCCGGCGAAATCCTCAAGAACTGGACAGTGATCGCGACCTACGCGTACTACAATTCCGAGACGACCTATTCGGCCACCGTCGCCAACCGGGGCAAGCAGCTTCAATACGTGCCGAAGAACTCGGCCACCATCTGGTCCACCTACACGATCGCCCCCAAAAAGCCGTGGAACCTCATGTTCGGCGGCGGTCTGACATGGCGCGAGGGCGTCTGGCTGGATCAGGCCAACACGGCCCGCGTTCCCGCCAATGTCGATTTCAGCGCCGTGATTTCCCACAACATCACGCAGCACTGGCGCCTCGCGCTGAACGGCTACAACCTCGCGAACCGTCTGAACTACAGCAATCTGTTCTCCGATCGCGCCACGCCTGCCGTGGGGCGCACGTTCATGGGCAGCATCGCCCTCAGCTATTGATGTGCCTGACCGCGGCGTTTCACGAGAACCGCCGCGGATAACAGCAGCGCTGGCAGGGCTGGATTGATCCCGCCGATAGGCGCGTCCGTCATACGAAGCGCCAGTCCCAATGCCAGCCCGGCCACGATGCTGATGCCAGCGCGGCGGGCGCTCGTCCGATGGCCGGTGGCGATCGCGATGAGGCCCGGCAGAAGCGGCGCCATCCCCAGATAAAACAGTGTGTTGAGTTGGGTGAGCAGCGCGTCAAGCGGACGGGCGGCGAGGGACGCGGCGGCGAGATAGGCGGCCATGACCACGCGGCCCCAGCGCTTCTGCCGCGCGTCATCCAGATGTGGCGCGAGATTGCGTGCCACCAGGGCCGCGATGGCCAGGGCGATGCCGGACAGCACCACGAGCGCCGAGAGGCCCACCCCCGCGATCACCAGTCCGAACCCCCATGATGGCAACAGGTGTCCGGCTGTCGCCAGAAAAGCCGCATCCGGTCGCGCGGCCAGTGGCGGATGGGCGATGGCGAAGCCCGCGATCATCATCAGCAGGGGAAACAGCACCATGTAGAGCGGCATCAGCCATTGGGCGCGCATAAGCGCCTCGGGGCTTCGCGCGGCGAACACGCCCGCGACCGTCGGGGGCGAGAGGCAGAAGCCGACCGCCTGGACGATGACGGTGCTCAGCAGAAACGCGTCGCCACGGATCGTCGGATGCGGTGCGAGCGTCTGCGCCATCGACATTGTCGCATGAACGGGCCACGCTTTGAGCGCGGTTATGGCCAGCGACGCGATGGCGCCGAGAACGAGAATGTCTTTCAGGGCGCTGACGCGGGCCGGAGCCCGCAAGCCCGCAAATCCGGATGCGGCCAGAACGAATACGGCCGCCGCCACGCAGGCGATGTCCGCCCCTGCTGGCGTTGAGGGAAAAAGAAAGGCCGCCGCGTGCCGCAGCCCGATGAACTGCGAGGCTCCGAGCGGAATCAGGATCCATACAAGCAGGATGGCGACGCCGCGTTCAAGTTTTGCGCTCCCGAAATGATCCAGAAACAGGTCCGGGATCGTCGCGGCTCCACTGCGGGCACCCGCCTGCCAGAGGCGGGGATAGAGAACGAAACCGATCGGGAAGGCCAGGAGGATATAACCGACGAACCAGAAGGCGAGCGTCGAACCCTTGGCGACGATCCCGCCGGGAAAGCCGAGAAGCGAGCCGATGCTGTACGTTTCGCCAACGGCGAGAAGAAAATAGAGCGGCGTTGCCAGACGCCCTCCGGCTGCGAAAAAATCGCGACTGCTGTGCGTGCGTGTCCCGGCGGAGAAAGCGAGAACGAGCGCAAGCGCCGCGACCATGACGACGGTCGCGATCATGGGGACGGGCGTTCCGCATCCGCCGTGCATCCGGATCGGCGCCATGCGAATAGCAGGCAGAGGCTCGTCAGGGGGATGCATCCGAGCATCCACCATACGGCCAATGGCAGGCCCCACCACGTTATTGCCGAGCGCTCCAGAAACAGCAGCGGGATGAAATAAAGCCCGAAAGGCAGGATGATCAGGATGTTCGTCATGCGGGGAGCGGGAGCCTCCATGTATGGCAGGCGGGATTTGGCGTGGGAGTCCCGCGCGAAAGAGCGCACCCTACTTCAGGGCGCGTCCAAGTCCGACATCCCGATCCGGTGAGCGATCGGGATGATCTCAGTCCTTCAGCATGGACCAGCTTTGACCTGCCATTCCCGCAGGCATCCGCGCCTCGTACACCCCGCGCGCGATCGAGCGCGCCAGCACGTCCGCCGCGATCGCTCCGATGCGCGCGACGAGCAGCGCGCGCGGTCCCGCGGGCAGGGGGCGGCGGCCCGTCGAGAGTGCGAAAACGGTATCGCCGTCAAAAGGGGAATGGACCGGACGAATCGCGCGGGCGAGCCCATCCTGGGCCATCATCGCTACGCGGCGACACTCGTCGGGGTCGAGAGCGGCGTCCGTCGCCACACAGGCTAGCGTCGTGTTGGCGCGCGGCGAGGGATTGATCTTGGCATCGCCCCAGTCTTCCGTATCGACCGTGACGCGGGCCGCGCCGAGGCCACCAAATTCGCGATCGATCTCGAACGGCGCCGCCCAGAACCGGTTGGTGCCGGGCACTGTGACGCTCCCAAGACTGTTGCATGCGACGATCGCGCCGACAGTGATCCCGTCATGGGAGACGAAGGACGCGCTGCCGATGCCTCCCTTGAGCGTGCCGGCCGTGGCGCCATAACCCGCGCCGGCCGTTCCGAGCGCAAAGCGCGCGCGGACATCGTGCAGCGCCGCGACGCCGAGCGCGCGATAGGGCGGCATCGTGCCCCAGCGTTTGTCGCCGCCATTGGCGAGATCATAGAGAATGGCCGAGGGAACGATGGGAGAGACGGGCACCCCAGCCGCCGTGCCGAGCGCAAAACCGCGTCCCTGCGCGCCGAGAACGGCGGCAACGCCGTCCGACGCGGCCAGCCCGTAAACGGAGCCTCCCGACAGCACGATGGCGTCGACGCTGCGGACGAGATTCCAGGGTGTAAGCGCGTCGGTTTCCCGGGTGCCGGGACCGCCGCCGCGCACGTCGACGGCGCATGTGACGCGTCTGTCAGGCAGGAGGACGGTCACGCCCGTACGGACGCGTTCGTCCTGGGCCTGCCCGATCTGAAGCCCGTCCACATCGGTGATGAGATTGAGCGGGCCGGACGTCCCGTGTTTCGTCGTCGCGGCGAAAGCCGGGCCAACGCTCAGGAAGGCGGGCGCCGATAGAAAAAGTCGGCGGCGCGAGAGACCGCGCGCCGCCTTCATCTCAGATGTAATGCTCGGAGAGCGGCGCAAAGCCGTTGAATCCCGTCGAGCAATAGGTCGAGACGTAAGCGCCGGTCGTCAGCAACTCGATGCGTTCGCCGGATTTCAGCGCAAGCGGGAGTTCGACGCGACGCTTTTCGTACATGATGTCCACACCGTCGCAGCTCGGCCCGGCGACGATGGTTTCGCCCGTGGGCTCGCCATCGTGGTCGGTGCGGAACGTGTAGCGGATGGCCTCGCCTTCCGTCTCGGCCAGACCGCTGAAGCGACCGATGTCGAGATAGACCCAGCGCGGATCGGTTTCCTTGCCGCCGCGACGGCTGACGAGCACGACTTCCGTCGAAACGACACCCGCTTCCGCGACGAGGTAGCGGCCCGGCTCGACCAGCATCTGCGGCAGGTCGTTGCCGAAGTGGCGGGTCATGGCCTGACCGATAGCAAGGCCGAAATCGTCGATATCCGGCACGTCGCTGTTGTAACGGACGGGGAAGCCGCCACCGAGATTGACCATGCGCACGTCGATCCCGTCATTCTTGAGATCGGTGTGGAGCATGGCGACGCGGGCGATGGCCGCCTCATAGGCATCCGTCTGCGTCTGCTGGCTGCCGACGTGGAAGGAGAGGCCGTACGGATCGAGGCCGAGGTCGCGCGCCATGAGCATCAGTTCGTGGGCGTGCTTGAGCGTCGTGCCGAACTTGCGCGACAGCGGCCAGTCCGCGCCCGCGTTCTCGACGGCGAGGCGGCAGAAGACGCGTGCGCCCGGCGCGTGGTCGGCGAGCTTGTAAAGCTCTTCGACGCTGTCGAAGACGAACAGGTCGATGCCGAGCGCGAAGGCTTCGCGAATGGACGACACTTTCTTGACGGTGTTGCCGAACGAAATGCGGTCCGGCGTGGCGCCCGCGGCGACGCACTGGCGGATCTCGCCGATCGAGGCCGCGTCGAACGAGGAACCGAGCGAGACGAGGCGCTCAAGGATCTGCGGCGCGGGATTCGCCTTGACGGCGTAATAGATGTGCGCGAGCGGGAGCGCGTCGCTGAGCGCCGCATAGCGGGCCGCAACGTGATCCACGTCGACGACGAGGCACGGGGTCGCCGGCTGCTGCTCGGCGAGATAACGGGCGATTTTCGGAGTCATGTGTGCTCCTCCCGATAGCCGGTCCCAGCGGGAGCGGCATGTTGCGAAACGGTCGAACGGACCGGCGATCAAAACGTGGATGCATCGCTGCGCTCAAAGACAGACATGTCCCGGAACGCACTGGGGCAACCCGATTGCCAGAACGCTTGACGTCGTTGCGTAACCTACAGAGGGCCAGTGGCACGTGCGTTGCTGCGTGGGCGGCGATATGAGGCTAAAATTCCCTCGTTGCAACAGCATTTTTGGCATCTGGGGAAGATTTCATATTTCTTTTCCGTTATTGCGGAAAAGAGAGTTCCTTTCATGGAACGTATGAGCGGCTCGCATGTAAAGAGGAGGGCGCTCATCCGCCACCGTTCTCGAATATCCATGAGGAGTTCCCGTTTGATCGATGCTTCGCGCCAGACAAGCCACGCCGGCGAATCCCTTCCCGACGGACGGGACGAGACCGTGCAACTGTCCGGCGGGCGCGTCGATGCCCACGACACGCGGAGCGAAGGGTGGGATGAACCGGGTACCGGAGCTCTCTCGCCCCTCAGGATGCCATGGTCAGGCTGGAAACTGATCGTTCGGCAGACGATTTTCGAACTGGGCTCGAGCCAGTGCTCGCTGGCCGCCGGGGGATGTGCGTTTTTCTCGACGCTTTCGCTTTTCCCCGCGCTCAGCACGCTCATTTCGCTTTACGGCCTGGTGTTCGATGTCCAGTCCGTCGAACCGCAGCTTGAAGTCATGCGGCGGTTGCTGCCCTACGGCGCGTATACCCTTATCGGCACCCAGATCCACAGCCTGGTGACGCAGCCGCATTCATCGCTGACGATCGGGCTGATCTTTTCTTTCGCCGTCGCCCTCTGGTCAGCTTCGGCCGCGACGAAATCCGTCCTGATGGCGCTGAATATCGCTTATGACGTCACGGAAAAACGCGGCTTTTTCGCCTTCCAGTTCATGGCGCTCGCGACGACGTTCAGCGGCGCGCTCGGAGCCGGGCTGACCCTGGCGGTGATGGTGGCGCTGCCCGCGCTCGTTCACATCCTGCCCATGTATTTCGGGTTCAGTCATCTGCCATATCCGCTGGACTTCTTCATGGATTACGGCACGAGCGCCCTGATCAAATGGGGCTCAACCGTGCTGGTGCTGTTCTTCGTCTTCATGGCCCTGACCATGCTGTACCGCTTCGGTCCATGCCGACCCGCCGTGGCCTGGCGCTGGGTGATGCCCGGCTCCATTCTCTCCACGCTGCTCTGGGTGCTCAGTTCAAAAATCTTCTCGTTCTACGTGGCGCATTACGGTGGCTACAACGCGACCTACGGACCTCTGGGCACGGTGGCGGCCATGATGATGTGGATGTTCGTCAGCGCCTATGTCGTCCTGCTGGGCGCGGAGCTGAACGCGGGAATCGAGGATCGGGTGGTGGGACGCAAGCCGAAACTCTCGGCGGAGGCTGTCGAGGTCATGGGCGAGCAGCGGCGCGTCGCGGAAGAAGTGCTGCGCAATGCGGCAGCGCCTTCGGCGACGCCCTGATCGAAAAGACGTCGCGGGTCAGTGGCCTCCTGCTCGGACGTCAGTGGCATCCGCCGCCCTTGCATCCACCGCATGTGCCGCAGCCTCCCTTGCCGCCGCCTTGCGCTTTCGGACCGATCGCGGGGCGCAGACGCGATGTGGGGAGGAGTTTGCGTCCCCAGTAGAGGGCGCAGACGGCCACGATCGCAATGACGAGCAATGTTTCGGCCATAATCATCCTCCTCCGAGAAGACGCGCGACGTGGTAAGTCACGAAAGCTGCCCCGTAAGCCAGGGCAAACAGATATGTGGCGGTGCCAGCGACGAATTTCCAGGAGTTGGTCTCCCGCCGGATGACCGCCAGGGTGGACAGGCACTGCGGCGCATAGACGTACCACGCCAGAAGCGAGAGCGCCGTTGCAAGACTCCACTGCGCCGAGAGGAGCGGCGTCAACTGCCCCGCGGCGTCGTCGCCTGTCGCGCCGAGCGCGTAAACCGTGGCCAGGGCGCTGACCGCGACCTCGCGCGCGGCGAGGCCGGGGATCAGGGAGACGCAGATCTGCCAGTTGAATCCGATCGGCGCGAAGACAGGCTGCATCCAGTGTCCGATCCGCCCTGCCAGACTCCAGTCGATGGCGGCCCCGGTTGTCCCGGCGGGGGGGGCGGGGAAACTCGACAGCGCCCAGAGCAGCACGTTGAGTGTCACGATGATCGTTCCGACGCGCGACAGGAAGATGGTCGCGCGCTGCCATAGACCCATGGCGAGGTTGCGAAGGGACGGTACGCGATAGGCAGGCAGTTCAAGCAGCAGCGGGTGTTCCGCAGAGGCGGTGCCCCGGGTCATGACGCGGGCAACGATCAGCCCGCTCAGAATGGCCACGGCATAGAGACCGAAAAGGACGAGCCCCTGAAGCCCCAGGACGCCCAACACGGTGCGCTGGGGGATGAACGCGCCAATGAGCAGGGTGTAGACTGGCAGGCGCGCGGAGCAGGTCATCAGCGGCGCGACGAGGATGGTCACCAGACGGTCGCGCGGGTTCTGGATCGTGCGGGCTGCCATGATGCCGGGAATGGCGCAGGCGAAGCTCGACAGCAGCGGAATGAACGACCGGCCGCTCAGCCCGGCGGCGGCCATGATGCGATCGAGCAGGAAGGCGGCGCGGGGCAGGTAGCCGGATTCCTCGAGCGCCAGAATCCACAGGAAAAGAATCAGGATCTGCGGGAGATAGACGATGACGGTGCCAGCCCCGGCGATTACGCCGTCAACGAGCAGGCTTCGCAGCATGCTGTCCGGCAGAAGCGAGCCGACCAGAACGCCCAGATGCGCGACACCGGACTCGAGACTGTCCATGATGGGCTGCGCCCATGAGAATACGGTCTGGAACATCACGAACAGCACGATGAGCAGGATCAGCGGGCCGATGACGGGGTGCAGGAACCAGTGATCGAGGCGGTCGGCCAGGGTCGCCTCCCGCAGATCCTCGCTCGATACGAAAGCCGCCAGGATACGGCGCACCTCGACATGCGCGTCCGCGCCTTCCGGCAGCGGCGGCGGCGGGGCGGGAAGGGGAGCGTCCAGTGCCTCGAGAACTCGCGCCGCCCCGCCGGTTCGAACGCTGATGGCCGGGATGACCGGAACGCCCAGCTCGTGCGCCAGTCCTTTGATGTCGATCGTCATGCCGCGCCGTTCCGCCTCGTCCATCATGTTCAGGACGAGGATCATCGGAACGCCGAGCTGCCGGATTTCGAGAACGAAGCGCAGATGCAGACGCAGATTCGTGGCGTCCGCGACGCAGATCAGCAGTTGCGGACGCGGTTCGCTGGAGTGTTCACCGAGACAGACGGCGCGCGTCACGTCTTCGTCCGGGCTCGTGGCCTGCAGACTGTAGGCGCCCGGAAGGTCGAGCAGGCGAACGGGATGCCCCCCCGGAGTCACGAGCCTTCCTTCCTTACGCTCCACCGTGACGCCCGCGTAGTTCGCCACCTTCTGGCGGCTGCCGGTCAACTGGTTGAAGAGCGCTGTCTTGCCGCAATTGGGATTTCCCACCAGCGCGGCGTAGAGCGTCGTGACACTTGCATCCATAAAACGAGTTGGCCCCAAACCTAGCTGGCCCCCCGCAGATGAACGCGCGCGGCTTCTTCGCGCCGCAGCGCGAAGCGGGTGCTGCCGATCCGGACGGCGATGGGATTTCCCCCCATCGGTCCGATGGCGATCACCTGCACCGGCTCGCCGGACACGAAGCCAAGCTCGACCAGCCGCTTCATGATCGGGTCGGAAACCCCCTGGGGTTCAACGCGGTCGATAATCGCTGTCTCGCCTCTGGGAAGGGTATTCAGATACATCGGCGCGACGTTCCTGTATTTAAAGTTAAGAACGCGTCTTAATATCTCCCCGTCGTGCTGTCCATGTTTTACAGGATGCGCGCGGATTAACGTTTCGCGAGAACGGCTCCTTATCGGGGAAGATCACGCCGTCGCCATGGCCAGCATATGCTCCGCCATGCGCAGACCGAGCGCCATGATGGCCAGGGCCGGATTGGCGGAAGTTGCGCTGGGAAAGATCGAGTGATCGCAGATCCACAGGTTTCCGACATCGAAGCTTCGACCGAACGGATCGACGACCGCATGATCCGGGTCGTCGCCCATGCGGCATGTGCCGATCATGTGCGCGTCGCGTGACACGGACCAGATGTCGGTGGCCCCGGCCGCTTCCAGGATGGCCGTCATGGTGGCGATCGCATGAGCGCAGAGCGCGTCCTCGTTCGGCCCGTGGCTGAAGGTGATCAAAGGTTTCGGCACGCCCGCCATGCCGGGTTCGTCGGACAGTACGACGCGGTTGTCGGAGTGGGGCAGGCATTCGCCATGGGCGCCGAGGCCCACGACATGATTATAGTGTCCCAGATACTCCGTGAGGGCCTGTCCCCACAGGCCGCGACCGCGCGCGACGAGCGTGCCCCATGTGACCGGCATCATGCCCAGAGACTGGATCAGATAGCCGCCCGCGAAACGGGCATCGGCGGGACGGATCATATCCTCGGTGATGGCGAGCGAGGGATAGCCCTTGTTCGGGCGCGTCTCGCCGGGAAGCGTGCCCCAGACCTGAGGCGAGGGATGCGCCATGTAGTTGCGCCCGACCTGTTCCGAGCTGTTGGCCAATCCGGTATGGAGCAGGAGGCGGGCCGTTTCGACCGCCCCGGCCGCGAGGACCAGAAGGCGGCATTTCTGGCGGTAATCGACGCCATCGTGCCGATAGACGACGGCGCAGACATGTCCGTGCGCATCGGTTTCGATGCCATGGACGAAGCAGCCGGGACGGATGTCCGCTCCGTCAGCCTCGGCACGGCGCAGGAACGTGTTGTCCACGCCGGATTTCGCGCCATTGCGACAGCCCTGATGACAGGCGCCACAACTGACGCAGGCTTCGCGTTCGGCCGTCGCACGCGTCAGCAACCCGGCAGGACCGTCCGAGGCCCGGATGCCCAGGGCCTCGCATCCTCTCAGCATGGCTTCGCAGGCCGCGTTGCGCGGCGGCGGTGGGGAGGAAAAACGGCGTTCGGGCTCCCAGATATAAGAATCAGGGCCGGATGTGCCGATCTCTCTCTCCACCTGCATCATGTAAGGGAGCAGCGTCTCGCGGCTGATCGGCCAGTCGATCCCCCGGCCCGTCTCCGAAAAAAGCTGGAAGTCGCGAGCATCGATACGCGGCAGAAAGGCGCCGTAATGGAGCATCGAGCCGCCCACGCCGGTTCCGCTGTTATTGCCGCCGAAAGCCTGGGGCGTATGACCGCCGGACAGGCGCTCTTCCTGCCAGTAGAATTCGCTGGCGATGATTTCGTCGGGTGTGAACTGGCGTGAATCGAAGCGGGGTCCGGCTTCCAGCGCGACCACCTTCAAGCCGGCGCGCGCAAGCTGGGCCAGAACCGGAGCGCCCCCCGCGCCGGTCCCGACGACCACCGCATCGACGATGTCGTCGTCTTCGTATCGTGCGCCCTTCACGCTTGCGGCTCCCATGCGTCGCGCTGATCCGTTCCGATGCGCGAGAAACCCTGAATGATGTCATCGCCGCCGGTCGCGATGGCGGAGATTCCGAAAGCGGCCTGAGTGGCCGGATAGGACATGAAGATCTGGACGGCATCGGCACGCAGGTCGCTGAACCATGCCCGCATCTGATCGGCGTTCAGCGGCCCGTCGGATGGCAGGCCCGGCACGATCTGCGCCAGCAGGGCATCGAGGGCATCGTTCGGCAGCGTCTCAAGCGCGTTGCCATGCTGCCGTCGTGCGGCGCCATCGAGCGTTTCGAGCGCCAGTTCGTAGGCTCGCTTATCGGGCGGCAGAATCGCAAACCGCCAGCCATCCCCACCGCTGCCGAGCCGCAGCGCGATGCGGGCCGCGAGATCGATGGCCGCCGTTCCGAAAACCCGTTCCTGCGGAAGAACGCGCGACACGACGCACCGCAACTGCTCCAGAAGGACAGGCGACAGGACATGCCCGACCGCTACCACGTCTGGTGTCGCCATCCGCTGGCGCATGATGGTCCGTGTGCGCGCCGAGACATGGTCGGAATCGAGAAGGGCGAGAAACGCCTCGGAAACTTCGGGTTCCTCGGGCGGTTTTGCGGGACTGCCAGAGCGACACGTCATGCTGTGCGTCCTTCATGTTCGTTGTATCGGCACCGATGCCACGGCGTATGACGCGGGGTGCGAGGCGTTCGTCCGAGGGTGTCAGAAGCTGGCTGCGGCGAGACCCGCGGCGCGGCCGCTGGCCCATGCCCATTGAAAATTATAGCCACCCAGCCATCCGGTGACGTCGACGGCCTCGCCGATCGCGTAAAGACCCGGCACATCGCGCGCCTCCATGGTCTGGGACGAAAGCGCCGCCGTATCGATTCCGCCTCTCATGACTTCCGCCTTGAGGTAACCTTCGGTTCCCGAGATCTCGGGGGTCCAAGCGCGCAGACGGTCCGCGAGTTCCGTAATCTGACGGTCCGGGACGTTGGCGAGGGTCGTGGCGGTCTCACCGAACGTCTCGTTCGCCCAGTGACGCGCCAGTCGTTGGGGAAAGACGGACAGCAGGGAGGCGGGCTCGGCGCGCGGACGGGCTTTTTTCTGCGCGAGCAGACTCTGACGGGCGTCCGCTCCGGGCATGAGGTCGAGCGTCAGCGGGGCGCCGTCATGCCGTCGATACGATGAAATCTGAAGAATGGCCGGGCCGGAGAGGCCGCGATGAGTGAAGATCATGCCATCGCTGAAGGCGGTTTTGCCGATGCGCGCCGTGACGAGCAATGAAACGCCTGCCAGCTCCGACAGCGGCGCGCTCAATGTGAGGGGGACCAGAGCCGGGGCTGTTTCGATCACGCCCAGACCGAATTGCCGCGCCAGACGCAGGGAGAGATCGGTCGCCCCCAGCTTGGGGATCGACAGGCCGCCCGTGGCCAGAATCAGACGTCGCGAAGCGATATCGCCATGGTTGGTGGACGTGATGAAATGATCTCCGCGTTCGACATGACGGATCTCGTGGGACAGCGCGATCGTAACGCCACTCGTCCGGCATTCGGAAAGCAGCATGTCCACGATCAGGCGCGCCGATTCGTCACAGAAGAGCTGTCCGGGCGATTTTTCGTGCCAGGCGATCCGGTGCCGCTCGACGAGCGCGAGGAAATCGCGCGGCGTATAACGTGCCAGCGCGGAGCGGGCGAAGTGACGGTTCGCGGAGAGAAAATTCTCGGGTTTCGTATCGAGATTGGTGAAGTTGCATCGCCCGCCACCGGAAATCAGGATTTTCTTCCCGGCTTCGGGCGCATGATCGATCAGAATGGTGGCGCCGCCGCGAGAGGCCGCGGCGGCGGCGGCCATCATTCCAGCGGCCCCGGCCCCCAGAACGGCGATATCGTAGATCATCTTCAGAAATCGAGATCGGCGTAATGGTCCGGCGGCGCGAAGCCGGTGATGCGATCGCCGAGCAGGCTGCGAAAGCTGGGGCGCGACTTCACGCGCGCATACCAGTCCTTGGCCGCCGGAGATTTCTTCCAGTCGATATCCCCGATGAAGTCGAGGCAGGACAGGTGGGCGGCCGCTGCGAAATCGGCGACGGACAGGCTGGGACCGGCCAGCCAGGCCCGCGTTTCGGCAAGCCAGCCGATGTAATCGAGGTGGAAGCGCATATTCGCGTAACCGGCCCGCAGCGCCTGTCCGTCCGGAAGACCACGACCCGACAGGCGCTTGTCTACCTTTTCACCCAGCAGGTTGCGCGTGACTTCGGCTGCGAATTTTTCGTTGAACCATGCCACGAGTCGCCGAACCTCGACGCGATCGCGCAATGTCCGGCCCATCAGGGGAGTGTCGGGATAGGCCTCTTCGAGATACTCGCAGATGACGCCCGCATTGGGGATCACCATGCCGTTCTCCTCGGTGAGGACGGGGACATCACCGGCCGGGTTCATGGCCAGAAAGTCGTCGCGCCTTTCCCATACGCGCTCGGTCTTGAGTTCGCAGGGCAGACGTTTCTCACCCAGGACAAGACGCACCTGACGGCTTTGCGGGGAGAGTGGCAGATGGTACAGCATACGCATGCGCCTATTCTATGGTACGTCCCGGATCGCCAACAAGGTGCCATCGTGCACGGAGCGGCGGCATTCGGGTCCGCGCCGCCTTTCTTTCCGTGTGAGGCTCTGATCGTCCATGCCGTCCTCGACATCATCCAGCCCGGCGATGCCGGACGATGGCGCGTCCGCGCCGCTACGCATCAGGGCCCGTGGCCGGTCCTTTCTGGCTCTCGTCCTTTCTCCCGAGCGGCCCCTCGCGCGCTGGGTCGAGGCGCTCGATGAACAGATCGCCCGGTCCGCCGGCTTTTTCGCGGGCAAGCCCGTCATTCTCGATCTCGCGCTTCTCGATCGTAGCGATGAAGGGCTCGAAGGCCTTCAGGAGAAGCTCGTCGAGCGCGGCGTGCAGATCGTCGGCATCGAAGGGGCGGCGCGCGACTGGCCCGCACTGTCGGGATGGACGTGGCCCGGAAGCCTCGAGGGCGGCCGCGCGAGTGGTGCTGTCGATATTCCCGAAGAAGCGGTCGGACGAAGCGGCGAGGCCGTATCGACGGGGCGGAGCCTGATCGTGACCGAGGCAGTGCGATCGGGGCAGAGCGTGCGCAATCTCGAGGGAGATCTTGTGGTCATAGGGTCTGTCGCATCGGGCGCCGAAATCGTCGCGGCGGGATCGATCCATGTGTATGGGGCGTTGCGGGGCCGTGCGGTCGCCGGTGTCGGAGGGCGCGCGGATGCGCGGATCTTCGCAAGACGCATGGACGCGGAGCTTCTGGCCATTGACGGCTACTACATGACGGCTGAGGAAATGGGGGGCGAACTGACCGGACAGTCGGCCCAGGCCATGCTCGCCGAGGAGCGGATTATCGTGCGCTCGGTTGGGTGAAACGCGGCTTCCGGGTGATTGCCCATTGCGGAGCGTTGAGAATAATCCGTAAGATGAGGGACATAGTTCCGTAATTTCGGAACGCGATCTTTTGGGAAGTCTGGAGCGCACATGGCGAAGGTGCTGGTTGTCACGTCCGGTAAGGGCGGCGTCGGCAAAACCACATCAACGGCGGCACTTGGTGCGGCCCTGGCAAAAACCGGTCAGAACGTTGTCGTTGTTGATTTTGACGTGGGTCTGCGGAACCTCGATCTTGTTATGGGGGCCGAGCGCCGGGTGGTGTTCGACCTCATCAACGTCATCCAGGGCGACGCCAAGCTGGCGCAGGCCCTCATCCGCGACAAGCGCTGCGAGACGCTGTCGATCCTTCCGGCGTCCCAGACGCGTGACAAAGATGCGCTCACCGCCGAAGGTGTGGCGCAGGTCATGGAGGAGCTGCGCGAGAAGTTCGACTGGATCCTGTGTGACAGTCCGGCGGGCATCGAGCGTGGCGCCCAGCTCGCGATGCATCACGCGGACATGGCCGTCGTCGTCACGAACCCGGAGGTCAGCTCCGTTCGTGACAGCGACCGGATCATCGGCATGCTGGACAGCACGACCGTCAAAGCCAAGAACGGCGAGAAGATGGAGAAATTCCTTCTTCTGACGCGGTATGATCCGGCGCGCGCCGCGCGGGGCGAGATGCTCAGCACGGAGGACGTGCTTGAGATTCTCTCCATTCCGCTGATCGGCATTATCCCCGAGAGTGAGGAAGTGCTTCGCGCGTCCAATGTGGGCGCGCCCGTTACTCTTTCCAATCCCGAGTCGGCCCCCTCGCGCGCCTATCTCGACGCGGCGCGTCGTCTCATGGGCGAGAAGCTCGAAATCCAGGTGCCCGTCGAGCGCAAGGGCCTGTTCGACTGGCTGTTCAAGAAGAGGGTCGCATGAGCTTCCTCGGCAACCTTTTCGGCAAGCGCGCCACCAGTGGTGTCGCGCGTGACCGCCTCCAGATCCTGCTTGCGCATGAGCGCGCGATTGGCGGGGGCGATTCCGATCTGATCGCCAAGTTGCATCGGGAGATTCTCGAGGTGATCAAACGTCATATGTCGATCGATAACGACAAGGTCACGGTCAAGCTGGATGGCTCTGGCAAAGGCTGCTCGGTGCTCGAAATCGATATCGAAGTTCCGACCCCGGAGCAGACCGCCGAAATGCGGCGTCTGGCCTGACCAACCTGTTTCTTGGAGAAGGACAACGGTTTTGAGCGGCTTTTTTGGTAATCTGATTGGCCAGGCGCTTGGCGCACTGGGCAGCGAAGGACAGCAGAAGCTCGGGGCGAGCTTTCAGGAGTTTCTCTCCGGTGGCGGGCTGCAGACGCTGCTGGCGCAGGCGAAGAGCGCCGGGCTCGACGACAAGATCCGCTCGTGGATCGGGACGGGTGAAAATCTGCCGATCTCGGCGGATCAGGTCCGCAGTCTACTCTCCGACGCACAGGTTCAGGCTCTCGTCGCCCGGACCGGACTGCCCGCGGCTGTCGTGCTGCCGGCCATCGCCGAACTTCTGCCGCATGCCGTGGATCAGCATACACCCGACGGCCAGGTTCCGACGACAACCGCCTGACGACCGTTCCGACCCGGCGGTCCATGTTCGGGCCGCCGGGTCATAGGGAGACGTTCAGTCTCCCACGCGCTCGATACGGGCGCCCACCGCCGCGAGTTTGCTGTCCACGCCTTCGTAGCCACGATCGAGATGGTAGATACGGCTCAGCACCGTCTCGCCTTCCGCGACGAGGGCCGCCAGAATCAGCGAGAACGAGGCACGCAGGTCGGTCGCCATGACCGGCGCGCCGGATAGCTTCCGCACGCCGCGAATGATCGCCGAGGAACCGTGGACATTGATCCGCGCGCCCATGCGGCTGAGTTCCGGGACATGCATGAAGCGGTTCTCGAAGATCGTCTCCGTGATCATCGATGCCCCTTCGGCGACGGATAGTAGCGCCATGAACTGCGCCTGCATGTCCGTCGGGAAGCCAGGATAGGGCTCGGTCATGATGTCGATGCCCCGCAACGGCCCGGTTCGACGGACACGAATCGCATCTTCTTCACCAATCACCTCGACACCCGCTTCCTCAAGGGCGCGGACAACCGCGCCGAGATCGCTGATGCGTCCGCCGACCAGACGCAGGTCTCCGCCGGTGATGCCCGCGGCGCAGGCATAGGTGCCGCACTCGATCCGATCGGCCATGATCCTGTGATGGGCGCCATGAAGGGCGTCGACGCCGTCGATGACCAGGGTGCCGGTGCCGGCGCCCGTGATGCGTGCGCCCATCGCGTTGAGGCAGACCACCAGATCGCCGATCTCGGGTTCGCGGGCGGCGTTGATGATTTCAGTGCGCCCCCTGGCCAGCGTCGCGGCCATGACGAGATTTTCGGTCGCGCCGACAGAGGCGAACGGCAGCACGATTCGGTCGCCCTTCAGGCCGCCCGGCGCTGACGCATTGATATAACCGCCCTCCAGACGGATATCCGCGCCAAGCGCTTCGAGACCCTTGAGATGCATGTCGACGGGGCGCGTTCCGATGGCGCAGCCGCCCGGAAGGGATACGCGCGCCTCATGCGCGCGGGCGAGGAGCGGACCGAGCACGAGGATCGATGCCCGCATCTTCGAGACGATATCGTAGGGCGCTTCGACCGACGCAATATCGCCGCCGATGGAGAGCGTCCGGGTGCTGCCGTCGACCGGATCGACCGCGATTCCATGCTGGACGAGCAGATCCTTCATCGTCGCGATGTCGGCGATCTGCGGCACGTTGGACAGCACGAGGCGTTCTGAAGTCAGAAGCCCTGCGACCATAAGCTTCAGCCCGGCGTTCTTGGCGCCCCCGATGGCGATTTCGCCCTCGAGACGCTGACCGCCATGAATGATGAAACGATCCAAGGGCTCAACTCCTGAGGCAAGGCGGGGAAATGTGCTGGCGTCATTTCGCGACGGGCACTGTTCGTCAAGAGCTATGGGGGAAAGATTGCGGAATTATGACGTTTTCCGCTCTCGCGCGATGTTTCGTCGAAATTTTCGGGGCGATCAGAGGCGCGGTGTGGTGACGCCGCGCTGGCCCATATATTTCCCGGCCCGATCCGCGTAGCTCACCTCGCAGGGCGACGTCCCCTGGAAGAAGAGAAACTGGCAGATGCCTTCATTGGCGTAGATGCGGGCTGGCAGTTTCGTCGTGTTGCTGATCTCGATGGTCACCTGGCCTTCCCATTCCGGCTCCAGCGGGGTCACGTTCACGATAATGCCGCAGCGCGCATAGGTGGATTTTCCGAGGCATACCACCAGCGTATCGCGCGGAATGCGGAAATATTCGACGGTATGCGCCAAAGCGAAGGAGTTTGGCGGAATGGTGATGTCGCCATGTCGGGTGACGAAGCTGTTTTCCGCGAAATTCTTGGGATCGACGACCGCGTTATCGACGTCCGTGAAGATTTTGAAATCCGCTCCGACACGGGCGTCATAACCGTAGGACGACAGTCCGTACGAGATGACCCCTTCGCGCTTCTGGGACTCCACGAAGGGCTCGATCATGCCATGTTCGAGCGCCATGCGGCGAATCCAGCTATCGGGCATGACGGACATTGGGCAGTCTCCTGAAAAACGCATCGGGTCGCCGGTCTGCTGATAGCGGCTGAGGCGGAGACGCGCAATTTCAGAAGCGCGTTTCCGGCCCGTGTTGAGGAGATGCCCGTGTTGAAGAGATGCCGGTGTTCAGGGGATGCCTGTCTTCAGGGGATGGCGCCGTCTTCCTGATCTTCAGGCGCTTTGACCGTGCGGTCACGTACCTGCTGTTTGCGCTTGCGCAGATTGGCGCGCAGGGCTGCGGCTTCACGGCCCCGTCGCGCCTCGAGTTCGGCCTGCGCCTTGGCCTTGATGGCAGGCTGGGGCTTGCCCGGCTTCACCGGGCGTTCTGGCTGTTCAGTCATGCAGGGAGAGCCTCCGTCATGGCTTGGAATGTCGGGGAGAGTTGCGTTCCGAGAAGTTCATCATAGACGCGGAGTGTCGCGGTCTGCATGTCCGACGTTCTGTAGCGGGCGAGAACGTGATCACGCGCGGTTTCAGCGAGCAGGGCCAGCGCATCGGGGGGCGTGGACAGCACGCCAAGTACGGCTTCAGCCAGGGCGGGAGCATCGTTGGCCGGGATCAGAAGCCCCGTCCGGTCGGGCAGGATGGTTTCCACGCTGCCGCCAATCGCCGTCGCGATGACGGGGCGCCCCATGGCCTGGGCTTCGACCGCGATGCGTCCGAAGGGCTCGGGGCGCAGGGAGGGGGCTACGACGACATCGGCCAGCGCGTAGGCGGCGGCCATGTCCTGGCAGTGGCCTGCGAAGCGCAGGTTGGCCGCGATTCCGCGTCTGGCGGCCAGAGCGCAGAGTTCGCGGACATAACGATCTTCAGGGTCGGCCGGTCCCACGAAAATGCATGCCCATGGCTGGGGCAGGGTCGAGGCCAGAAGGCTGAGAGCTTCGATCGTCACCATGTGGCCCTTCCAGCGCGTCAGGCGTCCGGGAAGCATGATCGTGCGGGCGCCTTCCGGAATGGCCCACGCGTCCACAAGGGTCTGAATCCGTTGGCCGGTGACGCGGGTCGGATCGAAACGCGCGACGTCCGCGCCGCGCGGAATCAGACGCAGACGTTCGGGGGGGACGTGATAGTCCTGCGACAGGCGTTCGGCGATGAAGGCGCTTGTCGCGATGACGCGGTCACCACGCGCCAGAATGGCGTTGTAATGGCGTTTCCCGGCCCAGTTCGCGTTGTGCAGTCCGTGCCATGTCGTCACGAAGGGCAGGCTCGCAGCCCGACACGCGCGTGAGGCCGCCCATGCCGGGGCGCGCGACCGGGCATGAACGAGATCGATGTTTTCGCGCGCGATCAGGCCGGACAGTCGGCGGCCGTTCCGCCAGATGGCGAGCGGTGATTTGCCTGCGAGATCGATCGTGACGTGTTCGGCGCCGATCCGCTCGAGACTGTCCACGAGAGGGCCGCCTGCACTGGCGACGATGGCCCGGCCACCGGCGGCGATGACGGCTTCCGCCATCTCCAGTGTCCCACGTTCCACGCCGCCGGCCTTCAGGGCCGGGAGGACCTGAAGAATGGCGGGGTGGCGGGAAGAGGAGACCATGAGGTGGCGTATAGCTCAAAAAAATTCGGATGGACCTTCCGTTAAAAGCGTTCCGTGTCCGCCGCAAGCTCCTGAAGGTCCAGCTGGTGTTCAAGCGTGTAGAGAAGATGTTCCGGGATCTGGCCGCTTCGATGCAGACGCAGCACTTCCTGACGACCGGCTCCTATGGCGGCGAGAACGGCTTCATGTTCGGCCTCGCGATCCGCGAAGTCATGTTCGTCGGGCGTTTCGCTATAGGCTTGCAGGACGTGCAGTCGTTGAATGAACTGGGCGACACGATGGCGGTCGGGCGTTTGCAGAGCGTTTTTTTCGCCTGGGGTCTCGATGGCGTCGATCTGCGCGCGCGCGACCAGCGTCGCGGCTTCGGCGCGGCTGAGATGGGATCGAGACGATTCGGCGTGCTCGTCATGAGGTTTGAGGCGGCGGATCAACCACCCGATGGTGGTGCCCTGAACGATGACCGTGGCGCAGATGGAGGCGAAAGCCGAAATCACGATCAGGGCCCGTCCCGGCATTTCCTCGGGAAGGGCGAGCGCGACGGCGATGGTGACGACGCCTCTCATCCCGGCCCAGCTCATGACAGTGGCGTTGGCGAAGGAGAACCGGCCACCTTTCCAGCCAAAGACCCGATAGAGTCCGGCCCGTATGAGGTCCGCGGTGAAGATCCAGATGAAACGCGAGGCGATCATGGCGACGAGCACCACGGAGACCGGCAGCAGATAGGTGCTTACGGCGTTTTCGACGCTGCCGAGATGCTCCGCTATGGCGCGCATCGTCAGTCCGATGAGGATGAAAACGAAGGATTCCAGGATGAAGACCATGACGCGCCAGCATGCGACGGCACGAACTCTGAGGGCGGCAGAGAACATCTCGTGCTGGTACCAGCCCAGCACGAGCCCGGCGGTCACGGTCGATAGAACACCGGACACATGCACGGCTTCGCCCGCGATATAGGACACCCATGAGAGGGCGAATGTCGCGGCGATCGCCGTGGAGACGTCGCCGAGCAGCGGGACGAGGCGCACCCAGAGCAATCCGAGAACGCCACCGACCGCCATGCCTCCGAGCGCCAGGAACATGAACGTGCCGCCGGCATGGGTGGCGTTGAAACCGCCCGTGAGTCCGGCCGTGACCGCAAAGCGCAGAAGCGTCAGGCCCGTTGCGTCATCCAGAAGGCTTTCGCCCTGAAGCTCGACCATGAGACGCCGTGGCAGGGGAAGACGTTCGAGAATGGCGCGTGCGGCGACGGCGTCCGGCGGCGAGACGACCGCGCCGAGCGCGAAACAGGCCGCCCAGGGAAGCGCCGGAACGGCCCAGTGGACCGCAAGGCCGACAGCGAGCGTCGTGAAGAAAACCGCCCCGACAGCGAGCGCGAGGATGCCGGGAAGCTGCCTGCGAAATTCAGTCCATGCGGTGAAGAAGGCGCCTTCCATGAGGAGGGGAGGCAGGAACAGGACCAGGACCAGGTCAGGGTCGAGTTCGAAATCCGGCACACCCGGCATAACGGCCAGGGCGATTCCACCAGCAATGAGAGCGACGGCGGGAGGAAGGTTGACGCGTTTGGCCAGCACTTCCAGCCCGAGAATGATGACGAGAAGGAAGAGAATGAATTCGAAGAGATGCGTGGATTCCATGGTCACTCCGTGGCCGGGATCGGCTGACCCGTAGCGGAAAGCGGCTGGACGCGTTCGGGTTCCCCTGTGGCATCACCCTGCCGGCGTTTTTTGTTTGACCTGTGTCCCGGAAACAAAAAAACCGGGCACAGATGTGCCCGGTTTCCGTGAAGTCGCCCTGAACGGGTCGGACGTTCGTCAGTGAACGTCGTCAGGAAGCGCGTAGACGACCAGCGCATCACTGACCGGTGTCATCATGAAGTGATGTCCACCCGCCATAATGGCCACGTACTGCTTGCCGTTGACTTCATATGTCATGGGGTTCGCCTGTCCGCCACCTGGCAGGACGTCGCTCCACACGACTTCGCCCGTCTTCATGTCGATGGCGCGGATCTGGTTGTCGGTCGCTGCCGCCACGAAGATCAGGCCACCGGCGGTGACGACCGAGCCACCGTTATTCGGCGTGCCGATATTCAGCGGCAGGCCGGTCGGCAGACCCCACGGGCCGTTGGCGCGCGCCGTGCCCAGCGGCTTCTGCCACAGGACTTTCTTGGTCTTGATGTCGATCGCCTCGATCATGCCGTAAGGCGGCTTGTTGCACATCATGCCGGTGTACTGGTTCCAGAACGGTGTCACGACAATGCCATAAGGCGTTTCGGACATCGCGCCGTTCCCTTCCGCACCGCCGCTGCTTGGCGTGAAGTTCGGATCGTCGACCGACATCAGTCCGAGCTTGTTGGCCTTGGCGCGGTTGACCAGCTGGTCATACATCGGCGTGTTGTTCCAGTTGGCGATTACGATGCCCGACTTCGGGTCGTAAGCCATGCTGCCCCAGTCCGAACCACCATTATAGCCGGGATATTCGATCCAGGGCTTCTTGAGATGGGGTGGCGTGAACTCGCCGACATAGGCGGCCTTGCGGTATTTGATGCGGCAGAAGAGCTGGTCGATGGGCGACATACCCCACATGTCGCTTTCTTTCAGATCGGGGAAACCGAGACGTGGGAAGGCGACCGACCAAGGCTGCGTGGGCGAACGCGAATCATCGGGGATCACGCCGGGCGAAGGTGCCGGACGCTCTTCCACGGGGAATTCCGGCAGCGGCTTGCCTGTGGCGCGGTCGAGAATGAAGGTCTGCCCGCGTTTCGTCGGCAGGATCAGCGCCGGCGTCTTCGTGCCGTCCGCGTTCGGGTAATCGAACTTCGTGACCTGCGAGCCGATATCGTAATCCCAGACGTCTTTGTGAACCGTCTGGAAGACCCAGCGCGGCGCACCCGTACGGACATCGAGAGCCACGAGGGAGGACGAGACCGCGTTTTCCTTGTCGGACCGCATGGCGCTGTAATAGTCGGCTGCCGAATTCCCGGTCGGGACGTAGACGAGCCCCAGCTCGTTGTCGCCCGTCATGGCGGCCCAGGAGTTCGGTGTGCCGCGGCTGTAATGCTTGCCGGGCGCGGGCTGGTGATGGTCGTCGGGGTTGTTGACGTCCCAGGCCCAGACGAACTTGCCGGTTTCGGCGTCATAGCCACGGATGACACCGCTGGGAGCCCAGCGGCGCTGGCCATCGAGAACTTCATGATTGACGACGACGATGCCGTTGATCACCGGAGGCGGGGTCGTCATCGACACGAAGCCGGGGACGGATTCGCCAATGCCCTGCATCAGGTTGATCTGGCCACCGAAGCCGAAGCCTTCGCACATCTTGCCGGTTTCGGCATCGAGCGCCATCAGACGCATGTCGAGTGTCGAGGCGATGATCCGGTTGTGACAGGGCTGACCTTCCGGCACGACGGAAGACGTGAAATACGTGACGCCCTTGCAGGCGGCGGTGTACGGAATGGAGTCGAATTTTACGCCGCTGTTGTGCCGCCAGATCTCCTTGCCGGTCGCGGCGTCGATCCGCATGATGTCGTTGAGCGCGGAGCAGGTATAGAGGGAATCACCCACCTTGATGGGGGTGGTTTCCGCCGCCCATTTGTTGGCCTGGCCAGGGGCGGGCTTGCTGCCCGTATGATAGACGAAAGCCCGCTTCAGCTTGCCGACGTTGGCCGGGGTGATCTGCGACAGGGGCGAATAGCGGTTCTGATCGTCCGTACGGCCGTAAGCGGGCCAGTCAGCCGGAGCGGGGTTGGTGCTGACCTGCGGCACCATCTGCGGGACTTCGGAGATATCGATTTCCGGATCGTCCGGCAGGTTGGCGGCGTTCACGCCCGGAGCCTGGGGGCTGGACGGGGACGGAGGTTCGAATTTCGGGTTCAGCGGATCGGCGTGATAGGCCTCGCTGGAGACCGGACCGGGGAGACGGTCCTCGTGACCGGCCATCTGTGCGTGAGCGACCGCAACGGCCAGCGAGCTCCCGAGAATGGTTGCTGCGAGAAGGGAAATCCTGCGCATCAGACAGCGCTCCTGATCGTTGGACGAATGGTATCGCGACGCCGCAGTGCCGGAAGGCTGACGAGCACGAGGACGAGAATGATCGTCGGGCCGAACAGACGCGGCAGCCAGCCCCAGCCGTCAAAGCCAACCTCATAGATGGTCCAGAGGAGGGTTCCGGCCCATGCGAGCAGGAAGAGCCAGGCGCCGAGAAGACGTCCCTTGATGGTGAGGACGCCGGATGCGGTCAGGACAATACCGCACAGGATATAGTACCAGGAGCCCCCGAGAGCGGCGAGTTCCGCCCCGCCGCCAAGAAAAATAACGCCGAATAGTAAAATGAGGGCGCCGAGAATGATCGTTGCGATCCTGCCAATTTCGGATGGCCGTCCATAATCTGCCATAATGCCTCCAAGAAATGTTGCTGGTTTCTTCAAGGCGGAATGAAATCCAGCAGTGTTACCGTGTCACAGATACAGGGAAGCGCGAGGCGCGAAACCCTGTAATTCTTCACAAACTAATGACTATCCCGCTGGAATGGTGATGACAGCTCCAGCCGAATGACTTGTGGCCGCGAGTGCGGCCAGAATCTGGATCATTGTGAACGCCAGCTTGCTCTGGAAGTCCGTATCTTCGATCCAGAACCATTGATGGCGGTATTCGACGCCCGCATACACGTCCTTGGGAACGGTTTTGCCAGAATGGATGACAACATCGGGGCGCGTTTCTATTCCGACAGGGCTGATGGTCTGGAGTGTGCGTCCCTTGATGACGTCGGCTTCGGGGACATTGGTCTCGTAGGCTATTTGCGAAAGAATCGCAAACATCGAACGCGTAAGGACGGCGATCTGGCCAGGCACCTTGGGATAGGGGCCATAGACGATCTCGGCTTCCTCGCTTTTGGGGTCAAGATGAAGCAGGCGGCGCACTTCCGCCTGGATCGTCGCCAGATCGGGCTCCGAGGTCGCGGGCAGCACCAGATACGCATGCTCGCTCTGGGGCTTGTCCGATTTGCTGTCGTCGGGTTTGGCGTCGTCGCCCTTGGCGGTGTTCTTCGGCGCGTCCGTCGAAATGCGGATCGTCATGGCGCCGCGCACCTGAAGCTGCCTCAGATCATGCAGAAGAAGGTAGAATTTCAGCGAGCCGCCACCGTTGGGGCCCGCGCCCAGGCCACGAACGTTGCTCAGGCCGTCGATCGACTGGGCGGTGAGGCGCAGGAGAGAGTCGATCGGCAGGCCGCCGAGGCTGAGCGGCATGATGACCACGGGCGCGATCGGGCGCACGACGTTCTCGGCATATTGCTGCCCGGCTTCGGGCTGATACGTGAATGTCGGGTTTTCCTGAAGGCTCGCCGAGCCGCCGCCGAACAGATAGCTGCCGACGCCGTGAGGATAGGCGTAAAATCCGCCGTTCATCGTCCGGTTCATCTGATATCCGGCGATCACCTGCGTCGTATCGAGAAACGTCGGCGGATCGGCATAACGGATGCGTACGATGTTCAGAAGCATCTCGCGTTTCTGCGTGTCGCCCAGCGCGCGCGAATAGGCGAGGTGGTCGTGGGTCAGCTCCATCGGTCCCAGCGAGAAGCAGCCGCCCAGCGTTCCACACAGGATAACGGGCGGCGCAAGACGCGTCAGCAGGATTTTCAGTCGGCGAGACCGGGGAAGGAAGCTTCTCATGGGTGTATCGTGCTTATCGCAACATCGACGGTGCGGACCAGTGCGGGGATGGGTTTGTTCTCCGATATGGCGGATATTTTACAGACGGTCCGTCCTGACCGATCCATCCTGTCTCCCGGCCGTTTCCTCATCCAGAATGGCGCGCAGCCCTTCGCGGTAGCTCGGATAGCACCACGGCCTGCCCAGGACGGATGACGTGCCGCGGCTGTCGACGATCCGTCGCTCACTCCAGAAACTACGCGCCATGGGTGACATGTCGGCCCACGCCTGTGCAAGAGGAACCGGCTTGGGCGCCTCGATGCCCAGGAGACGCGCGGCTTCGAAAATGACGTCGGACTGGGGCGCGGGCGTGTCGTCGACGAAGTTGAAAATGCGTGCGCCGCCATCCGATGTGGCGATGGCCGCGGCCACGCCTTGTGCAATGTCCGTGACATGAATGCGGCTGAAACGATGAGCGGGCGCGACGATGGCCCGGGCCGTGCCAGCGCGCAGGGTGTCGAAGGCCGAGCGTCCGGGACCGTAAATTCCGCCCAGCCGGATGACATCGCATGCAATGCGCCGCTTCGCGGCGAGAGATGCCCATGCCCGCTCGGCCTCGAGGCGCAGGATGCTGCGGGGCTGGGTGGGGGCCGGCGGCGTGGTCTCATCGACGCGGGCGCCCTGGTGGTCGCCGTAAACCCCCGTCGTCGAAAAATAGCCGATCCATTTGAGCGTCGGCGCGCGTCGGATCGCGTCGGCATAGGCCCCCAAGGCCGGATCACCGTCGGCCCCGGGAGGCACCGAGACCAGCAGATGGGTGGCATCCTTCAGACAGGATTCCGCATCGTCGAAAGCGATTTCATGGATGGATGCGTGGCGATGTTCAGCGATGCGGCGTGTGCCGAAAACTGTCCATCCCGCATCGGATAGATGCTGAGCTGTGGCGTATGCGCTGTATCCGAGGCCAAAAACGACCAGTTTCCGTGACATGATCATCGTGTGTTCTTGACCAAAAGACATGTGGCGGCCAATCACATCACCATGAAGCGCACATTATGCACAGTTTTGGGCATGCTGCTCGGCGCAGGACCGGTTTCCCAGGCATCGGCGGCCGCTGGAAACCAGTCCCCGGCGCTCGCGTCCTGTCTTGTGCGTCTGGCCGACAATCCGGCTGGAACACTGGCCGAGGCCCTTCAATGGGAGCGCCGGGGCGGCGGCCTCGAGGCGGGCGAATGCGCGGCTCTGGCCCAGATGGAAACCGGCGATATCAAGGGCGCCGCGGCGCGGTTCGACGCGCTCGCGCTGGCGGCCGGACAAGGGCATTCCGTGCAAGCGCCCGCCGGACAGGCGGCCAGGGCTGCGAGCTATGCCGCGCAGGCGGCCCGGGCCTGGCTTCAGGCCGGGAACGCTTCGTCGGGCCTGAAATCCGCAAGGGAAGCCCTGCGCTGGCAGCCGCGTTGTCTGATCTGCGAGGTGCTTCTGGCGCGCGCCCAGGCCATGCAGAATGATTATGCCGCCAGTATCGCCACGCTTGCGGACCTGCCGCCGCAGGACGGAGAGTCGGAAGACGTCGTCGACGCCTATATCCTGAGGGCGTCGGATCAGCGTCATCTGGGAAATCTCAAGAGCGGCTTCAATGATATCGCGGCGGCCCTGCTGATCGCGCCCGACGACAGCGGGGCCCTGCTCGAGCGCGGTATCCTCCATATGCGTTCGGGGGATCTTTCGGCCGCGCGCGCGGACTGGGATCGAGTTATCGCGACATCGCCGGACGCTCATGATGCGGACCTCGCGCGGCAGGACGAAGATCTGCTCGCGGCGGATCCGGACGACCCGTAAGGTGGGGTTTGTGATCGCTGCGAGCGTGCGCGCAGCGGTTGCGTGCGCCTATTCTCACCGCTGAATTGATGGAACGGAAGACCGGGATGAGCCATCTGGACGAAAGCAGTCTCGACGAGGCGTTGCTGAAAACGCTGCGGGCTGTGTCAGGTCGACGCCATGTCCTGACGTCGCGGAACGCGACCTACCGGTTCCGCCGGGGCTTCCGTTTCGGCGAAGGGCGTGTGCTGGCCGTCGTGAGGCCGGGCTCGCTGGTCGAACTCTGGCGTGTGGCGCAGGCATGCGTCACGGCGGGCAAGATCATCATCATGCAAGCAGCCAATACCGGCCTCACCGGCGGTTCGACGCCCGATGGAGACAGTTATGACCGTGGCGTCGTGCTGATCAGTACGACCCGCCTGCGCGGCTTCCAGCAACTGGGCGGTGGTAAGCAGGTGGTTTGCCTGCCCGGCGCGACATTGCATGATCTCGAAGAAAATCTTCGTCCGATCGGGCGCGAGCCGCATTCGGTGATCGGCTCCTCCTGCATCGGCGCATCGGTCCTTGGGGGCATCAGCAACAATTCGGGCGGTGCGCTGCTCCAGCGCGGTCCGGCCTTCACTCAGATGGCCTTGTTCGGGCAGATCGGCGCCGACGGCACGCTGCGGCTGGTCAACCATCTGGGCATCGCGCTGGGGGACGAGCCGGAGGTGGTCCTGAGGCGTCTCGAGGCGGGCCGCTTTGACGAGCGTGACGTCGCCTGGGATGCCGGTCTTGGACATGACGAGAGTTACGCGGCTCACGTGCGTGATGTCGATGCGGATACTCCAGCCCGCTTCAATGCCGATCCGAGCCGATGGTACGAGGCCTCGGGATGCGCGGGTAAACTTGTGGTCTTTGCTGTCCGGCTCGATACGTTTCCGATCGAAAAAGATCCGGCGGTATTTTACGTCGGCACCAATGATCCGGCGGAACTGCAGGCGATTCGCCGCCACGTTCTGACGCGGTTTGAAGAGTTGCCGATCGCGGGCGAGTACATGCATCGCGACGCGTTCGATATTGCCGAAAAATATGGCAAGGACACATTCGCGGTGATCCGTTATCTCGGAACACGCTGGATGCCCCTGATGTTCTCGGCAAAGTCGCGAGCCGACGCGTTGACGAGACGTCTGCGCTTTCTGCCTTTGCATCTGGCCGACCTGGTTTTGCAGGGGATCAGTCGTTTTCTGCCGCGTCAGTTACCACGTCGCATGACGGATTATCGTGACCGCTACGAGCATCATCTGATGATCAAGGTCTCGACGCGCATGGCGGCCCCGGTGCGGGATTATCTTTCAGGCTATTTCGGCAGGGCCAGCGGTTCTTTTTTCGAGTGCACGCCGGAGGAAGGAAAGCTGGCGTTCCTGCATCGTTTCGCAGCCGCCGGGGCCGCGATCCGCTATCGCGCGGTGCATGCGAAACAGGCCGAGGACATTGTCGCGCTCGACGTGGCCTTGCGACGCAATGACGACGACTGGTTCGAGCGTCTTACGCCGGAGATCGATTCAAAACTGATCGTGAAGCTCTATTACGGGCATTTTTTCTGCCACGTGATGCATCAGGATTATGTGGTGAAAAAAGGCTTCAACGCTTCGGATGTCGAGGAAGAAATGTTGCCTTATCTCGACAGGAGGGGCGCCCGATATCCGGCGGAACATAATTTCGGGCATCTATACGAAGCGCCGAAAGATATGCTCGAACATTTCCGGATGCTCGACCCATGCAACTGCATGAATCCCGGAATTGGAAAATCGACTAAACGGGAAAAATGGGTCGCGGAAAGCGTTTGATAGGTCAATCATTCCCGGACCGGAAGGGGCGGTGTCCGAAGGCTCGACTGATGGCACTCAGACGATCAGACCATCGGACACCAATATCGATTCCGTCCTTACGGAGGGTCGACCCCCCGGTGATCCACGATGACATGGGCAACCCGGCTATAGCCAATAGGTTTGCGAGAGAATGTGCTTACGGAAATACCAGATGACATGATCGGTCTTCCTTCTTCACATGGCGCCGCAGCGCACTATTGAGCGTTGGCCGAACTTTACTTCGTCTATCTTCGGTGATTACCGGAAGAAGACTTGGTGCGGTTCGGTTGCCGCAAGGTCACGCTAACGCTGTTTGAATGAAGAATGGAAGAATTTTTTTCGACAAAAACATTACAAATGACGCCTGCTGCGATTCGCCCGCTCTAGCGGCCCGGTCGGGCAAGGCGTCCGGCGGCGGCGTTATGACGGACGGCGGCGCTTCGCATGGGCGCGTGAAGGCGCGGCGCTCGGGCCTGTCCGCCGCGCTCCACTGCGCTCCACATCCCGTCTTGGGCCTTTGTGGCCCTGTGTTTTGCGTTCGTTTTCGCGGACGCGACTCTGCTGCCGCAGGACGGCTTCGATCCAGTCATTGAGGATGACCGTGTTCGTCTCGGCCATCTCACGATCCGGATAGGCTTCGGGAAATCGAAGCGACAGCCAGCGCCACGCGACCAGTCGCTTATGGCGTTTTTCGGCACGCTCCAGTTCTTCCCGGTCCGCGTGAACGGGCTGTGGCAGTCGGCCTGTTCCGGGCGGCGGAACGGGGCGGCCTGCCGCATGGTCGCTCGCCCATCGTGTCAGGCGGATGATCCCGTTATCGCGCTCATCCACCGGGCACATGGCGTAGTTCCAGCGCTGGGTGAGATCGAGGCCTTCGATTCCTTCGAGCGCGGAGGCGATCTCACTCGCCTGCTCCATGTCGGCGAGTCGATAATTGGGATCGTCGGCGCGCAGGACGGCCCGCTTGATCCGGGCCAGCACGCCATACAGACTGTCCGACTCGATTTCATTGGCCACGGCCCGGACGATGTCCGCGTCCGGCTGTACGAAGGGACGCAACTCGGCGAGCGGCTCGGGAGGGGCGGCCAGTTTCTTGCGGATATAGGTGGGGCTGCCCGCGTCCGAGAGAACGGCGACGACGCCGTCTTCATGTTTGCCGTAGCGTCCCGCCCGGCCGCCGATCTGCTTGATCTCCTGGGTCGTCAGGTCGCGTGTCTGCCTGCCGTCGAATTTGCGAAGCGCGCTGAAAACAATACGCTTGATGGACAGGTTGAGACCCATGCCGATGGCGTCGGTGGCCACGAGGACGTCGGCATCTCCGTCATTGAACCGCGCGGCTTCGGCGCGGCGGACTTCCGGGCTGAGCGCCCCGTAGACGACCGCGACGCGACGACCGCGCGCCAGAAGCTCGGCGCGAAGATCGAGCACTTCCCGGCGGGAAAACGCGATAACGGCGTCACCCTGCGTCAGTTCGCTGAGGCGCACCGGCAGTTCTGCCGCACGGAGAGGGCTTTTACGCTCAAGGTGGATTTCGTCGAGCGGATCGTCGCAGAGTTCGGCGATCCGTCGCACCATCGGAATGCAGTCGGGCGCGCCGAGAACATAGAGATGACGAGCGGGCGCGCCCATGATGGCGGCCGTCCAGGCCGCGCCGCGATCGGTGTCGCAGAGCATCTGCGCTTCGTCGATGATCGCGACGTCCACCGGATTGTGGAACGGGCACATTTCGACGGTCGCGGCCAGATGGCGCGCACCCGGCATGACAATCCGCTCTTCGCCGGTGGACAGGGACGCCGGGACGCCGCGCGAGAGCAGAGCTTCGCGGAATTCGTGCGCCAGCAGACGCAGCGGCGCGAGCGCCAGACCGGATTCGGCGCCGGCGAGCGCGTTAAGGGCCGTATAGGACTTGCCGCTGTTGGTGGGGCCGGTGACGAGCGTGATGCGCCGTTGCAGCGCCCGCGCGGTCCGGAAATGGGCGGCGTAACGATCGAGCGCCGCCACGCGCGCGATGATCGCGTTGCCAACCTTGCGCCCTGCGAGCGGCGCATTTTCATCCGCAAGCCCGCTTTCGCGTCCCCGCCACTCCGAGAGATTCCGGCGCAGCCTGACGAGAGCTTCGGGGTCGAACAGGAAATGTTCGGTGCCGTCATCCTGCGGAACGCGCCGGGCGACAGGAATGCGATTTTCCGCGATCCAGCGCAGAACTTCGCGCGGACTGCAATGCAGAATGGCGGGAATCTCGTTGAACGAAACGAGACTTTCCTCCCATGCGCGCAGACGTTCGTTCTCACGCGCGCGGCGCGCCTCGGCCCGGGCCTCGATCCGCGCGTCTTCCTCGCGGCGCGCGCGCTCGGCGGCGAGGATTTCATCTTCGAAAGAAACGTCTTCGATGCCGAACGCGCTGGCGATGGTCTGGGCGAGGCGGTCGATCTGGCCGCCGGACAGAAACGTGCCCGCATCGTTCATGTCGGCCTGGATCGACTCCATGACCGCGCGCGGCGTGTGAGCCGTTTCCCGCAGCCGTTCCGCGACGACGCCGTCGAGCACCTGCCGCAGGGCCTCGGCTGTGGCGCGTGGATCGTGCATGCGCGCCACGGCTTCGAGAATATCGGGTTTGGTGATCCACTGCTCGCCCGCGCGGCGCGCCAGGTTCATGAGCTGTGACGCCCATTCCTTACGCCGCACGTCACAGAGGCAGCGTTCGAATTCGTGGACGGGGATCTGGTCCGCGCCGGGAGCGAGCGCGCGCGCGACGAGTCGGGTCAGGCGCGGTATTTCGCGGTCTGTGGGAGTCAGGCCGCTTTCGGCGGCTCCGTGGGCAACGGCGCGATCGGCGGGAGAAGATGCGACATCCATATCTGCGCTTGTGCGGGAAGTCGCGTCGCCCTGCAATGCCGCGTTTGATGAAGAACGTTCAACCGCGCGGGCAGAGCTGGCGTTCCACGAGACCGCAGACGATATGCGCGGCTGTGATGTGGATCTGCTGAATGACAGGCGTCCAATCCGAAGGCGCGCGGAAGACGTGATCCACATGTTCGATCGCGCCGGTTTCCGCGCCGCAGAACGCAATGCTCGTGACGCTCTGCCTGCGCGCTTCCTCGAAAGCGCGCAGGATATTGGGCGAGCGGCCCGACGTGGTGATGCCGAGGAAGACATCGTCGGGGCGACCGAGCGCGCCGATCTGACGGGCGAAGACGTGATCGTACCCGTAATCGTTGCTGATGGCGGTCATGCTCGACGAATCGGTTGTCAGCGCGATGGCCGCCAAGGGCCGACGGTCATACATGAGGCGCGCGGTGAACTCGCCCGAAATATGCTGGGCATCGGCGGCACTCCCGCCATTGCCCGCCACGAGCAGCTTGCCGCCGCCACGAAGAGAGGCGGCAATGACGTCTCCCAGTTCGATCATCTGCTCGAACAGCGCGGTGTCCTGCGCGAAAGCGGTCATGGCGGATGCCGAGCGATCGAGGAAGTCGCGCATGAACGCACGATCGGCGTTGTGGCTTGCCGTGGTGGCGACGGACTGCGGGAGCGACATCGGATCGGGCCTTCTGATCGAGAAGCTTGCAGTCATAATCCCGGCTCAGGACCGAGGAAAGCCCGCCTGCCCGTCGTTGAGGCCAACGCGGGAGAGAGCATGGCGCAACTCTCGACACACGATCGCCGTCCACGACGGAGAAAGTGCTCGACAACATGTTCTTCGGCAAGGCCGCCTTGCTCAGGCGCATGCAAAGCGTCTTTGGGGGGGAGGGTCAGAGATAGGCCGAAAAGGACGCGGGCAGGTAGATTTCGCTGCGCATGGTCTCCAGGAGGGTAGCCATTCCCTTCGGAGGCCATAATGCGGCCGCGACCGCCTCCCGGCGTAGCGACGCCCGTTCTTCGAGACTGCGGTAAGGCCAGACGTGACAGAAACGCGCGCTGTCATCCAGCGCAACCATCGCCGTCAGAAGCGGCGAGTAGGGGAGGCGCTTCGGCAAGGCATCCCGGAAGAGACGTTCGACCTCGCTCACGTCATCCTTGAAGATGTCGTAGCAACGGAATTCGTAGACCGGTCCATAGTCGCCGGGGGACAGGATAGCGTCACCGACGACGCGCCACAGATCCTGCTCCACCTCGACGACAGCCTCTTCCGGCCAGGGGAGGGCGGGCGGTTGAAACGCCTCCCTCTCGCCGTTGGCCGCCACACGCATCACGATGATCCTGTTCAGGAGGCCGATTTCGGCGACCCAGCATCCCGCATCCGTTTCCCGCACGAACGGCTCGAGCACGGCCAGCACGGACGGGATGGTTCCCGCCCGGCACTGTATGGTCAGCGTCTCGACGACGATCGGCATGACCTAGCCCTTCTGCGACTCGACGAAGCGCTCCAGCCAGTGAATCGTATAGTCGCCACGCTGGAACTGAGGATCGGCGAGAATTTTGCGGTGAAGCGGAATGACCGTTTTCACGCCTTCAACGACGCACTCGTCCAGCGCGCGCTGCATGCGGGCAATGGCTTCCGCGCGCGTGGGCGCATGCACGATCAGTTTGGCGATCATGCTGTCGTAATAGGGCGGAACCTTGTAGCCCGCATAAATCGCGCTATCGATACGCACGCCAAGACCGCCCGGCGGATGGAACACCGTGATCCGTCCGGGATTTGGCATGAATGTTTCGGGATCTTCCGCATTGATGCGACACTCGATCGCATGACCGCTGAAGCGGATATCGGACTGCTTGTAGCCCAGCGGCTGGCCTGCGGCGACACGGATCTGTTCGCGGACGAGATCGACGTCACAGACCATTTCCGTCACCGGATGCTCGACCTGAAGTCGCGTATTCATCTCGATGAAGCAGAACTGGCCGTCCTGGTACAGGAACTCGAGCGTCCCGGCATTCCGATAGCCCATCTTCTTGAGCGCGGAGGTCGCCGTCTCACCGATCGCGTCGCGTTCCGCCGCCGTCAGCGCGGGTGAACCCGCCTCTTCGAGAAGCTTCTGGTGTCGACGCTGGAGCGAGCAGTCCCGCTCGCCGAAATGCACGACATCTCCCTGTCCGTCGGCGAGAATCTGGAGTTCGATATGACGCGGCTTGTCGAGATATTTCTCGAGATAGACCTCGTCATTACCGAAGGCCGCCCGGGCTTCAGTCCGCGCGACGCTCCAGGCTTCTTCGAGATCGTCGGCGGTCTGGGCGACCTTCATGCCGCGCCCGCCGCCGCCCGCCGCGGCCTTGATGAGCACCGGGTAACCCACTTTGTCGGCCACGACGCGCGCCTCATCGACGGATTTCAGCGCACCGTCGGAACCCGGCACGAGGGGCACGCCGAGCGCCATCATCGTCGTCTTCGCGGTGATCTTGTCGCCCATCATGCGGATGTGCTGCGCGGTCGGCCCGATGAAGACCAGTCCGTGGTCCTCCACCGTTTCCGCGAAATCGGCGTTTTCCGACAGGAAGCCGTAACCCGGATGAATGGCGTCTGCACCCGTGATCGTGGCCGCCGCCATGATGGCCGCGACATTGAGGTAGGAGTCGCGCGATGCTGGCGGCCCGATGCAGACGGCCTCATCGGCAAGCCGGACATGCATGGCGTCGGCATCGGCCGTCGAGTGAACCGCGACCGTGGCGATGCCAAGCTCACGACAGGCACGCTGGATACGCAATGCAATTTCGCCGCGATTGGCGATGAGAATTTTTGAAAACATACTGGCTTTCGGGCCTTACTCGATAATGGCGAGCGGCTCGCCATATTCTACCGGATCGCCGCTGGCGATGAGAATCCGCACCACTTTGCCGGCACGCGGAGCCTTGATCTGGTTGAACGTTTTCATGGCTTCGATCAGCATGATGGTCTGACCGGCAGCGACCGACTGGCCTTCCGTCACGAACGGCGCCGAAGACGGATCCGGCGTGAGATAGGCCACGCCCACCATGGGGCTGGTCACCGTGCCGGGATGGTTCGCGACATCGGCCGCGGCCGCCACGGGGACCGCCGCCGGGGCCGCCGCGAACGGGGTCGCCGCAACCTGGGTGACAGTCCCGCCGCGAGCGACACGGATCCGGCTGTCGCCTTCCGCCACTTCGATTTCAGTCAGTCCGGTTTCGGTCAGGATGTCAGCCAATGCCCGGATGGCATCCGCGTCCACGAGCATAGGGCTCATCGTTCGTCCTCGTCTTCAATCATGTCGTAAAGGGCTTGAACCGCCAGACCGTAGCCGCGCACGCCCAGGCCGCAGATCACGCCGATGGCGGCCTGCGACGTATAGGTGTGGTGGCGGAAACTCTCGCGACGGTGGATATTCGAAATGTGCACTTCCACTGTCGGCAGTCCCACGGACAGCAGCGCGTCGAGCAGCGCCACCGATGTGTGACCATAGGCCGCAGGGTTGATGATGATGCCGCGCGCACGGCCCCGGCACTCCTGAATCCAGGAGACCAGCTCGCCTTCGATGTTCGTCTGACGGAAGTCGATGGCGATGTCCAGGCGTTCGGCGGCCTGGATGCAGACCTGTTCGACATCGTCGAGCGTCGCCCGTCCGTAGATCTCCGGCTGGCGCAATCCGAGCATGTTGAGGTTGGGGCCGTTCAGCACGGCAATCAGCGGGCGCTTCATATCGGCTTGCCCGTTAGCATTTTCGCTGTCTCCGTGAAAGCCTCCTCTGTCCGGAAGACAAAATCACACGAAGCAGAGGTGCTTGTTCCGCCGCCGTCACAGATTGACAAACCTGCCGCTCTGCCACGCAATCCGATGCGACTGTCCGAATAACACAGGGGATTCTTGATCATGGGCGCGGGACGACGGAATTTCATGATGGGCGCGGCTGCGCTTGGCGCGGCGACCGTCAACCGACGCGCACAGGCCGCATCCTCCTGCCGCCCCCATGAGCCCGTCAAAACCGGTTTCACGGTCATGCGGGACGCCGGATATCAGGCCCTCCGCGGACGAAAACTGGGATTGATCGCCAATCCCACCAGTGTTGACGAGCGCCTGCGTCACATCGCCGACGTCCTGCACGCCACGCCAAACGTCCGGCTCACAGCCATTTTCGGCCCGGAGCATGGTTTCCGTGGCACCGCACAGGCGGGATTTTCCGAGAAGCGCTCCACCGACCCGCGCACCGGAATTTCGGTCTACGATATCTATACCATCAACGGTCCCGCTCTCGATGCAGTGTTCCGGGCATCGGGCGTCGATCTCATGGTGTTCGATATCCAGGATGTCGGCGCGCGTTTCTATACGTATATCTGGACTCTCTTCGACAGCATGGCGGCCTGTGCCCGCACCGGGATTGAAATCCTGGTGCTCGACCGCCCCAACCCGATTTCGGGGCGTCCGGCGTCCGGCCCGGTCCTCGATCCCGCACTCTCGTCTTTCGTTGGCCGTGCACCCATCGCCCTGCGGCATGGCATGACGATCGGAGAACTCGCGCGGCTGTTCAACACCGCCTTCATCCCGCGGATGGCAGGACGCGCCGCCCGCCTCAGTGTCATTCCCATGCGCGGCTGGACACGCGATCTCTATTACGACGAGACGGGCCTGCCATGGGTGCCCCCCAGCCCCAACATGCCCACGGTGGAAACCGCGCTCGCCTATCCCGGAACCTGCCTGTTCGAAGGCACCGGCCTCTCCGTCGGGCGCGGCACGGCAGCGCCCTTCCTCACGCTTGGCATGCCGGACACGCCGGAGGACCGGCCGTGGGCCGAACGCGTCATGGCCATGAACCTCCCGGGCTGCCTCTTTCGGGAATGCTGGTTCACGCCGGGGTCCGACGCCTTTGCGAAACGGCTCTGTCACGGCCTGCAACTCGTCCTGACCGATCGCACGCGGTTCGACGCGGTCCTGACCGGTTTTGCGCTGCTCCGCTCCGCTCCCGGTCGCCAGCAGCCGGATTTCTGGCGAAGTGGGGGGAAGACCTTCGATATCCTGTCCGGTCAGCGGAACCTGCGAACCATGCTGGATCGGAATGCCAGCCTGCCGGACATCATCGCGAGCTGGCAAGGAGATTTGAGACGATTTGAGACCTTGCGGGAGGCTCATCTGCTCTACTGATCGCGAACGCGACGATTTCCACCCCATCTTCTCGCCGGGTCTTCCGCTCATCCGTGACGAGGGAGGGCATGCCCATCCGGCCGCACGAGCCATTGGGCTCAATACGTCCACGTCGCTTTATCCTCATCCCGGCAGTCTCATTTTCCAAAGCGACCCACCCCTGGCTTTTTCCGAGGCGTCTTCGCGGTTACCCAACAAGCGACATGAATGCGGCAGGGGGAGGCGTGAGAGAAGCCATGACGGGATGAGGCGAGGCATCCCATGTGCATGTCTCGTTTGGCTTCGACTCAGCGGGTTCCCGTCTTCCATGAAGAAAAGGTGGCGAAAGATGTCGTGCTTCGTAAAGGTCGAGGCCAGCGTCTCGAAAATTTCAGACCGGATGCGCCTCGTTCTTTCATGGGGCGGGGCACATCCGGGGACGATCAGTGGCTCGGCGCGGGAACCGGCGGCGCGAAAGCTTCGGGCTTGAGGGCGGTGACAGGCGCTCTGGAGAGTGCGTCGTTCAGGACGTCCAGCGCCTTGGAAAGCTGCTGGTCTTCGCCTTCGAACGTCGCGTGCGGCATGTTTTCCACGACCACATCCGGTTCGACACCGTGGTTTTCGACCAGCCAGTGGCCGCTCATGTCGAAATACGGATTTTCCGCCGTTCGCGCCGTGCCCTGGTCGATCAGGCGATCGCCATCGGACAGCCACACCCCGGCGCCAGCGGTGCGCATGCCGACGAGCGGCGCGATCTTCAGGGATTTGATGCCCTGCGAGAAAGTCTCTCCGTCCGAATAGGTGAACTCGTCGCACAGCACGACGAGGTGGCCGCGGAAGGCCTGCTGCATGTTCACGCTGGGTGCGTTGTCATAGCGTGCCCAGAACATCCAGGCTTTGCGCATCAGGCTGGACAGGACCCAGGAATCGATATTGCCGCCCATGTTGCGGCGCACATCGATGACGATCGCGTCCTTGTCCAGATTGGCATAGAACTCGCGCGTGAAAGCCTCGATATCTTCGCCCCCCATGGCGCGCAGATGGACATAGCCGATGCGGCCCTTGCTGGCCCTGTCGACGAAGGCGGCGCGGCCCCGTTCCCAGTCACCATATTGCAGGGCTGCCTCACGTTTATGGCTGGTCGCAAGCACGACCACCCGATGATTCTGCCCGTTCCGTCGCAGGGTCAGGAGAACCTGACGTCCGGCCTGATCGGCCAGGGCGGATGAGAGATCGGGCGCGCCGACCACGTTCTGGCCGTTCACGGCGATGATCAGATCGCCTTCGCGTGCGTCGACATCGGGTTTGCGCAGCGGGGAGCTGGCGTCAGGAAGATCCGGATCGCTGGCATAGATATGTTCGATGCGGAAGCCGTCATCCTCACGTTCGATCTGCGCTCCGAGACCAGCGATCAGGTCGGCGGACGGACGCTGGCCGGTATTGGCGGGGCGAAGCTGTGAATGCAGCGCGTTCAGCTCGCCCATCATCTGCCCGAGCAGATCATCGAGATCCGAACGGTCCGCGAGACGGTCGATCAGGGGACGATAACGCGTGCGCACCGCATTCCAGTCCACGCCGCGCAGATTGCGATCGTAGAAATGGTCACGATGCAGACGCCAGGCGTCCTCGAACATGTCGCGCCACTCGGCGCCCGGATCGACGCGCAGCCGCAGGTCTTCGAGCCTGATCGAGTCCGGTCCGACGTCGGGCGGCTGTTTGGCCCCGGCGGGAAGGAGCATCAGCCGGGGCAGCGCGCTTGGTCGTGGCGTCGTGTCGACGAGCAGGGTCTTGCCATCGGGGGTGGCGTCAAAGGTCGAAACCTTCGGCGCGAAAGTTTCGACCTTGTGTTCCTTGTTGTCGATATGGATCGACTTCAGCGGATTGCTGTCATCCGTGCCGTCCAGGACGAACAGGAACTCGCTCGATGCGCGGAGATTGCTGAAATCTCCGGCGGGAACCGGCACCTCATAAAGGCGATCCTTGAGGCCCTCGACCACGATGGCAGCGGGCTTCGCTTTCGGGTCCGGTTTCGCGTCCGGCTTGACGTCGTCCAGTTCGGTCGCCGGGGCGAAGGGAAAACGCGTCTTCGGCTGAAGCGCGAGAGCATAGATCCCCGTGCGCTTCGGAAACACCGGCCCGAGGTTACGGTCACCCCAGGGCGAAGCATTGGCAAGCGAGAAATTCCGGTCGGAGAGGAACCAGAGCCAGTGACCGTCCGGACTGAAGCTCGGGGCGTAGGATTCGTATTTCTCGTCCGTCAGCCACGTCGTCTGGCCGGTCGCGAAGCTATAGAGCGCGATCTGTCGTCGGATGCTGTCGCCTCGCGTGCGGACAAATGCCAGCGCCTTGCTGTCCGCCGACCATTTGGTCTCCGCATAGCTCGTCGTGCCGTCCTTGGTGGCGTCGTCGATCAGACGCTCCGCAAGCGTGTGAACGTCCAGGACCATAAGACGTCCCGTCATGTCGGTATGGGCGATGTAGCGTCCGTCCGGCGATACGGTCAGGCTGGTCGGGCCGCTATGATTGCCGTGAGTGAGCTGTTCGCCCTTGCCGTTGCCATCCGTCGGAAAGCGCCAGATTTCCGATTCGCCCGTCGAATCGCTGAAGGCATAGACGAATTTACCGTCCGGACTCACGGTGGCTTCGCGCAGCCGCAGACCTGGATCGTCAGCGATCTGCACGCGGCGACGCGAGCCCGTGCCCGCGAGAATCACATGACCGCGAAAGGTCAGCGCGACGGTGTTGCCATCGGCGGAGAGAGAGGTGTCGTTAAGATAGCGGAAGGGATGGTCGAGCCATTGCGGTCGCCGGGCTTCATCGTCGGAGGCGATGCTGACGGCCACGCGGGCGGGTGCTCCATCCGCGAGGTTGAGACGGTAGAGATCGGCACCGAGCTGATAGACGATGTCGTCGCCGGAAATGGAGGCCTGTCGGACGCCGAAATCGACATGGTGCGTGAGCGGACGCGCATCCGTGCCATCGAGTGCGTAGCTCCAGAGGTTGTCGCGTCCGTTCTGATCGCTGACGACGATGAGCCGGTCGTGCCAAAGCATGGGACGTCGCAGATTGACGTCCTGCGGGCCGATGCGCTCCGCTTCCTTGCCGTCATGGAGATTGTAGCGCCAGAGTTGCGATACGGCGCCGCCGCGATAGGCGCGGAGGTGATCCCGGCTCATGGCGGTGCCAAAGCGGACGAAATAGATCCACTGGCCGTCGGCGCTCAGGGTGGCATCATTCGCATCGGCGAGCGGGAAGACCCTGCGTTCATGCGTTATGGGGTTGACGCTTGCCAGAATGGCACTGAATCCGGGGCCGGATTTGGGTGTCGTGCGGTAGATCAGGCCCGCCTTCGCGTCCCATCCGACAGGCATGACGACGCTGTTTTCGAAGGTGACGCGTCGCGGCGGGCCGCCAGCGGTCTGCATCACATACAGTTCGGTCGGACCGTCGAAGTCGGCGATAAATGCGATCTGCGTGCCGTCAGGCGAGAGGATCGGGTGCGGGTCCGTGCCAATTCGGCCTGTCAGCCGACGAGCGTCGCCGCCGGTTTTGGCCACGGTCCAGACGGACTGTCCGGCGTCGAAGGTGACGGTGTCTGTTGCGATACTCGGATCGCGCAGATATCCCGGCGCGGCCTGTGCTGTCGCCGCCAGCAGGGAAAAGAGGGCGCAGCCGTTGAGCAGGCGCGAAAGTCGCATTGTGACGATCCCGTTCCAGAAAAGAAGCGTTATAATGTTACGCAGAAACGGGCGCTTGAAAAGACGTTCGCAAAACGTCTTCGGGAAAACGATTCATACTCGGACAGGGCGCATGAAAAAAGGGCGTGCCGGAAGCACGCCCTTTCCTGTTTGCGGCGTCGAACTCGAAAATCAGGCGACCTTGGTCATCTCCGCATCGTCTTCAAGCAGATATGGACCGGACTGGGCGATCTGAAGGCTCAGAACGCCGACGGAGCCAGGCTGGCGCTCGCCGATGAGCAGGGTCGCCGCGCCATTGGTCCAGCGCAGTGAGGGATGATCGAGGCCGTGCCATCCGTCGGCTTCCGCATCGACCATATGGGTGTTGACGGATCGTGTGACGTGGGAGTCCCACAGCGTCACTTCGCCAACGAGCAGTCCCAGCATACGGCGGTCATCGCAGAAGGGGCCGACGACATCCGACGGGCGCGACGCGCGCGACATGATGCGAACCGCATTCACGCCTTCCGGCAGAGACACGACGATCATACCGTCACGCTCCCGCACACGACGCAGCGGCGTGCCGAACATCGTCGTGATTTCGATCCGCGCATCCGTCGTGATGTCGGTTGCGTTTGTGACCGTCAGACCCAGCGTGTCGGTGGCTCGTGCGGCGAGGCGCGCGTGGATGGGCTCGACGAACGTCCGCGATGTTTCGAGTTCGGCCGCGGCCTGCGACCAGTCCAGATTGCGCGAGCACAGCGACACCACACGGCCCGACGTGAAGGAACGGCGATTTCCTGTGTCGAGGTAGCTTTCGGTCTCGAGACCCTCGGCGAGAATGACGCTATGGACGTCCGTTTCGACGTGGAAGTAACGATACTCGGTGATCGAACGGTCGTAGAAGATGCTCGAACCGTTCACCAGCATGCGCACGGGCACGAACCGATCTTCAACATGTATGCAGTGCTCGGCGGTCACGAGCAGATCCCGTGCCGGAAGGTTTTCACCGAACGCATTCCGGACGATCCGGACCGGATAGCCGGCGGCGTCTTCGGATTTGCCGGTCTGGACGATCACGTGCGCCGAGCCGACCCAGACGACGGGGCGGAACGCTGCATGGTCTCCGACGACGGAGATCATGTCCCCGATTGTCAGATCTTCGACGGCGACGTCGCCGTGATCCGTGTGGATCAGGGTTCCCTGAAGGAAGCAGGGACCTTCGTTCAGAACGATCCAGTCTCCATCGACGTCTTTGGAGATCGTCGTGGCGCCGGGAGTGAAGCCGGCCGTCGCATGGATGTCGGAAATGGTCGTCGTATGACCATTGCTGAACTTCATCGTCAGCGCATATGAGCCGTCCGTGTTCTGCGAGTAGACGGCGGACGTCAGCGTCAGACCGGAATCTTTGTCGACGGCGAAACGTGTGTTGGCGGAGACGTTGTTGAATGCCGTGCCGATCGTGCTCTCGTTGCCGTTGAGGACGACTTCGTTGATCGAGTTATCGAAGTTGACGGTGTGGGGCGTGCCATAGAAGGACGCATAAAACTTGCTGTTATCGGCCATGTTGAGCGTCGGCACATTGACCGAGAGCGAGTGTTCGGCCGTACCCAGAGTGGCATTGTCGAGATTCAGCGTGCCGCCGCCGTTGATGCTGGACTGATCGAATATGACGTTGCCGTCATTGTTTTTGATGGTGAGCGTGCCATCGATCGCCGAAACGCCCCCGAGTTCGACAGGCGCTGCCGTATCGATGATGAGGGCGCCGTTTCCACGAATTTCCACGCCCTGCGTTGCGAAGACATAGCTCTCCGGGTTCTCGCCAGCCGGTGCATTAACCAGCAGCGTGGCATTCTGCATGATCGAAAGGCTGACGAACTGCACGGTCGTGGCCTGCGAGGCCTCGACATAGACCGGGCCGTTCCAGCCCTCGATCGAAGCCTGCCAGCAGGAATGACCGTTCTGGGGAATGTCCCCCCGGTCCCAGTTCGACGTGTCATACCAGTTCGCCGGGTTTTCAGCGGTGCCGGTGCCGATGAAATGGTCGTTCGCCATTCCACTATGAGCGGAATAGGTGCCATCCGTGTATTGTGAGGGATCACCGCCGACGGTCTGGGTGTGCTCGGCAACGGCGGCCAGAAACTGGGCTTCGTCCGTCGTGCTGTAATCTACGCCAGCGCCAGCGGCATTGCTGTCATCGACGTAGTAATTGCCGGAAGCGTCAACAGCGATCGCCGCGTCGCCTGGAACGAAGCCATCCGCGGTGTGGACACTGCCCACGACGACCGTATGACCACCGCTCATCGTGACTGTCAGGCTGTAGCTACCGTCATCGTTGGCCGAAAACGCCGCGCTGACGGGCGTTTGGCCATTGGCGGGATCGATCGCGATGTGCGCGTTTTCCGAATATCCGTAAATCGTCGCGGTGTCGTTGTCCTGCGATCCGTTCAGAACGAGCGTGTTGACGGTCGTGGGATCGAACGTGACGGACTGACCCGCGGAATACCAACCCGTGTAAAGCGTGCTGCCACCCTGAAGGGAGATATTGAGCCCGCCATAATTGCAACCGGGCGCCGTGAGGTTCAGCGGCTGGCTGGCCGAACCCAGTGTCGAATTGATCAGGTTGAGCGTGCCGTCGCCATTCAGGCTGTTGCCGTCAAATACAACATTGTTATTGTTGTTGACGATCGTCACGGTGCCGCTGTTTTCGGTAAATAGTCCGAGTTCGACTTTCGCGGGCGTGTCGATGATCAGTTCACCGCCACGCAGAACCTCAAAAGCATGCACGGCAAACACATTTCCGGCAGTGTTGCTGTCGCCTGTCGCGGTAATCTTGAGCGTCGCATAGGGACCGACTGTCAGAGAGCTGATCTGGCCGTAGGCCGCCGCATTCGCGACCGCAACGAGCGGATCGCATTCGGAGCCCCAGAGTGTCGTGTCGTCGCACGTGTTCTGCTGGGGAATTGTTCCATTCGACCAGTTCGCGGGATCATAGAAATCTTCAGAATTGCTCTGCTGGAAGTAATTCGGTCTGGACATTGATCAAGCTTTCCATCGCTATCGGTTCCTTCGAGCGTCGAGGTGTCGCTTTACAGAAACCAGGATGCCGGCTGATGGAGAGTTTCATAATTCTCCGGCAACCCGCATTAATGAAACGCCTGTTATCGAAATCGAGATAGAATTGATACAATACAAAAAGAAATAAAACACGAATGACGATTTATTAACGCTATCTGAATTTTCTATACGTCAAAAAGCGTTAATCAAGCATCGTTAACGTTATATTAACTATATGAGCCGAGCTTAAATAACGGAATTTCTGACTTTCTATAGACGATTCGCGGCGTGATCTGAAGATGTGACTGTCCGTCGACGGCGTAATTCCCGCTCCCGAAGCAACTGAAAACCCAACCCTGTTCAGGCGTCGGCTGCCGCTTTCAACCCCGCTGCCGCTGCTAACGGGCACAGAGGGAGAGCAAGGGCCAGAAATGCCCCTAAAAGATTCAGCTCGACACTATAACTCAGGCCGAATTGAGCAGCGTAACCTGCTGCTGCGCCGAAAATAAGTATAGGCGTCGCCAGCGGCAGAATAAGAAGGGGTAACAGGACGCCTCCTCGTCTGGCGCCAAGAACAATACCGGCTGCCATGCCCCCGATCAGTGACAGTGTGGGTGTTCCAAGCGCGAGGCCCATAAGCAGGGGAAGAAGATCGGCCGTATGGATGCCGAGCATGATTGCCAGAGGGCTTGCGGCGAGCAGGAGCGGCAGGCCCGTGGTCAGCCAGTGAGCGATGATCTTGCCCAAGGCAACGAGCGAAGGAGGAACGCCGAGCATGAGCAACTGGTCCAGAGAGCCATCCTCAAGTTCGGATCCGAAAAGCCTGTCGAGCGGCAAGAGAGTAGCGAGAAGGGCGCACACCCAGACGATGCCAGGCGCCATGCGCCGTAAAAGTTCCGGCGATGGTCCAAGGGCCAGAGGAAAAAGACTTCCACAGAGAAAAAAGAAAAGAAGTGCGGCGAGCGTGTCGGCGCCGTGGCGTAGCGCGAGGCGCAGTTCTCGACCAATGAGGGCGAGCAGGGGGCCGATCATGGCCCCATTCATGGCTCCCTTCATGAGAAGAGTTCCCGGTGCTGGGCTGGCAGGACCAGTTTTCGTGTCTCTGGCATGGGGAGCGGAACATGGGTCGTGACGATCATCATGCCGCCTGCGGCACGATGCCGCGCCAGAACGGTCCCGAAGCGTTCGACGGCATCGGCATCCAATCCGAGGCTCGGCTCGTCGAGCAGCCAGAGACGCGCATCGGTCAGCAGGATACGTGCGATGGCGCCACGCCGTTTCTGACCGGCGGAAAGGAGTCTGGCGGGCAATTCCGCGAGCGCGAGAAGGTCCACCGCCTCTAGAGCCGCTTCGAGGCTGGTTCCGTTCAGGCGTGCGGTCAGGTGAAGATTTTCGGCCAGTGTCAGGCCCGGTTTCAGCGCGTCCTGATGACCGAGATACGCGACGCGCGGCGCGGTGGTATCGCTCTCTCCGGTTTCATCGTCGTGCCACAGGATATCGCCGCCATCGGGACGCCGCAGCCCCGCGACCGTCCGCAGGAGGGTCGATTTTCCGGCGCCGTTCGGGCCGGTGAGCAGAATGGCCTCGCCATCGTCCACATTGAAGGATACGGCATCCAGAACGAGCCGCTCGCCGCGAATGACGCTGAGGTCGCGGACTTCCAGGCGGGGGGCTATGCGATGCGGATGTGTGGACATGGGCCTTGGGTCGGTAGGAATCGTCCTGGGGGCGAGAAGGGCCTGTATAGAGACCTCGACCCCGCAGGGCCAGTTCCGCGCTCATCTTCCCATGGAGTTGTTGCCGTCCGCATGGGTTGCGGACATATCGACAGTCGCATCGGTTTTTGATCGAATCGATGTCGTAAGAGCACCGCATGTTCAGGGGTTACGAAAACTGGTCCAGTCCGACGAAGTTGTTCTCGAGGCCCGCGATATCAGAAAGGCTTTCGACACGAACACGGTTCTGAACGGGATGTCGCTTCGTGTGGAGCGCGGCGAACTGGTGTCGATCATCGGTCCGTCGGGGTGTGGCAAATCGACGTTCCTGCGCTGCCTCAATCTTCTCGAAATTCCGGATGGGGGGCAGGTGCGGATCGAAGATGTGCTCGTGTCTCGCGCGGGCGGAGAACGTTGGACGCGTGCCGACGAGAAACAGGCCCATCTGCTGCGCGCGCATGTCGGCATGGTCTTTCAGTCGTTCAATCTCTTTCCCCACTACACCGTGCTTCAGAACGCCATGCTCGCACCGCGCGTCGTGCGCCATGTCACGAGTGAGGCGGCTCGGGAGACCGCGAGCCAGCTTCTGGAAAAAGTCGGTCTGGGTCACATGACGGATCGATATCCTCAAACCCTGTCCGGCGGTCAGCAGCAGCGTGCGGCGATCGCGCGCGCGCTCGCCATGAAGCCTGCCGTCATGCTGTACGACGAACCGACCTCGGCGCTCGACCCTGAAGTTTCGGAGGAGGTTCTCAACGTCATGCGCGCGCTCGATGATGACGGCATGACACAGATCGTCGTCACCCATGACATGCGTTTCGCTCGGGCCGCATCGGATCGGGTTCTGTTCGTGGAAGGCGGAGTCATCGTCGAAGCCGGACCGCCGGAGCACATCTTTTCGGATCCGGTCGATCCTCGAACGCGACGCTTCCTGAGAACCATCCTATGAGGGCGATCCTGCATCTGCTGATGGGCTGCTTCTCTGTGCTGGCTGTCGCCACGGCCGATGCGGCGCCGGTCGCATCCGAAGCCATGCCGGAAATGGTCTGGGCCTCCGACGGGCAGGCAAATGTGCCGTATGTTTTTCATGACCCCGCCGATTCCACCCGTGTAGAAGGTTTCGAATACGACATCGCGGCGGCCATCGCGCAACGGCTTCATGAACGGCCGCGTCTCGTCCAGAACGATTGGGATGGCCTGATTCCCGGGCTGAAGCGCGGGCTGTATCAGATGGTCCTCGACGGCATTGAAATGACGCCTGAGCATCGGGCGGCAGTGTTGTTCTCGCGTCCGTATTACGTGACGGGCGAGCGGATCGTTGTGCGGCGCGACCGTCAGGGACTGGACAGTTTCGAGGCATTGCGCGGCCATACGGTCGGAACGATCAAGGATACGCTTGCGGAAAGAATGCTGACGGGTGAGCCGACGATCAGCACGCGGGCCTATGAAGAGGAAAGCAACGCCTTTTCGGACCTGCGAAACGGAAGGCTGGACGCCATTCTGCTCGATGAGCCGATCGCGCTTTATTATGGCGCGGTCTCGCCGGAATTCAGGGTGGTCGGCGAGTCGATCGGACGCACGCAGTACGGCATCGCCTTCGAAGCGGCCAATCACGTCGAGCGCGACAGGGTCGATGCCGCTCTCGGCGAGATCATTGCCGATGGAACCCTGCATCGTATTCTGGCGCGGTGGAATCTCTGGACGCCGATGATGGCGGACGCGCTCGGCGATCATACCGACATCCATGTGCCCCCCGACGCGTGGGAGCGTTATCGCACCTCGATCGGAGCGCTGAACGGGTGGGGCGCGCATCTGCGGCGTTATATCGGGTTTCTGCCGCTTGTCCTGCATGGCGCGTGGCTGACGCTTGCGGTGTCGGCATGCGCCATGATTCTGGCCGTTGCGCTGGGTATCGTGCTGGCGTTGTCACGGCGCTACGGACCTCGTCCGCTCGCCTTTCTTTGTGGGTTATATGTCGAGATCGTGCGCGGGACGCCTCTGCTGATCCAGATCCTGTTCATTTTCTATGGATTGCCGTCGTTGGGAGTTACGCTTTCACCCTTCCTGGCGGGCGTTCTGGCGTTGGGACTGAATTATGCGGCGTATGAGGCTGAAAATTACCGTGCGGGTCTGCAATCCGTTTCACGCGGGCAGATGGAAGCGGCGATCGCGCTGAACATGACGCACGCCCAGGCCCTGCGTCTGGTGATCGTGCCGCAGGCCTTCCGGACGGTCGTGCCGGTGATGACCAACGACTTCATTTCTCTGTTGAAAGATTCATCGCTTGTCAGCGTCATCACGCTGACGGAACTGAGCCAGACCTACGTGCGTCTGTCCTCGACGTATTACGATTATGTCGGGACCGGCCTGATGATCGGTATGGCCTATCTGCTGCTGGGTCTGCCTTTCGTGCGACTGGCCCGCTTCGCCGAAGCCCGTCTGGGACGGAGCATGGATGCGGCGAGCAGCAAGCACTGAAACCGCGTCTATCCCGACCGGAGAAAGAGAAAGTCTACGGAGCAGCCGGGTCCCGGGCGAGTTCGTCCGGCACTGTACCGCTGATCAGTCCGTGCGTCATGCCTTCGCGCAGGACGCCGACCCAGTTCGTCATCCATTTGGTCGTGCCGCGCACGAAGTTCTGAGCCAGCGGAGCGTTGGGGAGTTCGGTTTTGGTCCAGACGGCCAGAGGCGCGATCAGTTCCGTCGATCCAGGCCGCACCGGCGCCAGAAGGGTATCCACCGCGTTGACGTCGGTCGACCCGTCCTTCGTTGTCGTTGCTCTGAGCCAGACGGCGGTCACGTAAAGTGGTGAGACCGGAAAACCGAATGTATGGAGTCTCTGGAACGCGGTCGTGATCAGTTCGTTCGCGGAACCGGTACTTTCAGCGACGCTCCAGCACTCGCGGACGCCATTCTGACCGTCCGACATCACGCGCGCTGCGAAATTTCTGTCATCATGACACGTGTCGTCCAGCCCGGCCGTCGCATCGGCGGGCAGGGGACGGGTGGTTGTCCTTGCGATGATGACGCCCGTGACGACGCCTCTGTCGGTGCGCGCCAGAATGTTGAAAAGCTGAACGCCACCCGGCCCGACCTGACCGGTGAGAACCGGATGCCAGGTTCCGGCGGGAAGGGGAAGCGTATGGCCGTTGAATGGCACGCTGCCCACGAACGATGCGTTCATGCTTGGTGCGGCGACCCTGTCGGGCGAGTTGCCGGGCTGCTGCGCAGCGCCGGATTGCTGGGCGTCGCTGGACGGCGGACTGCCGCCGCTGGATGGGGACGCCGGAGCCGTGGTGCCTGGAACGTGGGCAAGCCATGGGGCATGCCGCAACATGAAGGGCGTGGGATAGAGGGCGGCGAGACCGAGAAAGCCGACAGAGCCGTAGAGCGACCATCTCCAGAGAGGCGCGCGGCGCCACAGACGTGAAAAAGCGGACATTCTTCGTGGTGGCTCAGCTCGTCATGCGGGCGTGGAGGGATTCGGCCTCGTCGGCGACTTCGGCGTTCACGCCGTTCTCCCCGGCGACGAGCCGGACCATTTTCGCGCCATTCTGACGGGCCATGATCAGGCTTTCGCTCACCATGTCCTCGATGGAGCGCACGAGATCGCGCGCCGATGCGCCGGTGCCCAGTTTCTGCTGGCGCTGCATGACCTGGAAGAGAACGGCGGCGTCGATTCCGCCGGGCTCCACGCGAAGGCCGTAGCTGTCGATCATCGCTTCGATTTCCAGTGCGGCAACGCGGGCCAGATCGAGACCGTGCAGTTTGCGGAACACGAAAATCCGGTCGAGGCGGTTCAGAACCTCCGGCGCGAAACCGGCCTGACGCAGGGCTTCGACCGACTCGGCACGCATGCGGTCGGGATCGGAGGCGAGACGATCGGCGATCTCGGTCAGGGAGTCTGTCGCAATGTTGGAGGTCAGCATGAAAATGGCGCGCGTGGTGGAAATCTGCGTGCCGGTGGAGGCCTCCGTGATGTGGCCGTCATTCCAGGCCGTGAGAAACTTCTTGAAAACATCGGGGTGGGCTTTTTCGATTTCATCGAGCAGCACCACGGCGTCGGGCTTTTCCTGGAGGCCGCCTGTCAGCTTTCCGAATGTGTCTGATCCGACATAGCCCTTCGGCGAGCCGAAAAGCTGTGTCGCGGCGTGAGGGCTCGACATCTGCGTCATGTCGAAATGCAGCAGAGGACGGTCCATCTGTCGGGCGATCTGTTTGGCGAGATAGGTCTTGCCGGTTCCCGGAGGTCCCGCCAGCAGGAAAATACCGACCGGTTTTCCGCGGACATGCAGGGCGAGACGGCGGCGCAGCTGCTGGGCGATGTCCTCGCAGACCTGATCCTGACCGATCACGCGGGCGCGCAGTGACGCCGCCAGCTCCTCCGCGTCGATCGTCGTTTCCTTCTGCTCGCGTGCCATGAGCTCTTCAAGCGCATTGCGGTTGGTGAGGCGGGCGAGAACGTCCATCAGGAATCCCTTTCTGCGGCGGAGCCCTTTACGGGCGAGACGCTCGGCGCGGGTTTCAAACAAAAGCCCCGAGACGGTGAAGAGCGCGCCGAGACCCGCCAGAGGAAGATAGCCCGGTTCCGCCCATCGCAGGAAGCGTCCGATGGTTGCGAATGACAGATGAAGGGCCATCGCGGCCTGAAGGCTCGCGAGCGCCAGAAAGATCACCATCATAACCGGCATCATCCGGTTAAGGAGCGGCATCAGGCTCTTCATTGTTGGATGAGGTCCAGAATGAGCCCGTCACTGGGCCCGGGGATCGTCGGCATGATCGTCGGTCCGGTTACAAAAAGCGCGCCGATATGAAGCCCGTCGGGGGGCGGCGTGGTCGTGGCGATGATCGTGGCCTGCCCCGCGCCTCTGATGGGCAGAACGACGTTCTGGTATTTCGGGCCGAGAACGACATTTTGCGTGATGCCGCTGCTTGTCACGGTTACGACCTGTCCTGCTGCGCCCGTCGCGTCCCGCATGGGCAGGATACTGAGGCGCATTTCGCGCCGCTTGACGGCGGCCAGGATGTCCGCGCGCGCGGATGGCGGAATCTGACTGTTGGCCAAGGCTTTGGCCGCGTTCTCGGGCGATATGATCGTGACCTGCGCCAGAGCGTGGGGAAGCGTCGTGCCTGTCGGGGTGCCGGTCGCGGAGCCTGTCGCAGACGCGGGCGCGACCGCTGTCGCGTCATGTCCCGAGATGTTGTGGGCGGCGAGATAGCCCGTCCCCAGAAGTGCGGCGGCAAGGATCGAGACCTTGGCCGCCATCGCCATGGGACTACGCTCCTGCGAACTGTCTTCCCGCGGCTTGAGCCTCATATCGGGTTCTGAAGGGCCATTCATCAATGTCATGTGACAGGGGAATGGATCAGAAGGCAAGCGCGGGAGCATGTCCGTGGTGTAAACAATCTTTACATCTTCGGCTCCAGCCGTCGCCGTCGGTCGAACCTTGCGCCCATCGTGCTTTCGTGACGGGTAAAGGAGCCGGGTGAAGCATTCGACGGGCGAGGGATTTATGGGTCATGTCCCGGTTTGAAATTCGGGTTTCGCCTCTTTATGGACGCCAGAGCGCGGTATGGTCTTTCCTGAAAGCGGACGTGGCACCATGCCTCCGCGAGGATTGATCTCCGTCGATCCGGTGAGGTTCAAACTGGTTTGTGCTTCCGGTCAGTTGAAGGCGCCACTGAGATCCTCGTAAGTCGTGCGCTCGGAAACCATTCCGGCTTCGCTGGCGGTGACCTCACGCTCGAGGACGCGGTTCTTGTCAAAGCGGATGCGCACCTGCGTTGCCGCCGCCGCGTCGCCGCAGTTCAGGGTCAGGACGAACTGTGTCCAGCCATAGGCCGCCAGACTCGCCGTGTTAACGTCGTTCAGGGTGGCAACCAAGGAATCAGGAATGTAAACGGTCTTCGGCCCGACCGTGAGCGACAGCTTTTCGACCGGGGAGCAGGTCGTGCGGCCGCCGGAACAGAGGTGGACCGAGTGGCTCGGCGTAGTGGCGATTACCAGCGTTGCTGTGACTTTCGTGTCGGCGAGGGTTGTCTTAAGGGTAATCGCGCCGGTCGTGGGTATCTCTGTCAGTGTTGGGGTTGGGGACTCTGCGCTGGCACTTCTCGCGCCGAGAAGCGCGAGAAGTGCGCAGGCGGGCAGCGCCAGGAGGCGGTTGCGCGATGGCGAGCGGTGCGGGGGCATTGTTGTCTCCGATTGCACTGCAATTCGCAGTTTCAGCAGGAAGAAGGCGGGTAGCCAGAAACATAGGGTAAGCACCTGACGCTCTTCCATTGAAATGCAATTCACATTACGGCCCAAAAGTTCACTTTTCGTCCTGTGGTAAGATCTTCTAGCTGAAGCAAGGGTCTACCCAGCCGGTATCACCCTTCAATACAGCTTAGGGTTCTCGCTGTGCTCCCAGATAAAAGCTGGCCGGGAGTTGCAACTGTATTGGTTAGGACGTCTGCTATCGAGTGTTTCGTGCTGCGAAGCGGACAGTTACGTCCCCTCCCCAAAAGCGGATATTTCAAACCGGGGCACTGCCGATTTATGGAAAGGCTTGCGTCCGCAGGGGCGATGGCCTAGGTAAGCGCATCACCTTTATTTCCGTCATGGTTCTGGGGGGTGGCCTTAACGGGCCGCCTTTTTTGCGTTGGAAACTGATCTTCCTCATCTTAACGGTCTTGAAGCGCGGATCGCGCGGCAGATTACGCCGGCACTTGAAGACATGGGCTTCGAGCTCGTCCGTCTGTCTGTGCTGGGGCGCGAAACGCCGACCATTCAGGTCATGGCTGATCGTGCCGATGGCAGTCTCATCAATGTGGACGATTGCCAGCAGATCAGTCATGTCGTGGGCGCCGTTCTTGATGTTGACGATCCGATCCCGGGCGCCTGGACGCTGGAAGTGTCGTCGGCTGGAATCGATCGCCCTCTGACCCGTGCGAAAGACTGGGAACGTTTCGCCGGGCATATCGCCAAGGCCGAACTTGACCTGCCGATGGATGGACGCAAGCGCTTTTCCGGAACGGTTCTCGGGTTGAGGGATGGCGCGGCGTTGATGCGCCTCGATGATGGTTCCGAGGTCGCGTTGCCTCTTGAAAACATCCGCAAGGCCCGCCTGATTCTGACGGATGCGCTGATCGAAGCCAGTGCGACGATGATGGGCGTCCAGGATGAGGAGAGCGACGCGCCTCGGCCCAAGACGCCGAAGCTCAACCCGCTGCGGCCGGGTAAGGGGCCTGGAAAAAATACGAAGCCTGGTCGCCGCGTTCACTGAAGCGCGACTGTCTGATTGTTTGTTTTGCGCCCTCGTCGGCGCCTCTTGAGGATCTACTGTGATGGACACCTCTGTTACACGGCCTGAACTCCTGCTGGTTGCGGACGCCGTTTCGCGCGAGAAGAACATCGACCGAGACGAAGTGCTCGAAGCGATGGAGCAGGCCATCCAGAAGGCCGGTCGCGCGAAATACGGCCATGAAAAGGACATTCGCGCGACCATCGATCGCAAGACCGGTGAGGTGCGTCTGTCGCGCTGGACCGAGGCAGTCGAAGTCGTCGAGAACGAAGAGACGCAGATTCCGCTGCATATCGCGCGGAAGTTCAAGCCTGAGATCCAGCAGGGCGAGCATCTGGTCGATCCGCTGCCGCCAATCGATTTCGGGCGTATCGCGGCGCAGACGGCCAAACAGGTGATCGTCCAGCGTGTGCGTGAATATGAGCGCAAGCGTCAGTATGACGAATTCAAGGACCGCGTGGGCGAGGTCGTCAATGGCACGGTCAAGCGCACCGAATACGGCAATCTCATGGTCGAGATCGGTCACACCGAGGCCCTGCTGCGTCGCGACGAACTGATCCCGCGCGAATCGTTCCGCAATTCGGATCGCGTGCGCGCCTATATCTATGACGTGCGCGATGAGCCCCGCGGCCCGCAGATCTTCCTGAGCCGCACGCATCCCGCATTCCTTGCGAAGCTGTTTGCTCAGGAAGTGCCCGAGATTTACGACGGCATCATCGAGATCAAGGCCGTGGCCCGTGACCCGGGTTCCCGCGCCAAGATGGCGGTTGTCTCGCGAGATCCGTCCATCGATCCGGTCGGTGCATGCGTCGGTATGCGTGGTTCGCGCGTGCAGGCGGTCGTCGCCGAGTTGCAGGGCGAAAAGATCGACATCATTCCCTGGAGCGCGCAGGCGGCGACGTTCGTCGTGAATGCGCTGGCTCCGGCGGAAGTCAGCAAGGTGGTGATGGACGAGGAAGCCGGGCGCGTCGAGGTCGTGGTGCCCGACGAGCAGCTTTCTCTGGCAATCGGCCGTCGTGGTCAGAACGTGCGTCTGGCCAGTCAGCTGACCCGGTGGGACATCGATATCCTGACGGAGGCGGAAGAGTCCGAGCGTCGTCAGGAGGAGTTCCGCAAGCGTACGGATCTTTTTGTCAGCGCGCTCGACGTGGACGATGTGATCGCGGGCCTGCTCGTGACCGAGGGTTTCCACTCGATCGAGGAACTCGCTTATGCGGACTCGGACGAGCTGCATAACATCGAGGGATTCGATGAGCAGGTTGCGGAAGAGCTGGTTCGGCGCGCTGAAGAATGTCTCTCGCGCAAGGAGGACGCGCTCGACGAGCAGCGCAAGGCTCTTGGTGTGGATGATGCGATCGCCGATCTGGGCGTGTTCTCCAACAAGATGCTGGTGACGCTGGGCGAGAGCGGCGTGAAGTCGCTCGATGACCTCGCGGATCTCGCCGGTGACGAGCTGGTCGAAATTCTCGGCGCGGATGTGATCGACGCGGAGGCCGCCAACGAAATCATCATGGCGGCGCGCGCTCACTGGTTCGAAGGTGAGGAGGGTGTCGCGGATGCGGCTCCTGCCACCGACAAGGAGGTGTGATACGTCGGACACGCCGGATAACGCGGAGTCCGTGGTCACGGACTCCGCATTGGATCAGGACGCGGTCGAAGTCGATCGCGGGCATGGCGGTCTGCGTCGCTGCATCGTGACGCGCAGCCATGCGGCGCCCGAGACGATGTTGCGCTTCGTCGTGTCGCCGGACGGGATTTTGACGCCGGATTTGTCGGCGCGACTCCCCGGACGGGGAATATGGTTGAGCGCCCGGCGAGATGTGCTAGAAACCGCCCGGACGCGTCATATGTTTTCAAAAGCGGCGCGTCAGGCGGTTCAAGTGCCGGATGATCTCGATGCGGTCATTCGAGCCGGACTGGAACAGCGTGTGATCGAATCGGTGACGCTAGCGCGTCGGGCCGGTCAGGCGTTATGTGGTTTCACGAAGTGCCGTGAGTGGATCGTCGCCCGCAAGGTCGGAGCGGTGATCCAGAGTTTTGGCGCCAGCCCTGACGAGCTGGCGCGACTGTTGTCAGGGGCGCGGGAGCTCCCTGTGGCGACGATCCCCGCCGGGATGCTGGCTAAGGCGTTCGGGCGGGAACATGCGGTTTATGGTGTTGTGGCGCGCGGAGCGCTGGCACGACGCCTGCTGATCGAGCATGAACGATTTTTGGGGTTGGCCGAGGGGCCGGTCCCCGGTGCGCCGGATATGCGCGCCGGAGTGGAACAGGCGGGTAAATGAGCGAAGGCAACGAACGGAACCAGGAAAGTCAGGTTCAAGAGGGCCAGGTCGGGCAGGAGTCGCAGACTTCTGACGCCGGGTCTTCTGGCGACCAGGGCAAGGGGCGTCTGTCCCTGCGCCCGGCTGGGCGTATGGAGGTTGGGCGCACGGTTGATGCCGGTTCGGTTCGGCAGAGCTTCAGCCATGGCCGTTCCAAGGTGGTCCAGGTCGAGGTGCGCAAGAAGCGTAACCCCAACGCGCCCGCGCAGGGCGGTAGCGGTCCGCGATCCGGTGGTCGTGTGGCGGCCGGAGTCGGGGGGCGTGCCCTGACAGCCACGGAATTGCAGCGCCGTCAGCGCGTGCTCGAAGAGCAGCGCCGGGAAGACGCGCGTCGTGAACAGGAAAAAATCAATATTCTTTCCGCGGCCGAGGAAGCTCGCCGTCGGGAGGAGGATGAGCGTCGCGCCGCCGAACTGGCTGCCAAGGAAGCCGCGGAGCGCCTGGATATCGAGGAGCGCGAGCAGGCTCTGCGCGCGACCGCTGAGCAGGTCGAAGCCGAGCAGAAGCGCCGAGAAGAAGAAGCTGCCGCCGAAGCCGCGCGGATGGCGCCGCTCGACTCCAACGATCAGGCTCCCACCGGCGGAGTGCAACTGGCGCCCCCGGTGGAGCGTCTGCGTCCGTTGGCCGAGCGTGCGATCATGCCGACACGTCCGGTTGTGACGCGTCCGGCTCCTGAAGCCCGCTCGCCCGGCACGGCTGCGGCGCCGCGCAGTGAGACTTTGCATCTCCGTCGGCCCGAAGGTGACGATGACCGCCGTCCTGCGGGTGGAAAGCGCCCCAACACGCCGGTGGTGCCACCGCGTCGTCCGGCGGGCCCGGCTGCGAAGAAGGGTGGCGATAACCGCCGCGCCGGTCGCATCGACGTGCGGGCTGCGATTGAAGGCGACGACGATAAAACGCGTTCGCTGGCGTCCGTGCGTCGTCAGCGCGACCGTGAGCGTCGTCAGGCGGAACTGGAGCGTCTGCGTTCCGATCAGGTTCGTGTCGTTCGTGATGTCGTGCTGCCGGAATCCATCACGGTGGCCGAGCTGGCAAATCGTATGGCGTCGCGTCAGGGTGAAGTGATCAAGGCACTCATGAAAATGGGTGTGATGGCCACGGCGACACAGAGCATCGATGCCGATACGGCTGAACTGGTGATCGAAGAATTCGGCCATCGCGTCCGCCGCGTCTCGGAGAGTGATGTCGAGATCGGGATCGAGGGTGTCGAGGATCAGGAAACGGATCTGCAGGCGCGCGCTCCCGTCGTGACGGTGATGGGACATGTCGATCACGGCAAGACTTCTCTGCTGGACGCCCTGCGCACGACGGACGTGGCTGGTGGCGAAGCCGGCGGGATCACGCAGCATATCGGTGCCTATCAGGTTACCGTGCCTTCCGGCGCGCGGATCACTTTCATCGATACGCCAGGCCATGAGGCCTTCACCTCGATGCGGGCGCGCGGTGCGTCCGTCACCGATGTGGTCGTGCTGGTTGTCGCGGCGGATGATGGCGTGATGCCGCAAACCATCGAGGCCATCAAACACGCCAAGGCGGCCAATGCCCCGATCATTGTGGCGATCAACAAGATCGACAAGCCCGGTGCCAATCCGGCTCGTGTGCGTCAGGAACTGCTGAGCCATGAGATCGTCGTGGAGGAGATGGGCGGCGACGTTCAGGACATCGAGGTTTCAGCGCTGAAGCGGACGGGGCTTGACAAGCTTGAAGAGGCCATTCTGCTGCAGGCCGAGATCCTCGATCTGAAGGCGAATCCCGATCGCGTGGCGGAAGGCTCGGTGATCGAAAGCCGCCTTGATCGTGGACGCGGTCCGGTTGCGACCGTGCTCGTCCAGAAGGGCACGCTGAAAAAAGGCGATATCGTTGTCGCTGGTGCGGAATGGGGCCGCGTGCGTGCGATGCTTGACGATCGTGGTCGTCAACTCGTGGATGCCGGTCCGTCGATGCCGGTCGAACTGCTTGGTCTCATGGGCGTTCCGGGAGCGGGAGAACCGTTCGTCGTCGTCGAAAATGAAAACCGGGCGCGTGAGATCTGCGAGTTCCGTCAACGCAAGGTGCGTGAGAAGCAGGTTGCCATGCAGGCTTCGGCCCGCGGCACGCTGGACCAGATGCTAGCCCGTATTCAGGCGGGTGTGCAGAAGGAAGTGGCTCTGCTGATCAAGGCTGACGTCCAGGGTTCGGCTGAAGCGATCCAGGCGTCCGTGCTCAAGCTTGAGCATGAGGAAGTTCGTATTCGTGTCCTGAACTCGTCTGTCGGGCAGATCACGGAAAGCGATGTTCAACTGGCGAAGGCTTCGGACGCCATCATCATCGCCTTCAATGTCCGTGCGACGACCCAGGCCCGCGAACTGGCGCATCGCGACGGTGTCGATATCCGCTACTACTCGATCATCTATCAGGTGACCGACGACGTCGAGCAACTCGTCAAGGGCAAGGTCGCGCCGAAGCATCGCGAGAAGTTCCTCGGTTATGCCGAGATCCGCCAGGTGTTCAATATCACCAAGGTCGGTCGGGTCGCGGGCTGTTACATCACCGAAGGCGTCGTCAAGCGTGGCTGCGGCGTGCGGCTGCTGCGCGACAATGTGGTCATCCATCAGGGCGATCTCAGCCAGCTCAAGCGCTTCAAGGACGATGTCAAGGAAGTGGCGCGCGGATATGAGTGCGGTCTTTCCTTCGCGGGCTTCAACGACCTGCGCGAAGGCGACGTCGTCGAGTGCTACGAGATGGAAGTCGTCCCGGCATGAGTCGCTCCCGCGGCAAAACGGACGTAACGGGACCGGCGGGGAGACTCGCCGGTCTTGCTTCTCATGGTCCCACGCAGCGTCAGCTGCGTGTCGCCGAGGAAGTGCGGCGTGTGCTCGCGGATCTGTTCGCGCGGACGGAATTTCGTGATCCCGAGTTGTCCGGCGTCGATGTCACGGTCACGGAAGTGCGTATTTCACCGGATCTGAGACATGCAACGGCGTTCGTCTGTCGCCTCGGGCGTTCGGATATCGATGCCGTTCTACCCGCTCTGAAGCGTGTGGCGCCTTTCCTGCGTAACGGCCTTTCCAAGACTCTGCGGCTTCGCACCGCCCCGGAAATTCACTTCCAGCCAGACACGGCACTTGAGCATGCGATGGAAATCGACACGCTCATGCGCAAGCCGGAAGTTCAGCGCGATCTGAATGACGACGAAGACGTCTGAACGCCGTTGGCGCTTTTTGAATCCCTGATTTCTTTCGGACACGATTGACCATGGCGCGCAGGCGCGGACAGGATATCGATGGCTGGCTCGTTCTCGACAAGCCGCTGGAACTCGGATCCACGACTGCGGTGGCCATTGCGCGACGTCTCTATGATGCGCGCAAGGTCGGGCATGCGGGCACGCTCGACCCACTCGCGACCGGTGTTTTGCCGATCGCATTCGGCAAAGCCACCAAAACCATTCCCTGGATTATGGACGCGACGAAGGAATACCGCTTCACGCTGGTCTTCGGGGAATCCCGGACGACGGATGACCGTGAGGGGGAGGTCCTTGCCCTTTCTGAAGTCCGTCCGTCAGACACGGCTATTCTGGGCGTGCTGCCGATGCTGACCGGAGACGTCATGCAGGTTCCTCCGGTCTATTCCGCTTTGAAAGTCGGGGGTCAGCGTGCGTACGATCTGGCGCGTGCGGGCAAGCCGCCCGAACTCCCGCCGCGTCCGGCGCGGATCGATTCGATCACGCTGGTCGAACGCCCTGATCGTGACCATGCCGTGTTCGATGTCCGTTCAGGCAAGGGGGTCTACATGCGAAGCCTCGCCCGCGATATCGCGCTGGCTTGTGGGACCGTCGGTCACATCGGTGTCCTGCGACGTACAAAATGTGGCCCGTTTACGGAGATGGAGGCGATATCTCTGGACAATCTCCGTCAAAGCATGGAGAACGCCGATGCTCTTCCGGTGCCTCTTCGACCGGTTGCGACCGTGCTGGACGACATCCCGGCTCTGGCCGTCACCGAAGAAGAGGCAAAGGCGCTCCTGTATGGCCAGTCACTCGATCTGAGTGTGTTGGCCGGACGTCTTCCGGCGATGGAGGCGGGTGTTCCGCTCCGGGCGATCTGCGGAGAGCGCGTGATTGGGCTGTGCCGCACCGAAGACGGACGGCTTCGCCCTTCGCGTATGTTTTAAGATTGAAGAATGGAGTAAACGATGTCGATTACGGCAGAGCGTCGCACGGCGCTGATCAGTGAATACCAGACCGCCCCGAACGATACCGGTTCGCCGGAAGTTCAGGTTGCGATCCTGAGCGAGCGTATCGTCAACCTGACGGAACACCTCAAGATTCATGCAAAGGACTTCCACTCGCGTCGCGGTCTGCTGGTGCTGGTCGGTCAGCGCCGCAGCCTTCTGGACTATCTGAAGCGCAAGAATCAGGGGCGTTATCAGACGCTGATCGGTCGTCTCGGTCTGCGCCGGTAACAGGCGCCGTCGGATGCGCGAGGCGGAGAACTTGCGTTTTTCGCCTCAAATCCGGCATTTCATGTGTCGTCGTCGTCCAGGCCCGGGGGCCTGGCGTGCGTATCAAGCCGTAATCGATGCGGCAGGGACCTAAAGCGATCCGGTAGCCGGCGTTTCAGGCCACATGGTGACACGGCGGATGGATTGATGTCCGCGCTCTTGCCATGCCGTCCGAAACGCTGTCCTCGCAGAGTTGACCCGCGATCCTGAGACGTAAACCTGCCTGACGATTTCCGGCTTTCCTGGAGGAAAACGGATGTTTGAATATTATCGCAAAGAAATCGACTGGGCTGGCCGTCCGCTGATTCTTGAAACGGGCAAGATTGCGCGTCAGGCCGATGGCGCCGTCCTGGTCACCTATGGCGACACGGTTGTGCTCTGCACCGCGGTGGGCGCCAAGACGGTCAAGCCGGGACAGGACTTTTTCCCGCTGACTGTCAATTATCAGGAAAAGGCTTATGCGGCCGGCAAGATTCCGGGTGGGTTCTTCAAGCGTGAAGGTCGGCCGACGGAAGCAGAAACGCTGACGGCGCGCCTGATCGATCGTCCGCTCCGCCCGCTGTTCCCGGAAGGCTTCCGCAACGAGGTCCAGGTGACGGCCACCGTCATGAGCTATGACGGCGAGAACGATCCCGGCATCGTGGCCCTGATCGGCTGCTCGGCCGCCCTGACCCTGTCCGGCATCCCGTTCTTCGGCCCGATCGGCGCCTGCCGTATCGGCTATATCGACGGCAAGTTTGTGGTCAATCCCACCTATGCCGAGGCCAAGGAAAGTAATCTGGATCTCGTCGTGGCGGGAACGAGCGAAGGCGTGCTGATGGTCGAGTCGGAGGCTTCCGAGCTTTCCGAAGCCCTCATGCTCGACGCTGTGGTCAAGGGTCATGAGGCCTTCCAGCCGGTCATCGAGGCGATCATCTCGCTCGCCGAGCATGCGGCCAAACAGCCTTGGGACCTGCAGGGACCGACCAAGGAGCAGATTGCGCTGCGCAAGCGTGTCGAAAAGCTCGGCACCAAGCTGATCGCCGATGCCTACAAGGAAAAGGCCAAGCAGGCGCGCTACGAGAAGGTCGCCAAGGCCAAGGCCCGTATCAACGAGCTTCTCGAAGAGGAAGGTCTGGACCTCGAGGTCGCCAAGCCGATGCTCAAGGAGCTCGAGGCGCAGGTTGTTCGTGGCGCGATCCTCAAGACCGGCATCCGTATCGACGGTCGTGACCTGAAGACGATCCGCCCGATCGTGTCCGAAGTCGGCATTCTGCCCCGCACGCATGGTTCGGCTCTGTTCACGCGTGGCGAGACGCAGGCGCTCGTGGTGGCCACTCTGGGCACGGCCCAGGACGAGCAGGTCATGGACGCGCTTGAAGGCGAATACCGTCAGAATTTCATGCTGCACTATAATTTCCCTCCGTATTCGGTGGGCGAGTGCGGTCGCATGGGGTCGCCGGGTCGTCGTGAAGTCGGTCACGGCAAGCTCGCCTGGCGCGCGATCCACCCGGTTCTGCCGGGCAAGGAGGCGTTCCCCTATGCGCTGCGCGTCGTTTCCGAGATCACGGAAAGCAATGGTTCGTCCTCCATGGCGACGGTCTGCGGCGCGTCGCTCGCGCTCATGGATGCCGGTGTTCCCCTGCCGCGTCCCGTCGCGGGCATCGCGATGGGCCTGATCAAGGAAGAGCGCGGCCACGCCGTTCTCTCCGACATTCTCGGCGACGAAGATCATCTCGGCGACATGGACTTCAAGGTGGCTGGCACCGAGAAGGGCATTACGGCGCTTCAGATGGACATCAAGATCACGTCCATCACGCCCGACATCATGAAGGTCGCTCTCGAGCAGGCCCGTGAAGGTCGCGTGCACATCCTCGGCGAGATGTCCAAGGCTCTGACCGAGGGGCGTTCGGACGTGTCGGTGAACGCGCCGAAGATCACGACGTTGACGGTTCCCAAGGAAAAGATCCGTGATGTCATCGGTTCGGGCGGCAAGGTCATTCGCGAGATCGTCGAATATTCCGGTGCGAAGGTCGATATTTCCGACGACGGCACGATCACGATCGCGGCTTCGAATGACGAACAGGCCCAGAAGGCCATTTCTCGGATCGAAGGCATTGTGGCTGAGCCCGAGATCGGCAAGATCTACAATGGCAAGGTTGTCAAAACGGCCGATTTCGGAGCTTTCGTCAACTTCCTCGGCCCGCGTGATGGCCTGGTGCACATCTCTGAGCTGATGGACGGGCGTGTCGCGAAGACGACCGATGTCGTGAAGCAGGGCGATGAGGTGAAGGTCAAGGTCATCGGCTTCGACGATCGCGGCAAGGTCAAGCTCTCGATGCGCGTCGTCGACCAGGCGACGGGTGCGGACGTCAGCGAGAGCGTCGGCGCGAAGGCGGCCCGTGCGCCTCGCACCCGCGACGCCGACTAAGTCACTCGGTTCAAGTCCACTGGCAGGTTTGGAGGCGCGTCCCGCAAGGGCGCGTCATCCGACTTTCGGAGTCCAGATACGAGCATGAAGTTGATCAATACCGTTCGCGTGGCCGGAAGGGATGTGCTTCCCCTTGTTGAAGGCGGCAAAGGCGTTTCCGTTTCCACCGGCATTTCGGCTGGACACTGGGCGGCCGCTGGCGGCATTGGGACGGTGTCGGCAGTGAATGCTGACAGCTACGACGCGGATGGTCATCGCATTCCTCAGACTTATGAGGGGCGTACGCGCCGCGAACGTCAGGAAGAACTGATCCGCTATGCCATTGATGGCGGCATAGCGCAGGCCCGGCGCGCGCGTGAGATCGCCGGATCATCAGGCATGGTCAATGCCAACATCCTGTGGGAAATGGGCGGAGCCGAACAGACGATCGAGGGCATCCTCGAAGGCGCGCCAGGCTGTCTTGACGGCCTGACCTGCGGGGCGGGCATGCCTTATCGGCTGTCCGAGATCGCGGCGCGCCACAATATTCATTACTACCCGATCGTGTCTTCGGCCCGTGCGTTCAACGCATTGTGGAAGCGATCCTATCACAAGACGGCCGAACTGCTTGGCGCGGTCGTTTATGAAGATCCCTGGCGCGCGGGGGGGCATAACGGTCTCTCCAATACCGAAAATCCGCTGGCGCCGGAAGATCCGTTCCCTCGCGTTCTCGCGCTTCGCGAGACCATGCGGAAATACGGTCTCGATACGACGCCCATCGTCATGGCTGGCGGCGTGTGGTGGCTGGAGGAATGGGAGGACTGGATCGAGAATCCCGATCTTGGTCCGATCATGTTCCAGTTCGGCACCCGCCCGCTCCTGACGCAGGAAAGCCCGATCCCGGAGGCCTGGAAGCGTCGTCTGTCTACCCTGGCTGAAGGCGATGTCTACCTGAACCGCTTTTCTCCCACGGGCTTTTATTCGTCTGCGGTCAATAATCATTTTCTTCAGGATCTGCGGGGGCGGTCCGAGCGGCAGGTCGCTTACAGTTCGGAGCCGGTCGGTGATCACGTCGAGCCTTACGGCGTGGGTCCCCGCAAGCGTCTGGTTTATGTGACGCGCGAGGACGTGCATCGTATGGCCGCGTGGGAAGACGAGGGGTTCGTTGAGGCGATGCGTACCCCCGATTCAACGCTGATCTTCGTCACATCCGAAGACTCACGCCAGATCGTGGCGGATCAGGCGGCCTGCATGGGATGCCTGTCGGAATGCCGTTTCTCCAACTGGAGCCAGCGCGGTCCGGATTATACGACGGCTACCAAGGCTGATCCGCGATCCTTCTGCATCCAGAAGACCCTCCAGACGATGGCCCACACCGATGACAGCCAGGGCAAGGCCGCGGCAGACAGGATCGTCGATAACAACCTCATGTTCTCCGGAACAAATGGCTGGCGCTTCGGCGCGGATCCTTTCTATGCCGACAGCTTCGTTCCGACAGTCAGGCAGCTCGTCGAACGGATCATGACCGGGCGATAAGTTTCGAGAGTTCTCGACCCGTGTTCAAAAGCCGCATCGGTTTCGATGCGGCTTTTTTTCTGTCTGACATCGAGGCGGATCAGAGCAGACAGAGACTTGCCAGTTCGCGACGCAGACGGGGTGGCAACGTCTCCAGTCCTCTTGTGCCGTCCGAGGCATGGCTCAGATCCGGCGGCGCATCCTCGGGCTTGAGGTAGCGCCAGCCCTGGAAGGGGCGCATGGCGCGTGGCGTGATGGGCACGATCCCGTCGCGAACGAGAATGAGGGTGCCGGACGTGCCGTCACCCCGCGTCACCGCACGCAAGTCCACGATTTCCTGACGACACAGCATCATGCCGTCCATCACGCGGTAGAGCGATCCTCCTGCCAGCACCTCATCCGCTTTTTTCGGCATCATGCGGGTCGGCACGGCGCCGAGTCCGTCCACCATATGCGTGCGCATGCGGGTGGCGAGTTCGTCGAGGGTGCGGCATCCGACGGCGAGTTTGACGATATGCAGCACCGCGTTCAGTGGCTCCCCATGGCATTTTTCGCCGAGGCCGCGAAGCCAGCAAGAAAGCGCTGCGTGTCGATGGCCTGAACGATCTTCACCTTGCGCAGTCCCATGGCTTTCGGTGCGATGGCGTCTGCCCAGATATGGGCGTGACCGTAATTGACCCCGCGCGCGAGATCGACATCGAAATAGGCGTCGACGGATTTCGTGACCAGCGAGGGATCGGCGGCGACAGCGGCCGTGACTTCGTCCCAGAAGGGCAGCGGTTCGTAGTACTGTGCGAGATAGGTTGTGACAGGGGTCGGCTTCTCTTTCGCGATGGCCTGGATGGCCTCGTGGGAGAGAGCGATGGCGTTGGTGACATTGGCCAGAGAGGTGATCTGCGGCCACGGCGCGGTGAGCGTGACATGAGCGGCCTCCGGGTCAAAAATCAGGTTGAAATCGGACGCGTTATCGGAGTTGCCCACCACCGATTCCATGCTGAGATCAATGTAGCCCCCCATGAAAACGAGCTGCCTGGCCGTGGCTGCGAAGGTAGGGTCAAGGCGGATCGCGAGTGCGAGGTTGGTCATCGGTCCGGCTTCGACGATCGTGACCTCATGAGGATGGGCGTGCACCTGCTGGATCAGGAACAGGGCCGCGGGCGTAGGCTGCGCCTTGAGAGAAGGATTTCCTTCGACGAGGGCAGGCACAGGCGGTTGTGTGTCCGGGACATGGGCGATGCTGCCCAGCCCACCCCATGCGCCTTTCCACGGGATCGTGCCGAACTCCATCTCGCGCAGGCGCATCAGCTCGACGCTGTTGATCAGGGGCATGGTCGCGCCGTCGTAAACGGGGATGTCGGTATGGTGCGAGATTTCCAGAAAACGACGGATTCGCGCGGATTCCACATTTTCCCAATCGTCGCCGATCACGACCGACACGCCCAGAAGATGGACCCGGGGATTGTTCAGAAGCGGAATGATCGACTGGATATTCGATCCGGCGGGACCCTGAAAATCATTGTCCAGAATCATGTATTGAGGTGAGGTTTCCGCACGGGCGGACGCCGGTGGCGGGCCGAAAGCAAGGGACGCCAGAGCGCAGAAGGCAAGGGTCACGCGGCGCATGAGAGAGGTCTCCAGACAGGACGAAAAATACGCGCTCCCTTGATCGCGCAAAAACGATCAGAGAACCAGTGCGCCGAGAAGGGCTTCCAGCCTGAGACGACCGGCGGCCGTCGCCGTCAGGCGCCCATCGCGCCGCTGTAAATACTCTTCCTCAAGGGCTGCCCCGAGAATGTCGCTGTCGAGGCATGAGTCCAGGGGGCGTCCGGTGCGGGCGGCGAAACGGTGCTCCTCAATGCCTTCCGCAAGCCTCAGTCCCATCAGCAGGGCTTCGCGGGCGCGTTCCTCGGGCTCGAGCGCCACTTCCGACGTGCTGCCGCTCTCGCGCGCCTCGACGCGCTCCGCCCAGATTTCCGGCGCACGATGACGGCGGGTGGCGAGAAGTGCTTCCCCGAGCGTGATGCGCCCGTGCGCCCCGGGGCCGATGCCGAGATAGTCCTGATAGCGCCAGTAGACGAGGTTATGTCGGCTTTCTTCTCCTGGCCGGGCGTAGTTCGAGACTTCGTAGGGCAGAAGGCCAAATCGGGCCGCGACCTGACCGGTGAGTTCATAGAGTTCCGCCGCGAGATCTTCGTCGGGAAGGATGATTTCGCCCTTGCGGTGGCGCCCCTCGAAGACGGTCCCGGTCTCGATCGTGAGCTGATAGAGCGACAGGTGATCCGATGCGAGGTCGAGGGCCTGGGTCAGCTCCTTTTCCCACGAAACGCAGCTCTGTTCCGGGCGGGCATAGATCAGATCGAACGAAATCCGCTCGAAGAGGGAGCGGGCCGTCTCAAGGGCCGCGATCGCCTGGGATGCGGAGTGCTCGCGTCCCAGCGTCTTCAGGGCGGTTTCATCCAGGCTCTGGACGCCGAGCGACAGGCGATTGATGCCCGCGCTTCTGAACGCGGCCAGTTTTTGCTGCTCGACGCTGGTCGGATTGGCTTCCAGCGTGATTTCGAGGTCGGCCGCCGGATCGAAAAAATGCGTCGCATCGTCAATGAGGGCCGCCACGGTCGCCGGGTCCATCAACGAGGGTGTACCGCCCCCGAAGAAGATCGAGCGCAGGGGGCGGCGGCCCAGACGGGCGGCGTCATGCGCGAGTTCCCGACGCAGGGCATCGCGGAAACGCGCCTGCGGGATGACGTCACGGACATGACTGTTGAAGTCGCAATAAGGACATTTCGCCAGACAGAACGGCCAGTGCACGTAAAGCGCCAGCGGTTCGCCCGATGTCCGCGAGAAAAGAGGAGCGGGGTTCAGATCGCGATCCGAACGCCGAGCTCGACCACCCGATCCGGCGGAATGCGGAAGAATTCCGTGCTGGGGACGGCGTTGCGCGCCATCAGAAGAAACAGCCACATGCGCCACAGCGACATTTTGGGCACGGTCGAGCGCACGACCAGTTCCCGCGATACGAAATAGGAAGCCTGGATCGCATCGAACTCGATGCCGATGCCGTTCAGTTCTTCCAGCGCGCGCGGGAGATTGGGCATTTCCATGAAGCCGTAGCGGACGATGATACGGTGAATATTGGGCGCCAGTTCCTGAACCATCGCACGATGACCGCGCTGGGCTTCCGGCTGATCGAGCGTCTGCACGGTCACGAAAAGGACGTGGTCGTGCAGAACCTTGTTATGCTTGAGGTTGTGCAGGAGGCAGGTGGGCGTCTGATCCGGATTGGCGGTCAGGAAGACGGCCATGCCCGGAACGCGCACCGTGCGGGACTGGGGCAGGCGGGTCAGGAAAGAGGCCACGGGCAGGCTGTCGGCCTGCTGCCGGACGCGAATGAGGTTTCGTCCCCGCTGCCACGTCGTCATCAGCACGGTGGCGATCACGCCGATCGCGACCGGCACCCAGCCGCCATCGGGAATTTTCAGCACGTTGGCTGAAAAGAACATGCTGTCGCTCAGGAAGAAGAAGCCAAAGATCGCGCCCACCTTGAACGCCGACCATTTGAAGACGCGCCGGAACACGACCATCGCCAGCACGGCCGTGCACATGAACGTTCCCGTTACGGCGATGCCATAGGCCGCCGCCAGCGCCGAAGACGAACGAAACGAGACGACCAGCAGGATCGCGCCGGTCGCCAGCATCCAGTTGAAGACGGGCAGGTAGATCTGGGCTTCTTCGTCCGCATTCGTGTGCATGACGCGCATGCGGGGCAGATAGCCCAGCTGGATGAGCTGGCGGCAGAGTGAAAAGCCGCCCGAGATGCCCGCCTGGCTCGCGATGACGGTTGCGAAGGTTGCGAGGATCAGGAGCGGGATCTGACCCCATCTCGGCGCGAGGTGGAAAAACGGATTGCTGAGGGCCTCGGGGTGATGAAGCAGCAGCGCGCCCTGTCCCAGATAATTCAGCGTGAGAGCGGGGAGGACGAAGAAGACCCAAGTGTAGCGGATGGGGCTGCGTCCGAAATGACCCATATCGGCGTAGAGGGCTTCCGCGCCGGTCACGGAGAGCACCACGGAGCCCAGGGCTATGAAGGCGAGCCAGCCATGCATCATGACGAACTCTGCCGCATAGACCGGCGAGAGCGCCCATAAAACTTCCGGCGCGTGAACGATGCTGGCGACGCCCATCAGGGCGATGGTGACGAACCAGATCAGCATGACAGGCCCGAAAGCCTTTCCGATCGTGCCGGTGCCCAGAGCCTGGACGCTGAACAGCCCGATCAGGATGATGATCGCGACCGGGATGATGACATGCGACGCGGATGGCAGGGAAACCTCGACCCCCTCGATCGCCGACAGTACCGAAATGGCGGGGGTGATGATGCCATCCCCGAAGAAAAGACACGCGCCGCCGATGCCGATGATCCCGAGAACCCAGCGATAGCGCGGCGTTCTGGCCACGCGCTGCGCCAGTGACATCAGCGCGATGATGCCGCCTTCGCCGTCATGATCGGCGCGCATGACGAGCAGCACGTATTTGATCGTGACGACCAGCATCAACGCCCAGAAGATCAGGCTGGCGATGCCGAGGACTTCCCATGCCGCCGCCGGATGTTCCCGGGAGCCGACAATGGCGACGGAAGACTGGAACGCATAAAGCGGACTCGTGCCGATGTCGCCATAAACGACGCCGAGCACGGCCAGCATGGCGGCCATACCCACAGGGCGCTGATGATGGTTGGTGTCATCATCAGCACCGATTTCCCGCGCGCCCCCATGCTTGTTGGACGTATTGCTTGTTTCGGCGGCGGTTTCCTCGGCGTACGAAATTGGCTTTCGCGGTTCCGCGCCTGCAGGCGGATTCAACGCTGACGTGTCGTCCGGGCTCTGTGTCATCTACTTCCCGTATAGCCGGGCGTCGCGAAAGGAGCGGCGCTCTGGGTAACCGTGGTTGTCGAGATACGATCCTTTCGTCAAAGATCGCAAGTTATCCATAAGTCATGTCTTTCGCACATCTGACCCATGCGTGTCATGGCACGGTGTCCGCGTCGCCTGTCCCGGTCCGCGGGCGGGGGCCGAAAATGGCCGATCCGACCCGGACCAGCGTCGCGCCTTCCGCGATCGCCGCTTCAAAATCTCCCGACATCCCCATGGACAGCGTCGCCAGTCCGTGTTCACCGGCAAGGGCGGCGAGCCAACGGAAATGCGGACGAGGATCTTCATTCTCCGGGGGGATGCACATCAGCCCCCTGACCTTGGCGCCGAATCTTTCCCTGCATTCCGCGATGAAGGCTGAGGCCTGCTCACGCGGAATCCCGGCTTTCTGGGGTTCGTCGCCGGTATTCACCTGCACGAAAAGATCCGGCAGGATGCCGAGACGGTCTCCCGCCCGGGCGATCGCATCGCTCAGGGATGGGCGGTCGAGCGTTTCGATGACGTCGGCCACGCGGCAGGCGGCGAGCGCCTTGTTCGTCTGTAGACCGCCAATGAGGTGCAGACGAAGATCCGGCCACCTTTCCCTCAGTAGCGGGAACTTGGTCTCGGCTTCCTGTACGCGGTTTTCACCGAAAAGGCGTTGCCCGGCCAAAAGCGCGGCCACGACAGATGAGGCCGGATGAAACTTGGTGACGGCCAGAAGATCGACGTTCGCCCTGTCTCGCCCGGCGACCGCGACGGCCGCGTCGATCCGCGCGCGAATGGCCTGAAGTCGCCCGGCAATCTCGTCGTCGCTCATGACGGTGGTCCATCTCCTGTTATGCGGTCATAAGAAGGGGGTAGCGCGGCGACGCGCGAAATGCCATTGGCTGCCAGAATGTCCACTCCCGTTTCTCATGGCTCCGCTTCGTCCCGCCGTTCTCCGCCTCGCACGGAGGCCGACCCCACGCGCGATCTCGCATTCGATATCCTGTGCGGTGTCGTGGAGCACCGGCGGATGCTGGAGACGACGCTCGACCGGAGCACGACGAGCGATCCCCGGGATCGGGCCAGCGCTCATCGCCTCGCGGCAACGGTCCTGCGTTATATGGGCAGCATGACGGAACTCCTCCAGCCGCTGCTGCGCCGGGAGCCGCCAGCGCCGGTGCGTTGCGCCCTGCTGATGGGTGTCGCGCAGCTTCGCCATCTCGGCACGCCTCCGCATGCCGCCGTCGGGACGATCGTCTCGCTTCTGCGCCGGCGTGGACTGACGCCTTTCGCGGGGCTGGCCAATGCCGTGCTGCGGCGCGTCGCGCGTGAGGGAGATACGCTGGCCGAAGGGCTGGATCAGGATCGTCTGGACGTGCCGCCCTGGCTCTGGTCCGCCTGGGGTGGACGCGCGCGCGCCATAGCGTCGGGGATGCATCGCGAGGCGCCGCTGGATCTGACCCTCCGTCCGGGCGCTGAGGTGCCGGACGGCGGCGTGGTCATGCCCAATGGAAGCGTGCGCTTTCCGGCTGGCACGCGCGTGACGGAGATTCCGGGGTTCGAGGAGGGGGCTTTCTGGGTGCAGGATGCCGCGGCGTCCATGCCCGCGCGTCTGCTGAACGCACAACCCGGCTGGCACGTGATCGATCTCTGCGCCGCGCCGGGGGGCAAGACGGCCCAGCTCGCTCTCGCGGGCGCGCAGGTCAGCGCCGTCGAGCGTGATGCCGGGCGCATGCGCCGCATGAGCGAAAACCTGGAGCGGCTGCGCATCGCGGGCGTGGAAGAGATCGTCGCCGACGCGCTGCAGTGGAAGCCCGCGAGTCCCGCCAACGCGGTTCTCCTGGATGCTCCATGCTCGGCCACGGGAACGCTGAGGCGTCATCCGGACGTGCTCTGGGTCAAGCGCCCGCGCGACGTCACGGCCCTGGCCCAGGGGCAGGATGCGCTGATCGACGCAGCCGCGAACATGCTCGCTCCAGGCGGTATTCTTCTATACGCCGTCTGTTCGCTTCAGGACGAGGAGGGGGCCGCCCGCGTGGAGGCCGCGCTGACGCGTGGATGGGAATTGCTGCCATTTGCCGAGGATGAATTCCAGGGGATGCCCATTGCGCGCACGCGCGAAGGCTATTTCCGGACTCATCCCGGCATGTGGCACGACGAGGGCGGCATGGATGGTTTTTTCGCGGCCCGTCTGAGGCGGAAGTCGTAAATTCGCGGCAGGTGGGAATCCGTTTTTCGCTTTCCGGCGAGAAAACCTGTCAGAAGTCTGTGCATATTGGAAACATGGGTTGAATTTCTGCCATAAATCGAAGTTAACATAGCATCATGCCGATGTTGACGCGCCCCCTGATCGCCCCGAGTATTTTATCCGCCGACTTCGCCCGGATGGGCGAGGAAGTCATCGCCGCGACGGAGGCGGGCGCTGACTGGCTTCATCTCGACGTGATGGACGGCCATTTCGTGCCGAACATGACGTTCGGACCGGGCATGGTGGCCGCCATCCGGAAACATACGGCGATCCCGCTCGACGTTCATCTGATGATCGATCCGACGGACCCCTTCATAGAGGCCTTCGCCAAAGCGGGCGCGGACCATATTCATGTGCATGTCGAGGGCAACCCGCATGTGCATCGCTCCCTGCAAACCATCCGTGCGCTGGGCAAGAAGGCGGGAATCGCGATCTGTCCGGCGACTCCGACCGACATGCTTCAATATGTGATGGACCTCGTGGACATCATCCTGGTGATGACCGTCAATCCGGGCTTCGGTGGCCAGAAATTTCTTGAGAGCCAGGTGCCCAAGATCCGCATGCTGCGTGAAATGGCCGACATGACGGGCCGCGATATCCGTATTGGTGTGGATGGCGGGATCGATGCACATACGGCGCCCGTCGCCATGGCGGCCGGTGCGGATATGCTGGTCGCGGGCACGGCGGTCTACGGCCAGAAGGATTATGCGGCGGCGATCGCCGGTCTTCGGCATGCTCCCGGATCGGAGAGCCAACCCGCTTCTCCTGCTTCATGATCCGTCAATGGGCCCGGGATGCCAAGCTTTCCATCGCGCGGTTGCCGGGCCTTTCCCGCGCACCCGAGGCACCGGCCAACCTGCTTCGCGATCTCTGGCCCGGAGACGCGACCATTGGCGCCCGGTTGCTCTCGGGTCGCTTCCGTTTCGATTTTCGCGACTATGTTCTCGATACCGCCAACTGGGAGCAGCCGGGTCTGCCGGATCCGGTGCGCCAATGGTTGCACGGTTTTACCTGGCTGCGCGATCTGAGGGCGCTTGGAAGCGACGAGGCGCGGCTGGGCGCGCGTGCCATCGTCGATAGCTGGCTCGATCACCCTGCTACCGACCCGCTCGTCGCGGACGCTGCGACGACGGGCGCCCGACTTGGCGCGTGGACAGGTCAATACGATTTTTTCGCGGCGTCGGCGGATATCAGTTTCCGACGACGTCTCATGGATCGGCTCCTGCTCGAAGCGCGGACCATTTCCGCTCTGCTGCCGCTGCCCGCACAGGGATGGCGCGGCCTGTCGGCGTTGAAGGGCCTGCTTGCAGCCGCGGTCTCGATCCCGTCCCAGCGCGGATTTTTCACGCGTTACCTGCGATATCTGGAACCGGAAATCGAGCGTATCCTGCTGTCCGACGGATGCCTCGTCGAGCGCAGCCCGGAAGCGCAGTTGCAGGCGGCGCGTGAACTTGCCGAAATGAGCGCCATCCTGCGCATGGCGCAGATGCCGCTTCCACCGGTTCTGGTGACCGGACTCGCGCGGGTCTGTCCGGTGCTGCGGGCCATGCGTCATGCCGATGGCGGACTGATGCTGTTCAATGGCGCGAATGCGCATGCGTCGAGTTTCATCGACACGGTGCTGCAATACGGTGCCCGCCAGCGGCTTCTCGCGCCGAGTCTGGCGGATGGGCGTTTTTTTCGTCTGACTGCCGGAAAGTCGTTGCTGATGGCCGATGGAGGCGTTCCGGCGCCCGCGGGTTTTGACGGGCAGGCTCATGGTGGCCCGCTTTCTTTCGAATTCTCCCATGGCCGTCACCGGATCTTCGTGAACTGCGGAAGTGCTTCGACAGGGGCGTGGGAACGCGCCCTGAGAGGGACGGCGGCTCACACGACGATGGTGCTCGACGGGCGATCCTGTGTCGATTTCTCCTCGAATGGCGGCCTGTCCAGGCGTCCCGCCCACGTCAAGGCGAAGCACGAAACACATGATGGTTCGCACTGGCTCGAAATGTCGCATGACGGCTACAGAGCGACGCTCGGCGCGGACTGGCAACGACGCCTCTACCTCTCCGATGACGGTTTCAGCCTGCGGGGCGAGGAAACGGTGTCCTGCGAACGCGTCGTGCCCTTCGCGCTGCGTTTTCACCTTCATCCCGATGTCGAGGCGCGCCTTTCCGACGAGGGGGATGAGGTTCTTCTTGACGTCGGTGGCCTGTCCTGGCGGTTCCGTCAGGAGGGGGGAACGCTTGCGCTCGAACCGGGCGTCTATGTGGGAAACGGCGAGATCGAGGCCACGCTTCAGATCGTTGTGACCAATCCCCGTCCGAGAGCTGTCGTCGAGATGTCCCGGCCCGAGGTTGCCCGGTCCGAGGCTGCCGGGCCCGAGGCTGCCCCGCGCGTGACTACCGAGTCCGTGACAGCGATGGAAGAGGCTCCGAGCTCGATCCCGGTTGCGGAAACAGTTCCGGTCGCGGTTCCCGAACTGTCGGAAACCGAACCTCCCGATCGGGCCGTCGAGGGGGTGGCGCAAGAGGCCGCGCCTGTTTCCGAAGTCTCTTCCCAGGACATGAAAAACGCCGCTCCCGTCATGCAACCGACGGAAGCGGGAGCAGGCAAGCCTCCGGCGGACGGCACGCGCGAAGCGCCGTTCCGCTGTGTGGTTCAATGGCTTGCGGAGCGTCTGCCGGTATGAGACGTCGCAGGACGGGCACGGCGAAAATTCTCGAAGTGACCAATGTCGATTTTTCGATGCGACAGTTCCTCCTGCCGCTCATGGTCGCTTTGAGGGACGCCGGATGCACCGTCGTCGGCGCCTGCGCCGACGGGCCGGATCTGGCGGTCGTCCGGCAGGCCGGCTTTCGTGTGGAAGCCCTGCCTTTCCAGCGGTCTCTGGCCCCCTTGGCGCAATGGCGTGCCTTTCTGGCCGTGCGGTGTCTGATCAGGCGTGAACGACCGGATATCGTGCATGCCCATATGCCGATCAGCGGCCTGTTGACCCGCTTTGCCGCCTGGAGTTGCGGCGTGCCGGTCGTCGCCTATACGTGCCACGGTTTTCTGTTCAACCAGCCGGGCTCCTGGCGCCGTCGGGCGCTGTCTTTCGTCCTGGAGTGGCTGGCCGGAAAAGTGACGGATCTCTACATGACCGTCTCGCGCGCGGAGGCGGACGATGCGCGGCGCTGGCATATTCATCCAGCCCCCTTTGCCGTCGGCAACGGGCGTGACAGTGACGTGTTCCGTCCGGATGCTGCCCTGCGAAATGCCGTCCGGTCCACGATGGGTGTTGATGCGGCGCGGGTCGTCGTCATCGCCGTGTCGCGGATTGTCCGGCATAAAGGCTTTCCCGAGCTTCTGCGCGCGATGGACCAGGTGCCGGATGTCGAACTCTGGATCGTGGGTGAGAGGCTGGCCTCCGATCACGGCGATGACATGTCCGGGGAATTCGCGCGCGCGCGTGAGCGTCTGGGCGATCGGCTTCGACTGCTGGGTCGGCGGGATGACGTCGCCGCTCTCATGGCGGCAGCTGATATTTTTGTTCTTCCGAGCCATTTCGAGGGGCTGCCGATGTCGGTCATCGAGGCCATGCTCTGTGGCCTGCCTGTCGTGACGACCGATATTCGCGGGCCGCGCGAGCAGATCATCGACGGCGATACCGGCTTTCTCGTGCCCCCAGGCCTGGCCATGCCGCTTGCGCGCGCCATCGAGCGACTGGCGCGGAATACCGAATTGCGCAGGGCCATGGGAGATGCCGCACGTCTGCGCGCCTGCGCTCTTTACGACAGCCGGGCCGTCAACCGGCAGACCGTCGCGCTCCTTTTGGGCACGGACTGAGTCAGAGCCACCCGTTCTGACGGGCGATACGTCCGGCCTCGATGCGGTTGCGCGCGCCGAGTTTCTGGACGGCCTCAGAGAAATAATTGCGCACCGTGCCGGGCGACAGCGCCAGGGCATCCGCGATTTCCTGATTGCTGCGACCGGCTTCGGCCAGCCGCAGCATTTCGCGATCGCGATCCGTAAGGGGGTCCGAAGCCGCCTCCCAGACGGATTCGGCCAGTTCGCGCGCGATGGCGCGCCCCCCCGATGCGACCTTGCGGATCGCGTCCGCGAGGTGGGTGATCGGTGCGTCCTTGAGCAGATACCCCTTGACCCCCGCATCGAGCGCGCGTTTGAGGTAGCCCGCGCGGCTGAAGGTTGTGACGATCATGACGCGCGTCGGCGAGCGTTCCGCCCGCAGCGCCACGGCGACATCGATGCCGCTCATGCCGGGCATTTCGATATCGGTGAGCAGCACGTCCGGTTTCGTGGCGCGGACCTGGGCCAGAGCGTCCGTGCCATTGGGAGCGTGGCTTATGACGTCGATGTCCGTCTCGAGCGCGAGCAGGGCGCCGATGGCGTCACGCAGCATGGCCTGATCTTCGGCGATCACAACGCGTATGGTCTGGGTAGTCATCACGATGCCTTCAATGTTGCGGTCACACGCAGTCCTTTTGTGCCGTGTCGTATGTCGAGCATGCCACCGGCTGCGGCCAGACGGCTGCGCATGCCGCGCAGGCCCGTACCCTCCGCGATCGAGGGACGTCGGGCGAATGGGATATCAGCCTGCCCGTCGTCTTCCACCGCCATCATGGCCACGCCCGTTTTGTCGGTAAACAGGTGAATATAACAGTTCGCCGCGCCCGAATGCCGGATGACATTCGTGACGGCTTCGCGCAACGCCATCGCCAGAACCCCGTCCTGGGAAGGACTGATGCCATCGGCGGAGCCCTCGTTATGCAAGGCGATCCCGGCACTCGCCAGTGCGCTGCGGGCCCGCTCGACTTCATGCGGCAGGGACGCGCCGTGCATGCCGCGAACGGCGGCCCGGACCTCGCGCAGGGCCTGTCGCGCCGTCTCCGCGATTTCATGAACTTCCGTCTGGGCGCGCTCGGGATGGGTCGGCGCGATCCGCTCGGCCAGTTCCGCCTTGACGGCGATCACGGTCAGCGAGTGGCCAAGCAGATCGTGGATATCGCGTGCGATGCGTTCGCGTTCATTGCTCGCCGCGAGGGCGCGGACTTCCCCCTGCGCTTCGAGAAGCTGCGCATGGCGCACGGCCAGATCGTTCATGAGCGACGTGCCCATGAAGGACGCGAAGCCGAATGTGGCTCCGAAAACGATGTCGGGCCAGTGACGTCCGCTCAGCCAGCAGAAGATCGCCAGTGCGAGGAGGAGGAAACCGAAGGCGGCCTGGGCGCGACGTCGTGGCGTGGTTCCGGCAATGGTTGCAGCGGCATAGATGAAGATGACCGGCCAGATCGCGTGAAACGGCGACATGGCAAAGGCGATCGCCGCGATCGCGACGCCCTGCCACAAGCGCGGGCGCAGCGGATTATGCGAGAAATACAGCGCCAGGAAGGAGATGAGGCCAGCCAGCGAGCCGACCACATCGATCGTGTGGACACCGTCGAAAAACCACGGAATCGGATAGATCACGAGATAGACGAGATGGGCGATCCGGTACCGCAGACTGCCAAGCCGCGCGCGGTCCATGCCGGAGGTGATCCTGTTCACCTCATGGGGTGGATTGCCTTCCGGGATGGCCGCCGTCGTGTTCAGGGCTTCCGTTCCTTGTGAGGTGCTGGTCCCGAATGGACCACCACGTCGCCCGCCACGCCAGTGAGGGCGATCATGCGGAACGACTGACAGCCGTCATGCGGGCTCTGCAAGTACATGATGCTTGCGACCCGAGGAGAGCTTGATCACACCGTCGATCACCGACTCGTTCGAGATGATGGCGTTTTCGTCCGCGACCACCACATCGTTGACGCGGGCGCCACCGCCGCGGATGAGGCGGCGGGCCTCACCGTTGCTCGCGGCCAGCCCCGCTTCGGCGAACAGACGAAAAGCGGGCACACCGTCCTCGACAAGGGCTCGCGCGATGGAACGGCGCGGCAGATCGGCGGCGAGCGCACCCTGCTCGAACGTGCGACGCGCGGTCTCCGCGGCGTCCTCGGCGGCGGCGCGACCGTGGCAGATCGCCGTGGCTTCGGTGGCCAGGATTTTCTTCGCTTCGTTGATTTCGGCACCTTCCAGACTGCCGAGACGCGCGCATTCCTCGACGGGAAGCTCCGTGAACAGCTTGAGGAAGCGACCCACATCCGCATCTTCGGTATTGCGCCAGAACTGCCAGTATTCGAACACGGACAGGCGCTCGGCGGAGACCCATGTCGCGCCATTGGCGGACTTGCCCATCTTGGCGCCCGAGGCGGTCGTCAGGAGCGGCGTGGTGAGGCCGAAAACCTGCTTGCCATCCGTGCGGCGCACGAGGTCGATGCCTGCGACGATATTGCCCCACTGATCCGAACCGCCCATCTGCAGCGTCACGCCGTGGCGGCGGTTCAGTTCGCGGAAATCATAGGATTGCAGAATGGAGTAGTTGAACTCCAGGAAGGTCAGTCCCTGTTCGCGCTCGAGGCGCTGCTTGACGCTGTCGAAGGAGAGCATGCGCGCGACGGAGAAATGAACGCCGACATCCTGAAGGAGATCGATGTAGGAAAGTCTGTCCAGCCAGTCGGCATTGTTGGCGAGCATCGCGTCGGAGGGTTCGTTTCCGAAAGAGAGAAACTGGCGCAGGCTGCCCTCGATGCCGCTCAGGTTATGAGCGAGTTTTTCAGGACTGAGCATCGAGCGGGCTTCGTCACGGAAAGACGGGTCGCCGATCCTGGCCGTGCCGCCGCCCATCAGGGCGACCGGGCGATGGCCGTGGCGCTGGAGCATGCGCAGAGCCATGAGGGAGAGCGCGTTGCCCACATGCAGGGAGTCCGCTGTGGGATCAAAGCCGATGTAAGCCGTGATGGGACCCGCCAGCATGGCTTCGTCCAGTGCTTCGAGGTCAGTGCACTGGAAAATGAAGCCGCGCGCCTGGGCGTCGCGGAGAAAGGCGCTCTTGGGCATGTCTCGGGGGTCCGTCAGTCTCTTGCTGGGCATGAATGGATCATGGCGGTCCTACCATGGGCGGCGAGCATGGAGAACACTTCTGTCGGAAAAAGCGGCGAAATGAAGAAGGGCGGGGCTTCCGGAAGTAGCCGCGCCCCTGGAGAGCGTGTCGAGGTGGCGACGGTCAGTCCGCAGCCAGCGCCAGGGACTTCCGCGCCATCATCGTGGTCACGTGATCCTCGAGAGCCTCTCCCACCTGATCGGCCTGACGGGCGAAGATATGATCCGCGTCGTCGAAAACGCGATAATCGACCGTCACGTTCTTCTGCGTGTTCAGCTTGTCGACCAGCTTGCGGATGCCTGGCTCGGGAGCCAGTTCGTCCTTTCCGCCGGCAATCATGAGACCGCCGCACGGACATGGCGCGAGAAAGCCGAAATCATAATCGTTGGCGGGAGGAGCCACACTGATCCACCCGCTGACTTCAGGTCGGCGCATGAGAAGCTGCATGCCGACGAACGCGCCGAAGGAATACCCAGCGATCCAGATCGTGCTGGAGTTGGGATTGATCATCTGCATCCAGTCGAGCGCGGCCGCGGCGTCGGAAATTTCCCCGATGCCACCGTCATAACGTCCCTGGCTGCGACCCACGCCGCGCGAATTGTATCGCATCACGGAGAAGCCGAGCTTCTCGAAGCTGCGATACATCGTGTAGGTGATACGATTGTTCATCGTGCCGCCATGCAGCGGATGGGGATGCAGGATCAGAGCAAGCGGCGCATTGGGCTCGTCCGAATGATGATAACGTCCCTCCAGCCGGCCGTCCGGGCCGGCGAACATGACTTCTGGCATTCAATGACTTTCCACAATCGTCTGACGCCGCCTTGTGGCATGGCGGCGCAGTGTTAAAATACCGCAGCCCGGAAAATGATGCCCCATCTCCGGACCGGATGAAAACGGATGCTGCGTTGTCGGACGATCCGTTCAGTAGTCGTCGGAATTCAGGACCGAAATTGGGCGTCCGGGAGCGGCGCTTCGGCACTGCCGGGCGAGGCGGGGTGGAGCGCTGACACAGGCATAGAGGCTTACTCCTTGATCCTGGCTGGCGGCTCCGGCATGTCGCAGGTCCCGCCTGACGGCTTTCACATGGTCCCGCTAATGCCCCACATGGGACGCGGGACTGTTCCGACCGTCTTTCCGTTGGGGCCGTGTATAACGGTCGGGACAAGAGAAAAGCCACATGAATCGTCACAAACCGATCGCAGATTGGTATTTTTGTGAATTTACCTTGTATTTTCGGTGTCATCCGCTTGTCACAAGTGCCCGCTGTCACGAGTTGGAGACTCCATGACCGTCTATCTTGATGCCAACGCTACCGAACCTCCGAGGCCCGCAGCACTTGAAGCGCTGACCGAGGTTGCGCGTCTAACGGGAAACCCGTCCTCGGTTCATGCTTTCGGGCGCGAGGGCCGCCGCGTGCTGGAAACCGCCCGACGAAGTCTTGCCGAGCCGTTCGGCACCCACGCCGAGCAGGTGATTTTCACGTCTGGGGGGACCGAAGCAGATGCGCTGGCCGTGCATGGTTTTGGTCATGGCCGTCGCCTGCTGGTTGGCGCGACCGAACATGACGCCGTGCTCCAGGCGCGACCCGAGCGCGATATATTGCCCGTTCACGCCGATGGCACCCTGGATCTGGCGGCTCTGGAGCGGGCCCTGGCAGGAGACAGCCCTGCGATGGTCTGCGCGATGGCGGCCAATAACGAGACGGGCGTTCTGCATCCCCTGCACGACATCGCGGCTCTGTGCCGAAAAGCCGGTGCCTGGCTGCATGTCGATGCGGTGCAGGCGCCCGGGCGTCTGGCGCTCGATTTTGCGGCGTCTGGCGCGGACAGCATGGCGATCTCGGGTCATAAGTTTGGCGGCGTTAAAGGGGCGGGAGCGTTGCTGCTGAGGGGGCCGTCGCGCGTCGAACCGTTGATGGTCGGGGGAGGGCAGGAGCGCGGTCGCCGTGGCGGCACGCCCGCATTGCCGGCCATAGCCGCCATGACGGCCGCCCTGACGGAGGCGCTGGGCGATGACGTCCGGCGTATCGCCGTTCTGCGCGACCGCCTTGAGAACGACGCGCGGGCGGCGGGAGCCATGGTGGTCGGAGACAGAGCCTCGCGCCTCGGAAATACGACGTGTCTCGTGCTTGCGGGCGTATCGGCGCAGACCCAGCTTATGACGCTCGATCTCGATGGCATCGCGGTCTCGGCGGGGTCTGCCTGTTCTTCGGGCAAGGTTTCGGCCTCCCATGTTCTCAGAGCGATGGGATACGGGCCGGAGGCGGGACAGGCGATCCGGGTCTCTCTGCCCTGGAACGTCGCCGAAGGGGACGTTGAGGCTTTCCTGTCTGCCTATCAGCGGATGACCGCACGATTGGGAAGGCGCGATCCATGATCTATCTCGACAATCAGGCGACGACACGCTGCGATCCGCGTGTCGTCGAGGCGATGCTTCCATATTTCTCCGAGATGTTCGGCAATCCGCACAGCGCGGAACACGCGGCCGGTCAGGCCGCCGCGGCGGCCGTGGAGACCGCGCGGGAACAGGTGGCGGCACTCCTGGAGGCCGATGCGCGGGAGATCGTCTTCACATCGGGGGCCACGGAAGCCAACAACATCGCCATCAAGGGTGGCGTCCGTCACAGGCTGAGGCAGGGCGATGCGGCGCGACGGGTCATAACGACCGCCACGGAGCATAAATGCGTGCTCGAATCCGTCCTGTCCCTGCGGGCGGAAGGCTGTGAGCCGGTCATTCTTCCCGTCGAGCATGACGGTCGCCTCAATCCGGCGAAGCTGGAAGCCGCGTTGCAGGTGCCGACCCTGCTCGTCAGCATCATGGGGGCCAATAACGAAACGGGGGTTCTACAGGACCTCGCGACGCTGGCGCCCATGGTTCGCCGTCACGGTGCCCTGATGCACAGTGATCTTGCCCAGATCGCGGGAAAACTGCCGGTGTCGGTCGCCAGTCTCGATCTCGCCTCCGTGTCCGGTCACAAGATGTATGGCCCCAAGGGGATCGGCGCTCTTTACGTGAGGCGCCGTCCTCGGGTCCGGCTCGAGCCGCTTTTTTCCGGGGGCGGACAGGAGCGGGGCGTGCGGTCGGGCACTTTGCCGACCGCTCTTGTGGTGGGGCTGGGTCGCGCCTGTGCGATCGCAATGGCGGAACTGTCCGAGGAAGCGCGGCGGTCCGCCGCCCTGCGGGATCGGCTCTGGGACGCATTGCAGGCCATGGATGGCAGGATATGCCGGAACGGGTCGTCCGAGCACGTCCTGCCGGGCGCGCTGAACCTGTGTTTCGGGCCTGGACGGCGCGCTCAGGATCTGATGGGCGCATTGCCCGAACTGGCGGTGTCCACGGGCTCGGCCTGTTCGTCGGCGGAGGTGGTGCCATCCTACGTCCTGACGGCGATGGGCCTGACCGAAGATGAGGCGTCGAGAAGCTTGCGTCTCTCGGTGGGACGCTTTACGTCGGGCCCGCAAATAGAACAGGCCGCCGCGATGTTCCGGCGCGCTTTGTCATAGCCATTTTTCCAGGACAGAACCACATGCCTCACATGACCTTTATCGAGCGGGACGGCACGAAGCGCGAAGTGGACGCGCCCGTCGGACTCTCCGTGCTCGAAATCGCGCATAAGCATGACATTGATCTCGAAGGTGCGTGCGAGGGGTCCCTAGCATGCGCTACGTGCCATGTGATCGTCGATCCCGAATGGGCGGGACGTCTCTCCGCGCCGACCGACGATGAGGAAGACATGCTCGATCTGGCGTTCGGACTTGAAAAGACCTCCCGTCTCGGCTGTCAGATTGTTATGACGGATGGTCTCGACGGCCTGACTGTCCGTCTGCCGAAGGTCGGCTGATCGTCACGCACCGCGTGCGGGGTATCCATGCGTATTCTTGTCGCCATGTCAGGGGGAGTCGACAGTTCGGTCGTCGCCGGACTGCTCAAGCACGAAGGCCATGAGGTCATCGGTGCGACGCTCCAGCTTTATGATCACGGCCAGACCGCCAAGGCGGGAGCCTGCTGCGCGGGTCGCGATATCATGGATGCGCGCGCGGTCGCCGACCAGCTCGATATTCCCCATTATGTCGTCGATGCCGAGGAACGGTTCCGGTCCAGCGTCATCGACCAGTTCGCGGAAAGCTACGCGCGCGGCGAGACCCCCGTGCCCTGTGTGGCCTGCAATCAGGGCGTGAAATTTACCGATCTGCTCGGCATGGCGCGTGATCTTGGTTGCGAGGCCATGGCGACGGGCCATTATGTGCGACGCGTGGAAACCGCTACGGGTGCGGAACTGCATCGCCCGGCGGACGTCGATCGCGATCAGTCGTGGTTTCTGTTCGCGACCACGCAGGATCAGCTGGATTTTCTGCGTTTCCCGCTGGGAGGGATGCCGGACAAGGCCGTCGTGAGAGCCCAGGCGGACGCCATGGGGCTTGCGATCGCCGCCAAACCCGACAGCCAGGATATCTGTTTCGTCCCCAATGGGTCTTACGCCGATATCGTGGCGCGGATGAAGCCGGAGACACGCGAGCCGGGCGAAATTGTCGATGAGCAAGGGCGTGTTCTTGGCCGTCACGACGGCATCGCGCGCTATACGGTCGGGCAAAGCAAGAGGCTCGGCGATATCAATACGCAGTCTGCGAACGGCGTGCGCCAGATGGTTACGGGCATCGACGCGCCTTCGCGCCGCATTATCGTCGGACCGCGCCAGGGCAGTGGGCGCACGATTTTCGGGTTGCGGAATATGAACTGGCTTTTCGACGTGCCGCCTGATGGCGTGGAATGCTCCGTTCAGATCCGCGCCAGGGAAACGCCGCGCGCGGCCATGGTCAGGCGGGATGGCGACGGCGCTCAGGTGACGCTATTGGAACCCGCCATGCCGGCACCTGGACAGGCATGTGTTCTGTATCAGGGCAGCCGGGTTCTGGGTGGTGGGTTTATAAGGCGCGAACGCATTTGAGGAGTGCATCCATGGCGGATGTTCATGATGGGCGGCTGGTGATCGGCACGCGTCGTTATTCGTCCTGGTCGTTGCGGGGCTGGCTTGCCGTACGCCTTGCGGGGCTGAATGTGGTCGATCAGGTCGTGCCACTGCGCGGAGGGGGCCAGACTTTCGAGCTTCGTGAGATTTCTCCCAATGGCCTCGTTCCTTATCTCGAACATAAGGAAGCGAGAATTTGGGAAAGTCTGGCCATCTGCGAATACTGTGCGGAAATCTCACCCGCACTTTGGCCTGAAAACCGCCTCGCCCGGGCCTGGGCGCGAAGCATCAGTGCCCAGATGCATGGTGGGTTTCCGGCTCTGCGTCAGGCCTTGCCCATGAATCTCGGCCGCAGGATGCGTCCTCGCGCAGACGGACTTTCCGAAGACGTGCAGGCCGATATCGCAGCGCTTCTCGATGTCTGGGAACGAACTCTGGACGCATTTTCCGGTCAGGGTCCGTATTTGTTCGGCCCCGAGATGGGTATCGCCGATGCGATGTTCGCCCCTATCGCGACACGTTTTTATAGCTACGGAGTCGAACTTACGGATGCGACGCAAGCTTATAGCAACGCGGTTCGCGCGCATCCCCTGATGAAGGAATGGGCGCGGCTCGCGGAGGCAGAGCCTCAGGCATGGCAGCTTGAACGCTACGAGTCTCTGAGCTGAGACGTCTCACGTCTCGGCTGAAATGACGACAGGAGCCAGTCTCTGAACGGTCGCATAGCTGCCGCTGCGACCATAGCAGCTCTGCTCATTCGGTTCCTGCGGTATGGTCAGGAGACGAATGACATTTTCCTGCGCCTTGATCGCCAGTTGAAGCAAAGTCGCGTTTTTCCCGGATAATTCACGCACTTTTATGAGTGACTGGCGGAGGGTTTCGTCCGCATCGGACGCGTCCAGACGCATCTCCGCGAGTCGTGCCGCCACCAGTTTTTTGACGGGCAGCATGGCGATGGCGTCATGGGGGCGGCAGGCCTCTAATGCCAGATTTTCGGCCTCGATCAGCGTTGTCAGCTCATTGAGAGTCTTGAGCAATGCGTCCTGAGTCATTTCTTTTCCTGCAGTTCGAGCATCTTTTGATAAATGGCCGGGGCTAGTCCCAGGCCGCCTGCCTTTTGCATGTTCTTCGCGAATTCGTTGATCAGCATCGGCTTGAACTGTTTTTCGCCGATGCCTCCGCCGAAAACGCCGCCATTTGCATCGCCTTCGGTCTCGAACATGGGAGAAAGCATTTCGTTGATGGCCATCGCCTCAAAATCCTGCGCCGCCTTCCAGGTTTTTTCTTTCCTGGCATCACTCACCGATGATGAGCTTGCTGTAAGCGAAGAGGTCGGACTATTGGCCTGCGGGATATGGGTGGGGCGGATTGAGGTCATGTCATCGCATCTCCAGGTCGGCCTGCAACGCGCCGTCTGCTTTGATGGCTTGCAGGATACTGATCATGTCACGCGGGCTGACGCCGAGGGCATTGAGGCCACTCACCAGATCTCGCAGGGTCGCTCCACCATTGAGCATGGCGAGATGGTGATCCTTGTCGATACTGACATTCAGATTGGTTCGCGGCACCACGGCGGTCTGACCGCCGGAGAATGGGCCGGGCTGCGCCACCAGCGGCGTTTCCGTGACCTGTACCGTCAGGTTGCCCTGGGCGACGGCGACCGTGCTGATACGCACGTCCGCGCCCATGATGATCGTGCCGCTCGCTTCGTCCACGACAACCTTGGCGGGCGTATCCGGCTGAACCAGAAGGTCGCCGATCCGGGAGAGCGTCTGTACCGGATCGCGTCCTTCAAGGTTGATAAGGATCGTGCGTGGATTTTCGACGGTTGCGATGGGACCGACATGTTGAGCGATCGCCGCCGCGATGCGTGAGGCGGTTGTAAGGTCGGGATTGCGCAAACTCATATGAATGTGTGTGCGGGCTCCCATATCGAAGGGAACTTCACGTTCGACAATCGCGCCATTGGCGATATGGCCGCTCGTCGGCACATTGCGAACCATGGTCGCCGCTTCGCCGCGCACGGAAAACGCGTTTGTCGCCAGAGAGCCCTGCGCTACGGCATAGACCTCGCCATCCGCCGCCATGAGCGGGGTGACGAGAAGGGTGCCTCCCGTCAGCGATGAGGCATCTCCCGCCGCTGATACCGTGACATCGATTCGATTTCCGCCATGCGAAAATGCCGGGAGATCGGCTGTCACCATGACGGCCGCGACGTCATGGGTTTGAAGCTGGGTTTCGCGATCGCGGATATTCACGCCCAGGCGATTGAGCATGCTGATCAGCGTTTCCCGTGTGAAAATCGAGTTCGTCAGACGATCGCCGGTCCCGTAGAGACCGACGACGAGACCGTAACCGATCAACTGGTTGGCGCGAACGCCTTCGGTATCGGTGATGTCCTTGATACGGACGGTCGCCCCCTGCGCCGCCGCAGTCGTGACAACGACGGTCACGACCCAGGAAAGGATGATCCGCCTGAAGATACGAAAGGATCTCGACATGGGTGGATGTGGGGCTTCCGGCGAAGGATCAGGGGGAGGACCGTCCCCCGCGGATTAAGTCTGTGATCGCCAGAATGAGCCTCAAAAATGAAAAATTCGCTAATCCGCCATGGGATTGGCAGGTTTTGAGCGGCGGTTTACTCCCAGATGTAACGTTTCGGAGGTTGGCGGAACGCTGTCTCGCCGCTATAAGCCGCGCCAAGTGGCGCCTTGTCTGGACGCCTGGCTCATCCACAGCGGCCTCGGGTTCGTGGATGGGCGGGGTGTGAGGATATCGTGCTCCACTTGGCTCAGGGGCTTACAAGGACAGACGCGGATGATGACGCTGCCTCCCGATTACCGACCGTCCGAAAACGAAGAGTTCATGAACGCTCTTCAGGTTGAATATTTTCGCCAAAAACTCTTGCGCTGGCGCGCGGATCTGCTGCGTGAGGCTGACGGCACGCTGGCAAGCCTCTCGGAAGGCGGCATCCACGAGGCTGACGTGACGGACCGGGCCAGTGTCGAGACGGATCGTGCCCTTGAACTGCGTACGCGCGACCGTGCGCGCAAGCTGATCGTCAAGATCAATATGGCGCTGCAGCGGGTCGAGAACGGCTCCTACGGGTTCTGCGAGGAAACAGGAGAGCCGATCGGCCTCAAGCGTCTGGAAGCACGCCCGATTGCCACGCTTTCCATCGAGGCGCAGGAGCGCCACGAACGCATGGAAAAAATTCATCGCGACGACTGAGTTCCTGGGGAGTGACGTCCCTAAAAAAGGGGGTTGCGTCACTCCGGGCGAGAAGCTACGAAGCGCACCAAGTTGCTGCTGTAGCTCAGTGGTAGAGCACTCCCTTGGTAAGGGAGAGGTCGACAGTTCAATCCTGTCCAGCAGCACCATGAAATCGTTGAAGTTTTACTTTGTTTAGTCAGTGGTCTTCTGTGCCATCCGGCACATGAAACCACTTTTCCCTGTACACCCCCGCCATTCCATGCGATTTCGCGCGGGCTGCGGCGGCGTGGATGGGCACGCAGTGAACGCAATTCGAGCATGCCGGACGCGCAACGGCGTCATGCCCACCCAACGGCTATAATGGCCCAGGGTCTCGACGGCAGCCGGTGTCAAGCCACGGCCCGTGGCAACTCAGAACGCGCTCAGCGCAACGCGCCTCCACGTATTCGCAGCATGATAATTGGCATCGTCGGTGAACTGGCCCGCTGTGCATTGGGCGCACCTGGACGAAGGGGTCGCAAGCGCCTCTTGAAACTGCGCCGCTACCGCCGTGCTGCCGACGTTCAACTTCCATGTATCGAACGTGATACCGTTTTCGCCATTATCACGCAGATTCATTTGCGATGGCGAGGCCGCCTAAAGAATAGGCGCAGTTGATCTGCGCCGTCACGGTCGGATCCGCTGCGGCGTTCTGCATGTAGTCGAGAGCGAGAGGGGCCGCGACGTTATAAGCCGCGATCGTGTCGTGAACCGCCCTGTGACAGGGCGGCTATATAATTTCTGCATATTGGCGCGGCGTCGCAGAGAGACAATTATTTTCCCAAATGCCGTCCTTCCTGATATCCGTGGCGCAAATAATGATGCAGCCCGCATAGTTCGTATCCGACAACGTCTGGATTGGCGGCCAGATAAGCTGCTGCATTCCAGAGGAAAGTATTGTTTTTAAAAGTCAGAAAGTTGCTTCCACTGAATGTTGGAACGAAAATCTGTATTTCTCCATCGTATTTACGTTTGTATTCTTCTTCTGTGGAAAGAAGAATTTCTATGAGATGGCTTCCAGGTATCTTCGGGGAATGTAAATTGCGCTGCAATTCCTCCCGGTTATCAATATCCATTAAATCAGAGAGTTTTGAGCGGGTCCGTTCAATCAGCTCAGTATATGGTCTGTTGTGGTAGTGCAGATATGTAAGCCTGACTCCAAGATAGTCTCGGGTGAATTTCGTCCACGGCTCATGCTGGCCGTTGTCGATCCCTTCTAGGCTTTTGGCGGCAACGAACCCTTTATGGAAGTGGCGCACGGGCGCGAACCACTCGGGTCGTCCGGGAACATTAAAAAGCGACATATCCAGACGGAGTGCCCGCTGCTCATTTTTTAAAGTATCTAAGACAGAATGGATATCCTGCGATCCACGAGAAATGCCTGTATCTGTGAATGCAGCAATAATTTCGTCGCAATCGACCGGGAGTGCAAAATCATAGTCACACTCGGCGTCCCAGGATTTTATAATATTATTAAAGTGACCCCCCTTATTTTGAAAATCATGCTGCGTATCGTAACCACGAATAATTTTACACCCACCACCTTCAGCCGATCTTAGGAGATCAAGGGTAAATTCATCTGACGAGCCATTATCCATAATGGTCAGATTGTTCATTCCGAATAAATTTGAATAATGAGAAAGCCAGCGAGAGAGGTTTTCTCCCTCATCTTTCTGCATCATGAGAACTTTAACGTGGGCCATGAGTGCCGCCATGCTGTTTTGCTCATAGAATAGCGCTTTGAGACGCGAGTGAACAGGAGATGAGGTGCCCAATGCTACATTCTTGTGTGGTCGGCTTGCTGAAAAATTCCGGGGAAATAGTGTCTTTGCTGCGCCACGCCTACCGTATTCAGCTTATGCGCAGGGCATCCTGGATGCGGCGTGCGCGCATGGCGGCGTCGAAAATGATGACGTCAATGCGGATGGAATCACGATGCCACTCGGGATGGGCGCCCAGGACATAGTCAGCCGCTGAAAGCAGGCGTTGCGACTGGCGAACTGTCAGAGCATAGGCCGCGTCCCGCAGGGTGGGGCGGCGTTTGATTTCGACAATGAGTAAAAGCGCCGGGTCTACGGCGATCAGATCAATTTCCCCGACCGGAGTGCGCAGTCGGCGTGCGAGCACCGTAAAACCCAGATCACCGAGAATGACGGCCGCCCGGTGCTCGGCTTCTAGGCCGCCGGAATAGGCGGCGCGACCTCGTAAGGACCGGCCGCCACCGGTCATCGTGTCACTGAGCCTTGAGCAGGCGTGCGGCTTCCACGGCGAAATAGGTCAGAATACCGTTGCAACCGGCGCGCTTGAACGCCAGCAGGCTTTCCAGAATGGTGCGGTCGCGGTCCAGCCAGCCCCGCTCAATGGCACCAGCGAGCATGGCGTATTCGCCGGACACCTGATAGGCGAAGGTCGGCATCGAAAACGTATCCCGAACCCTTCGGATGATGTCGAGATAAGGCATGCCGGGTTTGACCATGACCATGTCCGCGCCCTCGGCGATGTCTAGCGCGACTTCACGCAGCGCTTCATCGGAGTTGGCGGGATCCATCTGGTAGGTTTTCTTGTCGCCGCAGAGAAGGCCGCCGGAACCAAGCGCGTCCCGGAAGGGGCCATAAAAGACGCTCGCATATTTCGCGGCGTAAGACATGATCCGGACGTCGACGAAACCCGCGGCGTCCAGTCCCTTGCGGATCGCGTCGATGCGCCCGTCCATCATGTCTGACGGGGCGATGATATCGACACCGGCGGCGGCCTGGTTGACCGACTGGCGGACCAGAACCTCGAGAGACCGATCGTTGACGACGTAGCCGTTTTCGATCAGCCCGTCGTGACCATGGCTGGTATAGGGATCAAGTGCGACGTCCGCGATGATGCCGAGTTCCGGGTAAATCTCCTTGATGCGCCGCGTGGCGCGGCACATGACGTTGTCCGGATTGGCGGACTCCGTTCCCGTCTCGTCGCGCTTGTCGATGGGGGTGATGGGAAAGATCGCGATGGCGGGGACACCCAGTGCTACGGCTTCCGCCAGATGGGCGTCCAGCAGATCGACACTCACCCGCTCGATGCCGGGCATCGAGTCCACAGGCGTTCGGATGTTCTCGCCATCGCAGACGAAGATGGGCCAGATGAGGTCATCCACGCTGAGGCTGTGCTCCGCCACCAGGCGGCGCGTGAAGGCGTCGAAGCGATTGCGACGGGGGCGGGTGTTCGGATAGGCGCCTTGGATCATGATCGTGTCCTCTGCGGAAGCCGTGCTGGCTCGGTCATTCGTGCCTACAACGCGCAGTCTGTCCGGCCAAGAGACCGGGATGGCATCCGGCTTACGAGTTCATGGAACTTTGTTCACGCGCGTTCCCGTGGAGCGCGCAGGTGTCTATGACGACGACGGATCCCTGCTCTGGTCTGTCGCGGCCTGATCTGTGGCACTCTGGCCTGTCGCGAGGTGACTGTGTCGAAAGCCATATACGCCGTAAATGACGAACCCGACGATCAGCCACACGATGAGCCTGATCCATGTCAGGCGGTCGAGCGAGGCCATGACGACGAGGCAGCAGGCCACTCCGAGGACCGGAGCCGTCAGGCCGCCCGGGACGCGGAAGGCACGAACACGGTGGGGATCGCGTATGCGCAGGACGCCGACGCCCACGCAGACCAGAACAAAGGCCAGGAGCGTGCCGATGGAAGTCATGCTGCCGAGCACGGCGATGGGCAGCGTGCCCGCGAGGATGCAGGTCAGTGTCCCGAAGATGAGGTGCGATGCCACCGGGGCGCGCCGACGGGCACTGAGACGACCGAAAAGAGGGGGCAACAGGCCGTCGCGCGACATGGCGTAGAAAACGCGAACCTGTCCGAGCAGCAATCCGAACAGCACCGAAATATAGCCGAGCAGAACGCTGATCTTCACGAGATTCTGGAGCCACGTCCTGTGGGTATGGTCGATGGCCGTTGCGACCGGACTGGAATCGTTGATCATCGCACGATAATCGACCACGCCCGTCAGGATCAGCGAGAAGACGATATAAATGAGCGTGCAGATCGCGAGGCTGCCGAGAATGCCGATCGGCATCGTCCGGGCCGGATTTTTCGTATCCTGCGCCGTCGTCGAAACGATGTCGAAGCCGAGATAGGCGAAGAACACCATGCCTGCCGCGCGCATGACTCCCGAGAAGCCGAAATGCCCGAATTCGCCTGTGTTGGCTGGGATGAAGGGGACGTAATGCGCGGTGTCGATATAGGGCGCGCAGAAAATGATGACGACGGCGACGACCAGAATTTTGAGCGCCACCACGATGGCATTGATTTTCGTGGATTCAGAGATGCCGCGCAGCAGCAGTCCCGTGATCAGCCAGATCGCGATCATGGCCGGAACGTTGAGGAGTCCCGTCGTGACCGTGCCGTCGGCCAGGGTGACGGGCGTGAAAGGCGCGGCTGTCCAGCGCGGGCTGATATGAATTCCCCACCCGGCCAGCATGGAGTTCAGATAGCCTGACCAGCTGACGGCGACCGTCGCGGCGCCGACGGTGTATTCGAGCACGAGATCCCATCCGATGATCCACGCCACGAATTCCCCGAGCGTCGCATAGCAGTAGGAATAGGCCGATCCCGCCGCCGGGATCATCGCCGCGAGTTCCGCGTAACACAGACCGGCAAAACCGCAGGCGACGGCCGCGATCGCAAAGGCGAGGACGACGGCGGGGCCGGCATTCTGCGCGGCGGCCACGCCGGTCAGGGAGAACAGCCCCGCTCCGATCGTGGTGCCGACACCGAGAAGGATAAGGTCGAGAGGCCCGAGAACGCGCCGCAGGCCGCCGGAGTCCTCGGTTGTCTCGGTCGCTATGGGCTTGCGTCGAGTCAGGGCTCCGTCGAGGAGTGACATACGGTCGTCCTTGCTATCGGTTGGCTCATGGAGCCGGATTTCGTGCCGCGAGCCTTTGCGGCGGCTGGCAAACTGCGATATTGGCGCTGTTCACGCGAATTTTCTCGCCTGCCTCAGAGCGTCCCGTGGAGAGATACGATGTCGGAACAGATCAGTCAGCCCTTTCTGCATGATTTCTTTCATGCCGGTCTCAGCAAGGTCGATCCCGAGGTCGCGGCGATCGTGCGGGACGAGCTTCACCGTCAGCAGGACGGGATCGAACTCATCGCGTCGGAAAACATCACGTCCTTTGCTGTGCTCGAGGCGCAGGGTTCGGTCCTGACCAACAAATACGCCGAAGGTCTGCCCGGCAAGCGTTATTACGGCGGCTGTGCGGATGTCGATCGCGTCGAGGAGCTGGCGATCGCCCGCGTCTGCGAGATTTTCGGTGCGAAATTCGCCAATGTGCAGCCTCATTCGGGCGCCAACGCCAATCAGGCGGCCTTCATGGCCATGGCCAAGCCGGGCGATGTGGTCATGGGCATGAGCCTCGCATCCGGCGGCCATCTGACGCATGGCGCCGCCCCCAATTACTCGGGCAAGTGGTTCCAGCCTGTTCAGTATGGCGTTCGCGCGCAGGACGGCATTCTGGACTATGACGAGATGGAGCGTCTGGCCCGCGAGCATAAGCCGAAGATCATCGTGGCCGGTGGCTCGGCCTATCCGCGCGAAATCGACTTCGCGCGCTTTCGCCGGATCGCGGATGAAGTCGGCGCCTACCTGATGGTGGACATGGCGCATTTCGCGGGGCTGGTGGCGGCGGGTCTGTTCCCGAACCCCATGCCGCATGCCCATGTCGTCACCAGCACGACGCATAAGACCCTGCGGGGGCCGCGCGGCGGCATCGTGCTGACCAATGACGCGGATCTGGCCAAGAAGATCAACTCGGCGGTGTTCCCGGGCTTGCAGGGCGGTCCCCTCATGCATGTCATCGCGGGCAAGGCCGTGGCGTTCGGCGAGGCCCGGCAGCCTGAGTTCAAGGCTTACCAGAAGGCCGTCAAGGAGAACGCGGCAGCACTCGCCGATGAGCTGCTCGCGCGCGGTTTCGATATCGTGACCAATGGGACGGACTGCCATCTCGTGCTTGTCGATCTTCGTCCGAAGAAAGTGACGGGCAAGCTCGCCGAGGCCGCGCTGGAGCGCGCGGGCATTACGGCCAACAAGAATGCCGTGCCCTTCGATCCCGAGAAGCCGTTCGTGACGTCCGGCGTCCGCCTCGGCAGCCCGGCCGCGACGAGCCGTGGCTTCGGCGTTCCGGAATTCCGCGATATCGCGCGTATGATCGACGAAGTGCTGACGGCGCAGGGTACGCCGGAAGAGGTCGAGGTCGAGGCGCGCGTGCGCGCGGAAGTGCAGATGCTCTGCCGCCGCTTTCCGATCTATGACGTCGCCTATCCGGGCGCGTGATCGTCTCTTAAATATCGTGCGAGGCGGATCGCGAGTTGTCCGCGTCGCGCGTAGAGATTGGGCATGATCAGCAGGCACCGGTCATAAGGCGTGCAGATTTCGTCCACGCCATCCTGGGCGATGACGGTGCCTGCCTTTGAAACCACCTCTCCGCCACGGTAGGGATGGGTAAAAGTGAAGGTCGCGCTTCGGGCGATGACGTTGTCGGTGACGACCGCGCGTTCGGGCGCTTCGGGTAAGGCGTCACAGCGGATGGTCCCGAAAAACAAATCGCCGGAGACTTCAAAAATTTTCCTGGCGACCTGATAACTCGTATCGACGGTCGTCTCCTCCCAGTGGCGGCCGGCCTCCAGAAGCACGCTGCGGGCCTTGTGACGGGCGCGCGTGAATCGGGTCTGCTCGATCAGCCGGGGTCCGCCCGCATGACCCAGATCGGTCAGCACCAGCCTTGGCGCGCTTTGCGGCTCCACAAGAGCGCTCGCCAGTTCGACCGAGCGTTGTGTGTCGGGGGTGATGAGCAACGGGTCCGACTCCCACAGCATCGAGTGCATGTCGATCAGGATATCGGCGCTCGCGATGATCGGCAGCAACGCGCGCGCGCGCGTCAGTTCCCGGCTTTCCTTCTGGCTGTGGAGGCGTTTTTCGTCCCAGAGGCGGTTCATGTCCTCGTCGATGAAACGCGACGCCGCCGGATTGGCCGGGTCGAATCGGGCAAAGGCTTCGAGGTTGCCGAAGACGATGCTGATCGTCCCGTTTCGGGGAGTCACGCCGCTGCGCATGAGGCGGTCAAGGGCGATGGCGCTGGCGAACTCGTTGCCATGCATGAGCGAAACCATCACGACATGAGGGCCGGGTCGCGGCGCCTGGAACTGCATCACGCCCGCAATCCCGGTATTGCCGTGCATCCAGGGCGTGAGATCGGGCGGCGCGATGGAAACGTCAAACCGGGGCAGCGGCCGCGACAGAAGCAGGTTTTCGCACAGGCGGCGCCGGCGCACACGGACAGGATGGTGATCGCGTGGCGAGGCGCTGCAACTCATGGACGCAGCCGCGCGCCCGGAAGGAGCCCGTCATGCCGCGGGCAGGGATATGCGCCAAGGAGCATGCGATCGTTCATGAAAGGATTATGGAGTCCTCGTCACGGTCTCACAACCTCCCGAACTGTAATCACGCGATCATAATCGTTGAGGTTTTGCGTCAGTCCTATGCGGTGAGTTCTTTTCCGTCGCTCGCCCGAGGCTGGCGAGCGACCTGCTCCGGCTCCGGATTATGAGATGCCCGCAATCTGCTCAGGAGAGATGATCGTCATGCGGTGACCGATCTGCTTCTCGATGAGCCGCAGCATCTTGCGTTCCGTCGCGTCGCAAAGCGTCAGAGAGTCGCCCCGTTTCCCGGCGCGGCCCGTGCGGCCGATGCGATGGACATATGTATCCGCCTGCTCGGGAAGCGTCGCGTTGATGACGAGGAGGATATCCCCGATATCAAGGCCACGGGCGGCGATGTCGGTCGCAATCAGGGCGGAGATTTTTCCGGCCCGGAACGCTTCGAGCGCGCGGTTGCGCTGGCCCTGGGTGCGATCTCCATGAAGGGTCTCCACTGCGATTTTCATGCGCCGGAGGGTCGCGGCCAGCTTTTCGACATCGGCTTTCGTCCGGGCGAATACGATGGCGCGGCCCGGTTGGTGGCGCAGGGCGGCGGCGATGAGGGCCGGTTTCTGATCGGCTTCCACGAACATCGCACGCTGGCGGATACGACGCGGCGTGACCGTCTGCGCCTCGATCTCGATAAGGACGGGCTTGTGAAGCAGGCGCTGGGCCAGAGGCTGAAGGCCGGGCGGCTGGGTGGCCGAGCAGAGAATGGTCTGGCGGATCGTGGGAAGCAGGGGCTCCATGCGTTCCATATCGATCAGGAAGTCGCCTTCGAGCATGCGGTCGGCTTCATCGAGAACGAAAAATCTCAGCTTGTCGAACGTCACGTGGCCGTTGTCGAACAGTTCCAGAAGACGGCCGGATGTGGCCACGAGGATATCGACGCCCTCGGCCATCGCGGCGATCTGGGCGTCCTTCGGCAGGCCGCCGCAGGCGACGCGCGTGCGAAGGGGCATGGTGCGCCCCAACTGCCGAAACACCCCCGCGATCTGGGACGCCAGTTCGCGTGTCGGGGCGAGAACAAGAGCCATGGGCGCGCCGGGAATGCGCTCCGATGGGGGCAGGGTCGCCAGACGCTGAAGGAGCGGCAGGGCGTAGGACGCCGTTTTTCCGGACCCTGTCTGCGCGATGGCCAGAACGTCCCGCCCCTCGAGAATGAGGGGGATCGCGCGTGCCTGAATCGCGCTGGCTCTTTTATGTCCGGCTTTGTCGAGGGCCGAGAGGAGGGGAGGCATCAGCCCGAAGGTTGAAAAATCCTGATTCTGGTCCTGATTCTGGGACTGGTCGGGTGCGGTCATCTGCGCTTCTTGCCAAACTTTACGCTATTCAGGAAATATCCTGCATGACGATTGCCATAGTTGCCGAGGATTTTGCCGGAATGCGGGCGCAGGCCACCGGCCTGACGGAGCGTGCCGGATACGGATGGACGTTCCATCCCGTGACCCGTACCGGCTTCTGGTCACGATTGCCGTTCCGTTTCTGCCCCTTTCCGCTTTCGGCGGTCGAGCCCATCGTTGTGCCTTCAGGGACCGAGGCCATCGTGAGCGTCGGTGGAACGGGTGGAGTCGCTGGCGCCGCCCTGGCGCGGAAGCTCGGCCTGCCCGTCGTCCAGATCCAGAACCCCCGGATGGCGTTGAACCGCTTTGATCTCGTGGTGGCGAACTGCCACGACGGGATTGCAGGCGAGAACGTGGTCCTGTCCCGCACGGCTATGCACGGCATGACGCCGGAGCGCCTTCAGGCGGCGCGGGCGCATTGGACGCCCCGTCTGCGGCGGGACGGGCGCAAGCTGCTCTCGGTCCTCGTCGGCGGCGCGAATGGCCGATTTCGTTTTGGTCCGGAGGATGCGCGCGCCTTGGGCCGGGGGGTGGCCGAGGCGGCGCGGGAAGGGGATGCCGCGGTCGTGCTGACGCCGTCCCGGCGCACGGCGCCTGAGGTTCTCGCCGCGTTGCGCGAGGCCCTGACGCCCGTCGACGCTTTCATATGGGACGGAACCGGTGAAAATCCCTATGCTGGTCTGCTGGCCTGCGCCGATCTTGTTGTTGTGACGAAAGACAGCGTGTCCATGGTTTCGGAAGCCGTGGCGACGGCGGCGCCGGTCCTGGTTGCGGACATGCCGGGTCGGTCCCGGCGCATTGATGCGTTCCTCGACGCCCTGCGTGAAACCGGACAGATCAGGTCCTTTGCGTCGCGTTGGGAGACGTGGGATGTCTCACCGCTGGATGACACGCCCGTCGCGGCGGTTGCCCTGCGCGGCCTCCTCGACAGATAATCGTGAGGTGACCCGATGCGGGGTCATCATGACCAAATGACAGCCCGGAAACGGGTTATGGAAAGCAGGACGGATCATGCTTGATATCCGCACATTCGATGCAAAAGGCGGTGGGAATGTGCTCTACAAGGCGCTCGCTCATCCGATCGCGGCGGAAGCGCTGGAAACGCTTTCCGCCCGCCTCCAGGGCGGCGGTGAATTTGCCATTTATGATCCGGATGACAGGCTCGCGACGCTGGCCGCCTTGTATCCCGCTTTCCGACCCACGGCCGGAATTTATACCCATGACTCCGAGCGTGTGGGGTCGCCCGATTCCTGGGGGCGGCCGCAGAAAGCCCTGACAACGCTTTCCGGGGATGCGGCTACGACCGTTCTCGTACCCTCGTTCGAGCATGAAAAGATCATGGGTCGCCTCGCGCGGGTGATCCGGGATGATCAGGTGGTGTTCACCCTTCAGGATGCCTGCCTGCCGGGCTCGATGCTGAGCAATCCGCGTCAGTATCTCGACAAGCTGAATTTCGCGACGAACTTCGCTTTTTTCCGCGACGATGAACGGTTTTCGACCCGTCTGGTGACAGCCAATTACTGGTGCAACTACGGCGCCACCCATGTTCGCTACTGGATGCGTCTCTTTGACGGGCAGGGTGAAGTGCTCGCCGAGTGGGAACATCCGGTGCCGGATGGGCCGGCTGGAATCGTGATCGACAGCGCCGAAATCCGGACGCGCTTCGATCTGCCGGCTTTTTGCGGGCAGCTTTTCATTCATGTGCTCGGGGCACGCGGGCACGATGTCGTCAAATACGCGCTCGATGTTTACGGAAAGACGGACGAACCCAGCCTGTCGGTCACGCATGATGCGAATGCCTGGCCATCGCCGCGCTTTGCGACTCTCCCGGCGCCCGCGCCCGGCGAGAGAATCGTGCTCTGGGTGCAGAACAGCCACGCCACGCCGATTCCGGCAGGCACCATGACGATCAATCCCATGGGCGTCGAGCAGCATGCGCCCATCGTCGAAGAGATCGGTCCGTTCGCGACCCATGCCGTGGATATCGGTGCGCTGTTGCCGGGGCTGGCATGGCCGACCCAGCTGGAATTCCGGGCCGGAAACCATCTCGTGCGGCCCCGCTACGAGGTGAGTGACGGGCTATGCACGCGAATCGCGCATATGAACGTGGAGCGCAGCGATCTGCGACCCGAGCCGGCCCTGAGGCAGTTTCCGGCGGATCTGGGGCGCGGGTTTCTGCTGCCGTTTCCTGTGCTCGATCCGAAATTCTTCGAAAGCTGGGTGCAGCCGACGCCGATGTCGGAATCCATTGAAAGTCTGCCGGTTCGTCTCGATCTGTTCGGAGAAGATGGTCAGCCGCGCGGGCAGCACTTCCTGGGCAATCTTCCGCGTGGTCATCGCGTCGCGGTGGCCCTGCATGATCTGATGGACGAGCCCGGCCATGCCGATCTCGTTTATGATTTTCGCGACGGCGGCGAGGGAGACGGCTGGTTGCACGGGTTGATGCGGTATCGGCTGCGCGCCAATGGCCACACGGCCGAAACCAGTTTTGGTAGCCATATTTTCAATACCCTCATGACATGGCGTCACGAACCGCAATCCTATTCGGGGCCGCCGCCCGGACTGACGACGCGCCTGTTCCTCAAACTGGGGCAGGATTCGCGCCGTAGTTTTTCATGTCTGATCTATCCCGCATCCATAACCGGACTGCCGGACTCGGAGACGATTCTGCATCTTCACGATGCCAATGGCGTGGAGATCGCGCAGAGCACGATCCGGATTGCCGCTTCGGGCTCTCATATGGTCTGGCCGCACGAAATCTTCGGCGTCGAGACCGTGGAGAAGGCCGGTGCGGGTGGATACGTGCTGATCCGTGATCTGACATGCCGTCTGTTTGGCTATCACGGCCAGCGCGATGCCACCGGGGCGTTCTCGCTCGATCATATGTTTGGCTTCTGAACCCCGGCGGGCACGGCATTTTTTCTGCCGCCCGTTTTTCTGAGGTTGCCAGCGGGACGCAGGATTGATAGAGACGCCTCCACCGCAGGATGGGTGCGTAGCTCAGCGGTAGAGCACTGCCTTCACACGGCAGGGGTCACAGGTTCAATCCCTGTCGCACCCACCATCCTCAGCCCCGGAAAACCGTCGTTTATTCGGCAATCGGCGGTCCTCTCATCCCCCGTATCGATCCGCGCTGCTACGAGTTGCGCCGATTTTTATCGTGTCAATCTGTGCCAAATCCGTGCCAGTTTTCGCGAGTCGTTTCCCGTGTATACCTCCGCCATTCCATGCGATTCTACGCGGGCAGCGGGTCGCAAGGTTCCGGGACCAGGAGTCCGTCGCCATGAGGCTGTGTCTCAAGCCCGGCCCGCAGTATCTTTCCTCGTCGCCTAATCGGTAGGACAGCGGATTTTGATTCCGCTAATCTTGGTTAGAACCTAAGCGAGGAAGCCAGCCCCTCGGAGAACGAGAGTCGCCGGCGCCAATGCGGGGCATGACCCGTCTGGACACTTCAGGGAGGTTTTTCGGGCAACACCGAAAAACTCCGAAGGTGGTCGCCCCGCTGTCAGATTGTAGCTAAACCCCATTTCGCTAACACGTAGGCCGACGCCACAATTGAACCGTCCCGCCTACTGCTGCAGCGGCGGCCCTTATTGAGTAATTTCAACATGGAGTCGAATCTGAGGCCGATTCCGGCCGTTAAACCTGTTGCTCCCTATCTGGGCGGGAAGCGCGATCTGGCCTCCCGCATTATCAACCGGCTGCGTGAGATCCCGCATCGCAACTATGTCGAGCCGTTCGTGGGCATGGGCGGCGTGTTCCTGCGTCGCCCGTTTTACGTCGAATGCGAGGTGATCAACGACCTCAACCGGGACGTGGCGAACCTGTTCCGCGTTCTGCAGCGTCACTACGTCGCTCTTATGGATGAGCTGCGCTGGCGCATCACCAGCCGCGATGAATTCGAGCGGCTGGTGGCGGCCGAAGCGAACAGCCTCACGGATCTCGAACGCGCTGCGCGTTTTCTCTACCTTCAGCGCACTGCGTTCGGAGGGAAGATCAGCGGGCGGAACTTCGGTGTGTCGTTGAGGTCCGCCCGTTTCGACGTCCAGGCATTGGGCGCGGTGCTGGAGGATGTTCACCGTCGCTTGAGCCGGGTCGTGATCGAGTGCCTGCCCTGGCAGGACGTTATCCGTCATTACGACCGGCCGGAGACGTTGTTCTATCTCGATCCGCCGTATTGGGGCTGTGAGCGGGACTATGCCGCGCCGTTCTCACGAGATCAGTTCGAGGAGATGGCCACGACGCTACGGAGCGTTCAGGGGCGGTTCATTCTGTCCCTGAACGATCGGGCGGAGGTCCGGGACGTGTTCGAAGGGTTCACGATCGAGGGCGTTGATGTCGGGTATTCAATCGCCCGAAAGGCGTCCGATCAGGGGCGTTTCAAGGAGGTTTTAATTAGCAATTAGACCGCGCTCAGAAGGCGGTTAGCGGGCGCTCGGCACGCCTCAGAAGGGTGTAAGGTCGAGTGTCCCGCAGTGCAAAAACGAGTGTCGCGCTTCGACGTCCGCGACAACACGATCGCGGAGATCCAGAGACAGCGTGCGTGATGACATCCAAAAGCAGCCCCCATCGCGGCTGTCATCTTGAATCAGATCACACCGCCAAGGGGAATCCCCTAACGATTTAGTCCGTGCAGAAAATGCTCTAGTAGTGCCGCCAGCATGTTACGCCTAATCAGCATTCCATCGCGCGCGGAAGCATATCCTATGGAATGCCGGCCAGGAGAACGAACAGTATTTCCGTCAATGCCGACCGGTCAGAAAGACGGGGGCGTCTGCCTTTGGAAGGCAGATGAATAACAGTAAGACGCGATTCAATAAGTGCCAAGAATTTATCGGGGAAAAGAGGCGCGACTACACAGCCTCACCCCTTATTCAGCCATATAGTGCAAGAGTTTTGAAAGGCGCTTTGAATTTTCCAGATGGTCTCTCACGCGCGCAGGCACACTCTAACGTCAATGAAACCAGCTTGCTTCGTGCAGCCACTCAAAATCATGCAGGAATTAGTCCCATAGATTGTTTGGCGTAGAATTCGCTTTCATATGCTCAAAACAGTTCAGGAGAATTTTAGCACTTCGCTTCATTGAATCGTTGATCGGATAGTTTGGGATGTCAGCGTCAGTCACATCGGGGCGAAAATGCCTGATAAATGCCGAGAACAATGAGGTGACGATACCCAGATGAGCGCTCAAATCAATATAACACTCATCCTGCAAAATTTTTTTATCTCTTTTCGCTATTTTCCCGCTATTTTCAGAGCTATTTAGGTAATTGATAGACTTTTTTAGTGTGTCTCCGTGAATGATTCTACGAAGAACGTAAGTTGACGCTAAAATTTCTGCAAAATTATCATTAATTGACGTATCTTCTTCATCAGAAATGACGCATATTTCCACAGGTAGTGGAAAAAAGGTCACAGACTCAGCATTAATAGATTTTGTTATTTCATTTGAAATATATTTTATGAGATCTTCTTTTGCTTGATTGAAGTCTGGTCCTATCAAAACGTTTGTGGCGCCAGACAATGAATCGGATACATTGAGTCCAAATATTTCTGCATGACACACAATATTTTTCACTGATGCCGATGCATTAGATTTTATTGATGCTATATCCACTTTCACATCGGCAGATGCGGCTTCTCCGGTTACGGAGATGTACATTCCAGCTCCGTATCTTATATTAACAGTATTTTCTCCAGTGTTTGAATCGGACTCGTTTATAGACAAAGGATTCAGAGTGTTGCTGTCTGTTGAGCTAACGTTGTTTGGTGCGTAGCTACTAATGGTCGCGCCTATAATTTTTTTATTTTTATCATAGGTGTATAGGACATCAAAGCTGAATAATTGCCTGCAAAGAAAATGAAAGTAATTAGCGGAAGATTTTACTGATATAAAATCTGAATAATCAATAGAAGCTGATGCTTTGGCATCGATCCATGTGAGATCGCTAATAGAGTGATGCATTAAGGCCGATTTAATGATGTCAGTGACCTTGTTTCTATCCGGCATAAATTCTGAAAGTTTACTTAAGGTAGGAACCTCTGCACCCTTCATTGCCTGATTTATAAGGTCAGCGACTCTGGAATTTGATTTTTCAGGCTTTAGGGCAATTATTTTGCTGTTATAAATAGACAATGTTTTCTCCATGCAGAATAATAAATGCGAACGTCATTGTGATGGTGAGGTCACAAGGAAGATTGTCTCATGTTCTAAAGTTTGTCATTACGTTATTTTACGTTATTTTGATTTTTTTATTTTTATAACTTATTTGTGATTTCTTAATGAAACCGTTTTGAGGCGACCTGCGGTTCACCGGATCCTGGACTGGCCGACAGGGAATTGAATAGGCAAAGCGTTGGCGTCGGGTGAGGATTATGGTGCGCCGGGTCTTTGTGCATGCGCGGGCAACGGAACACGTAGAAGAGGCGCGCCTGCCACAGAGGCGGCGGCGAGCGAACGTCCGCTCTGAATGAGACGCGTGCACAATCGGCGCAGGACGCATGGGCGACTTATTAAAATATTCAATATAAAATATAGATATGGCAGGTGCGATTTGCCTTCACATGGCAGGGCGCGCAGGTTCAATCCCTGTCGCCCCACCATCCTCAGCTACGGAAAGCCGCCAATTTTGCCCGTTTTATTGCGAGGTAACCGGCAATCGTTGGGAGTGGATCAGGCTTTGCCTGCCTTGATCGCCTTGATGGTGTCGAGGATGTCCAGCCAATAGCCCTGCTGCTTGAGATCCTGCACTTCGAGAGCCGTTTCGTATTCGCGTGTCGCGATCGTTTCCGCCTCCGCACCGTGCTTGTCGAGCAGGTCATGGGCCGCATGCTCGGTTTTGTTCGTCATCATGTTTTCCCCTGTGCGTACACCGCTCCGGCCGTGCTGCCGACGCGCATGAAGAGTGAACGTTAATGACGTGGCGGGTTTTCTTGCAAGGGCGTTTCGAGACGTGAAAAAGGAAGAGCGGAGGCGAGCCGGCCCATGATGACGCGCAGATCCTGACGCAGCTCGGCCATGCCTGCGTGAGGCTCGATCGTGTTCTCGTTCATGTAAAGCCTGCGCGCAATTTCGATCTGCACGGTATGGCGGTTGGCTTCAGGGCGACCGTAGGTCCGGGTGATGTAAGCGCCCGCATAGGGATTGTTGCGCGCAACCTGATAGCCACGCATGCGGAACTCGCTTTCGAGGAAGCCCATGATAGACGGCGCGGATGCCGTTCCATGCGCGTCGCCGAGCACGATGTCCGGTGTGGACCGATGTGTCAGTTCGGGCATCGAATGCACGTCCAGAAGAATGCCTCCGCCAAAGCGCCGAACCGTCTCGTCGAACAAAGCCATCAGTGCATTGTGATAGGGCGTCCAGCATGTCGCGATACGATGCCGGGCGTCTTCGATGTCGAGGCGTTCGCGGTATATGTTCTGCCCGCCGACGATGCGGGCGATCATCCCAAGGCCGGACCGGACTTTCGCTGTGTCGGTGATCGCTTCCGTAGGGAGACGTTCCGTAAACATCGTCGGATCAAGCTCCCAGGCCGCCCGGTTCACGTCGCAATAGACGCGCGGAAAGAGCGCGCAAAGAAGTTGGCCGCCAATGTCGGGAACGTCGGAGACAAGATGATCGACGAAGGCATCTTCACTCTGTCGCAGCGTGAAGAGATCAAGGCGGGACTGTCTCAGAAAGGATGCCGGATAAGCAATCCCGGAATGTGGGGATGCGACGAGCAGAGGAGTCAGCACAGTCTGCGGACGTCGAATGGAAATGGGGTCTAACCATTCAGTCCGGGGAGGAAGGGGCTGTGTCGGGTCCATGGGGTTGGAATATGACGCGTCTTCGGCGGTAAGTCGCCTGCTTCCGTAAGGCATTCCGCAAGAGACGGAAAAGAGGCAAAAAAAATTACGCCAGGGCTTGTCAGCTTCGCGGCCCCCGATTAAAAGCGCGCCAACGGACCGGATGGGCGCATAGCTCAGCGGTAGAGCACTACCTTGACATGGTAGGGGTCACAGGTTCAATCCCTGTTGCGCCCACCATCCGTTCCGGCAGAAAACCAACGGTTTTCTGAGGCTTATGCATCGGACTGCCATCCTTTGCACTTGAGTCTAGCACGCTGTTAGCACGCATGTTGAAATTTACCATCGATCGGGCTGCCACCCGGTCGATGGCGCTTGCGACCTCGTCAATAGCCTGCTTGGCGTTTGCGAGGAAGTCCGGACGCACATGCACATAGCGGCCTGTGGTTCGGAGATTCGGCATGGCGTGTCCCATGAGTGAGGCAACCTCTATCTCTGGCACTCCGCGCGTAATCAATTCAGTCGCCATGGTATGGCGGACTGTGTAGGGCACGATTTCTGGCGGCAACCCTGCCGATTCGCGCGCCCCTCGCCATGCTCCGTTGATCTTGAGAATCGGGTTGCCCTTGTAGGTCACAAGATGGCCCGAGGGCACGCTCTCAATCCACGATCTCAAAAACTCCGGCACCGGGATACGTGGTCTCCGCTTCTTCGTTCGAGCACGACCGGGCGGGTTAAGGTCAATCACCCCATGCTCCAGATCGCATTGCTCACGAGTGAGTTGCAGAAGCGCCTCAGGGCGTGACGCCGTCCCAATCAGAAGTGCAAGAAACATGCGAAGATGGGGCGGCATATCTGTTTCCCAAAGCCGAGCCATCTCCTGAATCGTCATAATGCGCTCGCGTCCCTCACCCTCGGGCGGCAGCACAATCGGAATCTGACGATCGATCTCGCCATTCTTCCAGGCCCAGTTCACAGCGGCAGCGGCGATCCCCATGACGCGGCGGGTATAACCTGCAGAATAACCCTTGCCTCGCAGGCACGAGGCGATGCGCTTCTGCTCGGCCACTGTGTACCCAGCAACAGAAGCACCGGGCTCCACGCTGTCCAGCATCAGCTCCAGCGCCCTTCTGTTTGGCCCTGAACTTCGGGTTTGCTTGCTGTGATTCTTATAGTATCTCAGAAAAACAGATGCTAGACTTGTCTCTAAAACAGGATTATTTCTTCGCTTTGTATGCTCGGTTACATATTCTGCCAGCCTTACTTTCGCCTCTTGAAGAATATTTGTGCCGAGAGATGCTCGTTTTGTTTGTCTTGTTTTTGCATCATAATGGCATGCGCACCACGCATTTGAGTTGGGACGCTTCCCGAGAAAGTACTGTCCGATTCTGAAGGTAGCGTTGGGCATCGCTCGTTTCTCGTCAGATACTCTGATAAGTGGGAGTTGGTGTATCGTACGCGGCAGCGGATTTTGAGATACCCGATCTGGCCCGCTTGCCGTTCCCGGCGCAGAGTAATCACCGACACGCCCAAAAGAGCAGCAGCTTCCTTTTCCGTATGAAGAAATCCCGGAATCATAGGTCATTTCTCGTACAGACGCATAGCCATGCACAACGTTCCTGCAACAGGAACATTCAACGGGATTTGCAAGAGGTCTATCTTGATGGTTCGCAGATAGCAGATATTGCCCAAATGCTCGTCTCCCCGACAAGCAGCCATCTGGTGACTGGACCTTATCTGCGAAGATGAAAGTTCTCCCGATATGGCGTATATCCAGTCCAGGCAGGCCGCTAGGTTGTTTCTTTGCGGTTCTGCGTGGGGGTGCGTGTTACGAGCTCGCATCCCCACAATTTGTTATTTCATATGCACATTCGAATAATAATATCAAATAAAAACCAATAGACCATAATGTCTATTGTAGAAATGCATGCTTTCAATGCGTGCATTATAGTAATGATTGCATTATTTCCATGAATGCATGCATTGAAAGCATGCATTCATTCGTCATGAAAGTATGATGCATGCATCATGCATGCAAACTACAGAGCGGATCTACCTCCACATTTTTTCAAAGGCTTATGCAGATTTCCCCCGAAGCAAGGCCATAGCCTGCCCCCAGTATATCCTGCTCTTCAGTAGAATGCTCCCGGACGCCTTCGGCGGCCTATGTCATTTTCAGAAGACAACTGCACCGATTGACGGGGCGTAGTGCCAAGTGTGCAGGCGGCTCCTGACAGTCAAATATCTAAAGTCATCTGCACAAATCTCGACTATGCTTAATACTCGTGTGCACTAAAGCGAGATATAGGTATGGAGTCAGACACATCACCAATTGTCGAGCAAGGCGTGGCCACCTTATCCGAAGAGGCATGGGCACAGGCCCGGCACCGAACGGAAGTCATCGGGCCACTGGTTGCGCTTGAGGTGGTCGGGCATGAAGCCGCCGACGCCGCTGCTCAAGCGCTTGGCCTGTCCAGGCGGCAGGTGTATGTTCTGATCCGGCGGGGCCGGCAAGGCGCAGGGCTTGTAACAGACCTGGCTCGCGGCCGATCCGACGGCGGGAAAGGCAAGGGACGTCTGCCGGAGCCGGTCGAGCGCATCATCCGCGAGTTACTGCAAAAGCGCTTTCTGACCAAGCAGAAGCGTAGCCTGGCGGCGTTCCACCGTGAGGTCGCGCAGGCTTGCAAAGCGCAAAAGCTGCAGGTGCCGACGCGCAACACTGTGGCGTTGCGGATCGCCGGCCTCGATCCGCGCGAGGCAACTCTTCGCCGGGAAGGCCAGGATGCGTCCCGCAGCCTGCAAGGTGTCGGCGGCGTGCCTCCCGCTATGACCGCGCCGCTGAAGCAGGTGCAGATCGACCACACGGTTATCGACCTGATCGTAGTGGACGAGCGCGACCGGCAACCGATTGGCCGTCCTTATCTCACCATCGCCATCGATGTGTTCACCCGTTGTGTGGTCGGCACGGTGGTCACGTTGGAAGCGCCGTCCGCCGTCTCCGTCGGCCTGTGCCTTGCGCACGCCGCCTGCGACAAGCGCCCATGGCTGGAGGGGATGGACGTGGAAATAGACTGGCCAATGAGCGGCAAGCCCATGCTGCTCTACCTGGACAATGCGGCCGAATTCAAGAGCGAGGCGCTGCGCCGTGGCTGCGAGCAGCATGGCATCCAGTTGGAATATCGTCCGCTCAGGCAGCCGCACTACGGCGGCATCGTGGAGAGGATCATCGGCACGGCGATGCAAATGATCCACGACGAATTGCCGGGAACGACCTTCTCCAATCCCGGCCAGCGCGGGGAGTACGCCTCCGAGAAGATGGCTTCCCTGACGCTGCGAGAGTTGGAGCGCTGGCTCGCATTAGCGGTCGGCACCTATCACGGCTCCGTGCACAGCGGCCTGCTTCAGCCGCCGGCCGCGCGTTGGGCCGAGGCCGTGGCGCGTGCCAGCGTTCCGTCCGTTGTCACCCGCGCCACGGCTTTCCTGGTCGATTTCCTGCCAATTATTCGCCGCACCCTGACCCGCACCGGCTTCGTCATCGACCACATCCACTACTACGCCGACGCGGTCAAGCCGTGGATCGCACGGCGCGACCGCTTGCCCGCTTTCATGATCCGGCGCGACCCGCGCGACATCAGCCGCATCTGGGTGCTGGAACCGGAGGGGCAACACTACCTAGAAATCCCCTACCGTACCTTGTCGCACCCGGCTGTCACTCTCTGGGAACAACGGCAGGCGCTTGCGAAACTGCGACAGCAGGGGCGCGATCAGGTGGATGAGGCGGCGCTGTTCCGCATGATCGGTCAGATGCGCGAAATCGTGACCACCGCACAGAAGGCCACGCGCAAGGCGCGGCGTGATGCGGATCGCCGCCAGCACCTCAAGGCGTCAGCACCGCTTGTCAGACCTGCACCGCCGGACGCGAATATGGCTGACCCGCAAGCAGACAACCTGCCGCCGGCGAAACCGTTTGACCAAATCGAGGAGTGGTAGCTGTGGACGAATATCCCATCATCGACTTGTCCCACCTGCTGCCAGCGGCGCAGGGATTGGCTCGGTTGCCGGCGGAGGAACGCATCCAGCGTATCCGCGCCGACCGCTGGATCGGCTATTCACGCGCGGTCGAGGCGTTGAACCGGCTGGAAACCCTGTATGCATGGCCAAACAAGCAACGCATGCCCAACCTGCTGCTGATCGGCCCGACCAACAACGGCAAGTCGATGATCATCGAGAAGTTCCGCCGCGCACATCCGGCCAGCTCTGAGGCCGATCAGGAACACATGTCGGTGCTGGTTGTGCAGATGCCGTCCGAGCCGTCGGTGATCCGCTTCTATGTCGCAGTGCTCGCGGCGATGGGTGCGCCATTGCGTCCACGCCCACGGCTACCGGAAATGGAGCAACTGGCACTGGCGTTGCTGCGTAAGGTCGGCGTGCGCATGCTAGTGATCGATGAGCTGCACAACGTCCTGGCCGGCAACAGCGTCGACCGTCGGGAATTCCTCAACCTGCTGCGCTTCCTCGGCAACGAGCTGCGCATCCCGCTAGTCGGGGTCGGCACGCGCGACGCCTACCTGGCGATCCGCTCGGACGATCAGTTGGAAAACCGGTTCGAGCCGATGATGCTGCCGGTGTGGGAGGTCAACGATGATTGCTGCTCATTGTTGGCCAGCTTCGCGGCATCGCTCCCGCTGCGGCGTCCGTCCCAGATTGCCACGCCGGACATGGCTCGCTACTTGCTTACGCGCTGCGAGGGCACCATCGGCGAACTGGCGCACCTACTGATGGCGACGGCCATCGCCGCCGTGGAGAGCGGCGAAGAAGCGATCAACCACCGCACGCTCAGCATGGCCAACTACACCGGCCCCAGTGAGCGGCGACGCCAGTTCGAGCGGGAACTGATGTGAATCCGGCACCACGCTGGCCGCTCCATCCAGCACCCAAGGAAGGCGAAGCCTTGTCCTCGTGGCTCAATCGTGTCGCCGTCTGCTATCAGATGGACATGATCGACCTGTTGGAACACGATCTCGGTCACGGTCAGGTCGATGACCTGGACACCGCACCGCCGCTGTCGCTACTGACGGCGCTTTCCCGGCGAAGCGGCATCGAGCTGGATCGGCTGCGCGGCATGAGTTTCGCAGGCTGGGTGCCGTGGCTGTTGGACAGCCTCGACGATTCGGTGCCGTCCGTCCTGGAAACCTATACGTTCCAGTTTTCGGTGCTGCTGCCAAGGCGCAACCGCAAGACCAGATCGATCACGCGCTGGCGCGCGTGGATACCCAGCCAGCCGAGTCGCCGGGCGTGCCCGATCTGTTTGAACGATCCCGCGAGCCAGGCTGTGCTGCTCGCATGGAAGCTACCGTTGATGCTGAGCTGCCCGCTGCATGGCTGCTGGTTGGAATTCTATTGGGGCGTGCCAGGGCGGTTGCTCGGTTGGGAGAACATCGATGCTGCCCCGCGCACGGCCAGCGACGCGATTGCGGCGATGGACCGCCGCACCTGGCAGGCGTTGACAACGGGGTATGTGGAGCTGCCGTGCCGACGCATCCATGCCGGCGTCTGGTTTCGATTGCTTCGCACGCTTCTTGATGAGCTGAACACTCCACTTTCGCATTGCGGGGCACATGCGGGATATATCCGGCACGTCTGGGAATGCTGCGGTCATCCGCTGCGTGCCGGGCAAAGCCTATGGCGTCCTTATGAAATTCTGAACCCGGTAGTGCAGTTACCGATGCTGGAGGCGGCGGCCACCGCCATCGCCCTTATCGAATCGAAGGTGTTGAGTCCGCCCGGGGAGCAAGCAGCGCTGTTCGTGTCAGAGCCACAAGCCGGGTTCACCAACGGTCTGCCGATGGATAAGCGAAAGCAAGAACCTATCAACCACTGGCAGGAGGCGATCAAAGTGATCAACGAAGCCGTCGCCGAGGCGCGGCACAACCCCGAGACGGCTCGCTCGCTGTTCGCGCTGGCATCCTTTGGACGACGCGACCCCGAATCACTGGAACGCTTGCGCGTCACCTTTGCCAAGGAAGGTATCCCCTCGGAATTTCTGTCACGTTATGTGCCTGATGAACCCTTTACATGCCTTAGTATGAATGACGGGTTAAGTGACAATTTTTGACGTTCGGAACTTTCTGGTTCACACTGTCACATAATCGAACGTATATGTGACAGGTGGAAAATGCTGATTGGCTACATGCGAGTATCTAAAGCGGATGGATCCCAAACCACGGACCTGCAGCGCGATGCGCTTCTTGAAGCTGGTGTTGATCAGGCGCAGTTGTACGAAGATCAGGCATCCGGCAAGCGCGAAGACCGGCCGGGCCTTGCTGCCTGCCTCAAGGCGCTGCGCGAGGGCGATACATTAATGGTGTGGAAGCTGGACAGATTAGGGCGGAATTTGCGTCACTTGATCAACACGGTCCATGATCTGACAGCGCGGGGAGTCGGCCTCAAGGTGTTAACCGGCCAGGGTGCAGCCATTGACACGACAAGCGCTGCCGGGAAATTGGTTTTTGGCATCTTCGCAGCGCTGGCAGAATTCGAACGAGAGCTGATCTCGGAGCGCACCGTAGCCGGCTTGGCTTCAGCACGAGCACGTGGGAGGAAAGGTGGGCGGCCGTTCAAAATGACTGCAGCCAAGCTTCGGCTGGCAATGGCGTCCATGGGTCAGCCTGAAACTAAGGTGGGCGACCTTTGCGCTGAGATGAACATCACACGGCAGACGCTGTACCGGCATGTATCCCCCAAGGGAGAACTAAGGCCAGATGGCTTAAAACTGCTTACCAGAATCTGAGAGAGTTGACCGTCTCGAATCGGCCAAAAGCAGACAGTTCTTGCCCAGTACGGAAGTTAAACGCATAACGTTAAATTACTGTTTTATGGGGAATCGATGGAAATTAGACGGTTCAGAATTGGGGACGAGGGCGCGTTATTTCAGGTCTTTCTATCGGCTGTCCATGACATCGCATCACGTGACTACACCGCTGCACAAATAGAGGCTTGGGCACCGACAGACATCGCCCCAGAAGTGTGGGTTAGCCGCATGAGGGAATTACGACCGTTTGTCGTTGAAGCCGAAGGTGAAATTGCTGGATACGCTGACATTCAGCCCAACGGATACATCGATCATTTCTTTGTGTCGGAGGCCTATCCGCGACGAGGTGTCGGTACCTTGCTAATGAGTCGTGTCCATGACGAAGCCAAGCTACTGGGGATTAGCGAACTCACGGCGGATGTAAGCAAGACCGCTGAACCATTCTTTCTACGCCACGGTTTTCAAGTGGTGGAGCGAGGATTTCCTATTCGGCGGGGCGTGACACTGCAAAATGCACTGATGCGAAAAGACTTACATGAGGCCATCGTGTGGATGGTACGCTAAACAACGTTTGGCATGAACAATAAAGGAACGATCAGGCGGCACGAGCCTGTTTCGACAGATTGAGCGTCTTGCGGCCCGCAGAAGCTGCGGCTTTGTCCCAGAGAAAGTCTCCGGAAAAGGCGATGTGCTCCCATCCCACCGGGGAAGTATGCGCCAGCAGGTCCTCAGGGACGGCCGCCGATGTTGAGCGCAGATGTGTGACGGCGGTTTGCAGATAGACTGTATTCCAGTAGACGATCGCCGCGATGACGAGATTGAGGCCCGACGCCCGGTATTGCTGGGCTTCATGGCTGCGGTCGATGATCCGTCCCTGGCGGAAGGTATGGATTGCCTGGGTCAGCACATGCCGCTGCTCGCTGTTGTTGAGCCCTGCCTGACATCTCTGCCGCAGATCAGGGGTTTCGAGCCAGTCGAGCATGAACAGAGTGCGCTCGATCTTGCCGATTTCCTGGAGTGCGACGTCGAGCCGATTCTGGCGCTCATAGGCAGCAAGCTTGCGCAACATCCTGGAGGGCGCGACATGCCCGGCCTTGATTGATCCGACAAGCCGCAGCACGTCCTCCCATTGTTCCCGAATGATGTCGGTGCGGATGGTTTTGCCAAGCAGCGGGCTGATGGAGGGATAGGAACTGGCCGGTGCGATGGACGCCAGGCGTCTATCCGGAAAGTCGCGCAGGCGCGGGCAAAAGCGAAAACCCAACAGGGCGCAGAGCGCGAAGACATGGTCGGTGGCACCACCCGTGTCGGTATAATGCTCGGAGATTTTAAGCCCGGTTCCATGACTGGTCAGGCCGTCGAGCACGTATGGCGCTTCGTGTGTCGCAGCCGAGATGACCTTCACATGGTATGGGGCACGCTGATCAGACACATGCGTGTAAAAGCTGAACCCATGGTCAACGCCGTACCGGGCATTGACGTCTCCGCCCGAGGCACCGCGCTTGGCGCCGCGAAAGAACTGCCCATCAGAGCTCGAACTCGAACCGTCCCCCCAGCTCCGGGAAAATGGCAGACGATGATGAGAGTTGATGAGGACGGCCAGCGCCTTGCGATAATTTTCGTCGCGGACATAAGCGTCGTGGGTCCAGAAGAGCTGATCACGGGTAACGCCGTGACTCGCGGCAGCCATGCGTGATAGCCCCAGATTGGTAGCGTCCGCCAGAATGGCCGCGAGTAACGCATTCTCGTTGGGACAGGCTTCGCCCGTGCGCAGATTGGTAAAGGCGCTGAGGAAACCGGTAGCCTGCGCCACCTCGTGCAGCAGCTCCGTGATGCGGATTGGCGGCATCAGGGCGTTGAGCTGTTGCGCCAGGTTTTCCGCTTGCGGCGGCGTTGTCGCGCGTATCGGCGATATCTGGAGGTGCCCGTCACGAAAGCGCACCCCCTGCAAGGCGTCGCGTTTCAGGCTTTGCGCGAACTTCTTCAGGCGTTTATCCAATTCGCGAGCGCGCTGATCCAGCCATTCATTTGCCGACAGGGGCAGGTCAAGTTCGGCAATGAACGGTTTTGCCTGCTCCCTACTGAGCATGTAGCTGTCGAAGCGACGATAATTGGCCGACCGCTCGATCCACACATCGCCGGAACGCAGCTTGTTGCGCAAATGCGCGAGCGTCGCGATTTCCCACAGACGCCGGTTGGGCTTGTCATCCTGATCGATAACGATCTTCTGCCATTCCTTGCGAAACGGCATCGGTGCGTCGCCAGGTAAATCGCGTTTGCCTGCTCTGTTGAGATTCCGCAACAACGTGATCGCAGCCAGGGTCTTGGCGCCTCCTCTTCCTGCCTGGAATTCCAGCGTTTCCAGCAGATCGGGCGCGAATTTTCGAAGGGTAATATAACGCTCCGCAGCGGCTGTCAGAGGATCGAGGTCGGCAGTCCTGGCGATCGCCCCAACCTCTGACCTTGCTTTCAACAGGGTCGCCCATCCGACCGTGGCATCCAGAGTTTCCATAGGATCTCTGCCGTCGCTGGCCGCCTCGGCCAAGGCATCGATGGTCGCCTGAAACAGGCGCATCAGGCGTGCGACGTTCTTCGATGTTGCCGAAAAGCTGCGGGCCTTTGTGTTCCGTGCCCGGGTAAAGATGCTGCCGACCAGCTTGTCAGCCATGTCCAGGGCGCTGTCCGTCAGACGTTCCTCGGCATCGATCAGGAAAGCGACGAGCGTGGCGTAACGGCGTGATGGCGTGTAGCGCTCGATCATCGAGGCCGGAGATATCCGGCCTTCCCGGACGTATTGGTGAAAGCGGTCGATGTGAATGCGCTTGGCGACGACGGGATCAATCCCGATCTGTCGAACCTGTCTCAACAATTCCAGAATGCGCTTGATGTGATCCGGCTTGACGGCAACCGGTATGGTCTTGAGCGAGGCAAGTTGGCTGATGCTCCCTTCAGGCGTTGTGGCGAAAAGCCGATCCAGCGCCGTGACCTGATCGCCTGTGAGGCCCTGCGTTAACGCCTGCGCGGTCTTCCGTCGGGCCCGCGCCCGTCCCGCAATGCTGGCGCGTTCGATGGTTGAAATCGAAGGGAGTGCGATTTTGGCATGGCGTAGCGCGTCCATCACGGCCCGGACGATTACGATGCCGCTGTCCGTGGCCCAGGCTGCGTTTGCCGCAGCCTCGATCATGAACGGGATATCGGCTCTCTGGGGCGCGCGCAGGCCAAGGATCGTCATCAGATCGCGGGCATGATCGGTCATCGTCTGCTCCCGCGCGGCGTAATCGGCGAGGTCGCTGCCGGAAAGCTCAAGTTGGTCTGCCACGAAGGCGACCAACGCGGATGGCGTCGATCCGACGTCCTGCACAAACTGAGCCAGTGTTGTTCCCGGGTGCCTGAGTAACGCCAGTTGCACGGCAACGCCCATCTGGGTGCGTCGCCTGCGCCGGGAACCGATGATATCCAGATCCGATGGCTCGAAAGTGTAAAGGCGGACCAGACTGTCCCGGTCTGTCGGGATGGCGAGCATCTGATCCCGTTCCTGGGCTGTCAGCAGGTGATGTTTGAGCCTGGTCACGCTGTCATTCCGTCCACAAAAGGTCAGTCTCGGCTATGGACAGCGGAGAGTAAAGAGACGCATTATGTGGACGGATATTGTCGATCCGGAATGGTCATTCACTCAGTGTCCACAGAACGGTCGTTTGGGAGACGGCGCCATGGGCGGCATTCTGGGATACGCGCGTGTCAGTACCGGTGATCAGGATGTGGCCGGGCAGCGTATGCGATTGGAAGAAGCCGGTACGATCCGTGTGTTCACCGATGTGATGTCGGGCAAGAGCATGGAGCGACCAGGACTGGACGAGCTGCTGGAATACGCACGCAAGGGCGATACGCTTGCGGTTGTGCGGCTCGACCGCCTCGGTCGTTCACTGGGAGAGTTGCTGACAACGGTGACCATGCTCCGCTCACGCGGAATAGCGTTGCTCAGCCTGGAGGAGAAAATCGACACTTCCTCCGCAGCCGGAGAGCTGATCTTCCACGTCTTCGGCGCCATTGCGCATTTTGAGCGGCGACTGATCTCAGAACGTACACGCGACGGGATTGCGGCGGCGAGGGCAAAGGGCAGGTTGCCGGGGCGGCAGCCGCTCGACAGCGACAAGGTAAGCGCGGCGCTGAAACTTATCGCGGCGAGCGTGTCGCCGGCTGAAGCGGCGCGTCAGCTCGGGATCGGGCGATCGACCGTCTATCGCGAGATGAAGCGACTTGGCGTCGCGCGGCCGACACCATCGGCTGTATCATGACAACAGACGATCAAGTGGTTCTCAGCGCGCGAGAGAAAGAAGCGCTGCGTCTGCTTCTGGTCGGCCATGACGCAAAATCCATTGCCAATACGCTTGGTCTGTCGGTGCACACAATAAATGACCGCCTACGCGATGCACGGCGCAAGCTGGGCGTTTCGAGCAGCCGTGAAGCTGCCCGACGTCTCGCCGAGATGGATGGGGGCACCCCCAATTTTGTCGGCCCCAAGGAAATTGGGGGTGTCGAAGCAGCTTCTTCGGTGGATAGGGCCAAAGAGCCAGAATTGCCGCGATCATCGGGGCATCGCCTGGCGTGGCTTACCGGAGGAATGCTTATCATGTCTCTTATCATTGCGGCCGCAGCGCTTTTGACCATCAGCGGGCAGGACGACGCCCGGGTTTCCGCCCAGAATATTTCGACAAGCATTGCCCGTCCTGCCGAAACAAAGGCATCGGCGGATGCCCGCAAATGGGTCGAATTGCTTGATGAAGGGCAGTGGGATGCAAGCTGGCAAGCCGCAGGCACACTGTTCAAGGCAAAGATCACCTCGGCGCAGTGGGCCACTACGATCCAGTCTGTACGACAACCGTTGGGACGCCCGTCATCACGCACCTTCCAAAGCGTGATGCAGACAAAAACGCTGCCGGGCACGCCGGCGGGTGACTATCAGATCATTCAGTTCCAGACGCGTTTCGCTAACAAACCCAACGCGGTTGAAACCGTCGTACTTTCTCGTGAACAGCCATATTGGCGCGTTAGCGGATATTTCATCCGCTAACTTCCGTGCTGCTTGCCGTTGTTCAACAAAGAAACAGCGACTTGCCCTCAGACAAGATCACGCTACCCAGACGTTCTTCTACTGTTCATGCTAAACGTTGTTTAGCGTACTTTCCACACGATGGCCTCTACATCACAGGACATGATATGTGGCCTGCTCTGGAGGAGCTTTGCTCTGCTTCCATTACAGTCCGATTATGATTCCCGCCGCGATGATTGCCAGGACAAGGGCCGAAATCGCCGTGTAAGCATAGTCACGCTCGCGCAGAAAGATACCCAACATCAGTGCCACGCGCGCCACCGGCAAAAGAATGAATAGCGCCACACCGGCTTTCACGATGTCGTAGCCGCTAAAACCCAGGTTTAGCTGACCCTCGAACGGCTGGAGGGCATCCAAGGTCATGCCAGCAGTAATAACAGCCGAGGCAAGCCAGGTGCCATACCAAAGCAATGCAGCGATGATCTGTTCACGGCGTTCGAAATTGTCGGTTCTAGACCTCATGCCGAGCCTCCTGGAATATGCACGCCCAAAGCGCTCAGAAGCATTTGAATGGCGAGTAGGACCAGGACAATGACAAAGAAGATACGCAGCTTGTCGGCGGGAAGCCCCATCAGCAAGCGCGCTCCCAGTAGCGCCCCGACAACGGAGCCCAAGGCGACGGGGCCAGCAATGCCGATATCAATGTCTCCCCGCACGAAGTAGGCCCCAGCGCTCGCCGCCGCCGTCACGCCGATCATGAAATTCGATGTGGCGGATGAAACCTTGATAGGCAGCCGCAAGGCAGTGTCCATCGCCGGGATTTTGAGTGCACCGGAGCCGATGCCGAGCAGCGCCGAGATCAGGCCCGCGCCGTACATCAACGATAGGCCGAGCGGCACGCGACCGACTTGATACGGCACGTCTCGGTCTAGGACACGGTCGGGAAAACTCGAATGCAGGCGCAGCACCGTACCCCAGCTCTTCACATTGGGCGCACTGGTATCAATCACCTCACGACGGCGAGCAAGCATCTGTTTTGCCGAGACGACCAGAATGACGGCAAACAAGCCATAGAGAAAGGACGTTGAGGCAATACCGATCAGGAGCACACCGGTTACCGCCCCAAGCGTGGTGGCCGTCTCTAGAACGATAGCGAGCCGGATGTTGGTCAAGCGCCCTTTCAAGAATGGCGCTGCACTGCCACACGAACAAGCGATGACCGAGACGATGCTCGCACCGATGGCCACGTGAATATCCACGCCAAATAGCAGCGTAAGAATCGGCACAATAAAGATGCCGCTTGCCATGCCCAGCACACCACCCAAGGCGCTCGCGCCGAAGGCGGCCACGAATAGCCAAAGAATCATTGAGTTTTCCATTGCAGCGATTCCCGGTCACGTTCGCGTGCGCACACGTCGGGACAATCGCGTGGAAAACCGGATCAGATCGCCACGGTAGTAGAGCTTTTCGTAATCGACCGGCCGATGCCCCTCGGTGTAGGAGGTGCGCTCGATAAGGAAAATCGGACTTCCGACCTCGATCCCTAATGCTTGAGCGACGTGCTCATTTGCTGTAGCCGCTTCGAGTTGATACTGGGCTTCGACCAAAGGCAACTCGTACTTGTTTTCCAGCAGGTCAAAGATCGGCTCTGCCTCCAGATCGTTGCTCGCGACCTTCTCGCCAATATCGAGCGGCAAATAGGTTTCGTCGAACGACATGGCCACGCCATCAGCCAAGCGCACGCGCTCGATGCGGTAGACCTGTGCGCCGAGTGTGACGCCTAAGTGCTGCGCGACCTCTTTTGTGGCGGGCATAGGTCGTTTGTCCAAGAGCCGAGCGGTAGGGTGGCGGCCAAGCGTTACCATGTCTTCCACGAATCCGCTTAACTCGTTCAATTCTTGGGTGAGCTTCGGCTCAGTGACGAAAGTGCCCTTGCCGCGTCGGATCTCGACCAAGCCGCGGGCCACTAAATTTTCAATCGCTTTTCGCACTGTTGTCCGACTGACCTCAAAGCGCTCTACTAGGCTATTTTCAGAGGGAAGTTGGCTACCACAAGGCAGCACAGCCGTAGCAATGTCTGCGGCGAGCGCTATCTCGACTTTCGTGTAAAGGGGAGAGTTTCCAAATTCGGTGACCATCCACGCATCGTAACATAATGACATCATGATGTCAATTGAGATGATGCCTGGTAAACGATCGATTAGGTTCGGACTTTTCAAGCCATCAAGAATAGGCCTACACGGTGTCAGTGCGATCCGAGGACTGCCGAAACATCAGAATAGTTACTACTACTGATCAAAAAGTAGCGACAAATGACCGCGTTAGTCGGAACGACCACTCGTTCAGTTTTGACCCCGCGCCTCGCCACCCGACCCCAATCGGAACATTTACGCTCGTGGTGCACTCCGCTTCTGAATTTTGTGCAGTCGCCTTCTGAAAATGACAACATCCGAGGCTATCCGAACCCCAATTGTCGAGTTAACATTCCCGTCAAGTTTTCAACGTCCCGGTTGTGTCAATGAAACAGCGGATCGGCTACGCACGGGTCTCCACGGAAGACCAGCATCTGGACTTGCAGCGCGATGCGCTTCAGCAGGCCGGGTGCCATGTCATCTATGAAGAAGCGGCGAGCGGAAAGAACGCCTCGCGCGTGGAGCTGGAGCAGTGCCGTAAGGCTTTGCGCGACGGCGATACGCTAGTGGTGTGGCGGTTGGATCGGCTCGGTCGCAGCCTGCCTGATCTCGTGCAAATCGTCGCCGAGCTGGAGCGCTCCGGGATTGGCTTTGAGAGCCTCACCGAGAAGATCGAAACCAACAGCGCGGCGGGCAAGTTGGTCTTCCACGTGTTTGCAGCCCTCGCGGAGTTCGAGCGCAGTCTGATCCGCGAGCGAACCCATGCTGGTCTGGCCGCAGCGCGTGCCAGAGGCCGCTCAGGCGGCCGCAAGCCAAAGCTTGGAGAGAAGCAGGTCCGCGAGATCAAGGCGCTACTTCGTGACCCTGAAATACAGGTTGCTGATGTAGCCCGGCGCTACGGCGTATCCCGAACCACCCTATACAAACATGTCGGTGTCGTGGCCCCACGGCACCCATGACGTTCAACGCACATAGCCGCTCCCAAGGAATCACAAGAATGCTGTCTCGGAGACCACATTGAGCATCGAGAAAACCCTCTTCGCCGCCGCTGACAAGATGCGCGGCGCGATGGACGCCGGGGAATACAAGCACATCGCGCTTGGCCTGCTGTTCCTCCGCTATGTCTCCGAAGCCTTTGCGCGGCGGCATGATCTGATTGCCGAGGAGGGCGGTGATCCGGAAGACCGCGACGAATATCTGGCCGAAAACACCTTTTTCGTGCCGCCATCGGCGCGCTGGTCTTCACTCGCCGCGCAGTCGAAGGATGCCCGCATCGGCGTCATGATCGATGACGCGATGCGTGAGATCGAAGCCGAGAACCCCAGCCTCAAAGGCGCGCTGCCCAAGGTGTTCGGCCGTGAGAGCATCGACCGCGCCATGCTGTCGGGCCTGATCGACCTTTTCTCGAATCTCAAGCTTGATGGCACTCGCGCTGATTTCGACCTGATCGGGCGTATCTACGAATACTGCATCGGCGAGTTCGCGAGCAGCGAGGGCAAGCGCGGCGGCGAGTTCTATACGCCAAAATCGGTGGTCGATACGCTGATCGAGATGATCGAGCCGACCCGTGGCCGCGTTTATGATCCTTGCTGCGGCACGGGCGGCTTCTTCGTCCAGTCGGAAAAATTCATCGACGCCCATCAGGGACGCAATGACGACATCGCCATCTATGGGCAGGAGCGCAACCACACCACCTTTGGTCTGGCGCGCATGAACCTGGCCATCCGCTCGATCTTTGCCGATATCCGCTGGAACTCCGAGGGCACGCTGCTGCGCGACGAATTTCCGGATGAGCGGTTTGACTATATCCTCGCCAACCCGCCGTTCAACATTTCGGATTGGTCGGGCAACCTGCTGCGCGAAGATGCCCGCTGGCGTTTTGGTGCCCCGCCAGTAGGCAATGCCAACTTCGCCTGGATCCAGCATATCCACGCGCATCTATCTTCTACGGGGATTGGCGGCGTGGTCATGGCCAACGGTTCCATGTCGTCGATGTCAGGGGGCGAAGGTGAAATCCGGCAGGCGCTGGTGCAGGGCGATGCAGTGGATTGCATAGTCGCCCTGCCGGGGCAGTTGTTCTACGGTACGCAGATTCCGGCCTGTTTGTGGATTCTGGCCAAGGACAAGTCCAACGGCATCGCCATGAGTGAGAAACTGCGCGACCGGCGCGGCGAGGTGCTGTTCATCGACGCCCGCAAGATGGGCGCACTGGTGCCCGGCTCGCGGAAACAGAAGGAACTGTCGGAAGACGAGATCCGCCGTATCGCTGCCGCCTATCACGCGTGGCGCGGTGAGGCGCGCGAGGGGGCATACGAGGACGTGCCGGGCTTCTGTAAGTCCGCGACTCTGGCAGACATTGAGGGACATAACTTCGTCCTGACACCGGGCCGTTACGTCGGCGCGGGCGCGGCCGAGGATGACGATGAGCCTTTCGAAGAGAAGTTCGAGCGGTTGATGGGGAACTTGCGGGAGCAGTTTGCCGAGGGGCGAAGGCTTGAGGCTGAGATTGAGTCTCGGCTGGAGGCGCTGCGATGAGTGTTTGGCCTGAGGTGAAAATTGAGGACGCGCTAGATGCTCTGATCGATTATCGAGGCAAATCACCAAAGAAAGCGTCATCCGGCATTCCCGTCATTTCGGCTAAGGTCGTTAAATCGGGCCATATATCAGATGTCATAGAACAGCGAATTTCCCCCAACTATTATCAAGAGTGGATGCGTAGAGGTATCCCTCAAGTCGGTGACGTTGTGCTGACCACCGAAGGGCCGTTGGGTGAGGTGGCCCGGTTAGACCGTGAGAGTGCAAATTTTGCTCTAGGTCAGCGTATTGTGACCCTGCGCGGAAAATCTGGATATCTTGATAATGGCTATTTGAAATATCTGCTGATCTCTCAGCCGATACAGGATCGCCTACATGGCAGAGCAACGGGCAGCACTGTTGCGGGTATTAGTCAAAAGTCCCTCCGTGAGATGGAGATTCCGGTCGCTCCTATTGAGGAGCAATGCGAAATTGCTGCCATTTTGGGTGCGCTGGATGACAAGATCGAGCTGAACCGCAAGACGGCGGCGACGCTGGAGGAGATGGCGCGGGCACTCTATCGCTCGTGGTTCGTGGATTTCGACCCGGTGCGCGCCCGTGCCGAGGGCCGCTCGCCCGCCCACATGGACGCCGCCACAGCCGCACTCTTTCCCGACAGCTTCGGCGAGGATGGGCTGCCGGAGGGGTGGGCCGTAAAGCCTTATTCCTATCTTATCGAAATACTCAGCGGTGGCACGCCAAAGACTTCGGAACCGTCTTTCTGGGGAGGCTCTATCCCATGGTATTCGGTAGTAGACGCTCCCGCTGCGGGGCAAATTTTTGTCCACACAACTGAGAAAACCATTACTTCAGAAGGGCTTCAAAATAGTCCTGCCCGCATAGTGCCTCGTGGAACCACTATCCTGAGCGCCCGTGGGACTGTGGGAAAACTAGCTATGGCTCCGTCCGATATGACGTTCAATCAGTCATGTTACGGCCTGAGAGGGCGAAGCAAGCCATTGATTGCGTTCACGTATTTCGCGACTTTTTGGGCAGTCGATCAGCTGAAGTCTATGGCGCATGGCTCGGTGTTTTCAACTATTACGCGCCAGACCTTTGAAGGCATCGAACTAACTTCGGCACCAAATCAAATATTGGATGCGTTCGAAGAACAAGTCGAATGCTGGCTCAGCCAAATAGATAACCTAGGCCGGCAAAGCCATACGCTCGCCACGCTACGCGACACCCTCCTTCCGCGCCTGATGTCCGGCGAGCTTCGGGTCGGTGCCGCGCGTGAACTGGTCGAGGAGGTCGCCTGATGGCCTGGATCAGCGAGGCGCAGCTTGAAACGCATTTCATGGAGAGCCTCGCGCCGCTCGGCTACAGGCTGGCAGATGGGGCGGATGTCTCACCCGAGGTAAAGGAGCCGCTCCGGGCAAGCTTCCGCGAGACGATCCTCGCTCCGGTTCTGCTGGAAAGTCTGGCGCGGCTGAACCCGGATGTGCCGAAAACTGCGTTGGAGGACGCTGCCCGGCGCGTCACCGACAGCGTATTTGCTTCCGACATCGTGCAGGAAAACCGCCGCCTCCATGATCTGATGGTCCACGGCGTGCCGGTGACGTTCTTCCACGACGGCGAGGAGCGCAACGCCCGCGTGCAGTTGATCGACTGGAACAACGCGGCCAATGACTGGCGCGCGGTGCGTCAGCTTGATGTGGTAGGCAAAACGGCACGCATCCCCGATGTGGTGCTGTTCCTCAACGGCCTGCCTCTGGTGGTGGTGGAGCTGAAGGGCGTTGGCGGTGCAGACATCAAAGCCGCTTGGAATCAGATCGATACTTACCGGGCAGACATCCCGGATTTGTTCCGCACCAATCTGTTGACCGTGATCTCGGACGGGCTGCATGCGCGCTACGGCTCGCTCTCGGCGGGTTTTGACCGTTACATGAGCTGGCGCACGGTGGACGGCACGACGCTGGTGCCTAAGGGGTCGGAGCTAGAGCTCTCGACGCTGACGAAAGGTCTGCTCGCGCCGCAGGTGCTGCTCGATATGCTGCGCTGGTTTGTGGTGTTCGAGGATGAGGGCAAGGGGCCGATCAAGAAGATCGCGGGCTATCATCAGTTCCACGCGGTACGTAAGGCGTGCGAGACGATCCTGAGCGCTCGTGCAGGCGACGGTAAGGGCGGTGTGATCTGGCACACGCAGGGCTCGGGCAAGAGCCTGCTGATGACCTTCCTGTCCGGCCGCGTCATGCATCACCCGGCGATGGAGAACCCGACGCTGCTGGTGTTGACCGACCGCAACGATCTGGACAACCAGCTTTTCGCCACCTTTGCGCGCTGCAAGGATCTGCTGGGTGAGGAGCCGGTGCAGGCGGACAGCACCGAGGATTTGCGTCGTCTGCTGGATCGCAATGTCGGTGGCATCATCTTCTCCACCATTCAGAAATTCCGCCCGGAAAGTGGAGAGACCTTCCCAGAGCTGACCCCACGCTCCAACGTGGTGGTGCTGGTGGATGAGGCGCATCGCACGCAATACGGGTTCGAGGCCAAGCTGAACAAGGACACGGGCGAGATCCGCCACGGTCTTGCCTATCAGCTGCGCAAGGCGCTGCCAAACGCGGTGTATGTGGCCTTTACCGGCACGCCGGTGGAGCTGGTGGGTGCGGATACGCGCGGTGTGTTCGGCGACTATATCGACGTCTACGACATCGCGCAGGCGGTCTCCGACGGCGCAACCGTGCCGATCTATTACGAGGCACGGGTTGCGAAGATCACGCTCGATGACGAGATCGCGGCGACGCTGGATGACGATTTCAACGAAGCAACGGAAATGCTGGCCGAAGATCAGGCCAGCGCGACAGCGAAGAAATGGGCGCGGGTCGAGGCGCTGGTCGGGGCGGATAAGCGTCTCGATACCGTCGTGCAGGACATCCTCACCCATTTTGATGCCCGGCTGGAGGCGATGGACGGCAAGGCGATGATCGTCTGCATGAGCCGCCGCATCTGCGCCGAGGTCTATGATCGCATCATTGCCGCACGGCCAGAATGGCATGGTGACACAGACGATACCGGCAACGTCAAGGTGGTGATGACCGGTTCGGCAACCGACCCGGCGGCGCTACAGCAGCATATCCGCTCCAAGACCCGACAGGAGGCGATCCGCAATCGGTTCAAAAACCCGGCCGATCCGCTGAAACTCGTCATTGTACGCGACATGTGGCTGACGGGCTTTGATGCGCCGTGCATGCACACGCTCTACGTCGATAAGCCGATGAAGGGGCACGGTCTGATGCAGGCCATTGCTCGCGTGAACCGCGTGTTCCGCGACAAGCCTGCGGGTCTGGTGGTGGACTATATTGGCATCGCGGCGGAGCTGAAAGCGGCGCTGGCGCACTACTCACAGACTGACCAAGCTCAGACTGGCATCGATGAAGCCGAAGCAGTAGCTGCCTTTCTGGACGCTCTGGATGTGGCGCGAACGCAGTTCCACGGATTTGACTACGGCGCTGCGCTGCATGGTGCGCCGAGCGAGCGGCTCGCAGTGCTCCCGGGCGCGATAGAACACATTCTGGCCCAATATCGCGACAGCGACGCGGGGCCGAAGCGTTTTCATGATGCTGCCGCGGCGCTGATCAAAGCTTACAAGCTGGCGTCGGGCAGTCCTCAGGCGACCGAGCATGCGGAGGAGGTGGCTTTCTTCGCTGCCGTCCGATCAAGTCTAGGAAAGTTGGATGCAGGTGGCGGCCGCAATGATGGCGGGACCGATTTCGCGATCCAGCAACTGGTCAACAACGCAGTGGCATCGACAGAAGTGGTCGATATCCTCGAGACTTGCGGCTTCGACCGGCCGGATATCAGCGTTCTATCCGACGCCTTCATGCTTGAACTTCAGAACATGCAGCACCGCAATCTGGCGGTGGAAGCGTTGAAGAAGCTGTTGAATGGCGAGATCAAGGCGCGGACGCGCACAAACGTGGTCCAACAGGAGGCTTTCTCGTCTCGGTTGGAGGAGGCGATCGCTCGCTACCACAACCGTAGCGTTGACGCCCTTCAGATCCTGCAAGAACTGATCGCGCTGGCCAAGGATCTACGCAACGAGCCCGAGGATGGCCTGAATGCGGCCGAGCGCGCGTTTTACGACGCGCTCGCTCAGAATGAAAGCGCCGTGCAGGTGATGAGCAATCAGGAGCTGAGGGTGATTGCGACGGAGTTGGTGAGCACGGTGCGCAACAATTCCGGCGTTGACTGGTGGAAGCGGGAAAATGTCAGAGCAAAGATGCGTGTGGCGATCAGGCGCATCTTGCATCGGCATGGTTATCCGCCTGACTTGGCGTCAGAGGCCGTGAAGTTAGTATTGCGGCAGGCCGAAGCTTTAGCGGTCGGCTGAGAGTCGGAGAGTCCTTCTGATCGGAAGACGCTTGACATAAGTGCCAACGTTTCAGAGCGTGGCCGACAACTCGGCCGAACGATTGCCATATGCGTGAGCGGTCACTGGCAGGTAACGACGAACTTGCTCTCGATCGGCTGCCTGTCCTTTATCAGCCGGGGCCGGATTAAGACCGTCCCGTTCACTATCCAGAACAAACCTGTCTTTGACGGCAAAGGTTTCCTCCGGAAAGCTTGTTTACAGGAGTGGCTCTGGCATGCCAACATTACCCATTCGGCTGTATGACCAACGCGAGACTCGTCTCGACAACAGACCGACGTTAGAGGTCAACTAATGAGGCGTGACGCGTCCTACTTTGGGGTTTTTGAAAGCAAACGCGTGATGTGGTCGAAGGCGGCAAGCTTGGCTTGACTGACGGTTGGAAAATTGCGGCGCGCATGCTGGACCCTTGAACCATCGACCTCCGCGATTGTGGCGGCGTGTCCGCCGCCGCGTTCGTAGACGGTGACGCGAAACCCATCGGCCTTGATCGTCGGATTCCCCTTGGCGGATGTCTTCCAGACGCGACTAAGCCAACGCGCACGCTTTCCGGTGCGGCTGCGCATGGATGCTTCGCGTTCCCTTGCCGCGACCAAGCTCCCTTCCATATGTCCTGCGCAGACGCAACCGACCGCAAGGATCCCTGAATAGTCAGGATGCTCCATGTGGTGAACGTAGCGGATAGTCTGCGATTCGCACATTTCGCACTCCGTCTGTGGCTCGCCCAGGTCTTCAATGTCGACGCAGTTCCAGCCCTTGTGCGGCACGCCTGGCATGGACCACTTTCCGCGCTGATGGCGAATAAGCTCTTCTTCAGTTGGCATATTGACCCCTTGGGCGCCTTACCAGCGAGTCAATTCGCGAGTTCATCTGTCGGCTTGAGTTGCTGCAGCGCGGTCAGCTTGGCAAGGTCGCGCGCGATGATGGTCGCAGCACAGGCCGTACAGTAGTGGTCCCAGCTTCGCCCATTCCGCACTTTCAATCGCGTTTCACCCATCGAGATGCGATGCTTCGCGTTTGCCTGACAGTTGTGCGACTTCCCGGCCACATCCACGGCGACTTGGCAGATCAATGACTTAATTGCCACCGAAGACCTCTCTCTCCGCTTGTGCCACGAGCCCCGCGAAATTCGCGTCGATCTGATCCAGCTCGGGGCGCGTGAATTCATGGCGCTGCCGGCTCGTGCGACCGACGGTAGCGTTGACTTGGCGGTCGATCGCGGCCTTCAGAACGATGAGGTTGTCGCGTCCGAGGCGCTGCCGATCGAGGTCGCGCCCGGCTGGGTTTATGCCACGCTGATGCAGGACTCGCGCAGCTTCGGTCCGCACCCGCATATCGAGGCTGTCGCGCATCGCCTGACGTTGCGCCACCTTAGTGACGGGGACCGGCTGGAGAGCTTGGCGGGACGGGTCGAAGTCGCCGGCTATGATGCCGCGCTCTTGTAATAACCGGATCGCTGCAGCCTCGTCTTCTTCGAGCAGATGGATCTCTTCCAGCTGAACTTCGGACTGGGCGCGCACTTCCAGGTCATCCCAAGTTCGCGGTGCAGGCATGATTTCGCGTTCGCCCTGAGGATCGCCGGGATCAAGTCCCTCAAGCGGCAGCAGCTGATCGAAGTAAGCCTGGTCGGCTTCGCTGTACTGCTGGAAGTCGCCCCACTGCCTCGCGATGTTTGCTCCTGCATGGAAAACGACGACGCCCTGGTTCAGCACGTGGCCGGGAGCGTTCTGAACGATTACCCGCATGATCCGACCGACGAACTGCACGAACGGCGACAGGTTGGCGAAGATGCTGAAAACCGCTGCCACCGCTAGGTAGGGATGATCGAACCCCTCGCCGAGTTTACGCACCTGCACGATGACATCGAGCTGATCGTTTTCGAGCTGCTGCATCACGCGCTGGTTGGCGGCGCTGTCTTCGCGTGAGTGCACGTATCCCGCGCGCTGGCCGCGTGCCACGTAGGCTTGAACGATTTGACGGCAGTGTTCGAAGTTCAACGCAGACGCAATGATCTTCAGCCGCCCCTCGCCGGTCTCGGTACGGAGCCGGTCAAGCTCACGAATCGAGGCGTCTACGATGGTGTTGAGCGTCTCCGTCGAGGTCACGATGCTGCGGCGAAAGTCCGCATCCGCCTCGCCGAGCCGCCTCACCTCGGCGAGGCCGACCTCGATTTCGGCACCGCCGTCGCGGCGCACATAGCGTAGTGTCCGCGGATTCAGCTGCACGGCCTTCAGTCTCTTGACGTACCCTTCCTGGATCGCTCGGAAAATGGGATATGAATACAGAACGCGACCCGCCATGATCTGGCCGTCGGCTCGCATCGGCGTCGCGCTGAAATTGACGATTTTCGCGTTAGGGAAGCGCGCTTTCAGCGCGGTCCAGCTATCCGCGACACTATGGTGTCCCTCGTCGAAAAGTATCAGATCGAAGTAGTCCGCTGGCAGGGTTTGCAGCCAGCGGTTGCCGTCACCCTGCAATTGTTGGATGTTGGTTATGACAACGTGAGCGTCATCCAAATCGGCGCGGTTTGCGGTTGTGCCTCGGATCTCGACAGGCTCAGGATACGGAGCGCCGGCCAACACTTGGCACTTTTGATAAAACATTCCTTGGTTGCTGGGATTGAAGTCCGCTGCCAACTGCCCGGCGATCGGTACGCCCGGCGCGACAACCAAAGTACGCGCTGACCGGAAGGCGAAGGGCGCGAGCGTGATCGTGCCGGACTTCCCGCAGCCGACCGGGAGAACGATACCCACCTCCCGTTCAGTCTCTCCCGGATTGCTCGCGTAGTTCACCAGCGCCTGGTAAGCCTCACGTTGCGGCGTTCGGATATTGCGATTGCCGCCGATGTTGGGCTGCCGTGTCTGGAACGGATTGGTCATCTTTTTCTTCCTTGGGTGGCAGGGAGCAGTGACGCCGGCTCATGGGCAGCTCTTTAAGCGTGCGCTCGACGTTGGCTGATGGAGCCGGCGATGGCGCTCCACGCCTTGTCTTGGGCTGCCTGAGGATGGCCTCGAGCAGTTCGGCCAGACTGGCGTGCCGGTCTTGCGCTTAGCTTCAACGATCCTGGAGGCAAGTCGATCTAAGTCAGGCTGGGAACCATCGGCAATCGCGCGTATTACTCTTTTAAGAATATCTGCGTTCATGCGATTTCATCTTTGCCCACGAGCCGTCGGGGGAGAGGCGGCTCGCCGATAGACTGAATTCCATTGCCAGAGGCTGCGCTGCGTATTGACTGCCGGATCGAGTGTTGCCGGAGCCTTACAGTCATGCGACGCCTTTTAGGCCGCGTTTGTGAACCAGATGCAACAACTTGAGTGCAGTGCCGGCGGGGTTTTTTTGCCCAATCTCCCATTTCTGAACGGTTGAAAGACTCGTGTTCAGTAGGCGCGCAAATACCGCTTGGCTAACGTGCGCGCTCTCGCGGATGCGCTTAATCTCGGCGGGCTCCAACGGTTCCACCGGTGACAGCCAAAGCGGGTTGATTTCGCGTAGCGTGACTTGATCAATTGGGCCGGCGTTGCCATGCCCTTTGGCCGTGCCGCGCACGGCTTCGATGTTGGGTGAGCCTGTCTTACGCATAGCGATCAACTTTCCGGAACGCTGCCAAAAAATTTTAGATAAAATGTAGCACTAAGTGCTATAGTCAGACAAGCTGATTTTTCGATGTGGCGCCACCATCGTGGGCGCCTGCGCTACGTGTTACATAAGAGTGACTGGCACATGAGAGTGGCTGGCCGGGTTTGATCGGGCCATCCATTCGCGAACTCCGACTAGAGAACGAAAATGGTATTTTTCGTGGTATCTGCAGACATAAATCCCGCTAAGTCTTGAAAATATTGGAATTAATTGGTTCATTGATGATTGAGTGGGAATGATGAGTTCTTCGCAGCGTTCCTAATCGACCTCCTTCAACCTTGAGAACTCTCTATCAACTCGCTCAGGGAACACCGTCGGAGCCAAGCTGCGAACGCATCTTCCCCCATGGCACCAGACGCAAGAGCCACCATGGCTTCGACAGCTTCCGGGGCGCTAACCTGCACACGAGTTCCGTTCAAGCGAAGGAAAAGGACGCAGCAGCTCCAGGCTGTCCGTTTGTTGGCGTCATTGAAGGGATGATTGCGAGCAATGCCATAAGCGTAGGCAGCAGCCAGAGTCGCGGTGTCCGGGGGAGGCTCCTCAGCGTAGTGCCAGCGGTGTTCTGCACGGGCTAACGCGCTGTGCAGCAGATCTTCGCTTTTGAGCCCGTGGGCTCCGCCGTATTCCTTCAGGGCCTGATCGTGCATGAACAGCACCGCGTCGGGTTCCAGAAACTCCGGCACGTCCTGCATTAGCGCTTGGCCAGTTCCTGAAGAACATCCGCCTGCTCACGCAGCGTCTCGCGCGCCATCTGCATCTGACGCTCAAGTTTGAGATTGCGCTTCACCAGCTTGATGCCGTCGGCCATTTCGACCAGCGTGAGTTCCTGCCCGACCTCCAGACCAAGCCGGATACGTGTCTCCGCAGGAAGGGTGACACCGACAGAATTGCCCTGTTTTCGAACGACGACCGTTTCCATGGCCCATGCTCCGTATTACGATTCGTAATACGTAACAGGGCCACCTCAGCGGCGACAAGCGCAAATGCCCCTTTAGCAATGCTGATCAGACTGAATTGCGGGTCAGGTGGTTTTCCAGCCGTTGATGATTTCGATCCACTCGCCGGGTGAAAGCTGGCTCGGACCATGCGGTTCGGGGTATCGACGCCCTGAAAGCAGTCGCTTCTCCTCAATATGTATATCTCTGGACGCCTTCTGCGCCATCCTGTCACTTACAACCCGCACGCCCCGGAAAATGGCGCGGGCCATATGCTTTCCGGCCGCGCGAAGCTGATCGGTGGCCTTGATAAGGAGTTTGTAGGTATTGCTGGTTCTCACCCATCGACCCTCAACCCGCTTGCGCCGGTGGGTACGCTCGATCAGTCCAAGCTCATAGCCACGTTCAAGCGCCCGGATGACCGTCCGCACCGAATAACGACAGGCCCGAGCGATGGCATCGTGACTCGGATAGAGGCCGCCCGCCCCGAGGAAGGTGGCGAGCGTCATGAGCACGGATTTTTCGGATGGCTTCAGTTTGTGGTCAAAATAGAGGCTCAGAACCTGCTTGCGGAAGGCTGCCTTGACGGAAGCATGGCGGCTCATCGCTCCGCACTCCCGCTCGAAGCCAGAACGCGATGAAAAAAACTTGCCTGAAAGGTCCTGAGATCCGTGACAACAGAGTCAGTTTCTAGTACGCTGCTCGCACGCATTGCACGATTTTTCCTTGATCGTGCGTGCCGTTTTTGAACGTGTTGGACTCTTTAAGTCTCTGATTTCGTTGGAGTCAGCCGGTTTTGACATGGTAGGGGTCACAGGTTCAATCCCTGTTGCGCCCACCATCCGGTCCGCGGAATTCCCCCTATTTAATCGCTTTCGTGATGCCGTTGATGTTGCGTGGCCAATGTCAGCACCTGCCTCAACTCCCGGGCGCTGGGACGACAATGGCGGCATATTCCGGGTGAAGCGTGACAAAGCGCTTGAGAAAGCTGCACTCCAGTTCCACTCGCTGGCCCGTGGTCCGCAGATGGTCGAAGACGGCTTGAGCCAGTCTCGCACCGATCCCCCGCCCGCCAAAGGCGACAGGAACTTCCGTGTGGTCCAGCACAAGATGGTGGTCTTTTTCATAATAGCTGATGAAAGCTGAGTTCTCCGCTCCGAGCGCGATGGCGAAGCGATGATGTGCGACATCGTGGATGAGGGGGTCCATTGGCATGGTTCCATTTGGCCGTGTGCGTGATGTCATGGTGTTCTTGCTCCATGACTGTCGAGACGGGATGATCGCTGGGCTGACGATCCCTCCTTTTGGGGTTATGTCGGTTCACGCCGGTTCGCGGATACGATTTCAGATCATTGTTTTATAGAACATTTTTTTCGAGCCGATGAGTCTATCCGCATCGGATGATGCTCCGGATCTCAAGAAGATGTGAACTGGCCCCCGCCGCAGCGGTGCCTATAGTAACCGCAGTCCGCAACCGACATGAAAGGATGATGCTCATGGCTTGGAACACACCGAAGGTGACCGAAGTGCCGCTGGGTGCAGAAATCAACAGCTACGTCTGCGGCCAGAAGAAGTAGTCTTCTCAGGTCACGTTGAAACGCCGTCAGTGCCTCGCGCTGACGGCGTTTTGCTTTTATAGACCGATCCCATGATAGATGTGATCGTGCTTGGCGCCGCCGCGGGAGGTGGATTTCCGCAATGGAACTCCAATGCTGAGGGCTGCCGTCGAGCGCGGGCCGGTGATCCGGCGGCTCCCGCTCGAACACAGGCTTCCATAGCCATAAGCGGCGATGGTGAGCACTGGTATGTCGTTAACGCATCTCCCGATCTCCGGCAGCAGATCCATCAGACGCGCGAGCTTCACCCGAGACACGGTCTGCGTTCGACACCGATCGCGGGCGTCATCCTTACCGGCGCCGAGATCGATACGATCGTCGGTCTTCTGACGCTGCGCGAGCGCCAATCCTTTGAGCTTCTCGCAACGCGGCCCGTTCTGGACCAGCTCGATGCGAACCCGATTTTCGAAGCGCTGGATCGCAGCCTTGTCGCGCGTCACGCGATCGAACCCGAAGAGCCTATCGCACGGCATGGCCTGACCGCCCGACTTTTTCCCGTGCCGGGAAAGGTTCCGCTTTATGCCGAAAAAGGCGAAAATCCCGCCAGTATCGTGGAAAATGGCGAGACCGTGGGGCTGGAGGTTTCGGATGGACGGACGCGGATGCTGTTCATCCCCGGATGCGCCCGCATGACGCCGACTCTCCGAAAGCGCATCGAGGGGGCGGACCTCGTCATGTTCGACGGCACGCTCTGGCAGGATAACGAAATGATCCGTGCCGGTCTGGGGCAGAAGACCGGCCAGAGGATGGGTCACATGTCCGTCCACGACGCCGATGGTGCGATCGTATCCTTCAAAGATCTGACGATCGGACGGAAGATTTTCATTCATATCAACAATTCGAACCCTATCCTTCTCGCGGACTCGCCGGAGCGTGCCCAGGTCGAGCAGTCGGGATGGGACGTCGCTTATGACGGCATGAGGATTTCACTATGAGCGAAACGCTGCTTTCACCGGGACAACTGGAGGCCGCGCTTCGGGCCATCGGCGAAGAGCGCTACCACAATCGCCATCCGTTTCATCGTGCGCTTCATGATGGCCGGCTGAGCCGGACCCAGGTTCAGGCCTGGGCCTTGAATCGCTATTATTATCAGGCTCGTATCCCTGCAAAGGACGCGACCCTGCTCGCGCGCCTGCCGACGGCGGAACTGCGTCGCGAATGGCGCCGCCGGATCGAGGATCATGACGGCGATGCGCCTGGCACGGGCGGCGTCGCACGGTGGCTCCGGCTGACGGATGGCCTCGGCCTGGAGCGAGACTATGTTGAATCTCTCGACGGGCTTCTGCCCGGCACGCGTTTTGCCGTCGATGCCTATGTTCACTTCGTGGGTGAACGCTCCATTCTCGAGGCCATCGCATCGTCGCTGACGGAACTCTTCTCGCCGACCATCATCAGCGAGCGTGTTTCAGGCATGCTGCGCAATTACGATTTCATCACCCAGGATACGTTGGCCTATTTCACGCCCCGTCTGACGCAGGCCCCGCGCGATTCTGATTTCGCACTCGCCTATGTGAAAACGCATGCATGCACGATCCCGCAGCAGCAGGCCGTTCTGGCTGCGCTCCGCTTCAAGTGCGGTGTCCTGTGGTCCATGCTGGATGCCCTGGATTACGCCTATGTCGAACCGGGCCTCATCCCGCCCGGAGCGTTCCGGCCGGTCTGATGTCCTGCAATCCTGAAGGGCGCGTGCCTGCTTTCGCCCGAGGCGTCCGGCTTCAGCGCGACCGCGTGCGCGAGCAATGGGTCATTCAGGCCCCTGAGCGCGCCTTCATCGTTGACGACATCGCTGCGGCGGTCCTGCAGCGCGTCAGCGGCGACGTCACGCTGGCTCACATCATCGACGATCTGACGACGGCTTACGATGCGCCGCGTGAGACGATTGCGTCGGACGTGTTGTCCATGGTCGCTGACCTTGTGGATCGGCAGGCGCTGGTGTGGCGTTCATGACGCTGCCCGCGCCTCCGATGAGCCTGCTGGCGGAACTCACCCATCGCTGTCCGTTACAATGCCCGTATTGCTCGAATCCGGAGGCGCTGGAGCCGGTGGCCCAGGAGCTTTCCACGCAGGAATGGATACGGGTTTTTGATGAAGCCGCGGATCTGGGGGTGCTGCAGGTTCATTTTTCCGGCGGTGAGCCGATGGTCCGGCGTGATCTGTCCGAACTCGTGCGGCATGCGGTGCGAAAAGGGCTTTATACAAATCTCATCACGTCCGGGGTCCTGATGGATTCCAAGGCGCTGGGAGCGCTTTCGTCCGCGGGGTTGGATCATGTCCAGCTGTCGTTTCAGGACGTGGCGCCGATAATGGCGGAGCATATCGGTGGGATGAAAGGGGCGCAGGAAAAGAAGATCGAAGCCGCGCGTCTGGTGGTCGCCGATGGTATGCCGCTCACTTTGAACTTCGTCGTGCATCGTCTGAACGTCGAGCGGATTCCGCAGATGTTCGATCTTGCCGAGGAACTCGGCGCGCGCCGGGTCGAGATCGCCCATACCCAGTATTATGGATGGGGTTTGAGAAATCGCCGTGCTCTGCTGCCGACGCGCGAACAGCTTCAGCAGAGCGAGCACGATGTGGCGGCTGCCCGTGAGAGATTCGGGACGCGGATGGCCATCGATTTCGTCACCCCGGATTATTATGCGGATGAACCGAAGCCTTGCATGGGAGGGTGGGGCCAGCGTTTCCTGAACATCACGCCGTCGGGCCGTGTATTGCCCTGTCATGCGGCCGAAACCATTCCGGGCGTGCTTTTCCCCGATGTGAGGGAAACAGGGTTGGCTCGGATCTGGAATGAATCGAAACTGTTCGGGATGTTTCGTGGTACGGACTGGATGCCCGAACCCTGTCGCTCCTGCGCCCGGAAAGAAGAGGACTGGGGCGGGTGTCGTTGTCAGGCGCTGGCTCTGACCGGCCGCGCGGACGCGACCGATCCGGTTTGCCGACTATCCCCCGATCGCGGACTGGTAGACAAGGCGATCGTTCAAACGGATGATCAGCCTTTCGTCTATCGTCGCATGGGCCGAAACGCGGCAGGTTAAGGCGTCGGGCGGACATCGAGCCCGTTTTGACGCACCCGGATAGAGTCAGGGTGTGTTGACGGGCGTTATCGGAAAATCTTCGTAAAAAAACCGTCGATCATGGGGCCAAGAAAGTAGCCGACGATCAGGCTGCCAAGGACGATCGGCCAGGACCAGATGGAATAGGCGCTGTATTGCGGTTGCTGTTCAAGAATGGCGACAGCCGCATCCACAATAAACGGAATGGCCCAGCACGAGACGGTTTCGAGCGGAGCCAGAAAGCCGCGGGACGTTGTCGTGGGTGTGCTCATGATGTCCTCGTGCGCCTTCAGGAAATTCCAATGTGCCAGCAGAAAAGAAGGCCACCAAGAAGCGCGCCGAAAAGCGCTATATAGCTTGTGTGAAAATAGTTATGGCTGTCCATATAGGTATAGTGGAGAGCAAGAGCGACATAAGCATGGGCAAGAAAAAGTCCTGCGACCATGCCTATAAATCTGGATTTCAATTTTCTTTCGGACTTTTTTCGATCGGCGGTATCAGGACCTGTTTTGTTGGCCAGGGTGCCTTGTGCGTCCTGCATTCTTTCTATCCTTGAGCTATGACGGAAAAATATTTTCATCGGGGCCGAATGCATAAGTCGCCCATGCGGAGACGGCGGTGGGTAAAGTTTTGAAAAGTCGTTTGGCAACGGTGTTCACGGCGTAGGATTAAGGCCGTTGACCCGTCGGAGCAAATTTGTTTTCTCCTTATGATGTATGCAAATCCATACAATTCTACGTTAAATCTGCCTATGGCCCTGCCGAGAAACCATACAATCAGATCAGGAACTCGAAGGCTTGACAGATTTTGGATTCAAGCTGTTGTTTTTTATATCTAATTTTCTGTCAAAGGTTTCATGATTTGTCTTGTGCGTCATGGTCTCTGGTGGCCCCGGGGTTGCACGTGGTGGTCGACGCGATTTTGCGCACCATCGGAGAAAAGCATGCATTGCATGAATATTGATATTTTATTTTGAATGTTGCATAGATGATGTTGGAGATTGTAAAGTAATGGATAAAAACTTACGTTCACTCATAAAAATAAAAATTCGGTAATCGAATGCCCGACGTAGATCTTATGCCTCGGTGGAAACGTCTGGTCGACAGAAATCCTGGGCCAGCTTATCTGTCGATTGTTCTCGCGCTGGAAGATTCATTGCGGCAGCGGCTTTTGCAAGATGGCGATCGATTGCCCCCACAGCGGCAGATCGCGAGAATGTTGGGCGTGGATTTGACGACTGTTACGCGCGGCTTTTCAGAAGCGCGACGCCGGGGGCTGATCGAGGCGACGGTTGGACGAGGCACTTTTATAAAGACCGGTGCAGGCGACGCGGGTTGGCGCGATACTCAGGGCGCGATCATCGATCTGACAATGAATATTCCGCCGGTTCCGGATAGTCCATCTCTGGAAAATCTGATCCAGAGTGACATGAGGGCATTGCTCCGCAAGTCGGATTCTGGTGCGCTACTGAGCTATCGCGTCACCGGAGGAACAGTGGAAGAGCGGCGGCTCGGAGCCGAATGGGTGAAGCCGCTCGTCGGTGCGCGCAAGGAAGATCTGGTGTTGATTGTGCCGGGCGCTCAGGCGGCCATCGCCGCCGTCGTATCGACGCTGACATCGCCGGGTGACACCATTCTCACCGATCGTTTTACGTATCCCGGTATCCGCGCGGTAGCGGCGCAGTTTGGCCTGATCATCAAAGGGGTCGAGGGCGACGCAGAAGGCATGATGCCTGACGCGATGGATGACGTATGTCGCCGCTACGCGCCCAAGCTGATTTACTGTACGCCGACCGTCCAGAATCCGTCGACAGCAACAATGTCCGTTCAGCGGCGCGAGGCCATCCTCGCAGTGGCCCGCCAGCACCGCCTTTTCCTGCTTGAAGACGATCCTTACGGTCTTCTTCTTCGTGACCCTCTCCCAGCCCTCGCGCAACTCGATCCGTCACGTGTGTTCTATATCTCAAGCCTGTCCAAGGTCATCTCCCCAGGCCTGCGACTGGCCTATCTTGTCGTCCCCAGTATGGAGGCCGGATATCGGATGACATCGGCCATCAGGGCGCTCAGCCTCGCCAGTTCGGGGCTGATGACCAGTCTTGCCACGCGATGGATTCAGAATGGTTCGGCAGGAGCCATTCTGAGCGCCATTCAAACTGAATTGCGGGAACGGCAGGCGATCGCTCTCGGTATCCTGGGAGGCGGTCACGGCATGCATCCTGACGGGCCACATGTGTGGCTGAAACTGCCGGAATGGTGGGAGAGCGCGGAATTTGTTTCCCATGCCCGCAAACAGGGCCTGGGACTCGTGCCGGGCAGCGTATTCGCGGTCGAGCACGAGCCGCCTCGTCGGGTTCGCATCGCTCTTGGAAGCGCCTCCAGCCGCGAGAGTCTTGAGCCCTCTCTACGGCGTGTCGCTGACCTGCTGGTACATCGACGCGAACATGGATTTGGCGCGGTGGTTTAACCGCCTCCGAATGGCTTCCCTCATTCGGGGGCGTCGTCGTCTTTTCGCGTGGCATCCAGCCATGCCTGCAACATATAGGCGGCCGCCATCTTGTCGACGACCTCGGCGCGTCGTTTGCGCGTCATGTCCGCTTCCTGGATCAGGAAACGATTGACGGCGCTTGACGAGAGGCGCTCGTCCCATAAAGCGGCGGGTAAGGAGAGGCGATCCGAGAGATCGGTCATCCAGTCCTGCGCGGCGCGGGCGGCCGGTCCGAAGCTGCCATCAAGCGAAAGCGGCAGGCCGGCGACGAGGGCCGCGATGTCGTTTTTCCTGACGATGTCGGCAAGAGTCTTCGCGACTTCCCCGAGTTTGCGGCGCGGGATGCCGAGATAGGGAGAGGCAAGGGTCAGCGAAACGTCGGTCAGGGCGAGGCCGATGGTCTTGCTGCCGGGGTCGAGACCGAGGACGCGGGCTCCCGGAGGGATGGAGGCTCGGAGTGTGTGCGGATTGAACAGAGGCATGGGAAGGCGTTATGGTCTGTTCATGCCCTGGGATGCCAGGATTATCCGCAGAAAATCAGGAAAGTCGGCTATTTCATGTCGTTAGACACGCGCACGGTCAGGCGCATCGCCAAATTGGCCCGGATAGGCCTCGATGATCAGGAAGCGGAAGGGCTCCGCCAGGAGCTTGACGGGATTCTCGGTTGGGTCGAGCAACTCAATGAAGTCGATATCACCGACGTGCCACCGATGATCGGCACCGGTCTTGCCAAGCCGCGCCTGCGGGTGGACGTCGTGACGGATGGCGGCAAACGCGAAGCCGTCCTCTCCAACGCGCCCGATCGCGCCGATGCGTTCTTTACCGTGCCGAAGGTGGTCGAATAATGCGTGACATGACACTGGCCGCCGCGCGCGAAGCCCTGGCGAAGCGGGAGATTTCCGCGGTCGAACTCGTGGACCACCATATTTCCACGATCGAAAAGCTCGACGGCGACATCAACGCCTTCATCACGACGACCCCTGATCAGGCCCGTCTGGCGGCCAAGGCGGCGGACGAGCAACTGGCGAAAGGCGAGGGGGGGCTGCTATGTGGCATTCCTCTGGGTGTGAAGGATCTGTTCTGCACGGATGGCACCCGTACGACGGCGGGCAGCAACATCCTGCGGCATTTCGTGCCACCCTATGAGAGCACGGTGACCGCCAACCTTCTCAAGCAAGACGCCGTGTTCCTCGGCAAGCTCAACCTCGATGAGTTTGCCATGGGTTCGACAAATCTGACATCGGCTTTCGGTTCCGTGACGAATCCGTGGAAACGGGCTGGCGACGACAAGAAGCTCGTCCCCGGCGGCTCCTCGGGTGGGTCGGCGGCAGCGGTTGCATCCGGCATGGTTCTGGGTGCGACAGGCACCGATACCGGCGGCTCCATTCGCCAGCCGGCGTCGTTCTGCGGGATTACCGGCGTCAAGCCGACCTATGGGCGTTGCTCGCGTTTTGGCACGATCGCATTTGCGAGTTCGCTCGATCAGGCCGGTCCGATGGCGCGCACGCTCGAGGATTGCGCGCTCATGCTCGAAGCCATGGCCGGGTTCGATCCGAAAGACAGCACGTCCGTCGATCTCGCCGTGCCGCGATACGTGGACGCGCTGGAGCGTGGGGTCAAGGGCCTGAAAGTCGGGATTCCCGAGGAATACCGCTCCGAGGACCTGCCAGCCGAGATCCAGGCGCTGTGGGAGCAGGGGATTGCGTGGCTCCGTGATGCCGGGGCGGAGACGGTCAAGGTTTCCCTGCCGCACACGAAATATGGTCTCCCCACCTACTACATCGCGGCGCTTGCTGAAGCGTCCTCCAATCTGGCCCGCTATGACGGCGTGCGATTTGGCGAACGCGTCCCGGCTGACAGTCTGGATATGATGTATGAAGCAACGCGTCATGCCGGTTTCGGCGAAGAGGTGCGTCGTCGCATCCTGATGGGCACCTATGTGCTGTCCTCGGGTTATTATGACGCCTATTACCTGCGCGCCCAGAAGATCCGCACGCTGATTCAGCGCGATTTCCTGTCGGCCTTCGAGAAGGTCGATGTCCTTCTGACGCCCACGGCGCCGTCGGCGGCGTTCGCGCATGACGAAAAACCGACCGATCCGGTGCAGGTCTATCTGAACGACGTATTCACGGTTCCTGCCAGTCTCGCGGGCGTTCCGGCCCTGTCGTTGCCCGCGGGCCTGGACTCGAAGGGATTGCCGCTCGGGCTTCAGTTGATCGGGCGCTATTTCGAGGAAGAGACGCTGTTCGCTGCGGGCCGTGTCATGGAGAAGGCGGCGGGCTTTACGCACAGACCCGCCCTGTTTGCGGGGAGCGCAGCGTGAGCTACCGGATCGAAGGTGCTACAGGCACATGGGAAATCGTGGTCGGTCTTGAGGTCCACGCGCAGGTTATCAGCCATGCCAAGCTGTTCTCGGGCGCGTCGGCTACCTATGGCGGCGAACCCAATATGCATGTCAGCCTGATCGACGCGGGCTTTCCGGGCATGTTGCCGGTCATCAACGCGGAATGCGTGGCTCAGGCCGTGCGGACCGGGCTGGGTCTGAACGCGACGATCCATCTGGAAAGCCGGTTCGATCGGAAGAACTACTTTTATGCCGATCTGCCGCAGGGCTACCAGATCAGCCAGTTCGCGCATCCGATCGTCGGTGAAGGCAAGGTTCTGGTTGAACTCTCCGACGGCACGGAACGCGAGATCGGCATCACCCGGCTGCATCTTGAGCAGGACGCCGGGAAGTCCCTGCATGATCAGGACCCCACGCGGTCGTTCATCGATCTCAACCGCGCGGGCGTGGCGCTGATGGAAATCGTCAGCGAGCCCGATATCCGTTCCCCTGAAGAGGCTGGCGCCTATCTGCGCAAGCTTCGCCAGATCCTGCGCTATATCGGCACCTGCGATGGCAACATGGAAGAGGGCTCCATGCGCGCGGACGTGAATGTGTCCGTCCGTAAAGCGGGCGAGCCGTTCCGGACGCGCTGCGAGATCAAGAACGTCAATTCCATCCGTTTCGTGATGCAGTCCATCGAAGTGGAAGCGCAGCGTCAGGTCGAGATCTGGGAAGCTGGCGGCACCGTGGATCAGGAGACGCGCCTGTTCGATCACGCCAGGGGCGAAACCCGTTCGTTGCGCAGCAAGGAAGACGCACACGACTATCGATACTTCCCGGACCCAGACCTTCTGCCGCTGGTGATCGAGCGTGAGTGGGTCGACGCCCTCAGGGCGGCATTGCCGGAATTGCCGGAAGCCAAGCGTTCGCGGCTTGAAGCGCAGTACGGCGTTTCGCGGTATGAATCCGGTGTTCTGGCGGCGGAACAGACGGTCGCCGATTTCTACGAACAGGTCGCAAAAGCGAGCGATCCGAAGCTGGCTGTGAACTGGATGCTTGGTGATTTCTTCGCCGCGCTCAATCGGACCGGCAAGTCGATCGAGGAAAGCCCGGTGAATGCGTCCGGACTGAGCGAGCTTCTGGCGTTGATCAAGGATTCCACGATCAACGGGAAGATTGCCAAGGAAGTCCTGGAAGACATGTTCGAGACGGGCGAGAGCGCATCCGCCATTGTCGAACGCAAGGGATTGCGTCAGGTCACCGACACGGGCGCGATCGAAAGCGCGATTCGCGATATTCTGGCCGCGAACGCCGACAAGCTCGCCGAGTACAAGTCCGGAAAGGACAAGCTGTTCGGCTTCTTCGTCGGCCAGACGATGAAGGCCATGAAGGGCAAGGGTAATCCTGCGCTGGTCAACGAGCTTCTCGGCAAAATTCTCGCCGAGTAGGGGCATAAAAAAGAGCCCGAGGGGGGTTTGACGGCCCGGTTGTTCCCCCCTAAAAGCGTCTCAGCAAACGCTGCCCAAAAGCAGCGTCCCTCAAGGCGGAGGGGTGGCCGAGAGGCTGAAGGCGGCGGATTGCTAATCCGTTATACGATGTAAGTCGTATCGTGGGTTCGAATCCCATCCCCTCCGCCAATATACTCCTAAAATATAAATAAAATCAGGCCCTTACGACTGAATCTTTCGATGCTCCAATCACCCCGGAGCTCCTCGGCAAGGTGTGGTTTGACGAGATGGCCGACGGACGTTGTTCCTTCTGCCGAACGTCTTCAAACTGGTGATCCGGGCGGATGTGCCTGACATGGGATCAGGTAGAGCTTCCGGTTCAGCGCGTCGTGACCGTCCCATACCGAGGTACATCCTGCTGCTCAGCGACGGTCGTCTCTCCGTGACCCTGCATCTGTTGTGCCGGGAGGGCCGCAGCGCTAGAAAGAGTGCGTCGGAAAAGGCAGGCTTGGTCTGGTAAGCCCAAGTCCTTCCAGTAATGGAAGCTCTGGTCTTTGGCTTCGTGCCTGAGACCCCCGCGACGAACGAAAGGTACTGCAAGTACTCGTCCGTTCGTCCCAGCGGGGCTCAGGTCCGAGAAACGCTCCGGTCGGACGATGACCCCGGAGTAGAAGAATGTCTGATCCCCTCTTTGCGACCTGCGATGTCCTGATTATCGGTGCAGGGCCCGTTGGTCTTTTTCTGGCCTGCGAACTGGCGCTGGCTGGGTGTTCGGTGCAGATCCTCGAGCAGGCGAGCGATGCCAGCACGTCCTTGAAGCGCGCTCCTTTCGGATTACGCGGCCTTTCCGTCGCGACGATGGAAATTTTTGACCGGCGCGGCCTGCTGATGCCTCTCAAAGCGCGTATCCCGGAACGGGACATCGCATCCGCTGCGTCGTGGATGAGGCAGACACGTCAGCCTGCCGGACATTTCGCGGGCATCGACTTTTTATGGATCAGATTGATCAAACGCAGTGGGCTCATCGTCTGCCGTCCACGATCAGCCCTATGGCTGCCGATCTGGAAAGCATTGAAGCGGTCCTGAAAGATCGCGCCCTGACACTGGGGGTTGTGGTCAGTTACGGGATATCTGTCTCAGAAATTCACGCTACGGATAAAGATGTCAGTGTCCGGGCGGACGATAAGGTCTTTCGGGGAAACTGGCTTGTCGGCTGCGATGGCGGACGGAGCAGCGTCCGGAAAGCTGCAGGCTTCGGCTTCACCGGGACGGACCCCGAGTTCACGGGGTACTTCGCCAGGGTGGAGCTTGCCGATCCGCGCATCCTCCCCGCCGGCCATCATGACACGCCGACTGGAACCTACATCTTTGACCCCCCTGACATGATCAGGATGGTCGAATTCGATGAAGGAGTCTGTCACAGGCACCGAGCGCTCACACGCGATCACATACAAACGGTCCTGCGGCGCATCTCTGGAAGCGATGTTGAGGTCAGGGCGCTCGGCCTTGCGACGACCTGGACCGATCGGGCTTTTCTCGCCTCTGATTACCGAAAGGGGCGGGTGCTTCTGGCCGGTGACGCAGCCCATATTCATTCGCCTCTGGGTGGGCAGGGCCTTAACCTCGGTTTCGGTGATGCGATGAATCTGGGGTGGAAGCTGGCGTCAACAATACTTGGGGACGCCGCCCCGGCCCTGCTGGATAGCTACCAGAATGAAAGACGTCCGGTCGCAGAGCAGGTCCTTGACTGGTCCCGCGCGCAGGTCGCGCTGATGCGGCCAGATCAGGGTTCCCGTGCATTGCGAGCCATTGTGCATGACCTGGCTGCGACGCGGGATGGGGCAACCTATATGGCCGAACGGGTGTGGGGAATTGGCTTGCGCTACGATCTGAGTGACGATCATCCCCTGGTGGCGCGCAGTGCACCCGATTTCAGGCTAAACGACGGAAGACGTCTGAACGAACATCTTCGACGAGGGAAAGCGCTGCTGCTCGACTTCGACGGAAATCCTTGCTTGCAGGAGCTCTGTGTTCGCTATCAGCACCGGCTTTCCTATATCGCCGTCGATGCAAAAGATCGCATGGGCTTATGCGCCCTGCTCATTCGTCCCGACGGTGTTGTCGCATGGGCCAGCAATCACCCTTCGGATGGCTCCCAAGTAGAAAACATCTTGGCACACTGGCTTTTGTCGCCGCGTCAGGCAAAGGTGGATTTAACGATACGCTCTCCGTTCTGACTGACCGGAACATCAAAACCGGACCGTCCGTCTGCCCCCTGATCCGCCTGCCTGCTCAAGAAACCCAAACCAGGCAGGCGACAGTCGCCTTCACGTTGGCCCTACGCTGCAATCAGTTGCATGCGCAATAGCGGACATCGTGACCGAATGGCAATTCAGCAGCCTGTCAGGACTTGTCCGACGACCAGAAACTCTCAGAGGGCTCAAACGACTGCCGATCTCTCCTGCTGGATCCATGGCGGTAACGACAGAAGATCACAGGCATGTGGCGTGAAATGTCCGAATCCGGTCCATAACACACCTTCGTCGGGCCATCATTCCCGTTGCCGTCTCTGCCGCCTGGTTCTCATCATGAGTGACGTGAGAAACACCCCGATGAAAGCAGTCCATGAAAGACCGTATCCGTAACAAGACATTTCTGGATCACATCATGACGGCTGAAGAGGCCGCAGCATTGATCCGGAATGGAGATGTCATCGCCACGAGTGGCTTTACCGGCGCGGGATACCCCAAGGCGGTGCCGGAAGCCCTCGCTCAGCATATGGAAACGGCACATGCCTCTGGCGAACCCTTCACGGTGCGGCTCCTGACCGGAGCCTCGACGGGGCCGCAACTCGATGGCGCTCTCGCCAGGGTCAACGGCGTGGCGTTTCGCTGTCCCTACAACGGCGACACCACGATGCGGACGCGGATCAACGAAGGCAGTACGCTCTATCTCGACATGCATCTCGGACAGGTGGCTCATAAGGCACGGCAGGGACAGTTTGGCAGGCCTGATGTCGCAATTATCGAAGCGGTCGCCGTCACACCGGACGGACAGCTCATTCTCAGTTCTTCCGTCGGCAACAGCCCCACATGGGTGCAGCTCGCGGACAAAATCATCATCGAGATCAATACCTGGCAGAACCCGGAGCTTGCAGGGATCCACGACATATGGGGTGACGCGCGGATGCCGCCGGACGGGCAGGTCATTCCGCTGATGCGTCCGGGGGATCGCATCGGAAGCAATACACTTCCGATCGACCTCGACCGTCTCGCCGCCGTCGTGATCACGGACGAGCCGGACCGTAACGCACCCTTTGCCGAGCCGGACACGACCGCGCGGCAGATTGCCGGGCACGTCATGGCATTCTTCGAACACGAGGTGAAGCACGGACGGCTTCCGCCATCACTGCTCCCGCTCCAGAGTGGTGTTGGAAATATCGCCAATGCCGTGCTGGAAGGTCTGAATGCGAGCCGGTTTGACAATCTGACCGGCTTCAGCGAAGTCATTCAGGACGGCATGCTGTCCATGCTGGAAAGCGGGCGCATGAAGGTCGCATCGGCTTCCTCCTTTTCCCTAAGTCCGGAAGCGGCGCATCGTATCAATGACAATGCCGCATTCTTCCGCCAGAAAATCGTGTTGCGCCAGCAGGAAGTCAGCAACAGTCCCGAACTGATCCGACGCCTCGGAATCATCGCCATGAATGGCATGATCGAGGCGGACATCTACGGCAACGTCAATTCCACCTGCATCATGGGATCACGCATCCAGAACGGCATAGGTGGCTCCGGTGATTTCGCACGCAATGCGTTCCTGTCTCTCTTCGTCTCTCCATCGACTGCCAGGAGTGGTAAAATATCCGCCTTTGTGCCGATGGTGCCCCATACCGACCATATCCTCCAGGACGTGCAGATCATCGTTTCCGAACAGGGACTTGCGGACCTACGCGGGCTTGCTCCGGTTGAACGGGCGCGGGAGGTTATCAACAAATGCGCGCATCCTGATTTCAGGCCAGCTCTGCAGGACTATTTCGAGCAGGCCCGTCGGCACAGCTTCGGCCAGCATATTCCCCACCACCTGCCGACAGCTCTTGCCTGGCATCAGCGTTACACGGAAACCGGAAGCATGGCAGGCTGAACGAGAACCGGAAACAGGATGACCGAACTTCTGATTGTCTTTGTGGCGAGTGATGGTGTCCAGTTGATGGATATAGCCGGTCCAGCCGATGTTTTCGCGGAGGCCAATACCCTTCATGGCAGGCCGCTTTACCGGTCTGTCATTGTCGGGGGGAAGAGGGACATCCGGAGTTCCTGTGGTTTCAGCCTGCGGGCCGACCTGCTGCTGAGTGACGTCGGCACCGGATGCGTCGACACGTTGCTGGTGGCGGGATCGCCTGACGCCGCCACAAGACCCTCCGATCCGGTTTTGACCGGCTGGCTGCGGCAGGAAGCGCCCCGCGCCCGTCGTTTCGGTTCGATCTGTGGCGGCGTCTTTCCCCTTGCGGAAACCGGCTTGCTGGATGGACAGACCATCGCCGCGCACTGGGCTGATGTGGACAGCGTCCGACAGCAGTTTCCCGCCGTCACCGTGGATGCGGATGCAATCGTGCGGGAGGAAGGCGCCCTGCGGACAGCAGCCGGTGTGTCATCCGGTCTTGATCTGGCACTCGCGCTGGTGCGCGAAGATCTGGGCGAACGGATCGCCCGTGATGTCGCTCGGCAACTCGTGCTTTTCTACAAACGGCCCGGCGGTCAGTTGCAATATAGTCGGCAGAGAGAATTGTCTCCGGCCGGGCGGTCGGTATTGCAGTCTCTGCAACGCCGGATCATGCAGCAGCCGGATGCTGAATACAGTGTGAAGGCAATGGCGGAAATGATGACGCTGGAGCGTCGGCAGGTGACGCGCCTCTTCGCGCAGGAAACGGGGCTGTCACCCGCCCGATGGGTCGAACAGACGCGTCTTGCCATCGCTCGCGGCCTGCTTGAAGACGGACGAAAGCCGCCAAAAGTTGTGGCAGCCGCAGCAGGTTTCGGATCTGTCAGGATTCTGCGAAGAGTGTTCCAGCATCATCTGGGCGTGACCCCCGCCGAATACAGGAAGCGTTTTGGGCAATTGCGCTGATCCTGTCCGTGCCTAAGATCAACTCTTTCTTCTTCTATGCGTCAACGACTGTTGTCGGCTCGCTGGGACGCGCCATGGAGGAGCGGGCGGGTGGAGCGTGTATTTCAGGAGGAGGCGAGGTCACTCCCCCGCCTGAAACGACGCCCAAGCCATTCAGCGACGAACCTGAAGTCCCGGCAGGAGCAAGGGTATCGATAGAAAATTTCAAGCCGCACCGACCAGATGGGCTGGATGTCGAGCGGATGGATATCAGCGAACTCCCGCCTGAAAACGTTGAAGCGGCCGAGCAGTTGCAGGCCGCTGGATGGGACCTGAATCAACAGAAGCAGATTCTCAATTCTGGCAACGGCTTCCGCAACGCCGATTATCAGGAGGGCGACAGCATGTATGGATTCAGCTCTGAAGGTTGGCCGAAGGGCGCCGACAGTCCGTATTGGATGGACGAGCCGACATTCCAGGAGATGCAGACGCGTTTCCGGGATCCGGTGGAGGGCGCGTGGGACAGCCTCGGCATCAAGAACCATCTCGCGCTGCCCTGCTACAATCAGGCCAATGCCGTCTATCGCGGCCAACTGACCGAGACCCAGAGCGTCGTCATCTCGACCATCAATCCCGCCGCCGAAAACGTCATCTACCAATCCGCGGACGGCACGGAGTTGCTTAACTTCGAGCGGTCCATGACTGGCGGCGGATCGCAATTCGCACCGGCGCTCAACACAATGGGTAACATCGCGGAGCACGGCGGACCATGATCACGATCACGCCGGCAATCATGGGACCCGGGATCGAGGAGGAATACGCCGACATCCTGTCGGCGATCGCCGATCTGCGCGCCGCATTGGGCCCATGCCCGCTGACCAATGACAGGCCCGACGGCCGACTGTTGCTGGAGATGGCCTGGGTCGAACAGGAAGTCCGAGCCAGACGCCTGCCCATTCCGGTCAAAGGCTACACGGGCACACTCTTCTATCTGGTCGGTTCGGGAGAGCTCAATCATATCCTGGGTGTGCAAAAACCGATCGGACGTCTCTCCTGGATTCTGGATGGTTATGGGCTGATCAAGCCGCGCCATATCCCTGTTCTACTGTCGATGATCGATGACCTTTACGCTGAGGCTCGTGCCATATGGGATCGCCTGACCGATGACGATCGCATGGTCATGGAAGACATGCGAAATCAGGGAGATATCATTCGGGCCGGGGGGTGGCCAGCGCCACGGCGGCCTCAGGATCAGTTCATGACAAAAGGAGATTCCCTTCTTAAAAAACTGATCCCAAATTACCTGAACAAGAAGAGGCGCATTGCTGGCTCAATCTACGAGGAGCTGCGTCCCTATCCGGCCCGGAAGCCGCCGATGGCCGCCCCGGTGCCGGGCCTGCCTGCCACCCCGCCCTTTCTCCCTGCCGCAACAGGTGGCAGGGAGCATTGATGACAGTTCGGTCTGTCGTGAAGGTCTGGCGTGACGACGATATTCATCTTCCCGGTCATCTGTCGCCTGGTTGTCAGTCACTCGTCCCCGCCTTCGCGGGCTCGGAAAGTCGCTGATACGTTCCTTCAAGTGGAGGAGGGAACACCAATTTAGCTCTGCCGTGGTTGTCCCTCGCGTTGGACACCGGAATCAGTCCGACCACTACACCGCTCGATAAAAGCGCCCATGCGGCAACCGGATAAATGCTGTCCGCCCGATGCTCATTCGCGTGTCTGAATACCCAGCCATCACACGGAGATATCTGTATGATTTCGCGGTCGTCGGTCGTCCTGTTGTCACTGCTCATCAGTAGTCTCCCTGTGCGCGAGAAGGATAATAGTCGCCAATGTATCCATGATTTCGCGTCGAATGTCGCCGTCAATAATGTCTCGTTCCTGCCTGACGCCACGGCAATTACTCAGATCGTAAAGCACGCCTAAAGCGGCCCGTTGCGCCCAATCCTTCACCGCGACATGCACGAATGGAAAGCGACCGGGATCGGAGATATGTCCGGAACACGCTGCCAAGGTCAGAAGGAGGGCAGGCGCGGTGAGCAAGGATGGCTTTATGGTCTTCTCCGCTGTCGGGAGAAGTCTGCGCTTCCATCATGCGATCGAAACCAGACAACACGGTGTCAGCGCCTAAAATATTTTCGTCTCATTGAGAAAAGGAGGTTCGGAGCCGCCGCTTGATATTTCCTTTCCGAGATTGCGGGAAAAGATGTCAAGGGAGTCATGGTCCTCAGATGGAAGGTATATATAAGGTCAATCAGAATTTCGTGGGAGCTAGTATGAAGAGGGTTTTGGGAATATTTTTTGTTTTTGTTGTATTGGTTGGTTCAGTTCTTCTGGCGGAAGTCTCAGAATATTCATCAAACCCTAACGGTGATGGCCACAATCATGCCGGCGGCATAATGACTGTAACGTTCCTGTTGTGGATGCAACTAGCTTTTCTCATCTTCATCCCGAAACATCGACCGGGACAGGCTAAAGCGCTCGTCTACTCGTTTGTCGTGCCGCTTGCCGCGTGCGTTATACTATCGATCGCCGCCCACGAATTACGTATCCATCAAAGTGCCATGGCATCGAACGCGCTCAAAGCACTTCTCTGGACCGAAAATTTCTTCTCCGAGCCGGTTGAGGAGTTCGAGTTGCTGACTAGCGGTTACGTCGCTCTTCTTTGCTTCGAGAGTCTCATTCTTTGTGTTCTTTCTGTCTATGGAATCGCCTCACGCACAGCATTTCCCTTCGCCTTCTTATTGAAGGCCACCGCCGTGCTCATCGCGAAAGGCTTTGTTGCGCTATCCGGTTTCATGGTTGGCGCCGTGATCATGATGATCTGCTTTCCCGAGTTTCAGGATTGGCATACCAATGTTGATATATTTTCAGTTTCATCACTGATGATACAGGCGGTCGCAATTGGCGGCATCGGGGCCTTCGTCGAAAATTGTATGTTGTTCGTCGAAGCTGATGCGATATCGAGGATGGCTGAACGGTTATTCCCGCTTTCGTCCCCAACGTCTCGCAAGCTGGACGAGCAGATCGGCAGACTGCTTCGACCTGTTTTCGTCTTCGTTGCACGGCGCATTTCGCAACCGATCTATAGCTGGTCGATTCGTAACAACAGGCGCTCCAGCACAACCGACAGTCCATAATGGGTTGTGCTGACTTTCAGAGTGAGGTCGCTTGCCTATACGCAGCCATTGCCTGCGGCATTCGTGCCTCAACCGCCTCCTGACGGTCGGCGTCATTGGGGGGATCGGAAAAGAACTGTACCAGTCCTTCTTTTCCCGTCTGGCCCCGTAAGCTGGTCATTTTCCGCCACAGGCTCAGCGCCGTGTGCGGATCATAGCCTGCCTCCGTCATCAGCATCATGCCATCAAGGTCCGCCCGCGTCTCAAGGCGTCGGGAAAAAGGCAGTTTGACGCCCATGCTCGATGCAGTACCCAGAGAGGTGATACCAGAATCCAGTCATCAGGACACGTAAATCCCTGCGCGGAAGCAGAGCCACCTCCCTGTGAGTTCGTGTTTGAATTCCGGCCTGATCTCGATGGCCGTTGGGTCTGCTTCTTGAACTCGCATGGGTAGCCATTTAAAAAATGAGAGAACAGGCGGCAGTCGCAGGTTCCTGATCTCATAAATTTGAAAAAACTCATGAAATACAAGGTTTTTTATAAAACGAATAAAATTCGAGACGGTGAGACGTTATGAGTTTCCTGAGGCGGGTCGCACAAAAAATCGGACGCAGGAGGAAGGCCGCCGATGAGCCTCTTCTGTTGATGACGGCTGCGAAACGTATCGTGGAACTTGAAAACAATGAGTCCCGTCCGCCGCTTTTGGTGTGCGACGGCGTTTTATCGGATGGGACTCACTCTCTCTTTCGTGCGTGGAAAACGCAGCCGGTAACGATACGGCAGTATGAACTGCATGACGTTATTCTTGATCGGTCGTTGATGGTCTTTATCCAGAATGGTCGCCCCATTGTGGATACGTCATACTTGCAGGCTCCTGATCTGGTCACGAACCTGACGATCCGGCCGCAGGATCTCGTTCTGGCCCCACGTGGTCAAACTGTCATGGCTGCGACTTTTGATCACTGGCATAAAAATTACTACCATTGGCTCGCGCACACCGTCCCCACGCTTTTCACTTTGAGAACGCAGAATTTCAAAGGCAATCTCATCCTGCCCCCGGTTTATCCATGGCAGGAAGAAATGCTGAGGGCAGAAAAATTCGCATTTCAAAATCAGGAAATTGTTCAGGACGGAAAACAGTACTGTTTCAAGAGGGCTCTTTATACGGATTATGTGCGCGGCACCGCGGATTTTGCCTTTTCTCCCATTTCGGCTGCGGCCTATAGGGCTTTGGCGAAAGAAATGGGCATAACAGGTCATGAGCCTCAGAATCTCGAGTTGTTTATCAGACGCGGAGACGCCACCAATCGGTCGATGAGCAATGAATCCGAATTGACGGACGCATTGGCGCGTCTTGGGTTGACGGTTGTGAGCCCGGAAACTTTGAGTGTTCGAGAGCAGGTTCATTTATTCGCTCAGGCTCGACTGGTCGTGGGTTCACTCGGCGCGGGAATGGCCAACCTCGCATGGTGTCGTCCCGGAACCGTTGTGTGTGAACTCGTGCCCGAACATCATCAAAACCCTTGTACACTCGCCCTCGCGACGCAGATGGGGCTAAGATACTGGGGAGAATTGGTGGAAACCGGGATCGACACGGAAAATCATGTTTCGATTTCGCTCAAGCCTTTCGATGTGGCGGCGATTACGCATCGCGTGCAGCAGCTCTCCGCTTATGCCCGTCAGTATGCGGTTCGCGGAGAAGGCGCGGAATGACTCGCGCTTCCTTGAACCTGGGATTTTTTTGCCATCTGGCCGTTTTTTCTCTCGACGTCATGAGATTGCAGCCGCGCAATCCCATTTCAGGCACCGTTCGGCGAAGCCGATCGCGCAGTGAGCCTACGGGGTCGATAAAGCAGGTAAAGTCAAAGACCTATGTTGGACACGATCACACCAGCCGCTTTCCGATGCCCTGTTTTTCTGGACGTGGAAGCGACCGGACTCAGATCGAGCGACCGCGTGGTCAGTCTCGGCATGTTGCGCCTCGATAGGCTTGAAGACGGCCGCCCGCATTGGGCCACGATCTCGCTTATCTTCGATCCTCTGAAGACCTCGCAGACCGAGGCGTTGCGCGTGCATGGGCTGGACGACTGGACGCTCCGCCATCAGCCTCTTTTCGGGGCGCATATCGCGGACATCGTTCGCTTTCTTGAGCGAGCCGACGGGATCGTGTGCCACAACGCCGCTTTTGACATCGGCATCCTGATGCGGGCGTTTCAGGAGTGGCATGTGGATTTTCCGCCTCTGCCGGCCGAATGCACGTTGGACCTTGCGCGGAAACGGGGCCTCAAACCGGCGACATTGTCGGCCTGCGCCGAACGGCTGGGTCTGCGGAGGCAGGGTAGCCAGCATTCAGCTCTGGAGGATGCGGCGCTTTGCGCGGCCGTCTGGCTGAAATGGCACGGGCAGGACGTCCCCGTGCCTGCCTTGCATGACGTTGCCTATGTCAACTGGCAACCGGTGCCGCTGCGTCCACGCACACTGCCTCTGCGTCGGAATGTGTGGAAGAGGGCACAGTTATTACATGATTTGCAGACGCGCCAGGAGAACGCCGTTTACATTGGAGAGGGAGTTTCATAAGGAGGCCGCGATGGTGCCTCTTCCCGCGGGAGAGGGTAAAAGGGAACGGGGACGGACTGTGTCCGGCAAGCCCCGGCTGCCCCCGCAACTGTAAGCGGTAGTCGTGTTTTCTTCGTGCCGGTCCGGCACGCGTCACTGGTCTGACAGAGCCGGGAAGACGAAAAGCACGATGTGACGTCGCGAGCCAGGAAACCTGCCATCAGCATGGTTGTAACCGGGAAGGATCGGACGGGGGGTTCTGATTCGCGTCTGTCTGTGGCTTTCGGGCCGAAGGCGGAGGCTCTCGTGGCAACGTGGTTTTCTGTCGCGAGGTATCCCCGCATGTCCGTTCGCCAGCGCCTTCTGGCCTCCCGTCTGCTTGTTCCCGGCCTTCTTGCGTCTTCCGCGCTTCCCGCGCTCATGGCCCAAGCGGCTCATGCCGCCGAAACGACAGTCAATACGACCGCACCCGCTTCTGCGAGCCCTCATCCGACGAAAGCAGTATCTGCGAACCATGTGTCCTCCACGACCCCCGATGGTCGTGAACTGATTACCGTCAGCGCCGCGCGTCATCCGGTGAAGGTCGATGAGATCGGCACGACCGTCTCGATCATCACGGAAAAGGAAATCCAGACACAGCAGCGCCGGACGCTGAGCGACGTGCTCGCCACCGAACCGGGCATGAACGTCGTTCGCGCGGGCGGCCCCGGAGCCACGACGTCGATTTTCATGCGCGGCACGGCTTCGAATGAGGTCAAGGTCCGTATGGATGGGATGGATATCAACGATCCCAGCAATTATACCGGTGCGTTCGATGCCGCGCAGTTTCTGACCGACGGGATCGGTCGCATCGAAGTGCTGCGCGGGCCGCAGAGCGGGTTGTACGGCGCGGATGCGATGGCTGGCGTGATCGATATCACCAGCGTCAAAGGCGAGGGACGTTTCAAGCCGATCGTCCGTATCGAGGGCGGATCGTTTGCGACGTTCAACCAGACGATCGGCGCGACGGGCGCGGCTTTTGGAAATCGATTCCACTACTCGGTCTTTCTGTCGCATACGCGCGTCGGCGGCGTGCCGAACGTGCCGAAGTCGCTGCGTGGCGATGGCAAGGTGCCGGACTCCCGCAACGACAACCGTTCGGCGAATATACGGCTCGGTTATGACGTGACGCATAACTTTGATCTCGGCCTGACGGCGCATCTGACGCAGAGCAAATATCTTTATCCGTCCACCGCCTATGGCGTGACTGATACCGCGCCGTACTCCTATGCCTATGTTCCGGCGAATTATCGCGATCAGAACAATCTCAACGAAGCTGTCGTGCGCGGCACGGCGCATCTGTCGTCTTTCAACGGGAAGTTCGATCAGATCATCGGACTGGGCTACACGACCTATCGCAACCGCTATCTGAGCGGGGCGGAATATTCGACGCCCAATCTTTACTCGGGTGGACGCGTGAAAATCGACTGGCACGGTACGACCGATCTCGGCGCTTTCGGCAAGGTCCTGGTCGGTGCCGAGCATTTTCACGACATGCTCACGCAGAATAACAGCGGCGGCGCTACGGCCGTCTCGAAGTCGATCGACACCAACGCGGGATACGGGCAGTACGAGGGCAATTACGCCCATATTCTCTATGGCGCAGCCAATATCCGCTATGATTCCAATTCGCGTTACGGCAACCATGTGACGTGGCGCGCCGCGCCCGCCATCCATATTCCGGGCACCGGCACGATCCTCAAGGCCAGCGGCGGCAGCGGTTTCAACGGTCCGTCGCTGGAGCGGCTGTTCGTCAGCTATCCAAGCCCTTACGGCAGCTTTCTCGGCAATCCCGATCTGCGCGGCGAGCGCCTTCTTGGATACGATGCGGGGATCGAGCAGAAGCTCGCGCATGATACGGTCAGCTTCGGCGCGACCTGGTATGAGAACCATATCAACAACATGATCGAGACGGGCTGCGCGGGCGGGCCGGGCGGCTGCTACAACACCACGCTCGTCAACGTCTCGAAAGGGCGCTCGCATGGGGTGGAATCGTTCCTGCGCTGGGCGCCGCGCAAGGATCTCGATTTCAATCTGAACTATACGTGGACCGATACGCGGAACACGAAATACACATCGGCGCAGTCCGCGTCGGTTCCGCGTATTCCACATCACAAATTCAGCTTCATCACGCGCTGGGAGATCATCAGGAATCTCACTTTTTCCTCCACCATGCTCTATGTCAGCGGCTGGCGTGATCTCGACCGTTTCGGCATGATCCCGGACTGCAAGTCCACCTGCGTGAAGGGGCATGGCTATTTCACGATCAACATCGCGGCGGACTACAAGATCAATCGCTTCGTTACGGTCTATGCGCGTGCCGATAATCTGCTGAACCGCCAGTATGAAAACCCCGTCGGATATCTTCAGCCGGGGCGCGCCGCCTATGCCGGGTTCACGCTCGGGTACTGACGCCGTGCGGGGCAGGGCCGGTATCGCAAGGAGGCCGGGAGTGGTGAAGGCGATCGTGCTGGGCGCGGTTCTCCTGCTGGGCCCTGGCCTCTCAGGAGGCGGAAGCGCTCTGGCGGCCTCGCACCGCATCGCGTCGCTCAATCTCTGTGCGGATCAGATCATCTTCATGCTGGCGGACCGGTCCGACATCGTCGGTCTCAGCCCGTTGGCTGCGGATTGTGCGAATACGGTGTTGTGCGAACTGGCTCGCGGTCTCCCGTCGATGCGACCGACGGGAGAGGCGGTGCTGGCGCGCCAGCCGGATGTCGTGTTTTCCAGCCCGTTCACCGCTGTCGCGGCGACCGCCATCGCGCGGCAGGCCGGGTTGAAGACGGTCGATCTACCGATTGCCGAAAGCCTGGCCGACGTGCCCGAGCAGATCCGGATCGTCGCGCGCGCCATCGGGCGTGAAGATCGGGCCGAGGCCATCATCGCCCCGTTTCGCGCAAGGCTGGCGCAACTCCAAAGGACCATGCCGGCAGATCGGAGGCTGACCGCGCTGGTTTATGAAGCCCATGGTTTCGTCGTGCATAAAGGCTCGCTTGCCGACGAAGTGCTGACGCTGGGGGGATTTCGGAACATGGCGGATGAGCAGTCCGTTTTCAGGGGCGCGAACGGCGTGCCGCTCGAAGCGCTGATTGCCAACCGCGCCGATCTGCTCGTGATCGATCGAAGCGCCAAGGGATATTCCCTCGCTCAGGCCATGCTCGAAAATCCTGTTCTGCGTCAGGCTTATCCCGCGCCTCACCAACTGGATGTTCCCGCCCGGCTCTGGCTTTGCGCGCTGCCGCAGACGCTCGACGCCGTCACGCGGCTTCGCGCGGCGCATGCGAGGCTGGAGGCGCAATGACTCATCCGTCCTCGCGCGGCCTGTCGGTCATGCTGGCGGCGGTCATGGTCGTGCTGCTCGGTTTCGCATTGTGGCATGGCGAGAGTGAAATTTCCGCCTGGCATGGCCTGTGCGACATCATGGCCGGGCGGTCCAGCGTGGCCGCGACCATCGTCGGTCAACTCCGGTTGCCGCGTGCCCTGCTGGCGGTGGTGATCGGCGGCGTTCTCGGATGTTCCGGGGCGGCTTTGCAGGGCTATCTGCGCAATCCGCTGGCGGATCCGGGCGTGCTGGGTGTGTCCAGCGGCGCAGCACTCGGCGCGGTGTGCGTTTTCTATACCGGATTGCTGCGTCTTTCCGTCGTGATGCTGCCTTTGGGTGGGCTGATCGGCGCCCTGATCGCCGTCATGCTTCTCGTCGGGCTGGTGGGACGGGGCGGCGCGGTCGTCCTGCTGCTCGCGGGTGCGGCGTTGAGCAGCCTGTTCGCGGCCCTGACCGCGCTGACGCTCAATCTGGTCCAGAATCCCTACGCGTCCTTCGAGATTGCCCACTGGCTGATGGGTTCGCTGACGGACCGGACGTTCCAGCATGTTCTCATCTGCCTGCCGGGTTCCGTGGTCGGCCTCGTGCTCGTGGCGTCGACGGGTCGCGCGCTGGATGCGCTGGTGCTGGGTGAGGACGTCGCCCGGAGCATGGGTTTCATCCTGCATGGCTGGCGGGGTGTTCAGACCCGGCTCGTGCTTGGCGTGGCTCTTGCCGTCGGATCGTGTACTGCGGTCAGCGGGGCGATCGGTTTCGTGGGGCTGGTGATTCCGCATCTGCTCAGGCCCCTTACGGGCTACCAGCCATCCCGGCTTCTGGTTCCGTCCTTCCTTGGGGGCGCGATCATGCTTCTGGTGGCGGACGACGCCGTGCGCGCGTTCAACTGGGGCGTGGAGCTTCAGATCGGCGTGCTGACCGCGCTGGCTGGAGCGCCGCTCTTTCTCTATCGCGTGGTTACGCTGCGCCGGAGCACGTTATGAGCCTCCTCACGCTGGAGGGCATCCGGGTTTCGCTGGAGGGCCGGTCCGTGATCGAGCGCGCGGATCTGGCGATCGAGCCTGGAGCGGTCGTCGGATTGCTGGGGCCGAACGGCGCGGGGAAAAGTTCTCTGCTGCGTGTCGCCTGCGGGCTGCAACGCGTCGATGCCGGAGCGGTGCGGCTCGAAGGACAGGATCTTTCGACCGCCCAGTCCCGCTGGAAAGCGCGCCGCATGGCCTTTATGCCGCAGGAAGGCGGCGCGCCGCCCCGCATGGGGCTGGGTGATCTCGTGGCGCTCGGCCGCCTGCCCTGGGGGGAGACGGGGCAGACGGCCCGACAACATGCGGCGGTGAGATTCGCCCTCTCGGCGACGGGCCTTGTCGATCTTGCCGATCGCCCGGCATCCTCGCTTTCAGGCGGAGAGCGCGCCAGGATGTTTCTGGCGCGCACCCTGGCCGTCGATGCCCGTGTGATTCTCGTGGACGAACCGGTCGCGGCTCTGGATCCGGCCCATGCCCTGTCGGTCATGAGGATCTTGCGCGATGTCGCCGCGCAGGGACGCGCCGTCGTCGTCGTGCTGCATGATCTTACGCTGGCGGCGCGGTTCTGCGACCGGCTCGTTCTCATGACGCGAGGCCGGATTCTGGCGGATGGACGCCCGGACGAGGTTCTGACGGATGAACGGATCGCGCGGGCCTATCACGTGCGGGCCAGATGGCTCGGCGAGACCCCGGTTCCCTGGGAGATCATCGCTCATAGCGACGAGGACGCGTGAGCGCGTCAGGGCGCCGAGGGATAAACGCGTTCGCCGGCGACGTAAGTGGCCCGGATATGCCGGTCGTCGCCGAGCATCATAAGCGCGAAGAGAACGTCGTTCCATGACGTCGCATGGGCGACGCGTCGGGCGCTGATCTCGGTGGCCCTTGGATCGAGAACGCAGAGATCGGCCTCCCGCCCCGGTTGAACGGCCCCGATCAGATGATCGAGATGCAGCGCTTCCGCGCCTCCCGTCGTAGCCAGCCAGTAGGCCTGCGCCGGGTGCAGCTTATGGCCGCGGATCTGCGCGACCTTGTAGCTTTCATTGGCGACGCGCAGCAGCGACAGGCTGTCACCGGCGCCGATATCGCTGCCCAGAGCCACGCGTAGGGGGCGGCTCGCCTGTTTGGCCGAAGCCAAGTCGAACAGCCCGCTGCCGAGAAACTGGTTGGAACGCGCGCAATGCGCGATGGCGCAACCGGCGTCGTGACAGTGATGGCGGTCGTGTTCCGTCAGATGAACGCCATGTCCGAAAATCGAGCGCTGGCGCACGAGCCGGGCGTGATCATAGACATCCAGATAGCCCGAACGCCGCGGGAAGAGCGCGCGAACCCATTCCTCCTCGGCCTTCGTTTCCAGCAGATGCGTCTGCATGAAAAGATCCGGCGCCAGATCGAGAAGCTTTCCGGCGGCGTCCAGTTGCTCCGGCGTGCTCGTCGGGGCGAAACGCGGTGTGACGGCGTAAAGCTGCCTTCCGTTGCCGTGCCATTTCTCGATCAGATCGCGGGATTGGTCAAAACCGGTTCGAGCCGTATCCCGCAACGCTTCCGGCGCGTTGCGGTCCATCAGGACCTTGCCCGCGATCATGCGGGTATTGCGATGGCTGGATTCCTCGAAAAAGGCGTCGACCGACTGGGGATGAACCGTACAATAGACGGCCGCCGTCGTCGTGCCGTTGCGCAGAAGCTCATCCATGAAAGAGCGCGCGATCTCTCGGGCGTAACGGATATCGGCGAAGCGCGCTTCTTCCGGGAAAATGTATCGTTCGAGCCAGTTGAGCAGTTGTTCCCCGTACGAAGCGATGGCCCGAAGTTGGGGATAATGGACATGGGCGTCGATGAAACCGGGGCCGATCAGGCAACCCCGGTGGTCGTCCTCCGGAATGTCGGACGCGCAGCGCGCGCGCAAGGCGTCATAGGGGCCGACGCTTTCGATGCATCCCCCCCGGACGATGACCGCACCGTCTTCTTCGACCTGAAGCGCGTCTTCCGGCGGTCCCAGGAAAGGATCGTGGCGAAATTGAAGAAGGGTGCCACGCAGGAGGCGGACCATGCTCACGTGATCGCCTTGGCCTGGCGTGCGAGGCCGATGAAAGGTCGGCGCTCGTCAAGGAATTCGCCGTTTTCCTGAAGTACGTGATTCACGAGAACGAGATACGAAATGCCGCGCATGAGTTCCAGACGGGTGACGAGGTCCGCTTCGAGACCATCGAGCTGACGCAGGCGCCGGATGGCAATGCGTGCGGTGCGTGCAGGCTGGGAATGGCGCGCGCGCGTATGTTCGAGCCGGTAGAGCAGCAGTTCGATCGGACGGCGCGCGGAGTCGGGCAGATGTTCCCGGTCCAGCAGCGTACGCAGGCGAATGATGTTCAGCCCCAGCGTCATGGTGGCCAGCGTGCCCTGGATATAACGCTCGACGATGGCCCCCGGATTGGCCCCGGCGTGGCGCACGAGGCGTGCGAACCGGTCGATGTTGCGTCCGATCCAGAACCGGACGTCCGGGGTGAGCCGCAGGTGGCAAAGGCCACGCAATTCGGACAGCATTTCGCGCCGTAGCCGGAAGCGTTCCGTCCTGCTGTTGAAGGGCAGGAAGGTATGGAAGACGAGAACGCCGGCCGCGGCGCCGAGCACTGTTGCCGACGTCGCATTGAAATACTGGATTTCGTCGAGGCGATGATGGTTCTGGATGCCGACCATGGCGGGCATGAGCAGGCCGTAAGCCGCGGATTGGAGACCGAAATTCGGGTTGCCGCGTGCGAGGCCGCCGAGGAACATCGCCGGTCCATAGGCAACGATCAGCATTTCGTATGTGTCGAATTTCGGCACGAAGATGAAAACGAGGATTGCCGCCGCAATCGCCGCCCAGACCACGCCCCAGAGGAATTTGAGGCTGGCGATGGCTGGATTTTCCGTCGCCGCGAACAGGCCGCACACGACGGCGGAGAACGTCATGAATGTCTGGCCGTTGGACCAGCCCGTCACCTCATAAACCAGGGCAGTCAGAAGGACCGCACAAGAGACGCGCAGTCCGTTGTTGAAAGCGTTGCGCGGATCGCGATGGGTCTGCAGACGGAATGTGAAATGGTCGCGGGGCACCGGGTGTCCGCTGGCGTCGTATTCCGAAATCGCCGTGTCCAGATCGAGCAGAAGTTCGCTCAGGGCGACGAACAGCACACGCTCGTCGATTGGTCCCAGCGTGACTTCCGTTTCGTCTTCCGTGACATAAGGCGCCGCATAGTGGCGGCATTCCTCGACAAGAGCATGGATGTCCGCCAGCAGCCCGGCGATATCGTCTTCACTATCGAGGCGCTTGCCCAGAGAGCGCAAAAATTCCTGCGTCCTGCGTGAGACAGCTTTGAAATCCTCACTGTCGTGATCCAGGGCCGCGAGGCGCGTCGCCATGCCGAAACCACGGGAAAGCAGCACCGAGACGGCCGCCAGGGCGGCGCGGGCATGGTCCCCTTCGTGCCCATGGGGGCCCATCTCGATCTCGGCGTATTCGATATCGCTATTGACGCGCAGAATGGCGCCGAAGAGGTCGCGGGCCTGACGATGCGCAGCCTCTGATTCGTCGAGCAGGTCCGCGATGGCGACGGAAACGAGTGACAGGGCCGTTTGCAGCTTGGTCCGTACGATGCGTCTTGCGTTGCGTTCCTGGCTGGTTGCGAAAAGAATCCCGACGGCGGCTTCGCACAGGATTCCCAGCACAATGTATGTGCCGCGCGACATGGCGATCATGAAGATATTGTCGGGATCGGAAATCGCCGAAAGACCGACGATGGCGCAGGTATATCCCGCAAGAACAAGCGCATAGGCCCGGAAGTTGCTGACGAATGTCGCAAATCCGGCGCAAAGACCCGTCCAGATCGCGATCGCCGGGAAAAAGAGCCAGGGCGTCTGAGGAAAAGCGATGATGAGACTCGTCGCCGCAAGCACGCCCAGCACGGTACCGACAAGCCGCCAGCGTGCTTTGGACAGACTTTCGCCGCGTGTCGTCTGCGCGACGGCCCAGACGGTCATGGCGGCCCAGGACGGGCTGTCCAGTTCCATCCACATGGCGATTCCCAGAGCCAGAAGGGCGGCAAAGGTCGTCCGAAAGGCGAAGCCGAAGATTTGTGGGCTCGGGGCATACAGCCACGCCCATTGGCCAGGCGGACCACTCCGGGACGCCAGGCTGGACGGCAGGCGCAGACTAATGCCGAAACGGGCGCTCATTATAGGGAACTTCAGGACAGGGAAGGTTTGACGGAGCGCCTATGATGACAGTGTGAAGGCCGCGAGAAAAGGCACGGGTTTCTTACAAAACCGTTTGAATTCACTTCGACATGAGAGAGCGCGCAAGTCGAAGGTCATCCTTGAAGCGCTCTGTTTCGCGGATGCGCGTGGCGTCGTCGGGCAGACGCAGAAGGTAGGAGGGGTGCGTCGTGACGATGCCCTGCGTATCCTCCGAGAGGCGATGGGGCCGCGAGCGCTCGCGCGCGATCGTCACGTCGCGTCCCAGTACGGCGCGCGCCGCCGTGGCGCCCAGCATGACAAGGACGCGTGGACGCACAAGGCGTCGTTCGGCCGCCAGCCAGGGGGCGCAGGCCTGGATGTTCCCGGTGTCCGGCCTGGCATGAATCCGGCGCGCCCCGCGCTGGGTGAAGCGGAAGTGCTTGACGGCGTTTGTCACGTAGCAGGCGCTTCGCTCAAGGCCGACGTCCTGAAGAGCCGAATCGAACACCGCGCCCGCAGGGCCGACGAAAGGTCGACCGGCCAGATCCTCCTGATCGCCCGGTTGTTCGCCGACGAACATGAGGGCGGCTTCGGTCGGCCCCTCTCCGAAGACCGTGCGCGTGGCCGGACGCCATAAATCGCAGGCGTGGCAATCCGGCGCCATGGCCCGCAGGACGTCGAGCGATTGAAGTTCGTGGAGTTCCGAAAGCGTCGGAGGGTGAGTCACGGAGGGGAGACCAGACCAGTAATCGTTATGGGCGCCTGCACCGCCAATAGTGATCTCTCCGCCGTCACAGGCGAGATCGAAACGGGGTGTTGTCACAGCCCATGAAGCTGCGCATAGCGAACCGAGTGCGTGGCGCTGACCGATGGCCGAAAGGTGGCTTGGCCATGAAAGCATGGTCTCACCGCGACGAATGGCGGCCGAAAAGGCGGTGCGCAGGTCCAGGCCGGCGCTCCACGCCGCTTCCGCCATCGAATGGACATCACGTGTCACCTCGGACGGGACATGCAAAGCGTGGCTGTCATGCGCGAGGGTTTCCACGAATCGGTGCAGTTGCCGGAAGCGGTCCGGAACGTCGGCGAGAAAAGCCCCGCTCAGGAGGCGCGCCTGCTCGCGTGGGATGCGGAATGGCGATGCGCCGGTCGGTAGACTGCGGGACGCGCTTTGACTGAAAAGATCATTGGGTGCCGTTATCGACCAGATGACGTCTTCCGGAGACACGGCCCCGGCCAGGCAATGTCGGACATGGGCGCGCCAACCGGCAAAATCCGCGTCGTGGGCGAGGTGCGCATTATAGGATGTCATGGCAGCGAGCCAATGCCGGATCCGACATAAGCGCCGTGTGTGCGGTGATCAGACTGTGAAAGCGCACCGTCGGGACTGTGTGCACAAGCGTTAAGCATAAGAATGATGGCGCCGACGGCTATTCTCGATATCTGTTGCAAGGCGGTTGGTCCTCCAGCGTGATCGGGCATAACTGCTTGGCCCGGAGCGGGTTTCGCGTGCTCTCATATGGGGCGTCAGAACGCACGCGCGCAAAAGCCTCTGATGATTGTTTTGAAAACAATGGCTGACGAAAGCGGTCACAAGAAGAACCCGCCTTGTTTCGAGGCTGCGCATTCGACGGGACTTAAAAAAATCTGGCCGGGTGAACGAATAGGGGCGAATACCGGTCAGATTCGGATGGGCAGGGCGTCGCTCGACGAAACGGAGCGGATGGGGTGTTGTTTCGGTCTGAAACATTCGTAAAACAACGACCGGGACAGTGCATTCGGTTTGTCAAATAGCCATGACAGGCAATATTTATGCAGCGTGAGGCAATTCATGATGTCTGATTGTATCTCGGCGTATAAGCAGATGAGCCGGAAGCATTTACACAGGTTTTTGTTTACTGGGCTTTAGGCATCGTCTAAGACAGCGTCTATAGAAATCTCCTGCAAGTTTAGAGGTGGTACAATGTCAGAGTCTGAAAATGCAGATCGTTTGTTGGATCTGACCGCACAGATCGTTTCGGCCCACGTCACCAATAACACGGTGGCCGGGGATGCGCTTCCTGCTCTCATCAAGCAGGTCTATACGGCGCTTCATGGTGCGGGACAGGTTGTCCCGGAGCCTGAACGCCCTCAGCCGGCTGTGCCGATCAAGCGTTCGGTCTTTCCAGACTATATTGTCTGCCTGGAAGATGGGAAGAAACTGAAGATGCTCAAGCGTCATCTTCAGAGTGCGTATGGCATGACGCCCGATCAGTATCGCGAGCGTTGGGGGCTGCCTTCGGATTATCCGCTGGTCGCGCCGAATTACGCCGAGCGTCGTTCGCATCTGGCACGCGAAATCGGCCTCGGTCGCAAGATCAATGCCAGCACGGAGACCGGTGAGAGCGCCGCGCCACGCAAGACACGCTCCAAGACGAACTGACCGCCCGGCGGGCCCTGTCGAATAAGATAGGGCCTCGGATGGAGGCGGGAGAAAGACCGCCTGGAAGACACGTTGGAGTGACGGGGTTGACGTATCCATTGCGTGATTGCAACCTTGACGGTGAGTTCAAGGCGCCTCGGATACATAAACGCCTATCGACAAGGTCGTGATATGACGAAATCCGAATTGGTCGCGGAATTGGTGGCGGCAAATCCCCATCTGCTGGCTCGCGATATCGAGCGGATCGTCCAGACGATATTCGACGAAATCGGAGAGGCTCTTTCACGTGGGGATCGTGTCGAGCTTCGGGGTTTCGGCGCTTTCGTGGTCAAGAAGCGCGAAGCCCGTACGGGCCGTAATCCGAGAACCGGCGATTCTGTTGAAGTGGACGAAAAGACCGTTCCGTTTTTCAAAGCCGGAAAAGAGCTTCGCGAGCGTGTCAACAAAAACGCGACACGTCGTCGCCGTTCTGAGAAATTGGCTGCCACCTGAAACCAGAGCGCGTCGTATGGTGCTACGAGGCTGGGCTTCAGGGTTTTTGCTCGTTTGCAATTTCTGACAGCAGAAAATCCCTGAAAACCGAGATCCGTTTGGAAGTGCGCAACTCTTCCGGATAGACGAAATAGGCTTCCACCAGCGGCAGTTGCTGGCTGGGCATGATCTGCACAAGGCTCGTGTAATGGTTCGTGATGTAAAGCGGTAAAGAGCCGATTCCCATCCCTGATGAAATCGCCTGGGCAATACCGGGCAGGCTGTTGATCTCGACGCGGTTACGGATCGTGTGGTGGCATTTTTTTCGCGCCAGCTCCAACAGCCAGTTGGCATTGGGCAGGGGAGGATGCCACCCCGAAAACCCGATCAGTTGGTGCTTCTCGAGGGACATCAGGTCCGTTGGCGCACCATGCTTCTCGATATAGGCCGCGCTGGCATAAATCGGCATCGGAAAATTCGTGAGATGGCGTTGAATCAGATCCGGCTGTCGCGGCGGGTGCATGCGAATGGCAACATCGGCTTCACGCATGCCCAGATCGAGTTCATCATCCTCCATCAGAAGCGTGACTTCGATATCCGGATGCGCTTCGATGAAACGGTTCAGACGCGGCGTCAGCCAGCATAGGCCGAACCCGGTGGTCGTCGTGATTTTGATCTGTCCGGCCGCCTTGAGCTTGCTTTCACTCAGGAACGCCTGGGTCAGGGAGAGCTTGGCGAACATCTCCCTTACGGTCCGATTGAGGGTTTCGCCCTGTTCGGTCAGAATCAGACCGCGAGCATGTCGATGAAACAGGGGAACACGCAGCGACTCTTCGAGTGCCGAAATCTGACGCGAAACGGCGGACTGGCTGAGCTTCAGCTTTTCTCCGGCATGGGTAAAGGACCCCGCCTCGGCGACGGCGTGAAAGATACGCAGCTTGTCCCAATCCATTCCCGCATTCCTCTGCTCCGCGCGGGAGCATCCCGTATCATTCTATATCTTCAACGAATAAGTTGACTGATCCTCTGAGCATTCGTCAAGATTTTCAAATGGTAAGCAGAGGGTAAACTTGCCTTTTAAGTCTATTTTCCGCTGCTATGAGCAAGATAGCGTTCCGCTTCGAGGGCCGCCATACAGCCCGTGCCCGCAGCGGTTACCGCCTGCCGGAAGATCTTGTCCTGCACGTCGCCCGCTGCGAACACCCCGGGGACGGATGTCCGGGTGCTTCCGGCCTGCGTGATGATATAACCCTCCGCATCGCATTCCACCCAGTTTCGGAACGGTTCCGTCGTAGGCGTGTGTCCGATCGCAACGAAGACTCCGTCTACCGAAAGCGTTTCCGCCTCTCCGGTTGCGGTGTCCTTGAGGACGACGCCCGTCACGACGGGCGGCGTGCCGCTTCCCAGAATGTCCGCGACCTCACGGTTCCACCGGACATCCACCTTGGGATTCGCAAAAAGGCGATCCTGAAGAATCTTTTCCGCCCGGAACGAATCCCGTCGATGAACCACTGTGACGTGATCGGCATGATGGGTCAGGTAGAGGGCTTCCTCGACCGCCGTGTTGCCACCGCCAACCACAGCAACACGTTTGCCGCTGTAGAAAAAACCGTCGCACGTGGCGCAGGCTGACACGCCGGAGCCCTGAAGGCGCCGTTCGGAGTCCAGGCCAAGCCAGCGAGCCTGCGCGCCGGTTGCGATCACGACGGCGCGCGCCTCGAAGACGTCTCCCGAATCCGCGGTCAACCGGAAGCGGCGGCCTCGGTCATCCGACACCGTTTCGCATTGAACGATCAGGTCATAAATAATTTCCGTGCCGACATGTTCGGCCTGGGCCTGCATCTGCTCCATCAGCCACGGCCCCTGGATCGTTTCCGAGAAGCCGGGAAAATTTTCGACATCGGTTGTGATCGTCAGCTGGCCGCCCGGTTGAAGACCCGTGACCAGAAGGGGCTTGAGATTGGCGCGTGCGCCATAAATGGCGGCCGTGTAACCGGCGGGGCCTGCGCCAATCACAAGAAGATCAGTGTGCCGGGTGGTGGTCATGGAGGTCCTCGGTAAAACGGACAAAAACAAGGAGCGGGGTGTATGGTGACACCCACGGCCAGATGTCGATATAGGGTAGATCAGGCGCTTGGCCATAGCTGATGCAGAACAGGTTTGACGGTAACTGAATGAACGACCGCGATCCAGACGGCTCCAACCTCTCATCGCACGAGTTGCGGTCTCCGGCTCACGGAGAGAAAGTCGAGCTCGATGCCATTGACCGGCAGATTGTGGACGAACTGCAGCGTGATGGTCGAATGACCAATGTCGAGCTTGCCCGTCGTACGGGGATTTCGGCGCCGCCATGCCTGCGTCGCGTGCGTCGCCTCGAAACCACAGGCGTCATTCATGGCTATCATGCCGACGTGGATGCGGCACTTCTGGGCTGGTCGCTGACCCTGTTCGCCCTGATCGGTCTCGAGAGCCAGAAAGGCGCGATTCTGGAGGCGTTCGAGACCGAAGTCGCGGCATGGCCGGAGATTCGCGAGTGTCATATGATCAGGGGCGGGGGGGATTTCCTCGTTCGCCTCGTCGCGCGGGACGCCGCACATGAAAACATGCTGACACGACAGCTGACCGAACTTCCGAATGTGGTGCGTGTGCAGACCCTGCAGACCATTCGCACCAGCCTGGATCGGGCGGGCATTCCGCTATGACCGCCGCCGGGAATCGGTCGGTCATTCGGGTCTCATGATGCTTCCCGCCGAGCTGACGATCGTCGTGCCTTGTTATAATGAGGCCGCGAACGTGCGCCCTCTGGTGGCTGCCCTGGACAGGGCTCTTGTCGGCCTGAAATGGGAAGTGGTCTTCGTCGACGACAACTCCCCCGACGGCACGGCCGATATCGTATCGGAAGTGGCGGCCGACGACCCGCGCGTACGGGTGATCCGTCGTGTCGGACGTCGCGGCTTGTCGTCGGCGGTCATCGAAGGATGCCTTTCGTCCTCCGCTCCTGTCGTCTCCGTCATGGACGGAGATCTTCAGCATGACGAGACGGCGCTCCCTGGCATGGTGCGTCATATCATCGACGGGGATGCCGACATTGTGGTCGCCAGTCGTCATGTCGAGGGTGGTGACAATGCCGGGCTGGATGGTCGCTGGCGACATCTGCTGTCCCGGGGAGGAATCCGCCTCGCGCAGTTCATTCTGCCGTGCCGGTTGACCGATCCCATGAGTGGATTTTTCGCGGTTCGACGCTCTGTTTTTCTCGCGGCGGTTCCTCGGCTGGCGGGAAGTGGTTTCAAAATCCTGCTTGAACTCGTGCTGTCGGTTCCGCCGACCACTCGGGTGGTCGAGGTTCCGGCAATTTTCAAACCGCGCGTGGCGGGCGAAAGCAAGCTGGGACCGGTGGTGATGTTGCAGTTCGCCGGCATGCTCGTCGAGCGGCTCTGCGGCGGCTGGCTGCCCACGCGGTTTGTTGTTTTCGCGGCGGTGGGGCTCATCGGGATCATCGTAAATATCGCGGCCATGGAATGCGCCCGGATGGGCGGTCTGACGTTCGAGAAGGCACAGGTTGTCGGAACGATCTGCGCCATTCTTGCGAATTTTCAGCTCAACAATCGTCTCACATATCATGACAAACGTCTGAAAGGCCGTCGCTGGTGGCCGGGTTTCCTGATTTTCCTGGTCGGCTGCGGTCTTGGAAACGCCGCCAATATCGGGGTCGCCCAGATGCTTTTCGACCAGGACGGCCACTGGACGCGCTCAAGCGCGGCCGGCGCCCTGATCGGCGTCGTCTGGAACTATGCCGTGGCCTCCACGCTTGTCTGGCGCTGAAGGCAGATCCGCCCTGCATGCGCTGACGACCGCGCGGCTCTGCTGGGCGGCGGTCATCGTGGCTACGGTCGTACGGATGATCGTCGCTGCCAGCGTCCCGCTGACGCCGGATGAAGCCTATTACTGGATCTGGTCCCGGCACCTGCAGTTCGGCTATTTCGACCATCCTCCCATGGTGGCCTTGTGGATACGGGCAGGAACCGCGCTGTTCGGCGACAGTGCATTCGGCGTGCGCTGCCTTGGGCCTGTTTCCGCGCTGGCAGGGTCCTGGTTGCTATGGGACGCGGCGCGCGCTGCCGGGCGTGACGGAAACATGGCAGTAAGGGCTGTCGCCCTCCTGAACGCGACCTTGATGATCAATCTCGGCGCCCTGACGATGACGCCGGATACGCCACTTGTGTTTTTCGCAACCCTCGCGGTGTGGTCTTTCGCCCGGCTGATTGCCCACTGGCGCATGTCCTGGAGCGTGCTCGTCGGCCTTTCGCTGGGGCTGGCATGCGAAAGCAAATATACGGCGGTCCTTATGGTTGCCGGGGCGGTCATCTGGTGTGTGACAGAAAGGCGCTGCTGGCGGTCGTTCGGATGGCTTGGCGCCGGCGTTCTGACCGGCGCGGTCTGTGTGCTGCCGAACGTGATCTGGAATGCCGAGCATGGCTGGGCGAGCATCCTGAAGCAGGGAGGGCGGACGACCGACTGGCATCCGTCACGCGCGTTCCAGTTTCTCGGAGAGCTCCTCGGAGGCCAGATCGCGCTTGCGACGCCATGGGTGTTCGTTCTGTTCGTGGTCGGACTCTGGCAGGCGGCACGTCGCTGGAAGGACGATACGTTATCGCGGCTTCTGGTGCTTCTGGTGGTGCTTCCGGCCGGAGTTTTCTTCCAGCACGCTCTGGGCGATCGCGTGCAGGCGAACTGGCCGGCCTTTCTGTTCCCGGCTTGTGCTCTGGCGGCGGCGATGACGGGACGACGCGTGGTCGCTGCCTGCACTGTGGGGGGACTCATGGCCGTGGCTGTCTATGGGCAGGCGCTTTTCCATCTGTTGCCCCTCTCGTCGCATCATGATGTCGTGGCGCGCCAGACAGAGGGATGGGCTTCTCTCGGCTCCCAGATCCAGCGGGTTTCGGGGTCCGACACCTACATCTATGCCGATGATTATGCGGTGGCTTCGGAACTGGCGTTTTATGCGCCAAGATTGCAGATCGCAGGCTGGGAACGGCGCTGGGAATTGTTGTCCCGCGACGTCGTTTCGGGACAGCCCGGGCTTTTCCTTATCCGGACCGATACGTCTCCCTTGCCGCTTCCGACCGGATGGCATGCGGATCGCCGTCTCGTTACGGTCTGCCGTCTTGAGGGACGGTGTTACGACCTCATTCCCGTCCGTCCGGTCAAAGGCGCTGTCGATGCGGCAATTGTGCCGCTTCCAAGGCCCAAATTAACGTCTCCTTAATCGCCCAAGGTCATTCTTCGCCTGTCAGGAGAAGGCGCATATGCCAAGACAGGGTGGTAAAAAAGGGGACAACGCACCGCGGCCGATTCTACTGCGGCGTGAAGAGGTGCAGGCAGCTCCCCATCATGGGGGCGCCTGGAAGATTGCTTACGCCGATTTCGTGACGGCGATGATGGCGTTTTTTCTCGTCATGTGGCTGATCAACGCCGTCACTGAAGACAAGCGCCGAGGAATAGCCAGTTTTTTCAATCCTCTGGCGGAGGATACCGTCCAGCCCGTCAATACGATGCTTCCGGTTGATCCGGCGCCCCTGTCACGAACCCAGGCCAGTGGCAAACGCGATAAGTCGGAAACAAATCTCACGGAGAATATATCAGAATCGCAGTCGCAGTCGTCGCCAGTATCGGGACGTCCGACGGACCTGATGGTGCAGGCGGCAAAGGCCGATCGCGCGCCTCTTCATGACGATACTCAGCGTCCGTCGAGCAAAGAGGTCGTCGGACATCCGGCCGGTTCAAAACGCGTGACACCGGGAGACGCTTCCTCGGCAGGTGCCAGTGCCGCGCGTGATCGTTCGGTTCGGGCGCAGGCGGAGGCCGTGCGGCAGGAGATCAACCACGTGCTCGAACAGAATCCGGCACTCCGTGCGACCATCGGGCAGGTAAGGGTCAGCACGGGCTCCGACGAAATACGCATTTCCATTGAAGACAATGATCGCCAGCCCATGTTCGCGCGCGGCTCAATCGCCCTGGATCCCCATGCGATCGGGCTTCTGAAGTCGATCGCACCCGTCATCATTGCCATGCCCGGCGAGCTGAGCATCGCGGGTTATACGGATGCGGCGGCCTACCGTCCCGGTCAGATCAACAACTGGACGTTGTCTGCCATGCGGGCGGATGCCGCGCGGGAGACGCTCGTCAAAGCGGGCTTTCCAGACTGGAGACTGCGTTCCGTGACGGGGCACGCCGAACATGAACTGGCCAATCCTGAGCAGCCTCTCGCTGCGGGTAACCGTCGCATTGTTCTGACGATGATTCGTAAAATCGAACCTGATCCGGTGCCGGCATCAAGCCTGCCGACCTCCAACGTGAAATGAGACTTTCTGTATGCTGCTGATCGGTGGACTGCTTTTCGTCCTTGCCTGCGTCTTTGGGTCTTTTGCCGCGTCTGGCGGCATGCTCGGACCGTTGGTCATTTCCATGCCGTTCGAGCTGATTACCATTCTGGGAGCGGCAATCGGGACGTATGTCATGGCGAACTCGATGGATGCCCTCAAGCATGTTCCGGCAGGCATGAAGATCGCGTTCAAAGGCCCTAAATACGGACGTGAAGATTATCTCGAACTCCTTCGGGTCATGTATCAGTTCGTGCGTCTTGCTCACGCGAAGGGCGTTCTGGCGCTGGAGACGCATATCGAGGAGCCACAGACTAGTTCGATCTTTGCGGAGCATACGAAGATCAGGGACGACTCGCAGACCTGCGCCATGATCTGCGATTACTGGCGGCTTATCAGCATGAGCGCTGACGACCCTTATCAGATCGATGAAGTGCTTTCCCGGGAACTGAAGAAAAATCTCAACGAGGAGATGCATTTCCCGCATGCGCTGCAGACCGTCGCCGATGCCTTGCCCGCCCTCGGTATCGTTGCGGCGGTGTTGGGCGTGATCAAGACCATGGCTTCGATCAGCAAGCCGCCGGTCGTTCTGGGCGAAATGATTGCAGGGGCTCTGGTGGGAACCTTTCTGGGAGTTCTCCTCGCTTATGGGATCGTCGCGCCGCTTGCGGCCCGCATTGCGACCTGCATTTCCGAGGACGCGTCCTTCCATAATATTATCCGGTCCGTCCTGGTGGCGCACTTGCAGGGCAACGCGCCCCCTGTAAGCATCGAAATCGGTCGCAAGGACATTCCCGGCGTGCACATGCCGAGCTTTCAGGAAGTCGAGACGTCTGTTGAAGGTATGCCAGCCGCCTGACAGAAGTGAACTCATCTTGAGCAGGAACGTATCCTCAGTCACACTGCCGGAAAACAAAGGCGGGGCGCGGACATGCGGTGGATGGTCGGGATTTTATCTTGCGGAGCCGTATTGGGTGTGGCTCACGCGGCATCCGTGCCATCCAGAACCGACCTGGAAGACGTATCGGGTGTCAGAGCGCTCGACTGGGTGCGGACGGAGAACCGGCAAACCCAGGACGCACTGGAAAGCGACCCGCGATACAAAGGGTTCTATCAGGATGTGCTTGCCGCAGAGGAGGCGCCTGAGCGTCTTGCGCTCCCGGTCCAGCTCAGAGGTCAGATCTATAATTTCTGGCAGGATGCGGCGCATCGTCGCGGCATATGGCGCCGGACAGCGTTTGACGCGTTTGTCGGCAGGATCAACGCATGGGAAAACGTCCTCGATATCGACGCTTTGACGCTGTCCGAAAAGCAGGACTGGGTTTTTCAGGGAGCCGATTGCAATGGCCCCTCCGAGACGCGATGCCTTATCCGCCTCTCCCAGTCAGGAGAAGACGCCGACACGGTGCGAGAGTTCGATCTTGTCAGTAAAACCTTTGTAAACGGTGGGTTCGTTCTTCCCCGCGGCAAGCAGACGGCCATTTGGCAGGATGCCGATACGTTGGTGGTCGCTCGCCCCTGGGAAGACGAAAAAACGCCGGTGACGCGCTCCGGCTATCCCTACATCGTCAAGATACTCCGCCGCGGCGAGTCACTTTCGCAAGCTCGTGAAGCTTTGCGAGGAACGCCGGACGACATGTCCGTCGAACTTCGTCGGTTTCGGGATGAGACCGGCGCGACGATTCTGATGATCGAGCGCAAGAGGAACTTCTTCGAAAGCGTATATTACATCCTTGATCCGAAGACCGGAAAGTCGACGCTCATCGCGCTTCCGGCTCGTGTGGGGTTCATGGGCTTTTCCCACGGACGGCTTGTCATGAGGCTGGATCAGGACTGGACGATCCCTGGTGGCGCGGTCTTTCATCGAGGCAGCATCGTGAGCGTGGATCCGCGTCAGCCTCAGGAGGGCGTTGAAACAATCTTCGTGCCTGGCCCGACGCAGACCACAGCCTCCCTGGCAACCGGAGGCTCAGGTGTCACGGCGATCATTTATGACAATGTCCAGCCGCGTCTTTCGAGTTTCGCACCGGCGGTAAAGGGAGCGCCGTGGAAAGAAAGCCGGATCGCATTACCGAAGAATACGTCGGCCAAGATTGTTTCGGCGGATCGCGAGTCGTCCTACGTCTTCATCCAGAACGAGGGTTATATCGTCCCGCCGAAGCTGCAAATGCTCGACGCCGCCAAAGGAACAGTGCGGGATATCGCGCAGACTCCCGACCTGTTCAAGGCGGCAGACCTCGTCACTGAGCAATTCTGGGTGCGATCCAAGGATGGGACGCGTGTGCCCTATTTCGTGGTGCACAAGTCCAACTGGCATCTCGATGGCCAGAACCCTGTCCTGCAAACATCCTATGGCGGATTCGATCTCTCCTATCTGCCGACCTATTATCCCGATCTCGGCAAGACATGGTTCGAGCGCGGTGGGGTCTACGTCGTTGGCAGTATCCGGGGCGGGGGAGAGTTTGGTCCAGCTTGGCACGAAGCTGGTATGAAATCCGGTCGGCAGCGGGCTTATGATGATTTCGCTTCGATCGCGCAGGATCTCTTTCGCAGAGGCGTCACAACGCCCGCTCATCTGGGCATCCGTGGACGTTCCAATGGCGGACTGTTGATGGGGGTTGAGTTCACCCAGCATCCGGATTTCTGGAAGGCGGTCATCATTGGCGTCCCCCTTCTCGACATGCTGCATTACGAGACGATGGCCGCAGGCGCTTCGTGGAATGCGGAATATGGCCGGATGGCCAATCCCCGGGAACGGACCTTTCTGGAGGCTATTTCACCGCTTCAGCACCTGAAGGCGGAGATCCGTTATCCCGAGCCGTTTATCTTTACGTCCACGAAAGACGATCGCGTCGGTCCCGTGCATGCAAGGCTGTTCGCCACCAGACTCGAGGCACTCGGCAAGCCATTCTACTATTATGAAGATACGGAGGGCGGCCATGCCGGCACCGTCAATGCGCGTGAAGTCGCCCATGAACGTGCCTTGGAAGCTGTTTACCTGAGCCGTTTGCTGATGGACGCCAAACGCTAGAGACGAAAAAAGCCGCCTTCCGAAAGGGAGGCGGCTTTCAGCTCAGAACTCTAGCCTGTGAGGGCCGGTTCAAAGGACTTCTAATTAGAAGCCCTCGCGCTCGAGACGCTTGCGCTCCATCTTGCGGGCGCGACGCACAGCTTCGGCCGCTTCACGAGCGCGACGCTCGGAGGGCTTCTCGAAGTGACGGCGCAGCTTCATCTCGCGAAAGACGCCTTCGCGCTGCATTTTCTTCTTCAGCGCTTTGAGCGCCTGATCGACATTGTTGTCACGAACCAGAACCTGCACGGGTCTGTCATCTCCTGTCTGGCCGGCAAGGGCCTTGGCTTTGTGATCTCGATATTCGGCGCGGCGGAAGAACCCGACCACCCGATGGGGTCGCTGCCCTTAGCACAGGATAAAAGGGGACACAAATGATTTGCCGTCCCGGTGGCTGCCTTTTCCCGGCGTTCTGTGCCATTCAGGAGGGAGAATGGTTGACCGTGAAAGGGGCGCCTGATCGTGGCATTGCTCAAGATCGCACATATGGGTCATCCGGTGCTGCTTCAGCCGGCCGGGCCTGTCGCGGACGTGGACGCACCGGAAATCCGCGCGCTGATCGCGGACATGATCGAAACCATGCTTGACGCTTCCGGTGCGGGGCTGGCAGCTCCGCAAATTTACCGTTCTCTGCGGACATTTGTTTATCATGTACCCGCTTCGCGGGCTGGCGACGGCGAGGAAGCCCTGTCGCCCCGTGCCCTGATCAATCCGGAGATATCTCCGATCGGGCAGGAGACCATGGCTTGCGTGGAGGGATGTCTGTCCCTTCCCGGTCTGCGCGGGACCGTCCCCCGCCATGCGCAGGTGCGTTTCGGGGGATGGAACGAGAAAGGCGAGCGTGTCGATGGAGAAGCCCATGGTTTTCACGCAAACGTGCTTCAGCACGAATACGACCATCTCGATGGGATTCTCTATCCGATGCGGATGAACGACTTCACGACGTTCGGCTATGCCGAGGAATTTTCCCGGGTCGCAGCGCACTCATGACGGCGGGTATGGGGCAGCGCGCGGGGGGAGCCTCCGGTAGCGCCCATCTGTTTTTGCGCGAAGAAGAAATGCGCCTTGGTTATGAGGCTATGCTGCGCGCGGGGCGCGAACTCGCACAGATCTGCGGAGATTGCCTGCAGCAGGAGAAAATTGGACCAGCCCATCAGCGTGTCCTTTTTTTGATTGCGACGCATCCTGGCATTACGATGTCCGGTCTTCTGACAGTGCTCGCCATCACAAAGCAGAGCCTCAACCGCGTTCTTCAGGAACTCGTGGAACGTGGCTTCGTGGAACGGCGAACCAGGGCCGCGGATCTGCGCCTCAAGCTCCTGCACCTGACGGAAACAGGAACTGCTCTTGAAGCGCGCTTGTTCGATCTCCAGCGTGAGCGCATGACGAGAGCTTATCGCGAAGCGGGCGGGCAGGCTGTCGACGGGTTTCGCCGTGTGCTGGCGCTGCTTGCAATGGGGCCAGAAAGAATTTGAGCGATCAGCATATCCTTGTCGTTGACGACGACAAACGCCTCCTGCGCCTCCTTCAACGTTATCTCGCCGAGCAGGGATACCGCGTGAGCACCGCAGAGGATGCGGCTCAGGCGCGGCGTGTGATGGCGGTCATGGAGCCGGACGCTCTCGTTCTCGATGTCACGATGCCTGGGGAAAACGGGCTTCAGTTCACCCACGCGCTTCGCAAGGAAGGACACATGCTGCCGATTCTTCTGCTGACGGCGCGTGGCGAACCGGCGGATCGGGTAGAGGGTCTGGAAACAGGCGCCGACGATTATCTCGGAAAGCCATTCGAACCCCGGGAATTGCTTTTGCGGCTCAGGGCTCATCTCCGCCATAGCGCACCCACGGCATCCGTCGGAGCGCCCCGCCTCATCCGACTGGGAAAGCTTGAATTCGATACGGCACGTGGTCTGCTGAGCGGCCCTGAAGGCGTCGTGCACCTGACAGGAGGCGAGGCGGCGCTCCTGGGTGCGCTGACGCGCCGCCCCGGGGACGTCATGTCGCGCGAAGAGATCGCCGAGGCGCTCGAACTGGATGAAATCGGTGAACGCGCCGTTGATGTCCAGGTCACGCGTCTGCGGCGGCGGATCGAAGTCGACTCTCGGGAGCCGCGCTTTCTGCAGACGGTGAGGGGCAAGGGATATGTTCTGAAGCCCGGCGGTTGACGGGATGGTCGGACGAAATACCCGGGAATGGGGGCGTCACAGCGAACGCATGGCGCGTCGAATGCTGCCGCGTTCCTATTTTGGACGGTCGATTCTCATCGTCATCATTCCGCTCCTGGTGGCGCAGGGCGTCGCCCTCGGGTTGTTTTATGGCAACTACGTCCCCACCGTATCACGACGCCTCTCGGATAGCGTCGTCGGCGAGATGGCTCTGGCTCTTGATCGGGTGGACCAGCATCCCGAGGAAGCGGAGATGATTTTCGCGCAGGTGAAGGCGCGAACTCAGATTGATATGATCGTTCTGCCAGGGGCCGCGACGCTGGATCTTCAGTCTTCGGAGAACGTGCTCGGGCCGATGGACGAGGCCCTCGCGCGGGCGATCCGGCAGGTCTTCGACCGCCCGTTCCGGATTGACTGGAATGCCGATCGGCAGAGTGTGCGCGTTCAGATCGGGCGCGACGGCAATCGCGTCGATGTCGTCGTGCCGCGCAAAAGACTCGATGTCGGGCCGATCTGGCTCTTCGTCGTGTGGGTCGTAGGCAGTTCTCTGCTTCTATTGTTGCTGGCGGGGCTGTTCGTGCGGAATCAGGTTCAGGCCATCCGGCGACTGGCGCGCGCCGCCGAAGCCTTTGGCGTCGGGCGGGATCTGGGTCCGATCGAACCGCAGGGCGCTCAGGAGATTCGGAAGGCCGCCGTGGCGTTCAACCGGATGCAGGCTCGTGTGAATCGTTTCGTCGCACAGCGTACGGCGGTCCTCGCCGGTGTCTCGCATGATCTTCGGACGCCTCTGACCCGGCTGCGGCTGACGCTCGCGATGCTTCCCATGAAGGGACTGATCGAAGCGGCGTCCTTGCGACCGGATGTAGAAGATATGGTCGCCGACATCGAGGAGATGGAGCGACTTATTGGAAGCTACCTGTCATTCGCGCGAGGTGAAGGCGCTGAAACGCCGATCCTGACGGATCTGCGCACGCTCATCGACGATGTCGCGCAGTCGGTGACACGGGCCGGCGGCATCGTCATGGTGCTCCCGGAGCCGGGAATGTGTGAGGCCACGATCCGCCCGGACGCGGTGCGACGCGTTCTGATCAATGTGGCGGACAACGCGCGACGTCATGGGGGGCGAATTTCGTTCGGCTTGAGGACGGAAGGACGACAGGTCGTCGTTATCGTCGATGATGACGGACCTGGTATTCCCGAAGCGCGGCGCAAGCAGGTCTTTCGCGCTTATGACACCGAAGGGCCTTCAGGAGGCAATGGGCTCGGCCTCACGATCGCCCGTGACATCGTGCATGCTCACGGCGGCACGATTCGCCTGGGAGAAAGTCCTATGGGCGGTTTGAGAGTGTGGATGACGCTGCCGAAATAAGAACCAGGATCAGGATCAGGCGCAAGGGGCCTCACGCCTGATCCTGCGCTCAGACGGACCCGATCAGGGCAGGGAGTTGCCCTGACCGCCATTCCCTGTCCCGATGCTGCTGCCAAGTGGTCCCTGGCTGCCGCCGAAGGAGCTCATGTTGCTCATCGGGTTGTATCGACCGACATTGCCCAGCAGTTCCTGCAGGATGTTGTTATGGCTGCCCGGCGTCGGCGTCTTGTCGCCTACCATGCCGACATACATCGCATCTTTCTTGTGCAGCGTGTCGAGCGAGCGCAGAACGCCGCCATTATCAAAGGCCAGCACGACGACCTGCTGCTTGTCGACATGGGGGAAGGACAGGGGGGTGGGCGACGTCACCATCGTAACGTAGATCCACACGTTGTCGTTGAATGTTGCATGTGAGGTCGGTGAACCCAGCGCGTCCAGCACATCGGCGCGGGTGCTGGTGCCCGGTTTCAGCGCGGCGTAATCGTCTTTCTCAATGAGCGAGCCACGCGTCTGGGGGATCGGCCTGAAGACCGCGCATCCGCCGAGGGCAAGTGGCATGAGAGCCAGTATTACGCCGATGCGGAGGGCACGCGCACGAAGCGGGGTGCTGTGCCGGGCTTCGGTCGAGGGAGGCAGTGCGCTATGCATCGCGGCGTTCGTATCCTGGTCCTGAATCGCAATTTAGGCCGTATCGTTGCCCGGATCGGGTATCAACAGAGAACGATCCATAAAGTCACGCCTATATTGCGGCATCCGTCAGGGACGGTAAACGTCTAAAATGATGGCGTGAACACGGATGGATGTTTTGATGGCCTTCGGATGCGGTCATCAGCGTTTCCGGGCGGCCGGCAAGCCATGCGACCGGGTGCCGGAGCGCGCAGAAACAAAGAAGGATGGACGAGCAATGTCACCCCAGATCGAATTTTCCCGCCGTCTGCCGTTGCATCGTCTTGGCCGCGACGTCCTGACAGAGACGGTGGAGGCCAATGCGCAGGAATGTGACGCTCTCGCCAGACGGATGAGTCTGCTGGCGGTCGCGAATTTTCGCTGTCGGTGGCGTCTGACACCGGAAGATAAGGGGCGCGTGCTTGCCGAAGGATGGCTGTCAGCCGAGGTGACGCAGACCTGCGTTGTGACGGCGGAGCCGTTCGACGATCTGATTGTCGAGGAATTCGCCCTGCGCTTCGTGCCGCGTGCCCAGTTCGTGGAAGATGACGCTCTTGACCTCGAGGCGATCGACGAACTTCCATACGACGGCAATGCTCTTGATCTGGGCGAAGCCGCTGCCGAGCAACTCGCGCTGGCGCTTCCGCCGTTTCCCCGCCGCGCCGGTGCGGCGCTCGAACAGGGTGTTGATGTCGTCCCTTCGGAGATCGAGGAAGAGGAAAAAACACGGCCGAATCCTTTTGCGGCCCTCGCGGGACGGAAAGGAAACGGGACGTAAAGTCGACGTCACGCTTGCGACACGCGGCGGCGTCTGCTAGAGGCCGCCGCCTGATCTGATGCTATCATGCTTTCCGGACGCTTCCGATGTCTCGGAGAAGGCGTCGGGATGTTCTTAACGCGAAAGAGGCTCCACAAATGGCCGTCCCCAAGAGAAAAACCACCCCGTCCCGCCGTGGCATGCGTCGCAGCCACCATGCCCTGACCGTTCAGGCTCACGCCGAGTGCGGCAACTGCGGCGAGCTGAAGCGTCCCCACCACGTCTGCGGTCACTGCGGTCACTACGATGGTCGTGAAGTTGTTGCAGCCGGCAAGGCACTGAAGACGGCCGTCCGCGTCTGAAGATGTGCCCAGGCCGGGTGACCGGCGGCGCGCTCGATGCCGCCGCCCTCCTCGTGCATGAACTGTTTTGGGGCGGAGTATGAGTGAAGCCAGCGTGGCGGCGGAAGCGTCCGCCCCGTTCTATCTTGCAGTTGACGCCATGGGCGGTGATAACGCACCAGAAGTCGTGCTGGCTGGTCTCGAACTGGCGGCAGACCGACATCCTGAGGCGCATTACCTGCTTTTCGGTGATGAAGCTGTGCTTCGCTCGCTGATCTCACGCTATCCCAAAATCGAGCGCATCTGTTCCATACGGCATGCGCCAACCGCCATTTCCATGGAAATGAAGCCGACGGCCGCCCTGCGGCTGCGCGACTCGTCGCTTCGTATGGCGATCGACGCGGTGGCGAGCGGCGAGGCCGGAGGCGTTGTGTCCGCGGGGAATAGCGGGGCGCTGCTGGCACTCGCCAAGATCGTCATCAAGACGCTTCCCGGTGTATCCCGCCCCGCTCTGACCGCGGTCAATCCGTCGGCGCGTGGGGACGTGGTCATGCTGGACCTCGGAGCCAATATTTCCTGCGACAGCCGCAATCTGGTTGAGTTCGCCGTCATGGGCGAAGCCTTTGCCCAGGCGGTGCTCGGACTGCCCGCTCCGACGATCGGCCTGCTGAACGTGGGGGTCGAGGAGCAGAAGGGTGACGATCGTCTGCGCGTCGCTGCGGAGATGCTGCGCGAATCCCCGCTTGCCGGTCAGTTTCACGGTTTTGTCGAAGGGCATGACATTACGGCTGGAACGACGGATGTGGTCGTGACCGATGGCTTTACCGGCAATGTCGCGCTGAAAACGGGCGAGGGGGCCTTGAAGCTCGCGTCGTTCCTGTTGAGACGTGTGTTTCAGACCAATGTCCTGACCCGACTGGCCTATCTTCTGGTGCGACCGGGGCTTGAGCGTATGCGGGAGTGGATCGATCCCCGACGCTACAACGGCGCCGTTCTCGTGGGGCTGAATGGCATTGTTGTGAAGTCGCATGGGGGCGCGGACGCCGAAGGTTTCGCGGCGGCGATCGACGTTGCCATGGACGCCGTAAGTCATGGGATCAATGAAAAAATTCGCGTGCGCCTCAAGCAGATTGCCTCGTTGACTCCTGCGGTCGAAGAGGAAGAGAAGGTGGCGCTGGGTGCGGCCTGAACGCAGTGTTGACGCGGGTATCGCTTGACGCCGACACCGCGCTGCACGTCTATGCGCTACAGTTCGAAAGCTGGTTGAGAGGGAAATAATGTCCGTGCGTGCCTGTTTGACGGGAGTTGGCGGTTATCTGCCGAAGCGGGTCGTCACGAACGAGGAACTCGCCAGTCGCATCGAGACCTCCGATGACTGGATCACCTCCCGCACGGGAATCCACCAGCGTCATATAGCCGACGAGACGGAAACGGCCGCCAGCATGGCTGCGTCCGCGGCACGCGAGGCTCTCGCTTATGCCGGCGCGGATGCTGCTGAAGTCGACGCGATCATCGTGGCCACAGCCACCCCCGACGAGGCCTTTCCGTCGGTGGCTGTGCGCGTCCAGGCGGCGATCGGCGCGAACCGCGCCTTCGGATTCGATCTGAGCGCCGCCTGTTCGGGCTTCATTTACGCTCTGGCCACGGCGAATGCGTTTATCCTGGCAGGCCAGGCACGGAAAATTCTGGTTATCGGAAGCGAGGTCTATTCCCGTATTCTGGACTGGACCGATCGCACGACCTGCGTTCTGTTCGGCGACGGTGCCGGGGCCGTGCTGCTTGAAGCCGAAGACCTGAAGGGAAGCGGGCGGGGCATTCTCTCCACGCATCTGCATGCGGATGGTCGGCTCGGCGATATTCTCTATGTCACGGGGCCAGGCTCCAAAGCGGGAGCTGTCTTGAAGATGCAGGGACGGGATGTATTCCGTCACGCCGTTGCAAAACTTTCCGAGGCGGTGGATGAGGCTCTGGAGGCGCACCATCTGGTCGCGAGCGACATTCAGTGGCTGGTGCCCCACCAGGCCAATCTCCGCATCATCGACGGTATGGCCCGAAAACTCTCATTGCCGGAAGGGCGGGTGGTCGTGACCGTCGATCGGCATGCCAACACGTCCGCCGCCTCCATTCCGCTCGCTTTGAACGAAGCAATGCGCGATGGCCGGATCTCCAAAGGCGATCTCGTTCTGATGGAAGGCCTGGGTGGCGGCCTGACATGGGGCTCCGCACTCGTCCGCATATGACAAGATGCGATCATCCTTACGTTGTCGCTTGATTCATTTGACCCTTCTGTCGGCCATGATACGATGACGTCATGACCACCGTGACGCGCGCGACTCTTTCGGAACACATATATTCTCAGGTCGGGCTCTCCCGGCATGAGTCGGCGGAACTTTTGGAAAGCGTGCTCGAGCGCATCGCCGTGACGCTTGAGCGCGGCGAGACGGTCAAGCTGAGCGGCTTCGGAACGTTTTCCGTTCGCCAGAAGGGTCGCCGTATGGGACGCAATCCGAAGACCGGAATTGAAGTGCCTATTCTGCCCCGAACGGTCTTGATTTTCAGGCCCAGTCAGATTCTCAAGGCGCAGGTGAATGGCGAGGCTTTGGACCTTGAAGCCATGGGCGATAGCGAGGATTGATGACAGGCGCGGACGATATGCTCGGTCACGACTTTCCCGAGGATGGTTTCTCCGGCGAAGAGGCTCCCGGAAATGATACCCCGGGCGGAGAACGCCTCAAGAAAGCGCCTCACGCTTATCGGACGATCAGCGAGGTCGCGGACGATCTGCACGTGCCGCAGCATGTCCTGCGTTTCTGGGAAACGCGTTTCCCAGAGGTCAAGCCGCTGAAGCGAGCGGGTGGCCGTCGGTATTATCGCCCTGAAGACATCGATATCCTGCGCCGAATCGCAGACCTGCTCTACGTGCAAGGCTACACCATCAAGGGTGTTCAGCGCGTATTGCGTGAGGGCGAATCGGTCAGTGAAGCCGCGGGTGAGAACATATCTTCTGCCGAAAGCGTCGAAATGGCGCACGCCGTGCCGTTTGAGGGCGGCATGAATGATGGCGTGTCGGAAGAGCCAGAGCCGGTCGCGGTGCTGGAAGTCAGCGAAATCGCGATCGTGACACCGTCTTTCGCGGCGACCGAGACGGCGTCCCTGACGTCCGCTTCTTCCGAAATGGCGCGTCTCGAAGATGGGCGTGTCGCGGCTGAAGAGGCCGAGCGTGCGTTCAATCTGGCTTTGGCCGAAAAGAACCGCGAAGTCGAGGTCATGCGCCAGGCCATGGAAGCGCTCCGGCAGGAGCGGAACCATCTGCGCGGCGAGTTGCGCGGGATTTTGCAGGAGCTGGACGGCATTCGTCGGCTCCTGCCGGTTTGACGATGTTCCCGCCAAAAATTCCTTGAAACCAGGCTGAAATTAAAAAACGTTCGAAAATGCCTGGGCCGATGACTTGCAGTGCCGGGAAGGCGCTGCTAAACGGCCTTCACCGCAGGACAGACGGGCAGTAGCGCAGCCTGGTAGCGCATCAGTCTGGGGGACTGGGGGTCGTGGGTTCGAATCCCGCCTGCCCGACCATCGTCCTGCGGTTCTTTCATTTAAAATTGCAGATGTAGCTTACGCCGTATGTTCGTGAGCGTCTGAACTCCAGACCCGCCACAGCAGATGCAGTGCTGCCATGATGGCCGGGCCCAGGAACAGGCCGAGCAGGCCCCACGTCTCCACGCCACCCAGAATGCCCAGAAGCACCCAGAGGAAGGGCATCTGCGTGCTGCCGCCGATCAGGTAGGGACGAATGAAGTGGTCGGCGACGAACACGATGATGGAGCCCACGACGATAATGACGACAGCGCCGACAGCGCCTCCCTGCATCAGGGCGAGCAGAGCCGCCAGACAGACCGTGGGGAGCGCCAGGAACGGGATCATGGCGGCAACGGCCGTGGCGAGGGCGAAAAGCAGCGGTTGCGGGGTGCCTGCGAACATATAGACCGGCGCCATCAGGGCGCCTTCGCCGAGGCCGACGAAAACCAGTCCCGCGACGGTCCCGTGGACGGATGTGATCATCTGCCGGGCGATGGATTCGCCGCGTTCGCCGAACGTGCGATGGGAAGCAACCATCAGGCGGCGAATCAGATCGTCGCCGTCACGCAGCAGGAAGAACAGCGTGACGATCGCGAACAGGAACAGCGTGCCTCGACGCGCAAGCTGGGAGCCGACCTGCCGCGTCACGGCCATGCCGTGGGTTGCGTCGAAGGAATGAAGCGTCACGGCGAGGTGCTGCTGGTTGGCGAGATTGGTTTCCCACCATGAAGTCACGGCGGCGCGTCCGAACGGCAGGCGGTTGAGAACCGTCGGGACAGGAATGCCGTTGTGCCGGACGTTGTCGGCCCACATCAGCATGTTCTGGGCTTCTTCGGCGGCCTTGAGAATGGCGACGCCCATCGGAATCAGGAAAATCAGGGCGATGACCGCCGTGAAGAGCAACGGGACCCAGTCCTTGCGGCCGAAACGCAGTTCGGCGCGGTGATAGAGCGGCCATGTGGCGATCGCGAACACGCAGCCCCAGAGAAGGGCCGGCACAAAATTCTTGAGCGTGTAGAGCGCCGCTCCCACAATGAAGACCGCAAGAGCCGCACGCGCGAAACGTTGTCCGCGTCCAATCGGTCCCCGCGTCGTTCCGTGGCCGCAATCGTCGCTCCAGTCTTCCGGAACGAGGGCGTCTCTTGGCGGTTGGGGTGTATCGATCATCAAGTCCTCGTTCCGTGGCACGTCGTCCAGCCTTGAAAGCCGGGCCGTATCAGAAGCTTCATACCACGATAATCACACAAGGTATCGAGTGTGGTGTGAGGACGGAGATCCTGGCGCGCGCGGTCAAAAGCTCTCGCAGCCTGAACTGATGATGAGACCGACGGAATGCTGGGAAAATCGTGTCCGATAAACGGCGCGCGCGGCGTCGAGGCGGGCAGCGAGTGTCGGCGAGGGGCGGATGGCGGCCCACACGATGCGGGAGGGTTCGCGATCGGTCTGGCCGGTTCGCGGATCTTTCCACGTGCCGTCCGCAGGAATCACGCTGAAGCCGTCAGGCAGGGCGACCGAGAGGACTTCATCGCTGTAATGCTGCCATTCGGCATCGCTGATGCGGCGGCCATCGTCGCGCATGAGGCCGAACATCAGGCGTATCTGAAGGTCGGGTTTCGCCTGGGTTTGCATGCACAGAGCATGAGGCTCGTCGGGCGTCGGGGTGCATCCTGCGAGCATGATCGACATGGCGCCGATCAGCCCTGACCATGTCGGCGCTGACAGGCGCGTCCGCATTACGGGGCTTCGTTCAGCGCTGCGCGCAGCGTGGCGGCCTGCGTCGCAGAAAACAGATCTTTCCGGATAAAGAGGTCGATCAGGACGAGATTGACGTTGAATTTAACCTGCTGGGAATCGCGGACCCGTATGAAGGCCTCCTCGAGAGGCACCAGCTCGAAAAACGAGACTTCGCCGTCCGAGGGTTCCGGCTGGAAGTCGGCGGGGAGGTCGAGGTCGTAGCAATGCAGCGCATCGCGTCTGAGGCCTTCGGGACGTTCCATCGTGTAATGCAGGATCGAGGCTTCCCGGGCAGCCTGAATGACGCTCAATGGGATGGAGGCTTCTTCCTCCGCTTCCTTGGCCAAGGCCTCACGCGGCGTCAGTCCGGCACAGACTCCGCCCGCGACGAGGTGGTCGAGCTTTCCCGGGTCCAGGCGCTTCGTCAGGGAGCGATGGCCCATCCACACATGGACGCCATCGGCTTTCGTGACGAGGCCGTTCAGGTGCACGCCGCGTGCCGCCAGGCCGAGGGGAGGCAGGGCGCCGCGATCGATCTGTCCGAGCACGGTGCCGTCCGGCGTAAAGACATCGAACAGCTCGTTGTGGGAGCGGTAAAGACCGGCTTCCGCCATTATGCGGCCGAGCCGTTCGAGCTGGCTGCCCGCGGATATTTCGAAGCCCTCCTCGCCCCGGTGCAGCGGGCTGTCCGGAAGAGCCTGCAACGATGCGGCGAAGCGCGGCGCGATCCACCCGATCAGCGCGCCTTCACAGTGGAAAGGAACGCGGTCTCCGGGGAGCGACGTGTTATGGCAATGCGCGATATGGGCAAGAAACGGCGCCAGCGTGAGGTCGGGCATGGGAATTGTCCAGAGGTGCCGGTTACAGGATGTCGGTTCGCTATGGCATCGCGCGCCCGCGATTGCAAAGATGGGCATGAGGAATGACAGGCGAGGCATGAAAGACAAAACGGAAAAGATCGTTCCAGCGCCTCTCGGACTTCTTCAGGCCTGGCGTCGTCTCCGGCGTGCGGACGGTAGTCGAATGGGCATGTTCCGCCTGCTCGTCGGGGTGACGGTCGTTCTGCTGATCGTCGAAAGCCTTGCCCAGCTCGCGCTTCCCTATGTGCTCGGTCGGATGGTCGCCCGTCTGTCTCCTCCGGTGCAGATCATGACGGTGCCCCTCTGGCTGGTTGCCTCCTATGGCGGGTTGATGCTGTTGCGCAGTCTGGCTTCGAATCTGGAGGAAGTGGCGTATCAGCCGCTCAGTCAGCGGCTTCAGAAACTGGTTGCGCAGGAGGGGTTGCGTCATGTGCATGGTCTCTCCCTGCGTTTTCATCTGGAGCGTCAGACGGGTGCGCTCACGCGCGTTCTGGATCGGGGTTCGGACGCGGTGGACACGCTTTTGAGACTGACGATTTTCAATATCGGTCCCGCCATCATGAACGTGACGCTGACGCTTGGCGTGGTGGGAGGGGCGTTCGGACTCGAATATGCCTTGCTCATCGGGTTTGGTCTCGCGGCTTACGTACTCATGGCGCGCTGGTTCGTGCGCAAGCGGGTCGTGGCGCGGCGGGCGCGAAACGATGCCAGCAGCGCCTCGCAGCATCGGTTGATCGACAGTCTGCTCAATTTCGAAGCCGTGCGGCATTTCGGCAATCAGTCTCACGAATATGTCCGGTTCGGGGAGGCGCGGCGGGCGCTTGAAAAGGCGAACCTGCGCGTGACACACGTGACGGCAGCCTCTTCGATCACCCAGAACGTCATGATCGCGCTGGTGACGTCCGCGATCTTCTACCTCGCCATGCGCGATGTGCTGGCCCATCGTATCGGCGTGCCGCAATTCGTGATGATCGGCACCTATCTGCGTTCGCTCTACATGGCGGTCGTATCGCTCAACCAGGTCTATTCAGGATGGCGCAACGCCCGCGTGGATCTGGAAAAATGGCTGGAACTCCTGGCACAGGATTCGGAGATCGCCGTACCGGAAGCGCCCGTCCCGGTGCCCACGACGTTCGCGGAAGGGGGCGCGGCGTCTCTCGTCTTTGACGATGTCAGTTTCGGATATAATGCGCAGCGGCGCATCCTGGATCATGTGAGTTTCGCAGCGGCGCCCGGTCAGCGCATCGGTATCGTCGGGCCGACGGGGTCGGGAAAATCCACGATCGGAAAGCTTCTCTTTCGCTCCTACGATCCCGATTCCGGCGCCATTCTCTTTGATGGCTGGCCTCTGCCAGAGCTGGATCCGCAGGACCTGAGAGCCGCCATCGGAATCGTTCCGCAGGATACCCTCCTGTTCAATGATACGATTGCCTACAACATCGCTTACGGAAGCATCGGCGCGAGCCAGAGCGCGATCGAGGAGGCCGCGCGGGCCGCGGAACTGCATGACTTCATTCATGCGCTTCCCGATGGTTACGAGACGCAGGTCGGCGAACGCGGACTCAGGCTGTCCGGCGGCGAGAAACAGCGACTGGCCATTGCGCGCGTCATTCTGAAAAATCCCCGCATCCTGCTGCTGGACGAAGCGACCAGCGCACTCGACACGCGTACGGAGCGTCGTATTCAGTCCGCGCTGGACGCGCTTTCCCGCGCCCGCACGACGATCACGATCGCGCATCGTCTGTCGACGGTCGTGGAATGTGACGAAATCCTTTTGATCGAGAAGGGGCGGGTTGCCGAACGTGGAACGCATACCGAACTGATGCGGCTGGGTGGTGATTATGCGGCCATGTGGCGGGCACAGTCGCGTGAGTTGCTCCATTCTGCGTGCTGAGGGGTAGACATGCCCGGGGGGCGCACCCCAACTACGAACAACGTCAAAACATTGGATACAGAAGGACATTCAGTCATGAACGACGCCGCGAAAGCGTTTGAGCCGGATCGCGCCATCGAGAATGCCGTGCGGGACGATCTCGCGGCGGCATTCGATCCGCAGCAGCCTCACATCCCCGACGAACTGCGCAAATGCGGGGCCGTCGTGGACAACGCCATCGAATATATGGTGGGAAAAGATCTGCCACCGGAAATGGTCGCTTCCGCCCTTCTTGCGGGCAGCCTCGGCATTCTCGCACGTACGTCGGACGCCGCGACCATGGTGCGCATGCTTCAGACTGCCATTTTCAGTATCCAGAATGGTGAATTGACACCTCCCGACGACGCGCGCACGCCCTGATCAGGGCTCAAGCGGCATACGAGGCCGTGTTTCATCTTGACGGCTGTTGGCCTCTCCGTCATAAGCCGCGCCTTAACGGATCACCGCAGGCCGGGCGCGTTCTCGGCTGTCACTATCAGTTCCGAGGGTCAATATCATGTCTCGCCGCTGCCATCTTACAGGCAAGGCCGTGCTGACAGGCAACAATGTCAGCCACGCCAACAACAAATCCCGTCGCCGCTTCCTGCCGAACCTGCAGGATACGACTCTGCTCTCCGATATCCTCGGAACGGGCGTTCGCATGCGCGTCACGACGCACGGCCTGCGCACGATCGAGCATAACGGCGGTCTTGATGCGTTCCTGCTTGGAACGCCGGATCGCAAGCTGCCGGTTGAGGCGAAGGTGATCAAGCGTCGCATCCTGCGCGTGCAGGACGCGAAGGCCGCTCAGGCGGTCTGATATCGTGCAGAGGCGGACTGACACCTGCTTCTGCCGTATCATCAAGAAGATTGGCTTTGTAGCCGTGGTGCCCATGCGTTAAATGCCGGGCCTGCGTGTTCAGCCCTTTTCCGGTCGCTCGGTTTCGTCTGCCGGTCTTCATTGACGGAGACAGGCGGGCTGCGACGGCCACGGCGAGGTGTTTCAGTGTGATCTGAAGCACCTTCATCGCATTTTTGGAGGTTATTCCGTGTCCGAGAGCAGCAGCATCGAAGAAGCCCAGGCGGCTCTTTCGAAGATCCGCAATATCGGCATCACTGCCCATATCGATGCCGGCAAGACCACGACGACCGAGCGTATCCTGTACTACACGGGCATGTCGCATCGCATCGGTGAAGTGCACGACGGCAACACCACGACAGATTACATGGCGCAGGAGCGTGAGCGTGGCATCACGATCACCTCGGCAGCCGTGACCTGTGAGTGGGAAGGTCACCGCATCAACATCATCGACACGCCGGGCCACATCGACTTCAACATCGAAGTGAACCGTTCGCTGCGCGTGCTCGACGGCGCGATTTTCGTGATCGAGGGCGTCGCCGGTGTCCAGCCGCAGTCGGAAACCAACTGGCGTCTCGCTGACCGCTATAACGTTCCCCGCATTATCTTCATCAACAAGCTCGATCGCACGGGTGCGAATTTCGACTATGCCTTCGGCACGCTGAAGGAGAAGCTCGACATCGTCGCCGTGCCGCTGCAGCTTCCGATCGGCGCGGAAGACAATTTCATCGGCGTGGTCGATCTGGTCGAGATGCGTGCGATCATCTGGGAAGGTGGCGAACTGGGCGCGAAGTTCCACTACGCCGAAATTCCCGACGACCTGAAGGAGCGTGCCGCCGAGGCTCGTCAGATCCTGCTCGACACCGCGCTCGCGATGGACGACGCGGCGATGGAAGAATATTTCGAGAAGGGTGACGTGGATGTCGCCACGCTGAAGAAGTGCATCAAGAAGGGTGCGATCAGCGGCGAATTCCGTCCCGTCATGTGCGGCACGGCCTTCAAGAACAAGGGCGTCCAGCCGCTGCTCGACGCGGTGATCGACTACCTTCCGGCTCCGAACGAGGTCGAAGGTATCCGCATTGCGCCGCCGGAAGACGAGGAAGTCGACGAGAACTTCCTGCCGATCGTGCCGGTCGATCCCAATGGCAAGTTCGCGGGCCTCGCCTTCAAGATCATTTCCGACAAATACGGCACGCTGACTTTTGTGCGCGTCTATCGCGGCGTTCTGAACTCGGGCGATACGGTTCTGAACACGACGAAGGGGCACAAGGAGCGTGTTGGCCGCATGTTCCAGATGCACGCCGACAAGCGTCAGGAAGTGAAGTCGGTGGGCGCCGGTGACATCGCCGCCTTCGTCGGCCTCAAGGACACGGTCACGGGCGACACGCTGGCCGATGCCGCCGATCCGGTGGTTCTGGAGCGCATGCAGTTCCCCGTTCCCGTGATCGACATTTCCGTCGAGCCGAAGACCAAGGACGGCGTCGAGAAGATGACGCTGGCCCTGCAGAAGCTCGCCGCCGAGGATCCCTCGCTGCAGCTCAAGACGGATCAGGAAACGGGCCAGACCATCCTGTCCGGCATGGGCGAGCTTCATCTCGACATCATCGTCGATCGTCTGCGTCGCGAATACGGCGTCGAGGCGAATGTCGGTGCGCCGCAGGTGGCCTATCGCGAGACGATTTCCCAGCCACACACCGAGACCTACACCCACAAGAAGCAGTCGGGTGGTTCGGGTCAGTTCGCCGAGGTGAAGATCGCCTTCGAACCCGTGGAGCGCAACGCGGGTATTTCGTTCGAGAACAAGGTCGTCGGTGGCACGGTGCCGAAGGAATATATTCCGGCTGTCGAAAAGGGCATCCGGATGCAGTCCTCGACCGGCGTGCTCGCGGGATTCCCGACCGTGGACTTCAGGTTCACGCTGCTCGACGGCAAGTACCATGACGTCGACTCGTCGGCCCTCGCTTTCGAAATTGCCGCCAAGGCCTGCTTCCGTGAAGGCATGAAGAAGGCCGGTCCGGTCATTCTCGAGCCGATCATGGACGTCGAGATCACGACGCCGAACGACCATGTCGGCGACGTGGTGGGCGATCTCAACCGTCGTCGTGGCATCATCCAGAACCAGGAAACGGCCGGTTCGACCGTCATGATCCGGGCGCAGGTGCCGCTGAAGGAAATGTTCGGCTACATCTCGCATCTGCGTTCGGCCACCAAGGGCCGTGCGTCGTTCACGATGCAGTTCCACCACTACGATCCGGTGCCGCGCAATGTCGCCGAAGAGATCATGGCCAAGTCGGCCTGATCTCCCTCATCGGGTTCAAATGCAAAAGGCGGGTTCCGGAAACGGAACCCGCCTTTTTGTTGTGTCGTTCTCCGCTTTGAGAGGAGAGGGGATGACCCCCATGCCTTATTCGTCGCGTTTCCATCTGTTCAGCGCGAACGGGAAAGGCATCGTGACGTGGGTGATCGCCATGCTGCTCTCGAACACGGCGTCGGGGGAAAAGGATTTCGGCCTGAAACTGAAATCATAGGGCCTGTCGCCATGATTCTGCACCAGACTGGACCGCTTTCCGTTCTCCACGAGCGTCAGTTCCGCCTGCGGCGGAAGCGTGACGATGACTGTCTGGGTGTCGGGCGTGAAGGCCGAAAAGACGAAGCCGATGCGGTGATCGATCCGTTCGTCAAGCATGGCCATCCAGTCGCGTGCCTGACGGTCGGTAAACCGGATGCCGGGGAGCGTATCCAGGCTGGCTGACGCATAAAGTCTGATAGTCTGTCCCGGGGTCAGACCCGCAACCACATCGGGATTTTCGTCGAGCAGGGACCTGTCTTCCGGCAGGACGAAGTCGTTGCCGCCATCGGGGAACAGGGACACATGCCCGCGCTTTGCGCGCAGGAAGATATGCGCGGCTTCGGGCATGCGGTCCCCCGGTTCGAGAACGGCGCGGACATGCAGGTGAAGGCCGCTGGGTGCGCCGTTCTTCAGATCGATGCTGTCCATGCTGCTCTGCATCCGCGCAAAATTGGACACGGTCACGAAATGATAGGTGCCCGTGACCGAGATATTTTCCGCACAGGATGGCGGCGCGAACGTTGCAATGGCGGCGAGAGCGGCCAGGGATGGGAACAGCGCGGGGTATCGTGCCGGGCGTTTACCGGATGGCGCCATTTTCGTGGTGTCCATAGACCGACCTCTGCTTTCTGCTTTTCCATGCCGGGTCGCGAGTGCCCGATCATGGGCCGCGGGCGGCTCAGTCCGCCCGATTGCCGATCACCGTGCGATAGATCGCCAGCAGGACGACGGCGCCGACGATCGACGCCAGGAATCCTGCTGGCTGGCCGGGGGCGTAGAAATGGAGTTTCGCGCCCGCCCATGAGGCCACGAACGATCCTGCGATGCCGAGAATGATCGTGACGATGAAACCGGCGGCGTCACGACCGGGCATGATGGCGCGCGCGATCAGGCCGACGAAGAAACCGACGAGGAGTGTCCAGAGAAGATGCATGGGCGATCCTGAATGATGTGGAGGGCCGGAGTGGCCCTCGCACATCTTAACGGATTATGACCCGCACTTCACTGATTGTCGGTGCGGCGAATGAAATCCGCGACGTTGTCATGAAGTTTCTGCAACGATGCCGGGTCGACATAAACCATATGTCCCGAGGTGTACTGCTTGTATTCGATGTTTTTTTGCAGATCGGCCGGGATGGGGAGGTGCTTCATCTCGTAGAGGCCCTCGAAATAGGGTGTCGCCAGATCATAATAACCCGCGTTGAGCATGACACGTAGCGTCGGGTTGTTTTTCATGGCAACGGCAAGGTCCGGCATGACATTCGCCGTCCGGTCCGAACGTCCCATGAAGGGCTGGCGATGGTGCGAGTCCCATTTCGCATTCACGCCGGGGCGGTAGGTCTGGCCTTCGCCATAATGCAGCGTGTTGCGGACGTAATCGTTGAAGGCCGAAATATAGGCCGAGCTTATGGCACTGGACTGAGGGTCGTAATCGGACTGGTCGGTCATCGGATCCATCGGCGGCCCAGAATAGCGCGTATCGAGGCGACCCACGGTGATGCCGCGCGAAGCCAGAAGCTGCTGGGAATACTGGCCGCCGGAAATACGAAGGTTGTCACGCAGGATATAGTCCACGGGTAGCCCCGTATAGTCATGCAGTTTTTCGGCGATCGCCTTGCGCTGGTCCTCCGGCAGGTCGGCGCCCTGGGCCAGGGCCTGAGCGTAGTCTGTCAGCGCGAAATGTTCGACTTCCCTGAGGAAGGCGGGCAGATCGGTCGGCATCTGCGGCAGGGCCTTGTGATAGTAGGATGTGGCCGCGTAGGTCGGCAGGGCAAGCTGATACGGATCGTCATTGCCTGGATTGGCCTGCGGGTTATCGACGTCGTTGTCGTAGTTGAGGATCTGCGAGAGCAGGATTATGCCGTTGAAATCAATGCTCTCGTCATTCTCCAGATCGTTCGCGACGACGGCCGAGCGCAATGTTCCATAGCTCTCGCCAAAGAGATATTTCGGCGAATTGAAACGTCCGTATTTCGCGAGAAACTGGCTGATGAAATGCGTGAAGGCCTTCCCGTCCGCGTCAACGCCATAAAAGGCCTTCTCGGCGTCTTTGCCCGCGATGCGGCTGAAGCCGGTGCCGGGCGCATCGATGAAAACGAGGTCCGTCACATCCAGAAGAGACTGGGCGTTGTTGATGAGCTTGTAGGGAGCCGGTGGAAGATGCTGGTCTCCCGGTGTATTGAGGCGCAAGGGACCGACGGAACCCATGTGCAACCAGACGGAAGCCGAACCGGGACCGCCGTTATAGAGAAACGTGATCGGGCGATTCGGCGCATGAGCGCCCTGTTTGAAGTAGGCGACGTAGAATATCGATGCGACGGCGCCATCAGCGTCGTCACCCTTTTTGTCGCCCTCGAGCGTCTTGCCGGTCCGCGAAGCGATCACGTCCTTCGAATCGTCAAACTTCGCGTTGTGGACGAGGAGGGTGCCCGCGACCGCCTGATAGTGAATCGGGGCTCCGTTCACCGTGACGGTGCCGTTTGATATCGAATCTTTTTCGCTGGCAGCATGAGTTGCTGCGGGAGCGGAGGAGGAAGGTTCGGCGGCGGAAGCCGTGGCTGTCAGCGCGAAAAGCGGAACGGATGCCAAGAGGACGGAACGGAACAAGTGGTATTCTCCCGAATGAAGGAAGTGGCCTGTCAGAGGGCGCCTTTCCGGACGATCGGCGCAGGCGCTCCAGAAGAGGTCGCGTGCAGTCGACACAGCACTGTTTGTCGAACGGAACGATCCTCGAGTTCAAGAGAGGTTGGCACATCGCAACGTGCGATGACGTCAAAATCACCTTGTGGGGCATAGCTCCGGCCGGGATCGGCCAGCCAGACCTCGTGTCGGGACGCGCATTGCCGAAGCCAGGGAAGGATATGGGCGGCCATCGTCTGGTTGTAACAGACATCCCCGCATATCAGCAGATCGCAGGCGGGTTGCTGGCCAACCATGTCGCCCTGCCATGTCTCGATGGTCACGTCGTTCAGGGCGGCGTTCAGCCGGACCGCATCCAGCGCCATGGGATCGATGTCGCAGGCCATGACATGCCTGGCTCCGGCCTTCATGGCGGCTATGCCCGCCAGCCCGTTGCCGCAGGCGAAGTCCAGGACGGTCCGGCCGCGTACGGTTTCCGGATGATCGAGGATATGTCGTGCCAGGATCTGGCTGCCGGGCCACGGAAACGCCCAGAAGGGCGGTTCGATTCCGGCACTCGCCAGATGATCTTCCGTCGCCTGCCAGATGGGCGTTATTTCCGACGCGAGATAAAGCGCGATTTCCGGCACAAGAGCAGCGTGACCGAGGGTTGTCTGACTGGCGATGAAGACCCCGGCCCCGGATTTCACGTCATGTTGCCCATCAGGTATGCGAAGGCCAGGACGGCTCCGAACGGTACGTTGCGCCGGAAGAGATGAAGGCACAAAGCCGGCTGATCGGTCTGGAGAACGCGGATCTGGGCGGCAAGAATGATGGCTGCCGCCACCGCGCCGGGCCAGAAACCGATTCCCATGTGGCACAGACAGCCCGCGGCGATGAACAGGAGCATCGCCAGAGCATAGCAGGTGCCGACGAACAGTCTTGCATGGCGCACCATGAGGCGGGACGTCGAGCGCACGCCGATGCGGGCGTCGTCGTCCATATCCTGAAACCCATAGATCGTGTCGAAGCCGAGCTGCCACAGGATCGTGCCCGCATAAAGCGTCAATGCGGTCATATCGAGCCGGTTCGCCGCCGCAGCGTATCCCATGGGCGCGCCAAATCCGAATGTGAAGCCCATGACAAGCTGCGGCCACCATGTCACGCGTTTCGCGGCCGGGTAGACTGCAACGAGCAGGAGTGCGACCGGTGCCAGCGCCCAGCACAGCAAAGGCAGCGCCAGAAGCACGCCGAGTCCGATCAGAAGCAGCAGGCAGAGAAAAACAAGAGCCTGACGCACGCTGAGCGCGCCAGATGCCAGAGGCCGTCCGGCCGTCCGCTCGACTTTCGCGTCGATGTCGCGGTCCCAGATATCGTTGACGACACATCCGGCCGACCGCATGGCCAGCGAGCCGACGGCGAAAAGGATGGCGAGCTCGATCTGTCGCCGGAACGCGTGATGAGTCCCAAGCTCGATGCCCCACAGGCCCGGAAGCAGGAGCAGCCACGTTCCTACAGGACGGTCGAGACGCGCCAGAAGCAGATAAGGTCGTAGCCAGACCGGCATGCGGGCGACCCAGCCGTCGCTTTTTATATCCGTATGCGGCGTCGCAGCAGGCAAAATGTCATCCTTCTGAAGTGAGGGCGTCGCGCATGGGACCATGGTCTGAAAACGGCCGGAAGTCTCCTGATGTCCCGCGCGGCTGCGGGCGTCAATCGTAGCGGGTTTTTTCCTGCCGGGCAGCATCTTGCCGGGGAGTGTGATATGGCCGTTCTCATGCAGGACAGTCCGCGAATTTATATCGATTTTTCGGAGGCCGCCCCGTTTTTCCCAGAGCGGGAAATCGCGCTGGGTGCTGACCATGCCCGTTACCTCGGCACCGTATTGCGGCTGGGTCCGGATGCGTCCGTGCGGATTTTCAACGCCGTCGACGGGGAATGGGAAGCGGTGCTCCTCGGCATACGCAAGGATCGCGGTTCCCTGCGTCTCGTGGCGCGTTGCCGCGCGCCCGTGATCTCGCGCGGTCCGGTGCTGTTGTTTGCCCCGCTGAAACGCGATGCGACGGATCTTGTGATCCGCATGGGAACCGAGATGGGCGTATCGTGTTTCGTACCCGTCACGACGGTACGCACGAATACACACCGCATCAATCCGGAGCGCCTCCGCGCCATCGCGATCGAGGCGGCTGAACAATGCGAGCGGCTCGACGTCCCTGGAATATCCGCGCTTCAGCCGCTCATGGCGGCTGTGGAAGACTGGCCCGAGAACAAGCCCCTGTTTGCCGCCCTCGAACGCCATGAGGCGGCGCTCCCCGGACCTCTGAGCACGCCCTATGGGCTGCTCGTCGGGCCGGAGGGCGGTTTTGCTCCGGAGGAGAAGCGATGGTTGTCGGCGCATGATCGCATTTGCCCGCTTTCCCTCGGTCCCCTCGTGCTCCGGGCCGACACGGCCGTGTGTGCCGGGCTTGCGCGTCTGGCCTTATCCGTTGAATGTTCCATTTCGACCGAATTTTGAACTAGAAGTCGGTGACCGTCCGAATCCTGTGCCTGTGCGCAACGGACTGCCACCGAGCGACCCCGGCGTACGGGATCTCCCGTGCTTCATTTTTTGCGCCACGACGCGCCAAGCCCAAGGACCCTGCCGTATCCCATGTCCAATCCTGGCGAAGTCAATAATACCCCGATCGCCGACAGGGCGCAGCTCGTCGACATCCTGGCGCGAGGATGCAAACCCCGTGAGCAGTGGCGTATCGGCACCGAACACGAGAAATTCGGCTTCGTACTGCCCGGCGATAAAGAAGGGCGGAAACCATACGCCGCTCCCGCTTATGCGCCCCACGGTATCGAGGCGATACTTACGGATCTTTACGCGGACGGTTCCGAATGGGAGCGTCTTGAAGACAAGGGCAAACTGATCGGTCTCAAGGGGCGCGGCGCTCATAAAGGCGAGTCCATATCTCTCGAGCCGGCCGGGCAGTTTGAGCTTTCCGGCGCTCCGCTGGCGGATCTGCACGGCACGAAGGCGGAAATGGCCGCGCATTTCACGTCTCTCCATGCCCCGTCCGCCGCGCAGGGTCTCGGGTTCGCGCCGCTCGGTTTCCATCCGCTCGCAACGCGTGACGCCATGCCGATCATGCCGAAGAGCCGGTATGCCATCATGCGGGCTTATATGCCCAAGGTCGGCAGCCTCGGTCTCGACATGATGACCCGCACCTGCACGGTGCAGGTCAATCTGGATTTCGCCACCGAGGCCGACATGGTCCGGAAGATGCGGGTTTCCCTGGCGTTGCAGCCTCTGGCGACGGCGCTCTTCGCCAATTCTCCCTTCGTCGAGGGCAAGCCGAACGGCTATCTTTCGAACCGCGCGCGGATATGGACGGACACGGACAACCAGCGCAGCGGCATGCCGGCCTGTGTTTTCCAGGATGATTTCGGATTTCAGGCTTATGTCGACTGGGTGCTGGATGTGCCCATGTATTTTGTCCTGCGTGGCGGTGAGATGATCGACGTGGCGGGCGCCTCGTTTCGCGACTGGCTGGATGGCAGGGGAGCGGGAGCGCTCGCTCAACTGACGCCGACGCTGGGCGATTTCGAAGACCATCTGACGACCGTATTTCCCGATGTGCGCCTCAAGCAGTTTCTGGAAATGCGCGGCGCGGATGCCGGAACGCCCGAAATGATGCTGGCCCAGTCGGCGCTCTGGGTCGGGCTTCTCTACTCTGACGCCGCCTTGACGGCGGCGGAGGCGCTCGTCCGCGAGCAACCCTGGAGCACCTACGAGACGCTGCGCGCGGACGTGCCGAGGCACGCCATGGACGCCGCTTTCCCAGGCACGCTGCGCAAGCTGGCGGCGCATGTCGTGACGATCGCGGAGGAAGGCCTGCGGGCGCGCGGACTCGGCGAGGAAATCTATCTTGCGCCGCTGCACGAAATCGCGGCGGGGGGACCGACCCAGGCCGAACACTGGCTGGGCCTTTACAACGGCGCGTGGAACAGGGATGTCCGTCCAATCTTCGAGGCCGCCGCCATTTGAAGCGGAACGGTTGCAACAGGGCAGGAACGCGCATGAAGCACAAGCTCGGGATGCTGGGGCTGACGGCCACGCTGGTGGCGATGAGTCCTCTTGCGGCACACGTCTCATGGGCGCAGGCCCACCGCGTTTCTCTCTCTCCCGCCGATGACGGATGGATCAGCCGCGTGCAGGGGGCGCTCGGGGCGACACATATCGTCAAGGCGCGATTCCAGCAGATCGCCCCCGATGGTCGGCGGACCACCGGCACGGCCTATCTTTCGAGGCCGGGCCGCATGCGCTTCGAATACGACAAGCCCAGCCCGCTGCTGCTCATCGCCAATGACGGGAAGATCGTCTATCAGGACCGCGATATCGGACAGGTCACGAGTCTTCCCCTGGAGCGCACGCCTCTCGGGCTGCTGCTGCGGGCGGATCTGCGTCTTTCCGGGGACGTCACCGTCACGGGCTTCGAGCACCGCGACGGACAGGTTTTCGTCACGCTGGTCCGGACGGCCACGCCGAGCGAAGGAAGCCTGACCCTGATTTTCAACGAGCAGCCTCTGGTCCTGCGCGCCTGGGTCGTGCGGGACGCTCAGGGACAGGATACGCAGGTCGATCTGTTCAATCAGGAAACGCCAGCGACGGTTCCGGACAGTCTGTTTGCCCTGCCCAGGGACGACGACTGAAACTGGCGGGCGCCTCTGCCCCGATTGCGGCCCGAAGAGTTTTGCTTCGGCATGAAGCGGATCAGGAGGAGTCAGCTATCACGCTCCGACGGAAGCCGCGCCTAGCCGTTTCGGCGTTTTCGGTTTTGAGATATTCATCAGGTTCGGGCGCGAAGGAAATGTGCCGGACGATCCGGATCACGGCTTTTATCAACAGGTTATCCGTTACGCGGGGTTTGCGCGGACCACGCGGTATCTCTCCCGATAAGCCGCGCCGCTGATCGTTTACTCCGCACGGGTGTCTTTCGAGAGTTCGAGCGCACGCGCATAAACCGTCCGGCGCGGAAGGTTGACGAATCCTGCGACCAGCGTGGCGGCATCCTTGACGGAATGCGTGCCCAGGGCCTCGCGCAGGTGTCGGTCGAGATCTTCGGCGCCCGCATCGTCTTCATCCGGCGGCCCAAGGAGCAACGTGATCTCCCCTCTGGGCGCCGTTTGCTCGAAATGCGTGGTGACCTCGGCGATCGAGCCGCGAACCATCTGCTCGAAGCGCTTTGTCAGTTCGCGTCCGACGGCCGCATGACGTTCCGCGCCGAACACGACGCTCATATCGACGAGCGTTTCAAGGAGGCGATGAGGCGCCTCGTACCAGATCAGCGTGGCTCGCAGACCGGCCTGCTCGGCGGCGCGCAACGCTGCGAATGCTTCGCGACGCGCGTGCGAGCGCGGGGGCGGAAAACCCAGAAACATATAGGGTTGTGGCGGAAGACCCGAGAGCGTCAGGGCCAGCGCGGCGGCATTGGGGCCTGGAATGCCCGAAACCTGCAGCCCTTCGGCGATCGCCGCCCGCGCCAGCCTGTAGCCGGGATCGGAGAGCATGGGCGTGCCCGCGTCCGAGACGATGGCCAGGTTCGCACCGTTTCGCACCCGTTCGAGAAGGAACGGGATTCGGCTCTCTTCGTTGTGGTCGTGAAGCGTCTGGGTCGGCGTTCCGATTCCGTAAGCATGGAGCAGCTTGCCTGTCACGCGGGTGTCCTCGCACAGGATGAGATCCGCGCGTTTGAGGGTGGCGAGGGCGCGTTCGGAAATGTCGCCCAGATTGCCAATCGGCGTTGCGACGAACATCATGCCCCCTTCGGCACCGGCACTGGCACCGGGAAGAGGGACCGTCGCGGTTTCGTCGGAACTGTCGTATGGACCATTAGCAATGTTGCCCTCATCCTTTGGGGGCGAGGAACTCTGATCTGGAGCGGAAGATGAACGGCCGGACATTCGGACCCCCTCGGGACGGCAATGCACTCTCCATGCGCGGGAGACGGGCGATACGCAAGGGCGCGAGCGCCGTGCTCGGCGCCAGTCTCGCACTTACGGCCTGTTCGGAAAGCGGTCCCACACCGCCAGGTCCGCTGACCTCGGCCCTGCAACAGCAGGGTGGCACTCATGTCGGCCTGCTTCTGCCGATGACAGGTCGTAATGCGCGTTTAGGCCAGGATATGGCCAATGCGGCAAAAATTGCCCTTCCGGATGGCGGGAAAGCTGTTCTCGATATCCGCGACACCGACGGCCCGTCAGGGGCGGGGGCTGCGGCGAGAGCCGCCATCGAAGCCGGAGACCGCATCATCCTCGGTCCCCTGACCGCCGCCCAGACTGGCGAGGTCGGCTCCGTCGCGCAGGCTGCGGGCGTGCCGGAACTGGCTTATACAAGCGATGTCAGCAAGGCGCGGCAGGGCGTCTGGGTTCTGGGCCTGACGCCCGAACAGCAGGCCCAGCGCCTCGTCGTGGCTGCCAAAGCCGAAGGCCGCAGGAAATTCGCGGCGTTTCTGCCAGACTCGGCGCTGGGACGTGCGCTGGCGCGGGGGCTGATGCAGGCCTGCGAAGCGAACGGCCTCGAGACGCCGAATGTCGTCTTCCATGGCAGCGACGTCGCCAGCATTTCGAGCGGACTGAAAACCCTTTCGGACTTCGACGCCCGCCAGAAGGCCGCCCAACCCACACCGGGCACGCCCGCAGCGGATCCGGACGCGGTCAATCCGCTCGCGGCGGATCCAGCCCCGGGTACTGCTCCACCGAGCATTCCGCCATCAGCCGGAAGTGCGCCTTCGACGTCGCCATCAGCCGTGTCACTGGGGGCGCCTCCGTTCGACGCGCTTCTGCTGGGAGACACCGGATTGCAGCTCGCAGGTGTAATCGCCGCGCTGAAGGAGAGCCAGATCGGTTCAGCCCAGCAGGTCCGCATTCTCGGTCCGGCTCTTTGGGGAGCTTTCGCAAGCAAGCTGTCCACTCTGCACGGGGCATGGTTCGCGGCGCCGGATCCGCGCGCGCGGGCCGGGTATGCCCAGCAGTATCAGCGTCGCTACGGCGTTGCGCCGAAGCCCATGACCGATATGGCCTATGACTCCGCCGCTCTCGCCGGAGCCTTGGTCAACCAGCCTTCGGGGCTGACACTTTCATCGCTGACCCGCTCGGATGGGTTTGCCGGCGTTGACGGTGTGTTCGCGTTGCGACCCGATGGGCAGGTGACGCGCGGTCTCGCGGTTTTCGAGATCTCACCCGCTGGCGGCGCATCCATCGTTCATGCGGCGCCGACGCGGCTTGTGGCGACGCCGAGCTAGCGCCCTGCGGTCATGAAAAATCGGGGTTGAATGTCGACCCCGGTCCAGTCTCCGGCGAAGACTGTCTCAGATGGCAACCTTCTCAGGCGGCGACTGTCTCGCTAAGCGGCAGAACGGGGCGGATCGTGTGGAGAGCCTGCTCGAAGCTCGTGTAGACACCGAGCGAATGTCCGCGAAGCTGATCAATCAGAAGCCAGCGGTTGCCCTGCGGTCGGACCATATAAGCCGGGTCGGCGTTCTCGCGGACCCATACGAGAACGTAGGACACGCTCTCACTGGCCTCGGCGTAACGATCCATCTCGATATCGGCGTCAAACAGCCCCATGGACAGGCCGGCTTCGAGCCAGCGCGAGAGATATTCGCGGTGCCGGGGTAGAAAGCCAGCGCGAAACGGAATCACGTTGGCAGCCAGACAGGGAGCGGTTTGCTCGAAGGAAGGAAGCGACAGGTGCATGGGTCGGGTCCTTGGATACGAAATTCGACAGACCTGACGCTAATCGCCCATTCCGAACCGGCACAATCCAAAACTTACAAAAGAGCCATTTCGAACGCACAAAGCTTTCGCCATGTGGCAAAAAAGCAATGGATTGTTACCACAGTGCAGGTATGCCATTTTTGCATACGACCCTTTCTCGTCGACATGATGCCGCATGGCTTGCGCTTCTGGCGAATAGCGTCGTTTTTGGCGGAATTATCTGGAAAATGAAGATCGTGAGAGGCGTTTCGGCCAGCGTCTGTGAAGCCATAGCCAACTGCCGGGTTTCTGGCGGATGGTCGCTTCCATGCGGTCGTTCAGTACCTGTGTCGTCGTCGCGATATCGGCTTGTCGGTTTCCTGTATCGACGGGCCGGAATGGCGAATCGACGATGACTTCGAAGCGTGCGGGAGCCACGCGGCGCACATGTCCGGTCACGATGGGGCAATTGTAGCGCAGCGCGAAGGTCGCGGCGGCCGATGCCGTCATGGCGGGCAATCCGAAAAAACGGACCTCGATTCCATCATTCATTTTCTGGTCGGCCAGGATTCCCAGATGGCCGCCGCGCGAGATGTAACGCAATGCGTCCCGCGCGCCCCGCGCGCCCTTGGCGAAGTTCGGCACTTCCGCGTGCAGGGTGTTCGCTCGCATGGCGCCAATCATGGCATCGACACGGGGATTGGCCGCCGCCCGGTAGAAGGATGCGAACGGAAGGCCGTAGGCGGCGACGGCGCGGGGAAGTACCTCCCAGTTACCGATATGGCCTGATACGAAAATGACCGGACCGCCCGACCGTGCGAGCGCGATGAGGTGCTCGGCACCCTTGACCACCCAGCCGGGGCCCGAACCCGTCGTCTCGGTCAGTTCAGCGAGGTGAGGGAATTCGCAGGCCGTCCGACCCAGATTGTCCCAGACGTCGCGCACGACGCGTTTGCGCGCCTCCGCGTCCAGTTCCGGCATGGCCAGACGCAGATTGCGGTCCGCCACTTTCGAAACCGGGAGACGCGGACCGATGGTGCGGGCGATAAAGCCGCCGAGGTTGGACGCCCGAATGGGAGGCAGAAGACGGAGGACTCTCAAGGCACAGGCCACCAGCACGGCTTCAAGACGATGGGCTATGGAGAGGTGCTGAGCGGGTGAGGGGGCCGGATCGTTCATGTCCCGGACCACAGGCGCGCCAGCAGGCGTGTCGGGGCCTCGGGGTCCGCCCAGAGCAGTTCGACCGAAATAACCGTTACCTGGTCGCGAAACCAGGGGGGCAGCTTGACGGCGTCTTTCGCCGTAGTCAGCAGCGTGACGCCGCTATTGCGTCGGAGCGTGGCCAGCCGCTCAAGATCGCGATGCGTGTAGCGGTGATGATCCGGGAAACTGATGCATCGGATCGGCTGGATGCCTGCATCCGTCAGAGTGGTAAAAAATTTCGCCGGACGTGCCAGACCTGCGAAGGCGACGACTCTGCGTCCGAGCAGTCGCCGGATCTCGGGTCCTGGTATCAGGGTCGCCTGCAGCGTCGGAATACCCGACGGCAGTGTCGCCAGAAGGCCGGTCTGGTCCGTGCCGATCATGATAACGGCGTCGGCCCTGGCAAGTCCGTCTGTAGGCCGCTCGCGCAGCGGACCCGCGGGAAACAGTTGCCCGTTGCCGAAACCCGTTTCGCCATCGACGGTGACGATGCGCATCGTCTGGTGCAGGGTGCCGTTCTGAAGACCGTCGTCGAGGATGAGGCAGTCGGCGCCCGCGGCAATCGCCAGCTGCGCCGTTTCGGCGCGGTTGCGACCGACCCATGTCGGGGCGACGGCGGCCAGCAGAAGCGGCTCGTCTCCGACATCGCGAGCCGTGTGCAGCAACGGTTCGACGCGCAGGGCGCTTCTGTGTCGGCCGCCGTAACCCCGCGTCAGAAAATGAGGACGGTGCCCCTGCGTCAGAAGCCGCCGCCCGAGGTCGAGGGCGAGCGTCGTTTTGCCTGCCCCGCCCATGGTCAGATTGCCGCAGCACAGGACCGGGACGTCGACGCGCAGAGGCCGCGAAACGCGTCGCCTCAGCGTCCCGATCGCCAGAGTGATGCGGGTAAGCGGCATGAGGAGTTTCGACGGCGCGGTGGCGCGAGGCTTGTTCCAGAAGCGTGGCGGCCCGATCGTCATGGCGACACCATCGCATTGATCCGTGTCAGGAGTGGGGCAGGGACAGGAGTGTGCCCCGGGATGTGCCCGGGGACACGCCCGGACGCATCGGCGGCGACGGCCGCGCGCAGGGCCGGGCCTTTGAGGAGAGGCACGGCCCAGCGCGCGAGTTCGGAGGCATCCGCCACGATTGCGACGCTCTCGCCAAGCCGGGCATAGGCATCGGCGAAATTGCCGATATGGGGTCCGGTGGCCAGCGGCACGCCGAGGCGAACGCCTTCATAAGGATTGTGACCACCACCGGGGGCACTCATGGAATGACCGATCCACGCGATCGTCGCCACACGGAAAAAAGCTCCGAGTTCACCAAGGGTATCGGCCAGCCAGATCGGATCCCGCGCCGAAGGAGTTTCGTTCCGTGAGCGGCGTGGTACGGAGCCGAGACGCGCGGCGATGTCGTCGGCCCGCGCGGGATGTCGCGGCACGATGATGCAGAGCAGATCGGGGCAGTCCTCGCGGATCAGGGTCGCGGCCGCCGTTATCTCTTCTTCCTCGCCCGGATGGGTCGACACAGCAAGGAGCACGGGGCGGGATCCACAGGTGGACCGTACGACCTCCAGAAGGGCAGGCGATGCGGATGGCGGGGGCGCACTCTGCTTGAGATCGCCGAACTGGTGACACTCCGCCACGCCGAGGGCCGCGAAACGGGCGGCATCATCCTCGCTTCGGGCCGCGACGAAATCCAGCCGCGAAAACATGCGGCGGGCCAGTGACGCATGTTTTCGCCAGCGGCCCCATGAGCGGTCGGACAGGCGGCCATTGATCACCGCGACGGGCACGCCACGCCGGTAGCAGGCTGCGACGATGCCCGGCCAAAGCTCGCTCTCCATGAACAACGCCGCTTCCGGTCGCCAGTGACGCAGGAAGCGGCCGATCCACCGTGGAACGTCATAGGGGATGAACTGATGAAAGAGGCGACACGCCCTGTCGGACGACAACGTGGCGCGATGATCCGCCAGGATGTCCGCGCCCGTGACCGTGGCCGTGGTCAGAAGGATGGAGGCGCGCGGGTGTCGTTCCAGCATGGCTTCCACCAGAGGGAGCGCCGAGCGACACTCGCCCACGCTCGCAGCGTGCATCCAGAACAGGCGTCCGCGGGGGCGCTTCAGTGGCGTCAGTCCAAGCCGTTCACGCAGTCGTCCGGCGCGCTCCCGCCCTCGCGCCAGACGCACGCGCAGCATGATGACGAGGGCCGGGGCGAGAAGCGTGCCGGTCAGGGCCCATAGTCGTTCGCTGGGCGCCAGCCGTCCCGTGAGCCATCGCTGCCGCGCGGCCCGGCTGCTGGCCGCAAGAGCCGCTGCAAGGTCGCTGTCCGTGGCGTCGGGGCCGAGTGGCGTCCCGTAGATGATCGCGCCGCGCGTGAAGGGCAGGGGCAGGGCGAGGCGATCCCAGGTTGGCAGGCGTAAACTCCCACTCGCGGCACCGATCGGTACGACGGGACAGCGTGCGATGCGGGCCAGCGTCATCGTGCCGGGCTGGACGGTTTCGGCGGGTCCGCGCGGGCCGTCGGGCGTGATGACGAGTGTTTCACCCCCATGCACGGCTCGCAGGGCCTGGCGGAATGCGCGGGCGCCGCCTTTGTCCTTGCCCTTGCGGTTCGATGAGCCCTCGATGCAGCCCACGCCCCAGGGCGCGATCGCATCGGCGATGAGGCGACCGTCACGGTTCCTGCTGATGAGGACACGCAGGGCGAGCATGGGGTTGGCCGTGCGCGCCCAACGCCAGAGGGACGGAACGAGGAGGATCGAGCTATGCCAGAAAGCGACGATCGCGCCGTGCGGCGGGCTTCCTGACTGCTGCAGGAGGATCGGGATCGCCTGTGAATCTCCCGTGAAGCTCCAGCGCGTGGAAGTCGCCACGAGTTGGAGGTATGCGCGTACGAGGCGGGCGGCCGTGCCGCTTCGGTCGCGTGGGCTCAGATCCTGTGGCGCGTCAGGCACTTGGGTGCTCGGGTCGTCGCGATCATGGAGGCGCGGGTAGCATGGCGGCATGCGTTTGGCAAAGGAACGCCGCCATGCCCGCCGTCATCAGGCGTGTGGCGATCAGCGCGACATCATGACGGGGATGGGGGCGTGTTCGAGCACGTGTCGCGTCACGCCGCCCAGGATCATCTGGCGCAGCCGGGAATGTGAATACGCACCCATGGCCATCATGTCCGCCTCGAAGTCGGCTACGGCTGCGAGCAGTCCCTTGCCGACATCGCGTTCCCTGGGCTGGAAGGTGCGCACCGTGGCGGACACGCCATGCAGCGCGAGGTAGGTCCGGGCCTGTTCGGCGTCCGGCCCGCGGCGCTGATAGTCCGGACTGGTCAGGATCTGGACAGCCTCCGCCTCGAGCGCCCAGGGGATGATGGCGCGCAGCGACACCGCAGCTTCTTCCGTGCCGTTCCATGCAATGCAGATCCGCCGCCCAGGGGCGCCGACAGGGGCATTCGGACCGGCGATGATGACCGGGCGGCCACTTGTGAACAGCACCGCATGCAGGGTTTCGGACGCACGGGGATTGTTGCTGTTCACGAGATGCGGGATCACCGTGACATCGCATAGCCGCGCCCGCCATGTGACGGCCTCGTGTGCGCCGCCGTCGAGAACTTCGAGCGATGCGCCCGTGAGCGAGCTCTGGGGCGGAAGAGCGAGAGCCGCATCGGCGTCAGCAGGTGCGACGTAAGGCACGCCATGCGCCTCAAGCAGCGTATCGAATTTCAGCCGCGAACGGACGATGCGGCGCTGGGTTTCGTATTCGGCGGACTGCACCATCTCGTCGATCATGGCGCCCGGCAGGCCTTCGCCGGCGAAAGCCGCCATTTCATTGGGATCGTCGCCGAGAAAGACGGTCGAAAGATGGGCGTCGAATTTCCGGGCGTAGGCAAGGCCCAGCGCAACGGCGGCGTCCATGGTCCGTCCACCACCGATGGGAAGAAGAATATGCCGGATGTCATACTGCATGGCGAAAAGCTCCTGACCGTACGATACGGCGAGCGACGTTCTGGGACATGATCAGGGGTAAAGCCGTGTGGCGCTCCAACCCGATTCCGTGCGTGTCCATGTGGCACGATCATGCATTCTATAAGGGCGGTCCTGCCAGAATTCCATGGCCTCCGGACGAAGGCGGAAGCCCGACCAGTTCACAGGTCTGGGAATATCCCCATCCCCGTACCGCGCCGTGACCTCCGCGATCCGGCGTTCGAAGGTCGCGCGGTCGGGAAGGGGCCGGGATTGCTCGGATGCGATGGCGCCCAGACGGGAGTTGCGGCTGCGGCTCGCGAAATAGGCGTCGGCCTCCGCGTCCGTCACGGGTGAGACCGGACCTTCGATACGAATCTGTCGTCGCAGGGACTTCCAGTGGAAAAGCAGGGCGGCATGAGGGTTGGCGAGAAGTTCGCGCCCTTTCCGGCTCTCGAGATTGGTATAGAACACGAAGCCCTTGCGATCCGCGCCTTTCAGCAGGATCATGCGGACGGAAGGCCGACCGTCCGGCGTCGCCGTCGCAAGGGACATGGCGTTCGGATCGTTCGGTTCATGGGCCTCGGCTTCAGCCATCCAGAGCGCGAAAAGGTCGAACGGATCGGCCTTAAGCTCGATGAGGACTGGATTTGCAGGTTCCGTCACGATTCTTTTCAACTCCAATGCCGTTGGATGCGTCACGCGGCCCATGATGGAACTTCAGGCCGTATGGACGTCGTTCGAAGGCCGCCATGAAAGCACCCAACGTTCGATGTGCGCACTTGTTTGCCGTCGCTGCCTGTGCAAGGACCGGCACATGTTTTTCATAACTTGCAACAATTGAATCATTTGACGGGAATGCAGCCCATGTCCAGCACGCTTTCTGAGCAACCCAAGGGAAATCTGATGGCCGGGAAGCGCGGTCTCGTGATGGGCGTCGCCAACGACCGTTCGATCGCATGGGCCATCGCGAGCGCATGCGCGGCGCAGGGCGCCGAACTGGCTTTCACCTATCAGGGAGACGCGCTAGGCAAGCGCGTGCGTCCGCTGGCCGAGAGCGTCGGATCGACCCTCGTTCTTCCCTGCGATGTCAGTGACGACGCGGCCATCGCGGAAACCTTCGCCGAGATCGAACGCGTCTGGGGCAAGATCGATTTTCTGGTGCATGCGATCGGCTGGGCGGACAAGCAGTTCCTGCGCGGGCGCTATGTCGATACGCCGCGCGACGCTTTCCTCAAGGCCATGGACATCTCCTGCTTCTCCTTCACCGCTGTCGCCAGGCACGCCGCGGCTCTGATGCCCGATGGCGGCTCCCTTCTGACGCTGACCTATCTCGGCGCCGAGCGGGTGATGCCGCATTATAACGTCATGGGCGTCGCCAAGGCCGCGCTCGAAGCCTCGGTCCAGTATATGGCCGCCGATCTTGGCCGCGACAACATTCGCGTCAATGCCATCTCGGCGGGGCCGATCATGACCTTGGCCGCCAACGGGATCGGCGACTTCCGCTATATCCTGCGCTGGAACCAGCTCAACGCGCCGATGGAACGCAACGTGACGCTCAAGGACGTCGGCGGCTCGGGGCTGTATTTCCTCTCCGATCTCTCATCGGGCGTGACCGGCGAGGTTCATCATGTCGATTGTGGCTATCACATTGTCGGCATGAAAAACCCGAATGCGCCCGATATCAATGCCGTCTCTTCATCGGACTGAAAGCATCCATCGCCGTGTCGCATAACAGCTTCGGACATCTGTTTCGCGTCACCACCTGGGGGGAAAGTCACGGACCGGCCATTGGCTGCGTCGTCGATGGCTGTCCCCCCGGCCTCATGCTCTCGGAAGGCGATATCCAGCCCTGGCTCGACCAGCGTAAACCCGGCCAGTCGAAATTCACGACCCAGCGTCGCGAGGCCGACGAGGTGCGCATCCTCTCGGGCGTGTTCGAAGGGCGCACGACGGGCACGCCGATCGCGCTCGAAATCCAGAACACGGACCAACGCTCGAAAGACTACGCGGATATCGCGACGCGCTATCGGCCCGGCCATGCCGACGTCACATATGACATGAAATACGGCCATCGCGACTATCGCGGTGGTGGGCGTTCCTCGGCGCGTGAAACCGCCATGCGGGTCGCCGCCGGAGCCGTGGCGCGACGGGTTCTCGCGGAGCTTGTCGGTCCGTCGCTTCGGATACGGGCCGCGCTCGTGCAGATCGGCGCTATCCGCGTCGATCGCGGGCGCTGGGACTGGACGCGGACGACGGAGAATCCCTTCTTCTGCCCGGATGCCGGGACCGTCCCCCTCTGGGAAGACCTGCTGGGAGAGGTGCGCAAAAGCGGTTCGTCCATCGGGGCCATCGTCGAGGTCGCGGCCGAAGGCGTTCCGGCGGGACTTGGCGCGCCGATCTACGCCAAGCTGGATTCCGATCTCGCCGCGGCCCTGATGGGGATCAACGGCGTCAAGGGTGTGGAGATCGGCGACGGTTTCGAGGTCGCGCAATTGCGCGGAGAGCAGAATGCCGATCCGATGCGGATGGATGATGGAGCGATCGTCTTCGAATCGAACCATGCCGGCGGCATTCTGGGCGGGATTTCCACGGGACAGCCGGTCGTCGCGCGTTTCGCCATCAAGCCGACGAGCTCGATTCTCGTGCCGGTTCCTTCGGTCAATCGACAGGGCGCGGAAATCGATGTCGTGACCAGGGGACGGCATGATCCGTGCATCGGCATCCGGGCGGTTCCGGTGGCGGAGGCCATGATGGCGCTCGTGCTCGCGGATCACCTTCTTCGCCATCATGCCCAGAATGGCTGGAGCCTCCCGCGCGTTCGCCTCTCCGAGGCATAGCTTCCCGTAAACATCGTCTGACGAACAAAAGGACCCTTCGGGGTCCTTTTTTGTTGCGAAAGACAAAAGGTCTTGCATCCGTTTCTGTGTTATGGTCATGCATAACACGCAATCACATGGAAGCTCTTTCCATGTGAACAGGAGGAACGGGATGGAATGCAGGGCGAATGGAATGACAGCCAGCCGATTTACCGTCAGTTGCGCGAACGGGTGGCGGCGATGATTCTCGATGGGACGTTGCGGGAAGGGGAGGCCCTTCCTTCCGTCAGGCAGGTTTCGGCCGAGTGTCGGGTCAATCCCATCACGGTCCTCAAGGCCTATCAGGAACTCGTTGACGAGGGGCTCGTCGAGAAACGGCGCGGCGTAGGCATGTTCGTGGCGTCGGGGGCTTCCACGCGGCTGTTGAGCCGCGAGCGCGAGCGCTTTCTGAAGGAGACCTGGCCGGAGATTCAGGACACGATCCGCCGGTTGGGCCTGAATGCGGCGGCGCTTCTGGCCCTGGAGACATCTTCCGACAATCCGGAGGACGCGCCATGAACTGCATCGAGGCGACAGGTCTTCGCAAACAGTATGGAAAAAAGATCGCGGTCGACGGCATCGACCTTGGGATCGGGACCGGGCGCATCGTCGGGCTGATCGGACCGAACGGGGCGGGCAAGACGACGACGCTGGATGCGATCCTTGGCCTGATCCCGTTCGAAGGTTCCCTGAAGGTCATGGGGTGCGATCCGTGGCGTGAACGCGAGCGCCTGATGCGTGAAGTCTCCTTCATAGCCGACGTCGCGGTGCTGCCGCGCTGGCTGAAAGTCCGAAACGCGCTGGATTACGTGCAGGGCGTCCATCCGCGTTTCGACCGTTCGAAAGCCGAACGGTTTCTGGCGCGCACCGATATTCCCATGAAGGCGAAGGTCGGCCAGCTTTCCAAAGGCATGGTGGCGCAACTGCATCTGGCGCTCGTCATGGCGATCGATGCACGGCTTCTGGTGCTGGACGAGCCGACGCTCGGTCTCGATATCCTTTATCGACGCGCGTTCTACACCTCCCTCCTGAACGATTATTTCGACCAGGAGCGCACGATTCTCGTGACGACCCATCAGGTCGAGGAAGTCCAGGACATTCTCACCGACGTCATCTTCATCGATCACGGGCGCATCATACTGAGCGCGACCATGGACGACATCGAGGCGCGCTACGTCGAGCTGATGCCGCGCCTGGAGACTGTGGACGCGGCCCGAAAGCTCGGACCGGTCACTGAATACGCGGTGTTCGGGCGGCCGGTCATGCTGTTCGACGGCGTAGCCCGCGGGCATCTCGCCCCCATGGGCGAGATTCGCCGTCCCGGCATCGCCGATCTTTTCGTCATGATGATGGGTCGCGATCGCTACGAAGCGCCGGGAGAAGCCGCATGAACACGCTATCTTCGAAGCTGACATCCTCGACGTCGGCGCGCTTTTCCGCGTTCCGCCTGATCGACTGGTCCATGCGCCGGGAGTTGTGGGAATATCGCTCGATCATCTGGGGGCCTGTGATCGGCCTGGGGGCCGTTCTGGCGCTTTATCTGGTCTTTTTGGTGAAGATAAGCTGGCTTCCCACTCATTCATCCCACATGCCCGTGATCGGTCTTGAAGAGCTTCGGTCCTGGTCGGGGATCGTGACCACATTTCTTGGTCTCATCGGCTTCGTCGTGGGTCTTCATTACAGCGCGGGAACGCTTCTGGCGGAACGGCGCGAGCGCACGCTTCTGTTCTGGAAGTCTCTGCCCGTTTCGGACGCGCATGCCGTTCTGGCGAAAATCGCCGTCTCTCTGCTGGTCCTGCCCGCCATTGTTCTGGCTCTGGCGGCTTTTCACGACCTGCTCGTTCTGGGCGTGCTTGCCTTTCTGCCTCATGACTGGAGCGTGTCCGGGGCTTTGGCCGTGTTCGGCGTTCAACTCGGGAGAACGGCGCTGTTCCTTATGGTCTGGGCTGCGCCCGCTTACGCGTGGGCGTTTCTCGTCTCCGGCGTGGTGCGCCGTGCGCCGACACTGTGGTTGTTGGGCCTGCCCGTAGGCCTTCTGCTCGCGGAACACATGGCGACGCCCTTCGACTGGCTTTCCCGTGTGGCGACCGGATATGCGGGTATGGGCGGCGCGCTGATCAGTACGATCCGAACCCAGACATGCGTCCGCCACGCGGCGGGACTGCCCCCGGCGCCACCGTGGGGCGGTGAGGTCCATGGAGAATGCGTCCAAACGGGCCTGCGATCCGGCGCCGAGTTGGTAACCGAATGGGGCGTGCCGATGACGGCCTGCGTCGTCGTGGCCGCCGTCTTTTTCACCCTTGCGGTTCTGCGCCGTCGCCGCGCGGAAGCCATCTGAGGGCAAGGCCCCTCTTTTCCGATCTTCCGGACGAGGGGCCTGTCGTCTCAGCCGTTCAGCTTGGCCGAGAGCGAGATTTCAGCCTTGAACAGTTTCGATACCGGGCAACCGGCCTTGGCTTTGTTGGCCAGTTCTTCGAACTTCGCCTGATCGGCGCCGGGCACGGTGCCGGTCAGGTCGAGATGGATCGTCTTGATCGCGAATCCGCCGTCTTCCTTGTCCAGCGAAACGGTCGCCTTCGTATCGAGCGCCGTCGCCGTCAGGCCGGCCTCGCCGAGAATCATGGAAAGCGCCATGGTGAAGCAGCCGGCATGAGCGGCTCCGATCAACTCTTCCGGATTCGTGCCCGGCTGATCTTCGAATCGCGTGTTGAAGCCGTAGGGCTGCTGCTTCAGCGCGCCGCTCTGCGTTGAGATCTGACCCTTGCCGTCCTTCAGGCCGCCTGTCCAATGGGCCGTCGCGGTTTTCTTGATGCTCATGCTGTTTCTCCTGATCCGATCGCGCGACGATTCTGTCGCTGGCTTATGTGTGCGCCGGAATGCGCGAACCGAGCCATCGGCTTTATCGGCCGACCGTCCGAGCATTCGAACGTTTGGACCGGGGATGTGTTGCAAAAGTCATGCCTCCGTGACGGTGGTGATCCGACGACCGAGGAATACTGCGGTCTCTGGCCCGTCCGTTGCGACACGACCGCCCTGACGGCTCAGTTTTCTGACCGGCCATGGCATTTTTTTGGTGCAGGCGTCGTCTGCGGGGTTTAGAGGGGATCACGAGCGCACTGCGCTGATCTACTACATCTAGGGGCCGGGTTCGCTCTGCATCACTAAATAGCGGATCATGCAAGGCTTGTTCTGAAAGAGATTGCGTCGCAGAACGATGCACGCACATGCCAATTTCAATAGCCGACGCGCGACGCCGCGCGCCTCGGGGGAGACGATACGTGACCTTGCACGAAGGAACCGCGACGGACCGTATTGCCGACCAGGAGGAACTCGTCCACGCGCCTCAATCCCGTCCGGGCGGGGCGCCGGATCTGGTTGTCGTGGAGTCCGAAATGTCGATGGCGTCAGCAGGTGACGCGCTCCCGTTCGGGGCAGCGGCGAAGAACGCCGAGCCCGAAATGTTCGACGATGTCGTGCAGCTCGAGGGCCATCACGCCGTACGCGTGGATCGCAGCCGCGATTCGCTCCTGACCGATTTCGGGCGAGCGACGCTCGACAACCGCTACCTCCTGGAGGGCGAGCGCTATCAGGATCTGTTCGGTCGGGTGTCGTCCTATTACGGCGCCGACGCCGCCCATGCGCAGAGAATCTACGATTATATGTCCCGGCACTGGTTCATGCCCTCGACGCCGGTGCTGTCCAATGGCGGCACGACGCGCGGCCTGCCCATTTCGTGCTTCCTCAACGAGGCCGATGACAGCCTGCGCGGCATCGTCGATCTCTGGAACGAAAATGTCTGGCTCGCGGCCAAGGGCGGCGGCATCGGCTCCTACTGGGGCAATCTGCGCTCGATCGGCGAGAATATCGGCCGTAACGGCAAGACCTCCGGCGTCATCCCGTTCATCCGCGTCATGGACAGCCTGACGCTCGCGATCTCGCAGGGCTCGCTGCGTCGCGGCTCGGCGGCGGTCTATCTGCCGGTCTGGCACCCGGAGATCGAGGAATTCGTCGAGATGCGCCGCCCGACGGGTGGCGATCCGAATCGCAAGGCTTTGAACCTCCATCATGGCGTGCTCGTCACGGATGACTTCATGCGCGCGGTCGAGCGTGACGAGGATTGGGGGCTGCGTTCGCCCAAGGACATGACGGTCGTGCGCAGCGTTTCCGCCCGCAGCCTGTGGATCCGGATTCTGACGGCCCGCATGGAGCAGGGCGAGCCCTATGTCATCTATTCCGACCATGTGAACCGCGCACGCCCCGAGCACCACAAACTGGCGGGGCTGGAGGTCAAGACCTCCAACCTCTGTGCCGAGATCACGCTGCCGACCGGTCTCGACCACCACGGCAGGAACCGGACGGCCGTGTGCTGCCTGTCGTCGCTCAACCTCGAGACGTGGGACGAATGGAAAGACGATCCGCAGTTCATCGAGGATGTCCTGCTCTTCCTCGACAACGTGTTGCAGGATTTCATCGATCGCGCACCGGACGACATGGAGCGCGCTAAATATGCCGCCGCCCGCGAGCGGTCGGTGGGTCTTGGCGTGATGGGTTTCCATTCCTTTCTTCAGGCGCGCAACATTCCCTTCGAAAGCGTCATGGCGAAAGTCTGGAACCGCAGGATTTTCCAGTATATTCGCGAGCAGGCCGACAAGGCGTCCCGCCATCTGGCGGAGTTGCGCGGCCCATGCCCGGACGCCGAGGAATACGGCTTCATGGAGCGTTTTTCGAACAAGCTCGCCATCGCGCCGACCGCGTCGATTTCGATCATCGCGGGCAATGCCAGCCCCGGCATCGAGCCGATCAGCGCGAACGTATTCCTGCAGAAGACGCTTTCGGGCTCGTTCACGGTACGCAACCGGCATCTCAAGACACTGCTCGCGGAAAAAGGGCAGGACACGGATGCCGTGTGGTCCTCGATCACGCTGAGCAAAGGCTCCGTCCAGCATCTGGATTTTCTGACGCAGGACGAGAAGGACGTTTATAAAACGGCGTTCGAACTCGACCAGCGCTGGGTCGTCGAGCATGCCGCGGACCGTGCGCCGTTCATCTGTCAGGCGCAGTCGGTCAATCTCTTCCTGCCCGCGGACGTGCACAAGCGCGACCTGCACCAGATCCATTATCTCGCCTGGAAGCGTGGCCTGAAGTCGCTTTATTACTGCCGTTCGCTTTCGGTTCAGCGTGCCGATACGGTCAGTACGATGGCCATCAAGAGTGACATCATGAAGGACGACGATGTGGTGCCTGTCATTGCGGCAGCCCCCAAGACCACGGGAACTGACTATGAAGAATGTCTTGCATGTCAGTGAGACGCGGCGTGTGAAACACCGTATCCCTGCGCGGTCCACGCTCGTCGCCGCCCTGTCCGGGAGTGTTCTGATGATGGCGGCCTGTGTGGCGTCCATGACCCCAAGCGGAACATGGACGCTCGAACGCCTCGGCCAGCAGCCCTCGGCGCCGGACGTTGCGTCACTGATCGTGCTTGAGTCCGACGGGACGGTGAGCGGTTCGGGTGGTTGCAACCGCTTGCGCGGGCACGCAAAATTCTCTGCGAATACAGTGTCGTTCGGCCCGATGATGATGACGCGCATGGCCTGTTCCGGCGCAAAAATGACGCAGGAACAAATGTTTACGCAAGCACTCGATGCGGCGCGGCACTGGCGTATAGAAGGCGATCTTCTCGTGCTGGAAGATGCCGCGCACAGCCAGCTTCTGACATTCCGGCGCTCCTGACCGCTGCCTGACCATTCGAGAAATTCGAGGATCCAACATGAGTGAATCCCCCACAGCCGAAACGGTTACCAAAGATCTTGAGCATCTCGATCTGCTGACCGCCAATCCGGTTTACAAGCCGTTCCGTTATCCATGGGCTTATGACGCATGGCTGACCCAGCAGCGCGTTCACTGGCTGCCTGAGGAAGTGCCGCTCGCCGATGACGTCAAGGACTGGCACCGCTCGCTGACGGAAGGCGAGCAGCATCTCGTCACACAGATCTTCCGCTTCTTCACCCAGGCGGATGTCGAGGTGAACTCGGCCTACATGAAGTACTACAGTCAGGTCTTCAAACCGACCGAAGTGCTGATGATGCTGTCGGCATTCTCGAACATCGAGACAATCCATATCGCGGCCTATTCGCATCTCCTCGATACGATCGGCATGCCCGAGACGGAATACGCGGCCTTCCTCAAATACAAGGAGATGAAGGACAAGTACGACTTCATGCAGTCGTTCTCCGTCTCCAGCAAGCGCGAGATCGCCAAGACCATGGCGGCGTTCGGCGCGTTTATGGAAGGACTTCAGCTTTTCGCCTCGTTCGCGATCCTGCTGAATTTCCCGCGCTTCAACAAGCTCAAGGGCATGGGGCAGATCGTCACCTGGTCGATCCGTGACGAGACGCTGCACTGCCTGTCCATGATCCGGCTGTTCCGCACCTTCATCCGTGAGAACCCCGAGATCTGGACGGAGGATTTCCGAGAGGAGATCGGCCAGATCTGCCGCACGACGGTCGAGCATGAAGACGCGTTCATCGACCTGGCCTTCGAGATGGGACCGGTGGAAGGGCTGAGCGCACAACAGGTGAAGACCTATATCCGCTTCATCGCGGATCGCCGCATGACGCAGCTCGGTCTGGACCCGATCTATCACGTGCCTGAAAATCCGCTGCCCTGGCTCGATGACCTGCTGAACGCCGTCGAGCATGCAAATTTCTTCGAAAACCGCTCCACCGAATATTCCCGCGCCTCGACATCCGGCACCTGGGAAGAAGCGTTCGAGAGCAGCGTTTTTGAGTGAAAAGCCATCCTGACGCGCCTTGCCGCGTCAGGATTCCGTTACGACCGGGCCGTCTGGCGTGAGGCACGCCATCCGGCGCAATATGGACTCGGCGTGTGGCGTGAAGACGCCATTATCCTGATGCAGGATGAGACCGGGCGCCAGCATGAAGGCGCCCCGGCCGCCCACCGTCGCACGAACCAGCACCAGTTTCGCCGCGCGGCCCGCTTTGGGCCAGAGTGGCAGCAGCACGATACTCCCGCAACCGGCCTCACGCAGGGCGACGCAGGCCTCATCCGTCGCGGCCGCCGGCAGGGCGAGGGTGATGGTGCCTCCGGGCAGCGTCCAGCGCGCCAGGGTGGCGATCCAGCGCTGCCATCCTTCCGGCGGCTGGGAGAGAGCGAGGCTGCGGCGGCGGTCGGGAGAAGGCGGCCTGTCATGGCGGTGCCATGGCGGGTTCGCCATACTGTGTCGGAAGCGTCCATTGGGGCTGTTGGTCAGGTCCCGAAGGGTCTTGGGCATTTCGGGCACGCGTGTTTGCAGAACGATCAGGGATGCGGCCTTGTTGGCGCGGAAGTTTTCCGCCGCGAGCATCGCCGTCTGGGGGTCGAATTCCAGACCGACACCCTGAATTTTTTCAAGACGCGCGTTGAGGCACAGTAATCCGGCTCCAGCCCCACACCCAGCCTCAAGGATCGTATCGCCCGGCTCGGCCGGAACAAAGGCAGCCATGAGCACGGGCTCGATTCCGGTTCGATAACCCGCGCGGAACTGCCGATAGGTCACGCGACCACCCAGCAGTGTGCCGTCGGAGAAGATGTCTTCTCCGTCATAGATGGGATCGTCTGGGTTGACCGTATTGTCGCCGCCGCTCATATGGATTTCACCTGATCAAGAGGCCGGTCCGAAGTCCGCGTGCGGTCGGGCCGGCGTCGTCGCCGTCCGCTCTCCGACCGGCGGGCTCCGCGATCCGACCAATATATCGCACCTTGCCATGGATGACAGGCGGGGTGATGAGTGGAGAGCCGTCTTGGGTGCTGCCGACAGTCTGACCGAAACCCAGCCCGCCGCACCGGCGCAAGGCGCAACGGACAAGGGCCAGAACGCGCTGTCTGCGCTGGCCACCTATCTGCAGGAGGACATGGAAGCGTGCAATCGCACCATCGTGGCCCGCATGCAGAGTCCCGTTCCCCTGATTCCCCAGCTGGGCGCCCATCTCGTAGCGGCAGGAGGCAAGCGCCTGCGCCCCCTGCTGACGCTGGCTTCCGCGCGCCTGTGCGGCTATCCCGCTGACGCCGACCATCAGCGTCATGTCGGTCTCGCGGCCTGCGTCGAGTTCATTCACACGGCGACGCTCCTGCACGATGACGTGGTGGATGAGAGTCTGCTGCGGCGCGGACTCGCTTCGGCCAATGCCGTTTTCGGCAACAAGGCGTCGGTGCTGGTGGGCGATTTCCTGTTCGCGCGTTCGTTCCAGCTCATGACGGCGGACGGCTCGTTGCGCGTTATGGCCATTCTCTCCGCCGCATCCGCCACCATCGCCGAGGGCGAGGTGTTGCAGATGGCGACCCAGAACGATCTTTCGACGCCGATTGAAAAATATCTGGAAGTCATTCACGGCAAGACCGCGGCCCTGTTCGCCGCGGCCTGTCGTGTCGGCGCCGTGGTCGCGGGGCGTTCGGAGCGGGAAGAAGAAGCGCTGGACGCATACGGCACCAATCTCGGCATGGCTTTCCAGCTCGTCGATGACGCGCTGGATTATGCCGCCGATCAGCAGACGCTGGGCAAGACGGTTGGCGATGACATGCGTGAAGGCAAGATCACCTTGCCGGTTCTGGCGGCCTATCATGCGGCGGATGCCCAGGGACGGGCTTTCTGGGAGCGTGTCATCGAGCAGGGCGAGCAGACCGACGAGGACCTCCCGCACGCGCTTGAACGGATCGCCCAGACAAACGCCATCCGTACGACGGTGGAATGTGCCCAGACCTATGCCGACAAGGCGGTTCAGGCCCTGTCGATCTTCCCGGACAGTCCGATCCGCCGCCTGATGGTGGATGCGGCGGCCTATACGGTCAGCCGGGCGAACTGAGGCGCCGCGCGGCTCGGCGCGGGCCGCTCCAGAACCGTGAAGCCTCCGTAACCCATGCGGGCGATGGCCGCGCGCAGGCGCTCGGGCTCCGGGGGGGGAGCCGTCAGGATCATTTCTTCTTCGGCTTCGCGAGGAGCGCGAACGCTGTGCGAGTCACAATGCTGCTCCAGGACGGTCGCGGCCTGACGGGCGACGGACGCCGCCGGATCGAGCCATGTGACGTGGGCGGGACCAAGCCGGGCAAAGGTCTGGGTGAGAAAAGTATAATGGGTGCAGCCCAGACCCACCGTGTCGATGTCCTCGCCGCCAAGTTGCCCGAACAGGGCGGCCAGTTCGCGGGAGACCAGAACTTCGGGGATGTCTTCACCCAGAAAGGCGCGCTCCGCGAGGTCGGCGAGGCCGCGTGCGCCATGCGTGATCATGATGCAATCCGTCGCATAGGCACGATGCAGGCTGCCCAGATAAGGGCGGCGCACCGTCGCGGCGGTCGCCAGAATCCCGATCACACGGCTGATACTGACGCGCGCCGCCCAACGGACGGGCGGCACACATCCCACGAAGGGCACCGAAAATCGGGCGCGCAAGGGTTCGAGAGCCAGCGTGCTGGCCGTGTTGCACGCAATCAGAACAAGGTCCGGGCGGCGTGCCTCGATCTGCTCGCCGATCAATGTCAGCAGGCGTGAGACCAGCAGATCATCATCCTGCTCCCCATAAGGGAACAGGGCGTTGTCGGCGAGATAGTCGACTTTCGTACCCTGCGGCAGCGCTTCTCTCAGGGCGCGGACCACGCCGAGTCCCCCGATGCCGGAGTCGAAGGCCAGAACCCGTCCGCGCGGCCTGATGCTCAAAGGAGGCGGCTCATGAGGTCAGGCTTCGGCCTTGCCCTTGAGCGCCGCGGCTTCTTCAGCGCTGCCGACGCCGCCGTGACGCTTCGACCAGCCACACGGATCTTCGAGGAAACGCCGGACTTCGGCGATATCGCTGTCCGAAAAGTAATCCTTGTCCGCGCAGGCTTCGAGGACGTCCCACCAGGTGCACAGCGCATGCAGCGAGATGTTCATGTCGGCCAGGGTGCGGTGCGCGCCGGGGAACACGCCGTAGAAAAAGACCACGAAAGTGTGGTCCACGATGGCTCCGGCTTCACGCAGCGCGTTGGCGAAACGGATTTTCGAAGCGCCGTCCGTGGTCAGATCCTCGACAAGCAGCGTGCGCATGTTTTCGGGCACGTCGCCTTCGATCTGGGCATTGCGCCCGAAACCCTTGGGCTTCTTGCGGACATAGGCCATCGGCGTGAGCATCCGGTCGGCGATCCATGCCGCGAAAGGAATGCCCGCCGTCTCACCGCCGACGACGGCATCGATGCTTTCATAGCCGATATGCCGACCGATTTTCTCGACGGCGAGTTCGACGATCTTGGCCCGCGCGCGCGGGAAGAAAATGATCTTGCGGCAATCGATATAGACCGGGGATTTCCAGCCCGATGTCAGCGTGTAAGGCTCTTCCGGACGGAAATTGATGGCCTTGATCTCGAGCAGGATACGGGCAGCCGTCAGCGCCGCGTCGCGGTCCCACTGCGTTTGGCGGTCACCGAGAGTCCCACCTTGTTCACCGCTGCCCATTACGATCTCCTCAATGAATTGTCATGGTGGCGACCAGTTGTTTGCCTGATCGCGTAAACCATCTCTCCTTACAAGAGCGAGTGCTTGCGTCATAGGGAGAACCGGTCTTATTATAGGCAAGTATTAATAATCATTCTCAATTGGATCAAAGCCCGTGAATCTCGACACCCGCCGGATTGGACGTAAGTGCGAACGCGCCGTCGTGACAGCGTATCAGGAGTTGCGTGAGGTCGGACAGCCTGACATGCAGGCCTTCGCCGCATGCACCACGCTCTATCGCATTCACCATCCCGAATCGTCTCTGAACGAAGCGCGACGTCTGGTTTCGGAATGGATCGACCATCACGTCGTGCGTCAGGCCGAAGGCGCGACACCCGGCTGCGAATGTAACTAGCACCGTCTTCGCCCCGGGGCGGGAGGGAGCCTTCGTCAGGAAACTTTCAGAAAAACGGTTTCGACCTGCTCGGGCGTAAAATCCGCCCAGGTCGTGTTCGTGCGAAACGCGGTCACCGTCGCGGGCGGGTAGCCGCGCAAGAGGATGGCGTCATGAGCGCTGTCGTAAGCGCTGTTACCGGACATGAGATGGCAGAATTCCGCCATGGTCGGATTATGACCGACGATCATGATCGCCTCTGTGTGTCCGCCCTCGTTTTTCAGCAGTTCCACGATGCCCTCGGGAGCGGCGTCATAGAGACGTTCGACGGGGCGTACCGGCGTCGCTTCTCCGAGTTCTTGGGCTATGAGATCGGCCGTCTCGACGGTTCGCGCAGCCGGGCTGCACCAGATTGCCAGCGTGGCCGGGACGAGGCCGCTTGCCGCGATGGCGATGCCCGCCGCCCGGGCCTGATCGCGTCCATGCGCTGTAAGAACGCGTCCGCGATCGTTATCGTCGAAGGCCGGTACCGCCTGCGCATGTCGCACAAGCAGGAGGAGGCGAGCCGTCAAGCGCCGTGTCCCGGCGCACGACCGGCGATGGTGTTGTGGTGACGAATGACCTCGCGAATGATGAAGGCGAGGAATTTTTCCGCGAAATCGGGATCGAGCCGGGCAGCCTGTGCGAGTTCGCGCAGACGCGCGATCTGCGCGGCTTCACGGTTCGGGTCCGCTGCGGGAAGACCGGCGGAAGCCTTGAGTTCGCCCACGGCCTGCGTCTGACGAAAGCGCTCGGCGAGCATGTGGATCAGCGCGGCATCGATGTTGTCGATGCTCTGGCGGTGCAGTTCCAGCTCGACACGCGCGCGGTCAACCGGGATCGAGGTCGATCCAGGCGAGGTGGCCGCCTTTCCCCGCGCCGAGGTCGGTGAAGATGGCGCGGCCGCCGCTGCGCCCGTCGCGAATCCAGGGGCGTCCGTCTGTCGATCGTCTGTCATGTCCACAGTAAACTACATGGCCTGACGGAATATGATCAACCCAGCGCAAACGCCGCTCCGGATATCCGTCATGCTGCATGCGCCCGGTCGTCTCCCCGAAAAGCGCGCGGGAAAGCAGATGGCTCATCTCGCCCAGGGCCGGGGGCGGGGGTTCGAAGAGCATCCCGGTGTGAAAACCACCATGCACGAAGGTCATGTTGCCCAGGGTCAGCCAAGCAGGGGCATGCTCGATCGCGTCCAGAGCCCGCTCGCGCAGCCCGGCCTCGAGGGGGTCGGAGAGCTGGCGCAGGGTTTCTTCGAGGGGCGCATCGCGACGCAGCCGCCGTCCCTGGAGCGCACGACCGAGCTTGCGGTCGTGATTGCCAAGAATGAACAGGCCGCGATCGTCCTCCTGCAGATCCAGCATGAGTCGTAACGTTCCGGCGCTGTCGGGGCCGTGGTCGACGAGATCGCCGAGCTGGATGATGAACCTGTCTGTCGCGGCCGCATGCTCGAACGCCGCAAGATCGCCATGCACGTCGCCCACGACACGCAGTCCGCGTCCCGCGATCAGGGTCGCAAGATCAGGGTGGTCCGAGGTGGGCGACGTGCTGAAAATGGCTCCGCTCCCTGTGGCTGCGGTGTGTTCTTCAAAGAACCGACAAGCGACGCTTTCCGCAAGGACGCAACGGGTCCGTTTCAATATGGGAGAGCGCGCTCCCGATTACGAGACTGAATCCTCGGGCATTTTGTCGGCAAAGGCGGTCGCGCTCGAAAGATCGACGGAGAGCACGCGGCTCACGCCGCGTTCCTGCATCGTCACGCCAAACAGCCTGTCCATGTGCGCCATGGTCAATTGATGATGCGTCACCACCAGAAAACGGGTGCCGGCTTCACTCGCCATGTCACGCACCAGACCACAGAGTCGCTCCACATTCGCATCATCCAGCGGTGCGTCCACTTCATCGAGCACGCAGATCGGGGCGGGCTGGCAGCGAAATGTCGCGAATACGAGAGACAGTGCCGTCAGAGCCTGCTCGCCGCCGGATAGCAGCGAGAGCGTGGAGAGTTTCTTGCCCGGCGGCTGGGCATAGATTTCAAGCCCCGCTTCCAGAGGGTCATCGCTCCCGACCAGCGCCAGATGAGCGCGGCCGCCACTGAACATGCGTCCGAACAGGGTCTGGAAATTGCGATCGACTTCCGCGAAAACGGCCTGAAGCTTCTCGCGTCCCTCACGGTTCAGATGACCGATGGAGCCGCGCAGACGGTTGATGGCTTCCTGAAGATCCTCATGCTCGCGGGCGAGAAGATCGGACTGGGCGCGGGCCTCATCATGCTCCTGCTCGGCGCGCAGATTGACGGGACCAAGCGCGTCCCGTTCGCGTGCGAGACGGGAGAGCCGACGACGCAGGCCGCTTTCAGCCTGTTCGGACACATCCTCAGGGGGGGCGATATCCGGCGCCGGACCAGCGGCCAGAAGCGCATCGCGCGCCGCGCGGCCCTGCTCCAGGCGTTCAGCGAGCCGGATTTCATCCTCGCGCGCGGCGACGGCGCGCTTGTGCTCCGCCGTCTTGCGGGACGCGGCCTCACGAGTGCTGTTCTCAAGCGTCATGAACGCGGCTTCAGCCTCCGTGACTGCGGTTTCCGCGTCCGCCAGAGCCTCCTGCTGCTTTTCCATCGCGATACGCAGTCGTTCCGGTTCGCTTTCGGCTTCCCGCAATGCGGCCTGAAACAGGCCCAGGCGGCGCAGGGCTTCGTCACGTTCACGACGCAGGCTTTCGCCACGCGCCGCACCGGCTTCGATGCGCGGCTTTATCCGGGCGATAGCTTCGACGACGCGTGTATTCTCGGCCTCCAGAAGCATCTGGGAGGTTCTCGCCTCATCCAGCGCGCCGCGTGCGCTGTCCGTCGCGCCCTGAGCGGCCAGGGCGACCATTTCGAGATCATCGACGTTCGTGACTTCCGGCAGGCGATCGCGCTTTTCACGCGCGGCGTCCCGTGCCCGGATCTGGGCTTCCAGCCGGGGCAGAAGCACGGCTTCGCGGCCCAGCAGGGAGACGCGCCGCTCGGAGAGCTGTCGATGGCGGACAACAAGATCGCCCAGGCGGCTTTCGTCCGCCTGCAATGCGAGCCGCAGCGTTTCGACCTGTTGTCGTGCGCGCTCGCGCGCCGCATGCGCCTCCTCCTGCGCCTGTCGCGCCTTGAGGGGATCAAGCGCGGCGGCGAGGCGGTTCCTGTCCTGTTGACGCTGTTCTGCCTGCTCGAACTCCCTGCGGGTGTGTGCGAGAGCGGGGACCAGCGTTTCGATCCGGTTGGTGGCGGCTTCGTGACGGAGGCTCGACTGCCGACGGGTCTCGCGGACCGTTTCCAGAACACGCGTCGCCTGAATGCGGGCCTGAGTGGCGACGGTCAGCGCGAGATGAGCCTCCTGCGCCCGGTCACGCGTGACGCGCTCTTCGCGCTCGGCGGTTTCGCTATCCGGCAACGCCCTCAGGGCGCTGGACGCGTCGTCCAGTCTCTGGCGGGCTTCCGCCAGCGCGGCCTGTGTCGCGTCACGCTCCCGGAGAGCGATCTGCATGGCCGCGTTCGCGGCCGTGGCCTGAGCGTCGAGCGTAGCTTCGTGACGCCGCGCTTGCGTCGCTTTCTGCTCCGTCGGATGGCGGTCCCTGCGGAGTGCGGCCAGCGCGTCTTCGATCCGCGTCAACGCCTCTGCCGCTTGCCCCGCCGTGGCTTGCAAGGGCGTCAGCGCCGCCTCGGTCTCAGCCAGCAAGCGGTCGAGCCGAATGAGGGCGTGGCGGCGTTCGAGCTTCTGCGCGGCGTGGCTCGGACGTCCACCCGAGACCCGATAGCCGTCCCAGCGCCACAGGGCGCCGTCGCGCGTGACGAGTGCAAGTCCGCGTGCCAGTCGCGTCTGAAGCGCTGGTCCGGCCTGCGGATCGTCGATCACCCCGACCGCCTCCAGAGCGCGCGAAAGCGCAGGCGGTGCCGTCACCAGACTGGACAGGGGTATGGCCGAAGGCGGCAGGTCCGTGGAAGGCGAGGGGGGAAGCGCGCGCCAGCTATGGGAGAGCGAAGGATCTTCTCCAAGGCTCGCATCGAGGCCATCCGCGAGGGCTGCCGCGACCGCGCGGCTCCAGGTCTCGGGAATATCGAGGAGATCGATCACGGACGGGTGTAGGGGATCGGCCTCCGCGTCGGCATTGGGCGCCAGACCGTCCCGCCGGGCGCGCAGACGCAGCAGTTCGGCTTCAGCCTCCTGAACGGCGGCTGCCGCCGCGTCGCGTGACTGGCGGCTCCCCGCGAGCCGGGATTCATGCTCGCCGATCTTCTGATCGAGGATACGCAGGGCGTCTTCGGCGAGCCGGGCGCCCTCGCGTGCCTCGATAAGCCGCGCTTCCGTGACAAGACCGTTCCCGGCCGCGTCACAGTCGCGCGTCGCCTGGGAAGCATGGGCTTCCAGCCGCTTGAACGCGGTCAGGGCGGTTTCATGCTCGCGTCTGGCAATCACCGAGCGTTGGGCCAGTTCCTGTCGGGCGGCGGCGGAGGCCAGTTTTTCCGCATCGGCCTTGCCCGAATCCGTCCGCGCCGCCTCTTCGGCGGCTTCCGCCCGCTTCGCGGCCTCGAAGGCATCCTGCTCGCCGGTCGCGAAAGCCGCGCGGGCGTCCTCGGACTCGAGCGAGGCGGCCGCGGCTGCATGCTGCCGCTCGAATTCCGCGATCTGCGTTTTGAGATCGTCCAGTTGGGTCTTGAGCCGCGCCTGTTCGGCGGCGTGATCCGCACCCTGTTTTTCGACCTCCGCGCGGGTGTGATCGGCGCGTTCGGCATGGAGTTCCGCGTCCTGACGCGCCTGAATGGCGCGTTCCAGCGCCGCCGCCGTGGCCGCGCGGGAGGCCGTAAGGGTCGTCTCTTCCCGCGTCAGTTCACGCAGCGCGTCTTCCGCGGGCAGTTCGGCCCGCAACCCGTCGAGTTCGGCCTCCAGGGCGCCGACTTCCGCCAGGAGACTGTCATGCTGGATCTGTGCGGCCTGCAAGGCCTGACGTCGCGAGTCGGCTTCGATACGCGCTTCCACCAGCGCCTCATTGGCGTTCTGGAGTCGAGCCTGCCTCTCCTGAAGGGTTTGCTCCGCCGTTTCGCGTTCATGCTGCGCGGATGCGAGACGCTGCGGGAGAGCTGCCGCCGCGTGCTCGAGGCGATCGCCTTCGGCGATGTCCGCGCGCAATGCGGCCTCTGTTTCCGCCAGTCGCGCTTCCGCCGCGCGGGCATCCGCCTCGCCTTCGCCCGAGCGCGTGAGCGCGGCCTCCAGAGTTCGCGCGGCCTCGGCTTCAGCCAGGGTCGCCGTCTCGACCAGCACCCGAAGACGCTCGAGCCTGGCGCGGGCGGCGTCACTTGTGGCCTGCGCCGCGGGGAGGCGGGCCTGAAACTGCTGTTCCTGCGTTTCTTCCGCGGCGGCGCGTTCCTGGGCCTCCGCGAGAATCGATCGCGCCGTCGCGAGGGCTTCCTCGGTCTGTGTGATGACGTGATGGGCGCGGGCATGCAGAAGGGCCTGCAGGGTGGCTTCGTCATCGCGCAGGTTTTCCGCGATGGCGCGATAGCGCCTGGCTTGCAGCGTCTGCTCGCCGAGCGTCTCGAGACGCTGTTCGATCTGGAGACGCAGATCTTCCGAGCGCGCGAGATTGGCTTCGGTCTGCCGTAATTTGAGTTCCGCGTCATGGCGGCGGGCGTGGAGCCCGCTGATCCCGGCGGCTTCTTCCAGCAGGGCGCGTCGCTCGTCAGGTTTCGCGTTGATCAACGTGCCGACGCGATTCTGGCTGATGATCGAGGAGCTGCGCGCGCCGGAAGAAAGATCGGCGAACATGGTGGTGACGTCGCGGGCCCGCACGCTCCTGCCATTGAGGCGGAAATCGCTGCCAGCACCGCGCTCCGCCTTGCGGGTGATCTCAAGCTCTTCGGCGTCCGTGAACGGTCCCGGCGCAAGTCCCCTGGCGTCTTCCAGCCAGAGCGTGACTTCCGCCTGGTTGCGGGCCGGGCGCGCGCTGGTGCCCGCGAAAATCAGGTCGTCGAGTTCGCCGCCCCGCAGCGCGCGGGCCGAGCTTTCGCCCATGGCCCAGCGCATCGCCTCGACCACGTTGGATTTGCCGCAGCCATTCGGGCCGACCACCCCGGTCAGGCCCGGGAGGATCTCGACTGTGGCGGCGTCCGCGAAGCTCTTGAAGCCCGCGATGCGGAGGCGGGTGATCTTGGCCGTCATGGGCGGGGCATAGCGTTTTTCGGGTCGGGAGAGCCAGTCGGTTTATGCATGACATATCTTCGCGACGGGCTTGGACTCCGATTGAAATGTCGGGACGGGACCGAAATGGGCAGACAAAGTCGTATCGGAAACATCGAATATGACGCGTAAACGCCGGATCTTATCCGCGCGGCCCATATCGGTCCGAGCCTTCAGCCCAATCTGTATTTCGAGGACGGATCGACGCGGTTTTCTGTTTGCGAAGCGTCCTGTGGATGGGCCTGAAATTCCGGAATGCGCCGAAATGGCAGCCATCCTCACGCATATGCCGTCCGAAGTCGCGGCACCGCCCGCCAGAACGTGCCGTATCTATGGCTTCAGACCGTAGCAGGTCCTGGAACAGGCAACACGCTCGACGTCGCTTTTGAGTGACGTCAGTTCTTCAGGGAGTCTTCGTCCCTGAAGAACGCGGCGTTTACAGACGCTTACCAGTTGGTTCGCGTTTTCTGACGTGTCGTGGTTTTCGCTCAGCCCGCAGCTTTCTTCACCTGCTCCTCGAACGCCGCATAGGACGAAAGCTCTTCGGTGAACGGGATGTTATTGAAGCGGAAGAAGGGCGTCCCCTGGATGTTGTATTTCGTGCCGTCGTCGCCCGCCTGAGTGACGATCGCCTGACGCAGCGTCTCGTCCTGGTCGATCTTGTCGAACTGGGCACTTGAAATGCCGGCAAGGGCCGCAATCTGCTTCAGGCCGACCTTCGGATCCTTGGGCTGACCATCGGGGCTGAAGGCCCACCGGTCCAGGCTGCTCAGCACCGTGTTGATGAACGGCTCGTAACGGTCGACCGGCAGGGAGCGCGCCACCATCGAGGCGAGCAGGGCCGTCTGATCGAGAGGGAAGTCGTGATAGACGTAAAGGATCTTGCCGGTGTCGATCAGCTTGGTTTTCACCTCGGGGAAAACCGTCATCTGATAATGCGCGCAATGCGTGCAGGTCAGAGAGAACCATTCATGAACATGGACGGGCGCCTTGGGATTGCCGATGGCGCGTTCCGTCAGGCGGAGGTCTTCGGCGCGGGCCGGGCGCATCGAAACAGAAACAGGCAGCGCGATGGCAGGGATGGCTGCGAGTAGCATGCGGCGGCTGATGGGCATAAAAACGAACTCCACGAGGCGGAAAAGAACACAGAATGCAAAATCAGCGCCTCGCCGCCTCGCGTCAAGGTGGGGGAGCGTCAGGGGGACGCCCGGTGTACCAGATCGGCGAATTCGTCGAAGGTTTCCGGGCCTCGGTCGTGGGGCGTGTCGTTGAAGCGGAAGTAGGGTGTGCCGCCGATGTTGTATCTGGTTGCATCTTCGCCCGCCCGGGCGATAATGGCGTCCCGCAGCCCGTCGTCCTGACGGATCGCGTCGAAGCGGTTGCTCGAGAGGCCCGCGAGTGCCGCGATCTGTTTCAGGCCCGCGATTGCATCTTTGGGCTGGCCATCTGTGCTGAAAGCCCATCGGTAGAGGCTGCCGAGCACGGTGCTGACGAAGGGCTCATAGCGATCGACGGGTAGCGACCGCGCGACCATGGCCGCGAGAAGAGCCGTCGGGTCGATCGGCTGGTCACGATAGGTGTAGAAGATCTTTCCCGTATCGATCAGCTTCGTCCTGACTTCAGGAAAGACGGCCGTCTGGAACTGCGCGCAATGCGTGCAGGTCAGGGAAAACCATTCCTGAACATGCACGGGCGCTTTCGGATCGCCGAGCGAACGATCGGCGAGGCGTTCGTCAGCCGCCATCGCCCGGCGTCCCGGCAGGACGAGCGGAAGGGTGACGGCCGGGAGAGCGGCGAAAAGGGCGCGACGACGGATGAGCATGTGGGGAAGCTTCCGAAATGGTTTGCGAACAGGGACTTAACGTCCCTCCTGCGTCACTCTCCGGTCAAGTTTCATCCCCGCAACGATCAGTCATTCTCATCCGTGACGGAAGATGACGCGCGTTCACGCTTCTCCCAACCTTCGGGCACCCGCATGCGCAGCGCGCGGATGTGTCGCGCATCCGCATCCATGACGCGGAAGACGAGCCCGCTGGCATGGGTGAAAACCTCGCCCCGGATGGGGACGTGACCCGCAAGACGGAAGACGAGACCACCAACCGTTTCGATCTCGGCTTCGAGTTCCTCATCGGTCAGGACGGCGCCCATCCGGTCCTCGAGCTGCTCGACGGGCATGCGCGCATCGATATCGCAGGAGCCGTCGGGGCGCTCGACCATCATGGCCGTGACCGGCTCGTCATGCTCGTCCGAAATGTCACCCACGATCGTCTCGACGAGATCCTCGATCGTCACGAGACCGTCGATGCCGCCATACTCGTCGATTACGAGCGCCATGTGCATCCGGCGCTGACGCATCTGGAGCAGCAGGTCGAGCACCGGGATCTGCGGCGCGATCATGAGCGGCTGGCGCAGAAGCGTTTCGAGATCGAACGCCTCGGAAGTACCGACATACGCAATCAGATCCTTCACATGGATCATGCCCGCGATATCGTCGAGCTGCTCGCGATAGACCGGAACGCGCGAATGGTTTTCCCGACGCATGAAATCCAGCGCTTCGTCGAGCGTGATGCTCAGAGGCATCGCCACGATATCCGCGCGCGGAATCATGACATCGTCGGCCGTGATCTCGCGCAGATGCAGCACGTTGGTGATCAGAGCACGTTCCTGGCGGTCCAGCGCCGGGCGGTCGCCGTTTTCCGGGTCCGGCGCGGCGGCTTCCTCGACGAGAGCGGCGATGGAATGACGCAGTCCCTGTTCCTTGCCCTTGCGGTTCAGGAAGCGGAAAAGCCCGCGATTGTGGCGGTTGCGGCCATTGTCGTCGGTTTCGCTCATGGCAGGCTTCTCCCCGGACGCCAGGGATTGGGTACGCCGATACGATGCAGGATGCGTGCCTCGGCGCTCTCCATCTCGCGTGCCTCTCCGGGATGATGATGATCGTAGCCGCCGAGATGAAGCGAACCATGCACGACCAGATGGGCGAGGTGGTGCCCGATCGTGCGCCGGGCGGCCCGCGCCTCGCGTCTGACGGTGTCGAAACCGAGCGCGATATCGCCGCCGCTGCCGGTCGTGGCCTCGAATGTCAGAACGTTCGTGGGCTTGTTCTTGCCCCGGAAGACGTGATTGAGGCGCTTTACGGCCCGATCCGTCTCAAGAAGAACGGTCGGCGCCCGTTCGACGCCGAGCCAGTCATTCGCGGCCTGGAGGGCGCGCAGGACGCGCCGCTCGACGTCGGGCACCGAACGACGCCAGCGACGATCGGCGATCAGGATTTCCGGCTGGGCCGGAAGGAAAATCTCGTGCCAGGAAGGCTCCGGCGCGAGATCAATCGGATGGGTATGACGACTTCGAGGTTCCATTGTGTTCCCGGCGCGTCCGTCCTCGGGAGAAGTCCCGTGACGCTGCCGCGCGCTGATCATACGCATCTACGATGCGCGCGACCAGAGGATGACGCACGACGTCCTGAGAATCGAAGCGCTTGATCGCGACGCCCTTGACGCCCTCAAGGGTTTCCACGGCTTCCCGCAATCCGGACGATACGCCGTTCGGAAGGTCGATCTGGCTCATATCGCCCGTCACCGCCATGCGCGCGCCTTCACCCAGACGGGTAAGAAACATTTTCATCTGGGTCGATGTCGTGTTCTGGGCCTCGTCCAGGATCACATAGGCATGGGCCAGCGTGCGTCCGCGCATGAAAGCCAGGGGGGCGACCTCGATTTCCCCGCTCGTCATGCGCCGGGTGAGCTGGTCGCCCGGCATCATGTCGTTGAGCGCGTCATACAGAGGGCGCAGATAGGGATCGATTTTCTCGCGCATGTCTCCGGGAAGGAAGCCCAGTTTCTCGCCCGCTTCGACAGCCGGGCGCGAGAGGATGATGCGATCCACCTGTCCGGCCTGGAGCATGGCCACGGCCTGGGCGACCGCGAGATAGGTTTTCCCCGTGCCCGCCGGGCCGATACCGAAGACAAGCTCGGTCGCCGCAAGCATTTCCATATATTCCGCCTGTCCACGCGAACGCGGTGCGATCGCGCCACGACGGGTGCGGATGGCGGGCAGATCCATCAGGGGCAGGCGCGGGGAGTCCGCGGCGGAGTCAGGGCGCGCCTCGTCGTGACGGGGCGCGTTGCGCCGGCCCGTCGGCAGCGTGGTCAGGCGGATGACGCTGTCGACCTCGGCGCTTCCGATTTTCGCGCCATGTTCGATCTGGTTATAGAGAGCGACAATCGCGGCCTGGGCACGCGCGACTTCCGGCGCTTCCCCTGAAATTGCGATTTTGTTGCCCCGGCAGGAGAGCCGGACGTTCAGACCTTCCTCAAGGCGCACCAGATGCCGGTCATGGTCGCCGAGAAGCTGCTGGAGCAGGATGTTGTCACTGAAACGCAAGGCCGTTGTGCGCTGGCCGGTCAGTTCCGGCGGTGTCTCAGGCGGAATCGGGGCACGTCCACCGTTGGAAGATACCCCGCGAGCGGGGTGCGAAGGGAATGCCGAGGTTTGGCTCAAGCGCAGGCTCTCTCCCGTTGGAGTGTTCCGCCCAGCGAATTGGTGAGGCGCTGGGTGATCAGAACCGGCACCGTCTGTCCGATCAGGTCATCTGATCCGTCGACATGCACCGGTTGAAGATAAGGCGACCGCCCGGTCATCTGGCCCGGCTTGCGCCCTCTCCCCGTGAACAGCACGGGCATCACACGCCCGACCATGTCCGCGTTGAAAGCGTCCTGCTGTTCACGCAGAAGCGCCTGAAGCCTGTGGAGCCGCGCATCCTTGACGGTTTCATCCACCTGAAACGGCTGACCGGCGGCGGGCGTTCCGGGACGGGGCGAATATTTGAAAGAGAATGCCTGCGCGAACCCGACATCGCGGATCAACTGCATCGTGGCCTCGAAATCCTGCTCGGTTTCACCCGGATGGCCGACGATGAAATCCGACGAGAGCGCGAGATCCGGACGGGCTTCACGCAGGCGGCGGACGACGTCGCGATACTCGTCCGCCGTGTGCCCCCGGTTCATGGCCTTGAGGATGCGGTCGGAACCTGACTGCACGGGCAGGTGCAGGAAGGGCATCATGGCCGCATTGTCCCGGTGCGCGTCGATCAGGCTCTGATCCACGTCACGCGGATGGGATGTCATGTAGCGGATGCGGATCAGCCCGGGGATCGCCGCGAGTTTCGCGGCAAGTCCGGCAAGCGTTTCGCTGCCGCCGTCGCCGTCGTCCCCATGGTAGGCGTTGACGTTCTGGCCCAGCAGCGTGATTTCGCGCACGCCGCTTTCGACCATGCGCCGTGCTTCCGCGAGAACGGACACCACCGGACGACTCGTTTCCGCGCCGCGGGTGTAGGGAACGACGCAGAACGAACAGAACTTGTCGCAACCTTCCTGAATGGTCAGGAAGGCCGTGAGGTTCCCGTCCGTCTGGGGGGCCGCGGCGTCGGGCAGGAAGTCGAATTTCGTCTCGGCCGGAAAATCGGTGTCGATGACCGAGCCGCCCGCCCTGGCCGCACGCGCCACCATCTCGGGCAGGCGGTGGTAGGTCTGCGGACCCAGGACGATATCGACGTAGGGTGCACGGGCGAGGATTTCCTCGCCCTCCGCCTGCGCGACGCAACCGGCGACGGCGATGACCGTCCTGTCGTGACCCAGAGCGGTGCGCGCATCGCTGATCTTGCGAAGGCGTCCAAGTTCGGAAAAGACTTTTTCCGCCGCGCGCTCGCGGATGTGGCAGGTGTTGAGGATGACCATGTCGGCGTCCTCGACCTCATCCACGGGGCTGTAGCCCAGCGGGCGCAGAACATCGGTCATGCGCGCGCTGTCATACACGTTCATCTGACATCCCCACGTGATCACATGGAGCTTGCGCGTCTCCGTGCCGCTCTCCAGCGTTGCTTCGTGGATCTGATGATGTGATGTCGCGTCTGTCACGCTTGGCGGTCCTCACCCTGCATAGGAATGGCGCGGAGGAGAGACCGTCTGGAGGCGGCCCGCCCCAACCTGCGTGGGGCACACATCAGGCGGATCGCGGACTCAATCAAGCCCGAAAAAGCCGAAAAGGCGCGGGACTGAGGAAAAGCATCAAGGCAGAGCAGGTTCCGATGTCGGATTCTCCCGTTTCCCTGAACCGAAAGGGCCTGACTGAGCCTGACCCTGCGGACAAGGGGACGTCAAGCCTCATTCTGGCGGTTCTGGCGCAGCCGGGCCGCTCCTTCGCTGACAAGCTGGTGAACATGGGATGCCAGATCCTTGCGGGTCAGATGCGCGCCGGGTTCGACCGGTGGATGCACCAGCACCGTCGCCCTGTGAGAACCCCACTGGGCCAGGCGCCAGATATGCGGAGCGAGCGCCATCGATCCGTGCCATGAGAAGACCGAGCGCCGTCCGCGATGAACCGGAAGTCCTTCGAGTTCGTCGTAGACGACGGAGATGGGCTGGATCAGGACGTTGTTCCGTCCCTCTTCCGGCGTCGCATGGCGTCCGGCGAGAGCTACGGCGAAGAATGACGAGAAAAATGGCAGCACGTGCGATCCGCTCGACGATGTGCCTTCGGGGAAGAGAAGGGCATTGTCGCCGACGCGCAGCCTCTCAAGAATTCCGTAAATCTCCCGCGCCGTTCCGGATTTTTGACGACTGACGAAGATCGTACGGCCGAGTTGAGCGACGGTCTTGATGAACGGCCATCGGCTGACTTCGCTCTTGGATACGAAGACGGCGGGCAGGACGGCGCCAAGCGCTGGAATGTCGAGCCATGAGGTGTGGTTCGAGACATAGACGACAGGACGAACGCCGCGCGCCACAGCGCCGCGATCGCGGCAAATTCCGGCTGACGTGCCCAGGACCACGATTTTCAGGCCCAGGAGCCGACAGACGCCAGCCCAGAAGAGGCGCGCGAAGCGGATGCGCGCCTTACCGGGAAACTGGATCAGGATCAGCTGGATGACGGCGGCGACGATCGTCCACAACGATATGGCCGCAAGACGGGCCGCGGCGCGCAGCTGTCGTCCCAGATGGGAGGAGGCCGCCGGGGCTTCGGGGCGAGACGCGGCATGTACGAGATCCCCGTCAAGCCATTGGGTCCCGAGGGTAGACGCGTGGTGCATTACATTTTCATAACGCACACATGTATGGTCCGACAATCTTTTTGCGCGCCATGTTCATGTCCCATTTACGAATACTTTGTGGGACGCCATGAAGGACGGTGAAACTTCCGTCTATGGTGAAAGCGGAAGCGAATACGGAGATGGGCGGGCGGCGTGCGGGACTGCGGATGGAGAGGAACGATCAGCCGGTTTCGGAAGTTTGCCGTTTTTCCAGGTGGCGCAGAGATTTCTGGTCTTGCGGATATACGATGCGTCTGATCGGCCGTCTGTCCAAGCTTGGCCGCGGCCGAAGATCCGCGACATTTTCGTTATGGATCGGCTCCGCCGCCCTGTTCTGCGCGATCTGGGTTCCCGACACGAACGGAGATGCATACGCCGCTCATAAAAAGGCGGCGAAAGTCGCATCCGCCGAAAAAATACCGGCGGACGCGCATCCTTACACGGTGACTATCAAGCCGACCGGCGAAGGCGAGCTTGACACCATGGTCAATGCTTCTTCCACATTGCTGGCCCTACAGAATGCAACGCCGGTCGGCCCGTTTCCGCTTTCTGGCCGCATTCGCGGCGAGTATGACCGTCTGACCGCCGCGCTCGAAAGCCGGGGGTATTATGACGGTAGCGTCGCCATAACGGTGACCGCCAAAGGCCAGTCCAAAATCGACGGGCGCGATCCGTCGCTTCCGCAATGGTTCCAGCATCTGCCCGCGGGGACAAAAGTGGCGATCGCCGTGACGCCCACGACGGGCCCTCGTTTTTCCATCGGGCATATTTCTCTGCTGCAGGGACCGCTGCGCGATGATGGCGGCGCCAAGCCCGTCACCGCATCCACGCCGAAAGATAGTCTCCGAAAGGGGAGCACCGAGGCCGCGCGCCGCCCGAACGTAGAAAAAAACGGGCGGACATCGGCGACGCAGACGGACGCGAAGGACGGCGCTCCGACTGCGCCTCCCAGAAACGTCATGCTTTCCCACGACGAAACCAGGAGTTTCGGCCTCCGCTCGGGTCAGCCGGCCATTGCGGGCGATATTCTCGCGGCGCAGGACAGGTTGCAAAATCTGCTTCTCGAAGAAGGCCATGCGCTCGGCGCGGTCCAGACTCCGGTGGCGTATCTTCGTCCGGCGACCAGAACCCTCGATCTGGAATTCCGTATCGGGCTGGGGCCGGTCGTGGCTGTTGGCCCCATTCATTTCGACGGCCTGACCCATGTCAGGGAAACGTATATCCGGCGCAGGCTGCAACTGCATGAGGGGCAGCTATACCGCCCCTCCGAAATCGAGGCCGCCCGGCAGGATCTCGCTTCGACCGGAGTTTTTGCGTCCGTCAGTGTCAAGGACGTTCCTCCGCTCGTGGCGCTCGCGGCAGGGCAGGGGCGTAATGGACTGACCCAGGCGATGCCGCTGGATTTCACCTTCCAGGAAGGCAAGCGGCACACGGTTTCGGCGGATATCGGGTATTCGACCGATCTTGGCGGACGTCTGGGTGCGAGCTGGACGCATCACAATCTGCTTGGGAATGCAGAGCGCCTGAAACTCACCGCGCTGGTGACCGGCCTGGGCGGTTCCGCCCAGCAGGGGCTCGGCTATGACGTTTACGCGGATTTTCTCAAACCGGATTTCCTCCGACGCGACCAGAATCTGAGCCTGCGTCTCGAAGGTGTCCGGCAGTTGCTCTATTCCTATCACCAGACGGCGCTCATCGCGCGCGGTGGCATCACCCGGCGGCTCAACCGGTTCTGGAACGTCAACGGTTCGCTCATGGCGGAGCAGGAATCCATCCGGCAGTTCGGGGATACGCGCAGCTACTTCATCGCAGCCATTCCTATGGGTGCGACGTTCGACAGCACCAGCCTGTCCAATCCCATCGATCCGGCCACGCATGGCGCGCGGGTCAGTCTGACGGCGGCGCCCTCCGTGTCGCTCGAAACACGCACGTCTTTTTTCGCCATCCTGACGGCGGCGGCCTCCACCTATTTTGATTTCCACCGGCTCGGCTGGACGCGGGCGGGGCGCAGCGTCCTGGCCGTGCGCGGGATCGTCGGTTCAGTCCAGGGCGCTTCGACCTACCAGATCCCCCCCGATCAGCGGCTATATGCGGGCGGTCCGGCGACGGTGCGCGGTTTCCGCTATCAGGGCGTCGGCCCGCAGATCGGCAAATATGCCGTGGGCGGGACGGCCATGGACGCGGGTTCCGTGGAGTATCGCCAGCGCATTCTCAAAAGCTTCGGCGCGGCTGTTTTCGCGGATGCGGGACAGGTCGATACGGGGAGTATCCCGTTCAGGGGCAAACTGCGCGTCGGCTATGGCGCGGGCGTCCGCTATTACACGCCCATCGGCCCGGTCCGTGTCGATATCGCGCTGCCGAGCAAGCGCCCGCCAAGGGGCGATCGGTTCGAGCTTTATATCGGCCTTGGGGAGACATTCTGATGGTTGATCCCCTTGTTTCACCTCCGGCTGAGAAAAACCGGCCGCGATCCACGCTTCGCCGTGTCCTCAGATGGAGCGTTCTTCTCGGGCTTGGTGTCCCTGCCGGTCTGATCGGTGTCGCGGTCGGCGTCCTTCTGATCGGCGCCAACACCTCCGGCGGCCGCCACCTGATCGAGCGGCAGACCACCGCCCTGACCGGGGGCATGGTCAAGATCGAGGGGCTTGGCGGACGATTCCCCGATGACCTGCATCTGCGGCGTCTGACGTTGCGCGATGACAAGGGCCTATGGCTGGAACTCGATGCGCTGCATCTGGCCTGGTCGCCGCTTTCGCTTGTGAGGCTTGACGTCAGCGCCTCGCTGCTTTCCGCCGATCGTCTGGCGATCCCGCGTCTGCCCGCACCGTCGTCTTCCCCGACGACCACGACCAAAAGTACCGCTCCGTCCAGCCTGAAATTCGGAATCGATGTCGCGAAAATCCATATCGGTCGACTGGAGGTGGGCGCGCCCGTCGCGGGCGTCGCGGCCGTTTTCGCCTTGGACGGGAACGTTCACCTCGCGGATCTGGCGCCCGTTCTCGATGGCCTGGCGGTAGACAGGCTTCCCGACGCCGCCGTCGCCGTGCAGCTCAGGCGGCTGGATGCCGACGGGCAGATCCGGCTGACGGCGGTGACACCGCGCCGGGCCATCAATCTTCATCTCGACGCGCGCGACGGCGCGGGCGGTTTCATTACAGCGCTCGCCGGGCTCGAGACGCTCGATCCGGCGGTACTGCGCGTGGATCTGCACGGCCCGCTCCATGATGAGGTTCTGGATTTCGGCGCGACGGCCGGGCCCGCGAACGCGTCTGTCACCGGGCGGCTGAACCTGCTGGATAAAAGCACCGATCTCACGATCCGGGCCCACGCCCCGGCAATGACCCTCAGGCCGGGCGTGGGCTGGAACGACATCAGCCTGGATGCGAAACTGCATGGCCCCCTGAGCGCGCCGATGGGGCAGGGGCATCTTCTGGTGGACGCGCTGGCGGCGGCCGGTGCGGGGGTGGGCAGGCTGCGGGCGAGTTTCGAGGGCCAGGAGGCAGCCCGGCCCGGCGATTCAACGCTCAGTCTCCATCTCGCCGCCGATGGCGTCAGCCTTCCCGGAGCGCAGCCGACGCTTCTGGCCGGAGCCCCCCTGACCCTCGACGTGTTCTTCAAGCCCGACGCTGACGGAAGACCGCTTCAACTCGCCCTCAATCACGCGCTGGCGCAGGTGACGGGGCAGGTGCGTCTCCAGCCCGCGCCTCGGGGCGCGCTGGACGTCATATTGCCCGATCTTGCCCCGTTGGCCCGGATCGGTGGCGCGGACGTCCGTGGTCATGCCGTGCTGCACACTGTGTTCTCGCTTCCCGAAAAGGCGCAGGACGCGAGCAGCCTCAAACTCACCGGCGATCTCGGCATCACGGGTGGCGTGAAGGCCGCCGTCGGGTTGATCGGTTCCGACGGGCATCTTGCGGTCGATGCGTCCATGATCCCGCACGGTCCGAAAGATCGCATTGTCACCCTGAAACAGGTCGCGCTCGACGGGGCGACGCTGCATTTTCAGGACAGTGGAAGTGTGACGCTCGGCGAGCGGAATTCGGTCAGGACGGATGCGACGCTGGGCCTCACCGATTTTTCCAGAATATCGCCTTCCATCAAAGGTCATTCGGATCTGACGCTGCATGCTGAGGGGCCCCTCGACGATCTGGCGGCTTCACTGCATCTGGACAGTGTTTTCGGTGCCTATGACGTGCCCGCGGGACCGATCGTGCTCGATGCCGTGTTCTCGCATCTGCCGGGTCTGGCCACGGGCACGATCAAGGCTTCGGGCACGCTGGATCGCGCGAAGCTGGCGATCGATGCGGCGCTCGACCGCAATGCGGCGGGCGCGACGCATGTCGCACTCAACGCCTTCGACTGGAACAGCGTGCAGGGAAAAGGCGATCTGACCTTCCCGAAGAACGGCAAGGTGCCGCTCGGCAATCTGGACCTCGGCGTGAAGCGGCTGGCCGATTTCAGCGCCCTGACCGGCCAGAAGCTCGGAGGGCATCTGACGCTTGCGATGCGTACGACGCAGCCCGGCGGGCAGGACGCGCCGCTGGTGCGGGTGGCGCTGGATGGCGCGCTTCAGTCCGCGATGGCGAGCGTCTCGCATCTTCAACTGGGCGGAACGGTAGCGAACCCCGTCGACAGGCCGGATCTCGATTTGAAGCTCGATCTCGCGGGACTTGCGGCGCGGGGCGTGACGGGGACGCTCCAGGCGACGGCGAAGGGGCCGATGTCGGACCTGGCCCTGACCACCCGGGGCGCGTTGCAAAATGTCGCCGGTGGCCCCGCTGTGCTCGACACGGCGCTGCGGCTCGACCTGCCGAAAAAGAACGTTCGCATCGATCGTCTGAACGCCAGCGTGAAGGGCGACGCGGTGCATCTGCTTTCACCGGCGGCGGTCGATTTCGGCACGATCATGGGTGTCGATCACCTGCGCGCGACACTGACACCGCCGCATGGCCGACCCGCGACCCTTGACCTTGCCGGTACGTTCAAACCCGCCCTCAATGTGACGGCGCGGTTCGACAGCCTGACCCCCGCGCTTGCGACGCCGTTCGTCGCGGGGCTTTCCGCCTCCGGAACGCTCGACGGGCAGGCCCGCGTGACAGGTACGCTGGCCAAGCCCCAGGGACAGATCACGGTGCGCGGTCGTGATCTGCGTATGAGCGAGGGCAATGCGGCCGCGTTCCCGGCCGCCTCCATCGATGTCTCGGCCCGTCTTCAGGGCGATACGGCCCAGCTCGATGCGGACATGAAAGCCGGAACGCAGGTGACACTCGCCGTGCGTGGCGCCGTGCCGACCAACAGCGCGGGCCGCATGAACGTTAGGGCCAATGGCCAGATCGATCTTTCCGTCGCGGATTCGATTCTCGGCGCTCAGGGGGTTTCGACCGCTGGTATCGTCGCGATCGATGTCGGCGCGCAGGGGACTCTGGCCGCCCCCAGGGCGACAGGCCGTGTCGAGCTGAGGCATGCGAGTGTCGACGACTATGCCCAGGGCGCGCGACTGCATGACATCAACGGCGCATTGGTCTCGAACGGCGAGAACGTCACGATCGAGAACCTTGTCGCCCATGCGGGAGCCGGAACCATCGGCGTGAGCGGGATGATCGGCGTTTTTCGTCCCGGTCTTCCCGTCGATCTGCATATCGTAGCCGACAAGGCACAGCCGATTTCGAGCGATCTGCTGTCGGCCACGATCAAAGCCGATCTGAAAATCAACGGTCAGGCCGCCTCGCGTCTCGATGTCGATGGCCGCGTGATCATTCCGACGGCCACGATCAATATTCCGAACTCGATGCCCGCCTCGGTGCCGCAACTCGATGTCGTGCGTCCGGGGGAGAAGCGGGACGTGGAGGCCGCGTCTTCACGGGTGATCGGACTGAATATCGACGTGATCTCGCCGGGCGAACTGTTCGTGCGCGGTCATGGTCTGGATGCCGAGATGCTGGGCAAGCTGCATCTGGGCGGCCTGACGTCCGCACCGGCCATCAGCGGCGGTTTCACGCTGAGACGCGGCAATTTCAACCTCGCGGGCGTCAATCTCAACTTCACGCAGGGTCGCGTGAGTTTCGACGGGAGCGGCGTCACGCACAAGCTCGATCCGACACTGGATTTCCGCGCGGACCGCAATGTCGAGGGCACGCTCGCGAGCCTCAACGTCACCGGCTATGCCAGCGCGCCCAAGATCGATTTTACGTCCGTGCCCGAGGAACCCCGCGATCAGGTGCTCGCGATGCTCCTGTTCGGCACGACCACGGCAAAGCTGTCGACCACGCAGCTTGCCGAATTAGCCGCCGCCGTGGCGCAGATCGCCGGTGGCTCCTCGTTCGATCCGCTTTCAAAAGTGCGCAACGCGCTGGGGCTGGATCGCCTGGCGCTTGGCGGCGGCAGTGGCGTCAACAATGGCGGCGCGAGCGTGGAAGCCGGTAAATACGTCATGAAGGGCGTGTATGTCGGCGCCAAGCAGGCCACCTCCGGATCGGGCACGCAAGCTCAGGTGCAGGTCGATCTCACACGTCATCTCAAGCTCAATACGACGGTGGGGACGGGAGGGCAGGTCACCGGCTTCACCACGCCTGAAAACGATCCGGGCTCCAGTGTGGGACTGAGCTGGAAAATCGACTACTGAACGCGGCTTCGCGCGGCCTCTTCCAGCATTCGGGCGACGCGTTCGACTACGCCGGGCCAGTCCCAGGGGCGGGACTGCCGGACGATCGTCAGGTTCGGATACCAGGGGCTGTCGGTCCGGTCGTGCAGCCAGCGCCAGCAGGCATTGACACGGTCCATCATGAGCACGCGCTTGCCCATACCACCCGCGAGATGGACGACGGAGGTATCGACGGAGACGACGATGTCGAGATTGTCGATCAACGCGGCGGTGTCGTCCATGTCATGGAGATCGGACGTGAAGTCGACGATATGTTGGGGATCGTCAGCCAGTTGTTCGCTGGCCGGGCCTTTCTGGAGACTGTAGAGCGTCACATCGTCCAGTGCGCGCAGCATCGCAAGCCGGGATAGCGGCACTGAACGGCGCTGATCGAGCATATGGGCCTCGGGATTGTCCGGTCGCGGCGCGCCGCCCCAGACCAGACCGACGCGCAGCTTGCGGTCATCCTTCAGGCGATCCCGCCAGCGGGCGCTTTTTTCCGGATCGGCGCTCAGATAGGGAACGGCCGCCCCGAAAGGCGTCCGCGTCGCCATGAACGCGCGCGGCAGACTGATGAACGGGCAATGATAGTCGAATTCGGGACGTTCTCCGCCGACCTGGACGATCTCCACGCCTTCTACACGCTGCGTCAGTCGTGCGAGGCTCTCCGAGCCCCAGACCGTGATGCGTGCTCCGCGTTCCGCCAGTGGCGGAAGAAAGCGAAGATACATGAGCGTATCCCCCAGGCCTTCTTCCTGTGTCACCAGCACGCGCTTGTCCTTCAGATCCAGTGACGGCGTGATATTGGGCAGGAGGGTCTCGTGGGGAAGCTGTGAATGGCCCGGCAGCTTCAGGCGCCACTCATGTTCCGTCCAGCCCTGGGCGAAATGCCCGGCCTTGAGAAGCGTGATCGAATAATTCAGGCGGATCTGCGCATGCGCGGGCGCTTTCATGATCGCATGGCGATAGAGTGTCAGGGCCTCTTCGAAACGGTCCTGCGTCGTGAACAGCACCGCGAGATTGGCGCAGACTGTAGGATCGTCGGGACGTTCGGCGTGTTCGCGTTCGAGAATGGCGATGGCCTCGTCGAACCGTCCGGCCTGCGTCAGGATGGAGACCAGCAATGTCAGGGCCGGACGATGCTTTGGACGTCCGACAAGACAGCGGCGAACGGCGATTTCGGCCTCTTCCAGACGCCCCATCTGCTCGAGAAGCGTTGCGCGCAGTTCGATGAGCCGCAGTTCCTCGGGAACGTCTTCCAGCAAACGGTTGACGGTGTGGAGCAGATCCTCGCGGCGATTTGTCGCCACGGCGTCGGGAAGGATCTCGACCAGAGGATGGACCCCGATCTGATGATCCCGTCCGGCATCGAAAGCCGCTATGGCCAGTTCGTCGGCCTGACCATTACGAAAGAGCGCACGCAGCCTCGCCGACGGTGCTTCCGTCTCCGTCGGAGGGCGAGGTGATCCCGTCAACGTCTCGTCATGCATGCCGGGAAGATCAGTGTGAACTGCGGTCGGCGGCCACGGCCTTGAGCGCGTCGAAGACATGCGCCATCGGATAGGGCTTGCTGATGACACGGTCCTTCGGCCTGAGAGCGTCACCCAGGCAGGTCAGGGAAGCGCCATGCCCGCTCGTGAAAATGACGGGCAGGTCCGGCCAGAGTGTGCGCGCTTCGTGGCTGAGCGCCTTGCCGTTCCCGTCAGGCAGGGAGATGTCGGTGATCATGGCATCCAGCCCGCGCGTGGATGTGAGATATCGCATGGCTTCGGCGCAGCTCTCGGCTTCGAGGACCGTGACGTTGCACTCTTCCAGATATTCCGCGAGGCAGGCGCGGATCAGGAAGTCGTCCTCGACCAGCAGCACTGATATTTGTCTGCTCATCATGGGCAAAACCTTGTCAGAAAGCACGGGGCCGCAATGCTGATGTCTGTCATGACGACCAGTTCTTTTCGAAGTCGGCATAAAGCGTCAATCCGCCATCGACGTAAAGCATCTGGCCGGTGATATAGGACGCGCTTTCCGACGCCAGAAAAAGCAGCGGCTCCGCAATTTCGCGTGCTTCTCCGGGGCGGCCCATCGGAATGTGATCGGACACCGCCTTATATGCCTTGGGGTCATGGATCCAGGCGTCATTCATCGGCGTGACGATGGCTCCTGGTGCCACTCCATTCACGCGGATTCCATGACGCGCATATTCTAGCGCCAGGGTCTGTACGATATTGCCGACCGCGCCTTTGCTGGCGGAATACGCGAGATATTGAGGTTTGGGAATCTTCTGATGCACTGAACTGGTCACGAGAATCGTGCCTCTGAGATCATGCTGGCGCCAGTATTTGAGCGCGGCGCGGGCACAAAGGACGACGCTCGTCACGTTGACCGCCATGACATGATTGAAGTCTTCGAGCACGACGTCTTCGGAGGGGACCTCCTTCTGGATGCCGGCGTTGCAGATCAGGACATCCAGCCCGCCAAGGGCTGCGAGACTGTCATGCATCACACGGTCCACATCCGCGGCGAGCGCCATGTCGCCCGGCGCGATCACATGCTCTCCGGCGTCAACCCTCTTCATGGTCTTGCGAAGATCATGAAGAGAATCCTCACGCCGCGCGTTGATGGCGACGCGCGCGCCTTCCGCCGCGAAAGCCTGGGCGGTCGCGGCTCCGATTCCCTGGGAAGCGCCCGTAATAAGGACGGACTTTCCCATGAAACGGTGAGGAGATGACGTGTTCATCAGGTTCCTGTCCTTCGGGTTGCCGGGAAACCGTTCGAGGCGCCCGGTATCCCTGTCGATCAATCGCAGTATCGTGCGGAATAAACGCGAAGGATCGCCGAAAGATGCAGATGGAAAATGCGGCTTGAAGGAATTCAGGCAGCTTTCATCGTGGCTGTGAGTTCCTGAAGGACTGTGGTGGGGTCCTTGTTTTCCAGAACCGCCACTTCCGAGACGAAGCGTTCCTGAGCGGCTTCGAAGAGTTTGCGTTCACTGAAGCTGCCGTCGAGACTGTCGACGTTGCGACGGAGGTCACGCAGGACTTCCGCGATCTGGATCAGGTCGCCCGAGTTGATCTTTTCCTGGTAGGCGACCGCACGACGGGCCCACATGCCTTTGCTGACATGAGGCTTGCCCTTGATGATCGCCATGGCCTTCTCGACGATGTCACGCGTGACGATCTTGCGAAGGCCAGCCTTGCGCGCCTTCGTCAGCGGAATGCGCAGCGTCATCTGGTTGCCGGGGAAGGAAATCTGGATCATCTCCAGCGTCGTGCCGACGATTTCCTCCATTCCGATACGATCGACACGGCCCACGCCATGGGCCGCGTAGACGATGGAATCACCGACCTTGAACGGGTCTTTGTCGTCTTCGTAGTCGTCGGCCTGGCTTGCGGTCAGCGCGGCGGCGCTCCGCGCCATCGCATCCGTCATTCCCCCCTTGGGAGGCGTCTTGAATGTATTCATGCCGCTATATTATCACAAATCTGGATTGTTGTCTCGTGGTCGGCCACGCGCTGTTCCAGGCATGACCGATCACAGGACCCCGTTCAGGGTTGAACGCCGTTTCTGGCGATAACCGGCGGTTCCGGCTGCGCTCCGATCGGCTGAAGAAGGTCGATCTCGATCGTTCGCGCCATCGCCAGCATCGGAAGAGCGTGCGAGCCGGGGCGGAAGGGGGCCTGTAAATCGCGGCCACTCTTGTCGAGTGCCTGGAAGATGAAGCCCACGAGGCTTGAACCCAGCGGGGTGATCCAGCCGAGCGTCTGTACGGTCGAGAGCGGCAGAACGATGCAGAACAGATGCGTGACCATCAGGGGCAGCGCGGAATATTGCACGGGCAGAGGCGTGTTGCGAATGCGCTCAAGACCGCCCTGCGCGTTGGACAGGTCGGCGAGAATGCGATCCACAAATCCCTGGGTTGCGCCGTCGAGGCCCAGCTTCTGGGTTGCCCTGAGGGTCTCGATCCCGATTTCGTAAAGCAGCGCGTTGGGCTTATTGGTTCGCGACATGACTTTTTCGTACATTTCCGGGCTCAGGAGACGTTTGGCGTCCGGTCCCTGCTCGATGCCCGAAAGAGCCGTGCGGAGAAGATAGGGATAGGCGGCCATGGCCTGGGCGAGATCGGGTCGTCCGCGCAGCAGCGTCGCGGCCTGCCGGGCGAAGGATCGCGTATTGTTGACGATGGCGCCCCACAATGTGCGCCCCTCCCACCAACGCGAATAGGCGGCATTGTTGCGCAGCGTCAAAAAGAGAGCGAGGGCCGACCCCATCAGGGAGATGGGCAGTGTCGGCTGCTCCATCCACTCCTGATGGTAGATCTGATAGCCCACCACCACCGTGATGTCCCAGATGGCGAGAATGACGAGCGGGACGGCGATTTCCCGCATGAGAATCCATAGTCCATGACGATTGTCGACGATCAAGACGCGATCATCCTCTCATTGTTGTATAGGGGAGCATCTTGGCAGGAACGGGTCGATGAGACACTGTTGCCGACGGATTCGTCATGCTTTGTCGCATGGCATGCTTGATCGATGGTCAGTGGGAGAACCTTCAGCATGGACGTCAGGGCAGCGATCGCATTCGAGGCGGGTAAACCTCTGGAGATCGATACGGTTCAACTGGACGGGCCGAAAAGCGGCGAGGTTCTGGTCGAGATCAAGGCCACCGGCCTTTGCCATACCGACAAGTTCACATTGTCGGGCGCCGACCCGGAAGGGCTGTTTCCCGCCATTCTGGGGCATGAAGGGGCGGGGATCGTTCGTGAAGTCGGCTCCGGCGTGACCTCCCTGCGACCGGGTGACCACGTCATCCCCCTGTACACGCCGGAATGTCGCCAGTGTAAGTCCTGCCTGTCGCGCAAGACCAACCTCTGCACCTCCATCCGCGCCACGCAGGGTAAGGGCCTGATGCCCGACGGGACTTCACGGTTTTCTTACAAAGGAAAGCCGGTTCATCATTATATGGGCTGCTCGACCTTCGCGAATTTCACGGTCCTGCCGGAAATCGCGCTGGCGAAAATTCGCGAGGACGCCCCTTTCGACAAGGTCTGCTACATCGGCTGCGGCGTTACGACCGGCATTGGCGCGGTCATGTTCACCGCCAGGGTCGAACCTGATTCGACGGTCGTCGTGTTCGGTCTCGGCGGGATCGGGCTGAATGTCATCCAGGGCGCGAAAATGGTCGGCGCGCGTCAGATCATCGGCGTGGATCTCAATCCCGCGCGCGAGGCGATCGGGCGCGAGTTCGGCATGACCCATTTCGTCAACCCGGCCGATCTTGGCGAGAACGGCGATCTCGTCGGCCATATCGTCGAACTGACGGGAGGCGGCGCCGACTACACATTCGAGTGCATCGGCAACGTGAAGCTCATGCGTCAGGCGCTTGAGTGCGCCCATCGTGGTTGGGGCGTTTCCTGCGTGATCGGCGTTGCCGGAGCCGGGCAGGAAATCAGCACGCGTCCGTTCCAGCTCGTGACCGGACGGCGGTGGATCGGCTCGGCGTTTGGCGGCGCGAGAGGCCGGACCGACGTTCCGAAGATCGTGGACATGTACATGGACGGACGCATCAATATCGACAGTCTGATCACGCAGCATCTCAGGCTTGATCAGATCAACGAAGGCTTCGACCTGATGACGCAGGGCAAGAGCATCCGCTCGGTCGTCGAATACTGAAGTCAGACGGTACGGCCTTGATCCTTGCGCTGAGCGGTCGTCCCGTTAAAACACGGCTGAACATGACGGGACGCTGGGCCATCGGGGCGGCCTCCCGGCAACGGAGGATCGAGACATGACCCAGCGCGTAGCCCTCGTGACCGGCGGCAGCCGCGGAATCGGCGCTGCCATCGCCCAGTCTCTGGCCAGAGATGGCTTCGACATCGCGATTTCCTATGCGGGCAACAAGACGCGCGCCGATGAGGTGGTGGCCGCCATCGAGGCTCTCGGGCGCAAGGCGATCGCCATTCAGGCGAATGCCGCCACCATCGAGGGCAACAGGGCCGTGATCGCCGAGACAGTCAATGCTTTCGGGCGCATTGATGCGCTCGTCTGCAATGCCGGGCGTTATCCGCATGGCGCGATCGACACCATGACGGCGGAAGAGATCGATCTCACCCTGGCGCTCAACCTGCGTGCCGTGATGGTCGAAACGGCCGAGGCCCTGCATCATATGGGCAAAGGCGGTCGCCTGATCTATGTCGGCTCGGCCTTCGGCGAGCGTTCGCCGTTCCCCGGCATTTCCGTCTATTCCGCGACCAAGGCCGCACTTCCGGGTTTCGCGCGCGGGGTGGCGCGTGACGTCGCCAAACGGGGCATCACGGTCAATGTCGTGCAGCCCGGTCCGATCGACACGGAGATGAACCCGGCGAAGGGCGAGGGGGCGGCGATGCTCAGCGGTTTCGTCGCCAGCGGACAGTACGGTGAGGTTCACGACATCGCGGCGGCGGTCTGCTATCTCGCGTCGCCCCAGGCCGGCTACGTCAATGGCACGACGCTGACCGTTGATGGCGGTCTGTGCGCCTGAACCGCGCGATCTGAGGGAGACAATCATGGCGATCGAGACGCTGTCCGAAACACTGTGCTGTCGGGGGCGGCTCGGCTTTTATCGCCATGCGTCCGAAACGCTCGGGCTGGACGCGACTTTCGGCGTCTTTCTGCCGGAAATCGCGCTCTCCGGAACGCCGGTGCCCGTCGTCCACCTGCTGGCCGGTCTGACCTGCACGCAGGAGACGTTTTTCATCAAGGCCAATGCCGTGCGGTTCGCCGCGAAATACAATCTCGCGCTCGTGGCGACCGACACCTCCCCACGCGGGGCCGGAACGCCGGGCGAGGATGAGTCCTACGATCTCGGCGCCGGGGCCGGATTTTATCTCGACGCCACGGCCGCTCCCTGGGCGCAACATTACCGGATGGGGAGCTATATTGCCGCCGAACTCCCGGCTCTGACCGAAGCCCATTTCCCGCTTGACGGGCAACGTCGCGGGATCATGGGCCATTCGATGGGCGGCCATGGCGCGCTCGTCCATGCCCTGCGCGCGCCGGAAAAATGGAAGACCGTGTCGGCTTTCGCGCCCATCATGCATCCTGCCGCAGTCCCCTGGGGCGAAAAAGCCTTCACCGCCTATCTCGGCGAGGATCGTGCGGACTGGCGCGCATGGGACGCGACGGCGCTTCTGGAAGCCGGGCGCACCCATCCGGGGACGATCCTGATCGATCAGGGGCTGAGCGACCAGTTTCTCGACCGCGAACTCCGGCCGGAACTTTTCGAGGCCGCCGCCAGCAGAGCGGGGCAGGGGCTGCGTCTGCGCCGCCATCCCGGCTATGATCATTCCTACTGGTTCATCCAGACATTCATCGAGGACCACATGGCCCATCATGCCGTGGGGCTGAAGGGTTAACACCATGCGATTCCTGCTCTGGCCTCTTATGCTCATGCTCGCGGCCTGTGCGTCTCAGGGCGCGCGACAGGCCGGTCCGGGAGAGAGCGCATTCTCTCCGGTGACGCATGCCGATTTCCGACATGACACGCTGGCGCTGAGCTGGCAGCCCGGCTTCTGCTCGACCGAGAGCGGCTGCCTGCCGGATCAGCCGAAAGCGCCGTTGATCGGCCTGCACGGATTATGGGCTTCGGAGCCGCACACGCTGGAGCAAAAGGGCGTCCCGGTTCAGGAATGGTGGCGCAAAGGGTGCGACCTGTTCGAGGATGCCGGTCCCGCCGCGTCGCCGCCCCTTGATGCCGCCATGAGCGCGACGCTCGCGGAAATCGTGCCTCACACGCGCCAGCCGCTGGTGCCGCATGAGTGGAACAAGCACGCGCGGTGTTTCGGCTATGCGCCGGGGCCGTTCTTCGCCAAAGGCGTGGATCTGCGCCAGAAATTCGCACGTTCTCCCGTCGGCGCGTGGATGTACGCCCGTCAGGGCACGGTCATCGCTCACGCGGATCTGCTCTCTTTCTTCGACAAGGCCACGGGGAATACTCAGGCCCACGCGCTGCAACTTCGCTGCGGCTATGACCATCAGGGGCGTGTGGTCCTGACCGAGTTGTGGATGACCCTGCGTCCTGATGGGCTCGATGCGTTTCCCCAGGCGGCGTCCTTCATGACGGCTGTCGACGCACAGGATAACTGTCCGACCCGGTTCCTGCTGTCGCGCTGGTGAGGCCGCCTGTCACGCATTCATCACGAGCAGACGGTCCTGTACTGAGCCAGACTGGAATGGACGGCCCCATGGCCGTCCTCGGATATCCACATCGGGGAATGTCACGCGTGAAAAGATTGTCTGTTCTGATGATCGGGGCTCTTATGCCGATCCTGACCGCCTGCCAGGAGACGCAGCCCTCTGTGGTTCCGCAGACAGCCGCGATCTCCGCCGCGCCCGGCCAGTTGACGGGCAAGGCCGCTCTCGCACCGGTCGACAGCGTGCCGGGGGCTGGCGAAGCCCTGACCATCACCTATCTTTCGACCAATGGCATGAGCGGATCGGGACTCGTGCCAGTCACGGGCGAGGTGATCTATCCCTCCGGTCCGGCCCCCGCCGGAGGCTGGCCCATCATGGCGTGGGAACATGGCACGGTCGGCATCGCGGATGAGTGCGCGCCATCGCGCAACCCCCATTCGGCGCGCGATCAGGCCTATCTCGCCGAATGGCTGCATCGCGGATTTGCGATCGTCGCCACCGATTATCAGGGGCTGGGCAGCGAAGGCACGCATCCTTATCTGAACGCGCGCGCGGAAGCCTATAGCGTGCTCGATGGCATTCGCGCGGCGCTCTCGGCGCTGCCGGACCTGCGCAACGAAGTCATGGTCGTCGGACAATCGCAGGGCGCGGCCGCAGCCTTCGCGGCGACGGCTTTTGCGCCGGACTATGCACCGGCGCTGCTGATCCGCGGGACCGTGGCGACGGGTATTCCGTATATGACCCCGCAGATTGCCGCCTCCCTGCTGGCCAGGGCGCAAAAGATGACGCCCAAGAAAGGGGATAATGGCGAGGCTGACCCGCTCGTTGCCTATGCCCTGTTGATGGGCGCTTCCCAAGCTGGCCTGGACCCGTCTTTCGAAGGCTCGCAAGCGTTTACTCCCAGGGCGATGGCCGCGTTTCATGCCGCGTCTTCCATCTGTCTTCCCGCTTTGCTGGACATGGTGAAAACCGAACACCTGAGCCAGAGAAACGCGTTTACACCAGATATGGGCAAGGCTCTGGCGCCGGTTTTCCGCGCCATGGCCTTTCCGACGCTCAGGCTGAAAACGCCGCTTTTCATCGGCATCGGCGGGAAAGACCGGGATGTCTCACCCGAAGGGCAGCTTCTTCTCGCCCGGGATGCCTGCAAGGCGGGCACGGTGGTCCAGACGCATCTCTACAGGGCCGAGAATCATTCTGGAGCGGTGATGGCGTCCGTCCCGGACTCGAGGATTTTTACGACGGCTGTCATGGCTGGCGGAAACGTCGTGTCTTCCTGCGCGCCAGTTCATCACTGACGCCGCGGTCCATGCGATTCTCTCGTATGTCCGGAGGGATCGCATGGAAAATACGCACCTGTCGCGTCACGGGTTTTGTTCGGCGCGCGCGGCCGTGGCTTGCGGAGGATGCGGAGGCGTGTCTCCGGGTGTGCGTTCCGGCATTCCACGCGGTTGCAGGTCGAGCTTGCGCAGCGTGAGCCAGCCGATCATTGCGGCCGCAAATCCGGATAACGCGCCCACACCGAGCGCCCAGCGCGGACCGAAACTATCCGCGACCCAGCCGACGAACGGAGCGCCGATGGGCGCGCCGCCGAGCGCGATGCCGACCCGGAGCGCCATGACGCGACCCCGCATGAACGGCTCGGTCGTAAGCTGCATGACGCTGTTCGTGGTGCTTGTGAAAAGGAGCGTCGCGACGCCGATGATGGTCAGCGTGATCGCGAAAAGCCAGTAACTGGGAGCGAGCGCCGCCAGCGTGCATCCCGTCCCGAAGACCAGCGTGCCCGTCATCAGCGCGCGAAAGCGCGCCTCCCCGCTCCCCGCGCTGAGGAACGACCCTACGACCGTTCCGACAGCCATGATGGACGAGAGGAGCCCATATTCTTTCGCATTGGCATGAAAGACCTTCACGGCCATCGTCGCCGTGAAGATCGGGAAATTCAGCCCGAATGTTCCGATCAGGAACAGCATCGCAAGGATGGCTTTCAGGTCTGGGCGCGCCCAGACGTAGCGCAGCCCTTCGACGAACGCGCCTTTGCCATGGTGGCTGCGCGCATGCGGATGAAGCTCGGAAACCCGCAGCAATGCGAGCGAACCCAGCACCGCGAGAAAAGAGGCCCCATTGGTCAGGAAAGCCCAGCCCGTACCGATGGATGCGATGACGATGCCGCAGACGGCCGGTCCGATCATGCGGGCCGCATTGAAGGACATTGAATTCACACCGACAGCCGCAGGCAGTTCAGCGTCTCCAACGAGTTCGGCAACGAAAGTCTGGCGTACAGGAGCGTCGAATGCGGCGGCACAGCCGAAGAGGGCGGCGAAGATATAGACCTCCCACAGGCGGATGATACCGGTGACGGTCAGAATGCCGAGCATGAGGGCGAGCGCACCCATGATCGCCTGGGTAGCCATGAGCAGGTGACGCTTGTTGCAGCGGTCGGCGGCGACGCCCGTCCATGGCAGGAGCAGGAATTGCGGGCCGAACTGCAGGGCCATCACGGTGCCGACCGCGGACGCGCTGTGATGCGTAAGCCCGGTGAGGACGAGCCAGTCCTGCGCGGTTCTCTGGACCCATGTGCCGATATTGGAGACGAGCGCTCCGATCGCCCAGATACGATAGTTGAAATGGCTGAGAGGCCGGATCACACGGAGGATCGACGCGTTCATGTCCGCGCTGACGGATCGTCGCCCCGTAGGTCGTCGAGACGAGGAGAGAACCCGGGAGAGATCAGGACGATCCCGCGACGACAAGCGACGGGCTCCTGTGGAACGGCGTCGTCGGGCGCGTCCACATGAACGACCAGCATGTCATGCTGCCTTCGTATCGAGCGCGGTCATGATTTCGCTGGCAGTGCCGCGTTCGCCGAGCCGTGGGAAAACATGGTTGAGGCTGTATTCATGAGCCTCGGCCCGTGTGTCCGTCATGGCGTCGGATACCAGCGTCACATTGAAACCGAGTTCGTAAGCCTGACGCGCCGTGGCTTCGACGCCAGTTCCGGTCGCGACGCCGCAGATGACGACCTGCGTGACGCCCGCGGCTTTCAACCGTGCTTCAAGATCCGTCGTGGCGAACGCGCCCCAGCTTTGCTTCGTCATGACGAGGTCACCGGGTTGACGGTCCAGATCGTCGATCAAATCCGCAAACCCGCTCGGCAGCGGGCTGTCGAGCCGAGGACGCTGCTCGGTGCGGCCAGGTGCGGCTCCCGTGACATTGACCAGCACCACGGTCAGTCCGCGCGCGCGAAAAACTTTCAGCAGTGTGCGTGTGTGCCGGAGGACGTCAGCGATCGGATGCACAAAGGGATAGCCGATAAGCCCTTTCTGGAGATCGACGACGATCAGGGCCGTCTCTGGATCAATTTGTGAAATGGTCATGACGTGATCCCTTCAGGTGCGGTGAACTGTCGTCATCCGTCAGTCGTCCACGACCTTTCTGATGAGCGCGAGGGCTGTCAGCAGGCGGGCCTGTTCATCCGGCGACAGATAGTGCTCGATCCTGCGACTCAGCCAGTCCTGGCGTGCCGCGCGTCCCTCGACGATCCACGCCCGAGATGTCTCCGTAAGGTCGAGAATGGTCTGGCGACCGTCGGTGGAATCGGGCTCGCCGCGGATCATGCCTTCCGCTTCGAGCGCCGCAATGATCTTTCCCATGGACTGGGGACGCATGGCCTCGGCGCGGGCCAGGCCGGAAGCCGTCGCCGGTCCGTTTTTCTCCAGACGGACAAGAACGGCGATCTGGGACGGCGTGAAGTCGCCGACATTGGATTGCTCACGAAGGCGGCGCTTCAGACGTCCGATCAGGCCTCTGAGCTCTTCGGCCGCTTTCGCGGCGGTCGGGGTGGAAAGAAGTGATGGTGGCATACGTTCGAGATTATAGCGTTTCGCCATATATTGAAAGCCAAACTTATCACCTAAGCTTATTATATGCGTGATGAACCAAGCGGGGTGGACGTCTGTGACCGACCGAAAGGCCGTAACGATTAAGGAATGTTCCGGCTGGCCCGATCATGATCCGGTCGCGACACCTCCATTGGGCCGTATGGAGCGCGGTGTCCGCACATTTTAAAAGCTTGGACCATGACAGTGAACTTTCACGATCACCGCGTCGACCATGGCGCATCCTTAAGAGCAATCGTGCTGCCGGATTGCGATGAATCCAACAATGGCCGTGTTCTGAATTTCGCCAATTATATGAACTGCATTGACGGGAACATGAATGATGTCCTCCACAATCGGAGGGGTCTTTATTCGCCCAGCAGATGCAGCACGATTTCGCGTCGATGCGGCTGTCTCCGATGCTCGAAAAGGTAGAGACCCTGCCAGGTGCCGAGGACTGGCTCCCCGTCCAGAACAGGAATGCTGAGCTGGATATCAGTCAACATCGTGCGCAGATGGGCCGGCATGTCGTCCGTCCCCTCATAATCATGGATATAGCTGCGGCTTTCAGGGACGAGGTCGTCAAAAAATGACGCGATATCCTGCCGCACCGTCGGGTCGGCATTTTCCTGGACCGTCAGCGACGCCGAGGTATGGCGGCACCACAACGTCAGCAGGCCGTTTTCAATGCCTGTTTCGCGCACCCAGTCACAGACCCTGTGCGTGATCAGGGTCAGGCCCTTGCCGCGGGTGGTGAAGGAAAGCCGCGTGAAAGCCTGGTGCATGAGGATCCATCCCGTTCATGCCCCGCGCGGGGGCTGTGTTCAGGAGTTAACGGAGAAAACCCACGAGGCGTTCCGCTTCGCGCACGATCGGTTCGGCGATCACGTTCGCACGTTCGGCGCCGTCGCGCAGCACGGCTTGCAAATGGTCCGGCGCCTGAAGCAGTCGACGGGTCTCGTCGCCGACCGGCCCGATATGCGTCACCAGCAGGTCCGCCAGCGCGGTCTTGAACGGGCCAAACCCCGATCCTCCGAAACGGGCCAGAACCTGAGCCATGCTCTCGCCTGACAGGGCGGCGTAGATCGTCACCAGATTGCGCGCCTCGGGACGGCTTTCGAGGCCTTCCTCTTCAGACGGAAGCGGCTCGGCGTCGGTCTTGGCGCGGCGGATCTTGAGCGCGATCTCGTCCGCCGTGTCGGTCAGTTCGATGCGCGACTGCGCCGACGGATCGGATTTGGACATTTTCTTGGTGCCGTCCCGCAGGCTCATGACCCGCGCGGCCTCGGGGGGGATCAGGGCCTCGATCGTCGGGAAGAAATCGACCTCGTAATCGTGGTTGAACTTCTCGGCGATATCATTCGCAATTTCGAGATGCTGCCGCTGATCGTCGCCGACCGGAACGCGCGTCGCGTGGAAGGCGTGAATGTCCGCCGCCATGAGGGATGGGTAGATATAAAGGCCCGCGGAGTGCGCCTCGCGATCCTTGCCCGCTTTTTCCTTGAACTGGGTCATGCGGTTCAGCCAGCCAAGGCGGACGACGCAGTTGAAGATCCAGCCCAGCCGCGCGTGAGCCGAAACGGCGGACTGATTATAGAGAATCTGCGATTTCGGATTGATGCCCGAAGCGATCAGGCACGCCGTCTGCGTGAATGTGTCCTGACGGAGCGTTTCGGGTGTACGCCAGACGGTCAGCGCATGCATGTCCACGAGGCAGAAAATGCATTCGTGATCCTTCTGCAGGGCGACCCAGTTACGGATCGCGCCGAGATAGTTGCCAAGCTGCGGGACACCGGTCGGCTGAATGCCGGAAAATACGCGTTGCATAGCCGGTGTTTTCGGACGGGTTGGCCGCCCGGTCAATGGGCTCGAAGAATGCGATGAAACGATTTCGCGGATGCGGAAGCTTCCGAACCGGGCTGCGAGGCGCGTTTCCGCGCCCCGTGGCGCCGCCATCCCGGAAACGGCGCACGCTGAAACCGGGATTCAGCAGCTTACGGCATTCTTGCGGGGCCGTGGATCAACCCTTGTTCTGGGCCGCGTAATAGGCGCTCACGTCATGCCACAGCGCGCTGCGGCTGGTGGGGCGCGCGTAGAGCATGTGGCCCCCCGCATAGAGATGCAGGCTGATCCGGTCCGCGCCCACCGGAATATGATCGCGCGTCCAGCGGCTGGTGCCGAAGGGGCAGGCCATGTCGAAATATCCGTTGGCGACGAACACATGAAGACTTGGATCGAGGGCGAGCAGCTTGCGCAGGACCGGCGTCTGCTCGGTCAGGAAGCCATGCGGTCCGTAATTCCACGAACCGTTCACCTTCATGCTCAGAAGTTCGTAGGTCAGCTCTGTTTTGAAGCCCAGTTCATTGGCGACGTAGCCCGTAAACGCATTGCCATAGGCGCGACCGAAGCCGGATAGCGTCATTTCCGGGCTGTTCTCGTTATCGATGCCATCCGGGTACGGATCGGCGATGGTCTGCGTGAAGTCATACAGTCCATGCAGACGACCGTCGCGCGAGCGCACGTCATGGGACATCGGATCGAGCGCGCCGCTCTGTTTGGCGACGACCGCTTCGGGGATACCCGTTTTTTGCGAAACTTCCGTATAGAATTTCGTGGCGGCTTCGCCCTTGGGTGGAACGTTGGCCAGCGTGCTCAGATAGGGGCCGAGCGCGTAGCTGTAGGCAGCATCGACGGCCTCCGGCGTCAGTTGATGCGTTTCGTCGAGATGGGAGGCGATGAAGCTCGGCAGGATCATCGCCGCGCCCAGCGGATTGTTGCCGGTGATGTAGTTCATTTCGATGGCGGGCGAGATCATGACGATGCCGTTGACGATCAGGTTCTGCTCTTCCTGTAGAGCATTGGCGACCTGAATGGAGCGCACGCCGCCATAACTCTCGCCGACGAGATAATGGGGCGATGCCTGTCGCGCGTTATCGCCGGTCCAGAGCTGGATGATCTTGGCAAAGGCCGACGCGTCTTCCTTCACGCCGTAATAGAGTTTGGCGGCTTTTTCGTCGTCGAGCGGGCGGCTGTAGCCGGTGCCGACAGCATCGATGAAAACCATATCGGTGGCAGGAAGCCATGTGTCGGGATTGTCGACGAGCTTGCCGTTCGCGCCGTCCGTCGGGTTGTTGGCGGGAAATTCCAGGACTTTCGGACCTGCCGCCCCGAGGTTGAGATAGGCCGAACCGGCCCCCGGACCGCCATTGAAGAAGAAGGAGACCGGGCGGTTCGCCGGGCTCGCGCCATCCTGCGTATAGGCGATGTAGAACACCTTGGCAGATGGCTCGCCCTTGTCGTCGCGGAGCGTCACGGTCCCGGCATGGGCCGTATAGCTGATGACATGGCCGCCTGCCGTGAGCTTGTGATGCGTCACGGAATCCGCCGGGAGCAGCCCGGCGAGGCCGTCTTTCTTGTCAGCCGGTTTGTCGGCGATCTTTTCGACGGTCTTTTCGGCAGCGAGGGCGGGCGTCCAGCCGGTCGACAGGGCGACGGGCAGGGCGGAGGTGAGCAGCAGTGCTGCAAGGGAGGGTCGGATCATTGGGCGATCGTAGTGAAACCACCGTCATGCGCCAATGACGTAACATTAAATAAGGAAGCCGACACGAAAGGTCGGCTTCCCTGAACGACGGATCAGAAATCCGCCTGGATGGCGATGTTGAAGCTGCGGCCGATCACCGCGTCATAGTAACGCTGCAGCGAGCCGACATACGGATATTGCGGCTTCGCATCGAACACGTTGTTCATCATGAAATTGACATGATAATGCGTGGCGAACTGATAGCCGATCGTCGTGTTGAACATGAAATACTGCTTGAAGTTCTGGTTTTCGTTCACGTCGTCGGCGACGTTCAACTGATACTTGGCGCCGCCATAATAGATCATCTGCCACTGGAAGCTGAGGGGGCCGCGATCGTAATTGATGTTGGTCGTGAAATGATCCTGCGGCGTCGCCGTATTGCCGAATTCGGTATAGGTGTTCGCCAGATAGGTTCTGCTGTTTTTGATGTAGTGCATATAGCTGACGGTCGTCGAAACCTCGCCCGCATCCTCGGGCAGGCCAAGACGGCGCAGCGGCAGGGAATAGGCCATCATGGCCGAGAGGCCCTGCATTTCCTGCTGGCCGATATTGTAGTATCCGTCATTGAAGTTCGTGATCTGGTGATTGGAACCGCGTGTGAACTGCTGGCACATGTTCTGCCCGCTGATGATCACGTTCGGATACGAGGGAGAATCGTAGCACGAGGCCATGAGATCGCCAACGCTAAGGGATTCGATCTCGTGACGGATGCGGATGTTGGTATACATGGCGGTGAGCTGGAAGCCGCGCACCCAGCGCGGCGTCGCGGTGAAGCCGCCTTCGAAGGAGTCCGCGGATTCGTTCTGCAGATGCGAATTGCCGCTGACCGTTCCCAGAACGGTATAGTTGTTGATGTTGGACTGGAAGCCAGACGGGATGCCGGCGCGGGCACAGTTCGCCGCCCGGATCGCCGGATTGGGACCGGAAGAGATGAACTCCGATGAGCAGGGATCGGCGCCATCGTCATAGCTCGATCCACGCGGCGAGTAGAGCTCCGTGATCGACGGCGCGCGCAGGGCGCGGGTGTAGTTGCCCTTGAAGGTGATGTCGCGCGTCGGAGAGTAGGCGCCACCAGCCGAATAAGTCCAGAAGCCACCAGTGACGGAGTTGTAGACATATCGACCTGCCGCATGGGCGGCGAGGTTATAGACACCCATGACCTGCATTTTCGGCGAGACGAGCGGAACGTCGAGTTCGCCGAAGGCTTCATGCGTGTGGAAGGCGCCGCTGGTCGGCATGACCGGAATCAGATCGCCATAAGGCTGATAGGTGCCGTCGCTCATGGCTTCGCCCTGCTCGAAGGCGCCAGGATTGAAGTGAAAATCCTCGCGACGATGCTCATAGCCCAGGACGTAGCGGACGTCACCGGCGGGAAGTGTGACGATCTTGCTCTTGATGTCGGCGATGATGTCGAACTGCGCGTTCTGCTGGTTCTGGCTGCTCTCGGTCGTGATGTATCTATAGGCCGCGTTGCTGGCCTGCCCGTTGCCGAACGGGTTGAGCGGCGCACAGGTCTCGGACATCGTCGCCAGCGTCGAGTTCGTATACGGCGCACAGGTAATCTGTCCGTTGGCGCCAACGACGGAATTCAGGGCATTCTCGTAATTCTGCGTCACGGGCTCGGGCTGGTAGGTGGTGGCCATTGAGCGCCCGTAAGTGCCTTTTACCTCCCACTGGAAATTGCGATGTCCGACATCGAAATCGCCATTCAAACCGCTGACAAAACGAAACAGGCGGTTATCGGTGGTGAAATTTTCAAGCGCGTAATCGGTGCTGTTGCGCGACAGATAGAAATGATCGGTCGGTAAACCATTGGCGGCGAGCGCGTTGACGATCGTCGAGCGTTCGGCGCTCGTGAGGAACGGATTGTTGGTGTTCAGATAGAGATTGCCGTTAGCGTTGCCGATCGTCGGGTCGGAGGCACCGACCATCGCGGACCCGAAGAGTGCGGTATTGTAGTACCCCGACGTTGCAGCGCCTTCCGCGTGTCCCTGCTGATAAAAGGCATCGATCATGCCGTGCAGGTGCTGCGTGAAATCGTAGCGAATGGTCGTCGTGAGATTCAGACGCTGCTGGGGCGAAACGATATTCCCATATGCGTTGTTGGGATAACCGTTGCCCCCGAACGCATCGAGTTGATCGCCGGAAGGAATGCCTGTGTTCAGTGGGATCAAGCTCTGGCCGTTAGGACTAAACATGAGGGTCTGGCCAGCGGCATTGGCGATACCCACGTTGTTTTGGCCGCCAAGGTTAGGAATGCCGTCCGTGAGTGCTGGGATTCCGTTCTGCGAGTAGGTGATGTTGCGCGAGTCGCGCCCCAGAATATATTGATATTTGCCGTTGCTGTCGGCGTTCTGAAGGTAGGTCTGCTGGTCCTGACCGGCCCATTTGGAACGTGCCGAGACGGGAAGACCCATCTGCTGGTTATATTCCGCGTCGAACACGATCTTTCCGCGATCATGGTCGAAATGCGTGCCCGTGAGCAGATAGGTGCGATAGCTGCCGCCGTCGCCGCGCTGCGTGAAATCTCCCTGACCGTTCATGCGGACGCCCTGGAAATCGTCGTTCAACTGATAGTTGACCGTTCCTGCGATCGCATCCGAGCCGTAGATCGGCGCGCCACCGATGGCCATGGTCGTGACGTTCTTGAGCATTGAGGTCGGGATGACGCTGGCATCGACCGGCGAACCGGCGACGGTACCGAACACAGAGGATGAAGCGTCGGACACGAAGCGCATGCCGTCGACCAAGCTGAGCGTGCGTTGCGATCCGAGATTGAACATGTTGGGCAGGAACTGACCGGCCCCGTAAGATCCCTGGCTGCCGACAGGGCTGTTGTCGCCGGTTGAGAAGGCCGGGTTCTCATTCATGAGCGCCATGCCGATATTGGTATAGCCGCGCTTGGAAATCTGTTCCGCGCCCAGCGTCTGGGTCGGGAACATGTCGGAAATCTGGTTCTGACTCAGGCGCGAACCGACGACGGTGATCTGCTCGCTATTGGAAGGCGTTTTCCCTTTTCTGAGCGCCGCGGACTTCACCGAAAGTGACGATGTCGACGCCGGAACCGGGGCGGCAACGGCGCTTGGAGCTGTGGCGGGCGCTTGCGCGTTCCCCGTCGTCGACGACGAAGCCGCTGACTTCGCTGATGTTTTGCCGTGCGTCTTCTTATGGGTCGACGTGTTGCTTTGTGCGGCGAAGGAGGGGGAGAGTGTCAGAAGTGATGTCGCTGCGACGGTGGTGAGCAACGAGAGATGACGTAAGACACGTTTGCGCTGCATTGAGACAATATCCTGCATCCAGTGATGCCCCAACGATAAGAAGGACATTTTTTGACACAATTAAAACATGCCGCTTTGTTGCACTATCATGACGTAGCGTTGCAACATGGCAACATGCTATGTCGGATTTGAAATGAATGGAGAGGGTGCGTCGAAATCTTCCCGCCTGCACAAACGGCGCCAAAGACGCTTGCAGAGCCGCCCGGGAAGGGCCATCTGCGTTTCATGTCCAGTCGCGCCCGCTCCACGCTCGAAAACATCCCCGATCATCGCCTGACCGGCTTCCAGCCCGAGCGGCAGCCGGCCAAGGCGAAAACCCGTCGCATGGTCGTAAAGTCTGATTACGAACCCGCTGGCGACCAGCCGACGGCGATCGGCGAGCTGGTGGGTGGCATCGAAAAGGGAGAGCGCGATCAGGTTCTTCTGGGCGTCACCGGATCGGGCAAGACGTTCTCCATGGCGAAAGTCATCGAGGCCACGCAGAAGCCGACGCTCATTCTCGCGCCCAACAAGACCCTCGCCGCCCAGCTTTATGGGGAAATGAAGCAGTTCTTCCCCGACAACGCGGTGGAATACTTCGTCTCGTATTACGACTACTACCAGCCCGAAGCCTATGTTCCACGGTCCGACACCTATATCGAGAAAGACAGCCAGATCAACGACCAGATCGACCGGATGCGTCATGCCGCGACCCAGGCTCTGCTGGAGCGCAATGACGTCATCATCGTGTCGTCCGTGTCGTGCATCTACGGTATCGGCTCGGTCGAGACGTATTCCCGCATGGTCGTTCGGCTGGAGGCGGGCGGCAGCATCGACCGCGACCGACTCATCAAGGCGCTCGTCGAGTTGCAGTATCGTCGCAACGATGCCGCTTTCGAGCGCGGTACGTTCCGCGTGCGCGGCGAACAGGTGGATATTTTCCCGGTCCAGAACGAGGATCGTGCCTGGCGCGTTTCCCTGTTTGGCGACGAGATCGACGAAATCACGGAATTTGATCCGCTGACGGGCTCAAAAACCGCTGATCTTGCCGAAATCAGCATTTACGCGAACTCCCATTATGTCACGCCGCGCCCGACGCTTAATCAGGCGATGATCGGAATCAAGCAGGAATTGCGCGACCGTCTCGCGCAGTTCAACGCCGACGGTAAACTCCTCGAAGCCGAGCGCCTCCAGCAGCGCACGACCTTCGATCTGGAAATGATCGAGACGACCGGCGCGTGCAAGGGAATCGAGAACTACTCGCGCTATCTTTCAGGGCGCGGTCCCGGCGACCCGCCGCCGACCTTGTTCGAATATCTGCCTGAGGACGCGCTCCTGATCGTCGATGAAAGCCACGTCACCGTGCCGCAGATCGGCGGCATGGCGCGGGGAGATTTCGCCCGGAAGCAGACGCTCTCGGAGTTTGGGTTCCGCCTGCCGTCCTGCCTCGATAACCGGCCTCTGACCTTCGACGAATGGAACAGCTTCCGTCCGCAGTCGCTTTTCGTCAGTGCGACGCCCGGCCCGTGGGAAATGAACCAGACGGGCGGCGTTTTCGCCGAGCAGGTCATCCGCCCGACGGGCCTGATCGATCCCGTCACCATCGTCCGTCCCGTGGAAGGGCAGGTCGATGACCTGCTGGCCGAGGCACGCCACACCATCGCGCAGGGCGGTCGCGTGCTCGTGACGACGCTGACCAAGCGCATGTCGGAAGATCTCACCGAATATCTCGGGGAGGCGGGCATCAAGGTCCGTTATCTGCACTCGGATGTGGACACGCTCGAACGCATCGAAATCATCCGCGACCTGCGTGTTGGCGCGTTCGATGTGCTGGTGGGGATCAATCTCCTGCGTGAGGGGCTGGATATTCCCGAATGCTCGCTTGTCGCCATTCTCGATGCCGACAAGGAAGGGTTTCTGCGCAGCAAGACGTCGCTGATCCAGACGATCGGTCGCGCGGCGCGCAACGTCGATGGGCGCGTGATGCTTTATGCGGACAAGATCACGGATAGTCTCCGCTACGCGATCGACGAAACCGCCCGCAGGCGCGCGCGACAGACGGCATGGAACGAGGCGCATGGCATCACTCCGCAAACGGTGAAGACCAAAATCGGCGATGCCCTGTCGTCGGTGTTCGAGCAGGATTACGTCACGGTGGCGCCGGATGCTCAGGGCGATACCCAGGAATTCGTCGGAAAGTCACTGGGGGTATCGATCCAGGATCTCGAGAAGCGCATGCGCGAAGCGGCCGCGAATCTCGACTTCGAACAGGCGGCGCGTCTGCGTGACGAAGTCCGCAGGCTCGAAGCCATCGAACTCGGAATCGAACCTCCTCCCGTCGCGGCTCTTCAGAAGCGCAAGGGCGAGCGAGTCCCCAGGCCGCTCGGACCGGGCGGGGGCGGCTACGATCCTGCAAAGAAAAAGGGGCGGCGGCGTTAGTCTGCGGCTGCGGCACACGATAAGAAACCGGCGGAAAGAAGGACCACGAACATGATCGAACTGACAAAAGGCACGCATCGCGTGGGACTGCTTCCCGAGACCGGGGGCAGCATCGCCTATTGGAAAGTCAACGACGCCGACATTCTGAGCCCCGTGGCGGATGAGCGGCTTGCGGCGTTCGAAGGCCAGGCCGTCGCCGCCTATCCGCTGGTGCCCTATTCAGGCCGGATCGCGGGTGCCGGGTTCTCGTTCGAAGGGCAGGATTACGCGCTTACGCCGAATTTCGGCGGCGAGAGCAATGCCATTCATGGCAATGGATGGGCGCATGCATGGACCGTGGCTCAGCAGGACCCGGATCGCGCCATTCTGCTGTTCGACCATACGCCGGATACCGAGGAGCGCGCGCGCGAATGGCCGTTCGCCTATCGCTGCGTCATGTCGTTCGTGCTGCATGAAGACGGGCTGAGCGTCGAAATGGTCGTCGTCAATCGCGATGAAAAGCCGCAGCCGGTCGGATTTGGTTTTCATCCCTTTTTCGTCAAGGGCGCGGCGGCCACGCTTGGCTTCAAGGCGCGCGGTGTCTGGGAGAACGGAGCGGGGCAGGTGCCGACCACGCATCTCCTGCTGGACGACGATGCCGGGCTTCGCTGGTCGTTCGAAAAGGCGCGCGATCTCAAGGATGTGTCCGTCGATAACTGCTTCTCGGGGTGGGATGGCGAGGCCGAGCTCGCCGAACGTGAAGCCGAGTTCAGCGTGCGGATCGAAGCCGATCCGGTCTTTCAGCATCTCGTGGTCTACACGGCTCCGGACAAGCCCTTCGTCGCGGTCGAGCCCGTAACGAACATGGGTGACGCGGTCCACCATTCCGAAGTCATGGAACGGGGGCTGCATGTGCTCGCGCCGGGCGGGCGGGTCAACGGCACCATACGTTTCCGAATCGTGGACCGCCGTGGCTGAGCCGCCCAAACCATCGCTCTCCCATTATCTCAGCCCCGCTGGCGCCGCCCGAATGGAGGCCGAGCTGAAAATGCTTTGCCGTGAGGAGCGTCCCAGGATCGTCGAAATCGTTTCCTGGGCTGCGGGGAACGGAGATCGATCCGAGAATGGCGATTATATCTATGGCAAGCGTCGTCTGCGGGAGATCGATCGGCGGATTCGTTTCCTGAGCAAGCGGCTCGAAGATTCCATCATCGTCGATCCCGCCGCCCAGACGACGCGCGATCGGGTCTTTTTTGGCGCGACCGTGACATATGTCGATGAAGCGGACAGCGAACATCGCGTCACGATCCTCGGTTGTGACGAAGTGGATATCGGGCGGGGCGAAGTGAGCCTTGTTTCGCCGATCGCACGCGCGCTGCTGCGAAGCAGGGTCGGCGACGAGGTCACGCTCGCCACACCCGGCGGCGGCAGGGCGATCGAAATTCTCGAGATCGCCTATCCCGAAACAGTTGCGTCGCCCGACGCTGTTGTCTGATCCGGCGGGCCGACCTTGCTATGCCCTGGAGGTCGCCCGATGATAGCCTTTCTGACGCTGGCCGCTGGCTGGCGGGTCTTCTCGGGAGCTGAATGTCCATGACCCTTAAAATCGCCGTCCAGATGGATCCTCTCGAAGACGTGAACATCGATGGCGACTCGACGTTTGCGATGATGCTTGAGGCTTCACGGCGCGGGTACGAGCTGTTCGTGTATGATTTCCGGAGCCTCCGTCTGCAGGAAGGCGCGCAGAGGCCGGACATGGACGGCAGGGGACGCCTGACCGCGACGGTGCGTCCGGTGCGTGTGCAACGTCAGCGTGGCGCCCATGCGCATTTCGACGCGCCGCGGATCATGGATCTCGGCGAGACGGACGTCATTCTGATGCGTCAGGATCCGCCTTTCGACATGGCCTACATCACGGCGACGCATATGCTCGAACATGTGCATGGCGTCGGGTCCGGCAAAACTCTGGTGGTCAACGATCCGCGTGCCGTCCGGGATGCGCCGGAAAAACTTCTCGTGATGCATTATCCGCAACTTATGCCGCCGACTCTGGTGACGTGGGATCGTGAGGCCATCACGGCGTTTCGCGAAAAGCATAAGGACATCATCATCAAGCCGCTCTTCGGAAACGGTGGTGCCGGAATTTTCCGTATTCGCGCCGATGACGAAAATTTCGCGTCCGTGCTCGAAATGCATTTCAGCCGCTCACGTGAGCCGTTGATGATCCAGCGCTACGAGCCGAAAGTCCGTCTTGGCGACAAGCGGATCATTCTGGCTGACGGACAGCCGATCGGGGCGATCAACCGCGTTCCCGCCAGCGGGGAAGCGCGCTCCAACATGCATGTGGGCGGGCGCGCGGAAGCCGTGAAACTGACGGCGCGCGACACCGAAATCTGCGAGACGATCGGAGCTTATCTTCGAGATAACGGTCTGATTTTCGTGGGTATTGACGTGATCGGAGACTGGCTGACCGAAATCAACGTCACGTCTCCGACCGGCATGCAGGAACTCGACCGGTTCGAAAACATCAACAGTGCGGGGCTGATCTGGGACGCCATCGAAAAGCGTCTGCAAATCACCTGAACGAGGAAGCGGGAAGGCGGCGATCAGGATTTTTTCTGATCGTCTTCCCGACGCTTGAAGGAAAATGGTTCCGGCATTTCGCCCTCGGGTGGAAGCAGCGGCTTGTCCCGTCCGAAACGGTTATGGAACCAGGCCGTGATGGGTGTGCGGAAAAACACGCCGATCATGCCGCCCCAGAAGCAGATGGCCAGGAAACAGATGAAAATCTGGAGTGTCGTCATGTTTCGTTCTCTCCGCTCCAACCGAGGCCGAATTGATGGAGGTCATACCTTCCGAATTGGCCGGGATGCAAACCACCTCTCGTCATCCGCGTCTTTATGCGGTAGTCCGCAGGAAGCAGACGTGTGAACATGGCGCGCGAGACGACGCGTCACATGGGGAAACAGACCAGTTGCCGAATAGCCGTCGCGTGAGAGGAGCCTGATGACCCAGTCCAAGCCCCTGGGGGGTGCCTCCAGCCAGATTTCCGAGCCGGGGCAGCATAAACCGCGCTCCGCCCTCGATGCCGAAGCCGTCAAGGCCGCCTATCGACGCTGGGCGAAAGTCTATGACAGCGTGTTCGGGGGGATCTCCGCGTTCGGTCGCCGCCGCGCGGCAGCGGCCGTCAATGCGCTGCCTGGATCGCGGGTTCTGGAGGTCGGGGTTGGTACCGGCCTTGCTCTGCCGTTTTACACGCAGGAAAAATCCGTCACGGGGATCGATCTGTCCGCCGACATGCTTGACCGCGCGCGCGAACGCGTGGTGCGGATGCAGCTTTCGAACGTCGACGATCTGGTGGAAATGGATGCCGAAGCGACCACATTCCCCGATGCGAGTTTCGACATCGCCGTTGCAATGTTCGTGGCGTCTGTCGTCCCTCATCCCCAGCAGTTGCTGCTTGAGCTGAAGCGAGTCGTCAAACCGGGCGGCTACATCCTGTTTGTGAACCATTTTCTCGCACAGGGCGGTGTTCGGCTGGCCGTGGAACGCGGAATGGCGCGGGCTTCACGCTCGTTGGGGTGGCATCCGGATTTCGCCATGGAATCGCTTCTGCCGCCCCAGGACCTGCGACGGGCCACGATCATGCCGGTCCCGCCGGCTGGACTGTTTACGCTCGTAACTCTGCCGCATGGTGAAACGCGGGAGGGTGCGGAAGCCCTCGTGGCCTGAACATGACAGGAAATTCCTTTGCATCTCGCTGCGGGTTTATGCTCAACGATCGGCTGATTCGCGAAGCGCAGATCCTGGTATCGATTTGAAGAGGACGAGGTTTTTGAGGCAGCCGAAACAACCGACAGGCGTCTCACAGCCGACCCAATGGGCCGACGGTGCGTTTTTTCTGGGGCTTGCGCTTCTGTGCGGCCTCATCGGGGGCACGCTGGGCTTTGTCGTCTCCGCGACGGGCGCCGACAGCCAGGCCCTTCCTCTGCGTCACGGGATCCTGCTGGATATGTTCGTGATGCCGGTCGCTCTGCTGGGCGGTATCGGTCGGTGGCTTCTTCCCGCACGCATGAGCGGTGGACAGATGACGTTGCCTGCGCTGGACCGTTTCAGCGCCGTCATGCTTGCAGTCGGCGCGATGCTCGCAGGATGTGGCCCCGTCACGCCGAACGGCCTTGTCGTAGCACTTCTGTCGTGGTGCGCTGGTCTGGGTGGCCTCGCCGCCAGTACGATTCTGACCGTGCTTGAAGATCGGCCCGGGCGTTTCCGGGACCTGCCTGTTTTTGTATGGTCTCAATGTCTCGGTGCCGCGATGGTCGTGCTCGTCACGCCCGTCATCGCGGGCCTTCTCACAAACATGCTGATCCAGCGCAGCGCGACATTCGTGTCCCTCGAAACCCTTCTTGAATTCTGCCGTCCCCCGATGCTCGTGCTCTCGCTGGTCCTGTCACTGGGGCTGGTCGGCGCCGCGTTGCGACAGGACGACCGAACGGTTTCTCCCTATCTTGTCGGAGCGCTTTCCGCACTCGCGACGGTCGCGCCTCTCGCATGGACTCACGGCGTGTTGCACCACGATGGCGCCATCACTGCCCGGATCATGCCTTTCGCGATCGCGCTTCCGGCGCTGCTCGCCGGTGGCCTGTGGTGTGTGACATTCTGGCGCGAGCGGCTGGATACGAGTTCCGCGCTCCTTTGGGCCTGTGGCGCTCTGGTGCTGTGTATGGCCGGATCGGTCTCCCTGCTGACAGGGGCAAGTGCTTCGGCCGCACATTCCGCAGCCCTGTTCGGAGCGGTTTTTGCGGTTTTTGCGGGCTATTATGCATGGTTTGACCGTGTGGAGGCGCTTCCGGTGCCGCGCGTTATGGGTTTTTGCCATTTTCTCCTTGCGGCGGGGGGCGTTGGGCTGCTGGTCGCGCCGGGAGCGGCGCATGGTGCGGCGGGAAACGTGCTGCTCGGCGCGGCTCTGATTTACGTGCTCCCGCTGTCGCTGATCATGCTGGTTCGACGCCGCGTGATGTCGGCGTCCGGTAAGGTGGCATGAGCGCCGCACTGGAAACCGGTCCGGCGCTCACACCTGCGGACGGGTCGGCGCTCAAGGACTGGTTCGCGCTTCTCAAGCCGCGTGTCATTTCTCTGGTGGTGTTTACCGGGGTTGCGGGAATGGCGGTGGCCCCGCGCTGGCCGTCCGTGCCGGAAGGGCTGATCGACATGCTTTGCATCTGCCTCGGGGCCGGTGCCGCAGGGGCGATCAATATGTGGTATGATCGCGATATTGACGCGGTCATGAAGCGCACGTCCGTAAGGCCGATCCCGGACAGCCGCATGAACCCGGATTCCGCGTTGATCTACGGCGTGGCGCTGTCCGTTCTGTCGGTGGTCGTCCTGTGGCTGGCCAGCAATGCGCTTGCCGCCGGAATCCTGGCGTTTTCGATCTTTTTCTACGCCGTCGTTTATACGATGTGGCTCAAGCGCAGCACGCCGCAGAATATCGTGATCGGTGGCGCGGCCGGGGCTTTCCCGCCGATGATCGGCTGGGCCGCCGCGATGGGCGATATGGCCGTTCTGCCGGTCGTGATGTTCGCCATCGTGTTTCTATGGACCCCGCCGCATTTCTGGTCTCTTTCTCTCTATGCCTGCAAGGACTACACGCGCGCCGGGATTCCGATGCTCCCGGTCGTCAAGGGCGCGCGCCATACGCGCTGGAACATCTTCGTCTATACCTTCATTCTGTCCGCGGTGACGGCCATCCCCTGCGTCATGCATCTCTGCGGCAAGATCTACATGGTCACGGCCATCGCCATGGACGCGGGCTTCATCTATTTCGCCTGGCGCGTCCTGACGGACAAGCAGGATGCCCACGGCGTCAGCCTGACCGGCGATCGTCCCGCGAAACTGGCTTTCCGTTATTCCCTGGCATACCTGTTTTTCCTGTTTCTCGGTCTTCTGGTCGATCGGGTCCTGTTTCCATGAGTGATCGGAAAGAGTCCAACCGGCGCGGCCGGATTTATGGCCTTCTCGGCGCGATCGGGCTTGTGGTCGTTATTCTCTACGCCATCACCCTCATGCATACATAAAAAACGGGCGTCGTTATGCGAACCCGTTTTTTATGGCGCCGCAGGGTTCAGGTGGTTTGCTGAATGGCGGAAAGCACCCAGTTGCCACGGCCATCCGCCCGCAGGAAGGTCCACAGCTCGGTCACGTTCACCGGCGTCGTCGTGCTCCCATCAATGACGTTCCCCATCATGTCCGTCGTGACATCGATCAGGCTGTAACGCATCGCGACCGTCGCATAGGTGAGGTTGCCTTCTCTCCAGGCTTCGGAGAGATCCCCCTGAAGGAAGCGGACGTTCGACGTGACGTTGCGTGCACCGCGGCTTGCATAGTCGCTCAGCTGCTCGTTGAAATACGAAGCCATTTCCGGCGTCGTCATCGATGACAGGGCATTCAGATTCTGGGCGCTCCAGGCCGCCTGAATATCCACCAGCAGGCGCTGAAAGGCGCGGTAATCGTCCGGCGTGACCGTTACCGGAGCCTGGCCGTATGGGGACGAAGGCGCGCCGCCCATGTTCCGTACTCCAGCGCCGCGCGCCGCGCCAAGACGACGGAGGATCCAGACGAAGATGGCTCCGAAAACGAGCACCTGGAAAAGGAAGCCGATCATCGAGCCGCCGCCGCCGAACCCGCCGAAAAAGCCGTGACCGCTCAGCAGGCCGAAAAGTCCGGCGCCCAGAAAACCACCGAAAAATCCTGTCATGAAGGGATGGCGGTTGGCATAGCCACCACCCATCATCGGACGCGACGGAGCACCGTAGGGATAGGGGCGCGAACTCGGCATCGGTGCTGAAGAGGGAGCCAACGAGCGATCCATGGGACGGGCGTAGCCGGGCGCCGTGGCGGTCGAAGGCGGGGCGCTATAAGTGCGGCCTCCACGGCTTCCCATGGAATAGCCATTGCCTGGCCGTGCCTCGGCCAGGGGTGTCAGCGCGGTGGCGGCGCAGGTCAGGGCGACACAGGTCAGGGCAACAGGTGACAGAATGCGCAGACGCATGAATAACTCCGGTCCAGAACACGCTCCGAAAACCTTCGTTTCCCGAGCCGGTTCCATCTTACTCTTTTGAAAGCGCCGTGACCGGTTCAAATGATGTCATCCGATCAGTAACGGCTCAGGCACCCGCCACGCGCATGGCGTCGATCCGGATCGATGGGGCGTCGGTGCCACGTCGGAACTCGAGATCGTCCGCCACCTGCATGCGCAGGAACATCTCTATGAGATTGCCCGCGATGGTCAGTTCCGCAATAGGCTCGGCCAGCATGCCATCGCGAATCATGAAACCACCGGCCCCGCGGCTGTAATCGCCCGTCAGACCATTGATCGAGGAGCCCATGAGATCCTCGATCCACAGGCCCTCCTTGATATCGCCCATGAGCGACGCCACCGAATGCGCGCCTCCCGCCAGATAGAGATTGCTCGCTCCGGGTGAAGGCGGCGAGCCGACGCCGCGTTGCGCACGGCCATTGGAGGCCAGACCCAGCTGCCGTGCGGTCCTGGTGTCGAGAAGCCATTCTTTCAGGATGCCGTCTTCCACGATGGAGAGGGGAGCGGCCCTGAAGCCTTCGGCGTCGAACGGCCGCGATCGCAGGCCGCGGCGCCGCGTGGGATCGTCAATCAGCGCCAGACCTGCCGGTAGGATCCGTTCACCGTGCTTCGCGGAGAAAAAAGAGGTGCCCCGCGCAATCGCCGATCCATTGGCGGCTCCGGCAAGATGGCCGATGAGGCTCCCCGACACGCGCCTGTCATAAATAACCGGCATTGTTCCCGTCCGGGGCTTGATCGGGTTGAGCCGACGAACGGCCCGCTCTCCGGCTTCGCGCCCGAGTTTGGTCGCGGCTTCGAGATCCGACAGGAACACGGCCGAATGCCCCGCGTAGTCACGCTGCATGTCTGCACCGGTCCCCGCGAGGACGCTGACGCCGGTGCTGTGTCCGGTGCGCGCATAATCCGCGGCAAAGCCGTTGCTGTCGGCCAGGGCGATATGCGTTCGCCCGTAAGAGGCCGAAGCGCCGTTGCTGTTCGTCACGCCCGCCACGGCGAGCGCGATCTCCTCGGTTTCGCGCGCGCGCTCGACAAGGGCCGCGAGGGCTGGTGCGGGCGTGGGGTCGGCCATATCGAGAAGGGCGGAGTCGTAAACGCCCTGCGTCGCGGGATCGCCCAGGCCGATATGCGGATCGGGCGGCAGAACCCGCGCCATGGCCAGCGCCTGCCCGGCGAGTGCCGCGAAGCGCGCAGGGTCGAGTTCGGTGGCCGAAATCGTCGCCGAACGTTGGCCGACGAAGACCCGCAGACCGATATTCGTCGTCTCGGAATGTTCAAGATCCTCCGGCACGCCCTTGCGGCAGGAGGCGCCGATCGCCGTCGATGATACGGCAATGGCATCGGCGCGGTCCGCTCCGGCCTTTCGTGCGGCGTCGAGGAGCGCCTGAAGGAGCTGCAGGTCCGTGTCGCTCATGCTGCGAGGCTCTTACGGATGGCATCGAGAGACGGGACGTTCGAGACGGGACCGATGGTCGCCAATGTCGGCTGTCCGGTGAAGGTCTGCCGGGCGACGCGAATGATATCGGCCTCGGTGACCGCGTTGACGCGCGCCACGGTTTCCTGCGTGGGGATCACGCGATCGAAAAGCTGCAACTGCCGGGCAATCTGCTCGCAGCGGCTTCCCGTGCTTTCGAGAGACATGAGCAGGGACGACTTGAGCTGGGCGCGCGCGCGCGCGATTTCCGCTTCCGCGATGCCGTCCGGCAGCTTGCGCAGTTCGTCGATGACGACGGGAACGAGCTCGGCGGTCTGTTCTTCGCCCGTGCCAGCATAAATGCCGAATATGCCGCTATCCAGGAAGGGTTGGGCAAAGGAATAGACGGAATAAACCAGTCCGCGTTTTTCACGCACTTCCTGGAACAGGCGTGACGACATGCCGCCCCCGAGCAGTGTCGAAAGCAGAAGGGTCGCGTGGTAGTCCGGATGGCCATAGGGAACGGACGGGAAGCCCATGACGATATGAGCCTGATCGAGGTCCTTCGTGGTCCGGCATTCGCCGCCGACATACCGTCCGAGGCTCGGCTGCGTGGCATCATGGGCGGGCAGATCGCGAAAATGCGACGAGACCATGTCCAGAACGGCCTCGTGGTAGAGATTGCCCGCCGCTGCGATGACGATGTTCCTCGCCGTATAATGCGTGTGCATGTAGTTCATGAGCGTCTCGCGCTTCATGGACGTGATCAGGGCTTCGGTTCCCAGTGTCGGACGCCCCATCGGCTGGTCGGGATAGGCCGTTTCCTGAAAGTGGTCGAACACGATGTCGTCCGGCGTGTCGTTGGCCTGGCCGATTTCCTGAAGGATGACGCCGCGCTCGCGCTCCACCTCTTCATCCAGAAAGGTGCTGTGCGTGAGGATATCGCCGATGATGTCGATACCGAGCGGAAGGTCTTCCTTGAGGAGCTTGACGTAATAGGCCGTCTGCTCCCGGGCCGTGTAGGCATTGATATGGCCGCCGACATTCTCGATCTCTTCGGCGATCCTCGCGGCGGAACGGCGTTTCGTGCCCTTGAACGCCATATGTTCAAGGAAATGGGAGACGCCGTTTTCCTCCGGGGTCTCGTGTCGTGTGCCGCTGGAGACATAGGCGCCGAAAGAGACGGTTTCGACGCGCTCCATGCGCTCGGTAACGACGGTCAGCCCGTTCGGCAGGCGCGTGACGTTGATCGGATCACTCATGAAACGGTGGTTTCCTGGAAAGTCGGATGGCGGGACACCGGTCGGTCGCTCTGGTGAGCGGACCGGCATCTGGTCATGGTCAAACAAGGCGGCAGTCGATCAGCCAAGGCGCAGATGTGTCCTGACGGCGGATTCTACAACCTTGAGGTCATTGGGCAGAATTTCGAAACGTTCGGCCCGCTTGAAAAGATCCGCGAGTTTTTCGGGCAAGGGCGGATGAATGCCGGTCGCCTTGATGACGGCGTCGGGGAATTTCGCGGGATGGGCGGTCGCGGCAGCCACCATGGGCACGCCCTGTTCATGGCCGCGTCGGGCCGCCGCGATCCCGATGGCGGTATGCGGGTCGGCCAGATAGTGGCTGTTCCTGTAGAGTTCGCGCATTTCGTCCAGCGTCTGCTCATCGCTCAGATGCAGACCGGAAAACACGGCGCGGGCACGGTCCCACGCGGTCGGGGGCACATCCATGCGGCCCGTCGCGCGGAACTGCGTCATGATGCGGGCGCAGGCTTCGCTATCACGGTCGAGCAGTTCGAAGAGCAGACGCTCGAAATTCGATGAAACCTGAATATCCATCGACGGCGAGAGGCTGGGCTCGACACCGCGGACGCTCATGTCGTTGCAATCCAGGAAGCGCGTCAGGATGTCGTTGCGGTTCGATCCGATGCATAGCCGATGAATGGGCAGTCCCATTTTCGACGCGGCCCAGGCGGCCAGCACGTTGCCGAAATTGCCGGTGGGAACCGCAAACGACACGGCACGATCCGGCGCGCCGAGCGTAAGCGCGGCGCGGACGTAATAGGGGATCTGTGCCGCGATACGCGCCCAGTTGATCGAATTGACGGCGGAAAGACGCACCTCTTCGCGGAAGGGCTTATCCGCGAACATCGCCTTCACCAGATCCTGACAGTCGTCGAAGGTGCCTTCGACGGCGATGTTGAGGATATTGTCTTCCTTCACCGTCGTCATCTGGCGGCGCTGCACGTCAGACGTGCGACCGCGTGGATGGAGAATGGCGACGGACAAATGCCTGCTGCCCCGAAACGCCTCGATCGCGGCCGAGCCGGTGTCGCCCGATGTCGCGCCCACGATCGTCACGCGCTCGCCGCGTTCGGTCAGAACATGCTCGAACAGCTTGCCGAGCAGCTGCATCGCCATGTCTTTGAACGCGAGAGTCGGGCCGTGGAACAGTTCCAGCGAGAACAGGCCGTTCTCGATTTCGACCAGGGGTGCTACGGCCGGATGGTCGAAATCCGCATAGGCCTCGGTGCAGAGGCGCAAAAGCGTCGCGAAATCGATCGCGCCTTCGGTGAAGGGCGCGATCACGCGGGCCGCGAGATCGGCGTAGGGTAGACCGCGCAGGGAACGCCATTCATCGGGCGTGAATTGTGGCCATGATTCGGGCATGTAGAGGCCGCCATCGTCGGCAAGGCCAGCCAGAAGAATGTCGGAGAAGTTCCGGGCGCGCGTGTCGCCCCGCGTCGATCTGTAGCGCATCGAATCGCTATAGCACGGCAGGCGCGCCGCGGGGAGCACGGCGTTGGGTGTTGGGTGTTGGGCGGAAAAAAGCCGTTACTGGGGCGGCAGAGCGATCTTCAGGATGGACGGACCACCGGCTACGGGCACATAAAGCGTATGCCCGTCCGGCGTGACGGTCGGAACCGCAGCCTGCGCCAGGCGCGGATCGCGCAGAAGCCAGAGCGGGATGCGCGCACTGCTGAAACTCAACAACTGCGCCGATGCGACGTCCGTCATGTAGAGCGTATCGTTCGCACTGGTCGTCATGCCGCCCAGGGTGGGGGTCTCCCGCCACTTCACGATCCCGTCGAGCTGCTCGACCGGTCCATAGGAGGGATCGGTGAGAAGCTCGGTCGAGAGGCGATATAGCGGGCCGCATGGTGGCTGATAAAACAGCCATTTGCCGTCATGCGTGAGGGCGAGCAGGCTGACATCCCGTGCAATCGCGTGACCATTCGCGTCCAGAACCGGCTTGCCCGCCACGACCATGGCCTGTCGGCCGCGCACCGAAGGGTCGTCCTCGATGAAACGCTTTCCCTTGCCGTCATGAAGGTTGAGCACGGCGAGTGCTGCGTGTCCTTCATCAGCCAGATAGGCAAAATTTCCATGAATGACGAGTGCGGCGAACCGACTGCCGGGGACCCTGGTCTCGGGAGGAAGGGGCCAGTGTCCAAGAGGCGTCTCTGAACGTCCATCCACTTCTGTCAGGGACCATGGTCCCTCGGAGCGCACGCCGGCATCGAGGATCCAGATATGACCCGCGTCATCCGCCGTCAGCTCGATCGGATTGGCCAGATCGGATGAGGCTGTGGCGGGAAACGGGGTCGTATGTCCATCCTCGGCGATTATGGCGACGGACGGCGTGGCGCCGGTGCTCGATGCCTGCCTTTGTCCCACCAGTTTCCCGGCCGCCGTGATGGCCAGGCTGTGCCATGGGATGCCGTCCGGCGTCGGAATGACCTGAGATATGACCGCGGGCTGCGTCGGGGCGGCCCAGGGACGCTCATGTTCCCAGCGATCAGCCGCGTGGGCGGCCATTCCGGCATGAAATCCGATGGTGAGCGCGCTCAGGAGCCACGTTCGGGGCGAAGGAAGGGATGTCGGTCGGGGAAGCATAATGAGACACTGTCGCGCCAATGAGGACGGGAGGCAAGCGCGTCCGGGTCGGCGTCGCGGTAATGTCCCCAGGTGGTGGACGTGTCAGCTGAGCGATTCGAATTCCAGAGGCTGTACGTCCAGTTTTTTGATGGGGACGCGTTGCTGGCTGACGAGCCAGTCGTTCCTCTCGATCGCGATCGGGAAGAGTGGTGTCGTACTCATCATGATGGCATTATCAAGCGTCAGGCACTCGGGGGTCCAGCGACCGTCGGGATATTTGGCGACGAACCGGCCCGTTTCCGTCCGCATGACAAAAACGGGAATAGTTTTCACGACACTCTCATGAGAAATCGTTACGAAAATAGTCCCCGGGGCTGAGCCCGTTCTCTGCTCGATTTGCATCGATTGCATCTTCCACGCATTGGGGCGGCCAGACCCAGAACTACGCGAGTAGATATGAATTATTTCTTAACGAATTATGGTTTTATAAACGAATTACGGAGATTCCGAGCGAGATCATGAGCCAAAATCCCTTTGAGGTCATGCGGCGGCGGGAGCAGGCTGATACGGGGATGGCTCTGCTCGCCGGTGGGCGCGTCGCCGAGGCCGAAGCCCGCTTCAAGGCTTTACTGACGGACGAAGCCGGGAATCCGGAGGCTCTGCACGGTCTTGCCTGTGTGGCGCTTGCGAGCGGCAAGGCCGCGCTGGCCATAGGGCTGGCGGGGCGCGCCCTGAATGATGGAAACCTCTCTGAAGCCCAGCGGGGGCGTTTTCATCTCACCCTTGCGCAGGGGCTCGCCGATGAGCACCATCTCGAACCGGCCCGCGCTGCGCTGCATGTTTCCATTCTTTTGCAGCCCCTGAATCCGCGAGCACATCTTCTGATGGGCACCATACTGGCAGGGCTTGGTCGGCTCGATGACAGTCTCATCGCCCTGTCGGAAGCGTTGCGCCTTGCGCCGGATGACCTGTCCTGCATGCAGGCTCTCGGAGCGCAATTGATGCGTGCGGAGCGCAAGGCCGAGGCCGTCGGGGTCTTTCAGGACATCGTCGCCCGACAACCTGATCTTGCAGCCGCCTGGGCCAATCTGGGCGCCGCACTCTTCGAGTGTGGCGCGTTCGAGGAAGCCCATGCTGCGCTTCTGCGGGCTGTCGAGACGTCCGATGATGTCGCTGCCGAAACCTTGAACAATCTCGGTCTGGTCGAAATGGCGCGGGGGCATTTGCTCGCCGCCGGTCGCGCCTTTGAGGATGCGGCGAGACGGGCGCCCGATGACCTGCGCGTTCGCAACAACCATGCGACGCTTCTCTCGGAGCTGGGAGAGGCGAAACGGGCCAGCGCCAGTCTGCGGGACATCATGATCACGAATGCGGGCGAGGAAGCGGTGAGGGCGGAATTCAACCATGCTGCGCTCCTTCTCGGACAGGGACGCATGGCGGAGGGATGGGCCGCGTTCCAGTCTCGAAGCGCCTTCGTTCCTCTGGCTCCGGAAACATGGGACGGCCAGCCCACGGATCGGCCCGTGACCATTCACGCTGAGCAGGGACTCGGGGATATCGTGCAGTTTCTGCGTTATCTGCCGATGGCCGCTGAACGCGCCCCTTTGCGCGTCTGTCTGCCAGATGCCGCCGGGAAACTGCTCGCCTTGATGCCCTCTCTGGCGAATTTGCCGCCCGGTCGGGTTCAGGTCGCGTCTGCTTCTGAGGAGGGATTGTCCGCCAACCTTCTGAGCTTGCCGTTTCTGCTGCACTGTCACGACGCGCCCGACCCCGCGCCGTATTTCGTCGTGGATGTCGGGCCGGTGGGGGGACGTGTCGGGATCATGTGGTCGGGGAGTCGCCATTATCGTTTCGATCGTCGCCGTTCTCTGACGCGCGCCCAGATTGCCCCCGTTTTCGACGTTCCGGGTGTTGAATTTCTGTGTCTCCAGAAAGACGTGTCCGATGCGGATCTGGCTGGCATGATCCATGCCGACATGTCGGATCTGGCGGCGACGGCGCGTGCGGTTGCGTCATGTGAACTGATCATCGGCGTGGACAGCGTCGTCGTGCATCTGGCCGGGGCGCTGGGCCGACCTGCGTGGCTCCTGAACCGTTACGGCGGAGACTGGCGGTGGCGTGGCCCCTCCTGGTACGAAAGCATTACGATGTTTCAGGCCACTACCCCCGATGTGCCGGATATCGCGTGGCCTCCGGTCGTCGCCAGGGTCGTGGAAGCCCTGAGGGCGGACGTGTCAGGCGGCGTCCTCGCGAGCAAGAGAGGCTGACTCTCCCTTGCGGAGAACCTCGAGAATGATGCCTCGGATTTCAGCGATTCGGGCATCACCGATGATTTTCTTTCCGTCCAGATCGCGGACGTAGAACACGTCCACCGCGCGGACGCCATAGGTCGTCACATGGGCGGAGGATATCTGGAGGTTCTGCTCGCTGATGGCCTGGGTGACGTCATGGAGCAGGCCGGGACGATCGCGTCCGTTCACTTCGATAATGGTGTAGCGGTCCGAGGCGCCATTATCGATGACCACGCGTGGAGGCACGTGAATCGCGCGCATCCGGCGGCCCGGGCGACGATGCTGCGAGACCCGTTCGATTTCCCGGTCCACGTTCAGGACCCCGGCAAGGGACTGGTTGACGAGCTTGCGAAGGCGTCCAAGCTGGGCGGATGTTTCGAACGCGTGGCCCTGGGCGTTCTGCACCCAGAAGGTGTCCAGCGCCATGCCATCGCTCAGCGTGTGGATGCGGGCATCGACAATCGACGCTCCGGCGACCGCCAATGCGCCCGTAATGAGGCTGAACAGGCCCGAATGATCCGCACTCAGCGTCGTGATTTCTGTAATGTCCCGGGAGGGAATGGCCAGCGCCTCCACCGTGACCGGCGCCTGATTCGTCTGGGCCTCAGCGACGAGATGGGCGTGACGCATATGGGTGTCCGCGTCGAAGCCCAGCCAGTAGCCGGCATAACCAAGGCCGAGGAAATGCTCGACCTGCTCTGCTGGCATACCCTGCCGGAGCAGGCCGTCGCGGGCCATTTCCTTGGCGCGATCCACACGCACGTCCCGTTCTTCGGCGGCCATTCCGCCTTCGAGAACCTCCGCGACGCGCGTGTAAAGCTCGCGCAGAAGCGTGGCTTTCCAGGCGTTCCAGACGGTGGGGTTGACGGCGCGGGTATCGGCGATGGTCAGGAGAAGGAGAAGGCGCAGACGCTCGGGAGACTGGATGGTGTCGGCCAGGTCGAGAATGGTACGGGGATCGTCGATATCACGACGGAAAGCTGTCTGGCTTAGAAGCAGATGATGCAGCACGAGCCACGAAACGGTTTCCGTTTCTTCGATATCCAGACCAAGGGCGGGGCAGAGCTGGAGGGCGACTTCGGAGCCGAGTTCGGAATGATCGCCGCCGCGTCCCTTGGCGATGTCATGGATCAGCGTGGCGATATACAGGGCGCGGCGCGACTGGACGTCATGAGCCAGAGCATAGGCGAGGGGAATCTCGTCGGCCATCCGCCCCTGCTCGATACAGCCAAGCATGCGGACGGCTTCGATGTTGTGCACGTCCACAGTATAGATATGATACGTGTCGAACTGCATCTGACCAACGATACGCGACCAGTCCGGCAGGATGGCGCCGAGCAGACCGGTTTCGCTCAGCAGCGCCGCCCAGTCCGCTCCGCTTTTTGGCTGCGCGGTGCGCGAAACATTCGCGCCCTCCCGGGTCGGCGCGCAAAGCAGGCGCGTGAGGCATTCCATGGTTGCGAGATCGCCGCGCAGCGCGACGCCCCGTCGTTCATGACGGATCAGCTGCTGCCAGACCAGCGGATGAAGGGGGAGGCGATGGCGACGCGCACAGTCGAGCATCCCGATCATGCGGGCTGGATATTTCTCGAAATCATGCTCGGGTATGGGTGCTATCTGCCCATCGATCAAACACGCATCCGTGCTCGCCAGTTCCTGAGCCAGTTCAGGTTCCGTCGGATCAATCCGAGGCGCGCCCAGAAGGTGCTCGATGATCGCGGGTTCAAGCACATGCGTCAGGCGCATGACTTCCCGGGCCGTCAGGAAATAGTGGCGCATGAAGCGCTCGACGCCGACCTGCCGCCCATGCCCGGCATAGCCCATGCGGCCGCCGACGACAGGCTGCATATCGAACAGAAGCCGCTCGTCGGCACGCCCCGCGATGTAGTGAAGATGCATGCGAACCGTCCACAGCAGGTTCCACGCGCGACGCGCCCGGTTCGTTTCCTGCTCGGTCAGAAGGCCGCATGAGGCAAAGAACGGTGTCGTCCCGTCGCGCTCCGCGGCGGGATTCATGCCGCCGGGACCAAGTGCTGCGCGTCCGAGCCAGTTCAGCGTCTGGAGATCCCGCAGACCGCCGGGACCTTCCTTGACGTTCGGCTCCACCATATGGGGATTTTCTTCAAACCGGCGATGGCGTTCGGCGCGCTCCGCCATTTTGTCGCGAATGAATTCCGCAGCCTGTTCCGGCGACGGATTATAGCGCTGACCGAACGTTTCAAAAAGCTTTCGCGAACCCCACAGCATCCTCGCGTCGATTAATGTGGTGCGAACCGTGAGATCCTCTCGCGCGGCTTCGAGACAGCCTTCGATAGAGCGCGTGGCATGGCCGACCCTGAGGCCCAGATCCCACAGAAAATAAAGAATATATTCGATCTGCGCCGAGACTTCGGGTGTCAGTTCATCTTCCGTGAGGAAAAGAAGATCGATGTCACTGAAGGGTGCGAGCAGTCCCGCTCCGTAACCACCCGTCGCGCAGACGCAGAAAGATGGCGGCGGAGCCACGGTCTTTCCGGGAGCATTGACGCGTGCGGCGAATGTGGCGAGACGCTCGATCACGCCATCGGTCAGTGTCGCCAGAAGTCCGGCGGCCGCGATGCCCTTGAGGCGCCGGGTTTCGAACAGTTGCCTGATTTCGCCATATTGACGTCCTAGGTGAAGCCGGAAAATGCCGACGGCTTCATCACGGGACAGAAGGCTTCCCTCTCCAATGCTGGCACTCGCGCTGGCGAGAGCGGCTTCGAGGCTGGCTCGCATATCGTCGGTGCCTGTGGCGTGGAAAGGGCGCATCAAAATCCGTCATCAGGGCGGGAGGAAAGAAGGATTATCGCATTGCGACATGCGCCGGGTCCAGCTTTACGCAGGTGGATCGTCTGGCTCAAGCATCAGTTTTTTCAGACTGTAGAGCATCTGCAACGCTTCGCGCGGCGAAAGCGCGTCAGGATCGATTCCCTCGAGTTCGGCCCGGAGCGGATCGACCGCCACATGGGGTTCCGATTTTCCGGTCTGATCGAAAAGAGGAAGGGTCGGGCGTTGAAGCGTATGCTCCCGTTCCAGGGCCGCAAGGAGTCGTCCCGCGCGGCGAACGACCGGTTCGGGCACGCCTGCGAGCTGGGCGACATGAACTCCCCAGCTTTTACGCGCGCTGCCCGAACGCACCTCATGCTGGAAAATCACTTTGCCCTGCCATTCCCGCACCGCCATCGTGTAGGGCGTCAGGCGCGGCATGGAATCGGTCAGCGTGCCCAGTTCGTGAAAGTGGGTCGCGAAAATCGTGCGGGAGCCGAGCTGGGAGTGAAGCGCTTCCAGCGTCGCCCAGGCGATCGCAAGGCCGTCGAGCGTCGCGGTGCCCCGACCGATCTCGTCGACGACGACGAGGGAGCGCGGACCCGCCTGGCGGAGAATGGCGGCGGTCTCCGTCATTTCCACCATGAACGTGGAACGTCCGCGCGCGAGGTCGTCGGCTGCTCCCACGCGGGAAAAAAGACGGTCCACGACGCCGATCCGCGCTTTTTCCGCGGGAACCGGCAAACCGGCCTGTGCGAGAATGACGGCCAGCGCCGTCTGTCGCAGGAAGGTCGATTTGCCCGCCATGTTCGGGCCGGTCAGCAGCATGACCCGGTGTTCGGGAGGCAGGCGGCAGTCATTGGGAATAAACCGTGTCTGGCGGTCCAGCGCCGCCTCGACGACTGGATGACGGCATTGACGAAGCTCGAAACTCTGGTCGTCCGTCACCTCGGGACAACACCAGTCCCCGCCCTGCGCCAGATGGGCGGCGGATTGCACGACGTCGGCCAGCGCGAACATCTCCGCGATTTCGGGCAGGGCCTCGTGAGCGACGGCCTGCGCGACCAGTCCATTGAAAATCTGCCGTTCGAGGACGGAAGCGCGCTCTCCCGCGTCGAGGATGGCCCGGTCGAGTTCCGCAAGCTCCGGGGTCGAAAAACGAGCAAGGCTGGCCGTGCCCTGACGGAAGGAGAGTTCGGCATGCGCCTTCAGCCTCGTCGCCATCCCCGCCGCCACTTCCATCACATAACCGAGCTGGGCGTGATGACGGATCTTGAGATTGGGGATGCCGAAGGTTTCGGCGTAGCGGGCCTGAAGGGCGGCAATGAGTTTGCGGCTGTCGTCGCGCAAGGCCCTGTAACGGTCCAGATCCGCATCGAATCCAGCGGCAATGACGCCACCGTCATCGAGCCGCGCGGGCAATTCGTCGGCAAGCGCCGCCGTCAGGCGGTCGAGCAGGGCGTCCGCGCGTCCGTAAAGTCCGGCGTTTATGTCGCGGATAAACCCTGGCGTTTCGCTTGAGCAGAGCGGCTGGAGGAGTACTACGAACGCATTGGCGGATTCAAGCGCATCCCGGATGGCCGCCAGATCGCGGGGCTGGCCCCGTCCGGCGGACATGCGGCCCAGGGCACGGGCGATATCCGGCACGCGCCGCAGGAGCTGCGCCACGGATGCGCGCAGTTCGGGCCTGTCGGCCAGCCATCGCCACGCCGCCTGTCTTTGCGCGATCAGGGCGATATCGGTCGTCGGACCTGCGATCCACGCTGCGAGAAGGCGCGAACCCGCGGCGCTGGAAGTGCGGCACACGGCTTCGAAAAGAGAATGCGTCGTGGTGCCGTCACGTCCGGACAGCAGGTCGAGACTGGCCCGGGTCGAGGGATCAAGACCCAGCACGCCAGTCTCGCCCTGCGATATCGGACGCGACAGACGCGGCATCGCGCCTGCCTGACTGCGGCGAACGTATCCCAGCGCCATGGCGGCGGCGATGGTTTCTTCTTCCTTGAAATCACCCAGAACGCCAGCCTGGGCAACGTCGAAGGCGCGCGCGATATCGGCCGCTGCTTTGTCCGCCGTTGGAACGACGACCGACGGTGCGAGTCGGGGCGCGAAATCCGGCGGCACCAGTGCTGCGTCGGCGAGAATCTCCGCCGGATCGAGACGGCCCAGAAGCTCTCCGAGAGCATCGTGGGAGATCGCCTGGGTTTCGAAAACACCGGTTGAAATATCGATCCAGGCCGCGCCGATCTGATCGCTGCCGCCGCGACGGCCATGGGAAGGGCGCGCGAGAGCCAGAAGCAGGTTCTGGCGGCCCGCTTCGAGAAGCTCCTCTTCCGTCAGCGTTCCCGGGGTGACGAGACGCACGATCGCGCGATTGAGCGGGCCTTTGAGCGGCTTTTCACCGGGCTTGGGCGCGCTTTGCGTCTGTTCCGCGACGGCGACACGGAAGCCCCGCCGGATCAGGCGGGCGAGATAGGCCTGAGCGGCGGCGACGGGCACGCCGCACATGGAGATGGGTTCGCCGCCATGCTTGCCTCTTGTGGTCAGCGCAATGTCGAGCGCAAGCGCCGCCGTCTCGGCATCGCCGAAAAACAGTTCGTAAAAATCGCCCATGCGGAAAAACAGGAGCGCGTCCGGCTCCTGCTTTTTCAGGGCGAACCATTGCACCATCGCGGGCGTGGCGCCGTCGGGTGAGGGAGGCGGAGGAACGATGACGCTCATATCTGCGTGTTTACCGTTACGTTCTGATGAATGGAACCGCGATCCTCGGCACGAGATCAGTCAGCGGAAGATCAGTCGGCACAGGATCAATCGGCGGGATGCCCCGGTGTGGGGTGCAGCCGGGCATTCAGCAGGATCAGCACGGCAATCGAAACGGCGGCACCTCCGACGATCACCATGAGCGGGATGGCCAGGCCCGTGCCAAGCACGGACGCCATCCTGTTCTGGATCAGGCCGTTGCTGGCCGCGATGAGATTGCCGCACTGATACGCAAGGCCTGGGAATGTCGCGCGGACGGATGCTGGCGAAAGTTCGCTCAGATAGGCCGGCACCACGCCCCACGCGCCCTGAATGCAGAACTGGATGCCGAATGCGCCCACGGCGAGCCATATGGCGCTGTGCGGGAGCGTCCACAGGGGCAGCAGAGGCAGGGTCAGGATGGCGGCGATGGCGATGGCGTATTGTCGTCCGATCTTTTGCGAAAGTGCGCCGAAGAACAGGCCCCCGACCATGGCCGCGATATTGTAGAACACGACGATCGCGGTGATGGCTGTCGGATGCAGTCCGCGCTCGAGTCCGAGGAACAGCTTGGGATACAGATCCTGCGAGCCATGGCTGAGGAACGTAAAGGCGGCCATCAGCGCGATGGCGAACACGCAGAGCATGGGGTTGCCGCTGACGACCGCCCACAGGCCCGGCTCGGACGTATGGGCGCCCTGGGTCTGTCCGGCGGCTTTGCGCGCCAGCCATTCGGGGCTCTCCGGCACACGGACCCAGATGTATAAGGCGACGATGATCGCCCCGGCTCCCATGAGGTAAAGTCCCTTCCAGCCGACGAAAGGCAGGAGGAGAAACAGCAGCGACGACAACAGGTAACCTGCCGGATAGCCCGATTGCAGAAGACCGGAGGCCCAGCCGCGCCATGAGGGCGGGATGCTCTCCATGATGAGCGACGTGCCGACGCCCCATTCACCGCCAAGCGCGATGCCGAACAGCGCCCGCAGCGTCAGGAAGACGAAAAGTGTTGGCGCGAAGGCTGAGGCGGCCTCAATGAGCGAGAAGATGACGATGGTCGCGATCATGACGGGTTTGCGGCCATATTTGTCGGCCGCGCGCCCGCACAGGAACGCGCCGATCGGGCGTGTCACCAGTGTCAGGGTGGGCGCGAGCAGAATGGTCTCTATGGAAGCGCCGAAGCTCTTCGCAACGTTATCGAGTGTGAAAAGCACGATGAAAAAGTCACAGGCATCGAGCGTCCAGCCGAGAAACGACGCCGCGATCACATGTCTGGCTGTGGTCTCGTCATGGGCCGTCACCGCGTTGGGCGCGGAACGGTCGGAATGGGCGTGCATGGCGGTCTTTCGAGGCGGCTCGCCCGGAGACAAGCGGGTTTCGGACTGACGGAGTCATGACGTCGCAGGACGCGACCGCGAATTCGTTGCGCATGAGGGGGGAGCCGACAAGGGGCCGGGCACCACATTCGCGCGAGAATGCGTCAATGTCGGGTGAAGATGCGTCTCTCCCTGTCCGAACTTCAGGGCCGACGGCGACGCAGCCGCCCCAGGACGGTGCGTGGAGATGCGATTCCCAGCGCCGCGAGAAGACCGAGATAGAGAGCGCCGGAGGCCGCGATCAGCGCGCCGAGGGCGGAAACGCGCATCGCCGCATGCCATTGCGTCATGTCCGGCATGAGCCAATGCGCGACCCCATAGGAAAAGACGGCCATGCCAAGGGCGGATGCGAGCATGAGGGCAAGGCGTTTGATCAGGAGTCTCGTGGGCGCGAAGACGCCGCGCCGGTGGAGGACCGTGGCCAGCATGCCGACATTGAGCACGGCGGCCAGCGCGCTGGCGAGCGGGGGCCCCATATGGGCGAGCGGACGATAGAGAACGAGGTTCAAGGCGAGATTGACGGCGATGGCGACGAATCCGATGCGGACCGGCGTTCGCGTATCGCCATGCGCGTAGAACCCGGGAGTCAGGACCTTCACCATGATGAAGGCTGGCAGACCGATCGCATAGGCGCGTAAGGCTTGCGCTGTGCAGGTGACGTCATGGGCGTCGAAGCGGCCGTAACCGAAGAGGGATGCAATGATTTCCGGTGCGAGCGCCATAAGCCCGCAACAGGCGGGCAGGGTCAGCAGGAGGGTATATTCGAGCGCCCGGTTGTGGGTCTGCTGGCCTTCGGCGCGCTCTCCGTTCGCGGCGTGGCGCGTCAGGACGGGCAGGAGCGTCGTGCCCGCCGCCGCGCCGAGAACGCCGAGCGGAAGCTGGTTCACGCGATCGGCGAAGTAGATCCAGGAAAGCGATCCCGCCGGGAGCCACGAGGCGATCGTGGTATCGACCGTAAGATTGAGCTGGGTCACGCCCGATCCGACAAGGGCCGGGGCAAAGCGTCTCAGCATGTCGCGCATCGCGGATGTGAGGCGCGGAATGCCGAAGGTGAGCTTCATGCCCGCGCGGCGAACGGCCCAGAACAGGACGGAAAACTGGACCACGCCCGAAATGGTGATGCCGACGGCGCTGGCGCGGACCACGTCATGCGTGATCCACGCACCCACGGCGATCGAGGTTATGCCGATGATGTTGAACGCCACGTAAGCCGCCGCCGCGATGGCGAACCGGTGCATGGCGTTCAGGACTCCGGCGACCAGCGCGGCCGCGCAGATCAGAACCAGATACGGGAAGGTGATCCGCATCAGCGAAACCGCGAGATCGAAGCGCTGTCCGTTGACACCATAGCCCGAGGCCATGACGCGTGTGATCCACGGCATGCAGATCTCGCCCAGAACCGTCAGGACGAGCAGCCACGACACCAGCGCGCTCAGCGCCTCGCTGGCGAACTGACGAGCGTTTTCGTGTCCGTCACGCTCGAGCCGCGCGGTGAACATGGGCACGAAGGTCGCATTGAAAGCGCCTTCGCCGAACAGGCTGCGGAACATGTTCGGCAGCCGCGCCGCGATCAGATAGGCGTCCTGCACGCCGTTGGCGCCCACGACAGCGGCCATGAGCTGGTCCCGGACGAGGCCGAGCACGCGCGACAGCATGGTCCAGCCGCCAACAGTCAGGAAATTCTTGATCATCAGGGCTTGTAATACCGAATGGTGAATTCGCACATGGGGAGGCACGGAAACGTCCCGCACCGGGCTCTATCAGGAGCGGGGCGGCAAGGGGAGATACGAAAAGAGCATGTCCCATCTCGCAGGGATTGGAAGAGTGGCCGCTCGTCATGCGGTGCCCCGGATCAGCGCCATGCACATCGATGGCGTCAAGGACAGCGCAGATCTGGCGCGTCGCCTCGACCGGCTGCGGCGGCTGGCCTGGCTTCTGAACGGCGCGTTCCGTCTGCCCGGTATCCGGACGCGGTTCGGCGTCGATACGCTGCTCGATCTCGTGCCGGGCGGCGGGGATGCCGTGCAGCTCGCGCTTTCGCTTTATATCGTCTGGGAAGCATGGAGACTGGGCGTGTCACGTTCCATCCTGCGCCGGATGATGCTCAACGTCGCGATCGAGGCGAGCATCGGCCTCGTGCCGATCGCCGGAGACGTGTTCGATACCGTCTTCAAGGCCGATCTGCGGAACATGGCGCTGATCGACGCCGAGCTGCGTCGTCGGGCGTGAACCCCGCGACACAGCCCAACCCTTGGCGCGTCCCCCTCAGCGATCGAGCAGGACGCGCTGGATCTGGCGGATCATGCGACTACCATCGGGTGTGGTCAGGGGCGTATGCCACGAGTGCAGGCGGCCATCGCGCCCGATGAGATATTTGTAAAAATTCCATCGCGGGCGCGACAGAATGCCGCCCTGTTCGGCCAGCCAGCGGAACAGCGGGATCGTTTGCGGGCCACGAACATGGGCTTTCGCGGCCATCGGAAAGGTGACGCCGTAATTCTTGTAGCAGGTCACGCCGATCTCCTGGGCGTCGCCGGGCTCCTGCTTGCCGAAATCATTGCTTGGAACGCCGATGACGGTGAGGCCGCCGCCGCCGTTGCCATAATGGGACCAGTCGTATTGCAGACCTTCATACTGAGGTGTGAAGCCGCATTTCGACGCCGTGTTGGCGATGAGAATCGGCTGGCCGCGATAGGCTGAGAGGTCGATGACCGTTTCACCATCCAGGCCGGGAAGCGAAAAATCATAAACCGTCGTCACGTGTCATGCTCCTTGCGTCCGGCGCGAAGCCCCGGTGTCTGGTCTAGCCCGGTATCTGGTCCAGGGAGGGACTTTCATACGCGGGGGATTCGGACGCGCCAAGATCTTGAAGCCGGTCGCGTCTGGACAGGTCGTATCACTGGCGACACAGTTCCGCACCATGCATGACAAGAAGCTCATATGATCTGGCGCGGAATCCTCGGAATAGCCGTCCTGCTCGCCATCGGCGTTCTTTTTTCGTCGAACCGACGCGGGATCGACCGCAGGCAGGTGGCCGTGGCGCTTTCCATCCAGATAGCCATCGGCGCCCTCGCGCTTTTCGTGCCCTGGGGACGCGCGCTGTTCGGCGCTCTGGCGGGCGGCGTGGATGCGGTGCTTTCCTATGGGCAGGTGGGCGCCGCCTTCCTGTTCGGCGGCCTCGTCGGGCCTCATATGGATGCCGTGTTCGGTCATGACGGCTATGTCTTCGCCTTCCGGGTGTTGCCCGCGATCGTCTATGTCTCGGCGCTCATGGCGGTGCTGTACCACTGGGGCGTCATGCAGGGGATGGCGCGCCTCATCGGCGGGGGATTGCGCCGTGTTCTGGGCACGACGGCGCTCGAATCCTTTGCGGCCGTTCTCACGATCTTTCTCGGGCAGAGTGAAATCCCCGTCGCGCTCGCGCCGTTCCTGCATGAAATGACGGAAGCCGAGCTTTTCGCCGTGATGTGTTCCGGCACGGCGTCCGTGGCGGGTTCCGTGCTCGCCGCCTATGCCGCGCTTGGGGTGCCCATGCCCTATCTGCTTGCCGCTTCCTTCATGGCGATTCCCGGCGGTCTGCTTTTTGCACGGCTTCTTGAGCCCGTATCGCGCGCGGCGGAGTCCGCTCCGATGCCCAGGGCGGAAGTCCGGAGCGAAACATTGTTCGACGCCGTCGCGGACGGCGCGATGAGTGGCGCTCGCGTGGCGGTCGCGGTCGGGGCCATGCTGGTCGCATTCGTGGGTCTTATCGCGCTGATCGACGGGGCGCTGGGTCATCTGGGCCTGTGGGTTGGGCTGAGGCATCTGAGTCTGCAATATGGGCTTGGCTTCGTTCTCGCGCCCCTGGCGTGGATTATCGGCGTTCCCGCCGGGGAGTGCATCCAGGCGGCCGGTTTTCTGGGGCAGAAAATCGCCTTCAACGAGTTTGTCGCCTATGTCGGTCTGTCGCCGGTGATTCAGGCGCACGCGCTGTCGGGCCGCACGATCGCGATCGTCTCGTTCGCGCTTTGCGGGTTCGCAAACCTGTCGAGCATCGGCATTCTGATCGGCGCTTTCGGGAGTATCGTGCCCGAACGGCGGGCTTTCATCGCCCGCAAGGCGTTGCGTTGCGTTCTGGCTGGAACGCTGTCGAACGCCATGAGCGCCACGATCGCGGGCATGTTCATTGCCTGAGGTTCAGAGCCCGACTAGTCAGCGAAACGAAGAGGTGTGACGGAGGCAGGGGAAAACATGGCGGAAAACAGCGTGCAGACGACGGAGGCCTATCCTCATCCGCTGGATCGCCCGCTTTCGGGACGTCCCCATCCCGATGTCCTTCTGCACTGGCGACTCTATGGCTGCGAGTGGGTGGCGACCATGATCCTCATGATCTGCGGCGTGGCCAGCAACGTCGTGGTCGGCTCGCCGCTCAGCCCGTTCGCGCGGAGTCTTTCCGTCCATCCGGATCTGATCGCGGCGCTCGAAGGTTTCTGTTTCGGTTTTGCCAGTACGATTGCCGCGTTTTCTCCGTTCGGACGGGTGAGTGGCGCGCATCTCAGCCCTTCCGTCAGTCTGGCCTTTTCGCTATCCCGGCGCTTCGCGTGGCTGGACTGCTTTTTTTATGTGCTGGCGCAATGTGGAGGTGCGGTCTCGGGTGTGGCTCTCGTAGCGTTCGCGGGGCAGATCTGGCCCCGCTGGGGCGCATGGTGCGCGGCGGGAAACTATGCGGCGACGATGCCCTATCCGATGGTGCCCGCGGTCGCCGCGGCACTGGGGGAGTGCGGCACGACCGCCATTCTCGTGGGCTGCATTCTTTACACCGGCGCCCGTCCACGCCTGCAAATCCTGACGGCGTTCGTCGCAGGTCCGCTGTTTTTCATTCTCAATCCGTTCGAGAGCTGGCTTTCCGGTGACAGCACGAATTTTGCGCGCAGTCTCGGCCCTGCCGTCTTTACCGGCGCATGGCGTGATTTCTGGGTCTATGCCGTGGGGCCGGCGGCGGGTGTGCTGCTTGTCATGGCGCTGATACGGCTTGAGGTTTTCGGCAAGTTGCAGATCGCGGAAGCGCGCCGGGCCTATTTCGGTCATGGCGGGCGGGCGCCCTATCTTCTTCCGGCGTTCCTCCGGCGTGAGAATACAGGCGCGCATTCCTGAGTGCGGGCCGCGAGGATGTTACATAATTCCCGGAAGATCATGTAATTTCGCTGCCGCAACAGGGTTGCCCTGACCCGCGGATCGGTTGAAACTTGCTCTCATGACGGCGAGAAAATCTGGCGAAGGGGACTTCATGCGGCATCGGAAACTGGCATTGCGCAATCTCGCGGTTCTTGCCTCATTGGCCGCTGCGCTGACCGCGGCGACGGCTCTGGCGGCGCCCCCGCCGGGCGGACCTCCCGGTCCGCCTCCGCCCCCACCGGGACCAGGTGCCGGACCGCATCCCGAAGCTTCGGCGTTTCTGTCCCATCCGCAGCATGTCCTGTCGGACGGAACAGTTACCGTGCGTGGAAAAGTCATTCCCTATCAGGCTGAGGCCGGGACGCTGATCATCCATCCCGACGGCTGGGATGATGCGAATCCGGGGACGCCCGATGGTCCGGAAGCCAGGCCGCTGGACGCGAAAGCCTCTGTTTTCTACACGGCTTACTTCAGGAAAGGCGCGAAGGCCGAAAGCCGTCCGATCACCTTCGTCTATAATGGCGGACCCGGATCGGCGACGGTATGGCTGCATATCGGAGCTTTCGGACCCAGGCGCGTGGTCACGGCCGATGACAGCCATACGCCCGCTGCCCCTTATCAGGTCATCAACAACGATGACTCGCTTCTGGATGTAACGGATCTCGTTTTCATCGATGCGCCCGGCACCGGCTATGGTCGCGTCATGGGCAGGGATGGCGCGAAGGCGTTCTATGGCACGGACCCGGATGCCGCGGCGTTCACGGATTTCATCGCGCAGTTCCTCGCACGCCACGGGCGCTACAACTCGCCGAAATATCTGTTTGGCGAGAGCTACGGCACGACCCGTTCGGCGATCGTCGCCAATATGCTGTCCGAGCGGAAAGGAATCGATCTCAACGGCGTGATCCTGCTGTCCCAGATCCTCAACTATGCCAACGGGCCGGATCGCCCCCAGATGAACCCGAGCATGGACCAGCCCTATGTGCTGGCGCTGCCGAGCTTCGCCGCGACCGCGTGGTATCATCACAGGCTCCCGAACCAGCCGCAGGATCTGGATGCCTTTTTGCGTGAGGTCGAGCATTTCGCGCTCACGGATTATACCGAAGCTCTTCAGGATGGCACCGCCATCACCGATGCGCGCCTCGATGAAGTTGCCCAGAAGCTGCATGGCTATACCGGACTGCCGGTCGATTATCTCAAGCGCGCCAATCTCCGCGTGAATGGCGGCGAGTTCGAGAAGACGCTTCTCGGTGCGGAGGGTATGGATACGGGGCGTCTGGACAGCCGGTTCTCCGGACCGAGCATGGACCCGCTGGCCCAGCGTCCGAGCTACGATCCGCAGTCAGCCGCCATGGAGTCGGCCTATGTCGCGGCTTTCAACGACTACGCGCGCAATACTCTCAAATTCGGTGGCGATCCCGCCTTCGATGACGGCTATGAAGAATACAAGCTGACCGCGCATAGTATCGGCCGCTGGACGTTCCTTCACAAACAGCCCGACCAGATGGGGCAGGCGCGCGGCGAGCCCAACGTGCTGCCTGATCTGGCTGCGGCCATGAAGGCGAATCCCGCTCTGCAAGTCATGCTGAACCAGGGGTATTTCGATCTTGGCACACCCTATTTCGAGGGCGTGTACGAGATGAGGCATCTGCCCATTCCGCGCGACCTCGCGAAGAACGTCGAGATCAGGCAATATCGTTCGGGGCATATGGTCTATGCGCACGCGCCCGCACTCAGGGAATTGCACGATAACGTGGCGTCATTTATCGAGCGTACACATAAATAATACGGCGGAAAGGCGCGCGGGGTTCACAGAGCGGTCATCAATGATCTAGAACATCCGCCGCATTCAGGCGCGGCGTGCCGCGCTCTTCCGTCGAGAGAGTTACGTCATGTCCGCTTCCGTTTCGTACCCGATGCCTGTGATCGACGCCCCTCTGACGGGGATCGTTCCTTACGAAGGGCATCCGGGTCAGTATCGCCTCGCGTCGCCGAGCAAGGAATACGCGCATCTGCACGCCTGCGAGGTGCTTTCCGTTCATCACTGGACGGATCGGTTGTTCAGCTTCACCTGCACGCGTGATCCGGGCCTGCGGTTCGAGAACGGCCAGTTCGCGATGATCGGCATCGAGGTCGAGGGCAAGCCGCTCCTGCGCGCCTATTCGATCGCTTCGGCCAATTACGAAGAGCATCTCGAATTTCTCTCGATCGCCGTCGAGGACGGTCCGCTGACGTCGCGTCTGCGTCACGTCAAGGTGGGTGATACCGTTCTCGTGGGCCGCAAGCCGGTGGGCACGCTGCTGCTCGACAATCTGCGTCCGGGCCGAAATCTGTATTTCCTCTCGACAGGCACGGGCCTTGCGCCGTTCATGAGCCTCATCAAGGACCCTGAGGCTTACGAGCGTTATGAGAATGTCGTCCTCAGCCATACGGTGCGTGTGTCGGGCGAACTGGCCTATGCGAACCATATCCGCCATGAACTGCCGCAGCACGAGTTCCTGGGAGAGGACGTGGCCGAGAAGCTTCGTTACTACCCCGCTGTGACGCGCGAGGACTTCGCCGTGACGGACCGCATCACCACATTGCTCGAAAACGGCAAGATTTTCGAGGATCTGGGGATTCCGAAACTGGACCCGGAGCATGACCGTGTCATGATCTGCGGCTCGCCGGAAATGCTCGCCGATACTGAAAAGCTTCTGCTGGCCATGGGATTCGACGAAGGCAACATGAACCATCAGGGTGCCTATGTGGTTGAAAAGGCATTCGTCCAGCGTTGAGGCTTTCGGGCCCTTAATCTCTTTTCGTCCGTCAGGAGTGCCGCCGTGCAGGAGTTCGACCTTTTTGTGATCGGGGCGGGCTCCGGCGGTGTGCGATGCGCACGAATCGCCGCCCAGCACGGTGCGAGCGTGGGCGTGGCGGAGGCCCGTCACTGGGGCGGGACCTGCGTCAATCTGGGCTGCGTGCCCAAGAAGCTGATGGTTTATGCTGCCGAATATGGCGGCATGGCCGACGATGCGCGGGCGTTCGGCTGGGACATGAACGCCGGTCCCCATCACTGGGATCGCCTGATCGCGGCCAAAGACCGCGAAATCGCCCGTCTCAACGGGATCTATACCTCCATGCTCGAGCGTGCGGGCGTCGCGCTGTTCGAAGGTCATGCCCGACTGATCGACGCCCATACCATCGAGATAGGCGCGGGCGACCTTAATCCCGGAGCCGAACCCGTCAGGGTGCGGGCCAGACGGATTGTCATCGCGACGGGCTCGCATCCCGTGCGGCCAGACATCGCAGGTGCCGAGCTTGCGATCGTTTCGGACGACGCCTTTCACTTGGCCGAAAGGCCGCAGCGGATCTGCATCGTGGGCGGCGGCTATATCGGCGTCGAATTCGCCGGGATTTTCGCGGGGCTCGGTTCGCAGGTCGATCTCATCTATCGCCAGCCTCTGCCCCTGCGCGGATTTGACGACGAACTGCGCGAGCATCTGGCAGATCTGATCCCGACATATGGTATAACCATCCATCCCGGGTGTTCTCCGCGGAACATACGACGGGGAGAAGAGGGCGGTTTCGTCGTTCCCCTTTCCGATGGAACATCGATCGAGACGGACTGCGTGTTTTTTGCAACGGGCCGCGAACCGGCGATTGCGAAGCTGGGGCTGGAGACGACGAATATCGGCGTGACAGACGGTCGTATCGTCGTGGACAATCAGTTCGAGACGTCGGAGCCGGACATTTACGCGATCGGAGACGTGACGGACACGTTCAATCTCACCCCGACCGCGATTGCCGAAGGTCATATCCTTGCGGACCGGCTGTTCGCCGCGAAGTCGCGCAACTGGTCTTTCGCAACCACGCCCAAGGCGGTTTTCTTCTCCGAGCCTCTGGCGACGGTCGGCCTGACGGAAGCCGAAGCCGCGGCGGAGACGTCACTCGATATCTATACCGCGCAGTTCCGCCCGATGCGCCAGACGATAACCGGACGCGCCCGCAAAACCTTCATGAAGCTCGTCGTATGCGCGCGCACGCAGCGCGTTCTGGGCGCGCATATGATCGGCGATGCGGCCCCGGAGCTGATGCAGGGCCTTGCCATCGCGATTACGGCGAAGCTGACCAAGGACGACTTCGACCATACGATCGGCATTCACCCGACGACGGCCGAAGAAATCGTGACGATGCGCACGCCGACGCGGCACGTCCCGCAGGCCGGGTCCTGAGGAACGAACGATCAGCTCCTCGCGCCGAGAAAACCGAGAAGATCCGAATTTAGCTGCTCATGGTGGCTGGCAAAAAGTCCATGAGGCGCGCTTTCATATGTCGTGAAACGCGCATGCGGAATGAGCAGCGCGGCTCGGGCGCTGGAGATCTCCACCGGGACGCAGCTGTCATCGGTGCCGTGAATCACCAGCGTCGGCACTCCGGCGAAAGCTGGCATATCGGCCGTGAAGTCAGTGGTGCCCCAGGCTTCGATACATTCGAGCGTGGCCATCGGGCTTGCCATGACGGCAAGGAGAAAAGACCAGTCTAGAATGGCGTCGCTGACGGGATGGAAAAGGGTGCTCACCCCGTAGAACGTGCGCATGAACTGGCGCAGGAAATGGAAGCGGTCCTTGCGGATGCTGCTTTTCATTTCCGCGATCAGTTCGAAATCGATCCCATCCGGATTGGCGGAGGATCGCATGAGCCCGGGCAGGACCGTTGAGATCAGCACGGTGGATCTGACCAGCGCGCTTCCATGGCGCGACAGGTAGCGCGCGACCTCGCCGCCGCCCATCGAAAAGCCGACGAGCGTTACGTCCGAAAGCTCCAGCGTGTTGATGATCGTCGCCAGGTCTTCGGCAAGCGTGTCGTAATCATAGGGACCGATCGGATGGCTCGACTGCCCGAAGCCGCGACGATCGTAGGCAATGACGCGATAGCCCGCTTCCTGAAGCGCCAGCGTCTGATACTCCCACATATCGCCCGTCAGCGGCCATCCGTGGATCAGCAGAACGGCGGGTCCGACGCCGCTGTCCTTGACGTGCAGATTGATGCCGTCCCGTGTGGTGATGAAGCCCATGGCCTAACCCTCCTCTGAAAAGGTCGTCGGGGGGTAGCCCGGCGACACCTGCATGTTCCGTCCTGTATACCCAATGGGGCCAACGGTCAGAGCGTGCGCGGGTTGCGCGGAGGGCCAGTGTTCGACGTGCGGGGAGGCGGGGTGGTGGAACGATAACGAACCGGCTTGCGCCTTCGCTCGATCAGAACGCGGTCGGTCCCATTTTATGAATTTTATCAGACAAGGCCCTCAGGGGCGCCATCCTGGGCTGGATGCGCTCCCGATCGACAAGGCCTCAGCGCGGCGCGACCCAGCCATTGCCGGTCGCGTCACCGAGCTGGCCGCTCTGCGTCGGGTTGCTCGCGCCATAGGCCGAACCGAATTTGCTGAGATCGGCACCAGTCACGGCGTCGCGCTGGATCTTGTCGAGGTGGTCCGGGTCCGGGCCGTGCTGGAACTCTGTCGAAGGTGCGTCCTGATAGCCGGGCGGCAGCGTGTGTCGGCCCTTCGCCGTGACGTGTTCGCCGCTTCCCCGATATTCGACGCCGCCATTCGCCGGGGTCTGGCCCTGCGTCGTGGGGCGGGTCGGAGCGGGCGTGCCGGGGGACGTGGTGGTCTGGGCCGCCGCGGGAAGGGCTGTGAGAATGGCTGCGAGAGGAAGTGCGTAACGGAGCATCGCCATGAGAGCGACCTTTCATGATAGGCTCCGCAGCAGGCAGCGGGGGAGCTGGAAACATTCGTGGCGGACGAATGTCGCCCTCGGCGTCATAATTACGGCTTCGGGACGCCGGTTCAAGAGCCGAGGCGCTTTTGTGGAAGACAAGACATGTCTGATCTTCTTTCGACCCTGCGGCGGCGCGTCGAACTGGCTGATGGCGCGTGGTTTCTGCCCGGAGCGATCGCCGAATCCGCGCCGGATCTTCTGGCGGCCATAAATTTCGTGGCAAGCGTTTCTCCGTTCAGGACGCTGACCACGCGTCGCGGCGGTCGCCTCTCGGCGGCCATGACGAGTTGCGGCACCCATGGCTGGCATTCGGATCGGTCGGGCTATCGCTATCTCGAAGACGATCCGCTGACGCACCGGGCCTGGCCGGACATGCCTACGCTCCTTCGCGATCTTGCCGGTCGTGTCGCCGGTGAGGCGGGATATCCGGGTTTTGTCCCCCAGATCGGTCTGATCAACCGATACGCCCCTGGCGCTCGCATGGGGCTTCATCAGGACCGCGACGAGCCCGACCTGTCGGCGCCGGTTGTCTCGTTCTCTCTCGGATTGACGGCGCGTTTTCTGTTCGGGGGGCTGGAACGAGACGCACCCACCACGTCCGTCGTTCTCGAACATGGCGATGCGGTCGTCTGGGGCGGCGCTTCCAGGCTGGCTTTTCATGGAGTGTCCACGGTCCGGCCCGGTCATCATCCCCTGACGGGCGCGTTTCGTTATAATCTGACGTTCCGGATAATCTGACCTTTCGGCGGCTCGGTGAGGACCGTTGGGAGACGAAAAGAGATCGTCCTTGATGCCGGGCAGGGCGAACACGTTTCTTTTGCCTGTTCGTCGGCCGGTTTTCCCGGCATAAACGGCCCCCCGAAGTGCTTTGTGACAGGATAAAAACTTCATGCACGCCGAACGCGCACCTGCTGTCCCCGTCGGCTGGACGCCGTCGAGCTGGCGGTCGCACCCTGCCCGCCAGATGCCGCACTATGATGATGCGGCGCTTCTCGAAACCGTCGAGGCTCGCCTGCGTCGTTATCCTCCGCTGGTTTTCGCCGGTGAGACGCGTCGTCTTAAAGCGCAGCTTGCCAAGGCGGCGCGCGGCGAGGCTTTCGTTCTCCAGGGCGGCGCTTGCGCGGAGAGCTTTAACGAATTTACGGCCGATATCGTGCGCGATACGTTTCGCGTGCTGCTACAGATGGCTGTGGTCCTGACATTCGCCGCGAAAGTTCCGGTCGTGAAGATCGGGCGCATGGCGGGCCAGTACGCCAAGCCGCGCTCGTCGGATACCGAGACCCAGAACGGCGTGACGCTGCCCTGCTATCGGGGCGATATCATAAACGGTCCGGAATTCACGGCGGAAACGCGGCTGCCGGACCCGCGCCGGATGGAGACCGGTTATTTCCAGTCCGCGGGCGTGATGAATCTGCTGCGCGCCTTTGCTTCGGGCGGCTATGCCAATCTGCATCAGGTCCATCGCTGGAATCTCGGCTTTGTCGAGCGTTCGCCGCTCGCCGAACGGTACCGCCATCTGGCCCAGCGCATTGACGAGACGCTGTCGTTCATGGGCGCCTGCGGGTTCGACCAGACCGCGCCGCAGATCAACGAGACGGATTTCTATACATCGCATGAGGCGCTTCTGCTTCCCTACGAGCAGGCATTGACGCGCGTCGATAGTCTGAGCGGCGAGTGGTACGACTGCTCGGCGCATTTTGTCTGGATCGGCGATCGTACACGCCAGCCCGAAGGGGCGCATGTCGAGTTCCTGCGCGGTGTGCGCAATCCCATCGGGATCAAGGTCGGTCCGACGACCACGATCTCCGATCTCGAAAAGCTGCTCGAAATTCTCAATCCGGCGGACGAAGCCGGACGCATCACGCTCATTTCGCGTATGGGAGCGACAAAGGTGCGCGAGCATCTTCCGCCGCTGCTCGAAGCCGTGCGCCGCACGGGCCGCACCGTGACGTGGCTCTGCGATCCGATGCATGGCAATACGATTTCGACGGCCGACAAGATCAAGACGCGCTCTTTCGATGCGATTTTGCAGGAAGTCCGTGGCTTTTTCGACGTTTTCAGCGAGGCAGGTCTCCGTCCGGGCGGCATCCATGTCGAGATGACCGGCCAGAATGTGACCGAATGCGTCGGCGGTGCCCACTGCCTGACGGAAGCGGATCTGGCGGGGCGCTACGAGACGTTCTGTGATCCGCGCCTCAATGCCGAGCAGTCGCTGGAAATGGCGTTTTTGCTTGCCGAGGAACTCAAGGGGCATTTCTCGTCGTCGGAAAGGAACATGTAATGGAAACCCAGCGGAATGGAGACGGTGCGATCAGAGCTTCGATCGAGTTGGCTCTGAGCCGCGCGGAGGGGCCGAAGAAACTCCTGGATGCGAAAGCGATCGGTGCATCCACGGACGCCTATTTCAACCGTACGCAGGACATCGTCTCTCATTTCGGCGAAAGTCGCGTGACATACGCGCTGTTCATCCGCCGCCCCGTGATCGCGGCTACCGGCTTCCTCTCGGTGTGGCTTGAAAATGTCGCGCGCGAGCAGGGGATCGATATCGATTTCCGGGCGGTTTTTCCCGACAGCTCGTGGGTCGGGGCCGGCGAGCCACTGGCCTATATCACCGGTGCGTTTTCCAAACTGGCGCCGCTGGAAACGCTGGCCCTCCAGCGCATGGGCGCATGCTGCGTGGCGGCGCATAACGCCTACCAGATGTCCCTGATCCTGCCCCATGTGGCGTTTCTCGCGATGGACGCCCGTCACTGCGCGGGGGACATGATGCAGGAAATGATGGCTTATGGCGCCGCGGTCGGCTCCGAAGCCGCACGCCGCGATGGCGCCAAGGGCTTCATCGGCAACGCCAATGACGTTACGGCGCCGTTCTTCGGGAGATCGCACGGGCTGGGAACCATGCCCCATGCCCTCATCGGCTATGCGGGCAGTACCGTGCGTGCGGCGGAAATGTATCGCGAGGTCTATCCCAACGAAGACCTGGTCGTTCTTGTGGATTATTTCGGCCAGGAGGTCACGGACGCCCTGGCCGTTTGCCGCCGGTTTCCGGATCTGGCGGCCGCGGGGCGCCTCAGCGTGCGGCTCGACACCCATGGCGGCCGCTTCCTCGAAGGACTTGATCCCCAGGAGTCGTATGCAGTCCTTGAACGTCATACGCCGGGCACGATACGGCGTTACCGCTCCGATCAGGAACTGCGCAATCTCGTGGGAACGGGCGTGTCGGCGGCAGCGATCTGGCGCATGCGCGAAGTGCTCGATCAGGCCGGTTTTCCCCACGTGAAGATCGTGGCGTCTTCAGGTTTCGGTACGGAAAAATGCATGGCCATGGTGGATGCCCATGCGCCGATCGACGTGATCGGAACCGGCTCGTTCATTCCCAATCAGTGGAACGAAACCTATGCGACCGCCGATATCGTCGCTTATGACGGTGTCGCGCGCGTCAAGGTCGGGAGAGAGTTCCTTCTCGGTCGCTACGAAGCGCACCCGACAGATTCACAGGGAAGGGGCGTGAAATGAGTGATGATCCCATGGAAGCACCGGAGGAAGATCGCGGCTGGTCCGTACGCATCATCGACCTTTCGGGCGCGTCCGACGACGATGACGGCGTCGTGGAAGTGGTCAAGGGCTTCCTCGATCTTCCGCATGCGAATGCCTTTGCACGCGCCTATGTTCGGGACAGCCTCGAGCGTTGCAGGCAGTCGGGGGTAACCGGGCGCGAAGTTCTGGAGGCGTGGTACGCTTTCGGTGAGGACGCCGTGGTGGTCGATGCGGGCGACGACGGATGGAAATCGACGACAGAACTCGATGATTTCGTGGCGCAGCCCGCGACGGCCATGGAGCGTGACTGGCGCGCCATCGATCCCCGTCGCCTCGTTGACGAGGATGAGTTTCCCGACGACCTGACGGATGACCGGCCGGAAGATCCCGCCGAAGCGTAGTCCGCTCTGGAAAGAGCGGCGCGGTCGCGGCATAGAGACGCCATGAAACTGCGCTTCGCTCCGAGTCCGACCGGATACCTGCATGTTGGCAATGCCCGTCTGGCCGTTGCCAACGCCCTCTTCGCGCGCCGGCACGGCGGAAAATTCCTCCTGCGTATCGACGATACCGATCGCGAGCGTTCACGCGCGGAATACGAATCCGCCATCGAGACGGATCTGCGCTGGCTCGGGCTGGACTGGGACGAGAAGATTCATCAGTCCGAGCGCATGGAGCACTATGAGGCCGCGATTGAGGCCCTGAAGGCCTCCGGTCGGCTTTATCCGTGTTTCGAGAGCGAGCTTGAACTGACCGCCAAGCGGGAAATGCGTCTGCGGGCGGGCAAGGCGCCCGTTTACGATCGGGCCATGCTGAAGATGACGGCCGAGCAGCGCGAACGGGCCGAAGCCAATGGCAAGGTTCCCTACTGGCGGTTCAAGCTCAGCGATACGACGCGGCGTTGGCATGATCTCGTGATGGGAGAGTGCACGGTCAAGCTGCCCTCCATTTCCGATCCGGTCCTGCTGCGCGCGGATGGCACGATTCTCTACACGCTGGCTTCCGTCGTGGACGACATCGCGCTCGGCGTGACGCATATCGTGCGCGGCGAAGATCACGTGACCAATACCGGCGTCCAGCTCGATATCATCGAGGCGCTGGGCGTTCTTCCGTCACGCTTCAAATTCGCGCATCTGCCGCTGCTTCTGGATGACGAAGGGCGCAAGCTGTCCAAGCGCCTCGATGCGCTGGCCCTGCGGGCGCTGCGCAGCGATGGCGTCGAGGCTGACGCCGTCGTCTCCTATCTCGCTCGGATCGGAAGTTCCGATGATCCGGTGCCGATGACCGTTCAGCAGGCGGCGGAGACCTTCGATCTCACGCGCATGTCGCGTTCGGCGGCGCGTTTCGACATGCGGCAGCTCCTCGGTCTCAACCGCCGTATGCTACATGAACGCAGTTTTGATGAGATGCGTGACAGGCTTCCCGCCCATGCGACGGAAGATTTCTGGAATGTCATTCGCGGGAATATCGACCTGACCTGCGAGATCGCGCATTGGTGGCACGTCGTTGCGGGTGACATCGTACCGCCGGAGTTGCCGGACGATATGGTGTTTCTCGAACAGGCTGTCACCGTTCTGCCGCCTGGACCCTGGGAAGCGGAAACGTGGAAAGCCTGGACGGGAGCCCTTCGCGAACTGTCCGGTCGCTCGGGAAAGGCGATGTTCCGGCCGCTACGCCTTGCCCTCACGGGTGAGGAAGCCGGCCCGGAACTTCATGCCTTGTGTCGTCTGATGGGACATGATCGCGTCAAGCGCCGACTGGAAGAAGCGGCCCGTTCCGCCTGACCAGGTCTTCGCCGCACTGACGAAACGCTAAGGCGACGCATCGCCCTGGCGAAACAATGTGCGTGTCGAGAGAGTGGCCTTATGGACGAACAGAAAAACCGCTTCCGGTTGCGCCGCTTCGGGCGACGACAGATTACTGAAGATCTGAGTGAAGCCAGACGGGCAACACTCCTGAAAAAACGCGCCGTGGACGCTGAGAAGCGTTTCAAGGCGCATATTCTTCAGGAAAAAGAGGCCGAAAAAGTCCAGAGAATTGGCCTGGCTGATAGTATCTGGACGGATATATACCATCATCTTTTGACGATGGGCTGGGCTGTATTCCTGGTATGGTCCGTTGTCATCTATATCGGAATCAACCTTTTCTTCGCTCTGCTCTATCTGGGTCTGGGCGCCCATGTCACAGGCGCCAGACCCGGTCATATCAATGATCTCTTTTTTTTCAGCGTGCAGACTTTTTCGACCGTCGGTTATGGTGTCATGGCGCCCGTGGGTGGTGCCGCGAATACCATCTGCCTGATCGAAGTTTATATGGGCATCATGGTGAACGCCCTCGTCACCGGGGCCGTATTCGCGCGTTTTGCCCGTCCAAGAGCGCGCGTGCTGTTTTCGAGCAAAGCCGTCATCAGCTGCGAGCACGGCACGCCAGCGCTGTGTATCCGAATTGCGAACTGCCGACGGAGCGCCCTTCTTTCGGTGGATGTCGAGCTTTCACTTTCCCGGCTCGTGATGGGCGAAAACGGCCATCCCGTCCGGCGCTTCGAGCCCATGCAGCTTCAGCAGAGCCACATTCCGCTGTTGCGTTTTGCTTTCGTGCTTGGCCACGTCATTGACGCCAGCAGCCCCCTCTCAGAGCATGAGCCGGGTTTGCCCTCCGATGATGAGGCCGAAGTCATGGTCACCGTAACCGGCATCGACGAAGCCACAGGACAGAGCATGCTGGCGCGCGCATCCTATCGCTTCGAGCATGTCGATCATGGGCATCGTTTCGTGGATATCGTCGATGTTCGGGAGGGTGGAAAACTCTCGGTGGATTTCCGTCGCTTCCACGACACCGAGGAAGAGGTTCTCTGGAAAGACGAGGACGGACAGGCGGGCTGAATGCGCTGCCCGCCCAGCCTTACTCGACCGGTTCCGATAGGGCGTCGGCTTCGCGTTTCAGCTTGTGAAAGCTGCGTCGGCTGAAGGGCAGCATGCCGATATAGACCAGACCCGCGACCGCAAGCGCCCCCCAGGGATCGGCGATCATGATCGCGGCATAGGCGCCGGCGCCCAGCATGATGGGCAGGACGAACGGAGAGGGGATCTTGAAGTTCTTGAACGACCAGACTGGAAGCGTCGAGACGAGCAGGCCGGCGGTCGTCACGAGACAGATGATGGCCGTGAGCGGGTGACGCGCGAACAGGCTGACATTCTCCCAGCCCATCTTGTCGGCTTCCAGTCCCAGAAAGACAGGGAACATCGCGACACCGGCTCCTGCGGGCGCGGGAACGCCCGTGAAGAAGCTGTGCGAATATTCGGGCTTCTCGGTATCGTCGAGGCTCGCGTTGAAGCGCGCCAGGCGCAGCGCCATGCAGACCGTGAACATGATGCACGGTATGAAGGCGTAGCGGCCCGAATGGTCGAGCGACCAGAGATAAAGCAGAAACGAAGGCGCCACGCCGAAGCACACGAAATCCGACAGAGAGTCGAATTCCGCACCAAATCGCGAGGTGCCGTGAAGCATGCGCGCGATGCGACCATCCAGACCGTCGATACAGGCGGAGAGCAGGAGGGCCGCGGCGGCCTCGCCGAAATGATGCTCGAGAGCGAAGCGCATGCCGCTCAGTCCCGAGCAGAGACCGAGCATGGTCAGGATATTGGGTATGAGACGATTGAAGGACGGCCCCCTGACGCGTCTGCGATGGGGGCGACCGATCCTTCTCAGGCGACGTCGAATCCTGCGGCCGGTGGCGGCCGGCGCGGGAGGCACTGGGCTTTCGGACACGGCGGTTCCGCGACCTCAGAGATGCGCGATGACGGTTTCGCCGCCAATCATGGTCTGCCCCGCCGTCACCAGCGGCGTAACGCCGTGCGGCAGATAGAGATCCGTCCGCGATCCGAAGCGGATCAGGCCGAAACGCTGGCCAGCCGTCACCTCTTGCCCTTCCTCGACTTGGCAGACGATGCGGCGCGCGATCAGCCCGGCAATCTGGACGATCGCCATTTGCCGCCCGTCGGCAAGCGTGAGGGCGATTTCGTTGCGTTCGTTGAGTTCCGATGCCTTGTCGAGGCTCGCATTGACGAACTGGCCGGGATGGTAGGCGATCGCCGAGACGCGGCCCGCCGCGGGCATGCGATTGATGTGCACGTCGAGCACGGACAGGAACGTGGCGACGCGCCACACAGGTTCGCTGCCCATGTTCAGGGCGGCGGGAGGAGAGACGAGTTCGACGGAGGTGACATGTCCGTCGGCGGGTGCGACGGCGATATCGCTGCGCTCCGGCGTCACGCGCTCCGGATCACGGAAAAAATAGAGGCAGAAAGCGAAACCGGCCGCGCCGACATTGCCGACCAGCCGTGTCAGACGCCAGGGCGTCACGCGACCAAGCAGCGCAATTCCCCCGGAGATCGCGAGGAAAGGAAGCCCGGCGCGGTTCGGCGGGGCAAGAACGGTTCGGAAGGACTGGATCAGCGACATGCGCGCAGTCTTACGACAGCCCGCGATCCGGTCAAGCGAGACGACGTTACTCCGATGATCCTCCCAATCACGATGGGCTCGTTTCCACGACCTGTCGCGGGATGGGCGCCGCGCGTGCTTCCGCCTGAAGCGGAGGCAGCCCCGCATAGAGGTTCTTGCGCGCGATGACGACATGGACGCCAGCCAGTGCGCGCCCGGCGACGATCCGGCCGCAAAGCCCCGCGACGCGGTCCATCGTCCGCGCCGCGCTCCGGCTGAGCCGCAGGGCGGGCGGCGGCAGCCACAGCGCGCCCGTCGCGTATTCCGTGCGAAACAGGCCGCGTGCGAGCAGCGTATCGAGCTGGCTGGACGAAAAAGGAGATCCGTAGCCGAACGGCGTGGAGTCGCGATGGGCCCAGATCCCGGAACGATTGGGTACGATGAGCACGAGATGCCCGTCATCCGTCATCGCTTTCCACGTGGCCCTCAGGAGCGCGGTCTGGCTGGAGAGTTCGAGTCCGTGCATCATCACGACGATATCGAGACTGAGGTCGTCGAAAGGCAGGGCGTTCGAGCCGGTCACGCAGTCACGTCTTCGCCATGGCCCATCGCTTCCGATTGCGGGTGCACGCGTTATCTGCGTGTCGAATCGCGCCGTCCCGGCCCATCGCGCGTTTTCCACCTGGGGCCATCGCTCGAGGATGGGCGCCGCGAAGCCGAGGCCCAGGACGCGTCGTCCCATGGGATTGGGAAAAAGAGGAAGGGCCTGGTCCGCGAGGAGGTCCGCTGTCAGGGCGCCCCGGCGTGTCGCGTAGAATGCGGCGGCGTCGGGAGGCAGGGATGGTTTACGACGCGTCAGCATGAGAGGAAGCTAGAGCACGACGGCGGTTTGCGTAAGCAGGTGGCGCCGCAAAAGGAGAGAAAAGGATGCTCGACATAAGGCGGATTCCCGTACTGTCAGACAATTACGCATGGTTGCTGCATGACACCGAGCGCGGTGTCACGGCCGTCGTCGATCCGGGAGAAGCCGCGCCGATCGAGGCCGTCATTGGCGATGGCGCGCTGGATCTGATCCTGTTGACCCACCATCACGCCGATCACGTCGGGGGAGCGGATGCGCTTCGCCGACGCTACGGCGCCAGAGTGATCGGGGCCGCGTCCGAGCGCAGACGGCTTCCGGTTCTCGATGAGGGCGTATCGGACGGCGATGCGGTCATGGTGGGCGCGGAGAGAGCGCATGTGATTGCGACGCCGGGTCACGCGGATGGCCATGTGAGCTATGTCTTCCCCTCCGTCCCGGCGCTTTTCTGTGGTGATACGCTGTTCTCGATGGGGTGCGGCCGTCTGCTTGAGGGTAGCGCTGAACAGCTCTATGCGAGTCTGCATCGGTTTGACGATCTGTCCGATGATACACTTGTGTGCTGCGGACATGAATATACGCTGTCGAATGCGAAATTCGCGGTGCATGTCGATCCGGATAACGTCGCGCTGCAAAAGCGTCTGCACGAAGTGGAACATCTGCGGGATGGGGGCGAGGCCACAATTCCCGTGACGCTCGGGACCGAGCGAGCCACAAATCCCTTTCTGCGCGCAGCCGACGTCCGGACATTCGCGGCCCTTCGCAAGGAAAAGGACAGTTTCCGATGAACGATACGGCGAATAATCTCGAAGATCGCGCCTGGAGCGCGTTCGAACTGTCGGATCGCGCCTTCGAGGCGGTGATTTTCGATTGCGACGGCACGCTGGCGGATACGGCGTGTATTCACTACCGGGCGTTTCGGAACGCCCTTTCAGAACAGGATATCGCTCTACCCGCCGACTGGTATGGAGAACGCACCGGCTATTCCCGCGCCATGATCTTCGATGCGATCCGTGCGGATTTTCATGTGAAGTTCGATGACGCCGCGATCGCTCATCGCGCTGAGCAGCTCTACGTGGACATGATCGATGATGTCGCGCCTGTGGACCCTGTCGCGGCGATCGCCCGGCGTCTTTACGGTTCGGTGCCGATCGCCGTCGCATCGGCGGGGCAGAGAAAGATCGTTGAAGCCACCCTGCGATCGATCGGGATCGAAGGGCTGTTCGATCAGATCGTCACGGTGGAGGATGTTCCACACGGCAAGCCCGAGCCGGATCTCTTCCTTCTGGCGGCGAAGAAGCTTGGCGTCGCGCCCCGGGCCTGCCTGGTTTTCGAGGATAGCGACGAAGGCATGGAAGCCGCGAAACGCGCGGATATGGAAGCCATCGACGTTCGCCCGGTTCTGACGCGGACGCCTGAATGGCAGAAGCGGTCCTTCAGTTAAGCTTCTGTTCCGACCCCTGCGAAACGATCTTCCGAAGAAGATCAACCGGCCATTGAGGAATGCCGTCGCGAATTTGAATGGCGGCATCCGTCTGGTCGGGAATGCGATCCAGATGCGACAGCCCATCGTCCAGGACATCATGCAGAGCCGCGGCCTGCGTGAGAGCCTGCCGGACAGTCGGCAGCTCCGTATAGGCCCGGGCCGTTTGGCGTAATCCTTCAAAATGCAGCGTGATGCTGCCTGAGCGATCCGGCAACGTGACGGAGCCGGCGCCACGGACCGTCAATGCCCCCAGCCGTCCCGCGACGTCCTGCACCAGCAGGCGCTCATAGCCGTGGGGCTCGTCCCAGTCGGCCTTCCCTGAAGAAAGGGCTGCGATCGCCAGATGGACGTTCTGTGGTGGCCAGCCGGGTGCGAACGCTTTCCACGCGCTGTCGCCGGGCCAGGTGACGATGGCGGCTTCTGATGAAAGATCGACGGCCAGACGTGTCGCGTCCGCCGGTGCGCGGGGCGTAACAGTGACCCTTGCGTGGATTCGAGACGCCGTCACATGGATCGGTTGCGGAGCGGTGGCGTCGATGGTCACGAAAGGCGCGCTGAATGCCATTGTGCGGGTCGGGATCTGTGCGCTCGTTTCCGGAACCACGACATATCCGTCCTGAGTGGTCGCCGCGAGAAAAACCCGTGTCGCGTCGTCACGATCCATGACGATGAGGCGATAGGTGCCGTTCAGGTGAAGGATGATGCCGTGCGGATGGAAAATCGAGAAATCGACCACGAGGGAAGGACCGCCCATCGCGAGGCCCGACTTCGGCACGCTCAGACGCGGGTCACTGAAAACGACGCTGACACGCCCGATTCCTCCGGACGGATGACGCGCGCTGAATGAGAATGACACGCCGTTCCGGGCAAGGTTCTGACGCAGACTGTCGAGGCGTCTGTCGAGCACATAGCTCATCGCACCCCAGAATGTAGCCCCGACGGCAATCGCTCCGAGGAAGAGGGCGCCGAGCAGAAGATATGTTTTTCTCGTAGGACGCAGGGTCATTTCATCGCAACGGAACAGGCTCGCCCGGAGAGGCAGATAGCTGAGCCTGTCGCTGGGAGGGAAAGACCGTAAAAATCAGTCACGCCGTCGTTTTCCGCTAGCGGGTCTACAGGACATCCGCTGTACGGCTTTCCGATGAGGAAGCCTGCGGACGCGCGTTCAGTTCGTCCCATGCGGTCGTGATGGCGGCGATCAGGGCGCCCCGGCCATTGGCGGTCGCCAGGGGCGTGCCGATGGTGACGTGGATCGTGCCCGGATACTTCATGAGGCCGCGTCGCGGCCAGCACCGGCCGGAATCCGTGGCGACCGGAATGACGGGTGCCGTGCTCTGTTTGGCGAGAGCAACGATGCCCGGCTGCAACGGCTGTTTTTCGCCGGGAAGACCACGTGTTCCTTCAGGAAAGATGATGATCTGGCGCTCGTCGGAAAAGGCGGATTGCGTAGCGTCCATGAGACCACGCAACGCGCGCGCGCCGGCATGGCGTTCGACCGGAATCATGCCGGCGAGCAGAAGCATCGGGCCGACGATCGGAAGACGCGTCAGCTCCGCCTTGATGATATAGGCCGGTCGCGGGACGAGGTTCATCCATATGAACCCGTCGAAAAACGACTGATGCTGGCAGGCTATGAGAGCCGGTCCATGCAGCAGATGTTCCTGTCCCGTGACTTCGATCCGAATGTCGCAGATGCGCGTCAGCCCGGCCAGGACCAGGCGCGACCAAAGTTTCGCATAGCGGAGCGCGGCGTGTCGACGTCCCGTCAGGCGGATGGGAATGGTCCCTATCCCCATGACGAGCGTGAGAACCACGAGATAGACGGAAAACAGGAAGGCTCGGATCGTTGTCATGATGCCCTGGATTTCTCCTGACCGGATATCGCCGTCTGCACACCAGAAAACGGCTGCGCAGGCAAGGGAGCGTGCTTCACGATCCCGGTGCCAGCGGTGCCAGCGGTGCACGGCGCGTCACGCCGAGCAGCGAGCCCAGCCATTTGCCGTATTCGCGCATCATGAGAATGGCTCCGTGGCGGGTCAGAATATGCTCCGGCGCCGGGGAACGGACTGGATAAGGTTCCAGGACCAGTTCGGGGGCGGCCCTGTGAATTTCCATCATGGCCCGGCGGATATGATAGCCCGCCGTCACCACGACGACGCTGCGAATGCCTTGAGAACGGGCCCATTCAGCCGTTTCGATTCCGTTGCCGATCGTCGTGACGGCCCGCCGTCCGAGAGTGATCCGGCTTGTCATGACGGATGGAACCGACACGCGTGCTTCGCTGAGAACCTGGGCCAGTGTCGCGTGTCGATCCACGCCCGAGATGAGAAGTCGCTGTCCGTAGCCTTCGCGCAGCAGGGTCAGGGAGGTGTCGATGCGGTTCGGACCGCCAGTCAGGGCGACGATCCCATCACAATGCGGCGGCTGACGCGGCGCACGCAGCGCATCGGCCGAAAACCAGAGAAAACCAGCCGTTATGAGAAGGACGGGCACAAGTACGAAGGCGAGGACCGCGTGGAAAGGATGTTTCATGGCAGCCGCCTCAGCCACAGGCGAACGCTGAATTCCGATACGATCCAGCCGACGAACGCCATGACGAACGGGACGGACGCCGCCAGTTCGAGAAAGGGGACGGGAAAGCCGAGCGCCGCCTGCATCCATGCACCAGCATCGGCGGGCCATGCGATCCCGCTCAGTCGGACGTCGCCGAAGGGGGCCATGATCCGGGCCAGCACCGTCAGGGCCGGCCAGACGGCGAGGGCGCCGCATAAACCTCCGAGACCTGTCATCAGCGCGGTCTGGCGTGCGATGCGTCCGGCGATCATGCCGTCGCTCGCGCCGAGCGCATGAAGAATTTCCACGGTTTTTCTTCGGGACAAAAGCACCATCCGGACTGACAGCATCACAACGCCCGCCGTGGCGCAAAGTGCCAGCCCCATCACGCCGACGGCTGAAATCCGCAGACTGGTGGCGAGAAGTCCCAGTCGGCTACCCCAGGAGGCACTTGGCTCGATCGCGGCATCCGGGGCCGCGTCCCGAAGGGTATGAAGGACCTGATCCATCGACGCGTCTCTGTCGGGAATGACGGTCAGAACGGTCGGCAGGGAAAGGGTGCCGGAGGCCCCGCCACCAAGCCAGGGCGCGAGGAGCGCGTCCAGTTCGCTTCGAGAGAGGCGTTTTACGGTGTGGATGACAGGCGATCCATTGAGTTTCTCGATGAGTTTGTCAGCGTTCTGATGTGTCGCTTCGTCCGGTGCGGATGTGTCCGGATCCGTCGTCGACAGTTCGACGAAAATGGTGCGCGTGAGAGCGTTTCGCCAGTGATCCTGAAGCGCCGTGGCGCCGCTCCAGCCGCCGAGCGCCAGGGTGGCGAGCGCTGCCATGGCGGCGATCACGGCCATGAGCCCACGATCGCCGCCGTGGCGGTTCAAGCCGTCGGCCGATGCACGAATGCGCGGGGACGTTTTCATGGCAGGGGCGCGGTTCCGCCAGCGACGCGCCCCTGCGCGATTTCTATGGAGGGGGCCGGGAAGTCCCTGAGCAGAGTTTCATTATGCGTGGCCACGATCACCGTCGTGCCGTGGCCGCAGATCTCCTGGAAAAGCCCGAGAAGACGGCGGCTTTCGGTCTCTTCAAGGGCATTCGTCGGTTCGTCCGCCAGCAGGATATCGGGTCGCACCACCAGCGCGCGCGCGATGGCGACGCGCTGGCACTCGCCGCCGGAAAGCTGATCGGGATAGGCGTTTTCACGGCCTGCAAGTCCCAGCCAGGCCAGTATGTCACAACTTTCTCGCGCGATGAGTCGTGGATCGGTACCAGCGAGGCGGAGCGGAAGCGCGACATTTTCCAGTGCAGTGAGTTGCTCGAGGAGGCGGTAATCCTGATGGATCGTCCCGATACGGCGACGCAGCCGGGTGAGTTGGCTGCGTTTCGCTCTGGCGGGTTCCACGCCGAGAATATCCATCTGGCCGGAAGTGGGGCGCAGCGAGAGGCCCAGCACCGCGAGGAGGGTGGATTTTCCCGCGCCGGACGCACCTGTCAGCCAGCGAAACTCCCCTTTGGCGACGGTGAATGAAATGCTATTGAGAGCGCCTGCCAGACCCCGATGTGCGGTTGGGTAACGCGCATGGACGTTTTGTAGGTGAATCAAGGCGACTCTCCGGAAAAAGAAGAACAATCAGGCTATTATTGCCGTCTGGTTCATGAAAAATTAAGAGCGGCGGCGTAGATCCAAACGGGTCACGGCAGGAAGATTCCGCATCGTTATGTCGGACAGTCAGTCTGGAGAACAGTCAGGAAGGATCGGATGCGGATTGTTTGTCCGAAGTGCGGCGCAGCTTACGAAGTGCCGGAAGCCATGCTCCAGGTTCCGAGGGTTCTTAAATGCGCCCATTGTGGTGAGTCCTGGCAGTGTCATGTTCCTGAAGACCGTCCGGATGACGGCGTCGCGCCGGCAGAGGAAGACGATACCAGCGCGGATCAGGATCATTTTCATGATGACGAGTCCCTGATTCCCGCATCTGCTGAAGATGCCGGAGCCGCAGCCCCCGATCTTCCTCCTGCTCCTGTCGATGAGTCGCATGTTGTTCCGGAAGATGCGCTGCGTGAAATGCACGACCCGGAAGCGCCTGCGCCCGCGACGGTAGGGGAAGAGTCAGCGATCGGTGAAGATGCCGTGGCCGCGGCCATGGCGCGGGCGGCGTTGAACAACGCGGTGGCTGAAAGAGATGCCCGTCTCGCCGACGAGCAGAGGCGCGAGGCTTCGCCCGCTCCCGTGCAGACTGTGCGCCCCCTGGGATCCAGGGCATTCTGGTCGTTCGCATGGGGAGCGTCCGTCGTCGGGCTCGCGGCCCTGGGGGGACTTGTCTGGCTGGAACATGGCTGGATCGTGACGGCCTGGCCGCCGAGCGCTCACCTGTTCACATATTTCGCGCACTGACGGCTGCGAGCGTGGCGCCTGCGGCTGCAAGCGCCATCAGCATGAAACCGTCGAAAATCAGCGAGGAGGGCGAGAGCAGATGGCCGGCTATGGTCATCTGCGTCGGAATTGCGCTCGCCACATGTGCCATGACATCGCGAGCCTGCGGATCGGCACCCGCGGCGCCAACGGTCACGGCCTGCATCACATGCGGCAGGGCGCCCCATCCGATTCCGATCACGAGCAGCAGCGGCGCTAGAAGTTCGGCGATCTGCTGGACGAAATAGAAGGCGAAATAGCAGGCCGCCCACAAGGCCGTTCGTGCGAACGCCCAGTCCCGGTTCGGGGAAATCCGATCCTGGCTTGAGCTGAGCAGACGTTCCGAGCCGGGGCGTGAAGGGGTTTCCATCTTTAACTGTTCCAAGTCACCCAGAGGGCCAGTGAGCGCGGCCGGAGCGTTGGTCCGCAGAAATTCAGGATCGGTTCCGCACGGGACGGTCTCGTGTTCTTGAGGTAGCCGCCGAAGCCATCAAATGCAATGTTAGGGAACATTGTAGAGTTTGGGTTGGCAAGGTCGATCTTCTGAAGGAAGGACGGCCATGTGTGCGGGCGGGAAGAGAGCCGGATGCCGATGATCGACGAAGGTGAGCGCCCCCGGGTCCTGTTGGTTGAGGATTCGGATGCGCAGGCCAGTATCCTGACCACACTTCTCGTCGAAAACGGCTTCGAGGTTCAACGCGTCGGCAGTGGTGAAGAGGCGCTTGCCAGCCTCGAACAGACGCTGCCCCATCTGGTCGTTTCGGATTATCACCTGCCGGGCATGACCGGTGGCCAGATGGCCCGCCAGTTCCGGATGAACGCCAGCACGCGCGCCACGCCCGTGCTGATGCTGACGGAGGATGTCGCACCGGGACTGGAGCGCGAAGGGCTTGAGAGCGGCGCGGATGCGTACATTTCCAAGTCCGCCCATCCCGACCTTCTGGCGCTTCGGATACGGGCGCTGCTCCGTGAGGGATCGGATATCCTCTCCTCCGAGGAGGCCGGACCCTTCCGCCGCGCCCGGATCGTGATTGTGACAGGGCCTTCGGAGGGTGATGACGAGGAAGACGAGACGTGTTCCGGGGAGCCGATCTGGGTGCGGGATGCGCAGGGCGTATCTCTCGGCGAACTGCTCTGGCAGGATGGGCATACGGTTACGACGGTGGCGGGATCGGGCGAACTCGTCATGGGTGGATGGCTTCGCGGTGACGAAGCGCCCGATTGTCTGGTGATAGACCTGACGTCGCCCGGCATGGACGGTGTGAGCTTTTGCCGCAGGCTTGAGGCCCGGCGACAGGCCGTCCTCGATGCGGGCGGATCACCGTTTCGTATCCTGGGCGTGATCGACGCGACGCGGTTTCGCCTTCACTCCGCCGCGGATCTTTTCGAGGCCGGCATTGACGACCTCGTGCCGAGCGACGTGGCGCCGGATGTGCTGGCGCTGCGTATCCGCGTGATGGTGCGGCGCAAACTCGCGCAGGACGAGTTGCGTCGGCAGGAAATCAAGCAGCAGCTCCGCGAGGTGGCCCTTCAGACCGCGCAGAGCGAGGCGCGCGCGATCGCCGCCAAGGCCACCATGGCCGAAGCGCTCGCTCACGCCAATGCGGAGCTGGGCGAAGCCAATGCGCGGCTGATCGAGACGCAGGCCAAGCTGGTCCAGACGGCCAAAATGGCGTCTCTCGGTGAGCTGGTCGCGGGCATCGCCCACGAAATCAACAATCCCCTCGCCTTTACGCTGGCGCACGAAGAGACGGTGGCGCGGGCGCTGGGAGAGCTTGAAACGCTGACCTGCGCCGAGGAACGACCCGATCGCGAGAAACAGTTGATCGAGAAATGCAGCGCCCGGATCAGTTCGATGCGGCTGGGCCTTCAGCGCATCCAGAACCTCGTCCTGAGCCTCAGGCGATTTTCGAGGCTGGACGAGAGCGCGTTCCAGGATGTCGATATCGTCGAAGCGATCGATACGGCGCTCGTGCTGCTGGCGCACAAGCTGGGACAGGACATCATTGTTGAGCGCAATCTTCAGGCGCCCTCCATGCTCGTATGCCAGCCGGCGCTTGTTCATCAGGTCGTCATGAATATCGTAAGCAACGCCGCCGATGCGCTGAGGGGATCTGTACCCAGGGACTTCGAGGACGAAAAGAGCCCGATCGGGCGCATCGTCGTCGAAACGGCCATGCTGACGCTCGAAGAAGGCCTGCGATACGTGATCAGTGTTGCGGATGACGGCCCAGGTGTGCCACCCGATATCCGGACCCGCATCTTCGAGCCTTTCTTCACAACGAAGCCTGTCGGGATGGGCACGGGACTTGGTCTGGCGATCGCTTATGGTGTCATTGAAGCGCACGGGGGCAGCATTGACATACGCGAGGCCAATCTTCAGGGCGGTCGACGCGAAGGCGCGCGCTTCACAATTTCGATCCCTGTGCGTATGAGCGCAGCCGGACCAGTCACGATCGGACGCAAGGCATGACAGAGACCGTGAGCCCCGCGTCCGCCAGGCGCAGTCGAATCCTTCTCGTCGATGACGAGGCGGAGATTCTGGTGGCCCTGACGGATCTGCTTGAAGACGAATTCGATATTCTGGCCTCAACCGATCCTGAAGAGGCGCTGGAACTCCTGCGGAAAGCGCCGGACGTCGCCGTCATCGTTTCCGACCAGCGGATGCCCGGCATGACGGGAGACCAGTTTCTTCATCAGGCGCGTGACATCTCCGACGCCAACGGCATTCTGCTGACGGGCTATGCGGATCTGGCGGCCGTGGTATCGGCTCTCAATCAGGGCCGCATACGGTTCTATGCGCACAAACCCTGGGAGTCGGATGGATTGCGGGCGATGGTCCGCGAAGTGGCCGGGCATTGCCGCCTGGAACGCGCGCTGCGCACCGAGCGTGCCCTGCTGCACGGGTTGATGGAAACACTGCCAGTCGGCCTGGTTTTTACCGACGCGCAAGGGCGCACCATCCGGCACAATGTCGGGGGAGGGCGCGTCGTGTCCGACGAGGAGGACGTGTACGAGGCGGATCTTTATCCGCGGCTGGAACCCTCCGAAGTGGAAATGATGCGCGCCAGGACCCGTGAAGCCGGACATGACGAGCATCTGTCCGTCTATTCGCAGAACGGGACCCAGCGTTGGCATGAGTTCACGCGCAGCGCCCTGCCGTGGCCGCGCCGTCCAAACGGGGACGTCGTGCCGGTTGATGAGCGCTGGCAGGTTTCCGTCGATCGTGACGTGACGGAGCGCATGGCGATGGAGGCCCAGCTCCGGCAGGACGACAAGATGCGCGCGCTGGGCACGCTCGCGGGCGGCATCGCGCATGATTTCAACAATCTTCTGGCCGCCATTCTGGGCTCTCTCGAACTGCTGGCCGACATGGCGCCGCCTCAGGACGAGATGGCCATGCGGCTTTTGGAAAATGCCAGCGAGTCGGCGCGTCGCGGAACGGTTCTGACGCGCAGGCTTCTGGAATTTGGCCGCCCGAAATCGGCGTCTCTTCAGCCGGTTGCGCTCGGCCCGTTGATTCACGGCATGCATGACCTGCTCGTGCAGAGCCTGAGCCGCCGCACGGCGGAGGACGGGCGGCCTATCGGGCGATGCACGCTCAATATGGCAGCGGTGCCGTCGGATCGGTCGCTGCCCCTGGTCTACAGCGATCCGGGACAGCTGGAGATGGCGCTTCTCAATCTGTGCATCAACGCCCGCGACGCCATGCCTGACGGCGGTTGCGTGACCATCGAGACGCAGGTCGTGCCAGCGACGACGGATGGACCGGCGCATGTGGTGGTGACGGTTGCCGATGAAGGTTGCGGTATGTCGCAGGAGACGATGGCCCGCATCTTCGAACCCTTTTTCACGACCAAGGGAATCGGGAGCGGGACCGGGCTGGGGCTTTCGACCATCTATGGTTTTCTGCGGCGCTGTAACGGCGATGTGCGCGTCCAGAGCGCGGCGGGAGAAGGCACCAGAATGTCTCTCTGGCTGCCGGAATGCCAGAAGCAGGAAGTTCTCGAGCAGGGGCGTACGGCAGCGGTCGCGCGTGCTTTGAAGCCGCGTCGCATCCTGGTGGTCGACGACGAGGATTCCGTTCGCCTCGTGACGGAGCAGTTCCTGCGGCACGATGGCCATGAGGTGACCTGCGCGTCGGACGGTTCCGTCGCGCTTCAGCTTCTCGCCGACGGGGCGCGTTTCGATCTCGTCGTGCTCGACCTCATGATGCCCGGCATGAGCGGTCGCGAATGCGGTGAGGCGCTGGAAAGGATCGCGCCGGATCTGCCCATCCTCTACGTCAGTGGCTACGCCGATCCGGGCAGCCTGCCGGAGGGCGCGTTCGTGCTAGGCAAGCCTTTTACGCCACAGACCCTGCGCAACGCCGTCGCGGGTGCGCTGCCGTCAAACGTTCACGCCGCCTGAGACGGGCCAGGGGCTCTTGCCATGACCGGGTGACGTCCTATCTTTCTTAGCTATGCAAGATACATCCTACTCACACGATCCCGTCGGGTGGCACGGCACCACCATCCTCTGCGTCCGTCGGGACGGGGAGGTCGCGATGGCGGGGGATGGCCAGGTGACGCTTGGCCAGACCGTCATCAAGGGCAATGCCCGCAAGGTCAGGCGTATCGGCCCTGGGAACTCCATTCTCGCCGGTTTCGCAGGCGCCACAGCCGATGCCTTCACCCTTCTGGAGCGTCTGGAGGCCAAGCTCGAGCGCTATCCCGATCAGCTCGAACGGGCCTGCGTCGATCTCGCAAAGGACTGGCGGACCGATCGCTACCTGCGGCGTCTCGAAGCGATGATGGCGGTCGCCGATGCCACGCGCTCCTTCACCCTGACAGGGAACGGGGACGTTCTGGAGCCCGAGGATGGCATTATCGCCATTGGCTCGGGCGGGAATTATGCCCTGTCCGCCGCGCGGGCGCTGATCGACATCGAAGGGCTTACGGCTGAGGATATTGCGCGCCGCGCCATGAAAATCGCCGGTGACATCTGCGTCTATACGAACCATTCCGTCCGGGTCGAGACGCTGGGCAAGGAGACGGCATGATGGATGTTCCCAATTTTTCGCCCCGCGAGATCGTCTCCGAACTGGACCGCTTCATCATTGGTCAGAACGACGCCAAGAGGGCGGTCGCGATCGCCATGCGCAATCGCTGGCGCCGGTCGCAGCTTTCCGAGGCCATGCGCGACGAGGTGGTGCCGAAAAACATTCTGATGATCGGCCCGACCGGCTGCGGCAAGACCGAAATCGCCCGTCGTCTTGCGAAGCTGGCGCAGTCACCGTTTCTCAAGGTGGAAGCCACGAAGTTCACCGAAGTCGGCTATGTCGGGCGCGATGTGGAGTCCATCATACGCGATCTGATCGAGGTATCGATCGGCATGCTGCGGGAGACGCGCCGCAAGGACGTGCAGGCCAAGGCGGAACAGGCAGCCGAAGGGCGTCTGATCGATGCGCTTGTGGGCGAAAAAGCATCGGCGGACACCAAGGTGAAATTCCGCCAGATGCTGCGCAACGGGGAGCTTGAAGACAAGGAAGTCGAGCTTCAGCTTTCGGGCGATGGTTCCGCCGCGCCGGATATGTCGAACATGACGCCGGGCACGGTCATCAACTTCAACGATATGATGAAGGGCATGATGAACCGCATGCCGCAGCGCCGCAAAGTGACGGTCGGAGCGGCGCGTGATCTTCTCGCGCGGGAAGAGGCCGACAAGATGCTCGATGCGGAGGCCCTGACGCGCGAGGCTGTGCGACACGCGGAAAATAACGGCATCGTTTTCATCGACGAGATCGACAAGGTCTGCGCGCGTTCGTCGGAAGGCGGGACGCGCAGCGGGGACGTCTCGCGCGAGGGCGTGCAGCGTGATCTTCTGCCCCTGATCGAAGGCACGACGGTCACGACCAAATACGGGCCGGTGAAAACGGATCATATCCTCTTCATCGCGTCGGGTGCGTTCCATCTGGCGAAACCTTCCGATCTCCTGCCGGAACTACAGGGACGTCTGCCGATCCGCGTGGAGCTCAAGGGCCTGAACCGCGACGATCTGCGGTGTATCCTGCTGGAGCCGGAACATTCGTTGCTCAAGCAATATGTGGCTCTTCTGGCCACCGAGGGCGTCACGCTCGACTTTACGGATGGCGCCGTAGATTCGATCGCGGCACTGGCCGCCGATATCAACGAGCGTGTCGAGAATATCGGTGCGCGACGTCTTGCGACCGTCCTTGAACGTCTGCTGGAAGATGTGTCCTTCAGCGCGCCCGACCGCGATGGCGACAAGGTCTCCATCACGGAAGCCGATGTGCATGACAGGGTCGAGCCCCTGGCGCGCAAGGGCGATCTCAGCCGGTTCATTCTGTGATGGGGGCTGTGACGGGGGGAGCATTCGTCCGGCCGCAGGAAGCCACGGCGCGGGAAGCGGTCGAGGAAATCGGCGCGGAACTTGCGATGTTCGACGACTGGATGGACCGATACCAGTACATCATCGAACTTGGACGGAAGCTGCCGGAATTTGCGCTGGAATGGCAGAACGACGCCCATCGTGTGCCGGGCTGCCAGAGCCAGGTCTGGCTCGAGGCTCGGGAAGAGGGGGGGAAGCTCTATTTCGCCGGGGCCTCGGACGCCGCCATCGTCTTGGGTCTCGTGGCCCTGCTTTTACGGGTGTATTCCGGCCGGTCGCCGGAAGAAATCATGCAGACCGATCCGGTCTTCCTGCATGAACTCGGATTGGTCAAGGCGCTCTCCACCAATCGCGGCAATGGTGTCGAAGCCATGGCGCGGGCGATCATGGCGCGTGCCGCGACCGCCCGCGTCTGACGACGTGTCGTGTAAGCTGACCGGTTGGAACTCCGGTCAGCTTACGGTCTTTTTCGGAAGTCTTATTTCGGCGTGGCCGGTGTCGTCGACGCGTCGCATTTCACGAACTTGCCCTTTGCGTCGCGGCAGGGCTTGGGCTTCGTCGGGGTTTCACATTTCGTGAACTTGCCCTTGGCGTCGTGGCACGGAGGCTTGGCATGGGCCAGCGGCGCACCCAGCAGCATGAGCGACAATGTGGCGACGGCGAACTTGCGGATCATGGAAAGGTCTTTCTTTTCGGAGCGGGCCGCGCTGTGGTCGGATCGCGGTTGAGTGTAAAATAGCGGACGAACGGGGAAAAATCATGGTCGTTCTTGGTCCGTATTGTGATTCTGTTCCGGGGGGTAGAGGCGGGCCGCGACGCGCTCCATGGTGAGACCCTGAACCAGAATGGTGAAGACGACGACGCCGTAACATATCGGAAGAAGCAGATCGCGCATCTCTCCGGGCGGCAAGCCGAGCGCCAGCGAGACCGAAATCCCTCCACGGAGGCCGCCCCAGGTGAGAACGGTCAACATACGTCTTTTGCGGCTCCAGTCCCGAAGATACACTGGCAGCATCGCCAGAAAGACGCTCAGCCCGCGCACCATGATGGAAAGCGGTATGATCGCGAGGGTGGCGAGCAGCGAAAAGGCTTTCGCGTCGATTTCCAGCAGTTCGAACCCGATCAGAAGAAACAGCATCACGTTCAGGATTTCGTCGATCAGCGACCACGCGATATCCAGTTCATCGCGGGACGGGCGGTCGAGAATGGCGTGGGCATGGTGAGTGCCCAGACTCATCCCGGCAACGACGACCGCGATGGCTCCGGACATGCCCAGCATGTTTGCGACGCTGAATGTTCCGGTGGCGAGTGCCAGAGAAACCAGCAGATCGATATGTGAATCCCGTGTCAGACGCAGGAGGGCCAGACCCGCGCCTCCGGCCAGCATGCCGAGCAGAGCGCCGCCGATGGCTTCACGTACGAAATCCGTGGCGACTTCTGCGACCGTTACGCTTTCATGGCCTGTCGCGAACCCGATCGTCACGCCGAAAATCACCACGGCTACGCCGTCGTTGAAGAGGCTTTCTCCGGCAAAGATCGCCTGAAGCGGCTTCGGCAGACCCAGTCGGGCCAGCATGCCGACGACGGATACGGGATCGGTTGGGGCGAGAATGGCGCCGAGGACGATGCACCAGCTGAACGCCACGGACGTGCCCAGCCATGGAAAAATCAGCCAGGCGGAGATCGCCAGCAATGCGACGGCAAGAACCGTGCCCAGGATGGAGAGCGCTGTGACCGCCGCCAGTCGCGATCGCAGATGGGCGAGATCGACCTGCATGGCGCCCGCGAAAAGCAGCAGGCACAGAGCGCCGTTCAGGAACGATTGCGGCAGGTTGATCGCGCCGAGAATCGAGCGGGGCAAGGCGCGCAGGTCATGAGCGGGGACGAGCGGATTGGCCATCATGATGGCGAGCGAGGTCAGAAGCGAGAAGACCAGAACACCGATCGTATTGGGCAGGCGCAGGATGCGTTTGTTGGCAATGCTGAACAGTGCCGACAGCACGAGGAGCAGGGCAATCAGGCTGATGGTATCCATATCTCCGGATCATACGGTGTTTATGGCGAGCGGAACGTAAAAGCCCGCTGAAAAGCGGGCTTCTGATAACCTATGGCTGGTTTTTGTCCCTGAAGTCGACCGACCCTCTTCCGTAGAAGAGGGTCGGTTTTGCGTTTCAGTGGTGCTCGGGCAGGGCATAGGCGATCAGATAGTCGCCCAGCTTGGTGCCGAAGGAGCCATGACCTCCCGCGTAAGTCACGATGTATTGACGTCCGTTGGCCATATAGGACATCGGCGTCGACTGACCACCGGCGGGAAGACGATCCTGCCAGAGGATCTTTCCATCCGTGACGTCATAGGCGCGAATGTAGCGGTCCATCGACGAGGTAAGGAACGCGACGTTCCCCGCCGTCGCGAGCGGGCCGCCGAGACTTGGCACGCCAACTGTCAGCGGCGGCAGCGGGATGAAGCGGTACGGTGAGGCTTCGAGACTGTCGCGCAGTGTGCCGTTGCGATGCTGCCAGACGATTCTGTTCGTGCGCAGATCGATCCCGGCCATGTAGCCCCACGGCGGACGTTTGCAGGGGAGCGGCAGACCGATGCGTGTGAGCGCCGGATTCAGGAACGGGTTGAGCTTGACGCCGTAGGGGATACCGTAATTCGGCTGAAGTCCGCTCTCGCCACCCGTGCCGGCGCCGGTATCTTTCGGCCAGAGAGGATTGTGCGGGCCACGGGGCACCAGCTGCGACACGAAGGGCAATGCGATCGGATTGGCGATCGCGATCTGTCGCTGGGGATCGACGGCCATGCCGCCCCACTCGAACATGCCGAGATTGCCGGGGAAAACGAGGGTGCCGCGCTCGGAGGGCGGCGTAAAGGTGCCGCGATAATCGAGCTGATGGAACGCGATGCGGCAGACGAGCTGGTCGAAGAGGCTCGCGCCCCACATGTCCTTGCCCGTCAGCAGTTCCTCCGGACGGAAAGTCAGCTTCGAGAAGGGCTGGGTCGGCGAGACGTGATCGCCCGGCGCCGCACCCTGGGGAACGGGGCGTTCGGGGGCGTCGACGATCGGATGTCCGTCACGCCGGTCGAGCACGAAGACGTTGCCTGTCTTGGTCGGCGCATACAGAGCGGGAATGACCGTGCCGTCCTTCTGCGTGACGTCGGCAAGGCTCATCTGGGAAGGAACGTCCATGTCCCAGACGTCGTGGTGAACCGTCTGGTAGAACCAGGCCAGCTTGCCGGTATCGGCGTGCAGCGCCAGCACGCCTGAGGCATAGCGCTCCGAATCGGCGCTACGGTTGCCGCCCCACTCGTCCGGTGTCTGCACTCCGGTCGGGATGTAGATCAGGCCGAGCTTCGGATCGTAGGAGGACGTGATCCACGAATTGGGCGAATTCGCTACGAATTTGTGTCCGTCTTCCGGCATCTGGTTCGGATCGGGATTGCCCGGATCGAACACCCAGACGAGCTTGCCCGTGAACACGTCGAAAGCGCGCGTGACGCCGGATGGCTCATGGATCGAGCCGTTATCGGTGACGGCGCCGGAAATGATGACCAGCTTGTCCGTCACGATGGGGGGAGAAGTGGGTTCGTAATCGCCGACCTTGGTGTACGGCATGCCGGGCGTGCGCAGGTCGAGTTCGCCGTTCTGGCCGAAGCTGGGGCATGCCTTGCCGCTATCGGCGTCCACCGCGAACAGGCGACCGTCATTGACGGGGAGGAAGATCCGATGGAGGCACTCGCCCGCGGGCGCCGGGCTGCCATCGGATGTCACGGCCGTATCGCTGGATTCATGATATGAGACGCCACGGCAGGTGAGGTGCTGAAAGCCGGGATTGACGTAAAGATGCGGATCGAACACCCACTTCGTCTTTCCCGACGCGCCGTCGACCGCATAGAGTTTCTGATGCGTCGAGCAAAGATACAGCGTGCCGTTCACGGCCAGAGGGGTCGCCTCGTTCGTCGTTTCGCCCGGATCATTCGGTCCCTTGAGATCGCCGGTCCGCAGCGTCCACGCGACCTGAAGCGCGCCTACGTTTCGTGAAGTGATCTGAGCGAGCGGCGAGAAGCGGTCTCCACGCTGGGTGCGCCCATAGGCGCGCCAGTCGCCATCCGGCATGTGGCTCTGATCGGTCGCGTCCATGGCGTTGTCGGCGATCTTGTCGGTCGGCAGGCTGTCCGCGCGATCTCCGGGATCGCCCATGAACGCCACGACGACCGTGGCCGCCGAAATCACGACGGCGGCGCTGAGGGGCAGTTTCGCGATCGTTCCGGCGGGGATCTGACGCGTAACCGCGGGAATGAGCAGCCATGCTCCCAGAAGGATGACGAGGTCGCATCGCGGCAGGAGCGACCAGAAGTCCATGCCGACCTCGCTGATCGCCCAGGCCACCGAACCGAGCAGCACGATGGTGTAGAGCCATAACGCGGCCTGACGGCCGCTATGGACGAGGAAGGCGACGCCCAGGAGCGCGAGCCCGCAGACGGCGTAATAGGTCGTATCGCCGTAGGATAGGAGCCAGAGGCCGCCGATTGCGAGATAGGCGCCGCAAAGCGCGAATATCACAACAGTCAGCGTGGCCCAGGCGCGAGACCTGGAGTGAACGGTCATTCGGATTTCCCGTGCTGTAAGGATATTGGGACTGTCTCGCCATAAAGCCGCGCATGGCGTCAAGTGTGATATCACGTTGCAGGCGCGTCAGGTTTGCTTCTGACGGCGCGCCGTGAGGAAAGTTCCGCTGAAAACGGTTGAGTGAACAGCGTGGTTCGTATATGAGCCGCGCTTCGACACGCGTCCGGGCCTGTAGGGCATGCCCGGCCGTGTGCTGGCCTTCTTTCGGGAGGGGCGGCGCTGGGGTTGCCGGACTTCGCGTCCGGCAGGCACTGACAAGACCAAGGAGAATGAAATGCCCAAGATGAAGACGAAGTCGTCGGTCAAGAAGCGGTTCAAGATCACCGCGACCGGCAAGGTGATGTGTGGTCCGGGCAACAAACGCCACGGTCTGATCAACCGTCCGCAGAAAATGAAGCGCACCAATCGCGGCCCGCAGACCATGACGGACATGGATGCGAAGACCGTGAAGCAGTGGGCCCCCTACGGGCTGGCGTGAGGAGATAGGGCATGGCACGAGTTAAACGCGGCGTAACCACCCACGCACGTCACAAGAAGGTTCTGGATCTCGCCAAGGGCTACCGCGGCCGGTCTTCGACCAATTATCGCATCGCCATCGAGCGCGTCGAAAAGGCGCTTCGCTATGCGTATCGCGATCGTCGCAACAAGAAGCGCGATTTCCGCGCCCTGTGGATTCAGCGTATCAACGCCGCCGTCCGCGAGCACGGTCTGACCTACAGCAAGTTCATCAACGGTCTGGCCAAGGCCGGCATCGAGATCGACCGCAAGGTTCTCGCCGCCATCGCTTATGACGACGCCGCCACTTTCGGCGAAATCGTCAAGGCCGCCCAGAGCGCGCTGGAGCAGGAAACGGCGAAGGCCTGATTTCAGGTTCTTCCCTGATTTTCAGGCTCTATCAAGGTTTGCTCGAAAACGGGTCGTCCTGTATCAGGACGGCCCGTTTTCTTTTTTGGATGGGTGTTGGTTCTTGGGTATGGAGCACGGAGCGATGGGCGACGATCTCGGCGCGCTGAGAGACGAAACGCTGGCAGCACTCGCGCAGGCGGAGGATCATACCGCCTGGGATGCGATCCGCGTTGGTACGCTGGGAAAATCAGGTCGTCTGACGCGTCTGCTCAAGGAGCTCGGACGCATGAGCCCCGAAGAGCGCAAGGCGCGCGGGCAGGCGCTCAACCAGCTGCGTGACGAACTCAATGTCGCTGTGGAAGCACGGGGCCAGGAAATCGCCGCGGCCGCTCTGGATGCGCGTCTGAAGACCGAGCGCGTCGATGTGACGATGCCCGCGTCGCTTGCGCCGTGCGGCCTGCTCCATCCCATCATGCGCACGATCGACGAAATGACCGCCATTTTCGCCGCGATGGGATTTTCCGTGGCCGAAGGCCCGGACATCGAGACGCAGTGGCACAACTTCTCCGCCCTCAACACGCCCGATCACCATCCCGCCCGCACCGAGCACGACACGTTCTATCTCCCGCCCCAGAACGAGGGTGCGCCGGAGCGCGTGTTGCGGACCCAGACGTCCGGCGTGCAGATCCGCACCATGCTCACGCAGGAGCCCCCCATCCGCATCATCGCGCCAGGGCGCACCTATCGCGCGGATCACGATGCCACGCATTCGCCAATGTTTCATCAATGCGAGGGCCTGGTGGTCGAAAAGGGCGTAACCCTTGGCCATCTCAAAGGCTGTCTGATCGAATTCCTGCGCGTGTTCTTCGACAAGCCCGATCTGCCCGTGCGCTTTCGCGCGTCCTATTTTCCGTTCACCGAACCTTCGATGGAAGTGGATATCGGATGGTCGCGCCAGACGGGCGTCGTCGGCGGGGGCGAGGACTGGCTCGAGGTGCTGGGCGCGGGCATGACGCATCCGCGCGTTCTCGCGAATTGCGGTCTGGATCCGGCGGAATGGCAGGGTTTCGCTTTCGGCATGGGCATCGAGCGCCTGACCATGCTCAAGCACGGCATTCCCGATTTGCGGTCCTTCTACGAAAGCGATCTGCGCTGGCTGCGTCATTACGGTTTCTCGCCGTTCGCGTCCGTCACTCTGGCGGAAGGAGTCTGAGGTCATGAAGTTCACGCTGTCCTGGCTGCGCGAGCACCTCGATTTCACCGCGTCTCTGGACGAAATCCTCGCCAGGCTGAATACGATCGGCCTCGAGGTCGAGAGCGTTCACAATCCGGCCGACGCCCTCAGGGGATTTCGCGTCGCCAAGATCCTCGAAGCGCACCGCCATCCCGACGCGGACCGGTTGCAGGTCTGCGTCGTCGCGGCAGGCGGGGCTTTCGAGCACGTTCAGGTCGTTTGCGGCGCTCCGAATGCGCGGGCCGGGCTGCATGTGATTTTCGCGCCGCCGGGCACCTACATTCCCGGCTCCGACATCACCATCAAGGCGGGCAGGATTCGCGGGCAGGAAAGCGGCGGCATGCTGTGCTCGCTGCGTGAGCTTGGGCTCGGCGCGGAGTCCGACGGAATCGCGGAACTGCCGGAGAACGTGGTGCTCGGGCAGTCCTATGCCGAGTTCGCGAAGCTGGATGACCCGGTCATCGAGATTGCGATCACGCCCAACCGCGGCGACGCGCTCGGTGTGCGCGGCGTCGCACGCGATCTCGCGGCGGCGGGGATCGGCCATCTCAAGCCCTGGCTGATCGAAACCGTCGAGGGCGGGTTTGCGTCTCCGATCGGTTGGAAGATCGCCTATCCGGAAGCCTGTCCCTATGTCGTCGGGCGCCTGGTGCGCGGCGTGAGGAACGGTCCGAGCCCGGCCTGGCTGCGCCAGCGTCTCGAAGCCGTGGGCGTGAAGTCGATCTCGGCGCTGGTCGATGTCACCAACTATCTGGCGTTCGATCTCGGTCGCCCACTGCATGTTTTCGATGCGGCCAGGATTTCTGGTGGCACGCTGACGCTGACTCGTGCCGCGCGCGAAACGTTTGCGGGGCTGGATGGACGTGAATACGTGCTGGGTACGGATGATCTCGTCATCGCCGACCAAGCCGGGGTTCAGTCGCTCGCGGGCATCATGGGCGGCGAGGAGACCGGCGTTTCCGATGCCACGACGGATGTTTTCATCGAGTCGGCCCTGTTCGACGCCGTGCGTATCGCGTTGACCGGCCGTCGCCTCGGCATTCATACGGATGCGCGGCAGCGTTTCGAGCGGGGCATCGATCCGGCGCTCGTGGGGCCCGGACTCGAAGCGGCCACGCGCATGATCGTCGATCTTTGCGGCGGTGAGGCCAGCGATGTCGTTTCGGCGGGCGAGACTCCGAAATGGCAGCGCGATGCGTGGCTGCGTTTCGAGCGGATCGAGACCGTCGGCGGTCTCTCCGTCGCTCCGGACGACGCGGTGCGCACGCTGGAGCATCTGGGATTCGAGGTTCTCGAACGCGAGGCAAAACGCGCGCGCTTCGCTGTGCCGTCCTGGCGCAACGATATCGCCACGGGCGTCGTGCTCGATCAGGCGCCGCATCTGCCGGTGGACCGCGCCGCGACGGCTGCCGCCGAGGTGCATGCGGTCGAGGCCGAGTGCGATCTGATCGAGGAAATCCTGCGTCTGCACGGGCTGGACGCCATACCCGCGCAAAAGCTGCCCCAGCCGACGATGGTCCCGGCCGCCGCGCTGGATGCGCGTCAGACGCGCAAGGGGCAGGTACGGCGTTTCTGCGCGGCACGCGGGCTGATGGAGACTGTCGGCTTCTCCTTCGTCTCGCACGAGGATGCAGCGCTGTTCGGCGTGGCCGCGGACGGGCTTCGCCTGCTGAACCCGATCGCGACCGATCTCGACCAGCTGCGCCCGACACCGCTCGCCAATCTGGTCCGCGCGTGGCAGCGCAATGCGGCACGCGGCCATGAGGCCACGGGTTTCTTCGAAGTCGGACCGGCTTTTCTGCCCGACGGTCAGGTGACGATGCTCGCCGGACTGCGCGGCGGGACGACACCGCGCGCACCGGGCGGCGTTTCACGCGAGATGACGCTGTGGGATGCGAAAGCGGATCTGGAGGGATTGCTGGATTTGCTGGGACTGCCCTGCGAAGCGCTTTCTGTGACCGCCGATGCGCCGGGGCACTATCATCCGGGTCGTTCAGGACAGGTCCGCCAGGGGCCGAAGGTCGTCCTTGGCGCGTTCGGCGAACTGCATCCGACGGTTACGCGGGAAATGGGGATCGACGGCACGCTGGTCGCCTTCGAGCTTTATCTCGATGCGGTGCCATTGCCGAAGAGCCGACGCAAGGCGGCGCCTGATCTGTCATCGCTCCAGCCGGTCCGTCGCGATTTCGCGTTTATGGCCGGTGCCGACGTCGAAGTGCAGGGCGTTCTGCGCGCAGCGCGCGGCGCGGAGCGCAATCTGATTTCCGAAGTCAGGCTGTTCGATGTTTACGAAGGCGCGCCGCTCGAGGCCGGTCAACGTTCGCTCGGCGTCGAAGTCACGCTGCAACCCCAGAAAGTCAGCCTGACGGATACCGAAATCGAGGCTGTGAGCGAAAAAATCGTGGCGGCCGTCACACGCGCGACCGGCGCGACCCTGAGGCGCTGAACGCCATGCCTCATGGTTCTGTGCCCGTTCACGTGATCTGGCTGCTGGCAGGCGAGCCCAGCGGTGATATTCTGGGCGCGCGCCTGATGGAGGCCCTGCATGCGCGGGACAGCCATCTCGTATTCGTGGGGGTCGGCGGCCCGCGCATGGAGGCGCTGGGGCTGAGAAGCCTCTTCCCCATGCGGGAGCTTGCGGTCATGGGGCTGGTCGAAGTCCTGCCGCGTCTCAGGTCACTGTCCCGTCGTCTGAACGAGGCGGTCACGGATATCGAACGTCGTCATCCCGATATGATCGTGACGGTGGACAGTCCGGGTTTTTCGCTTCGTTTGCTGCGTCGCGTTGCGCATCTGGACATCCCGCGGGTGCATTTCGTGGCGCCTCAGGTCTGGGCATGGCGCGCGGAGCGGGTAAAAAAATTTCCCGGCCTGTGGGACAAGATGCTGTGTCTTCTCCCATTCGAAGCGGAATGGTTCGCGCAGCGCGGGATTACAGCGCATTTCGTGGGCCATCCCGTTCTTCAGTCCGAAGCGGATAAAGGCGATGCGAGGCGTTTTCGCCTTCGGCACGGTATCGCGCCGGATGTTCCGATCGTGGTACTGATGCCGGGCAGTCGGCGGAGCGAGGTGCCGAAGCTGCTGCCCGTTTTTGGCAAGACGCTGGCTCTTCTCAAGCAGCGCATTCCCAACATACATGCGGTGGTTCCAATCTCGCCTGTCGTGGCCGCAACCGTGAAGAAGGCCGTTGCGGCATGGCCGGTGACGCCGAGTATCATCACGGACATGCATGACAAGCATGATGCGTTCGCAGCGGCGGGCGCGGCTCTCACGAAATCGGGCACGTCGACTCTCGAACTGGCGCTGGCGGGCGTCCCGATGGCGGTTACTTACCGCGTCAATCCTGTCACGGCGCTGATCGCGCGACGCATGATACAGGTTCCTTACGTGGCGATGATCAACCTGCTCGCGGGTCGGGAAGTGGTGCCCGAACTGTTACAGGAAAAATGCCGTCCTGATATTCTGGCGGATACCGTTTATAAGCTGCTTACCGATCGCCGGGCCGCTCAAGCGCAGCGCGATGCCTTTGCGACGACCCTGCCGCAGCTCGCGCCCCCGCCCGGCGCTCCCGCGAGTACCGCCGCCGGTGCGGCCGCGGTGGAAATTCTCGCTCTTCTGGCCGAGCCCCGGTCAGGCGTCCCTCAACCGGCGGCTCCGTAAAGAGTCTCGGCGGAGACGCGGGGCGCTTCGGTCTCACGGAAGCCTTTGGGAGTAAAGGCGCGGTAAAAGCAGCTCAACCGCCCCGTGTGGCAGGCGACGCCGGTCTGGCGCACGAGCAGGAGGATCGCGTCCCCGTCGCAGTCCAGACGCGCCTCGATCAATTGCTGACGCTGGCCGGATGTTTCACCCTTGCGCCAGAGTCTGGAGCGGCTGCGGGAATAATAGCAGACCTGTCCGCTCGCCAGCGTCTCCGCCAGCGCCTCGCGGTTCATCCACGCCATCATCAGCACGGTGCCGTCCGTATCGGCGGACTGGGCGATCGCGGCGACGAGGCCGTTAGCATCGAAATCGACACTGTCCAGCATGGCTTCGAGAGCGTCGTGGGTTGGCGCGCGATACGACATTTCAGGGTTTTTCCTCGAACCATTCAGGCAGGTGGACGTCGAGCGACTGCGTTGCGCATGTGAGCGGCGCATTCCAGGCCTCACGTCGCAGGAACGCAAGCCCCGATTTGTCGGAGACGGATCGCAGTTCTCCCACATCCTTGCCCTCAGATGTGATGGTCGTACCAAAGGGCGGCAGCGGCGTTTCGCTGCGCACCGGGACGAGACGACGGCGCAGAAGGGCGCGATAATGCGTCCGCGCCGTGAGTTCCTGCCCCATGTAGCAACCCTTGGTCCATGACACACCGTGCAGCCAGTCGAAATTGGCTTCCAGCAGCAGTGTCTGTTCCGGTTTGCAATCGACCGGCTCGGGCAGTCCCAGTGCGATGCGATGGGCTTCGTAAGCCGCATACTGATCGGAAGGCTCCGCGTGCTCGGAAATCGCGCGCCAGCCCGCCTCGGGGAGGCGAGGATCGGCCGCCACAACGCCTTTATCGGCGCGTTGCGCTTCGGCCCATCCCGCCGATACGTGCAGATCCGTCACGGCAAGATTGACATCCGCGCGCAGTTTGAAACGTGAAAGGCGGCTGACGAGCATCTCGGCATGCGCGTCCCAGACGTCGAGCAGCAGGCGCTCTCCATCGGCGAAAATAAAGAAATCCGCGAGGTAACGGCCTTGCGGCGTCAGGAACGCCGCCCAGACGGCTTTGCCGGCCCAGGCCAGAGTCACGTCGTTGGACACGAGGCCCTGGAGAAATTGTGTTCGGTCAGATCCCGTGACGGCGACGACGCGTCGATCGGGAAGGCATGTCGTTGGCATGGGCGATGTTTCCGGTCTTCGGTCTGCATTCACGATGGCAGGAGGGCCACAGGACGGGCAGGCGTGTTTTGTGAAGAAACGTGCTTAAGCTCTTGGCGTTATTAAATCATCGTGTCTAATAATGGTCAGCGATACAATTCTTAACGAGGATCACTCTTGGCTGCCAACGAGATCGTTGATCCATCGGGCAAAACCTTGCGACGTCGTCGGCGCACGTTATTGCAGATCGGTGGCCCCCTGTTTGGCGTCGTCGCGGTCGTCGCCGTTATTCTCGGAATTTCACTGCGTTCGTACCTTGTCAACCGGGCTGGCGTTCTTGATCTGACGCGGAACATGCTTTTTCTGCAGCAGCAGGAACTGAAAGTGCGGGTTTCCGACTACCTTGCGCCAGCGCCCGCGACGGCGGAAATTGCGCGCGATATTCTTGCTCACGAAACGCTCGAGAGCGAGCCGAACGACGTGCCGCCGCAGTTGTTCCTGTCCTATGCGCAATCCATGCTCAAGAATGTCGCACAGGTGGAAAGCTTTTATCTGGCTGACGAAAATCATCGTTTCTGGTTCGTCGGACGCATGGACGATAACGGCGCGCAGCGCGTGGAATGCTCCCATCTTGTCGCTGACGGCAACGGAGGGCATTTTCATCAATGGATCTACGATACCGACGGAAAGCTGCTGCGCACGGCGGATGTCGACGCGACCGGGTATGATCCCGTCGGACGCCCCTGGTATAAGGGCGCGATGGGCAACCGGCATCTCTACTGGGCCGACCCTTACGCGCTGCGCAATAATCAGTCCCTGGTCGTGACGGCATCGACCCGTTTCAATCTTCAAAGCGGCGAAACGGCTGTTTTCGCAATCAATATCTCTCTTCGCAGCCTTTCCGAATTCCTGCGTAAGCTGAATATGGGCAAGTCCGGCCGGGCCGTCATCGTGGATGGCGCGGGCCACGTCGTGGCGGGAGAGGGGCTGGAGGATCTGGCGCGTAAATCCGACTGGGATTTCGCCCACATGACGCTCGACCCGGCGAAGGAACCAGTTTTTTCCCGGATGCTCTCGATGTATCACGTGCTTGGCGCGGGGCCACGCATCGTCAAGCAGGCGACGGGCGATTACGTAACGATTGCAACGCCGATCGATCATGCGCGGCAAAAAGGATGGGTGCTTCTGCTCGCGGCACCCGAAAAGGATTTTGCCTCCTTTACGCGCTCGGCGGGGCGTCAGAATCTTCTGCTCTCAGGCGTTGTCGGACTGCTCGCGGCCGTGCTGGCCGGTTTTCTCATTCGTCAGAACCGTCGAACAGAGCATGTTTTGCAGGTTCTGGAAGACGAGCGGGAGATGCGGGTTGTCGAAAACGGTGTGCTGGGCACGATTGCGGCCCAGCCGGATCTGTTCGATCCGGAACATGGCGCCGAAATTCTCAGCGAAAGCCTGGCGAGCATTGGCGAGGCACGTCGGGTGAGCTTCTGGCGGCTGGTCGGGAACGACGAGCGCCTTCTTTGCGAAGATGCTTATGACAGCCAGACGCGGGTGCACAGTACGGGTCTGGAACTGTCGAGCGCGGATCTCGGGACTTTCGTCAAGGCTCTCATCGACGATGAAATCATAGAAAGTGCTGACGCCGCCGGAGACGAGCGGCTGCGCGCCTTTCAACGCCTGTTCATGCGCGATATCGGAACGCGCAAGCTTCTTCTTGTGCCCATCAGCGCCAACGGCAAGGTCCTGGGTATGGTCGCTCTCGAAGAGGCGAGCCGCGCCAAGGCCATCGCTTATCTCGCCGCATTTGTTGGCGGCGTCGCGGCTGTGCGCTTCGCGGCGGCGGGAGAACAGGAAGCGGCGCATGAAAGCAGCCCCGTTTCAGCCACGAGCGATGCTGCCGTGCGTCTGGAGGAAGGGTTCATGCTGGCCCCGGGCGCGGATGCCGACGATCCTCTTCCGGCGGGGCGCTACCCGATGGTGTCGGTGGCGACGGTTCTTTTCGGGGCGTCCGTGTCACGGGATTTCGAAGATGAAGTCGATCTCCTCCCGGTTGTGCAGAAAATCGCGGGACAAGTGCAGGAAATCGCGCGGGAACATCATCTTTTTTCGGCTCAGGTCATCGGCAATCGACTCCTTCTGATCGGAGGCTGCGGCAAGGAGCCGGATTACGACGCTGTCCTGCGTCTCGCGGACGCGGTGCTGGCCATTCGTGAGGTTTGCATCAACACGCTCGCGGACGCGGATCTGTCTTCAAGCTTCCGCATCGGAATGGATGTCGGCGCGGCCATCGGCGCCCAGCTGGGAGATGTGCCCGGTGTGTTCAACATCTGGGGCGACGCCGTTCAGATTTCGGAATTGCTGGCCGACAGCATGCCGGATACGGCGACCATTCAGGTTTCTGAAAGCGCTTACACTCTTCTGCGCGACCGTTATCTTTTCCGTCCGCGCGGCAAATTTTATCTGCCCCGTTCCGGCGTGACACGCAGTTTCATCATGGCGGGCCGCCGTTGAAGCGTGTGATTGAAAAGATCCGGGCTTTCCTGCACGGGCTGGGCGCGATGACCCGTCGTCAGCTCCGCTTCAGCCTCATGCTCGTCGGCGTAGGCTGGGGAGTGTTGCGCGAAGCCATACGTCCCAATTCATGGCGTCGCAGCGTGCGGATGGAATATCGCCATTCCCTGAGGGCGGCGGCGGGCGGCGGTATCGTCAGTACGCTGGTCGTTTCCGCGCTGACAGGGTTCGGGATCGTTGCGCAGACGATCTACTGGCTGAATGTCGTCGGAATGGAAGCGACGACCGATTCCATCCTCGCGACGGTGCTCGTGCGTGAAATCGCGCCGGTGCTCGTTGGGATCATCCTGCTCGGACGCAACGGAATGCTGGGCCTGACGCAGATCGGCATGCTGACCATGGGTGGACAGATGCGCACCTTCGAGGCGGAAGGGATCGACCCGTTTCTGTTTTTCATGGTGCCCCGAGCCCTGGCCATGACACTGGCTTCATTCGCGCTCGGTATGCTGTTCAGCATCGTGTCGCTGTCGGTGGGCTATATCGTCTGCTGGGCGGAGAATATCGTCACGCAGTCCATCTGGTCCTTTCTCTATGATATTCTTCGTGCGCTGGAGCCGCGGGATTACGTCTCGATCCCGCTCAAATTTCTGCTCAGCGGTTTCTTCGTCAGCCTCTCCTGCACGCTGACGGGTATGGACGTGACACGCGATGATGACATCGCCACCTTGATGCCGCGAGGTTTTGCGCGTGGAATCATGGTTCTCATGGTGATCAACGTGGCGTTGACGGTAGGATTTGCCTGAATGCGTTCCACTGAACCTGTCATCGAGATGCGTCAGGCCCGGCCTGCTTTCGACCAGGCGGGCCTGATGTCGGTCGCTTACGATCTGCGCCTCATGCCGGGTGACTGCGCGTTGATCCGGTCGCGCGACCGGGAGCGTTCCGGGCTGTTCGGGGATCTGTGCGCCGGAATGGTGCCGCTCTATTCGGGCACGCTGCGATGCATGGGTCTCGACTGGACGCAACTCGAGGTGCAGGAACAATGGGCCCTGCGCGCGCGCATCGGACGCATCGCCCAGATCGGTGCCTGGGTCGACATGTTCGGCACGCATCTGAACATTCTCACCCCGGTTCTGCACCATACGACCACGCCTGAAGACCAACTGGTCGAAGAGGCGTCGCGTCTTGCCGTGCGGTTTGGCCTGCCGGGTCTGCCCACCGTCGCGCCGGGGCGTCTCTCGACGCTGGACCTGCGGAGATCCGCACTGGTGCGCGCCTTCATGGGGGATCCGTCATTGCTGTTGCTGGAAGAGCCTGTAGGGCCCGAGACGCCCGAACTGCTGGATACATTTCTCGGCGTTCTGACTCACGCGCGGAATGAGGGCACGGCCGTCATCTGGTTCGCACGGAACGACGACGTCTGGAACTCGTATCTCAAGCAGGCCACCCACCATTTTCTCCTTCTCGATGAAGGTCTCATTCCCATGCGAGGTGTCTGATGCTGCGTATACGCCATCATGATCGTGAGCAGCCTTTGCTTCGCGTTCGCTACGCTGACGAACTTGTCGGGGCGTTCGTTCTGTTCTGCATCGGGCTGTTCGTCGCCGCGGTGATCGAAGCCGGGGTGCTCCATGACTGGATTTCGCCTCCCGCGCGTCTGCGGCTGGTCCTGCCGGAGAGCGGGGTCGCGGGTCTTGCCGTCGGCAACGACGTGGAACTCATGGGCATTCGCGTGGGCTCCATCAGCGCCGTGCATCTCAACCAGGAAAGCCGGATGTATGCGGTCGCCAACATCGACCCGCAGTTCAAGAGCTTCATCCGGCGCGACAGCACGGCGACGATCCGGCGGCGTTTCGTCGTGGCCGGAGCGTCCTATATCGATCTGTCGCGCGGGAAAGGGACCGTCATGGACTGGCAGTTCGCCGAACTGTCGGCGAAGATCGAAGCCAATCCGGCGGACATGATCACCTCGACCTTGAATGACATCCGTACGAATATCGTGCCCGTCATGCATAACGCGCAGGCCATCACCGCGGATCTCAAAGCGGTCGCGGACAACGTAAAAGCCGGGAAAGGCACTGTGGGCGGGCTGCTCGTGGACGATGCGCTGCTCAGGCGCGCGGACGCGACGGTGGCAACGCTTCAGGACACGATCGAGCGTTTGAAACCCATCGAAGGGCAGGTGGGTGGTGTGCTGACGAAAGCCGATGGAACGATGCGCAATCTGCGCGATACGAGCGGTGCGCTGCGGAAAATGACCCCCACTGTGAACAGCGCCCTGCATCATGCGGACGATGCGACGGCGCAGCTTCCCGCACTTCTGACGCAGGCGCAGGCGACGGCGGACAGCCTGAAAAAGCTTACCGATCAGCTGCGCGGCCTGTGGCTTCTGGGCGGCCATGGGAGCGTGCAGAAGCCTCAACGGCTTGCGCCTCGGGACATACGGCCATGAAGCGGTTCATGAAGTGCAGCGTTGCGACGGTCCTGCTGATGGGCGGCTGTTCATCGGCGCAGAAGACTTTTCCGCGTGTGGACGACGCCTTCGAGAATGACATGGATGTCGGACATTCGTCCTTCGATCTCGAACATCCCGGTCAGGCCGTGAGCGAATATGAGGCCGCCTACAAGCGGGCGCTTCTGAGAGATGATGTCTCCGCGCTGCACGATGCGGGTTTCAATCTGGCCGTGGCACGGCTGACCCTTGGTCGACCCGATGAGGCGCTGGAGACCGTATCCCGGACGCGGGCCGATCTCGCGCTTCGTGGCGTCGATGTCAGCAGCCTCGTGGATCTGAGCGTTGTGGAGGCCGCCGCCCAATACCGTGCGGGTCATTATGAGGACGCGCTTCGGCAGGCCGCCGCCGTCGCGGATCGAAGCGGCGTCGAGCCAGGATTGCGGGAGAGGGCCGCCTTTCTGGCGGGTCTGTCGGCCGATACGCTTGGGCGCCCCGATGTCGTCGCACGCAGCCTCGGCGTGATCTCCGGCGATCCGCGTGCGCCCGTTCACGAGCAAGCGGATCACAAGGAGCTTGCAAGCCGGCTCGATCTCTCGAACGGTCAGACGGAGGCAGCCTGGAATGAAGCGGCCGGGGCGGCCGACCTCCGGCGTGGCATGCTGGATTATCGCGGCATGACGCGTGCGCTGCGTCTCGCGGCGCGCGCGGCCCATGCGGCGGGACGCACTGATCTGGAAGCCGAATTCACGACCCGCGCTGCGCAGAGCGAAGCCCAGATGCCTCAGGTCAAGGCTGTTTCGAGGGATGCTCCGAGCGACTTGCCTGCACGGTAAGTCCCATGGCGGCAATGACGCCTCCCAGCGTCATCGTGCCGATCCAGTATTCGAGGCCGACACCGCCATAGGCGGCCAGACACGCGCCGAGCGCGGCCGCTGGCAGCAGGATGCTGACGAGCAGCAGAATTCCGGGCGCGAACGCTTTGTGTTGGCCCAGAAGACGCAGGATCCTGGGCTGACGCTGCGTATGCGCCAGAAAGGCGAGAGTCCAGAGTAGGATGGATAGGGCGATTGTCATGCCTGACGCCCCGGAGGCAGACGGGTCCAGGCGTAGAGTGCCGCCACGCCTGCGAGGGCGGCCACCACGTCGACGGCGACGAATACGTTGGCTCCCAGATGGGCGGTCCAGCCTGGACGGGTCAGACTATCGAGGAGCGGAAGGGCAAGTCCCAGACACCCGATCCAGGCCAGAAATCCCCGCCATGCGAAGAGGCTCTTCCGGCGGAAACTGCCGATGAGCGCTCCCGTGAAGACCGTCACGGCCATGGCGAAGAAGCTTCGCCACTCCCAGAGTGACCGCATCGGAAAATCGATCGGAAGCAGACGGTTCATCCAGAGCAGGAACAGTGCCGAGGCGGGAAATCCGAGAATGACCGTCATGGCGAGAGTTTCGGCGACAGCGAAGAGCGCGTCTTTCTCTTTCGTGCGGCGGTAACGGAGCAGAAACAGGATCAGGCCGCTTGTCATGAGCCCCGCGCCTGCGAGACCGGAACCGAAATACATCCAGCGCAGAGGCAGCGGCACCCACCGAGCGAAATGCACCCCGCGGAACGCCTGCTGGGAGATGGAAACCGCATCGCCGTGATGAACGGTGCGGCGCAACTCTCCCGTCGGGCTGAAATCGGCCTCGTCACGCATGAGCAGAAAGGTCGCGCTGTCGGCGCGCGTGGCCGTCACGCCGTTCCTGCCGAACAGCAGAGAACCCACATGCCCGGGGCCGTAAATCCGTTCGGCCTGGGCCAGGATCGGCCTGAGATCGGGAATGTCATAGGAAACGGCTTTTTCTGGCGGTTGGTGGCCGCCGCGCAGATCGGGCAGGATCGCGCCGGAATGCGCGACAACGCCCGTATAAGCCGTCGAGATGAGGAACGGCAGAACGAGGATGCCTGAAAGCACATGAAGGTCCATCCACGCCCGTGGCCGGGCCGCGAAGGGACGAAAAATCAGGAGATCGGAGAAGAGCGAACGGAGGTGAATGACGAGGCCGGAGCCAATCGCGACCAGCAGCGCGATACCCGCGCAATCGACAACCTGCCGACCGAGATCGTGGCCGAGGTCGAGCGTAAAGTGAAGATCGTAAAAGAACTGTCCTCCCACGGTCTGACGGGCATGCAGGGCGTCGCCCGTCTCGGGATCGAGGGCTTCCTTTACGGCCGCGTCGGCTTTGCCGTAGCGGATGCGGAGGACCGGGTCGCGCTCCGTCGGGAGATCTATGGAAGCGTTCTGCCCTTGCTGCCGCAGGGTTTCAACGCGCGCGCGCGCGGCCTCGACCAGTGTATCGGAGAGGGGAATGCGTGTCGTTCTCTGGATTTCGGGCTGCATCCAGCGGCCGATCTCGGTGTCGAAGGACGTGAGCGTGCCACCGGCGAAAATGACGAGGATGACGAGACCTCCGAGGAACCCGACCCAGCGATGCAGCCAGCCCATGCGTCCGCGGAGCGTATCGGTCGCCACTCTCGTCATTTCAGCCATAGCCATGTCAGCAGCGCGGCGAGGAAAAACGCTGTCAGCGCGATCACGCCCCGCCCGTCGCGACGCCAGCCGAATCCGATCAGAATCGAGAGGGGGATGAGGGCCGTGGCGAGCGTCTGTCCGATCAGGAAATCGTCGCGCCGGGGTGGGTGGGTGAGATGGCCGAAATCCGCAACGACCAGCCATGAAGTCGCATAGGCGAGCGTGATGACGGCGATCAACATGCAGGACCGCCGCCAGGAGAGAGAGGGCGGTCGCGAGGTAATCTTCGGAGCGGGCGAACTGCGAACCATTCGCATATTGCTACGGAGAACTTGCGGACTTGTAAAGGCAGTCCGATAGGTCTTCGTCACGACGTGGCGTGGAAGGGGCATCTTTCGCAAAAAATGCCCTGGTGGACTGCGATCAGTGACCTTCGGTCATGGGAGTCATCCCCAGTGCCTTGAGGAGCAGCCGGTCACGATGTTCGGCGGGATTTGGCGTCGTCAGGAGCTTGTCGCCGCAGAAAATCGAGTTGGCTCCCGCGAGAAAGGCCAGAGCATGGGTCTCGTCGCTCATCTGTTCGCGTCCGGCGGCGAGGCGCACATGGCTCGCAGGCATGGTGATGCGCGCCGCCGCGATGATCCGCACGAAGGTCAGGGGATCCACCGCATCGGCTTCGGCGAGAGGCGTCCCGGCAACCCGGACCAGCATGTTGATCGGCACGCTTTCGGGATGCTGGGGGAGGGAAGCCAGGGTGGCGAGCAGGCCCGCGCGGTCATCGGGGGCCTCTCCCATGCCGACGATCCCGCCACAGCAGACGTTGATGCCTGCGTTCCGCACGTTTTCGAGGGTATCGAGTCGTTCCTGGTAAGTCCGGGTCGAGATGATCTTGTCGTAGTATTCGGGTGAGGTATCGAGGTTATGGTTGTAATAATCGAGACCGGAATCGCGAAGACGTTTGCTCTGATGGGCGTCGAGCATCCCGAGCGTCACGCATGTTTCCAGTCCAAGCGACTTCACCCCCTCGATCATGGCGCAGACGGTGTCGAGATCGCGTTCTTTCGGTGAGCGCCATGCCGCGCCCATGCAGAAGCGTCCGGCGCCTGCCGCCTTGGCGGCGCGGGCTTCGGTCAGAACTTTCTCCACGGCCATGAGCTTTTCGGCCTTTACGCCGTCCTCATGCTTGGCGCTCTGCGGGCAGTAGGCGCAGTCTTCGGGGCAGCCGCCTGTCTTGATCGAAAGAAGCGTTGAGATCTGTACTTTTGTGGGATCGAAAAAAGCCCGATGGGCGGTTTGCGCGCGGTAGATCAATTCGGGAAAGGGCAGGGCGATGACGGCAGCGACTTCCTCACGTGTCCAGTCATGCCGGATTTCCGGGTGCCAGGGTTGGGGATGCGAAGGGTGGGCGCTCCGAAGGGGCGAGGCGGCGTGCGTGCCGCTTTCCGGGCGGGTCATGACGTCGGACATGCGGAGCTCCGTAAACCTTGAAAAAAGAGGTGCGAACTGCACCGGGGCACGCAGCGATGCCACAGCGCGGGCATATTTGTCACCTGAACTTGCGCAAGTTGCTACCCAAACGGGTCGGAACGTGGCATGGAGCCGGGCATGAAACACTGGCGTATCGAACAGCTTGACTGGGATGCGTTCGACGTATCGAAGGTCGATCCGGACATCATTCCTGTGGTGAAAGCTGCGGCGGTGGTCGAGCGCAATGGCCTTGATTACGCGATCTATCTCGGCAATGTCTTCGTTGGCGATCCTGATTTTCGCGCGGCCGCGGATAACTGGGCCGTCGAGGAAGTGCAGCACGGCGACGCTCTGGGGAAATGGGCGATGCTCGCCGACCCCACGTGGGATTACATGGAAGCCTTCGCCCGCTATCGCGCGACCTATCACATCGAGCAGGACGTGGATGCTTCGATTCGAGGATCACGCTGCGGCGAGTTGATTGCCCGATGTATGGTCGAGACGGGAACGTCATCGTTTTACACGGCCCTTGCCGATGCCACTGACGAGCCCGTGCTTAAGGCGCTCTGCAAACAGATCGCGGCAGACGAATATCGTCATTTCAAGCTCTTCTACGATCACATGCACCGCTATCTCAAACGCGAGAAGCTCGGTGTCCTGGCGCGCACGCGTATTGCCCTGGGGCGTGTGACCGAGAGTGAGGACGACGAACTCGCCACCGCCTATTACACAACCAACGAATCTGCCGATCGTCCTTACAATCACGAGCAATGCATCGCGGCCTACATGTCTCGCGCGATGGGCGTCTATCAGCCACATCATATCAAACGTGTCACAAGCATGATTTTCAAGACGATCGGTCTGACGCCTCACTCACGGCTCCAGGCGCTCACCTCGCGCGCGATGTATGCGCTGATCCAGATGCGGCTGCGCAAGTTCCGCAAGGTGGCGCCGGCCCAGTAAGAAGCCAGTGGGGAGAGTCCGGCGGTGAGAAGCCTGTAACGGCGCGTGGAATAATCTGTTATGTTTTTTACATTCCGGCTCCCCCAATTGGGTTAGGATGGAACGTGAACCCGTCGTCGAGAGTCGGAGTTATTCTGATGACCTATCGTCCCAGTTTTCGTACGTCATGCGGCATGGCGTCCGCAGTCGTGCTCGCCACCTGCTCTTTCTTTGCGACAGGCGCGAAAGCCGATCCCTACTCGCTTCCGATCGCCTCCTATGGACCCGTTCCGGTCGGAGCCACGCCTTCCGCGTCCACCGTCTCGCTCCAGCAGCTTGCGGCACAGGTCGGTCTGGCGGCCTTCACGGCGCCGAACTGGCACGAGGGGACACTGCGTCATATTGTGATGTTCCGCTACAAGTCTTCCAGCACCCCCGCGCAGCGTTCCGAGGTGACGGCTCGATTCCTGCATCTGGCTCAGGACTCCCGTCGTGCCGATGGCAAGCCTCTGGTCGTGTCGATCGAGACAGGCATGCAGACGAGCGGAGAGGGCACGGATGACGGTCTTCAGCAGGCATTCCTGCTGACCTTCCGTTCGGAAGGAGACAGGAATTACTACGTCGGCAAGCCGGTCATTACAGATTCGGCCTATTTTGATCCGGCTCATGAAGCTTTCAAGCAGTTTGCGGCCCCCTATCTTGAAAAGGTGGTCGTTTTTGATTTCTCCGTGCAGGCAGTGTCCGCGCCGTCCGCTTCACATGGCAAGCGTCGGGGCCGTTAATTTCCGGGAGCGCTAAATTCCGACGTTGGTATCTGTGCAACGCTGAAACAAACTGTATGCTGTGATGCAATATCCTGCTTTCGCTAGGATTGAATGCATGTATAGGAGCATACAGAACGTGAATTCTGTTAAACGCACGCGTTTTCTGGGTCTTCTGGCCGCAGTGAGTGCGATCGCCCTGAATGGCGGCGCATCGGCTCACGCCGCTTCCGAGAAGGTTCAGCCCTACAAGAACGGTTGGGGCTTCGATGTCGCCGGGATGGACAAGAGCGTCAAGGCTGGCGACAATTTCTTTCGCTATGCCAACGGCACCTATCTCGATCATATCCAGATCCCCCCTGACAAATCGACGTTCGGTCCGTTTTCGATCCTCGCCGATGTCGCGCGCGAGCGCGTTCAGGGTATTCTGACGGCTGCGGGCAAAACCGCTCCGGCGGGTGATCCGACGACGACGGAAGCCAAGCTCGGGGTCTATTACGCGACGTTCCTCGACGAAGCGCGGGCCGAACAGCTCGGCGCCACGCCTCTGAAGGGCGATCTGGATCAGGTGAAGGCCGTCCATGACGCCGCTTCCCTCGCCGAACTTTTCGGCAGGGCACAGAGTTCGTTCCAGTTCAATCCTTTCAGCGTTGGAATTGGTCCGGACGCCAAAGACCCAACGCAGAATGCGCTTGAAATCGGTCAGGGTAGTCTCGGTCTCCCGGATCGCGACTATTATCTAAAACCGGAATTCGCGAAAAAGAAAACGGCCTATCAGGCCTATATTGCCAAGATGCTGGGTCTCGTCGGCTGGGAGAATCCGGCGGACGCGGCGGCGAAGGTCGTGGCGCTCGAAACCGAGATCGCAAAAATTCAGTGGGCGCGCGTGGATCGCCGTGATCCGGTCAAGACCTACAATCCCACGACGATCGGCGACCTGTCCAAGAGTGCGCCAGGCATCGAATGGATCACGTTGTTCAAGGCGGCTGGCCTTCCGACCAGCGATATCTCCGGAACCCGGATCATTGTCGACGAGCCCAGCGCCGTCGCCGGAACCGCGAAGGTCATCAAGGCGGCGGATCTCGATGTCATCCGGGCATGGCTGGCCTTCCATCTCGCTGACAACGCCGCCCCGGCGCTTTCAAAGGCCTTCGTGCAGGCCGATTTCGAGTTCAATGCTCATGAGCTGAACGGCCAGCAGCAGTTGTCGGAGCGCTGGAAGCGCGCTGTCGGCGCAACGGGCCGCGCCATGGGGTTTGCGATCGGCAAGGTGTATGTCGACAAGTATTTCCCGCCTTCGGCCAAGGCCAGCATCACGGAACTGACCCAGCAGGTTAAGGCCGCTTTCGCCGAGCGACTGCATCATGTTACGTGGATGGCGCCCGAGACGCGTGACGCGGCCGAGCAGAAGCTCAACAACTTCCTGATCATCGTCGGCTATCCCGCGAAGTGGCGCACCTATGACGGCCTGGTCGTCAAGAATGGCGACATCTATGGCAACATGGAGCGTTCGAGCGCCTTCGAATGGCAGTACGAACTGAGCCACTTCGGCAAGCCCGTCGATCGCGAAGAGTGGCTCATGACGCCGCAGACCGTGAACGCCTACAACAACCCGACGCAGGTTGAAGTCGTGTTCCCCGCTGCGATCCTTCAGCCGCCGTTCTTCGATCCGAAAGGCGATGCCGCCGTCAATTACGGCGCGATCGGTGGTGTGATTGGCCATGAGATGACCCACTCCTTCGACGACCAGGGCCGTCAGTTCGACGAGCATGGCCGCCTTCACCAGTGGTGGAAGGACGAGGACGTCAAGCGCTTCCAGGCGCTCGCGGACAAGTTCGGCAAGCAGTATGACGCGTTCGAGGTCGTGCCGGGCACGCATCTCAACGGCAAGCTGACGATGGGCGAGAACATCGCCGACCTTGGTGGTCTGACGCTGGCGCTCGACGCCTATCACGCTTCTCTTCATGGCAAGCCCGCGCCGGTCGTTCATGGCCTGACGGGTGACCAGCGCGTGTTCCTGGGCTGGGCCCAGGTCTGGCGCGAGAAGGTGCGTGACGATGCGGCGCGCAATTATGCGACGGTCGATCCGCATTCGGCGCCGCAGGCCCGCGTCAACATCCCGATGCACAATATCGATGCGTGGTACAAGGCGTTCGACGTGAAGCCGGGTGAGAAGCTGTATCTGACACCGGAAGAACGCGTGAAGATCTGGTAAAAATGTCTTCCACTCCTGCCGCGCTCTAGGCTTGCCAAAAAGTGGCAGGGGTGGTGTGACACCACATTCTGAAGTCTTCACGAGGAGTACGCATCCATGACCAGCATAACGCTCGGCCACTTGCGCGACACATTGCATGCCGGATGTGCGGCAGCCGTAGCGCGGGTGCTCGATGCCTATGAAATGGATGTGTCGTTCGTCGATGCGTCTCCGGATGAACTTCCGGATATGCTGGAAGCGGGCGAGATCGATCTGCTCGTTTCCGTCTGGCTCCCTCGTGACGAAAAGCTCGTCAACGCCGGTTTCAGGTCCCTGGGCGAGTTGTATCTGCCGCAGAATCTATGGGCTGCTACGACTCCCCTGCCGCCGATCGACAGGATTGGCACGGGCGACGTGGCCTGCGTCATCACGACTCCCGAGCTTGCGCCTGTCGTTCAGGCCGCCCTGGAGACGCTTCCTGCGTTGCGCGGGGTTTCCATCGAGATCGTCGATGACGAGGAAATTTACGATCGTGTGATCCGGTTTTCGGAGGCGAGGCCGTGCATTGTGGCGCTGGCACAGCCTCATGCGCTTTTCCATGCCGACGTTTTGCACCAGATTGAGGATCCGGAATTTCGGCTCGGTCGGGAAATGCGGGCGTGTATGATTTTGCGCGAGAGTGTGGCGTCACGCCTGGACTCCGACATGATCGACGAGCTTTCGGAGATGATGCTCGGCAACAAGGTCATGAGTGCTCTGGATTATCTGATCAGGGTTGAAGGCGTTGATCCTGAAGATGCGGCGGAATCCTGGCAGCGGGGTCGTCTGATCCCGCGTTGAACGCATCACTGGTGATTGTTTTCGGGGCGGCTCCCAGAGCGGATAATACGCCCAGCAGGGCGATGCGGCTTCGGGTCGCCGCTGCGGCGCGATTTGCTTCTGATCATCCGGACGCACGGATTCTCCTGACCGGCGGTGTCAGCCACCGTCAGAAGCGTTCCGGGCCGAGTGAGGCCGCGATCATGGCGGCGCTTCTCAAGGCAAACGGAGTGTCAGGATCTGAAGTATGGCTCGAAGATCAGGCGACCGATACGTTCGACTCGGTTGTGTTCTGCAACGATTTTCTGCGTGCGCGGGGATATGCAGGGCCTGTATGGGTATGTTCCAGTCGCTATCATCTGCCGCGTTGCGCCTTGTTGATGCGGATGCTCGGCTGGAAAGTGTATTGTATGCGGGCGCTTGAAGAACGGCGCGAACGCGGTGATCATGATTATGTGTATCGGGTCTATTGGCGTCTGAGAGAAATTCCAGCCATCCTGTGGGATGGTTTTCTGATGCTTCGTCATCGTTCGTGTCTTCGTTAACAGAACAGGTGTGGTTTGATGTTTCAGGCTCCTGACGCTTCCGCCGTGTTCGATACGTTTAAGAACCGAAGCGACGAGGACTGGCTTTCCATTCTGGTATCGTCTCTCCAGATTCCTGAAATAGATGGCGCGCATATGCCGCGCTTCCCGCCCGATGATCTCCAGCGCGAGATTCACGGCCATAGCGGAGAGGTGTCGCTACACGAGGCTCATGTATTTTATCGTGAGATCAAGGCCTATTGTTCCTATGTCGGCCGCCCCGTGATGCCGGAGACGCGGGTTCTCGATTTCGGTTGCGGCTGGGGACGCGTGACGCGCCTTTTCATGAAAGACGTGCGCCCCGACAATCTGTTCGGGGTGGATTCGACATCGCGATTCCTGATCGAGGCGCGACGCTGCAATCCGGCTCTGAATTTCCTGTCTTGCCAGTTGGTGCCCCCCCTGCTGATGGGAGATGGCACATTCGACCTCATTACCTCCTGGTCCGTATTTTCGCATCTGGACGAATTTCTCGCCGGTCATTGGATCCGCGAGTTTCATCGCCTGCTTAGACCGGGGGGTATCGCCATTCTGACGACCCAAAGTCGCCGGTTCATCGGATTCTGTGCCGAAATGAGAGCGCGTCGGGCTTCGGGAATGCGTCTCGAGCACGGATGGTATGAAGCGTGTGCGGACAGTTTCACGGATGAGGCCCACGCGAATTCACGTTATGAAGCCGGAATGTTTCTGCATGCCGCGTCCGTTCAGGCACCTCATCCGCAGGCGCATTACGGCGAGGCGATTATTCCCCGGAATTACGTGGTCAAGCAGTGGGGCAGTCTGTTCCGTCTGGTTGAGTTTCTCGACAATCCGGTGCGACTGCCGCAGGTCATGATCGTCCTCCAGAAAATCTGAAGAATAGGAGTTCAGCGAATGGCTGCGCGACGCGCCCATTCGTGGAGAGCAAAGGCGCCGATCATGCCCGCGACGTCTGTTCCCGCCGTATTCATGAGGCTGCGGCCGCCGAATGGTCCTGCCCATGAAAGAGCAAACAGTCCAAGAAAATAGACGAGCATCCAGCTGCTGCTGCGTATATCGGCCCGCAGCAGGGTCCTGCCGCCGGTTGTCGCGCGCCAGGCCATCAAGGCCAGCGCCAGAACCATGACCGTCGGCATCAGCCAGCGTAGCGTGTTCCAGCCTGCCCAGAGCACGATCAGTGTGGCGATGCCGAAAGAGAGCGGAGAGAGGAGGCCGAAGCCGCGAACGCGGAAAGGTCTCGCCATGTCGGGGCGGCTATGTCGCAATCCTGCCGCGCTGGTGGGGGCGAGGGCATAGCTGAGCATCAGGGCTGAGGAGACGACGGAGATCAGGGCCTGCCACGACGGAAAGGGCAGGGTCCAGAAGAGCGCCAGTGCGAAGCTCAGGGCAAGCGCGGGGCCGGGGACGCCGGTTTTCGCGTCCACGCGGCTGAACAGGGCAGGAAGCGTGCCGCCTTTCGCCCACGCATAGACGACGCGCGGCGTCGCGGAGAGATAGATGTTGCCGGTACCGGTCGGTGACAGGATGGCGTCGATGACGACCAGCGTTGCCAGTGCCCCCAGTCCGAGAGCAACCGCGATATCGTGGAAAGGCAGGGGAAGATGGCTGGAAATGTCATTCCAGCCATTGGCCAGTTCCGACGCCGGAAGACTACCGATGAACGCTGTCTGCAGGAGGACATACACCAGGGTGGAAAGCGCCACGGATGCTACGAGGGCGATCGGAATCGTGCGTTGGGGATTTTTGACCTCGCTGGCGACCGCAAGGATCGGCGTCAGCCCGAGATAGGCGAAAATGATGCCGCCCGTGGAAACGGCGACCTGAACTCCCGAAGCGCCATGAGGGGCGAAGCCATGAGCCGAGAAGTTCGCGCCGTGCATGTGGGCGAGCAACAGAATGATGACCAGCCCCGGCACGCAGAATTTGAAAACGGTGACGATGTTGTTGATGAGCGCGAACGTGGCGATTCCACGCCGGTTGATCGCATAGAGAACGGCGAGGACCGCCGTCTGGAGGCACCAGCCCGTCAGTGTCGGATTTCCGGCCGCATCCCTGTTGAGGCCGGGAATCCAAGCCCCAGCATATTGACGCGCGGCCACGATTTCGATGGCGATCAGGCTCGTAAAAGCGATGGTCGTGATCAGACCCATTAAAAAACCCGCGACCGGGCCATGGGATGTTTCGGGAAAACGGACGACACCGCCCGCGACGGGCAGGGCAGCGCCGAGTTCACAGTAAATAACGCCGAGCAGCAGGACGGCGACGCCGCCGATGATCCAGGACAGGATACTGGCGGGACCAGCCACGTCCGCGACATGCGCGGCGGCGAAGAGCCAGCCCGACCCGAAAATCGAGCCAAAGCCGATCATCGTGAGATCGAGAAGGCCAAGATTGCGTTTGAAGGCGTCGGGACGGGTCTCTGACATCGGCTCCTGGGGGGTTCTCACGGATCAAGACCGCGAATGTGACCCCCATTCGTTTCGTTATCAATAGGGCTATCGGCAACCGGTCCTGTGCACGCGGCTGTTCGTGCGAAATCGCTGGTTACGGAAGGAGCTTGGAAGTGCGGATTCAGGCGGCTCGACCGCCATTGACGATACCGGGCATCCATGGCTGCTGCTCGCGCAGTTTCCCGGCTTCCGCAGGTGCGCTGCGAATGACCATCGCCTGCGTCGTTGCAAGTTCGATGACGCGTTCCGGTTTGTCTCCGAAGAACTCCGAGAAAGCGCGCGCTACGCCTTCGATAATGGAATGATCGTGCGTCAGAATGATTCCGCCCGGCACCATGCGGGGGTAGAAAAACTCCAGCCCGGCGAGCGTGGCGTCGTGAAGATCCACATCGAGGTGAACGAAGCTGAAGCGCAGGTCTTCCAGACCATGCGCGGTCTCAGGGAAAATACCGCGATGATAATGCACATCCGTATAGCCCCGGAGCGCATTCTTCACGCGCGGGAGCGTGCCTTTGAACTGCCCGCTGCTGAAAACTTTCCCGTCCTTTGTCGAGGGCTCAGGGAGGCCCTCGAACGTATCGAACAGATGCAGTGGGCGGCTACCCTTGGCGGCACACAACACGGCGGCTGATGCGCCCTGATAGACACCGAACTCCGCCATGACGCCAGGAAGCGCGGCCTGGGCCTGGGCGAACTCGTGAAGCATGAAGGCTTCGTCACTGCTGAGCAGGGAAGCACTGCGTCGCGTGGCGTCTCGCAGGCGCTCGATGGTGACGGGTTTCTTGTGACCGGCGAGAAGACTCATCTGAAGCCGGTTCTGAAGACCGCAGGTGAGCGAGCGGGCCAGGGAATTACCACCGATGAAACGGCGCAGCTTTTCGTTTCGCATCCACATGATCGGGTCAGAAGTCCTTATCCAGGCACCGTGTCACTCCACGGTGGGCGGGCGTTCGAGAAGAAGCTCTCGCGCCCGAGCGAGATCGATACCGCCGTCGAGAAACCGCGCCACGACATTCGTGACGGGCATATCGACGCCGTGTCTGCGTGCGAGTGCAAGCAGCGCGGGAGCCGTCGCCACGCCCTCCGCGACCGTCGTCCGGCTGCGAAGGATTGTGTCGAGTGTCTCGCCCTGTCCCAAAGCAATACCGAGACTATAGTTCCGTGAACCTGCGCCTGTGCACGTTAATATCAGATCCCCAAGGCCGCTTAGACCGGCGATGGTGGCGGCTTTGCCGCCCAATGCTTCCGTCAGTCGCCCGATTTCCACGATACTGCGGGTGATGAGGGCGGCACGGGCATTTTCGCCAAGTCCAGCTCCGATCGCGATCCCGGCAGCGATCGCCACGACATTTTTCGCGGCGCCGGCGATCTGCACGCCCAGCGGGTCATCGCTGGCGTATAGGCGCAACGTCGGCGTGGAGAGCAGGGCGGCGTAGCGTCGGGCGTCGTCCAGCCTCGCTGCCGCGAGCGTTGCGGCGGCGGGAAGACCGCCGGCGATCTCGATGGCGAAATTCGGACCCGAGAGCATCGCGTGCGACCGGTGCGGCTGTGTTTCGGCCAGAATGTCCAGAGGCAGCGCGCCAGTAACGTTTTCCACACCCTTGCAGCATGCGACGAGCGGAGACGTGCCAGGCAGGCGGGCTGCCACGGATCGCAGGGTTTGCAGCGGTACCGTGAGCAGTGTGAGGTCCGCGTCGAGTGGAAACGTGCCCGTCACGGAAACGTTGTCCGGCAGGGAAATCTGGGGAAGTCGCGGCAGGCTGCGCACCGTTCCGGCCACGGGGGAGCGCATCCACAGGGTGACGCGGCGTCCCGCAAGACCCTCGGCGCAGGCCAGGGCGATCCCCCAGGCACCCGCTCCGATAATCGCGATATGACGCTCCGCCATCCTATTCCTCCGCGATCCATTCTACAGAAGCTTCGCCGTTTTCCGGGGCCAGCAATGGGGTCAACGCACGAAGGATCGAAGCGGCTTCTTCGTCGAAACGATAAGGTGGCCGCGCGACCAGCAGGCCGCTGCCATTCAGACGCGCGGGATCGAGGGGCGGCCGAAGATTCAGTTCGCAGGCGAGGAGCGCGCGTTGTCCCTGGTCGCGGAGGGTATCGAAGAAGGCGCGGACGGGCGCGCGGTGCTTGATGGGATACCACACCGCGATGACTCCCGTCGGGAAGCGCTCTCGCGTCTCCACGATCGCGCTGGCGAGCCGGGAGAATTCGTCGGTCTGTTCGAACGGAGCGTCCATGAGCACCAGGCCTCGCTTCTGGGGCTTCGGCGGCAGCAGCGCCCGCATGGCCTCATACGCGTCCCGATGGTGAACCGCGACCTGCGCGTTGCCACGAAAGAGGCGCCGCAATGGCCGCACGTCATCGGGATGGAGTTCGCAGGCCATCAGCCTGTCCTGAGGGCGCAGAGCGTCGGCGATGAGCGCGGGCGAGCCGGGATAGCACGCCGGTGCTCCGAGGCGGCGTATCGTCGCGAGATAGGGCGCGAGAACTTCGGCGTCGCTGTCCAGAACACGCCCGACGCCATCACGCCATTCTCCCGTTTTTTCGGCTTCCTCGCCAGACAGGTCGTACAGACCGCAACCCGCATGGGTGTCGAGTACGGCAAAACCGCCGTCCTTGCGTCCGAGGGCCGCGAGGAGAGAAAGCAGAAGGGTGTGTTTCATCACATCGGCGAAGTTGCCGGCGTGATAGGCATGTCGGTAGTTCATGCCGGTCTTCGTATGGCGGCGCGGCTCCGGCGTCCAGAAGCGGATGTTCCGGGCAAGGCTTTCCGCCTGTCTGTCCGGATTTTCAGGCGTGCCGGATTTTCATGCGTGAACGGGGACCAGTTCATCCAGCGGCCAGCGAGGGCGGGGAAGGACGGCCAGTTCGTCCTCCATGCCGAGATCGAGGGTCGAGCGCGCGCGCAGACGCTCGAGGGCTGCCCAGCCGACCATGACGGCATTGTCGGTGCACAGGCGCAACGGCGGCGCAACGAAGCGGATGCCATGCTGATGCGCGACAGTTTCGAGTCTTGCGCGCAGTTCGCCATTCGCCGCCACGCCTCCGGCGACGACGAGGGCGGAAGCGTCCGGCGCCATGCCCAGCGCGTTTTCGGCACGATCGGCCATGACGTCCGCAACGTTGCGCTGAAAGCTTGCGGCGATATCGGCGGCGTGCTGACGCGGCAGGGGTTCCCGTCCATAAGGCGCGAGCACGCGTGCGACGGCGGTCTTGAGGCCTGAGAAAGAAAACTCGCAGCCCGCGCGTCCCATCAGCGGGCGGGGAAGTGCCACGGCTGTTGGATCGCCTTCGCGCGCGAGCTTTTCGAGGGCCGGTCCGCCCGGCCAGCCGAGGCCGAGCAGTTTCGCGACCTTGTCGAACGCCTCGCCCGCCGCATCGTCGATCGTGCCGCCCAGCTTTTCATAGTTGCCGATGCCGCGAACCGCGACGCACTGACAATGGCCGCCCGAAACCAGCAGCAGGAGATAGGGAAAGGAGAGCGGCGGCGATGAGAGGCCGGGCAGGCGCGGCGTCAGGGCATGAGCTTCGATGTGATTGACGGCGATGAAAGGCCGTTGCCGTGCGATCGCCAGTCCTTTGGCGAAGGAACTTCCGACGATCAGGCCGCCAATCAGGCCCGGGCCGGTGGTCGCTGCGAAAGCCCCGATCTCGCCGAGTGTCATGCCTGCCTGTTCGACGGTGCGGGCCACCAGTCCGGGTAGCACCGTGAGATGGGCGCGGGCCGCGATTTCGGGCACGACGCCGCCCAGCGGCGCGTGTTCGTTCTGGGAATGCACGGCTTCCGCAAGAATGCGTCCGTCCGCCGCCAGAATCGCGCATGCGCTGTCATCGCATGATGACTCAATGGCGAGGAGTGCGCCCCCGGAAAGCAGGCCTCCGGAAAGCAGACCTCCTGGAAGCAGATCAGGTCGTGTATCGGCAGTCATGACGACCGATATACGTGCGCGCCGCGCTCCACGCGAGAGCGAAGCGCGCCAGTGACTGTGTGAACGGCGGACGGCCCCTCAGATGAAGGCTTGGAAAGCCTTGCATATGACATCTTTTCACGCCCGCGCGCGTGGACTACGTATCGCGCATGAACGCACACCCGCAGATCGGGGCCGTGAGCGCCCTGGCTGATTCCCTGCAACGCGTTGCCGCCGAAGCGATGCGACGTCAGGCCGAATCTCATCCGCCGTCCCACAAGCGGACGCTTCCCCTGCGGGTCGGCACACGAGGCTCTCCGCTGGCGCTGGTCCAGACACGCGCTTTCCTCACGCGGCTGACGCGATTCTGTCCTGTTCTGCGGGACATGGGCGCGTTTCAGGAACACCAGATCAGCACGACCGGCGATCAGGTCCTTTCGCGTGCTCTCGCAGAAATCGGCGGCAAGGGGCTGTTTTCGAAAGAAATACATGAGGCTTTGTCGGCGGGCCGTATCGATTTTGCCGTGCATAGCCTCAAGGATCTCGAGACCACTCTTCCCCCCGGTCTGGAACTGGCCTGCACGTTGCGGCGCGAAGATGCCCGGGATGTCCTGATCCTTCATCCGCGTCTGCGCGCCGAACTGGCCAAGCTGCCGCCCGACGCGGACCCGCTCGATATCCTGCCGATGAACGCGGTGGTCGGCTGTTCGTCCGTGCGCCGTCAGGCGCAGATGCTCCACCGGCGGCCCGATCTGCGGTTCTGCCTGTTGCGCGGCAACGTCCAGACGCGTCTGGACAAGCTGGCGGGAGGAGCTTGCGACGCCACGTTGCTCGCGTTGGCGGGGTTGCGTCGGCTTGGCATGGAAGACCGGGCGGATGTGATTCTCTCGCCCGCCGACATGCTTCCCGCGTCGGGACAGGGCATCGTGGGCGTGACGGCGCGTTCTTCGGACGAGGAATTGCTCGACCTGCTTTCGGCCATCGAAGATCCTGAAGCCCGGGCGGTCGCAACCGCCGAGCGTTCGCTGCTGGCCGTTCTCGACGGATCGTGCCGCACGCCGATCGGTGGTTATGCGCGGCTTCTCCCGCGTGAAAACGGGGAGGTTTCGCCCGGCCCCTTGGGTGCCTACGACCTCGTTCTGACGGGTCTCGTCGCACGCGAAGATGGATCGTTCCTTCTGCGCCGTGAAGTGCGCGGAGCGCCTGCGGACGCGTACAGGCTCGGTCAGGAGCTTGGCGCGTCGCTCAGGGCGGAGTCTCCCGCGGATATTTTCGCGGATATCGCGCCGAACTGACCAGACCGATGAACTCCGGTCGATGCGTGATCGTCACCCGTCCGGAGCCGGGACTGTCCGATACGCTCGCCCGGGTGGAAGATCTCGGGTGGCGACCGATCGCCTCTCCGATGCTCGAGATCCGACATAAAGCGATGTCGAGGCCGCCGGGAGTGTTTCGCTGTGTCGTGGTGACGAGCGGGCAGGCGCTTCCGGCCTGCGCGGCGGCGCTGCCTTCAGACAGTCCGATTCTGGCTGTGGGCACGGCGACGGCCGAACGCGCGCGCGATGTCGGCTTTACGCAGGTTCGGGCGGCGCAGGGGGATGCTGAAAGCCTGCTGGATCTCCTCGGCTATTCACCGCAACGGGGTGAACGCATCCTGCTTCCGACCGGCAGCCGCGTTGGGCAGGATTTCGCCGCCCGAATGCGTGCGAATGGTTGGCATGTCGTGCGCCGTATCGCCTACGAGATCGCTCCCATCCGAACGCTCTCCGATGAGGCGTCTCAGGCGCTGGACGCCCATGAAACGCATGCCGTTCTGTTTTTTTCGGCAGCGACGGCGCGCGCTTTTAACCTTGCCGCGCAAGCGTGGCGACCCGCTCTCCGGGCGTGCCGGGCGGTCGTCCTGTCAGAGCAGGTTGCGACCGGGCTTCGTCGTGAGGACTGGAAAACTATCGAGGTCGCGCGTCAACCGGGACAGGCTGCTTTGCTTGATGTTCTCGGGCGTCCCTGACAAGCTTCCTCTGTAAATGTCGCGGGCGAATGTCGTGAGCAAGTTTCGTAGGCGCGATCGAGGACTCCGGCATACATCGGAAGAAAGCGGAAGCAGGGAGGATAAAATGGCGCAGGGTCAGCCAGGTGGGGCGTCGCGCGTGAGGCGCAGGCGAAGCGCCGTCGCGATGATGGCGTTTTCCGTTCTCGCCGTTCTCGCGAGGGTCACGCCCGCATTCGCTGCGACGCCGATCCTGCCCGCCGTGGCTCCGGGCTATGGCGTCGGCGTTTTCGCACCCGGCGTACCATCCGCCCGCGAGTTCGCCGCGGGGCCGCCGGGGCTAATGTTCGTAGGGTCGAAAACGGCGGGAAATGTTTATGCCTTGTCTTACGATCCGCTCAGTCCGACAAAAGCGACCCGAGTGCGTGTGATCGCGCGCGGGTTCGAGATGCCGACCGGAATCGCCTACCGCAACGGGGATCTTTATATCGCCGATATACGCCGGATACTGGTCGTACGCGACGTTCTTCATCATCTCGACGCCCCTGCGAAGCCAGAGGTGATCGTCAACGACCTTCCCTGGAAGGAGGGCGATCACGACTGGAAATTCATAGCATTCGGGCCGGACGGGAAGCTTTATGTCCCGATCGGCTCGCCTTGTAACGCCTGTTACACCGGCCCTGATTTCGCGACGATCCTGCGTATGAACGCCGACGGTTCGCAGCGCGAGCGGATCGCGTCAGGGGTTCGCAATACGGTCGGATTCGACTGGCAGCCGGGCACGGGCACGTTCTGGTTTACCGAAAACGGTCGCGATAATCTGGGCGACGACCTCCCGAGTGACGAGCTGAACAGGCTGGATAAGGTCGGGGCGCATTTCGGCTTCCCCTATTGTCATCAGGGCGATCTTGCCGATCCGGAACTCGGCCAGGGGCATCCTTGCGAGCGTTATACGCCTCCCGCGGTGCGGCTCGGCGCGCATCTGGCCCCGCTGGGCATGCGGTTTTACACGGGCACGGCCATGCCGGAACTTCGGGGAGGCGTCGTCATCGCGGAACACGGCTCCTGGAACCGGACGGGATATGCGGGATACCGGGTGATCGGGTTGCCGCGCGTTCCGACCACAGGAACCGCCACGGCGAAGGGAGAGATCGTCCTGATGAATTTCCTGACGCCTGATGGTCAGGTCACCGGGCGGCCCGCGGACGTCCAGCCGCTTTCTGATGGCTCGATTCTGGTCAGTGACGACCGTCAGGGCGCGATCTTTCGCCTGGTCGGCAAAGAAAAGGCGTCCTGAAAAGGACGCCGTTACAGGCTTTTCAGCCCCGACGCCGCCGTCAGGGCGTCAGGGTTTCGCGGAGCCGGTTCAGGCGTGGCCGGCGGGTTCCGGGAACTGGGCCGCGCGCTTGGACTGCCACAGAGCCATGAAGTCGATCGGCGCCAGCACCACGGGCGGGAAGCCGCCGTCACGTGTGATGTCGCTGATGATGCCGCGAGCGAACGGGAAGATCAGGCGGGGTACTTCGATCAGCAGGAGTGGCTCGATCAGTTCCTGAGGGGCGTTGGTCAACGTCACGATGGCCGCATAGGACAGCTCCGCGATGAAAACCGTGCGACCGGGCTTGCCGCCTTCCTGTTCAGGCGCTTCGGAGGCTTCGACGCGCGTGACCAGCGTGACTTCGTAAACGGGGTCGTTTTCCTCGAGCGATTCGACCTTCACGTCGATGTTCACGCCCACCTGGGGAGGATTGCGCAGCGTGCGGAAAATGGCTGCGCCCGCGGGCACCTCGAAGGAAAGATCCTTCGTGTATTGCAGGTTGATGGTGAGCGGGATGCCCGGCGGTCCGGCGTTTTCCATGGCGTCATTGGCGGGGGGCGTATTGGTCTCGGACATAGGCTCTCTCGATAGGACGTCGATGCCCGCGCCGGGGCGACGCAGGCATTCTTTCATCGGCGGTAGCATGGAGCGGCGAAGTCGCCAACAGCCGAATGATGGCGGCGGTTCAACCATCGGGCTTTCTCGCCGTCGCGACACACGCAGAGAAAACGACGCGTATCGGTTGTGAAGCCGCGGACAAAAACCTAACTAAAGGGACGTCCGTATTTTGCGAGTTCCGTTGTCCATGTCCGCGCTATCCCATATTCCGTACGATATCATCATATTCGGCATCGTGAGCGTGCTGCTGGCTTACAGGCTGCGCGGCGTGCTTGGCCGGAGGATGGGCAGCGAGCCCATGGTCGCCGTGTCTCCCGCCGCTGCCGTGGCGCCCGTGGTCCCTCCTTCTTCGAAACCCGAAACGGACGAGCCCGCGGCGTCGTTCGATGTCCCCGCGCCTGGCACCCGTGTGGGTGATATCCTGGTCGAGATCGCAAAGGCCGATCCAGGCTTTTCGGCCACGCAGTTCCTCCGGGGCGCGGAGACGTCTTTCCGCGCGATCGTCACCGCGTTCGCCATGGGTGATCGCGACAAGCTTGCGCATGCGCTCACGCCAGCCGCCTGCAAGGACTTTGTAGCGGCGATCGACGCGCGCGAAGCCGAGGAGCAGGTCCAGCAAACCGAAATCGTCGCGGTGAACTCGCTGGCCATTCAGGACGCTGTCCTGACGACGCTGGCGGACGGTCAGAGGGAGGGGACGATCGACGTGCTGATCGTCTCCCGTCAGATCAGTCTTCTTCATGACCGCGATGCCCAGCCGCTCGTCGGAACCGAGTCCGTCACGGAGTTCTCCGATCTGTGGCGTTTCGAGCGGATCTTCGGCGCGCCGGTTTCGGGCGCATCCTGGCGTCTTGCTTCGGTACGCGCCGCCTGACCCGTCGTTCCGGGCATCATTTAGGCAGCAGCTTCATGACGCATGGCAGCGATGGTTGCCTCTGGGCTCCATCAGGCGACCGCCCAAAGAGAAGGTCCATCGTGACGTGACCCGAGCCGCCGCTGTCTCCAGCGATTGTCACATCCGCACGCGTCGGGAAGAGGTCGGGCCTCATACGCTCATCCGGGGGGATTCCCTGCGGGTGCTGCGTCGCATGGAGGCGGGGAGCGTGGACGTGGTGATCACGTCGCCGCCCTATAATATCGGCCTGTCCTACCGCAGTTATCAGGATTCCCTGACGGAAGAGGCTTATCTCGACTGGATGACGGCCATAGCCGCCCAGTTGGCGCGGGTCCTGCGACCGGGAGGATCGTTTTTTCTGAACATCGCCGGTTCATCGGCGGCGCCCTGGCTGCCATTCGAACTCATGGTCCGCCTCAGGGCGCTTTTCGTGCTTCAGAATCATATCACGTGGATCAAGTCCGTCGCCATCGCGGATGTGACGCACGGTCATTTCAAACCCGTCAATTCCTCCCGCTACGTCAATCGTAATCATGAGCACGTTTTTCATCTGACTCTCGACGGCAACGTGCCGCTCGAACGTCTCGCGGCAGGCGTTCCGTTTACGGACAAATCCAATATTGCCCGACGTCAACACGCGGCCGACCGCCGCTGCCGTGGGGACACCTGGTTCATTCCCTACGAAACCGTTCAGACGCGGAAACAGAAATTTCTCCATCCGGCCACGTTTCCCGTGGCTCTGCCTCTGGCCTGTCTGAAACTGCATGGAGCGGGCGACGGGTCGGTCGTCCTCGACCCTTTCATGGGAACCGGCACGAGCCTACTGGCGGCTGAGTCCGTCGGGGCCGTCGGGATCGGCATCGACCGCGATACCCGATACGTCGCCGTCGCGCGCGCGCGTCTCAGGGAAGCTCTTGGGGAACGGCTTGATCGGCCTGACCGATCATAATCATTGGTAGCATCATTTTGACAATATATTCCAAATCCTGACATGACGGTCACGACTTAGTGACTTTCGACGGGGGATATGGGCGTGCGGCAAGGTTTGGTGAAGAAAGCGGTGGCTGGACTGGCCCTCGCGGGCGTGGTGGCTTATGGCGGGACGATCGCCTACCTGACGCATTTCGATCACGCCGGTGCGCCGACACTTCCGGCTGACAGCCCGACGCTCAAGGATCCGGTCGCTCTGGCGGCGTTCAACGCTCTGCGTGAGACGCGCTGCGATTATTGTCACACGAGGGGCGCCGATCTACCGTTTTATTTCCATGTGCCGATCGCCAAACAGATCATGTCGCGCGATCTGGAGCAGGGTCTGCGCCATTTCCGGATCGAGCCGGTCCTCGCGGCGTTGCGGTCTGGGCAGGCGCCGACGGTTGAGCAACTGACCCGCATCGAGACCGTCATCGAACAGAACCGGATGCCGCCGGGCGCTTATCTGCTGATGCATCCGCATGCGTATATGACCGGGAAGGAGCGTCGTGACGTGATCGCCTGGACGCGTGAAGTGCGCGCGCGTCATTATGCTGGACAGGGTGTTGCTCCGCAGTTCGCCGCGGAGCCCATCCAGCCCATTCCTGAGAAGATGGATGTGAACTGGGAGAAAGCCGCTCTGGGCCGCGATCTTTTTTTCGACAAGAGGCTTTCAGGAGATGGCACGCTCAATTGCGCAAGCTGCCATGGTCTCGATAAGGGGGGTGTCGATCATCTGGTCACGGCCACGGGGATTCACGACCAGAAGGGGCCGATCAATGTCCCGACCGTCTATAATTCCGTTTTCAACCTTGCGCAGTTCTGGAACGGGCGTGCGCGGGATCTGGCCGCGCAGGCGGCTGGTCCCGTGACCAATCCGGTGGAAATGGGCTCTCATGACTGGACGGTGGCGGCGGCCCATATCTTGGCGGTCCCCGGTTATGCGGCGCGTTTCGAGGCCGTTTATGGCGCGGATACCGTCAATCAGGCGACGATCACCGACGCCATCGCCGAATATGAAAAGACGCTGGTCACGCCGGACAGTCGTTTCGACAGATATCTCAAGGGCGATAACAAAGCGATCTCGGCGCAGGAATTGCGGGGGTATGAGCGGTTCAAGGCAATCGGTTGCGCCGCCTGTCACAACGGTGTGGCCGTAGGTGGCGGGGCTTACGAGATCATGGGGCTGGAAGGCCCGTATTTCGCGGATCGCAAACTCCCCATCACCGACGCGGACAAGGGACGTGAGACCTTTACAAGCAGCCGCGACGATTTTGAACGTTTCAAGGTTCCCAACCTGCGCAACATTGAGCTGACCGGGCCGTATTTCCATGATGGCAGCGCCAAAACGCTTCCTGACGCCGTTCGTGCCATGGCGCGCTACCAGACGACGGATCACGCGGTCAGCGAGCAGGATGTCGCGGATATTACGGCGTTTCTCAAAACGCTGACGGGCACCTATGACGGCATGCCGCTCAAGGACGTCCCGGCGGATGCGCCGCTTCGCATGGATGCTCCTGCTCCCTGATCCTTCCCGCGTTCCCTGCGCATGGTTTACGGCCTGAAGCCCCCGCTGTTCTCTGGACGGCAGGGGCTCTCTCCTTTAGGGGCGGAGAGGAGCAGGGGTGAAAAGGATCAGTTGTGGCGCGGCGGACACTGGGAGAAGATGAAGCTGCGTTGTGGTCCGCCTTCGCGCGCGGGATCAAACCCCTCAAATCGGCAAAGGCCCGGAAGGCCATCGGCACCGTGACTGGGAAGTCCGGGGATATGTCGACACGCTCTGTGGATGCCTCCGCGACCGGCATGCCTCTTGCGAGAGCGCAGAAGGCGCCTGCGCGTGTCTGGCTCACCATTGGCGGTGCGGGATCCGAACCTCCCCGCAAAACGGTCTCGATGCAGACGGCCGTCGAAATCGGAGTCCGTCGGCCGGGCCTCGACGATACAAGCTGGCGCGCGCTCTCGACGGGTCGCATGCGCCCCCAGAGAACACTCGATCTGCATGGCCATTTTGCGCAGGATGCCTTCGAGGAGCTTCATGCCTTTCTGGCGCGTTGCAGCGCTCATGGCATACGCTGCGTCGAAGTCGTGACGGGGCTCGGAAGCGGTCGTGAGGGCGGTGTCATTCGTCGTGAACTGCCGCTCTGGCTGGGCCGTGCCGATCTCAAACCGATGATTCTGGCTGTCGTTCATACACATGCACGCAACCACGGCGCTGTGAGGATATTGCTTCGTGCCCGTCAGGCCGGGCGACGTCCGGGAAATGCGCCGTAGTCTTTTTCATCTTCGCCTGGCGTGCATCACTTCTGGACGCCACGACCTGATCCATCAGGTCGGGCGCGTTTCCTGATGGGCGCGCCAGCGCGGCGTGTTGGCGTTGACCCATCGACGCAAGGCCAGGAGAGCGGTCAGATCGGGCGTGAGATCGCTCAGGAAGCGCGTCGTGCTGGACCCGGCGGACAGGGCGAGCCCGCGGTTTTTGGCCCAATCGGTAAGGTTGGGCGTTGCAATGGCGAGTTCCGCCGCATGACGCCAGCGCGCGACATTCTGGGGCGAGGTGAGCATCGGCACGACGAGGGCGGCGTCAATGGCCGCCGCCGCGGCGATGGCTTTCCAGGCTGTGAAGAGGGCGCCGTCCGGCAGGCGGTGATGCGTCTGCTGGTAGGCCTGTTCGAATGTCGGATAGGCGCCGTCGATCAGGCCCGTCTGGAAGATGGGCGTCACACCTTCCGGTGCTTCCGCCAGAATCTGGTCGAGCGTTGTCCCTTCCGCTCCCGGCGTGATCTGAACGGCATCGACCGTCCCGGCGGAGAGCGCGGCGAAGGCTTCCCTGTAGGTCGGAATGTTCGGCACGGGCGTGGGGCGCAGGCCGAGGATGGACAGTCCGAGCAGGCTCGTCAGCTCCGCGCCGGTGGGCTGTGAAACCGCCAGACGCACGGAGCGGTCTCGAAAGAAATCCGAAACGCGGGCGCGCAGACTCGCGTGCAGGAACGGACGCGCCAGCGTGACGACAGGCGCGCTGGCCATGAGAATGGGCACCCAGCGCGTATAGTCGAAATGAACGCGCTGATCGGCGCACATGGCCGCGATGACGGCCGCACCCGGCACCAGAAGGGAGGTCGACCCGTCTCCAAAGGAGCCGATGTCGAACGCATTGGCGGCCGTGACGCCGTCCCGTCCAATGTCAGGATTGGTCGAGAGCGGCATGCCGCCGGAGAGGCTCGACGCCAGAGTGCGGGCAAGCAGAGGGCCAAGCTGCCCCGGCACGGTCCCTGGCGCGCCTCCGACGATGATCGTGGGGCGGGCGCTGTCCGAGGCCGCGTTATCGTCGCCTATATCCAGGGCGACCGCCGCATGTGCACGGCCTGACGCGACGCCCAGCATGGCCGCCCCGCCGAATGCCCGCACGAGGCCCCGGCGCGTCAGCCCTCGCATCGTCTCAGCCCCGGGCATCGTCGGCTCCCTCGAGTCATGCGATTCTTCAATCGATGCGTGTCCCTCGTCGTTCATGCGAACCATTCAGAATAGGCGACATTGAGGCAAAAGGACGGCGCGAGGTTAACGAGGGCCTGACTCAAGGCCATTTCACTTCCGGAGGCATGCTCATCAGGATGGCTTCGGTATTTCCACCGGTACGCAGACCGAACGTCGTGCCGCGATCATGGAGGAGGTTGAACTCCACATAACGGCCGCGTCTGATCAGTTGCGCGTCGCGGTCGTCGTCGCTCCATGGCTGCATCATGCGGGCACGCACGACGGCCGGGTAGGCTTCGGCGAAAGCGTCCCCCACGTCGCGGGTGAACGCGAAATCGGCTTCGACATCGCCCGTCGCAAAATGGTCGAAGAAAATGCCACCGAGTCCGCGCGGTTCGTTACGATGCGGGAGAAAAAAATACTCGTCGCACCACTTCTTGAAACGCGGGTAATATTCCGGGTCGTGCCGCTGGCAGGCGTTCTCGAAGGCGGCATGGAACAGCCTGGCATCCGCCTGTGCCGCCTCGGTGTCGGGGAACATTGGCGTGATGTCCCCACCGCCGCCGAACCAGCCATGCGACGTCACGATCATGCGTGTGTTGAAATGCGCTGCCGATACGTGCGGATTGCAGGGGTGGGCCACCAGGGACACGCCCGTGGCGAAAAAGCGCGGATCGTTGTCCGCACCGGGAATCGCGGAGCGGAATTCGGGAGAAAATTCTCCCCAGACGGTCGAGACGTTGACGCCGACTTTCTCGAACACACGCCCGCGCATCACGGACATGACGCCGCTACCCTTCAGAGCGCCGGTTTCGTCATCGCGCGTCCATGGCGTTCGTTCGAAGCGGCCAGCCGTCACGCGGTCCTTCAGAACAGGGGAGCCGAGCTGGGCGGCTTCGTCCTCGATGGCTTCGTACGACGCGCATATGCGGTCGCGCAGGGACTGAAACCACGCGCTCGCACGGGTTTTCAGGGCGTCATGGGGTACGTCGGCCCGTATCAGGTCGGCGAAGGTGACGGAGGGGGCCGTTTCGCTCATCTCAGATTCCGCTTCACTCACCGCGGGCGGCCGTGCCCGCGGAACGGGAGAAGCCCATAGCAGAAATGTGATGCGGATGACATAGGCCGCTTGCGGGAGAGGGGCGTCTCGTGTTCCTACCGATCCCAACAGTTTTTTTTACGGAGAAGCGGCCAGATGGCTGAGCATGACATGATCGAACCGGTCATCGGTGTCATTGGTGGGTCAGGACTTTACAATATCGATGGTTTGGAAGACCGCGAATGGCGCAAGGTCGAGACGCCTTGGGGGGATCCGTCCGACGAATTGCTGTTCGGTCGTCTCGACGGTGTGCGCTGCGTGTTTCTGCCGCGCCACGGACGCGGCCATGCGATTCCTCCGTCGGATCTGAATTATCGCGCCAATATCGACGCGCTGAAGCGGTCCGGTGTCACCGATATCGTGGCGGTTTCCGCGGTGGGTTCCCTGCGCGACGATCTTCCGCCGGGAAGCTTCGTGCTCGTCGACCAGTTCATCGACCGCTCGTTTGCACGACAGAAAAGCTTCTTCACGACGGGTTGTGTCGCGCATGTGCCGATGGCGGACCCGACCTGTCCGCGGATCGGCGACGTGATCGCACGTGAGGCCGGGCGGCTCGACTTCGCCATGCGCAAGGGGGGCACCTATCTCGTGATGGAAGGACCCCAGTTTTCGACTCGTGCGGAAAGTGAACTTTATCGTCAGTGGGGCTGCTCGGTCATCGGCATGACGAACATGCCCGAAGCCAAGCTCGCCCGTGAAGCCGAGATGGACTACGCAAGCATCGCAATGGTGACGGACTTCGACTGCTGGCATGAAGACCATGACAGCGTCACGGTGGATGCCGTCATCAAGGTGATGAAGCGTAATGGCGAGCGCGCGCGCGCGCTCCTGACCGCCGTCATTCCGGCGCTCGGACAGGCGCGCGGCGCTTGTCACGCCGGTTGCGATCGGGCACTCGAACATGCGCTCATTACACCGGCCGACAAGCGTGATCCTGAACTGATGGCCAAGCTCGATGCCGTGGCAGGACGCGTTCTCGCCCGGTAACATGCTGGCGTGTGGTTGGGATGTCTCCATCCCGATTACCTGCGAAGCCGATCAGAACCCGTTGCGGGGTTGAAAAAAGGATTGCCGTGACGATGGATCGGAACAATGCTCATCGGGTCCCAGACCGGAGACCGAAGGAGAAAAAGCGTTCTCCTTTCTCTCGGGCATTTCTGATCGCTTCTGTGAGTCTCGCGGTCTTTGATTGTCGTGCTCTGGCTGACGAGCCGACAGGTCGCGCTCTGGAACTCTCCGATGCCGCTCTCAAGGCGGAAGGTGTGGAAACGCAGGTCGTGATCGCCTCGTCGCTGCATACGGTCGTCGACGCGATGGGCAGCGTGCAGGCGGATGCCAGTCGCAACGTCACGATCCGCTCCGCCGGCAGCGGCAAGGTTTCCCGTGTACTGGTCGTGCCCGGCCAGCGCGTGAAAACGGGGCAGCCCCTGATCGAATATGTCGACCATTCGCTGCATGTGATCCACCTGCAACTCGCGCAGGCGGAAGCTTCCCTGGCCTCCGCGCAGGCCGCGGGCAAGGAAGCGCGGGAGGCTCTGGCACGTGGGCGCCGTCTGGCGGGCGGCGCTGTTTCCTCCGGTGAGGTGGAAAGGCGTCGGGCCATCATGGACCGGGCGCAGGCGGACGTTGTCGCGCGTCAGGCCGATATCGGCACCATTCGTCATCGTCTCGAGGAGGAATTCACCTCGACGACGGAAAAAATCGTTGCGGACGAGGATTCCGTGCTGATCGCGCCTTTTGACGGTGCCGTGCAATCGCTTTCCACAGCCGTGAGCGCGGATATCGAACCGGGTATGCCGGTCGCGAGTGTGGTGGACCTGTCCTCGATCTGGGTTATCGCTCAGGTTCTGCCGCAGGATGCCGCCCGTCTGCATGTCGGGGCGCCGATGCGGATGCGGATCAGCGGCGAGGGGCCGGGTGACAGCGTGGAAGGACAGGTGACGACCATCGACGGTCTCGCGGATCCGCAGACCGGGCTGGTGCGTGTCGTCAGTGTCCTGTCCCATGCGTCCGAAGCGTTCCGTCCCGGCGTGATGCTCGATGTGTCGATCGAGACGGATCAGTCAGTCGGCGGATTGGTGGTACCGCGATCGGCTGTGCAGACGCTCGGCGGCGAGTCGGTTGTTTTCGTGGCGAACGGGGTCGGGCATTTCATCCCGCATGTGGTGCGGACCGGGGTGGGGAATGAAAGCGATGTGTTGATCGAGGGCGGAATCCACCAGGGCGATCGCATCGTGACACGCGGCAGCTTTGCCCTGAAATCCATGACGTTACTGGCGCAGACGGATGGCGAGTAACGGGTCGACTTCACGTTCGGGTCTATGGTTCGCACTTCAGACCCGCAGGAAGACTCTCGCTGCGTTTGTCATGGCCCTGCTCGTTGGCGCCATGTTTCTCCTTCTGGGTCTCGCTGTGGAGCCGGTGCCGGATATCTCTCCCCGACTCGTTCTCGTATCCGCGACCCTGCCTGGCCTGGCGACGGAGGAAGTCGAAAAACAGATCAGTTTTCCGCTGGAAAGCGCGATGGTCGGCCTGCCGGGGATCGTTGATCTCCGCTCCGTGTCGAGAACGGGCGTCTCGGTCGTTTATATCCAGTTTTCCGACGACACCGACATCATTCTGGATCGGCAATACGTGTCCCAGCGTCTCCAGACCGCGCGCGACATGATCGAACTGCCCGGACTGTCGCTGCGCATGGGGCCGTTCGCGACAGGCATGGGCGAAATCATGCAGCTCGAATTGACCGGGGGGCGGTACGACGGAATGGCGTTGAACCGGCTCATGACGTGGACCGTCGCGCCGCAGCTCAAGCTCGTTCCCGGCGTCGCGGATATCAACGTCAACGGGGGCGCCGAGGAAACATTCCAGATTGCCCTGGAGCCTTCGCGTCTGAGCGCCTTCGGCGTTTCGGTCCAGGACGTCGAGCGTGCGATCGATACCAACAATGCATCGGCCGGGGGCGGATGGATTACGCGCCAGGCAGAGCAGGAGATCGTCGTGGGGCGCGCGCGCGTCACCGATCTTGAAGCGTTTGGCGCCATACCCGTCCGGCTGGGAGGGGATGGCCGTACAATCCGTTTGACGGATATAGGCACGGTGTCGCGGGGGCCACGAACGCGCCTCGGGGCGGTCACGCGCAATGGGCTCGGAGAAACCGTGCTCGGCGTCGTCATGATGCAGCAGGGCGAGAGCTCGGATGCGGTCCTCCAGCGGATCGACGCGGCGCTGCCCGCGATCCGCAAGTCCCTGCCGCCTGGGGTGAAGCTCCTGCCGATCTATCGGCGGTCCGAACTCACGGATCTCACCATCGATACGGTCAAGGAAAACCTGCTGATCGGGGCGGTGCTGGTTCTGCTCGTGCTGGGGGTGGTGATCGGAAACTGGCGGGCCGCGCTCGTCATCGCGTCCGTTATTCCCGTTTCGTTGCTCGCCGCGATGGCCGGAATGCGGGTCTTCGGAATTTCAGCCAATCTCCTCAGCCTGGGGGCCATAGATTTCGGCATGATCGTCGATGCCTCGCTCGTCATCGTGGAGCATTTTCTCGCCCATCGGGATGTTTCACGCGATGCGCAGGAAAACGCCGTCCTGACCCTGCGAACCATCATGCGTCCCGTGTGCTTCGCGGTGACCGTCATCATCATGGTCTATCTGCCGATCCTGACCCTGCAGGGGGTGGAAGGGAAGATGTTCCGGCCCATGGCGCAGACGATCATCATGGCGCTGGTGGTATCGCTGATCTATGCGCTCATATGTGTGCCGGTCCTTGCGGGTTGGGCATTGCGCAGGCCCGAGCCCGACCACGAGACGCGCTTCGTGCGTTTTCTGCGGGCCCGTTACGAACCGGCGCTGCGATGGAGCGAGGGACATTCCGGCGTTCTGATCGCCGCCGTTCTGGTTGTTTTCGCGTTCGCGGTTCTGTGTGCGTCCCGCCTTGGCGGAGAATTCGTGCCGACGCTTGAGGAGGGCGCGCTGATCGTGACCTCGATCCGTCTGCCGAGCGCCTCGCTGCCGACCGTGCTGCATTCGGTGACGGAGCAGGAAAAACTGTTGCTGGGCTTCCCCGAAGTGCGTTCGGTGGTCAGCAATACAGGGACATCGGCGATCCCGACCGATCCCATGGGACCCGAAGAAACGGACACGTTCATTTATCTGCGTCCACGCTCACAGTGGAAAACCGCCCATACGCAATCCGAACTTGTGACGAAAATGGATGCGACGCTGATGGCGACGCTTCCCGATGCGCAATACGAATGGTCCCAGCCGATTCAGATGCGCATGGATGACATGCTGTCGGGTGTTCGCACCACGCTGGCCCTGTCCATTTACGGGGACGATCTCGATACGCTCTGGCGCCTGGCCCACAGGGCCGCAGATACTGTGCGTCACATTCCCGGGGCCGCCGATGTGTCTGCGGCAGGTAACGGAACCGTCCCTTTTCTGCAGGTGGATGTGGACCGGGACAGGGCGGCCCGGCTTGGCGTGGCGGTGCCGGATATTCTGTCCGTGATCGAAGCCGTGGGGGGGCATGCGGGCCGGCCGGTGGTGGTGGATAATGCGCTCGTGCCTACGCAGGTCCGCTTCGCCGCCGCGTCCGTGAGCGACGAGAAAAAAATCGGACGCTTGCGCGTGCGCCGCGCGGATGGGCGCGCGGAAGTTCTGCTCTCGGAAGTGACGCATTTCCGCGTTGTGGACCAGCCGCCCCGCATCGACCGCGACGGAATCAGGCGACGCGTGATTGTGCAGGCCAATGTGCGGGGCCGCGATACGCAGTCATTCGTTGACGAGGCCCGACGCGCGGTCGCGAAAGAGGTGGTGTTGCCGTCGGGATATCGCATCGTCTGGGCCGGACAGTTCCGTAATCTCCAGTCCGCCATGCACCGTCTCCAGATCGTCGTGCCGATCGCGCTGGCGCTGATTTTCGGGCTGCTGGTCGTGGCGCTGGGTTCCTTCGGCCTGTCGGCCATGGTCTTCGTCAACCTGCCCGTCGCAGCGACCGGCGGAATTTTCGCACTCAGTCTGAGAGGGCTGCCGTTCAGTATCGCGGCGGGTGTCGGTTTCATTGCGCTGTTTGGCGTGGCCATTCTGAACAGCGTGGTTCTCGTCAGCCAGATTCTGGTTTTGCGTCGTGAAGGACAGAGTGCGATGGACGCCGCCTTCGGAGCCGCGCGAAGCCGTTTCCGGGCAGTGATGGCGACGGCACTGGTGGCCAGTCTGGGGTTCTTTCCCATGGCTTTTTCCGGTAGCGCCGGTGCGGAAGTGGAGCGTCCCCTGGCGACGGTTGTCATCGGCGGTCTGATATCTTCGACCATCCTGACGTTGCTGGTGCTTCCGACGCTTTACGCCCGACTGTTCGGACGACGCGTCGGCTGAGAGTCCGCCGGGTTCCGAGGGCGCGGATGCACCCGGCCTGTGTGCGGAGAGAGCGCTGCATCTCCGGTTGCGCCGTATGAGAATAGAAAAACAATTTATGGAATATCTGTAATGTCGCGGCATCGTGACTGCAGAATGCTGTCGTCCGACCTACATCTCATCCGGAAGCTGCGATCTCACGCAAAGTCTTTGCGGGTGATTCTGATCGCAGGGGCGTGATGAATACATAGGCAGGGCAATGTCAGATCTGAATGATTTGAAGGAGCCGGATCACAAGGACTGGAATCCTCACCTTCCACATCTTCATTTGCCGCATTTTCATCGCCCGCATGTGAAAATTCCTCATTTTCACTGGCCGCATTTCCATCGCCACTTTCATGATCGGCCACTCTCCGGCGAGCCTCATCCCGAAAAGCCTTTTCACTGGCGTCTTTACTGGTGCGAGGCGCTGGCCACAGCCGTCTTGATGATGGTCGGGCTCGTCTGCGTCATTCTGCTATCGGCGCCGGACGCCGTGTTCGGAAACCGTCTGGTCGTTCATCCCGTGCTCCAGACTGCCCTGTGCGGGTTGTGTTTCGGGATGGCCGGGACGGTCGCGGCCATGACGCCCTTTGGCAAGGTGAGTGGCGCCCATCTCAATCCTTCCGTGACGCTTGCTTTCATGCTTTCAAAAAAAATCGTCTGGATCGACGCTCTCGGATACGTTCTGGCTCAGATTCTTGGCGCAGTGCTCGGTACGGCTGCGGTCTATGCTCTGGGTGCGATTTTCGAACCGTGGCGCGCTTACGCCATCGCGGCGCATTATGGCGCGACAACACCTTATGGCGGCATTTCGATCTGGTATGCGCTGGCCTCAGAAATGCTTGTCACGGGCCTGCTGATCTTCATGCTTTACTGGCTGGCGGCGCATCCCCGCTTCAACAGGCTGACGCCCTGGGTCGGCGGCATGTTCTTCTTCATCATGAATCCGATCACGGCCTGGCTCTCAGGAAACAGCGTCAATTTTGCGCGGACGTTCGGGCCGGATCTGTTCGCGGGCAACTGGAACGGTTTGTGGATCTATCTTCTGGGGCCCTTCATCGGCTCATCTCTGGCCGTGCTTGCCATCCAGGCGGATGTTTTCGGTAAGATCCATCTGCTCGAGGCCCGGTTGGTGAACTTCGGCCACCATGGGCGCGTGCCTCATCTCGAGGATCCCGATTTCAAACATGCGGCTCCCGAGCATTACGACGCCTATCGCCAGCATATCGAAACAGTGCGTCGTATCCAGAACGGAGAGATTTCCCCGACGCCCGAGACGGACTGACGGCGCGGATCCGGATGTCACAAAAAAAATCGGGGAGGGCTTGAATCCGCCCCGATTTATTTCTGAGCTTCCTTTTTATCAGGCGTCGCGCTCGTTTTCCCTTTCAGGGAAATGCGCGCGATCGCCCTGATCGGTCAGGCGTTCGGGGAACTCCCCAAGATTTTCCTGAATGCGGGCATTCTCGACCTGTATGTCCGCGAGGTCGGGGGGCGGAAGGTCGGACACGGGGATTTCGCCCGCCGTGGGATTTTCTTCCATGCCGACGAGATCGCCCGCCTGTTCGAGATAGGCGTCCGCGCCGCAGCCGGGTTTGCCGTCAGCTTCCCATAATGCCCGGGCCCTGGCCTGGATCCTGGCGTTGCGGGTCTCGCTGGGTTCGAGAGGGTTGTCGGACATGAATTCTCGTTTCCGTGCTCAGAGGTGTTCTTTGAAAAACGCGACGGTGCGTTCATGCGCCAGATCGCGCGCGGCTTTGTTGAAGCTGGCCCTGTCCGGGCAGCCGAACCCGTGATGGGCGTCGTCATAGACGAAGATTTCCGCCTCGGGACGGTTGTCGCGGATGGTGCTGATGTCGGTGTGGGGGATATGGCTATCCTCGCCGCCGAAGTGAAGCTCGACGGGGCAGTGGGGTTTCTCGTGGCTGAGGGCCGCGATGCCGCCGCCATACCAGGCCACGGCTGCACCGAAATCATGCGTACGCGTCGCCGCCATCCACGAGACGAGACCGCCCCAGCAGAAACCAAGAATGCCGACCTTGCCATGGCCATGCTTCCTGAGAGCGGCGGCGGAGGCTACGACGTCTGCCACCAGGTCCTCCGGCTCGATTTTCGCGCGCAGTTCGAGGCCTTTCTTCATGCCGCTTTCGTCGTAGGGCAGGACGACGTCGCGCTCCACCCGGTCGAACAAAGCCGGAGCGATGACGTGAAAGCCATGATGTTCCGCGAACTCGTCGCAGACGGCCCTGATATGATGGGTGAGGCCGAAGATTTCCTGCACGACGACAATGGCGATCCCCGCATCGGGATTTCCGGCCTCATAGGCGGCGAAATGGTGGGTATCCGCCGCGGTCAGCGTTATCATGTTTCCCAAGACATCAGACTCCATATCATACGATGCGATTGAGGGAGGACACGTCCTTTGGGTGAGATCGTCAATCTCCGGCGGGCCCGTAAACGCCTTGAGCGCGAGAAGGATGTCGCGCAAGCCGAAACGAACCGCGCCGCTTTCGGCCGTAGCAAAGCCGAAAAAGCCCGCGATATCATGATTTCGGAGCAGCTGAAGCGCGCGCTCGACGGAGCCCTGCGCGAAGATGACAAATCGGAGAAAAACGGGTGACGCGATCGGGAGGCCCCTTGACGGCGCACGGGGTCGCTCTTACCTGCATTGGCACTCTCTAAGCGGGAGTGCCAACGCGCTGCGGCTTAGCGCGCGCGCAAACCGGCTGCGTCGCTTGTCTCAAAAAGGGCGTGGCCTCAAAAAGATTGTGGAGCGATCCATTATGACGAAATTTCGGCCTTTGCATGACCGTGTTGTGGTCCGTCGCATCACCGGCGAAGAGAAGACCAAAGGTGGCATCATCATTCCGGACACCGCTAAGGAAAAGCCGATGGAAGGCGAAGTGATTTCCGTCGGTCCCGGTGCACGCAATGAGCAGGGTCAGATTGTTGCGCTGGACGTGAAGGCGGGCGACCGCGTTCTGTTCGGCAAGTGGTCCGGCACCGAGGTGAAGATCGACGGCGAAGAGCTGCTGATCATGAAGGAAAGCGACATCATGGGTGTGACCGGCTGAACAAGCCCGCCCTGCGACGCACGACAACCTCACACGGAGTTAGATAAATGGCTGCCAAGGACGTTAAATTCGGTGCCGATGCCCGTCAGCGCATGCTGCGCGGCGTCGACATTCTCGCGGACGCCGTCAAGGTGACGCTGGGCCCGAAGGGCCGCAACGTCGTTCTCGACAAGAGCTTCGGCGCACCGCGCATCACCAAAGACGGTGTTTCGGTCGCCAAGGAAATCGAACTGGCTGACAAGTTCGAAAACATGGGCGCCCAGATGGTGCGCGAAGTCGCCAGCAAGACCAACGACACGGCTGGTGACGGCACGACCACGGCGACGGTTCTGGCCCAGGCGATCATTCGCGAAGGCGCCAAGGCTGTTGCGGCCGGCCTGAACCCGATGGATCTCAAGCGCGGTGTCGACAAGGCCGTTCTCGTGGTCGTCGAGGAGCTCAAGAAGAACGCCAAGAAGATCACGACCCTGGAAGAAACCGCCCAGGTCGGCACGATTTCCGCGAACGGCGAGCACGAAATCGGCAAGATGATCGCCGACGCCATGCAGAAGGTCGGCACGGAAGGCGTGATCACCGTCGAGGAGGCCAAGGGTCTGCAGACGGAACTCGACGTGGTCGAGGGCATGCAGTTCGATCGCGGCTACATCTCGCCGTATTTCGTGACCAACGCCGAGAAGATGACGGCGGATCTCGAAAGCCCGTACATTCTCATCCATGAGAAGAAGCTCTCCTCGCTGCAGCCGATCCTTCCGCTGCTCGAGAGCGTGGTTCAGTCGGGTCGTCCGCTGGTCATCATCGCGGAAGACGTCGATGGCGAGGCTCTGGCGACGCTGGTCGTCAACAAGCTGCGTGGCGGTCTGAAGATCGCTGCCGTCAAGGCTCCGGGCTTCGGCGATCGTCGCAAGGCGATGCTTGAAGACATCGCGATCCTCACGGGCGGTCAGGTCATCAGCGAAGATCTCGGCATCAAGCTCGAGACTGTGACGCTGGATATGCTGGGTCGTGCGAAGAAGATCCACATTTCCAAGGAAAACACCACGATCGTCGAAGGCGCTGGCAACAGCGACGACATCAAGGGTCGTTGCGGCCAGATCCGTGGTCAGATCGAAGAGACGACCTCCGACTACGATCGCGAGAAGCTCCAGGAGCGTCTCGCGAAGCTGGCCGGTGGCGTCGCGGTCATCCGCGTCGGCGGAAGCACCGAGGTTGAGGTGAAGGAGCGCAAGGATCGCGTTGACGACGCCCTGCATGCGACCCGCGCGGCCGTTGAAGAAGGCATCGTCCCCGGCGGCGGCACGGCTCTGGCGCGTGCGACGAAGGCTCTCGAGCACCTGCATTACCACAACGACGACCAGCGCGTCGGCGGCGACATCATTCGCAAGGCGTTGCAGGCTCCCCTGCGCCAGATCGCCTTCAACGCGGGTGAAGACGGTGCCGTCATCGCTGGCAAGGTGCTGGAGAAGGACGAGTACAACTACGGCTTCGATGCCCAGAACGGGGACTACAAGGATCTCGTCGTTGCTGGCATCATCGATCCCATGAAGGTCGTCCGTACGGCTCTTCAGGATGCGGCTTCGGTTGCCGGCCTGCTGATCACGACGGAAGCCATGGTCGCCGAGAAGCCCGAGAAGAAGGGCCCGCCGGCTGGCGGCCCGGGCGGTATGGGTGGCATGGGCGACATGGATTTTTGATCCGTCGCTCCGCTCACGCGGTCGAAAAGGAACCGCCTCGTCGCAAGACGGGGCGGTTTTTTTGTGCTGTACGGTTTCTACTCAAAGCAGATTCCAGCGTCATCCCATGGCGAGGTGCAGGAATTGGTTGAAGCTACTCTGCTCGTAACCTCCGAATGCCTCGCCGTTCACGAAGCCCCGACGCCGATAAAGAGTGAGTGCGGGCTCGAACGCCGTTCCACTACCCGTTTCCAGACTGAGCCGATGAACGCCTTTGGCTTTTGCCGCGGCAATAATCGTTTCCAGAACGGCGGCTCCAGCTCCCATTCGCAAAAAATCGGAATGAGTGCGCATGGATTTCACCTCAGCCGTTCCATCCGGCAGCATCTTTAAGGCGCCAATGGCTGCGATACGATCCTGATACCAGACCGTCCAAACCGTTATGTCGGGCGTTTGCAGGCCGGATAAATCAAGGGCGAACACTTCCCCGGGCGGCGAGTCGGCACGCATGCCCGCAAGGTGCAGCCTCAGCAGTTCGCACGTCGGCTCCCCCGATAGATCGTCTTCCCGAATCTCGAACATGTGCTTCCTTCGCATGCGCCCGCGGTGTCGGCCGGTCATACTCCAGCCATGACATTTCAGTGGTTTTTTACTTTGTACAGAGGCCGCATCCACAACGATGGCCTCCGCGCATCATGAGAGTGACTGCGCGTCGGTGCTCCTCAGGGTCCGCTCCTGAAGAAATTCCGAAATATCTCCAAGCGTCTCATTCAGTCCCATGCGCCGGACGGTGACACCTTCAGGAAAAGCCGAAAACAGTCGTGAAGGCATGCGTCGGTCGAGCATGACGAACACCCCGTAATCGCTTGATTTGCGGATCAGCCGTCCGAAAGCCTGACGAAGTTTCATGCGTGTCAGCCGGTCGTCATATTCTTTGGGTGCGCCGTGGGAGAGGTACAGGCGCCGCTCACGATGAAGGATGTCCGGACGTGGCCATGGCGTGCGCTCGAAGACCACCATGCGCAGGGCATCGCCCGGCACATCGACGCCGTCCCGCATGGCATCGGTCCCGAGCAGGCAGGAATCGATTTCGGTACGGAAAATATCGACGAGCGTCGCATTGTCCATGGCATCCACGTGCTGCGCGTAAAGCGGCAGCCCCGCGACTTCCAGCGGCTCCACGATGCGCTTATGCACGGCGCGCAGCCGTGAAATGGCGGTGAACAGCCCCAGGGCACCGCCATGGGCCGCGAGGAAGAGAGAGCGATACGCGGACGCCAGGACCGCAATATCATCTCTGGGCAGATCGTCGACCACGTAGGCACGTGTCTGGTGCGCATAGTCGAACGGGCTGATGAGGGACGCCCGGATGGCGGGTGCCGGAAAGTGAGTGGCGCCGAGCCGCTCTTCAGCAGCGTCCCAGGCCGTCTCATGGGTCGCTTCGTCGGGTGTGTCGCGGGTCTGGTCCCTGAGCGTGGCCGAGGTGATGAGCAGTCCATGAGCGGGCGCCTGCATGATCGCCGCAAAAGGCACTGTGGGATCGAGCCAGTGGCGATGGAGACCGATATCATGCTCATCGCCGCGAACGCCCCGGGCGGCGATGCTCTCGCTGCGGATGAAGTCGATATGGACCGGGCGCGTATCGGGCTCCAGAGGAATCTGTGTCGCTTCCAGTAGGCCGGTCCATCCGGCAACCCGGCTGATGGCGCGACGGCGCAAAGAGCGGACGAGCGCCTCGATTCTTCCACGCATCGCGCTGTCGAGCGTCTCCTGGTCCTCGGAAAGCTGATGGGTCAGCCGCTTCGTCAGGGTTTCGAGGGGCTCATGCAGACGTTTGAGCGCGCGGAGCAACGTTTCGGCCGCTTCCGCCACCGCGGGATCGACGGGATGAAGGTCGCATTCCGCGTCTCCTTTCTTTCGCGCTGTCTGCATGCCGCCAGACCGGGCCGAGACATGGCGCGCGCGGGTCTGGACTTCGAGTGCTCGCAGAAGACGCTCAGTCGGATTCTCGATTTCGTCCTGAGTTGGAGAGGGTGTCGCCGGATCGTGCAGACGACCCAGCCAGCCGGGAGCGGGAAGCGCGCGGGCGGCCTGCAGGACGGCGTCGAGTGGTGCTTCGAGGCCGGGCGCGAAGGCGACCAGATCTTCCAGCCTGCGGCGAAGACCACGGGCGCGCGAGCGACTGCCCTCGGCGCCAAGAAGCCAGCGGCGCAGTTCGGCGGTTTCCAGTCCCGACAAGGCGACGGCGAAAGCGCTGTCGGCGGCGTCAGGCAGGTGGTGGCCTTCGTCGAAGACATAACGTGTCGGCGTCGTGTCCTCTTCCGGAACGTCATCCTTCGACAGGGAGGCCCACGCGGCCTGGGTCATGACCAGAGCATGGTTCGCGACGACGAGGTCGGCATCGCGCGCCCGTCGGATGGTATGTTCGACGAAGCAGCGTTGATAATGTGGACATGCGCCGTGAATGCATTCGCCGCGACGGTCCGCCATGCCAAAGACGGTGCCGGAACCGAAGAGTTCGCCAAACCAGCCGGGCAAGTCGCCGCCCATGAGGTCGCCGTCGCGCGTGGCTTCCGCCCAACGCGCCAGGAGCGCGAGGCTGATGACATTCGGCGCGGCCATCTCTCCGCGCGAGGCGGCGGTATTGACGGCATCCTCCATGTTCAGAAGGCACAGGTAGTTCTCGCGTCCCTTGCGCACCACGACGGCGCGGCGACGCGTCGCCTCGTCAGGATGAAGGCGCGTCAGCTCCTGCTCGATCTGGCGTTGAAGGTGTTTGGTGTATGTGCTGATCCATACCGCGCCGCCATTGCGTTCGGCCCAGAGGCTGCTCGGCGCGACATAGCCAAGCGTTTTGCCAGTGCCGGTCCCGGCCTCGGCCAGCACAACATGCGGGCTGCCGAATTCCGCACGAGGTTCGAAGGCGGCCGTTGCGACCGAAGCGAAATCGGCCTGTCCGGGCCGTGCTTCCGCATTGGAACCGAGAATTTCGCCAAGCCGCGCCCGTGCTTCCGCCTGCGTTACGCGCTGGCTGCCTGGCTGCGGGCGAGGGGCGACTTCTTCCCATTTGGGGAGGCGGCGCCAGACACGCACGGCTTCCAGCGGGTGGAGCGACTCCATCCGTGCGGGGCCGAGGCGTTCACCGAGCGCGGGTGCCCATGCCCACCCGGCGCGGCTCAGTGCTGGCAGGAGGGCTCTCATCGCGTCTCCATCAGTTCCGCCCGAGCGACGCTCGAGGTCCTGAAACATGACGTTGAGCAGCATGTGCAGAAAATCGGCCTCAAGCGTGACTGGCGGTGGCACGTCGAGGGCCAGCGCCAGTCCGAGCGGCGTGGGAGCAACGTTACGGGCGGGGTGGAGGAAGAGGAAAAGTTCCAGCAGGTCGAGCCAGGGGGCCGGGGGGGCTGGGATCGCACAATCGAGCTGCCGCATCGTCGCAGGCCCGTGAACGAGCAGCGGCGGCGCGGAACGGGCCAGGAGCGCGAGCGTTTCCGCCCGTGCGAGCGAGAGGATCTCGCCATCCTCCGTCAGGACCGAAGAGACGCCGCGGCGGGCAATCAGTGCCGGGCAGTCGTAGGGGGAAACGTCGTGGGCGGGCAGGACAGGCATCCGCCGCAGCTTACATTCCGGGCGGTCGTCAGCCTAGAGAAGAGCATCGGTTCATGCGAGTTGCTTGACCCGGGGGCTGACCATCCATAATTTTCAGCCAATCATGTCAGATCATTCAAAAACGACCGTCGCTCCTCCCGATGCGGGGACGCTGCCCAAAGCATGGCCTTTCGAAGAGGCCCGCAAGATCGTGGCGCGTGTGGAAGCGTGCGACGGCGACGCTCCGGCCCTGCTGGAAACCGGTTATGGCCCTTCCGGCCTGCCGCATATCGGCACGTTCGGAGAGGTGGCGCGTACGACCTGGGTCCGCCAGGCGTATGAAGCTCTTACCGGCAGGCCCACCCGCCTGCTGGCATTTTCCGACGACATGGATGCGTTGCGAAAGGTGCCGACCAACGTGCCCAATCAGGACATGCTGGCCCGGCATATCGGTCTGCCGCTGACGCGCATTCCCGATCCTTTTGGCCGCTTCGAAAGCTTCGCCCACCATAATAACGCGATGCTGCGTGAGTTTCTCGACAGTTTCGGTTTTCATTACGAATTTGCGTCCGCCACGGATTATTACACCAGCGGCCGCTTTGACGCGGCCCTGCGACGGGTTCTTGAGGTTCATGACGAGGTCGTCGCCACCATTGCGCCGACCTTGGGGCCGGACCGGCGTGCGACGTATTCTCCGGTTCTGCCGATCCATCCGAAGACGGGCCAGGTGATGCAGGTGCCGGTGATCAAGGTCGATCCGGACGCGGCGACGGTCGTCTGGAAGGATCCGGATAGCGGGGACGTCTTCGAGACTTCGGTTCTCGGCGGCCATGCTAAAATGCAGTGGAAAGCTGACTGGGCCATGCGCTGGTATGCGCTGGGCGTCGATTATGAAATGTCGGGCAAGGATCTGATTGACAGCGTGAAGCTGTCCAGCCGGATCTGCCGGATCCTTGGCAAGGAGCCGCCAGCCGGACTGACCTATGAGCTTTTTCTCGACGAAAATGCCCAGAAGATCAGCAAGTCGAAGGGGAACGGTCTTTCCATCGAGGAGTGGTTGCGTCTCGCACCTCCCGAGAGCCTCGCGCAATATATGTTCAACCAGCCCACGCGCGCCAAGCGGCTGTTTTTCGACGTTATTCCCCGCGCGATGGACGAGTATCTCGCCAATGCAGAAAAGGCGCAGGCGGAAACCGACGAGCAAATCCTCCGGGCAAATCCGGCCTGGTTTGTCGAAGGCGGCAAACTGTCCGGGGCGACCACCAGCCCGGTGTCGTTTACGATGCTGCTCAACCTCGCAGCTGTGGCCAATGCCACCTCCGCGGATGTTCTATGGAAGTTTCTGCGCCGTTACGACGCCAGCCTGTCACCGGAAACGCATCCTTATGTCGACCGTCTGATCCATCATGCGCTCGTCTATTTTCAGGACTTCGTGAAGCCCTCCAAGACCTTTCGCTCACCCACGGAGCAGGAGCGTGCAGCGCTTCGCGATCTCGCGGACGCGCTTGCAAAGGCCGATCCGAACCTGTCTCCCGTGGAAGTTCAGGACATTGTCTTCGAGATCGGAAAGAAGCATAAAATCCAGCCTTTACGTTCATGGTTTGGCTGCCTGTATGAAGTTTTGCTTGGTCAGAGCGAAGGCCCGCGCTTCGGTATTTTTGCAGCCCTTCTCGGCCTGCCCGAAACCGTGAAGCTGATCGAGGATGCGCTGGCGCGGGACACAGCACAGACGGTATCGGAGCCGGTCTGATCCATGCAGGCTGAGCGGCACACGGACGTGACCCACAAGGAAACATGTCCGGGCACCTCTTCGCCAGCCCGCAAGCTGCTGCACAGGCTGCCTGCACTGGTCGGACTCGTGCTGCTGGTGGCGGCGTTTTTCGTCATTCAGCGCGAGGTCCGTCATCTCGCGCTGAGTGACGTCCGTCATGCGTTACACGCGATGCCGGTGTCCGCGCTTGTCGCGGGCGCGGGCTGCACGGTGCTTTCGTATTTTATCCTGTCATTTTACGATTATCTCGCCTGTGTGCATGTGCGCGCCCACCAGCGCTACCGTCGCGCTGCATTTGCGGCCTTCTGCTCCTACGTCCTGTCGCACAATCTCGGATGCGCGGCCATTTCGGGGGCGGCGGTCCGCTTTCGTCTTTATCGGAACTGGGGCGTTCCACCCGGCGCGATCGCGCAGATCATTGCTTTCTGTTCCACGACTTATCTGCTCGGCGCCTCCGCCCTGATCGGCGGTGTCCTGGTATTCGAGCCGGAGCAGATCCCGCTCATGGACAGACTGCCGACGGTGCTCGTGCAGTTTTGCGGTCTTGCGGCATGGGGGCTGGATGTCGCTTACCTCGTGGCGTCCCTGCGTCTGCGGGAAGTGCGCGTCTGGGGCTACGCGGTGGAAGTGCCTTCGTTCGGTATTGCGCTGGCGCAGATCCTGATCAGCGCCGGAGACATGGCCGCGACCGCGCTCATCGCCTATGTCATGTTGCCGGCCTCCACTCCGATCGGATTCGGTGCGTTTCTGGCGATCTATCTCGCAGCCTATACCGCCGGTCTGCTCGCCAGTGTGCCGGGAGGTCTGGGCGTATTCGACAGTGCCATGCTGCTGGCGTTGCGACCTTATATGCCCGCGCCGGACATTCTCGGCGTCATCTTCGTTTTTCGGCTGTTCTACTATTTCGTGCCTCTCGTGATGGCGGGCGTGATGTTTGCCGGTCACGAGTTGTTTCTTCGGGGAGACGCGGCGCTTGCCCGCAAGCGCGGGCTCTCCGCGGCAGGGCCCGAGCCACGTCGCGTCAGCCAGGCGATCCGGGAATCGGAAGCTGATTTTTCGGTCTCGGTCGCGACCGGCGTAACCGCGTGCACGGGCGTGCTTCTGGTGTTCTACGCCGTCGCGGCGCCAGTTCCGCACGATGCCTTCCTTGGACATTGGCTGCCGCAATTCGCGGATCTGCTTCTCTGTTTTGCAGGTGTCGTGTTCGTCGGGCTTTCATTCGGCTTGTCGCAGCGCGTAACGCTGGCCTGGCGTGCCACTCTGATCATGCTTATCGTTTCGTTGCTCCTGTCGCTGCTGCGTCAGGCGGCTCTCGCCGTACCTTTGTCGCTGCTGCTCGTGATCTTCCTCATCGCCCCTTTTCGAGCCTGCTATTATCGGCGCGCCCATTTGCTGGCCGAACCGGGACACCGGGGAACAATTCTCTGGATGGGGCTATGGTTCTCAAGCGTGGCGCTGTTCGGCATTTTTCTCCTGAACCGCCGACTGGGGCAGGGATGGTGGCATGCGCTCATCTATGAAGCGCACACATCGGTCATTCGATGGGCTCTGGCGATCTCCGCTGTCTTCGGATTGATCGCGGTGGCACAGATGACGCGGCGAGGTCGTGTTCGCATTCGTGCCTGGAATGAGGAAAGCGCGTCGGTCTACAGGACGCTCGACCATGCGCTCGAAGAATTTGGGCCACGACGTCCCAACGGGTTGCTGCTCGATGAAACCGGCAAGGCCGCAATTCCCTTCATGCGAACCGGGCGTTTCATCATTGGGCTGGGTGACCCGGCTGGCCCTGAGCGTGAGAGCATCGCGGCGATCTGGCGTCTGCGTGATCTTGCTCTTCAGGAGGGACGGCGTCTTGCTTTTATCAAGATTGGTGATGCTCTTGAAAGTGTCTATAACGATATAGGAATGACCGTGTGCCAGGGTGATGCACCGATGATCGGCACCCTTTGCTGCGGCGCTCAGGATATCAAAGCCATCAAGACCCTGCTTGCCAGCGACCGACGACGCCTTCTCAGGCATAGCCCACGACCGGCATCGGACAGGAGCGCTGCTGTGCGGCTGAACGGCGGGGCCGAATCATGATTTCACCCCAGGCGGTGAATGGTGGCATCGGTCTGGCGGGTATGATCAGCGCGTGGCTGATGGCGTATTCGGCGTTGTTTTCGATCGTGAATCCGATCGGCGCGTCACTCATTTTCGCTCAGGCAACCGCGGGGCGTACACGCGCTGAAGTCGTTAACCTCGCGCGCCTCGTCGCCTTTTATTCATTTATCGTTCTGGTGATTTCACTTTGGTTCGGCGGGTGGATTCTTGGTTTTTTCGGGATTTCCATGGATGCCTTGCGGGTAACCGGAGGGCTTGTCGTCGCGACGCGCGCATGGGTGTTGCTGCAGGCGCCGGAGCAGAATGAAGCCCGCAAGGAGCGTCAGGCGCTTCAGGGGGGGCGTACGGTTTCCGCGGTGGACCTCCGCGATACGGCCTTTTTCCCACTTGCCATGCCATTCACGGTCGGCCCGGGCAGCATTTCGGTCGCCATCGCGCTGACATCGGATCGCCCGGCGGGAGATCCTTTGCCGGGCTATTTCATGGCCCTGACCCTGGCGGCGGTAGCGATCGCTGTGACCGTCTGGCTGGTTTATAATTCCGCTGACAGGATCGTGGCTTTTCTCGGCGTAACCGGAGCGCGGATTGTCAGCCGTATGGCCGCTCTGATCCTGCTTTGCATCGGCGTCCAGATCCTGTTTTCAGGAATAGAGGGATTCGCGACGGCGATCGCGGAGCATATTATGGTGACCTTGCCGGAGTTGCGGGCAAAATAGTTCGGCTCAGCATCGCGGGGCTGCATTGATCAGATCGTGTACGATCATCCGCAGCGCGGGGATGACATCGTCCCGAAACCAGGGGTTGCGTTTCTCCCATCCTCCCGTGCGCCAGGACGGGTGGGGGAGTGGGAAGTAAGATGGCAGATAGTCGCGATAGTGATAAACGCGCTCGGTCATACGGCCCCGACCCAGAACGTGGACCTGGCTATAGCTGCCGACGAGGAGGGTCAGACGCACGCTCCTGAGATGCGAGAGGACTTCGCTCCGCCAGCGTGGGGCGCATTCCGGCCGGGGCGGACGATCGCCGCCCTGGGGCAGGCGGCCCGGGTAGCACATGCCCATGGGCAGAATTGCGAATCTCCGGGGATCGTAGAACTGGTCGGCCGACACAGCCAGCCACTCCCTCAGGCGGTCGCCCGAAGCATCGAGAAAGGTTTGGCCTGACGTATGGGCTTTGGTTCCGGGTGCCTGACTCGCGATGAGAATGGGCGCATGTTCGGAAACCTGGAGGATCGGCTTTGGTCCCAACGGCAGATGGTCTGCGCAAAGGCGACAGTCACGTACTCGCGCTATCAGGGTTGAAAGGCTTTCGGTGGTCACGGCGACTCCCGATCAGTCATCCAGCCCTTCGGGATAGACGTGATCGAAGGCGGAGCCATAGGTGGCTCGCTTCTCGTGGGTGGGGCCATCCGGGCCACGGAAAACTTCGAGAAGCGTGAAGTGATCGACAAGTGTTTCTTCCGATCGAAGAAGGTTGTGCACACGAACCCACGGCTCGGCATCAAACGGTTCCGGAAGCTGTGCGATCGTGACATGGGGACGGAAGCGTCGCTTGTCAGGGGGTAGGCCCGCCTGCCTCAGGGCGGATTCGATTCGCACATGAAGCTGGATCAGTCCGTCGCAGGGCACGACGTCAATTCGGAGGTTGCGGCTCGGTGGCCTGCTCCCGGAGGCGTCAGAGATGCTGACACCCATGAGTTGCAGATTGAATGGAGAGAAAGAAACGCCTGCAAGGGCATGATCGATATCCTCTGCGACGTGACGCGATTCGACGTCTCCGACTGGTCGCAAGGGCACATGATAATGGCTTGGGGAAACCCAGCTCGCGGCTGGAATTCCCGTTCGTAACGCGGAGAGAAAGCGCTTTTGTGACGGGGCCAGCGAGAGGGCAACAAGAAGCCGCATGAGGAAAACTCCGGGATGGAGGTCGGAAGAGCAACAGCATGACATGATTACAATGCGTGAAAAGACCGTAGAGAAAGCGTTTGCTGCTTGATTGCCAGGCCCGATCACCCACATTCTTACCAAAGTGACAGGGCGATCGCGCCCGATTCAGGAAAGGGTGTCATGGCTTTCGTACCTAATTATCGTTCCGGCAATCAGACCTCCGGGTCAGGGGCAGCGCCCTTTGCTGGAGTCGATGCCGGACTGCGTGCCTATATGCTGAGCGTCTATAACTGGATGACAGCGGGCCTCGTCGTGACTGGGCTTGTCGCTTATGGCGTGGCGGAGACGTCCCTGCGCGGGTTGTTCTATGCAACGGTGCAAACTGCATCGGGAGCATGGGGCTATCGGCCGACGCCGCTTGGCATGCTCGTCACCTTTGCTCCTCTTGCTTTCGTTCTCGTGCTGTCGTTCGGGATCAACCGTCTCTCGCGTCCAGTCGTTCAGGGTCTTTTCTGGGCGCTCTGCGCTACGATGGGTGCCAGTCTCGCCAATATCCTGATGGTCTATACCGGCGTGTCCGTGGCGCGAGCCTTCTTCGTGTCGGCCGCGACGTTCGGGGCGATGTCCCTTTGGGGCTATACGACCCGACGCAGCCTTGCGAGTCTCGGATCGTTCCTGATGATGGGCATGATCGGGCTGCTGATCGCCATGGTCGTCAACATCTTCATGGCGAGCAGCATGATGGCGTTCGTGGTGTCCGTCGCGGGCGTCCTCATCTTCACGCTGATGACGGCCTATTCGACGCAGGCCATCCGGGCGACATATCTGCAGTCTGTTGCGTATCTGGGCCCGGACGAAGTCTCCAAACGCTCGGTTTATGATGCGTTGGGTCTTTACCTCAACTTCATCAATCTTTTCACATTCATTCTGCAATTTATGGGTGTGCGCTCGAACAGCAACGACTGATTGCTGTTTCCGTGACTGAATGAAAAGGCGGCCTCCCTTGATGGGGGTCGCCTTTTTTTTATTGGGACTTCATTTGTCCTGTTATCGCAATTGTTCCCGGTTCGCCAACCTCTGCCTTAAAAATCAGCAAGATTTGATGGGTCAATTTTTGCGTATTTTCGTAAGTGCATGAAAAAACACACAAATTGAAAAATTCATTTTTCTTTACCGGCTCGCGTGCGAGTGAAGAATGCTTGCTTTGAGGGTCGTTCAGGCGGAATACAACAGGCAGAGCCGGGACAAACGGAGCCCGGTGTTGGTGGTTTGGGCTGTTGATCGTCCGCGTGGGCGGCTGACGGCGTTCTCCGAACGGCCAGAATGGAGCGAGCAAGGGTGCGGCAGGGCAAATTCTGTCGGTTGAACGCTGGGTGCGTGATGCTGTCTGATGATGTTCGTGGTTGCTCCCCTGCTTATGAAGGAGGGACGGCGTGAGATTTTCTGACCACGCTACGTCAGTTTGCGGTCGTTTTCTGTCCGTATCCGCGCGTAGCCCGTCGCCGCACGGTCTGACGGTCGGATCAAGGAGCGGGGCCTATTATGAAAGATAAGATTTTGCCGAAAATGCGGCGGCTTTTGCCGGTCGCGCCGGCATTCCTGCTATCGGGCTGCACGCTCGATCTGCTGGAACCCGCCGGGCCGATCGGTCTGCAACAGCGTAACATCATTCTGGCCGAAGCGGGCGTGATGCTTTGCATCGTGATTCCGGTCATCGTCCTGACACTGATTTACGCAGTTAAGTACAACGCGAAAAACAAGGATGCGGAATATCTTCCCAACTGGTCACATTCGACGAAGATCGAAGTGTTCATCTGGGGTATTCCCGCGATCATCATTCTGATCCTCGGCGGTATTTCCGCGTGGTCGAGTTTTGCGCTGGACCCGTATCGTCCGCTGACGACCGATACGGCCGGGGCCACACACGCTCCGATCAATGTCGAAGTCGTGTCGCTGGACTGGAAATGGCTCTTCATCTACCCCGACCAGGGGATCGCCACAGTCAACGAACTGGAATTCCCGGTCGGTGCGCCGATCAATTTCCGCATCACCTCCGACGCCGTGATGACCTCGTTCTTCATTCCGCGTCTTGGATCGCAGATCTATGCGATGGCGGGTATGCAGACGCAGCTTCATCTGATGGCGACCCAGCCGGGTATCTTCCATGGTGAGGCGGCCCAGTACACCGGTCGCGGCTTCTCCGACATGAAGTTCCTCACGCATGCCGTCAGCGATGACGAGTTCAACGCGTGGGTGGACAAGGTGAAAGCCTCTTCCGACACGCTCGACGCCGAGAGCTACAAGAACGTCTCCGCTCCGCAGGAGGCCGCTCCGGTACAATACTTCGCGCATGTGCAGCCGGGTCTGTTCGATGACATTGTCGCCAAATACAACAATGGCGTCGTGATCGATAAAAGCACTGGTCAGACCCTGCATGTGCAGAACGCCATGTCCGACATGCAGATGAAGGAATAAGGCAACTATGCTTGGCAAGTTGACATTTTCGGCTATCCCTCTGGATGTGCCGATTCTCGTCGGCACCTTTATCGGTGTCGCCGTGGTGGGCGCGGCCGTTCTCGGTCTCGTCACCTATTACGGTAAATGGGGTTATCTCTGGCGCGAATGGCTGACTTCGGTCGACCACAAGCGTCTGGGCGTCATGTACATCATCCTCGCCCTCGTCATGCTTTTCCGCGGTTTCGCGGACGCCGTCATGATGCGTACGCAGCTGGCTCTCGCCTATAACGGCAATCCCGGCTATCTGCCTCCGCACCATTACGACCAGGTCTTCTCCGCTCACGGCACGATCATGATCTTCTTCATGGCCATGGCGTTCATGACGGGCCTGTTCAACATCGTGGTGCCGCTTCAGATCGGCGCGCGCGACGTGGCGTTCCCGTTCCTGAACTCGCTGAGCTTCTGGATGACGACCATCAGCGCCGTGCTGATCAATGTCTCCCTGTTTATCGGTGAGTTCGCGCAGTGCGGCTGGCTGGCCTATCCGCCGATTTCGGAGCTGAAATTCAGCCCGGGCGTCGGTATCGACTATTACATCTGGGCTGTGCAGCTTTCAGGCGTAGGCACATTGCTGACCGGCGTGAACTTCTTCACGACGATCATCAAGATGCGCGCGCCGGGCATGGACCTGATGCATATGCCGATCTTCACCTGGACGGCGCTCTGCGCGTCCGTGCTGATCATGGCGGCATTCCCGGTTCTGACCGTGACGCTGGGCTGCCTGTCGATGGATCGCTATTTCGGCATGCACTTCTTCACCAATGAAGCGGGTGGCAGCGTCATGCTCTACCTGAACATGATCTGGTGCTGGGGCCATCCGGAAGTTTATATTCTGGTTCTGCCGGCCTTCGGTGTGTTCTCTGAAGTGACGTCGACGTTCTCGGGCAAGCCGCTCTTCGGCTACGCCACGATGGTCTATGCGACACTTTCGATCACCGTTCTGTCCTTCATCGTCTGGGTCCACCACTTCTTCACGATGGGCGCGGGACCGAACGTCAACGCGTTCTTCGGCATCATGACGATGATCATCGCTGTCCCGACGGGCGTGAAGATCTTCAACTGGCTGTTCACGATGTACAAGGGTCGGATCGAGTTTCACTCGACCATGTACTGGACGATCGGCTTCATGATCACCTTCTCTATCGGCGGCATGACCGGCGTCATGATGGCGATGCCTGCAGCCGACTGGGTTCTGCATAACTCACTGTTCCTGATCGCCCATTTCCACAACGTCATCATCGGCGGCGTGTATTTCGGCTATGTCGCGGGCATGAACTTCTGGTTCCCGAAAGTCTTCGGCTTCAAGCTGAACGAAGCCTGGGGCAAGCGGGCTTTCTATTGCTGGTTCGTCGGCTTCTATCTCGCTTTCGTGCCGCTCTATATCGCGGGCTTCGAGGGCATGACCCGTCGTCTGAACCACTATGACAACCCCGACTGGCATGTTCAGATGCTGATCGCCGAAGTTGGCGTGCTGACGATCGCCTGTGGCGTGGTCTGCCAGCTCGTTCAGATCTATGTCTCGATCCGTGACCGTAATCTGCCGCAGAACATCGACTATACGGGTGACCCGTGGAATGGTCGTACGCTGGAGTGGTCGATTTCCTCGCCCCCGCCGGCTTACAACTTCGCCGTCCTGCCTGACATTCATGGCATCGACAGCTTCCACACGGAGAAGGAAATGGGTCGTGGCACGCATAAGCCGCTGACCGATATCCACATGCCGCGCAATACGGCTGCCGGTTTCTTCGTCGGTGCGTTCAGCTTCGTCCTGGGCTTTGCGGCCGTGTGGCACATCTGGTGGATGGCGGCTCTCGGGCTGATCGGCGTCCTCCTGACGGTCATCCTGCGCAGCAACGATAACGACATCGACTATTACGTGCCTGTCAGCGAAGTCACTCGTGACGTCGAAGCGCAGTCGCGTAAGCTGATGGCACAGGCGGCGGAGTAATTATGGCACACGAAGCAACCATGCCGCCTGTCGCTGGCGGTCACGACGATCACGAGCATCACGAATCTCCCGTGGTGTTCGGGTTCTGGGTCTACCTGATGACGGACTGCATCCTGTTCGGGACGCTGTTCGCCGCCTTCGCGACGTTGCGCCACCAGTACGCTGGTGGCCCGTCGGGCAAGGAAATCTTCGAGCTCGGCGGTGTCGCGCTCGAAACAGCAATCCTGCTGCTCAGCTCCATCACCTTCGGCTTCGGTGCGCTTGCAGCGCACGCGCAGAAGAAGGGGGCGTTCCTGGGCTGGCTGGGTATCACGTTCCTGCTGGGCCTCTCGTTCGTCGGCCTTGAGCTGCGTGAATTCACGCACATGATCGCAGAAGGGAATGGTCCGGATCGCAGCGCGTTCCTGTCCGCTTTCTTCACGCTGGTTGCGACGCATGGTCTCCATGTCAGCACCGGTCTGATCTGGATCCTGGTCGTGATGGTGCAGAGCCTGGGCGGGGGGGCCGGGCCGCCGCGCGTCATGAGCAAGCTGACTTGCCTCAGCCTGTTCTGGCACTTTCTGGACATCGTCTGGATCTGCGTCTTTACCTTTGTCTATCTGTTGAGTGTGATCTGATGAGCCACGCATCCTCAAGCGCGGGCCACGACGTGCATGGAGAGAGCCACGGCTCCTTCGGCTCGTATCTCGTAGGCTTCGTGATTTCAGTGGTGCTCACGGCGGCTGCTTTTGCGGCCGTCATGATGCACGCGATGTCACCCGGCGTGACGATCGGCGTCATTTCCGCTCTGGCGGTGGTGCAGATCTTCGTTCACGTCATTTACTTCCTGCATATGAACGGAAGTTCGGCGCAGGCCTGGAACCGTATCTGCTTCTTCTTCGCAGTGGGTTGCTGCCTCATCATCGTTTTCGGTGTGTTGTTCGTCATGCACGACACGTCGATGAACATGATGTCGCGTTAAAAGCAGATATTCGGGAAGGTGGGTACGCCCGCCATTCCGGTTGTCTGATCGGGAAACGGCAGGGGATTTTTCTCCTGCCGTTTTTTTGTATCTATCTTTCAGTCTGCAGGAACGAAAAAGGGCGCGTCCCGAAGGACGCGCCCTTTCAAAGGCTTTCACGCAGGTTCGTCTTTCAGCCTTTGTGTGGCTCGGGAGAGAGAAGAGCCGCTTTGTTGGGCTTATCCTTCCATTCTTCCGCATCGGCGGGTGCCTCGCCCTTGCGGGTGATGTTCGGCCAGACCGCCGCGTATTTGGCGTTGATCTCCATCCATGGCGTCGCCTGGTTGTCACTGTCCGGAAGGATTGCTTCAGCAGGGCATTCTGGCTCGCAGACACCGCAGTCGATACACTCGTCCGGGTTGATCACGAGGAAATTGTCGCCCGCATAGAAGCAATCGACCGGGCACACCTCAACGCAGTCCATGAATTTGCAGCGAATGCAGTTTTCAGTGACCACATAGGTCATCGTCGTCTCCGATCGTTCGAAAGACCCCACGGGGTCACGGTGGCCTTCTGAAGCCCGGCGGTCAGAACCGGTGCAGTGCCATATATATATACGGTGGGACGTATGGGGTTCTTTCGTGCGTGTGGCAAGCATATGATTGCGTCAATATAACGCTTTTTGCGCGTGCTACTCGACGATTTCCTCGTAAAGCATGGAAGCTTCAGTGGCATTTCCCCGTCGCTCGCCCAGAGCAACGACACGCAGAACCCGCACAGTTACGCCGCCCGGCATCGGAATGGTCAGGACGTCCTCTCTGTGAACGCGGGCATGGGGTTTGTCCGTGGGCTGACCGTTGATCCTGAGCCGACCCTTGCGGATCAGGGCCGCGCAGTCCGTACGCTGACGCGCGACCCTGGCGTACCATAGCCACAGGTCGAGCCGACGATGCCCGTCCGTCACGATGCCAGCATCTTCCGCTTCAATGATTCCAGCGCCGCGAAAGGCGTTTCCTTCCGTGTTGGTTCCTTACGGGGCTTCTGGCTCCTGTGTCTCGACCCGACGTTTTCACGCCGGGTTTCCGCTACGGAGCGCAGGAGGATGAAGGGACTGGCGGGGCCATAATGCAGGGTCGTCAAGGGCTGTGCTGCATGGCAGCGCTGCCCCAGAGCGCGGACGGTCTCGGCCAACTGGGCCTGAGCGACCCCCAGCGCCGAGCCAATTCCGGGGGGGGCGATGATATCACCTCGCCGGGTTGCCTTGCGCATATCGGCGCATAGCCGCTCGGCAACGTCGAGGCGGATCAGCCGCTGATGGGCGGACACCCATCCCAGCGTCTCCAACCATGCCTGTTCGACCCTGGCGGCAGGGCCGTGAACAGATAACGCGACGGACGCACACTCCGCGCGAGGAAGCATCGGCACGGATCTGCCGTCCCGGATCGCCATAAGCAGTGCCCGCATGGTCATGGCGCGCGGCTTGAGCATGGCTGGCATGTATATGAAGCGCAGACCCAGCCGAATGCCCAGCCGTCCCAGGGACGTTTGTACGGCGCGCAGTGGGTCACGATCGGAGCGTTCAAGGGGCGTTACGCCCCCATGCTCCAGCAGGCGGTGAACCACCCCGCGAAGCATCGGGTCGCCATGGGCCGCGTCGCGTGCGGCGAACAGAACGTGGAGCGTTCGTCCGATCTCGGAGCGGCAAAAAACTTGCAGGCGTTCGCGCACGAGTTCGCGTTGGCGGCTGTCGGGGAACTCGCCGTGCATCATGCGGACCGTAGGAGCTGTCAGCGCCGGACCGACCGTGAGATCGGCGATGGGAACGTCCTCCCAGAGGATCCGGCCTGATTGCAGGTCCAGATGGAAAGCCTCGTCGGGGGCCTCGGCCAAAGCCTGGACGCGACGGGGGATTTCCTGAAGCAGGGCGCGTCGTCCGGCACGAAGCATCAGCTTCTGTTCAGGGCCGGATGTCTCGATATCGGGTCTCAGGGTGAAGCCTTCGATACGCCCGACCTCATGGCCCTCGACGATGACTGCGCCTTCTTTGGTAACGGCTGACAGCAGGTTGCCGTCATCAGCCGAGTCCAGACGACGCAGGATCGAGGTCGCGCGACGATCGACGAAGCGCGCCGTAAGACGTTCATGCAGGGCATCGGAAAGGGTGTCTTCGACGGATCTGGCGCGTTCCTGCCAGCTTGGCGCATCTCGCAACCAGTCGTTGCGCGCCGCGACATAGGCGGCCGTACGGACGCCCGCCAGACGGTGCATGAGCGTGTCGATGTCGCCATCCGTCCGTGAGAAGGCGGCGATATGGCTTTCGAGCCAGCTGGCGGGAATGCTCCCATCATTCAGGAGATGAAAAAACAGACGCGCGCACAGGCGGGTGTGGGAATCGTCGCCAAGCTTTCGGAAATCCGGGATCTGGCAGATGTCCCAGAGCAGGCGTGTCCGTTTCGTGCCTCTCGCAGCCTGAAGAACATCCTTTTCCTGAGCGAGCGCATCAAGCGTGAGAAGGTCGGTCGCAGGGCGTCCCGGCACGAGATCAGGGCGTCCGGGGCTGCGGTTGAGGCTGGCCAGAAGATCGGCGGGCGCCGTGAAATCCAGGTCACTGTTGCGCCAGAAGAGCCGCGAAAGGGGGTCGAAACGGTGGGCCTCGATCGCTTCGACGGTGGCTTCCGACATGGCGCGGGCTTCGGCGGTCGTGCCAAAAGTGCCTTCGCGCGTGCCGCGACCGGCGCGACCGGCGATCTGGGCGATTTCCTGGGTCGCCAGTGGTCGGATGATGCTGCCGTCGAACTTCGTGAGCGATGCCAGCGCCACATGGTTGACGTCCATGTTGAGGCCCATGCCGATGGCGTCGGTCGCAACGAGGTAATCCACCTCCTTGTTCTGATAGAGCTGCACCTGAGCATTGCGGGTGCGTGGCGACATGCGCCCCATGACGATGGCGCAGCCGCCGCGACGCTGGCGGATGGCTTCGGCAATGGCGTACACTTCCGCCGCGGAGAACGCGACGATGGCCGAGCGCGCCGGCAGCCGCGACAGTTTTGTGTGGCTCGTGCCGATCAGTTGCGACAGGCGGGGACGTGTATCGATTTCGATCTCCGGAACCAGCCGTTGAAGCACGGGGCGGATTGTTTCGGCGCCCAGGAACAGGGTCTCCACCGTGCCGCGCGCGTTCAGAAGGCGGTCGGTAAAAATATGGCCGCGATCGGGATCGGCGCAGAGCTGGATTTCGTCGATCGCCACGAATTCGGCTTTTCGATCCAGCGGCATGGCCTCCGTCGTGCAGGCGATCCATCGCATCTCGGGCGGGACGATTTTTTCCTCGCCCGTGATCAGTCCGACGAAGCGAGCGCCTTTGAGCGCCACCATGCGTTCGTAGTTTTCACGTGCGAGAAGTCGGAGCGGAAACGCGATGACGCCCGATTCATGGGCGAGCATCCGCTCGAGCGCGTAATGGGTTTTGCCCGTATTCGTGGGGCCAAGCACGGCGCGAACTCGCAATGGCATACGGTAATCACGTCCCGAAGGGTGACGTGTGGGGGATGCAAAGCCGCTTGTCTTGCCCGTCATTGGATGATGGTTTCGCATGAGGGCGCTAAAAGCAAGCGCATCATGCATGTTCGTGGTTCCCGCGGCCTGCAACGTTACGACGAGGAGGAGCGCCATGCGCGATCCGTTAAAAATCTGCCTTACAGATGAAGCCGTGGACGCACGGCTCATCCGCGTCGTCCGCGCGCGACCGGATTGGGACGACGTGCTGGGAGGGCATGCCGCCTATCTGCGCGAAAGCGGCTTCCGGGGCGATGCCGGCGACGTCGCGCTTTTGCCGGGCGCGCAGGGAGTCGCGGAGGCCGTCATCGTCGTCAGTGACGACGGACGACGTGATCCCTGTGTGTTCGGCGGTCTGGCGCAGCGTCTTCCAGACGGGAACTGGCGGCTCTTGTTCGAAGAGGCGTTGGCCGCGCGCGCGCCGACCCTCGCGGAAGACGCCGTTCTTGGGTTCTGCATGGGGGCTTACAGTTTTCATCTCCCCGAGGCGCCACCGGCCAGTGTGCGGCTCGTGTGTCCGGAAGGCACCGAAGACGCGGTGCGTCTGGCGCGGGCGAACTGGCTCGGGCGTGACCTGATCAACATGCCCGCCAATCTTCTGGGGCCCGACGAACTGGCGTTTCGTGCCGGATCGGCGTTGCGCGAGGCGGGAGCGGATGTCGAGATCTTCCAGGACGGCATGCTGGAGGAAGCCTATCCCTGTCTGGGGGCGGTCGGAGCCGGGTCCGATCGGTCGCCCCGCGTTCTGGTCGCGCGGTGGAGCGGAAGCCGGGCTTCCGGCGATGCGCCCCTGATATCTCTCGTCGGCAAGGGGGTGTGCTTCGATAGCGGCGGCTACGACATCAAGCCATCGGCCGGGATGTTGCGCATGAAGAAGGACATGGGTGGCGCGGCCCTCATGCTTGCCGTGGCGCTCGTGACCATCGGGCGCGATCTGCCTGTTCGGCTGGAACTGCGTCTGGGCTGCGTCGAGAACAGTGTGTCCGGCCATGCGATGCGGCCGGGTGACATCCTGAAAACCAGAGCGGGTTTAAGCGTGGAGATTGGAAACACCGACGCGGAAGGCCGTCTGGTGCTTTGCGACCTTCTGGCGGAGGCCTGCGAGGCCGACCCCGACTGGCTGATCGATGCCGCCACGCTGACCGGTGCTGCGCGTATCGCGCTGGGGCCCGATCTGCCCGCGCTGTTCGCCAATGACGATTCTCTTTGTGAAGCGCTGATTTCCGCCGGTAAAGAGCGTCGGGACGATCTGTGGCGTTTGCCGCTCTGGCATGCGTACGACGCATGGCTTGACCGTAAAGTTGCCGATATTGGCAATGTTACGGAAAAACCGGGGGCTGGTGCGATCACGGCGGCCCTCTTTCTCGCCCGCTTCGTGAAAGAGGGAATAAAGTGGGCACATTTAGATACTTACGCATGGAATGATGCCCAGTCTCCCGGACGTCCGCAGGGCGGCGAGACTCCCGCCCTCAGGGCCGTGGCCGATGCGTTGTTACGCATTGTTTAAAACTTGCAACGTTCGCGACGATGCGTGTTTTTAAAACTTCATATGTTCGAGGTGAACCAATTGCCGAAACGAACCTATATGCAGGTGGATCGTTTCGGTCATTGCCGCACGGGAAGCGATCGGACAGCGTTCGTCGCGGGTTTTCGTCACGCAGGGTGGCGAGAGCGACGGACGGAAACACAGACACGCACCCAAGGCGTGCCGCCTGGTCGGGCGACTAGCTTGGGCGACGGAAATTGGACGCCGCGCAACACTATGGGCGGCAAGAAAGGATGTAGTCATGAGCCAGAACAACAACGACCAGATGCTGGGTCTTCTTCGCGACACCATCGTCGCCATGGTGCGCAAGGATGGTCCCGATCTTTCGGCCCGTCAGCTCGGCGTGTTCCTGACCTGCTATCTGCAGGAAGGCGCACACACCGTTCGCGGTCTCGCCGCCGAACTGAACGTTTCGAAGCCGGCGATCACGCGCGCGCTCGATCGTCTCGGCGAACTGGACCTCGCGCGCCGTAAGGTCGATCCGCTGGATCGTCGCTCGGTGCTCGTGCAGCGCACGTTGCGCGGTGCCGCGTTCCTTCGTGAAATGCGCTCGGTGATGAACGAGGCGGCTGGTGTGAAAGCGCCGAAAGCCAAGACGGCTCCGGTTGCTCGCATCGCCACCCGTCGCGCCGCCGGCTGAACATAAGACCTGCTCTCAGGTAAGAGAAAGGCCGCGACCGGAACCCGGTGGCGGCCTTTTTTATTTTGAAACCCCGCCAGATCACCAGGGACGGCTCACCGTGCGACTTGCCTGTCTCAGGACGCCGAGAGTCCAGAGGGCGAGCGGGACGGCTATGGCGACCGCGAGCAGGGGCCATGTCTGGATCGTGAGAGTCGCGATTGCGTTCCAGAGGGCAAGAAACCAGTAAAGAAGCGTGACGCGAACGGGCGAAGCGCCAGCGCGAACGGCCAACTGGTAGAGGTGTCCTCGATGGGCTTCCGTCAGGCGGCGACCTTCCAATGCGCGCCGGATGAGTGTGAAGCCGACGTCGTAGAGAATGGGCAACAGCATGAGAGGCATCAGAAGCGGTGTCGCGGTGTGCTGGAAAGCCCTCAGCCCAAACCAGGCCGTGGCGAGCCCCGCGCCCTGACTGCCGACATCGCCCATGAAAATACGGGCCGTAGGAAAATTGAACGGCAGGAAAACGAGAAGACAGGCTGCCAGCGCCAAAGGCGCCAGCGCGTCATCCAGGCGATCGACGATCATGAAACCGGACGCGGCGGCGAGCGCTGTAAGTGCCATGCTGCCTGAGGCCAGACCGTTCACCCCATCGATGAAGTTGATGGCATTGGTCACATACAGAAGCCAGAAGAGAGCGATTGACGCATACAGCCATATATGGGGCGTATTCGCAGGCCATTGTGTCGCGACAAGGACGATCAGCGCGGCCCCAAACTGCATGCCGAGCTTGCTGGCGGCGCTGAAGGAATGCACATCGTCGAGCCATGAAAAAAGAGCGAGAAGGCCGATGGCCGTGAGGGGCGCCGTAACTGCAAAGGAAGCGGGAGAGAAACCTGCGGCCCAGTACAGGGCCGGAACACCCAGAAGGAAACCCGCCATGATTCCGATCCCGCCGCCCTTCGGGGTTGGGCGGGCATGCGAACTGCGATGGCCGGGAACATCCATGACGCCGACACGGATCATCACGATGACGAGGCCCATGCAGACCGTCATGATCGCGATCAGAACGGATGTGGGCCAGACAAGATGAGACCAGGAAAGACGCGGCCAGGACATGATGATGGAACAGCCTTTATGATGATCTGGGCGCCGTGTTTCGCGCCGGCCATCGCGACATGGTGGCGTTCGGGGCTATAAGATGCGGGTGGAAGCATCGCAACAACATGAGCTGACGGCAACGTCCCCAGTCTCCCATCCTCCAGCGGCGCGGGCGCGCTCGGTTCGTCGGATCGCCGTCAACGTCCTGCTCGATGGCGTCGTGTCCGGGCTCGCCGTGCTATTCGCCCGTTTCCTTGCCGACCCGCATGGAGGCATGCTGCATCCGCTGTGGTTCGTCGCGGGAGGCGCGATCACGCTGCTCGTGAGCGGACTGCCGTTTCGCATGCCGCAGCAATACTGGCGTTTTTCGGGCGTGGCCGATCTGATTGGCATTGCCGGTGCCTCGGTGGCCAGTGCCGCCCTTTTTTCCACGATCCTCACGCTCGCCGGGTTTCCGCTTCCGTCGCCGACGTTTCCTGTCATCCATGCCCTCGTGCTTCTGGTCGGGCTGGGAGGCATTCGGCTGATTTCGCGTGTGGCTGCGCGCCTGCGCCTGAATGCGGGTGGCGAATCGGTTCGGGTTCTTCTTCTTGGTTCGGACCAGACGGCTGACCTGTTCATGCGTGCGATCGAGAATGAGGAGAGGCGCCGTTATCACGCGCTCGGTTTGCTTACGGCGATGGACGGGCAGGTGGGGCGCCGTATCCATAACGTTCCTATTCTGGGCACGCTGACGGATTGCGACGCCGTCCTTGAACGGTGCGCCCGGCTTGGAACGCTGCCTCAGGAACTCGTTCTCACCGACCCGGAGACGCGCGGCGGCGTGCTGGCAGGAATTGTCGAGGCCGCGCAGCGTTTCGGCGTGACCGTTAAGCGCTCGCCGTCGCTGACGAGTCTGACCCCGGCTTCTCGCGTTGAATTGCGTGAAGTCCTGCTGGAAGATCTGCTGAACCGACCTCAGGTCTCCCTGGATCATGCGGGCATGGCGCGCATGATCGGCGGGCGCGTCGTGCTGGTGACGGGAGCCGGAGGAACGATCGGTTCGGAGCTGGCGCGACAGATCGCCGCACTCCGACCCTCCCGGCTGCTGCTGGTCGATCACGGTGAATTCGAGCTGTGGCAGATCGATCTGGAGCTTTCGGAGGTGGCTCCTGACGTCCTCCGGGAAGTCCTGGTGGCGGACGTACGGGACGCGGCCCGCATCGAGGCGATCATGGAAACGTATCGCCCGGCGCTCGTTTTTCATGCGGCGGCGCTCAAACATGTGCCGATCGTCGAGGCCAATCCCTGCGAGGGCATTCTCACCAATGTGGTCGGCACCCGTATCGTCGCGGATGCGGCGACGCGGCACGGTGTCGAGGCCATGGTGCTGATTTCGAGCGACAAGGCCGTCAATCCTTCGAGCCTGATGGGCGCCAGCAAGCGATGCGCGGAAATTTACTGTCAGGCGCTGGATATCCGGAACCGGGCTCTTGCGCAGGGCATGCGCTGCGTGACCGTCAGGTTCGGCAATGTACTGGGTTCCACCGGTTCCGTCGTTCCGCTTTTCCGGCGTCAGCTGGCGCGCGGGGGGCCTTTGACGATCACCCATCCGGACATGACGCGTTATTTCATGACGGTGTCCGAAGCCGTCAGTCTCGTGCTTCAGGCCAGTGTGCGCGGCACGGTGTACAGGGGCGGCGCCGATGAAACCGATCAAAGGTTGAAGGCAGGGGGTATTTTCGTTCTCGATATGGGCGATCCGGTCAAAATCGTCGATCTCGCACGACAGATGATTCGCCTGGCCGGGCTACGTCCCAATGAGGATATTCAAATCGAATTCACCGGTCTCAGGCCGGGCGAAAAGCTTTTCGAGGAGCTTTTTCACGGGCGCGAAGCGCCGGTGCCGACCGATGAGCCCGGATTGAAAATCGCCATGCCGCGTACCGTGGATCTCGATGCGGCGGCGGTGGCGTTGGACCGGTTGCGAGACGTCTGTCGGGAGGGCAAAGCGTCCGACGCGCTGCGGCAGCTCCAGGTGCTCGTGCCGGAATTCGCTCACAACCCTTTGGGAGAGGTTCCGGACAGCGCGGCCCGGTCGATTTCGGAACATGCCTGAAATTTCGGAACATGTCTGAACATGTGTCATAATCGCCCGAAGCAATGACACGGGCCGCCGGGCCGCAAGACCGCCGATAGCAGAGGACATTCATTCATGAGCAAACCGGCTCCGATCGCATTTCTCGATCTTCCGAGACAGCAGGCCCGGCTGGAGAGCGGCATCCGCTCGCGGGTTGATACGGTCATGAAGCACTGTCGCTTCGTGATGGGACCGGAGGTCGTCGAACTCGAGGAGCGCCTCGCCGCCTATTGTGGCGCGTCTTATGCGATCGGCGTGTCGTCCGGGACCGACGCCCTGCTGATGGTGTTGATGGGTGAAGAGATCGGGCCGGGCGATGCGGTGTTTCTGCCCGCCTTTACCTATACGGCGACTGCCGAGGTCGTTTTGCTGCTGGGCGCGACACCCGTTTTCGTGGATGTCGATCCTGAGACCTTCCAGATTGCGCCAGCCAGCCTCAAGGCGCGCATCGAGGCCATCGACGAGGCCGATGATCTGGAGCCGCGCGTCATCATCGGCGTCGACCTTTTCGGGCAACCCGCGCCGTGGAATGAATTGCGGGCGATCGCCGATCAGTTTGGTCTCTTCCTGCTCGACGACTGCGCGCAGTCCTTCGGCGGCGCTTATCACGGGCGTAAGCTCGGCCGCGAAGCGGTGGCATCCACATTGTCCTTTTTTCCATCCAAGCCTCTGGGCGCGTATGGAGACGGAGGCGCGATCCTCACCGACGATCCCGAGCGGGCGGAGCTTTATCGCTCCCTGCGCACGCATGGTGAGGGCAGGACGCGCTATGAGGTTCTGCGGATCGGCATCAATGGCCGTCTCGACACGTTGCAGGCGGCCATATTGCTGGCGAAACTCGACGCGTTCGAAGACGAACTTGCGCGGCGTGAAGAGATCGCCTCTTCCTATGATGCAGGATTGCGTGACGTCGTGAAGGTGCCGACACGCGTCCCCAACACGCAGAGCGCATGGGCGATCTACACGATTTTACTGCCGGACGCGGATGCGCGGGACAGCCTGCAATCCACACTCGCGCGGGCCGGGGTTCCGAGCGCGATCTATTATCCGAAACCGCTGCATTTCCAGCCCGCCTATCGCGAGCAGCACGACGAAACGATCTCTTTGCCGGTCGCGGAAGCTCTGGGAGCGCATGTGCTTGCGCTTCCAATCCATCCGGAACTGACGCAAGAGGAAGTCGAGCGGGTCATTGAGGCCATCCGGAACTGGTCGGCTTCACGCACGAAGTGAACGCATACGCGGTCTAAAAAGAAAAAGCAGGAGCGCCGGACGATGAGAAAAGAGACACTTTTGGTGGTGGTTTTTCTGACGATTGTCGTCGGGACTTCGGCCCTGATTTTCTTCTTCGCCCTGCCGCATGTGCGTCCTCCCCTGCATTTCGAGAACGTCGCGAGCGCGTCCGTTTCTGTCGGGCCGATGCGCTCGCAGAGAGCTTTGTCGCCGACCGAGCTTTCGTCGCTGAACGACTGGTTGAAGCATCATGAATCCGGTTGGGGCCCGATGCACGCCGCCCCGCCATCCACAGGGGACGCGGTGCTCAACATCGTTCCGGAAAAGGGAGCACCGTTTTCCATCACGTTGTGGAACGGTCTTAGCGGCGGTGACTGGAACAATACCGCCGTCATTCAGTTTTCCCAGGATGAACCCTTACGCAAGCAGAGTTTTTCCGATCGGAATTATGCACCGTTGCGCCTGCTGATCGAGCATGAAGCTTACCAGCGTAGCGCGGCGCCGTAAGCGGCGGGATCAGGAGAGGCAGCCAGCTTACGGCTGCAATCAGCTTCGCCCGTGTTTTGCTCGGGCCGCGGCCTGGACGAAGGCAAAGACCTCGGGGCTGAAGGGCGCCTGACGGTCCGCGTTCCGCCACTGGTCCATTTCGGCATACATCCGTCCGGTCTTTTGCAGCATCTCCGTACCCATGACCTGTTCCAGAGGTTCGAGAAGCGCAAGCCACTCCTCGAGCAGCAGTTGCGCTTCGGGACGTTCGGGACTTTCGTTCCGGGCGATCGCGTTTTCAATGCGGGCGATGACGGCGACCCAGCGATCCTCGTATTCGGTCGGGGCCTCGCCGGGGAAGAAACGGCGCCCCGCCTCGTGCCATTTCTGCTGTTCGTCAGGTGTGAAATAATGATCGATGACGGGTTTCATGTTGCGCGTGTTCATGACGTTCTGTCCTTGCCGGATGATGGAACACAGGCCCGGAAGGTCCAGATCTACGCCGTCGGACAGCAAGGCCCGCGCCGCGCGTAGCTGATCGAGAGCCAGCGCGAGGGCTTTCACGCGCTGTTCGATATACAGGATCTGGCCATCCACAAGGCCCGCGGGGTCTGGAGAGGGGCTGGTCATCAGCTCGCTGATCTGGCGCAGACGAAAGCCCGCCCTTTGCAGCATCAGGATGCGCCCGACGGCGAGCGCATCGTCTTTTCCATAGGCGCGGCGGCCGTTTTCGCCGCGGCGTGGCGCCAGCAATCCGAGCGCTTCGAAATGACGCAGCCTCCGGATCGAAACACCGCAGGCCGTCGCCATTTCACCGATCGTCAGAAGTGCGGACACGAACCGTTTCCTCTCAAGCTCCGGACATCATCAGCGTTGATGACACTGTGTCAGGAGCAAGAGAAAAAAAGACCGATTTCAACTTTTACGCTTTGCGTCCGGACCTTCAGAACTCTCCTCTTTATCCCGGTCGTCGGAAGGGTCCGTTTCGCCGACCGTCCTGCCCACGCGCATGTCATCGGCGAGCGGGGGCGTCGCGCGATCACCCACGGCCAGCAGGGCGGCCGTCAGTGGTGAGGCCAGGATCAGGCCCGGGACGCCGAGGATAGATCCGAAGACGGTCTGCGACAGGATGGCCAGGGCAGGCGGCATATGGACGGCGTGGCGCTGGATGAAAGGCGCCAGGACGTTCCCCTCGAGAAACTGGATCACGCAGTAGAGGCCAAACACCGTCAAGGTGGTTTTCGTGCCCATCGACAGCGCGATCAGGACCGCCGGAATGGCGCCCATGATGGCGCCGATATAGGGGATGAAGTTGCACAGCCCCGCAACCACCCCCAGGGCGAGAGCCAGAGGCACGCCGATCACGGCGAGTCCGATCCCCGAGGCGACGCCGACCACCAGCATGTCGAAGGCCTGCCCGATGGTCCATGACCATAGCGTGCGGCCAGCGACCAGGAGAAGCTTGCGCGCTCCCGGACGCTGGTGTTCCGGAATGAGACGAAGCGTGCCCTCCACGTAGATGGCCGGAGTCAGGGCGAAATAAAGGCCCGCGATCAGGATGACGAGCAGGGTGCCGATCACGCCGAAGGCGCTGCTGAGTATGCCGGTGACGGAATTCGCAAAGCCCAGCCCGAGATTGCCGAGGCCGCTGCTGCCTTTCTCATTGCCGCCCAGCGATTCGGGCAGGTGATCCAGAACCATCGCCCCGATGCTCGATTGGCTCATGCGTCCCTTCAGTTCCCCATACTGCGTAACGAGAGCCTGCTTGAGCTTGATGAACTGGTCCCCGATCTGGGGGCCGCTGAAATAGAACAGGGCGATCACGCCCAGTACGATCAACGCCGCGACGATGCCGACGGCCGCCTGATAGGGGATGAATGGCATGCGCCGACGCAGGGCGCGTGCCACACCGTGCAGAACGACGGCGACGAGCGCCGATGCGAACACGACCGTCAGGACATCGCCGATCAGCCAGATGGCGATGATCACGATCGTGATGATCAGGGCGAAACGGAGGAGGCGAAAAATATAGGATGTGTCTGCCTGGGATTTTGAGGCGGGGAGGTCGCCTGACGTGTCAGCACTCATGAAAGATTGGCCTCGATAGAGAGACTCGCGCACAGCGAGGTTTTACGAACGTGGAAACATGTTGGGCTGGTGCGGCGTCACTGGGTGTTGGCAGCCTCGATGGCCGCTTCAGCCTCGAGCCAACGCTCTTCGGCGGCTTCCTGTTGCGCGTTGAGTGCCCCGAGTTCGGTATTTAGTCGCGTGATCTCGCGGGAATCGCCTCTATCATATAGAGCGGGGTCGGCCAGACGCGCCTCGACGGCTTTCCTGTCCTGAAGAATTTGCGTGAGCAGAGCCTCGGCCGCGCGTGCTGCCTTACGCAAGGGAGCCTGTGTTTTCCGCTGATCCGCGCGGTCCCGGCGCGCGTCCTTTCGGGCCGATGTCTCGCCGATACTTCGGTTTTCTTCTCCGTCGCCCGCACGTCGAGCGCGCTCGAGAAGCCAGCCGCGATAGGCTGCCATGTCTCCGTCGAAGGGCTGGATGGTGCCGTTTTCCACAAGCCAGAGGCGGTCCGCCACCGCTTCGACGAAATGGGCATCGTGGCTGACGAGCACGACGGCGCCCTCGAACGCGGACAAGGCACGGATCAGGGCGTCGCGTGCGTCCAGATCGAGATGGTTGGTCGGCTCGTCGAGCAGCAGCAGATGCGGCGCGTCCCGGGTGGCCAGCGCCAGCAGCAGCCGCGCTTTTTCGCCGCCGGACAGATCGCCCACACGCGATTCGGCCTTGCCTGCGTCGAGACCGAAGCGGGCAAGCTGCGCGCGGACCGCTGCCGGAAGGGCGTCAGGCATGGCTCTCGCCATGTGGTCGATGGGGGTCTCGGTCAGGACGAGTTCGTCCCCCTGATGCTGGGCGAAATAGCCGATTTTCAGCCTGGGAGAGTGTTGGAACTTCCCGGCCATCGGCGTCAGGCGTCCGGCCAGCAACTTCGCGAACGTGGATTTGCCGCGTCCGTTCTGGCCCAACAGGGCGATACGATCGTCCATATCGAGACGCAGCGACAGATCGTGAAGGACGACGCGTCCGTCATAACCCACCGACACATGTTCCATGGTCATCATGGGAGGGGGCAGCTGCGAGGGTTCGGGGAAAGCGAATCGCGTCGGCGTGTCCTCGATGACCGAGTCGATCTGGGGCAGGCGTTCGAGTGCTTTCAGGCGCGCCTGCGCCTGACGGGCTTTGGTGGCCTTGGCGCGGAAACGGTCCACGAAAGATTGCATATGGGCGCGCTGGGTCGCGATGCGTTCGGCGGCGCGGTTCTGCTGGAGCGCCTGTTCGGTCCGAATACGGACGAACTCCTCGTAACCGCCCGGAGTCAGTGACAGTTTTCCGCGATCGAGATGGGCAATGGCGTTGACCGTGCTGTCGAGGAGCGAGCGATCGTGGCTGACGATGATGGCCGCGCCCTGAAAGTTCCGGATCCAGTTTTCGAGCCAGATCGTGGCTTCGATATCGAGATGGTTCGTCGGTTCGTCGAGCAGCAACAGGTCGGGGTTGAGGAACAGCGCGGTTGCGAGCGCCACGCGCATCCGCCAGCCGCCTGAGAAATCCGACACCGCGCGCTGCTGGGCGCTGGCGTCGAATCCGAGGCCAGCGAGGATCGAGGCCGCGCGCGCGGGCGCGCTGTGCGCGTCGATGGCCAGCAGCCTGTCATGGACGTCCGCAAGCCGCGCGGGGTCCGTCGTGGTCTCCGCTTCATGCAGCAGCGCCGTGCGCTCGAGGTGTCCCGCCAGCACCGTCTCGATAAGGGACTGCTCGCCTTCGGGTGTTTCCTGCTTCACCCGGCCCAGCGTCGCGCGCGATGAGAGCGTGATGGAACCGCCATCCGGCGAGATGTCGCCTGCGATGGCGGCGAGAAGCGTCGATTTTCCGGCGCCGTTGCGACCGACGAGACCGATCTTGCGACCGGGGTCCACGCTCAGCGAGGCTTCGTCGAGCAAAGTCCTTCCGGCGATGCGAAGGGTCAGATCGGTGATGGTCAGAAGACTCAAGGCTTGAAAAATCCATGATGGAATGAGGGCCGCAGCGCAGGATGGAAGCGCATGTTTTCTCTTACCCTGACGGGCGACGGGGCGCCAATGTCCTGAAAATGGATCTCTGACGAGCCGTAATAGGGATGGAACGCCCTTTGAACTGTCCGATTTCTGGGCTACATGGCAGCGGATTTCGAACGACCGGGAGCGGTTCCGGCGTTCAATTCAAGCCTCAGGAGACAGTCATGGCCACGGAACGCACCCTTTCCATCATCAAGCCCGATGCGACGCGCCGCAATCTGACCGGCAAGATCAACGCCGTGTTCGAGGATGCCGGTCTGCGCATCGTCGCCCAGAAGCGCATCAAGCTCACGGAAGACCAGGCCAAGGCGTTCTATGCGGTTCACGCCGAGCGTCCGTTCTATGGCAGCCTCGTGTCCTCCATGATCACCGAGCCCGTGGTCGTGCAGGTTCTGCAGGGCGAGAACGCCGTTGCCAGGCATCGTGAAGTGATGGGTGCGACGAACCCGGCGCAGGCTGCTGAAGGTACCGTGCGCAAGCTGTTCGCCGAGAGCATCGAAGCGAATTCGGTCCATGGTTCGGACAGCCTTGAAAATGCGAAGAACGAAATCGCGTTCTACTTCGCCGAGACCGAAATCCTCCCGTAAGAACCGGTCTGGAGGATGCGCATCGTGCAGCCTGTTTTCACGATGCGCCGCCTTCTTTTCGGTCCCTGGCGCGCAATCTGGCACGAGCCTCTCGCGCGCCTGTACGTCTGTCTGGTCCTACCCATCGGCGTCGTCTTTCTTCTGACGATTCCGCCCATGCAAATGCCCGACGAAATGACGCATTTTCTCAAATCCGTCGCGATTTCGCGGGGCGACTTCGTCGGCATCCGGCTCAACACGCGTGACGCGGGTTCGTCTCTTCCCGCATCCGTCGTCCGTTTTGCATGGTCTTACGACCAGTGGATCGGGCGCGCGCCGCAGCCCTATCGGCTCAAGACCCTGTTGGGCAATACGTCGGAGGGGCTGGGTGGTCCGGTTCTGCCCGCCGGATATCCCAACACCGTCATTTATCCGCCCGCGTTCTACCTGCCGCAGGCCCTTGGGATTGTGCTGGCGCGGCTCTGCGGTTTTCCGGCGATTGTCGCCTATTTTGCCTCCTGTCTTGCCGTTCTTCTGGTCTCGACGTTCGTGGGGGGCTGGGCCATCGCCCTGGCGGGGCGTGCGCGCCTGCTGCTCGCGATGGTGCTTTCCCTGCCCATGACGCTGAGCCTGTTCGTCTCGTGTTCGCAGGACGCGGAGCAGATCGCTTTCACGGCCCTGGCCGTCGCGCTGATGGTGCGATGGCGCGAAAGATTATCGCCGGGCAGGGCTGTTGTGATCGCGCTGCTGCTCGGGCTGATCGTCGCGGCGAAACCATCCTATCTGCCGTTCATCCTTCTGTCGGCTGTGGTCGCTGATATCGGGCGATGGAAAATGGCGGCGGCGATGGCGATCGTCAGCGGCATGATTGTGATGGCGTGCGGCTTTGTTTTTACCCGCCCCGCCAAGGTGGGTTTTCTGCCGGACAATCATGTGGATGCACATGCGCAGGCCCTGGGCATCCTTCATCATCCGCTCCATTTTCTGAAGGCGCTTCAACTGACGCTCGACGTCACGGCGGGCTCTTTATATCGACAATGCCTCGGGGTTTTAGGGCGGCTGAATATCGATCTCTCACATTTCGATTATGGCTTTCTGACAATGGCGATGACCGCGGCCAGCCTCCTGGCACTGTGGAAGGCGCGCCCCTTCGCGGCCGCGCCGATCGACTATCTCAGGCGTTGCGGTGTTCTGGTGCTGCTGGCGGGCAGTGTCGTCCTGTGTTTCGTCGCGCTCTACATGATCTGGACGCCGGTCGGGCATGACGGAATCGATGGCGTGCAGGGCCGGTATTTCCTGCCTGTCGCAGTGTGCGCCACGCTGTTGTTCCCGAACAGTCGGGCCGCGCGGACATCCATGGCGGAGATCGGCCTGTTCGCTTTCTATCTGGTCGCTGTCGGCTACATGACGGAGATGAAGCTGCTGCGTTTCTTCTGGCTGGTCTGAATCCGGACTGAGACGCGAGGATGCGACGCGAGAATCAGTGCACCCGGGTCGGGATCGACACGGGCATGGCGGGCCGGACGATGACTTCCTGCTTTCCGAAGAACTTCATCATCGACTGCACGTCCCAGCCGGGACCGCCCGCCTTGTAGTCGCCCGGCTCCCAGGGCCAATAATAGAAAAGGGATGAGTTCGTTCCCTGACTCATCGTCATGAGGGGGCCTGCAGATCGACCGGACAGCCACGTCTTCTGCCGGGCATCGGCTTCGAGAGCGCGGCTCGCCAGGAACAGGTGCAGGCCGGGCCAGCGCCAGCGCATCGTCTCGGCGGTGAACAGCGTCATGGCAGCACAGGCGATCATGAGGGCGCGATCCCGACCGCTCGGGAAAAAACGGACGGCTCCGGCGCCCAGGAGCAAGGCGATGAGTTCGCTGAAATCCAGACGCAGCGTCTCATGCCTCTGGCAGCACAGGAAGCCGAACTCGTAATCCGCGGCGGCGATGGTTAGAAAGGACGTCGCCATCAGCGCGGCGACGAGACAGGCAAGTCGGGAGAGCCGCGGACGCCATCCCGTCGCACGGCACAAGGCCGCGGCGCCGACGGCGATCAGGAGCTTCAGAAGGACGCCGTCCCGGACTGAACCCCCTGTGGTTCCGCCAGCGCTGATTTCGTCGGGTTGCAGCATCAGAAGGTTGTGGATGAACGGGCGTATGGCAGCGCGCAGGCTGGCGAGCGCATTGCCCTGGGTGGGTGTGTCGTGCGGGTGGGGCATCCCGGCGCGACCCATCATCAGCCGCCAGACGATGATGGCGCCCAGAATGGCCGGCAGGCTCAGCCATGCCCAGTCACGTGGAGATTCCCGCCGCGCGGTCACGCCGATACCGCGAAGAACCAGATAGCTTCCGGCCAGGAAAACGCCCGCTTCGCTCGAAGCCGCGGCGATGGAGAGATAGAGCGCTTCAAGCCGTGGCGTGCTTTTGCCCACGATCAGGGTGAGGGAGAGACCGGTTGCCGCGGCGACCACCGGAAGATGCGCGACCGCCGCCATCGGCCAGTAATGAAGGTCCGCGACAGGATGGCCAAGAAATACCAGCATGGCCGCGAAGGCGACGAGGAAGAGACGGGCGAAGGGCTGCCCTTTGCCCAGCAAAGCCGGGCCGAATGCCAGGATCGCGCATAAGGACCAGACGATACCCAGAGCCCAGCCGATCAGCGGACGATTCCAATGCGCGACCGCGAGCCCATACAGGGCGATGGCGGTTTCAGAGAGCGGGCGCGGGCTCCACAGCAGGAGGCGTTGCCAGAAAAAGGCCGGTCCCTGCGTCCTCAGGTTATGGAAATAGTCATACTCGTCGCCCTGCCACAGAGCGTAGGGGATCGCGACACTATGGAGCGATACGATCAGCGCCGCGAGCGCGATGCAGGCGATCACGGCCAGTCGTGCGAACCGATCGAACTGCTGTGACGTCATCTCGCCGAGATTGCGCGGTTTAGCAGAAAAGTCGCAAGGGTTGCGGGATACAGGCGGTGTTCCTCCTCGAGCACGCGCGCGGCCAGCCCATGCGGCGTGTCATCGGGATGAACGGGGACCTCGGCCTGACCGAGGATCGGCCCTTCGTCGACGCCGTCGGTCACGAGATGGACCGTGCATCCATGGCGCGTCATGCCGGCCTCGATGGCGCGTTCATGAGTATCCAGACCCGGAAATGCCGGCAGAAGGCTGGGATGGATGTTCAGCATGCGGCCTTTCCAGGCACCGACGAGAAAAGGCGTCAGGACGCGCATGTAACCGGCGAGGCAGACAACTTCGACGCCAGCCTCTTCGAGGGCCGCGTTGACCTGCTCTTCATGGGCGAGGCGGTTACGTCCTAAAGGCTTCGATTCGATGATTTTTGTCGGCAGCCCCGCTTGGCGGGCGACTTCAATTCCCGTGGCGTCGGCGCGGTTGCTGAGGACGAGGGCGATGCGGGCCGGATAGTCAGGCCTGGCGCATGCCTCGATCAGGGCACGCATATTGCTGCCACGCCCGCTGATCAGAATGGCGATCGGGTGTTTGACGGTCATCGGCCTGGCCGATCAGGCGGCGAAATCGGGCGTGCCGTGCAGGGCATACGCCGTGTCGCTCTCGATCACCGAGCCGATCATGTAGCCCACCTCACCGCGCGCATGGAGTTCGGCCAGCACGGCGTCCGGGTCCGGCGTGATGAGAACCATGCCGACGCCGCAGTTGAAGACGCGCAGCATTTCATCGGGCGCGATATCGCCGACCTGCGCCAGCCACTGGAACACCGGCGGGATGGGCCAGGTCGAGGCTTCGATGCGGGCGCCGAGACCTTCCGGAAACACGCGCGGCAGATTGCCGGGCAGACCGCCGCCGGTGATGTGCGCGCAGCCGTGCAGCAGGCCGCGCGCATGCAGCGCCATGACCGTGTTGACGTAGAGCGCGGTCGGGCGGAGCAGGGCGCTGCCCAGTGTCTCGCCGCGTGCGAAGGGCGCGTCGTCATTCCAGCCCAGTCCGCTCATGCGTACGACGCTGCGGACCAGGGAGTAGCCGTTGGAGTGCACGCCGGATGACGGCAGGGCGATCAGGGCGTCGCCCGCCTTGATTCCGCGCGGGAGGAGGGCGTCACGTTCGGCGGCGCCGACGCTGAAGCCCGCGAGATCGTAGTGGCCGGGGGCGTACATGCCCGGCATTTCGGCCGTCTCTCCGCCGACCAGCGCGCAGCCGGACTCGCGGCATGCCTGTGCGATGCCGCTGACGACGCGGGCGGCATCCGCGACCGCCAGCTTGCCGGTCGCGAGATAGTCGAGAAAGAACAGCGGCTGGGCGCCCTGCACGACGAGATCGTTGACGCACATGGCGACGAGATCGATGCCCACGGTGTCATGCTGGCCGCTTTCGATGGCGAGCATCAGTTTCGTGCCGACGCCATCCGTGCAACTGACGAGAACCGGGTCGTTGAAACCGGCGGCCTTGAGATCGAACAATGCGCCGAAACCGCCGAGGCCGCCCATCGTGCCGGGACGGTTCGTGCTGCGGGCGGCGGGCTTGATGGCTTCGACCAGCGCATCTCCGGCCTCGATATCGACACCGGCTTCGCGATAGCTTGTTCCGGACGGGGCGGAAGAATCGATGGAGGTCATGATGCGTCTCGCTTGGCGGTCGATGGTCGTTTGTCGCGTCCTTCTATAAGGACACAAGGCGCAAGGCAAAGCACTCGCGTGTGTATCGTATCGCGCACGAACATATATTTTCAGGAAAGGCAGCGCTGGCATGGCACGAGATCAGCGTTCGGAACCGGAAGGCAGGGAGCAGTTCGCCTTCGCGCTGCGACCGCCCGCCGACATGACCGAGGCGCGTTTCGTGCGGGCGAGAAGCAATGCGGACGCCCGGGCATGGCTTGCGCAGGAGGAATGGCCCGATCGCCGTTTGTGGCTCTGGGGTCCCGAAGGCTGCGGCAAGACCCATCTTCTGCATGTCTGGGCGTCGCGTCGCGGCGCGCGCGTCATGGATGCGCGGCTTCTGGATTCTGTGACGATGGAGCCGAAAGCGGTCCCGGGGGCTCTCGCGCTGGACAATGTCGGCGCCGTCGGAGATGAGCGGGCGCTACTGCACCTTCTGAACATGGCCCGCGACAGCCGGGCGCATGTCCTTATGGCGGGCGTCGCGCCGCCTTCGCGTCTGGACGTGGCGCTTCCCGATCTTGCGAGCCGTCTGCGCGCGACGGTCGCGGTCGCGGTCGGGAAACCGGAAGATACGCTGCGTGCCACCGTTCTGCTGCGGCTGCTCGCGGAACGGCAACTGGTCGTCGGTCAGCATGTGACGGACTGGCTGTGCCGCCGTCTGCCACGCACGGGGAGCGCGCTTCTGGAGGCCGTCGAGCAGCTCGATGCCGCAGCCCTGGCCCAGAGACGACCCGTCACCCGGACGATGGCCCGGCATGTCCTGGCAGATCTGCTGAAACCGGAAGAAACACAGACGGCGCCCGATGAAAGTCGGCGTGACGCGCGTTGACTTAATTTCGACGTTTGACAGGCATTGCGGTCATCATGATGCTTCACTGATTATTGCAGAGGACTCTGACGTGGACACCGAGCATCCCCAAGATAACCAAAATTCCGTCACGATTAAGGGAGCTTCGGCGATACGCCGGATACGTGCGCCCCGTCGGCGCACCATCCGTCGCCCCAAAGCGGAAACGGATGTCACATCGACGTCGCCCAAGCGGTTCATCAATCGCGAGCTTTCCTGGCTGGACTTCAACCAGCGCGTGATCGAGGAGGCGGAGAACCGTCGGAACCCGTTGCTGGAGCGCGTGCGCTTTCTGTCGATCAGCGCGAGCAACCTCGACGAGTTCTATTCGGTTCGCGTGGCCGGTCTGGTCGGGCAGGTGCGTGAAGGGTTGGTGACGACATCGGCGGACGGGCTGACGCCTGCTCAGCAGCTGACGCGGGTTCGTGAGGGGTTGTCGTGGCTCCTGCGTGAGCAGCAGCGTATCTGGCACGCGCTGCGCTCGGAGCTCGATGAGGGTGGAATCGAACTGATCGCGCCCGAGACGCTGAGTGACGCCGAGCGGGCCGAAGTCGATTCGATTTTTGATGAACGTATTTTCCCCGTTCTCACGCCGCTGGCGGTGGACCCTTCGCATCCGACACCGTTCATTCCGAATCTCGGCATGGCGCTGCTCCTGCGTCTGACCAAGGCGGTCAATCCGGCTTTCAGTATGCGGGCGCTCATTCTTCTGCCCGCGCAGCTCAGCCGCTTCATTCGTTTGTCGACGCCGAAAGCGGAGGCGGAAAAGCAGCCGACCGCGCGCTTCATCCTGCTCGAAGATATTATCCGCCTGTCCATCGGGCGGCTTTTTCCCGGCATGACGATTGCCGAGGGCGGCGTGGTTCGCGTCATCCGCGATTCGGATGTCGAATTCGAGGACGAGGCCGAAGATCTCGTCCGGTCGTACGAAACGGCGCTCAAGCAACGTCGTCGCGGCGTCGGCATCCATCTGGCGCTGGACGCCCATCTTCCGATGGCGCTCGGACGTGAGTTCGCCGAGGAGCTCGACGTTTCGGAGGAAGATATTTTCGTCCAGACCGATATGGTCGGGGTCGTCGATCTCAAGCAGCTCATCGTGTCGGATCGACCGGATCTGGTTTTCCCGCCTTACACCCCGAGATTTCCCCAGCGCATTCTGGATTACGACGGCGACTGTTTCGCCGCGATCCGCGCCAAGGATATCGTCGTTCACCACCCGTTCGAGAGCTTCGACGTGGTGGTGCAGTTCATCAAGCAGGCGGCGCGCGATCCGAACGTCGTCGCTATCAAGCAGACGCTTTACCGAACGTCGCGTGACAGCCCGATCGTCCGCGCCCTGATCGAAGCGGCCGAGTCAGGGAAATCCGTGACGGCGATGGTGGAACTCCGTGCCCGTTTCGACGAGGAAGCGAATATTCGCCTTTCGCGTGCACTCGAGGCCGCGGGCGTTCAGGTCGTATTCGGATTCGTAAACCTCAAGACGCATGCGAAGCTCAGCCTCGTCGTGCGTCGCGAAGGCTCCAACATGCGGTCCTACGCGCATTTCGGGACCGGAAACTACCATCCGGTCACGGCGCGTATTTATACCGACCTGTCCTTCTTCACCTGCGATCCCCGCCTGACGGGCGATTCCGCGCGCCTGTTCAACTACATGACGGGCTATGCGGCGCCGACCAAAATGGAGAGCATCGCGTTCGCTCCGATCACGTTGCGCAAGACCCTGATCGGTCTCATCGCGGACGAGCAGGCGCATGCCGAGGCCGGGCGACCGGGGCGGATTTGGCTGAAGATGAACAGTCTTGTCGATCCTGAACTGATTGATGCGCTCTATACGGCGTCACAGGCGGGCGTGAAGATTGCCTGCATCATCCGCGGCATATGCTGTCTGCGACCGGGTGTACCGGGGCTTTCGGAGAACATCGAGGTGCGTTCCATCGTCGGGCGCTTCCTAGAGCATGCGCGGATTTTCGCCTTCGGAAACGGGCACCGCCTGCCATCTCATCAGGCGAAACTCTATATTTCCTCGGCGGACTGGATGGGGCGCAACATGGACTGGCGCGTCGAGAGCATGGTGCCGATCTATAATCCAACGGTGCATGCGCAGATTCTCGGTCAGGTCATGACGATGGATCTCAAAGACAGTCTGCAATCCTGGCTGCTCCATTCCGATGGAACGTGGAAGCGTGTGGCTCCTGGCGCGACGCCATTTTCCGCGCATGACTATTTCATGCATAACCCTTCGCTTTCCGGCCGTGGTTCTGCGGCAAGGGAGAAGAACGCGACTCCGGCTCTGACGCATCGTGTGCGACAGGACCGGATTCTGGAGGACTGATCGCCGAATGACATCATCCGTCAGTGCAGGGGCGATTCCGGACGATTCGGTCGTGCATGTGCCTCCAACCGAGCATCAACGTGCTGCGATTGTTGATCTGGGTTCCAACTCTGTGCGGCTTGTGGTCTTCGAGGGCGTTACCCGCAATCCCATTCCGATCTTCAACGAAAAGGCCACGCTGCGTCTCGGGCGCGGCCTGCAGGCCACCGGCCGCCTGAATGAAGACGGTGTCGCGGCCGCCATGGACGTCATGAGCCGCTTCTATGCGATCGCGCGCTCGATGAAGGCTGATCCTTTCGAGGTGCTGGCGACGGCGGCGGTCCGGGATGCGACGAACGGTCCGGAATTCGTGCGTGCCGTGCAGGAGCGATTGCCGGACGTGCCGATCCGGGTCATTTCCGGTGAGGCCGAGGCGGATTATTCCGCCACGGGCGTTCTGTGCGGCATCCCGGAGGCTGACGGGCTCGTCGCCGATATCGGCGGCGGTTCGCTCGAACTGATCCGGGTTGCCGGAGGCAGGCACCATGAGGCCTGCACCCTGCCGCTCGGCGTGATCCGGCTGAGTGATCGGGCGGATGGCGACGTCGGACGGGCGCGCCTGATGGCGTCGGATGACATATCCGCGGTCGAGTGGCTCGATCTGGTACGGGGAAAGCCGCTCTATCTCGTGGGGGGAGCTTTTCGCGCGCTGGCCCGCATCCAGATTGCACGCACCCAGTATCCGCTGAATATCGTGCATCTGTTTTCGCTCGGGTCGGACGAAGCGTCCGAGATGGCGAACTGGCTGCTCAGAACCCCGCGTCGTGCAATGGAGAAACTGCCAGGCATCTCGCGCAAGAGAATTGAGGACGTGCCTTTTGCCGCGGAAGTTCTGGGCGCGCTGATGGCGCGCATGGAGCCTTCGCGGATCATCTTCAGTGTGGATGGCCTTCGCGAAGGCTGGTACATGCGCAAAATCGCCGCGTCCGTCGCGGAACAGGATCCATGCCTTGCCCTGGCCGCCGAAACGGCCGGGAGACTGAGCCGGAGTTCGCGTCTTCCACTGGAGCTTGTGGAGTGGACAGCGCCACTTTTCCATGACGAAACCGTCTCGCAGCAGCGCCTGCGCGAAGTCGCCTGCATCATGTCCGATATCGGTTCCTACGATCACCCGGAATACCGCGCGGCCCAGACCTATCTGCGTGTCTTGCGGATGCATGGTGTCGGTCTCGATCATCCGGCACGCGCATTCGTCGCCATGACGCTGGCGATGCGTTATGAAGCGGTCGCCGATGATCCGCTGCTGGAGCCGTCTAGGCGTCTTCTCGATGCGGCTGAGATGCAACGCGCCATTCGTCTCGGCTTGGCCCTGCGACTGGCCTATACGCTTTGTGGGGGCACGGCGGCTTTGCTGGCCGATACGTCATTGATGACTGAGAACGGGACGCTTGTGTTGAACCTGCCACGGGATGGCGCGCGTGTTCTTGGCGGTTCGACGCGGCGTCTGGAGCGTCTGGGGGCGGCGTTCTCTCTCTCGACCGTCATCAGGGAGCGTTGAACGGGCATGCGCCGTCGTCATCTGCATCTGGCTGGCGCGGCCTTTATCGGCACGGCGGTCGTGGTCTTCGCTGTCCTCGCGGGGGGATGGAAAACGAAGGGTCATGACGCGGATGCGTTATGGAAGCTGGTTCACAACCACTGCGCCGTCGATGGCAAACCCTGCACCATCTACGATGCGAGCGCCGGTTACGCGCTGCTGCATGATCGTGTGGGACGCGGGCAGTATCTTGTCATTCCGACGGAGAAAATTCCAGGCATAGAGAGCCCGGCGCTGCTCGCGGATGATAGCCCCAACTACTTCGCGCGGGCCTGGGCACATCGTGAATATGTGTCACGGGCCTACGGCCAGCCGATCCCGGATGACGATCTGTCACTGGAAATCAATTCGGTGCGTGGCCGGACGCAAAATCAGTTGCATATCCATATCGATTGCCTGCAACCCGAAGTGAAGCAGGTGCTGGACCGGCTCGATCACGGCATTGACGGTACATGGCGTAATCTGGGAGAGCCGCTGTTCGGACACCAGTATCGCGCCATCCGCCTGCCGGATCTGAAGACGTCGCCCTTCAAGGTGCTGGCGCGAGACCTTCAGTCTCCAGGCGATGAGATGGGACGTCACACCTTGCTGCTCGTCAGTTCGCCAAACGGGTTCCTGCTGCTTGACGACTATACGCATGGTCTGGATGTCGGCTCGGCGGAAGAACTGCAGGATCACACCTGCGCCGGATTCGTGCGCCCCGACATGAGATAGAGCAGTCCCGCGACAGGCAAGACTCAGGAACCATGAAACACGGCCGACGCGGCACGTAATAATCCGCGAGCGTGATGTTCGCCACGACGTCCACCGACAGCGTCGCCAGAACGATGACGGCACGCCCGAACACCGTCGTTGCGGGATGGTGCAAGGAGAATGGAGAATGGAGGCTCATCCGGATCGTCGCCATGTCGATCCATGATCATGCGCGACGTCCCGCCGGAATGGGCGCGAACTTGTCATCGTAAAGTGACGGATCGGGCGCGGAACCCATGCCGTGAGATTGGCACGTCAATTTATGATACGAAAACGTAACGAAATGAGCTCTGGCCCGCCTCTTTATTCGAAATGACTGGAACCATATACTGGATTGGGTTCCTCAGGATTTTGACAGGACACAGAGCATTGGCGGGTAAGTTGAACTGGGCGCTTCTTTCTCTCTCCATCGGCGCATTCGCGATTGGCGTGACCGAGTTCGCCCCGATGGGCCTGTTACCGGCGATCGCTCATGGGCTTGGCATCAGCGTGCCGAAGGCGGGTGGGCTGATCAGCGCCTATGCTTTCGGGGTTATGGGCGGCGCGCCGATCGTGACCCTGATGTTGGCCCGCTATCCGCGCAAATACGCACTCGTCAGCCTCATGGCTGTCTATATCGTCGGCAATGTGGCGTCCGTCGCCAGTTCGACCTACGGGTTGCTCATGGCGGCACGCGTGCTGACCAGCATGGCGCATGGCGCGTTTTTCGGTCTCGGAGCCGTCGAGGCGGCAAGCCTTGTTCCACGTGAGCGCCGTGCCCGCGCGGTTGCCGCCATGTTCATGGGGTTGACGGTTGCCAATATCTTCGGTGTTCCCGCGGCAACCTGGCTTGGCGACGTATTCGGATGGCGTCTCGCCTTTCTCGTGACCGCGGGTCTCGGGATCGTGGCTTTGGCTTCTCTCGCCATGGCTCTGCCCTTGGCGGAAGCCGGCCCACGGCCGGATGTTGGTCAGGAATTGCGAGTGCTTCTGCGTCATGACGTACTGATGGCTTTGGGCTTGACCGTCATCGGGGCCGGGGCGATGTTCGAGCTTTACACCTATATCGCGCCGATGCTTGAGAACATCACGCATGCGAGTCCGGTCCTGGTGACCGTGGCTCTCATGTTGATTGGTGTCGGTTTCAGCGTTGGCAATATCGCTGGCGGCCGTGCCGCTGACCGTTCGGTGGATGGCACGCTGCTGGTCTGCTTTCCCTTGCTGGGTTTGATCATGGTTGCGTTCCCGTGGGCAGCGCAGACACCGGCTGGCGCCCTGATCGGGATACTGCTCTGGGGTACGGCGAGCTTTGCGATCGTGCCCGCGCTTCAGACCCGCACCATGCAGGCCGCGCATGATGCGCCCGGCCTGGCGTCCTCGGTCAATATCGGCGCGTTTAATCTGGGCAACGCGGTGGGTGCGGCGCTGGGCGGCTTCATTCTTTCAATGGGCTACGGATATCCGGCCGTTTCCGAAGCCGGGTTCGGGCTGGCCCTGGTGGGTGTCATTCTCGTGCTTTTCTCCAGGCGTCATCGTCTCGCCAAAGCAGCCTGACACAAAGGCTGACCATGAATGGCTGCATCATGTGCGTCGAGATGATAAGCTGTCCCGATGTCATTTGCCGATTTCGTCCATCTCCGTAATCACTCCGCGTATTCCCTGAGTCAGGGCGCGATCGGCGTGTCCGATCTCATCGCCCTGGCCGCTGATCAGACGATGCCAGCCGTGGCTTTGACCGATACCGGCAATCTGTTCGGCGCTCTCGAGTTTTCGCAGTATTGTGGCGCGAAGGGTGTGCAGCCGATCATCGGTTGCCAGATCGGGCTGGCGGCGCGCAACGACAAGCCGGGAGCGCCGTCCGAGCCGATTGTTCTGCTCGCCCAGAACGAAGAGGGGCTCACCAATCTCCAGTTTCTTTCCTCCGAAGGGTTCCTGAGCGGCGACGCGGCGGACCCGACGGTATCCCTGGATTGCATCGCGGCGCATTCAGGCGGCCTGTTTTTGCTGACAGGGGGAACGCGGGGGCCTTTGTTCCGCATGTTGGCCGAAGGACTGGAAGACGAAGCGCGGGACTGGCTGCTGCGCGTCCAGGCTGCCTTCGGAGATCGCGTGGCTGTGGAACTGCACCGTCACGGCCTGGCGGTCGAAAAAGCGGTCGAGCCTGGGCTGATCGCGCTGGCGGACCAGCTTGGCGTGCCTCTGGTCGCGACCAATGAGTGTTTTTTTCCGAAGCGGGATATGCATGAAGCGCATGATGCGCTGCTCTGCATCGCGCAGGGGCGCACGATGGCGGAGGAGGAGCGCTGGCGTGTGACGGCGGAACATTGGTTCAAGCCGCCCGCGATGATGCGTGAAATCTTCGCCGACTTGCCTGAAGCCTGTGACAATACTCTTGTCATTGCGCGTCGTTGCGCGGTGAAGGTGCAGACGCGTGCCCCTCTTTTGCCGATCTGCCCCAAGGTCCATGAGGGGGCTACCGAGGCGGAAACCCTGCGGGCGATGTCGCACGAAGGGTTGGAGCGTCGTCTGAACAAGATGGGCGCCGACGATGCCACGCGCGCGCGCTACGCCGAACGGTTGGAGATGGAGCTTGGTATCATCGCGGGAATGGGATTTCCGGGATATTTTCTGATCGTTGCCGACTTCATTCAATGGGCGAAAGAGCACGATATTCCGGTCGGTCCGGGGCGTGGGTCCGGTGCCGGCTCGCTCGTCGCCTGGGCGCTGACCGTGACTGATCTCGATCCTCTGCCCTTCAATCTTCTGTTCGAACGTTTTCTCAATCCAGAGCGCGTTTCGATGCCGGATTTCGATATCGATTTCTGTCAGGACCGGCGCGATGAGGTGATCCGCTATGTTCGCCATGAATATGGTAGCGATCGGGTAGCACAGATCATCACCTTCGGAAAATTGCAGGCGCGTGCCGCGGTGCGTGACGTGGGTCGTGTTCTGGGGTTGCCGTTCGGTCTTGTGAACCGGGTGGCGGAACTGATCCCGAACAATCCGGCCAAGCCTGTAACACTGGCGCAGGCGATCGCCGGAGAGGCGCGTCTGCAGGAAATGCGGGACGGCGATGAAGGCGTCCGTCGACTGCTGGAAATCGCCAATCAGCTGGAAGGTCTGTATCGGCACGCTTCGACCCATGCGGCGGGTGTCGTGATCGGGGATCGCAAGCTGGTCGAGCTGGTGCCGCTCTATCGTGATCCGAAGAGCGACATGCTGGTGACGCAATACAATATGAAATTCGTCGAGCAGGCGGGGCTCGTAAAATTTGACTTCCTTGGTCTGACCACGCTGACCATCCTCAAGCGTGGCGTAGATTTTATTAAACAACAAGGGGTTGATGTCGATCTTTCATCTCTGCCCTTAGATGATAAACGCACCTATGACATGCTGGCGCGCGGGGATGCGGGCGGCGTATTCCAGTTTGAAGGCGCGGGCATGCGCGATGTGCTCAAGCAGATGCGCGTCTCCCGGCTTGAAGATCTGATCGCGGCGGTGGCGCTTTATCGTCCAGGTCCGATGGCGAATATCCCGGATTACTGTCGGCGCAAGCATGGCGAGCCGTGGGAGCCTCCTCACGAGGAGATCAGGGAGATCCTGGAAGAGACCTATGGCATCATGGTCTATCAGGAACAGGTCATGCAGATCGCCCAGAAAATGGCGGGCTACAGTCTGGGTGGGGCCGATCTGCTCCGGCGTGCCATGGGCAAGAAGATCCGCGCGGAGATGGACAAGCAGCGCGAGATTTTCGTTGAGGGTGCGACCGGGCGCGGGATCAGTTCGGAGAAAGCCATAGAGGTCTTTGATCTCATGGCAAAATTTGCCGATTATGGTTTCAACAAATCCCATGCCGCCGCTTACGCGCTCGTTTCCTATCAGACGGCATGGATGAAGGCCAACCATCCGGTGGCGTTCCTTGCAGGCTGCATGTCGCTGGCGCGTGAAAAGACGGAAAAACTGGCCGCGCTATGCCAGGAAGCGCGGCGCATGGGCATCAAGGTGCTCCCGGTCGACATCAACCGTTCCGGTGCGGATTTCACACTCGAACAGGTCGAAGGCGACGAATGGGCCGTTCGTTATGCGCTGGCGGCGGTCAAGCGCGTCGGATTTTCCGCCATGGAGGCGATTGTCGAAGCGCGTGGCGACAAGCCCTTCCGTGATCTTGCGGATTTTGCCCAGCGCTGCGATGCCCGGCAATTGAATAAGATGCAGATTGAAAATCTCGCAAAAGCAGGTGCTTTCGACCTTCTTCTCGATGAGCGTCATACGGTTTTCGGTGCCGCTGAAACCATACTGCGCCGCGCTCATTCCCAAGCTCAGGAACAGGCGTCGGGTCAGATCGGACTCTTCGGGGACACTGCGGAGACGGACACGCTGCGCCTGCCCGATACGCCCTACTGGTCAGCGTTCGACCGACTGGCGTACGAGGCCGAAGCCATCGGTTTTCATATGACGGGGCATCCTATCGACGCTTATCGTCCTTTCCTCCGGCGATCCGGCGCCCTGTCTTCCCAGCAATTGATGGGAGCGGCGGAAGCGGGGGTTTTCCGCGTAAAGATCGCGGGTTGCGTCATTGATCGCAAGGAGCGGCCGACACGGAGCGGCAGTAAAATGGCCTGGGTCAGACTTTCGGATGCCGGAGGATCGTGCGAGGTCACGCTCTTCTCCGAGGTTCTGTCGCGCAGCCGGGAGTTGCTGGTTGCCGGGCGCGCTGTTCTGGTCAACGCTGATCTCAAGCTCGAAGGCGAGGCGCTCAGGATTACGGCGCATGACGTCGTGGATCTGGAGGACGCGTCCGCGAAAGAAGAAAGCGAGATGTGTATCTGGGTGGAACATGCTCAGGCTGCTTCGAACTTGAAAACAGTGTTGGGTGACGTCCAGTCGGGGCGGGGGCGCGTCATTCTGATTCCGCGGGCCTCGGACGAGGGGCAGGTGGAAATTAAACTGAACGGGCGATATGCACTGACGCCGCGTCTGGGTGATAGCATCAAGGTTATCGGCGGCATCAGTCGCGTCGAGTTCCGTTAAGGTTCTATTAAATATTTTCTGGCTACGGTTTCGAAAATACTGCCCATGATAGGAGCATTCTGATGTCGTCGATTTCTCTTGGGGCCGTTATGAGCGTCAACACGCAGATAGCGACGTCTCCGACGAATTACGTGCAGACGGCCCAGAATGGTGTTTCCGCCCGACAGGGTAGTAATACTCCCAATCCGGACCGCACGGTTGATCCGCAGTTAAATATGGTGGTGACGCGTTATTATGCGCCTGGCGGCGTGCTTGTGGCGCAGAGCCCCTCCGAAGCGGCCATACGGCAATATCTACTTTACGGTCGTTCAGCAGATATCTGAATTAAACGCGGTTTTTTGAGGCTGGGATAGATCTGTCAGACTTGCCTTTTTGCCGAATAGCCTTCATATCGCCCACGCGTCCCGTCATTGGGGGCGCCAATCCGCACGCATGACGGCAGACTTTCTGGTGTCTCGAAAGAGGCGATGTCATGCGGAGGTCCAACCAGAGTTACAGGAATTTGCATCATGGCGATGCCTGATTACACCATGCGTCAGCTTCTCGAAGCCGGCGTCCATTTCGGCCATCACACACGTCGCTGGAATCCTGCGATGGCGCCGTATCTTTTCGGCGTTCGCAACCAGGTCCACATCATCGACCTGCAGCAGACGGTTCCTCTGCTGGATCGTGCCCTCAAGGCGGTTCGCGACACGGTGGCCGGTGGTGGGCGCGTGCTGTTCGTGGGCACGAAGCGGGCTGCCGCTGAATATGTCGCAGAATCAGCGACGCGTTGCGGCCAGTATTACGTCAATCACCGCTGGCTGGGCGGGATGCTTACCAACTGGAAGACGATCACCGGTTCGATCAAGCGTCTTCGCCAGATTGAAGAGATGCTCTCGGGCGATACGCATGGCCTGACGAAGAAAGAAATTCTCGAACTGACGCGCGACAAAGAGAAGCTTGATCGCTCTCTCGGTGGCATCAAGGAGATGGGCGGTCTTCCCGACATCCTCTTCATCATCGACACCAATAAGGAAAAGCTGGCGGTCGAAGAGGCCAACAAGCTTGGCATTCCGGTTGTGGCGGTCCTGGACAGCAACTCCGATCCGGCCGGTGTGACCTATCCGATTCCCGGCAATGATGACGCTATTCGCGCGATCACCATGTATTGTGATCTCGTGGCTTCCGCGGTTCTGGACGGTATTTCTGCCGAACTTGGTGCTTCAGGCATCGATATTGGCGCTTCGGAAGAACTGCCGGTCGAGACCGTTGCCGTGGAAGAAACGCCGGCTCAGAACGTCGAGGCGTAATCTATGTTTTCCTGCCCGTCCGCTTTCAGCTGGCCGGGCAGGAGATAATATATTGATATTCTTCAGGTATGTGGGCATTCAGGCCTGCATGCCTTTTCATCGTTGAAGGAGGCTGGAAATGGCCGAAATCACTGCCGCGCTGGTGCGCGATCTCCGCGAAAAAACTGGCGCGGGCATGATGGACTGCAAAAAAGCTCTCACCGAGGCTGGTGGTGACATCGACGCCGCAATTGACTGGCTGCGCACGAAAGGCCTTGCCCAGGCGGCCAAGAAGTCCGGCCGTGTGACGGCGGAAGGTCTCGTTGGCGTCGTGTCGGGTCCGTGCAAGGCGGCGATGGTCGAAGTCAATGCCGAGACCGATTTCGTGGCCCGCAACGAGGCCTTCCAGGCTTTCGTTGAAGCCGTCGCCCATGCGGCCCTTGAGGTCGGCGAAGATCTCGACACCCTCAAGGCAGCCAAGCTTCCCAGCGGCCGGACCGTCTCTGAAGAGCTTACGCATCTGATCGCGACGATCGGCGAAAACATGTCGATCCGCCGCGCGCGCGTGCTGAGCGTGCCATCGGGCACGGTTGCAAGCTACGTGCATTCCGCCCTGCGTCCCGGAATTGGCAAGATCGGCGTTCTCATCGCGCTTGAGGCGCCGTCTGAAAATGATGCGTTGGTTACGCTCGGTCGTCAGGCTGGCATGCATGTTGCGGCAACCCGTCCGTCGGCTCTGGACGTTGCGAGTGTTGATCCGGAAGCTCTCGAGCGTGAGCGTGCGGTGCTGATCGAACAGGCCCGCGAGTCTGGCAAGCCCGAAAATATCATCGAGAAGATGATTGAAGGCCGTATCCGCAAGTATTACGAAGAAGTCGTGCTTCTGGAGCAGGTATGGGTTCATGACGGCGAAAGTCGCGTGGCCAAGATCGTCGAGAAGGCCGGCGCAAAGCTGGTGGCTTTCGAGCGCTTCCATCTCGGCGAAGGCATCGAGAAGGAAGACAATGACTTCGCGGCGGAAGTGGCAAAGGCTGCCGGGGCCTGAAGCTCATAACCGGCTAGAGTTATCGCCGAGATGGAATGGGACGCCCCTTCGCTCGTTCTGTCCAGACGGCCTTATGGAGAAGCGGACGTTATCGTCCGCCTTTTCTATGAGGAACATGGGGTGCTTGCCGGTCTCGTTCGCGGGGGCGCTTCGAGGAAGCAGTCTTCGCTCTGGCTGCCTGGCAATCTCGTAGCGTCCAGTTGGCGTGCGCGGTTGCCAACTCAACTGGGATATGTCACCGGCGAACCCATACAGAGTATTGCAGGGAGATTGCTTGATTCTCCCCTGGCGCTGGCTTTGCTGGCATCGGAAATTTCCATCGCGGACGGCGGTCTGCCGGAACACGAAGCGCAACCGGTTGTTTTTGCGGAACTTGTACGTCTCGTGACCGCGATCGGTGTGTTTGCGGATGCACCGCCGGTGGCGCTCGCCGTCAGATGGGAGGCTTCGCTGCTCGCGGCTCTCGGATATGGATTGACACTGGATCGTTGCGCGATCACGGGTGACCGGGATGATCTCGTCTATGTTTCTCCGCGTACAGGACGCGCCGTTTCCCGCGCGGGCGCGGGTCAGTGGATCGACCGTCTTCTTCCGTTGCCGCCTTTTATGATATCGTCAGAGGATGACGGTACCCCGTCCGACTGGCTCCAGGGATTGCAACTGACGGGTCATTTTCTGGCGCGGCATCTCTTCGGTGTACGTCATTTGCCTCTTCCGGAAGAGCGCGAGCGACTTGTTCATCTTGTGCGTCGTTTAAGTGAAGAGTCTTACTGCCAGCCCGGAGGCTGATTGATGGCGCGACGCAGGCCGGAAACCGCGTCGGGGTCAGCGGTCGGGGCCCAGGCCGTCCAGTCCCATCCCGGGTGCATATTGATTTCAGCCTGCATTTCTTTTTCTTCGGTTGGTGAAATCTTATGCGTCGCGACGTAGTGATTATAGGCTTGCCTGTCTCCGAAATAGACGCAACCGCAGGCGAGAGGGTCAGCATAGAGTAGGATCGGACCCTGTGCGGACAGCCGATAGGCAAGTTTGTTGGGGGGCAGCAGATTCATCATCTGCCAACGTGCCGTCGTGTCCGCTGGATGAGCGACAAAGCCGGCGAGGGCGAGTTGCTTGTTCTCCTTGTTGATCGAAGCGTAAGGTGAACAGGCTGTCAGTGCGGCCAGAATAGAAGCCAGCATCAGTCGCGAACGCCATCTGGACATCCGGGGGGAAGGCGCTTTATTTCCCGAGGAAACATGGGGGGGCACATGAGCCGCGAATTGGCCGGTCATATCGAAGAAACCCGGCTCGCCGAGGCGTTGAGTGAGCGATATATCGCATATGCGATGTCGACAATCATGTCGCGTTCCCTTCCGGATGTGCGTGACGGCCTGAAGCCGGTTCATCGCCGCCTTCTCTATGCGATGCAGCAGCTTCGCCTTGATCCCACATCAGGGTTTAAAAAGTGTGCACGTGTCGTCGGTGACGTGATCGGTAAATTCCATCCACATGGGGACACGGCTGTTTATGACACGCTGGTGCGGCTGGCTCAGGAGTTTGCTGTTCGCTACCCGCTTGTGGAAGGTCAGGGCAATTTCGGCTCGATCGATGGCGACGGCGCGGCCGCCATGCGGTACACGGAAGCGCGCCTGACGACTGTCGCGACTGCGCTTCTCGATGGTCTTGAAGACGATGCGGTCGATTTTCAGCCGACATACGATAATCAGGATGAGGAACCCGTCGTTCTTCCGGGAGCGTTCCCCAATCTTCTGGCGAACGGCGCCGCCGGCATTGCGGTGGGTATGGCCACGAGCATCCCGCCTCATAATGCGGGGGAAATCTGCAGGGCCGCGCGTCATCTCGTCGACAATCCCCAGGCCAGCACAGCCGCGTTGCTCGATTTCATGCGGGGGCCGGACTTCCCCACCGGTGGCATCATTGTCGAGGATCGCGAGTCCATCGAGAATGCCTATGAAACAGGTCGTGGCAGTTTTCGTATCCGTGCGCGCTGGGCGGTCGAACAGGGCCGGTTCGGCACCTGGATCATCGTCGTCACCGAAATCCCCTATCAGGTTCAGAAATCGCGGCTGATCGAACAAATCGCCGAGTTGATGGAGCAGAAGAAACTTCCTCTGCTTGCGGATGTCCGGGACGAGAGCACGACGGATATCAGACTTGTTCTGGAGCCGCGGAGTAAGGGGTGTGAGCCGGAAGTTCTGATGGAACTGCTGTTTCGCTCGACAGCCCTTGAAAGCAAGTTCAGCCTCAACATGAACGTGCTGGACCGTGATCGGGTGCCTAGCGTCATGGGGCTGCGCAGTGTGTTGCAGGCCTGGCTCGATCACCGCCACGAGGTTCTGGTCAGGCGCTCCACCCATCGGCTTGCCGCCGTGGAGCGACGACTGGAAATTCTTGACGGTTTCCTCGCGGTTTTTCTGAACCTCGATGAGGTCATCCGTATTATTCGTGAGAGCGACGAGCCGAAACCAGCGCTCATGGAAGCGTTCGCTCTCACCGATATTCAGGCCGAAGCTGTGCTGAATATGCGTCTGCGCTCTTTGCGTCGCCTTGAGGAAATCGAGATCCGCAGAGAGCGTGATAAGCTGATGACGGAGAAGGATGCGCTGACAGCTCTTCTGGGCAGCGAGCGGAGACGCTGGACCCGCATTGGCAAAGAACTTGATGAAACCGAGAAAAAATTCGGTGAAGGTGCTCTGGGCAAGCGCCGGACGGATATCGCGCCGCCGCCACGCATGGTCGATATCAGTTCCGCATTTGAAACCGAGCGTGAGCCCCTGACGGTCCTGCTTTCGCGCGAAGGCTGGGTGCGAGCCATCCGAGGGCACGGTCTCGATCTCGACGCACAGAAGTTCAAGGAAGGAGATGCGCCCCAGCTAGCTGCGGAATGCCAGAGTGTGGACCGTCTGATACTTTTCACCGGGGGCGGGCGGGCATTCACGTTGAAAGCGGCCGATCTGCCTCGGGGACGAGGTTTTGGCCAACCGGTTCGCGTCCTTGCGGATTTGCCGCCCGATGACACGGTGATTGTCATGTTTCCGCTCGTGGCGGACGGAAAGCGTCTCCTTGTGACGTCGGGAGGGAAAGGCATGGTGGTGCGCGAGTCCGATCTGGTAGCGGAAAAGCGCACCGGCAAACAGGTTCTCAATGTGCGAGAGGGTGACGATGCCGCGTTTTGCATACCAGCCAATGGCACGCATATTCTGATTCTGGGCGATAATCGCCGGGCGGTAATTTTTCCTGTCGAACAGGTGCCGGAAATGACGCGTGGTATGGGTGTTACGCTTCAGAAATACGCGCAAGGCGGTGTTCGCGACGTTCGGGCCTTCAATCTCGATGAAGGCCTCGAATGGCCGGTCGGCGCGAAACTCCGCTCTCCCGCTGATCTGGCAGGCTGGCTGGGCAAACGCGCCGATGCGGGCAAGGCTGCGCCGATGTGGATGACACGCAAGCGTGTTGACAGTTCACAACCCCCTGAAAAGTGAGGCAGGTCCGTCAGGACTTTTTTGATTTCGTCTTTTTCTGCGGCGTGAACATCGCACGGCAGCGCGGCGAAAGCTGATCGATCTTTTTCTTCATACATTCCGTGATTTTCGCCTCGTTCGGAATGGCAAAGGTGCACAGGCGAATGGCATCTCCACGACAAGCAGCCGCCTGCTCGTCTTTCGTGGCGGCGGATGCACCATGAAGTGTCAGCGCGCCACCGAGCAGAAGCGCGCTGACGGTTGAACGTTTGGATATCATAGTTAAATTTTCCTTGTTTCCAGTGGTTTGTATTTATGCGGCCTGCCACGTATCGCAGCGATGATCTGGATCAATGCCTTGGTAATATAAAACGGGAGTCAGACAGCGGGTTGCGAGGGGCGTCTGATTCTGCGCATCTGTTTTATGCCCGCGTATCCAGGGGAAAGGTATTATTTTCCGGGTTAAGCGCACCTAAATGGGTGCAGGGGGTTGTTCGCCTGTTGCAGGAGCGCCATTACAACGCGATCACCCTTGTGTTTTTCGGAGTTCAAACCTATGCCTGCGATCACTCTGCCCGATGGTTCCGTCCGCTCGTTCGACGGTCCGGTGACGGGCACGACGATCGCGGCGTCGATTGGTCCGGGTCTGGCTAAAGCCGCTTTGGCCATGTGCATTGACGGCAAGCTCGTCGATCTCTCGACGGAAGTCGATCGTGACTCTCTAATCCGGTTTATCACGCGCAAGGACGACGCGGCGCTGGAAATGATCCGTCATGATACTGCGCATGTGCTTGCAGAAGCCGTACAGTCGTTGTGGCCCGGGACACAGGTTACGATCGGCCCGTCGATCAAAGACGGCTTTTATTACGATTTTTTCCGTAACGAACCTTTTACCCCCGACGATTTCGAGGCTATCGAGATCAGGATGCGGGAGATTATTGCCGCGAACGCACCGTTCGAACGTGAAGTCTGGGAGCGGGATGCTGCGATTCACTACTTCGAAAATAAAGGAGAGCGTTTCAAGGCCGAACTGATTCGCGATCTGCCGGAGAGCGAAGCAATATCGATCTATCGCCAGGGAGAGTGGCTCGACCTTTGTCGCGGGCCCCATCTTCGCAGCACGGGTGATGTCGGGGCGGCCTTCAAGCTCATGAAGGTTGCCGGCGCCTATTGGCGCGGCGATCATCGAAACCCGATGCTGACGCGTATCTACGGAACTGCGTGGCGCGACAGGAAGGAACTCGACGCCCATCTTCTTCAGCTTGAAGAGGCGGAGAAACGGGACCATCGCCGGATCGGCCGTGAAATGGATCTCTTCCATATTCAGGAGGAAGCGGTTGGCCAGATCTTCTGGCATGCCAAGGGCTGGCGCCTGTACACCGTCCTGCAGGACTATATGCGCCGGGCCCAGACGCGTGGCGGTTATCAGGAAGTGCGCACTCCCCAACTTGTGGACCGGGCGCTATGGGAGGCTTCAGGTCACTGGGACAAGTATCGGGAGCATATGTTCATCGCGAGCGTGGAAGACGAAGACAAGACGCTTGCGCTCAAGCCGATGAACTGTCCCTGCCATGTGCAGATCTTTCGACATGGCCTGCGCTCTTATCGCGAACTGCCGCTCCGGATGGCGGAATTTGGCGCTTGCCATCGTTACGAACCTTCAGGCGCTCTGCATGGAATCATGCGCGTGCGTGGCTTTACGCAGGACGATGCTCATATTTTCTGTACGGAAGACCAGGTCGCCAGCGAGATCGCGGCGTTCGTGGCGATGCTCGACGAAGTCTACCGTGATCTTGGATTTGAAGGATTCCGCGTCAAGTTCTCCGATCGTCCGGAAAGCCGGGCAGGGTCGGATGAGAGTTGGGACAAAGCCGAAGACGCCCTGAAAAACGCGTGTGATCTTGCGAATGTTCCCTATGAACTCAATCCGGGCGAGGGGGCTTTTTATGGTCCGAAACTGGAATTCGTTCTGACGGATGCCATCGGCCGCGACTGGCAGTGCGGAACGGTTCAGGTCGATTACGTCCTGCCGGAACGTCTGGATGCTTCTTATATCGGCGAAGACAGTAACCGACATCGCCCGGTCATGGTGCATCGCGCGATCCTCGGCAGTTTCGAGCGCTTCATCGGCATTCTGATCGAGCAGTATGCGGGGAAATTCCCGCTCTGGCTTGCGCCTGTTCAGGTGGTCGTCGCCAGTATCATCACGGATGCCGAACCCTACGCGCAGGAAGTGGCTTCTTCCCTGCGCGCCAAAGGGATGCAGGTTGAGGTCGACGGGCGCAACGAGAAGATCAATGCCAAGATCAGGGAGCATTCGCTTGCGCGCGTACCCGTCATTCTCGTGGTGGGGCGTCGTGAAGCCGAGGAGCGGAAAGTGGCCATGCGGCGCCTGGGTGGCGCATCACAGGAGATTCTCTCTCTCGATGAGGCTCTCTCGACGCTGAGTGCTGAAGCGACCCCGCCGGATGTGCGTCGTCTGCAGAACTTGTAACGCTGTTATTCGGTCCCTTGTCTTGCAACCGCACGGACGAGGGACTAAATCAGTGGCAAAAGGGTCCGCGATCGTAACGCGAGTCCTGAGAAGTTTAACGAAGAACAGGAGCTGACCATAGCTAGACCCCCGATGCAGGCTGCGCCGACCCGCGAAGGCCCGCGCGTCAACGAAGAGATCCGCGTGCCGCAAGTTCGGCTCATTGGTGCCGATGGCGAGATGATTGGCGTTCTGTTGACGCGTGATGCTCTCGCCCGCGCTTATGCGGAGGGACTTGATCTGCTGGAAATCAGTCCGACGGCTGAGCCGCCGGTCTGCAAGATTCTCGATTATGGCAAGTTCAAATACGAGCAGCAGAAAAAGCGTAACGAAGCGCGCAAGAAGCAGAAAGTCATTGAAATCAAGGAAGTCAAGGTGCGTCCCGGCACCGATGAGAATGACTTCCAGGTCAAGCTTCGTGCCATGAACTCCTTCCTGAACGACGGTGACAAGGTGAAGGTTTCACTGCGCTTCAAGGGGCGTGAAATGGCCCACCAGGAGCTTGGCATCAAGATGCTGGAGCGCATCCGCCTCGAGATGGAAGAAAAAGCCAAGGTTGAGCAGATGCCTCGGCTGGAAAATCGTCAGATGATCATGGTGCTTGCTCCGCGCTGAGTCCTGTTTCTCTGGAGAAAACGGAAATAAAGGGCGCCACATTCAGGATGTGGCGCCCTTTTTGATTCGTTGGATAGTTCCGTTCAAGGAGCCAAGTATACGTCTGCCGAGAGACTCACAGTGACGGCGCGCTCCTCGTTCGTGCGTGATGGAGCACTGGCCATACGTGCGGCCATCATGGCCATTCTCGGTATGGGAGACGAAAATTCGATTCGGACCGTTTTGAAGTGATCGACGTGCAGCCCGAGCGCATGTGCCGAATCACGTGCTTGTTGCTGGAGTTTGGCGAATGCATCGTCTCGCGCTTTTTTTTCCAGCGCGGCTTTGTCTTCTGAGGTGAAAGACCAGTTGAGACCACGGAGAATCATTCCCTCCGACTGTAACTGTCCTGCGAGTTTTAGAAGAGTGGCGGAATCCGTCCCACGCAAGCTGAGATTCTGTTGTGCCATCCATGAATGAGGATGGTTTTCGGGCGTGCGTTCCGACACATCGTAATCGAGAACTGCCATATGTAGTTGTGAAACGGCAGACGCCTGTTTGAGTGCATTTGCGACGATCCTGTTGACCTGCGTCTGAGCCGTGGCCGGATCCGTGGCTTCGCTCTGAGCCGTCAGCGAGGCGTCGAGAAGTGTCGGCGTTGCCTCGACGCTCCCGGTTGCCGTCAAGGACAGGAGTGTCTGCGGTCCGTCGGCTGCCAGTGCCGTGCAAAACGGGAAGGGGGTGAGCAGCAGTCCAAGGAGGAAGCGCTTCATGACGTAACCTTCAGATAAGTGTTGATCGACCTCATGGTTGAGCCGATCCTGAGCACTCCCCTGCATGAGGATGGCCGAAGGCTTTTTTATGGTCGGGCGATGGACGTCGGAGAGCAGCGGGGCATCACGGCTGACGTAGCGCCACAAGCGCGCGTCTTAGCTGCGCGATCCCAGGACGGACGTGCCCTCCCTCGCATAACGAAGTGCCGTCCTCTTCAAAATGGCGCGCTGCGGTGATAACCGACGCGTTTCTAACTTCGAAGTTTTCCATCTCATGCGCCACACGCTGCTGCAAGGTCCGGCAGTATTGTGGACTATCGCTCGTCACAACCAGTGGAGCCGTATTCTCTTCGATGTGCGCGGCAGCACTAGTATCTGCCTTCCCTGACAGGGAGACATTCTGATCATCGGGAAGGGATGCCGCTCCGGAAAGGAGAAGCATTCCGAAAGACGAGATTATGAATGCACGAAGATACCTCACCCTACCGTAAATAATATCGACTACGTTACCGGCATGTTGGGGAGATGTGACTCTTCCGTCATGGTCGGTGTGGGGAGCGCGGCTGCGAGTGTCAGGGTCGCCCGAAGCCCTGGACGTCTTGTTTCCAGAACGAGCGTGCCATTGTGGAGTTGGGCGATGGCCTGAACGAGCGAAAGCCCCAATCCTGCGCCGGGGGTATTACGCGCGGCATCTGCTCGGAAGAATCGTTCGGACGCACGGGCGAGGTCCGCTTCCGACATTCCCGGCCCCTCATCGGCGACGCTGATGCGGACCTGTCCTCCCGACGATGCCGCCTTGATATGCACGACGGAATGTTGAGGGGCGAATTTGAGCGCATTATCCAGCAGATTGGCGACGCCCTGCTGAATCAGACGGGCGTCGCCGTAAAACATGAGCCGGGGCGGCAGGTCAATGACCAGGCGCACATGGCGTTCTTCCGCGCTGGCTTCGTAAAGCTCAGCAACATCATGGAGCGGTATGGTCAGGTCGCAGACTTCAAAGGCCGCGCGTCGTGCGCCGGCTTCTATCTGGGCAATGCGCAACAGAGCTTCGAACACCGCCGTCACATGGTCCAGATCCATTACAGCTCGCTCCATGGCTTGTCGCAGGCGCTCGGGATTCCGTTCGGTCAGCGTTGCGTCTTCGAGCCGGGCGCGCGCACGCGTGATCGGCGTTCGCAGATCGTGAGCGATAGCGTTTGAGACCTGTTTCACGCCGTCCATGAGACGCGCCACACGGTCCAGCATGTCATTGACCGAGTGCGCGACCAGATCGACCTCGTTGCCGACAATGGGCATGCGTTCGCGCATGTCGCCGCGTGCGATCGCCGATGTCGTATGGGCAATGGATGACAGGATGCGCCGGAAAATCCCCCGGACGACGAGGCCGCCGCCCACGGCAAGCGCGGTGACCATCGCCCAGGACCAGAGGAACGTATCGGTCAGGAGACGGGCGAGCAGTTCACGTCCGCGAATATCACGACCGACAAGAAGACGATCGCCTCCCGGAAGCGAATAGGCATGAACCTCCGCCGTAGCGGTTGTGCCGGCCCGAATGATTTCCTCGGGATAGAACTGATCAAAACGGCTCACCTGCGTGGGCCATGCGGGCATGTTGCCAGCAAGGATCTCTCCGTTCGAGCTGACGAGCAGATAGAGCGCCTGATCTTCTACATCCAGATCCAGTCGATCCTGGATGGCCAGAATCAGTCCCGGCAGACCGCTTTCAGCCCAGTGCTCGCGCAGGTTATGGGCGTCCGCTTCGACGGCCTGCTCCACCTGATGTTCGAGGCTGCCGACCGTATGCCACCACAGCAGAGAGAGAAAGAGAGCTGCCGAAATCGCGAAGACGAAACCATAGGCCAGCGAAAACCCCAGCCCCGCCGACCGGAAACGCCAGGCGCGCTGGAGCCATATCCAGAGTCGGGGGTAGCGTCCGGCGATATCAGGCATCATGCTACTCGGCGCGGAGAATGTAGCCTGCGTTCCGGATCGTGTGAATCAGGGGCGTTTCGAACGGCTTGTCGACCTTCTGGCGGAGACGGGAAACATGCACGTCGATCACGTTGGTCTGAGGGTCGAAGTGATAATCCCAGACCCTTTCCAGAAGCATTGTGCGCGTTACGACCTGACCCGCATGACGCATGAGGAACTCAAGCAGGCGAAACTCGCGGGGTTGGAGATCAATCTTCTCATTTCCCCGTTTCACGGTTCGTGAAAGAAGGTCCATCTCAAGATCGGCGACTGCCAGGCGTGTCTGCGGAGCCTGCTCGGCGCTTCCACGACGAGCGAGCGCTTCGACCCGAGCCAGGAGTTCCGAGAAGGCGAACGGCTTGGTCATATAGTCGTCGCCGCCGGCTTTCAGGCCCGCGACACGCTCGTCGACGTCCGCAAGGGCGGAAAGCAGCAGCACTGGTGTCGTATTGTTCTGCGCGCGGAGCGTTTCGAGAATACGCAATCCATCGATGCCGCCCGGAAGCATGCGATCCAGTATGATGATGTCGAAGTTCTCGCTGACGGCAAGAAAAAGCCCGTCCTTGCCGTTATCCGCTTCTTCGACGACGTGGCCCGTTTCTCGCAGGCCCTTGACGATGAAGCTGCGGACGGTCGGATCGTCCTCCACCAACAGGATGCGCATCAGCCATGTCCTTCAGTCTCGTATCGGTCCATCACGGACCGGTTTCCTCTCTTATCGGCTATATTACAGAAATGGGAAAGGCGCAGTCGAAGGCGGAAGCATTCTTTCGTGAATTCGCAGTTTTTTACATTGTTCAGTCGGTAGCATTCGCGGGGCGCTTGCCAACATGCACGGGCACAGGAAAAGTCTTTGCATGTCGACGAACGGTAAAAGTGAGGATATCTCCCGGTTTCGCCGCCGCGACGGTTCGAAGCACTATACGGGCATTGTCCGTCATCTGACCGTTGACTCCCAGTACGCGATCTCCCCGCTGTAATCCGGCCCGCGTGGCGGGGCCGCCAGGATCGCTTTCCTCGACATGGATCGTTCCGTCACCATCGTCGAGCGTGACGCCGAGCCAGCCGTGATCGACATGTCCGTGCAGGCGCAGGGCTTCGACGATGGGGGCAACGGTTTCGGACGGAATGCCGAAGCCAATGCCCACGGAACCGCCCGTCGGGGAGACGATGGCTGCGTTCACCGCCACGACCTGACCTCGCATATTGAAGGCTGGTCCACCGGAGTTGCCGGGATTGATGGGGGCATCGAGCTGAAGAAAGTCGTCCAGGGAACCGGCGCCCAGATCTCGACCGCGCGCCGAGACGATACCGGCCGTGACCGATGAACTGAAGCCAAAGGGATTGCCCGCGACCAGAATCCAGTCTCCGACTTCGACAAGCCGACTTTCGCCCCATGTCACATAAGGCAGCGGTGTCGGCGAATCGACCTTGATGACGGCGATGTCCGTCAACGCATCGCTTCCCACCAGATGCGCGGGCATCTCGCGCCCCCCGATCATGGAGACCGTGACATTGTCAGCCCCCCCTATGACATGACTGTTCGTGACGATGATTCCCGATGGATCGATAATGAAACCGGAACCCGCGCCAAGAATTTTTTCCTGATGTTTCTGAAGCTTTTCCCGATAGCGCTTTTCAAGCGGTGTTCCCTTGATCTGGGGAGGTATCCGCTTTTTCTCCGAGTTGTTGTCTTCCGTGATGGCAATGTTCACGACGGCCGGTATCACGCGCTTTACCAGAGGTGAAAATGTCAGAGGCCCGGAGCTGACGAGCACGGGAGGAAGGGTGGCATCGTTGGGATTCATCGTTACGGGAGATGCGTCGAGAGAGTTTCCGTCCTGTTTTTCCACGGCTGCTTCGGGTCGTGTCGCTGGTCCGGCGGAAGTGGGAAGCGAGTGTACTGCCGGGTGTGTATGGGTGTGGATGCCGACGACAAGACCGCCCAGCAGAACCGTGCCGAGCCCGCCTCCGGCGATTTTCCAGATCATGTCAGGTTTCACGGTCGGAGAATGCGGGCGGGATGGCTCATGGTGCCAGGATAGCGGAGAAACTGTCCGACGCCATCCTCCTCTATGAGAGCGAGGCAGTTCTGTGCGTGCGGTTCGGTCTAATGCTCGTAGGCGAGGCGAACGGGCATGGATCGGTAGGAAGCCAGGTCGCGTCCCGCCGATGCGTGGCCGGATGAGGGAGAACCGGCCGGTGGAGAGCCCGAGGGGGGAGAGCCGATACCGTTCGCGAGCGACGCAGCGGGGAAACTGTTGCCCGCTGCCGCGCGCTGATGAATTCGGGCTGGCGGAAGAAAGCGGACAGCGGCGTAAGGCCGTGTTCCCGGTGTGGCCCTGCTGCGGGTCAAAAGAGCCAGCGTGGCCGCCGCCGATGATTTGGGAAGCGCGATATAGTCGTTCCCAAACGATGCGGTATCGTCGCCTTTCTGCCATATCGCCATGACGCGGCGCGCGTAATCTGCCCCGAGCGACGGGGTCTGAGAGTGATAGGCGCCTGTCGCGAGTTTCCAGTCCGGAAATTTCTCGTGGAGTTCGTTCAGGAAACGTGCGGCATAATCAACATTGGTGGACGGATCGAAGGCCGCTTCGAGAGACGCGAACGCATCGGGATGATGATGAAGGTTGATCTGCATGCAGCCTACATCAATGGAATCGATCCCGTGTGATTGCAGGTCCCGGACGGCGTCCATGGCTTCGGCTTTGCTGTCGAAGAAGTAGCCTTGTCCCTTGACGTTGATCGTCCAGGGCCAGGCCTGGAAAGTCCCGGAGGATTTGCGACCGCTCTCTACCTTACTGATGGAGGAGAGCAGTCCGACAGGAATGCCATGCGCGACTTCAGCATGGCTTGCCGCCCTCTGACAGGCCATCTCCGCCGCGAAGGCAGGTATGATCCCCATGGTCAGAAGGCCCATCAGCAGAAAATATGGCAATATGAAAATACGGCGCATGCGTCACGTCATGCCCGCGCAGTGGTTGAGATTCCGTAAAGTTCTGCCGGATCAGGCGAGCGGCGCGCAGACTTCCGCGAGCCAGGTCCGTGTGGGCAGGTCGACAAGAGGGCCGATCTTTGCAAGCGTGGTCGCGTGGTAACGGTCGAGCCAGGAACGTTCGTCATCGCCGAGCAGGGAGACGTCGATGAGATTACGGTCGAAGGGCGCAAAACCAAGCACCTCGAATTCCAGATAACGCCCCGGCGCACCCACCGAGGCGGGTTTGACCAGCAGAAGATTCTCCAGCCGAATCCCGTAATGCCCGACCGCGTAATAGCCGGGTTCGTCCGAGACGATCATGCCGCTCTGCAACGCGACCGGGCGGGCGATGGCGGAAATATTCTGCGGGCCTTCATGGACGGACAGATAGCTGCCGATGCCATGGCCGGTGCCATGGTCATAATCCATGCCAGCCTGCCACAGGAACTGACGGGCAAGCGCGTCGAGCCGGTGGCCCGTCGTGCCGACGGGGAAACGGGCCTGGTTGAGCGCGATATTGCCTTTAAGAACACGTGTATAAGCCTCACGGATCGCGCTGGGAGCGACGTCCGGGCCTGTCCATAGCGTGCGTGTCACATCCGTCGTGCCGGCGCCATACTGGCCGCCGCTATCGATCAGATAGATCGAATCAGCCGTCAGAACGCGATCCCTGCCGGGCAGCGCGCGGTAATGGGGCAGGGCGGCGTTGGGTCCGGCCGCTGAAATGGCGGCGAAACTTTCACCGCGATAATCCGGGCTTTGAGCCCGAAAACCGTCCATGCGTTCGGCCAGTTCGGTTTCACGAAGGCCGACGCCCTGCGTCGTGACAAAGTGCAGAAAGCGACACAGGGCCGCCGAATCGATCCGGTGGACATCGCGCGCGCCCTGCTGCTCCGTCGCGTTTTTGCACGCTTTGGGCAGGACGCAGAGATCGCCGCCCCGGCTGATCGTGGCGTCGGCCTTCTCAAGCGTCTGGATGAACCACAGCGCAGTGCCCTGGGCATCGACCCGAACTGTCTTGCCCGAAAGCGCGTTCAGGCGCGCATCGAGTTCCGTGACCGTACGAATCGTGACCTTGTCTCCGAACGACGCAAGCGTCTCGGCGGTAAGGCGGTCCCGCTCCACGAAGAGTTCGGCCCGGTCATTATCGTGCAGGATCGCGAATGCCAGAACGACCGGCGTGTAAGGAACATCGGAAGCGCGGATATTGAGAAGCCAGGCGACCGATGTCGGATCGGTCACGAGGGCGGCATTCTCGCCATTGGCGCGCAGTTCCGTGGCAAGGCGTGCCCGCTTGCTGTCGCTTGTCTCACCACTGAGATCCGGAGACTGGAAGATGACAGGCGTGCGCGGCCTCGCCGGTTGATCGGGCCATGCGGCGTCGAGAGGGTTGTTTTCCAGGGCGACGAACTCAAAGCCACGTCCCTCGAGAGCCGTTAATCCGGCTTCGCTGATCAGGCGCGGATCGTAGCCGATGCGCAAGCCCTGAGCATGATGCGTGAGCCACTGTTGCGGCGGGATCTGGGTGATGTGGAGACGTTCCCAAAGAGCGCCATCGACCTGCTCGTCGAGCTGGACGGTATAACGGCCATCCGAGAAGACGGCGGCCCTGTCGGGCAGCACCAGCGCCATGCCTGCGCTGCCTGTGAAACCTGTCAGCCAGGCCAGTCTTTCCGCGTAGGGCGCGACATACTCGCCCAGGAATTCGTCGCCGCGCAGTACGACGAGGCCATCGACATTCCGGCGTGAAAGCTGTTCCCGTACGGCGGCGAGACGCTCGGAAAAGGAAAGGGCGGTCATGGGCTGCAAGCCTCCGGCTCGGATGGTCCAAGAAGACGGTACATGAAAACGAGATCGAGCCACCGCCCGGCTTTGAGGCCGAGCTGGGGAATGACGGAACTGGCCGAGAAACCCAGGCTGCGGTGAAGTGCGACGGACGCCGCGTTCGTGGCCGTGACGGCGCCGATCATGACATGAAGGCCGTCGGACGTGGCGCGCTGGATCAACGCCATCAATAACTGACGTCCCAGACCGCGCCGTCTGGCATCGGCGGCGATATAGACGGAATGCTCGACGGACAGGCGATAGCCATCGAACGCGCGAAAGGCGCCATAGGAGCCAAAACCCACAACCGCGTCGTCCTCGACGGCCACGATGACGGGAAAGCCCGTCTCCTGACGGGTGCGCATCCATGCGCTGCGTTGCGTCAGTGTCACAGGGGTTTCCGTCCAGATCGTGTCCGAGGTGCGAATGGCGTCGTTCGTGATCGCGACGATCCACGGCAGGTCGACCTCGGTCGCCTCGCGCAGTTCAGCCATGGCGACGCAGGACCAGGGTCGTCCAGTCGCCCTCGCGATAACGGCGTTCGAGAACCAGCCCCTGCCGCCGATGGGCCGACAGCACCATCCGGGCCTGCGTATTCAGAAGCCCGGCGAGGATGGCGGTCCCGCCCGGAGCGAGATGATGGGCGAGATCCCGCGCCATGCGGCATAATGGCCGGGCGAGAATATTCGCGAATACCAGATCATAAGGCGCATGGCTTCGTACGGCGGGCGTCAGCCAGCCATTGCCGTGGCGGCATGTGAGAAGCGGACCGATGCCGTTGAGCCTGGCATTGGTGGCGCTCACGCGCACGGACCACGGCTCGATATCGACGGCCAGGACGGGCCGGTGCAGCAGCTTCGCCGCCGCCATGGCGAGAATGCCTGAGCCACAACCCATGTCGAGAATGCGTTGCGGGCGCCGATACGCGACCGCTTCCAGCGCACGAAGGCATCCGCGCGTCGAGCCGTGCTCTCCGGACCCGAAGGCAATTCCGGCATCCAGCGTGATGGTCATGCGAGCGCGGGAATGGCTGCAATCGAGATGGGTTCCGCGAATGGCGAAACGATTTCCGATGATCTGCTCGGGGAACGCTTCGTAGATGCGCGCCAGCCAGCCCTCGGCTTCCGTGCGTTCGCGCGTCAGGGGCGCATCGACGCCGGTGACGAGGCGCGCCAGATCGAGGGCGCGTTCGAGTTCGGCCTCGCCATGACCGATGTCTTTCACGCCCTCTATGCGCCAGACCGTCTGGGCGTCGTCGGCTTCGAAAAGCCCGACGGTGGTGCAGGCCGTCGCCAGCGCTTGCTCGAAAGGCTCTGCGGCGAATTCCGGCACGACGACCGAAATGGTTTCAAGCGCCGATGCGTGCCGTCTTGGCGCGCTCACGAAACGATTTCCACGAAACTGGCCATTACCCTTTTTTCGCCTGTCTGTTCGAAAAGGACCTGCAAGCGATCCACGTCCACGTCGGTGACGACCCCATAGCCGAATTTCTGATGGAAGACACGTTCGCCCACGCCGATATCCGGCGTCGGGGACGCGGGGCGCGACGGGACGTTACGGTCGCGCATGGGCTTGCGGGCCAGCAGGGGACCAGACGCGAACATCGAGGGCGCGGCGGTTGCCTGGCGGCGTTCGAACGGCGTCTGTCCGCTGATCGCGACGTGCTGGGATGGAATTTCCTCGATGAAGCGGCTCGGAATCGAATCCTGCCAATTCGCGAAAATCCTTCGGCGCCCGGCATGCAGCACGGTCGCGAGTTTGCGCGCGCGGGTCAGCCCCACATAGGCGAGCCGTCGTTCTTCCTCGAGGCTCTTGAGGCCGCCTTCATCCATGCTGCGCTGGGAGGGGAAGACGCCTTCTTCCCAGCCCGGCAGAAAGACCGTGTCGAACTCGAGGCCTTTCGCGCCATGCAGCGTCATGAGATTGACCTTGTCCTCGCCCGCCGTTTCCTCGCCCTCGGTGACAAGCGCGATATGTTCGAGAAAGGCTCCTAACGTGCCGAAATCAACCAGCGCGCGAATAAGTTCCTTGATATTGTCCAGCCGCCCGGGAGCTTCCAGAGACTTGTCGTCCCGCCACATCTGGAGGTAGCCGCAATCCTCGAGCAACTGCTCGACGGCGACCACATGGCCTTCCGCGCCCAGTGTTTCGCGGGCTCTGGAGAAAGCCTCCATCAGGGCGCCCAGAGCGTCTTTCGAGCGTCCCTTGAGCGCGGCTTCCGCGAGGAGCGCCGAGACGACGCCCGTCAGGGAGATGCCACGCTGACGGGCTTCGAGCTGGAGCTTCTGCAATGCGGTCGCCCCCACGCCGCGACGCGGAACATTGACGATGCGCTCGAACGCCAGATCGTCCGCGGGCTGCGCGAGCACGCGCATATAGGCCAGACAGTCCCGAATTTCCGCACGTTCGTAAAAGCGGACGCCCCCGACAATGCGGTAAGGAATGCCCCGTGCCACGAGACGTTCCTCGAACGGACGGGTCTGGAACCCGGCCCGCATCAGGATCGCCATTTCCGAGAGCGCATGACCCTGAGTGCGGAGCGTCTCGATGGCGTCTCCCACCACGCGGGCCTCTTCGTCCGAATCCCATACGCCGATGACGCGGACCTTCTCGCCTTCGGCATCGTCACGTCCGGGACGCAACGTTTTGCCGAGTCGTCCGCTGTTATGGGAGATGAGACCCGCCGCCGCGGCCAGGATCTGCGCCGTGGAGCGGTAGTTCCGTTCGAGCCGTACGACGGCGGCTCCGGGAAAGTCTTTCTCGAAGCGAAGGATGTTTTCAACTTCCGCGCCGCGCCAGGAATAGATCGACTGGTCGTCATCACCCACGCAGGCGATGTTTGACGGAGCGCCTTCGCGTTTGGCGAGCAGCCTGAGCCAGAGATACTGGACGGTGTTGGTGTCCTGATACTCGTCGACCAGAATATAGCGGAACGATCTGTGGTACTGCGCCAGAACATCGGGCCGGGTGCGCAGGATTTCGACGACATGCAGCATCAGATCGCCAAAATCGCAGGCATTTACGGCGCGAAGCCTCGCCTGATACTCGGCATAGATGCGGCTGGCGATTCCGTCCGCGTAATCATCGTCTTCAGCGGGCGTGATGCGTTCCGGAGTGAGGCCTCGATCTTTCCAGCGCTGAATGATTCCGAGCATCCCCTGGGCGGGCCAGCGCTTGGGATCGACACGGTACGGCGCCATCAACTGCTTCACGAGACGGAGCTGGTCATCCGTGTCGAGAATGGTGAAGCTGCTCGTAAGCCCGACATATTCCGCATGGCGTCGCAGCATGCGCGCGCAGATCGCATGGAAGGTGCCGAGCCAGAGTCCCTCGACAGCCTCGCCCAGGAGCGCGCCGATGCGCTCGCGCATTTCGCGCGCCGCCTTGTTCGTGAAGGTGACGGCCAGGATCTGATAGGGACGCGCGCGACCGGTCAGCAGGATATGGGCAAAGCGTGTGGTCAGGACGCGTGTCTTGCCCGTGCCCGCGCCCGCGAGAATGAGGAGCGGCCCTTCGGTGGTCTCGATGGCTTCGCGCTGTTCGGGGTTGAGGCGCTCGAGGTAATCCTTGGGCGTCGCGGGCTGGGGCGTCGCAGCTTGGGACGTTGCGGGCCGGGGCGTGGGGAAGAGGGGAGCGTATGTCACATCTCTGGATATAGTGTCTGACGAACGGGCCGCAAATCGCTTTCTGTTCCTTCTGGCCCCTGTCCGGCGATCTGATAGGCTGGTATCGGAAAAGGGGCGCAGCACATGCACGATACACCTCAGACGCCGGGTGGATTTACGTCCACCGGCCCGCACGGGCATCGTGGCCGGATGCGCGCGCGCGTTTTGGCGAGTGGAGCCGCTTCGCTCGCCGATTATGAACTGCTGGAAATGCTTTTGTTCCACGGCATTCCCAGGCGCGACACCAAACCCATGGCCAAGGCGCTCCTCCAGCAGTTCGGAACGCTCATCGGCGTGTTTCGTGCGCCGGGAAAGGCGCTTCGCGGCATGGGCCTGACGGACGAGGCCATTCGCGTCCTGCGTTTCCCCGCGATTGCCGCCGAGCGCCTGGCCGGGGCTGAACTGCGCGCGCGACCGGCTCTTGGAAACTGGGCGCAGCTCCTGGCATATCTGGATATCGCCATGCGTGGCGCACAGCCGGGGCAGATGCGCATGTTCTACGTCGACAACCGCAACCGCCTGCTGGCCGATGAACCTTTCGAGGCACATGACGGCGCGGCGACGGCCCTCCGCCGGGCGCTTGGTCTGCACGCAACGGGACTCATCGGCTTTCTGAGGCTCGATGGCGACAATACCATGCATGACGGGCGGAATTACGCGCCTGCGATGCGCATGCTCGAGGAAGCGGCGAGACCCCTGGCGGTCATGTTGCATGACGTGGTGGCGATCGGTGCTGGCGATCCCGTCAGCTTCCGTCAGGAGGGCTGGCTCTAGCCTGGCCCTCAGGCCGCGTGGTGATGCTTCATGGCGGCGCGAAGCTGGTTTGCGATGGCCAGTTCCAGATCGGCGGGCGAGACGCAGAGATGGTCCGCGCCTGCTTCGGTAAGCTCGCCTTCGCCGCCATAGCCCCAGAGAACGCCGATCCCCCGAAGTCTGTTGGCGTGAGCCCCGACGATATCGAAGCGACGGTCGCCGACCATGATGGCGTTGCCCGGCTGGATGTGATGATCTTTCATGATGCGGGCGATCATCTCGGGCTTCTCGCCCCCGCTTTCGTCGTCGCATGCGCCGCAGACCTGATCGAACAGGCCGTCCAGACCGTGTTCGATCAGGATATCGCGGGCCAGAAACGCCGGTTTCGACGTTGCGGTATAGAGACGCAACGGCGAGGCCGCGAGACGGTGCAGGAGATCGACCATTCCAGGATAAGGGGGGGTCTGATGTCGACCGACGGCCTGGTAGCGCTCCCGATAAAGGGCGACGCCCTCCTCGACCCTGGTCTCGCCATAGGCCGACAGGACTTCGGCCATCAGTTCCGCCAGCGGAGGCCCCACGACCCATGTCAGGTCGCGCGAACGATCCGGTATATGGCCAAGGGTCTCGATCACGTGATGAAGTGTCGAGACAATGCCATGCCGGGAATCGACAATCGTGCCATCGAGGTCGAGCAGAACGGCACAGTCGGAAGTGAATTCGTCAAAAACAGTCATCGCGACGTAGAGTAGAGTGCTCTTGGGAGCATGGCTATAGCCGGGAGATGGATCGGATGAGGGAAGGATTCGGAGAGGCTCGTCTGGTCGGCAGTGAAACGGAAGCGATAACGGGCATCGTTTCTCAAGATCCTGCAAACCCTTGGAACGCCCTGCTCACAGGTCGCGGGCGATATCTCGATGACGCGAAACTGATCCTTCTATGGGCTGAAATCGTGACAGCCCAGGCGCGCAATGCCGCCGAAATTGCGACCCTGCTCTCAGATCGCTACGGCACTCTGGCGGCGTTGTTATGCGTTCCCGAGCGCGAACTCGCGACAATCGCCGGGATTGGACAGCATCTCATTCCATCGCTGAAGGTTCTCCATGAAGCGGCCCTGCGTTACAATCGCGCGCGGCTCGACGGAGAGGATGTGCTGTCCGACGAGAAAAAACTGCTCGATTATTTGACGGCGCGGCTGGCTCGGGAAACCGTGGAGCAGTTCCGGATCGTCTTTCTCACCGATACCGGGCGTCTGATTTCCGACGAAGCGCAGGCTCGTGGGACCGTCAATCACACGCCGGTCTATCCGCGCGAGGTCGCGCGCCGCGCCATGGAACTGCAAGCCGCGTCCATCGTCCTCGTCCATAATCACCCAAGTGGCGACCCGACCCCTTCTGACGCGGACATGCAGATGACCCGGCAGGTCCAGGCTGCGACCCGGGCCATCTGCATCGAAGTTCTCGACCATTATATCATTGGAAATGGCCGCCACGTCAGTTTCAGGGCGTTAGAAATTCTCTGACCCGTCTTCGGGATCGAAATCGGCGAGCGGGCCGAGAGCCGCCGCGAGCCCCACGCGTCCGGGCAGGCTTCCGCGCGGGAAAATGATGTTGACATGTCCCATTTTGCGGCCAGGCCGGGCTTCCGCCTTGCCGTACAGGTGCAGAGACTGGCCGGGCGTGCGAAAGATCATGTCGCACAGCGTCATATCGTCCGGCCCGATCAGGTTTTTCATGGCGGCGTCGCTGTGGCGTGTGGCCGGGGGCAACGGCAGGCCCGCTACGGCCCGGATATGCATCTCGAACTGATCGACGAGGCACGCATTCATGGTCCAGTGGGCCGAATTGTGAGGTCGTGGAGCGATCTCATTGACCAGAAGAGCGCCTTCCGCGTCCACGAACATCTCCACGCCCATGATGCCGACAAGACCCAGCCCGTCGGCCACACGGGTCGCCAGTCTGGTGGCGCGGTCCGCGAGTTCCGATGGGATGGGAGCTGGAGCGAGACTCAGATCGAGAATGCCGTTGCGATGAATGTTCTGCGTCACATCGAAGCAGCGCGTCGTTCCGTCGGTTCCGCGGGCGACCATGACGCTGAGTTCACGGTCGAACGCGATGACGCCCTCGGCGACAAGCGGGTAGGGCAGTTCCGCCGGAAGGGCGGTGAGGTCGTCAGCCGAAAGAACACGGAACTGGCCTTTGCCATCGTAACCAAGACGCGTGGTTTTCAGAATGAGGTGATGGCCCAGAGCCTCGACGGCCGCATCCAGTTCCTTCCGGTTGCGAACCGGGCGCCACGGCGCCAGCGCCACGCCGATCTCCGAGAGCCGCGTCTTTTCGATGATGCGGTCCTGGCTGACCTCCAGGATGTCGCGGCTCGGACGGACGACGCGCAGTTCTTCCAGAACGGCCAGACCGGCAGCCGAAACATTTTCAAATTCAAACGTGACGACGTCGACCCTGGACGCGAATGCCCGCAGGGCTTCGGCGTCGTCATAGGCGCCGATACTCACATGCCGGGCAACCTCAGAGGCGGGGCAGTCCGCGTGCGTGGCATAGACGTGGACATGAAAACCCAGTCGCGCGGCCGCGGCGGCGGACATGCGTCCAAGTTGTCCTCCACCTATGATTCCAATGGTCGCGCCGGGGCGCAACGACAAGGCGGCCCTCATTCCTCAGGATGGTCGGCGACGGCCGCCGTCCGCATGGCTCGCCATGTTTCGAGCCGCGCGGAAAGTTCCCGATCGGAGAGTGCGAGAATGGATGTAGCCAGAATACCGGCGTTCAGCGCCCCTGCCGCGCCGATGGCGAGCGTTCCGACCGGAACGCCGCCGGGCATCTGGACGATCGACAGAAGCGAATCCATGCCTTGAAGGGCCTTGGACTGCACCGGCACGCCGAGCACGGGAAGGGTCGTCCACGCCGCCACCATGCCCGGCAGATGAGCGGCGCCACCTGCGCCCGCGATCACGACCTTGACGCCTCGCGACTGCGCGCCACGGGCGAATTCAGCAAGGCGATCGGGCGTCCGGTGCGCCGACACGATCCGCCGCTCGTAGGGAATTTCCATTTCATCGAGAAAGACGCAGCCATGTCTCATGGTCTCCCAGTCGGACTGGCTTCCCATCACGACGCTGACCAGGGGTGTGTCGGCGGTCAGATCGGTCTTTTCGAGCGGGGCGAGAGCTTCACTCATGTCAGGCGATATTGTCCGGAATTAGCTGGTTTTCGATATGTGAAATTTCGTCTTTCAACATCAGCTTGCGCTTTTTCAGGCGCTGAAGCTGGAGCTGATTGAGCGGGTGCTGGACGAGCCGTTCAATAACCGTGTCGAGATCACGGTGCTCGCTGCGTAATTCGTGCAAACGGCGCAGAAAGATATCCTGATCAACCAGCATTCCACATAGTTCCGGAAACCAATCCCGCAAGCGGGAATCTGTGACGGACCCGGCCTTGTGACCGGGATGCTTCAATAACATGGCGCGACGCAAGGCTTCCAGTCATATGAACGACCGGAAACTGCGCGCCGGGTCGTGTCAGTTCTCCGCGGGTTCAGGGTCGCTGAACGCCACCGGGACGGTCTGGCCGTCACGGATCAGGCGTTCATTCGCCGCCTGGACAGCGGCGTTCAGATCAGCCTGCCTGCAAAGTCCGAGAATGACCGGGTCGCGCGGCTTGATATTGGCGCTGTTCCAATGCTGTCGATCACGTACCTTGGCGATGGTGTCTTTCGTCGTGCCCAGCAGCTTGATGATCTGGGCTTCTCCGAGCTGCGGGAACTGACGCAGGAGGAAGGCGATCGCGTCCGGGCGGTCGTTACGCTTGGAAATCGGGGTATAACGCGCGCCTTTGGAGCGGCGTGCCACCGCGCTGCCTTCGGAAGACAGACGCAGGCGCGCCGTGGTGTCCTTCTCGCAGCGCGCGATTTCGTCCTTGGTCAGCTGATGATTGGAGACCGGGTCGTAACCGTTGATCCCGGCAGCCACTTCGCCGTCGGCGATGGCTTGAACCTCAAGCGGGTGCATGCCGCAGAACTCGGCAATCTGCGTGAACGTCAGCGCCGTTTTCTCGATGAGCCAAACGGCCGTAGCCTTGGGCATCAGGGGAAGTGTCATGGTCGGGTCGTCCTGCGTCTGGAGCAGTGTCCGCGCAGGTACCGATGATGAAAGTTCGTGTTCTTGGAGCGAACGCTCGCGGCACCTGCAGATGCACTGCGAAGATGGGGAGGATATGGCGTCTCGGGATCACGCGGGTCAAGCGCTTTCAACGAGACGGGGTGAAAGAACCCCTAAAAAAAGAGAGGCACCCCAGGCTGGGTGCCTCTCTCAAAGCTTCAGGCGGCCTGCTGGGCTTCCGTCCGGGCAGGCTGCGGCGTTGCCGGTTGACGGACCGTGACAGGGATACGTCTCGGCTTTAGAGCCTCCGGGATCACCCGACGTACGCTCACGGTCAGCAGGCCATTGTTCATTTCCGCCTTTCCGACTTCGATATGGTCGGCAAGCACGAAACGCCGCTCAAATGCGCGAGTCGCGATCCCGCGATGCAGGACTTCCGCCGTGGAGGCGTTTTCCCGGACGGCGCCCTTGATGAGCAGCGTATTATCATCAAGCACGACTTCGATCTCTTCCGGACCGAATCCGGCGAGCGCCATGGTCAGAACGTAATCGTTCTCACCCGTTTTCTCGATATTATAGGGGGGGTATCCGGCACCGACCGGAACGCTGGACGCCGTGTCCACGAGGCGAGCGAGGCGGTCAAAGCCTATGGCCGTTCGGAACAGCGGGGCAAAATCGTATGTCATGAGAACCTCCTCCAGGGCAGATCCACCTGTTTTCAATCCCCGAATGCGGCGGACTGATATTGCACATGTTGTCACGGCCCGCGAAGGCACCGCGACAACACACGAGGTGGCTTCCTCTTGAAGATTTTCAAGAGGATGGAGGTTCGGGCCGCCTTACTTCTTGGTACGCGCGCCGATGCCGGCAAACCGCTTGTTGAACTTCGCGACCTGACCACCGGCATCCAGCATGCGGTGCACGCCCGTCCAAGCCGGATGAGACTTCGGATCGACGTCGAGGCGCAGTGTCGCGCCTGCAGCAGCATAGGTCGAGCGCGTCGTAAACTCGGTGCCGTCGGTCATGACGATGTTAATCTCGTGGTAGTCGGGGTGAATGCCGGATTTCATGAATATCTCTCCAGTGGGAGCTCCGATGCCGACCGGAGCGATCGACGGGCTATTAGAGGAAACCAGACCGAATTCAAACGGCAAAACGCCATTCGGTCAGGTTTTTAACGAAAAAGCCCCCAACCCGGAAGTCGATCCTTCTTCTGACGCGTCACTTTCTCCGTCCGGGGCTGGAAGCATCTGAATCGTGGGAAAACATCATTTAAGAAAGCACAGCGCGGAATTATAGGCCACATCACGGCCTTCCGCAGTATATAAACGGTTTAGACGCCGGAATGTCCGCGCGGCCGCAATAATCTTTCAGGAAGGAAGTCCTCATTGAGCCAATCTCTGCATAAGCTGCATGCTCCGGGCTGGTTGTCCGAATTCCGCGCTTTCATTATGCGCGGCAATGTCATCGATCTGGCGGTCGGTATCATCATCGGTGCGGCATTCACCGCGATCGTGAACAGCCTCGTGAAGGACCTCCTGACCCCTTTCATCGGCCTTCTTACTGGCGGAATCGATTTTTCAAACCTTTTCATCACATTGAAGGGGCCCGTTGAACCCACCCTTGCCGAAGCGCAGAAAGCCGGAGCGGTTACGGTCAATATCGGCCTTTTCCTGAACGCCCTCATTCAGTTCGTCATCGTGTCTTTTGCCATATTCTGGTTGGTGAAAGTGGTCTCGAAGCTGCATCGCAAGGAAGAAGCAGCTCCGGCGGCACCGAGTAGTACGGACGTTCTCCTGACCGAGATCCGTGATCTTATCGCTCATGAGCAGAAGCCGCTCGCCTGAACCTCAATGGTTCCGAGGGGAAGGCTCTTGGCCTTCCTCTCATGTTGCGACAGGATGCAGCCATGTCGCATGTCTCCCGTCGCATGATCCCCTCCATTCTGGCACTTCTTGCCTTGGCTTCCTGTGCCACAGGTCGGGAACGGGACCTGATGGAGCGGCAGTCTCCCAGTACATTGCTGACGAGCTACCTGATCGCGTCGGGCATGGCGGAGCGTCACATGGCGTCACGTCTCGCGCGGCATCAGGCGTCGGAGCAGGATATCTCCGCACTCGTGGCAGCGAACCGCAACGCCTGGATGTCGGTGCGCAAGGCCATTCTCTTGCCCAGCACAAAAAATCTGAAGGATGCTGATCTGGGCCTGGAGAGCCTCATCAGCGAGGCCGGTCCGGGAAACAGCGGAGTTTCGACGGAAAGCTCCGAAGGGCGCGCTCCGAGAGCGACCCCTCTTGTGCCGGCAAATTAGGAGAAAGACGTTCGACGAACGATCCTGAGTCCTGTTTCACCAAGTATTTTTTCCGGGCAGCCGAATGCGTCCGATCGGATGATAGGCTTTAACGACGGAGCCGCTTCTCACCCAGAAGGAGGAGGAGCGGCGCCGCAATGAAAATCGAAGATGACGTGCCCACGACGATGCCGAACAGCATGACGGTCGCAAAGCCGGACAGGCTGTGCCCGCCGAAAATGGCGAGCGGCAAGGCTGCCAGGAACACCGTCGAGGATGTCCCCAGGGTACGGTTCAGTGTTTCGTTGATCGAAAGATCCAGCAGTTCCCGCAATGGCATCGAGCGGTATTTACGCAAATTCTCCCGCACGCGGTCATAAACCACCACCTTGTCGTTGGTCGAATATCCAAGGATCGTCAGGATGGCGGCTACCATGACCAGATCGAATTCGAAGCGGGTGATTGCCAGAAAGCCTATGGTCTTCGTCAGATCGAGGATCAGCGTGACCACCGCCGAAATCGCGAACTCGCGCTCGAAGCGGACCCAGATGTAAATCAGGATCATGGCAAGGCTCGAGACCAGGGCCAGAAGACCGTCTCGGAACAACTCCCTGGACACGGACGCACCCACTGCATCCGCACGCAGGATCTTGGTTCCGGGCTGGGCGTCGGCGACGACCTTGCGCACGGTATCGACAAGGTTCTGCGTCGCGGCTTCCTGGGCAGCCCCGGCGGATGGTGCGTCGAGCTGAATCAGGACGTCATTATCAGCGCCGAACTTCTGGATGCCAGCCGCTGCGATATGATGTTCAGCCAATGCGCCACGCAGGCGGTCAAAATCGGCGGGGCCCTGTGTCTGGGCCTCGATCACAATACCGCCACGGAAATCCAGGCCGAGTTTCAGACCGGGAAAGAAGAATAATCCAACGGACAGGAGGGACAGGATTGCCGATGTCGCGAGGCCGATATAGCGGCCGCGCATGAACGGAATACGCTTGTCGTCACGGACGAAGCGGAGAAGGGGGCGGGACAGCATCAGCGTTCAGACCGGCAATTCAGTAGGGCGGGTGAGCGCATACCAGCGCACCATCAGCAGGCGCGACAGCATGAGCGTCGTGAAGAGAGTGGTGACGATACCGATCGTGATCGTAAGGGCAAAGCCGCGTACCGGGCCCGTTCCGAACACGAACAGCATGACATGCGCGAGAAATGCCGTCGCGTTGCTGTCCACGATTGTCGACGTTGCGCGCTCGAAACCTGTCTGCATGGCGGCCAGCGCTGTCCGGCCCTTGCCGACTTCTTCACGAATGCGCTCGTTGATCAGAATATTGGCGTCCACCGCCATGCCGAGCGTGAGCAGCATACCGGCCATGCCAGGGAGCGTCAGCGTGGCTTCGAACAACGACAGGATGGCGACCATGAGCACGAGGTTCGCCACCAGCGCGATATTCGCATAAAGGCCGAAGCGACCATAAAACAGCGCCATGAACACGATGACCAGCACCAGCCCGACCAGAAGGCTGATCGCGCCGGCGCGAATGGAATCCGCTCCCAGGGAGGGGCCGATTTCACGCTGTTCGATGACCGCAAGCGGCGCGGGCAGGGCACCGGCACGCAGCATGACGGCGAGATCCGTCGCCGACTGGGCCGTGAAATTGCCTTCGATCTGGCCCGATCCGCCCGTTATCGGCGTCTCTATGACGGGGGCTGAAATCACCTGATTATCGAGGACGATCGCGAAGCGACGACCGACATTGGCGCGGGTGGTGGCCGCGAATGCCTGGGCACCCGCCCTGTCGAAGGAGAACGTGACGACCCAGCCGCCGCGTTGGGTATCTTGTTGCGGCGCCGCATTGGTGAGGTCCGCGCCGTCAACTTCCACATGGTCAAGAACCGCGAGAGGTTCATGGCTGCTGATATCCGTCAGGATCGAAGCGCCGGGGGGCGCGACCGGTCCGGGAACGCCGGGCGCCAGAAGGCGGAAGGACATCTTGGCCGTGGTGCCGAGGAGTTTCTTGATGCGTTCGGGGTCGCTGATGCCGGGAAGTTCAACGACGATACGGTCATCGCCTTCACGCGTAATTTCAGGATCGATCGCCCCGGTGCCGTCGATGCGGCGCCGGACGATTTCGATGGATTGCGTGATGGCGTCGCGCGTCCGTCGTGTGAGAGCCGCTTCGTTGAGCGTCAGAACGATGCGATCCGCTTTTTCACTGACGGCATATTCGTCGGGTGCGGCTGAGGGCAGGGTTTTGACCGCTTCGCGGGCCGAAGCACTCTCGGTCGCATCCCGCGCCGCGAAGCTCAATGTTTTTGTTGCGCGGTCGATCTGGAAGTCGTGATAGCCCAGCCCTTTGGCGAGCAGGACCTGCTTCACCCCGTCTTCGAGCGTCTGAAGGCGGTCGGCTGCGAGGCTTTCACGGTCGAGGCGCAGCAGGAGATAGGAGCCGCCGCGCAGGTCGAGACCCAGATGAATCTGCCGCCAGGGCATGGTGGACGAAGGAGCTTTGATGAAATTCGGCACGCAAAGAAGTGCCCCGATGAGGCAAACAGCCAGCACGCCCATCATCTTCAGGCGATTATAATACATCATGTCGCAGAGCGGCGTCCTTCCCCAACGTCCTCACGCGTGCGGCACGGCACGCAATTAGCGGGCGAACATGCCGTTGCGCGCGACACATGGCAACCGTCCGCGACGCTCTCGGCGTCCGAATTTCAACGGTGATGCCGTTCTGGGCGGCTGGCACGAGCACGGACGGGGTGCTACATGACGAAAAATGAGGCGCCAGAGCGTAAATTCGGAGCAGGAGCCACGGCTCCTGAAGGTCGGGGTTGTCGGGGCAGGCCATTTCGGTCGGTTCCATGCGCTCAAGGCCCGTGAGAACGTACGTGAAGCGCTGGTCGCTTTGTTCGATCCGGCTCCCGAGCGTGTATCGCGTGTCGCCGCGGAGGTGGGCTGCGATGTTGCCGCGTCTTATGATGAGCTTCTGGGCATTGTGGACGCCGTCATTATCGCCGCGCCCGCCGAGTTTCATTTTAAGCTTGCCACCGAGGCGCTGACACGGGGGCGACACGTTCTTGTCGAGAAACCTATCGCCGCCACGCTGCCGGAGGCGAATGCCCTCGTTGCGCTCGCGGCACAGCGGGAATGCGTTCTCCAGGTGGGGCATCTCTTACGGTATTCGGCGGAGCATCAGGCGATTGCGTCTCGCATCGGGCGCCCGCTTTACATCGAAGCCACGCGGATCGCCCCGTTCAAGCCGCGCGGCACGGATGTTTCCGTTATTCTAGACCTGATGATTCACGATCTCGATCTCGTGCTTTCGCTGGTCAACAGCCCGATCGAATCCGTCGACGCGCTCGGGGTCGCGGTATCCAGTGCTCACGAAGACATCGCCAATGCCCGCGTCCGTTTCACGAATGGCTGTGTCGCCACGATTGCTGCGAGTCGGATTTCGCTGAAAACAGAGCGACGTATGCGTGTTTTTTCAGAAGAAGGATATCTTTCGGCAGATTTCGGGGCTCGCGAACTGACCATGATCAATCGCGAACGCGGGTTGCCGCTGCCGGGCACGGGCGGCTTCCGGCGGGAGGCTATCCGTTGGAGCGATCATGACAGCCTTCGGGCGGAGCACGATGCTTTTGCAGCATCTTGCCTCGACGGTGCTCCGGTTCTTGTCGATGGCATGGCTGGCGTCCGAGCGCTGGATGCTGCTCTCAAAGTCAAGGAGAGCATGGATCTGAGCCGAAAAATTATGGCTCAGTCCGGTCTTATATCAAATTGAATCAATCGCTTGATTCTATTTCTTCGCGCTTCATTTCAAGTTCGATCCAGCGCTCTTCGGCTTCTCGCAACGAGCGCTCGGCCTCTGCAAGGTTGGCGGTGTGCTTTTCGAAGGCTTTGACATCGCGCTGGTAAAGGGCCGGGTCCGAAATTTTTTCTCTCAGCAGAATGATTTTTGTCTCCAATGTGGAGATTTCTTCCGGAAGACGGTCGAGCGCCAGTTGATCCTTGAAAGTAAGCTTTTTCTGAGATCTTTTTGATTTTTCGATTTTTTTTCCGGCGGCTGTATTGATGTCCGGCGATTCTTCTCCGGGTGCCGTTCCGTCGCGCTGAGCAAGCATGTCGCTATATCCGCCCGCATATTCAACCCAGCGCGCATCGCCTTCAGCGACCAGAACGGATGTTGCAACGCGGTCGAGGAAGTCGCGGTCATGACTGACCAGCATCACTGTTCCAGGATAATCAGCGAGCATGTCCTGTAGAAGGTCGAGGGTCTCGAGATCCAGATCGTTCGTCGGCTCGTCGAGGACCATGAGATTGGACGGCTGCGCCATGGCGCAGGCAAGGGCGAGGCGTCCGCGTTCGCCGCCGGACAAACTGCCGACCGGGGTGCGTGCCTGTTCGGGACGAAAGAGAAAATCTTTCATATAACCAATGACATGTCTCTTTTCGCTGCCGACCTGAACCATATCGCCTCCGCCGCCCGTCAGGGTGTCGGAGAGAGTTTTCTGCGGATCCAGTGCCGCACGTCTCTGATCCAGCGTCACGAGAGAAACGGAAGGCCCAAGCGTCACGGAGCCTTCGTCAGGTCTGTCGATCCCCGTCAAAAGACGTAGCAGCGTCGTCTTCCCGGCACCATTGGCGCCGACGACGCCAAGGCGATCCCCGCGCAGCACTCTCAAATCAAGATGGCGGACGATCCATCGTTCATCGAAGTGACGCCCCAGGTTTTCAGCGACCGTTGTCAACTTACCCGACGCCTGGGCTTCGACCTGTCCCAGTCGCAATTCTCCATACTGTCGGGCCGACGTCTCGCGACGGCGTTCCCGAAGAGATGCGAGATCAGCGACACGTCGCACGTTCCGCTTGCGTCGCGCCGTCACGCCATATCGCATCCAGTCTTCTTCGCGGGCGATCTGCCGGTCGAGCTTGTGGGCGTCTGTGGCCTCCTGTTCCAGCACTTCCTCACGCCAGGCTTCGAAACGTCCAAACCCTTGGTCCAGGCGGCGCAGGGCGCCACGATCAAGCCACACGACGGATCGCGAGAGCGTTTCCAGCATCCGACGGTCATGGCTGATGACGATCATGGCCGCCCTCGATGCGGCAAGTTCCTTTTCGAGCCATGTGATGGCCGGTAGATCAAGATGGTTCGTGGGCTCATCGAGAAGCAGGAGGTCGGGCTGCCAGGCGAGAGCTCTCGCGAGTGCGCATCGGCGATTCTCACCGCCCGAAAGATTATCCGTCCGCTCTGTGCCCGTAAGGCCGAGTTCCGTCAGCATGGCGCGAGCGCGATACTGATCCTCTTCTTCCAGGCCCGCGCTGACATAGTCGAATGTCGTCTCGAAACCCGAGAGATCGGGTTCCTGACTCAGATAGAAGGCACGCGCGCCGGGCTGAAGAAAACGTTTGCCGGAGTCAGCGAGAATTTCGCCCGCGGCGATGCGCAGAAGCGTGGATTTCCCCGAGCCGTTCCGGCCGACCAGACAAAGGCGTTCGCCGGGATGAACGCTTAGGGTCGCCCCCTCGAGGAGTGGGCGGCCTCCGAGTGTATAAGTGATGTCCTGAAGGGTGAGGATCGGAGCAGCCATGCCCGCTATGTGAAGCAGTGGCGTCCCGACCGCAAGCGGTCAAAGTGAGGGAACGCCACCGGTGAACGCCTGATAGGTGGCAATCGCCAGCGTCAGGGGCTCGAACGGCTTCGTCACGACGAAGGACGGCTCTTCGACCTCGCCCGTCAGCAGCCGCTCCGGATAGGCCGTGACGAAAATGACCGGCACCTTGTGCGAGCGCAGGATGCGCGCCACCGCATGCGTGCCGTCACCGCCCGCGCCCAGATTGATGTCGGCCAGGATGAGGCTCGGGCGCAGCTTTTCCGCCAAAGCGACGGCGTCGGCTTTCGTCTGTGCGACGGCCACGACGCGATGGCCGCATTCCTCGACCACGTTCTGGATGTCCATGGCGATGATCGGTTCGTCCTCGATAATAAGGACGTTCGCGGCAGCGACGCTCATGACGGCCTTGCGGGCTTCTTGCAGACGCTCGACCGCGGTGGTCTCGTCCAGTCCGATCACGATTGCGGCAGCCGCAACCGACTGATCTTCAAGCGAGGTCAGAAGAAGCAGAGCGCGATCACGCGTGCCTAGCGTCTGTTCGTCCGTTGCGTTCTGTGTGCTGAAACGTCGATATATCGCCCGATAGAGGCCGAGCCGTGGCACGGTCTCGATCGCACTTTCTGCCATATAGTCCTTGAGGCCGCCCGCCACGAGAGCGTCGCCCGCCGCCTGGTTCCGGGTGAGGGCCCGTGCGAAGCGTCGCGCATATGGCAGCGCCTGGACGAGTTCCTGACGCCTGTCTTCAGTCATGAAAAAATTTGCTCCCGGACACCGCGATTTGGTGCCTTTCTCATCAGCCCGACTATGGCACCGAACTTGTCGTGCGCCAACATAGCATGCGAGGAGAGACGACGGCGCATGACAGACGTCGGCAATCCCGACGAACTGCAGGTGCAAATGGGCAAGGCAATCCAACCGCAACATGAAACGCCGGAGGTTCGCTCAGGTCTTGCCGTCCTGCTTCCCGATCTTCGTGGGTTCGCGCGTTTTCTGACCCGCGACACGACGGCCGCCGACGATCTCGTGCAGGAAACCGTGTTACGTGCGCTGGGTTCAGCCGGACAGTTCGTCGTTGGGTCCAATCTCAAGGCGTGGCTGTTCACGATTCAGAGGAATATCTTTTACGAAGGTCGACGTCGCCACGTTCGCGAGGTGGCATATTCGGAGCAGCAGAACCACGTACAGGAGGATGTGCGTGAGGACGTCGTTGAAACCAGTGACAATATGCTGGATCTCTCCGCCATGCTGTGGCGCCTGCCGGAATTGCTGCGAGAAGCCTTGATCCTCGTGGGGGCTCAGGAACTGACCTATGAAGAGGCGTCTCGAATCTGCGGCGTGCCGGTCGGAACCATGAAGGCCCGTGTCTCAAGGGCGAGATCGCAGCTTGTGGAGATGTCCAGACACAGGACGGCAACGGCTGAAATGGAGGAAAAACCGGAGATTTGATTTTTTTCTTCGTTTTTTTGTCCGCGATGCAACCATCTTGTCTCGTCGGTCATTGCTCCTTCGAATACCGAGAAAAAAGACGAGAGGAAAACCGATGACGACCTTCCATGATCAGGTGATCGCCATTCTTCCCAAGCTGCGTGTGCAGGCACTTTCGCTGACCCGCAATCGCGCGATGGCGGAGGATCTCGTCCAGGATGCGGTCTGTAATGCTCTCGCCGCACAGAACAGCTTCATCCCCGGGACGAACTTCTCGGCCTGGATGCATCGTATTCTTCGGAACCGCTTTATTTCCGACCTTCGCAAGCGTCGTGACACGACCGATATCGATGATGTGCCTGCGTCGACATTCGCCACCAATCCTGCACATGAAGACACGCTCGCGCTCAAGGATCTTTCTCTCGCGCTTTCCAGACTCCCGTCGGAACAGCGTGAAGCGCTCGTCATGGTCGTCATTCACGGCATGAGCTACGAGACGCTCGCAGAAGCGACGGGCTGTGCGGTGGGGACGGCCAAGAGCCGGGTTTTCCGGGCGCGCCGCCAGCTCGAAGCTTGGATGATGGGGGAGCTTCCCGCCAACGATAAGCTGTCCGTGAAAGTCGCCGCCCTGCGCGCCGCTCTGGAGCAGAAGCAGCGGGTCGGAGCCCGTGGCACAGACCTTTCGCACAACTGACGAACCCGCAGGGCGTTCGGTAATGACGAGTATCGCGTGGCCCGCTCCCGGCACGCCATACGTAAAAGCGCGGAAGGAAACGGCGAGTCGTTTCGATTCGCGCCCTACCGAAAAGCTGAAAGATCAGCTAACGGTTCAGGAGGTAGGACGGAATTTTGTGGGGGAACGGATGAGTGGGAGAAAGGATCGGACGCCAGACGATCCTCTGCCAGAGCAGGAGACAGGCGCGGCATTCGATCTCTGGCTGAAGCGTGGTTTGCACCAACTTTTTGATGAGGTCGCGAACGAACCGCTCCCTGAAGAACTTCTCAGGTTGATAGAAGTGGACCGGGACGGAAAGTCCTGATTCATCTTTCTCTGATGCGTCGCCGATTCAACATTCATCTTTTCGATACCGTGGGTGCACGGGTCATGGCACTCATTCTGAGTACCACGGTGCCGCTTGCAACGATTGCGGGTCTGCTCGCCTGGCATAGCTATTCTTCCGCGCGTCAGGTCGGAGTTGAACGACTTGGCGCGGCGACCAGCCAGGCTCGTGACGCGATCCGACAGCAGTTGACGAGCACGGAAACGGCACTCGGCCTTTTTGCGGCCATGGGTATCGAAGAGGGCGCGATCCCGCACTTTGCCCTCATGCTGCAAACGCTCCTTCCCGAACAATATTGTCTTTTTGCCCTCCTTGATCCGGATGGCCATCCTGTCAGCAGCGTCACCCGCAAGGACGGCGACGTCCGCTGTGGCCATGCGGCCCTCTCCTCGGCTCTGCGCGCTTCAGCGTTCAGTGCGGATCCCCCAGGAATCGAATCTGATTTCCAGCTTCTCGCGAATGAGGACGTGCCTCTGATTCGTGTCGTCTCTCCCACCCGTTACCGGCGAGCCGACGGGAAAGAGATTCAGGGAAGCATCGTGGTGGTTGAGATGCTCGAACTGCCCCAAGGCGTTTTGGGCGCGACTTCGGGCCCATCCAGTTTGTCCGCACGGGTTTTTGATGGGATGTCCCTGCTCATTGCCTCGCCCGACGGGGGGTGGGCGCCACTCGTCCTGGGTCGAAGCGTCGCGGCTGCATGGGAACCCGGCGTTCAGGCGCATGTCATGAGTCGCTTGCGGGAGGGAATTCTGTCGGCGCATTTTGTGGAGAGCGAAACCTACTATTCGGTAACGCCGCTGTTTCGCGAACTCGTCCTCGTTGCGCGCTCGGGGCGAACCGACGAGGAAAATCATGGGCTACGTCTTTTTGCCGTGCGCATCCTCCTGATCGTTTCCCTGCTCGCCGTGGAAATTCTTCTGGTTGCCGTGGCGGCTCGCGCCTATCTCGTGGAACCGCTGGAGAGACTTTCTTTCAGTGTCGCGGAGTGGCGGCGCAGCAATGTGTTTTCAGCCGGGCCGTCCCGTGCCGTGCCCGTTGAAATCAGGCATCTTCAACGCGCGTTCCGTCGCGCGACCGATCGGCTTTCACGGCATGAGCGCCAATTGCGAAAGGCGGCCCGTTCTCAGGAAGCCCTGATCAGGGAGATCCATCACCGCATCAAGAACAACCTGCAGATCGTCGCATCTCTGTTGAATCTCCAGGCCGCGCGTATCAGGGAGCCTGCGGCTCGGCGGGAATTTACCTTGATCCGCGAGCGTGTGCGCACGTTGGCAACCTTGCATCGCTATCTCTATCCGGAAGGTGGTATCGCGGCGCTCGATATCGGAGGATTTCTGGAAGAACTCTGCGCTCAGATTTATCTGTCACATAATCTGGCGACGGATGGACGCATAAAACTTCTGCTGGAGGTGGACGCGGTTCCGATTTCTCCGGATCAGGCCGTTCCGATTTCGCTGATCGTCAGTGAGCTTCTGAACAATGCTCTGAATTTTGCCTTTCCGGAAAACCGCTCTGGCACAGTGCGGGTCTCGTTGAAAAAAAATGACGCGAATTGCGAGTTGCGGATCGCAGATGACGGAATCGGCTTCGAGAGCCATGTGGATCGGGACGGTGCCGGACGCGCCGCCGGGCTCGGTCTGCAACTCGTCCGTGGCTTCGCCAGACAAATGCAGGCGCATGTCGAGATGAACACGGGTGAAGCCGGAACGGAATGTCTCGTAAGGTTTGAACCGGTCCCGGCCCGTCGACTGGTGGATGATCCCTATGACGAAATGGTCGACTGAGGATTCCGCAGGGTGTGTTATCGAATGGAAACCGTTGGCTAAATGTTCCGCAATGTAGCCCAAAGGATCTACCTTTTGAGCGGGCTCCCTTCTATATGGCCCCTACATGAGCGCCGTTGACAAAAAAATAGTGCGCGGCTGGGTCAAGCGCCGGTCCGCAATGAGCCGTAAGTCGGCCATGCCCGTCGTGGCATGGGGGCTGATCTCCGTGGCGCTGGGGATCTGGCAGGCATGGCTCGTCGCGAGCCTGCTCGCCGGTTTTCTGATGGAGCGGCAAGCGTCCGAGGGGCGGGCGATCGTCATACTCGCGCTCGTCATGATCGGCCGGGCGGTCTGCCAATACCTTCAGGAATGCGCCGCCGCGCAGAGCAGCATCGCAGGACGGCGTCTGTTGCGCCGCGACATGCTCGAAGCCATCATCCGGGTTGGGCCACCGCTTCTGCGTCGTCAGCATAGCGGCGCGGTAGGGACGCTGATTGTCGATCGCATCGAATGGCTTGATGGTTTTTTCTCCCGCTGGATTCCCGCATCCATGATTGCAATGGCGGGGCCGTGCCTGGTGATCGCCGGGCTGGCTTTCCTCAACCCGCGCGCTGCCGTCATTCTTGCTATCTGCGGCTTTATGGTGCCCGTAGCGCAGGCGGTTTTCGGTATCGGCGCCGCATTGGCGACGCGCCGTCAGGTTCTGGCCATGACGCGCCTGCAGGCCCGCTTTCTGGATCGTTTCCGGGGGATCGCGACCATCGTATTATCCAATGCCACGGAACGCGAGGCGTCGGCACTGGCCGATGCGACGGACACCCTGCGGCGCAGGACAATGCGCGTGCTGCGGATCGCTTTCCTGTCTTCGGCCGCCATCGACATTGCGATGGTTGTCGCAATCGTCACGATAGCCGTGATGCAGGGAAGGGCGCTCTACGGCGCGAGCACGCCACTGTCGACGGCAAGGGTTCTGGTCGCGCTTCTGCTCGTTCCGGAATTTTTTGCACCGCTGCGGGGTCTTGCATTGGCTTATCAGGACCGCGCGCATGCAAGCGGCGCCGGGGAAGCGATGGAAGACCTTGTCAGCGACGCGGATGTCGCGACTGCCGCTGAAATTCCGGCGCTCAATGGATTGAGCGTCGACGTGCGGGACGTCTCATATGCCTGGAGTGCCGCGCGGGGACCGGTCTTCGATCATCTCAGCTTTGACGTCGCGTCGGGTGACGTCCTGGTTCTGGATGGTCGTTCGGGAGCCGGGAAATCGACGCTGATCGAGTTGCTGATGGGTTTCGTGCGTCCACAAGAGGGGCGGATCCTGTTCAACGGCATCGACATCGCCGCGGTTTCTTCACGTGACATTGCGGAACGTCTGACGTGGATCGGGCAACGCCCGGTTATTTTTGCAGGGTCTCTACGCGAGAATATTGTATTTTCCAGACCGTCCGCCACGGAAGCCGAACTGGCCGCCGCGGTCAGGGCCGCCGCGATCGATACCTTCGTGACAGACTTCCCGGATGGTCTGGATACGGTGGTCGGAGAAGGCGGCTTCGGCCTGTCCGGTGGTCAGGCGCAGCGTATCGCCATCGCACGTGCGTTTCTCAAGGATGCGCCGCTTCTTCTGCTGGATGAGCCAACCGCGCATCTTGATCCGGCGACCGAGCGCGCCATCATCGCGGCACTGCGGGAACTCGTGAAAGGGCGCACCGTCGTGCTTTGCAGTCACTCGGAAGCGATACGGGATCTCGGGACGAAGCGGCTCATCCTTCCGACCGGCGAAGAGTTGCGGGAGAGTGTATCGTGAGCGCGACACGCGACGAACGGCAGACCCACACGCGCTTGCCGCATCACTCGGTTGCGACCGCACTCGGGGAAATTCTTTCTGTCTGGCGGCCATGGAGCACGCGGCTGCTATGCGGTGGTCTGCTTTCCATTTTGGCCTTGTTTTCAGGGCTGGCCCTCATGGGCGCTGCGGGTCTGCGTGTTTCCGCATTCGCGACCGGGGTGGGGCTGGCGATCGGCTATGTCGTGCTGCGTCTTGCGGGTGTGGGGCGCATCATCCTGCGCTACGCAGAGCGTCTTTTCGCGCATGACGCTATGTTTCGGGCACTGGCGGGACTGCGCGTCTGGTTCTTTCGCAAACTCGCCCATGGCGCGGCCGCGGGTATTGGTTTCCGTCGGTCGGGAGATCTGCTTTCCCGCCTCGTGCGCGACGTCGATACGCTGGACAATCTCTATCTGAGGATCGCCCTGCCGTTCCTTGGGGCCGTTGCGGCGATGCCGGTTCTGCTGATTGTGGGCTGGCACGCCTCTCCACAGCTTGGCGTCACGTTACTGGTGATTTTTCTGATGGTCGCGGTGCTTCTTCCCGTGATCGCGGCACGGATCGCAAGACCGGCCGGAGCCGAGATTTCGGAGGCTGAGGCCGATCTTCGTGTCGCCGCGCTCGATTTCGCGTCAGGGATGCGGGAAGCCCGGGCATTTGGCGCCGAGCCGCGTCTGGTCGATCGGATTCTGGCCAGGCAGGACGTCCTTTATCGCACACAGTGGCATCATGCCCGACGACAGGCGGCGGCCGGGGCTTCCGCGTTTCTCTGGGGGCAGATTGCGGTTCTCGTGATCGTCTGCGCCATGGCGGGGCGGGTATTCGGCGGTGTGCCAGCCTTGAACGGTGTGGTCGTCCTGTTCGTGACCGTGACCGCCTTCGAGGGAGCCATGGGGCTGACCCGCGCCGGGGTGCTTGCAGCCAAGGTCGGACACGCGGCGCAGCGCGTGACGGCCGTTGCTGACGAAGCTCCTCTGGCCACTGATGGAACCCAGGAGGCGCCACGCGATGGGGACGTGGTTCTCGAAAACGTTTCATTTGCATGGAGCGGGAAAAGTCGAGCGGTTCTGGACGGTCTCAGCATGACGATAAGACGGGGGGAGCGGGTGGCGCTTCTCGGTCCGTCCGGTATCGGGAAATCCACTTTGGCGGCTCTGCTGCTCAAAGTTGTGGAGCCCGACGAGGGGCGGATCACTTTTGGCGGAGCCGATCTGAGAACCCTGACGTCAGACAGTCTGCGCGCCCGGATCGGGTGGCTCTCGCAGTCGACACATCTGTTTGACGATACCATTCGCGCCAATCTGTTGCTGGCGACGCCTGATGCGCCGGAGTCTGCCCTTTGGAAAGCGCTGGATGAGGCGGAAATCGGCGACTTCGTTCGTAACCTTCCCGACGGACTTGATAGCTGGGTGGGAGAAGGGGGCGCGAAAGTCTCGGGAGGCCAGGCGCGTCGCATCGCTCTTGCGCGCGTTCTGCTGACCAACGCGCCGCTGCTGGTCCTTGACGAACCGGCGACGGGGCTGGATGCCGAGACCGAGCGTGCCTTCCTTGCGACATTGAATGAAACTTCGCGTGGTCGAACAGTTCTTTTGATCGCGCATCGTCTGCTTGGCGTGGAGCAGTTCGATCAGGTGTGGCGTCTGAACGGCGGTAAAGTCGAGGCGGCGCCCGTCTGAACGCATGATAGATGACGGCGCGATCGCGTCATGATGTTGACGTCTCGCACGCGGCGCGGCACGAACAGCATTTCGCGGAGAACTCCCTTCGCGGTACAGAACGAAGACGAGAAAGGTATACCGATGCGTCGCGCCTCATTGTTCCTGTCCTTTTCGGTTGCGGCGCTGCTCGGTGCATGTGCCAATTCAACGGATCGGGATCGCTATCCGGTTTTTTTTGCTGCCGGTTCGACTGAATTGTCACCCGTCGCCCAGCAGATTATTGGGCGTGCTGCGCAGGACGCCAGGAATTCCCACGCTTCGGTTGTCGAGGTCGTTGGGCATGCCGCAGCACATGGCACCAACCTCTCGGCGGATGAGCAACTGGCTATAAATCGCGCCAAGGCGGTTGCGGATGCTCTTGCGACGGATGGCGTGGGGACTGCGAAAATCACGCAGTTCGCTCGCGCCCCTGCCAACAATCAGGATGCGGCCGTTGCAGCACGGCGTGTATCGATCGAGATCGATCCCGGCACTCCGTGACGTTATCCGAGCCTGAAGTCACCGATCAGGATGAAACCGCGCCGCTGATTTCAGGCGCGCGATCACCCGAAGCGGTGCTTCACGAGGTTTTTGGCTTTTCGTCGTTTCGTGGTCTTCAGGCGGAGGCGGTCCAAACCGTCATGCGGGGCGAGGACGTTCTCGTTCTTATGCCGACTGGCGGCGGCAAGAGCCTTTGTTATCAGGTTCCGGCCTTATGTCGTGAGGGGATGGGGCTCGTCGTGTCGCCTTTGATCGCCCTTATGGACGATCAGGTGGCGGCCCTCCGACAGCTTGGGGTGAACGCTGCCGCGTTGCATTCCGAACTCGAACCGGACGAACTGGCGCGGATACGCGCTGATCTTTCGTCCGGTGATCTTGATATTCTTTATATCTCGCCCGAACGTCTGCTTTCGCCGGGAACGACCCGGTATCTCGCACAGCGGCGTATTTCCGTCATCGCCATCGATGAGGCGCATTGCATTTCCGCCTGGGGCCACGAATTCCGACCGGAATATCGGGCGCTGGCCTCGCTGCCCGAACTTTTCCCGCGCGTTCCACGCATCGCTCTGACGGCGACCGCGGATCCACGCACGCGCAATGATATTCTGATGGCGCTCGGCATGCCCCAGGCCCGTCAGCTGATCGCGAGTTTTCATCGGCCCAATCTCTTCATCGCTGCGCGCCCCAAAATGCAGGAGATGCGCCAACTCGAAGAGGCGCTGGCCCGTTTCGGCGACGCGGCATCGATTGTTTATTGCGGGAGCCGCAACAAGACCGAACGTGTCGCCAAGGGGCTGAATGACCGCGGCATTACGGCGCTGCCTTTCCACGCGGGGTTGGCGCCACAGGAAAAGCGCGCGGCCCTGTTACGCTTTCGTCGTGGCGAACCGCTGGTGATCGTTGCCACGATCGCGTTCGGCATGGGTATCGATCGGCCCGATGTGCGCTGCGTCGTGCATCTCGATATGCCAGCCTCTCCCGAAGCTTATTACCAGCAGATCGGGCGTGCGGGACGAGATGGCCAGCCTGCCAATACGCTTCTGCTATACGGTGGTGAAGATATCGCACGGGCACGTTACTGGCTGGAGCAGTCCAGCGCGCCGGAAGCTGAAAAGCGCGTGATGCAGGCGCGACTGGAAAGCATGATTTCGCTGTCTGAAGCCGTCTCCTGCCGAACACAGGCTTTGCTGGCCTGTTTCGGCGAACATCTCGAACAGCCTTGCGGGCATTGCGACAACTGCCTTCATCCGGTCTCGACGTTCGACGGAACGGACGCTGCCCGGAAAGCGCTGTCCGCGGTCTATCGCACCGGTCAGAATTTCGGCGCGGTTCATATCACTGCGGTTTTACGTGGGAAGGTGACGGAAGGAGTGAGCAGACATGCTCACCAGCACCTCTCCGTGTTCGGCCTGGGGAAAGAACATAGTGACGCCTGGTGGCGCGCGGTCATCCGTCAATTGATCGCGCGCGGCGCTTTGCGCACGAGCGGGGAGCATGGCGGCCTCGGACTGGTCAATGAAGTTGCAAGGCCGATCCTGCGCGGCGAGATCAAAGTCGAGCTGCGCCAGGATCCGACAGTCAGTCTTCGGGAAGAAGGCAAGGGCAATGCGGCGGAAACATTGATCGGCCCGGCGAAATCACGTTTCGACGCGTTGAAGGAATGGCGACGCACGGAGGCGCGGGAACAGGAGATTCCGCCTTATGTCATTTTCCACGATTCGGTTCTTCGAGAGATCGCGAGTGACGCGCCCTCTTCTCTGGAAGCGCTGGGACGGATCAAGGGCGTGGGCGGCTCCAAGCTCACACGATATGGCCAAGCGGTGCTGGAAACTCTGGCCGCGAAGGGCTCCTGAAGCCTCAAGGGCCGTGAGGCGCGAACTCCGCTGTCGTTCTCTCAGTTCGCGGGAAGTTCGACCGACGGAGCGTGGATCGGGAATTCGACGACTTTGGATGATCCGCCGAGGAATGTGAACGTGACAGGAACCTCGTCACCGGTTTTGAGACCACTTTTCGTGTGCAGGCAGACGAGATGATAGCCGCCTTCAGGAAAATCCATTGTCGATTGTCGCGGCAGCGCCAGGCGTGTGAACAGGCCGCTGGTGTAGTCCGTCGACTCCTGGTCGGAATGCCGGGCAATGAACTGATCGCATGCCGGAGACGTCACGCCTGTCAGGAGGTGATTTTGCATGCCGTTATTTGTAATGGTGAAATAGCCGACTCCAAGATCCGGATTGGAAGTATCGTAGCGCATCCATCCTTTGACGGAGATATCCGCAGCCGCGTTGTTCTGATCCGCCTCCGCGGCTGCCGTCGCCCGATTCCCGATCGCTGGCGCGGACACGTCCTGGGCTTGGCTTTCCGGCATCCCGGCGTGCGCGAATATACAGAGACCCAAAAAGGCGGCGCGCGCTTTCCATCGCCGAGAACCTTGCGTTCCGTTCACCGATAGGCTCCTTACTCTCACCATTCTTATTCCATGCGTGGCGCGCTGGTCCGGTCCTGTGGTTTCCCCGGATATTGCGGCGCCTTCGTCCGAGGCAAACGATGCACTGTCCCTTCTGCGGCCATGAAGATACCCAGGTCAAGGACAGCCGATCAACCGAAGACGGTGTGGCCATACGTCGTCGGCGCGTGTGCGGCGCCTGCGGTCAGCGGTTTACGACGATTGAACGGGTGCAGCTGCGGGAGCTCGTTGTCACGAAGATGGATGGACGTCGGGTGCCGTTTGATCGCGACAAGCTGGCACGCTCCATCCGCGTGGCATTGCGCAAGCGTCCGGTCGATGATGACGCGCAGGAGCGCATCGTCAACGGGCTCGTCCGCCAGCTTGAGGCGTCCGGTGACGGAGAAATCGCGAGCGATCGGATCGGCCGGCTGGCGATGGATGCGCTGCGGCGGGTCGACGATGTCGCCTATGTGCGCTTCGCCAGTGTCTACCGCGATTTCAGGGAGGTCGCTGCGTTTTCCCAGCTTTTGACGGATATGAAGCCCGGCGACGAAGGGCTGGAGGGATTGCCGTCGCGCGAGCGGACGGAGAAATAGCGCGATCACGATGTGTCCGTCCGTGATAGGGGAGGCGCATCGCACTTTATGCCGGGATTTTTGTGCCCGAAAGGAAGACAGATGACTGAGACACTCGAAAGCGCGCCGAAGCGTTCGAGAACACTTGCGCGTGTTGCCGCCGTACAGGCGCTTTTCCAGTGCGAGCAGAACGGGGACAATCCTGAAGCCGTCGTACAGCAGTTTGTTCGTCATCGTCTCGAGACGCGGGCCGATGCGACCTTCGAGGAAGGTCAGGTTCCGGATGCGGACCGCCGTCTTTTCGAGGAGATCGTCAAAGGCGCGACCCAAGGTCAGGACCGTATCGATCAGGCTCTGGTTGAGATCCTCCCCGCAAACTGGCCGATGGAACGTCTTGATTCCGTTCTGCGCGCCCTTCTGCGTGCGGGCGCCTTCGAACTCGAAGGAGACGTGCCAGCGGGCGTGATCATCAACGAATATCTCGATGTCGCGCATGGATTTTTTTCGGGTGACGAGCCGCGCATGGTCAATGGCGTTCTGGATACGCTGGCTCAGCGCAAGGCGAGCACGAGCCCCGCGTGACAGGAGCGGGCGAGTTCGATTTCATCGCGCGGTATTTCCGGCCTCTCGCAGGGCGGGAAGCGCTCGACCTGCGTGACGACGCGGCGCTGATTGCTCCGCGCCCCGGTCATGAACTTGCCATCTCGACGGATACGATCGTCGAGAACGTTCATTTTCTGACGGACGATCCCCCAGCGACCATCGCGCAGAAACTTCTGCGGGTGAACCTTTCGGACTGCGCTGCCATGGGCGCCGTACCGTTCGGATATTTCCTCAATATCGTGCGTCCGCGCCGTCTTGATGATGCCTGGTTCGAGTCATTCAGTGCGGGCCTTGCGGCGGATCAGGATCTCTTCGACGTACGCCTCCTCGGCGGCGATACGACGAGTACCCAGGGACCGCTGGTTCTCTCCGTCACAATTCTCGCCTGGGTGGCCCAGGGCTGCGCGTTGCGACGCGACAGGGTCCAGTCCGGTGATGACATATGGGTGACAGGTTTCATCGGTGATGCCGCGCTCGGCCTGCGGGCGCTGCGTGGAGAAATACCGGATCCGGACGGATATCTGACGGACCGATACAGAGTGCCTCAGCCTCGTATGGGCTTGACTCTCACCGGCATCGCCCACGCGGCGATGGACGTGTCTGACGGTCTGATTCAGGATTGCGGACATCTGGCCGCCGAGAGTGGCGTCGGCATCGTGGTCGAGGTCGGGAAAATTCCGCTCTCTCCTGCGGCTCTCATTCTGGGAGATGAGGTTCTGGGAGAGTGTCTCACAGGTGGCGACGATTATGAACTTCTCGTGGCCTGTGCGCCGGCATGTCGCATTCAACTTGAACGGGAATCCGTCCGATCCGGCATCAAGATGACCCGGATCGGGCATGCAACGGCCGAAAATCCAGGTGGCGTCACGGTTCTTGGACGGGATGGCGCGCCGGTGGGACTGTCATCACGGGGATGGCAGCACTTCTAGAGTTCCGTCCGTTCACACGGGTTTGCGGACAAGGCTCCCATTCTTAAGTTTCGGCCAGCATCTTTATTCGATCAGCCCAGCCCGTCTGATCGGATAAAGATGCTCTGGAAACGTCGGATTTGTGAATCAGGCCGCGTTGGGCTCAATCGAACCTTCGTAGAGACGGTGAATTTTGTTGGGCGACGGGACCAGGCGTTCGATGAGGTTACGCATCGGCAGGTTGGATTCCAAAATCCATCCCAGTTCAACGGCATCGTAATGGAGCGTTGTGCGGCGCCGGAGCAATTCTGCAATCGCCAGAGAGGGTAGCAGCGCGCCGAGCATGGAGCCGCGCATCCGGTGTGCGACGCCGAGCAGGATAACGCGCCCCGTATGAAAATCCTGGCGCAGCAGACGGAGGCCAAGCTTCGCCCAACCCAGTGGCGAGGGAGAACCGTCAAGATCATAAGCGATATCGAAGACGTTGGGCACGACCATGGCCATCGCGACCGGCTGACCGGCCTGGTCGATCTGGACATAATGCTCGGGACGCAGGACCGGCTTGAGCTGCTCGATCATGGCGTTCATTTCGTAGTCTTGCAGGGGTACGAAATTGAACGTGCCTTCCCAGGCGTCGTTATAGAGGCTTCGCAGAATCTCGCCCTGCGCCGTAATCGCCTTTTTCGAGAGATGAGACACCTGGATGTCACCGAGGCGATCCTCACCGGGCTTGAGCGATCCCGGAACGATATGAATCGCGTCCGTCGTATCGTCGAGTTTGAGGCGGTAGGTCAGAAGATCCTGTATCTTGCTGAACCCACAGGCCTCGACGCAGTCGGACAGACCGATGGGATGCCACGGAGTCGCGACCATCGGGGGCTCGGACTGCCCGGCGATCATCATGCCTGATTCGCCATGATAACTCAGCGTCAGTGGCCCGCGCATGGCTGCCATTCCCTGAAGACGTAACCAGTCCCGCGCGGCATCGAGCAAAGCCCGCACGACGGCCTCTTCCGGCAAGGCGTCCAAAGCGCCAAAAGCACCCGATGTCGATTTCCACGCTTCTATGGACAAGGGATCCACGATGGCCGCAATTCGGCCGCACGGCTTATCGCCACGCCACGCCAGAAAGTATCGAATCGAGGCATGACGGAAAGTCGGGCTGTGCTTTGGATTGAGAAGGTGATTCTGCTCCATGTCGAGCGGCGCGACATAGCCGGGAAGGTCGCGATAAAGCAGACGTGGCAACTTGATGAAGAGCGACAGTTCCCCCCGGCTCTCGACGGGGCGGACGACGATCGGCGCGTCAGGTTGCGCGCGTGCCGGGGATTTCAGCAATGTTGTCCTCGTTTATGGGGGGCGGGACATGTCATGCCCTGCAGGAATGTTTCGTTTGTGAATGAGATGAAGTTACATGTCACGTCGTAAGAGCTTTGCAAAGGAAACCCTTCTATCACGAGGCGGCGCTTCTGGCGTCCTCATCACGGGCGCCTCGGGAGGAATCGGGGCTTCCATCGCTCTCCAATGCGCAGGTCCGGGCGTGACACTCTTCCTTTGGGGGCGGGATGCGACACGGCTGGAAGCTTGCGCCGAGGGATGCCGGGCACGGGGCGCTGAGGCTCGCATACGCACGCTCGATCTCTCGGACAGCCAGGCGGCGCTGGACGCATTGCGCGAGGACGAGCAGAGCATGCCGATCGGTTTCATGGTGTTGGGTGCCGGGATGCCGGATATCCGCGCGCCTGAAGCGTTGACGGAAGATCCCGGCACGGTCCTGACCATGGCCCAGGTCAATTTCACGACTCCCGTCACGCTGGCGACGGCGGCGGCCAATGCGATGGCGCGTCGTAAGGGAGGAGCCATCGTGGCGATCGGTTCGGTCGCGGCCTTTCACGATCTGCCACAGGCGACGGCGTATGCCGGCACCAAGGCGGGACTGACGCGCTTCATGACCGCTCTGCATGGGGCGATGCGACCGCACGGCGTCATCGTGACCGTAGTCTCGCCGGGCTATATCGATACTGCGATGAGTCGCCGCCTCGAGGGCGCACGCCCGTTCCTGATGACACCCGAGTCCGCCGCTCGATCCATCCTCAGGGCTGTGAGGCGAGGCCGCGCGCATGTCATGTTCCCGGCACCGTTCATCGCCCTGCGGTTCCTGGAGGCTCTCGTGCCCCGGCGTATCGCTCATGCCCTCCTTCGTCGCTCGGAAGTGCAGCAGCGTGAAGTCCGAGGGCAATGATCATATGGCTGTGCCCATACGCAACGTGGAATGTCATGCGCGCGTTGCACCGTCAGAGATCGGATTGAAAGGAACATTCGATGGAAGAAATCGTCGTTGGGGATATCGGTGGCACGAATGCGCGCTTTGCCATAGCGCGCATCGAAAACGGACGTGTCATCGCGCTTGATGACGAGACCACGCTGAAATGCGCGGCGCATGCGAGCCTCGAACTCGCCTGGGAGGCATTTGGCGATCAGATCGGCCGAAAGGACACACTGCCTCCGCGCGCCGGAATTGCCGTCGCATCTCCGGTGCATGGCGAGGTGCTGCGGATGTCCAACAATCCCTGGACGATCCGTCGGCGTGATCTCGAGACGCGACTGGCGCCCGAAGGGCTCGTGCTGGTCAACGATTTTGGCGCCGTCGCCCATGCGGTGGCTCATGTCGAGCCAGGTCAGTTGCAGCATCTGTGCGGCCCTGAGATTCCTCTTCCGGTCGAGGGCGTCATCTCGATTGTCGGACCCGGGACAGGTCTTGGCGCCGCCTGCCTCATCAGGCACGGAAGTGCGGCTGATTATACGGTTCTCGAAAGTGAGGCCGGGCACATGGATTTCGCGCCCCTGGACGCTTTCGAGGACTACGCGCTGCAACACTTTCGATCGCGCTTCATGCGAGTTTCAACCGAACGGTTCGTGTCGGGACCGGGGCTGGTCAATCTCTATGAAGTGATTGCGCAGCAACAGGGCATGCCCATGACGATTCGCGACGACAAGGAGCTCTGGACGCGGGCTCTGGAAGGAAGCGAAACCATGGCCGTCGCCGCTCTCGAGCGTTTCTGCCTCTGTCTGGGTGCCTTTGCCGGAGATCTTGCGCTTGCGCATGGGGCCGCAGGGATGGTGATTGCGGGCGGTCTTGGATTGCGTCTCGCTGATCGTCTTGCATCGTCCGGCTTCGCGGAGCGTTTCGTGGCGAAAGGCCGTCTTGGAACGAAGCTCTCGACCGTGCCCGTGAAAATCATCACCTATCCGCAACCGGGCCTCCTGGGCGCGGCAGCCGCTTATATTTCGGCTCAGAAGCGTGACAGCCGGATGAACTGAGCATCATCGAGATGCGGGGAGTCTGGCCGCCGGGCTTTCCGCGAAGGAGCGGTTCGCAATCTTCACGCTCTTACGCAACAAGCCTTGGGTTTGTCGGGCTGGCCTGACGAGGCGGGGGAGGCCTCTGAGGTTCGGCGAAATATGATGTCTCTCGCGCCTGGGAGTGGTCGGAAGGCGGCGCGAAAGGGTCCTGGCGAGTCGGGCAACGCGGCCTGAAGGGCTATTCTTCGCCCTCGTCTTCCTCTTCGTCGTCGTAGAGGACTTCTTCGACGGTAACTTCAAAAACGCCGCCTTCGCTAAGGGCTTCCGCCGCCTCGGTGGCAGCTGTGACGTCTTCGTAAAGCATGGCGTCACTCGGATCGGACACCCAGTTATTCTCCGGGTGCCAGAACTCGTCTTCTTCCTCGACTTCCCGGCGGATCAAGTAACCCGCAATTTCTTCGTCAGCCATTTTGTATTCCTCCTGCGCGAAGGAAGAGGGCGAAACCTGTTGCGTGTCAACAACACGCTGATGACGGATCGACGGCATCAGCATGCTGGTTTTTGTCAGGAGCCATACGGATCGAAATTTGTGGAATCTGCGGCTTTCCAGTGCGGGACGCGCGTTCGCCCGCACTGCTCAAACCACACGATAAACCCATCACGGCAGGGATGAAATTTATAAGAAACAATCTGAGAGGCGCAATTTTCCTGCGGCTTGTGACGCGCGGTGGAGGTCCGGGCGGGAATCGAACCCACATACGCGGATTTGCAGTCCGCTACATAACCATTCTGCCACCGGACCGCGCGTTGGGGCTATATCCATCCAGATGAGAACGAGGTCAAGAGGCGAACGCTCCGGCTTTCGCTTGCGGATATTTTTATTGCTCCCGTCAGAGCTTATCAGACATTAACGGTCACGGACTTCCGGCTGGTGGTCATGATGAATGAGGACGCACGAGTTCGGATCGGCGCGGCGTCATCGAGTGAAGCGGAAACAAGGTAAGTCATGAAGCACACAACGTCACTGGGCCTAGGCCTTATGTCTTTCCTGACATGCGGGACGGCGCTTGCGCAGAAATATGACGGTTCCGGTTCGCCCACGTTCATTCCGCACACGCTTCAGGAGGCGCTGGCTGCGGCCTATCTCACCAATCCGCAGCTTCAGCAGGAACGGGCAACCCTGCGTTCAACGGATGAAATGGTACCGACGGCTCTCGCGGGTTGGCGTCCGACGATTCAGGGGCAGGCCGCTCTGACCTATTACCAGGGCGAGAGCAAGTATGGCGCCACGGGGCCGGCCCCCGGATCGGAAAGCGGAGCTCCCGCTTACAGTCGCGTTTATTCCACGCCCGGCTATCAGGGTGGCGTGACGATCACGCAGCCGCTTTACCAGGGTGGCAAGACGACGAAAGCCACGCATCAGGCCGTCAATCAGGTGATGTCCGAGCGGGCCAAGCTGATTTCGACGGAGCAGCAGGTCTTCACCAGTGTCGTGAGCGCCTATGTGGGTGTCGTGCAGGACCAGCAGCTTCTCCAGATCAACATCAACAACGAGCATGTTCTGGAGGAGCAGTTGCAGGCGACACAGCAACGCTTTCGGGAGGGGGAACTCACGAGAACGGATGTTGCCCAGGCACAGGCGGCGCTCGCGATGGCGACCGCTTCACGCCAGCAGGCGGAGGGCACGCTTCAGGCCGCTCAGGCCACGTATTTGCAGGCTGTCGGGCTGCCGCCCGCACCCAACCTTGAAGCGCCCCAACCGCTGAATCTTCCCGTCAAGAGTGAGAAGGAGGCTGTAAGCCTCGCCGCGACCAACAACCCGGACGTTGTGAGTGCGCTCTTCACCGAGTCAGCCCAGAAGGACGCCATTGGAGTCGCGATTGCGCAGATCCTGCCGAAAATTTCGGCGACCGCAGCCTATCAACATATGATCAATCAGTCTTACGGCCACATGATGACCGACAATAAATACGCGATGTTGAATTTCAACATCCCGATTTATCAGGGTGGGTCCGAGTATGCGGCCGTTCGGCAGGCAAGACAAAGCGCCGAAGCTGCGCGCCGCAATGTGGATCTCCAGCGCAGAACCGCGCTTCAGTCGGCGTCCGCCGGGTGGCAGCAACTGCAATCCTATCGGAAAGCCATTACGAGCGATCGACAGGCGATTGCCGCCAACGTCGTCGCGCTCGATGGCGTCGAAAGACAGGCCATTGTCGGGACAAGCACGACCCTGGAAGTTCTTCAGCAGCAGGGCACGCTGCTTCAGTCGCAGATCGCGCTCGTGCAGAGCCTGAGCAGCCTCGTCACGACCTCCTATAGCGTCGCCGCCGCCATCGGTCGTCTGACGGCGGTCGATCTCAAGTTGAATGTGCCGCTTTATGACGAGAAAGCTTATTATAACGCCGTTAAGGACCGTTTGTGGGGTATTAATGATTACGCTGTAAATCAGCCTGGTCGATGATCTTTTGCCGGGCAGAAGAGAAGGGACAATATCGTAATGGATACTGGTGCCGAGACAGAGCTTGGATGACCATGACAAGACGATGGCCGACCTGATGCGGTCCATCCGTCATATCTTGCAGGAGGATGAAATGGACGTGAATATTGCTACTCCCACGTCAGTGGCAGATGAAGGTTCCGATGTTCTCGTTCTTGATGCCGCCATGCGGGCGCCGGACGCTCACGATGGAGCGTCATCTGATAAGGATGCCGTTTCTGGGAGCCTGATCGGTCAGGACGCCCGCGATGCGATGGCGCGGTCCTTTTCTTCGCTTCACACGGCGCTTGAAGCGAAGCCGCAGCCCAGCCATACAGTGGCGGCAAAGACGCCCGTCGCAAACGGATCGTCCCTGACCCTTGAGGATCTGGTTCGGCAGGAAGTGCGCGGACTGGTGCGGGAGTGGCTGGAAGCCAATCTGCCGCCCATGGTCGAGACGATGGTTCGTGCGGAGATCAACCGTATGGCAAGTCGGCGGTAGAGTTTCACCGTGCTTCCTGTCTGCGGATAACAGACAGGAAGATCATGCTCGAAAAAGCCTTCGTACCCGCCGATTACGAGAATAAACTTTACTCTGAGTGGGAGGAGGCTGGCCTTTTCAAGGCTGATCCGTCAGCTTCGGGCGAGTCGTTCTCCATCATGTTCCCGCCGCCGAATGTGACGGGAACGCTTCATCTCGGTCATGCCCTGACCTTTACATTGCAGGATATTCTTATCCGGATGCAACGCGCGCGCGGGCGTAATGTCCTGTGGCAGCCCGGAACGGACCACGCGGGCATCGCCACGCAGATGGTCGTCGAACGTGAACTGGACAAGGCGGGCATTGATCGGAAGGCCATCGGTCGGGATGCCTTCATCGAGCGTGTATGGGAATGGAAAGAGCGAAGCGGCGGCGAGATCGTCCAGCAGCTTCGTAAGCTTGGGGCTTCCGCGGACTGGTCGCGCGAGCGTTTCACGATGGATGATGGTCTTTCCGAGGCCGTGCGTCGTGTTTTCGTGTCTCTCTATGACGAAGGGCTGATTTATCGCGATCGGCGCCTGGTGAACTGGGATCCTGTTTTCCGTTCCGCGATTTCGGATCTCGAAGTCGATAACCGCGAGACGCGCGGTTCTATGTGGTACATCCGCTACCCGGTCGAAAACGGTCATTCCATCACGGTCGGGACGACCCGTCCCGAGACGATGCTTGGAGACGTGGCGGTTGCCGTCAATCCTGAAGATCCGCGCTATACCGCCTTGATCGGTCTGAACGTCGTTCTGCCGTTGACCGGACGTCTGATTCCGATCGTGGCCGACACATATTCCGATCCGGAGAAAGGCACGGGCGCGGTCAAGATCACGCCAGCCCATGATTTTAACGACTTCGAGGTCGGACGTCGTCATGACCTGCCAGCCCTGACGGTTCTCGACGAGGGCGCCAATATCTGGCTCGATGACATTGCGTCAGATCTTCGGGACGTTCCCGATGTGGCATCCCGCGCCTTTGTGGAGTCTCTTCGGGGCATGCCGCGAGAGGAGGCCCGCAAGGCCATTGTCGCGGAACTCGAAACTCTGGGTTTTCTCGAAAAAGTCGAGCCTCATGTTTTGCAGGTGCCTTACGCGGAGCGTGGCGGTGCCGTTGTCGAGCCCCGTCTCACCACACAATGGTATTGCGACGCGGCGAAGCTCGCGATCCCGGCGGTCGAGGCTGTTCGGACTGGAAAGACCGTTTTCGAGCCCCGACAGTGGGAAAACACTTTTTTCGCCTGGATGCGTGAGATCCAGCCGTGGTGCATCAGCCGCCAGCTCTGGTGGGGGCATCGCATCCCGGCCTGGTACGCGCCTGACGGACAGGTTTTCGTCGCGGAAACCGAGGCGGATGCGTTGGTGAAGGCAAGGGCGTCCTGTGGCGACGACGTGGCGCTGGTGCGCGACGAGGACGTGCTGGATACATGGTTCAGTTCCGCATTATGGCCGTTTACGACACTGGGCTGGCCTGAGCGGACGGAAGAACTTGCGCGATATTATCCGACCAGCGTGCTCGTTACAGGCTTCGACATCATTTTCTTCTGGGTCGCGCGGATGATGATGATGGGCCTTCACTTCATGAAGGACGTTCCATTCGAGACAATCCTGATTCATGGCCTTGTTCGCGACGAACGCGGTCAGAAAATGTCGAAGAGCAAGGGCAACGGACTTGATCCGCTGGATCTCGTCGCGGAATTTGGCGCGGATGCGACGCGTCTTGCGATCTGTGCGCTTACAGGCCCCGGACGTGACATCAAGTTCGGTCGCGGTCGCGTCGAGGAGCATCGCAGCTTCGTCACCAAGCTGTGGAACGCGGCGCGCTTTTGCGAAATGAACGGCGTCCGTCCCGTTGCGGATTTCGATACTGCGGGCGTGACAGGCACGCTCGGTCGCTGGATTCTGGCGGAAGCGACCTCGGCGATCGCTGCGGTCGACGAGGCGATGAGCCATTATCGGTTCGATGAATATGCGGCCGCCTGCTACCGCTTCGTATGGACCCGTTATTGCGACTGGTTTCTTGAGCTGGCCAAGCCGGTCTTCGCGTCGGAAGATCAGGAAGAAGTGCGTGAAATCAGAGCCGTCGCGGCTCATGTGTTCGGGGTTGTCTTGCGCCTGATGCATCCGATCGTGCCGTTTGTGACTGAAGTTCTGTGGCGTGATTTCGGCTATGGCGAAACCATCGCGACGGAAGGGTGGCCGACAGCGCCGGTTGTGACGGATGCGGCGGCGGCCCATGATGAAGTTGACTGGTTGATACGCCTCGTCTCGGAGGTGCGCGCCATCCGTTCTGAAATGAACGTTCCTCCCGCGCAGATGGCACCGCTGCTGATGCGCGACGCGACAGAGACGAAATTGGCACGTGCGCAGAAATGGAGGGAGGCCATCGGGCGCATGGCCCGCGTTTCGGAAATAGACAGGCTTGAAGGCGCGGTTCCGCGTTACGCGGCGCAGAGCGTTCTGGACGAAGCGACGCTGGTATTGCCCCTTGAGGGGCTGATTGATCTGGACGCCGAACGGGCTCGTCTTGCGAAAGAGATTGCTCGACTGGAGAGCGAAATCGTCAAGGTCGAGCGCAAACTGGGTAATGCGGACTTCGTGGCGCGCGCCAAACCGGAGGTCGTGGAGGAAAACCGGGAGCGCCTGTCCACATTCACGCATGATCGCGAACGTCTGAAGGCGGCGCTGACCCGTCTTGGCGACAGTTGAAAGCTTGAGAAAGGGAGCGGCGCCGCTCTTTCTGGTTTCACGTGCTCACGCCTGAAACCAGAAGACTCTCCATGCTTTTTCAAGCGTTTTCGTGAGGACGTAAGCTGGGCGCGCCATAACGGCCTGGTGGATAGCGCTTGGGCCTGGCTTCACCCAATTTTTCGGCTGAGCTGGCTCACATCCCGCACCGCGCCCGTGGCCGCGCTGGTGGTCATGAGAGCATAGGCTTGCAGGGCTGGAGACACGATCCGGCGCCGGTCGGGGGTAAACGCTCTCGCCCCTCTGGCCATCATACGTTCGCGTCGGTCGGCCAACGCGGCGTCACTGACCTGCACAGCGAGGCCGCGGTTCGGGATATCGATCAGAATGACGTCGCCATCCTCGATCAGGCCGATCGTGCCGCCCTCGGCCGCTTCGGGGGATACATGTCCGATGGAGAGGCCCGAACTGCCCCCGGAAAAACGTCCGTCGGTGACGAGGGCGCAGGATTCCGCAAGTCCCTTGGATTTCAGGTAACTCGTCGGGTAGAGCATTTCCTGCATGCCAGGGCCGCCTTTTGGACCTTCGTAACGAATGACGACGACGTCGCCGGGTTTGATACGATTGCCGAGGATCGCTGTTACGGCGTCATCCTGACTTTCGAATACGCGCGCCGTTCCGGTAAATTTCAGGATCTTGTCCGAAACACCGGCGGTTTTGACGATTGCTCCGGCCTCGGCGAGGTTGCCATACAGAACGGCAAGTCCCCCGTCCTGTGAGAACGCATGGGCTCGATCGCGAAGGACACCGGCTGAACGGTCGAGATCGAGTTCCTGGTAGCGGCTCGCCTGTGAGAAGGCCTGCGTGGTGCGGACGCCCCCGGGTGCCGCCCTGAAGCGTTCCGCGGCTTCAGGCTCCCCATGCACGATATCCCAGCTTTGAAGACTTTCCGCGAGGGAGGGAGCGTGCACGGTCGGCACGGTCGTTTCAAGCAGGCCCGCACGATCGAGTTCGCCCAGAATGGCAGGAATGCCACCGGCACGATGGACATCTTCCATATGCACGTCGTTCCGTGCCGGGGCGACCTTGCACAGATGCGGTACCTGGCGCGACAGGCGGTCGATATCGGCCATGTGGAAATCCACTTCGGCTTCGTGTGCCGCTGCAAGCAGGTGCAGCACCGTGTTGGTCGAGCCACCCATGGCGATATCGAGCGTCATGGCGTTCTCAAACGCGGCTTTCGTGGCGATCCCTCGTGGCAGGGCTGTGGCATCGTCCTGCTCGTACCAACGTCGCGTAAGTTCCACGACAGTACGGCCCGCTTCGAGGAAAAGCTCGCGTCTGTCGGCATGCGTGGCAAGGAGGCTTCCGTTTCCCGGCAATGCCAGTCCCAGAGCCTCGGTCAGGCAGTTCATCGAATTGGCGGTGAACATCCCCGAACAGGAACCACAGGTGGGGCAGGCCGAACGCTCGATCTGTTCGGATTCGGCGTCGGATACTTTCGGATTCGCCGCCGCAACCATGGAGTCCACCAGATCGAGTTTGCGATCGATCCCCGGTCCGTCGAGTTTGCCGGCCTCCATCGGACCGCCCGAAACGAAGACGGCGGGGATGTTGAGACGCAGGGCCGCCATCAGCATCCCCGGCGTGATCTTGTCACAGTTGCTGATGCAGACGAGCGCATCGGCGCAATGGGCATTGGCCATGTATTCCACGGAATCGGCGATCAGTTCACGCGAAGGCAGGCTGTAGAGCATGCCGCCATGGCCCATCGCGATTCCGTCATCTACGGCGATCGTGTTGAACTCGCGTGCGACACCGCCCGCCTCCTCGATCGCGCCCGCGACGAGGGCGCCGAGATCTTTCAGATGTACATGGCCGGGGACGAACTGGGTGAAGGAGTTGACGACCGCGATAATGGGTTTGCCGAAGTCGCCGTCTGTCATGCCTGTCGCGCGCCACAGGGCGCGCGCGCCCGCCATGTTGCGGCCATGGGTTGTGGTGCGGGAACGGTAGGCGGGCATGATTCAGGATCCAGTCAGAAATTGAGGCGACATAACCGGGCGGGAACGCGTAACGGGCCAAGAGCGCATGCGAACGAAAATGTCAATAAAAAGCACTGGCGCGCACGAATGTTGCGCATGGACCCGGCCTCGTCGTCTCTTGCCGGAACGCGACATAACGGCGATCATTCCTGTTTCATTCCGTCCAGTTTCTGCGTTTTCCCAGATCGAAAGGATCGTCCGCGTGGTCAGTCGCGTCGTGCTGCGAAATATCATCCTCCTTGCTACATGCGCGTCTCTTGGTATCGACGCCCGCGCTGCCGGCCTGAATGGCGAGAAACCTGCTGATGCCGTGACGCCGGACATGATTCAGAACGGTAGCGACATTCCCGCGCATGTCAGGATCCCCGATGAGGCGCGGGATTATATCAGGCGCGATGTCATGATTCCGATGCGTGATGGCGTTAAATTGCATACGGTCATCGTGATTGCCAAGAACGCCAGAGATGCCCCGATTCTTCTGACCCGCACGCCCTATGATGCGAGTGCTCGCGTCAGCCGCGTGGCCGATGCGCCGACGATGCGTGCCGTGCTGGCGCAGGGAGACGGCGTGTTCGTCGATGCGGGTTATATCCGTGTTTTCCAGGACGTGCGCGGAAAGTACGGTTCGGAAGGCGATTATGTCATGACGCGACCGCCGATGGGACCGCTCAACCGCAGCCGGACGGACGACACCACGGACGCGTGGGATACGATCGACTGGCTCGTCAAAAATGTTCCGGAAAGCAACGGTCGCGTCGGGATGACGGGTTCGTCCTATGAAGGCTGGACGGTCGTCATGGCTCTGCTCGACCCTCATCCGGCGCTGAAAGTGGCGTCGCCCGAAAGTCCGATGGTCGATGGCTGGATGGGCGACGACTGGTATCATTACGGCGCGTTCCGGCAGGCGAGCTTTGACTACTTCACGGGTCAGATGTCGGATCGCGGCAAGGGCGGGTCAATCCCCCGGGCGGACGCCGATGATTATACCAACTTTCTGAGAGCCGGATCGGCTGGTCATTTCGCAACCGAAGCCGGTCTCGACCAGTTTCCCTGGTGGCAACGCATGCATGCTCATCCCGCCTACGATGCGTTCTGGTCGGAGCAGGCGCTGGACAGGTTGATCACGCGCCGTCCGATGACCGTTCCGACGATATGGGAGCAGGGGTTGTGGGACCAGGAAGACATGTGGGGCGCCATTCATAGCTGGCAGGCCTTGAAGAGCCGTCATCCCACCGTGCCGAACATCCTCGTGATGGGGCCGTGGCGTCACAGTGGGGTCAACTATGATGGATCCATGCTCGGCCCGCTCCATTTCGATGGCGATACGGCGCTCTGGTATCGCACGAACGTCATGCGTCCGTTCTTCGACCAATATCTCAAGCCTGGCGCACCCAAGGTGAATTTCGACGAAGCCATCATCTACAACACGGGTGAGAATCACTGGGATCACTATCGCAACTGGCTTGGGGAGTGCGGCGCGAGCTGTCTTGGTGTTGGACAAAAACTTTATTTTCAGCCGGATAACGGTCTGGATATGAAGCGCACGCGGCCGGGCACGGTGTCCTATGTGTCGGACCCGGCCCATCCGGTGCCTTTCGTGCAGCGTCCGTATGCCTTTGAAGACGGCGCGCGCTGGAAACCCTGGCTCACGAGCGATCAGCGTTTTGCCGAAGCGCGTCCGGACGTTGTGACGTTCGAGACGCCCGTGCTCGACCATCCTGTCCGCGTGTCGGGAGTGCCGACGGCGGATCTGTTCGCGGCCACGACGGGCACGGATGCGGACTGGGTCGTGAAGGTGATCGACGTCTATCCCGGGATCGACGCGGATCGTCCCGAGATGGGCGGCTATGAACTTCCGCTGTCGATGGATATTTTCCGGGGACGGTATGCGAAGGATTTTGCGCATCCGTCTCCCGCGACGCCGAACCAGGTGGCGGAGTATAAATTCACGCTGCCCGCGATGAACCACGTCTTTCTGCCTGGCCATCGGATCATGGTTCAGGTCCAGTCAAGCTGGTTCCCCCTTTACGATCGCAACCCGCAGACCTACGTCTCCAACATCTTCGATGCGAAGCCGCAGGACTATCGCGCCCAGACCCACACGCTACATTTCGGTGGTGCGTCGGCGAGCGGTATCTACCTCCCAGTCGTGAAGGAATGATGGCGATGAACGGAACAGTTACGGAAACCGCACTTCTTGGCGGTGGCTGCTTCTGGTGCACGGAAGCTATTTTCTCCGGCCTGCGGGGCGTGCTGAGCGTCAAGCCGGGCTATGCGGGCGGTCACACCGCCAGTCCCAGCTACGAGGCGGTATGCACCGGTCAGACGGGGCATGCCGAAGTCGTTGAAGTGACATTCGATCCGCGGGAGATCTCCTATGCGGATCTCCTGCGGGTTTTTTACACAACGCACGATCCGACCACGCCGGACCGCCAGGGCAATGATGTCGGGAGCCAATACCGCTCGGTCATTTTCGCGCGGGACGAGAGCCAGTCGGCGACGGCGCGTGAGGTGACGAAAGAGATCAGCGAGGCGGGGATATGGCGCGATCCTCTTGTTACCGAGATTGCGGGCCCGGCGCATTTCTGGGAAGCCGAAGCCAAGCATCACGATTATTTTGCCCGTAACCCGGAGACCGCGTATTGCGCGGCGGTTGTCGCGCCTAAAGTTTCCAAGGCGCGGAAAATGTATCGCGACCGGCTCAAGGCATAGTGGCATCTGACAGGGCGGCGATCAGACATATGTCTCTTCAGGCGCTGCTTTATCCGGTCGATAGAGCGTTCTGATGCGGCGTCCGCATCGCGTTCCGGGATGGATCGTCGGCGCCGTGCTGCTGTCGGATGACACCGGTTTCGAGCAGCATCGTGATATGGGCGGCAGCGTCGGAAAAGTCCTGTGACGTCAGGGCCTTGCGATCCAGCACAGTTGTGAACTGCGCGCTCATATCGGCATAGGCCTGTGTCATTGCCCAGAGCGAAAACATGAAATGCGGTGTATGGACCGGCCGGATCTCTCCACGCGTCGCCCATACACGGAATGTCCGATCGATCAGGCCGATATGGGCGCGAAGTCTGGACGAAAAATAACCTGTCAGGTGATCCGCGCCCTGGAGGACCTCGTGGGCGAACAGACGTGACGCATGGGGACGTTCACAAGAGAAGGCGAGCTTGGCGGCAATATAGCCCCGAAGGCCGTCGGATGCCGCGATCTCAGGCGTCAGCCAGCGCTCGGCATCGGCCAGCCAGCCGGTCAGGGTATGTTCGAGAACCGCACGGTAAAGCTCTTCCTTGGTGCGGAAGTAGTAATGGATGTTGGCCTTCGGCAATGCGGCGGTACGGGCAATGACGGCCATCGTGGCGCCACCAAAGCCGACGCGTCCGAAGACGCGCTCCGCCGACGACAGAATATGGGCGACGGTGGCTTCACGGGACATGCCCAAAATCTGTCTCCCCGGTGAGCAGCCAGTTCTGCAGGCAGGATTCGTGTCTTATCGTGTCTGTTCCGGGTCGTCCATGTTCCAGTGCCGGTCGTTGCTATACCATGATATTGCGGACTGCCCTTGTGACGGGAGCGTTCGTCCAGTCACAGTGTTCTGTGTTGTTGAAGCTGAGCGGATGGAGGGGGAATGGCTCGAAGATTTGCAGGAGTTTTTCTGACGGCGCTGCTGCTGTGCGGCTGTGTGACGACGATGTCACCGACCGACGCCCAGACTGTCGGTTCCGAGCCGTTCAATGTGGGCGATGCTCAGCGCGCGGCGTCGGCTTATTACGAGAGCGGGCGTTATGCGCAGGATCTGGACGCCGTTTTTTCCGAGGTGCGCCGTTGGGTTCGCGAACATGCACGCCAGCATGCCCGTCCGGCGATCGTTCTCGATATTGACGAAACGTCTGTGTCCAACTGGCTCGCCATGAAGGCCGATGGCTTTGGATACATCAGGGCTGGCGACTGCAACCGTCTTCCCCAGGGTCCGTGCGGTTGGCTTGCATGGGAAGAGTCGGAACGTGCGCCCGCCATACCCGGAGCGCTGGCTCTGGTGCGTGAAGCCCATAGTCTGGGTGTGGCGGTTTTCTTCGTGACCGGTCGGTATGAAGATGAACGCCATGCCACTGAAGCCAATCTCAGGGCGGCTGGCTACGACAACTGGCGTGGCCTCATATTGCGGCCTGTCCATAGCCATACGGAAAGCGCGATGCAATACAAGGCTCCGGCCCGGGCGCGGATCGAAGCCGAAGGGTATCGTATCATTGCCAATATCGGTGACCAGCCATCGGATCTCGATGGAGGGCATGCGGAACGTACTTTCCTGCTGCCGAACCCGTTTTACAGGGTGCCGTGATCATGTCCGGGCGTGAAACGTCAGTTTCATCCCGATCTTGCCCGGCTCGCTTATGCGGCAGCCCGTTGGTCTCCTGAAACGCGCCGGGATGGCAGCACTGTTCGTGATGTCATAATCATCGGTGGCGGCCAGGGCGCCTTGGAAGGTGGAGAGAATGTCGTTTTGTGTGCCGTTCGTGATCTGCGTGCGCGACGTCTGGCAAGACGATCATTCAAAACGAACTCGAACCGCGTCTGAAACAATCTCCCGCGCGTGAAGTGTCGGAGTCGCGTTGCCAGTTTGATCGCGCCACCATCAACCGGCTGAAGGACAGGCTGACGTCATGACCGTGCTCTCGATCCCGCGCTGGCATCGGGTCGGTATCGACTGGAGTTTTCCGTGGCCGACTGTTTCCGCGCGAGCGGGACGAAACAGCGTTACCCGACTTCTTCTGATACCGTCCCGCTCGCATTCGGCCCCGATGAAGGGGGACACCCCCATGTAACGCTCTGCTTTCGCCCTTTGGAGACTCGGCCTGTCGCGGAGGCTGACAGGCGTTGCGGCGCATGATCGGCGTCGGGAGTGCTTTACCGCGAGCGGCGGCAGGTCAGTACGATTTCAGCAACCGATCGAGGTAATCCAGTTCCTCCTGCGGACGTGTGCGATCGGCATCGCGGCGACGCAATTCCTTTTCGATCTCGCGAGCGCGCTCCCGCTGGCTGGCCTCGGGAATGTGGCTGTCGGTATCCACGTCGTCATCCCCTTCGCCGAGCTTGCGTCCCAGAGGGTCGCGATCCTTGGCGTTGGGATCGGCGCGCTCGCCGTCGCCGTCTTCGTCGCCCCTACCGTGACCCGTCCCCTTGGCGCCCTGCTTGTCGGGCGAGCCGAGACCGGGAAGGAGCGTGATCGTCCCATGACCCTGTGACTTGCTCTTCTGCGCCTGGCTCATTTCCTTGCCCGCGTCGGCCAGATCTTTGAGAACCTGCGCTTCGGCTTTCTGCGCATCGACGTCATTGCCCCTGCCAAGCGCATGCCGCGCCGGGTCCATGTCTTTCACGGCTTTTTCGAGCGATTTGAGTTTCGAATCCGTGAGGTCCTTCACATCGTCATTCAGCATGGCGCCGACGCGCTTCAGGGCGCTTTGCACGGCGTGATCGGCGCGACGCTCGTCATCCTGACGCGCGCGGGTGGCCGGGTCGAGCGTGTTCGGGTCCGGCGGCGGAGTCTCGACCGCGGGAGCGTCCTTCAGTCCGGGTGGCGGCTGAAGGCCGAGCCGTTTCAACAGTTCGGTCGTCGACATGTTCGAGATGTCGGGCTGATCGACGTCCTGATCCGTCGATTGCGCCCGGCGCACCGCATTGAGGCGGGACTGCGCGTGATCCAGCAGTTTCGTTTCGTGCTTGATCACGTCATGCAGGGCGCGACGTTGCGCATGCGCCTCGGCCTGCGCGCGAAGCTGACGTGCGAGATTGGCGAGATCCTGGGGGGTCGCGTTGCGCATCTTCTCGGTCATGGATTCGAGCTGCTGGAGACGTTTCATCGCATCGTCGCCGCGACCGTTATCCGCGTCCGATTGCAGGCGGCGCATGAGGCGGCTGAACGCGTCGTTGGCGTCGCCCTCGTCCTGTCCCATATCGGGCATCATCATGCCGTTGAGCATGGCCTGCCGCATCAGGGCCTGCATGCGACGGGCCAGGGCGTCCTTCAGCGTCTGCATCCGGCGACCGAGTTCTTCCCGCTGCTCGAGAGTATGTCCTTTGGGGCCGAGCGCTTTCATATGGTCGAGTTGCTGCTGCACGGCTGTCTGGGCGGCACGCACGTCGAGATTGGCGAGCGCCGCATCGGGGTCGGTAGCGCGCAGATCTTCGAGATAGAGCGCCAGCGACCACATGAGGCCCAGCGCGTCGTCGATCGCGTGAGGATCCTGGGGGTCTTCCAGGCGGGATGCCGCGTAATCCATGGCGATGATCGCGCCGTCCTGTGACGACGGCATGACCTCCGTCAGGGTGCGGAGTTCGTCAGCCGCCGTGGCGCGGTCTTCTTTTTCGAGGGCCAGCCGACGCCGAAGCGCGACCAGCGCCTTGGCGACCGGATCATGAAAAACGCGCGATGGCAGCACGAATTTGACCGAAGCGCTGCGGGCCTCGAGATTGCTGGCGCTTCTCGCAACGAGCGTGGCGGAAACCTGTTCTCCCGCCCATGGATCCGAGGCGAGGTCTTCCGGTGTCGAGCCATTCGCTGATTTGGGCATGCCGCCGAGATCGATCGGCAACGACAACACGCGCTTCGTTTTTCCGTTCGCCAGCCTGATCTCGATGAGCAGGGATTTCACCCCATGGGCCTGCGATACTTTCCAGGGAAAAAGCGTGCGCCAGCCATCTTCTTCCTTCGCGGGTGTGCCGTTCCAGGCGACGCCGGGCGCAAGATCGGGTTCGACCTCGAGATGCCACTGCGCGATTTGTCGCCCACGCGCCTGAATGCTGAGATCGCCGCTTCCGGTCAGATCCGCGTTCAGCGCCCAGCTGCGTGCATCGAGCTTGCGGTCCTGCATTGTGGAGACGCGCGCGCCGGACAAGGTCGGCGCCGAAACCGTACCATTGATCGTGGCGTTCAGATGTGCGCCCGGGGGGACTTTCGCCGAGCCCGATCGGCCATTCAGGAAAACCGGCGCGCCCGGCGCATAATCCGGCATGTCGATCCAGGCTTCGATCTGCGGCAGCGGCACATCGGCGTCGTCATATCCCGGCACGAAAGCGGCCAGCAGGCGTGAGGGCGCGTGCATGCCCGCCCGCATCCCGGTCAGGACGAGCGCCGTAACCACGATCGCGCCGCCGAGCTGCGTCGCGCGCGTCAGGCGCGGGTGCGGCCATCCTCCCCGCAGATTGCCGATCCCGCCTACCGTGCGGGTCAGATGCGCCGACCACAGGCCGTTCCGGTCGGCTTCCACGGGATGGTCCCGCAAGGACTGGAGTGGCTGGAACGAAAGGCGCGACGCCTGTTCGACGCGTCTGTCGACGACATCGATGGTCGGGCGTTCCACTCTGGAGAGGCCTCGAATCGCCGTCACCGCGACACCGGCGGCTACGCCTCCCAGCAGGATCGCATGGAGCGTGTCCGGCATGGACTGGGGGATGCGCAACAATCCGGCGATGACGTAGCCACTGGTCAGAAGGGCAGGTACGCGCAGGGCGAGGATGGCGCGTTCGGCCAGGATCGCCGCCGAGGCATGGCTCCGCGCCTGGGTCAGACGAAATTCGAGATCCCGGCGAGGGCGGGGCATGGGGGTCGCGCTACCACTCATGAAGCGCCCTTACTCCGGCGCCCGGTGGCACCATTGCGGCACGGTTTCTCCGGCCCACAGGTCCTCGATCGGCTGTCTTTCCTTGATGATCTGCCATTGGCCATGATCGACCATGACCTGGGCGGCCAGTGGACGCGCGTTGTAATTGGAACTCATCACGGCACCATAGGCGCCCGTATCGAGAAGCGCCACGACATCTCCGGGGCGCAGCGAGGGCAGAGGCCTGGAGGACGCGAACACGTCGCTGCTTTCGCAGACCGGCCCCACGACTGTCTGGGGGCTCAACGCCGCATTCAGGCGTTCGGGTGAAACGGGAAGGATCCCATGCCATGAATCGTAAAGCGCCGGGCGGGCAAGATCGTTCATCGCGGCATCGAGGATGATCAGGTCAGGCGCGTCCTCTGATTGACGCTTGACGTCGATGACGGTGCTGAGAAGCACGCCAGCGGGGGCGGCAATCCAACGACCGGGTTCGATGGCGAGTTTGACGCCGCAGTCGCCGAGCGTGTCCCGGATCGCTCCGGCCAATGCGGCAGGCGCCGGGGCCAGTTCGTCGCGATATCGGATGCCGAGACCGCCGCCACAATCAACGATATGAACGGGCAGTCCGTTGATACGCAGTTCCCTGACAAGGTCCGCGACGCGCGTATAGGCCGCCTTGTAGGGTGTCGGGGAAAGGATCTGGCTGCCGATATGAACGGCGAGGCCGACAGGTTCGATGCCCGGAAGCGTGGCGGCGTCACGGTAAATATCGAGGGCGTCATCCCAGGCTATGCCGAACTTGTCGTGAGCCCGGCCGGTGCTGATCTTTTCATGTGTTCCCGCGTCGACGTCCGGGTTGACCCGCAGGGCGATCCGCGCCGTCCGGCGCAGTTTCACGGCGACGTTCGACAGACGCCGTATTTCCTCGGCGCTTTCCACATTGATCTGGCCGACGCCGCTTTCGAGGGCGAGCGCCATCTCCATGTCGGTTTTGCCGACACCGGAAAAAATGATGTCCGAGGCGGCGATGCCTGCCTGAAGCGCGCGCATGAGTTCGCCGCCACTCACGACGTCCGCGCCGCAGCCTTCCGATCGGAGGAGGGTGAGTGTGGCCAGATGGTCATTGGCCTTCATCGCGTAATGCAGAGAGACGTTCAGCCCCGAAGCTGCGAAGGCCGCTTTGAGATTGCGCGTGCGGCGGCGCAGCGTACCGGCGCCGGTGACCCAGCATGGCGTGCCGACGCTCTGGGCGATGTTCTGGAGGGAAGCGTCCTCGAAAAGAAGGCCTGCCTGCGCATCCATATGCAGTGCGGGACGGGAGGCTAACAGGGACAGGGGATCAGGATCCGGACGGGTCATGGTTGCAGACTATCCGTCCTTGTGTCGGCTTCCAAGCGCTCCCTTGCGTGGTGTAGCCTGCCGATCATGAGTGAGGAACTGGTAAGGGCGGCTGTGGCCGTCCGCGAGCAGGCCTATGCGCCCTATTCGCGATTTCATGTTGGCGCCGCGCTTCGCGATGAGCACGGACAGATCCATGTCGGATGCAACGTCGAGAATGCGGCGTATCCGCAGGGCAGTTGCGCCGAGGCGGGCGCGATTTCGGGCATGATCATGAAGGGCGCGCGGCATATTTCGGAAATCGTGATCGCGGGCGGAGGCGATCAGCCTTGCACGCCGTGCGGCGGTTGCCGACAGCGTATTCGGGAATTCGCCAGCCCCGACGCCCGGGTGACGATGGTGAATCCCTCTGGTGAGGTCCTGCTTGTGCGAACGCTGGGAGAGCTTCTTCCCGACTCGTTCGGCCCCGACCATCTCGGTTCGAAGCGGGACGCATGAGCATCGGGTGGCGACGGCTTTGCGTCGGCCATCTGATGCTGTGTTGCATCCTTCTCTCCGCGATGCCGCGAGCCCAGTCTCGAGCCCAGCCGCTCGTCGGGGTCGGCGCGGGCCGTCGGTTGCCCGTCGATCTCGCCGCGCCACCGTGGCGCATGATCGGTTTGCTCCAGACCGACGGGGGGACGAGATGCACGGCGTTTCTCGTGGCGCCTTCAGTCATCCGAACCGCCGCGCACTGCCTTTACATCCGCAGGACGGGACATTTTGTCATCGCGTCCCATATCCATTTTCTGCTCGGATATACGGCCGGAACATTTCGTGCCCGGGCCGTGGGACGCGCCTACATCCTGCATCGGGGATACCGGCCTGATATCGTGTCGGATTGCGATGAAGCCACCATCGTACTGGACCATGCGGTTGGTTCCGCATCCGATCTGCTCAGGATCGGTCAACCTGTCGCGGGATCTCAGGCCATGCTGGCGGGATACGAGCAGGATCGCGCGGAAATCGCGATTGCCGACGAATCGTGTCATATCCTGGGTGTCGAAGGCGCGACAAACGGTCTGATCGAGCATGACTGCGCGGGGACGCATGGCGCCAGTGGCGCACCGCTTCTGGTTCGTGACGGTCGTGAGTGGATAATCGCCGGAATCGCCATCGCTGCCAGGGCAGGGCGCGGTGGCGTCGCTCTGCGTATGGATCGCCAGAGCGAGCGTTGAGGGCGTGCGGATCTGAAAAAAGAAGAGTGGCGCACCCGAAAGGACTCGAACCTCTAACCCCCAGATTCGTAGTCTGGTGCTCTATCCAATTGAGCTACGGGTGCCGCGCGACTGTCGATCGCAGTCTATATGATTTCGCTCGTAAAAAAGCGAATGGCGCACCCGAAAGGACTCGAACCTCTAACCCCCAGATTCGTAGTCTGGTGCTCTATCCAATTGAGCTACGGGTGCGTCGTGGTGCGGGTTCTTACTGGCAGTTCAGCGACCGGGCAAGAGGGGAGATGAAAAAAGTCTCCCCGCATGGCCGGTGAGCGGAAGGTCCGGAACGTCAGGCCCCTCAGGAGCGGGTCATCGTGACGTGAGCCCGGCATGATGGTGTGCCGAATGTGCCGCCGATCGCCTGGCCAACCGGGTATCCATCGAAAACCATCGGGCGCGGCTTGTGATCCTGGTCCGTCGTTTCAAGCTGGGCGTGGAAATGAAGATTGTTCGGACCGCGCACGCCGCGGAGGACCAGAGAACCGTCCGCGGGCGTGAACAGGATCTCGTGGGCGTTGACCTGCAGGGTCGAGTTGCGGTCCGTCGGGCAGACGCCTTTGTCGGTCACAAGCGCGCCGACCCACAGACCGCGCGGGTCCTGGCCGGGGTTGGTCTGGCCCGCACAGGCCGTCAAGGCGAGAAGGGTGCCGCCACTCAGGGCCAGCATGCCTTTATGGAAAACGGAGCGGAGAAGAGGGCGCATCTGTAGCTGTCTTTCGCGTGAATCTGGGCGCGGTTGCGTATCATGCATGCCCGCGATGATGACGCTGGCGTGCGAACCCCTTATAGGAGGGCAGCAGCAAGCGCGCACGCCTGAGAGAAAACGGAAGACAGATGACGGAAACCGACGACACCACGCAGATCGAGCAGACGCTGCACGAAGATCGTATTCTGATTCTTGATTTCGGAAGTCAGGTAACGCAGTTGATTGCGCGGCGCGTGCGCGAGAGCGGTGTTTATTGCGAAATCTGGCCGTTTGCGGCGGATGCGCAGCGAATCGCGGATTTTGCGCCGCGTGGCGTGATTTTGTCCGGCAGTCCGGCGAGTGTTCATGATGAGAACCCGCCGCGAATTCCCGATATCGTTTTTGAAATGAACGTGCCGGTTCTCGGAATCTGCTATGGCCAGCAGGCCATGTGCGTCCAGCTGGGTGGGACCGTGGAAACCCACGAGCATCGTGAATTCGGTCGCGCCCATATCGAGATCGCCGAGGATTGCGCCCTGTTTCGCGGCGCATGGGCACGCGGGCATCGCGAGCAGGTCTGGATGAGTCATGGTGATCGCGTCACGAAGCTGCCGCCGGGTTTCCGTGCTGTGGCCTATTCAGAGGGCGCGCCTTTTGCGATCATCGCCGATGAAGGACGGCGCCTTTACGGCGTGCAGTTCCATCCGGAAGTCGTTCATACGCCGCACGGTTCGGCCCTGATCCGTAATTTCACCCATGATGTCGCGGGCTGCCAGGGCACATGGACGATGGCCGGTTTCCGGGATATGGAAATCGAGCGTATCCGCAAGCAGGTCGGCGATGGCCGGGTGATCTGCGGCCTGTCGGGTGGTGTCGACTCCTCCGTCGCGGCCAAGCTCATTCATGACGCGATCGGCGACCAGCTTATCTGCATCTTCGTCGACCCCGGCATTCTGCGTGCCGGCGAAGCGGACGAAGTGGTCAAGACCTTCCGGGGACGTTTCAATATCCGGCTGGTCCATCGAGATGCGTCGGATCTGTTCCTGACGGCTCTCGAAGGCGTCACGGACCCCGAAATCAAGCGCAAGACGATCGGGCGGCTTTTCGTCGAGGTCTTCGAAGAGGAGGCCGCGAAGCTGGGTGGCGCGCAGTTCCTCGCCCAGGGAACCCTGTATCCGGACGTTATCGAGTCGGTCAGTTTCACGGGTGGTCCTTCGGTGACGATCAAGTCGCATCACAATGTCGGCGGTCTGCCCGAGCGCATGAACATGAAGCTCGTCGAGCCGCTGCGTGAACTGTTCAAGGACGAGGTTCGTGCTCTGGGTCGCGAGCTGGGCATTCCTGAATCCATCGTAGGCCGTCATCCCTTTCCGGGGCCGGGTCTGGCCATTCGTATTCCCGGCAGGATCGATCGGGAGAAGCTCGATCTGCTGCGCAAGGTGGATGCGATCTATCTGGAGGAGATCCGTAACGCGGGCCTCTACGACGCCATCTGGCAGGCCTTCGCCGTTCTGCTGCCTGTGCGCACGGTCGGCGTCATGGGCGATGGCCGGACCTACGATCAGGCCTGCGCCCTGCGGGCGGTCACGAGCACGGATGGTATGACAGCCGAAGTCTATCCGTTTGATTTTGCCTTCCTGAACCGCGTGGCAAGCCGCATCGTCAACGAGGTCCGCGGCATCAATCGCGTGACCTACGACATCACGTCCAAGCCTCCCGGGACGATCGAGTGGGAGTGACAATCACTCTTTACGGCATCCGTAACTGCGGGACGGTCAAAAAGGCCCGTGCATGGCTGGACGAACACGGTCACGCTTACGTGTTTCATGACTTCAAGACGCAGGGCGTAACGGAAGCTCTGTTGAAGACCTGGGCTACGAAGATCGGATGGGAAAAGCTTCTCAACCGATCGGGCATGACGTTTCGCAATTTGTCGGACGATCTCAAGTCTGATCTCAATGAGGATAAAGCGCTGTCTCTGATGGCGGCGCACTCATCCGCGATCCGCCGACCGGTCCTGTCAGGCGATTTCGGTTTGGATGTGGGTTTTTCGCCCGAACGCTACGCGGCGCTATTGAACGCGTAAGAGGCGTTTGTATCGGCTCACGGGTTGCCATCAGATGATGCCCGGCAACGTAACAAAGACGCCCTGAGAGAAGTCCGCTGCGCATTCCGCCCGGGCATGCGCAGCGTCATAAAAAGCTTTAGCTCGACTGAAACACTGCCGATGATCAGTGAACGACCTGAGCGCGGGCTTCACCTTCGCCATATTTGTCGGTGTGAAGATTGACGTAGCTCTTGCCATTCTCGACGGTTGTGACCTGATCGTCCGACAGGGTCAGGGTACCGTGCAATTTGCCGTTATACGGACCAGTGATCGGCAGCATGACCCCCGCATCCTGTCCGGCGTCAGCGGGTCCATGAAGATGAACGGCCGTCACGGGGCCAGACAGACCCTTGTAATGGATCGTATAGACGAACGTCTTTTTTTCCGTGTCGAGCGTCGCCTTGATACCACCTGTGGGGGAGGTCGATGCATCGTGCTCGGCCACGAATTTTCCATGAAGCTTGATGGTTTCGGCTTGTGCCGAATAAGCCAGAGCGGGAGTGGCCAGCAGAGTGGTGACGAGGAGGGTCAGGCCTGTTGTACGAACGTTCATGTTCGGATCCTTGAATGGCAGACGGGGTGCGTGGAATGCATCCGTGCGACGATATCAATAGTCTCAAAGATGATTAAGGTTGCGTTCAAATTGCAGTCATTTTGACACGTCTCATCCGTGCTCAAGCTCGCTGTCCCAGTACAGGTAGTCTCTCCAGCTTTCGTGAAGGTAGTTGGGCGGAAAGCTGCGGCCGTTTTCCTGTAATCGCCGCGTGGTCGGCTGGACGGGTTTGCGCCGCGGAAACATGCCGATTTCGGCCGGTAACCGAGATCCTTTGAGTAGGTTGCATGGGCTGCAGGCGGTTACGACGTTGTCCCAGCTCGTACGGCCGCCATGGGCGCGGGGAATGACATGATCGAAGGTGAGATCCTGGGTCGGCAGCCGGTCATGGCAGTACTGACAGGAGAAATTATCACGCAGGAAGACGTTGAAACGGGTAAAAGCCGGGCGCCGCGCCGTCTGGATGAAGTCTTTCAGGGCGATGACGCTTGGGATTTTCATGCTGATGCTGGGAGAATGGACCTCAACGCCGTCATATTCGCTGAGCACGGAAACGCGATCCAGAAAAACGGCCTTTACCGAGTCCTGCCACGACCATAGAGATAGCGGAAAGTAGGATAGCGGTCGAAAATCAGCATTCAGCACAAGGGCCGGGAAATGTTGATGACCGTCGAGCATGATCGGTTCCTTTTATCCAAAGGACGCCCGTCAAACCGCGGCAGCCGTGGCCAAAACGAATGCCTGTCGATTACGCGCAATCCGTTCTCTGGCATGGACTATTTCAGGATTCCCGTCGGGTCGCAAGTATGGGCTCCGTGACAAGGAAATGACAGATGGCGGGTCTCCTCACACGATTTGCACCAAGTCCGACCGGATATCTGCATCTCGGTCACGTGATTTCCGCTTTGCACGCGCGCGATCATGCCGGTCCTGACGGATATCGGGTTCGTATCGAAGATATCGATCCCGTCCGTTGTCTGCCGCTTTACACGCAGGCGCTTCTCGATGACCTCGCATGGCTGGGGCTGTTGCCGCCAGCTCCAATTCGCCGACAGTCGGAGCATTTTCCCAGCTACCACCTTGTCCTGACCCGCCTGAAGGAGAGGCGATTGCTCTATCCATGCGGCTGCACGCGTCAGGAAGTGGCCGATGCCTCACACGGCTACGCTCCGGACGGCAGCCGGATTTATCCCGGCACCTGCCGCGACCACGGTCCTCCGGAAGGTAGGCCACTGGTCTGGCGTCTGGATATGGGCAGAGCACTGGCGGAAATCGGCGGTGAGCCCGGATGGGTAGAGACAGGCAAGGGGCGGATCGGCAGTGAGGCTGCGGCCTTTGGCGATGTCGTATTGGCGCGCCGCGACACCGGAGTTTCGTACCATCTCTGCGTCACCCACGACGATGCGCTGGAAAACATCGATCTCGTCACGCGCGGCATGGATCTATTTCCGGTCACGTCGGTCCATCGCGTGTTGCAGTTGCTGCTGGGCTACCCGGAGCCGGTTTACGCTCATCATCCGCTCATTCTCGGCGCGGACGGACGGAAGCTCTCGAAACGCACGGGGGCTGAAGCCATACGGGGACTGAGAGCACAGGGGCTTTCAGCCCGGGAGGTCCGGGCGCTGGCGTGCAGGGCGCTGGAGGAAAGCCAGGCCCAGACGGATTACTCCGTCGGGTAGGTCTTGGGATAGGTAATCTGGTCAGACGGCCCTGGCGCGTGAGGCGAACCTGCCTTGCCGCACGCTGCCAGAAGCAGTGTCGTGATCATCGTCACGCCTAGCAGGCGGATCAGGGTGTAACGCATCATGCGTCTCCTTCCAGACGTTCCAGCCACAACCTCGCGGCGCACTCGACGTTGATCGGCGCCGTTCCGCCTTCGCTGGTGCGCGAGGCCAGCGACGCCTCGACGGTCAGGACCGAGAAAATGCTTGCATCGATGCCGGGCTCGACGCCGCGCATCTCATCGAGCGTCAGATCGCTGAGATCGCAGCCTTTCGCCTCGGCCATGCCGACCAGTCGCCCCGTCACATGATGCGCGGTGCGGAACGGAACGCGGAGAACGCGGACGAGCCAGTCGGCCAGATCCGTCGCCGTCGAGAAGCCCGCGCCCGCCAGTTCACGCATGCGTCCCTGATCGGGGGTCATATCGCGGATCATGCCATCCATGGCGGCGAGAGAGAGCGTCGCCGCTTCGGTTGCGTCGAAAACAGGTTCCTTGTCCTCCTGCGTGTCCTTGGCATAGGCGAGCGGCAAGCCCTTCATGACCGTCAGCAGCCCGATGAAGTCGCCCGTGATGCGGCCGATCTTGGCGCGAACGAGCTCGGCCGCATCCGGATTGCGTTTCTGGGGCATGATGGACGAACCGGTCGTGAAGGCGTCACTCAGGCGGATGAAGCCGAACGGCGCCGAACACCAGATGACGATTTCTTCCGCGAGGCGGGACAGATGCATCGCCAGAATGGACAGGGCAGAGAGATATTCGAGGGCGAAGTCCCGATCCGAGACGGCGTCGAGAGAATTCGCGGTCGGGCGGGTGAAACCGAGTTCCTGCGCCGTGAATTTTCGGTCGATGGGGAACGAGGTACCGGCGAGCGCGGCCGAGCCGAGCGGACATTCATTGAGGCGCGCGCGCGCGTCGTTCAGGCGGCCGCGATCACGGGCCAGCATTTCCACGTAGGCGAGAAGATGGTGGCCGAACGTGACGGGTTGTGCGACCTGAAGATGGGTGAAACCCGGCATCGGCGTTGCCGCGTATGCGTGAGCGCGCGTGGCGAGAGAGGTCATCAGCGCGTTGATCTGCGCCTCTATGCCGTCTATGGCGTCCCGCACCCAGAGGCGAAAATCGGTGGCCACCTGATCGTTGCGCGAACGTGCGGTATGCAGCCGCTTCCCGGCTTCGCCGATCCGGTCGGACAGGCGAGCCTCGATGTTCATATGGATATCTTCGAGAGCTGACGAGAATTCGAACGTGCCGCTGGCGATCTCTTCGGCGATGTCGTGCAGGCCGTCCCGAATCTGTTTTTCTTCCCCGGCGGTCAGGAGGCCGACGCGCGCGAGCATCGCGGCATGGGCGAGCGAGCCGCGGATATCCTGCCGCCACAGACGCTGGTCGAAGCCGATCGACGCGTTGATTTCGGCCATGATGGCGGCGGGGCCGGTGGCGAACCGGCCACCCCATTGCGGATTGGCAAGGCGGGAATTAGTCTCGGTCACGTCTTCTTCCACGAGGTATTGTCTATGTCGGTTCGGGCGATCAAGCGCCGTCTTTTCCTGTCGGGCCTGAGTGGCGCGAGCCTAGCGGCGGGCGGTCTGCTGCGCAATTCCGCGCACGCCGCCACCGAGGACGACATCCCGACTTTCGGCCACGGCATGAAGATGCAGGATACCCCGAAAGACGTGCCGTTGACTCCGTTTCTGGACGCGACAGGAAAGGAAACGACGCTCGCCGCGTGGCACGGCAAGCCTTATCTCCTGCATCTCTGGGCGACGTGGTGCGGCCCCTGCATCCGCGAATTGCCCGAGGTCAACACGACGATCCGCCGTCTCGGCCGGGAGGCGCCCGCTATCGTGGCGATCAATACCACCGGCGGCGATATCGCCAGGACCGGCGCGTTTCTTCAGTCCCATGGCGCGACGTCATTGCCGGTTCTCGCCGATCCCGATGGGGTGCTCCTCAAGGCGCTGGGACCGCTGCCGGGCATGGGAGAGGGCAAAAAAGGCATTCCGCGCACCTACATCGTCGATGGCGAGGGTCATATCCGCGCATGGTCCGTCGGCATGATGCGCTGGGCGCCGGCGGACGTCATGTCACGCTTCGATGCGATCGTCTCCGGGCGGTGACCAATCCCCGTTCCTTCCTGCCGGGGCGCAGACTCGTTCTCGCAGGAATGGGAGCCAGCATGGCGACGGTGAGGCTACGCCCTGCGCGGGCGTCGGTCCTGAGCGGCGTTTCGTCCTTCAAGCCCGTCCAGCCACCCACCGGCCCGCTGGATGCGTCCATCGAAAACGGGAAGGGTGAAACCCTCGCGCTATCGCACTGGCGTGGAAAGCCGCTCGTCGTTCATTTCTGGGCGACGTGGTGCGGTCCGTGCCTGACGGAACTGCCGCAGCTCGATGCCTTCGTCGCGGCTCACGCGGATGTCGTGACCGTCGTGCCTGTGGCGATCGGGAGCGGTACAGGCGCCCAAGTGCAGGCGTTTTACGCCAAGCATGGCGTAAAGACCCTCCCTGTCTATACCGGCAAGGCCCAGCCGGTGGCGGATGCGCTGAAACTCGATGACCTCGGCCTACCAATGTCGATCATACTCGATGCGGAAGGACGTCTGATCGCGCGCGCGGACAACGGTCTGACATGGCAGGCGCCGGGCATGGCGGAAGGTCTCGCCCGGATTCTGAAAGGAAACTGACGTTTTGGGTCTTCTTTCGGAAACCGATCCTCCGCCTTTCTCGCATCGGCCCCATCGCGAGGCATCGCCTTTCGTCCTCGTCAGCGACCATGCGGGGCGTCAGGTCCCTTCGGTGCTGCGCGATCTTGGAGTCGCGGCGGCCGACTGGGATCGGCATATCGCGTGGGACATCGGCATTCATGGTGTCGGCGTCGCCCTGCACGAAGCCCTGGGGGCAACGCTGATCGAGCAGGTCTATTCCCGGCTCGTGATCGACTGCAATCGCGCGCCCGGGCATCCGACCTCCATGCCGCTGACCTCGGACGAGACCCCCATTCCGGCCAATGTCGCGGCGACGGCGGTCTGCCGTGCGGCGCGCGAAGCCGAGATTCTCCACCCCTACCATGATCGCATCGCCGGAGAACTGGCGCGTCGGGAGCGCGCCGGGGAGCCGACCGCGCTCATCGCGCTGCACAGCTTTACGCCGTGCATGAATGGCGTGAAGCGGCCCTGGCACTGTGGCGTGCTGCATCATCGGGATACACGCTCGGCGCGTATCATGCTGGATCTCCTCAAAGGGGAACCCGGACTGTGTGTCGGGGATAACGAGCCTTATGTTCTGAGCGAAACGTCGGATTATACGGTGCCGCGTCATGCGGAAGCGGCCGGACTGCCTTATCTGGAACTCGAAATCAGGCAGGATCTCATCGCCGATCCGTCGGGACAGAACGAATGGGCGGAGCGGCTGGCGCGTCTTCTGCCGCAATACTGGGCGAGGCTGAGCGCCGCATGACGATATCCGGCAAAACGATGCTGGCCGGAGTGATCGGATGGCCGGTTTCTCATTCGCGCTCCCCGGCGCTCCATAATTACTGGTGCGCTCGTCATGGCGTCGATGGCGCGTATGTGCCGCTGCCCGTTGCGCCCGGCGCACTTGCGGCGGCGCTCAAAGGTTTGATGGCGGCTGGGTTCAGGGGCGTGAACGTCACGATTCCTCACAAGGAAGAGGCGTTTCGCCTCGTCGATGCGCTGACCGCCGCCGCCAAGCGGGCGGGTGCCGTGAACACCATCCGTTTTGAGCCCGATGGCACGATGAGAGGGGACTGCACGGACGGCACGGGCTTCGTCGCCAATCTGGAAGCCCATGACTGCGCCATGAGCGGTCAGGCGCTGGTTCTCGGAGCGGGAGGCGCCGCGCGCGCCGTCATCGCCGCATTGCTGGATGCGGGGTGTGACGTGCTCATCGCCAACCGGACGCGCGATCGCGCTGAAAGCCTCGTCGCGGCACTTGGCGGAGGTACAGTGATCGACTGGGACCGCTGGCCGGATGCTCTGGCCCGTTGCACGTTGCTGGTCAATGCAACGTCCCTGGGACTGGCGGGCCATCAGGATCATGACTGGACCGCGCCGCTGCGGGAGGCGCCCGCCGGAATGACGGTCGCGGATATCGTCTACGTGCCGCTCGAGACGCCGTTACTGCGCGCCGCGAAGGCGCGCGGACTGAAAACGGTGGATGGTCTGGGAATGCTCATTCAACAGGCTCGTGCCGGATTCGCGGCGTGGTTCGGCACATGGCCCGACGCGGATGCCGAGACGCGGGTTTTGCTCCTGCGCGGCCTGAACGAAGGCGGGCAGGGCTAGGGCGCATGCGCGTTCTGGGCCTGACCGGAGGCATGGGCGCTGGGAAAAGCACCGTGGCGCGCCTGTTGCGTCGGGCGGGATGGCCCGTATTCGATGCGGATATGGAGGTTCATCGCATGCAGCGGCGCGGTGGGGCCGCCGTTGCGGCGATCGCGCGACTTTGGCCCGATACAGTGCTTAACGGCGCCGTGGATCGCGTCGTGCTGAGAAAGCGCGTGATCGGACATCCCGAGAATATGCGCGCTCTCGAGGGCATTATTCATCCGCTGGTCAGTCGGTCGCGCGAGCGGTTCCTGCGGCGCTGTCGGCGTCGTCATGTGCGGTGGTGCGTGCTCGACATCCCGCTTCTGTTCGAGGTCGGGGCTGATGGCGAATGTGATGTCGTCATGGTCGTAACCGCGCCTGAAGTTCTGCGCGTTCAGCGGGTCATGCGACGTCGCTTGCTGACGCGTGAGCAGGCGCTTGCGCTCATCAAACGGCAGATGCCGGATGCGGAGCGCTTGCGTCGGGCCGACGTCGTGGTACGAACCGGCCTTTCAAAAGGGAAAACCTGCGCGCAGGTTTTCCGTCTTCGCAAGCGACTGGAGGCCATGCCGTGAAAAGATCCATCCTGTTCGATACCGAGACAACAGGGTTGGATCCGGCAACGGGCGATCGCGTGATCGAAGTCGCGGCTCTCGAACTCGTCGACGATCTGCCGACGGGCGAATGCTATCATGTGCTTATTGATCCCGAGCGCGACATTCCTGAAGAGGCCTCCCGGGTTCATGGCTTCAAACGCGAGGATCTGATCGGCAAGCCGAAATTCGCGGAGGTGGCGGACGGCTTCCTGACATTCGTGGGTAATGATCCTCTGATTGCCCATAATGCGCGCTTCGATTTCAACTTCATGAACGCGGAACTGGAAGCCTGCCAACGACCGATTCTATCCGCCGCTCGCATGGTCGACACGCTGGAGATGGCCAAGAAGCGCTTTCCCGGACTGCCCAACAGTCTGGACGCACTATGTCGTCGTTTCGATATCGATCTTTCGGCGCGAACGACGCATAATGCCCTGCTGGACTGCAAGCTGCTGGCCGAGGTGTATCTGGAACTCATGGGCGGTCGTCAGCGCGGGCTCGGGCTGGTCGATCAACGCGGTGGAGGCGGCTCGGCAGTCTATCAGCGCGATCCGGCGCGCAAGCCGCGGGTCATGGCGCCACCGTCGCCGGAGGAATGCGCGGCACATGAAATTTTTGTCGACGGTCTCAAAGATCCGATCTGGCTGCGTTGAGCGCTGTGCGTATTCTTTTCATCACCGCCAATCGCCTCGGCGATGCCGTCATTTCTACCGGGCTTCTGTCCGAACTGCTTCGACGCCATCCGCAAGCCGAGGTGACCGTCGCGTGCGGTCCGGTCGCCGCGAGTCTGTTCGAACCTTGCCAGCAGGTCGTGCGCGTGATCGCATTCACCAAGCGCCGATGGGATCTTCACTGGTATGATCTATGGCGCAAGTGTGTTGGCACGCGCTGGGATCTGGCGGTCGATCTTCGAGGCTCCGGCCTGACGTTCGCACTCAGAAGCCGGGTCCGCCGCATTCTGCGTGGAGGCCGCCGCCCGGGACGCAGGCTCGGCCATGTGGCGTCGCTTTTTCATCTGCATCCGGTGCCGCTGCCCGTGACATGGAGCACGGACGCTCAGAGAAGAACGGCTCAAGGATTCCTGCCCAGGAGTTCCCGTTGGCTGGCGCTTGCTCCGACGGCGAACTGGGATGGCAAGATCTGGCCACCTGAACGCTTCGTGCGCGTTGCCCAAACGCTGGAGCGCGAGGGGCTGCGTCCCGTTCTGTTTTACGGCCCCGGTGCAGAAGAACGAAAACGGGCGCAACCGGTTCTGGACGCCCTGCCGGACGCCATCAATCTTGGCGGTGCGCGCCCGATCGGGGAAGTGGCGGCGCTCCTGGGCCAATGCGCGCTGTTTATCGGTAACGATTCCGGTCTCATGCACGTCGCGGCTGCGACTTCCATTCCGACTCTTGGCCTGTTCGGTCCCTCCAGGGCGTCGGAATATGCGCCCGGCGGTCTGAACGCCTCGTTCGTCGAGGCACCTGGCATAGAGGGTGTGGCGCCGATCGACGGATTATCGGTGGATACGGTGCTCGCGGCCGCCAGAACCCGCCTTTCCTTGCCAAGACAGTATGATTGACCGATAGACGCAGCATGTTTTCCGCGCGCCTATCAACTCCTCGGGATGGATCTCCCTTGCGGATCGCTCATGTCATGGCGGGTTCCGCGCATGGGGGGGCCGAGCTTTTTTTTGAACGTCTCTGCGCCGCGCAGGTCGAGACCGGAGAGCAGGTCACGGCGTTCATCCGCCGTGACGAGGGACGGGAGGCCCGTCTGGCGGAGAAGCATGTTCCGGTCGAGCGCTTCCGGTTCGGTGGTCGTCTGGATTTGGTGACGCCGCGTGCCCTGCGCCGGGCTCTCACGGGCTTCGCTCCCTCTGTCGCCGTCGCATGGATGAGCCGCGCCGCCCGCGCGCTTCCCAAAGGTTCGTGGGTCAATGTCGGACGACTGGGCGGGTATTACGATCTGTCCAATTATCGAACCTGTCGCCATCTGGTGGGCAATACGCGCGGACTGGCGGCATGGATGGTCGCGCAGGGCTGGCCTGCCGAACGCGTGCATTACGTGCCGAATTTCGCCGACGATCTCGCGCTCACGGCTCCGGAGCGTCCGGCCTTTCTGCGGGCGCGTCGTCCCTTCGTGCTGGCGCTGGGGCGGCTGCACCGGAACAAGGCGTTTGATGTCCTGATCCGTGCGATGGCCCATGTGCCGGATGCTGAACTGGTGATCGGGGGCGAGGGGCCGGAGCGTGACGCGCTGACGGAACTGGCGCGCAAGGAGGGGGTCAGCGACCGCGTGCACATGCCGGGCTGGATTCAGAACAGCGGGAGGCTGCTGAAGGCCTGTGACGTGCTGGTGTGCCCATCGCGCGTCGAACCGCTCGGAAATGTCGTCATCGAGGCCTTTTCCGCCGGGCGTCCCGTCATCGGGGCCGATATCCAGGGCCCCCGCGAACTGCTTGCGGGCACGCAGGACGGCCTGCTGTTTCCTTCCGAGGATCATCGTGCCCTTGCGGCAGGGATCAAGGCCGTCATCGAAGACCCTGCTCTTGCGGACGATCTGGCGCGCAACGGACGGGCGCGGTTCGAGCGCGAGTTTTCGGCCCCGACCGTCCTTGCCCGCTGGTCGCATTTCCTGCGGCGCGAGGCGGTCTGATGTGCGGGATCGCAGGGATGGCGTGTCGTCCCGGCATCCGCCCGGACGCGGCGCGGCTCGACGCCATGTCCGCGGCGCTGTGGCATCGCGGACCCGACGGCGCCGGAGCGCTGGATACGGAAAGCGTTGCGCTGCGGCACAGGCGGCTGTCGATCGTCGATCTGCAAGGCGGAGCTCAGCCTCTTCGGCTCGACTCCCGCGCCCTGGTCGCCAATGGGGAGATCTATAACGACCTGGATCTTCGCGCCTCCATGCCGGATGTCCGTTTCGGCACGGGGAGCGATTGCGAGCCACCGCTGGCGCTGTGGCCACGCGAAGGGATGCGCTATGCGGCCATGCTGCGGGGCATGTATGCGATCGCACTGACCGATATGGCGTCATCTGACGGCGAGCTCGTGCTGAGCCGCGATCCTTTCGGGATCAAGCCACTTTATCTGGCCGCGTTCGACGACGGCATTGCCTTCGCTTCCGAGGCGCGAGCTCTTCTGGCTGGCGGCTTTGGCAAACGCGAAGCGCTCCCGCAGGCGCGGGACGCCCTGCTCGCGCTCCAGTTCGTGCCTGGCGATGCGACGATCTATCCCGGCATTCGCCGTCTGCGCCCGGGAGAGACGGTGCGTATCAGTGGCGGGCGGATCGTGGACAGGCACCGTCTGCGGGCGTTTCCTGACCGGACGCCTCCTGACGGAATGTCGCACGGGATGAGCGAGACCGAGGCGCTCGCGCGTCTCGATGAGGCACTTCTCGACAGCGTTTCTGCGCATGAGCGCGCCGACGTGCCGTTCGGACTGTTTCTTTCGGGGGGCGTGGATAGCGCGTCCATCCTCGCGGCAATGAAAAAGCTGGGGCAGGATCGTCCCTGCGCCTGGACGGCCCGTTTCGATGCGGGGGCGGTCGATGAGTCGGCGGAGGCGGCCCGGCTGGCGCGGCTGGCAGGCGCGGAACATCGTGTTTTCAGCATTACGGAAGAGATGTTCTGGGCTGACCTGCCCCGGATCGTCGGCGCGATGGACGATCCCGTCGCCGATTATGCAATCGTTCCCACATGGTTTCTGGCGCGCGAGGCGGCCCGGGATGTGAAAGTCATCCTGAGCGGCGAAGGAGGCGACGAGCTGTTTGCGGGATATGGACGCTACCGACGCGCCATGCGGCCATGGTGGCGCGGGGGGCGCGCGCCTTATCGGCGTGGCGCGATGGAGCGGACGGGCCTGTCCGGCGGGGAAGCCTGGAAATCGGCCCTCCGCGTTCAGGCAACGGCGCGGGGGCCGGAGGCGCGCCTTCATGCGGTGCAGGCTTTGGATGTGGCGGAATGGCTGCCCAATGATTTGCTGATCAAGCTGGACCGATGTCTCATGGCTCATGCCGTGGAAGGGCGCACGCCCCTGCTCGATCCCGTGGTCGCGCGGATTGCGGCGAGTCTGCCGACACATATGAAAATACGCGACGGCCGTGGCAAATATCTTCTGCGGCGATGGCTTGAAGACAATCTGCCCGGCGTCGATGCTTTCGCGCCGAAGCAGGGATTTACCGTGCCGGTGGCCGCGTGGATCGCGAAACGGTCGCAGGGGCTTGCCCCTCTCATGGCGCGGACCGCCGCTCTTCAAACGGTGGGATCGCCACAAGCGATCAGCGCCGTCGTGCGGAACACGGAAAAGCGCCGTCACGGAAAAGCGGCGTGGCACCTTCTGTTTTACGCCTTGTGGCATCGAATTCATATCGAAGGTGTTGCGCCGGACGGCGACGTGTTCGAAATCCTGACGGCATGTTGAACCGCTTTTTGGCGGGCAGGGGAGGAAGAGCCTATGCATTATGATCTGATCGTTCGACATGGCACCTGCGTATTGCCATGGGGCTCGACGCAGACGGATCTCGGCGTGCGCGATGGGCGCATTGCCAGCCTCGACGTGGCCATCACCGATACGGCGGAAGAGGAAATCGACGCGCGTCACCTTCATGTCCTGCCCGGCATGATCGACAGCCACGTGCATTTCCGCGATCCGGGCGATGGCAGTGTCGAATCCATGGCGACGGGCACGCGCGGCGCGGCGCTGGGCGGGATCACGCTGACATTCGACATGCCGAACACCAGCCCCCCCGTGGTATCGGCGGAAGTCGTCGCGGAAAAGGCTTCCCGCGTAGCCACAAGCTGCCTTGTCGATATCGGGTTTTATGTCGGCGCCACGCGAGAGAACACGCCCGAACTGGGAGCGCTCGAAAAGCTGCCGGGCGTGTGCGCCATCAAGGTCTTCGCGGGATCGTCAACCGGCTCGCTGATGATTGAGGACGATGCGGGGATCGAGGCGGTGCTCCGGCATGGTCATCGTCGGGTCGCGTTTCACTCGGAAGACGAATATCGCCTGCAGGAGCGCCGCAAGCTCTTCGAGGTTGGCGAGCCCTATGAAAATCACATGAAATGGCGCGACGAGGAATGCGCTTTTCTTGGCACGCGGCGCATCGTCGCTCTCGGACACAAGACGGGTCGTCCGGTTCATATCCTGCATACCTCGACGGCCGAAGAACTCGCTTTTCTTGCGGATAACCGCGATATCGCCTCCGTCGAGGTGCTGGTGAACCACCTCACGCAGGTTGCGCCGGAATGCTATGAGACGCTGGGTGGCCTCGCGGTCATGAACCCGCCGCTGCGTGACAGAAGGCACTGGGAGGCGAGCTGGGCGGCGATCCGTGATGGGCGGGTGGATGTCGTATCCTCCGATCATGCGCCTCATCCGCTGGCGAACAAACTCAAGCCCTGGCCGACCTGCGCGGCGGGACTGACCGGCGTCCAGACCATTCTGCCGTTGATGCTCGACCATGTCGCGGCGGGGCGGCTTTCCCTCGAAAGGCTTGTGGATCTGATGTCCGCCGGTCCGGCAAGAATTTACGGACTTCTGACCAAGGGCCGGATCGCTGTGGGATTCGATGCCGATTTCACGATCGTCGATCTCAAGGCGCGGCGCGAAATCCGCAATGACTGGATCGCCAGTCCGGTCGGCTGGACTCCGTTTGACGGCCAGACGGTCACGGGCTGGCCGATGGCGACGATCGTGCGCGGACGTCAGGTCATGCGGGATGATGAAATCGTCAGTGGCCCGATCGGGCGTCTGGCCCGATTTGCGCCGTAAAGGCTGATTAGATCAGGGGCGCCAGAGCCTCGTCTGGCGCCTTCCGATGGTGAGCGTTTTTCAAGATGGCACCCATGCCCCGTTTCTCGATTTCCAGATCCATGTCTTTCACGCGGCCAGCATGGCGGCAACTCTCCGCCGCGTGTGTGGCTGTCCTTGCTGGCGGCTTCGGCACCGTCGCCCATGCCGATCCTCTGGCCCATTGCGGAAGCGAACCCGACGCCCCGGCGCTTCCTGTGGGAGATGCGGAGCATTACAACGCCAGTGTTGACCGTTTTAAGGCCTATGAAGCGGCAGCCCGCGTCTACAACAAATGCGTGAGTGCAGCGGCCAGCAAGGAGGAAGCGGCCATCAGCGACGAAGCGCGTGATCGTATCGCCAAGATTCACGCCCAGAGCGTCGCCGTCCAGAAGCGCATCGCGGCGAACTTCACCAAGGGCACCGCGACTTTGAAGGCGGGCGCTCAGAAACTGTCCCCGAAATAGCGTTTCGGTACCTGGCGGCTTACTGCCCCATTCGGGCCCTGTTCTGTTCCGGCGTCAGGGCCGTCGGTCCTTCGGCGGTCTGGCGTGCGACGTTGGGCGTGAGGTCAGGGCGTGCGTAGCAGTCGGTGCCTTCGAAGCTGGTGGTGCAGTAGGGCTGCGGGGGAGGCGGCCCCTTGGGCTGGGCGCAAAAATCTTCCTCGTCATACAGATAGGCCGAGTTGCAATCCCGTCCTGTGATGGCGGATGCGATCTGGTCAGGCGCGCAGGCCGTCAGCATGGCAGGAAAGGCCATCAGGCACAGGCCGAGACCAAGGCGTATCCGCACGGTTTTTCTCCGGTTCATCTGCCGGATCTATGCCTGAAAACCGTAAACAGACGGTTAGCGAAATGGGCAGCGATGTCGGATGCTTAAAAACACCGATAAGCCCGTTTGCCGCGAAACGCGCGCGCCTGTATGTTCTGCGCGATTGACACGCGAGAGGGGCAGAGTGGCGGACGACATTTTCAGTGAGGCGCGCGCCGAATACCGGGCCCAGAGGGGTCGCGCGATGGTGCGGCGTTACGGCGCGGCGGTTGGCGGTGTTCTGGCCATCGCCGCAATCGGCGTGAGTGTCTGGCAATGGCAGGCCTACGATCATCGCAAGGCGCAGGCGGCAGCTTCCGGACGCTATTTCGAGGCGGTTCATGCGCTCGAGGTCGCGGGTCCGGGGGGCGACGCGAAAGGCCTGACGGCTCCCCAAAAGGCCGTGGAGGCCACGTTTGCCGATCTGGCCACGCATGCGCCGCGTAACACGCGTGGGCTGGCGGCTCTGCGCCTTGCGACCTTGCGGCTGGCCGATCATGACGAGGCTGGCGCCATCAGCGCCTGGGACGGCCTGATCGGCGATCCCGACGCCGATCCGGACCTGCGCTCCATGGCGCGGATCCTGAAGCTGAACGCGACGATGTCTTCCGCGGAACCGGCCGCGCTGCGCAAGGGTTATGAAACGCTGGCAAGCAGCGCGGGTCCATGGCGCGCTCTGGCGCAGGAGGGACTCGTGGCTCTCGATCTGCGTGACGGTGCGACCGCGGACCAGCAGAAAGAGGCGAGGAGGCTTCTCAAGCAGCTTTCCGTCTCGGGCGAAGCTCCTGAAGGTGTGCGTCAGCGCGCTTCCATTCTCTTGCAGACCTATGGCGGAGCAGGCTGATGAAGCCGAATTTACGAACGAACGGTGCTTCTCCCCTGGGAGGGCCTGTGTTTGGCCGTCGCATGTTTCTCGGCGGCACACTCGCCTGTGCGACGGCGCTGACGGCCTGCGACGATGACAAGAAGGTCATTCTGGCCGGGCGTCGCGTCGATGTGCTGTCCACCGGCGCAGGGCTGACGGTCGATCCTGACGACAAGACGCCGATCACGCTTCCAGCGCCGCAGACGGTCGCGGAATGGCCAATGGCCGGGCGCGTGCGGGACCATGTCTCGGTCAACGCTCAGTGGGAGGGCGCGCATCTTCGTTGGGACCGCTCGATCGGCGCCGGGGTTTCCGAGCCCAGCTTTCTCTCGTATGCCGCGCTTGGCTCCAATGGACGTGGTGCCATCCAGGGCACACCGATCATTGCTGACGGCCGCGCGTTCACGCGAGACGCCCAAGGGCTTGTTCGCGCCTGGACATGGCCAGCCATGGGCAGTCTGTGGAGTTTTGTCCCCAAGCCGAAAAAATCGCGCTCGACCGATATCGGCGGGGGGCTCGCGGTGCAGGGTGATGTCCTGTACATCGTGGACGGCGTGGCGGAAACGCTGGCTGTCGATGTCTCGACCGGCCATGTCCGCTGGCGTGTCGATATCGGCACGCCGGGTCGTTCCGCGCCGACCGTGTCCGATGGGAAAGTGTTCTTCACCACCATCGAAGGACGGCTTTTCGCGCTCGATGCCGCGACCGGCAACCAGCTCTGGACGTATTCTTCCAGCGATGCCGATACGGTTCTGTTCGGGCAACCCGCTCCCGCCGTGGTGGATGGCGTCGTCGTCGCCGGTTTCGGGAGCGGCGACCTTGTCGCCCTGCGCGGAACGTCGGGCGAAATGGTCTGGAGCGACAGCCTCGGCGGGTCGAATGGTCGAGGCGCCATGCTCGACCTCTCCTGCATTCGTGGCGCCCCTGTCATTCAGGGCGGTACGGTCTACGCCGTCAGCATGTCGTCAGTTCTCGTCGCGATCGATCTCCGCTCGGGACGGCGGCTTTGGGAACGGGAAGTTGGCGGCCAGAACATGCCCGTCATCTGCGACGACTGGATGTTCATCATTTCCGCCGATCAGCAGCTCGCCTGTCTCGATCGTCTGTCTGGCCATGTCCGCTGGATCACGCAGCTGCGCCGCTTCGTGCGTGAGGTGAAGCAGAAAGACGCCATCGTCTGGACCGGCCCTGTGCTGGCGGGCGGTAAGCTCGTCTGCCTGTCAACGTTCCCGGCAGAGGGCATGCGGATTGTCGACGCCATCACCGGCGAAATCGAGGGCATGGTCAAGACGCGCTCTCCCTGCGTCATCCCCCCCATTGTCTGTGACGGGAATGTCCTTGTCCTTTCCAACGACGGACATCTCAGCGCTTATGGATGATCATGATCTCCCGCGGGATCTTCCCGTGGTCGTCATTGCGGGACGTCCGAACGTCGGCAAGTCGACGCTGTTCAACCGGCTTGTCGGGCGCCGTCAGGCGATCGTCTCGGATATGCCGGGCGTTACCCGCGACCGCAAGGAGGGCGAGGCGCTCCTGCGGGGGCGGCGCGTCCGCCTGATCGATACGGCGGGGCTTGAAGAAGCAGCCCCGGACACCTTGTTCGGACGCATGCGCGCATCCTCCGAGCACGCGGTCGGCATGGCGGACCTGGTATTGTTCTGCATCGACGCCCGTGCGGGCGTGACGCCAGCGGATGCGCATTTCTCGGCCTGGCTGCGCAAGCAGAACAAGCCGGTTCTTCTGATCGCGAACAAGGCGGAAGGCGCGGCCGCGACAGCGGAGGCTCTGGAAGCTTTCTCACTGGGTCTGGGGACGCCCCTGGCCCTGTCCGCGGAACATGGCGAGGGTATCGCGCATCTCATGGGCGAGATCGCGGACCGGCTGCCGCCCGCGGAGGTTCGACGCGTTCATGCGGACGCGGACGAGCAGAGCGGTGAAGACGAGGGGCGTCCCGCCGGTCCCCTGCGCCTAGCGATTGTGGGTCGTCCGAATGCGGGCAAGTCAACGCTCCTGAACTGCCTGCTGGGCGAGGAACGGATGATCACCGGCCCCGAGCCGGGGCTGACGCGAGACTCCATTGCCGTCATGCTTCATGACGAACATGGACCCATTCAGGTTGTCGACACGGCCGGGTTGCGTCGCAAGGCGCGGATTGAGGCACATCTCGAAAAGGTCTCGACCTCGGCTTCGATCGAAGCGCTTAAAATGGCGGAGGTCGTCGTTCTGACGCTGGACGCCACGCTGGGCGTTCATGAGCAGGACCTCCAGATTGCCAGGCTCATCGAGCGTGAAGGACGCGCTTGTGTTCTCGCGCTCAACAAGTGGGACGCGGTCGAGGATCGCACGGCGACGCGCAAGGCGATTTCCGACCGTATCGAGACGTCCATGGCGCAGATGCGCGGACTTCCCGTCGTGACATTCTCGGCGCTTACGGGGGCCGGGATCAACAAGCTGCTCCCGGCGGTGCGCCACGCGCATGAGGTATGGAACAGTCGCGTTACGACCGGCGAACTGAACCGCTGGTTCGAGGAAGCGATGGAGCGGCACGCGCCGCCGCTCGTCAATGGCAAGCGCCTGAAGCTGCGTTACATGACCCAGGCCAAGGCGCGGCCGCCGACCTTCATCCTGTTTGGCACGCGGGCCGAGATGTTGCCCGAAGCCTATAGCCGATATCTGGTGAATGGCCTTCGGGAAACGTTCCATCTGCCGGGGACACCGATCCGTCTGCAGACCCGCGGCACCAAGAATCCCTATGCGGAGAAGAAGTCATGAACGCGATCGCCGCGTCCGAAACGGCTCTCGTCCTGATCGAATATCAGAACGACTTCATGTCCGAGGGGGGTGTTCTGCATGAAGGCGTTCGCGGCGAGATGGCCCGTACAAAGATGCTGCCACACACCAAGACGCTTGTGGAAAAAGTGCGGACGCTGGGCATCAAGGTTGTCTGGGTGCCGATTTCCTTTGCTCCCGGTCATCCGGAACTGGGTGCGTCGCCTTACGGTATTCTTGGCAACGTGAAGGCGGCGAATGCCTTTGTGGCTGGAGAGTGGGGTTCGGCCATCGTCGATGAACTTACGCCTCATGAGAGCGATCTGATCGTTGCTGGCAAGCGCGGGCTTTGCGGGTTTGCCAGCACGAACCTTGATTTCATTCTGCGTCATAATGGCGTCAAGCGCATTGCGCTGGGTGGTTTCCTGACCAATTGCTGCGTCGAGTCCACGATGCGGACGGCGTATGAATATGGATATGACGTCATCACGCTGACGGACTGTACGGCCACGTTGAGCGAGACCCAGCACGAAGCCGCCGTGAAGTTTACCTATCCGATGTTCTCGACGCCTCTGGATCACGAGGCGTTCCTCGCGCTCTATCGGGCATAGGGCGATAGAGCGCGCCTTCTTCTATCCGTGAATGAAGACGGAGGCGAGGAGGACGAAGCCGAGACCCAGAAAAGCGATCAGTGTCTCGACGACAGACCAGGTTTTCAATGTTTGTGGCACAGTCAGGCCAAGATATTCCTTGATCTGCCAGAAGCCGGCGTCGTTCATGGGGCCGAAGGCGACGGACCCGGCGCCGGTCACGATAACCATGAGTTCGGGGGATACCCCGTGGGAATGGGCCAGGATGGGGCCCGCTATTCCCGAGGCCGTGCTCATGGCAACGGTCGCCGATCCGGACGCGATCCGGACGATTACGGCCATAAGCCATCCCAGCACCAGAAGCGGTACATGAGCGCTCAGAGCCGCGTCGGTGATGGCCTTGGATGCTCCGCTGTCCACCAGTTCCCGCCCGAAGCCGCCGCCCGCACCGACGAGCAGCATGATGAGCGCTGTCGGACCGAGGCATTCATTCGAGAAACGCAGGATCGTCTCGCGGGAGAAGCCTCTGGCCAGACCGAGAACGTAGAATGACATGATGACGGCGATGACGAGGGCGATGTCCGTGTTGCCGACGAAATGCAGGAACTGGTTCAAGGGGCTGCCGGAGTGGGAAATTGTGTCCGCCATGGATCCGATCAGCATGATCACGACAGGCGAAAGGATCGTTGCGACGGTAATCCAGAAACCGGGCAGATTCTCGGGGATGTCACGGTTCACGAACTGTGCGGCGAGGGGGTTTTCACCCTCGATCCGAATGCGTGGCGTTATGAAACGCGCGTAAAGAGGCCCGGCGATCATCGCGATCGGCGTACCGATCATGATTCCGTAGAGAATCGTGCGACCCGTATCGGCATGGTAGGCGGAAAGTGCCAGTAAGGTGGCCGGATGGGGCGGAAGAACTGCATGGGTGACGGAAAGGGCTGCCCCCATGGGAAGTGCGACGCGCAGCAGAGGCACGTCCGCGCGCGCGGCAAGGACGAAGGCCAGCGGGATGAGCAGGACGAATCCGACTTCGAAAAAGACCGGCAGCCCGACGAGCAGGCCGATCACCATCATGGCCCAGTCCACACGTTTCTTTCCGGCCACGCTGGCGACCGTCAGGGCGATACGGTCGGCTCCGCCCGACTCGGCCAGCATTTTGCCGAGCATGGTGCCGAGCGCGATGACGATGCCGACATGCCCCAGAACATGCCCGGCGCCATTTTCGAAGGATGCGACCACACGGTCCGGCGGCATGCCCGATGCCAGCGCGAGCGCGAGAGATACGACGAACAGCACGATGAACGGGTTCAGTTTGAACCGTGCGATCAGAATGATGATGGCAAGGATCGCGGTTGAGGCCAGTGCCAGGGCGAAAGCTGTGCTCATGACGCTCCGTTAACTCGACGCTGCGGCCGGTTTGACTGTGACCGTACGAAACACGGCCGTGTGAGATGTCTCTTGTTCATATCGCGGGTTATGTTCACTGCAAAAGCGCAGACGTCATCACGAAAGGGAAAGACGGTGCTGATCCGGACAGACGAACATCACGATCTTGAAACCGAAACCGGCCCGATGCGGGTCCATCTGGCGAGGCCCGTGCGGGATGGCCTGTTTCCCGCCGTCATTCTCTATTCGGAAATCTATCAGGTGACCGCGCCGATCGAGCGACTGGCGGCCATGATCGCGGGGCAGGGGTATCTGGTGGCGATCCCGGAGGTCTATCACGAATATGAGCCGGCCGGGCGCGTGCTCGCCTATGACAAGGAGGGCACGGATCGCGGCAATCATCTCAAATATACGAAACCTCTTTCCGCTTTCGATGGCGATGCCGCCGCCACGATCGAATGGCTGAAAACCCATCCTGCCAGCAGCGGAGATATCGGGGCGTTCGGCGTCTGCCTGGGCGGACATCTCGCTTACCGCGCGGCGCTGCATCCGGCCGTGAAAGCGACCGCCTGTTTCTATGCGACCGATATCCATACCGGCACGCTCGGAGAAGGCCGACACGACGATTCTCTCCTTCGCGCCGGTGAGATCAGAGGGGAACTCATGATGGTGTGGGGACGTCACGATCCGCATGTTCCCTATGAGGGAAGGCGCGCCATTCGTGATGCTCTCGAAGCGGCCGGAACGGCGCTGGAATGGCACGAGGTCGATGGACAGCATGCGTTTCTGCGGGATGGCGCGCCGCGATTCGATGCGGCCCTGTTTCTTCAGGCGATGTCGTGGACCAACGCGCTTTTCCAGCGCAGTTTTATCGCGCGCCCATGAGCGCGCGCCCGATAGAGGACGACACGCCCCCGCCGCCTTTGCCCCCCCATTCAGGTCTGCATGGCGCGAGGCGGGCGCAGGCCATGGCGGCCGTGGCCCTGTCCGTTCTGCTCTCGGTGCTCGATTACGCGGTCGCGAATGTCGCGCTGCCGGGGATCGCAAGAGACCTTCACGCTACATCCTCCCAATCGATCTGGGTCATCAACGCCTATCAGCTGGCCTCGCTGTCGATGCTTCTGCCTCTGGCCTCGCTGGGCACACGGATCGGTTTCGATCGCATGTGCCGTATCGGCATCGGTGTTTTCCTGTTTGCGTCCGTCTGCTGCGCGTTATCGCATTCGTTGCTGGAACTGGCTCTGGCGCGGGCGCTTCAGGGTGCGGGTGGCGCCTGTATCATGAGCGTCAATATCGCGCTGATCCGCTTCATCTACCCCAGAGAAGAGCTTGGACGCGGGATCGCACTCAATGGTCTGGTCATAGGAACGGGCGTGGCTCTGGGGCCGACCGTCGGTTCCATCGTCCTGTCATTCGCGAACTGGCCATGGATCTTCTGGGTCAATCTTCCGCTGGGATTGGCGGCGTTTGCGCTGGCGACGCTGGCGCTGCCCGCGACGCCGCGTTCTCCTGTCCCCGTGGATCGGGTGGGGGCGGCTCTGACCATCCTGGCCTTCAGCACGACGGTCATCGGCGCCGATGACCTGGTGCATGGCGGGGGCGTGCTCGGCGCGTCGGCCTTTGTTTTCGGCATATTGTGCTGGGTCGGTCTTCTACGTTACCAGCGCAATCTGCATCATCCCATCGTGCCCGTGGATCTCCTGGGGCGCGGCGAATTTCTCGTCGCGTTTCTGATCGGCATGCTTGGTTTCATCGCTTCCAATTTCTTCATCATTGCCATGCCCTTCACGCTCGAGTCCCTGTTTCATCGCCCTGAAACGGTCACGGGTTATCTGATCACGCCCTGGGCCGCCGGTGTGGCGATATTCTCATATGCCGTGGGTAAATTCGCGGATCGCGTTCCCGCCGCCATCCTGTCGAGCGCCGGTCTGTTCATGACGACGATCGGCTTTGTCCTTCTCTGGCGGCTTCCTCTGGATGCGACGAACTTCGATATCGTGTGGCGTACCGGGCTTGCGGGGGCGGGTTTCGGTGTGTTCCAGCCGCCGAACAACCGCGCGATGATGCTGAGCGCGCCGCGCGGACGCGAAGGCGGGGCGAGCGGTCTCGTTTCCGTCGCCCGTCTCGGCGGACAGACGCTGGGCGCTCTGCTGGTCGCGTCGGTCTTCGTTTATAGCGCCAACGCCTCACGTCTGTGTCTGTTTTTGGCCGCATGTGTCGCCATGACCGGTGTGGTTCTGAGCGCGACGCGCCTGCTGGAGGGACGTGTGGCCTCGCGATAAAATATGGTATACGCTCTCATTCGTTGCGTTAAAGAAATTAAAAGGCAAGGGGGCGGCATGAAGATCAGAAGATTGTCACGATGGGCTTTCGTCGTGGCGTTTGGCGCTCATGCCGGTTTCGCTCTAGCTGCGGCGCCGATGGCCGAGCATCCCCAGGCGGAAACGCAAACTCTTGATCTTGCCAAGCGTGCGATCGCCCTGCGCTCGGTCGCGGGTCCGGGGGACGAAACGCCTAAAGTCGCGGCTCTTTTCGCTGATGCGCTCGTCAAAGGCGGATTCCGGGCGAAGGATGTACAGATCATCCGCGCCGGGAGCACGGCCTATCTGATTGCACGCTGGCCCGGCACCGATCCGACACTCAAGCCCGTCGTCCTTCTCGGCCATATGGATGTCGTTGAGGCGCAGTCCAAGGACTGGCAGCGCGATCCGTTCACGCCCGTCGTGGAGAATGGCTATCTTTTCGGCCGGGGTTCGACCGACATGAAGCTCGACGACACGCTGGCTATCGCAACGCTTTCGGAGCTTCGGCGGCAGGGCTTCAAACCACGTCGCGGCATTGTCGTGGCTTTCTCAGGCGATGAGGAAACCACGATGAAGACCGGCGCGCTCATCGCGGATCGGCTGCGTGATGCCGAACTCGTTCTGAACGTGGATGGCGCCAATGGCGTGCTCGATGAGCGGACCGGAAAGCCTGCCTATTTCACATGGGAAGGCGCGGAGAAAACCTACGCAGATTTCGAGATGACCGTCACCAATCCCGGTGGTCATTCGTCCGAACCGCGCGCGGTCAACGCCATTGACGAGCTCGCCTCAGCGTTGCTGCGTCTTCAGGCGTATCGGTTCAAGCCGGAACTCAACGCCCTGACCCGCACCTACTTCGAACACGCGGCGCAATGGGAAAAGCCGGAAACCGGAGCAGCCATGCGGGCTTTTGCCGCCGATCCCGGCAATCAGAAAGCGATAGATGTTCTGTCCGCGGACCCGTCGATGATCGGCAAGATCGGCACAACCTGCGTCGTGACGATGATCCGGGGCGGCCATGCCTTCAATGCTTTGCCGCAGCGGGCAACAGCCAACATCAACTGTCGGATTTTTCCGGGTCATCCGCGTCTGGCCATCATGCGGGAACTCTCGGACGCGGCGAAGGACCCGCAGATCCAGTTCCGGGATGCAACCGAAGGATCCGTGGCGACGGACGCGTCTCCGATCCGTCCGGATGTCATGAACGCCCTGCGCATGGCGGTCGAGGGCGTGTATCCGGGATTGCCCGTGGTGGCCGCCATGTCCTCGGGAGCGAGCGACAGCATGTGGTTTCGGGCGTTGGGCGTGCCGAGCTACGGGATCAGTCCGATCTTCATCAAAAATTCGGACGAATTCGCCCACGGCCTGAACGAGCGTACGCCCGTTATGACGATCCGCCCATCGCTCGACATCCTTCTTTCGACCATATCGTCGCTGACGCGGTGAGCACGGTCAGGAAAAGAGTTCCGTAAGCTTCTGCATCATGGTGCCGCCCAGTTCTTCGGCGTTGTTGATGGTCACGCTGCTGCGGTAGTAGCGCGTGACGTCATGTCCGATGCCGATGGCGACGAGTTCCGTGTCGCGGGAAGCTTCGATCTTTCCGATCACCTGACGGAGATGATCCTCCAGATAGGATGCCGGATTGGCCGAAAACGTGCTGTCATCGACGGGCGCGCCATCGGAAATCACCATGAGAATGCGTCGATGTTCCGGGCGTCGGCGCAGACGCTTCCAGGCCCAGAGCAGCGCCTCGCCGTCGATATTCTCCTTGAGCAACCCTTCGCGCAGCATCAGGCCGAGATTGCGGCGCGAGCGTCTCCACGGGGCGTCCGCGGCCTTGTAGACGATGTGTCGCAGGTCATTGAGCCGTCCGGGGTTTTCCGGTCGTCCGGTCGCGACCCAGCGTTCACGACTCATGCCGCCTTTCCAGGCGCGTGTCGTAAAACCGAGAACCTCGACCTTCACCGAACAACGCTCCAGCGTCCGCGCGAGGATATCGCCGCACATCGCTGCAACCGTGATGGGTCGGCCTCGCATCGAGCCGGAATTGTCGATCAGCAGGGTGACGACGGTGTCACGAAACTCGGCCTCGCGTTCCAGCTTGTAGGAAAGCGGAAGCGTCGGATTGACGATAATGCGCGCCAGACGTGCGGCATCGAGAATGCCTTCTTCCTGGTCGAACTCCCATGCACGGCGCTGCTGTGCCATCAGGCGGCGCTGGAGACGATTGGCGAGACGCGACACCAGGCCATGCAGGCTGAGAAGCTGCTGATCGAGTTGTTGGCGAAGACGGGTCAGTTCCTCGGCGTCACACAGTTCCTCGGCTTCCGCTTCCTCGTCGAACGCGGTTGTGAAAGCCTTGTAGCCGGATGCATCGCCCTCTGCTCCGGCGTGTTCTCCATCGGGGGAGGATTCTCCGGCGGCCTCTTCGGCACCACCATTATCCTGTTCCTGCTCGCTTTCACTGTCGGCAACATCCGCGGAAGCGCTCTGTTCCATCTGGTAGCCGGAGTTCTCGTCGGGCTCGCTCTCCTGAGGCGCTTCGGGCGAATCCTCTTCGTTCTCTCCGGGAGGCGTCTCGTCCTCGGGGGCTTCCTGGCTGGATTCGCCGTCGTCACTGCTCTCTTCATCCGGTTGCTCGGCCTCGATGAGATTGCAGGCGCCCAGAAATTTCTGCACGGCCCGCGAAAACGCCTTCTGGTCGTCCTGATGGGCGGCCATGTCCGCAAGCGCCTGTTGCGCCTGAGGTGTGAGCGCGCGCCTCCACTCTTCGAGAGCCGGTCCGGCCTGTCGGGGCGACGGACGACCCGACATGGCCTCACGCGCCAGAAGCCCGAGCGCGACCGGTGCCGGCATGTCGTCCTGCTTGCGCATGCGTCCGCAGCCGAGTTCCTGGCAGTTCTGGATCACATGCTGATCGAGATTGGCGCGCATGCCCGCCATGTGGCGCGAACCATAAATCTCGCAGCGGACCTGTTCCACGGCGTCATAGACTTCACGGGCCGTTTCGTCCGTCGGCGTCAAGCGCGCGTGAAGATCCGCGTCATGATAACGGATGCGCAGCGCGGCCGCGTCGGCCGCACCACGTACGCGATCTTTCTCGCTCTCATGCAGGATGCGCGAGACATAGGGGAGACGCACGGTCGGCGCGCCAGCCGCATTGTGCGAGGCGGCGGGACCTGACGGGTTCGCGAAGGTCGCTTCGGCGTCGACGCGGCCGCCAACCGCGCGAAGCGTCGCCAGCGTGATGCGTCGGAAGCGCTCGCCGCGTTCCAGATCTGGCGCGTCGTCGTCCTTGGGGCCTGCCATGGCGACTATGTCCTCAGGCTTTCAGCGGATTCTTGTCGAAGCAGCGCTGATAATATTCGGCGACGATCGGGCGTTCCGCTTCGTCGCATTTGTTGAGAAAGGTCAGACGGAAGGCGAGGGCGAGATCGCCGAAGATCTTCTCGTTCTCACCCCAGGCGATTACCGATCGAGGCGACATCAGGGTAGAGAGATCGCCGCTCATGAAGCCCGCGCGCGTCAAATTTGCGAGCGCCACCATGCTGTCGAGTTTCTTGCGTTCTTCCGGATTGGCGGCATCGACCGCGAGCTTGGCGGCAACGATCCCGACTTCCTGTTCATGAGGCAGGTAGTTCAGGGACACGACGACGTTCCAGCGATCCATCTGTCCCTGATTGATCTGCTGGGTGCCGTGATACAGGCCGGTCGTATCGCCGAGGCCGACCGTATTCGCCGTCGCGAAGAGCCGGAAAGAAGGATTGGGGCGGATGACACGGTTCTGATCGAGCAGTGTCAGATGGCCTTCGGTTTCGAGAACGCGCTGGATGACGAACATCACGTCCGGACGACCGGCATCATACTCGTCGAAAACCAGAGCGCAGGGATGTTGCAGACACCATGGAAGGAGACCTTCGCGGAATTCCGTGACCTGCTTGCCGTCACGCAGGACGATGGCGTCCTTTCCGATGAGATCGACGCGGGAAATATGACTGTCGAGATTGATGCGCACGCTCGGCCAGTTCAGGCGAGCGGCGACCTGCTCGATATGGGATGATTTCCCTGTGCCGTGAAAACCCTGGATCAGCACGCGCCGGTTGAAAGCGAAACCGGCCAGGATGGCCAGGGTGGTGTCATGGTCGAAGCGATAGGCCGTGTCGATGGCAGGAACGTGTTCCGTGCGATCGGAGAAGGCGGGGACTTTCATATCGGAGTCGATTCCAAACACCTCGCGGGCCGAAACCATCCGGTCCGGTGCGCCGAGGATGCTCGTCGGCGGTGCGTCCTGCGTGGCACCTCCGAGGGCGGCAATCGGTGCAGAGGCGCCGTCGGTCTTGAAGCTGCTCATGATGTGTCCGGTTTCCTGTGACTGTTGGCCGCGTCTTCGACGCTCCCTTCGCAAACATCGAAGATAGGCATGCATTGCCCATGCGGCTAGAGGCGCCGTGAAGCATACGGGGAGCGAAAGGCGTAATAACCCGCCGGATGTGCACTCTCAGCCGGCTTTGACGGCGTCGAGGTCGGCGCTTTGTTCGAGATGGACGCGCACAATCGTGTAGGCCGCCACGACCGCCTTGAAGCGCTCCTCGGCCGCGCTGTCACCACCATTGGCATCAGGGTGATGTTGGCGTGCGAGGCTTTTGTAACGCGCTTTCAGCTCTTCCATCGCAACGGGCCAGTCCAGTCCGAGCGTTGAGAGCGGGGTGCGCAGAACGTCGGGTGTCGCGGACCGCGCCTGGGGCCGGCTTCGCCGCCGTTCGGCGCGCTTGCGGCGCTCGGCGCCGAGGAGATCGAGCGGATCAAGCACCTCTTCCTCGTTGAAAACCTGACCGCCGCGTGTTCCGAGCTTCCAGGACGGACGTTGCCATGAGACGTCCGCCCGTAGATGGTTTTCGATCTGACCGGGCGTCATGCCCTTATAAAAGTCCCAGTTGGCGTTGTACTGGCGGACATGTTCGAGACAGAACCAGAAGTAGCTGCGCAGCGTATCGCGGCTGCGCGGAGCCCGATATCCGGCGTTCGCGGTGCAACCTGGCATGTCGCAATACGTCTGGGGAGCTTCGGGATCCGGATCAAATGCCCGGTGGCGGGTGGATTTGCGCTGCATGATCGGTTTTATGTGCTTCACGCATGCCGCGTTGCAAGGAGTGATACCAAAATGACGCAAACCCTCGGCGCGACGGAGGCGCTGGCCCCGCGCGCGCAGCGAATCGTCAACATCCTGCGTGAGAAGCTCTCGCCATCGGTTCTGGAACTGAAGGACGACAGCAAAAAACATGCCCATCATCATGCGCGCATCGAGGCGGGAGAAGATGGCGAGACGCATTTCGTGATCCGGCTGCGGAGCGCGAAATTCAACGGGATCACGCGCGTTGCACGTCACCGGCTGGTCAACGAGTTGCTGGCAGATGAGTTTCGGTCCGGGCTACACTCGGCTTCCTTCATCCTTCAGGACGAGAAGAGCGCATGAATGCGCTCTTTGGCAGAGCACGTCTTTCTGCGGCGGTGACCGTCTTCCTGCTGCTTGCCGGATGCGCCACAAGCGGCACGAGCGGTCTTTCCGTCTCGGAACGCTCGGATGCCGCGCGCATCGCCGGATATCTGAACCGGACCACTTCCCTGCAAGGAGGCTTCACCCAGACCGGACCGCAGGCCGGAAGTGAAAGTTCCGGGCGGTTCGTCTATGCTCCGGGCGAGTTGCGCCTTGATTACGACGAGCCGCACGTGATGCACCTGATGGCAGGGGGCACGAAAATCGTGCTCAGGGATGAGGCGAACGGTTCCGTCACGCGCCTTTCGCTGGCGCGGAACCCTCTGGGCCTTTTGCTGCGAACGCCCGTGAGTTTCGATGCTCCGGTCAAGGTGACGTCCGTGCGACGCCTCCAAGGGGTTCTACAGCTTTCGGCGGCGGAGGCCGACAACCCTTCCCAGGGGTTGCTGACCCTCCAGTTCGCCGATGATGGACAGGCCCTCCGCCTGATCGGCCTCGACGGTGTCGATGCTCGCGCTCATCACATCGTGCTGCGCTTCTACGATCTTGCGGATGGCGCATCGGAGCCTGTCGGTCAGCCTTCCCGGCGTTGAGTGCCGGGAAGGGGAACGCTCAAAAACTTCGATCCGGGACAATCGGCCGGAGCGGCATTTCAAACACGGACTCCCATGCGCGGGCGAGGGCCTCGTCAGCTTCCTCGATCGTGATTCCCGGGTGAAAACGTGACAGGCTCGTCACACCATATTCCGTAATGCCGCAGGGTACGATGCCATTGAAGTCATCGAGATCCGGGTCGACGTTCAGAGAAATTCCGTGCCAGCTGACCCATCGGCTGATGCGAATGCCGATGGCCGCGATCTTGGCTTCCTTTTTCGTGTGGGGATCCAAAACCCACACCCCGACCCGGTCCGGATAGGTGGCGCCAGCAATGCCGAACGCGGCGAGGGCGGTCATGATCCACTGCTCAAGCCCTGTTACGAACGCCCTGAGATCGCGCGGTGGAATATGTCCATGCGCGCGTGTCAGATCGAGCATGAGATAAATGATTCTCTGTCCGGGGCCGTGATAGGTCCATTGACCGCCGCGCCCTGCTTCATAGGTCGGAAGGCCCAGCGGATTGATCAGATGTTCCGGTTTCGCGGATGTGCCTGCCGTAAAAAGACGCGGGTGTTCGAGGCTCCATATCAGCTCGGCGGCGCTGCCGTCGCGTATGGATCGGACATATTTTTCCATAAAACCAATGGCTTCAGGATATGAGATCAGAGCTTTCGATCTCCGCCATAGAATATTCCCGGTTTTTTCGGGTGTGGTGATTGCGTGTGGTTCGTCCATCGGCTATAGCCCCTCTCGTCCGAGCGGTAATGCCCAAAAGCAGACCGCTTGTCACGGTGCGGCCGTGGCGGAATGGTAGACGCGCAAGCTTGAGGTGCTTGTGGGGGAAACCCTGTGGAAGTTCGAGTCTTCTCGGCCGCACCAGTTTCTTCTGAAAAAATGAGAAGAATAAAGCCTCCCTCTCGTTGTGGGAGGCTTTCGGCGTTTGCGGCGCGGATGGCGGAACCCTCTCGCGGCATGGAACGTTGTTCGGCCATCCTGTTGCCAGATTCATGGGCTGTGTTAAGGGTCAATGGCCGGTTTCGATTGCAGATCGGGTCCGTTCTCTGAACGACCAGGATCTTTGGGCCATAGAGGTAAAACGTCCGCCGGATTTGTGAGGCTTTGCGCTGTCCGGCTTCCAAACGAGGTGAAGTCTTGTGATCAAGCCACTTAAAAAAGCTGTTCTGCCCGTAGCGGGTCTGGGGACGCGTTTTCTTCCCGCGACCAAGGCCATGCCAAAGGAGATGCTGCCGGTCGTCGATCGTCCGCTGATCCAGTACGCGATCGATGAGGCGCGTGAGGCCGGGATCGAGCAGTTCTGCCTGATCACCGGGCGCGGCAAGGATAGTCTGATCGATTATTTTGACGTCGCATTCGAGCTTGAGACCACTTTGCGCGAGCGCGGCAAGCAGGCCGCGCTGGACGCTCTGGCCCCTTCCGCGATCGAGGCCGGGTCTCTGGTGGCCGTGCGTCAGCAGGAGCCTATGGGTCTTGGCCATGCGATCTGGTGCGCACGTGCGTTTATCGGCGACGATCCGTTTGCGATTTTGCTTCCGGACGATATCGTCAAGAGCAATCGCGGATGTATTGCTCAGTTGGTCGATGCGTACAACACCACGGGTGGCAACGTCGTTGCGGTCACGGAAGTGCCCAATGAACACACCAACCGCTACGGCATCCTCGAAGTCGGCCATGATGATGGACGGATGGTCGAAGTCAAGGGGCTTGTGGAGAAACCAGACCCTAAAGACGCCCCTTCGAATCTTTCGATCATCGGACGTTATGTCCTCACCTCGGGCGTGATGAAACACCTCGCAAAGCTCGAGCGCGGTGCGGGCGGCGAGGTTCAGCTGACCGATGCCATGGCCAAATTGATCGGGCATGAACCGTTCCATGGCCTGCGTTACGAAGGCACAAGGTATGATTGTGGCGATAAGGCGGGCTTTCTGGAGGCCCAGATTGCGTTTTCAATAGATCGTCCAGATCTTGGTCCGGCAGTGAAAGAATTCATTAAGAAATATGTCTGAAGTCATTTGGTGACGGGACGTATGGTCCAGTAGAGTCCTGGACTGATAAATGTGTTCAAGGCGTCGCGCCCGAGAATAAATCAGGGCGCGACGGCTGCATCTCAAGCCGTGATCGTCTGAAAAAAAAGAAGCTCCCGACGATTTATCGGCGAGGTGTCTGGTCGGATCAGGGTGTTTTCAGGTGTCAACGACGCAGCGCGATTATCCCTTCAATGCGTTTCTGGAGCCCGGGCAGATCGTCATGCATCCGGAGCATGACGAATGGGGGAAAGGGCAGGTCCAGTCGGTGATCGGGGCACGTGTGACAGTTAACTTTGCGGATGTCGGCAAAGTCCTCATCGATGCGTCTCGGGTGACGCTGACCGTCATCGGTTAATGGGGTCGGTCGTGTCATTGCTTGCCCCGCGACGCCTGGCTTCTATGACATTCGATTTCATTCTGCCGCCCGTCTGCCATTGTTGTGGCGCGGAGACCTCCGGTTCCGGCGCGTTTTGCGCGGAGTGTTTCATGCATCTCCGGATCATCGGGCGGCCCTGTTGTGTTTCCTGTGCGGTACCGGTGCCCGAGAAGGCGTTTCTGGGTCACTCGGGGCGTTGTGCGGTATGCGAAGCATGCCTACCCCCCTGGAGACAGGCGCGCGCCGCTTTCGTTTATGATGAGTGGTCAAGAAAGCTGATCTTGCCGCTGAAATATGCGGACCGGACGGAAAACGCGCGCCTCCTCGCGTCGTTCATGAAGCGCGCGGGCAGTGATCTGCTGATCGGGAACGACCTTCTGATCCCGGTTCCGCTGCATTGGACGCGCCTTCTGCGAAGGCGATATAATCAGGCCGCCCTGCTGGCGCGTGCTCTGGCGCGGGGCAAGGGGATGCCAACATGCATCCCTGACGTATTGAAACGGGCCGTCATGACGCAATCTCTCGCGCGGCTTCCGTCGCGGGAAAGGGCTCGAGAAGTTCAAAAGGCGATCGTGGTAAGGCGTCAGTTTGTACCGGCAGTCGAAGGCAAGCGTGTTCTTTTGATCGATGATGTCCTCACGACGGGGGCGACGGCTCGGGTTTGTACTCTTGCCCTCCTTGACGCGGGCGCCACATCCGTTGATCTGCTTGTCGCCGCGCGTACAGAACGGTTCGCGTCGGAAAGCGAAGGGGAAGATGGCCAGAGTTGAAATCTATACGCAGCCGGGTTGCCCCTACTGCGTCCACGCGGTGGATATCCTGCGCGATAAAAACGTCGCCTTTACCGAAATCAACGCGCCACGAGGGACCCACGAACGAGACGATGCGATTCGTCGTTCCGGTGGCGGCACGACGGTTCCGCAGATTTTCATCGATGAAAAAGCCATCGGTGGCTGTACTGATTTGATGGCGCTCGACCGATCCGGGCTTCTGAACGAGATGCTGGGCATTGCATGATTCGGTTTCAGCTTCGATGTGGATCCGGCCATGAGTTTGATGGGTGGTTTCGGACTGGAGCTGATTTCGATTCTCAGGCGGAAAAACTCCTGATCGAATGTCCATGCTGCGGAACGACCCGTGTCGAGAAAGCCTTGATGGCACCGGCGCTGGGTCGCTCTCATGGACCGGCCGCTCAGGCCGCGCCGCAGGACATGGCGCATGCGCTCCTTCGACATATGCGAAGATATGTCGAGACGCAGTGCGATAATGTGGGCGAGCGTTTTGCCGATGAGGCGATCGCGCGGCGAGATCTTGTCGACGGTGGCGAAGAATTGCCCGCGAAGGGTATCTACGGCACTCTGAATGACGAAGGTCGGGAACGGCTTAACGATGAGGGAATCGATTATGTGGCCTTGCCGTGGGGTAAGCGGTCGGATGCTTGAGTTTGCGTCGAGACGCTCGAAAGGGCTGTGCCATATCTTCCTTGCGATGCTCTTCATGGCCGGATGCGGGCTGACACCACGATCGGCCTGTGCGCAGACACGGGGTAATCCAGTGCTCGACGTAGAAGGCTACTGGCTGGCCCAGGACCACGATGGGGTGTTCCTCATCGGACATTGCGGCGGAGAACTCTGCGGCAAGCTGGTTGGCATGCAGTACGAAGGGGAGATGCCCAAGGACGTGAACGGGCGTCCGCAATGCGGACTCATGATGTTGACGGGTTTCAGAGCGGAGGAACATGGACACTGGGGCGGCCATATTCTCGACCCACAGACCGGCAAAGTTTATGACTCCAAAATCTGGTCTCCCCAACCGGACGTTCTGAAGCTGCGCGGTTACATCCTTGGCATTACACTTTTCGGCGAGACCCAGACGTGGACGCGTTATCGTGGTACGATTGGGGAAGCCTGCAAAATGCCAGCCTGATTTCACTGCCGGCGATGCCGAGAAAAGACGGACGGGCAGGGGCGTTATCGAGGAAGTCCAACATGCATTCTGCCCATTTGACGCGTCGACTGATGATCGCGGGAACGTTTGGCCTGGTCTGCGCACGCAAGGGCGTTGCGCAGACGACATCGGACAGCATTCCGTCTTCGCTCCCCGCAAAGGCGTCCCGCACAATCTGCTTCGTCGGTGGTTATACCAAACACTGCCCTCCAGGTGTGGAAGGGAATGGCGAGGGCATCGCCGTTTTTGAAATGGATCGACAGACCGGCGTTCTGACGCCGGTGACGACCTTTACCGATATTGCCAGTCCGTCGTTCATCGTGCTTTCGCAGGATCATCGCTTCCTCTACGCGCTCAGCGAAATCAGCGATTACAACAAGGCCGGACACGGTGCGGTCACCGCCTTCGCCGTGGACCGGAGCGATGGTTCGCTCAAAAAGCTCAATACCGTCAGTTCCGGCGGCGCCGGACCGGCTCATCTGAGCGTTCATCATTCCGGTCGCTATGTCCTGGTCGCGAATTATAATGGCGGCTGCGTCGCGGTTCTGCCCATTCGTCCCGACGGCTCTCTGGGAGAGGTGACAGACGTCGTGCATAACTCGGGGCCGCGACAGCCGGAGAGGGCTGCCGATAATCCGCAGGGAAATTTTGCTGTCTCGGATCATTCCGGGTCTCATCCCCATATGATCTCCAGCGATCCGAGTGGCCACTTCGTACTGGCGGACGATGCCGGACTGGATAGAATCTATGTGTGGCATCTGAATCTGGCGACCGGCAAGCTCGAACCCGCAGCGAAGCCCTATTATGACATGACGCCGGGCTCGGCTCCCCGTCACTTCGTTTTTTCGCCGAACGGCAAGCTGATTTACAATCTGTGCGAGCAGGACTCGAAGGTGATCGTATCGAGCTTCGATCCGGCGACGGGGGCGATATCGAATCTTCAGTCGGTCAGCACCGTGACGTCGCATTTCCGCGGAAGCACGCTCGCGGCGGAGATCATCATTTCCGCGAACGGGAAATTTCTCTACGCATCCAATCGCCTGGGCGATTCTCTGGCGGTTTTCACCATCGCGGAAGACGGCACGCTCAAGCTTCAGGACGAAGCCTGGATGCATGCCGATTATGGCCGGGCCATGATGTTGGATCCGTCCGGTTCTTTCATCTTCTGCGCCAACCAGCGCAGCGACACCGTGACGTCTTTCAAGGTCGATCCGCATACAGGTGAAATCGCTTTTACCGGACAGTTTACACCGGTCGGCAGTCCGACGACCTTTGCGTTTCTGGACACGGTGGGCTGATCTCGCGGAAGTTCCTGCGGAGCGCATGCCCGCAGGAACGCGTTCGTCGAGGTCTCAGCCGCGTGTGAACATCGCGATATAATTGATCGACGTGTCGCGCGTCGTCCGCCACATCGTCGGCGTGAAGCTCATGCCCGCGATATCGGTCATGCGCAGTCCCGCCGCACGTCCCATGGCGGCGAGTTCGTCGGGCTTGATGAACTTCTTCCAGTCATGCGTGCCTTTGGGCAGGAGGCGTGCGATGTATTCGGCGCCGATCTTGGCGACGGCCAACGCGCGCAACGTGCGGTTCATGGTCGATACGCAGACCATGCCGCCGGGGCGGGTCAGGCTCGCCAGCAGATGCATGAACTGTTGCGGGTCCGTGACATGCTCGATGACTTCGAGAGCCGTCACGACGTCAAATGTCTGCTTCTCGGCACAAAGCTCTTCCGCACTCCCGCAGCGATAAGACAGGTCTCCCGCACCGGCTGGCAGAGGGTAGGTGGCGACATGCGCGCGGGCGGCCTCGATCCCGTCGGGAGATGCATCGAGCCCGCAGACCTCAAATCCGAATTTCGCGAAGGCTTCGCTCGCCAGTCCCGCGCCACATCCGATATCGAGCAGTCGAAGCGATTTGTGTCCGACGTCTTGCAGGGGCCGGACGCGTTCTTCCACCCAGCGCGTCCGCAGCGGGTTCATGTCATGGAGCGGACGCATGGGCCCTTGGGGGTCCCACCAGTCGCGCGCGAGCTGTCCGAAGCGTGCGATTTCCTGTTCCGAGACCGAGGACGATGTAGTTTGTGACATTGTGTAACCTTGTTGACATGTCTGCCATATGCGCTCCGCACTGGACGAGATGCCTTGAAATCGGTAATGGACCCGGCCTTTCCCTGCCTTCATTGTCAGATCCGGCGAGCAGAGTCCGGGTATGGCGAAAAGACCCTGTCCGTTTCGTATCGGAGCCAAGTGCACGATGTCTACGCCCCGCACCCGGATCGTCATGAAGTTCGGGGGTACTTCCGTTGCTGATCTCGATCGTATTCGCGCTGTGGCCGAGCGCGTAAAGCACGCTTATGACCAGGGCCATCAGGTTGCCGTCGTCGTGTCGGCGATGGCGGGCGTGACCAATCGCATGGTCGGTTACTGTGAAAGCCTCGATCCTCTCTTCGACCCTCGTGAATATGATGCCGTCGTCGCGAGTGGCGAGCAGGTGACAAGTGGTCTGACGGCGATCGCGCTGCAAAAGCTGGGCGTTCCAGCGCGCTCATGGCTCGGGTGGCAGATTCCCTTGCGCACGGATGAGGCGCATGGGAAAGCGCGCATCGAGGGGGTCAACGGCGCCGCTCTGCTGGCCAGCATGGCGTCCGGCGAAGTGCCGGTCATTGCCGGATTTCAGGGCATCGGTCCGGACGGACGCATCGCGACGCTGGGGCGCGGCGGCTCCGACACATCGGCCGTGGCCGTGGCGGCGGCCATCAATGCGGATCGATGCGACATCTATACCGATGTGGACGGCATCTACACGACCGATCCGCGGATCGTGAAGAAAGCCCGCAAGCTGGAACGCGTCTCCTTCGAGGAAATGCTCGAGCTGGCGTCCGTCGGGGCCAAGGTTCTTCAGACACGCAGCGTTGGCCTGGCGATGAAGGAAAAGGTACGGGTGAGGGTGCTCTCCAGCTTTGAACCTCCGTGTGACGATGCGGGCTCGCTGGTGGTGGACGAGGACGAGATTATGGAAAAGCAGGTTGTTACGGGCATCGCCTATTCGCGCGATGAGGCCAAGATCTCGATCCGGCGTATTCCGGACCGTCCTGGCATCGCCGCTGCGATCTTCACGCCGCTGGCGCGCAATGGCGTGAATGTCGACATGATCGTCCAGAGCACGGGCGCCGATGGCATGACCAACCTGACGTTCACGGTTGGGAAGGCCGACGAGGCCCGGGCGCTCGAAGTTCTCGAGGGCTGTCGCGCCGATATTTCCTATGGCGAGCTGGCGCGTGACAGCGATGTCGTGAAGATCAGCGTCGTGGGCATGGGAATGCGCTCGCATGCGGGTATTGCCAGCACGATGTTTCAGACGCTCGCGGATCGCGGCATCAATGTTCAGGTCATTTCGACCAGCGAAATCAAGATTTCCGTGCTGATCGGCGCGGAATACACGGAACTTGCCGTTCGCACGCTCCATACGGCCTTCGGCCTGGATGCGCAGTAAAATGGAAAACGCCGTGAACGATGTGAATCGCCGCGCGATCGCCCGCCGCCAGCTTCAGGACCTGTGGCAGGCCGGATGCGATTTTCTGGGTAGCGAGGTCTCCATCCTCGGCGGAGCGATGTCCTGGGTCAGTGAACGTCATCTCGTTTCCGCGATTTCCAACGCGGGTGGTTTCGGGGTGATTGCCTGTGGCGCCATGCAGCCGGAACGCCTGGCCGAGGAGATCTCGGCCACGAGGGCGCTGACGGATCGACCTTTTGGCGTGAACCTGATCACCATGCATCCTGAGCTGGAGAAGCTCGTCGCTGTCTGTCTTGAGCATGAGGTTACGCATGTGGTTCTCGCCGGTGGCGTGCCTTCGGGCGCGACGATCAGGCAGGTCCGTGACGGTGGCGCGCGGGCCATCGCGTTCGCGCCCGCGCTGGCATTGGGCAAGAGGCTCGTAAAGCTTGGCATCGAAGCACTCGTGATCGAGGGGTCGGAGGCTGGCGGTCATGTCGGTCCCGTTTCGCTCAATGTCCTTGTCCAGGAAATTTTGCCCTATGTCAGTGACGTGCCGGTGTTTGTGGCTGGTGGTCTTGGCCGTGGTGATGCCATCCTGAGCTATCTGGAGCGAGGCGCGGCAGGTGCTCAGCTCGGAACCCTGTTCGCAGCCTCCGCCGAGAGCATCGCCCATGAGCATTTCAAGAAAGCCTTTATTCGTGCCAGCGCACGGGACGCCATAACCTCCAGTCAGCTCGACGAGCGTTTCCCGGTGATCCCTGTTCGTGGCTTGACGAACAGCGGAACCCGTCGCTTCATGGCGCATCAGGCCGACGTTCTGGGCCGCTTCCAGAAAGGCGAAGTGTCCCGTGAGGATGCACAGCTTGAAATTGAACATTTCTGGGCGGGCGCCCTGCGACGCGCCGTGATCGAAGGGGACGTCGAGGAAGGTTCCGTGATGGCGGGGCAGAGTGTTGGCATGGTAAAAACGATCCGTCCCGTGCGCGACATCATCGATTCGCTTGTCGAACAGGCGGTTGACGCCCTGATTCTTCGCGATGAGCGGATGTCGGCGCGCCGGGTGCCTGAACTTGCGGCTGGATGACGCCGACGGACGCCAGCCCGAACCGGCTCCCAGGCCGTAAGGGGGACGATGTGCATCAGGAGAATGATCCGGACTCCCTGGGCGCCGTTCTGCGTGCCAGACGCGAAGAGCTTGGCCTGTCGCTGACCCAGGTCGAAGCGTGGCTTCGTATTCGCGTCGTCTATATCGAGGCGCTCGAGAGCGGCAAGATCGCGACGCTTCCGGGTACGGCATACGCGGTCGGTTTTCTGCGCACCTACGCGGATGCTCTCGGTCTCGACGGTGCCGCGATGGTTTCCAGGTTCCGTCAGGGCAGTCCAGCGAGCATGGAGCGCGTCCCTCCGCTGAGCTTCCCGCAGCCAGTCAGCGACCGGACCATACCATTGGGCCTGTGGGTCGGAATTGGTCTGGTTGCCGTGGTGGCGGCCTATGCGGGTTACTATCACTTTTCAGCGGTCCCAGTCGAAACCGCGCGTTATGTTCCGCCCGCGAACGAGCTTATGCCGGGCGTTACGGAAAAAGGTACGACGTCTCCGCAGATTGCGTCGGTACTGCCCGAACGCGGTGAAGCTCCGACTCCACGGAGCGCACCGACGACAGCCGCCGCAGTTCCGGGCACCCCGGTTTCAGGTGCCACGGCTCCAGATCCGGGCCCGTCCACACCGGAAACGGCATCCTCGCCGTCCGCACCGGCGACGGGTGTGCCGCCATCGGTTGCTCCTGCCGTGAACTCTGTCCCGGCGGTCATGCCGCAGGAAGCGGCGTCTTCACCCGTGACATCGACCCTTTCGCCGGATGCGATTGTCGTCGAGGCTTCGGCCGACTCCTGGGTGCAAATCAAGGATCATAATGGCGGCGTCGTCCTGAACCGGGTCCTGAAGGCTGGAGAAAACTGGCAGGCGGATGGTTCGGGCGCGCCCTATCGTATGACGGTCGGCAACGCCGGCGGCATCACGCTTCGCGCCGGTAACGTGACGACGGGACCGCTCGGTCGGGCTGGTGCGGTTTTGCGAGGCGTGCCCGTCTCCGCTTATGATATCGTTGGCGGCAAATTCGCCGGGGCGACGCCGGACACGACGTCTGTCCCTGCCCGTCCGGTCGCCGCCGAAAATACCGTCCCCCGGAGCCGTCCGGCACCAGCGGCGACTCCCGCCACGAATTCAAGCGAAACCGACCGCCTGAATGCGGGGCAACTGGAACATTTGGCGCAACCGCGCTAGAGCATCGTCCGAACTGCCGCGAATGGCACATCTCTCGCTCTGGCCCTGGGCCGGATCGCCCGTCTGGAAGGACAGATCATGAGCAGCTATCGCCCGTATCAGCACATTGAACGTCGCAAATCTCGCCAGATCCACGTCGGCAAGGTCGCTGTGGGCGGAGATGCGCCCGTCTCGGTCCAGACGATGACCAACACCCTGACGTCTGATGCCCAGGCGACGATCGAACAGATCCGTCGTTCGGAACTGGCCGGGGTCGATATCGTGCGCGTGTCCTGCCCGGATCAGGACAGCACGGCGGCGCTCGCGGAGATCGTGCGCGAAGTGAACGTGCCGATCGTGGCCGACATCCACTTCCACTACAAGCGCGCCATCGAGGCCGCGAAGGCCGGTGCGGCCTGCCTGCGGATCAATCCCGGCAATATCGGCAGTCCCGAGCGCGTTCGTGAAGTCGTCAACGCGGCGCGCGATTACAACTGCTCGATCCGTATTGGCGTCAATGCGGGGTCGCTGGAAAAGCACCTGCTTGAAAAATATGGCGAGCCTAACCCCGAGGCGCTCGTTGAAAGCGCGCTCGAACACGCGAAAATCCTTCAGGACCACGACTTTCACGAGTTCAAGATCAGCGTGAAAGCCTCGGATGTGTTTATGGCGGTGACAGCTTATCAGCAGCTTGCCGATGCATGCGATCATCCGCTGCATATCGGCATTACCGAGGCCGGGTCGAAGCGTGCCGGCACGGTCAAGTCGTCGATAGGTCTTGGCAACCTGCTCTGGGCCGGAATCGGCGATACCATGCGTGTTTCGCTTTCCGCGGCGCCCGAAGAGGAAGTGCTGGTCGGCTGGGATATCCTGAAGTCGCTCGGCCTGCGTCATCGAGGCGTGAAAATCATTTCATGTCCGTCCTGCGCGCGTCAGGGCTTCAATGTCGTGGAGACGGTGCAGACGCTTGAAGACCGTCTGGCGCATATCAAGACACCGCTGACCCTTTCGATCATCGGCTGTGTCGTCAATGGTCCGGGTGAGGCGCTCATGACGGATATCGGCGTGACGGGCGGCGGATCGGGGCGGCACATGGTGTATTCCGCCGGCAAGCAGGACCATACGATGGATGCCAATGGCATGATCGAGCATATCGTCGAACTGGTCGAGCAGCGCGTCTCCGATATCGAGGCTGGCAAGGTCGCGGATACCACGGCCAAACAGATGGACCCGGTTGCCTGATCGATGAGTGGACTTCAGCCCGCTCGCGGCACACATGATCTGATCGGTGAAGAAGCGCGTCGTCATGCCCATGTGGTCGATACGGCGCGACGCGTGACGGCGACTTACGGCTACGAAGAATGGGCCACGCCCATCTTCGAGGACACGCGCGTGTTTTCCCGCACGCTGGGCGACACTTCGGACGTGGTCACGAAGGAAATGTATACCTTCGAAGATCGCGGCGGCGAGAGCCTGACGCTGCGTCCGGAAGGCACGGCGGCCATCTGTCGTGCACTCGTCACGAATGGCCTGACGCAGACATTGCCGCAGAAAGTTTTTTATAACGGCCCGATGTTTCGCTACGAGCGCCCGCAAAAGGGGCGCTTCCGGCAGTTTCATCAGATCGGCGCGGAGTATCTGGGGACTTCGGACCCGACGTCAGATGCCGAAACGATCGCTATGGGTTACGCGATCCTTCGTGCTCTGGGACTTACGGATTCCGTGACGCTCGAAATCAACACGCTTGGCGATGTCGAAAGTCGTACGGTCTGGCGCGAGGCGCTGGTCGGTTACTTCCGCGCGCATAGAGACGCTCTTTCTTCTGAAAGCCGCGACAGGCTGGAAGCCAATCCGTTGCGCATCCTGGACAGCAAATCCGAGCAGGACCGCGCGCTTCTCGAGGATGCTCCCGCGTTCGGTGATTATCTGAATGGCGAATCCAAACGGTTCTGGGACGGGCTACGACGCGGACTCGCTGCTTTTGGGGTGCCGTTCGTCGAAAATCCCCGGATTGTTCGCGGTCTGGATTATTATAGCCACACGGCCTTTGAGTTCACGACCGACAAGCTTGGCGCGCAGGGTACGGTTCTGGCCGGAGGCCGATATGAAGGGCTCGTCTCGGAGATGGGTGGTCCGGCGACACCGGCCATCGGCTGGGCTGGCGGCATCGAACGTCTCGCGCTTCTTCTCGACGAGACACCCGCGCAAGACCACGGGATCATCGTGATCCCGATGGGCGACGACATGCTGAATGCCGCGATCCGCGTGGCGCAGTCCCTGCGGGAAGTCGGGCTTCGCGTCGAGATGGAAATGCGTGGCTCGGTCAAGAAGCGTATGGAACGCGCTGTGAAGTCGGGCGCCTCGTATGTTGTTCTGCTTGGGGATGATGAGCTTGCCCGCGGCAACGTGCAGCTTCGAGAACTTGCGACACGAGCCCAGCGCGAAGTGGCGATTCCTGAACTGCCGCGCGTCCTGACGTCAGGGATCTAGTCCGTGGCATTTGACGAGCGTCTTCAGCGCATCGTTGCGCGCTATGACGAGTTGCAGGCGCTGATGGCCGATGCGAGCACGGGCGAGGCGTTCGTCCAGGCATCTCGCGAATTTTCGGAACTCGAGCCTGTCGTGCAGGCCATTCACGCATGTCAGGATGCGGAGGCTGAACTTCGGGAGACCCAGGGTCTTCTGGAAGATCCTGAGATGCGGGCGCTGGCCCAGTCCGAGATCGCGGGTCTGGAGGACCGGCTTCCGTCCCTTCGCCAGCAGGTCCGACTAGCCCTGCTTCCACGTGACGAGGCCAACGAGCGCAGCGCCATTCTCGAAATCCGTCCCGCAGCCGGTGGCGATGAGGCCGCGTTGTTCGCGGCAGAACTGTTCGGAGCCTATAAACGGTTTTCAGATCTGCATGGCTGGCGTTTCGAGACGATGGAATATGCCGAAAGCGATCTCGGTGGTTTGCGCGAAGGCATCGCGACGATTTCGGGACGGTCGGTTTTCGCGCGCCTCAAATACGAATCCGGCGTTCATCGCGTGCAGCGCGTGCCCGCGACCGAGAGTCAGGGCCGTATCCATACCTCGACCGTGACGGTGGCTGTTCTTCCCGAGGCGGAGGAGGTTGACGTTGCCATCGACGAAGGCGATCTGCGCATCGACGTCTACCGAGCCTCGGGCGCGGGCGGTCAGCACGTCAACAAGACGGAGAGCGCTGTACGCATCACGCATCTTCCGACCGGCGTCGTCGTGGCCATGCAGGAGGAGAAAAGTCAGCACAAGAACCGTGCGAAAGCCATGAAGATCCTTCGGGCCCGCCTTTATGAACGGGAGCGCGCCCATGCCCATGCCAGCCGTGCGGCCGATCGGAAATCGCAGGTTGGCACCGGAGACCGTTCGGAGCGTATTCGCACCTATAATTTCCCGCAGGGGCGGGTGACGGATCATCGTATCAATCTGACGCTCCACAAGATCGATCGCGTCATGATGGGGGAGTTTGACGAAATCGTGGATGCCTTGACGCAGGATGAGCAGGCCGCGCTGCTCGCCGATCAGGGCATCTGATCCTCTTCTTTCAACTGACCGTCGCCTTCAGCTGATCGGCGCCGCGCAGACTTTCGTGGCGCCCGCGTGATGGGTCACGGCATTGGGGTCATTAGGGTCGAGCAGATAGAAATCCGTGAAGTTGTTCGTGCCGTACGCCATGAAGACGCGCCCGTCCGGATTGTTGAGGACGCCTTCGCTGCTGACGCGATGGGTTTCTTTCTCGCCGCGATCGTTCGTAATCGTGATCTCGCCGCACAAAGCATAATCGTGATTCAATCGTCCAACCGGCGTCATGACTTTCTTGACGATACGATCGCTTTTTTCGTCGAGGCGAAAAACCGCGGCCAGATTGCCGTCGATGTAAAGGCGGGAAACTTCGGAGATTTCGACATCGGCCCGATCGTCAATCACCGTGAACTCTCCTGCATGCGCGGCTTGTGTGGCACAAAGCACGATGAGAGCGGAAAAAATCGATTTCATGCCGCCTCTTATAGCGCGTAAGCATGAGAGAATGAGCCTGAAAAAATTTAATCTGAGGGATTTGATTGCTGATGCCGCCGACCTTCTGCGTCAGGCGGGTATCGAGGATTCGCGTCGCGAGGCCCGCTTTCTGGCCGCCTGGGCTTTGCAAATCGATCTCACAGCCCTTCTGACGCGTGACGTCATGTCCGAAGACGCCGCAAAGCGCTTTCAACAGGCCGTGGATCGTCGCCGCATGCGCGAGCCCATGGCGCTCATTACCGGACGGACAGGGTTCTGGACGCTTGATCTTGCCGTTTCCCCGGCCACTCTGGTGCCTCGCGGCGATTCCGAAACCTTGATCGAGGCCTTGCTGGAGGCCCGTCCGGAACGCCAATCGCGTTTGCGTATTCTTGATCTGGGGACGGGCACCGGATGCCTTCTTCTTGCGGCGCTGGCAGAGTATCCGAATGCGTTCGGTGTTGGTGTGGATCTGTCGGCGGACGCGGCGGTTCTGGCATCTCGCAATGCGGCAGGGAACGGATTGCGGGAGCGCAGCGCTTTTCTATGTGGTCATTGGGCGGATGCACTACAGGGACGTTTTGACGTGGTTCTGAGCAATCCGCCTTATATCGAAACAGACGTCATTTCGTCTCTCATGCCGGAAGTGCGAATCTTTGAACCAGCCAGTGCGCTCGACGGGGGAACGGATGGTCTGGATGCGTACCGGCTGCTGATTGGGGCTTTGGGACGCCTTCTGACAGATGACGGGCTCGCGATTTTCGAACTCGGTCAGGGTCAGGACGAGGACGTCGCGCGCCTTGCCCTCGACATGGAACTGAGGGTTAGAGGTGTGCGCAAAGACCTTGGCGGAATTGGCCGCGCCCTTCTGATTGAAAGGACTGCTGGACCGGCGGTCGAATTTAAATAACGGTTGTCAAAAAGGCATGTTCCTGTTAGACGCGTGAAGAACGGAGTGTCTGGTGAGCGCGGCTTGGTCGCAGATCCTGGTTCCCGTTCGGTTTGCGTCAGGGCGGTCTGAAAAATCGTTTTCTCTCGGCAAATCATAAGGTCCGGCTTGGTGCCCGACCTCTCAGGTTTACAAACCAGGGTCGTTAATTCCCGGCAGTGCCGTCGTCGGTTTTCATGCCTGATTGAACGTAACTGCGAAAACGAAAGTGCTTCGGCAGATTCATGAACATGAAACGTATGAGAAGGCCCCATCACCGTCCAAGCGGCGGGGGCGGTGGGTCACGTCAGAGTAACGGGCAGACGCCTCTCAACAGAAACCATGTTTTCGATAGTAATGGTCCCGACCTCCGCGTTCGTGGAACGGCGCAGCAACTATTCGAGAAATATCTTCAGCTTGGGCGGGATGCGACCGGTACAGGCGACCGTATTCTCGCTGAAGCCTATTTTCAGCATGCCGAGCATTATTTTCGCATTCTCAACGCGATGAATCAGGCTGCCCAGCAAAGTCAGGTCGAGCGTCAGGAACGTCATGCGGCGCGCCAGCGTGCGTATTCTGAGCAGCCAGGCGACCGCCGTGGCCCGGACGGTGAAGAACAGCCATCCAATCATGTTCCCGAGGAAGAAGAGGCTGTTTCCGAGGCAACGGCGGACTGATTTTCACAATAAACTGCGTTGTAAACATCCGCCTTGTCTTGCCATTCGGTACGGCAAGGCGGATGTTTACGTTTGAGGGACTTTCTATCGCCGCTCTTCAGAAGCGTCCTCTGAAGCGGCCCGGAAGCGCCCAGAGTGCGTCGCCACTCAAATGAAGATCGAGTTTGTAGCGGTCTGCCGCGCGATCTCTCGTGCTGGAGAGCAGCCTATCCCGCCAGTGACGGAGATCCCCGCAGTCTGTAGTGAGAGACACGTCCGTATTTTGTGGAAGTCCCGCCATGCCACCAAGCATGGATGACCACTCCATATCCGGCATGCGCTGATGGGCGCCAGCGTTCTCGTACGCCCAGGGTTGCGTTCGGGTGCGCTGGAGACGCCTTATGCCGGCGTCATGGTCCGCATAGCGGAGATGAAACAGAAAGAGGGGTGCGTTGAAGTGGGGCAGGATGTTCGCATTGTGAAATCCCGGAGCCCAGACAACGGGCTGGCGAATAAGAACGCATTTGCACATCGCACTTGAGAAGCGAAGCCAGCGGCGTTGGAGTGATACGAGTCGGCTCCAATCGATGGGCGTTTCTTCGGTGTCCACGTGGATCACATCGAAACCTGTCGCTGTGGCGATCGGTTCGGGCCAGCATGCGGCGAAAGTTACGAGATCGGGAAAGAGAGCGGGGTCGGCGACGAGTAGTTCGTCCACATCGACATAGATGACGGCGTCGTACCACTGGAGAAGCGCTGCACAGTAAAGAGAAATGGCCGTCGCGCGTCGGTCATCATCCTGCGGCGATCTTGGTATTCTAAGCACATTGATTCTGCCAAGATCGTGCGTCGATCCATCGTCGGAACCATGATCGATCACATGGCACGCGCTTTCGCCGACCTGGGCCGCATAATGACTCCGCCAGACGGGCAGAAGCTCGGCTTCGTTATAGGTCATTGTGACGACGGCGAGGGGCGCTTTCATGGCGGGAATGTACGGCGTCGCGCCATGCCATGATAGCGTTGCGGCGTTATTTTTTCGGTATTTGAAAAGAGAAGGACCGGCCGGATGGTAGCGGCGGACGGATTTGAACCGCCGACCAAGGGATTATGATTCCCCTGCTCTACCGCTGAGCTACGCCGCCATCGCGACCGGTGGCAGGGAATTAGATGGCGAGAGGTTTGATGTCAACCGCTCACGCCGAACTTTTGAAACGGGAATTTTCAATGCGTGAAAATGGCTCTGAAAGTGAGCCATTTCGAAGGGTTGCGGGGGGCTGTGCGACCGCGCGGGTCTTTGGTCTGCCTCAGGGATCTGCTGAAAGGTGGCGGAGGTCAGTCCGCCAGCTTTCCCATTTTGGAATGTCGACGACCATAGCCAAGATAGACCGCGATGCCGACGCCGACATAAGTCATGAGGAGCCCCGCGGGGACCGGATTGCCTTTGAACAGGGCGTTGAATACGTCGACGAACAGGGGAACGGTCATCACAAGCGCGAAGAATATCCCAAGCGCGGGGGCGGTTCCAATCCAGATTCCACCGATGGTGATCCCGCCCAGAGGTACGGTGAACGGACGGTCCATGTCGGGACGGGCATTCCGCTGCCAGATTACGGTGAAACACACGATCCCGAAAGCGGATGCGGTTCCGAGACTTACGAGATCACTGATGATGTCTATTGGCAGGACGGCGGAAGCGAACGCGACCATGCAGGCGACGAGAATGGTGCCGATCACGGGCGTCTGGAAGCGCGGATGTACACGTCCGAACAGCGGGGATACGAGCCCGTCATGCGACATCGTAAAGAAGATGCGAATCTGACCATACATCAGCCCCATCAGAACCGAGCACAGACCGACGGTCGCGCCAATGTTGACGAGTAGGGCAAGCCATGGCTGGTGCATGGCCCGCACCGCCACGGCCAGGGGATCGGCCACGTTGAGGTCTCTGTACGGAACGACACCAATCAATACGGACGCGACAGAGATATAGACCAGCGTGCAGATGAGCAGACTGCCGATAATGCCGATCGGTACGTCCCGTGTCGGATTGCGCGCTTCCGACGCCGCGGTCGAGACCGCTTCGAAGCCGACATAGGCAAAGAATATGACGGAGGCGCCGCGAAAGATGCCGGGAATGCCGAACCGGAAACCGCCTTCCGAAGGGGGGATGAACGGGTGCCAGTATTCAGGGTGAAGGGCGAATAGGCCAAAGCCCATGAAGACGAAGAGAACGCCGACCTTGACACAGACGATAATCGTGTTGATCCGGGCGGATTCCTGCACGCCCTTCGCAAGGAAAGCTGCGACGAGGGCGATCGCGAAGACCGCAACGAAATCGAGCCTCCAGCCGGCTCCGATGGCCTCGCCATTACTACCGGGGAGCGTCTGGAGCGTCGCCTGGCTCAGAGCCGCCGGAACATGCAATCCGAATCCGGACAACAGGCTGGTCGCATAGCCTGAAAGTCCCGACGCGACTGCCGCGCAGGAAATTCCGTATTCCAGAAGAAGCAGCCATCCTACTGTCCACGCCGCCCGTTCGCCCATGGAGACGTAAGCATAGGAATAGGCGGAGCCGGATACCGGCATGCATGACGCGAGTTCACCGTAAGAAAAAGCCGTGAAGAGGCATGCGAGCGCCGCCACGATGAAGGAGAGCAGGATCGACGGCCCGGCATACTGGGCGGCCGCCGTGCCCGTCATGACGTAGATACCCGCCCCGATCGTGGACCCGACCCCGAGCAGGACCAGTTGCGTTGCGGTCAGGGAACGTTTCAGACCGTGCGTCTGAAACTCGGTCATGATCTGTTCGAGAGGTTTGCGACGCGCGGATTCCGGCCGCGCCGAGGGGTGGGGTGCCATAAGGGTCAGGCCTGTCGCAAATCTGTCATGGGCCTAACATGCCGCAACGTTGCGGCGAGGGAAACAGAGACTCGCGTCAGAACACGAGTAATACGATCGAAATGAAACCTGCGCCCAGGCAATAGAATGCGAAGGGCGTCAGCGCCCAGCGATCGTGACCCCGGAAATACCGCAGAAGGGTCAATGTACTGATCACGGCCGTGACACCGGCCACGATCGCCGCCAGACAGGACTGGATCATGACGTCATGGGGTATGGTTACATGCCGAAGCTTGAACGCCTGATGAACCGTCGCGGCCAGAATGGCCGGCTGTGCGAGCAGGAAGGAAAATTTGGCTGCGGTCTCGTGATCGAGGCCGCGCAGCAGACCGCCGTTCATGGTCACGCCGGAGCGTGAAATTCCCGGGAAGAGCGCGAGACATTGCCACAGGCCGATCGTCAGGGCGTCTCCAGCCGACATATCGGAAATCGCGCGCTGGGGCTGACGGCCTTTCAAGCTTCTGAGCCATTCCGTTGCAAATAGCAGGAAGCCGTTCACCATCAGGAAAACGGCAACGATGAGCGGTGCGCCGAAAAAAGAGCGCAGCCTGTGCTCAAATACGCCTCCGACCACGACGAGAGGCAGAGTGCCTACGACCAGCAGGACCAGAATCCGGATCGACTGCTCCCGTCGCGCCTGGCCGTGACGTCCCAGCGCACCACCGATGATCGCAATCCAGTCGCTGGCGAAAACCAGCAGGAGGGCGACCAGCGTTCCGAAATGCAGCATCGTCAGGAACGGCAGGAAAAGGGGATCGTTTTCATCGATATGCCAGTGGAGAAGGGCAGGGATGAGAACGGCGTGACCAAGGCTGCTGATCGGGAAGAGTTCGGTAACACCCTGCAGAACGGCGAGAAAAAGGGCCTGGGCAAGTGTCATGGCGATCCGTTTGGTTCAGGGGCCCGGATGGCGGGCCATGCGTCGGACATGATACCGACGGATGCGCTCTCTCGTGCACCACGCACGCGAATGCTGCAACCCCGCTTGACCGTCCGATGCGGGCACGCGAAGACCCATGAAGATTGATTGCGCGAGGAGACGAGGCAAATGGCTGCTGGAAAGCGGGGCGGGGCGATTCTCGCGAGTGCTCTCGTGCTCGGGGTTGCGTGCGGCTTCAGTATTTATGCGGACGCGCAGAAACACGGTCGCATTGCGGGGGGGACGGAGCTGCATGCCCGTTTCAACTCGGCTAATGGGCTGCACGCTGGCGCCAAGGTTCTTCTGGCGGGGGTTGAGGTCGGGCGGGTCCGTGACATCACCCTCGATCCGGCGACCCAGCTTGCCGATGTCGCCTTCGTGGTCGATTCCCGGCTTCACCTGCCGAAGGATAGCGTTCTTGGAATCGTCGCACCGACGATGACGTCCGATAACGCTCTGGAGATCACGCCGGGCAAAGCCGTTGAATCGCTGGCGGCGGGTGCGGTCATATCGGACACGCGCGATCAGCTTTCGCTGGAGCAGCAGGTCAGCAATTATATTTTCGGAGGCGCGCTGGGCGGGGGTTGAACGCGGTCAATCGTTCAGCGGGTAGGAGGCGAGCATCCGGCGCTGCTTGCGCCAGGCCCGCAACATCGTGAACGCGCCGCATGTTTTCCAACCTCGCGCGCGGTTCGCGGCGCCGATGCGGAATGTGGCGCTGTAGTGCTCGAACTGCGCGCGATAAGCTTCCCACAGGGTCGTTCTGCGGTCCCATATATGGGTCGCCTCCGACCCGACTCCGTTGATCTCTATAATCTCGAAGTCTTCTCCCCTTTTCAGCGCATCGATCGAATCGGCTTTGACATCGATGCGGCCGAAGTGGAAATCCGGAATGTCCTTGATCAGGGCGTCCAAGCGCGCGGTCAATTCCGGCGTGGTATCGGCGCGGCCGTCGCGAAATACGGATCCCTTGCAGTGGTTGCCGGTAAAGACGAGTTCGACTCTCTGCCCGGGAGCCGGAACGTGATGGCGCCGGTCGCCGAGGCGCGGAAGGTAAATTTCGGGAACGAGGCTCATCCGGCGATCGCGCATGATGAGTTGCTCGATGGATGAAACGCCATCTCCCATGACGTGGGGAACGTCCTTGTAGGTGATGGACGTAATGCGTCCGTTCGCTTCATCGGGGTGCCGGATGTAGAAAATGCCGGCTTCGATCGGGCGATCGATAAGCTTCTGAAGCACGATCCGCACGCTGCCGGGGTATTGCGCCAGAACCGATGCAAGATCTTCAGGGTGACGGACGAGTTTCACGCCGGTGCCATTGCAGCCGATATCCGGCTTGACGACGACGGGGAAACCAATCCCGGCGTCTTTCATCGCGGTGCGCGCGCGCACCTCATCCTGCTCGCGATGGCGTTTGTCGAGCGTGATCGCGATGTAAGGAGCGATCCACTGCCGGGCCAGGGGACCCGCGAGGTCGAGAATGTCGGTCTTGCGTTCACCGCACAGTCCCCCGGTTTCGATGTGGGGATTGGCGGCGCTGGGGATGCTGAAATCACCATATCGGATGCCCATCGCAATCCAGTAAAGTACGATGGGTGTGTAGAACACGGAACCGGGCCAGAACTCGAAAAGCGAAAGCGGATGGGCCGTCGCGTCCGCGTCTGGCTCTGGCGCGTTCAGGTCCTCGGTGGTGTCATAAATCTGTAGCATCGCCCCATCAGTCGCTGAAACTTTGAAGCCGCGCAATCAGCCGACTCACAAAAATGATCGTTATGACGAAACCAGCCATTCCCACCCAACGCCAGCCTTGCAAGTGGGCTTCCATCCAGTTGCCGACATGTTCTGATACGGTGAAAAGGATGGATGTCCAGACCAGCGTGGCTCCGACGGCACTGAGCGCGAAGCGCCCCAGTGGCGCCCGGAAGAACCCACAGGCCGTGTAAAGGGGCAGTCTGGCGCCCGGAATGAAGCGGCTGACAATGACGGTCTTGACCACGTGACGGGAGAACCATTCGTGGCCTCGGTCATGTTTGGGCAACGTAATCCAACGTTGGAACGGCGTCCATTTCGCCCCCAGGGCGCCCAGACCGTAAAGCAGGACATCGCCGAACGCGACGCCGATATACAGTGAAATCAGCGCGATCGGACGCTCAAGCTTGCCATCTTCGCACGCCATCGCCGCGAGAATGGTCGTTGCGTCCTCGAGGATGAACGTCCCGATGATGATCGTAAGCCCCTTGGCCCACCATGTCGCGAGCCAGGATCCCTGAGCCGTCTGTGTCAGAACCATCCAGAACGTATTCACTGCGCGCGAAACCTCCCGCATGCGGGGCCCTGAGAGAGAGAGCGCGTGGCGCAGGCCGGTTCATGGAAGGGAGACGAGATGCTCATGACCGGGCGGGTTTGACATGCAACTCGCAAAACGCAAGTGCCGTCAGATTTCAAAGCGATAAGGAATGCAGGCGCGGCGGACGGAGGCGGACGTGATTGCCTATGGTGTCTCAGGCCCTTGCGCCGTAGGCTGCGCAGAGCGGCCAGACCGCGCCATCCCTTTTGCATGGACATGCACACGATCATGCTCAACCGTCGCGCGTTCGTCGCGTCCTGTTCCGTTGTGGCTCCGACCATCGGTGTCGTTTCGAGTGCTCGTGGCCTCGCCGCTCCGGCGATCCCGGGTCGTTATGAGAACTTTCTCGCATCCATTCGCCGACAGGCCCTGGCCGATGGGCTGAACGCCCAGATCGTCGGGCGCGCGCTCGCCATGACTCAAGCGCCCAATGCGCATGTTCTGAAACTCGATCGTCACCAGCCGGAGTTCACCCTGACCTGGGCGCAGTATCGGCAGCGGGTCATCAGCCCGTCGCGTATTACCGAGGGGCAGGCCGCTTTTCGGGCGCGCGACTCGCTTCTTGCCCGGATCGAGCGTCAATACGGCGTGGACGCCCGTGTCATCGTCGGTATCTGGGGGCTCGAATCCGGTTTTGGTCGGAAAATCGGCACTTTCTCGGTCATCGATGCCCTGGCGACGCTGGCCTATGACGGTCGTCGCGCCAGTTTTTTTCGCAGTGAACTGCTCAAGGCCCTGCGGATTCTCAATGACCGGGACATCACGCCGGAGGGCATGATGGGGTCTTATGCCGGCGCCATGGGGCAGCCGCAATTCATGCCAAGCGCCTATCTCAGCTATGCGGTGGATGGCGATGGCGACGGGCGACGCGACATCTGGAAAAGCGAAGCCGACGTGTTCGCGTCCATCGCCAATTATCTGAAACGATGCGGCTGGGTCGCCGGTGCGCCCTGGGGACAGCCGGTGACGCTTACCCGCGACATCGCGCAGACGATCACGGGGCGAGGGAATGTTCAGTCTCTGGCCCAGTGGGCCGCGCTCGGCGTGCGTCGTGCCGATGGTTCGGCGTTCTCAAGGCCGGACGTTCAGGGGGCGCTTCTCCGGCCCGACGGCGCAGGTGGGGAGGCGTTCATCGTGTACAAAAACTTCAACGTGATCCGACGCTATAATCCCTCGGATTTCTATGCGCTGGGTGTGGGGCTGCTTGGCTATGCGGTGGCGTAACCTTCGACTGACCGGCGTCCTGGCTGTTCTTTCCGTATTCACGGCATGCCAGCGTTCCGCACCACTTCTGGTCAGTCATCCTCATTACGTGATCGGAAAGGGGTGGCAGGGGCAGGACGGCTGGTTCTACCCGGCGGAATCGTTCGAGCTTCGTCAGACGGGGCTCGCGATTCGCGAAACCGATACGACGCCCCATTTGACGGCCGATGGGGAGATCTGGAACGCCGGGTCGATGACGGGCGCACACCAGACCCTGCAACTGCCTGCCGTCGTGACGTTGCGGAACATCTCCAATGGTCGCACCGTACGGATCCGCCTGAATGAACGCGGGCCGCGATCGAGCGGTCGTCTGGTCGCGGTGACGCCGAAAGTGGCCGAACTGCTGGGTATTATGAGTCAGCAACCGGCTCCGGTGGAACTGATCGTCGACGAACCTGCGAGCCGGGCGATGGCCGAGGCGAGCCCCGACGCGCCGAAGCTGGATATCGCATCAGCGCCGCGCGGCGACGTGGTGGCAGAGTCTCTCGACGGGAAAGGCGGCGCGGCGCGTAGCGTCGGTTCGCACGAATCGGCATGGGGGCGTTCGTCCGGCGGGCTGGTTCTGGAGAATCTGCCGGTGCAGGTGATGGCGGGATATGCGCAGCCGGTATCGTATGCCATCCAGTTCGGAAGCTTTGCCGGACGGGCGGCCGCGACACAGGTGGCGCTGCGCTGCGGCGCGGCCGTGACGACATCGGCTGAAGCCGGACGCGGACTGAACTGGCTGGTTGTGAAAGGACCGCTTGCAACTGTGGCCGAAGCGGATAATGCCTTGGCGCAGGCCCATGGCTGTGGCATCGCCGGAGCGCGGATCGTGGTCGAATAAGGTGAAACGTGCAGACTAGACGCTATCTTCTCAGTGGCGCGGCGGGGCTCGTCGCATTTTCCGGTCTGGCGTTCGCGCGCCCACACCACGCTCATTCGGCGGGACGCGCGAAAGCAGCGGCCAGTGCGGACGGCGCCAGCCCGCCGCCCGCCGCTGGAGGACCGCCCGCGAACACGCCGATCGGTCCTGTCGATACGGTCGCGCGGTGGGCCTGTATCGTCGATTACAATACGGGCGCGGTCCTGCTGGAAAAGGCGGCCGATGAGCGCATGGCGCCGTCCTCGCTGACGAAGCTGATGACGGCCTATATCGTGTTCGGCATGCTGAAGAGCGGTCGTCTGAGCGCCGATCAGAGCCTGCCGGTCAGCGAGAAGGCCTGGCGCATGCAGGGCTCGAAGATGTTCGTGCCGCTGGGACAGGCCGTACCCGTTTCAGCGCTGATCGAAGGTATGGTGATTCAGTCGGGCAATGACGCCTGTATCGTTCTGGCGGAAGGTATTGCCGGATCGGAGGAGCAGTTCGCCACGCTCATGAATGACACGGCGGCCAAGATCGGTCTGACGAACTCGCATTTTCTGAACTGCACGGGCTGGCCCGAGGACAATCACTATATGACGGCGCGCGATGTTACGACGCTCGCCATTCACCTGATCCGTGATTATCCCGAATACTATCATTATTTTTCCGCCAGCGATTTCACCTACAACAACATCAAGCAGGGCAATCGCAACGTTCTCGTGGACAAGGGCCTCGCGGATGGTCTGAAGACCGGCCACACGGATGCCGGTGGTTATGGATTGTGCGCGAGCTCGGATCGCAACGGCAATCGTATCGTCATGACGATCAACGGAACGTCGTCGATGAATGAGCGTGCTCATGAAGGCGAGCGTCTGCTCGGCTGGGCTTTCGCCAATTTCGAGAACGTCACGCTTTTCCGCAAGGGACAGGAAGTCGATCGCGTCCCCGTCTGGATGGGTGAGAAAGCGGATGTCGGACTGGTGACGACGCGCGATGTCGTCATGACGCTGCCTCATGGCTGGCAGCAGCGCAGCCATCTGGGTGTTGATTACCAGTCGCCCGTCATGGCCCCTGTCCAGCATGGCCAGACGCTCGGAGCGCTCGTGCTGAAGAATCCCGGCATGACGGATGTGCGGGTGGATCTGGTGGCGAGTGCGAGTATTCCGCAGCTTGGCGTTGTAGGGCGTGCGCTGGCGCGTCTTGGCCACGCGCCGACAGCGCATGGTTAAGCCCGGGCGTGTCTGACGGGTTGTTCATCACATTCGAAGGCGGGGAAGGCGCGGGAAAAACGACGCAGTCCCGCCTTCTGGCCGAGAGGCTCCGGCAGGCCGGACATGAAGTTGTCCTGACGCGTGAACCGGGTGGCACGCCTGGTGCCGAAGCCCTGCGTGAAGTGCTGCTGTTCGGTGCGGCGCCGTTATCATGGAAAGCGCAGGTGCTCGGCCATATGGCCGCGCGCGCCGACCATATCGACAATCTGATCCGTCCGGCCATCGAGCGGGGCGCCGTCGTCGTATGCGATCGCTTCCATGACTCAACGGTGACCTATCAGGGCTACGGGGTTGGACGCGCAGAGCAGGCAATTCTGTCGTTCATCGCGGATATTCGCCGATTGCTGGCGTTTGAGCCGGACCTCACCTTCCTTCTCACGGTGCCGCTGGAGACCGGTATGGACCGGCTGGCCGCGCGTGGGGGACGCACGGATCGCTATGAGGCGGAAAGCGTCGCTTTTCATGAACGTGTGGAAGCGGGTTTTGCGGCCATCGCCGCCGCCGAGCCCGTACGTATGCGAGTTGTGAACGGTGTCCGCGCTCCGGACGAGGTCGCGCAAACGATTTATGATTGTGCGACGGCGTGCCTGGAGGCGCGCCTGAAGGGATGAGCATGTCGGGATCGCTCTCGCCCCGCGAGACGTTCACCGTGCGCGGCCATGAGGCCGCGGTGCAGCTTTTCCTCGACGCCCTGGCATCGGGACGCCTTCACCATGCGTGGCTTCTGCACGGCCCGGCTGGCATCGGCAAGGCGACGCTGGCCTTTCATCTCGCGCGCGTCCTGCTGAAAGCGACGGACTCCGGCAGTCCCGCGGGCCGTCGGGTCACGGCGGGGACGCATGCGGATCTGATGGTCATCGGACGTGGGGTTGATGAACGTAAGGGACGGCTTCGTCCCGAAATCGTCGCCGACGACGTGCGACCGATCCAGTCCTTCCTGCATCGCACCGCGGCCGAAGGCGGCTGGCGGGTCGTGATCGTGGATGGCGCGGAATTCATGAACCGGCACGCGGCCAATGGTTTGCTCAAGCTTCTTGAAGAACCGCCCGCGCAGGTCGCGTTTTTTCTGGTGACGGCGTCGCCCGGCGGTTTATTGCCGACGATCCGAAGTCGCTGCCGCGGCCTGGCGCTTCAACCCCTGGCGGACGTGGATATGCGCGCGGTCCTGCAGACGATGGGTTATGATGCGCAGGATATGCCCCGATTGCTCGCAACGGCTCACGGTGCGCCTGGGCGGGCTGCATTTCTCGCGCTGGATCGCGATGGGGCGATCCAGCGCCAGGTGGCCGAGTGGCTGGGTCGAGACGCTCCCCGGGTCACGGTGGAGCAGGCGGAAGCGATCGCGCGTCAGGACGATGGTTTTGCGCTGCTCTGTGATCTGCTAGGAGACGCGATGACGAGGCGCGCGCGCGAGATGGCTCTGGGAGATCGAACCACGGAAGCCGCGCGCATGGCGGCGGGTTATGCTGCTCTTTCGGCCCTGCGCCGGGAAACCGGGCGCTTCAATCTGGACAAGACACAGGCCGTTCTGCAGGCGGCCGCAATTGTGAGTGAGTTATGACCGCGCGCTATTACGTCACCACCCCGATCTATTACGTCAACGGTGCGCCGCATATCGGTCATGCCTACACCTCGGTTGCCGCGGATGTGCTCGCGCGGTTCCATCGCCTCGACGGTCGCGACGTCCTCTTCCTTACGGGGACGGACGAGCACGGGCAGAAAGTCGAACAGGCCGCGCAGGCAGCGGGCGTCGATACGCAAGCCTTCACGGACCGGATTTCAGGCGATTTCCGTGCTATGGCCGACGCGATGAACATTTCTTACGACGATTATATCCGCACGACGGAGCCGCGCCATAAGCAAGCGGCGCAGTCCCTGTGGGAGAAAGTCGCGGCAAACGGGCATATCTATCTGGATGCCTATGAAGGCTGGTACGCACTGCGCGACGAGTGCTTTTACAGCGAGGACGAACTCGTCACCCGACCGGACGGCACGAAGGTCGCGCCGACGGGAGCGCCGGTCGAATGGCTGCGCGAGCCGTCCTATTTCTTCCGTCTCTCGGCGTTTCAGGACAGGCTGCTCGAATATTACGAGAGCCATCCGCATTTCATTGGCCCGGAAGCACGGCGTCGCGAAATCACCAGCTTCGTCAAGCAGGGGCTGCGCGATCTTTCCGTCAGCCGGACGAGCTTCAAATGGGGCATCCCCGTTCCGAACGATCCGGACCACGTCATGTATGTCTGGTTCGATGCCCTGGCGAACTATCTTTCGGCTCTTGGCTATCCCGACATGGCCGCGCCCAAAATGGCTTACTGGCCCGCGAACGTGCATCTCGTCGGCAAGGATATCATCCGGTTTCATGCGGTCTACTGGCCAGCCTTCCTGATGGCGGCGGGCATCGAGCTTCCGCATGCGATCATGTCCAATGGCTGGTGGACGATCGAAGGCGAGAAGATGAGCAAGTCGCTCGGAAACGTGGTGGACCCGCGCGATCTGGTCGCCGAATTCGGCCTGGACCCCGTCCGCTTCTTCCTGCTGCGCGAAGTCCCGTTCGGGGGTGACTCCGACCTGAACCGACGCTCGCTCATCAATCGCCTCAATGTGGAACTGGCCAATGATCTTGGCAATTTGGCACAACGCACCCTGAGCCAGATTGCCCGCAATCTGGGCGGTGTCCTGCCCGAACGCCCCATATTGACCGAAGACGACGCCGGGCTTCTGGCGCAGGCCTCCCTGCTGCCGGACCTGCTGCGCAGCCAGATGAGCCGTTTTGCCCTGACGGATGGGCTCGAGGAGGTCTGGAAAGTCGTTCGAGCCTGCAATTCCTATATCGACCGTCAGGCGCCCTGGACGCTGCGCAAGACGGACCCCGAGCGCATGGCGGCCGTTCTCAGGGTTCTGCATGATGCGATCCGCGCCATCGCGACCGTTCTTCAGCCTTACATGCCCGACAGCATGGGCAAGCTGCTCACGCAGTTGAGCGTGAACGACGACGAGCGGAGCTTCCTCGCGCTGGACACCGCGCTGCCGGGGGGGCGTGTTCTGCCCGCGCCTCAGGGGCTTTTTCCGCGTTATGTCGCGCCGGAGAGTTCCGAATGACGGGACTGATTGACAGTCATTGCCATCTCGATCGCTTCGAGGATGTCCCGGCGGCCCTAGCGGTCGCACAAGACGCGGGGCTGAGCGGGATGGTGACGATCGGCACGCGTCTTTCGCATGCGCCGACGCAGATCGGCCTGACGCGTTTCGATCGGCCCGAATTGCGGATATGGTGCGCGATCGGAACGCATCCGGATCATGCGCACGAGGAAGAGCTTGTCAGCGCCGACGACATCGCGGCTCTGGCCGCGCCGGACTGCGTCGTGGGGATTGGCGAGTCCGGTCTGGACTATTTTCATGGCACTCCGGCACACCGGCCACGTCAGGCGGAGAGTTTTCGTGCCCATATCGGCGCGGCTCGAAAGACGGGTCTGCCGCTCGTCATTCATGCGCGCGAAGCGGATGACGATGTGATCGCGATTTTGCGCGACGAGCATCAGACGAAGGGCGCGTTTCCTTTCCTGCTGCACTGTTTCGCCTCCGGCCCCGCTCTGGCCGAGGCCGCGATCGCGCTCGGAGGGTATGTCAGTTTTTCCGGCCTGCTGACATTTCCCAAATGTGACACGATCCGCGAGGTGGCCCGCACCGTTCCCGCCGAACGTCTGCTCGTCGAGACGGATGCGCCCTTTCTGGCGCCGGTTCCCAAGCGCGGCAAGCCGAATACACCGGGTTTCGTCGCCTATACGGCCGCCCGGCTCGCGCAGGAAAGGGGGCTTTCCATCGAAGCCTTGAGCGCCCTGACGACCGCCAATTTTTACCGGCTGTTTCAGCGCGCCCGATGAAAATTACACTCCTCGGATGCGGTGGCTCGGCCGGCGTGCCGATGGTCGGCGGCGATGATGGAGCAGGGGTTTGGGGGCAGTGCGACCCTTCGGAACCACGGAACATCCGCAGCCGCTCTTCCATCGTCATCGAGGGGGATGACGGGCGTCGTCTGCTGGTCGATACCGGGCCGGATCTGCGTTCGCAGCTTTTGAGCGCGCGTATTTCGGCCGTTCATGGCGTTTTTTACACGCATCCCCATAGTGATCATGTGGCGGGTCTGGATGAATTGCGGGCCATCAACCGGGTGATCGACGCGCCTTTGCCGATCGCGGCCAATGCGGAAACCATGGCTGAACTGCAATCGCGTTTTGCCTATGTTTTTCAGCCATGGAACGGGGAGGGCTTTTATCGTCCGGTGGTGGAACCCCAAATTGTGGCGGAGCGCCAATTCGTCGCGATGTGCGGATTAGGCTTCTCGGTACTGGGGCAGCGTCATGGGCGTATTCGCTCTCTGGGTCTGCGATGCGGTGACTTCGCGTACTCGACCGATGTCGATTTTTTCGATGATGGGACGCTGGACGCTCTCGCAAATCTCGATACCTGGGTCGTCGGCTGTTTCCAGCATGACCCACATCCCGCCCATGCATGGATCGATCTCGTGCTCGAATGGAGGGCCCGCATCCGGCCACGCCGGATGGTTCTGACGCATATGGGGCCCGACATGGACTATCGGACGCTGTGTGACGAACTGCCCGAGGGCGTCGAGCCGGGGTTTGACGGCATGGTGCTGGAAAGTCACTGAGACAGCGAATCTTCGCCGCCGTCGTTTTCTTGTTGAATCCCGGCTCTTCATGGGCATAGCCTGAACGAATCGGGTGTTCCCGACACGGTCGCCGTTGCGAGATGCGCGATCCTGCTGAAATCGGCGGACTTCAGGAGCCTTTGAGTTTCCTGAAAGTGCCATGTCAAGAAAGGGAGTTTGCCGACCCTTTTCACGTGTTCCTGAAAATTGTTCCTGCCGGATTTCGGCATGTGCCGATCCGTGGTGACAGATAAGACGTGTCTGATGTTTTCCATCGGAACATCATTTTCGAATGTCCGATGAGCCGACATCTGACCTTCTGCATAGGGAGAGTTCAGTTCATGGGTTCGTTGTCTGACGTCTTCTCTTTGGCTTCCACGATGCGCGATGAGCGACGCGAAACAGAGATGACGCTCTCTGCTTTCCTTGATCTGTGTCGCGAGGACAGCGCCTGCTACGCAAGTGCTGCGGAGCGGATGCTCAAGGCCATCGGAGAGCCGGTGATGGTCGATACCTCACGCGATCCGCGTCTTGGCCGCATTTTCATGAACCGCACGATGCGCACCTATCCCGCGTTTTCAGATTTTTATGGCATGGAAGAAATCGTCGAGCAGATTGTCGGCTTCTTCCGGCACGCGGCCCAGGGTCTCGAGGAGCGCAAGCAGATCCTCTATCTGCTGGGGCCTGTGGGCGGCGGAAAATCGTCCCTGGGCGAGCGTCTCAAGTCGCTCATGGAGCATGAGCCGATCTACGTGCTCAAGGCGGGGCGTCATATGAGCCCCATCTTCGAAAGTCCGTTCGGCCTGTTCGATCCTGTCCGTATGGGGCCTGCGCTCGAAGCGCAATATGGCATACCAGCGCGGATCCTGACGGGGATCGCAAGTCCCTGGGCGCTGAAGCGGCTGGAGGAATTCGACGGCGATATCTCGCGTTTCACGGTGACGAAGATTTTTCCGTCGCGTCTTAGGCAAATTGCCATTGCCAAGACGGAGCCGGGAGATGACAACAATCAGGATGTCTCGGCGCTGGTGGGCAAGGTGGACATCCGCCAGCTCGAGCATTTCAGTCAGAATGATGCCGATGCCTACAGTTTCTCGGGGGGGCTGAACCGCGCGAACCAGGGGATTCTCGAATTCGTCGAGATGTTCAAGGCGCCCATCAAGATGTTGCACCCGTTGCTCACGGCAACGCAGGAAGGCAATTACGTGGGAACCGAGAATATCGGCGCGATCCCTTTCTCGGGCGTCATTCTTGCCCATTCCAATGAAGCGGAATGGCAGAGTTTCCGTAACAACCGCACGAACGAGGCGTTTCTCGACCGCGTCTGCGTCATCAAGGTGCCCTACTGCCTCCGGGTCACGGAGGAAGCCAAAATCTACGAGAAGCTCATCCAGTCTTCGGCGCTTGGCGGTGCGCCCTGCGCGCCCAACACGCTGGATATGCTGGCGCGCTTCGCCGTCCTGTCGCGCATCAAGCCGCATCCGAACTCGTCGCAATATGCGAAGATGCGGGTCTATGACGGCGAGAACATCCGCGAGACCGACCCCAAGGCGCGGGCCATGCAGGAATACAAGGATGCGGCCGGTGTCGATGAAGGCATGGACGGCGTCTCGACGCGCTTTGCTTACAAGGTTCTTTCCGCGACGTTCAATCACGATCCCAACGAGATCTCCGCCGATCCCGTGCACCTGATGTACGTGCTCGAGCAGGCGGTCCGTCGGGAACAGTTTCCTGCGGATATCGAAGCGAATTATCTCGCTGTCCTCAAATCCGAACTGGCCCGTCGTTACGCTGATTTCCTTGGACACGAGATCCAGAAAGCCTATCTCGAAAGCTATCACGACTATGGGCAGAACCTGTTCGACCGCTATCTGGATTACGCCGATGCCTGGATCGAAGACCAGGATTTCAAGGACCCGGATACCGGACAACTGCTCAACCGGGAGCTGCTGAACGCGGAGTTGACGAAGACCGAGAAGCCAGCGGGGATCGCCAATCCCAAGGATTTCCGCAATGAGGTCGTGAAGTTTTCTCTCAGGGCGCGGGCGAATCATGGGGGGCGCAATCCCTCATGGACGAGTTATGAAAAAATCCGTGACGTCATCGAAAAGCGGATGTTCAGTCAGGTCGAGGATCTTCTGCCCGTCATCAGCTTCGGTTCCAAAAAGGATGGAGAGACCGAACGCAAGCATGGTGAATTCGTCGAGCGGATGGTGGCCCGGGGCTATACGGAACGACAGGTCCGTCGGTTGGTCGAATGGTATATGCGCGTGAAGCAATCGGCCTGATCGCGCGTTATCACCGATAACGGAGCAGAATCGATGGATATTCTCGATCGGCGACCAAACCCGCGCGGTAAAAATACGGAGAACCGACGGCGCGTTCTTCAGCGTGCCCGCACGGCCGTTCAGAGTGCAGTGCGCGACGCGGTGGCGCAGGGACGTATTCGCGACAGCGGGCAGGGCAGTACGGTCTCGATTCCGGCGGACGTGCTGCACGAGCCGCGTTTTCATCGCGTTTTCAGTGAAGGTGTGCGGCAGTTCGTTCTGCCGGGCAATCGTGAATTCGTGCCGGGAGACAAGCTGCGTCGACCGCCGGGCGGCGCGGGAGGCGGGCAGGGCGGTGGTGGCTCGGGAGAGGCCAGTGAAGACGGTGGAGGCGAGGACAGCTACCGTTTCGTGTTGTCGCGCGAGGAGTTTCTGGACCTCTTTTTCGACGATCTCGAACTTCCGGATCTGGTGAAGCGCGAACTCGCGGAAACGACGATGATCGCGAACAGCCGGGCGGGCCATAGTTCCGAAGGCGCGCCGTCCCAACTCGATATGGGCCGGACGATGCGACGTTCCATCGCACGCCGACTGGGCCTGCGGCGTCCCAAGCCCGAGGGGCTCGAAGAAATCGAACGCGAGATCGACGTTCTGGAAGCAGAGCGTCCTCTTTCCAACGAGCGCTATGAGCGGCTTCAGTTCCTGCGAGAGCAGCGCCTGGCCCAGTCTCAGCGCATGCGGCGTATTCCCTGGGTCGATCCGGTGGATCTGCGATATCGTCGTTTCACGCCGGTGCCCAAGCCAACGACGCAGGCTGTGATGTTCTGCATCATGGATGTCTCGGGCTCGATGACCGAGAAGATGAAAGAACTGGGCAAGCAGTTCTTCATGTTGCTGCACGTCTTTCTGGAGCGTCGTTACGAAAAGCTCGACATTGTCTTTATCCGCCATGCCGAAACGGCGGAAGAAGTCGATGAGGAGACATTTTTTACCGACCCCAAAACGGGAGGCACAGTCGTCTCTACGGCGCTCGAGCAGATGCTCGCCATTCAGAAAGCCCGTTATCCGGTCGACCGATGGAATATCTACGTCGCGCAGACCTCCGACGGGGACAACATCTCCTCCGATACACCCAGGGTCGTGCAGCTTCTGACGGAAGCGATTCTTCCGCTCTCCCAGTACTACGCCTATATCGAGGTCGCAGGTTCCGGCGCCATCATACGCAGCGATAGCGATCTGTGGGGAGCCTATCGAACCCTTGCGGAAAGCCAGCCGCAGCTGGCCATTCGCAAGGTACGCGACCGGACTGAAATTTTTCCCGTTTTCCGCGAACTGTTCGCTCGACGCGAAGCAGAAACGTGAAGGTGATGCCTCATGCTTTATACGGGAACTGACTGGAATTTCGACATTCTTCGAAACTGCTATGACGCCATCGAACAGATCGCCGTTGATGAACTCGGGCTGGAAGTCTACCCGAACCGCATCGAGATCATCACGTCCGAACAGATGCTGGACGTCTACACGTCGCACGGGATGCCCGTGAGTTATGCTCACTGGTCCGCCGGAAAGCGCTTCGTGACCCATGAAAATGCCTATCGGCGGGGGTTGATGGGCCTTGCCTACGAGGTCGTGATCAATTCCAGCCCCTGCATCAGCTATCTGATGGAGGAGAATTCCGCCACGATGCAGGCGTTGGTCATCGCGCATGCGGCGTTCGGGCATAACCATTTTTTCCGTAATAACAGGCTGTTCCGCGACTGGACGGACCCGACGCAGATCCTCGATTATCTCGAATTCGCGCGCTCCTATATCGCGCGCTGTGAAGATCGATATGGCGTAAAAGCGGTCGAGCGCATTCTCGATGCTGCCCATGCCCTGCAAGGGCAGGGGGTGGATCGTCACCTTGGCAACAAGCGTGTGGATCTTCGCGCCGAGGCGGATCGCGCGCGGGAGCGGCGGGAATACGAAGACCAGCGTTTCAACGATCTGTGGCGTACGGTCCCCAAAGCCGAGCTTGTGACACCGAACAGGGAGAGTTCTTCGGCGCAGGATGGCGCTCAAGGCATGCCGGAGGAAAATCTTCTCTATTTTCTGGAGAAGCATGCTCCCAGGCTGGAGTCCTGGGAACGCGAGATTATTCGTATCGTCCGTCTGACGGCGCAGTATTTTTACCCGCAGCTACAGGCGAAGGTCATGAACGAGGGCTGCGCCACCTGGGTGCATGATTTCATCATGCGGCGTCTTCATGAAAAGTCGCTCATCGATGATTCGGCGATGCTCGAGACCATTCACTCCACAACGAACGTCATCGCCCAGTTCGGTTTCGATCAGGGTGGGGGGCCGAACTTCAATCCCTATGCGCTGGGCTTCGCCATGATGACGGATATCGCCCGCATCTGCGCTACCCCGACCGAGGAAGATCGGCGCTGGTTTCCGGACATCGCCGGAAACGGCGATCCGATCGGCACGCTGAAGTTCGGTTGGGCGGAGTATCGGGACGAGAGCTTCATCCAGCAGTTTCTATCGCCGAAGGTGATCCGGGATCTGAAGCTCTTCAGGCTGACGGACAACCTCTCCGAGCCCTACCTCCTGGTCGACGCCATCCATAACGAAGACGGCTACCGGGACATCCGGCGCACGGTTGCGGCGTCTTACGATCCGGGCGCGCTGGCTGAGGAAATCGAAATCGTCGGGGCGGACATGCAGGGCGACCGTGTTCTGCGCCTGGAGCATCGCACGCTTGCCGGACGATTGTTGGACCCGACGGATGCACGTCTCACTCTGGCTCATCTTGCCGATTTATGGGGGTATGGTGTGAGCCTGAGAGAGGTTGATCAGCAGACCGGCCGGGAACTGGGTGTTTATCGCGCCGATTAGGCGCTCTTTTCGTGTGTCTGACGTTTCTCAGGAGCCTGACGTAGAGAGCCACGTCCTGCGTCAGGTAGGATTGCCAAGTATATAAGTTGGCATAATATATCTTATCGAACTAACGTACAACTGTCGAACGCAGATAAGTTCGCGCACTCGCCGCCGAATGTTTTGATTTTCGATCTTTGCAGATATTGGCAAAGCGCCATAGGCGGTGAAATTGAAATTCGTGCTCAATCCAATGATCGCGCTCAAAGCTCTACCTATGGCTTTTTGCCATAGGACCAGTGGCAAAAAGCCATAGGTCTCTTCGCTGGCTCGCGACATGGCAAATTGCCACGAGACCTCCCCCATCCACCTCTTATTCTACATGTCCGCTGTTTATGGCATTTCGCCACCTCTCCCCCCTCTGCCATGTTTTTCCTTGTCAGCGTTGGGAAGTTGCCGAACAACGGACGTTTGTCAGGTCGCAATAAAGGAACTTTCCTCTTGCCGGATCCCCTTCCCGACGGAACTGCGCCTTCGGACGCGTTCCCCATGCCTGTCGCGTCCATTCGACACCCGACGGGCCTCTGGGTCCTCGTGACGACCGAAGCGGGACTTGCCTTCTCGCTCTACGGCTTTGAGTCGCTTCTCGTTCTGTATCTCGTAAGCTATCTGCTGCATCCGAATGTCGCGGACCATGTGTGGGGTATGGGTCTATTCCTCCCCCTTATTCGAAGCCTCTATGGCGCTGCGTCACCCAGCGCGATCGCGGCCGCGATTACCGGGCTTTTCCTTAGCCTGATTTACGCCACGCCTTTACTGGGCGGCTTCATGGCGGATTGGCGTCTCGGACGTATCCGAACCGTGATCATTGGCGGCACGCTGCTCGTCGCCGGATTGCTGGGCCTGGCTGTTGACCAGACCTTTCTCCTAGGTCTTCTTCTGCTTCTTGTCGGGCTGGGCTGCACGCGTGGCATCCTTCCGGCACAGGTCGGAGCGCTGTATCCTGGAAACGACCCGCGTCGCGCCGACGCTTATCAGCTGTTTGTCCTTGGCATTCAGGGCGCCGCAATTCTGTCCCCTGCCCTGTGCGGAACGGTGGCGACCCGGTATGGCTGGCATGCCGGTTTTCTGACCTCCGGGATCGGAATGTTCATTGGATTGAACGTCTATCTTTTCGGCTGCCGTTTTCTGCCTCGGGATCAGCCGATGCATCTGCGCCCTGCAAGCGTGCCTTTCACGCCGTCGGACAGGAAAAGCCTTCTGGCATTGGGAGTGCTTTTGCCGGTCCTGGCGATCGCCACATTATCAAACACCGACATCTTCAATGGGTATTTGCTCTGGGGCGATCAGGCCTATCAGCTTGAAATTCTGGGGTTCCGTATGCCGACAAGTTGGTTGGTATCACTTGATGGCTTTGTAAGCACGTTTACGGTGTTGGGTATTATCTGGTTCTGGCGCGCCTGGAACAGGCGTCGACCCGATCCCGGCGAAATGCCAAAGATCCTGATCGGTTCTACTGTCTGTTCGCTCGCGCCACTCCTGCTCGCACTGGGCTCCTGGCTCCAGCCGGGTCTTCACAGCGTAAGTCTTTTGTGGGGAATCGGTTTCCATCTGGTCAACGACGTCGGCTTCGGCCTGTGTTACGCCACAGGAATGGCCTTATTTTCAAGAGTTGCTCCTGCCGCCATCAGCGCGACGGTCGTCGCGAGTTACTCTCTTCATCTGTTTGTCGGAAATCTCGTGGCAGGCAAGGTCGCGGGGCTCGTGACCAAAATGCCATGGACGCGTTTCTGGCTATTGCATGTCGCCCTGGGGATCGCGGGAACAATCGCTCTTTTCGCAATCAGTCGCATTTTCCGCCAGCAGTTCACGCGCGACGAGAGTGCCTGAAGACAAGGTCACGGGGAGTGACGGGCTATCCAGTCAGCTCCCCGTATGCCCGGTGTTTGCTGAAATCATATCGGCAATGATCCGCGTGTCTTTCACGAGCGTTTCCACGCTTTCGCCACTGGGCGTCGTCGGCATCTGACGGCCCTGAACGCGATCTTCGTGTCTGTGATCGATGGTGCGCTGAACAATCGGATAGCGCCTTAGAAGGTCTTCAAACTTGCTGGCGGGAATAGCCAGCAGGTGGCCGAATTGCAGCGAGCGCACCGTGCCTCGGGCTGGAAGACCATGGATCAGGGCGGCCGCGCCGATCATGTCACCAGCTCCGAACTGGATATCCTGTTCCGGGAGATGCAATTCCGCCAGCCCTGCAATCACCGCGTAGATCGTCTTGATTTTGCCGCCACGTCTGAGAAGCACCTCGCCCGGTGACGCAAAATGCAGCGAAATGCTCTTGGTAAGTTCGTGCAACGGAGCGTCCGGCACACCGCGAAATGCAGGAAAAGCGCGTAACCTCTGCTCGATACCGCTTTTGAGATCAAAGCGCGGCGGCATCGAAAGGCGATGGGAACGCTTCTCGATATCGCGCAGTAATTCACGATAAATTTCGTCGGTAATCAGATTGTCGTCATGCAGGGCGTCGTATTCTTCCGCTTCGAGACGGAGCGAAATCTGTTGCAGGATGCGGCTTTCCAGGGCTTCGGAATAGCCGTGGTAGTGCAGGCGCAACGTCTCCAATGCGTCGTCCAGCATACGCCGCTGCCGACCAAGCACCTCGGAGACGATCTCGCTGACTCGGGAGCCCAGGGTGGGTTCGAGACGTTCATGCATGAAACGGAGCAGTGAGAGCGAGACGAGATGCGCGATCATCAGCATCTCGAAGCGCTCCATCATCGAATACATCAGAGGTGTGTCGATATGGAACCGCCGGTGGAGAAACTGAGCAATCCGAAAACGCGCGCCCGGCTGAAGGCGACGACGCAAGGCGCGAACATATCCGAAGCGCCCCTCCAGACGAGCGCCGTCCACCATGGATTCAGCGGTTCGCAGCAAGGTTTCCATGACGCGTCTGGAAAGGCCCTGAATGCGGAAAATATCGAGAAGCAGGGAACGTTCCTGATCCGCGATGGTAATCAGGGCGAGCACCACACGTTGTCGGTCGCTGATCGCCGTGTCGAACGTATTGGCGGCCCGTTCATCTTCGGCGCGATGCTCGATTTCCCGGATCACGTTCTTCTGTGATGTCGCGCTGAACCCAAGCTCTCCCGCCACTTCTCCCGTGCGTTCCGCGACGTGATTGAGACCGATGCCCAGAACCTGATGGCGCAGCGCCTGATCGATCGGCGAAAGCTGGTCGAGTTTCAGGAAGATCACGAGATAACGCAGCGTCGTGCCGTTAAGCAGAAGTGTGACGAGAACGAAGCCCGTTGCGATGATGCCGACGAAATGCGCGACCTGCGTTGAAACGCTTCGATTTTCCGTGACGGCCAACGCAAGCGCCAATGTGATGGCGCCGCGAAGACCGCCCCAGACCATCGTGATCTTGAACGGCGTCGGTACTGGAGGAGAAAGCCGGGCGGCGGCCAGAACCGGAAGCAGACCGAACACGACCGATCCTCGCGCCAGAAGGCCAGCCACGCTCGCAACGAGAATGAGCAGGCAGTCCCAGCGCGTGGTGCCGATCATCAGACGCGGCACGAGGAGCGCCGCCAGCAGGAACAGAAGTGAGCCCGCCCAGAAGACCAGTTGCTCCCACAATTCGGTCAGGAAGCGCCAGACATTGGGGCGGAACGTCGACGGACCGTAGGCGGAAACGGTAAGGCCGGCTGCTGCGACGGCGACGACACCGGAAAACCCGAGAAATTCATCGCATAGAATATAAACGATGTAGGGGAGCGCCAGGGTCAGCGACATCTCCGCGGCGGGCAGACCGCCCAGCGCCGCGCAGCATAGAAGCGTCAGCCGGGCAATGATGACACCCACGACGATCGCACCGCCGAATGACACGCCGAAGTCGATAATGGCGCCGCCGAAATGAATCTCATGATGCGATGTGACGGCAGCCAGCAGGATCGAGAAGATCGCTATGGCTGCGGCGTCATTGAGCAGGGCTTCCCCTTCCACAAGGCGTGTCAGGCGGGTCGCGGCGCCGATATCACGGAAAATACCGGCAACGGCCGAGGGATCGGTAGTGGCCACGATCGAACCAAGGAGCAGGCAGACCACAAGAGATTGCCCGTTCGAAAGCGGATACAGAGCCAGTCCGATCAACGCCGTCGAGACAACGACAGCCACGACAGCAAGCAGCAATACGGTAGCCGCTTCGTGCGCCAGTCGTCGTACGTCGATGGCGATCGCGCCCTGGAAGACCAGGATCGGCAGGAAAATCAGCAGAAACGACTCGCTGTTGACCGGAAAATCAAGCAGTGTTTCCGCCGCGCCATCGAACAGCTCGGTTGTGGAAGACCGCAGCACGAGAGCCGCCATACCACCAAGGAAAATTCCGGCAATCGCGAGAAGAACCGCCTCCGAAATCTCGAACCGTCTGGAGAGCGGCTGGATAAGACTGACCAGAACGAGCAGAAGAGCAAGCGCCAGAAGTACAGCTGCCAGCCCGGTCACACTCATGCGTCAGTCTCTCCTTCGTTCATCACAACAATATCTGACGAGCGCTACGAGGTCGACTCGTCGCGCTCAAAAGAAACAACGCTCAACGGGTTTTTAGTTTTGGGAGCCGCCTGTCTTTTCAGCCGCGACCAGCCAGCGCCCGACCTGCCGCTCGGGATCCGGCACACGAATGAAGTCTGAAACAGCCGCCACGCTGTCCGCACCGGCACGCAGGCAACTGACCATGCGTTCGCAGGTTATGCCGCCAATGGCCACGAGCGGGATATCACCGCATAAAGCGCGCCATTCGGTGATCCGTTCAGTACCCTGAGGGGCCCAGACCATTTTCTTGAGCTTCGTTTCCCAGATGGGGCCAAGCGCGATGTAATCCGGGTTGATGGCGAGCGCGCGATGGAGTTCCTCGTGGGAATGGGTCGAAACACCCAGGCGAATGCCGCTGGCGCGAACCTGCCTGAGATCGGCGGTATCCAGATCTTCCTGGCCGAGATGAATGTAATCGATCCCAAGCTCCACGGCGAGTTCCCAGTAATCATTGAGAACCAGGCAAACATTGTGTCGCGCCGCCGCTTCCTGCGCCTCGATCACCTGCGAGCGGAGCGCTTCAGGAGCAAGCTCCTTCAGGCGCAGCTGGATGAATCGCGCGCCAGCGCCGCCGAGGATATGAACCCACCGTGGATGGTCGACGACAGGATAGATGGGAGAAGGAAGACGTGTCATGCGTCGAGCATGGCCTTTCCAAGAGTGGGCGTTGAAGGAACGGCCATGTCACGTTCGGGCATAGGATCGGCCGCAAAGGCATCGAGGCCGATCTCGCAGGCCAGGCGGAAAGCTCGCGCCATCGTGACCGGATCACCCGCTTTGGCCACGGCGGTGTTGATCAGAATGGCGTCAAAGCCAAGCTCGAAGGCCGCCACAGCGTGGGATGGCCTTCCGATCCCCGCATCGACGACCATCGGAATGCCGGGGAAATGGCCCCGCATGGCGCGTAGGCCGAAGAGGTTGTTCAGTCCCCTGCCCGAACCGATCGGCGCGCCCCACGGCATCAGAACCTCACAGCCTGCCCGGAGAAGACGTTCGGCGACGACGAGATCTTCCGTCGTATAGGGGAAGACCTTGAACCCGTCCTCGGTCAGGATGCGCGCGGCTTCCACCAGGGCAAAAACGTCCGGCTGAAGCAGGTCGCCCTGCCCGATCACTTCGAGCTTCACCCAGTCCGTATCGAAAACTTCCCGCGCCATATGCGCGGTTGTGACCGCTTCTTTCACGGTATGGCAGCCCGCCGTATTGGGCAGCACAGGAATCCCGAAGGCCTTGATCAGTTCCCAGAAGGCCTGTCCGGCCATCGCGCCAGCGGCTTCACGCCGCAGGGATACGGTCACCAGCCCCGGATTACCCTCACGCACGGCATCCGCCAGGATCGACGGACTATCATATTGCGCGGTACCCAGCATGAGGCGCGAACGCAATTCCTCACCATAGAACAACATGGATCATCCTCCCTGCATGGGCGCGACAATTTCGAGACGCGCATGGGGAGGCAGGCGGAAAGCCGCGCGACGCGACGCGGGCACGAACGTGCCGTCAACCGCCGTTGCGATGCGCGCCGCGCCGTAACCCAGCTCATCAAGGATGTCCGCAAGTATTTCGGAATGGACATCATGCATTTCGTCATTGACCTGGATCTGCATGGTTCTCCCCTTCCTTGTGTAACATGGAGGCGATGTGTCTCATTGCCAATGTTTCATCTGTCAAAAATGATGTTTTTCACTTCTTCGGCGCGCGCCGGCGATAACAGGAATCCATGTCGATACATGCCGTTGACGTGGACCGTTCGCCCGTCGCGCACGACGCGCGGAATGTTGTCGGGAAAGGACGGTCTGAGGCCCACGCCCGCTTCGACGATTTCAGCATCGGCAAAGGCAGGATGCAGCGTGTAGACCGCGTTCAGCAGATCCGTCATGGATCGCACGGTGATGGCGCCGGTATCGTCACTTTCCATCATGGTCGCTCCGACCATAAAGATTCCCTCCGCCCTGGGCACGATATAAACCGGAATGCGGGGATGCAGCATCCGGACGGGACGGCGTAACGTCACGTCCCGGCATCGGAGGAGCAGCATCTCGCCACGTACGCCGCGCAGGTTGCCGAGGCTCGACCGCGCGGCAATGCCCGTGCAATCGATGCGCCAGTCGAAGTCTGTCTCACCCCCTTCCCTGGAAGCTGAGAATATAATCTTCCCGCCCAGAGACTGAAGCCGCTCCCGCAGCGCTGGCAGCGCGCGGCGCGGATCGACATGCGCCTCTCCCGCGAAGAAAAGGGCCTTGTCGAAGCGGTCCTCAAGATCCGGTTCGAGCGCTGCGATCTGCTGTCCGCCTATGACCTCGAAATGGCTGGTCTTTCGTCCGAAACGCGAAAGTTCCGGGGTGTCGCGCGGCGGGGCAAGCACGAGCGTTCCGTGACGTGTGACATCGGGCACATGTTGCGCCCACCATCCAACCGACATGATGGAATCCCGCGTGACTTCGGCTGGCGCGGATTCCGCCTCGCACCAGGGCGCCAGCATGCCGCCTGCGAACCACGACGCTCCGCTGCCGACTTTCGGGCCGATTTCACGCAAGGTAATCCTGGCACCGCGTTCCGCCAGTGTGACGGCGGTGACGAGTCCCGACACTCCGGCCCCGAGGACGAGAACCTCCGGCACGGCGTTTGACATGGTGGATCTCCTCGATGCCAGGAGATCAGAGGATCCCCGGGGGAAGGCCACGCCCCCGGGAGGGACCGCGCCGCAACTTGAGGCAGGGTAGTCGATCCTTGCGCGCAGCTTCAATGGGACGTGGCGCCGCGTCGGGTACACAGCATGGAGATCAAATCCATAAGCAGGCTGATGATCCGGCGTGACAGGATGCGGTGGACCCGCTCGAAATTCGTCGGCCACGGGCAGGACAGACTGATATATGGTCTTCGAACCACTCAGTCCCGTCTCGAGGGCGGCCTGCGGTACGGGCACTCATAGCGATTCCGCCGTGGGCGAGGCGTTTTCCGTTTGTCGCCTTGATCAACAGAAAATATTTTTAGTTCAAAGCGCTGAAGGATTATCTTCATGAAAAAAATACCAGCTCTTCTCATCGCGCTGGCTTTGACGGTCACGCCTGTGGCTCAGGCCGCCGAGGTCCGGTCCGGCGTCTATACGGTCGAGCCGGGACATACGCAGGTTGGTTTTTCCCTGCTGCATTTCGGCTTCACCCCCTATAGCGGTCTGTTCTCCGGTGCGACGGGCACGCTTGTTCTCGATCCTGCCAGGCCCGCCGCTTCGAAACTCGATGTTTCCGTGAAGATCGATACGGTTCAGACGACCAGCGACCGTCTGACGGACGAACTCAAGGCCGCCGACTGGTTCGACGCCGCGAAATACCCGGAAGCGCACTTCGTTTCAACGAAAGTGACGGCAACCGGCGCGGAGACGGCGACGATTGACGGACATCTCACCCTTCATGGCATCACGCGTCCCGTAACCCTGAAGGCGCGTTTCATCGGCGCGGGAGTCAATCCGATGGATAAAGCCTATACAGTCGGATTTGAAGCCAGAGGCGTCATTCACCGCAGCGAATTCGGCGTTTCAAAATATGTACCCATGGTCGGTGACAACGTCACACTGACGATCGCAGGTGCTTTTGAAAAGCAGCCCTAACTTCGGAAACGGGCGGTGGGAGAAGGCATTTCTCCCACCGCAAGCCTCATTCGACCGTGACGGACTTGGCGAGATTGCGCGGTTGATCGACGTCTGTCCCGCGCAGGAGGGCGACTTCGTAAGCCAGCATCTGCACAGGAATTGTATAAAGGATCGGCGCCACGAAAGCATCGACGTGAGGCAGGACGATCACGGCTTCAGCAATCTCACGCAGACGCTCAGCGCCGGTCTCGTCAGTGAATGCGAGGATTTTGCCCCCTCTGGCGCGCGCCTCCTGAAGGTTGGAGAGCGTCTTGTCGAACAGAATGGTTGACGGCGCGACGGCGACGATGGGCACCGTATCGTCAATCAGAGAAATCGGCCCGTGCTTCATCTCGCCCGCAGCATAGGCTTCCGCGTGAATATAGGAAATTTCCTTTAATTTCAGTGCTCCCTCGAGCGCGATCGGAAAACATGATCCGCGACCGAGATACAGCACGTCACGGGCCTTCGCGACGATATGCGCCATCGCGCGTATTTGTTCGCCGAGCTGGAAAATACGCTCCGCTTCCGAGGGCAGATCCAGCAGAGCCGCCATAAGGTGCTGCTGACGCGCGGGCGTCATGACGCCCCGCGCCCGCCCCATCGCAATCGTCAGGGCGGCCAGAACCGAAAGTTGGGCGGTGAACGCTTTCGTGCTCGCCACGGAAATCTCCGGACCGGCATCCATGCCCAGCACCACATCGCTTTCGCGCGCCATGGTGCTGGTCTCGACATTCAGCACCGACATGACGTGCTGCCCGCTCGCGCGCAGTCCACGCAGTGCTGCAAGCGTATCGGCGGTTTCGCCCGACTGGGAAATCAGAAGAGCCAGGCCGCCTTCGGTGAGGGGCGGATTTCGGTAACGAAGCTCGGAGGCGACATCGATATCCACCGGCAGACGGGCTTCGGCCTCCAGCCAGTAACGTGCGACATAACCGGCGTAGTATGCCGATCCGCAGGCGGTGATGACAGCACGCGGAATATCGGCGAGCGCGAAAGGCAATTCCGGCAGCACTACCTCCCGCGTGACGGGATCGACGACACGTTGCAAAGTCTGACCGATGACGGATGGATGCTCATGGAGTTCTTTTTCCATGAAGTGCCGATATCCGTCCTTTCCGACAGCCGCGTCGAGCCGCGCCACGGACTGAACGGGCCGCTCGACCACCTGCCCGGTCATATCGTGAAAGATCACTTCGCCCGGACGGATGACGCACCAGTCGCCGTCATCAAGATAGGTGATGCGGATGACCAGAGGGGCGAGCGCCAGACTGTCGGAGCCAAGAAAAGTCTCGCCTTCCCCCCAGCCCACTGCCAGTGGCGCGCCATGGCGCGCGCCGATCATCAGACCCTCATGGCCTTCGAAGATCATCGCCAGAGCATAAGCGCCACGCAGGCGTTTCAGGGTCTCGAAAGCCGCGACCTGTGGTGCGAGACCGCTTTGCAGATAGTGGTCCGCGAGTTGCGCCACGACCTCTGTATCGGTCTGCGTCGTGAACACACGCCCTTCCGCGACCAGTTCGTCGCGCAATGACTCATAATTCTCAATGATGCCGTTGTGCACGACGGCGACGCCGCCGACATGATGCGGATGGGCATTGTTCTGCGTTGGCGCGCCGTGCGTCGCCCAGCGCGTATGTCCGATGCCCGTGGTGCCGTTCAATGGGCTCTCGTCAAGAACGTGTTTGAGATTGTCGAGCTTTCCGGCCGCCCGCCGGCGCGCGATCCGCCCATCCACGAGTGTTGCGATTCCCGCGGAGTCATAACCGCGATATTCGAGGCGACGGAGCGCTCCGAACACGAGAGGGGTTGCGGAACGACGCCCGACCACTCCGCATATTCCGCACATCAGCGCTGTTCCTTACGGGTCTTGAGAGTCTCGCGCAGCACTTTGGCCGCGCCGGGTTTGTCGACCTGTCGCGCTCGGCCAAGCGCAAGGGCGTCAGGGGCGACGTCGTGCGTGATGACGCTTCCGGCTGCGATCAGAGCGCCATCGCCGATCGTTACCGGCGCCACGAGTATGGCGTCCGAGCCGATAAAGGCGTCGGCGCCGATGTCCGTGCGATGTTTGAAATAGCCATCATAATTGCAGGTGATCGTCCCGGCTCCGACGTTCGTGCGAGGACCGATGGAAGCATCGCCAAGATAAGTGAGGTGGTTCGCCTTGGCGCCCTCGCCCAGCCTCACGGCCTTCAGTTCCACAAAATTGCCGACATGCGAATTTTCTTCACAGACCGTGCCCGGACGCAGCCGGGCATAGGGACCGATCAGCGCACCTGCACGAACTTCGCACCCCTCGAGATGGCTGAAAGCCCGCACTTTGGCTCCCGAGCGCACGATAACCCCGGGACCGAACACGACATGGGGTTCAACGACCACATCGGACTCCAGAACCGTGTCCGCACTGAAAAATACGGTTTCCGGCGCCACGAGCGTCACGCCTGCATCCAGAGCGGCATCCCGTAGTCGCGTCTGAAGCGTTCCCTCCGCACGCGCAAGTTCGGCGCGCGAATTGATTCCCGCCAGTTCCGCTTCGGGAGCCTCAACGCATCGAACGGTCCCATTTCGGGCAGCAAGAGCGACCACATCGGTGAGATAATATTCTTTCTGGGCGTTATCGGCGCGGATGTCGGACAGCCATTGGCGAAGATCCTCCGCATCGGCACAAAGCACGCCCGCATTGCATAGTCCGATCCCGCGCTCCTCGTCGGTCGCGTCCTTCCATTCCACGATCCGCAGAACGCGTTCGTCATCCGTCACGACACGCCCATATCGGCCCGGTTCGTGCGGTCGCATGGCGAGAAGTGCCAGGACCGTTCCCGGCGTCCGCCGTGCATCGAGCAGCCGCCGCATCGTGGAAGCCGTGATCAGCGGATTGTCGGCGTAGAGAACGGCGACGTCGCCGCTTCCGAAAAGATCCGCGGCCTGGCGGGCAGCGTGTCCCGTGCCCAGACGGTTTTCCTGTACGACAATCGCATGAGGCGCACAGAGACGCGCCATTTCATCCATGCCCGGTCCGACGACCACGACAATGTGGTCGAAAACCTCCTTGGCCGTCGCGATCAGATGCGCGATCATCGGGCGTCCGCCCAGAAGATGCTGCGCTTTGGGCAGCGACGAGCGCATGCGGGTGCCCAGACCTGCCGCGAGAATCACGGCTGTGGTCGGACGACGCGCGGATTGGGAAATCGGGGGGGAAGAAATGGGACTGGTCATATTGTTCACCGGCGTAGCCAAAGCCCCCGAGCGCTGTCAAACCGGGGCCTCCGTCACTTCAAATTGCTGATTATTTCTACTGGATCGAAGTAAGGTCGTTTCGCATGATATCCGATAACGCTGATACCGTCTCGATCGTCGTCTTCGATCTCGACGGCACACTGATCGACAGTCTGCCGGATCTGGCGGATGTGAGCCGCGAATTGCTGGAGGAATATGGGCTTCGTCCGCCATCGGACTCCGAAGTCCGGGCGATGATCGGAGATGGCGTCCGGGTGCTGGTGGAGCGGCTGCTCGCGGCGTCCGATGCGCCCTCGACGATCGATCATGAAGACGCCACAACCCGATTCATGAAGCTCTACGGACCACGCGCAGCGGAACTCACCCGGCCCTTTCCCGGCACTGTCGAAACACTTGAATGTCTGCGCGAACGCGGGCTTCAATGTGCCGTCTGCACCAACAAACCGTTTAACGCGGCCCAGAAAATTCTTGCGACGCTCGGATTGAAATCGCTCATCGATGCCATCGCCGGAGGAGATACGTTCCCGTATCGCAAGCCGGACCCACGGCACCTGCTCGATACCATCGGCCTTCTGCACGGACGTCGCAGCACCAGCATCATGGTTGGAGACCATCGTAATGACGTGTCCGCCGCGAGTGGCGCCGGGATACGATCTGTGTTCGCCGAATGGGGATACGGAACGCCTGATATGGGCATCGCTGCCACCGATCGTGCCCGGACGATCTCGCAGTTGCCCGTAATTATTCGGTCTATGGACCAAAAAACATCCTTAAAAATTTGATATCAAAATTTTTTGGGTGGCGATTCCAGGATGGCTGTCAATTTGCCAATCTTCGGATGTTCGAACTCGACGCGCACAGCCACTAAACCGATACCGGGAAAATTCTCGAACCAGGCGGCACCGGGATGAACGGCTTTCCATTGATCCAGGTGACGGGAATCCTTCACGAAGCCGGCGATCTGATGCCCACTGAAATCGCAACGCAGAACCGGTCCTTTCATGAACTCGGCCATCCCGTCCGGAAGAGCAGCTGAGAACGGTCCATGGGCTTCCATGGCCGTCAGCCGCAACCCGTCAAACACATTGGCACTTCCGTTACACTTGCCGTCCTTCTGCATGGAGTTGATCAGCAGGGCCGCGGCACTGAGCGTGTCGATGGTGCCGTGACGCAAGTCGTCCCCGACAGGTTCGCGGTCGCTTTCTTCAGGAGAAAGAGCTGTAATCACAGGGGTATGATCGCGATAGCTCATTGCGATATGACGTTGGGTGCCGCGGGAATAGCCCCGACTGTCATACTGGAGCGGCACGATATTTTGCCCCTCGAACTTTCCTGAGGCCGTCGTATTGATATCCATCCGCACGAGCCAACCCAGTAGGCCGCCTGCCGTCAGATGGGTCTGGATGCCATATCCCCACGGCAACAACCGATAGTTGGCTTCCGCGTCGGCGACGTGGAAACCGTGAGTATAGATCCGATAACGCGTCTCGATCTGTCCTGGCGGATCCTCGGCCAAAGCCTGTGAGCAGAAGAGCGAAAGAAGGATTGCGGCGGCAACGAGGCTCTTTCTAGACATCCAGATTGGCGACTTTCTGGGCGTTGCCGACGATGAAGTCGCGACGCGGCTCTACGACGTCGCCCATAAGAGTCGAGAAAACCTGACCAGCCTCCTCAATGTCGCCGACCTTGACCTGCAACAGGATCCGCGTGGCCGGGTCGAGCGTGGTATCCCACAACTGCTCGTTGTTCATCTCACCCAGCCCTTTGAAGCGATTGATTGTCAGACCCCGACGACCCTGGGCCAGCACGCGGTCGAAAAGCGCCGCGGGACCGTTCATCGCATGCGCGTTCCCGTCCATCGTCAAAATCGCCGGAGATGCGAAATCCTGCGCCAACACGTCTTCCTCGGCCGCCAGTCGGCGCGCTTCGACGGAGCGCAGCAATGTCGCATCCAAGGTGTAGACTTCCCCGACACCACGGACGTTGCGCGCAAGACGCAACTCCCCGCTTTCCGTGGGGGCCACCTTCCATCCCCGCTCATTCGGGAGGGAGACCGCGTCCAATCGTGCCTGCAGCACGGGCGCGCGTTCCTGCGCAATGGCGGGATCCTGATGGAGGGCGCGGGCAATGGCCGCCTGTTCCAGAATCCAGACCGGAATTTTGTTCGCGATCTGCTTGACGGTCTGTGTGATGCGGCCCAGGCGCACGATGGTTGCGCGGAGGTCCTCGCCCGTCAGTTCCCGTCCGTCGGCGAGTGTCAGGCTCGCATTGGCCAGGGCCTTGTCGAGCAGGTAAGATTCAAGAGCCGCATCGTCCTTCAGATAGCGCTCGTCATTACCTCTCTTGGCGCGATAGAGCGGTGGCTGGGCGATATAAAGATACCCATTTTCAATCAGTTGAGGCATTTGCCTGAAGAAGAATGTCAGGAGTAGCGTGCGGATATGCGAGCCGTCGACATCGGCATCGGTCATGATGACGATCTTGTGGTAGCGGAGCTTTTCGATCGAGAAGCCGCCCTGATCGACCTCGCCATGTCCGATCCCGGTTCCGAGCGCGGTGATGAGAGTACCGACCTCCGCCGAACCCAGCATACGGTCGAAACGCGCTCGCTCGACATTCAGGATCTTTCCCTTGAGCGGCAGGATGGCCTGGAAGCGCCGATCCCGCCCCTGCTTGGCCGTGCCGCCAGCCGAGTCACCCTCAACGAGGAACAGTTCCGCCTTCGCTGCATCACGCTCCTGGCAATCCGCCAGCTTGCCCGGCAGGGACGATATATCCAGAACGCCCTTGCGTCGTGTCAGTTCACGTGCCCGGCGCGCCGCATCACGCGCCGCGGCCGCTTCGATAACCTTGGCGACAATGGCCTTCGCTTCCTTGGGGTGGGTCTCGAACCAGTGCCCCACGCTGTCGGCCACGGCAGCCTGAACAACCGGCTGCACTTCGGATGAAACAAGCTTGTCTTTCGTCTGCGACGAGAATTTCGGGTCCGGCACCTTCACCGACAGCACGGCGGTCATGCCTTCGCGCATGTCTTCGCCCGTGAGGGAGCCTGCTTCGCGCTTGCTGTGGGCTTCGGCATATTTCCCAACGATGCGCGTCAGGGCCTGGCGGAAACCCGCCAGATGCGAACCGCCGTCACGCTGCGGGATGTTGTTCGTGAAGCACAGCATCGTTTCATGGAAACTGTCATTCCAGGTCAGCGCGAATTCGACCCGGATGCCGCTCTCCGCGTGGTCGACAGAGGCTGTAATTGGTGGCGCTACAACGGGCGTTTTCGAGGAATCGAGCCATTCGGCAAAGGCGCGCAACCCGCCCTCGTAAAAGAAGCGCACTTCTCGCGGTTCGGCATGGCGTTCATCACGCAGGACGATCTCAAGCCCGGAGTTCAGAAACGCCAGCTCACGCATGCGGCGCTCGAGAACAGCGAACTCGAAATCCACCTTCGCGAAAGTATTCTTGCTCGGTTTGAACGTCACCAGCGTCCCGCGCGGCTCGTCGCTGGCGCCGATGACCGAGAGCGGTGCGTCGCGTTCGCCATGCTGGAAACGGATGAAATGCTCCTGCCCCTGCCGCCAGATACGAACTTCCATCCATTCCGACAGCGCGTTGACCACGGCCGCGCCGACACCATGCAGGCCACCCGAAACCTTGTAGGAATTCTGATTGAATTTGCCGCCGGCGTGAAGTTTCGTCAGCACCACTTCCGCGGCACTCACGCCCTCTTCGTCATGCATATCCGTCGGAATGCCGCGCCCGTCATCCCGCACGCTGACCGAACCATCACCGTTCAGCGTCAGGACGACGTGGCTCGCATGGCCCGCCTGCGCCTCGTCGACGGCGTTATCGATGATTTCGAACACCATGTGATGCAGTCCGGAACCGTCATCGGTATCACCGATATACATGCCGGGACGCTTGCGAACGGCATCCAGCCCCCGAAGGACCGAAATCGACGAGGCGCCATAGTCGTTATCCTCGGAACCGGCTTCAGGAGATGTGCTGGGATGATGTTCGGACATGCTGAGAAAAAGCTCCTTCTTTAGGTGTCGATCATAGACGCTTTCGCACGTCCGAACCACAGCGCGGCACTGATTTTCACGAACAATCGCGAAGCAGCTGACCGTCTGAAATGTGGCAGAAATCCGCGTGACCACGAAGTGCGGAAAAGGGTCCGGTTTCGGTTCCGGTGAGGAAGACCGGCCCGTCGATTTCGTTCAGCGCGTATAGCAGGGCACGCCGACGTTCTTCATCGAGATGGATCAGCGGTTCATCGAGGAGAAGCACCGGCGCATCCCCGCGTTGAACCGTCACGAGGCGCGCATGGGACAGAATGACGCCCACCAGCATCGCCTTCTGCTGACCGCTGCTCGAATATTCCGCGGAGCGCTGGCTTTGGCGATCCCGCAACAAGAGGTCCGCGCGTTGCGCGCCCAGAGAGGCTGATCCGCGCGCCCGGTCCGTGCTCCGTGCCGCGGCGAGCGCCGATCGAAGCCGATCCTCGGTATCGAGAGCCGACATTTCTTTCAGGAAATCGCCGATGGCGCATTCAAGCGCAAGATCGCTTCTGGGAAAGCCATGCAGATCAAGAGACAGGTCGTTCATGGCGTCAATGAGCGCCAGCCGCGCCGCTGTAACGGCTACGGCATGGCGTGCGAGAGAATCTTCAATCGCGCTCAGCCACGCGTGCTCATGAGGTCTTTCGGCGAGCAGGCGATTCCTTTGTGAGAGCGCCTGATCATGCGCGGCGACTTCGCGTGCGTGGCCCGGCTCCAGCGCCACGACCAGACGATCCAGAAAACGACGGCGTCCGGACCCGGCTTCCAGAAAAAGCCGGTCCATCTGAGGCGTCAGCCATACGGCGGAGAAAACCTGTGCGACTTCACCCTGCGTCCGAACCGACTGCTCATTGATTTGAAAAAGTCGGCGTGAACTGTTTTCCGGTGCAATTCCGGTGCCCAGATCCAGGACATCGCCTGATTTTTCGATCGTCCCCGCAACGCCCCATCGCGTGGCTCCATGCCGGGCAAGCTGGCGGGGCAACGCGTTCCGAAGGCCCCGACCGGGTGCCAGAAGGGAGACGGCTTCGAGAAGATTGGTCTTCCCGGCACCGTTTTCACCGGTCAGCACGGCGATCGAGCGTTCAGGCGTCCAGTTCAGCCGCGTATAGCTGCGGAAGTCCGTAAGGACGACACGTTTGATCTTCAAAGAAAAATCGCGTTCAGACCCTCATAGGCATCAGGACATAGAGCGCGGACGGCGTATTCGTGTCCCGCACGAGAGTCGGTGCTGCATTGTCGGCGAATGCGAACTCGACCTCGGTTTCGATCTGGTCCGTAATGTCGTTCAGATACCGAGCCTGGAAGCCGATCTCGATTGGTGCTGCATCATAGGCGACGCTGTTCTCATCGAGTTCTTCCTTGGCCATGCCCTGATCCGGACTGACGGCGGATAGGGTCAGCAGGTTCGGCATGACGGAGAGCTTGACCGGGCGGGAACGCTCCTGGCTGATGGCCGCGACCCGACCGACGGCATCGGCGAAATCACGTTTCCCCACACGCAGGATGCGGTCGTTCCCCTTGGGAATGACCCGTTCGTATTCCGGAAAAGTGCCATCGATCAGTTTTGAGGTCAGCAGGATGGGACCACAACGAAATTGAATGCGGGTGTCGGAAACATTCACCTCGATGTCAGTGCTGCCTTCATCGAGGAGCTTGCGCAGTTCGTGAATCGTCTTGCGAGGAATGATGACTCCGGGCATCCCCTCGGCGCCGACGGGCACGTCGGCCTCCACACGTGCCAGTCGATGCCCGTCCGTCGCAACGGCGCGCAGCATCGGCCCCGTTTCGAGGTCGGCGACGTGGAGATAAATTCCGTTGAGATAGTAACGGGTCTCTTCGGTCGAAATCGCGAACCGGGTGCGATCGATCAGGCCGCGCAGCACGGAAGCCGCGATCGTAAAAGCAAAGGGCAGGTCACCGGCGACCATCGAGGGAAAATCGTCCACGGGAAGGACGTTCAGGCTGGTGGCATACTTGCCCGCACGCAGCGTCAGCGGTGCATCCGTCCCGGCATGGTCCAGCTCCACAACCGAACCATCCGGCAGTTTGCGCACGATGTCATAAAGAACGGCGGCTGGCGCGGTCGTCGCTCCGGGACGCGCCGTCTCCGCGGCGATGTTTTCGACCACGGCGATTTCCATGTCCGTTGCGGTCAGACGCAACAGGCCATCCTCTGCGGACAGAAGCACATTGGCGAGGATCGGAATGGTATTGCGCTTTTCAGCGACACTTTGAATATGAGCCAGAGCCCGGAGCAGCGTGGCGCGATCGGCCTTGAATTTCATCTGGTGGTTGATCCTCGACACGGGCGTAAAAAGCACTGGAAGCCAACGGTGCTCCCAGCGTCATGAATGCCTGGATACCTTATCAGAGCAAAGACGCAGCGAAAAGCGCAGAGAACCGCCTGAAACGGGAGATTTCAGCCCTCGAGCATCCTGCGCAGCAGTTCGACGTCCTCGGCGAAGGAAACGTCCTGCTCCATCAGTTCCGTCACGCGTGAAACGGCGTGCATGACCGTCGTGTGGTCCCGGTTCCCGAATTTCCTACCGATTTCCGGTAGCGAACGGCTTGTCAGTTGCTTGGCAAGATACATCGCCACCTGCCGGGGACGCGCCACGGCCCGCGCGCGCCGGGCCGAAGACATGTCCGTCAGGCGAATGTTCCAGTGTTCCGCGACCTTGCGCTGGATTTCTTCGATCGTCACGCGCCGGTCATGCGCCTTGAGAATATCGTGCAGGACTTCCTGGGTGTTCTCCAGGGTGATCGGACGCCCGAACAGATTGGCGTGGGCGATCAGTCGGTTGAGAGCGCCTTCCAGCTCACGCACGTTCGACGTGATCTTATGGGCGAGAAATTCCAGAACCTTGGTGGGGACGCTCACATGCGAAGCATTGGCCTTCGCTTCCAGAATCGAAATGCGCAGTTCGAACGTCGTGGCGTGGATGTCCGCCACCATGCCGCAGCCGAGGCGCGTGCGCAGACGGTCCTCGAGACCGGACAGGTCGGAAGGCGACTTGTCGGCGCTCACCACGATCTGACGCCCCGCATCGACCAGAGCATTGAACGTGTGAAAAAATTCTTCCTGCGTGTTGTCCTTGCCGATCAGGAACTGGAGATCGTCGATCATCAGGACGTCGACGGATCGAAGCTGTTCCTTGAATTCCATCGTGGACTGGGACCGGATGGCCGCGATGAAGCGATACATGAACTTCTCGGCGGACATATAGGCCACCGATACCCGTCCGTCGCGCGTCAACTCCGAACCGATCGCGTGCATGAGATGGGTCTTGCCAAGCCCGACGCCGCCATAAAGGAACAGCGGATTGAACCCGGCGCTGGACGGCTTTTCCGCCACGCGCCGGGCGCAGGCATAGGCGAATTCATTGGGTTTGCCGACGACGAACGTATCGAAAGTGAAGCGCGGATCGAGCGGCACCGCCAGATCGTTACGCACCTCGGGAGTCGCCGGGGTCGCGGGAGGCGCGTCCTCTTCCGGCTGCGCGGCCTCGGGCCCGGATGTGGCCGAAGAAGCAGCCGTCGTTCCGCCGCGCTGGACCTGCAACTCGACCCGACGGACGACAGGGCATTCTGTCTGCCAAAGGTTCTGGAGGCGGTCCCCATACTGGCCCCGCACCCAGTCACGCAGGAATCGACTCGGCAGAAGCAGGGCGATTTCGTCTTCTTCCAGCGGTCCAAGCACGATCTGCTTGAGCCATGTGCTGTATTCGACGTCGCCAACTTCCGCACGCAACCGATCGCGCACACGAACCCAGTGAGCATTCAACTGAACGGTCGATAAAGCAGCGGAGTCTGAAGCATCAGGAGAGCCGATAGGCGTCATTTCGTCTGTCATGTCTCCTCCCACAATGCCGCCGAAGATATGACAGGGACGGCCGCCTCATGGCGTCCGACCGCTTATCCGCCGACGAACAATACGGTAAGGCCCGCCCCCGGTGCAACCGGGAGACCCACCGTTCAGAATATGCCACCAGGATCGGCAGACACAGAAAAGGCATCGCCTCGATATCAAGACGATGCCTTGCCAGTCACAAGAATGCGACATTGCATTGGACTGAGAGGCGGTTTTCGCCTGCCCCTCAGTCCAATGCAATCAGGCGGTTGCGAGCGCCTTGATGCGTGCCGAAAGACGCGAAATCTTGCGGGCAACGGTGTTGCGGGAAATCACACCCTTGCCTGCGGCGCGCTGCATTTCCGGCTGAGCGACGCGCAGGGCCTCGGCGGCGCTGGTCTTGTCGCCAGAGAGAATCGCTGTCTCAATTTTCTTCACGAACGTGCGCATGCGCGAAACGCGGGCCACGTTGCGCTCGCGGCGACGCTCGTTCTGACGGATGCGCTTGCGCGCGGAAGCATTATTAGCCATGTCGTTTCTTTGGACCTGTTCTACGGTTCGGCTGTCGAGGTCGCTTGCGCGACAATGTGTCGTGCCAGGATCGCCGCCCCCCTGAGGGCGCACCGATTGGCGGAGCGCTGCGTGTATGCCAGACGGGCCTTCGCCGTCAAGCACGAACGCATCGCGTTGTCCCCGTTTTCCACATCTTCTTCTAAAGCGGCTGGCGCATCGGACACAGAAACGTCGATCGTCCCGCCTGGACAATGCGCTCGACGCCGCCACAGGTCGGCGGACCGGGACAATCCGCGCAACCCCGCCCTTCCCGACCGTAAACCCTGTGAAAATCCTGAAACCCGCCTTTCTCGCCGCCCGGCTGCGCGTAGTCACGCAGAGACGAGCCGCCGGAATTGACAGCCTCTATAAGCACGTCCTGGATAACGGGCATCAATCGGCGCCATTCCGCCGGGGTCAGGGAGCCAGCCTCGCGCGCGGGATGAATTTCAGCGCGGTGCAGAGCCTCGCATACATATATATTGCCCAGTCCGGCGATGACCTTCTGGTCAAGCAGAAGATTCTTGACCGGCGCACGGCGTCGTTCCGCGAATTTTCCAAGCGGAAACTTCAGAAAAGCCGCGTCGAGAGGCTCGACGCCGAGGGCCGCGATCAGGGGATGAGAGTTTTCCTCGGACGTCGTGAGCAGAAGCACGGCTCCGAAGCGTCTCGGATCGATCATGCCGACGCGGGTATCGTCATCCATGAAAAACGTCACGTGTTCGTGCGCGCGCGCCGTCTCCCGGCGAGAGCCGGACGCCACGCCTTCCCTCGCCTCGGGACGCGCGATGAAGACACGCCCCGACATTCCGAGATGAAGCAGAACCGTCAGATCGTCGCTCAGGCGTATGAGAATATATTTACCGCGCCGCCGGAGATCGAGCACCCTCTTTCCGACGACCCGCGGCGCGAAATCTTCGGGAATAGCCCAGCGCAGGTCGTGGCGGGCAACGATGGCCCGCGTAATCACATGACCTTCGATGGCCGTTCGGAGGCCACGCATGGCGGTTTCGACTTCGGGAAGCTCTGGCATATCGGTCGATGAGCCTATATCGAAGGAGCCATGATGAACAATCCCGCGCCCCACGCCTCCGACGCCTACGACGAAACGACCGATTTCGGCTATCGCACCGTATCCCGGGACGAGAAGAAGCCGCTGGTGAGAGCCGTCTTCGACAGCGTCGCCTCCAAATATGACGTCATGAACGATGTCATGTCTCTCGGAATTCACCGGGTCTGGAAGCGCATCTTCATAACCACGCTCGCCCCGCGTCCGGGTCTGAAGCTTCTGGATCTCGCGGGCGGCACGGGCGATATCAGCTTCGGCTGGCTCAAGGGCGGCGGCGGCGCAACATTACTGACAGACATCAATGCGGCGATGCTCTCGGTCGGACGCGATCGGGCCACGGCGCGCGGCTACCTCCCCGATCTGACGTTCTGCGTGGTCGATGCCGAAGCCATCCCCGTGCCGGATGCCAGTGTTGATCGTGTGGCCATCGCTTTTGGTCTGCGCAACTGCACGGACAAGGACGCGGTCCTGCGGGAGGCGCTGCGCGTGTTGCGGCCCGGTGGTCGTTTCTGTTGCCTCGAGTTCTCGCATGTGCAGGTCGCGGCCCTCGCCCCCGTTTACGACGCATGGTCGTTCGGTGTGCTGCCGCGCATGGGCTCCATGATCGCCAAGGATTCGGAAAGCTATCGCTATCTTGCCGAAAGCATTCGCATGTTTCCCGATCAGGAGATGCTCGCGAGCATGATGCGCGACGCGGGCTTTGCGCATGTGAGCTATCGGAACCTCTCGGGCGGCATCGCGGCCATTCATTCCGGCTGGCGTATCTAGGAGGCCGGAGGTGAGCGCGCGCCGTGTCCTGCTGATCGTCGGAGGGGGCATCGCGGCCTATAAGAGTCTTGAACTCGTCCGATATCTGCGTGTCCGAAACGTCGCCGTCACACCGGTGATGACCAGATCGGCGTGCGAGTTCATCACCCCGCTCTCCTTGCAGACGCTCGCGGGCGAAGCGGTCCATACCGACCTGTTCTCACCCACGCTCGAGAGCGAGATCGGACATATCGCCCTTTCCCGCAGCGCCGATCTTGTCGTCGTCTGCCCTGCCACGGCCAACCTCATGGCTCGCATGCGCATGGGGATCGCGGATGACCTCGCGACGACGTTGCTGCTGGCCACGACGACGCCGGTCCTGATCGCTCCGGCGATGAATGTCCGTATGTGGGAGCACCCGGCCACACGCGATAATCACGCGGTCCTGCTTTCACGCGGCGTAGAGTTCGTCGGGCCGGTCGAAGGCTCCATGGCCTGTGGCGAGCACGGCGTCGGTCGCCTCGAAGACGCGGACGTCATCGCGGAGCGCATCCTGGCGAAACTCGACGACATTGCTGCGGGCGGGTCCGGTCCACTGTCAGGACGAAGGGCTCTGGTGACCGCCGGACCGACTTACGAACCGATCGATCCCGTCCGCTTCATCGGCAATCATTCATCGGGCAAGCAGGGCTTCGCGGTTGCCAGCGCGCTTGCGATGCTGGGCGCCGAGGTCACGCTGGTCAGCGGTCCGGTCTCCCTGCCTACGCCTCCCCATGTACGGCGGATCGATGTCGGCACGGCACAGGAGATGCTTTCGGCCTGTGAGTCGCTCCTGCCTGTCGATATCGCGGTTTGCGTCGCCGCGGTCAGCGACTGGCGGGTCGACCATGTGGCCACGGACAAGCTGAAAAAAACCGCCGGTGTGCTTCCGGCTCTTTCCCTGGTCGAAAATCCCGACATTCTTGCGACACTTTCCGCGACTGGCCCGCGACGGCCCGCGCTCGTCGTCGGCTTTGCCGCTGAAACACACGACATGATCCGGCATGCCGTCGAGAAATTCGCACGCAAGGGCTGTGACTGGCTTCTCGCGAACAGCGTTGGCGGAGGTTCGGGCACATTCGGTGGAGACCGCAATACCGTGACCCTCCTGACGGGTAGTATGACCGAAGCATGGGCCGAAATGTCCAAAATTCAGGTCGCGCAAAATCTTGCATCACGGATCGCCCTGCATTTCAGGGACCGTGCATAGGGACAGGCGTTGCAGGAAAGACTTGCGGATTGCCGCCGCGTTGGGTTCAATCTCCGCATGATCACCACACCCGTCTCCGTTGCCGTCGTGCGGCTGCCGCACGCCGCAGATCTTCCGCTTCCTTCCTATGCGACGTCCGGTGCCGCCGGTTTCGATCTGCTGGCGGCCGTCACCGACACGATGGAGGTGCATCCCGGCAGCCGGGCGCTGGTGCCGACCGGCCTGCGCATGGCGATTCCCGCGGGTTACGAAATTCAGATCCGCCCGCGCTCGGGTCTGGCGCTCAAGCAGGGGATCATCCTTCCGAATGCGCCCGGCACGATCGATGAGGATTATCGCGGCGAAGTCGGCGTCATCATTCTCAACGCCGGACAGGACATCTTTACGGTCACGCGCGGCATGCGCATCGCACAGGCTGTCCTCGCGCCTGTCACGCGTCTCACCTGGCTGGAAGTCCATGACCTCGATGCAACGGAACGGGGCGAAGGCGGCTTCGGCAGCACGGGGCTGGTGGAGGCCTTCATCGAAGCCGAAGAAACCGGAGCCTGAGGCAGGAGATCCATCCCGTCATGGCCGTGGACGAACATCTTTCGTCTGACACATCCTCGGGCGCTTCCCGCCTGCCTCGGTGGGTGGCGTGTGTTGCGGTGACGCTGGTTCTTCTGGCTCTTGCGAACCGTGGCGTGATGCCGTCCGCCACGCGCAGCGTGACGCCGCTCGCATTTCATATCACGTTCGTGGATATCCTCCTCGATGCCGGGATATCCCTGTTGCGCTTCGGATGCGTTATTCTGATCGCGATGCTCGCGGCCCTCGGCTTTGGAACCATGGCGGCGAAATCCTCGGCGCTGAGTGCGGTCCTGCTGCCATTCCTCTGGTGCCTCGGCTGCGTTCCCGCTCTTGGAACAACAGCCGTTCTCTATGTGATGTTGCCAGCGGGCGCTTCTCCGAACGTCGCGGAATGGATGATCGTGGCTTCGGCAGTTCTGTGTTTCGTGCCGCCGGCCTCCAAAGCGCTTCACAATGCGCTGGTGACGACGCCCTCCGATCTTCTGAACGTCGCGCGCTGCCTGGGCCTGCGGCGTTGGGCGCAGTTCTGGCGCGTCGAAATGCCTCACGCATTACCCGCCTTCTCGTCGGCCTTCCTTCGACAGATCCCCGCTGCGCTGACCGTCATGCTGGCGAGTGAAATGCTTGTCAGCCAGGGACCGCCGCATGGAGGGTCATCGCATGGGGTCGCGTCGCATGAGGGGCTGGGCGCCGCCGCGCTCGCGGTCGCGACCGAAGGTTCAGCCGCGTCGAATACGGAAATTTTCGTCGTCGCCCTGATCATGGGTGTCGTGCTAGATCGATTTCTGGCCCAGCCTTTGAAAACATGGACGCAACGCTACGCGGTATCCGGTCAAAGGCGATCCGGCGCCATGCGTCTCATGCTGGTCTCATGGAGCGCATACTGGCCCTTTCCCAATCTCTCCCGGAAACTGATCGACGCATTATACGAATGTCTGAGCTGGCTCGGTACGATGCCTTTGGGCAGACCGCCCCGCGCGGCACCCGCCGATAGTGAAATCAGAAGACCCCCAGCGTGGTGGTCATCGTTTTTCTGGGTGTTTGTCGGTGTCGTTGCCCTTCTCATGTCACAGCGCGACGGCACGCCTCATATGGCCGGTGCCGGGTTTCAAATTCTTGAAGAAACGCTGTTTTCCCTCTTTTTCGTCACGCTCATCGGCGCGCTGTTTGCAGTGCCCGGGATTCTGATCGGCGTCTGGGGAAGGCATGTCCTGGGTCGAAGAGCCGCCACGCTATCGAGCCTGCTTATGACGCTGCCCACCATCGTTCTCTTTCCGCTCCTCGCCCGGTTGGCGGACCCGGGCCGGGCGGCGTCCACGTTCTGGATCGCCGTTCTGCTCATGCCGGGTATTGTCGGACTGGTGGCCACCGAATGTCTCGTCGCCATGCGCAACATGCCGGCGGATCGGTTCCATGCTGCCCGCTATCTGGGGTTGCGGGGCCAGCTTTTATGGGAGCGCCTGTTATGGCCGACACTCTCGCCCTATCTCGTCCGTGGCCTGCGTGAAAGTTTCGAATGGGCGTGGAACATGCTCGTTCTCATAGAGAGTTTTGCATGGGCTGGCGGTCTCGTCGCCATGCCGGGCATCGGCGCGTATGTCGCCGTTCATGCGCTTCGCCAGGATGCGACGGCCACCGTCCTCGGCGTCGCGGCCATGACGATGGTGACCATGGCAATGCGGCAGTATCTCTGGCTTCCCCTGCGTCTTCGTGTCGAACTTCGTTACGCCATACCCGATCAAGGTTCCTGAGAGATCCCGATGTTCCCGCACCTCCTGTCTTTTCGTGGTTGCAGTCAGACGTATCACAAGAGACGTGCGACCGAGCTTCCCGTATTGTCGGACGTCAATTTCTCCGTTTCTTCAGGTGAAATCGTCGGCCTCGTCGGTCGCGCCGGATCGGGGAAATCCACCCTGCTCCGGATCGCTTCAGGGCTGTTGAAGCCGACCGAGGGCGAAGTCGTGTGGAAAGGCAAGCCGCTTGAAGGGCCGACGCCGGAAATCGGAGTCGTCTTCCAGTCTTTCGCTCTTTTTCCCTGGCTGACAGTCGAAGAGAACGTCGCTCTCGGACTGGAAGCGCACGGCGTCAAGCGTGAGGACCGGGCGCAGCGGACGCATCGGATCATCGAGTTGCTCGGCTTCAGCGGCTACGGGAACGCCTATCCCAAGGAACTGTCCGGCGCGATGCAGCAACGGACCGGCATTGCGCGTGCGCTCGTGCTGGAACCCGATCTTCTCATCATGGATGAGCCTTTTGCCGCCCTTGACCATCTGACGGGGGAAAATCTGCGCACCGATCTGATCGACCTCTGGTCGGACGGGAAGCTTCCCGTTCAGGCCATGATGATGGTGACGCATAACGTCGAGGAGGCCGTACTCATGTGCGATCGCCTTTTGATCTTTTCGTCCAACCCCGGTCGGATCATTCATGAGGTGCGCGTTCCGATCCAGCATCCGCGCAATCGCGACGATCCGGCTTTCCGGGCTATCGTCGATCAGGTTTACACGCTCATGACCCGCCGGGCGCCGATCGTCTCCGAAGCCGATATCGACGAAACGGCCTCGGTTCAGCCGCCGGCCCCGCTGGCCATCGTGCTTCCGCCCCTTTCGGTCAACCCCATGGTCGGGCTCATGGAGGTCCTGGCTCAGGCTCCTCTCAACGGGCGCGCCGACCTTCCGATGCTGGCTGAACGCCTGCAAATGGCGCTGGACGATCTCTTTCCGATCGGCGAGTCCCTCCATCTTCTGGGACTGGCCGAACTCGAGGACGGCGACATCATGCTGACGGAAGACGGAATGCGCTTCGCCGATGCCGAGCACGAGCAGCGGCAGGACATCATGCGTTCCGCGATGCTCCACTCAATTCCATTGATCCGGAATATTCGCACGGTGCTCGACGAGAGACCGGCCCATACCGCCGACGCCGAACGCTTTCGCAAGGAACTGGAAGCCTGCATGTCGGCGTCCTACGCCCAGCAGACGCTCCAGACGGCCATCAACTGGGCGCGTTACGCCGAACTGTTCGACTTCGACGAAGAGGACGACCAGTTCCTTCTGGCGGGCACCGCGACCGGCGCCTAGAACCTCGCGTCAGACGTCTATCGTGCGAGCGCGACGACCTGCCCTTCATGCAGCGTGACGGTCCGGTCCATTCGCGCCGCCAGGGCTTCATTATGGGTCGCGATCAGCGCCGCGGCTCCCTCTTCACGCACGATCCGAAGCAGTTCTCCGAAAACCAGATCCGAGGTGTTCGTATCCAGATTGCCTGTCGGCTCGTCCGCCAGCAGGACACGGGGACGGTTCGCCAGGGCCCGCGCGATCGCCGCCCGCTGCTTCTCACCGCCCGACATCTTTCCCGGCATCGAATCCAGTCGATGGCCGAGGCCGAAACGCTTCAGAAGATCATCCGCCCGCGTATGCGCATCCCTGCGTCCAACGCCTGCGATCATCTGCGGAAGCATGACGTTTTCGCGGGCCGTAAATTCCGGCAGGAGATGATGGAACTGATAGACGAAGCCGATCTCATCCCGTCGTAGCGCCGTGCGTCCGTTATCGGAGAGATTGGCGGCCTGTCTGCCACCAATGGCGACCGTTCCGTGTTGCGGCGCTTCCAGAAGACCCGCCAGATGCAGGAGTGTGGACTTCCCGGTGCCGCTGGGGGCGACGAGCGCGACGATTTCACCGGCACTCAGTTCAAATCCCGCATTGGCAAGAATGGTCAGCGTCTCGTCGCCCGAACGGTAGCGACGGGTAATTCCGGCCATGGAGAGAGCGGTTTCACTCATGACGCAGCGCCTCGATCGGGTCCGTTCTGGCAGCGCGCCATGAAGGATAGAGGGTCGCAAGCAGGGACAGGGCCAGAGCCATCACCATCACTTCAATCACCTGAGACCAGACCAGCTTCGCCGGCAATCGCTCGAGATAATAAACCGTGGGATCAAACAGGTTGGTGTGGGTGATGCGTTCCAGAACGTGGCGGATACGCTCGATGTTGATGCAGAAAATCACGCCGAGCGCGGTACCCGTCAGTGTTCCGGTCACACCGACAAAGGCGCCGCACATGAGGAAAATCCGCATCACGGCGCCACGGCTCGCGCCGATGGTGCGCAGGACCGCGATGTCCGCCGTCTTGTCTTTGACCATCATGATCAGAGAGGAAATGACATTGAACGCCGCGACCAGGATGATGAGCGTCAGAATCAGGAACATCACATTCTGCTCGACCGTGATGGCCCCGAGAAACGCGTTGTTCTCCTGCGCCCAGTCCACCACCTGCAACCGGGGATCATCGAGCCTGCGGGCGATCTCGCGGGTCACGGGCTGAACCGTCATGGGGTCGTTCGTCGAAACCTGAATCAGCGAAACCTGATCGGGCATCATGAGAAAATGCTGCGCTGTTTTCAGCGGCATGAGGACGACGGAACCATCATAGTCGTTCACGCCGGCCCGGAAAATTCCGGCGATGCGATAGGCCTTGATGCGCGGCATAGTCCCGAAAGGCGTGGCCTGTCCATCGATCGACATGATGGTGATCCGATCCCCGACCGAAAGACCGGAATGCGAAGCCAGTGACCAGCCGATCGCCACGGCGTCGTCGCCCTGGATATCCTCGGGACGTCCGCTCTCGAAATTGTCGCTGATGGCATGAAGGGCCTTGAGGTCATCCTGCGAAATCCCCCTGACCACGCCACCTGTGCGAAAACGACCCGCACTGAGCAGGACGGTTCCCTGCGCCAGAGCGATTGTGCGGGTCACGCCGGGTACAGCGCGGATGGAGGCGATATCGTCCTGGTAGTTGGAGATGTTCTGTCCCGCACCATAGATCGTCAGATCGCCGTTCAGCCCCAGGATGCGACTCATGAGATCGGCCTTGAAGCCATTCATGACCGCCATGACGATGATGAGCGTCGCCACGCCGAGTGCAATGCCGATCAAGGAGAAGACGGCGATGATCGAGGCGAAGCGCTCGCCGCGCCGGGCGCGCAGATAGCGCCCGGCCACCATGCGTTCGAAGCGGCCGAACATCAGCCCCCCAGCACGCGGGAGAGAGCATCCTCGACCGACAGTTCGAGGCGCTCGCCCGTGGCGCGGCGCTTGAGTTCGACCATGCCTTCTTTCGCGCCGCGCGGCCCGACGATCATCTGCCAGGGATGTCCGAGCAGATCCGCGTCGTTGAATTTCACGCCCGCCCGGTCGGATCGGTCGTCATAAAGAAAAGCATCCGGAGCCGCGGCATACAGGCGCTCGCAGATGGCGTCGCTCGCGGCGTCGCCGACCTTGAGGTTGAGGATGGCCGCCCTGTAGGGCGCGACCTCGTCAGGCCATATAAGCCCCGCCTCGTCATGGCTGGCTTCGATGATCGCACCGACCAGCCGTGAAACGCCGATGCCGTAGGAACCCATCTGCGGGAACAGAGGCGCGCTATCCGAACCGCTGACCGAAATTCCCATCGCTTCGGTATATTTCGTGCCGAAATAGAAGATGTGACCGACCTCGATGCCGCGACCTTCACGACGGCGATCCTCGGGCACTTCAGACCAGGCTTTTTCGTCGTGCATTTCATCGGTTGCGGCGTAAGAGCCCGTCACGCGATTGAAAAACGCTTCGAGGCTAGCCGTGTCGGCGATGTCGACATCCTGAGCCAGCCAGTCCTGCTCCTCCAGAGCGGCATCGTAAAACACGCCGCTCTCGCCCGTCGGCGCCAGCACAAGAAATTCATGGCTGAGATTGCCGCCGATCGGACCGGTATCGGCCACCATCGGCACGGCCCGAACCCCGAGACGCTGGAAGGTGCGCAGATAAGCCAGCATCATCCGGCGATAGGAAGCCACGGCCCCTTCGTAGGTGACATCGAAGGAATAGGCGTCCTTCATGAGGAATTCGCGACCCCGCATCACGCCAAAACGCGGACGCAGCTCGTCACGGAATTTCCACTGGATATGATAAAGAACCTGCGGCAGTTCACGATAGGATTTGATCGCCTGACCAAACAGGTCCGTAATCATTTCCTCGTTGGTCGGCCCGTAGAGCATCTCGCGCTCGTGACGATCCTTGATCCGCAGCATTTCAGGGCCGTAAGCGTCATAACGGCCTGAACGCCGCCACAGATCGGCGGATTGAAGCGTCGGCATCAGCACTTCCTGAGCACCGATGGCGTTTTGCTCCTCGCGCACGATGCGCTCGATATTGCGCAGAACGCGCAGCCCGGCAGGCAGCCAGGCATAGATGCCGGACGATGTCTGGCGGATGAGACCCGCTCTGAGCATCAGCCGGTGGGAGGCGATCTGTGCCTCGGCAGGCACTTCTTTCAACATCGGCTGAAAAGCGCTCGAAAGGCGCATGGAACGTAGCCTTTTATGGGTGTTGAACGTGATCGGCCGCCATGGATGCGGCCGAGACATGAACCCGCTCAGACGCGCAGGAGATGGACGTCGACGAGCGGCCTCTTCTGGAGCTTGCGACCCAGGGCACGACGGAGCGCCGTCTTCGCCGTGTCGCGGAACAATTCGTCTTCACGACGCAGTTCATCCGGGATCGCATCGATCGCATCCGCGAACTCTTCGGTCACGCGCGCGGTTTCCGGATCATCCGCTTCGAGGAGGCCCGGAGCGCTGATCTTCGGCTCCCCGATGACGAAACCTTCGTCATCGACGGCAAAGCTGGCGAGAACGATACCGTTGAACAGCATCTTGCGACGCGCGGCCAGAACGCCGCCCGTCATCGGCAGCAGACGCCCGCCATCCAGTGCGAGGCGCCCGGTGGGCGCCGTATCGACGACCTCAACGGAGCCGGGCGACAGGTTGAGAATATCGCCGTCCTCGAGAAGAACCGCTTCGATCCCGATGTCACGCGCGAGAGCGGCATGGGCTGTCAGATGACGCCATTCGCCATGCGTGGGGATGGCGTATTTCGGACGCACGAGCCCGTAAAGCGTGCGAAGGTCATCGCCCGTCGCATGTCCGGACACATGCACGAGATGGTCACGATCCGTCAGAACCGTCACGCCGCGACGCGTCAGGTTGTCCTGCACAGCCATCACCGCCTGCTCGTTGCCCGGGATCATGCGTGAGCTGTAGATGACCGTGTCGCCCTCGCCCAGCGCGATGTTGGGGTGCGTATCGCTGGCGATGCGGGAAAGCGCCGAGCGGGGCTCTCCCTGGCTGCCGGTGATGATCATCAGCAGCCTGTCGTCCTCCACGGAGTTCGCCTCCTGCTCCGTGAGAAACGGTGGAATATCCTGGAGATAACCGCATTCGCGCGCGGCTGTCTCCAGGTTGCGCAAAGACCGTCCGACGATCATGACCTCGCGTCCGGCAAGACGGGCGGCGCGCGCGATCGAGTCGACACGCGCGACGTTGCTGGCAAAGCAGGTCACGGCAATCCGTCCATGAAGGCTCTGGATCAGCTGCGCCATGCTCTCGCGGACAGAGCCTTCGGTTCCGGATATGCCGCTTTTCAGCACGTTGGTGCTGTCGCAGACCATGGCCAGCACGCCTTCGTCGCCGATCGCGCGAAAAGCCTCGAGGTCGGAGACCGGCCCGACGACCGGATCGGTGTCGAGCTTGAAATCGCCCGTATGCACGACGACGCCCTGAGGCGTGCGAATGATCAGGGACTTCGCTTCCGGAACCGAATGGGTCACGGAAATGAACTGAAGGTCGTAGGGGCCGACGTTGAAATGCTCGTTGCCGCGAATGGTGTGGATTTTGACCTGTCCCACGAGATGAGCTTCGCCCAGCTTGCGTCGCAGCACGGCGGCGGCGAAAGGCGTGGCATAGATCGGGCAGCGCATCTGCGGCCAGAGATGCGCGACGGCGCCCAGATGGTCCTCATGAGCGTGCGTAATCACCAGACCGCAAAGCGCCTTGGCGCGTTCGGCGATGAACGCCGGATCGGGCATCAGCACCTCGGCTTCCGGCGTGTCATTGCCGGAGAACCCGATTCCGCAATCCACGGCGAGCCAAACGCCATCGAGACAATAAAGGTTGAGATTCATGCCGATCTCACCCGTTCCGCCCAAAGGCAGAAAGGACAGACCGTCCCTGTTTTCGTTCATTTCATCTCCCTGGAAATTCAGTTACTCAGTTCAGAGTCGGAAAAGGCGCGGGACTGTCCCGGCGCCGATGTGGGTTTCGGCGAAGAATTGCGCGCCGCCAGCAGGCGCAGTCCCTCAAGCGTCAGTTCAGGAACGACATGATCGAAAAGATCCGTTCCTTCGGAAAACAGGGGCGCGAGGCCGCCCGTGGCGATCACTTTGGGTTGGCCGACCATCTCAAGCGTGATCCGCGAGACAATCCCCTCCACCATTCCCACGTAACCCCAATACAGCCCCGAGCGCATCGCAACCGTCGTGCTTCGCCCGATGGCGGCGGACGGGCGTCCCACGCTGATCCTTGGAAGACGTGCCGCTGCCTGGTGAAGCGCTTCGAGCGACAGATTGACGCCGGGCGCGATGGCGCCCCCACAATACGCGCCATCCCCGTCCACAACGTCAAACGTCGTCGCCGTACCGAAATCGACCACGATCAGCGGGCCGCCAAACATCGTTTGCGCGGCCAATCCATTGAGGCGCCGATCAACGCCGACTTCCTCCGGCGCATCAACCAGCAGCGGATATCCCCACGTCAATTCACGGTTGGCGATAAGCGGCTCGATGGACAGCCAGTCCCGGCAAAAACGCCGCAAATGGTAGAGGGCCGCAGGAACAACCGTGCCGATAATCGCACGCTGGATATTCTTCCCCGTCAGTCCCGCGCGCTCGATGAGGCCGAGCACCCAGACGGCATATTCGTCCGACGTGCGTTGGTCATTCGTCGAGATGCGCCATGAACCGCGCCAGACAGCGCCATCATGAACCGCAAACACAATATTGGTGTTGCCCGCATCGACGACCAGAAGCACTTGGGGCCCTTCAATCTGTCAGTAACACGTCTCCAGCGACAAAAGTCAGGACGCGACCGTGTTCGGTCCACAGAAGAAGGCGTCCTTCTTCATCGAGACCATTGAATAATCCGTAAATATAGCTTTCACCCCGCGAAACCGCAAGCGCTGTCCCCAGAGGGAGCGCACGTCGAAGCCATTCCGCCCGGATATCGGCAAAGCCCGCCTTCTCGAAACGCGATCTCTGATTGTCAAAATTTTCAAGAATTGAATGCGCGATCGCCTCGACAGATGGCAACGAGGCGGCGTTATGTGCTCCGAGACAAGTCACCGCGCGACCTGGAAGGATCGGAGCCGAAGCAACGTTCACCCCAACGCCGACGACAATCCATGGCGTGTCCGAACTGTCCGCTTCAATCAGGATGCCGGCCACCTTCTGACCGTTGATCAGAATATCATTCGGCCACTTGATTTTCATATCCGTCTGAGGCGGCAGAAGATCGCTGAGTGTCGCATGGACGGCAATCGCCACCAGAAACGGGAGCGCGCCCATGAGCGGGGAGAGTGCGGCAGGGCGAAGCAGGAAAGAAAAAGCCAGATTGCCGCCAGGGTCAACCCAATGGCGTCCGCGAGTCCCCCGCCCGGCACTCTGTCGACGGGCCAATATCGCCAGCCCTTGGTCAGCGCCGGACTCAGCCGCCGCGCGACAGTGGTCCGACGTCGAAGAAAGCTCGTCAAATATGTCGAGCCGCCAGTCAGTCATCATGCATGGTTTTCATGGTGGGCGATGACGGGATCGAACCGCCGACCCTCTCGGTGTAAACGAGACGCTCTACCGCTGAGCTAATCGCCCCAAAATCGAGGGTCAGACGAACCGACCCTGCACGCATTGACGCCCTATTTTCAGGAAACGGCGTCCTTAAGGCCCTTGCCCGGCTTGAAGCGGACGGAGGTTGACGCCGGAATGTCGATTTCCTCGCCTGTCCGGGGATTGCGTCCCTTCGCCGCCTTGCGCGAACTGGTGGCGAACGAACCAAACCCGACAAGACGAACTTCCTGCTTTTTCGCAAGTGTCTTTTCAATAGTCAGAAAGACCGCGTCAACTGCTTCTCCGGCCTGTGCCTTCGTAAGTTCGGCAGCTTCGGCAACAGCAGTGATCAGTTCCTGCTTGTTGAGGGGCTTTTCCATCGTACGCCTTCCATGATTTGAAAGAGTGGCGACACCGGAGCGATGTCGACCCGACTCAGGCAGAGTTGAGCGCAACTATGAAGCGGATTTTCCTGCCGTCAACCACCCGACCGCCAGGAATGCCGCTTTGTGTCCTTCCCGCGTCGGGGACGACACATCTCGCGATGCGACGCCCCCGAAAGTTAACCATTTAGTGAGGCAGTTGTGCCGCGGGAGCCGCCGCGGCACGCGCCGCCGCCAACGCCTCGGCTTCTTCATCCCATTCGATGGCTTCGGGCTGGCGTGTCAGCGCGCCGGCAAGGACCTGATCAACATGCGAGACCGGAATGATATGGAGTGCCTTTTTCACATTATCAGGCACCTCCGCAAGATCCTTCTCGTTGTCGCGCGGAATGAAGACCGTTTTGATCCCTGCCCGCGTCGCCGCCAATAACTTCTCTTTGAGACCGCCGATCTCAAGCACGCGGCCCCGCAGCGTGATTTCACCGGTCATGGCTACGTCGCGCCGGATAGGAATTCCGGTCATGACACTGATGATGCTCGTCGCCATCGCCACTCCAGCCGACGGCCCGTCTTTCGGTGTCGCGCCTTCGGGGACGTGCACATGGATATCGCGCTTCTCGAACAGAGATGGCTTGATTCCGAAAGTCGTCGCTCGGGATCGGACGTAGGACAGCGCCGCGGAAACGCTCTCCTTCATCACGTCCCCAAGCTTGCCCGTATTCTTGAAGGCACCTTTGCCGGGAACCATGACGCTTTCGATCGTCAGGATTTCTCCGCCGACTTCCGTCCAGGCCAAGCCGTTCACGACGCCCACCATGTCCTCGGTCTCCGTCTCACCGTGACGGAAGCGGCGAACGCCCGCGTAGACCCCCAGGTTATCCGGCGTGACCGCGACGGTGCCAATTTCGCTCGTCACGATTTGCTTCACGACCTTGCGCGCGATTTTGGCGATTTCGCGCTCGAGGCTGCGAACGCCGGCCTCGCGGGTGTAATAGCGAATGAGATCGCGCAGAGCGTCGTCGCTGATCGACCATTCCTGTGGCTTAAGATTATGGGCTTCCGCCTGTTTGCCGACCAGATGGCGTCGAGCAATCTCGACTTTCTCGTCTTCTGTGTAGCCCGACAGCCGGATGATCTCCATGCGGTCCAGCAAAGGCTGAGGCATATTGAGACTGTTGGCCGTCGTCACGAACATCACATCGGAAAGATCATAGTCGACTTCCAGATAGTGGTCCGCAAACGTCGAATTCTGCTCGGGGTCCAGAACCTCGAGAAGTGCCGAGGCCGGATCGCCGCGCCAGTCGGAGCCCAGCTTGTCGATCTCATCCAGGAGGAACAGGGGGTTGGAGGTCTTCGCCTTCTTCATGCCCTGAATAATCTTGCCTGGCATCGAACCGATATACGTCCGCCGATGACCGCGAATTTCGGACTCGTCATGCACGCCGCCGAGCGACATACGCACATAGTGACGACCTGTGGCACGGGCGATCGAACGCGCCAGGGACGTCTTGCCGACGCCTGGGGGACCGACGAGGCACAGAATAGGCCCCTTGACCTTCTGGGAACGGGTCTGCACCGCCAGATATTCCAGAATACGCTCTTTGACTTTTTCGAGCCCGTAATGCTCGGTCTCAAGAATCTCCTCGGCGGCATTGAAATCGCGAGAAACTTTGGAACGTTTCTTCCAGGGTATGCTTAAAATCCAGTCGAGGTAATTCCGCACGACCGTCGATTCAGCCGACATCGGACTCATGCCTCGAAGTTTCTTCAGCTCCGCGACGGCCTTTTCCTTCGCCTCACGGCTCAGACGCGTCTTCTTGATCTTCTCTTCGATCTCGGCCGTTTCATCACGGCCGTCCTCACCCTCACCGAGTTCCTTCTGGATCGCTTTGAGCTGTTCGTTGAGATAGTATTCGCGTTGTGTCTTTTCCATCTGACGCTTGACGCGATTGCGGATCCGCTTCTCCACCTGCAGGACGCCGATTTCCTGCTCCATATGGGTAAATACCTTCTCAAGGCGTCGGGCTACGGAGACGGCTTCAAGGATCTCCTGTTTCTCCGAAATCTTGAGATTGAGATGGCTCGCAACCGTATCCGCCAGCTTGGAACTGTCCTCAATCTGGTTGAGCGATACCATCACTTCAGGCGCGATCTTCTTGTTGAGCTTGATATAGTGCTCAAACTGCGAAACGGCCGTTCGGCCCAACGCCTCGACTTCGCTGCCCGCAGCGTCTTCATCCTGCACGTCTTCAATCTCGGCTTCGAAATGTCCGTCGACATCCAGAAGGTTTTTGATACGAGCCCGGCGCACTCCTTCAACAAGCACCTTGACCGTGCCGTCAGGAAGCTTCAGCAATTGCAGAATCGTCGAAACAGTGCCGAAACGATATATATCGTCAGGTGCCGGATCATCCTGAGACGCATTCTTCTGCGCGACCAGAAGGATCTGACGATCCTCGCGCGTCACGGCCTCGAGGGCGCGAACCGATTTTTCGCGTCCAACGAAAAGCGGGACGATCATGTGCGGAAATACGACCAGATCACGCAGCGGTAGTACCGCCATGTTGCCATGATCCGTCATCGCTGCTTTGGATACGCCATCAGGCGCCGTATGTTTACTGTCTTCAGTCATGGTCATGATCTCCCCAGGGACGATCCAGGCAGGCGCACCCGTTCATGGCGTGCGCTCCGCCATGGCGACAAACACCATGTGTTCGTGCCGTGTTCAGACTTGTTATGTGTGACGTGAGGCGGCATTCCGCAAGGAGTGCCGCCAGAATGCCGCCCCCGATCAGGCGGACTGCTCCGTCGGCAGAGCCTTCTTTCCCGCTCCGTGAACATAAACCGGCGTCGCCTTGTTTTCCGCGACATCACGGTTGATGACCACTTCCTCGACGGAATCGAGCCCTGGCAGGTCGAACATCGTGCCGAGCAGAATGTTTTCCATGATGGACCGCAAGCCGCGCGCTCCGGTCTTGCGCGCGATGGCTCGCTGGGCGATCTGCTGCAGCGCATCGTCCGTGAAGGTCAGCTGCACGCCTTCCATCTGGAAAAGTCTCTGATACTGCTTCACGAGCGCGTTCTTGGGCTTGCTCAGAATCTCGATCAGAGCCTCTTCGTCGAGGTCTGTCAGCGTTGCGATCACGGGCAGACGACCGATGAACTCGGGGATCAGACCGAACTTCAACAGATCCTCGGGCTCGGCGTTCTGGAGAATATCTCCCAGACGCCGATCTTCCGGATCCCGAACCTCCGCCCCGAAGCCAATGCCCGATCCCTTGCCGCGCGCACTGATAATCTTGTCCAGGCCCGCGAATGCGCCGCCGCAGATGAAGAGCATATTGGTCGTGTCGACCTGCAGAAATTCCTGCTGGGGATGCTTGCGGCCGCCCTGGGGTGGAACGGATGCGACGGTGCCTTCCATGAGCTTCAGGAGCGCCTGCTGGACACCCTCGCCGCTGACGTCGCGCGTGATCGAGGGATTATCCGACTTGCGCGAAATCTTGTCGATTTCATCGATGTACACGATGCCGCGCTGTGCCCGTTCGACGTTGTAATCCGCAGCCTGGAGCAGCTTCAGGATGATGTTCTCAACGTCCTCACCGACATAGCCGGCTTCCGTCAGGGTGGTCGCATCGGCCATCGTAAACGGAACGTCGAGGATGCGCGCCAGCGTCTGCGCCAACAGCGTCTTGCCGGAGCCGGTGGGACCGATCAGCAGGATGTTGGACTTCGCAATTTCGACGTCGTTGTTCTTCTGTGCGTAAGCCAGACGCTTGTAGTGGTTATGCACCGCCACGGAGAGCGCTTTCTTCGCCTGGAACTGCCCAATCACGTAGTCGTCCAGAACTTTACAGATTTCCTTGGGCGTGGGTACGCCGTCCCGCGACTTTACGAGATGGGTTTTGTGCTCCTCGCGGATGATATCCATGCAAAGTTCGACGCACTCGTCGCAGATGAACACGGTGGGACCGGCGATGAGCTTCCGAACCTCGTGCTGCGATTTACCGCAGAACGAGCAGTATAAAGTGTTCTTGGGATCGCCGGACTTACTGTTCATCACCACTCCTCCTCCCCAGCGGTGTCGGCCAGAACCGGCTCCGACAGGGGGAATCAATTCTTAGGCCGAGCACAAAACGCTCGGCAAGACCCCGATATGTCTTTAGGATTACATTTCCAGCATGCGGAGCCGCGTTTGTCGCATGCTCCGGCGATTGTCGAGCGCTCAGCTTGCTGTCTCGGGCCGACGCTCGACAACCTTGTCGATCAAGCCGAATGCAAGCGCCTCTTCAGCCGAAAGGTAACTGTCGCGCTCGAGCTTGCGCTCGATGTCTTCCAGCGTCTGTCCCGTATGCTCACGGTAAATTTCGTTCAGGCGCTGACGGATGATCAGGATTTCACGGGCCTGAATCTCGATATCCGATGCCTGTCCCTGGGCGCCGCCCGAAGGCTGATGTACCATGACACGCGCATTGGGCAGACAGTAGCGGTGTCCTTTTTCGCCGCCTGCAAGAAGCAGGGATCCCATCGACGCCGCCTGGCCGATACACACGGTGCTCACGGGGCTGCGAATATACTGCATCGTATCGTAAATCGCGAGGCCCGCGGAAACGACACCACCGGGACTGTTGATATAGAAGGAGATTTCCTTCGAAGGATTGACGCTCTCGAGATAAAGCAGCTGAGCTGAAATCACCGAGGCAACCTGATCGTACACAGGCCCCGTCAGAAAGATGATGCGCTCCTGAAGCAGGCGCGAATAGATATCGAAAGCGCGCTCGCCCCGGGCAGTCTGCTCGACGACCATCGGCACCAGCGCGTTGTTGAAAACTTCAACGGGATCGCGATCCCACATGGCCACTTCCATTCCCATTCAACCCCGCATCGACATGGATACGTCGCACAGGGGCATTTGCATCATATTGGTATGGCCACCATGTACTCCCAGAAGCGTCTCGTCAAAATTCGCTCCGGGAGTCGCATGAGGTTCGGCAGAGCCGATGACCGGTCGATCAGAACTCGACCGAAGGAATTTCCGCCAGCTCTTCGGGGCTCACTTCTTTCTCCGTGACATCCCCGAGTTCGATCAGATAATCGACAACCTTGTTTTCGAGAATCGGGCCACGGAGGCTATCCATGGCCTGCGGATTTTTGCCGAAAAACTCGAAAACGGCCTGCTCCTGTCCAGGGAAGCGCGTCGCTTCCTGGCGGACGCCCTGAATCAATTCCTCACGGCTTACGGTGATTTCCTTCTCTCGACCGATCTCGGCCAGAAGCAGACCCAGCTTGACGCGGCGTTCCGCAATCTTGCGATAGTCGGCACGGAGCGTCTCGTCGTCCTTGCCTTCGTCTTCTTCATCGATTTCGCCGTTCGAGCGGTCCTGCTCGACGCGAGCCCAGATCTGGTTGAATTCCGCGTCAACCATGCTCTGCGGGGCTTCGAAATCGGTTTTTTCGGCCAGAATGTCCAGAAGCTCACGCTTGATACGCAGACGTGTCAGCTGGGCATATTCGCCCTCCGCCTGCTTAGTGATCAGATCGCGGACCTGCTCGATGCCCTCAAACCCAATCTTTTTGGCAAATTCATCATCCAGCTCCGGATCGACCGGGGTTTTGAGCGCGTTCGCCTTGATGTCGAATGTCGCTTCCTTGCCAGCCAGTTCCTTGGCAGCGTAGTCCGCCGGGAAGGTCACATTGATGACCTTCTCTTCGCCAGACTTCATCTCTTCAAGCTGCTCGGCGAAGCCGGGAATGAAGCCCTCGCCGCCAATCTCGACATTCACGTCCTGGGCCGTACCGCCGTCGAAGGGGGTGCCGTCAAGCTTGCCCACGAAATCGACATTCAGCACATCACCCTGCTTCGCGGGGCGAACTTCTTCAATGATATCGAAGCTGCGCTGACGCTTGGCAAGCTCGGCAAGAGCCTTGTTGACGGTCTCTTCGCTGGGCTTGGCGACGAGACGCGTGAGCTTCAGACCGGAGAGTTCCGGGACCTTGATCTCGGGAAGCACTTCCAGTTCGACCTTGAACTCAAGATCACCCTTGCCGTCCGCGCCGGAGACAAACTCGACACGAGGCTGCGTCGCCGGGCGCAGCTTCTGGTCTTCGAGCAGCTTCGTCGTGGACTCATTGATGGCCTGCTCCATCACCTCACCGTCGATGGAAGCACCAAAGCGCTGCCGGACGACTGAAGCGGGCACCTTCCCCGGGCGAAAGCCAGGCAGATTGATGGTGCGGCCCAGCTCGGCGAGACGAGCGGCACGACGTGCCTCCAGATCTCCAGCTGGCACGGTAACCGTAAAGCCGCGCTTAAGACCTTCGGATTGGGTTTGCGTAACCTGCATCTGCCAGGCAGTCCTCTTTGAACGGGTTGAAATTCCGGATGGTCGACGGTCGCGATATTCGCAGCCCGCGCGCCCCTAAAACAGCCGGACGAAACATTCGACACCCCTATCCGGGCAGGCCAGCGCCACGCCGCGATCAGCGGATATCAGTAAAGCCATGCGACGTTTGGTACGGGCGGAGGGACTTGAACCCCCACGACTTGCGCCACCAGAACCTAAATCTGGCGTGTCTACCAATTCCACCACGCCCGCGCCGTTCGTCACACCCGTAAAACGGGTTTTCAAGGGCGCGGCTTTACATCAACCCGCGCGCGTTGCCAAGCTGTGCTCGTCACTTGCCCAGCTGAATCGCCGCGTCACGTGCCGCGCCGAGATGCTGGTCGAAATTCTCGGCGATAGGCCATGCGCCACTACGCAAACCAGCCTCGCCGTGAATCCAGACGCCCGCGCAGCATCCGTCCCAGGTAGTCATTCCGGCGGCGAGCATCGTTCCGATGACGCCGCTGAGCGTGTCGCCCGAACCGGCGGTGGCCAAAGCCGGACTCGCATGAGCGTTGATAGCGGCCCGCCCGTCGGGCGCAGCGACGATGGTGTCCGGTCCTTTCAGCACGACCACTGTGCCTAATAAATGTGCCGCCTCACGCGCCGCTCCCAGACGATCGCTCCCGGGCTTGCCAAAAAGACGTGTAAATTCGCCAAGATGCGGCGTGATGGCCGCAACGCCTTTCAGCTTTTCCGGCTTTCCGGCGGCCCAACCCAAGGCCCCCGCATCGGCAACAACGGTTCTTGCGGCATCGAGAAGCATCGGGAGAACTTCGCCGACCTCGTCCGTCGTCAGACCCGGGCCGCAGATCCAGACCTTGCGACGTTCATCTTCAAGCAATTCAGAGAGAGGCTCGGCATCCACGATAAGCCCCGGCGGTCCAAGCCGGAAAGCGGCAGCCTGTGCGCCCGCGCTGATGCGGACAAGTCCCGCGCCGCTGGCGCGTGCGCCTGCCGCCGACAAACGCGCCGCGCCGGGCATGGAAGCGCCGGCACACAGACTGACGACACCGCGCGTATATTTATGGCTTTCCGCCGTCATTTCCGGCACGCGCCACAATCCGGGTTCGTTTCTCCATGTAAGGCACGAAATCTCCGCTATCAGCGCCTCAGGCATTCCGATGTCAGCGCAGATAACCTCACCCAGATATTGGCGACCCGGATAGAGAAGATGGCCTGGCTTGAGACGTACGAACGTGACGGTCATTTCCGCCGCGGGCAGGTCGCAAAGAAGCGCACCCGTTGCGCCGTCCACACCGGTCAGCATATCCACGGCGATGATCCGCCGGGCTGCAGCCAGCACGGTCACGATCTGAGCGGAAGGTGGGCGGTTTTGCCCGGCGCCAAAAACAGCATCAATGACGATATCGGCGCGTCCAGCTTCGGATGCTGAGAACGGAACGACCGGTCCGGTCCACTTTTCAGCCGCTTCGGCCGCCGGGCCGCCCGCGCGCGGCGGGGCAAGCGCGGCCACTGTCACGGACCAACCCGCCTGCATGAGATGACGGGCCGCCACATAGCCGTCGCCGCCGTTATTGCCCGGACCGCACAGCACAAGGACGCGGCACGGCGCGGCATGCTGACGCACCGCGCGCGCCACGGCACGACCCGCGTTTTCCATAAGGCGACTGACGGGAACGATGGAGGCCGCCCTTTTATCAAGCTCGCCACATTCGGAAGGGCTGGGAAGCAAAAGTTGGCGCTGATGCATCATGACACTCTTCTTTCCGTCTTTAGTTTCGACTCCGGCGGTCACTCAACCAGAGCGAGTCCCCTTGCGCTATGATACAGAACAAACGAGAACCGCTCCGATCCATCCCGAAAGCCGTCCGGAGTTACCTTTCGATGACTATGATTTTGTGGGGCGCGGTCCTTGCTGCTCACGTTCTCAGCATGGCGTACTGGATTGGCGGCGGACTTTTCGTGACTCTCACGACACGATCCAGCCTGTCCCTCCTCGAAGCGGCGCAGCGACAGAACATATTGCTTCAGCTCTACTCCCGCTACTGCCGCATTCTGATGCATGTGGCACCCGTCTGCCTGATCAGCGGCTGGCTCCTGATCATCCATGTCGGCGGCTTCGCCTCGGTTCCCTGGACGGTCAACGCCATGCAGGCGCTCGGGATCGTCATGATGATCGTGCTGGCAACTATCATTTCCGGCCCCCTGCGCGCGGCACGTCGGGCCATTCGCCCGCAACCCGCACTTTTCGACGCCATTCGCAAGCGCATTCTTCTGATGACCGGCGTCGGCATCCTCACGTCTTTTTTCGCTGCGCTGACGCTCGTCTGAAACGCCCCGAACACGTCTCTCCCTGTTAAAACTTGCGTTATCGCGCGATTCCCGATAACGCACAGGCACCGGCAGCCTCGCATGCCTGCGTGCGATGGCGATTTGATTTGATCGTGAATCAATCTTGCAGACACCAGTCAGACATTCGAGAGCAGTTTGAGCCCCAAGAGCAACGCAGCCGCCACCACCGCCCGCCCTTCCAGAGGACGCAAGGCACCCGCAATTCCGACAGAGGCTTCGGATGCCGTATCCGAAGACGTGCCCGCCCCGCGTACGCGCCGCACTTCACGACGAAACGCCGTCGTAGCTCCCTCGTCTGCCGAATCCGCGACGGCACTTCAGGTTTCCGCGCCCAGGAAGCGCGGACGTCCGCCCAAGGTGCCGGTCGTGCCTTCTGCTCAGCTTTCCGTAGACGCCGCCGTTGAAGCCTCTGCTCCCGAAAATACCGTTCGTCGTGGACGTGGGCGTCCTCGTAAAATTGCTCCAGTTGTCGAGACGCAATCATCCAGCGCGGTGAAGGCTGGCGCATCAAGCCGACGGGGACGTCCGAGCAAGACTTCGGATGTCGCAAATTCGGACGTTGAGAAGGCAGTAGAGACCTCCACCCCGGAAAAGATGACGGTCGCAAAAGAGCCGCGTCGCCGGGGTCGTCCTTCCAAAGCCGTGAGCGCTGAGGCACCTGTCCCGAGCGAAGCACCGGCTACACCCGAATCCGCCGATACAGGCAAGGTTGCCAAAGCGAAAACTGCGTCCGCCTCACGACGGGGTCCGGGCCGGCCGCCGAAAGGCGTCGTCGCAATAAAGGCTCCGGTCGAAGCGACGGCAGAGGAGTCGACGCAGAAAAAACGTGGTCGTCCCCGCAAGGAAGCCGCGATCAAGACAGCCGATGACGCGAAACCTGACGTTGCCTCCGCGACGACGTCCCGCACGCGTCGTGGACGCAAGCCGACAGAAAAATTGACGTCCCCGGCCCTTCCTGTTGAAGCCGATACGAAACCTGACGCTGCTTCTGCCGAAATCGTCACGGTTGTCGATGCCGCCGCAGCAGAATTGCCGGATGAAAATCGCCCGCTTTTCTCGCAGCTTGGTCTTTCCGAACCCATCATGCGCGCCATTGCGGAAATGGGCTACGAGCACCCCACCCCTATTCAGGCCACTGCTATTCCCGTCGTGCTTCAGGGGCGTGACGTTCTTGGCGTCGCACAGACAGGAACCGGCAAGACGGCGTCATTTACGTTGCCGATGCTCGAACGTCTGGCGGGATCGCGGGCCAGAGCCCGCATGCCGCGCTCCCTGATTCTTGAGCCGACGCGTGAACTCGCTCTTCAGGTCGCGGAAAATTTCTCGCTTTATGGCAAGTTTCTGCGCCTTAACCACGCGCTGCTCATTGGCGGCGAGAGCATGGCGGATCAGCGTGCGGTTCTCAATCAGGGTGTTGACGTTCTGATCGCAACACCCGGTCGCCTCATCGATCTTTTCGAGCGCGGTGGCTTATTGTTGAATCAGACGCGCCTTCTGGTCATCGACGAGGCGGACCGTATGCTCGATATGGGATTCATTCCCGATATCGAGCGCATCGTAAGTCTGCTCCCCAAAGAGCGTCAGACGTTGTTCTTCTCCGCGACCATGGCGCCGGAAATTCGCAAGCTCGCGGATGCCTTCCTGAATTTTCCGGAAGAAATCACGGTCGCCCGCCAGTCTTCCGTTGCCAAGACGATCGACGAAGCCCTCGTGGTTGTCGACGAGCATGACAAGCGGCGCACGCTGCGCAAGCTTCTCCGTCATGAGAACGTCCAGAACGCCATCGTCTTCTGCAACCGGAAGCGCGACGTCGATGTGCTCTACAAGTCTCTTCATAAACATCATTTTGCCGTAGGTCATCTTCATGGAGACCTGCCGCAGTCGGTGCGAACGAAGACCCTTGAGCGCTTCAAGGATGGCGAACTGAAGATCCTCGTATGCTCGGATGTCGCCGCGCGCGGGATCGACGTTTCCGGCCTCTCGCATGTTTTCAACTTCGATCTGCCTTTTCATGCCGAGGATTACGTACACCGGATCGGGCGCACCGGACGAGCGGGCAATCAGGGGCATGCTTTCAGTCTGGCGACCCCCTATCAGCACAAGCTGCTCGAGGCGATCGAAGCCTTGACCCAGAAAACCATCGCCCAGCCCGTGATCGAAGGCATCGAAACCCTTCCCTGGGCCGCGGACGACGAACGGCCACCGTCGTCGCGTGACCGTGGGTCGAAGCCAGGCCGTCATGGCGTCAAGCCCGAGAAAAAACCGGACCATCGTGAGTCACGCCCGGAGCGCGAGGAGTCTGTGCCCGTCCGGACCGACGATCGTCCGGCTCATGCGGCGCCTGCCCGCAACGAGCGGCGTCGGGACGACCGTCGTCATGATGGCCGTAAAGGTCATGGGGTTGCTGTCGTCGAGGATTTCGAACTCGACGGCCCTGCGACCGGTTTCGGTTCCGAAACTCCGGCCTTCATGCTCCTGCCGCGCCGCAATACCCCATCCGCGGATGGGGATGCCGGTCGCTCGGGTCCGGTCCAGCACCGTGGTGAGGCCTGAGGCCGTACGGCCGACATCATCATGACCATGTTCCGGGAAGAAACGATCGTCGCCCTGGGTGCCGCGGGCGATGGCATCGTGCATGCGGACGGGCAAACTCTCTTTGTTCCCGGAGCGCTGCCAGGCGAAACCGTGAGGATCCGCGAGGATGGTATTCTGGATACCATCGTCACGCCGTCTCCGGCACGTATCGAGCCCATATGTTCTCTCTTCGGCGTTTGTGGCGGATGTTCACTGCAAATACTGCGGACGGATGCCCTACTCGACTGGAAAATGGGGCGCGTCGAACGTGCTCTCCGGGACGCCGGTTTTTCGGCGCTGCCTTTGCCCCGATCATTCCAGACGGCTGCCAGAACCCGGCGGCGCGTGGACCTGGCGGTACGCCGTGTCGCGGACGGAATCGTCATCGGCCTCCACGGGCGTAATGCAGCGCCTGTGGACATGACGTCGTGTGACGTGATCGATCCGAAGCTCTTTGCGCTTCTAGCGCCACTGCGCGACGTTCTGGCCAGTCTCGGCGCCCTGACCGGCGAAGGCACGCTTCAGATCAACCTTCTGACCAGTGGGCCTGATATTCTGATCTCGACTCTACAGGAATTGTCGTCAAGCGATCGGAACAAACTGGCGAACTTCGCCCGTCTTTACAAAATTCCCCGTATTTCGTGGTCGTTGGATGGAAAAACCGGCACCGACGAAACGGTAGCCCAGATTGCGCCCGTCCAGCAGGTTTTCGGACCGCTCACAATTTCTCCTCCCCCGGCCGTATTCCTGCAAGCGTCCGAATCGGGAGAGCGCGCTATTGTTCAGGCGGTCATGTCGGGAATTCCGCCGCTGAATCGTAAAGATCTTGTGGTCGAGCTTTATGCGGGTTGCGGTACTCTCACCGGCCCTCTTGCCGAAAAGGCCAAGGTTTTGGCTTACGAGGGCTCCGCCGAAGCGGTGAAGGCCCTGCGCAAGGGACGTGTCGGATTGCGTTTCGACGTCGAGACACGCGATCTGGTCCGGCAGCCCGTCCTCGCCAAGGATCTGGGGGCGGCACGCGTGGTCGTCCTCGATCCGCCACACACGGGAGCGCCGCGCCAGATCGAGGAAATCGCCGCCGCCAAGGTAAAGGATGTGGTTTACGTGAGCTGCAATCCGGCGGCACTCACCAAAGACGCTCACAGGCTGGCGGAATCGGGATATCAGGTCGCTGAATGGACCGTCATCGATCAGTTTCTCTGGTCCGCCGAGGTGGAAGCTGTCGTGACATTCACGCGAGATTCAAAGCGTTTGAAAAAACTTGCCAGGAACACGGAAGGTGCGCTCTAGGAACCTTCCGCGCGCACGGGGCCGCTGCTCCTTAGACGTGGAAGCTTTCCCCACAACCGCAACGTCCTTTTTCGTTGGGGTTGGTGAAGGTGAAGCCTGATTCGAGATCTTTGATCTCATAATCCATCACGGTTCCGATCAGGAACAGCGTTGCCTTGCGATCGACGAGCAGCTTCAGGCCGTGATCGACGATCTCTTCGTCCGTGGGAGAGGCGGATTCGACGAAATCCATCTCGTAAGACATTCCGGAACAACCGCGCGATGCGAGAGCGATGCGCAGGATCTGCCCTTTGTTCGCGCCGTCATACAACGTTCGCAGACGGGACGCGGCACGATCCGTCATGGTCATCATGGAAGGCAAAGACCGGCGAACCGGTGTCCCCGATGACGTGGTGGCTGTGTCAGACATGATCCGGCTCCTCGTTTGTTTTCAAAACATGTTCAGGGCGAGACGGGCCTCATCGCTCATGCGGCTCATGTCCCAGGGTGGGTCCCAGACAACTTCAACTTTGGCATCGTTGACGCCGGGGACTTTTGCGATCGCCTCGCGAACCTGCTGCGGCAGTTCCTGCGCGCTTGGGCAGTTCGGGGCCGTAAGCGTCATCTCCACGCCAACACGCCCGTCCTCATGCAGATCGATCGCGTAAATCAGGCCAAGCTCGTAAATATTGACCGGTATTTCCGGATCATACACGGATGCAATGGCCTCGATGACCTGTCCCTCATCCGGCGCACCGGTCGCTTGTTCCGACTGTGGCGTCTCAACCAGCGCCTGAAGAGGAGAAAGAGTCTGGGAAGCAGGTTCGGACATCTTGTCTTTCCTCAAGCCAGAATTGCGTGAGCGCGCTTGAGACCGTGCACCAACGCATCGATTTCTTCGCATGTCGTATAGACAGCAAAGCTTGCGCGCGCGGTGGCCGTTAACCCCAGACGGTGAATCAAAGGCTCCGCGCAGTGTTGTCCAGCTCGGATCGCAATACCCTGCTGATCGAGCAGGGTCGCCAGATCATGCGGATGCGCGCCTTCGCATAGGAACGAGATGACGCCGCCACGATGACGGGGCCGACCGACTATCCGCACAAATTCGAGTTCACGCAGTCTCCCGAGCGCATAGCCCGTAACCGTGGCCTCGTGGTCTCCAATCTCCGTCATGCCGATACGACGCATAAAAGACAAAGCCGCGCCCAGGCCAATGGCCTCAACGATCGCCGGTGTCCCCGCCTCGAACTTGTTGGGCAGGTCCGCCCATGTCGTTCGCTCGAAAGTGACGTTTCGGATCATGTCTCCCCCTCCGAGAAAGGGCGGCATGGCGTCGAGCAGTTCGGCTTTTCCCCATAAAAGGCCGATCCCGGTCGGGCCGTAGAGTTTGTGGCCTGTGCATACGAAGAAATCCGCGTCGAGCGCTACGACATCCGTCGCCGCATGAACGGCGGATTGTGAACCGTCGATCAGCACCCGTGCGCCATATCGATGGGCAATGCCCGCCAATGTCCTGACCGGTGTAATCGTGCCGAGAACGTTCGACATATGGGTGATCGCGACAAGGGCGACCCTGCCATCTTCAAGCAGCCGCTCGTAAGCATCGACGTCGATGTCGCCGTCATCGGTGATAGGCGCGACGCGCAGTTCAATTCCGGCCCGGTCGCGCAGCATCTGCCACGGTACAATGTTGGCGTGATGCTCCAATTCCGAAATCAGGACGGCTTGCCCGGGCTTCATCAGGCTGCCGAAACTATGCGCGACGAGGTTGATGCCTTCCGTGCTGTTGCGCACGAAAATGACTTCGCGGCGGTCCGGGGCTCCCAAGAAGCGCGCGGCTTCGCTGCGCGCGGCTTCATAGGCCTCGGTCGTGCGTTCGCTCATCCAGTGGAGGCCGCGATGAATATTCGCGTATTGATGGCGCATCGTGTCCGCCATAGCCTCGATCACGCAATCAGGCTTCTGCGCCGAAGCCGCGCTGTCGAGAAATACAAGCGGCTTGCCATGCACGGTTTCCTTCAGAATAGGAAATTGCGCACGAACCTGCGTCACATCGAACGACGTCGTCATCACATCCATCAGTTCACCTGTTTCGCCCACCAGGCATCCACCCGCGCGTCCAGCCAGCTCCGCAGCCCCTCATCGACGATGAGATCCAGGGCATCTCCGAGAAAGGCCCGGACCAGAATGGCCTTGGCTTCGATCTCGGGAATGCCGCGAGACCGCAGATAGAAAAGCTGCTCGTCATCCAAAGCGCCGATCGTGGCGCCATGGCTGCATTTCACATCATCCGCGTAAATCTCAAGCTCAGGCTTGCTGTCGATCTGGGCCCTGTCGGATAACAGAAGCGCCTGATTCATCTGGTAGCCGTCCGTCTTCTGCGCAATGCGCTCGACTTCGATTTTACCTTGGAAAACCGCATGCGCCGCGTCCGTGATGACATTTTTGACCGTCTGCCGCGAGTTGCAGTGCGGGGCTGCGTGCGTGATACGTGATGTCAGGTCGGCGTGGCGTTCTCCGTCAAGGATCTGCGCCGCGTTGACGTGTACGTTGCCATGCAGACCACGCATCGCACACCGGACTTCATGACGCGCCAGACGCCCACCGAGCGTCAGCGTGAAGCTGTCATAGGTGCCCTCCTCCGCGACATTGCCCTCGACAAAAGCAAGATGGAAAGACGTATCGCTGTCGGCTTGCAGCTTGACGTGACGAACTGACGCCGCTTTGGACACATCAAATCGCAGGACCGGGTTCGACAGATAAGTGCCCTGACCGGCATGGATTTCGAGCAACGTCAGTCGAGCGCCTGGCGCGAGCGCGATCTCGTGACGCAAATGCGTCGAGATCGGGTGTTCAGCGGATGAGAGGCTGACGATCGCCAGATTGCCGGCATCGACGCCTTCGGGGACATGGAAACGGACGCCGCCGCGGCCCAGAGCCGCATTCAGCACCGTCAGCGGATGTGTTTCCGCCGATACGGCTTCACGCTCCACGACCGTAACGCCAGCGGGAAGGCTGGAAAGAGACGGCATGAAAAAGCCGTTCACAAAAACGACGCGCGGTCCGTCGGTCAGATCGGGAACGAGGTTTCGCAGCAGTTCTTGCGCGTCAACCTCCCCGAGCGGCGTCGCCTCGGCAAAGTCTAGATCCTCGAGAACCCGGAGCGACGTATAATGCCACGCTTCGATGCCGCGATGCGGCAGCCCTTCGCTCTTCAGGACAGGCAGGGCAGCGCTCTTCCCGGCACGCTTCAGAAAGCTCTGAAGGGCGCGTGTTTCGGTTTTTTTCGCGATGGCGCCGCTGCTCATGCCGCCGCCTCGAGATATTTGGCATAGCCCTGCGCCTCAAGCTGGCGCGCAACCTCGGGGCCTCCGCTATGAATGATGCGTCCCTTGGCCATGACATGCACACGGTCTGGCTGGATGTAATCCAGCAGTCGCTGATGGTGGGTAATCACGAGCGCCGAGAAATCCGGTCCGCGCAAGCTGTTGACACCATCGGCAACCACTCGAAGGGCGTCGATATCGAGACCGCTATCCGTCTCGTCGAGGATGGCGAATTTGGGCGCCAGCATACGCATCTGGAGTACTTCATTACGCTTTTTCTCGCCGCCCGAGAAACCGACATTCACGTTGCGCTTGAGCATCTCGTCAGACATGTGCAGCCGCTTCGTTTCGGCTCTCACGGTTTTGAGGAACGCGACGGCATCCAGTTCATCCTCACCGCGAGCGCGCCGCACAGCATTGACGGCCGTGCGCAGAAAATTTGCATTGTTCACGCCCGGGAGTTCCACCGGGCTCTGGAAAGCCAGAAATACGCCTGCCGCCGCACGCTCGTCCGGGCTCATGGCCAGAAGATCCTGCCCGTCAAATGCGACTGACCCATCGGTGACTTCATAGTCGTCGCGCCCCGCCAGAACGTAGGACAGCGTCGATTTTCCAGACCCGTTCGGTCCCATGATCGCATGGACCTGACCTTTGGGTATCTCCAGATCGAGGCCACGAAGAATAGGTTTCGGGAGGCCATTGTCGTCGATCTGCGCGCAAAGGCCGGAAATTTTCATAAAATCATTCATAAACAAAGCCTTATTAACCGACGCTACCTTCGAGGCTTAATTGCAGCAGCTTCTGCGCCTCTACGGCGAATTCCATCGGAAGCTCTTTGAGAACATCCTTGCAGAACCCATTGACAATCAAGCCAACAGCGTCCTCTTCCGACAACCCGCGCGAACGACAGTAAAACAGCTGATCCTCGGAAATCTTCGAGGTCGTCGCTTCATGCTCGACCCGCGCCGTCATATTGCGGCTCTCGATGTACGGAACCGTGTGGGCACCGCACTGATCGCCGATCAGAAGGCTGTCACACTGCGTGAAATTCCGTGCATTGCGCGCTTTGGGCATCATCCGCACCAGCCCGCGATATGTGCTGTCTGAACGTCCCGCGGAAATGGTCTTCGCGATGATCGTGGAGCGCGTGTTCGCCCCCAGATGGATCATCTTCGTTCCCGTATCGGCCTGCTGGCGATTGTTGGTGACCGCAACCGAATAGAACTCCCCGACCGACCCTTCTCCCGCCAGAATACAGGACGGATATTTCCAGGTGATCGCCGAGCCGGTTTCGACCTGGGTCCAGGAAATGCGGGCATTTCTGCCGCGGCATGCGCCCCGCTTCGTCACGAAGTTGTAAATGCCGCCACGACCGTTTTCGTCACCGGGATACCAGTTCTGCACGGTTGAATATTTGATGCTCGCATCATCCATGGCGACCAGTTCGACGACGGCCGCATGGAGCTGGTTCTCGTCACGCATGGGGGCCGTGCAACCTTCGAGATAGGAGACGGACGCCCCATCCTCACAGATGATCAATGTCCGTTCAAACTGCCCCGTATTGCGGGCATTGATACGGAAATATGTGGACAACTCCATGGGGCAGCGAACCCCCTTCGGCACGAAGACGAAGGAGCCATCCGTGAAAACCGCCGAGTTCAGAGCCGCGAAGAAATTGTCGCCCACCGGCACGACACTGCCGAGATATTTCTGAACAAGCTCAGGATGCTCGCGGATGGCATCCGAAATCGGGCAGAAGATGACCCCGGCTTCCTCGAGCGTCTTGCGAAAGGTCGTCACCACGGAAACGCTGTCGAAGACCGCGTCGACGGCCACGGGCATGCGGACGTCTCCCTCCGGCGCCTCGACCCCGGCAAGCATGGCCTGCTCGTGGAGAGGAATGCCGAGCTTCTCATAGGTGCGAAGCAGTTCCGGATCGACTTCCTCAAGGCTTTTCGGTCCCGGCTTCTTCTTGGGCTGGGCGAAATAATGCGCATCCTGATAGTCGATCGGCGGATAATGCGGCTTCTGCCAGCTCGGCTCTTCCATCTTCTGCCAGGCACGGAAGGCCTTGAGCCGCCAGTCGAGCATCCATGCGGGTTCTGCCTTGCGCTCCGAGATCAACCGGACCGTATCTTCGTTCAGCCCCTTTGGCGCGATATCCATCTCGATATCGGTCTCGAAGCCCCATTTGTAAGTCGATGCACCTAGGGTTTCGACGGCATCACGTGTTTCCGTTACGGCTGGCATCAGATCTCCTTCCCCGCGCACAGATTTTGTCCCGCGCAGCCACTCGCAGCACGCCCGGACCGGGAGCGCACCATATCCGCGAGTGAAATTGCCTCGAGTGCTTCCAGGATGGCGTCGTTCACGGGATCCCACTGACCCGATAGTGCACAGAGCCCCTGGGCATCACACCCCTTCATGTCCCCGGCGCGGTTTTCAACGCACGCGGTGATGGCGATCGGCCCATCGACGGACTGGATAACCGCGGCGACCGATATTTCATCCAACGGACGGGCGAGCTGGTATCCGCCGCGCGCACCTCGATGGGACGCGATCAGACGATCGGCTGCCAGCCCCTTGAGGAGCTTGGCCACGGTGGGTTCCGGGACACCGGTCTCGGCCGATAGCAGAGTTGCCGTGGCCAGACCGTCATGCCGGCCCAGTTGCACCAGCAGAACCGTCGCGTAATCAGCAAGTTTTGACAGCCTGAGCATCAAGCGTCCCTTCGAATGCGCATCCAAGACATCAACAAATCCATATCAGACTTGTAAAGTCCTGATTGGCAGGACATGCGCCCTCTCGTTTCTCACGTCAAGGCATGACGCCGAAAAACCCCCGGGAAAGAACTTCCAGGGCGGCACCGGCAAGGAAGCCGACGAGCGTGCCATTGACGCGGATATACTGGAGGTCGGGTCCGACACGCTGCTCCAGTCGCTCCGAAAACTCTCTCTCATCCCAACCGCGTGTCACGGAGGAAATATAGTGAGACAGTTTCTCGCGAGCCATCGGGAGCATTTTCCTGACGCAGACATTGGCGCCGCGCACAATCTTGTGACGTAGTGCCGTGTCATCGGCGATCTCATCGGCAAGACGCGCGATGGAGACTGCGATGACCGTCTCACTCCATCCGTCGCCACGTGCCAGGTCTTTCAGAAGCATGTCACGCAGCCGAGCCCACAATTCGCCGCTCCAGGCCCGCAGACTTTCGTGTTGCAAGACGTTCGTAAAGGCTTCCACCAGATTGCCGCGATGCTCGGGATCACGTTCGACACGGTCGATCGCCTTGCGCGCCCAGCGTGTAAAGCCTTCTCGTACTACCGAATCGGATGGATCGACGCGGGACAATTCCGTGTTGATCGCGTCGAGCACGCGACTGGCAACGGATCCGCCAATCGCCCAACTGACCATCCGCCCCCCCTGTTCACGCACGCGGGCTTCAATGAACTGCCGCAGCGCCGGCTCCTTCTCGTGCAACCCCGACTTCAGGGATTCCAGCAGAACCGTCAGGACTTCCTGATGAAGCTCGGTATCCACAAGCGCGCGCAGGGATCGCGCGACGAGACGCGCCGTGTCTTCTCCCTGAAGCAGCACCGGAAGGGCGCGCTCGATAGCCAGCGATGCCTTTCCGTCCTCGAGAACAGAAATGATCGGAGGCATCATCTGTCGGATCGTGCGCCCAAGCGCGGCGGTATTGGCCGGGTCACGCAATGTCCGCGCCAGCCATTGTGGGAGATCGATCCGGTCGATCGCCCGCTCGATCTCGTGATCGGTGAAGAATTGCGTGGAGATGAAACGCCCAAGAGCGTCACCCAGGCGATCTTTCTGACGCGGCAGGATCGCCGTATGCGGAATGGGCAAGCCAAGCGGATGCCGGAAAAGAGCGGTCACGGCGAACCAGTCCGCCAGCCCGCCGACGACGCCTGCCCGCCCTCCGGCTCTCAGGATCTGCCAAAGGGCATTATCCTCGACAATACGCCAGGCCGGGAGGGCCGTCGCCATCCCCACCAGGCCGACCATGCCCACCAGCAGGCCGTTGGCCAGGCGTCGCGAGGACACATAGGCAGCAGCCCGACGTTCGTCCCGACCCGCCTGTGCCGCCAATGGCTCCGTGGAATTCCCATGTTTGGAGACGGGGGACTGTTCATGCAAAGCAGACATCGCATTGCCGATAGCATCACGTTATCGCGCTGTCGCGCACTCATCGCGCGGAAGCGATTGCGTCCGTGCGCTACTCCATGAAAAATATAGGAGGAGCATTCGATCCTTCCGACCCTGACACCTAACTGACGCGTGAGGCGCCCTTGCCTGATTCTCTTCCCGATCGGCCCGATCTTCAAAGCGAGACTCAGGCGCTTTGCGAGCGCATGCGCGGCTTTGAAGAAGCTGCCGCCGGTCGTCGTGGCCTTTCCGATCCCGTCCAGGCCATGGGCGCCGACATTGCCAACAGCCTTCGGCATGGCCAGATGCCGATTGACGCGCTCGAAGCGACCGTGCGGCATCTTCGAGATGCAGAGCTGCGCACGCGCGCCATGCGTCTTCGCGATTATCTCGGACTGAACACGGCATTGTCCCCGGAGGAACGTCTCGAGGCCGCGGCCGGGCGTCTCGTTGCGGCACACCGCACGCCTCTGGCGCTTGCCGATACGTTGTCACGCCCGGCTTTTTCAGCAGTCTTTACCGCCCATCCGACCTTTGCTCTGTCGGATCGCGTTTATCGCGCGATGGAAGCGATCGCCGACGACCCGACCCATCCGCTTCCGGAATGGCCGACGCATCGCCGCAACCGTCCTCCGACCCTCGATGACGAACTGTCCCTGTCTCTCGCAGCCATCCAGCGGGGTCGAGACGCGCTCGACCTTTATAATACGGCCATTTTTCGCGAGGCCGGACGACGCTGGCCAGGTACAATTCTCGCGCCTTCTCCCATCACGATGGCAACCTGGGTCGGGTTCGACACTGATGGTCGCAGTGACATCATGTGGTGGGATACCCTCCGGATCCGCCTGACACTGAAGCGACTGCACCTTGAGCGCTTGCAGCAGCAGATTCAGCCTCTCCTGAGCAGCGAGAGTCCACTTGCGGTTCAAGTTGCAGCGGCCATCGACGCCGTCAGGGTTCAGGAAGACGCCGCGCCGCATCACGACAAGACGGATCCGCAAAATATCGCTGCCTTTGCGTCGACCCTGGTGTCACGCCGTGATGACGCTTTGACGGATGCAGCGATGCTGCTTCCGGCGTTTGAAACGGCCATTGCGACCGTGGACCATGCGGCGCGTACTCCGCTTCTGGCCGCGCGCGCGGCATTCCTGGCTCATGGGCTGGGGCTCGCACATATCCATACGCGCCTGAACGCGACCCAGATCTATAACGCCGCGCGCCAGCGGCTGGGGATCGAGGATGATCCGGCGATTCCGGCCCATCGTCGCGTGGTGCTTTCGCAGATCAACGACGCGCTTGACGAAGGTGTCACGCTGGATGTCGATTTCGGCGCCATGCTGATCGAACAGTCGTCTGCCGCGCGTCTGATGATGACGATGGCGCAGATCCTCAAGCATATCGACGCCTCGACACCGATCCGCTTTCTGGTCGCCGAAACGGAAAGCGGCTTCACGCTGCTGGCAACGCTATGGCTCGCGCGACTTTTCGGCATCCGCGATCAGCAGATTGAAATCTCCCCGCTTTTCGAAACACAATCGGCTCTCGAGCACGGAGAAACCATTCTCGAGGAAGCGTTCCGCTCGTCTCACTGGCGGGATTATCTACGCGCCAATGGAAAGCTATGTCTTCAGTTCGGGTATTCGGATTCAGGCCGTTACATCGGGCAATTGGCGGCCACCAACCTCGTCGAACGACTGCGTCTCAAGGCTCTGGCGCTTCTCAGAAAACATCGGATGGAAGAGCTGGAAGTCGTCTTTTTTGACACGCATGGCGAAAGCATAGGTCGAGGAAGCCATCCGTTCTCGCTCGCCGCGCGACTGGAATATTTCTCCCCGCCCCAGACGGCCGCCCAATTCCTCGACGCGGGCGTGCGAGTGCGCGAAGAAAGCGCTTTTCAGGGCGCGGATGGATACGCGCTTTTCGGCACGCGTCGTCTTGCCGAAGCCACGATCGCCACGATCGCCGAGCACACATTGCGGGATCTTTCGAAGCTTTCCGCAGATCCGATTTACGATGATCCGGATTTCTCGGCGGACTTCTTCTCGACGATCGCTCTCTCGATGTCATCGCTCGTCGCGGATCCAGGTTACGCGGCCCTTCTCGGTGCGTTCGGACCAGCCCTGATCGACAAGTCCGGATCCCGTCCCTCCGCCCGTCAGACGGAAGGCGCTCTCGTGGCACGCATCACGCATCCGGGTCAGCTACGCGCCATACCGAACAACGCGATCCTGCAGCAGCTCGGTTACTGGGCCAATGTCCTGCATGGGCTGGGAGAGGCCGCGTCGCGCCATACGGATGGCTTCGAGATCAATCTGGCTTCCAGCCGCCGCTTCAATCTCGCACTGGACTTCGCGCGGCAGGCTCTCGCGCATTCCGACCTCGACGCTTTGCGCGCCACCGTTCAGCTTCTCGATCCAGGCACATGGCTCGATCGCGCCGCGAACGCGACGACTGACGAAGCCCGGCGTCGCTTCATGCAGCTTTCGAAGTCTCTGGAAGGACTGGCATTCTGGACGCGACTGCCCGCCATGTCCCGCCGTCTTCAGGCCGATCATCTTCGCCTCAGAATGGTATGGCCAGAAGCGCCGCACATGCGCGCCGAAGAACGTGTGCTGCATGCCATCCGTACGGCACTCATCGAGCGCATATGGCTGCTTGCGATGCGCGTGCCCTATTTCAGTCCTCGCGATAATATCTCCCGCGAGACGATGACCGCCATGATCCTTCGTCTCGATGTCGAGGTCGCGATCGAACACCTGAAGCGAATTTTCCCGTTATCGGGGGCGGATATCGCGGAGGTGGACTTCCACGAACCCGTTGGTCAACGCGATAATCAGGGATTTCGCCGCGAACATGACGAGATTTTCGAGCCCATGCTCCGACTGTTCGCCCTGCTTCGCGAGGTAGGTATCGCGATCACGCATGCTAATGGCTCGTTTGGCTGACGTTGAAACCATGTGTCGGGTCTGGAGCGGCCCGGCATGAAAGCTTCCGGGCAAAACAGACATATCTCTCGCCCAGCGACGCGCTGGAGCCGCGTCAGGTGGTTCTTGCGGAAATGCGTTTTCGAGCGAGATGGACGATCTCGCTCAGCATTCCGTCGATATGATCCCGAGTCGTCCGGTGATTGACGATCGCGGCGCGAATAGCGAGTCGTCCCTGAATACGTGTCGTGGAAGGCGCGGCGACGCCGCTTTCCTGAAGGTCCTTCACCAGTTCCGCGACTTCGGAATCCTGTATATCCCTCAACGTGAAACATACGATGTTCAGACCGACCGGCGCGAGGAGTACGAACCGGCTGTCCTGCTCGACGCGCTCGGCAAGATAGGCCGCGACAGCACATGTGTTGTCGATCATGGCGCCCAGACGCTCGGTCCCATAATGAGCCAGCGTCATCCAAACTTTGAGCGCACGAAAGCCGCGGGAAAGATCGGGACCAAAGTCACAGAACCATGGTGCGTTGGCTGCCATTCCCCGGTCTTCGCGCTTGAGATAGTCGAGGCTCTGGGCAAACGCCTGAGCATGCAGATGGGGATGACGGACGATCGCGCAGCCAGCATCGTAAGGAACCTGTCCCCATTTGTGAAAGTCCACAGCTAGGCTATCGGCGCGCTCCATGCCGACGAGCAGCGGGTTCAGGCCTTTGCTGAGGCGGCCGAGCGCTCCGAACGCTCCGTCCACGTGAAACCAGAGACTTTCGCGCTGCGTCAGATCGGCAATGGCCGTGAGATCGTCAATGGCACCGCAATCCACTGTGCCGGCGGTTCCGACGACGAGAAAGGGCTGCATACCGCCTGCCCGGTCTTGCGAGATCTGTGCGGCAAGAAGGTCGACGCGCATGCGATGTTCGTCATCTGTCGGAATAAGGCGCAGGGCGTCGCTCCCCAGCCCAGCAAGATCAAACGCGCGGGAAACGCATCCATGGGCGCCCCTGGAGGCATATCCCACAAGCCGCCGTGAGCCGACGCCTTCGCGACGAAGGGCAAGCTTGTAGGCACGACTCGCTGTAATCACCCCGATGAAATTTGCCAGAGAGGAGCCTGTGACAAGCACGCCGGATGCTGTCGTCGGGAAGCCGACGATGTCCGCGGTCCAGCGAATGACCTGCCGCTCGACTTCGACAGCGGCATGATCCCGGCCGCCACAGTTATCGTTGATCCCGGCCGCCATCAGTTCCGCAAGAATACCGATCGGCGTTCCTGCTCCCTGAACCCATCCCATGAAGCCCGGATGCTGATTGCCGTTGTGATAAGGCAGAATTGATGACTGGAAGCGCTCGTAGAGCGCGCGGGCATCCGTTCCCTCTGATCCCAGGTCACCGGAGAACCGGGCACGTTCGGCTTCCGGCATTGGCCGCCATACGGGTCCCTCTCCCATATGTTCGGCACGGTCAAAGATATCATCGATGATCCGGTGCCCTAACGCCCTCAGATCTGAAAAGTCTTTAGGGTCCAGTCCCGCCATGCCTGCGCCTCCATTGCGAAGGCTGCGGATATTGCGTCAGGTCAACGCCGAGAACAATGATCCTGTCGACGAAGTGCTCGAAGATGTGAAAAGGCTGAGGATGCCCTGATTTTCGCCGTTCGCGCCGTAGAGGGACAGGAGCGTCGCGGGCTTCGTGGTGGTGTCGGGATGAATCTGCAACGTGGCGAGGTAGCGCTCCGCATACCGCTTGATCCCGTCCGCCGTCGAAAAATCTTTTAGATCGACTTTTGGCTGCAGCAGCCGGACCTGCTGATCATAATCGAGCGCTCCGAATTGCGTCGGATCAAAACCTGAGACCGTCTCGACCACCTTCAACAGCTTTGGATCCGACATGATGCCCGCAAGCGATGTTTTGGATGTCATGGACCGGGTGAAATAAAGAGCGGTGCCAAGACCTGGCGTTTCGTCGTCCGCATGAGTCTCGAACTGGCTGGTCAGATACGAGGTCGACATCGTATTGACGGTATCGGACGAAGACAGGGGCGATGGTGACCAACTGGAAAATGCGGTCGCGAGCTTGAGCCACGAGGCGTTGCCGGAACTTTTTGCCAGAGATTTGGGGGATGTCGGGTCCTGTGTCAGGAGTTGTTTGACGACAGCTTTCTGATCGATCAGCGAGGATAGTCCGAACGATCCCAGAACGACTTTGAGAGAGCCGTAATTGTTCAGAAGATCCTGTGCGGAGTTGATCGACCGCGCGGACTTCTGGAATGCGGCGATCTCGCGCTGAACGGTTGGCGTTTCCTTGACGTAGTTATCGACCGATGTGGTTTCGTCACGAACCATCGTCAGATACTGCGGTACCGCAGCCGACGCTATTCCGCTGATAGACATGGTCAGACCTCTCAAAACCCGATGCTACGAATACCATCATGCATCCAAAACCTTAATGTTACGTTAAACCCTCATAACCGGTTGACGCGTCTGATGCGTCGGCCCAGTCTTCGTTTCATCATCACAACATCAGGCGCTTGTGCTGACAGGAATTTGCGGGCGTTGGGGAGAACGTTGACGGATGAAAACAGATAAAGGTTCAGATACGGTCCCCTTGTTCGACGGCTACAGGCACGGCGGCTTTTTCTGTGAACTGACGAATGATCACGGAGCGAAAGATAACGATGCCGCAACCGTCATAAGGGACCGGCTGGCCGGGATGACATCCGGCGTCCTCACCGAGCGCGCGCGCTCCGCTGAAGCTGAACTCTATAATCTCGGCATTACCTTTACCGTCTATACCGAGCGGACCTCGATCGATCGTATCCTGCCCTTCGATCTTATCCCCCGTGTCATTTCGAATCCAGAATGGGTCTGCCTGGAACTCGGGTTACGACAGAGGGTTACGGCCCTCAACCGGTTTCTCTCTGATATCTATCAGGATCAGGAAATCATTCGCGACGGCGTTATCCCGGCGGATCTGGTTCTGAAAAATCCCAACTTCTGTCGCGCCATGATCGGTTTTCGACCGGCAAGCGGCACTTACATCCATATTTGCGGGACGGATATCGTCCGCGACGACAGTGGCCGCTTTCTAGTGCTCGAAGACAATGCGCGCACGCCGTCAGGCGTCAGTTACGTCATCGAGAACCGCCGCATGATGCGACGATGCATGCCCGATCTGATCGCGGATCTGGATGTCGCTCCTGTTGAGGAATACGGGGGCAATCTGCGCCGCATCCTGGCTGAAGTCGCGCCTGAGGGGATATCTGCCCCCCAGATCGTTCTCCTTTCCCCGGGGACATATAATTCGGCTTACTTCGAACATGTATTTCTCGCCCGGGAAATGGGCGTGCCTCTGGTGGAAGGACGCGATCTGCGCGTTCTGAACGACCGTGTCTATATGCGGACGACGGCAGGCCTGCAGCCCGTCCATACGATCTACCGCCGCATTGACGACGCGTTTCTCGACCCCGAGGCCTTCCGTCCTGAAAGCATGCTGGGTGTTCCGGGTCTCATGCGCGCCTATCAGGCCGGACACGTGACACTGGCGAACGCGGTCGGAACAGGCGTGGCGGACGACAAGGCGATCTACGCGTATGTGCCGCGCATGATCCGTTATTATCTCGGCGAGGAACCGGTTCTCGAGAACGTGGAAACGCATATCTGCGCGGAGCCGGAAGCGCTTGCGTTCACGCTCGACAATATTGAAAATCTCGTTGTCAAACCTGTCGGAGAGTCTGGCGGATACGGCATGATCATCGGGCCGCACGCCACAGCCGCCGAGAGAGACGCCTTTCGCGACAAGCTACGTGACGATCCGGCCAATTACATCAGCCAGCCTGTTCTGCGGCTCTCGACGAGCCCGACGCTCTGCGGTTCCAGAGTCGAAGCGCGGCATGTGGATCTGCGCCCGTTTACCCTGACCGGGAAGTCGAGCTGGGTTCTCCCCGGCGCCCTGTCGCGTGTCGCCATCCGGGAAGGATCGCTCGTGGTCAATTCCTCGCAGGGCGGCGGCTCCAAGGATACGTGGGTCATGGCATCATGAGCGGAGGCGAAACGATGAACGGACCCGTCCTGCTCTCACGCTATGCCGAGAACATGCTCTGGCTGGCCCGATACATGGAGCGGATTGAAAATCTGGCCCGGCTGATCGACGTGAACGAAACCTTCGTTCGCCTGCGGACCGTCATGAACGGGTGGCAGTGTATTCTCGACATCAATACGGATTCGGACACCTATTTCCTGCGGCATGAGAAGATCAACGGAAGAGAAGTTCTGTCGTTCTACGTTCTGGATCGTGACAATCCCAATTCCATCATCAGCATGGCGTTGGCGGCCCGCGAGAACGCCCGCGCGCTTCGGCCGATCATCCCGACGGAGATGTGGACGCATCTCAACGTTTTCACCAACTTCGTCCGCGACCTGACACTCGCCGATATCGCGATCAATCATGTCTCCTCCCTGTGCGCCCGTATCAAGGAAGGATGCCAGACCCATGCGGGGATCATGGAAGGCACGCTCTTCCGGGACCAAGCATGGCTCTTCCATCAGATCGGCAAACATATTGAGCGTGGGGACCAGATCACACGCCTCATCGATATCAAATATCAGGCGCTCCTGCCCGAACCCGCGATGACCGGTTCTGAAATCGATGCAAGCCAATGGACCGCCGTTCTGCGCTCGGCCGCCGGCTATCACGCTTTTCGGCGCCTTTTCCCCAACGATCTAACCCCGGCGAGCGTGGTCGGCTTTCTGCTCAAGAGCCACGGCTTTCCCCGCTCTCTCGCCACATCGCTGCGTCAGGCGCATCACGCGGTGCATCTGCTGCGCAGCGACTATGGTTTCCGGGACGCAAGCGAGGGGCTGGAGCACGTCGAAAACCTCCGGAATCTCGTCACGGGCGTACCCACGGAAGAGATCATCCTCGCGGGTCTTCATGAATTTCTCGATGGCGTGCAGGACGGTCTCGCCTCGACATATAACGCCATCGCCAGGACCTTCTGGCCATTCGACTGATCGAGATTGCAGTCGATCCTGAGAAGTCCCATCTTCACTGGCATGAAACGCGCATTTCTCATCAGTCCGATTCTTTTTGCCTCGTCTCTCTGTTTCTCCTTCGGGGCGCAAGGCGCCACCACTTTGCCGGAGTCATGCCTGACGAGTGCCGCCGGGCTTGAAACCGCAAGGCACGGCGCTCTGACGCTTGAGAATTATGCGGCTCGACTAAGCGCCGACGGATCGCAACTGAACGTCACCGACGCGACCCTGACGGACGGCAGGAAGATTCTCGACAACGCGGCTCTCAATGACGCCAATGCTTTCGGGGCTCTCGGCGCCCTCGTTCTGCTTCGCGGCAAAACGCCCGCCGCGTGCGACACAGACGGCTCACACGCGGCGCTTCGCTCCATTGCGAAGGAAATCGCGCATGGGGCGCAGCCCGAACTTGTCTGGCATGGCGCGAAACTGGCCCGAAGCGGACACGGCTATCTGGCCAAAACCGTTCACGTCCGCTTTGCCTCCGTCAGCGGGAAACCGGATCGCATCCGTATCACGATGGACGCTTCCGGTATCTCCGCGCTGGACGGAACTGCGGCCCCGCAGGATGCCTCCGCAGATATTGACCTGCCGCTTCGGGCGCTGTCCGACGCGGCTTCGGGTGCGACGAACGTGCCGCTCGTGGCGTCCGGAGAGACACTGACCGTCAACAAGGTGCATGCTGCTTACGGACAAAGCAGCCTGGACGGTCACGGTTATATCCAGTCCGGGTCGAGCTGGCGCGACTCCGTCAGTCGCATGCATCTCGAAATCGGACATATGGCCGATCTGTTATCCGCTGTCCGCGCCCATACCTCAGCCGGAGTGACGACGGCGCTGGCCATGGCCCAGTTCATGGCTCATCGGGATGGAGACAAGGTGAGCTGGGACGTCGGATTGAACAACGGCGTCGTGGACGTCAATAACGTTCCTCTGCCCGTGACCCTGCCCTGACCGCATGGGCGCTCGCCCGCCAATCCGCGAGCGGAAAACTTCACGAGCGCGGATGGTAGCCCCTCCTCAGTCGGCCGGGGTCTCCACCTTGTCGACGAGCTTTTTCAGAGCGCCCACGACCTTGCGCGCCATGGTGATGCGCTGCGCGTTCGTCATTTCGCGCACGACTGCCATCTTGTGATCAGGACGCAGCTTCACGCCCTGCTCCCGATGGCGCGCGACCCATGCGATCAGCCCTTCCGGATTGCGGAAAGCCCGGTTGCGGAACTGGACCACCATGCCCTTCGGCCCGGCTTCGAGCCGCTCCACACCCGCGGCGCGGCACAAACGCTTGATGATGACGACGTCCAGCAGATTTTCGACTTCGGCGGGAAGCGAGCCGAAGCGATCCACGAGTTCGGCGCGCATCGCATCGACTTCCGCTTCGTTTTCCAGCGCGGCGATACGGCGATACAGGCCGAGCCTGACGGGCAGATCCTGGACATACTTCTCGGGAATGAGGACCGGCAGCCCGAGGACGATATTCGGCGTCCAGTTTTCGTCCGCCGCGCGGCGCCTGCCCTTTTCGGCACGCAGATCGGCGACGGCGTCCTCGAGCATCTGCTGGTAAAGCTCGATGCCGACCTCCTTGATGTGACCGGACTGCTCGTCTCCCAGCAGATTGCCCGCCCCGCGCAGATCGAGATCATGCGACGCCAGCGTGAAGCCTGCGCCCAGCGTGTCGAGGGTCTGCATGATTTCCAGCCGTTTCTGCGAGGCCGCAGAAAGCACGCGCGTCTGCGGCCAGGTCAGATAGGCGTAGCCACGCTGCTTGCCGCGCCCGACCCGGCCGCGAAGCTGGTAGAGCTGCCCGAGGCCGAACATGTCGGCGCGATGGATGATCAGCGTATTGACGGCGGGCATATCGAGGCCGCTTTCGACGATATTGGTCGAGAGCAGGATATCGTATTTCCCATCGGAGAATTCGGTCATGACGCGTTCGAGTTCGGCGGGCGCCAGACGCCCATGGGCCTGCACGGTTTTCGCGTCCGGCACGATCTCGCGCAGACGGTCCGCCATCCTGTCCATGTCCTCGATGCGAGGCACGACGCAGAAGACCTGCCCGCCCCGGAATCGCTCCCGCTGGATGGCTTCGCGGATCATGACGCTGTCGAACGGCGTGATGAACGTGCGAACCGCGAGACGATCGGTCGGTGGGGTGGCGATCAGGCTCATTTCGCGCAGGCCGGAGAGCGAAAGCTGAAGGGTGCGGGGCAGCGGCGTGGCCGACAGCGTCAGCACATGCACGTCCTCGCGCAGCCCCTTGAGGCGTTCCTTATGTCCGACGCCGAAATGCTGTTCCTCATCGATAATGAGCAGTCCGAGATCCGAAAAGGCAACGCCCTTGGCCAGCAGGGCATGGGTGCCGATGACGATATCGACTTTGCCTTCCGCAAGTTCGCGCCGGGTTTCCGCGGCCTGCTTGGCGGTTACCAGCCGCGACAGCTGGGCCACGCGGACCGGAAAACCCTCGAAGCGGGTCATGAACCCGCGATAATGCTGGCGCGCCAGTAGCGTGGTCGGCACGACGACCGCGACCTGCACACCCGAGAGCGCCGCGACGAAGGCCGCCCGCAATGCGACTTCCGTTTTTCCGAAGCCCACGTCGCCGCAGACAAGCCGATCCATCGGACGACCGGCGCTCATATCTTCCAGCACATCCTCGATCGCACGGGACTGGTCTTCCGTTTCCACGAAGGGAAAACGCGCGCAGAACTCGTCCCATAGCCCTTCCGCCGGAGCGAGGGTGGGCGCTTCCTTGAGCGCGCGCCCGGCGGCGGTGCGGATCAGCTCGCCCGCCATGTCCCGGATGCGGGACTTCATCTTGGATTTGCGGACCTGCCAGGCCTGACCGCCGAGCTTGTCGAGCGCGACGCCCGCCTGCTCGGAACCAAAACGGCTCAGAAGTTCGATGTTCTCGACAGGCAGGAAGAGTTTCTGCGCGCCGTCATAGCCGAGACGCAGGCAGTCATGCGGCGCCACGCCATCGCTGACCGTTTCCAGCCCTTCGTAACGCCCGATGCCATAATCGGCATGGACCACGAGATCGCCTTCCGCAATCTCGGACGCTTCCGAAATGAATTGTTCCGCACGTTTTTTGCGACGGGGCGGTCTGGCTATGCGTTCTCCGAGCAGATCCTGCTCGGAGACGAGCGCCATGCGGTCCAGCACGAAGCCACGCTCGAGCCCCAGCGTGATGAGGCCGACGACTCCTTTCGCAATGCCCGCCGCCGTCGACCAGTCATCATGCTGCTCGGCGGCGATCCCATGTTCCCTGAGCAACGTGGCGATCCGCTCGCGCGAACCACGCGTCCATGCCGTGACATAGGTGCGTCGGCCGGCCCTGGTCCAGGTTTCAACCTGCTCGCGGAAGGCATCGAACACGCCGTCCCGGCCGCCCTCGGCGCTTTTCGCAAAGAGCGGCCCGGGGCGACCACCCATATCGATCCCATGGGCGAGATCGGGTTTGGCGAAGGGGCTGAGCATCGCGCATGGGACGCGACCGAGCATTGCGTCCCATGCGTGAAGATCGAGATAGAGACGATGCGGCGGCAACGGGCGGTAGATAAGTTCGCCCTCGCGCGAGGGCGCCCGACGCGCGTCGTAATGATCGGCGATCATATCCAGGCGGGCGCGCAGGATGTCCGGGACCTGATGGTCGAGACTGACGGACGCGTCGAGCATGTAGTCGATCAGCGTGTCCATACTCTCGTGAAAGAGCGGCACATAATGATCGAGGCCGGGATAGCGCCGCCCGTCGGACACGTTTTCGTAGATCGTATCGGAGGTGGCTGACGGGCCGAAGAGATCGCGCCATCCCGTGCGAAAGCGGCTGATGGCATCGGGGCCGAGGGCGTATTCCGAAACCGGTCGCAGATCGAACTGCCTGAGTTCGCCGGTCGAGCGCTGCGTGGCGACGTCGAAACGGCGGATGTTTTCGACCTCGTCTCCGAAGAGATCGAGTCGGATGGGCTCGCTTTCAGCAGCGGGATAGAGGTCGAAAATGCCGCCGCGCGTTGCGAATTCTCCGGCCTCCATGACCGTGTCGGTCCGGGTGTAGCCGCTGGCGACGAGCAGTTCGACCAACATGGCCGGATCGAGCGATTCGCCCGTCCGGATGCTGAGCGCCTGTCCCTCGAATGATGCGCGGGGCGGCACGCGCTGCAACAGGGCGTGCGCCGTCGTCAGGACGACGCGGCGGGATTTCGACTTTTCGAGCAGTCGGGTCAGCGTGCTGGCCCGCTCCGCGACGATGGCGGCGTTGGGAGACACCCGGTCGTAAGGAAGGCAATCCCATGCCGGGAAACGCAGTACGTCCACTTCGGGCATCATGTAAGCCATGACATCCGCGAGAGCGGCGACCGCGGCGTCGTCGCGCGCCACGTGCAGAAGCGGTCCGTCATGCTCGGCGAGACGGCTCCGGAGCAGGAAGGCGGTGGAGGCTTCGGGCACGCCCCATATGGTCGGCCAGGACGGAGCATCGGTCATATGCGGTTCCAACCTTCACGGTCCTTCGGCAGGGGATCGACGGTCGGAGCGTCCCGGATAACGCCGCGCGTCGGACCTGACCCTGCCGGATGGTTTCGTTTTGTTCCCGGGCGGGGTTGTCCTATAGCGTCGAGGTGATGACGTGTCAGCCCTCTTCGACCGGTTCCTGAAATGACAGCGATGTCCACGCCCGAACCATCCGGTCTGCTCGCGCTCTGCGAACCATTGCTCGCACCGATCGCCTCTCTCAAGGGCATTGGTCCGCGACATGCCGGGCTTCTGCGGAAAGTCGCGGGCGGCGGGCGGATCATTGATCTGCTTTTCACCATGCCGGACCATGTCATCGATCGCCGCGCGACCATGCCACTCTCGGAGGCCCGCACGCGTCTGGCTCCGGGCGGTATCCTGACTCTGGACGTGGAAATTCTCGGCATTGAGCGTCCTAAACGCGATCGGCAGCCTTTCCGGGTGCGGGCCTCCGATGGGAGCGATGAACTCGATATCGTGTTCTTTCACGCCTATCTCTTGCGGGACGTACATGTCGGCGATCGTCTCGCCATTTCGGGCAAGCTGGAACATTACGGTCTGAGCCTCAGCATGCCCCATCCGGATTTCATGCTGCCGCTCGATCGTCGGCACGAGATTCCGGCTCTCGAACCGGTTTGGCCTCTGACAGCGGGTCTGTTTCCCTCCACGATGCGCAAAGCCATGAACGCGGCGTTAAGTCGGCTGCCCGTCGATCTGCCGGAATGGCTCGACCCGGCTTTGCTGAAGGTGCACCACTGGCCGGGTTTTGTCGGAGCCTTGCGCGATGTCCACGCGCCCGTCCTCACCGGAGATGCGAAATGGGAGGAGCAGTTCGCGCGCGCAAGAGCGCGCCTGGCGTTCGACGAATTGCTTGCCGACCAGTTGTGCCTCGGCATTGCCCGCGCTCGCGCCCGGACCCGGGAAGGACGAAAACTGGTTGGCGATGGTTCGCTGCGTCGGGAAGCTCTTCGCCGCTTTGGGCATGAGCCGACCGGCGCCCAGAAACGCGCCTTCACGGAGATCGCCGCGGACCTGGAAGCCGCCTGCCCGATGACGAGACTGCTTCAGGGCGACGTTGGCGCGGGTAAAACGCTGGTCGCGACATTGGCCATGTTGCAGGCGGTTGAAGCAGGAACCCAGGCCGCGCTGATGGCGCCGACGGAGATCCTTGCGCGTCAGCATTTCGAGACACTCAGCCGTCTCTGTCCCGTTCCGTGCGTCTTTCTGTCCGGCAGCATCAAGGGACGGGCACGCAGAGAGGCGCTGGAGGCGATCAGCAGCGGCGCTGCGCCGATCGTCATCGGAACGCACGCGCTGTTTCAGGACAAAGTCGTGTTTCACGATCTCGGCGTGGCCGTCATTGACGAACAGCACCGCTTCGGGGTCGAGCAGCGCATGAAACTCGGTCATAAAGGTCGTGCGACGGACGTGCTCGTGATGACCGCCACGCCGATCCCGCGCACGCTTCTCCTGACCCAGTGGGGTGAACTCCAGGTCAGCCGTCTGGACGAAAAACCGCCGGGACGCCTGCCGATCGCAACCTCGGTCCATGCCCTCTCTTCACTTGATGACATCATCGCCGGCATCCGGCGTTCTCTGGCACGTGGCACCCAGGTCTATTGGGTGTGCCCACTGGTCGAGGAAAGCGAGGCCCTCGATCTGGCTGCCGCCGAAGCGCGCTGGGCCGATCTGGCCGAGCGTTTCAGCGAACCGGTCGGCCTCGCTCATGGCAAGCAGGACATCGTGCAACGCCAGGCCGCGCTTGACGCTTTCCGTCGCGGAGAAACGCGCCTGCTCGTTGCGACGACGGTGATCGAAGTGGGTGTGGATGTGCCCGATGCGTCGATCATGGTGATCGAGCATGCCGAACGGTTCGGTCTGGCCCAGCTTCATCAGTTGCGTGGTCGTGTCGGACGTGGCAGTGCGCGCTCCTTCTGCCTGCTGCTGTATGACGAAGCCTCCGGTCTGGGTGCGCGGTCACGACTGGGCCTGTTGAGGGAAACTGAAGACGGGTTTCGCATTGCCGATGAGGATTTTCGTCATCGCGGAGGCGGAGACCTCGCAGGGAGTCGGCAGTCTGGTCTTCCCGGTTTCCGGCTGGCGACCGGTTTTCCGTCGGATCGACTGATACACGCGGCCTGGCAGGAAAGTGCGCGACGGCTTTCCAGCGATACTGGCCTGGCGGCTGCTAGCAATGCTTCTCTTCACGTGCTTCTGCATCTGTTCGACCGTGATACACCAGAACGGATTCTGACATCTGGATGACAAAAAGACATAAGAATGTCTAAAGAGGATCTGGAGAGCCCAGATTTTGCCGAGCCGTCACGCACTCTGCCCTACGGCGCCGTGATACGCTTATGAGGCTTGAAAGGCCGAGAAATTACGGGCTCCTGAGTATTCTCCACATGTCATGAACCCAGTCATTGGCGGCCGCGAAACAGGGAGATATTTTAAGGATGTCAGAGCCGAACCTGACGGAAGCCACTCACGAAGCGACAATACGGCTCGCAGCCGCCGCGTGTGGTTGCCGTTCTGCCGCGCTTCTGCTGGTTCACGCCGACAGCACATTTTCCGTTCTTGCGTCTATCGGCTCAGCCCCATGGAGCACGCTGTGCGCTGGTCGCATGGACGCCGTGTTCAGGAGTTCGGCCCCTGTGCTCGTCATCCGTGAACAGGATGACACCATGACCTGGACCCTGGGCGGCATCGCCATGTCGTCCGTCGGAGCCCCCGGAGGGGTTAAGATAATGCTCGTCGTGGCGTCCGAGCCCGGCGATCCCCTCGAGGAGCCCTATCTCAAACCACTCAAAGATATCGCTCTGGCGATCTCACCCGTTTGGGGCGATGCTTTCACGATCGGGCCGCAGACCGGTGGAACGGATCGTTTCAAGACGCGAGCTTCCATGCTCTCGCATCTCGAACACATGATCATGTCCGACAATGCATCATCCGTGCATCCGCGACGATTGGCGTTTCTTCTCATGGATCTTGACCACCTCTCCCGGCTCAATGAGCGGAGTGGATGGGATCGTGCCGATCGGGTCATCGAAGAGATGATACGGCGCGTGAGCGTCGCCGTTCCCTCCGGATCAAGGATTGAGTATTTCGGGGGGGGACGCGTCGCGGTAGCTACGCCTTACGGCATCACGGCCGTGACGGCGCGTTCCATCATCGCCTCGATCATGCGAGCCATGCATGCACCCTTCGAGCTTGAAGGCGAAGCCTTGAACATCTCGGTGACGCTGGGGTGGTGCGTTTATCCTCAGGATGCCTCAAATGCCAAAGCCATGATGTCTGCGGCGCATGCCGCTCTCACCGAAGCGCGAAGGTCCGGCGCTGGGCATGACTGTCGAGCGACCGAGGCTGTCGTATCCCGGCACAATGAAATGACCGGGCTCGAAAGAAGCCTGATGCTCGCGCTGCAGGAAAATGAATTATCCCACCAGTGGATGCCGATCATCAATGTGGAAAGTCAGGAAATTGTTGCCGTGGAGGCCCTCCTGCGCTGGGAGAGGCCGGATCACGGACCGGTTTCGCCGGGTATTTTCATTCAATATGCCGAAGAGGCCGGACTCATCGAGCAGGTGGACACGTGGAGTTTGCGGCACGCCTGCCTCGCGGCGGCCGGATGGTCGAGTCCCCTGCGGGTCTGCGTCAATATCTCCCCTCTCTGGCTGGCAAATGGTCGACTCGCGCCGCTGATCTCCGCCACACTCGCGGAGAGCGGTCTGGCCGCCCATCGCTTGCAGATCGAGCTTTCGGAACTGCGCTCCTTCGGTCCGACGGATCTCGCACACCAGGAACTTTCCCGACTACGCGCTCTGGGCGTCAAGATAGCACTGGATGATTTTGGTTCCGGGTATTCCTGCCTGGAGCGCCTGTCCTCGTTCCCGCTGGACCAGATCAAGCTGGACCGTTTTTTCATGGGAAAGATGCAGGACGATCCGCGAGTCGGTGAGGTTCTGCGCTCCCTCCTTCGCCTCGCGACCGTCCTTGGGATCAGTTGCTGCGCCAAGGGCGTCGAAACCGAACGTCAGATGGCCTTTCTCGAAGCTTATGGCTGCACGGAAGTTCAAGGCTATCTTCTGGGACAGCCTGTCGACCACGCCCTGCCAGGCTTGTCACGACAAACAGACGTTTAGACCCGGGTCCGTGAAAGTCCCCGGGTGGATCTCAGAACTTGCCGGAGAGTTTCAGCGAGCCATAATTGAACAGGCCCCGGCGAGATGTCGAGAATTCCGCAGTCTGCCAGATCTGGCTATAGGACAGACGGACGCCGTGCCACATGACGGCGACACCCGCGTGAATCTCGCCCACGTCCCACAGCATGTTCGGCACATGGGGGGAGTTATGACGAATGGTGTTGCCTTCCAGTGTCGCATCATACGCGACAGCCTGCCCCTCGACCCCGCCGAATGCGTACCATGAAACCGGCCTCGCCATCGTGAAAGCGTCCGTTCCATCGAGGCCCGGACCGATGGTGGCATTTCCGAAATCGCTCTGAAGCCCCTGACCGAAACGTATGTTGGTCGCGAGATCGCCATACGTACGATAGTCGCCAATGGCCGCGGAGGCGGCCGGAAGGACATCGAGTCCGACGCCGTGCCGCCCTTCGCTGATGAGTGGCAGGCGCCAGATGCGTCCCATCTGCACTTGGAAAATGGGCTGGTTGGCGAGCTGGTGTCTCCAGCCCTTGTTCGGCGTATCGCTGATCAGATTATGGAACCCGTTCTGGACGTTCCGACCAAGACCTCCGGGGCCCATGATACCAAACTGGATGCCAAACACGCTGCGCGAAAGATCAGTATCGTTGATCAGATTGACCGTGCCTAGCAGAAGGCTCGAATACGGCCTGTCTGTCGCCGGAGGATTGGGGTTCTGTGTGGCGGAAGGCGTATAGATCAGCTGCTGAACGTCAAGGCTGATTCGCTGCACGCCTTCGCCCAGAATAAAACGGTTGAGGTCATGAAACGGCTTGGGGAGATTATCCGTGCCGGAGGTCCAGCCCGCGCGAAGACCCGAGGTATAATATTGGTCCGATGTCCCTTTCAGGGTTGAAACGGCGTCGTTTTCACCCTGAATGGTCCATGTTCCATAAGGATCCCGCTGGGGCGTTGCATACGCCGGAGCAACAAGGGCGCCCATCGCAACGCCGACCGACAGCGGACGGGCCGTCCAGCGCAGAATATCCACAAGCCGCACGTCCGGTACCTCTCAAATGTTTCCAGAATCGCAGCGGTATATGTCACGCCGCAGGACAAAAGGAAACCGCGTCGCCTCCCGTGGGGCTGAACTCTGACGACGAGCGTGCTCTTGGCGACACGGTTTTCGAACCTCTTCGGCACAGGGTAAAGCACATTCCGCGGCCTCCAGAAGTAACGTCAGGGAAAACGGGGATGTTCACAGACACGCGAACATACGCATAAACGCGCCCTTTAGCGGGCTTTCGATGCGTTTTCATGTGGAAGCCGCCGACGCAAGCATGCTAGGGTTCCCCTCGAGACCCTGCACGGCCCCATCAATGACGCGTTCTCGCGCCGGAGCCGCTCCAGTTGTTTCGTCTTACTCCACTAAGCGGCAAGATTATATTGTCGGCCGCCTTTTACATCCCGGGATTAAACCGTTGAGAAGCAACCGACCCGACCGCAGCTCTCGTTCCCCGCGCCGCGGCGGATTTGATGACGAGTTCATGTCGCCAGCCCCTTCATATGCCGATCGCGGCCCCTCGACCTTCCGTCGCCCTGCTGCCGGCGGCCCGCAGGTCGTCGCGTCCGGTCCGGAAATCAACGCAAGCGTCAAGTGGTTCAACAGCGAGAAGGGCTTTGGCTTTGTCGAGCTGGCTGACGGCTCGGGCGATGTGTTCCTTCATGCCAATGCCCTGTCCACGACGGGCCATAGCAGCGTTAATCCCGGCACGACGTTGAGCGTTCGTATCGGCCAGGGTCCCAAGGGCCGTCAGGTCGCGGAAGTGCTGACCGTTGATGAGAGCACGGCTGAAGCGCCGCGTCCCCGCGCCGCTTTCGGTGCTCCCCGCAGCGCTGGCCCGGCCGGTTTCGGCGCTCGCCCGTCGCGTCCCGCTCCCGACCTTTCCGGCGCTGACGACATGCGTGGCACGGTCAAATGGTACAACGGTACGAAGGGCTTCGGCTTCATCACGCCGGATAGCGGTGGCAAGGATATCTTCATCCACGCTTCTGCTCTCGAGCGTTCGGGCCTCTCCGCTCTTAACGAGGGTCAGGCTGTCGATGTGAAGGTTGTCCAGGGCCAGAAGGGTCCGGAAGCAGCGAGCGTCAATCTCGCCTGATTTCGCCTCATGCTTTCGAGTATGGGCAGCCGTCTGACTTTCCGGTCAGGCGGCTTTTTTATGTCAGTCGTAACGGCCCTTGTTGCGAAGCAGACGGGCCTTATCCCGCTGCCAGTCACGATCGGCGATATGCTGGCGCTTGTCTTCTTTCTTACGTCCACGCCCCAGGCCCAGTGTGACTTTGGCGACGCCGCGCTCATTGAAGTGAACGTCCAGAGGCACGATGGACGCGCCATCCCGTGAAACCGCGTCCAGATAGTGCACAACCTGTTTTTTGTGCAGAAGCAATTTGCGGGGTGCTCGCGTATCGAATCGCGACAATACGCCGCCCTGATATTCGGGGATATAAGCGTTCAGAAGCCAGATTTCGCCGTCGCGTTCGACCGCATAGGCCTCAGTGATCGTGGCCCGGCCCAATCTCAGGCTTTTGACCTCAGGTCCCTTCAGAACGATCCCGGCTTCGGTCGTCTCCAGAATTTCGTAATTGAAGCGACCCTTACGATTTTGCGCGGCCAGACCGTGCGAAATCATGCTGCTTTTTTTCTTCTCTGCCATTGGAACTATCCGATGATTCCCGCAAGGCGCAGGCCTTCATCAACCAGAGCACAGGCTCCCGCCGCAGGCTCCGTCATGGGCAGTCGAATGGCGGGTGAGCAGAGGCCCAGACGAGAAGCCGCGTATTTGACGGGGCCGGGATTGGTTTCACAGAACATGGCGTCATGAAGCGGCATGAGACGATCCTGAAGCGCCATGGCTTCCTGCACACGTCCTTCCTGCCAGGTCTTGTGCAACTCCGCGCAAAGAGCCGGTGCGACGTTTGAGGTCACGCTGATACAGCCATCTCCGCCCGCTGCGAGAAAAGAGACAATCGTTCCATCCTCGCCCGAGAGCTGGTTGAAAGGCTTCTGAACGAGGCGACGCACCTGCAAGGGACGTACGAGATTGGCGGTCGCATCCTTCACGCCCACGATGTTGGGATGCTGCGCGAGTCGCCCAATCGTCTCAGGCAGGACTTCAACCACCGTCCGGCCTGGCACGTTGTAGAGATAGAGCGGTAATTCGGTGGCATCGGCGACCGCCATGTAATGGCGATAAAGCCCCTCCTGCCCCGGTTTGTTATAGTACGGTGCCACGACCAGCAGCGCATCCACGCCCACGGACGCGGCATGGCGCGCCATCTCGATCGCTTCCTGAGTGCTGTTCGAACCGGCGCCGGCCATAACGCGCACGCGGCCCGCCGCCGTTTCCACCGCCTGCGCCACGATCTCGCCGTGCTCCTTGTGGCTCAGGGTCGGGCTTTCTCCGGTGGTACCGGCCGGGACGAGGCCCGAGACGCCGTTTTCGATCTGCCAGTCGATGAAGCGCCGGTACGCGGGGAAGTCGATCGCGCCGTCCGACTTCATCGGGGTGATCAGCGCGGTCAGAACGCCATGGAAAAAACCTGTATGTGTCATTGTCTGTTCACTCTCGCCCAGGCGCATTTTCTGCCGCATCCCTCGCGCACCACGTCGGGCAGCGTCAAGTCGATCTCGGGCTCAGGAAGCGAAATGGCGCGCCCGACTGGTCGGATAGACGCCCAGAATGGAAGAACTGTCACAGAATTGTGGCAATGCTGCGAGAGCCGCTCGCAGGGCCGCCTGCTCCGGGTGCCCTTCCACGTCGAGCAGAAACTGCGTTGCCGCGAAAGATCCGTCCAGCATGTAACTCTCCAGCCGCGTCATGTTGACGCCGTTTTCGGCAAATCCGCCCAACGCCCGATAAAGCGTTCCGGGCGCATTGCGAACGCGAAACAGCAGCGTGGTCATCACATGTGCGACTTCGGGCGACGGCCATCGGGACTCGCGGGACACGATATAGAAACGCGTCGTGTTATGGGGCGCGTCCTCGACGTTCCGTCTCAGAATCTTAAGACCATTGAGTTCGGCGGCCAGTTCGGACGCGACCACCCCATCTTCACGGGAGGCCGTGCTTTTGAGGATTTCCGCCGCTCCCGCCGTGTCGAAGGCTGCCACCCCCGAGACCTGCAATTCGTCAATGAGCTTGCGGATCTGTCCCAGCGCGACCGGATGTGTATGGATGCGCCGAATATCTTCGAGTTTCGCACCTGGAACGGCCATCAGGCAATGTTCGACCCGCTGGAACTGCTCCCCGACAATATGCAGCCCCGCCTCGGGCAAAAGGGAGTGAATATCAGGGACGCGGCCGGCCAGAGAATTCTCGCAGGCCAGCATGCCTTCATCCGCCCGGCCATCGTGTACCGCCTGTATGGCATCCGCGAAAGTCGCGCAGGGCAGCGTGGTCCAACCCGGTCTGGCCGTGCGGCACGCCAGATCGGAATAAGCGCCCGGACGTCCCTGAAACGCGATTATGGGCATCGGACATTCCCTTCTCTCTGAGCAACGATGGCACGAACCCGTGCCAGATCATGGGGCGTATCGACGCCATGCGGAGCGGCTTCAATACGCGTGCAGCCGATCGTCAGGCCGAGATCGAGCGCCCGGAGCTGTTCAAGAGACTCACGGCGCTCAAGCGGACTCTGCGGCGCATTGACGAAGCGCGCGAGCGCCTGCCGCCGCCAAGCATAGACGCCGATATGATGCCATAGTGGCCCCTCACCCCACGGAAGGACGGCGCGTGAGAAGTACAAACTGCGTGCGACGTCCTGGTCCGGCATGAAATCGCATGCGATCTTCACGACGGACGTTGCGTCCCGCTCCTGAGCGGAGGTCACCGGGGCCGCCAGCGTGCCGATATCGAATTGCGGATCTTCAAGGGGACGCAGCACGCGGCGCAGGTCGTCGGGAACAAACAAGGGCAGATCGCCCTGGAAATTCACGATCACGTCGTGTCGTCCGTCGGGATCCAGTTCATTGATCGCGGCGTGAACCCGATCGGAGCCGCTCGGCAGTTCAGGCGCCGTGAGGATGCAGGTGACCCCAAGAACCTTCACTGCTTCGACAATCTCCGCGTCGGGAGTCGCAACGGCGACGGGACCGATATTGGCTGCCAGAGCTCGCTCCACGACACGCAGGATCATCGGACGGCCACCGATCTCCGCCAGCGGTTTTCCGGGCAGTCGTGTCGAGGCCATGCGTGAAGGAATGATGACGATAGGCTTCATGGAAGGGGCAGCTCAGCGGTAATCAGGGGCAAAATCAGGACTTACGCACGAAATATACGACGTCAGGCCGGAACAGATGCCGCACCACTGACAGGGCGTCAATCGAGCCATTGCCACGCAAAGCAATGAACGACAGTGTTGGTGCCGTTTTCGACTGCAATGAGTGACGTCATGACCAATATCGTCTCACCAGCGTTCGTGGAAACCGCGAGGCTCTGCGCCGACGCGGCAGCCAGTCGGGTCGTGAGGCATTTCCGCATCGGCCTCGCCAGCGACGCCAAGGCCGATGACAGTCCGGTGACGGCGGCCGACCGGGAAGCGGAACAGGCCATGCGCGCGGTCATTGCCAGCAGACATCCCGATCATGCCATTCTGGGAGAGGAATTCGGAGGCGCACACGCCAGCGGGCCCTGGTGCTGGGTCATCGATCCGATAGACGGGACTCGCGCCTTCATTACGGGCCGACCCAGCTTCACGACGCTCGTTGCTCTTTTTCACAACGACGTGCCGGTGCTCGGGGTGGTCGATCAACCCGTCACCGGCGAACGCTGGGTCGGGGTGACCGGCCATAAGACCCTCTTCGAGTCACGCTCCCTGCCCGGTACGATCGGCACCCGACGCTGCGTGGCGCTGGCCGCGGCCGAGTTGTCCTGCACGTCCCCCGATATTTTCGTGCCGCCGTTCGGGGAGAAATTTAACATGTTGCGTGGTCTGGTCCGACGGACGAGCTGGGGCGGTGACGCTTATGCCTATGGACTGCTTGCCCTGGGTCAGATCGACATCGTCGCGGAATGCACGATGAAACCATGGGACTGGGGCGCGCTCGTCCCCGTCGTTCAGGGCGCGGGAGGGCGGGTGACGGACTGGTCCGGCGGCGCTCTCACGCTTGAAAGCGCCGGGGATGTTCTCGCCTGTGGAGATGCCGTTCTGCACGCGGCTGTGGTTCGGGAGCTTTCCCACGCTCCCTCATTCCGCTAGTCAGACTACCTCCTTTTGAACAGTCCCGGAGCCCGACCGATGGATGCGACGTTCTCTCTGCCCAAGGACAAGATCAAGATCCTGCTTCTGGAGGGTATCCACGAGAGCGCGGTCGCCCATTTCAACGCCCAGGGCTATAATCAGGTAACGCGTCTCAAGACCGCTCTTGAGGGCGACGCCCTTGTGCAGGCGTTGAGCGGGGTTCACATGGTGGGCATCCGCTCGCGCACGCAGTTGACGGCTCCCATCATCGAAAGCGCGGATCGGCTGATGGCCGTGGGGTGCTTCTGCATTGGCACCAACCAAGTCGATCTCGCGGCGGCGCGGATGGCCGGCATTCCGGTATTCAATGCGCCGTTCAGCAACACGCGCTCTGTCGCGGAACTGGTGATCGGCGAGATCATCATGCTGATGCGCCGTATTCCGAGCCGTTCGGAAGCCTGCCATCAGGGTGGTTGGGACAAATCGGCGACCAATGCCTGGGAGGTGCGCGGCAAAACTCTTGGGATCGTCGGCTATGGCTCCATCGGTTCCCAGCTTTCGGTGCTTGCCGAAGCCATGGGCATGACGGTGCTGTACTACGACACGCAGGACAAGCTGCCTCATGGCAACGCCCGGCCGGTCGGAAGCCTCCATGAGCTTCTCGGGCAATCCGATGTCGTGAGTCTGCACGTCCCCCAGACGGAACAGACCCGCAACCTGATGGGCGAAGCCGAAATCCGCGCCATGAAACCAAATTCCATTCTGCTGAACAACGCGCGCGGCACCGTGGTGGATCTGGCCGAATTGGCCGCCGCCCTCAGGGATGGTCACCTCATGGGTGCGGGAATCGACGTGTTTCCTGTCGAACCCAAAAACAATGACGACCGCTTCGTCAGCCCGCTGCAAGGCATACCGAACGTGTTGCTGACACCGCATATCGGCGGTTCCACCATGGAAGCGCAGGAGCGCATCGGTGTCGAGGTCGCCCGTAAACTGGTCGAATATTCAGACGTGGGTTCGACATTCGGTGCCGTAAATTTTCCTCCTGTTCAGCTCCCCGAGCGCCCCAACGGCACGCGCTTCATGCATGTGCACGAGAACCGACCGGGCATCATGCGGCAGATCAATGAGGTTTTCTCACGCGAAGGCTGCAATATTGTCGCCCAGTTTCTCCAGACGGATGGCGAAGTCGGATACGTCGTTGTCGAGACGGACGCCAACCCGGATGCCGCGCAGGACCACCGTTTGCTTGAGGCGCTCAGAACGCTGGACGGCACATTGCGTGCCAGATTGCTTTATCAGCGCGGTTAATGGTCTTCAGTTAACCGATTATAAAGGATGATTGCGGCAATTTCGACGTATGTCGCATCCATCCACCTTCAGCCCAGGCCCTGCCGTCGCTCGCATACGCAGTTTCGCGTTCATCGGGATTGACGCCATTCCCGTCACCGTCGAAGTCCAGATCACGAGCGGACTTCCGGCCTTCCTGATCGTGGGGCTGGCTGACAAGGCCGTGGGCGAGTCCCGCGAACGCGTACGCGCCGCCCTGGCGGCCATAGGCCTCGCGCTTCCGCCGAAGCGCATTCTGGTCAATCTCACGCCAGCCGACCTGCCGAAGGAAGGCGCTCATCTCGACCTTCCCATCGCCATCGCGCTTCTCGTCGCGATGGGTGTCATTCCTCATGAAACGGCCTATGCCTACGCGGCGCTCGGCGAGTTGTCCCTGGACGGTCAGGTCAACAGGGTCACGGGCGTTCTGGCCGCCGCACTCGGCGCGGTCGAAAGCGAACTGGGCCTGATCTGTCCTGCCAGCCAGTCGCGTGAAGCACGATGGGCGAATACCAGCCTCGATATTCTTGCGCCGCAGGACCTGATGGCGCTCATCAGTCATTTCCGCGGTGAACAGATACTCTGTGCGGTCCCCGACAATGCGCCGCCAGACAGGCCGCAACTGCCGGACATGGCCGATATCCGCGGCATGATACGCGGGCGGCGCGCCCTCGAGATCGCCGCGGCGGGGGCTCATTCGCTTCTGCTATGCGGCGCGCCAGGGGCGGGAAAATCAATGCTCGCGTCGCGCCTGCCCTCCATATTGCCGGATCTGACTTCTGCCCAGGTGCTTGAGACGACCCGTATCCACAGCGTCAGCGGGCATCTGGAAACGACAGGACTTGTGATCCGGCCTCCGTTTCGCGAACCACATCATTCCGCGAGCCTGCCCGCTCTCGTCGGTGGAGGAAGCCAGGCGCGACCCGGAGAAGTGAGTCTGGCGCATAATGGCGTTCTGTTTCTCGACGAACTGCCGGAATTTTCTCGCCAGTGCATCGAATCCCTGCGTCAGCCCATCGAAACGGGGAGCATCACGATCGCCCGCGCCACACGGCATATCACCTATCCGGCCCGCTTCCAGCTTGTCGCGGCGATGAACCCATGCCGGTGCGGCTATCTCGGCGACGCCGAGCGGAGTTGCCGGAAAGCACCGCGATGCGGAGAGGATTACACCGCAAAGATTTCGGGACCGATGCTGGATCGCATCGATATCCGGCTCGATGTCCAGCCGGTCTCGCCGATCGACATCAGCCGCGGACCTGCGGGGGAACCGAGCGACGTCATTCGTGCGCGCGTTACTGCAGCGCGAGACCGCCAGATCAGGAGGCAGAACAGCCCGAACGCCCAGGCGGACACGAGGCAGTTCGCTCTGTCCCAAGGGGCGCGGGATCTTGCCGAACAGGCCAGTGAGCGCCTGAAGCTTTCAGGGCGCGGCATGACGAGACTGATGCGCGTCGCCATGACGATCGCGGACCTCGAAGGCGTCGATGAGATCGCGCGCCCGCACATGGCCGAAGCCCTGGGTTTACGGCAAAAATAAGTCCGATAACGTTCAGCCCGCCGACGACGCACGCAGAACTTCGAAGCCGCCTTCGAGATCAGCGATCAGATCATCCACATTTTCCAGTCCGATATGTATCCGGAACGTGGCCCCTTTGGGAATTCCGCCGGGAATGTTTCTCCGGATTCCGCCAGTGGTGGGCAGCACGAGACTTTCATAGCCACCCCACGAAGCGCCGAGACCGAACAGGCCGAGCGCATCGATCATGTCCTCCATCGCCGAGACCGGAAAATCCTCGCGCAGTTCGACACCGAACAAGCCGCAGGCGCCGGTGAAATCCCGCAGCCAGAACGGATGGCCGGGGCATTCCTCGAAGGCGGGATGAAGGACCCGCGCGACTTCCGGGCGTCCCCGCAGCCATTCCGCGACGCGCAGGGCGGAGAGCGACTGGCGCTCAAGTCTCACGGCCATGGTACGCAGACCACGCAATGTCAGCCAGCAATCGTCGGGTCCGGCCACCTGTCCGAGCTGGATGGCCGCATCGCGGAGAATGCGCCAGTCCTCGTTTTCGGCAACGGTCACAGCGCCGATGATCACATCGGAGTGGCCGCCCGGATATTTGGTCAAAGCCTGGATCGAAATATCCACGCCATGCTCGAACGGCTGGAAAACACCGATGCCCCAGGTATTGTCGAGCATCAGGCGCGCCCCATGCGCATGGGCGACGCGCGCCAGCATCGGGATATCCTGCACTTCGAACGTATGGCTTCCGGGACTCTCGGCAAATACCACGCGCGTCGTATCGCGCACCAGGGCGCGTAGCCCGGCTTCATCGATCGTCGGGGCATAATAGGTCGTCTCGACGCCCATCCGCGCCAGCATGGTGCTGGCGAAACGTCGGGTGGGCGAATACACGGAGTCCGGAAGAAGGAGATGATCGCCAGCACTCAGGAATGCGAGCAGCGGCATCGTGCAGGCCGCGAGACCCGAAGAGACGACCTGACAATGCACGCCTCCCTCGATGGCGGCCACGAGCTGCTCCAGATCATGCTGGATCGGGGTGCCCATCGCGCCATATACCAGTTCATGGTCATGGCTGCGGGTTCCGGTTTCACGCATGGCCGCCAGATCAGGAAACAGAACGGTTGAGCCTCGCGTCACCGGCGGATTTACGAAGGCTCCCCGCCGAGGCACGTCTTCCGCTCTCCCTCCCTGCACGAGAAGCGAAGCCAGACGCCGCCACCCCTGCGACACTCTGTAGGCGGAAGAGTTCGGGTCCGGTTGTTCCATTGGCATGTCCTTCACTTTTCCATCCACCTCAGGCTTCATGTGTCGCGATGGGAAGAGAGTCATCCCGTCCCCACTCAGCCCAGGATCCGTCGTAAAGACGCCCCATCGGCAGTCCGGCCACCGCCAGCGCGACCGTCAACGTCGCCGCGGTCATACCGGAGCCGCAGGTCGTGATCACGTCCCTTCCCGCGATCCCGAGCGTTTCAAATGCTGTCCGCAGCGTTTCGGGAGCAAGAAATGAGCCGGTTTCATCGAGTACCCGCGCATAGGGCAGACTGATCGAGCCCGGGATATGACCGCCTCGAACGCCGGGACGCGGTTCAGCGAGCGTCGCATGGAACCGGCCGCTGGACCGGGCGTCCAGAATGGCCGAATTTTTCGTTCCCAGGGACGCCAGAACATCCCCCGAACCTGCCACGCGATCATAACGTGGATAGGGACGATAAGAGGCCTGTGCCCCTGGATGCGACACCCGAAGCGGCCCCTCTTCCAGCACACATCCGCGCGCCGTCCATGCTCTAAGACCCCCATCCAGGATCGCGGCGTGCTCATGACCGAAAGTTTTCGCCATCCACCACGCGCGACAGGCTCCGACGCTTCCCTTTTGATCGTAGAAGACGATCCTGTCATGGGTGCCTATGCCCAGCGTTTCCATGCCGCGCGCGAATGAAGCGGATGTTGGCAACATATGTGGAAGGTCCGCCTGGGGATCGGAAAACCGTTCGACGTCGAACCGCCGCGCGGCGGGTATGCGACGTTGGGAAAAATCCGCTGCCGGATCGCCTTTCTGCCCGGGCAGAACGACGCTGGCATCGAGAAAAATAACACCGTCCCTCTCGATTTTCGCGAATTCGTCGGCCCTGAACAATGACATAATCGGCATCCGGTTGGCCCTTGCGTGAACGAAAACGTGGACGCACGATAGCAGTCTCTTTGCACGTTCCGGTCAATCCCGAACGGAGCGCCAGAGGAACATACGGTCCACATGTGACGGACATTGCGGAAGACAGAGGCGGTTGACCACAGAACGCATCATACTCGGCCTGCTTCTCGTGGGCGTCGCCTATGGATGCGGGGTCATTCTCTGGCCGTTTCTCTCCGCCATTCTATGGGCAGGCATCCTGACCTTCACGACCTGGCCACTTTACACCCGCCTTCGCCGCCATGTGAGCCCGACGATCGCCGCCGCAATCATGATGGGGGGGAGCGCGGTCGCGATCGTGCTGCCCATCGCCTATCTCAGTTCGACGGGCATATCGGACATACCGGGGCTGATCGGATCTATCGAAGCGGAACTCGCCAACATCTCGACCGACGGACGGGCGCCTTCATGGCTCGCGCATATTCCGCATTTCGGCCCGGAGCTCCAGAAAACCTATGCGGAATGGACTCACGACATTCATGCCATGGGGGACTCGCTCCAGCCTTATGCCGGGCAGATCGCACATTACGTGCTCTCGGGGCTCGTCCTTCTGGCCGGAGGGATCGCGGAACTGCTGATGGCGCTGTTCGTCGCGCTGTTTTTCTGGATCAATGGCGATACGCTGGGCCTTGTCATAACCGGAGCCCTGACGCGGATCTGCGGCGATTACGCCGACCGGCTGATCCTGATCATCGGCAGGACGATCCGCGGCACCGTCTACGGCGTTATCGGCACGGCCATCGTGCAGGGCGTTCTGACATCTATCGGACTGTTTCTCAGCGGCGTGCCCGAATCCGTCCTGTTCGGCGGACTGGCGGCGTTTCTGGCGGTCTTTCCCATCGGCGCGCCCCTTGTCTGGATACCAGCGGCCCTGTGGCTCGTTTCCACCCATCACGTCGCATCGGGCATTTTCCTTGCCGCCTACGGCGTTCTGATCATTTCGGGCGCCGATCACCTTCTGCGCCCGGCGCTGATTTCACGGGGCGCACAGCAACCCTATCTTCTCGCGGTCCTCGGCGTTCTCGGCGGCGTCGTCACCCTTGGGGGCCTGGGCATCTTTCTGGGGCCGGTGCTGCTCGGCGTCGGTTATACGCTCACCGTGGAGTTCGCGCGCGGTCGGCCGCCGGAAACGCTCGGCTCCCCGACAACGACGAACGAGACAATGGATATCCGGCCGGAGATCACGGACTCTCTATGACACATATCGTTCTGAACACGCCGGATCGACCGGGCGCGCACAATCCGCATGGACATGTACCGCTACCCGGACAGTCCTTCAGGATCATAAGCTGGAACCTGCTCCGGCGCACCGGCGCGTCCTTGGATGACGTCGTGGCTGTCGCGACGCGCTACCGTCCGGACATTTTTCTGATGCAGGAAGCGACGGACGAGATCGATCGCCTGCCCGACGTCTTGCCGGGGTATTATGCGCGGCTTCCCCTTCCCGGACGCATTCATGGAACCGCCTGCTGGAGCCGTTTCCCGTTTGCGCGGCCCCCCGTCTCCTGTCTGCTCCCTTCCGGCCTTATCGTACGCCGGACTGCCCTGATGGTCGATTTCGGCAGCTTCTCGGTGGCCAACGTCCATCTGTCCCACGGCCAGATCCTGAATCGTCGGCAGTTGCGCCGGATCGCGGCGATGCTGCGCCCGCGAGCGCTCGTCATGGGGGATTTCAACCTTGTCGGACCGACGATGGTTCCCGGCTTTCACGATGTCGGCCCTCGTGAAGCCACTCATCGCATGGCCGATTTCCTGCCCATCCGCCTGGACCGCTGTCTCGTACGCGGCATGCATCCCGCCGATACCGAGGTCCTGCCGAACCTCAGCTCGGATCACCACCCGATCCTGGTGGACCTGCGTCTTGGGAAGGTTCAGGGGCCGTCATGGCGTGAGAGATTTATAAATAGGGCATGAGAAGCCGGACGCTGGCATTTCTCAATTTCACGATCTTAGGCAATTTTTCCAGATCGGCGCGCCCGACCCGCCGCCCCTTCAGGCCATCGACGAACTCTGCCAGGCTGTCGGCCAGTTCGCGGCTGTAAATGCCCATATTGATCTCGAAGTTCAGGCGCAAACTGCGGGCATCGACGTTTGCACTTCCGACGAAGCACCACTGGCGATCCACGACCATCAGCTTCGCATGATTGAAAGGCGGCGCCGCCAGCCAGATCCGGCATCCCGCGTCACAAAAAGGCATGAGCGTCGCGTCGCGCGCATAGTCGATCAGGCGATGGTTGCTGCGGCTCGGCACGATGATGTCCACCGTGACGCCCCGTAGGGCGGCGAGGCACAGAACGGTCAGCAGGCGTTCATCCGGCAGAAAATAGGGCGTCACGATGCGAACGCTTTCACGCGCCAGCGTGATGCCCTGCAGCATCGCGTATTCGATTTTCTCGAAATCATTGTCCGGCCCCGAGGGTACCGCGCGCAGCAGTGTTGATCCGACTGGCGCACAATGCTTTGGAAAGAACACTTCGCTTTCCAGTTCTTCTCCGCAGGCGAAGAACCAGTCTCGGGCAAAAATCTCTGTCAACTGGGCGACAATCGGTCCCTCGAGTTGAAAATGCATATCGGCGACCGGATGTCTTGGTCTGGATCGCAGTCGGTTCTCGGCTCCGATATTCAGTCCCCCCATGAAGCCAATCCGTCCGTCCACCGCCAGGATCTTGCGGTGATTGCGCAGATTGATGAACGGCATGCGCCAGGGCCAGAAGGAATGCATGAAGCGCCGACAGACAATGCCACGCTGCCTGAGTGCGCGCTGGATACCGCAGTGGAAATACCCGCTCCCCACGCCATCGACGAGAACACGGACGGCGACTCCTCTTGCGCGAGCTTCATCGAGCGCCTCGACGAAGGCCATGCCCACTTCGTCGCGCCTGAAGATATAAGAACACAGCACGACGGATCGCCGCGCCTCCGCAATGGCGCAGAGCATGGCTGGATAGGCGTTGTCACCATCCTGCAGACAGGTGACGGCATTGCCCGATACGAGCGGATATTCCGTCAGGGCGTCGAGCATCCGCGAAAGACGCCGGAATTCCCCTTCGGCTTCGGTGCCCGTATCACGTTGCGCCGTCCGAAGATCCCGGCGATGGCGACGTGCGACCCGACGGGCGCGCCGCCGCACCCGGTTGACTCCAAACATAAGATAAAGCGCGCCGCCGCAGAGCGGCATGAGCCAGACGACCCCGATCCAGCCGATGGCTGCGGCGGTATCGCGCTTCGTGCGAAGAACGTGCAGGGTGACGGCCAATGCCACCAGACCGCGGAAAATCGCGAGACAGAACTCGAATGGCTGGAAAGCAGGCATCATGCGAGACGAGCTTATCGTAACTCTCGCGAGAGGCCAGCCGGAGACATGCAAAACATTCTTGCGGTACGCCAACCATTAAGGGCTAAAATGACAGGACGGAAGGAGAGCAGAGCGCATGACCGTTTCAACGTCTCCCCGTCTGTTCTACACGACCTCTCCCATGCCCTGTCCCTATCTTCCGGGGAGGCAGGAGCGGAAGGTCATGACCGAACTGACCGGGCCGGACGCCGTGGCGTTGCACGATCGCCTCTCCCAGGCGGGGTTTCGACGCAGCCACGCGATTGCCTATGCGCCCGTCTGCGCCGGGTGCCGGGCCTGCGTGCCCATCCGTATTCCCGTCCGACAGTTCGTTCCCGATCGGACGCAGCGTCGTCTGTTACGACGACAGGCCGGAATCACGATCATGGAAGTGCCACCGCAGGCGACGGCGGAGCAGTACGAACTTTTCCGGCGCTATCAGGCAAGCCGCCATGAGAGCGGCGACATGGCACAGATGAGCGCGAGCGATTATCGGGCGATGGTGGAAGACAGTCCGGTCGCAACCTCACTGCTTGAATATCGTGATGCGGGCGGCACGCTCGTATGTGTTTCGCTCGTGGACGAGCTGAGCGACGGCCTCTCCGCCGTCTATACGTTTTTTGAAACCGCGGATCCGCGCGCATCTTTCGGTACGTTCTCGATCCTGACGCTGATCGAAGAAACCAGACGCCGTAATCTCGCGCATCTCTATCTTGGTTACTGGGTGCGGGGGAGCGACAAGATGGCCTACAAGTCCCGCTTCCGGCCAGCTGAAATCATGCGCGGAGGACATTGGATGCCTCTTTCCATGACGGCGGGACAAAGCTGAAGCGCCGTCGCGCTTTCTTGTCGCTCCCACTGGCGCTTCCCTCGGGGGGGCACTAGAAATGGCGCTTTAGACGGTCGGAAGGGCAGATCATGGCGACGTTACGCGACACCGCACGGCAGACACTCGAACAACTCGGCGTCGCGGCCTCGATGCTCGATGGCGGCGGCCTCGCCGTCCGCTCTCCCGTCAACGGCGAAACGATCGCCCATGTCGCGGAAACGCCGGCGTCTGGCGCGAGTGCGGCTGTGGCGGTGGCCCATCAGGCGGCCTCAGCCTGGCGGAACGTTCCGGCTCCTCATCGAGGCGAACTCGTGCGTCTGCTGGGAGATGAACTTCGGGCCGCGAAGGACGCGTTGGGTCGGCTGGTGTCGATCGAGGCTGGCAAGTCTCCCTCCGAAGGTCTGGGGGAAGTCCAGGAGATGATCGATATCTGCGATTTCGCGGTCGGCCTCTCCCGTCAGCTCTATGGCAAAACGATTGCGACCGAGCGCGCGGAACATCGCATGATGGAAACGTGGCATCCCCTTGGTGTGGTCGGGATCATTTCGGCTTTCAATTTTCCCGTCGCCGTCTGGGCGTGGAACGCGGCGCTCGCCCTGGTGTGCGGCAACGCGATCGTCTGGAAACCGTCGGAAAAAACGCCTCTCACGGCCATGGCTTCGCACGCTGTCCTGGAGCGCGCGCTGGAACGCTTTGCGAGTGCGCCGAAAGGACTCTCCCAACTCCTGATCGGCGGTCGCGAGATCGGTGAAGCCATGGTGGACGATCCCAGAGTCGCCGCTGTTTCCGCCACGGGCTCCACAGCCATGGGTCGTGTTGTCGGCCAGCGTCTCGCCGCCCGTTTTGCCCGATCCATTCTCGAGCTTGGCGGCAATAACGCCGCCATCGTCACGCCCTCCGCCGATCTGGATCTGGCGTTGCGTGGCGTGGCCTTCGCGGCAATGGGAACGGCGGGACAGCGTTGCACGACGCTGCGTCGTCTTTTCGTCCACCGATCGATCCACGACAGTTTCGTGACACGCCTGAAGGCAGCCTATGATTCCGTCACGGTGGGTAACCCCCTGGACGGCCATCTCGTCGGGCCGCTGATCGATTCAGACTCTTATCACCGGATGCGCTCGGCTCTCGATTCGGCGGCCACGTGCGGTGGCAGGGTGCATGGCGGCACACGGGTCGTCGTCGAGGGCTGCGAGGGCGGCTACTATGTCCGTCCGGCACTGGTCGAAATGACATCGCAGATCGGCCCTGTGCGCGAAGAAACCTTCGCACCGATTCTGTATGTGATGGCCTACGATAATTTTGCCGACGCGATCGCTCTTCAGAATGATGTGCCTCAGGGTCTCTCGTCATCCGTCTTCACGAACGACATGCGTGAAGCCGAACTGTTCGTTTCCGCCTCGGGGTCGGATTGCGGGATCGCCAACGTGAATATCGGCACTTCCGGCGCGGAAATCGGCGGCGCTTTCGGCGGTGAGAAAGAAACGGGTGGCGGCCGTGAGTCCGGTTCGGATGCCTGGCAGGGTTATATGCGCCGCGCCACGAACACCATCAATTATGGCCGTAACCTGCCCCTCGCACAGGGCGTGACATTCGATGTCGGTTGAAGACTGAAAAAAACTTCATGGAAGGTCGCACGTTTGAGACCCGTCATTATTCTCAATAGGTGACCTTCCATGACTACAGTTTTCTCCCGCCCCTCTTCCACACGTCGCGCGCGCTATGCCCTTCTGGCATTACCTCTCGTTTTCGCCGCCTGCGGGAAGATCGGCGCGCCCACGAATGCCGATATTCAGCATGTGGTGCACAGCTACATGATGGCCGCCAATCAGCGGGCTTCGGACCGTTCACTGGGCCTGTTCGACGGCCCTTATGATCCGGCCCATGTGAAAATCACCAATTCCGACTGCACGGCGCGCGACAACGGCGTCTACCATTGCACCGTCACGTCCATGACCAACACGGGCAATCATACGGCCGATCTGAACCTCAAAAAGGTGAACGGCGACTGGACGATCGTCGAAAACTGACGGTCTTCCGTCAGACGTCTCACCGGCGGCGTCCACCTTCATGCGCTGGTGAGACCCAGAAAATGCTTGCATCGGGACGCATCCTCGTTGACATGCGGGATCATGTCGTATGCCATCAAGGAGATGTTCGCGACCCTTCAGGGTGAAGGGGCGCAAACGGGCCGTGCTTCGGTTTTCTGCCGTTTCGCGGGGTGCAATCTATGGTCCGGGCGCGAGCAGGACCGCGTCGATGCCGCCTGCACGTTCTGCGACACGGACTTCGTCGGCACGGACGGAGAAGGTGGCGGCCGCTTTCAGACCGCCGCAACATTGGCCCATGCAATCGAGCGCGTATGGCAGGCCCATGCGGGGCAGTCCGGTCCGCGCTATGTGGTCTTCACCGGCGGCGAGCCTCTTCTGCAGATGGACGCGGCACTGATTGACGCCGTTCATTCCTATGGCTTTGAAATCGCCGTGGAGACAAACGGCACCATCGCCGCACCGCAGGGAATCGACTGGATCTGCGTGAGTCCCAAGGGCGGACAGGCCCTTGCGCAGACGCATGGCAATGAACTGAAGCTGGTATTTCCCCAGGCCACACACCCTCCGGAAAACTTCTCCGGCCTCTCGTTTTCCCATTTCTGGTTGCAGCCCATGGACGGCCCCGAGCGCGCGGAAAATACGCAGGCTGCGGTAGCGTACTGTCTCGCCCATCCGCGCTGGCGGCTCTCCCTGCAGACCCATAAGCTGATCGGAATTCCCTGATGGCTCTCTCGGACAAGAACGCTCTCGTGTTGTTTTCTGGTGGCCAGGACTCCGCGACATGCCTCGCCTGGGCTCTGGAGCGGTTCGAGCATGTCGAGACGCTGGGTTTCGACTATGGGCAGCGGCATGCGGTGGAACTGGAATGCCGCGAGACGCTGCGCGCCGATATCGTCGCGAAGTGCCCCCAATGGCGCGACAGGCTTGGACCCGATCACACCCTGGCCCTACCGGTTCTTGGAGCGATCTCCGAGACGGCCCTGACGCGCGAGGCTGCCATCGAGTTGAGCGAAAGCGGCCTGCCCTCGACGTTCGTGCCGGGCCGGAACCTGATTTTTCTGAGCTTCGCCGCGGCTCTGGGCGTGCGACGCGACGCGCGTCACATCGTTACAGGCGTCTGTGAAACGGACTATTCCGGCTATCCGGACTGTCGCGACGATACCATCAAGGCGCTTCAGGTCGCGCTCAATCTCGGCATGGAGCAACGCTTCGTGCTGCATACGCCATTGATGTGGCTGGACAAGGCCCAGACATGGGCTCTGGCGGACGGTCTCGGCGGGAAACCTCTCGTGGAGACCATCCGGCAGGAAAGCCATAGCTGCTATCTCGGAGATCGTACGCATCACCACCCCTGGGGCTATGGATGCGGGACATGTCCCGCCTGCGAACTCAGGGCCAAAGGATGGGCTGCTTATGTCGGGCGCTGAACTGATTTTCACACGACGATTTTCAATGGGCCATCGGTTGATCGACGGGGCATCGGAAACCTGCGCCCTTCCCCATGGTCACAACGAATACGTGACGGTCACGCTATATCCGACGCGCGACCGGGCGCTGGATGGCCGGGGCAATATGGTCGTGCCGTTTCGACAGGCCAAGGATCGCTGGCATGCGTTCGTCGATACACGGCTCGATCATGGTCTTCAGCTTTCGGAGACCGACCCCCTGCTGAACTGGTTTCGTCTCAACGAGCCCGAGCGCGCGGCGCGGATCGTCGTCACGCCGGGCGATCCCACCACAGAACTGATGGCCGCTCTCCTGATGGCGAAGATCACGGCGATCCTGCGCTCCGAAGGCGATCTTCTGCGGTGCAGGAGCATCGAACTCAAGGAAACTCCGACCAACACCGTCCGGCTGACTGGAGAAGCCATGGATTTCCTACCCGTCGTCAAGCGCACGGCGGCCGCATGCTGGTGGCACCGCCCGGACTTCAGTATTGCGGATGTCCCGGCCCCGTCCGACTCTTCCACGCCGGTCGCGATGGCCCCTCGATGACGGATGATCTTAAGGGTTTTCACCCTCGTGCGTTCGCACGCGCCAATAACGAGCCGGATGCGATCTACTTCGCCAAGCGAGGACAGGACACGCTCATGGATGTCGGCGCGCGCACGGCCGTCTCCGCGCTCTATCAGACGACGCTCCCCGCGATGGGTGACGTGCTTGATCTTATGTGCGGTTCCCTGAGTCATATTCCGCCCGAAGCGAACCATGATCGCGTCGTGGGCCTGGATGTCAGTCGCAGCGCGCTGGACGCCAACGCGTCCCTGACCGAGCGTGTGGTTCAGGATCTCAATACCGATACGGTCCTGCCTTTCGAAGACGAAACGATGGATGCGGTCTGCCTGTGTGATGGACTGGCTTACCTGACACAGCCTGTTTCGGTTCTGCGGGAAGTCTGGCGCGTACTGAAACCGGGCGCGCCGCTCATCATCACGTTTTCAGACAATTTTCACGTCGCCAAGGCGGTCGCCCTCTGGCAGGCTCTGGAGTCGGAGGATCGTTCGCGTTTCATCAGTCTCCTGCTCGGTCGCGCGGGCTTCATGGAGATCGATACGGGCGAAGTCGTACCGCCGGAGGACCTGACCGCGTGGCACGATACCGTTCACGCACTGATTGCCCGCAAAACCGCCAACGCCTGACGTTGGGCACTCAGATGTGCCCTGACACGCATGCCCTACCGGACGTCGACCCGGATGTGTGGCTTCGCACCGTCTTCAACCCGCGCATCCATTTCGATCTGCCCTCCCGACGCGCCCGCATCAACCATTGCCTGCGCAACCGCCCGCTCGTCGCCCTGCACCAGAGCCGCCAGAGCATCGGCTTGAGCAGGCGGAGAACCGTCGCGAGGCACGATGGCTGTCAGAACAAAAAGAATGTTCGGTTTGCGCTGAAGCGCGAGGCGCGTCACCTTCTCGACATCCGGCTGCCAGACGCTTTCGGGCGTTCCAGCCATGATCTGAACGAATGGCGGCTTTGCAGGCGGCGCAGGGGGCGGCAGCGGCACGTGAACCTTCGGCGGTCGACCCGCTGACGGATCGAAGGTGCGCTGGTCCAGCGGCGCACAGGCATTGAGAGCCAGAGCGGCCGCGATGGCGCCCGTGCTCACGGAAAAACGAAAAACAGATCGGTACAGACGTGCCATAATGGCGCGACCGTCGCAGGAACCGCGTCATACGGCAAGAGAGCCGTGGGCGATATTCGTGCGAAGATCTGGCGAAAAGTGGTCGCTACACGAGCCCCCTCTCGTCAGTACATCACACGGTGCTATGGATGATATCCCGTAAGGCGAACATCCCGGTGTTTCGGGTGCGCGCCGTCAATGGAGAATGAACAGTGGCAGTTAAGATCGCTATCAACGGCTTCGGGCGCATCGGTCGCCTCGTGTTGCGCGGCATCATCGAAAGTGGCCGGACGGACGTCGTGCCGGTCGCCATCAACGATCTCGGCTCGCCGGAAGCCAGTGCTCACCTTCTTGCCTATGACAGCGTCCATGGACCGCTGAAAGCGGACATCCGTGTCGAGGGCGATCTGCTGTTCATTTCCGCCAACGGCCGCGCCTATGATCCGATCCGTATTTCCGCCGAGCGCGACCCGACCAAAGTGCCGTTCGAGGGCGTTGACGTGGCGATGGAATGCACGGGTCTCTTCACGTCCAAAGAGAAGGCCGAGGCGCTTATCAAGGCGGGCGCACGCAAGGTTCTGGTATCGGCTCCCGCTTCGGACGTCGATGCGACGATCGTATACGGCGTGAACAACGCCATGCTGACGCCCGACATGACGGTGATCTCGAACGCGTCCTGCACGACGAACTGTCTCGCCCCCGTCGCCAAGGTCCTGGATGACAAGTTCGGCATCAAGTGCGGCTATATGCTGACGATCCATTCCTTCACGGGCGATCAGCGTACCGTCGACACCCACCATAAAGATCCCCGTCGCGCGCGCGCCGCGTCGCTGAACATGATTCCGACTTCGACCGGCGCCGCCAAAGCCATCGGTCTCGTGCTGCCGCACCTCAAGGGACGCCTGGACGGCACATCTATCCGCGTACCGACGCCGAATGTTTCGGTCGTCTCTCTGGATTTCATCCCTGAGCGGCCCGTGGAATCCGTCGAAGCCATCAACGAAGCGATGAAGGCCGCGGCGTCGGAGGGGCCCCTCAAGGGTGTTCTGGCCTATAACACGGCGCCCCTCGTGAGCAGCGACTTCAACCACAACCCGGCGTCTTCCACCTTCGATGCGACGCAGACCGCTCTCATCAACGGTGGCGAGATGGTCCGCGTCTGTACGTGGTACGATAACGAATGGGGCTTCTCGAACCGCATGTCCGACACGGCGGCTCTTTTCGGAAGTCTGTAAGCGGAGTTTTGACGATGCCTGCTTTCCGCACGCTCGATGATCTGTCCCCCCTGGGCAAGCGCGTTCTCCTGCGCGCCGACCTGAACGTCCCGGTTCGTGATGGCGCGATCACCGATACCACACGTATCGACCGCGTCATTCCCACCATCTGCGAGCTTGCCGGCAAAGGGGCGCGGGTCATCGTGCTGAGTCATTTCGACCGTCCGAAAGGACGGGTCGTGCCGAGCATGTCCCTCGCCCCCGTCGCCGAGATGCTCGAGGCCAAGGTGCAGCATCCTGTACGGTTCGTGCATGATTGCATCGGCCCGGAGGCAGAGCAGGCCGTCGCTTCGATGAAGGACGGTGACGTCCTCGTCCTCGAGAACACGCGTTTCCATGGTGGTGAAGAGGCCAACGACGCCGAATTTACAAAGATGCTTGCCGGACTGGGCGACTTCTATGTGAACGACGCGTTTTCAGCGGCTCACCGCGCTCACGCTTCGACCGAAGGGCTGGCCCGTTTTCTGCCGTCTTTCGCCGGACGTCTGATGGAAGCCGAACTCAACGCGCTTTCGGCCGCGCTTGAAAAGCCCGATCGTCCGGTGGGCGCGATCGTCGGAGGCGCCAAAATTTCGACCAAGCTCGACCTGATCGGCAATATCCTCGGCAAGGTGGATACGCTCTTCATCGTCGGCGCGATGGCGAACACCTTTCTGGCGGCCGAAGGCATCGCAGTCGGCAAGTCGCTTCAGGAAGCCGATATGCATGAGACGGCGCGGCGCATTGTCGTCGAAGCGCGCGAAAAGGGTTGCGAGATCGTTCTTCCGGTGGATGCCGTTGTCGCGCGCGAATTCAAGGCTGGCGCGCCGTCGGAAGTCTGCCTGATCGGCGAGGTTCCGGCGGATACCATGATCCTCGATGCCGGTCCGAGGACCGTCGAGCTGATCATCGAAAGACTCGGGCAGCTTCGCACGCTCGTCTGGAATGGCCCGCTCGGCGCGTTCGAGATCGAGCCGTTCGATACGGCGACAGTCGAAGTGGCGCGTGGCGCGGCAGCACTGACAGAACAGGGTAAGCTGAAGACCATTGCCGGTGGTGGCGACACCGTCTCGGCCCTGCGACATGCGGGCGTCGCCGACAAGATGAGCTATGTCTCGACAGCCGGAGGCGCCTTCCTGGAGTGGCTCGAAGGGAAGCTGCTGCCGGGGATCTCGGTTCTCACGGACGCAGCGCAGCACGCGGCACCTCTCTAGGGTGTGGCGACAGGCGAGAAAGTTCCTTTCCGGAATGTATCTCGCTTTTCACGTTTTGCTACGCCGCGATACAAAAAGACTTTATATGTTGCGGCGAGCAAATCGGCCTGTCTAACTGGTGGCAGGGTCTGGGAACCGGTGCGGTCTTCGTTCCGGTCGGTACCCGACGCAGGAACCCTGCCATGCTTCGACGGGCCCTTATGTGCGCCATGACTGTCGCTACAATAGTAGGCGGTGCTGTATCAAGTGTTCCGGCGCAGGCGCAGGCGACCGACCATGCGAATACGGTTGCGGTGCATTTCGGGGGTAAGGCCCATCCGTCATCATCGGCTTTTTCCACTATAGTCGCGGACGGTTCATCGAACCTGAAAACGGATACCGCCGGGATCACGTCTCTATCCACGGATCTTGTGGCGCATTCGGATGCACGCGCCGTTGCCGCAAGCGGGCCGACTTACACGGATGCGCCGGTTCCCGATGAAGACGTGACAGAGCCGCTGGTTATCTCAGACCCGAGCACGCATGTCCGTCCGGATTTCTTTCATCGTGATTCCCACCAGATCAATGCGGCTCAGGACGAGAGCACAAGCGTGAACGAACATCGGCGCGGACATGGAAGTGCCGCAGCGGGCCTCGCCCTGGCTGTTCCTCTTTACTGAGGGTTCTGGTTCGCCGAGACCCATGACACCACGCGCTTTTTCCCATGCCCGTTAGATGACGCCTTCGTAACTGGCGGAAATGTTCGTTCGGCTGTTTTTTTCAGGAATGACGAACCGGTCCGGGATACAAGGACCGTGATACTGGAACAGAGAGCGAGTATACGCACGTGGACGCAGGCTTGGACACCACCGCTACGACCCTTCCTTCGATCGATCTCCGCCGCGTCGATATCAACCCGGATTTCTGGTACCCCATAGCGTGGTCCAAAGACCTCAGGCGGGGCAAGACGATCGGCCGCCGCTTCGGCAGGCATCCCGTTGCTCTCGTCAGGCCGCAGGATGGGACTGTTTTCGCGCTCGAAGATCGATGCGCCCACCGCCAGGTCCCGCTCAGCAAAGGAGTCGTCGAAGGCGAAGCCGTCAAATGCTGCTATCATGGCTGGGCGTACGGGCGTTCCGGCCGCTGCATCGACGTGCCTTATCTTGGCAAGGGCAAGCTGCCCAATGGTGTTAAGACCTACCCCTGCCGCGAAGCCGGGGGCCTCATCTTCATATTTCCCGGCGATGCCGAAAAAGCCGATGCGATTCCCCTGCCCCCGCTGGCCCAGGTCGATAACCCAGCCTTCAAGACGCGTCATTTTAGCCCCGCGGTCGGGTGTCACTACACGTTCATGCATGAGAACCTGATGGATATGAACCATCAGTTCCTGCACCGTCGCCAGATGGGGCAGATCCGTGCGCGATTCCTGGGTCAGGACGAAGGCGAGAATTTCGTCGAGGCGCGCTACAGCTTCGCGCGCAGCGGAAACCAGCAGCCGCTTGCCGAACGCCTGATCTTCGGCAAGCACGTCGACGATCCGAACCGGGTGCAACCCATCGAGGAGGTTGTCACGATCCGCACGACCTATCCTTATCAGTCACTGAAAATCCACGATAAGGACGGCGATCTCATCATGGAGCTGTTCGCCGCTTATGTCCCGTCCAACGCGGATGGATCAAGCTGTCAGACATTCGGCCTGCTTTCCGTGCTTCGACCCAAGACGCCACTGCTGATCGACATCATCTGGCCGGCTCTGGGGGTCTTCACCAACCGTATCTTCCTCGAAGACAAGGCTGTCGTCGAGATGGAGCAGCAGGCGTGGCGCGAACTGGGCGGCGACCACAACGTCGAGGTTTTCCCCATCGTAAACAAGCTTCGCCGTCTTCTGGCGCGTCATGGCGTGCCGCACGAGGACGCGCCGCGATCACACCGCGCCTGAACGGTCCATCAGCAGGCCGGTGACGAACTGGTGAAACGGCGTCAGGCGCTGGGCAACACCCAGTCCCGCGCGCCGCAACGCCAGAAGCGGCGCGACATCGCGGGTATAAACCGTCGCGATCCCGTTCGTGGCCGCGAAAAGAGGCGCCGTCGCGAGACGATGGCGACGTTCGAAGCCGCGCAGGGCCGCGGGGTCCCCGGCGTCGCCGTTGCCGTTATCGATCATGCGGGCGAGCGTCTCCTGTCCCTTCAGGCCAAGATTGAATCCATGCGCGGTAATCGGGTGCATGCCGACGGCGGCATCCCCGAGAAGCGCGAACCGTTCCGCCTGAAAACGATGCGCGTAAACAGCCTTCAGCGGATAGACGCAACGGGCGCTTTCCACCGTCATGGGCCCGACACGTCCTTGCGTCCGCTCTGTTATATCGGCGTTGAAGGCGTCCTCGTCCATGGCCTGTAGACGTGCGATCTCCTCGGGAGGGAGCGTCAGGACCAGGGACGAGCGATCGCCGGGGCATCCATCGGGAGCCACCGGCAGGAGGGCGATCGTCTGCCCCTCATCGAACCACTGAAGGGCGGTGGCGTCATGCGCGATCGGATGGCGCATACGGCAGACCAGAATACTGCGCCTGAAGTCGTGAACGATCGCGCCGATGCCCTTCATGGCCCGCAACCGCGAGAAGCGTCCGTCCGCCGCCACCAGAAGATCACTTTCGAGCACCGCTCCGCTTTCCAGAGTGACCTTTGCGCGCTGGCGATTCGTGTGAAGCGTCGAGATCCCCTGCCCCGAGAGCAGCTGAATTCTCGGCTGTTGCCGGACGGCCTCATACAAGGCCCGGCGGATCAGGTGGTTGGCGACGAGATGCCCGAGCGCGTCCGGCCCGTTTTCGGGCGCGTGGAACAGCAGTCCTCCGGCTTTCATGCCGTCACGACCGGTTTCAATTCTGGCTGTGCGCAGGGGCGAAATCGCTGTCGCGGGAATATGGTCCCAGGCGCCAAAGCTCCTGAGCCAGTTCGACGCATGGTGCGTCAGCGCGATTTCGCGCCCGTCGAAGGCCGGACGCGCAAGCGCCGATGGCGGCATGCGCTCCACGATGCTGACCGAGCGACCATCGGCGGCGAAGGACAGTGCCGCAGCGAGTCCGACGGGGCCTCCTCCCGCAACGATGATTTCGGACGAACGTGTCATTTGTCGGCCCCGAAACTGACGGGCTCACCCTTCCATATGGCCATGTAATCCTCCACGTCCGGGCGATGCGTCTGCGAAGGGCCTTTTTCCGGTGTTCCGACGAAGAGGAACCCGGCGATCCGGTGGGGGGAGGCGAACCCGAGTGCAGCGAGAAATTGCGGGTCGTCGCTATATTCGCCCGTGACCCACATCGCCCCGAAACCCTCCGCGTGAAGTGCGTTCAGCACGTTCATTGCGGCGGCGCCCACAGCCAGCTCCTGCTCGGCGACCGGTATCTTTCCATCGGGCTGGATATGCATCCCCAGAGCGATGGTCATGGGCATTTCCGAGAAACGCTGAAAGCGCTTTTCGATCTTTTTCTGGGGCACGTCAGGCGTCGTGCGCCGCATGGCCGCCACCACGAGTTCGGCGAATTCCTGACGGCGTTTGCCTTTGATCACCACATATCGCCACGGCCTGAGCTTGCCATGATCAGGCGCCCGCAACGCGGCGGACAGAATGACGGCGAGCTGCGCCTTCTCAGGTGCAGGTTCAATGAGATGGTCAGTCGAAGCTCGCGAAAGCAGGAAATCCAGTTCACGCGTATGCTTTGTGTCAGAGTCGCCCATGATAACCTCCAGGTCGGAGCCGATTTATATCATAGCCGTCCCGCACGGTGCACCCTAACGACCGTCACACCCGCTTAGAGAGTATCGCGAAACGCCCTCATGCATTATGGAATGAGGCATGAGCACGCCCCGTATCGCCCGGCAGCACCGGGTCACGAGTGAAACCGACGTCATGCTGACGCTCTGCCTGGACGGCAACGGCTCGGCGGAAATCGACAGTGGCATCGGGTTTTTCGACCATATGCTGACAGCCCTGACCAAACACGGCAGTTTCGATCTCGAACTGCGTTGCGTGGGCGATCTGCACATTGACGGTCACCATACCGTCGAGGATATCGGCATCGCGCTGGGCAAGGCGTTTGCGCTGGCCCTTGGCGACAAACGCGGGATCACCCGTTTCGGCCATGCGCTGGTGCCGCTGGATGAAGCATTATGTGAAGCTGTGGTTGACGTTTCGGGCCGCCCTTATCTCGCTTGGAACGTTGAATTTCCGCGCGAAAAGATCGGCGAGATGGATACCGAGCTGTTCGAGGAGTTCTACCGGGCATTCGCCATGGCATCGTCACTGACGGTGCACATGACATGCAAGGCTGGCCGCAACGCCCATCACATCGCCGAAAGCGGCTTCAAGGCCTTCGCGCGTGCCTTGCGCATGGCGGTATCGGCCGATCCCCGGGCAGGCAACATGATACCTTCGACGAAAGGCGTCCTGTGAGTCTCACGCCCACCCACTCCCGCAACAGGCCCGTCGTCGTCATCGATTACAATGGCGGAAATCTGGCGTCGGCTGCCCAGACCGCACGTCGCGCCGTGGCGGATCTCGGGCTTGAGCAGGACGTCGTCATCAGCGCGGACCCCGAGGTGGTTCGCGCCGCAGACCGTATCATTCTCCCCGGACAGGGCGCTTTCGCTCACTGCGCCGAGGGGCTGGGGTCCGGTCTTCGTCTTGCGCTGGAAGAGGCGACATCCGCGGGAACGCCTTTTCTCGGCATTTGTGTCGGCATGCAGTTGATGGCGCATTGGGGTTTGGAACACGGTCGGACAGCGGGGCTTGGGTGGATAAAAGGTGAAATCGCCCCCATGGAGGAGGCCGCGGCGCAAGGGCTGCGTCTGCCGCATATGGGGTGGAACGAGCTTGATTTCGTTCCCGGCGCACATCCTCTTACCGAGGGTCTCAAACCCGGCTGCCACGGCTATTTTGTTCATTCCTATGCCCTGCGCGCCGGAGATCCGGCCGATCTCGTGGCAAGCGCCGTCTATGGTGGAAATGTTCCGGCCATCGTCGCGCGGCGCAATCGCTGTGGAACGCAGTTCCATGTCGAGAAAAGCCAGCGCGTCGGTCTGCGCATCATGGCGAACTTCCTTCGCTGGCAGCCATGAATATCACCGCCAATCGCGTCACCAGACTGTCCGAAGATGATCTCGGCGCCCTGTGCGAGGCCGCGACGGCGGCGATCCTGGGCGGTGGAGGTTTCGGGTGGCTGGAACCGCCGCCGCGCAATGTGCTGGAGCGCTACTTCCAGGGGCTTCTCCTCGTTCCGGAAGCGAGTCTGTTCATCGTGCGTGAAAGTGGCGTCATCCAGGGCGCGGCCGTCCTGACGCGCCCTTCCCGGCATAACGAAGTTCAGGCCATGAGTGCGCATATTTCGGGCTTTCACGTTGCGCCCTACATGCGCGGACGGGGGCTCGGACATGCGCTGCTGGCAGATGTCGTGGATTACGCGCGCGGTACCGGATGCCGCGTTCTGAATTGCGATATTCGCGAGACGCAGAGCCAGGCCATTGCGTTGTTTCGTACCTTCGGCTTCGAGGAATGGGGAACGCATCCCTATTATGCGCGGGTGCATGGTGAGACGGTTCGAGGGCTTTATCTCGTGAAGCTTCTCGATGCTGATGGCGCCCTGAACCGCGAGACTCATGCAACGACAGGAAAGGATACGGCCTCCGTGACCCAGCTTCGACGCGATGGGCTCATGCTCTATCCGGCCATCGATCTCAAAGGGGGCGCGTGCGTGCGCCTGCGTCGTGGCGATATGGAAGACGCGACGCATTACTCGGACGATCCGGCGGCGCAGGCGCGCAGCTTCGTGGATGCGGGATGCCGCCATCTGCATGTCGTGGACCTGGATGGCGCCTTTGCCGGGCAATCCGCCAATATCGATGCGGTCAAGGCGATCGTGAAAGCCTCGAGCGTTCCGGTTCAGCTCGGCGGCGGGATTCGGGATATCGCGGCGATCGAGCGGTGGCTGGATGCCGGCGTCGCGCGGGTCATTCTTGGTTCCGTCGCGGTCAAGAATCCGGATCTTGTCCGTCAGGCCTCGCGCGCGTTTCCGGGCAGGATCGTTGCGGGCATCGATGCCCGTGATGGCAGGGTCGCCACTGAAGGATGGGCGGAAATCTCGGATATCACCGCGATCGATCTGGCGTGCCGGATGGAAGATGCCGGTGTAGCGGCCATCATCTTCACGGAAATCTCGCGTGACGGCATGCTGGAAGGGCTGGATCTCGAACAGACGTCGGCGCTCGCCGATGCCGTTTCTCTTCCGGTGATTGCAAGTGGCGGCGTGGGAAGCGTGACGCATCTTCAGGCATTGCGTTCGGTCGCGCGACGCTCGCCCGGCATAAGGGGGGTTATCGTCGGACGAGCGCTTTATGACGGGCGCGTGTCCGTGCAGGAAGCGCTCGCCGCGCTGGAAGTGGCCTGATGTTGAAACTGCGTGTCATTCCCTGCCTGGACGTCAAGGACGGTCGCGTCGTCAAGGGAGTCAACTTCGTCTCGTTGCGCGATGCCGGTGACCCGGTCGAGCAGGCCGCGCTCTATGACGCCGCTGGCGCGGACGAACTGACCTTCCTTGATATTACCGCCAGCGTGGAAAACCGCGACACCATTCTGGATGTCGTTCGACGTACCGCCGAAAGGGTATTTCTTCCCTTGACGGTTGGTGGGGGCGTTCGCAGCCCCGAAGACATGCGTCGCCTGCTTCTTGCCGGTGCGGATAAATGCGCGATCAACTCCGCCGCCGTCACGAACCCTGACCTTGTCAATCAGTCCGCCGACCGCTTTGGCAGCCAGTGCATCGTGGTCGCCATAGATGCGCGTTCGGACGGCCGTGGAGGCTGGGAGGTCTATACCAAAGGCGGTCGCAAGCCGACCGGCCTCGATGTGATCTCATGGGCCCGGCAGGTTCAGGAACGCGGCGCTGGTGAAATCCTGCTCACCAGTATGGATCGGGATGGGACCGGTGACGGCTTCGATCTTGCTCTGCTGAAAGAGGTTTGCTCTCACGTCCAGATCCCGGTGGTCGCATCCGGCGGTGTCGGCACGATCGATCATTTCGTGGAAGGCGCACGCGCGGGCGCAACGGGCCTTCTGGCAGCCAGCGTCTTTCATTTTGGAACCTTCCGCATCGATGTCGTCAAACGAACCCTGGCAGACGCCGGTTTGCCCGTGCGGGTTGGGGACTGATATTCCAGCTTTGACGTTCAGGGCGACTTCATCGACACTGATTTGTTCATACGCCCCAGCAGGAGATTGACGTTGGCCAAAGCCGCCCCCAAGCATGTCGCGCCCAAAGTTGAAAAGCCGAAGCTTCGCAAGCCAAAGACCGTCAAGAAACTCGCCATCAAGAAGTCGCCCACCGATGCTTTATTGATTGACGCCCATGTGCTGGATCGCCTTTTCAGCACAGTCGTGGCGCGTCGGACCGCGGACCCGGCTCACAGTCATTCCGCCCGGTTGCTTTCCAGAGGCACGCGCAAGGTCGCGCAAAAATTTGGGGAAGAGGCCGTCGAATGTTTGATCGAGGCGGTTGCGGGTAATAAGCGGGAACTCGTCGGAGAAAGCGCGGACGTTCTCTACCATCTTATCGTGATGTGGGTTGACGCTGGCCTTCAACCCATGGAGATCTGGCAGGAGCTTCAACGTCGTGAGGGTGTCAGCGGCGTCGCAGAAAAAGCGTCTCGTCCAGCAACTTCCGGCATTTGATTGTAAGGACGGGCTATGAGCGCTTACGACAAGAGCAACGTTTTCGCGCGCATCCTTCGTGGCGAAATTCCGGCAAAGATCATCTACGAAGATGATTATGCCCTCGCGTTCCCAGATATTGCACCACAAGCGCCGGTGCATGTCCTGATCATTCCCAAAGGCCCCTATACCTCCTTTGACGACTTTAGTACCAGTGCCACGGACGCAGAGATCATCGGCTTCAACCGGGCCATTGTCGCTGTCGCGCGCAAGCTGGGTGTCCATGAGTCCGGCTACCGTGTCCTCAGCAATGTAGGTGTTCACTCGGGTCAGGAAGTGCCGCACTACCATGTCCATCTTTGCGGCGGCGCGCCTTTGGGACCTCTTTTATCGAAATCGTAAAAAATCCTCTTGTCAGCGAAAGAACGTTCCCGTATCAACCCCCTCGCCTCGTCCCATTCGTCTAGAGGCCTAGGACGCCGCCCTCTCACGGCGGCAACAGGGGTTCGAATCCCCTATGGGACGCCAGTCGCTCTAAGTGACTGATATTATTTCCATAAAATCTTGGGTTC
>NZ_JARBJP010000003.1 GCF_029309905.1 Brytella acorum
AGAGATACCTTCCTTCAACGATGGTATCCTGTGAATCACAATTTAACGCCTATGGGCACCCCCATGAGTCACATCCAAAACAATTTAGTATAAGCCTGACGCAGACGGAAAGCATAAGAGTTGCTCTCATAAGCGTCCGTCGTCGCGGCGCCCGCGCCAAAATCCGACTCGAACATGCCGGAAATCGTGGTTTCCGGATCGATGTTCCCACGCGCCATGAAAGACAGCCGACTGTATCGCGCGCTGCCCTCGAAATTTTTGGTATGGTAGCGGGGATCGTTCCTGAAAGGCATGTCCTGCCAGTAATTGAACGTTCCCGAGGCAACGTGGCGGTTTTCATAGACCGAGGCGCTGTCGATGAAGCCTCCGAGAATGAAAGTGACGGGACCGACACTGAAGACGCCATGATCGCCCAGTGCTCCCGTGGCCTGGGCGCCCGCGGTTTCTCGCGGATGGGGACCGACATTGTTGGACGCCAGACGCGCGATCGTATCTTCCACACGATGAGCCACGACGGCCATCTGGGCTGCCGGTCCGGTGTCAATGACACCGCCATTGGCGGCCGGACGGATTTCGTCGGCAAGCCCGACCGGTTGCGAAGGCGTGACGTTCGTCGGAACTGCGGGCGTCGGAACTGCGGCCGTCGGAGTCATGGCTGCGGGAACTGCGGCCCCGACCGTCGGCATGAGCGGAGCGGTGCTGGCCAGTTCCGTGTGCGGCGTCTTCGCAGCCGCCCGGCGCGTGCGCCCGTTTCCATGCGGAAGTTCGTTGCCCGACGACGGGGACGAGGCATTTTCACGTGCGACCTGCGCTTCCGGCTGACTATCCGGGGCTCGTGCCGAGGCAGGGATCCGATGACCGATGCGGCGTGAAATCTCGCCACGGATCACGGACATGTCGCGGTCAATAGCCTTCTGCTCTTCGTGAATGTGCTCCTGCGCCGACTGGAGACGTAGAAGTTCCTTTTCCATGCGGGCGACGACAGCGGCATCGTCTTCCGCGCGGGCGACCCCGATCCACCCGTTACCGACCCACCCGTTACCGATCCATTGGGTAAAACCGACGAGGATCGCAGCCGAAAGCAGCCATGTCTCACGCCTGGATGCCCGCTTCGTCCCCGTCACACGCTGCCGCACTCGCCAGACCTCGCTTCCCGCAATTAAAAACCCAACTGTTTCAAAGGATGTCAGTTGGTTATCACAGCTTTGTGCGTGATGGAGCAAGCAAACTGATTTTAAAAACCGATTTAAAATCGAGACCGTGCGAAACGGATCATTTATCTTGCGTTTGAGGTCCGGCCCTGTGCTAAGGCTCCGGCCGCCATGAACGTTTCCGCGCTCTCTCCCGCTTCCATCCGAAATCATCACTCTTCCGATCTGAACGCGGAAGAACGCGAGCGGATCCGCGCCAAATCCGCCCTTTTCGCACCGCCTTCCGCACAGTTGGAGGACGGTCGCCGCGATCTCGTGGGCCTGTCACGCGAGGAATTGACGGCGGAACTCGAAGCCATCGGCGAAAAAGCGTTCCGGGCTAAACAGGTATGGCACTGGCTTTATCATCAGGGTGTGACCGAATTTTCGCGCATGAGCAGCATCGCGAGGCCTCTGCAGGAAAAACTCGCGGAACGCTTCGTGATCGGACGCCCGTCGGTCTCGACCGAACAGACTTCGACGGACGATACGCGGAAATGGCTCTTTCGCTTTCGCGACGGTCAGGAGGCCGAGACCGTTTATATTCCGGATCGCCGTGAAGACCGCGGCGCCGTCTGCCTTTCGTCCCAGGTCGGCTGCACGCTGTCCTGCACCTTCTGCCATACCGGGACACAGAAGCTGGTGCGCAACCTCGGCTCGGCGGAAATCGTCGGCCAGTTCATGGCCGCACGCGATTCCTATGATGAGTGGCCCAGCCCCAAAGGCGACACGCCGCGCCTCCTCTCGACCATCGTGCTGATGGGCATGGGCGAGCCGCTCTATAATTACGACAACATCGCCAAGGCCATGAAGATCATCATGGACGGCGAAGGCATCGGCCTTTCACGCCGCCGCATCACGCTTTCGACCTCCGGCGTGGTTCCCATGATGGACCGTTGCGGCGAGGAACTCGGCATCAATCTGGCCGTCTCGCTGCACGCCGTTCGCGACGATCTGCGTGACGAGATCGTGCCGCTGAACCGGAAATATCCGATCGAAGCCGTGCTGGAGGCATGCCGCCGCTATCCTGCGGCCTCCAACGCGCGACGCATCACGTTTGAATACATCATGCTGCGTGGCGTGAACGACAGCGAGGCCGAAGCCCACGAGCTTGTCCGCCTCATCCGGGGCATCCCCGCCAAGGTGAACCTGATTCCGTTCAATCCGTGGCCCGGCTCGGATTTCCGCCCGTCCACCAGAGAACAGCTGGCCAAATTCGCGGCGATCATCATGGACGCCGGCTTCGCGTCGCCGATCCGCACGCCGCGCGGTCGGGATATCCTCGCCGCCTGCGGACAGCTCAAAACGGCGAGCGAGCGCCTGCGTCGCCGCGACCAGACGGAAGACGTGTTCCCGACATCTCCGGCCTGACCCTGTTCGCGTAAGCGGCGGGATGCTAGAGACGGGATGCTGGAAACGCGCCTCCGGCATGTTTATCGATTTGAAGAGGAATTCGGCCGGATGACCGCCCGAGACGTCAAAAAAGTTGTTCTCGCCTACTCGGGCGGGCTTGATACCTCCGTCATTCTGCGCTGGCTCCAGACCACGTATGGCTGTGAGGTCGTGACCTTCACCGCCGATCTCGGACAGGGTGAAGAACTCGAACCCGCCCGCAGGAAAGCGGAAATGTTCGGCGTCAAGGAGATCTTCGTCGAGGATCTGCGCGAGACGTTCGTCAAGGACTTCGTCTTTCCGATGTTCCGCGCCAACACCCTCTATGAGGGACAGTATCTTCTCGGCACGTCGATCGCGCGTCCCCTGATCGCCCAGCGTCAGATCGAGATCGCCGAGGCCGTCGGCGCTGACGCCGTCGCTCATGGCGCGACGGGCAAGGGCAACGATCAGGTCCGTTTCGAACTGGCCTATTACGCCCTGAAGCCCGATGTGAAGGTGATCGCGCCCTGGCGTGAATGGGATCTGACGTCGCGCACGAAACTGCTGGCTTTCGCCGAAGAGAACCAGATCCCCGTAACGAAGGACAAGCGCGGCGAGGCGCCCTTCTCGGTCGACGCCAATCTTCTGCACTCGTCGTCCGAAGGCAAGCTGCTCGAAGATCCGGCTATCGGGCCGGATGAAATCGTTTTCCAGCGTACGATTTCCCCCGAAGCCGCTCCGGACAAGGCGACCGAAATCACGATCGACTTCGCCCATGGCGATGCGGTCGCGATCAATGGCGTGACCCTCTCTCCGGCCACGATCCTGACGCGGCTCAACGAACTGGGCCGCGACAATGGTATCGGTCGCCTCGATCTCGTCGAAAACCGTTTTGTCGGCATGAAGTCGCGCGGCGTCTACGAGACGCCCGGCGGCACGATCCTGTTGCAGGCGCATCGCGCCATCGAGTCCATCACGCTGGATCGCGAGGCGATGCACCTCAAGGACAGCCTGATGCCGCGCTATGCCGAAGTGATCTATAACGGCTTCTGGTTCTCGCCCGAGCGCCGCATGTTGCAGGCGCTCATCGACACCAGCCAGGCATCGGTCACGGGTCGCGTGCGCCTCAAGCTCTACAAGGGCAACGTCATCTGCGTCGGGCGCGAAAGCCCGAACAGCCTCTACGATACCCGCGTCGTTACCTTCGAGGATGATGAGGGCGCCTACAACCAGCAGGACGCCCAGGGTTTCATTAAACTCAACGCTTTGCGCCTGCGTCTTGGCGCGCAGGTCGGACGGCGCGGCGGAGCCCTCTGAGGCCCGTCCCCCGTCGCGCGACCGGTTGCTTTTCCGCCTGGGAAGTCAACCGGTCGCCCTCTGCCCACCTCAAGATCGGACGGAGTTCCATGTCACGTTTCATCTCCCGCCTCACCGGCCTGTCGCTCTGCGCTTCCCTCCTCGTCCTCTCGGCCTGTGCCGGTGGCGAAAAGCCGGAAAAAGAACTGACTTCCGCCGAATATATGGCGAAGGTTCGCACGCAGCCCGGCGTCCAGTCGCTTCCTGACGGTCTGGCCTACAAGGTTCTGCAATCCGGCCCCAAGGACGGCGCTTCGCCCCATAAGGGGCAGATGATGATGATCATCTATGAAGGCCGCCTGCCGGACGGCTCGATTTTTGACAGTTCCGAAGAGCATGGGAACGGCGCGTATATGCAGATGCCCCTCGACGGTCTTGTGAAAGGCTGGATGGAGGGTCTGCCGATGATGCATGTCGGTGATACCTGGATGCTCTACGTTCCGGCCGAGCTGGGATATGGAAAGCGTTCCATGGGCATCATTCCGCCGAACAGCCCGCTGATCTTCAAGATCCGTCTGCTTGGCGTCGGCGGTCAGGAAGAGTGATCGCCTCGCGTCCCAGGACAGCAGCCCTGCTGAACGTTATCGTGGCGGGCGTTTTTCTCTCCGGTTGCGGCAGGGAAACGCCCGGGCGGAAGCTGTACGGGCCGAATTGCGGTATCTGCCATCATGGCGGCGACGGCCTTCCCGGCGAAATCCCGCCACTCGCGGGACGTCTGGACGTCATTGCCAGCACGCCGGAAGGGAAGCGCTATCTTGCGAATGTGCTTCTCAACGGTCTCGCCGGGCCGATCAAGGCCAAGGGAGAAGACTATGATTTCGGGATGCCTAGTTTCCGCCGCCTGACGGACGAACAGATCAGCCTGATCCTGAACTGGCTGATCTCGCGCGGGAAAACGTCACCTCTGCCGGTCATCACGCCGGAAGACATCGCGACGGCCCGCCGCGATAAGGGCGATCCGGAAAGCTCACACAAGGAACGTGTGGAACTGGACAAGCTCCACCCGATCCCCTGATCAAAAATCCTGTCCTGCAAACGATCAAGGCCCTTTGAAAGGGCCTCGTCTCTTCTCAACGGTAAACCAGGCCGCCATCGGTGATGATGGACTGACCCGTGATGTAATCGGAATCCGGGCTGGACAGGAACGCTACCAGCGCGGCGACATCTTCGGGCGTCTCCGCACGTCCGAGCGCGATTCCGTCGACAAACTTCTTGTAGGTTTCACCGACCGCGGCACCCGTCACTTCCGAGAAACGCTTGTCGATGGTCACCCACATATCCGTGCCCACGATACCGGGACAATAAGCATTCACCGTCACGCCTTCGCTGGCATATTCCTTGGCGGCGGCCTGCGTCAGGCCGCGCACGGCGAATTTCGTGGCCGAATAGGCGCCGAGCATGGCGAAACCGTCGTGACCGGCGATCGAGCAGGCGTTGATGATCTTGCCCTTCTGCTTGAGCGCCTTGAATTTCGCACCCGCGGCCTGAATGCCCCACAGGACGCCTTCGATATTGATCTTGAAGATGCGATCGACTTCTTCGGGCGTGATCTCCGCGATCGGCCCGATCAGCGCAATGCCCGCATTGTTGACGATGACGTCAAAGCCGCCGAGCGTTTCCGCAGCGTGATCGACCGCGGCGTAAACATCGTCGCGCTTGCTGACATCGGCCTTGAATGTGGTCGCCCGGCGACCCATTGCCGTGATTTCCTCGACGACCGAGTTGATCTTGGCTTCGTTCACATCCACTACGGCGATGTCGAACCCGGCTTCCGCCAGCCGCAACGCAATGGCCCGACCAATACCCTGACCACTCCCGGTCACCAATGCGACTTTTGTCTGCGACGCCATTATTCTTCTCCAATTCGTGAGCGTCGCACCATTCGTTTCTGTCGTGAATCGACACGACTCTCCACTACGCTGGGCGACGCAACCCGAGCCTATCACACGAAACGGAGAAGAAATCGCATCTCATATCTGTGAGATTTTTATCATATTGTTGTCGCAATATGGTAACTATCACACAATTCCTTGTGGTCGCGGGTGTGCCTCCTGATGCGGGATCCGAAACGTCCCTACCCGACACATTTCCGGCAGAAAAGGCGGTGTGACGATACGTCGAGGACCATGCGAAACGCTGTCACCGGGCTCCGGGCGAAGAGACCCGATCCTATGACCGTTGTGTTTGATGCGTGCAGGTCACGCTCCATGCACGCAATTTCCCGCCGCGCTGCGACTGAGCGGAGATCTCCTCTTCCCCGGCAAGAACCGGGGAAGAGGAAGCCTTCAGATCGAGGATTCGACCCAGGCGCGAAGCTGGCTCTTGGGCAACGCACCCGTCTTCTGCGCGACGGGCTTGCCGTCCTTGAAAACGATCAGGGTCGGAATGCCGCGCACGGCATAGCGTGTCGGCACTTCGGGATTCTCGTCGATATTGACCTTGGCGACGGTGACGCGTCCCTTGAACTCGGAGCCGATATCCTCGAGCGCCGGAGCGATCATCTTGCAGGGGCCGCACCATTCTGCCCAGAAATCAACAAGCACCGGACCTTCGGCCTTGAGAACGTCGTTTTCAAAGCTCTTGTCGGTAACAGCAACCGTGTTCGCGCTCATGAGTGACTCCAATTCATGAAAATAGATCGGGTGGAAACTGTCCACCGGCTCTATACTCATATCGCCAGTTCCGAAGGATGGTTCAAGACCGCGCGCCGATGCGCTCATGACATGCGCAGGTCCCGCGTCCTGAAGTCGCATGACTCTTTTCAAGAAACCACGCAGGAGGCTCAGCCGTGCCACGCAGTTTTCGATGGTTCCTTCTGTCAGCCGCCGCAGCGACATTTTTCGGAGCGCTGCCAGCGGGTAAAGCGATCGCCTCGCCCGCACCGCCGCTGACCTCACCGGCCACTCACCGGCATCTGCCGGGGAAGTTCGTCCTTTCGCAGCTGGTGACGCCCAATCTCGAAGCCTCCACGCGCTTCTATTCGGGACTGTTCGGATGGAGCATCCACAGGCTCGGCACACCCGAACGGCCACGCGCCGTCGCCTATAACGGCCGCGAAGTCGTCGCGCTTCTTGTCGAACACACGCTCTCAAACCCGGATCAGCCGCCATTCTGGTTCCCGTTTCTGTCGTCGAAGGACGCCGACACGACGACCGCGCAGAGCGCGATGCTCGGCGCGCGCGTCCATCTCGATGGCCGGAATCTTCCGGCACTGGGACGTGAAGCCATCGTGGTCGATCCTCGCGGCGCGACGTTCGGAGTCCTGACGGCCACGGCGGGAGATCCGGCGGACGGAGACGCGGTCGTGGGTTCATGGGTCTGGAGCGCGCTTCTGTCTTCCGACCCGGAAGGTGCGGCGAAATTCTACGGCAGTCTTTTCGGCTATCGCATCGAAACGCTCGATGAGCACCATTTTCTCGCCAGTTCCGGCGAGGTGGCGCGCGCGACGTTCAACGTCCTTCCCCCGCGCTTTCCCGCGGATGCGCCCGCGCGATGGGTGCGTTTCGTCCGCGTGCTCAGCGTCGGAGCGACGGCGGAGGACGCCGTCAAGCTGGGGGGACACATCGTCGTGCCGGCCCATCCGGATCGTGACGGCGTGATGATCGCGATCATCGCCGATCCCGCGGGCGCCGTGTTCGGCATCATGGAACTGCCCACCGATCTGCCACAGGGAGAAGCGAAGTGAAAGCTCGGAAAATCATGCGCTTCGCGGGCACCGCCACGATCATTCTCCTCCTTGGCGGCAGTCTGGTCGGGTGCGCGGACGGCTATTATGGTGACGGCTACTATGGCGGTGGCGGCGGTTATTACGGGTCTTACGGGAACGGCGGCTGGGGTCCCGGCTGGGGCGGTGGCTGGGGTCCCGGCTATGCGGTCGGCCCGCGCTGGCGCGGACGGCCCGGTGGTGATTGGGGTAGACGTCCCGGCGACTGGCACGGCCGCCCGGGCGGCGGAAATGGCCGTCCCGGCGGAGGTTCCTGGGGCGGTCCCGGAGGGGGCGGACATGGCGGTGGACCGGGCGGCGGTCCCGGAGGCGGGAGACCAGGCGGCGGAGGGCCGGGAGGCGGCCATCCCGACGGCGGACACGGCCATCACTGATCTCCCGCTCCGCCGGCCGGTCTGAATGGCGGAGCGGCTTCACCGGGAACTGACCCTGCGGGGACTGGTTTCCGGCACGAAGGATGCTCCTCCACCTCGGGGGATTTCAGGCGCCCTCTGATGCCTCCGAGATAAGATCGTCCTCCGGCAGCGGGGTCACCAGAGGGCCTTCCGTCCAGACAAGAGCACATCGGATCGCGTGATTCGGATAAATCTGCCGCATGACGGCCGCGTAGGCCGCCATCTGACGACGATAGGTGACCGGCACGGCCTTGCCGTCGCGAGGCGGATTCTGGTTCGTCTTGTAATCCGCGATATAAACCGTCCGTTCCGCGACACACAGGCGATCCACCTGCCCGACGACGACCTGACCGCCGACAATACCCGTTATGGCCTGTTCGGCCCGGCTGCCTTCAGCGAAGAGCGGTCGTAATGCGGGCGCCTCCATGATGGCCATCACCTGATCGGAAAGACGTGCCGCATCCGGGGCGCTCAGTCCGTGGGCCGGGCGTGAAAGCCACTCACGCGCCAGTTCCCTCCGGGCGGAGGAAGGGTAGTCGGGCAGGAATTGCAGCAGCCGATGAACCAGCGTCCCGCGACGCAACGCCGTTTCACGCGGCCCCGCCAGCGCCACCAGCGGAGAGCGGGCGGGCGGTATGCTGCCGAACGCCACCCCATCCGGACGGCTCGGCGCGAGAGGCCGGGTGAGAGGCGCTTCCTGTTCCGGCGCGATCGCCTGCCAGTCGGGCGCCTGTCCGAACATCCCGGGCAGCGGCGAAGCCGAGGCGACCTCATGGCGACGGGCCGGAGCGGAAGGAGCGGAAACGGAGGCCTCGATCCGGAAGGCATCCCCGTCCCATGGTCCTCCGAAAGCCTCGGGCGAGACACTCAACGCCGTGAAGCCGCTTCGACACAACGCATACCAGCTGGAGTCCGACAGCGCGCGTCCGCTCTCCCAACCGCAGACGACCAGCCAGTCGCTGGCCCTGGTCAGCGCGACGTATAACAGGCGGTTCCGCTCGGCGCGTTCGGCTTCCTTCTCCGCATCCGCCAGACGTTCGGTCAGAGCGCAGCCGAGATTTTTCCCCGGCGACCACACCGGCCATGCCACGCCGTCCTTTTCCGCCCAGAGGAGACGCGCGTCATGCCGTGGCGGGCTGGTCGTATCGGGGAGGATCACCAGCCTCGACTGCAATCCCTTTGCGCCATGCACGGTCATGATCCGCACGGCGTCCGCGCTGGCTTCCGGCTCACGTTTTACGCTGGCGTCGCTGGCTTTCAGCCAGTGCAGGAAGCCCTGCATCGACGGCGGATGAAGCGCTTCGTAACGCAGAGCGGCCGCCAGCAGGTCGTCCATCGGCTCGGCGGCTTCCGCGCCCAGTCTGCGCAGCAGCCGCGCCCGACCACCATGACGCCCCAGCGCATCGGCAATGATCTGGTAGGGGGTGGCGAAATCGATGCGCCGCTGAAGCGCGGCCAGCATGGCCCATGCGCCCCGCCACTCCGGCTGCTCGGCGTGGCGATCCCTCAGGACGGACCACAGGGGCTGTTCGCCGCGTTCCATGGCCAGAGCCATGAGGCTGTCATCCGTGAGGCCACCCAGCGGCGAGGTCAGCACGCAGGCCAGCATCAGATCGTCCTGCGGCAGCAGCAGGACCTCACACAGCGCCATCAGGTCCTGCACGGCCAGCTGGTCCGTCAGGCCGACGCGCACCAGCGTCGCGACTTCGACGCCATGTCCTTTCAGCCCACGAATGAGCGCGCGGAGAAAAGGCGAGCGCCTGGGCACGAGGATGAGCACATCGCCCGCCCGCAAGGGCGGCTGCCCGGGCTGCGGCGCCTTGCCGATCTGGGCGGCGATCCAGCGGGCGAGTTCTTCCGCGAGCCTCTGGGGCGCTGAGCTTCGCGCCGCCCGCCCTCCGGTGGCAGGCCATGGGGCGGCCTGCCATGGATCGGCGGTTTCTTCCTTTTCGCCACGCGGCGCGAGGGGCCAGAGTTCGACGCGTCCGCCCTCTCCCGCGCGCGCCGAAACATGACGCGGCAAAACCTCCTGCGTTCCAGCGGCGCGCAATCCATGCGCCGCCTTGTCCTGCGCGAAAACCGCGTCCACCAGTTCCAGAACGGGGGGCACGGAACGAAAGGACACGTTCAGACCCGGATCGCGCCAGAACTGACCGGACTCGCGCACCATCGCGGCAAATCGCGTCCGCCAGTGATGGAATCCCTCCGGGTCCGCGCCCTGAAACGCATAGATCGACTGCTTGAAATCCCCGACGGCGAAAACGGTGCGCGGACGTCCGTTCTCGTCATGAGCGCCTTCTCCCGCGAAGAACTCGCTCGTCAGGGCACCCGCGATTTCCCATTGCGCGCGCGAGGTATCCTGAACCTCGTCAAGCAGCAGATGGTCGATCCCGCCATCGAGTTTATAGAGCACCCAGGCCGCGCCAGGGTCTCGGAGAAGATCGCGGGTCGAGGCGATCAGATCGTCATAATCGACGAGGCCTCGCGCCGCCTTGTCGCGCGCATAGCGGGCGAGTGTCGGCGTGGCGAGGGCGAACAGCGCCAGATTGAGGTCCAGAAGACGACGCGTGGCGATCGCGGCCTCCAGATCGATGATGCGCCGTGCTTCATCCGTTATGGTCTGCATGATGCCCGGATCAAGCTTGTCGGCGGCGGCCCGCACGAAAGCGCGCGCGGTTCGCGGCGTCCCCTTATCCGTCAGGAGGCGCGCGCGCCAGGCATCGGCAGAACGCGTATCCGGGGTTTGCGCCAGCCATGACAGCATGGCGCCGACATGGGCCTGCATGGTGTCGGAACCCTGCGCCAGCGCGCTCCGCAGCTTCTCGACCAGCACAGGCTCGTCGGGTGGCCGGACCCATTGATGCTCAAGGGCGGCAACATCTTCGCTCCCGGCCCCCAGCAGCTCCGCGTAAAGCGCGCGCACCTGCCCGGGCTGCGTCTCCCATCGCCTGAAAAGAGGGCCAAGCCGCTCGACCCTGCCGCTGAGCGCCCGGACACGCAGAAGATACTCGTCGAGCCCCACCTGCCCTGCGAGGAGATCCAGACTTGCGGACAACCGTGGTTCCACCAGGGCTTCGCCCAGCGTCTGCTCGATCGCCACGCTCAAAGCCAGCGTGGCGTCCGTTTCCTCGAGAAGGGTGAAATGCGGGTTGACCGAGGCTTCCAGCGGGAAACGCCGCAGGAGAGACTGGCAGAAGGCATGGATCGTGCCGATTTTCATCCCGCCCGGCAGATCCAGCACGCGCACGAACAGCGATCGCGCCGCATGACGCGTCTGGGCCGTGGCGGGCACATCCAGACCGCGCAGTTCCGCGTCGAGCGCCGCATCCGCCAGCGAGACCCACTGGCCAAGCCGGGTTTGCAGACGGTTCGACATTTCCGCCGCCGCCGCCTTGGTGAAGGTGAGGCACTGGATGCGGGACGGATCGCTGCCCGGCAGCAGCACGCGCGCGCCGGTTTCGGGATCGACGCCCCAGACGGGCAGCATAAGGCGCAGCAGCCGGTCGATCAGGAGCTTCGTCTTGCCGCTCCCGGCGGAGGCCGACACGAAGGCCGAAACCAGCGGATCGGACGCCTCGTTCTGCGTGCGTCCGGCCTGGATGATCGCGCTTTCGCTCATTCGTCGGCCTCTCCGCGCGCCACGCTCCATTCGGGCACCCTGGCGAGCAGGGCGTAATCCGTGAAGCGCGGCTCATGATCGGGGTGGGGATGGGAAAGATAGGGCGTCTCGGGCCGATCGAAGATATCGATCCGGCGGCGCAGCTTCACGAGCGCCTCGTCCACCAGTTCAGCCAGCGCCTCCCCCTCGCCGCCGACAGCGCGCTCCTCGCCGCGATCCCGGTCCCCGGTCAGACGCCAGTATAACAATGCGACCGCGCGGGCGGCGGGCACGGGCGCGAAGGCGCCCTGACCCAGCATGGCCGCCTCCAGCACGAGCTGCGCGCTCCACCCGCTCAGCACGTCTTTCAGGGCGGGCAGCGTCCCGGTCTTGTAGTCGATGATCGTGGCCATGCCCTCGGCGTCGATTTCGATCCGGTCCGCGCGTGCGATCAGGGAAAACGCGCCCGCCTCCGCCGTGACGACCAGCTTTCCGCGCGCCTCGGTCGCGAGATGCACAGGCCGGGCGCGACGGCTTTCCTGCTCGCTCACCCACTCGGCAATGCGCTGAAGACGCGGACGCCACCATGCCTCGAGCGCGACGCGCAGCTTGCGTTCGCTCATCGCCCCTTCGAAATCGGATTGGAGATGCGCGCTGTCCAGCACGCCGCGCCTGAGCCAGCGATCCAGTCCGTCATGGACGATCATGCCGATATCGGACCGGTCGGCGGATTCCTCCAGGGCTGGCAGGGCGGAAAGACCCAGAACATGGCGCGCATAGATGGCATAAGGATCGCGCAGCCATGTTTCGATCTCCGTCACGGCCATGCGGCGCGGGCGGAGCCGGACCGGCGGACGCGGCGCGGGGGGCTGTACCGGACTGGGCGGTCCGCCGGGCTGATCGAGCTGGCCCTGCCAGAACATGGCGGGATGCGGCGCGATCTTCTGTCCCTGCCCGCCCAGCAAAGCCTGCAATCGCACGAGCCAGCGCGCGGGCACGGCGGGTGCTCCCTCCCGGCGCGCGGGGTTCGAGAGCACGACATCCGGCGCACAGAGCATGGCCGTCACGAAATCATGCGCCGCGACGCCGATCTGACGCTCTGGAGAGGGCAAGCCGATCCGACGCCGCATCGGACGGCTCATCCATGGCCCCGGATCGCTGGCTGGCGGCCAGATCCCCTCGTTCAGCCCCCCGAGCACGAGCAGATCGACAGAAACCAGCCGCGCTTCCAGCACGCCGAGAATCGAGACGCGCCTGTGTACCGCCTCGCCATCACGCCCTTGCAGCACGCGCTGGCCGAACACCATCTCGCCCGCGAAAGCCGAAAGCAGGAATCCCGGAAGCTGGGTGATATCCTGATCCGGCAGAAGCCCCGTATGGGCGATCAGTCCGCCGACGAGGCGCGAGAGCGCGTGACCCTCCGCGCCGCTCCAGAGACGGTCCGCCCCGTCATGCTCCGTCCCGTCGGACTCGGTCACGCATGCGAGATTTTCCGCCGCCCGCACGAGCGCCGTCAGGAGTTCCGGCAAAGTTGCGCGCCCGCATTCCGCCAGCGGCGCCAGAGCCTCGGACAGCCGGGTCAGGAATGTTTCGAGTTCCTCGGGCTGGTCCGGACGGTCCGCCGTCTCGGAACCGGGGCGGTCCACGCTGCGATGTCGCGTACCCAGCGCGGCGCGAAGCCCCTCGATTCCGGGTTGCGGCGCGGGTCCGCGCAGAACGGCGCGTTCGAGACGCCGGGCGCTGGCGCGGCAGTTGCCCGGCGTCATCCCCAGCGCGGTCAGAGGATGTTTGAGCAGCGCCAGCAGCGCGACGGGCGACAGTCCGGTCGAGGCGGCCTCCGCCAGCAGACGCAGAAACACGGCCGGAGGCGTCAGTGAGAGCGCTTCGCCCGCGCTGTCATCCGCGACAACGCCGAAACGCAGCAATTCGGTGGCGACGCGCCGGGCAAGGCCTCGATCCGGCGTGACGAGCGCGACGTCGCGACCGCTTTCGCGGATGCCGTCACGCAGAATCATGGCGATCGCGGCGGCTTCCTGCTGCTGATCCGTCGCCTCGATGCGCCACAATCCGTCGAGTGCAATGGGTTCGTGCCGCTGCCCCCAGGCCGCCAGACCTTCGGCTGGGAGCATGGCGAGCGACGCCAGTTCGATCCGCGACGCGGGAACGGCCCGCCGCGCCTGCGTCTCCCACACCACGAGGTCGCCGCGCGTCGCGCCCATCGCGTGGAGCAGACGGCGGGGGGCGGCCTGGGGATGGCTGTCCGGAAGCACGTCCCACAGGGCCTCGGAAAGAGACAGATCGACGCCCGGGAGCACGACCTGACCGGAAGGCACGCTGGCGACCGCCTTGAGAAGCTCGCCGACCCCGCCAAGATCATCGGTGAACCCGACGGCCCATACCGGCTCTTCCGGTGGTCTTTCCTGCCAGAGGCGGGCCTGGATCTTCAAAACTTTCACGGCGCGGGCGACCGGATTGGACAGGCCCTGACCGGCCAGCCAAAGGGGCCACGCCTCTGTCACGATCTTCAGGAAGGTGAGCGTCTGGCTCCAGTGTTCGGCGAAACGCTCGTCGGCGGCATCGGGCAGCGCGACGGCCAGATCGACGCCCGCGCGTTCCGCATCGTCCATCAACTCCGCCAGGGCGCGCGCGAGCGGCCAGGCCTGATCGACGGTCGGCGCGGTGCTGAACGCGCCGTCAGCCTTCAGCACCAGCATCGCCAGAACGGAAAGACGCAGCACCGGATCGACAGCGGGGACGAGATCCAGGGCCGCGTGATCGGCGAAGGCCGCGACCTCGTCTTCGATGTCTCCGATCGGCACGATGCGCGGCAGCAGCGCGGCTTCGCCATCGAGACAGCGCAGGAAAGCCTCCATGAGGGCGCGCGCGGCCCGTCGGCCCGGAACGAGGATCAGACCCGCGCCGCCCGCGTCTCGGCCCAGGCCCCATGTTTCCACCCAGCGCTGGGCAATGCCATCGAGGAAGGGCCGACCGGGCGCGACCGTGGCGAGTTTCACAGCCGCTCGTCCCAGCCTTCGATGCGCGCGATACGGGCGTCGTCATGCGGCCCCTCGCCCAGCGTCAGACGCAGGGCGTCCGGCGGCATTTCGTCGCCCGCCCGCTCGGGCCACTCGACGAGCATGATGCCATTGTGCAGCGCATCCCATCCGAGTTCGTGCAGACTCTCGGGTCCATCGAGCCGCCAGAGGTCAAAATGCGCGACCTCGCCTCTGGGAGTGTCGTAAATCTGCACGAGCGAGAATGTCGGGCTGGGGACTTCCAGAGTGGGATCTTCCGCCAGCGCGCGCAGGAAAGCCCGCGCAAACACGCTTTTTCCAGCCCCGAGATCTCCGCTCAGGGCGATCGCGTCTCCCGGTCCCGCCATGCCCGCGATCCTGCGGGCCAGATCTTCGGTCTGGCTCTGGCTGGCCAGCAGGACTTCGCGTGCGCTCATGGGAGCGAGTGTGGGACGTGGCTCGCGGCGACGCAAGATCCGCATGAACGCCTCCCGCAAGGCTGGTCCTTGGCCGGCGCTGCCGTCATGATGCGCAGGCCCTTGCTTCTTTCATCAGGATCGGACCGACTTGCGCGCCGCCGCCCAGCCCTATCGCTACGTCATCTATGTTCTGACCGTACTCATGAGCGTGATCTGCTACGCGGACCGCGCCGCGCTGTCCGCGGGCATGCCCGTGATCGCCGGGATCTTCCATCTGACGCCACGAGGCATCGGCTGGGTCCTGTCGAGCTTCCTGTGGTCCTATTTCATTCTCAACCTGCCCGGAGCGATGCTCCTCGACCGGTTCGGGGCGCGAAGGATCGGGGCGCTCGCCGTCTCGTTCTGGTCGCTCGCCATGATGCTCGGCGGTCTTGCGACCTCCCTGCCCGCCTTCATCGTCACGCGCGTCATGCTCGGCGCCGGTGAAGCGCCAACCTTTCCCATGGGCAACAAGGTGGCCCGCGCCTGGGCGCCGGATTCCGAACGCGGCGTCATGCTGACCGCCCTGATCTGCGGTCTTCCGATCGGTCTGGCCGCGGGATCGGCGGCTGGCGTGTGGCTCATCGCCCATTACGGCTGGCGCAGCGCCTTCGTCATTCTCGGGGCGGTCGGAATGGTCTGGGCCGCGGCGTGGTGGCGGCTGTATCCGAAAAGCGAGACCGCTCCGGGCGGCACGACGCGCCGGGTTCTTTCCCTGTCGCGCATTTTCGGCGCCCGCGCGTTCTGGGGCATTGTCATCGGGCAATGCTGCGCCAATTTCGCGAATTTCCTCCTGATGTCGTGGCTGCCGCTGATCCTCAAGACGCTCCTTGGGCTTGGCATGGTGGAAGCCGGGATGTGGACGGCGGTCTGCTATCTCCTCTCCGCCGCGCTGGGCCTGATCCTCGGACGAGTGGGAGAGACGTTCATGCGCGGCCGCGACCTGCGGCATGGCGCGCGCCGGGTCGTGGTGGGTTCCTATTTCCTGCTTTCAGGCAGCATGGGCCTGCTGCCTTTCTGTTCCGGCAAGCTGACCGTGATCCCGGTCGTCGCCGTGGCGCTGGCGTTTCTCATGGCCGGGATCGGCGCGAACATGGCGCTGCTGTCCGATCTCATCGTGGAAACCGAACTCGTGGCTTCGACCACCGGATTGTCGTTCACATTCAGCAACGGCGCCGGTATCGCCGCTCCGGTCGTCGCCGGATATGTGTTGCAGGCCAGCGGCAATTTCGATGCCGTTTTTTTCCTGACGGTCGTCATCCTCGTCTGCGGGGTCGCGGCCATCCTGATACTGCCGACGCGCGCCTTTCACGCCCAGCGGGCCACCCCTGAAGGAGAGGTCTTTTCATGAGAATATTGTTTCACTTCATGGGTGGCCTGATCACTTGCGCGCTATGCGCAGGCGTTCCCTCCGCCCTCGCCGCGCCGCCCCTGCCGGCACCGGCGATGAAGCTGACGGTTCCCGCAGGGTCGGGAGAAGTGCATGAAGATGGCCGGGTTTCCCCGCAGGAAATCCGACGCTACCGATTTGACCTGAAAAGCGGGCGGGAACTGCATCTACGTCTGCTGTCCTCCGATACCCGCCCCGTTTTTCAGCTTCTCGGTCCCGATGGCGTGCCGATCTATGACAGTCATTCCGGAGCGTCCGGCCCGGAATATGACGGCCTCACCGACGCGTCCGGCACATACGAGATCCGCGTCTTTCTCCTCCGCGCCCAGACGGCACAATCGGCCCCCGCCCCGTTCACGCTCTCTCTGATGCTCGACTGATCCGACGCTCGACCGACCTTTTCCGGGTTCCATCACACAAGTTTGCGAGGGCGGTCCCGGAGTGCTAGGCAGGTTTCATGGCGATCTGGGGCAAATTGTTCGGCGGCGTCGCAGGCTTTGCCGTCGGCGGCCCTTTCGGCGCATTGATGGGCGCCGCACTCGGCCACGCGGCCGATAGCGGCACCCTGCTCGAAACCCCGGCCGGCGGCTGGAACGATCACTGGCGCACCCGGGGCAAACCGGACCCTACGGGCGCCGCCTTCATGGCGACCGCCAAATTTTCGGCGGCGATGGGCAGAACCGAGCAGCTCTATGCCATCGGACTGGTCGCCCTGTCGGCCAAGATGGCCAAGATCGACGGTCCGGTGAACCGGCATGAAATCGATGCTTTCAAGCAGTGCTTTCGTTTCCCCGCTGAAAACGGACGTGAAGTCGGCATGCTCTTCGACCGCGCGCGTGACCGCACGGACGACTACGAAATGTATGCGCGCGAAATGGGGCGGGCGTTCGAAAACGATCGGGCGCCGCTCGAAGAGCTTTTGCGGGCGCTGTTCATCATAGCCCGGTCGGATCTTGCTCCCGAGGCACCCCTCGACCCCCGCGAAGCGCAGTTCCTCAAGCGGGTTCACCGCCATTTCGGTCTTCCTCCCGGCGCGTGGGATCGCGCGGAAAGCGGGCAGAGCCGACCTGATACCAGTGAAGCGGACGCTTACGAAACACTGGGAATATCCCGCGACGCAACGGACGAGGAGATCCATGTTCGCTGGCGCATGCTCGTGCGGGAGTATCACCCCGATGTGTTGAGCCGGAAAAATCTCGGGCCAGCCGAAATGACGCAGGCCCAGGATCGTATCGCCCGGATCAACGCGGCCTGGGACCGGCTCAAGCGGGATCGCCGGATCTGAGCCTGTGGAGGGCACGGGTCCGTCGTTCATGAAGGCGCACGAGGTGTTGATTTCATGCCACAGGTGTTCGGAAAAACCACCCTTGTCATGGGCCCGAGATACTTTCGGGCAATCGGGAAGAGGCGCAATATCGTTACTTCCAGACGGGGCAGCCCGCTCGTCAGGTCTGGCGCTCGCGCGATGACATGGTAGAGAAAGAACAACGAACGTCGTTTTCCGCCTTCGGGCTTATGAAAGCGTCGATACACTTAGTTTGAATAAGCGTGCGCGAGGTTCTCGCATGCGATGACGTCGCACCGGATGCGGGTTTCCTCGGCAGGAAATGACCGCATGACCGGCGCGATTTGGGGACAACGATGCACGCAGGGTTGGACGGACTTCTTTTTCCACACGCGGAACCGCGTCAGGATCGGGCGGATCGGAAAGCTTCTGCGTCGACGCGGAAGAAAAAACTCGCACGCGTGGGCGCGGGGGTTCTGGCCATGCTCGGGCTTTCCGCCTGCGCCAGCCTGAAAAACCCGCCGCCGAAGGATCCCGAAGCGCTGGCTGAATACAAGGAAGCCAACGATCCTTATGAGCCGCTGAACCGCAAGATGTTCGATCTCCAGATGTGGGCGTATCACAACGCGCTTCGTCCGGTGGCCAAGGGCTGGGCCTGGGCCGTGCCGAAATTCGCGCGCGATTCGATCGATAATCTGAATCAGACATGGAACGAACCGGTGGCGTTCTTCTCCGACGTCGGCGCGGGCAAGCCGCGCCGCGCCGGCGATTCCTTCGTGCGCTTCGTGGTCAACATGACCGCCGGTCTGGGCGGCTTCATCGACGTCGCCACGAAAATCGGCTATCCCGAGCGCGACGCGGACCCGGGCATGGTGCTGGCCATGTGGGGTGTACCCAGCGGGCCTTACCTCTTTGTCCCTGGAATGGGGCCGAACACGTTGCGCGATGCCGCAGCCAACGGGGCGATCAGCATAGGGCTTTCGCCGATCAATTACGTGCCGCGCGGTTACGGACTTCTGACGTTCAACTGGGCGTACAACATCGCAGGACGGCTTGATGGCTTCGCCAATGCCACGGATGCGATCGACAACGTGGAACGCGACTCACTCGACCCCTATTCCTTCATCCGGAGCGCATGGCAGCAGCAGCATGCGAGCCAAGTCGAAGCCTTCCGGAATGATAACCGTCATACCGTACCCGACTGGTACAACTGAGGATTCCCCTGATGAAGACCTCCGCGTTTTCCCTGACCCGCCGTCACCTGACCGGTACGGCGGCCGCCCTGACAGCGGTCGTGCTGGGAACCTTCGGCCTCGCCGCTCCCGCTCGCGCCAGCGACGCGACGACTTTCGTCAAGACGTTCGGTGGCGAGCTCGTCGCGATCATCAACAGCAATGCGTCGCTCGACGAAAAGAAGCAGAAGGTCCTTCCGCTTCTCCAGCAGAATGTCGACATCCCCGAGATCGCCAAATTCTGCCTTGGTCGCTATTGGCGGACCGCGACGCCCGCCCAGCAGAAGCATTACGTCGAGCTGTTCGACCATGTCCTGGTCAATGCCGTTACCGACAGGATCGGTGATTATCGCGGCGTGACCTTCGCCGTCACGACGAGCAGCCCCGCCCCGGAGGGCGGCGAACTGGTGAGCGCGAAGATCGATCGTCCGGGACAGCCCGAAGCGGACATGCAGCTCCTGATCGCCAATCATGGTGGCCCGAAAGTGGTCGACATGGTGGGCGAAGGCGCAAGCCTGCGCCTCACCCAGCGTCAGGACTACGCATCATATCTTTCCCGTCATGGCGGGGATGTGGATACCCTGAACAGCGCGCTGGAGCGTCAGCTCGCCAATCACCACTAAGCAAGTGTCATCGATGCGGGCATTTGATGCCCGCATCGCTTTTTACATTCATCCGCCGGGCAGGCTGATTTCGTAGACAAGCATCGTGTAGCCATCACGCTCGAACGTGTCGCTCTGATGCATACCGATGCTTCCCAGCACGATCCGGGAGGCAAGATTGTCCTCCCGCGCGACGGCCATCACGCGAGATACGCCACGATCCAGAACGAAGCGCAGGGCGGCGCCCGCCGCTTCGCGGGCGATGCCCCGTCCGGCTGCTTCAGGTCTCAGCGCAAAACGCAGCCCGAGGCCACGCCCATCCGGACGTTCATGAACACCGGTCATGCCGACGAAGATGCCCTTTTCCCGAATGGCGAAGATGCCCAGGCCGGTTCTCGCCCAGAAGGCGACGTCTTCGGCCATGTCGGCTTCGCTCTGCACCCTGGAGCGAACGCCGCCGAGCATGCGACCAAAAGATGCGGCATTCCCTTTGAGGCGGGCCATGTCGTCCATGTCCCGCCAACTGACCGCGTCCAGAACCAGACGCGGGGTCCGGATCTGACGACCTGGCCCCACCAGTCCGGCTTGCGATCAGCGAGCCAGAGGGCGGTATTTGATACGGCTCGGTTCGGTCGAGTCGGGTCCGAGACGACGACGCTTGTCTTCCTCGTAATCCTGGAAGTTGCCTTCGAACCATTCCACATGGGAATCGCCTTCGAAAGCGAGAATATGCGTCGCCAGACGATCCAGGAACCAGCGATCATGCGAGATGATCACGGCGCAACCGGCATATTCGGCCAACGCCTCTTCCAGCGCGCGCAGCGTATCGACATCGAGATCGTTGGTCGGTTCGTCGAGCAGGATGACGTTGCTGTCTTTCTTGAGCATCTTCGCGAGGTGAACGCGGTTACGCTCACCGCCCGACAGGATGCCCACGCGCTTCTGCTGGTCCGACCCTTTGAAATTGAAGGCGCCGACATAAGCGCGTGACGGTACGGCGCGCTTGCCGAGATAGATCACGTCCGTCCCGCCCGAGATTTCTTCCCAGACCGTGTTGTTGTCGTCGAGACTGTCGCGGGACTGATCCACATAACCGAGCTTGACCGTCTCGCCGACGACGAGCGTGCCCGCATCGGGGGTTTCCTGATCGGTGATCATCCTGAACAGCGTGGATTTACCCGCGCCGTTCGGCCCGATCACACCCACGATCCCGCCGGGCGGCAGCTTGAAGCTGAGATCATTGATCAGGAGACGGCCATTGAAACCCTTGGACAGGTTTTCGGCCTCGATGACGGTACCACCGAGACGCGGACCCGGCGTAATGACGATCTCGGCCGCGCCCGAGACACGATCGGCGCTGGCCGCCAGCATCTCTTCATATTTCGTGATACGCGCCTTGCTCTTGGCCTGCCGGGCCTTGGGCGAGGAGGCGATCCACTCCTGCTCGGCGGCAAGCGCACGCTGGCGCGAGCTTTCTTCCTTTTCTTCCTGGGATAGACGCTTGCGCTTCTGGTCGAGCCAGGAGGAGTAGTTGCCCTGGAACGGATAGCCCCGCCCGCGCTCGATTTCGAGAATCCAGTTCGTGACGTTGTCGAGGAAGTAACGGTCATGGGTAATGACCATCACGGTGCCCTCGTAATCGCGCAACGTGCGCTCGAGCCACGCGACGCTCTCGGCGTCGAGATGGTTGGTCGGTTCGTCCAGCAGCAGAATATCAGGCTTCTCCAGCAGGAGGCGGCACAGCGCGACGCGGCGACGCTCACCTCCCGAGAGGCTGCCAACGGGCGAATCCGCAGGCGGGCAGCGGAGAGCCTCAAGCGCGATTTCGAGCTTGCGGTCGAGTTCCCACCCGTCGCCCGCGTCGATCGTCTCCTGCAACTCGGCCTGTTCGGCGAGGAGCGCCGTCATTTCGTCGTCCGACATCGGCTCGGCGAATTTCATGGAGATTTCGTTGAAGCGGTCCACGGCATGTTTCAGCGCGCCGAAACCCAGCGCCACATTTTCTCCAACGCTCAGCGAATCGTCGAGTTTGGGTTCCTGTTCGAGATAGCCGACCTTGACGCCTTCAGCCGCCCAGGCTTCACCGCCATACTCCTTGTCAATTCCCGCCATGATCTTGAGCAGCGTGGACTTACCGGCGCCGTTGACGCCCAGCACGCCGATCTTCACCCCGGGAAGAAAGGACAGGGTGATGCCCTTGAACACTTCCCGGCCGCCCGGATAGGCCTTGGTCAGGTCTTTCATGACATAGACGTATTGATATGGCGCCATGAACAGACTCCTGACTCGACTGGGGGTGACAAAAGAGGGGTGTTCTGGGTGGAAAAACCCGGAACCTGCGCCCGGCAGGACTCGAACCCGCAACCAAGCCGTTATGAGCGGCCTGCTCTAACCAATTGAGCTACAGGCGCGCAGGTCTGGACGGAATCGCCTACCTCGCCACGTTTTGCAAGAGCGTAACATGACAAATCATACCGGGCGCGACTAGGTTGGCGCAATTTCGTGCCGGCGGCGCCTAGCCCCGCCCTGTCGGCATCCGCATCGACACGCGGAACAGAATCGCTTTCGGGGGCGGGAGACGTGATGAGCCACGCCCAGGGAACACCGCGCCGCAACGTCCTTCTGGATGCCCTGGCACCATACTGGCAGAAGCTCCGCTGGCTCTATGCGCCCGATCCCGTCATGGCTGGCTATGCGCTGCGCACCACGTTCTCCTCGCTTCTGGCGCTCGGCATCGCGCTCAAGATGGAACTCGGCAGCCCTCAATGGGCGGCCCTGACGGTCTGGATGGTGGCCCAGGGCACGCGCGGGCGCAGCCTCGCCAAAGCCCGCTGGCATCTGTTCGGCATGGTGCTGGGCGTCATCTGCGCCATAGCACTCGTGGCGAGCTGCCCTCAGCAGCCGCTCATGTTCATCGTGCTTCTGGCGCTGGGCATCGGTTCGTTCTGCATGATCGGCACATTCCTGCCCGGCCCGGCCACCATGACGAATTACCGTATCCACGGCATGCGCGCGACCGGGTTCACATACGCCATCATTTCACTCGATGGCATCACCGATCCCAGCCACATCTTCGATACGGCCGCCGCCCGCGCCACCTATATCGTTCTGGGCATCGTGATCGAAGCGTCCGTCTCGGCTCTGTTCCAGCTCGGACTGGCCAGCCGGACGCGACGGCAACTGTCGAACAATTTCCGCCAGTCCCTCGAACCGGCCTTGCAGTCGATTTCCAATCTCCTGGCGGGCAAACCGAACGCGATGGACAATGCGCGCTCGCTTTTCGCGAACGTCACCGCCCTCGGCGATCAGGTCGAATTCGCCGAAGTCGAGCTTGGGCACCGCGATCACGCGGGCGACCATGCTCGCGCGGCGCTCGGAGACATCGCCATCCTGCTCGCCCGGGGTCTCGATCTGGCAACGTTGATGCGCCTGCCCATGGCCCAGAACGACGCCTTCCACGCAGAGGCCCAGGCGATCCGCCAGTTCCTCGATTCCCTCTCCTCCCGCCTTGACGATGCCGCCGGAATGAAGGAGCCGCTGGCCGAGCTACGGGAACTGCGCCGCCATTGCCGACGCGTCGTCGTGGAGGCGTTCACGACGTCGAACGACGATTCGGCGGCGCAGGAAGTCACTCTGCGACATGGAATGCTCCAGCAGGCGCTGGTCGAACTCATCGACGCCCTGCGTGTGGCGTTGCAACAGTTCGAAGCCAGTCGCAACCCGCCCAGGCACGACACTTTCCGCGATCCCATCCGCACCTATCGCGACTGGCATCAGGCCCTAGCAAACAGCCTGCGCGCCTCCATGACCGTTCTTGGAGCTGGCCTGATCTGGGTCACGACGTCATGGTCCAGCGGCCTCACCTTCGTGATGTTCGTGGCCATCGTATGCAGCCTGTTTTCCACCCTGGAACGCCCCGCGCTCGCAACCCAGTCCTTCCTCAAGGGCGCCTTTTGCGCCGTCTTTGCCGGAGGCGTGCTGAATCTGTTTCTGCTCGCCGAGCCGACGACCTATGAGGTGATGGCGTTCTGGTTCGGGATCGCGACCCTGCTGGGAGGACTGGCCTTCGCCTATCCGCCGCTGGCGCTGGCCGCCGTTTCCTACAATCTCTTCCTGCCGATCATCGTCGGACCGGATAACCAGGCCCGGACGGACGAAATCACCTATTTCAACACATCCCTCCCCCTGCTTCTCGGCCTCTGCTACGCGGCCTGGATGTTTCGGGTATTCCTGCCCTACGATCCCGCCCATGAACGCTGGACCATGCGCGGCAACATCCTGAGCGAATTGCGACGACTGGCTTCAAGCCGGACTCCGGCGACGATCGACGACATCGTCGCGCGCAATATCGACCGTTTCGTACGCCTGATGAACAACCAGGCATCGACTCCCGCGCCCGTTGTCAGCGCCTATCTCAACGGGATTCTGGCGGCCATGCGTGTCCAGCTCAACCTCCTGCGACTGCGCACGATCCTGTATTCGCAGGCCCTTCAGCCCTCAGCCCATCGGGCCCTGGCCGTGATGATGCGGCGCATGGCGCATTTCAGCGGACGATATGGTGGTCATTATGGGCGGACATTGCGCGCGACCCAGCTTTGCATCGCCATTTTGCGCAAGTCGGAATCCGTCGAAGGCGACCCGCGCCGACGCTTCGTTCTGATTGCGGCGCTCGCGAGTCTGGATGTGATTTCCGTGGAACTTGACACACATCGCGTGTTCTTCGACGCACGCAATCCGTATTACGATCCGTCCACTTAAGAAGCGCCCCGCAGATCACGAGAAAATGTACACGGAAATGTAATGTCGCACCCTGTTTTTTTTGGCACTGAATGCGACAATAATTGCCTGACGTTTGGACAGACCGTGGCGGAGCACTATGCGTCGCCAGGCCACCCGGTCCAGGTAAGGTCATGAAAAAGGACAACAACATGCTCCGTCGTATCGCTCCCGCAGCTGCTCTGGCCCTCGGGCTCGGTCTCGCGGGAGGAATGGCCAGCGCAGCGCCTGCGCCCGCTGACTCGGGATCCGCCTCCTCCAGCCTGACCGGTGCCACGCCCGACAACATTGCCGGACTGCTGAATTACTGCGTCGAGGTCGAATACCTCTCCTATGACGAAGGCAATCCGCCTCTCGACGGTCTGATCGCGAAGTATCACTCCGTGAACCAGACCGGTGGCAGCATGGACTACGCCATCGGAACGGCTGGTTTCATCAACCATGCTTCCGACCGTTTCGATGTGAAGTCACTTCCCGTCGATGGGCGCAAGGCCGTGTGCCAGAGCGCCGTCAAAGCCGCGCAGCCTCTCCTCTGAGCTTCGTCCGAAATTATGATTTTTTGGAAAGGCGGCTCATTTCGGAGCCGCCTTTTTTATGTTGTGACTGTCTCAAAGATGCTTGAGGCGCGCGGCACCAAATGTGATATGAAACAGGAATGTCACAGAAACGCTCCGACATCGTGATCGTCTACTGCACGCAGTGCAACTGGCTGCTGCGCGCGGCGTGGATGGCGCAGGAACTTCTTTCGACTTTCGGGGAAGCGCTCGAAGGCGTGACACTCCGACCGGCGTCGGGTGGCCGATTCGAAATCACGCTTGATGGAGAGGTTCTCTGGGAACGCAAGCGTGACGGCGGTTTTCCGGGGCCCAAGGAACTCAAGCGCCGCGTCCGGGACGTGATCGAGCCGGATCGGGATCTCGGGCATGTGGACCGCGACTGAGCCATGCGTCACGTAACAGACACGCTTTCGTGTCCTTATGCCCTGTGCAGAGTGACGCGCGCCAACTAAAACTGTCCTGTCAATCACGTTGAACAGGATGGCTTTCATGGATATCTCCAAGATCTCGCCCGGCAAGGACGCACCGAACGATATTAACGTCGTGATCGAAATTCCGGCCGGCTCGCAGGTCAAATACGAAGTCGACAAGGAGAGCGGCGCTCTTTTCGTCGATCGTTTCCTGTTCACGCCCATGGCTTATCCGGCGGCTTACGGCTTCATTCCGTCGACGCTCGCCGCCGATGGCGATCCGGCCGATGCGCTGGTTCTGGCTCCCCACGCCGTCGTGCCGGGAGCCGTGATTCGTGCGCGCCCCATCGGTATGCTCCGCATGGAAGACGAAAGCGGCGAAGACGAGAAGATCCTCTGCGTTCCGCACGACAAGGTGCATCCCGAATTCTCCAAAGTCCGGACCTATGCCGATCTTCCGGAAATCACACTGAAAGCGATCGAGCATTTCTTCACGCGTTACAAGGACCTTGAGCCCAACAAATGGGTCAAGGTTTCGGGCTGGGCCGGACCTGACGAGGCCAAAGAAGCAATCCGCGCGGCTCTGGCTGCCGCGAAGTGATTCGCGGGGTGCGGGACGCTCCTGCACCCCATATCCGCGACCAGTGCGATATTTATGATACATATCACTCCCAGGTGATATTAATTTCACACATAGATCTAGGCGCGAACTTAAACATAGGGTAATTTGCCAGCCATGCCTCGGTTAGGAGGAACGCCCGCTCCGGCGTCCCGTCGAGGTACTCGGTCCATTCCTGGCCGACTGACGGATGAAACCAATGTTACGTGCCTGCCTTACGCACATGTCGCTCGGGGCCGTGCTTGTTGCCCTGACGACGCTCGCCTGTTCCTCTTACGCGAATGCCCAGACGGCCACGGCTGGCGGCGCTCCGAACGGAACGGGTCTTTCACCTTCGTTGCGTGTCTCCAACGCCCTAAGCCGCATCGCATTCGACGATGGGACCACTGTTCCCGCGTTGCCGCACCCGGAAGCGATCTGGCCCGATCCACTCGGGGCAAACACGTGGCTGCGCAACCACGGCATCGCCATTCTGCTCGATAACGTCGACGAGTTTGCCGGGGCCATCACATCACCCACGAAAAATCTCGGTCTCAAGCAGGGCTCAAGCTTTGCGGGTCAGTATGGTCTTGAAACGGACATCGACTGGGAAAGACTGGCCGGTCTGACAGGTTTCTCGACCCACACCGTCATGGTCGGTCGTTTCGGCACGCCCGCCAGCCGCATGTTCGGTGACAACCTCAATCCGAGCCAGGAAATTTATGGCGCGGGCGGAAACGTCGTCGTCCATCTCGTTTACGCATTCGGCGAAGAAACATTGCTGGGCGGTCACGTCGATATGGCAGCCGGGCTTATTCCGCTGCTGACGGACTTCTCCGCGAATCCTCTATACTGCAACTTCATGAACAATGCTTTCTGCGGAAACCCGAAAGCATCGTCCGACAATACAACCCATTCCTCTTATCCTGATGCAAGCTGGGCGTTCCGCATCCGCGTGCGGCCGGTCGATCAGGTCTATATTCAGACCGGCGTCTACTTCAACCGCAAGGGCATCTACGGCGTTCAGCAGATGCGCACAGGCTTCAAGCTCAATGGTGCGGATCTCGACGGTCAGACGGCACCGGTCGAAGTGGGTTGGGAGCCGATCTTCGGCAAACACAAGCTGCCGGGTCACTACAAGCTCGGTGGTGCGGTGGATACGGCCGACCACAAGGACCAGTATTACGACGTGGACGACGCTCCCTGGGCGCTCAGCGGGCTCGCCCCGAAAATGCATCATAATTCATGGTCCGCATGGGCTCTCGCCGACCAGATGCTCTGGCGCCATGAGGGAAATGGTCCCGATGCCGGCCTGACAGCCATCGCCGTCTACTACAACAACAGCCCCGTCACCCAGACCCGCGAGCGCCAGTACAGCCTGGGCCTGCTGGATCGTGGCTTCTGGCACTCCCGCGCTCTGGACGCGTTCGGTGCGAACTTCAGCTACGTGCAGGTCTCCAACAAAGTGGCCAGAACTCAGGAACTTCAGCGTGCCCTGGGCATGACGACCCTGCTCGGCGGCTCGTTCTTCCCCCAGACGAGCGGGATGATCTTCGAAGGCATGTATCAGATTCACGTCTGGCGTGGCATGACGTTCCAGCCTGACTTCCAGTACTTCATTCGTCCCGGCGCGCAGCGTGGCCTCAAGGACGCCGCCATGCTCGGCTTCAAGGCACACATCGAACTGTTCTAAAAAACATGTTCTGACCCTGCTCCGCGGAGCAGGGCGGACAACGCGATCAGAAACGGGCGGGCGATACGAAGGAGCAGCGGCTCCACCGTATCGCCCGCTTTTTCATTTCAAAGATGCGACAGGCGAAAAAGCTCTATCCCACGATCCGCTCGATGAGCGCGTCGTAATTGGCGAGATAGTCGTCGAGGCCCAAAGTCGCTTCTGCCTTCCTGCGGGCATTGCGACGCAGACGACGGGCCAGGTTTCTGTCCTCCAGCATTTCCAACACCCCATCCGCGATGCCATCGGGAGAGAGAAATGGGACCAGAAGACCAGTTTCGCGGTCGTCGATGAACTCCTCGACCGGCTCCGTCCGGCTCCCGACGATCGCGCAGCCCGTGGCCATCGCTTCTCGCAGGGACCAGGACGCTACGAAAGGGTAGGTCAAATAGACATGTGCGTCCGAGCGTCGGAGCATCGCACGATAGATATCATACTGGATCTTACCGACGAAATGAACGCGGGACAGATCCAGTCTTCCCTCGAGTTCCTTCAGCATGACCTCTCGCCAACAGCCTCCTGACGGTGGAGCGCCGTAACTGACCTTGTCGCCGCCGACCAGAATGACCTGCGCGTCCGGTCGGGCGTCGAGAATACGCGGGAGAGCACGCATGAACGTGTGAAAGCCGCGATAGGGTTCGAGTCCACGCGAAACATAGGTGATCAGCTTGTCCCGGGGACCAATTCTGACGCCGTTCACGTCCAGCACCCGTCGCGCAGACTGGGCATCCGGGCTGCACTCGGTAAGATTGACGCCCTCTTCAAGCAACGCGATCTTCGGGCGGGCCCATTCGGGATAGGTTCCAAGCTGGAACCGCGTTGGAGTCTGCCCAAAACCATTCAGATTGAGGGCCTGCAAATTCACGGCGTTTTTCAAACGTACTCGCGCCGGCATGGCAGGAGGCACTGGGAATTCGGGATCGAAACCCACGTCAAAGCGATCAGGGTGATAGAAGAACTCGAAATATCCAAGAACCGGCGTGCCCGGGTAAACATCCACGATGTTGAGCAACTCGCCCCATCCGTGATGCCCGATAATGATGTCAGGCGTATATCCAAGCCCGTTTTTCAAAGTTTCTGCTGTCCGTGCGACAGCTTCGGCGCGAAGTATCGCGCCTTCGAACTCGCGGAGAGAAGGGTGCGTCTCCTCGCTCGGGCGTCGCTCCGGCCGATACACCGCGCGCCTCACGCCGTCGAGCGCACCGTTATTGGCTTCCGAAATAAAGACGATTTCATGACCGCCCTGAGCGTGCAAATGCCGCAGGATATGCAAAAACTGGCCGGGAAAATTCTGGTGAACGAAAAGAAATCGCACAGTTTCAGCGCCTGTAGAGATATACTGTAAAATTCCATCCCACTTAGCGGCGCATTTCTAACTTCCCTATTCCACCAGAACAGGATCAGACCGGAATAGTCACGCCAGCGATTGTGAGCCGTATGATCGATTATTTGTCTACCACGTCCAGCTGGAAGACGTGGCAGACAAGAACTTCATTTGACCTTGGGAGACCGCTTGGGAGTCGAAGCCGTTTTCGCGGGCGTGCTTTTCGGCGTTGCGGGCACAGCCTTCTCCTTTGACACCGCAGTCTTGCGAGAGGGAGTCTTCGCGGCCGTCATCGTTGCGATTTCACTCGCGTCTCTCGCAGCTTCCAGAGGCTTTTTACCGTCTTTTGTTTTCGTATGATCCACACCCGTCGCAACCTTGGGACCGGTACCCTTCGGGGTGATCTCAAGAAGGAAAGCTTCGAGCGGCGCCAGACTGTCGGCCTCCAACGCGATGTCTCCCCCAACCGGACCGACGCGCGCACCATCCGTGAAGGTCGCGCTCAGGTGAATATCAAACTTGTCCGCCGCACTGCCTTTCAAGCGAACACGCAGCCCGAGAATAGGGAGAGCCATTCCACGACTTCCGCAATACTGGCCGCCTTCCACCCAAGGTGAAAGCCAGCCTTTCCCGAGAACAGCCTGATATTCGATGTCGGACATATCGATCAGAGAGACAGGCGCGATACCAAATCCTTCAATCCAGGCCTGGCTGCCAGGCACACCCATCCACTCACCGATTTTGGTGCCGACATCTCCGCGACGCTGGACATGAGCGGCAATTTCCGCCTTGCCATTTTTCGGCATCTTCGGCGTGGCACTGTCGATGGCCGTGCTTCCGGTCGCCGCCGGCTGCGCGGCGGCCGCGGGAGCCGTCTGCCCACCAAGCTGCACCACCTGCAGACGCGGTGTCTCCGTCTGTGCTCCTGGCAGGGCGTAAAGCGTCACCATCACATCGGCGGATTTACCGAGAACACGGATGAGGGCGGCACCATCGGTCGCACCGAGCCAGCCATCCGGATTCATGGTCGAGATCGTAACAGCCGTCGCGGGAACATGAGGCGGTCGCGAGATGCGAGCCCCGGGAAATCCGCCCGTGGCGCCGATGGGCTGCCCCGGAGCATAAAATACGCAAAAAAGACCGGGGTTGAGCGTCATCAGATGTGCTTCGGCCTTAAGGTCGACAACACGATGCGGCGCTGGCGTTGTCTCAGGCTGCGACATCAATAGGGCTCCCGTTATTTCCAAACATCAGAATATTCCTCTGTCTCTTCCAAAAGAGACCGCCAAAGAACCCGGCTTACGCGCTTTATCTTAGCGATTCCCGAGGGTCGGTAAACCCGCCAACTCATCATTGTAACCGCAGCAGGACATGGCTCAACGTCTCGATGGGAAGACCCAGCGGCACTGTCCAGCCAAACCCGGTTTGTCGAACGCGCTCGGCCTGCGCCCCAAGATCGAAAACGACGGCAGGAAGTCCGGCGCGCCAGATCACCCCAAGAGTAAAACACCATGTCTCCGGTGTAATGGAAGGTATGAATCCGAAATCGAGATCCGCCTCATGAATCAGGCGTTCGACCTCGTCTTCACGATATTCTCCGGTGACCAGAACCCGTCCGGTACGGAACAGGGCCTCATCGTCAGGCGTATGACCGATCAAAACATAATCCAGCGGAAGATCACGCGCCGCGGCGTCCTCCGCGAGGCCTCGCACCACGTCATAGCCTTTTTCCGCGCCGATACCCCCGACAAAGCCGATCCTGCGCCGCCCGCCGCGCGATCCGAGCCAGTTTGTTCGGCCCTCCCTCATGCGGATCGAACGACCCGAATCGTCCCATCGCCGATCATCTTCCAAGGGCGTGACGACGGCAGCAATATCGGGAAAATGCCTGGCGAGCCTACGACCGGTATCGTGAGAGGGAACACGCACGATACCGGCGTTCCGCAGTTCATATTTCGAACGCAGGACAAGCGCCGACGGCGCGATGTCTTCCCCGAGATAACTTCCATTTTCGGCAACGCAGCGCTCGCACCCTTCGATCGCGGGCTCTCCGCAATAGCGGCGCTCGCCGTTGAGAAGAGAAACGCGTTCGCAGAACCAGACATAATCATGAACGAATATGTCGTAGGGCACGCCCAGCTCCGCGTGCAGACGCCGCATTTGCGGCGCATGTCCGACGAGATGGTGCCATTCGATCGCAAGCACACGCATCCTTCGCAGGATCGCGAGAAAGATCGCCCATTCGTCCGGCAGTCGGAAAACAAGATTTGTAAATACGCCGCCCGCGACGCTCACCCGAACGCCATGCTGGTGCGGTCTCAGCGAGAGGACGAACTGCCCATCCTTTTCAAACGCCGCGCAACGTTCGGACACCACACGCGCCACGCCCCCGCCACTGTCATGCAGGATCATGACACGCGTGTTTTTCGCACCGCGCTTCGTATCGAGACGCGCAATATCCAGCGCCCGTCGGAAAGGAAACAGCGGATCCCTTACGATGAAATCCCGAACCAGTTCATCATAGCCGGGATAAAGGGCATTCAGGATTTCCAGATTCCGGCTCATGAGAGCCTTCCGCGCCGAACCAAACGAAGACGATCCCGAATGCGTCACAAAAACGCGAGGGGCAGCGATATGTCGCCAACCGCATGAAGCCGCGCGCAGGCAGAATTCGTTTTCTTCTCCATAACCCTGCGCGAACAGATCCTCGCGCAACAATCCCGTCTGAGCCAGGCAATCGCCTCGAATAGCCATGCAAAAACCGTTCGCGGTCGGCAAATCGATCATCTCGCCTTCGGGCTGCGCGGCGCAGAAACGGTCGAGTTGCTCGGTCTCCTTCAGATTCGGGATCGGGTTTTTTTCGCTTGCGGACGGATAGGACAGAATACTCGCATCATTTGAAAACGGGGTCGCCGTACCCACATCGGGCGCCCGATCCAGAGCGGCCTGCAATCGCTCCAGCCAGCCCGGGGCCACGATGGTGTCGCTGTTGAGCAACACGACATCGCGACCATCCGCGCGGCGAAGCCCGCTATTGGCGGCACTCGGGAAACCAGCGTTGCGTTCATGCCGACAAAGCGTGATATTTCCCGCGAGAGCCAGCCGGTCCAGATAGTCCACCACGATCGGCTCGGGACTTGCGTCATCCACGACCAGAATCTCCGTGTCCTGACCGGTCGTTCGCAGAACGCTCTCAAGACAGAGGCGAAGACTCTGGAAATCCCGATACACGGGAATGACCACGAGGCAACCTGGCGATCGCCGACGGATATCCGGGGAAACCTTCGACGGCGACGTGACAGGGCGCGGACGCCAGTCCGGCGGAAGCCCATGGGCCGGTGCGCCATTGAGGAGTTGAAGCGTCAGCGGCTCCAGAGGACTGCCGGACAGCTCCCTTCCATACGTATCGAGAACACGTACGATTCCCCTTGGAAGATCTTCTTCTTTCAGGACGATCTGTCTTGGCCGCGCGACGGGCACGTCGTTATCGACCTCGCTGGCGAATGTCGACAGCAGCAGATCTCTGCCTCCATCAGAGCCGAGGATGCGGAGGCGAGGCAGGAATTCGGGCTCAGCGGGGTGCCAGAGCTGCCCCACCCAGGCATTGCCAACCGGCCGAATGAACCCCTCGCTACGGCGAAGCATCGTCAGATCGATGGGACTACCCAGCAAGGGTGTATTGCCGAGCCGGACCTCCAGTCTTTCGGCCCGTATCCATCGGTCCGGAAGCGTAAACGGGAAGCACGGAACGGTGCTCCACCGGCCCCGTCCGTCGAGCCGCCATCGAACCGGCGCCTGAGCGCCGCCCCGCACCTCGCCGGTATTGCTGGCGCCACACCATCCCGCATGATCGAGCATGGAGGCTATTTCCGTGGCCAGGGCCGCCATTTCCGCCGTCGGGGCGAAACCGGAGAGGGCCTCACCGAGTGTCGCGTCGGCTTCGATAAAACGCCTTAGACGGATTAATGCGACCACGCGCAAACAGAGAGCTTCGCGAAAGCGGAATCGGGCCAGGAGCTGATCTGCCGTTGCCAGCAGATCCGCCCAGCGTTCCAGCCCGAGCTGTGCGAGCGCGAGAGAGAAAAGAACGTTTGGATTGTGCCGCGCCATGCGTGCCGCGCGATCGAGCCAGAACGCCGCATCCCTCGTCCGTCCCGACGAGATGGCGGCCTGCCCGCGCGCAAAAGCGTCCTGCGCGCGCGCATCCATCCATTTCTGCCACTCCAGCCGATCCCGTTCGGTAACTTCATGCCCGTAACCGGCAAAAACCGGACGAGGCTTTTCGCTTTTGGAACGCTCAGCGTTCACTGACGGCGAGCCCCTCTCGCTTCTGGCCGAGACGGGCGAGTTCGACGGCGGCGTCCGTCACATTCTGGCTTCTGGCGCGCTCCAGCCACTGGCGACCTTCGTCGATATCCTTCGCGCCCCCGAGGCCGCGCACGAGATAGCGACCAAGCATCAACTGGCCGAACCCCTCGCCATGTTCGGCCGCCTTGCGAAACCATTTCCGTGCTTCCACGCGGTCTTCGGGCACATCGTGGCCGCCTCCATACATGGCGCCCACGGAAAACATGGCGCCCACATTGCCGTGCATGGCGGCGGTCCGGTAAAGTTCCAGGGCGCGGACGTGATCTTTGCCGCCGGGAAGTGTCCCGGCGAGCAGCAATTCAGCCAGATACGTCTGGGCTTCCGTCATGCCCGCTTTGGCCGCCTTCTCCAGCCATTCCCGTCCCTGGACAGGATCGGGCTCGAAACCCCGGCCATTGATCATCATGCGACCAAGCCAGTATTGCGCATTCACAACACCATCCGCCGCACTCTGAAGCCAGCGGGCGGCTTCGCGTTCGTCACGCGGTGTTCCCACCCCTTCGGCCAGACACACACCGAGATTGAACGCCGCCACGAGGTCGCCATTGAGCGCGGCGCGTTCGAAACGGTCCTTGAGAGCCTCTTTATCGCTCTCCACGCCCACACCCGCGAGCGCGAGATTGCCGAGATCGGCGTCAGCCGTCCGGTCTCCATATTCCGCCGAACGCCTGAACCATGCGGCCGCCTCATCCGGGTCACGATGGACGCCCGCCCCCGTCAGATACAGAAGGCCCAAAGCGCGTGCCGACGGACCGTGTTTCTGATCGGCGGCCACGCGATACCATTTGGCGGCCTCAAGATAGTTCGGCGGCATGTCCGCGCCGCGCGCATAGATATCGCCCAGCAGCGCCGCGGCTTCCGCCTGACCGGCCAGCGCGGCGCGGCGCAGCCAGGTTTCGGCCGTCGAAGGGTCGCGCCTGATTCCCAGACCGTTCAGCAGGAGATACCCAAGCCGCGTCTGCGCGCCCGGCACGTGCTTCTCGGCCGCGGCACGATAATAATCCACCGCCGTGGCCACTTGACGTTCGACGCCATCGCCCCGCTCATACATGGACCCCAGCATGTACAGCGCGGTCCCCAGGCCACCTTCGGCGGCTTCTTTCAGATAGCCGGAAGCACGCCGCAGGTCGTCCGCGGACCGCGCATCGCGCAGGACGCTGAGGCCCAGACCGAGATATCCCTGAGCAGAACCGGCTTCCGCCGCACGAGCGTACCATTCATTGGCCACGGGCAGATCGACGAGGTCGGGAGGCCCGTTGGTCAGGATGTAGCCGAGAAGAGCCTGTGCGTCCGGGTCGCCGGCCTCGGCCGCACTGTGAGCCCATTGAGCGGCTTGGTGAAAGTCAGGACTTTTCTCGACCTTTGCCCCACCACGGCGCAGAACGTCTTCTCCACGCCCATAATCCTCGGGCAACCCAAGCGTGTAAAGAAGTCCAAGCGTATAGCGGGCACGCACATGGCCGCTGAGTGCCGCCGCCCGGGTCCAGCGCGCTCCCTCGACCAAGCTCGCGGGCACCCCCAAGCCTTCAAGATACGCGCGCCCGACACGGAACTGGGCTTCCGTCACACCCTCCGCCGCAAGCCGGCTGAGAATGCGCATACCTTCGGTCGGATCCGCTTCCACGTCGAGAAGCGAAATCCCGAGAGCGAGGCGCGCATCTCGAGAAAAGAGGGCGCCCAGTCGGAGTTTCAATGACACCTGATGCTGCCCTTTCGGACCATTCAGTCTCCAGACGGCTCGCGGAAGCCGTTGGTTGCGGCCGGTACGAGACGATTGAGAAAATACCGCATCAAGGTGCGCTTGCCGACGGCGACATCGGCCGTGACAGGCATACCGGGAATGGGATGGAAAAAATTCGGAACCCCGCGAAGCGTGTAGCGGTCCACCCGGATACGGATCCGGTAGGAGCCGTTCAGTTCAGCGCCATCCGGGGTCTGCCTGGTTGCGCCCTGCGAGGACGAGCCCGGCTGCCCGTCGACGGTGCCATCATTCCCGAACGCATCCGCGCTGATCGAGGTCACGGTTCCCTCGGCCCCGCCGTACTGGTCGTAAGGGAAAGTCGAAAATTTGAGGATGACGCTGTCGCCCGTCTGCACGAAGCCGACATCCTCTCCCCGAAGCATCGCTTCCGTTTCAAGGCCGTACCCGGTCGGCACGAGGGTCATGATCTGCTGGCCCGTCGTTACGACCGAACCGATGGAGTATCGCGAGATGGTCAACACGACAGCGTCTTGCGGCGCCTTCAGCAGAACCAGGCTGCCGCGCAGACGTGCTTTGTCGTAATCACTGACGGCCTCGTTCAGGTGGTGCTCGGCGAGACTCAGATCCGCGTAAATCTGGCCTTTCCATCCCTGAATGTAATTGTCCTTTTCTCCACGGGCGCCGCTCAGCTGGGAGCGATAGGAGGCTGCTTCCTCCTGTGAGGAAATCTGGGACCGCTCGGATTCCGCCAGATCGGCCTGCGCGCTCAGCGTGGAAAGCCGACTTCCCACCTGCTGATGCTGCAAATTCTGCCGCATGGTCAAAACTTCGCCGGAAATACGAGCGCGATTGCGATACATGGCCGCGTTGGCCAGCGCGCCCTCCATATGGCTTTGGAGCGCTGCGATCTGACCGTCATATTGGGCGACTTTGGCCGTATATTCCTGCTTCCGCTTTTGAAAAGCGGCGGCTTGATCAACAGAAGCCGGATTACCGACGTCGGGCTGATACTCCTTGCCGTCAGCCTCGGCACGCAGACGATCGACCTCAGCCTGATAGGAATCACGCTGCAATTTCATGTTGGTCAGATCGGCTTTGGTGAGCGTCGGATCCAGATGGGCGAGAACCTGACCCTTCTGTACGAACTGCCCCGCCCTCACGTCGATGGAGCGGACGATCGCCGTCTCCAGAGGTTGCACGACCAGGGTTGGCTCCGTGGACACCATACGCCCGGGCGCTGAAACCACCCGGTTCAACGGGAAAATGGCCGACGCGATGAGACCCGCCCCGAAAAGCGCGGCTACGATCCAGATAATGTTCTTCGCGGCGGGTGTGGGAGGCAGATTGATGAGCGCCGCGCTGGGCGAATGAAATTCCAGCAGGGCCAGCGGCATCCCGTCCTGCGAAAACGGGTCCGGGGCGCGGCGGCGAAGGTTCTTTCCTTCTGACTTCGTGGCACCATCGTTCGAAGCGTCATCAACCGGAATGAGATTGCCATCGGTCATCGTCATTCTCCTTCCGCCAGCATCGATGTCGGGCCGGGGTCTGTTCCGGCATTCTGATGCCGGTTCTGCTGCATCCAGAGTGTTCTGTAGATGTCGCAGCGCTCAAGCAGCACAGCATGAGGCGCAATGTCGACGACCCGTCCGCGATCCATGACACAAATCTGATCGCAGTCGACGAGAGACGAGAGACGATGCGAAACGATGACCATCGTACGTCCTTTGCCGATCCGTTGCAGATTGGCATTGACGAGAGCCTCGCTTTCGGGATCGAGCGCCGATGTCGCCTCATCGAGGATCATCAGTTTCGGATCACAGATCACGGCACGGGCGATCGCCAGCCGCTGCCGCTGCCCACCGGAGATATTGGTGGAACCTTCCTCGATCCAGGTATCGTAGCCTGCGGGCATGCGCTCGACGAATTCTTCGGCACCCGCAAGCCGCGCCGCGCGAACGACGTCATCAATCGTCAGCCCCGGACGCCCGGCCGTGATGTTATCGCGGATCGTCCCGCGGAAAAGGAAGTTATCCTGGAGCACCACACCAAAATTCCGACGGAGGTGGGTCAGGTTGATTTCACGCAACTCGACACCATCCAGCCGCAGATAGCCGGAATAACCACGGCTTACGCCCTGAAGCAGACGCGTGACAGTCGATTTTCCAGATCCGGAACGCCCCACGAGCCCCAGCATCGTTCCCGCCGGCACATCGAAAGTGACGTCATCGAGCGCTCGGACGGCCCCGCCAGGATAGGTGAAATTCACGGCCTGAAAGGACAGCGCACCTTTGATCACGGGGCGCATTCCTGTCGTGAGGGCCTTCGTTTCCGTCGGCTGGTTCAGCACGGCGCCCGCCTCGCCGAGCGAGGCCGAAACTTCGTTGATATCCTCGAGGAGCTTCGCAAGGTTGACCAGCGGGGCCGCGACACGTCCACCCAGCATCATGAACGCCATGAGGCCGCCAGCCGCCATGCCTCCGGGACTTTCCAGCGCCAGATAAGCTCCCACGAGGATAATGCCCCGGTTGATGAACATATCCATGGGCATGACGAGCGTCGCCGGCCAGTTGCCCATGCGTCCGGAAGCGAGTTTCCATCGCACGACATCGGCCGTGACCTCGTCCCAGCGCTCTTTCCGTGTCGGCTCCAGGGCCAGCGTCTTGACCGTTCTGATCCCGGCGACGGTCTCGTAGAGAACCGATCCGCGAGCCATTTCCGCCTCGATCGTCCGTCCGATCACTTTCGCCATGGGCGGCAGGAACAGAACGACGATAAGACCGATCAGACCTGCGCTGGCCAGGGTCATCCATGCCAGTGTGGCACTCATGTAGAAAAGCAGCGGCAGGATGACCAGAAGCGTGAACATGTCGAGGGCGGTCGTCATGAGACGACCCGTCAGAAAGTCGCGCACCTTGTAGATGGCCATATAACGGCCAAGAACACGTCCCGTCTGCTCACGCTCATAAAATTCAAGGGGAAGCGCCAGCAGACGCGCGAAAGTGTGCAGAGACATGCGCGTATCGATCCGCGTGGACATCACCAGCATCAGTTCACGGCGCGCATATGTCAGCAGAATTTCATAGAAGGACAGAATGACCACGAGGCCGATCATCGAGACGAGCGTAGACATCGAACGATAGGCCACGACCCGGTTGACGACCTGCATGACGATCAGGGCTGGTACGATCGTCAGGATGCTGAGAACCATGGACGCAATCAGGATATCGCGCAGTGACTGTTTTTCACGCAGCACGATCCGGGCAAACCAGGCAAGGTTGAAGGGCGCATCCGCCTCTGATTCGCCGCGACGCGCCTTCACAAGCAGGATATCGCCGGTCCAGACCTGCGAGAGGCGGAGTTCATCCACCGCGACTGGCGCCTCGCCTTCATCCGAGAGCGGATCCCGCAGCCAGACGATCCCGCGACCGGCGTCGGCGCGCACCATGAGAGCCGCGGACCCATCCCGGAACATCAGAACGATGGGCGGGGAGTTGTTCATTTTCACGAGGTAACGCCAGCGGATCCGCATGCCTTTGGCGACGGCCCCCTGATCGTTCAGCCAGCGCGCGAGAGATGCGGGCGACGGAGAAGCCTCGCCAGGCTCGGCCGCGAAATCATGGATATCCAGTTCGATCCCGTGGTATCGGGCGGCAGCCATGGCGGCGCGGAGACGGATATAGGCAGGCTCGGCAGAATCCGCGCTCCCCGTCACGTGCTCATTTTGATCCACAGGGAAACCTCACAAATAATCAGCAGGGACAAAAAGCAGAAGACGCGCCGCCCCCTTGGATTACGTTACAATAAAACAGGTTCGCGGTTCCCTGACATGTGCCGTTTATCCTTGCGGTCGTAAAGACTTCAATGTGACGGCTTCGCAGCAGACTGGCGATGACGGCACGTCATCGCGCGACACGCCGGGAAAGACCACTTTCGTGCATGGCGGCATCGAAACAGACTCGATAACGCGCCGCAATGAGGCGGTTCGCATTCAGTGAGGCCGCCCGTGCGGGCAGCCGCGATGGCGCTTCCAGCAGTGCCACTTCGGCAAAATCGCCGCACCGATGCCTCACCTTGTCCTGAAACAGCAGCCCAAGTGCCTGCGCCACCTCATCGCGTGACGTACAGCACGCACATGAGAGCCCATGCCCTCGCGGGACCAGCGGGGACGACTGCATCTGCCGCGTCACCAGCCAGCCATCTTCCGAGCGAACGGGGCGCAACGCGACAAGCGCCGCATGACCGCGCCGCGCAACGGCCCAGCCCGTCGTCGATGAGCAGAGCCACAGCGGAAGACGACCGTCCTTCAAACCGGCTCTCGCCATTTGGACAGGTAGCCCGCTTCCCGGCTACGATGGACGTTCCATGTCATGCTGGACATGGTATGGCCGATCTGGAAGAAGCGCCAGCCCAGAACGCCAGTTACCCAGAGTCCACCTCCTCCGGGCGGGCAGAAATGCCACGTCCTCGCATTTTCCCGAATATCCGCAGGAACAAACACGCCCGATGACCACGCGCCCCCATCTCCTCGACGCCCTGCGCGACCACGTCCTGCTCTGCGACGGAGGCATGGGATCGCGCGTGCAGATGCTCGATCTGGACGTGGAGCGCGACTATTGGGGGCAGGAGAACTGCACCGAGGTTCTGACTTTATCCCGTCCCGAACTCGTCCGTGAAATTCATCGCGGCTACTTCGAGGCTGGCGCGGACATGGTCGAGACCAACACGTTCGGCGGCTCTACGGTCACGCTCGCCGAATTCGATCTCCAGGATCGCGCGCGCGAGATCAATCGTCGTTCGGCGGAACTCGCGCGCGAAGCCGCCGAAACATTTGCCGATGGACGACACCGCTGGGTCGTGGGGTCGATCGGACCGGGTACAAAACTGCCCTCACTCGCCAATATCGACTACGACACGCTGGAGGCCGGGATCACCGAGCAGTGCCGGGGCCTCGTGGATGGGGGCGTGGACGCGTTCCTGATCGAAACCTGCCAGGACACACTTCAGATCAAGGCCGCCGTCAACGCGGCCAAGAAGGCGCGCCTCGAACTCGGCTCCGACGCGCCGATTTTCGTCCAGGTCACCGTCGAAACCACCGGCACGCTCCTTGTCGGCCCCGATATCGCCGCCGCCGCGACGGTCGTGCATGCGCTCGACGTGCCGCTGATCGGCATGAACTGCGCGACCGGCCCGCAGGAGATGGGCGAGCATGTGAAGTGGCTCTCGGAGAACTGGCCCGGCATGATCTCGCTTCAACCGAACGCGGGACTGCCGGAACTCGTCGACGGCCAGACGCGCTACCCTCTCAGCGGCGCGGACATGGCGACCTGGATGGAGCGCTATGTCGAGGAAGACGGCCTCAACCTGATCGGCGGCTGCTGCGGCACATCCATTCCCCATATCGGCGCCATGGACCAGATGCTGCGGCGACGCGCGGGCTCCGGTCTGCGTCCGTCCCCGGTCGCGCGGCGGTTTCACTGGGTACCGTCCGTAGCCAGCCTCTACAGCCAGACCACGCTGCGGCAGGAAAACAGCTATTTCTCCATCGGCGAGCGCTGCAACGCCAACGGCTCGAAGAAGTGGCGCGATCTTCAGGAGGCGGGCGACTGGGACGGCTGCGTCGCCGTCGGGCGCGAACAGGCTGGCGAAGGCTCCAATGCGCTCGACATCTGCACGGCCTTCGTGGGGCGCGACGAGATAGCGGAAATGGGCGAGGTCGTCACCCGCTTCACGTCCTCGGTCAACGCGCCGCTGGTCATCGATTCCACCGAGACCAACGTCATCGAGAGCGCGCTGAAGCTGCATGGCGGCAAGCCGATCATCAACTCGATCAATTTCGAGGATGGTGAAGGCCATGCCGAGGATCGCATGATCCTGGCACGCAGGTTCGGCGCCGCGGTCATCGCCCTGACGATCGACGAGGTCGGCATGGCGAAGACGCCCGAGGACAAGCTCCGGATCGCGGAGCGTCTCGTGGCCTTCGCCTGCGACAAACACGGCCTGCCGCAATCCGATCTGATGATCGATCCGCTGACCTTCACCATCGCGACCGGCATGGAAGACGACCGAAAGCTGGGTCAATGGACCATCGAAGGCATCCGGCTGATCCGCGAACGCTTCCCCGACATCCAGATCATCCTCGGCCTGTCCAACATTTCGTTCGGCCTCAATCCCGCGGCGCGCGCCGTGCTCAACTCGGTCTTCCTCGATCACGCCGTGAAAGCCGGGATGACGGGCGCGATCGTGCATGTCAGCAAGATCCGCCCCCTGCATCTGATCGCTGAAGAGGAAGTCAGGGTCGCCGAAGACCTCATCTACGATCGGCGCGACGCGGGTTATGACCCCCTCCAGCGCTTCCTCGAACTCTTCGCCGGTCGCAAGGCCGCGGACGCCGTGAAAAAGAAGGTCGCCGACACACCCGCCGAGCGGCTCAAGGACCGCATCGTGGATGGCGACCGCAAGGGACTGGAAGCGGATCTGGACGCGGCGATGCTCGAAATGCCGCCGCTCGACATCATCAACAACGTCCTGCTCGACGGCATGAAGGTGGTGGGCGAACTGTTCGGCTCGGGCAAGATGCAACTGCCGTTCGTTCTGCAATCCGCGGAGACCATGAAGACGGCGGTGGCCTATCTCGAACCCCATATGGAGCGTGTGGAAGGCCAGTCCCGCGCCGTCATGGTGCTCGCAACGGTCAAGGGGGACGTGCATGACATCGGCAAGAACCTCGTGGACATCATCCTGACCAATAACGGCTATAAAGTCATCAATCTCGGGATCAAGGTTCCCTTGGCCGACATGCTGTCGGCAGCGAAGGAGCATTCGGCCCACGCCATCGGCATGTCCGGCCTGCTGGTCAAATCGACCGTCATCATGCGCGAGAACCTCGATGAGATGGCGCGGCAGGGACTGGACATTCCCGTCATTCTCGGCGGCGCGGCCCTCACGCGCAATTATGTCGAGGAAGAATGCGCCCTGAGCTATGGCCAGGGTACGCCCGGCAAAGTCGCTTACGCGCGCGACGCCTTCGACGGGCTGGCGCTCATGGACAAGGTGGCGAGCCAGACATTTGACGACTATCTCGCGGCCATTCAGGCCAAACGCGCGGGCAAAAGCCGCCGGAAATCCGAGCGCGCACCCGACGCCGCCGAAAGTCGCGGCTTTACGCCTGCGGATCCCTCCGCCGCCCGGGCGCGTCGCGCGAAAATCGCTGGCACGCAGCCCCTCATCGAGCCGCCTTTCTGGGGCCCTCGCCTCGTCGAGGCTTCGCCGAACGCGATCCTGCCTTTCCTTAATGAACGGTCGCTGTATCAGTTCCAGTGGGGCTTCCGGAAACAGGGCCGCTCTCTCGACGATTTCATGCTCTACGCCAAGCAGGAACTTCGCCCGGTCCTCAAGCGGATGCTGGCGCTGACGGCGGAACTCGACGTGCTCAAGCCACAGGCCCTCTACGGCTACTGGAAAGCCGCCGGGGAGGGCAATGACCTGATCATCTTCGAAGAGGACGGTGTCACGGAGGCTGTCCGTTTCACGCTCCCGCGCCAGCCGAAGGATGACGGCGAATGCATCGCCGATTTCGTGCGCGACGTTGACGACGCGCATCGCGACGTCATCGGCCTGCAGATCGTCACCGTCGGCCAGCGGGCCTCGGACCTCGCGCGCGAGTGGTTCGAGAACAACCGCTATCAGGACTATCTCTACCTGCACGGCCTGTCGGTCGAAATGGCCGAAGCGATGGCGGAATATACGCATAAACGCATCCGCGCCGAACTCGGCTTCGCGGGCGAGGACGACCGCGACATGGAAAAAATGCTCTCGCAGGGATATCGAGGCTCACGCTTCTCGTTCGGCTACCCCGCCTGCCCCCGCCTCGAAGATCAGGAGCCCATCCTGCGCCTGCTGGATTCGGAGCGCATCGGCGTCTCGTTGAGCGACGGCTATCAACTCCATCCGGAGCAATCGACCTCGGCGCTGGTCATTCTCAACCCGCGCGCCAAGTATTTCACAATCTGAACCCCGGGAACATCGTCCGGCGCCGGGCTCGCCCTCGCTCGTGAGAGCGGCCCGGATCCGGCATGACCTCAGTCGGCGGCCGACGCTGACGGATAGTCGGTGTATCCTTCGGCACCGCGCGAATACCAGGTTTTCATGACATCCGGCGCGAGCGGAAGATCGCGCCGCAGACGCTCGACGAGATCGGGATTGGAGATGAATTTGCGGCCGAATGCGATCGCATCGGCGTGCCCGTCCGCGACAGCCTCGATCGCCGCGCCACGCGTATATTCCTGGTTGAGAACCAGCGGGCCATGGAAAACCTTGCGGATCTCGGGAGAGAGCTTGGGCTGGTCCGTACTGCCGAACGTATCGTTCGGTCCCAGTTCGCGCAGTTCGAGAAAGGCGATCCCCTTGCTGTCGAGATAACGCGCCGCGGGAACGAAGACGCTCGCGGGATCGCTGTCGATGCTTCCCTGCGAATCGCCATTGGGCGAAAGGCGGACGGCCGTTCGATCCGCGCCGATCGTTGCCGTCAGGCGATCGACGACTTCCGTGAGAAAACGCATCCGGTTCTCAGGGCTGCCGCCATAGCCATCCGTCCGATGATTGGGCCCGTCACGAAGAAATTCGTCGATCAGGTAGCCATTGGCCGCATGGAGCTGAATACCGTCAAAGCCCGCCTCCATCGCGTGTTGGGCCGCCCTCTCGTAATCGTCCAGAATCCGTGGAAAATCGTTCTCGACCAGCGGGCGGGGCGTCTCATAAGGCACCTTGCCTTCATAAGTGTGAGAATATCCCGGCGCCGCGATCGCCGAAGGTGCGACGGGCTGAAGACCGGTCACGCTGGAATGCACCATGCGCCCCATGTGCCAGAGCTGCGCGACGATCCGCCCTCCATGCTCGTGGACCGCTTTCGTCACGGGTTTCCAGGCCTCGACCTGCTCCCTGTTCCACAGGCCCGGCGCATAGGGCCAGCCCAGCCCTTCCTGGCTGATCCCCGTGGCTTCGCTGATAATCAGACCGGCGCTCGCCCGTTGCGTGTAATATTCGACCATGATCGGCGTCGGAACGTGATCGCGTGTCGCGCGGGCCCGCGTCAGGGGCGCCATGAAAATGCGGTTCGGAGCCTCAATGGCACCGATTCGAATGGGATCAAACAGGCTTGGCATCGTGCTACCCTCTGCTATAGCCGAACGAAAAATGTTCGTTCGTATTTTATCGAACTATCTACCTGTTTGAACGAGCCTGCAAGAGGGGCCCGTTATCCCATCGTTTCTGGAGTATCATGCCACCATGCCAGCCTACGACCATCCGGATGCATCGTCGATCGAACTGATGCCGGTTCTGCGCGCTCTCGCCGACCCGATCCGTCTTGAGGTGGTGCGGCATCTTGCCGGCGTGCCCTGCGCGAATTGTGCAGCCCTTCTGGGAGATCGCCCGAAATCGAGCATGTCCCACCACTTTCACGTGCTTCGGGAAGCCGGGCTGGTCCATACGGAGGCACAGGGCGTGCAACATATCAACTCCCTGCGGCGGGCCGATCTCGACGCCCGCTTTCCCGGACTTCTGGACGCGATCCTCAAGGGCTGATCCTGTTCGGTACCGGAGGCGCGAGATCGAGGCTTCCGATCACAAGCCCGGTGAGCGGATTCCAGATGACCAGACGATCCGTGTCCGTGCCTCTGACATGCACGATCACGGTTCCGTTCTGAGCCATTCGATAGGATATGATCCGACTCCCTGCCGGAACGGGCAGGGATGTCTCGACTCCCCGACCACGACCGGCATCCTCGATGCGGCCCTGGGCCATGCCATCGACGCCCCCCGCATGCGGATGCGCCGCTCGATGGACGATCACGCCGACCAGGCCCGCGACTCCCGCCACGATCATGACGCCCATCACCACGACGATGCCGAGCAGCACGCGTGATCCGCTCCCCAGCGCGAAGGCGGTCTCGGACCTGTCTGATGGGCTGACGGGCTCTCTGGATGTCATGTGGATCGTTCCCCTTGTCTGCGCCCTGCGCTACAGCACGCGGATGATGGATTCCACCCCTTCCGCGCCGCCCGAGCATGTGACGCTGAACATAGACGCGTCTTATGCGGGCCAACGCGTCGACCGTGTTCTGGCCATGATGTGCGATGGGCTGTCACGTTCACGCATCAAGGCGCTGATCGAGGATGGCCGCCTGACGTCCAACGGCGCGCCGCTCCACGAACCGGCCCATGCGGTTCGTGAGGGGGAAATCCTCAGGCTGCACGTTCCCACGGCCGCCCCCGCGCGGCCCCAGGCCGAACATCATGCCCTGCCGATCCTGTTTGAAGACCGCGATCTCATCGTGATCGACAAACCAGCCGGACTCGTCGTGCATCCGGCTCCCGGCAACGAGACGGGCACGCTCGTCAATGCGCTTCTCGGCCATTGCGGGGAGGATCTTGAGGGAATCGGCGGCGAAAAACGTCCCGGCATCGTCCACCGCCTCGACAAGGACACGTCGGGCGTCATGGTCGTCGCTAAAACACCCCTTGCCCATCAGGCGTTGTCGGAAGCGTTTGCCGCGCGAACCATGGACCGGTCCTATCTCGCCCTGGCATGGGGGCTGCTTACGGGCGACTCGTCGTTTGACGGCGCCATCGGACGCGACAGGCGCGACCGCAAACGCATGGCTGTCGTCGCGGGCCCTTCGGGAAAAGCGGCACTGACGCATGTACGCAGGCTGGACGTGTTTCACGACGCCGTCTCCCAGGTACAATGCAAACTCGCCACCGGCCGCACCCATCAGATCCGGGTGCATCTCTCCCATGCGGGCCACCCTCTCATAGGCGATCCCGTTTACCTGCGGCGCATCCCCTCTTTCGCACGCAAACTGCCATCGGACGCACGCGTCGCGGCCCTGGATTTTCCCCGTCAGGCGCTTCATGCCGCACGTCTTGGCTTTACGCATCCCCGCACCGGCGAAACGATGCTTTTCGAGACCCCCATGCCGAAAGACATGCAGGATCTCCTCGCGGTCCTGAGGGCGGATTAAAGGGGAGTAACCAAGTCCCCTTTGCGTTGACATGATGGCCCTCTCGTGCTTGTGTTCATGCTGTCCGACGAAGTGACGCTCCGCCGGAATGGACGTCTCGCCTGAGGTTGCTCACAGGAGGACCGATGGCGGGGACGTGAAGTCCCTTCCCCGCGTCATGCACGGATCGGCGGAACAGTTTGGCGCTCTCTGCTTTCTGACACCCAGAGCCACATTCTTTTCAGCATATCCGGGCAAAAGGAGCACTGAGCCATGGTCTCATCTGCCGTCATTTCCATGACCCCTGAGAGCAACCTGACGCGTTATCTTCAGGAAATCAGAAAATATCCTCTTCTGACCCAGGACGAAGAGCGCGATCTCGCGGAGCGCTGGCAGCGCGAGCACGACACGCAGGCCGCGCATAAACTCGTCACATCCCATCTGCGTCTCGTCGCCAAAATCGCCATGGGTTATCGCGGCTATGGGCTGCCCGTCGCTGAACTCATCAGCGAGGGCAATATCGGCATGATGCAGGCCGTGCGCCGGTTCGATCCGGATCGGGGCTTCCGTCTGGCTACATACGCCATGTGGTGGATCCGGGCCGCCATGCAGGAATACATTCTGCACAGTTGGTCTCTCGTCAAAATGGGCACGACGGCGGCACAGAAGAAGCTGTTCTTCAACCTGCGTCGCCTGAAAGGACAGATGCAGGCCATCGACGACGGAGATCTCAAGCCGGAGCAGGTCAACAAGATCGCGACCGAACTCGGCGTGCCCGAGCAGGACGTGGTGTCGATGAACCGCCGCCTGACTGCCCCCGATCATAGTCTCAACGCGCCGCTGCGCGTCGATGGCGAAGGCGAATGGCAGGACTGGCTCGTTGACGACAACGAGAACCAGGAACAGGTGCTCGGAGAGCACGAGGAGTTCAGCGGCCGACAGGCGCTGCTTTCTCAGGCCATGAGCGGCCTGAATGAGCGCGAACGCCATATTCTGACCGAGCGACGCCTGAAAGAAGAGCCTTCGACTCTTGAGGAGCTCTCACATCAGTACGGTATTTCGCGCGAGCGTGTGCGGCAGATTGAAGCACGCGCTTTCGAGAAGCTACAGAAGGCCATGTCCGCGCAGGTCGAAGATCGGCGGAATCGTCAGAAAGGCCATGCCGCGAAGGACGAAGCCTGATCGCTTCCGGAGCCGCGGCGACCTGGAGAAGATTTCCCGCGTCAGGATGTCTTCTCCTCTGGCAGCGGTGCGATCGGTTCGAAACCCCACTCCTCCTTCAGTACACGCGCTCTGTCCTGCAACCTGCGGATGGCGGCGGCCTGCGCCTGAGCCCTGTATAAACGCAGACCGATGACCGTGAGTTCGGAGACGAGCCACGCCAGGGCGACCGCGCCCCAATCCATGATCAGATTGCGCGGGTCCAGAAGGACATCGGTGCATGTGTCCCAGTCACCTGAGGCATCCCATATCCGCCGCACGGGATGAGTCATGGCAGCAATGACGAAGAAAAGCGCAGCTGTCGCCCGATAGCCCTCGTTCTTCGGTTCAAGAACGTAGAGCAGGAGCAGCGGCAGCCAATAAATGAAGACCACCGTTGCTGGTCCCGGCAACCATGCCACGACCAGTCCCAACACGACGCCGTGCCACCACTGCAACGGATTGCCGCGTCCGCGAAAACGCCCGGCCAGAGCTTTATCAGCCATTAGTGCAACATCTCATAAACGCAGCTGACGATACTCAGGCCAATGCCACTGCTCATGGTCACGAAGGCCGCCAGACGCCGCGTATCGGCATCCACATTCGGCATAAATGTTTTCTGATGAAGAAGCTGGCTCTCGATGGCCTCGAATTCATGCTGCGCCGTCTGCCCGGCGATACGGTCCTGGCGCAGAGCAATCGTGTTCACCACGAGATCCAGCATTTCATGGAGTATGCCGCCTTCAGATGCTTTACGCAGCTCGGTCGCACGCCGTTCGCGCTCCGAACGGGCTTGCCATATTTTCAATTCTCCGTTCAGCAGCGGAAACGTTACAGCCGCGAGACCCGGCAGCGGCGGAGAATCCGCGGATCGATGCTGTAACCAGGCCAGAAGAGCAAAGTCTTGCAGCCACAACGGCATTTCTCCCGTAGTGAGGGCGCTTCGCGGATGAAATCCCATGCGCACAGCGTGACTCTCGAGAAATGCTCGCATCTGCTCGTCAATAAGCCCGGAACGGACTGCGGTTGCCGCCGGAACATCACGTCCGGCCATGCTGGCGTCCAAAGCTTTCAGAGCCTCGGAGGCAACGACCAGTCGACGACTCAGACATAATGGAGACAGACAACGTTGCCAGATATTGCCGTCATAAATCAGTCGGCGAATACGGGCCGCGCCCTTCTGGCCCGTCCGCCGCGCCTCCTGCCCCAACTGTCTCAACTGGCTGCCAAGAAGCCCTGCCCATGACACATAATCCGTCTCTGAAGCGAGAACCTGCGTGGCAATCGCCATGCAGCTTCCTTTCGAGGCAGCGGGATTTCTTCCCGCTGCCTCGAGAGCCAGCATGGTCGGCAATGCTTCAGGCCAGAACCATTGCCCCCCGCCATAGAGCGGGGCATCCGCATCGAGCGTATGCACGATGCGGCGCAATGCCCCCCCATCCGTATCCACGCCCCCGGTGCGAACAAGTTCGATGCCAGCCGCTGCGATATCCTCGCTCAACGCCGACTCATGAAGATCCTTCTTGAGCCAGGCATCGACCTGTCGGCAGCGCAGAAGATCGACGAACTCCTCTGGGCGCCGCGTTGCAGCCCATGCCAGGGCGCGCCTCGATCGAACCATATAAGGCCCGACCGGAAGCGCCTGTCTGGTAAATTTCTCGCGCCGCACGGAAAAGAGCTTGCTGGTCTCCATGTTGACCAGATCAACAGGCGCCGGTCTCTGGCTGGGATCGTCGGACAGCATCGCTTGCAGAAGTGAGACGAGACCCGCCGGGACGGGTTGGTCCCGCAGATAGGCCTGTGGCGTGCCGAGTTCGAAACGTCGCCGAAGGATATCCTCATCGGAGAGGCCCTCCAGAGGCGCTTTGCCCAGACACAGGGTGAGAATGACGACGCCGAGCGAAAACACGTCATCGACGATCGAGCCATAGCCTCGCGCCGCCGGGGAGCAGACCGCCGATGAGAGTGATTCGAACACGAGAGGCTGAAGAAAGGCGGGCGGTGTAATCCCGAGTGGCCCGACCAGCACTTCCTGAGCGATGACGCCGGGATAAAGATTATCGGGGCGGAGATTTCGTAATGTCAGGCCAAGCTGCTGTGCCTGCATCAGAATGGAGGCGACAGGCCGGATGACGGAATTGACGATCTGACTTTCCCGCCACGGGCCGGACAGGCTCGCCAGAGACGGCCCCGACGGACGAAGAGTCAGGATCCAGGGGGCGCCCTCAAGGCGGTCATGCGCCAGAACCGGCATCAGTGCGGGGTGGCGGAAAGCCTCATATTGCTCCAGACGAGCGCTGACATCGTCAGGCGCTAGGGCCGCGTATCCCATGCCGGGAGCCAGCGGGTCCGTCGCGACAAACGCCGCGGCCCCGCCAATCGGCGGCAAAGATGTTTCCCGCAGAACCTGAAAACGACCATTGATGCGTAACTCCGCGGACGCGTCGTTATGTTGACCGGACAGATTGTCGGTACCGGACATGAATTCTCCTCTTCGGAAGCATCATGTCCTTTGCCCGGTTAAGGCTCCCTTAATCCTCGAAGGGGTCGCGCATGAGGATCGTATCGTCACGCTCGGGGCTGGTCGAAAGCAGCGTCACGGGAGCCTCGATGAGTTCCTCGATACGACGGACATACTTGATGGCCTGTGCCGGCAATTCGCCCCAGCTGCGTGCGCCCCGCGTCGTTTCCTGCCAGCCCGGCATGGTCTCGAAGACAGCCTTGACGCGGGCCTGCGCACCCGGCGCGGCCGGATAGGACGAAATCCGGCGACCATCGAGTTCATACCCGACGCAGATCCTGACCTCTTCAAATCCGTCAAGAACATCGAGTTTGGTCAGCGCGACACCATTGACCCCGCCCACCTTGACGGCCTGACGCGCCAGGACGGCATCAAACCAGCCACATCGGCGCGCGCGGCCCGTGACGGTCCCGAACTCATGGCCACGCTCTCCGAGACGCTGCCCGACCGCATCATTGAGTTCAGACGGAAACGGCCCCTCGCCCACGCGTGTCGCGTAAGCCTTGGCGATCCCGAGCACGAAACCGATCGAACCCGGTCCCATGCCGCTGCCGCTCGCAGCGACCGCCGCGACCGTGTTCGAACTCGTCACGAACGGATAGGTGCCATGATCGACGTCGAGCATCACCGCCTGCGCGCCCTCGAACAGGATGCGGCGTCCGCCGCGACGCGCTTCATCGAGCCTCTCCCAGACCGAACAGGCGAACGGCAGGACTTTGGGCGCGATATCGTCGAGATAGGCGCGCACCTCATCTTTCGTGAACGTCTTTGCGCCCAGCCCGGCCAGCAGCGTGTTGTGATGAAGCAGCAGCTCGTCGAGCTTCCAGTCGAGCGTCTCGGGTTCGGCCAGATCGCACAGACGGATCGCACGCCGCGCGACCTTGTCTTCATAAGCCGGGCCGATACCGCGCCCGGTCGTGCCGATTTTGCGCGTGCCACGCGCCGCTTCGCGCGCGCGGTCGGTCGCGACATGAACGGGCAGAATCAGCGGCACGTTCTCGGCTACCCACAGCGTCTTTGGCGTCACCGTGAGCCCCTGCGCGGAGACCCGTTCGATTTCTGAAAGGAGCGCGGTCGGATCGACCACGACACCGTTGCCGATCACGCCCGTCTTGCCCCGGACAAGACCCGAAGGCAGCAGCGAGAGCTTATAGACCTGATCGCCGACAACTAGCGTGTGACCGGCGTTGTGGCCACCCTGGAAGCGCACGACGATATCCGCGCGACTGGCCAGCCAGTCCACGATCTTGCCTTTGCCTTCATCACCCCACTGGGTGCCGATGACGGTCACATTCGACATTCTCGTTTCCTCTTAGAGACGGGTCAGATCGTTATGGGAAGCAACGTAAAGGCAGTCGAGACGACGCGCCTCCGATGCGGGATCGGCCACAGGCGCAAACCCTGCGACCGTCGCGAAGCCCTCCGCGCGCAAAGCCTGCGCGCGAGCCGCCGAAAGACCATGCGGGACATAAACCCGCTTGCGAAGCGCAATCGGCCTGGCCGCGCGCAGAAGCGCTTCCGGACGTAGCGTCAATCCGCAGGCGGGCTCACTGGCGTGAGCAAGATAGCGCCCGCCCCGGCCCAGTTCCTCACGCACGCCCCGCGCGAACACGGTCATGCAGACGCCGGTATGATATTGCCAGCCCCGGAATTCGACCGGATCGACCGTCACGCGCAGGTCCGGCGCGGCATCGGCGATCGCATGCGCGACAGCGGTGAGACGCTCTGCATGCCTGCGGGCCTCTGAAGGCAGATCGATCGTCCCGAGCGCCCTGAGAGCCGTTGCCGCCGGTCCCGCCGCGTCCAGCAGCGCCGTCAGAACCGGCGCCATGTGCCCCCCGAGCGCCGCCACCGCAGCCGCATCCTTGCGATCGACGGCATGAGCCAGCTGCGCCCGCCCCGCAGACGGAAGACCTGCGGCGTCGATCACGGCCTGAGCCAGGGCCGGGCATGAGAGATCGAAAGATACATGCGCGATCTCAAGCCGCGACAGAGCTTCCGCTGCGATGAGAACGACCTCGGCATCCGCAAGCGCCGAATCGACGCCGATCAGCTCGATTCCCGCCTGCGTGATCTGACGCTCCCCTTCGCGCCCGGGCGTCCCGAGCACGACGCATGTGCCGGTGTAGGAGAGCCGCAGAGGGCGGGGCCTGTCCGCCAGTCGGGTCGCCGCGATGCGCGCGATCTGCGTGGTCATGTCGGGCCGAAGGGCCATCATCCGACGCGAATCCGGGTCCATCAGCCGGAAGGTCTGTTCAGTCAGCGCCTCGCCCGAGCCCAGCAGAAGAGAGGCCTCGAATTCACACAGCGGGGGTCGAACCCGTTCATAGCCATGGGCACCAAAGACTTCCATGACCGTCTCGATGCCACGCGCCTCGGCTTCCGCCTCATGCTGAAGCAGGTCGATAAAACCGGATGGCAGCAACCCCACATTGGGGTCTTCGAAAGGACTCATGACGCATATGTCTTTCTGACTTCCGCATGCGCCCAGTCGAGCCAGGGCAGCAAAGCCGCGATATCATCGGCCTCCACCGTCGCCCCGCCCCAGATCCGAAGCCCCGGCGGCGCGTCGCGATAGGACGCCAGATCGAACCCCGCACGTTCCTGCGCCACGAGCGCCGCGATATCCTTCGCGGCTTTCGTCTGGTCGTCCGCGCCAAGGCACGCAAACCACGGCGCCACGATCTTCAGGCAGATGGATGTCGACGAGCGCGTTTCCGGCGACGACGCGAGAAACGTCACCCAGTCCCGTTTCGCCACCCAGGCTTCGACCACGCCCAGATTGGCGGCAGTGCGCGCCTGGAGCGCGGGAAGTCCGCCGATCGCGTCGGCCCAGCGCAACCCGTCCAGCGCATCTTCGACGCAGAGCATGGACGGCGTATTGATGGTATCGCCCTCGAAAATGGCCTCGATCAGGCCCTTGCGGTTCGACAGGCGAAAAATCTTCGGCAACGGACGGATCGACGGCGCCGCCAGGCGCGCGGCGGCGCGCGGACTGATGGCGACCATCCCGTGCGCCGCCTCGCCGCCAAGAACCTTCTGCCAGGACCACGTCACGATATCGAGACGATCCCAGGGCAGATCCATCGCGAACGCCGCCGAGGTCGCATCGCAGATCACGAGCCCGTCATGCTCGGCCGGCACGACATCCGGCCCCGGCATCCGCACGCCGGACGTCGTGCCGTTCCAGGTCAGCACGACATCGCGGGACCAGTCGACCGCTTCCAGATCCGGCAACGCCCCATAAGGCGCCTCCAGAACGCGCAGATCGTCGATCCGCAGGATCTCCCGGAGGTCCCGTGCCCATTCGCCCGAAAAACTCTCGAAAGCCAGCACATCCACGCCGCGTTGCCCGGCCAGAGCCCAGAGGATCATTTCCACCGCACCCGTATCCGATCCGGGCACGATTCCCAGACGCCACCCTTCCGGCAGCCCCAGAAGATCGCGGGAGCGGGTGATGACCTCTTTCAGGCGTGCGCGGCCTTCGGGCGCGCGATGAGACCGTCCCAGCAGGGCCCCGTTCAGAACGTCCAATGACCAGCCCGGCCTTTTGGCGCACGGCCCTGATGAGAAAAACGGCCTGGCGGGACGAACGGTGGGCTTGGTGGAAGATTGTTCTGACATCGCTCGATCCGCGCTGAAACGCAGCACGATACGCTGCGGAACCGGAAGCCCGCTTCAAGGGGCGACCTGCGATAAAGGTTGGTGCGAGAGGGGGGATTCGAACCCCCATGCCTTGCGGCGGTCGATTTTGAGCCGACTACGTCTACCGTTCCGTCACTCTCGCCCGGACAGGTGCCCTTATAGGCAATCCATCCGAAAAGCAAAGCGCCATCCTGCGGCGCGGGCGGGTTCAAACCGCGCTTTTTGCCAATTCATTGACGATGGCGTCACCCATCACGCTCGTGCTGACCTGCGCCTTGCCGTCCGACATGATATCGACCGTGCGCAGCCCGCTCTCGAGCACGGACGAGACGGCCTTCTCGATCATGGCGGCGTCGTCCTCACGCTTGAAGGAATAGCGCAGCAGCATCGCGAAGGAGAGGATCTGGGCAATCGGATTGGCGATGCCCTTGCCCGCGATATCAGGCGCCGAGCCATGAATCGGCTCGTAAAGCGCATGCCTTCGGCCATCCGCCCGCTCGCCACCGAGCGTGGCCGAGGGCAGCATCCCCAGCGAACCCGTCAACATCGACGCCAGATCCGAGAGTATATCTCCGAACAGATTGCCCGTCACGATGACGTCAAACTGGCGCGGATTGCGCACAAGCTGCATGGCGCAGTTATCGGCGAGCATGTGTGAGAGTTCGACATCGGCATATTCGCGCTTGTGCAGATCGGTGACGACTTCCTTCCAGAGAAGGCCGCTTTCCATCACGTTGCATTTCTCGACGGAGCATACGCGATTGCCGCGCACACGCGCGAGATCGAAAGCCACGCGCGCCACGCGTTCGATTTCCGGCGTCGTATAGACTTCGGTGTTCACGCCGCGTTTCGTACCATCCGCCAGCGTCTCGATGCCACGAGGCTCGCCGAAATACACGCCGCCGACGGTTTCGCGGACGATCATGAGATCGAGACCGCGGACCACCTCGGCCTTCAGCGTACTCGCATCCACCAGCGCATCGAAAACGATCGCGGGACGCAGATTGGCGAAAAGCTCCAGATCCTGACGCAGCCGCAGGATGGCCACCTCGGGACGCTTGTCGAAACCCACATGCGACCAGGCCGGGTCCCCGACCGAGCCGAACAGCACCGCATCGGCCTCACGCGCGAGAGCCACGACCTCATCACGGATCGGCACGCCATGACGCGCAAGAGAGGCTCCGCCAACCAGTTCTTCCGCGATATCGAGCTTCAATCCGCGATGCGTCTGCATCCACTGCACGACTTTCGCGACTTCACGCATGACCTCGGGGCCGATGCCGTCACCCGGCAGGACAAGGAGTTTTTTCACGTCGCTCATGAGCCGCTTCCCAGCACGATCTTCGGCATCCAGGGCTTTTCCTTTGCCCGCTCGCTCTCATAGGCGGAGATATCCCCCTCATGGCGGAGGGTGAGGGCGATATCGTCCAGCCCCTCGATCAACATGTGACGACGGAAAGGGTCCACGACAAACGGAATTTCCTCGCCGTCAGGACGCACGACGACCTGACGCTCGAGATCGACCGTAAGACGGGCATTCGCGCCCATCGTCGCGTCCGACATCAGCGCGTCGCAGATTTCACGCGGAAGCTGGATCGGCAGAATGCCGTTCTTGAAACAGTTGTTATAGAAAATATCGGCGAAGCTGGGCGCGATGACGCAGCGCACGCCAAAATCGAGAAGCGCCCATGGCGCATGCTCGCGGGACGAGCCGCAGCCGAAATTATCATAGGTCACGAGAATTTCGGCGTGTCGATAAGGCTCGCGGTTCAGAACGAAATCGGGCCGTTCCTGACCGTCGGCGTCATAGCGCTGGGCGGCGAAGGCGAATTTGCCAAGTCCGGTGCGCTGGATGGTCTTGAGAAATCGCGCCGGAATGATCTGGTCGGTATCGATGTTCTCGTTGGGCATCGGCGCGGCAACGGCCGTGAGCGTCGTGAATTTTTGCATCACAGAGCCTCCGCAACACCGGAAAATACGCGCACATCCGTCAGACAGCCGGTGACGGCCGCGGCCGCGGCCATGGCGGGCGAGCAGAGATGCGTCCGGCCACCCGGCCCCTGTCGCCCCTCGAAATTACGGTTCGAGGTGGAGGCGCAGCGTTGTCCCGCCGTCAGCCTGTCCGGGTTCATGCCCAGACACATCGAGCACCCCGCTTCCCGCCATTCGAAACCGGCATCGAGAAACACCCGGTCCAGCCCCTCGGCTTCGGCCTGCGCCTTGACCAGCCCCGAACCCGGGACGATCAGGGCGCGCACACCCTCGGCGACCTTGCGGCCACGCGCGATATCGGCGGCGGAACGCAGATCCTCGATACGGCTGTTCGTGCAGGAACCGATGAAGACCACATCGACCTTCGTACCCGCGATCTTCTCGCCGACCTTCAGACCCATATAGTCCAGCATGCGGCGCCACGCTGCGGCCTGCGCCGGATCATCACAGGACTCGGGATCGGGGATGACGCCATCGATCGGCAGGACGTCTTCGGGGCTGGTCCCCCAGGTGACATTCGGCACGATATCCTCGGCGCGAAGGAAGACTTCGGTATCGAAAACCGCATCCGCGTCCGTCGTCAGGGTGCGCCAATACGCGCAGGCCAGTTCGAACGCGTCATCCTTCGGGGCGAAAGGACGGCCGCGCACATAGTCGAACGTCGTATCGTCCGGCGCCACCAGCCCTGCCCGCGCGCCCGCTTCGATCGACATGTTGCAGATCGTCATGCGTCCGGCCATATCGAGCGCGCGAATGGCGGACCCCGCGAATTCGATGACATGTCCGGTCCCGCCCGCGGTCCCGATCCTGCCGATGATGGCCAGCATGATGTCCTTGGCGGTGACGCCGGGGCCGACCTGCCCCTCGACGGTCACACGCATGTTCTTCGCGGGCTTCTGCAGGAGCGTCTGCGTCGCCATGACGTGCTCGACTTCGGACGTGCCGATGCCGAACGCCAGAGATCCCATGGCGCCGTGGGTGGAGGTGTGGCTGTCGCCGCACACGATCGTCATGCCCGGCAGGGAAATGCCCTGCTCGGGTCCGACGACATGCACGATGCCCTGCTGGGGAGACTGAAGCGGAAAATAAGGGACACCGAATTCCCTGACATTGCGCTCCAGCGTCTCGACCTGAAGTCGGCTTTGCGGCTCCTCGATCGGCTGGCTGCGGTCGGTCGTCGGCACGTTATGATCGACGACCGCAACCGTCGCCTCCGGATGCCGCAGACGGCGCCCGGTCATCCGCAGGCCTTCGAAAGCCTGCGGACTGGTCACTTCATGAAGAAGATGCCGGTCGATATAGAGGATGCAGGTCTCGTCTTCGAGACGCTCAACGACATGGTCGTCCCATATCTTGTCGAACAGCGTACGCGCCGCCATGCACCCTCTCCTTCTTTCGGCCCGGTCTTACGACGCGACCACGTCGCGGGGACGCTCGGCGATACGCGCGGACTTACCACGGCGACCACGCAGATAGTACAGCTTCGCGCGACGGACCTTCCCGCGACGCACGACTTCGATTTCCGCGATGCTCGGCGCATAAAGCGGGAAAATACGCTCGACGCCTTCACCGTTCGAGATCTTGCGAACCGTGAAGTTGCTGTTCAGACCCTTGTTGGAGCGTGCGATGACAACGCCCTCATAGGCCTGAACGCGCTGGCGCGTGCCTTCGATGACGCGCACGCCGACGCGGACGGTATCACCGGCCTGGAACTCCGGAACGGCGCGAAGAGCGCTCAGACGCTCGATTTCGCGCGCCTCATACTGCTGGACAATGTTCATGATGTGACTCCCAAAACAGAAACTTCAATGCACCCGCTCCGTCCCGTTCTGAGCGGCCCCGTAGGCCGCCCACAGGTCGGGACGTCGGGTTTTCGTAAACTCGACGGACTGTTCATGACGCCATGCCGCGATGGCCGCATGGTGGCCGGACAGCAGAACCTCCGGCACATCCATGCCTTCCCACGAAGCCGGCCGCGTATAATGCGGGTATTCCAGAAGCCCGTTGCCGAAGCTCTCTTCCGCATCACTCTGCTCAGACCCCATGACGCCCGGAAGAAGGCGCACACAGGCGTCCAGCAGTGTCATGGCCGGGATCTCACCGCCCGACAGGACGAAATCCCCCATCGAAAGCTGCTCGACCTCGCAGCGAACCAGCGCCCGCTCGTCGATTCCTTCGAAACGACCGCACAACACCACCACGCCGGGACCACCCGCGAAACGCCGCGCATCCTGCTGCGTGAAACGCTTGCCACGCGGCGTCGGATAGATGACCGGTCGGCCTTCGGCGGAAACCGCCTCAAGCGCGGCGGCCACGACGTCAGGCCGCATCACCATTCCAGCGCCCCCGCCAAACGGCGTGTCATCGACCGCGCGATGCCGACCGAGACCATGCGCGCGCAGATCATGCGACCGGCACGACCAGACGCCCTGCTCCAGGGCCCGTCCCGCCAGAGACATTCCCAGCGGACCGGGAAACATCTCGGGAAAGAGCGTGAGGATGTCGGCGCGCCAGCTCATGCGCGCACCTCCACATCCCCGGCACCCGACAGGTCGCCCTCGACCTCGATCTCGACCGGCGGCACGACCGTCACGACACCGCCCGCGATGTTCACCTCCGGCACGCAGGCCAGGGTGAACGGAACGATGAAGTCGCGCGGGCCACCCGCGACTTCGAGACTGACACCCGCGCCATAGTCATGCACTTCCCGGATCTGACCGAGAAGCTCGCCGTCGCGGTCCCGCGCTTCGAGACCGACGAGATCCACATGGTAGAACTCATCACCCTCGGGCTCGGGCAGCCGGTCCCGCTCGACGAACAGCTTGACGTTCGTCATGCGGGCGGCCGCGTCCCGGTCCGCCAGAAGCCGACCCGACGCGTCGCGCAGCGCGGCGATCCCCGCGCCATGCCATTCGACCGACCACGCACGCCCCTGGACGTCATGAAGCGCACCGAGATCCTCGACGGTCGCCGGGTCTTCGGTTGCCGCATGCAGATGGACAAGCCCCTTCACGCCGTGCGGACGACCGACGGTCGCGACGAGAATGTCACGGGAGGCTGCTGAAAGGCTCATGGTGGCGGGACCGGTTCGCGACTTCGAAATCAGGCCGCGGCCTTGGCCTTGGCCGCCGCACGTTCCTGAGCGGCTTTCTTCGGCGCGGACTGCTTGGGCTGCTCAGCCCAGGTCGGCTTCGGAGCCAGACCGGCATTACCGAGGAAGCGGGCGACGCGATCGGTCGCCTGAGCGCCTTCCGACAGCCAGTGCTTGATGCGCTCGTCGTTCAGGCGGATACGATCCGCGTGCTCGGACGGGAGCATCGGGTTGTAGGCGCCGACCTTCTCGATGAAACGGCCGTCGCGCGGGCTGCGGCTATCGGCAATGACGATGTGGTAGTAAGGGCGCTTCTTGGCGCCGGCGCGCGCGAGGCGGATCTTCAGGCTCATGGTGAACTCCAGATATAGTGAAACCAGTGAAATGAATGCTGACGGTCAGCGGCGCGGGAAGCCCCCGCCGCCGAAACCGCCGCCGGGCGCGCCGCCGGGACCAGCGCCCGACATCAGCCCGGAAAGCATCTTCTTCATGCCACCGAGGCCCATCTTGTTGATGCGCTTCATCATCGTGGACATGTCGTCGAACTGCTTGAGCAACTTGTTGACGTCCTGCACGGTCGTTCCCGATCCGGCAGCGATACGCTTTTTGCGCGACGCCTTGAGGATGGCTGGCGTCTTGCGCTCATCCTTCGTCATCGAAGAGATGATCGCCTGATGCTTGCGGAAAATGGCGACGGCGTCAGCGTCCTTGCTCTCAAGGATATCCTTCATCTTGCCCATGCCGGGAAGCATGCCCATAATGCCGGAAATCGAGCCCATCTTGTTGATCTGGCGAAGCTGGGAGGCATAATCGTCAAGATCGAACTTGCCCGCCATCATCTTCTTGGCGACGCGTTCACCTTCCTCGTGGTCCAGCGTCTCGGACGCCCTCTCGACCAGACCGGCGATGTCGCCAAGACCCAGGATGCGCCCCGCGACGCGCTCGGGATAAAACTCCTCAAGCGCTTCGAGCTTCTCACCCGTGCCCACGAGCTTGATCGGAGCGCCCGTCACGGCGCGCATGGACAGCGCCGCGCCGCCGCGGGCATCGCCGTCCATGCGGCTCATCACGACGCCGGTGATACCGACGGCCTCGTTGAAGCGCTGGGCGGTGTTCACGGCGTCCTGACCCGTCATCGCATCGACGACGAGCAGGGTTTCCACAGGACGGGTCGCCTCGCGTACGTCGCGGACTTCCTGCATCAACGCTTCGTCGATCGACAGTCGACCGGCGGTATCAAGGATGACGACGTCATAACCTTCGCGACGCCCGACATCGAGCGCACGACGCGCGATCTGCACGGGCCCCTCACCCGACACGATCGGCAGCGAACCGACGCCCGCGCGCTCGGCCAGTTGCTGCAACTGAAGCTGGGCGGCGGGACGCTGCACGTCGAGCGACGCCAGCAGAACCTTGCGGCGATCCCGCTGACTGAGGCGCAGAGCGATCTTGCCCGATGTCGTGGTCTTGCCCGAACCCTGCAAACCCACCATCAGGATCGGGACCGGCGCGGGGGCGTTCAGATCGAGCGGAACCGCTCCGGCACCACCGAGCGCGTCGATGAGCGCGTCATTGACGATCTTGGCGACGGCCTGACCGGGAGAAATGCTCTCCAGCACTTCATGCCCGACAGCGCGCTCACGGACCTTGTTGACGAAATCACGAACGACGGGGAGCGCCACGTCAGCGTCCAGCATCGCCAGACGGACTTCGCGCATCGCCTCGGCGACGTCATCCTCCGAGAGCTTTCCACGCTTGGAAAGCCCCTCGAAAACGCCGGACATCTTGCCAGAAAGCGATTCGAACAACGAACTCGGCCCCATTCCAAAAGAAAACGCGCCACTGCGCGAGCCTTCGCGAGGTGGCGTTCCTGAATTTCCCGTTGGGGTATGGGGCGGCGGCGGCTAAGTCAAGCCTTATTCGCCACCCTCCCCCAAAGCAACGACTACTTGCCCCTGCCATCGTCCGGTCCGGACGCGTCATTTTTCGGGGCATGCAGGATCGTCTGGATCTGACTCTCCAACCCGTCGAGTTTGGCGCGATTCGCGCGGGCCAGCGCACGCTGATCGGGCGTCAGCAGATCATGCAGCCTGATGGCATCGTCAAGGCGCGCCTCCTCGGCAGCCTGCGTCATCTTCCGTTTTTCATCCGTGAGCGTGGCCAGCCTCGCGCGGTCAACACTGCCATCCGCAAGCAGGATGTCCTCGATCTGACTATCAAGACCGCGCATCTTCTCTCTGTCGGCGCGCCAGTCGTCGTGCTTGCCTTTGCGGAGCGCTCTCAGCTCCTTTTTCTGGCTGTCGGTCAGTTCGACGCCGGGAAGCAGCATGCCCATGCAGCCCATCATGGGGCCATGAGGTCCCGGACCATGGGACGGCGGCATCGCGCCCGCGGAGGCGGTCGCGGCAGCGACGCCCATCAGGACGGATGCGAATATCGTTATTTTAGACATCAGACGTAGATCCCGGTTCAGGAAACAGGATGGCGAATCAGCGCCACAACAGCATAATGCCTGATATGCGAGAGGGATTTTCACCTGATGGAGATACGTTTTGTAAGTATTGTTTCAGACAACGCATTGAAGTCACTTTGAGAACCGCGAGCCGCCCACACCCTTTACCCGGCCCGTTTGACCATAATTTTCCCCCGCCTGCCCCGTTCAGACCGACCCCAAACCCTCAGGTGACGATATCCATACGGAAAAGATGAGCGCCGCTCATGAAAAATCGTGCCCACCCTTTGATTTACAATGACTTACCTTTGCTTCCGCCAGAGTTGCACTACGAGATATTTTGCCGCATAAGCCTCGATGCTGAAGCCGCATCAGCACGGATGGGTGTCCGAGTGGTTTAAGGAACCGGTCTTGAAAACCGGCGAACGTGCAAGCGTTCCGTGGGTTCGAATCCCACCCCATCCGCCACAGACCTTCCGCTCGCAGGTGTTCGAAAAGCGGATCGGATGGACGGTCTCGGACAACATGCTCGAATGACTGCTGGCGGGATCTGCTGAAGCGACCGGGCTGTTCAGGCGGCCTGTTGATCGTCGCCCAAAACATGCCTGTTTGGCGCCTCACTTGCCGTTTCGATCAAGAAACATAACATCGCTACCGCAGCGAAAGACTATGATACCAGTCGCCCGATCAGCGTCGAACCATACGGCAGCCAATAATCATTCCTTTGAAGGGATGATTTTCCGGCAAATTGTTCCTGATAAATCTGGAGCGGGCGATGGGATTCGAACCCACGACCCCAACCTTGGCAAGGTTGCATATACTCTACCATCCCACACTCTACCTTTCGCTTCCATACGATAATATCGTTTTATAACAGAGTATTATTTGGCGGCGCTTTGTAAGGCGTTCGCTCCAATTTGCCAGAGTTTCTCTCTACGGTGGACACCATGTGGACACCATTTTATGGTGGTGTCCACCCGAGAACTCAATACGAGGCGTGCGATGAAACGATCGTCCAGCGTACGTTTGACCAAGCCCGTCGTCGACAAGGCCGAGGTCCGAGATAGTCGATATGACTTGTGGGATCTCGATCTCGCTGGCTTTGGACTACGCATCGAGAAAAGCGGCACGAAAACTTTCATCATACGCTATCGCATTGAGGGCGGTGGCCGATCGGCACCAAGGCGATTCCTGGCGCTTGGACGATTCGGAGCACTTACCGTCGAACAGGCGAGAAGGAAGGCTAGGGGCCTGCTGGGCGCGGTCGCACACGGCGAAGACCCAGCGGGTGACGTGCAGGAGAAGCGGCGCGAAAAAACGATTCGGGACTTACTCGACTTCTACGAGGAGCATGGATGCATCGTGCAAAGGGGTATTCATAAGGGCAAGCCCATGAAACCTCTCACCAAGCAATACACCATGTCACGGCTTCGTCACCATGTTGAACCACTTCTAGGGGGACGTCGTGCGAGCGAGATCACTTCGGGCGATGTCGAGCGATTTGTGGCCGACGTAACAACTGGCAAGACCGCGAAAGACATAAAGATTGGGCCGCGCAAACGTCTTATCGTTCGGGGCGGTGAGGGCGCAGCACGGAAGGTCGTTCGTGATCTTTCGGCCGTATTCAGTTTCGGCAGGCGGCACGGCTTTATCGCCCAAAATCCCGTCGAAGGGGCTTCCGTCAGAAAGACGGATAATCGTCGCATGCGCTTTTTGACGTTGGAGGAAGTAGCCCGACTAGGCGACGCGTTCAACAAGGTCGAGACACGAGGGGCAAATCCTAAAGGGGTCGCAATCGCCCGGCTTTGGGCGCTTACCGGATGTCGTCGAAACGAAATTGCGGCGCTCAAGGTTGAGGAAGTCAATCTAGAGGATAACCTCTTCGAGTTCGAGGATAGCAAGACTGGGAGATCGATTCGCCCCATCGGCCCCACGGCGAGAGCAATGCTCGAGAATCTCCTGAAGGACCGCAAGAAAGGCTATCTTTTTCCGGCGGAGAGAGGCGAGGAAGGACATTACCAAGGCACGCGCAATATCTGGTCGGAAGTTATCAAACTTGCCGATCTACCGGGCGTAACGCCTCACACCCTTCGGCACACTCTTGGCTCTACTGCGACGTCAAGCGGCGAAGCATTGGCCCTGACCGGTGCTCTTTTAGGACACGCCAACCTCAAATCGACCGCCATTTACGCCCATGTCCAACGCGATACTTCGCTCGAGGCTGCCAAGCGTGTAGAAAAATTACTTGCAATGGCACTAGAGGGAAATGTTATTGGGGAAACAAATTCCGCGCAGGAGATAAAACCTAAAGAATTGGATGCAGATTTGATCCGAGAGCTATCTAAAAGGTTGTCAAAAGAAAATGCAGATACAGCAAGGCTTCTAGGAATTATAGCTGACAGCATTTCTAGTACTCTATGAATCTCCGAGTTATTTTGCTCTTTAATCTCCGTACACTAGTTCCACATACCGATGATGCCGCACCGTATTCTCTTCGCGTCTGTCAGACTGGGATCAAGATGAAGTTCCTCCAGATAACGGCCGCCTCGCAGATCGCGGCGAGGTCGTTCAGTTCCAGAACGGGAACGGTGCAGGCTGGATTAAAGGCACAGAACGCAGGCGCATACACGCGCGACATTAGGAGCGGTCGGACAATCATAAAGCTTCATGGCAATGCTGGGCGCGGGTGGTGAGAGGGCGGAGACTCCGACTGTTCCCGGATAGCCGTGAGCATGCGACGGCGGATCAGGCCGCTGACCGGGCGGATCAGATACCAATAGGGGGCGAAGCGACGCCTGGCCCGGTCCGTGACGCAAAACACGCGGGTTTCCGTCACCAGCCGCTGGGTGCCGTGTGGTCCCCGCTGGATGGAGAAGCCCAGAGCGAGCTTGCAGACGTCATCTTGGCGAGGGATGAGAAAAGCGCCGGTCGTAGGAATGTCGCACAATCCGTAATCCGTCCGCCAGAACGCGCCGATGAGGCCATAGACCAGGGCGGCATCGCCCCGCCGTTCCAGCACCGTGAAGTCGGTGAGGTCCAGATGCCGTTGCCGCGCATGGCCTAACAGCCGGGCGGGCATTTCGCGCAGGCAGATGGCGGCACGAACCAGCGGATCGTCCTGATTCCGCCATGCAGCCACCGCGTTCATGATGCGACTGGCCGGGGCGGAGATATCGACACTGTGTCGCTCGCTGAAATCGAAGCGCGGGATGAATTCGTCCAATAGGTTCATCATGCTTCCATTTCTCTCCGGCGAGGTGGTACATTAGCGCACTATGCCACAAGAGCATTTCGCACCGTAGTGCGGATACTGCGATGGCTTCATGGCGAAGCCAGACAGTAATTCCATAATATATTGTGAACGAAATATGATTGCAGACTTGAAAGCACGATGACTGGATTTTGGCACGTCATGCCGAAGGTCTTCAAAAAATCGGGATAGACAGAAAATGTCGGTTCGGCGACCACCTCTCGATCTGCGGGAATTGCTGTTCGTGCGTGTCATCGCGAGGGAGGGAAGTATCCACGGAGCCGCACGGGCGTTGGGAGGCAAACAATCTGCCGTAAGCCGGTCTTTGCGATTACTGGAAGAGCGACTTGGCGTCTCCCTCTTTCGACGCACGTCGAGCGGTGCCAGACTGACCCCGGCGGGAGTTGCCTTTCTGCGAGAGGCTGAGAAGCTGCTCGATGGAACTGTCGGACTGTACGAGCGCACGCGGCGTTGGAGCCGGGGCGAGACCGGCGTCATCTCCGTGGGCGTCCAGGGCAGCATCCCACCCGGCCGGATCTCGGCGATACTGGAGTCGTACAGCCGTGCGCAACCCGGTATCTCCTTCATTTATCGGGATAATGCGAAAAAAGAACTGCTCCAGGCCCTGGAACAGGAAGAGATCGACCTCGCGATAATGACGCTGCCCTTGCCCGGCAGCATGGCGGCCACGATCCCGCTCTGGAGCGATCGTGTCGTTGCGATCATGCCGGTCGAACATCCGATCGCACAGGTCGGAACCGCGTCATGGGCCGAGTTGCACGACGGAATCTTTCTGATCGGGAAGGATGATACCGGCGACGAACTGCTCGCGCTCCTGATGCGCAAGATGCGGCAGGCGGGATTTGTTCCTGTGACACGTCAGGAGGCGGTCAGAAGCCTGCGGGTCGTCGCATTGGCAGCAAATGGAAGTGGCATTGCCCTATTGCCGGATGCCTGGCTGGGCTTTCTGCCCGCTGCCATCCGGGAGCGGATCGCTGTAGTGGAAGTCATCGACGGGGACGGGTTTTCCCACTTCGCGTATGGCGCGGCCTGGCACCGTGAGCGCTGCCCACCGGCCGCGAGAACAGTCATTCGTTTTCTGGAGCAGCAGGCGGCTGCGTTTTAACGGCTGCCCGCCGTGGCCCCTGCCGGAGCTTTCGGAACGCGCGGTCGGATGTGATAAAGCCACGGATCATGTGCGGCACGAGACGGGCAGGCTCGACGGGCTGGCCGTTCTGGCTGACCAGGGCAGCATAAGTGACGAGATCGCGATGAAGGTCCGCAGGCAGGTCCACGGTGACGCGGACCGGCTTTTCGTCGGGAATTTCGGTGATGCGCAGCTTCGTCATGGAGCCGGTTCCTTTGGGTGCCAGGGGTTCAAGATCAGGTCGCGATTCAGGATAAGCATGAACGGCAGGCCCGGCCGGTCTGTCAGCGTCGGCTGAATATTCAGGCTGCGATCAATCAGCCGGTTGCCGACCATGGAAAACCCGTTGCTCGCGCCGGAGCGGATGGCCTGCATCAGGTTGTTCTCGTTCCATGACGTGCCCGCTTCGGAGCCCACGCTGAGGAGGGTCGTGACGAGCGCCGCCCTGAAGAGCTGGCCCCAATGATTGTTCACCTCGTCGGACAGGCCGGACTGGCCGATGGCGTCGCCGCCGGGCAGCTTTTCCAGGACGAGGCTTTCGCCGTTCGGATAGATCAGCCGGGTCCAGATGATCTGGGTGCGCTGCTGCCCGAAGGAAATGCCGCTGTTATAGGCCCCGAACAGGGTGCTTCCCTGCGGGATAAGCAAGGACCGTCCGGTCGGGCTGTCATAGACGTTCTGGGTGACATGCCCTACGATCTGTCCGGGCAGATCGGAACTGATCTTCGTATTGAGTGCGCCGGCAATGACGGTCCCAGCCTGGAGGATATAAGGCGAGGCGGGAGATACGATCCGATCCGGGCTGACGGTCATGCGGTCCGGCTGACCCGCCAGGAAGGCGCGATTGCCGGTCTGCTGGTCGGGGCCGGTCGGTGATGCCTGTGCTCCGGGAGCGGTGGCCATGACCGGAATCGTCTGCGCAGTCTGGCCGTCCCGCGCCTCGATCTGGGCGAAGAGCCTGCTGGTGCGGGCCGCCTCGATTTCCTGATCGCCACGGCGGTCTCCCATGCCCGAGACCGGTCCCGCGCGACCGTTCCGCTGTGCGTCGAGGATCGGCTTGCCGAGATCGCCGGGCAAAGGCGGCCCGAGTTTTGGAGTGGCGGTATAATCACTGGGGAGAGCGGCCAGCCCGTCGGCCGAAGGACGGGTGTCGGTGTCCTGTGCCCCCTGGACCGACCCCTTCTGTGTACCATTTTGCAGCGCGTAGCCCAGCGCAAGACCGATCGCGAGCATCCCCGCACCACCCAGCGTCCAGATGACGGGGCGCGAGAGCCGGACCACCGGCGGACGCTGCACGCGCAGCCGCAAATCGGGAGAGGGCGGCGGGGATGATGGTCCTGTTCCGCTTCCGCTTGTGGTGGCTCCCGTATTCCCTTCCGGGCGCTCTTCCGCGCCGCTCATGACTTCCTGCCATCCGTGCGGACGATCCGTACTCGCTGCTCGGAATGTTTATCCCCAAGCCGCAATTCGGCCGCCGCAAACAGGCGATCGACGATCATCCAGTTCTGCCTCACCCGGTAGTTCACCAGTTCCGGGCCGCCATCGGCCCCCAGCACGAACAGCGGCGGCAGTTCGCCCTGCCCGATACCGGACGGAAACGCGAGATAGACTTTGTGGCCATCGTCGAACGCCCGGCTGGGCAGCCAGGGCGGTGTTCCGCCTTTCACACTCTCGATCGCGTATCGGAAATTCAGCGCGTCGAGATTCAGCCCCGCATCCACGGGCGCCGCTTCGTCGGCGTTACTGTCCTGCCGATGCAGGGCAATCAGCTCATCCTCGGGATAGTCCCAGGAGACGGACGCCATATAGGTCGCGGGTGTCGCCCGCAGTTCGGCAAGGTAGGTCCGCCGGTCGGTATTGACGATCAGATTGGTGGTCAGGTCCGGTCGCGTCGGCTTGACCAGGATATGCACCCTTCTGGTCGTACCCGCGCCACTGGTGGTATCGCCGACAATCCAGCGCACGGTGTCCCCCACCGCGACCGGGCCAGTACCGACCAGCTTCTCGCCCTGCTGGAGCATGATGTCGGTGATCTCGCCGGGCGCGGCATAGACCTGATAGAGCGCGCCCGCGCTGTAGGGATAGACCTGCACCGCATTCACATAACCGGCCCGCGTCGGCTGGATGCGGGCGGCAAGATTGGCCTGGGTCACGCGCACGGTAGGGTCAGCCGCCTCGGGCACGACATGGGCACGCCGCAAGGGTGGAAGCGGCTTGAGTTGACCCGGCAGGGGAAGCAGCCGCGGGACTTCCACCACCCGCACAGGCTTCGGCGGATCAGGCAGGAGCATGGCCTGGGCCGCGTCGTCATATCGTATGACGGGTGGATGGTACTGTTGCGCGCAACCCGCCAGGGGCAGGGTCAGCAACGGCAAAGCACGAAGAGCACGACGGATCATTGGCCAAGCTCCTTCGACCAGTTAATGGCGGAGACGTAGATTCCGAGCGGGTTTTTCCGCAGATGATCCGCGTCGCGCGGGGTGCGCAGAACAACCGAGACGATGGCGGTCCAGCGTTCGGTGCCGGTGAACGCGCCGTCACGGTAATGGCGCTCCGTCCAGGCCACCCGGAAACTTCCGGGAGAGGCCCGGATCACCGAGGCGATGTCCACCTCGACCTGCTCGTGCCCGATCCGCGAAAACGGATCATTCAGGCGGGCATAATCATTGAGGGCCACAGCGCCGGACGTGGTGGTGAAATCATAGGCGCGCAGCCAGTTCTGCCGGACAACCACGGCATCCGAAGACAGGGACCGCACGTCATGGACGAACTGCGCCAGATACCAGGCGATCTGCGGATCGGCGGGCATGTAGCCGGACGTGGCCGGGGCAACGACCTGCGCCTGCCCCAGCCGGTCCACCTGCACGACCCACGGCGTGATGGTGCCGCGCGCGGACTGCCAGACCAGCCCGCCCCCGAGACCGGCGGACAGGAACAGGGAGCCAAAGGCCATGAGACGCCAGTTGCGGGCTTGCACGCGGGCCGAGCCGATGCGCTCATCCCAGATCTGCGCTGCCTTCTGGTATGGGGTGACGGGCTCGGGCGTGGTCCCGTAGCGTGTTGTGGAGCGACGGAACATCATTCTTTCTCCGAGAGATCGATGGACGTGGACCCGCCCCCGCCATCGGCGGAGCGGATGATATGGGCGGCCTCGGCGGCATGGGTGGCGGCGTTGCGGCGCTTCATGTTCCGCGCCCAGCGGGGCGGCTTGCCGTCGGAGCCGTCGCCGCTATCGGGGTCGCCTCCCGAGGGGCCGCCACCAGGGTTACCGCTACCGGCAGGCCCGGTACCGGGATCACCTCCGCCGCCGGACGGGCCTGAAGACCCACCGTCACCCGATGGCCTATCGCCTTCTCCGGCGCCGCCCATCGCACCGGCGGCCCAGCGTCCGCCAGCAGAGTAGCTTTCCTTCAACGAGGATGTTGCCGCGCCGACCTTGCTCTTCACGGCGTTCATCGCAGCACCCCCAGCGGCGCGACCGACATTGCCAGCCGCCGATGCCATGCCCGCCGCACCAGTCTGTCCGGCCGCCCCCATGGAGTAGGCTGTCGTGGCGGCACCTGCGACGGCAGCCCCTCCGCGCGCTGCCGCTGCCGTCGCACCGAGGGCCGCCGCTCCGCCAGACGCCACGGCGGCGGGCGCGGCAACAGCCGCAGCCCCCATCGCGCCCACCGCCATCGCGGTTCCCGCTGCTGCCCCGGCACCAAGCTGCGGGGCACCGGAAATCAGCCCATTGGCGAGCGAGCCGCCGAAAATGGCGAGACCCACGATGCAGAGTGACGCCAGCACGACGGACAGCGCCTGGCCGATGGTGGGCGCACTATCACCGTAGGACGTCGTGAACTGCCTGAAGAGCACGGAAGCTATGGCGGAAATAACCGCCAGCACCATGATCTTCACGCCGGACGACACGACATTGCCCAGTACCTTCTCGGCGAGGAACGCCGTGCGGTTGAACAGGGCAAACGGGATCAGCACGAAGCCCGCGAGTGAGGTCAGCTTGAACTCGACGATCGCCACGAAGAGCTGCACCGCGAGGATGAAGAAGGCCGCCAGCACGATGAACCAGCACAGGAGCAGGACGAGGATCTGCACGATGCTGGCCAGCGCACCGAAGGAAAACGCCAGTTTACTCGCCGCATCCAGCAGCGGCTGCGCGGCATCGAGCCCGGTCGCCGCCAGTCGGCCGGGATGCATGAAATCCCCAAGCGCCAGCGTGCCGCCCCCGGCTTTGAGCCCGAGGGCCGCGAAACTGTTGAAAACGATCCCCGACAGGCCGCTGAAATGGTCAATGACGAAGGCAAAGAAGCCGATATACAGCGTCCTCTTCACCAGACGCTGGATGATGTCCTCATCGGCGGCCCAAGCCCAGAACAGGCCGGCCAGCACGATGTCCAGCACCGAGAGCGAGCCGGCCAGCGACACCACACTTCCCTTCACCAGACCGAAACCGCTGTCGATCGTAGTCTCGAAGGTATTCAGGAAACCGTCGATGATGCCGACATTGTCGCTCGCCATTGCTCAATATCCAGAACTTGGGATGGCGACGGCCTGGGGAACATAGGCGTCATACTGCGAAAAATGCTGATATTGGGCTTCCGCCCCTGCCTCGTTCGCCGCCTGTCGCGCCCGTTCGAGGTCCGCAGCCCGGCCATTGGCGGCCAGTTCCGCCTGGATGTCGAACAGTTGCCGGGATTGCAGGGCCATAAGCTGGTTGCCGGCCTGCGCGGCCTGCAACGCCCCGGTTGACGTCTGGCTGGCCGAAACCAGTTGCGTCATGGCCGAACTGTCGCTCGGGATGTTTCCTACCACCCGCGCCTGAAGCTTCAGGGCGTCCTCGAACCCACCCACAGAATTCTGCCAGCGTGTCTGTGCCTGGCTGAACAGGGCACCGTCGGACATGCCAGAGGACACGGACGTGTACGCCTGCTGGTACTGCTGCTCGACGGACTGGACGCTGTAGGCAATATTCTGCGCCTGCGCGAGCAACGCTGTGGTTTGGGAAATCGTCGATTGCAGCGTCGACAGTGTCGAAAGTGGTAGGCTCGCCAGATTGCGACCTTGGTTGACCAGCATCTGCGCCTGATTGGCCAGTGACGTGATCTGGTTGTCGATCTGCTGGAGCGTGCGGGCCGCGATCAGCACGTTCTGGACGTGGTTGGCGCCGTCATAGACCGCCCATTGGGCATGGGCTGACACGACTGGCATGACAAAAGCCAGAGCAGCGCCGAAGACCACGGCACATCCGGGGCGGAAATCTTTTGCCCGAATACGGAAAGGTTCTTCCGTCATGGCATCGCTCCTTCCCGAAGAAGATCGGCCGCCCACATGACGCCACGCGCCTCGAACCAGGCTGGGAGAAAGCCGGCCCGCCCATGTTCCACCAGCATCGCGTCGATCAGCCGGTGGTCGTCCTTGCCGGAGGCGGCGCACAGGGCGAGTGCCACCGGCCCGAGCCCCAGTTCGAAGAGGCGATTTCCCCGCTGGGTCTGGCAGTAATATTCCCGCTTCGACGCCGCGCGGGCGATAATGGCGATCTGTCGGTCGTTCAGCCCAAAATCGCGGTAGATGGCCGCGATCTGCGGCTCAATGGCCCGTTCATTGGGCAGGAAGATCCGCGTCGGGCAACTTTCCACCACAGCCGGGGCAATGCGGGAATTGGCGATGTCCGACAGGGACTGGGTGGCGAAAATCACCGACGCATTCTTCTTGCGCAGGGTTTTCAGCCACTCCCGAAGCTGGCCAGCAAAGTCCCCGTCATCCAGAACCAGCCAGCCCTCATCAATGACCAGCAGGGTCGGACGGCCATCCAGCCGTCCTTCGATCCGATGAAACAGGTAGGACAACACGGACGATGCCGCCCCGGACCCGATCAGCCCTTCCGTTTCAAACACCACGACATCGGCGTCACCCAGCCGCTCGGTGTCCGCATCCAGCAGGCGGCCATAGGGACCACCCAGGCAATATGCCGCCATTGCCTGCTTCAGGGCGTTGGACTGGAGAAGTGCTACCATACCTGACAGGGTCCGCTCCTGAACGGGCGACGACGCCAGGGAGTTCAGCGCCGACCAGAGGTGAGACTTCACCTCGGGGGTCAGCGTTACCCCTTCACCGACAAGGATCTGCCCCAGCCATTCCGTGGCCCATTTGCGCTCGTCGGGATCGTCAATCCTTGCCAGCGGCTGAAGGGAGACGGCGGAATGCCCATCGCCCTCGTCCGTCAGCCCGCCTCCAAGATCGTGCCAGTCCCCGTCCATCGCCATCGTCGCCGCACGCATGGACCCGCCGAAATCGAAGGCGAAAATCTGCGATCCCGCATAACGCCGAAACTGGAGCGCCATCAGCGCCAGCAGCACGGATTTGCCCGCCCCTGTTGGTCCTGCGATCAGCGTGTGGCCGACATCGCCGACATGGAGCGAGAAACGAAACGGTGTAGCGCCCGCCGTCCTGCCGTAGAAAAGAGGCGGGGCGTTGAAGTGGGTGTCGCGCTCCGGTCCAGCCCACACCGCTGACAGCGGAATCATATGCGCCAGGTTCAACGTCGAGACGGGTGGCTGGCGCACATTGGCATAGATATGGCCGGGAAGAGAGCCGAGCCATGCCTCCACGGCGTTGAGGCTTTCCGCCATGCAAGTGAAGTCGCGGCCCTGGATGATCTTTTCGACCAAACGGAGTTTTTCTGTAGCGATGGAAGCGGAACCATCCCAGACCGTTACCGTGGCGGTGATGTAGGCCTGCCCGACGTCATCAGCACCGAGGGACTGCAAGGCAAGGTCCGCATCCGCCGCCTTGTTGGCGGCGTCGTTATCCACCAGAACCGACGCCTCGTTGGTCATCACCTCCCGAACAATCGCCGTAATGCTCTTGCGCTTTGCGAACCACTGGCGACGGATTTTTATCAGCACTTTCGTCGCATCCGTCTTGTCCAGCAGGATGGCACGGGTTGACCAGCGATAGGGCATCGCCAGCCGGTTCAGGTCATCCAGGATTCCGGGAAAGGTCCGCGACGGGAAACCGGTGATCGTCAGCGTTTTCAGGAAGGCATCGCCGAGTTTCGGCTCCAACCCGCCCGAAAGCGGCTGATCGACCAGCAGCGCGTCAAGATGCATCGGGATTTCCGGCACCCGGACACGCTGGTTCCGCGTCGAAATGGTCGAATGTAAATAGGTCAGCGTTTCACCGTCATTGAGCCAGGTGGCCTCGGGCATGAAACCGTCCAGCAACGCCAGCATCCGGTCGGAGCGATCCACGAACGCATGGAGTATGCCGTGTGGGTCCGGCCCTTCGCGCTCCCTGCCCTCGAACAGGAACCGGGCAGCCCGGTCGGACGATTCCGCCGGTGGCAGCCAGACCAGGGTCAGGAAATACCGGCTCTCGAAATGCGCGCCCTCATCCTCGAACTGCTCACGCCGTTCCAGATCGACCATGTGCGAGGCGGCATCCGGGAAATCGCTCTCGGGATAGAGTGTGGCCGGGACGCGCTGCGCCTCGACGAACACCGCCCATCCGGAGCCCAGACGGCGGAGATTACTGTTGAGCCGTGCGGTGACACCGACCAGTTCGGCAGGCGTGGCGCTATCCATATCGGGACCACGGATGCGCGCCGTGCGCTGGAAGCTGCCGTCCTTGTTCAGGACGACGCCTTTCTCCACGAGCACGGCCCATGGGAGAAAATCCGACAGGAGGGCGGCGCGATTGCGATATTCGCCAAGGGACATCATCGCCCTGCCCTCCCTACGCCCGCAGCCAGGCGGGGTAACGGAGATGTCGCCGCCCGACCTCGATGAACAGCGGATCACGCTTCGCCCCCCAGACCGCGAGCCCGTGGCCCACGATCCAGAATGCGGCTCCGATCAGCCAGAGCCGCAGGCCCAGCGCGATCGCGGCGGCCAGCGTGCCATTGGCGATGGCGACGGCACGGGGCGCACCACCCAGCAGGATGGGATCGGTCAGCGAGCGATGCACCGGGACATGGAACCCCGGCAACGCGTCATCGTCATATCCCGCCATCAGATCAGTGCTCCGCCGGAGAACGAGAAGAACGACAGGAAGAACGAGCTGGCGGCGAAAGCGATGGACAGGCCGAAGACGATCTGGATCAGGCGGCGGAACCCACCCGATGTTTCCCCGAACGCCAGGGTCAGACCCGTGACCGTGATGATGATCACCGAGATGATCTTGGCGACCGGTCCCTGCACGGATTCCAGAATCTGGTTGAGCGGCTCCTCCCACGGCATGTCGGAGCCCGACGCCAGGGCCGAGGAGCACCATGCGATGGACAGCAGCAGCATGGTGGAGAGGACAGGCGCGTGCCGACGCACACGGAACAGCGTGAGGTTCATTTCTAATCTCCATCGGTATCGATTGAATGAATGCGATAGGCACCAGTGCCGGGATCAATCCCGTCCACGGTGGCGAGTTCGGACAGGCGACGGGCCGTCCCGCGTCCAGACAGGACAGCGATCACGTCAATGGTTTCCGCGATCATGGCGCGTGGCACCGTGACCACCGCTTCCTGGATCAGTTGTTCCAGACGATACAGGGCAGCCAGCACCGATCCGGCGTGCAGCGTGCCGATACCGCCCGGATGGCCAGTACCCCATGCCTTGACCAGATCAAGGGCCTCGGCCCCACGTACCTCACCGATGGGGATACGGTCGGGACGCAGGCGGAGACCGGACCGGACGAGATCCGACAGGGTGATGACGCCCTCACGGGTGCGCAGGGCGATGAGATTGGGCGCCGTGCATTGCAGTTCGCGCGTGTCCTCGATCAGCACGATGCGATCGCCGGTTTTCGCAACCTCGGCCAGGAGGGCATTGACCAGCGTGGTCTTGCCCGTCGATGTGCCGCCCGCGACCAGAATGTTCCTCCGTTCCGTGACAGCGCGGCGCAGGAATGCCGCCTCGTCCGTTGTCATGATCGCGGCCTCGACATAGTCGTCGAGGGTGAACACGGCGACAGCGGGCTTGCGGATCGCGAAACTTGGGGCGGTCACAACGGGCGGCAGCAATCCCTCAAACCGTTCGCCAGTCGGCAATTCCGCCGATACGCGCGGGGCTGCCTCATGCACCTCCGCCCCGACATGGTGTGCGACCAGGCGGACGATGCGCTCGGCATCGGCTGGTGCAATCACATCACCCGTATCAGCCAGCCCCTCAGACAGACGGTCGACCCACAGCCGCCCATCGGGGTTGAGCATCAGCTCGACCACAGCCGCATCGGCAAGGTGCCCGGCGATCGCAGGCCCCATCGCCGTACGCAGCATGGAAATGCTCCGTACCCTTGCCCCTTGGTTGATGGCGGAAACCGACATGATCTTCCCCGGTATAAGCCGAGCGCGATGGGCGCACGGCGACGGGGATCATTAGGAAAGGCAGGAAACGGGGCGGTTCAACAAGAATTCAGGCGTCGTAGAAACGCAGCGAGACGGAGGGCAAAAATACTTGCGGGGTGCGAAAATTACGACTCCGGATCATCCTGTGCGGCGGGGTCCGAAACGTCCTCCGGAATTTCCTGCTGGAGTCGTGGTCCCTGAGCCAGCCTGCGGCCGAGGGCCGCGACGAAATTATCGTAGCGCGCTCCGGCTTGTGCCCGCGCTGCCTTGGCGGCCGGTTCGGGAAGTGGCGGGGTCGTGGTCAGCCAAAAGCGGATGAACAGCGCCAGGGTCTCCACCGTGATGCCAATATCACGCTCCAGCCGCGCGAGGCGCCGGTCCTGCCGGTCGAGACGCTTCGATGTGGCAGCCTCGCGGCGCTCCTCGCCATCGGGCGAAAGGAAGGAGGCGACAGCGGCCTCGACGATCAGCGACATCGGCTGCGCGCGTCGCGCGGCATAGGCGGACAGAGTCTTCATCACCTCGGGATCGAGATAGACGGAGATCTGGGCCTTCTTTTTCGGCATTGCCATTGCGGCCTCACAACTCAAGCTCATCGCCACGGTCGAGCGACGCCTGCCGGGCGACACCGCGCATGAGATCATTCATCCGGTTGTTGCGGGGCGCGATGTCGTCGAATTCATCGACCGGATCGGGCGTGAACTCGTTCTCCATCGGCTCCTTTTTCTCGACAGTGCCTTCGTCCAGTTCGGGCTGATGGCGCCGGGCGGACTGCTTCGGGTCTTCTTCCTCGTCCTCCACTGTCCGCGTTTCGGCCGCCGCATCGGGTGCCGGCGGCCTGGGTGGGAGGGGGCGGCGGCTCCAGTCGTCCGGGCACCCGTCCTTCGGGGGCGTAGGCTTTGGCGGTGGCAGAATGCGTTCCTGGAAGCGCGCATCCTCGAAGTAACGGGCCTTCTTCGCACGGATCGGATACAGCCCGGAGACCATGACGATCTCGTCCGCTGGCGGGAGCTGCATGACTTCTCCCGCCGTCAGCAGCGGGCGTGCCGTCTCCGAGCGCGAAACCATCAGATGGCCCAGCCAAGGCGAAAGACGGTGGCCCGCGTAGTTCTTCATCGCCTTCATCTCGGTGGCGGTTCCGAGCGCGTCGGAGACACGTTTGGCCGTCCGTTCGTCGTTGGTGGCGAAGCTCACGCGGACATGGCAGTTGTCGAGGATCGAATTGTTCGGCCCGTAGGCCCGCTCGATCTGGTTGAGGGACTGGGCGATCAGGAAGCTCTTGATCCGGTAGCCCGCCATGAAGGCCAGCGCCGATTCAAAGAAATCCAGACGCCCGAGGGCCGGGAATTCGTCGAGCATCAGCAGCACACGCCGCCGCCGCGCCGCAGCATCAAGATCTTCTGTCAGCCTCCGGCCGATCTGGTTCAGCACCAGACGGATCAGCGGCTTGGTGCGGCTGATGTCAGACGGTGGCACGGTAAGGTAGAGCGTCACCGGGCGATCGGCGCCGACGATGTCGGCGATCCGCCATTCGCAGCGCCGCGTCACCTCCGCGACCACCGGGTCGCGATAGAGGCCGAGGAAGGACATGGCTGTGGACAACACGCCCGAGCGCTCGTTGGGGGACTTGTTCAGCAGTTCGCGCGCGGCCGAGGCCACGACGGGATGCGGGCCGGCATCGCCAAGATGCTTCGTCCGCATCATCGCTGACAGCGTGGTGGCGATCGGGCGCTTCGGGTCCGACAGGAAATTGGCGACACCGGCCAGAGTCTTGTCGGGCTCGGCATAGAGGACATGCAGGATGGCGCCGACGAGAAGGGAGTGCGAAGTCTTCTCCCAGTGGTTGCGCTTCTCCAGGCTGCCTTCCGGGTCTACGAGGATATCGGCGACGTTCTGGGCATCACGGACTTCCCACTCCCCGCGCCGAATCTCCAGCAAAGGATTATAGGCGGACGAGGCTGCGTTGGTGGGATCGAACAACACGACACGTCCGAAACGGGCGCGGAATCCCGCCGTCAGCTCCCAGTTCTCACCCTTGATGTCGTGGACGATGGCCGAACCGGGCCAGGTCAGGAGCGTGGGGATGACCATGCCGACACCCTTGCCGCTGCGCGTTGGTGCGAAGGTCAGGACGTGCTCTGGCCCGTCATGCCGCAGGTACTCTTGACGATAGCGGCCTAGTACCACGCCGTCGGGGTCAAGTAGGCCGGCCTGGGCGATCTCCTTGGCGTCAGCCCAACGGGCCGAGCCATATGTCTCGATCCGCTTCGCCTCGCGCGCGCGCCAGACCGATAGCCCGATCGCAGTGACCGCAGCCAGGATGCCGCCCGACGCGGCGATATAGGCACCCCGTGCGAAGACCTCCGGCGCATAGGCGTCATACGCATACCACCACCAGAAGAACGCGGGCGGAAAGTAGAATGGGAACCGCAGGATTACGAACCAGGGTCGCCCGAGTTCAGCCTGGAAGGCCAGCTTCCAAGCGATCCATTCGGTCGCAGTCCACATGGTCAGCAGGACGATCGCCAAGACGACGATGATCTGCCCCCAAAGAATCTTGGTGCCCGACATCGGGAGCCCTCCCTTTTAGAGGAGGAAGGAACGGCGGATTCCTGCGTTCAAGTGCTTTTAAGCGTTGTTCGCAGCCGGGCAAACCAGAGCGAAAAAATACTTGCGCTGTGCGGACAAGGTCCGCCCAGCCGATCCTGGGACACACCGGTAGCAGGCGATTCGGAGATAGGGCTGAGCTTCAAAATTACGGTGACGGCAATGACAATGAGGAATGGACGATCGGCAGCGCAGCCTGCATCGGATGGAAAATATGTTAAAAAGAATAGGAATTATTGGAAATATAGAGACATGGAATTTCTTTTTAGAAGAATAGCAGAGTATAGGAACTTCTGAATACAGTGTTGGTCAAAGCAGAGAATGCTACGACTTCATTAATCAATACTCGCTTCATCTCCAAACTTTTTGCCGAGTTGACGGATATGCATCGCGAAGGTGCAGCGCGCACGCGCGCTTACGTAAGGGTGACATGGGGATATCCCATGTGCTATCCTGAAATCAGCGTGTCGAAACGCTTTTTTGCAACTGGGCGGCCTCCTATGTCGGGTGGCCTGCCGAATAGAACACCCGGACCTACGGTCCTGCGGTGAACAGCTTTGGCTGTTCTCAGCAGGGGAATAGGCAGGAGGTGGCTACGCCCAGTGCAAAACACCTTTCGACCCGCCCGACGCCAGGCGGGTACGGGGAGTCACGCCCTCAATTCGCTTCCGTCGTCGTCATGTCGTGCGAGACGGAGAGCGGATTTGGCGATAGAAAACGATGACGAAACTTCCGATAAGTGTTCTGCGTCAGACATGGCAGACGCCTTGATCCGATCCTTCGGATGGAGTGGAGCGCGGAACAAAGCGCATACGCATGTCTTGCGATGTGTTGACGCGGGTCAGAGCGACAGCGCGCAATTCTGGATGAATGTACGAAATATCGTGGATCACCTCATGACGTTGGGGCCGCAGGACCGTGACTTAATTCACTGATCGGTCATGGAAGGTATTCGGAGATGGACATCGAGTCTGAGGACCAGATCGTCAAATTCTGGATAAAACAGCATTTTCGTGCGCGGTTTGGTAGCATTATCAATGAGCCCGTTCCTGATGCACTTCTAGGTCTTCTTCGTGAATCGAACGAGTGTACAGACTTTGAAATTCCTGATGATCGGCCGCATCCTAACCGACCGACATCCACCGCACAGGAAGGTTAGTGTGGGATGCAAACGCCATGGTTGGCGGCAACGGTGAAATGAAGTAGTCACAAAAGGCTCGTATGTCCTCTGAATTCAGCGCTTCCGAAACAGGCTAGCATAAAGGGTTGGTAGAACAAGCAAAGTGAGCAGGGTCGATGTCACAAGACCTCCAATCACAACAGTCGCAAGCGGCCGCTCGACCTCCGCGCCCATGCTTCCCGAAAACGCCATCGGGAAGAAGCCCAGACTAGCGACGCTTGCGGTCGCGATGACAGGCCGGAATCGGGCGCGTGCTGCCTCGAATGCCGCCGTTGCCGCATCAATGCCGGCTTCCTGAAGCGCGCGGATCTGACTTACAAGAACGACGCCATTGAGAATGGCCACACCAAACAGCGCAATGAAACCGATGCTGGCAGCAATACTAAACGGCAACCCACGCAAGGTCAGTGCGAAAATTCCTCCCGTCGCTGCTATAGGGAGATTGATGAATACCAGGGAGGCCGCCCTGAATGATCCTAATGCTGCAATCAGGAGCGCAAATATCAACAAGAGAGCGATGGGTAGAACCAGACCCAGACGTTGCATTGCCGATTTCAGGTTCTCGAACTGTCCGGCCCATTCAAGACGATAGCCTGACGGGAGTCTGACCTTCTCCGCAACCGCTTTTTGCGCCGCTGCGACAAAGGAACTGACGTCCCGCCCCCGGACATTGGCCTGAACAATGACGCGCCTATGAATACGGTCCCGATCAATCCGGGAAGGGCCGTCTATCACCTGTAGTTTCGCAATATCCGACAGCAAGACCCACCCTTGTCCGTCCAACCTGCGCACGGGCAGATTTCCGATCATCGAAACTGACAGGGTCGAAGTCGGATCAAGGCGGATCTGAGTTGGTATGATCGCGTTGCCCACAACAACAGGTTTTCCGATCAATCCACCGATAGCCGTGATCTGGGCAAGAGCGTCGGACACGGCCACCCCACGTCTGGCTGCGGCATCCCGATTGATGTCGATATGCATGAAGGGCACTGTTCCGTCGCCCTGTGGGGCAACATCCGCAGCCCCCGGAACCGCCGCCACGGCTGAGGTCACTTCATCGGCCAGTTTCGCCAGTTCCTTCAAGTCATCGCCATAAACGGAGATAGCTATTTGAGTGCGAACACCTGAGAGCAATTCATCCATTCGCATCTGGATCGGCTGTGACCATTCGTAATTGGCACTGGGGAGCTTCGCCTTGAGGGTGTCGGCCATCGCCTGAACCAACTGATCCTGGGTCCGCCCGGTCTTCCGCTGCGAGAGGGGCTTCAGAATGATGAAACTGTCTGACTCGTTGGGGCCCATAGGATCTGTCGGAACAGCCGGTGTGCCAATATTTGTTACCACCGTCTGAACTTCAGGGAACGAACGGATGATTCGTTCCTGTTTCCCGATTTCATCAATGACGGTAGGCAGTGAGGCGCTCGGCCAGCGCGTGACCGTTGTCGTCAGGGAGCCTTCTTCCAGCGTCGGTATAAACTCCCCACCCAACCGCGTGGCCAGGCCAACCGAAACGAGGAACACAGAGATCGTGACGATGATCACTGTCCTGCTATGCTTTTCGCTCCAGGCCAGCATCGGCTCGTAATAGCGTCGCACAAACTGCACGAACCTCGTCTCCTGGTGAGACTTCGGATCACGCAGGAGTACTGCTGCAAGGACGGGGATGCAAATGAAGCAGTAAATCAGTGATGCCAGCAACGCCATGGCGACGGTCTGCGCCATGGGGCGGAACATCTTGCCCTCGATATCTTCCAGAGTGAGGATCGGCAGGTAGACCATAATGATCACGAAAATCGAAAATGTCACCGGCCTGACGACAGACTTCGCCGCTTCAATAGCTGTGTCCCGCATGGAACGCTTTGTGCCTTCAGCCTCCCTCAACGTCATGAAGTGCTCGACGACAACGAGAGAGCTGTCGACAATCATACCGAAATCAATTGCGCCGAGGCTCAGCAGGTTGGCCGAGACCCCGAAAACCCTCATGCCGATGAAGGCTGACAACAGCGCGGCGGGGATGGCGGAGGCAATGACCAGCGACGCGCGCCAGTCACCCAGAACCACGATAAGAACGACAAGCACCAGAGCCGCGCCGATCAGGAGATTTTCCTTGACGGTGGAAATGGTTTCTCCCGTTAGCGTCGAGCGCATATAGTAGGGGTCAAGCGTCACGCCGGCTGGCAACAACTTCTGGATACCAGGAAGTGCTTTGCGGATATTTGCAAGAACGGCATTCGAGCTTGCTCCGTCCTGCATCATTACCGCGCTCAGGACGATCTCTCCGTTTCCGTCCCGGGTCGCCGCGCCGAGGCGCGTCCGCGGACCCAGTGCGATACTCCCCACGTCCTGGACCCGGATGACATGCCCGTTCCGGCCGATTCTGACCGGGATCAGACCGAAATCATTCAGGTCGCCGACCAGGGCACGGCCAACAATCACCTGCTGCTCGGCCTGGTGGGCAATCCAGCCACCACCAGCCGAGGCGTTATTACGGTCAACTGCCTGATAGACGTCTGTCACCGTGACTCCGTAGGTACGCAGCCGAAGCGGGTCGAGCGTGACCTGAAAGGTCTGTTCCGCGCCACCATTGATATTGACCTCGGCCACGCCCGCTAGAAGTCTCAGTTCAGGCGCGACCGTCCAGTGCATGATGCGGTTGAGGTCCAGGAGCGAATAGCCAGGTCCGCGGATCTGGAACTGCATGATCTCGCCCATGCCGGTCGTCCGCGGCCCCATCTGAACGCTGACACCCGGAACGGCGACACTCTCACGAGCGGCCGGCAGACGTTCGGCGACACGTGCGCGGTCCAAGTCGATGTCTGTCGCATCGTCGAATTGTAGATAGACCGCAGATACACCCGTCCTTGATACCGAGCGCAAATCAATGAGACCCGGAAGAGCAGTCAGACTGGTCTCGACCGGAAAGGTAATCAACTTTTCGACTTCCTCGGTCGCAAGCCCGGGAGCAGTAACCGTCACCATGACCTGGCGGGGTGAAATGTCGGGAACAGGCTCGACAGGAAGCCCTTCGACACAGGCCAGTCCGGTTATCAGGAGGGCAAAAATCAGACCGAAAACAAAAAAGCGTTGCTTCTGGAAGAATTCAAAGAGCATTTTCAGTCTCCATCGAGACCGGACAGAAGCGCCATCGCCTTGAGCGTAAAGCTCCCCTTTGCGACGATAGTGTCATCAGGCTTGAGATCTCCGGACACCACGCTCTGCTCTGGCCCTTCGAGGAGCACACGAACGGGAACAGGTTGAAACGTATCGGCGCCGGTCTGCCGGTACACCACCATATGCCCGTCGACATTCTGCGGGGCGGCGGACGGCACGATCAGACCGCTGGCCTGCTCCTGCGCAGGAAGCCAGGCATTGAGCTGGGTGCCGGGCCGGAATCTCCGACGCGGATCCGAAAATGTCGCGACAACCTTCACCAGCCCAGTTTCGGGATCGGCAGTACCTTCAATGGTCTGAACCTTTGCCATCGCGGCTTGCGCGGGATCGGCTCCCACGGGCATGAACGTCATCTCAGTGCCAATTGAAATGTCTGATGCATCTTCGGGGCGGACGTTAGCCACGACCCATACGGTTTCCAGACTCGTAATCCTGATTACGACGTCTGTGGGCGAAATATCATTATCGACAGCCGTACCGACCTGTTCGACCATGCCATCAACCGGCGCGATCAGGACCGAATTTTCGAAGTCCACGATCCGTTCCGTTGGCGAGGTGAATTCTTCCTCAAGACGATGGGTCAGGGTTTTGACCGCAGCGTCCTGAAAGTGGACAGCGTTCTGCGCCTCGTGCATCACGGCAAGGCGACGCGACACTTCGCCCGCGGAGACTGTGGCCCCGGCCAATGACTTACCACGACGGTACGCCAGTGCAGTATCAGCGAGGTTGGCCTGGGCGCTGGCCAGACTAGCTTTCGCCTGGGCAAGCTGGAGATCGACGACATGCAATGAGTGATCAATATAGGAGACGAGCGTCTGGCCGACGGTGACTTGCTGGCCGGGCAGGACGTAGACCGCGCGGACTTTGCCATCGCCTGCCGGCCGTATGGACACGGAACGCGCGATGTTCTCCGTTACACTCGCCATCGCCTGAATTCGGGGTCTTACGGAGCCTTTTTTAACCTTGACGGTTTCAAGACCCTCGGCCTGCCGGGCTTCTGCATCCATGGTCACGGTCTGCTGCCACCCCTCTGTTTCTTCCGCCAAAGCCAGGTGAGGTAAAGCCACGAATAGGGCTGCGACAACGAGGATACAGGTCGATCTCATGGTATGTACCCCAAGGCGATAACAGTTCTGACGATCGCAATGCGATGATCGATTTCGGCCTGGCTGAAGGTCAGCAGGGCGTTATAGGCATCCATGCGGGCACGAAGCGCCTCTATGAGTGATGTTTCACCGGATCGCCACGACCGCTCCATGGCGTCCGCGCGCGCAAGCATCTCGTGCGCGGCCTGAGCCGTACTGACGATCGAGGCCGATGTGTTTTTCAGATGTGCCTGGACGCGCGCCATCTCGGCCCTGACGGTCCTCTGGGTGGCGATCTCCTGCCGGATGGCGGTGGAAAGCGCACTCTGAGCGGCCGTTCTCACGGGAACCGATGTGACGTCACTTGGGATCGGCATCCTGAGACTGACCCCAACCTGCGTGTCCCATGGCGAACCGTACTGGCCCTGATTGATCACGCCGACGCCGATTTCCGGATTGGGCATATAACTGTGAGCGGCAAGATGATCCTGTTCCGTGGCGACCGTGACGCTCTGGTGAGCCGCACGCACGCGCGGGTCGTTCGCCTCGCTCCATGGCCGCGCGGTCGCTCGCAGGAATAGCGGCCAGTGCGTGTCGATTTCCGACAGACCGGCTTTCGTCGGATGGCCGGTCAGAATATCCAGATTGGCCTGGCCGGCCTCGACTTCCTCGTCGATGGCATTGCGATCGCTTTCCGAAAGAGCGATCCGCGCATCCACCGCCTGCTGTTCCGCCGATGTGCTTTCTCCTGCATGGCTCGATGCCCGCACGGCCCTGGCCATGCGTCGCAACGCAGCCAGTGTGGAATCCATGGCAGATCGCCGTCGCTCGGCGAGCAGGACAGCCCCGATGGCATCCGTGGCACGAATGGCCACCGCCATATGGGCGACATCCTTCTGTACTACAGCGGCCTGTGCATCGGCTTCAGCCACATGCTCAGTTGCCGTTCCTTGTCCTGGCAGCCAGAGAGGAACGGAGAGACCCACCTGTGTCGTGCGGTACGCATAGTTACGGCCGCTGGGTCTGTCGTCATAATATTGAGCATCGACCGATGGCCCACCTGCGAACCAGGATTTCGCGGCACGCTGGCGTTTCTTTGCCCCAGCTTCCTGAGTCGCGAGATCATTCTGGGCAGGATCATTCGTCCATGCTGCTGCGATGACATCATGCAAGGTGGCGGGAATCGCTGTCGTATCGTCGGCTGTGGCCACGCCACCCGACACCAAAGCCATTGCGAGGCTCGCCGCCACAGATTTCCACCGACACCGAACACAACACACGGACATTCGACTGAAAATTCTCATAATATTTTACGATGTTGCATCGAGGCTGCGGGAGCGCAGCAGCCTCAGCGCGTTGAGGGTGACGAGAACGGTTGCCCCGGTATCGGCCGCAATGGCGATCCAGAGCCCTGTCAGCCCCGCGATGGTGGCAATCAGGAACACTCCTTTCAGCCCAAGAGCGATCGAGACATTTTGACGAACATTTCGCATGGTCGAACGGGCGAGGCGGATCAGCGCTGGAATATCGGAGACTCTGTTCCGCAGGATGGCGGCGTCGGCTGCCTCCAGGGCAACATCGGTCCCCGAGCCGATTGCGACCCCGACAGTTGCCTGTTTGAGTGCAGGCGCGTCGTTGATGCCATCTCCGACCATCATAACACCGCCCTGCGCGGCCAGAGCCCGTATTTCGGCCAACTTCTGCTCCGGCAGCAGTTCGGCCTTGTAATGCGCCCCCAGCATTGAGGCGATCGCGGCGGCTGTCCGGCTATTGTCGCCCGTCAGGATGACCGGCGTAATACCGAGGTTGCGTAACTGGCGCATGGCTTCTGCCGCGTCCGCGCGCGGCTCGTCACGGAGGGCAATCAACGCGAGTGCCTTGTCACCATACAAGACGGCAACGGTTTTTCCTTCCGCCTCAAGTTCGGTGGCACGTGCGGTGTCAGTAGCTGACAACGCGCCGTCGCGTACCGCCTGAAGGGGGCTGGAGATCGTGAAATCCATTCCGTCAATGCGGCCTGTCACCCCTCTTCCGGGAATTGCCCTGCTCTCCTGTGCAACGGGAATGTCGATACCCGGCCCGTTACTCTGGGCTCGGCGCAGGATAGCCTGGGCCAATGGATGGCTGGACGCGCCTTCAACGGCGGCGGCGACAGCAAGAACCTGAGTTTCGGGCAAGCTGTCCAGCACGATGATGTCGGTGACGTCAGGCCGTCCCAGTGTGAGGGTTCCAGTCTTGTCGAGTGCGACTGTCTTCACCCGCGCAGTGGCCTCGATGACCGCTCCTCCCTTGATGAGCAGCCCGTTATGTGCCCCCAGGGCCAGCGCGGACGCTATGGCTGCGGGAACCGATATGACGAGCGCGCAGGGGCAACCAATCAGCAGAAGGGACAACCCGCGATAAACCCAGACCGACCAAGCCTGAGCAAACGCCAGTGGGGGAAGGCATACGACGACCGCCGAAAGCACGACGATCGTCGGCATGTACCAACGGCTGAAGCGGTCGATGAACCGTTGAGTCGGTGCGCGTGCCTCCTCGGCCTGCTCTACAAGATGGATGATGCGGGAGATGGTGTTGTCCGCCGCAGTGCGGGTCACGCGAACCCGCAACGCAGCTTCCGTGTTGACCGAGCCGGCGAAGACGGCATCCGTCGGCCCACGCGACACTGGCACGCTCTCACCAGTGACCGGACTTTCATCAATGCCACTTACGCCGGAAATAATCTCTCCATCCGCCGGAATGCGGTCTCCCGGCCGGACCAGGACCACATCGCCTAGTCGGAGTTCGACAGCAGGAACCTCCCGGATACCGGCAGTGTCTTCGCGCAAGGCGATTTTCGGTACCAACGCTCCGAGCGCGCGGATACCATCACGGGCATGACTGACGGCAACGCCCTCAAGGAGTTCCCCGACCGCGAAGAGGAAGACGACGAGTGCAGCCTCCTGGGCCGCGCCGATAAATAGCGCACCGATCGCCGCGATCATCATCAGGGCTTCGATGGAAAACGGCTGAGCAACCCGGAGCGAGGCTAAGGCGCGGCGGGCAACCGGAAAAAGCCCTACCAGGCAGGCCCCGACAAATGGCCAGGGTTTCATCTCGTTTGGTGCGATCAGGCTGATACCCCAGGCCAGCACCAACAAAATACCGGTCGTGACAACAAGTCGTCCCTTTCCGGTTTTATACCAGGGCGTATCAGGCGCGCCGGCGTCATTCGTCGCATCCTGAGCAAATACAATGTCAGCTACAGTGGCAGGATTGAGGCGCCGGATACCATATCCCAGGCTCCTGACCATCTCTTCGACTTTGGTCACGGAAATCGCATTCTCATCCATGGTCAGTCGCAGTTTCTGAGACACCAGGGAAATCTCTACATTCTGGACGCCTGCGATTTGACCAAGCGCGCCCTTCACCTTGCTGACACAAGCAGCACAGTCCATGCCCGTGACATCCCACTCGCGCCTGTCCGGCATCCGGATTCTCCTGTTCACCCAGCAGCGAATCCGTTATCTACTTCCTCTAGTCGCTAGAGGTTCAAGGGGGCTTTTATGTTCAGTATCGGAAAATTATCCGGGTCAACTGGCGTCAAGGTGCCGACCATCCGCTATTACGAGCAGATCGGCATCCTTGAGGAGCCCGACCGAAGTGAAGGAGGGCAGCGTGTCTATGGAGAGGAAGCAAAAAAACGCCTGAGTTTTATTCGCCATGCGCGGGAACTTGGATTTTCACTAGATGAAATCCGTGAATTACTAGATCTTGCTGACGATCCCAATCAAAACTGTATGGCCGCATATGAGATAGCAAAACGCCAATTGATCGAGGTCAGGAACCGTATTGCCCGCCTGACGGCTCTCCAGGGCGAATTGCAACGCATGTTGGATCAGTGTTCATGCAACACAATCGGGACCTGTCGGATCATTCAGGTCCTGAGCGATCATTCTTTATGCACGTCAGAACATCTCGGCACGGAGGCAGGGTGCAAAGCGTCGTAAACAAATCATCGAGTATCGCAAACGGGTCGCAGCATGCAGGAGTAGTCCCCATGAACCGCACCATAAAGACCGCATGGGGCACACTTGCCGTCAGTCTGGTCGTTCTGGCCCTGAAGCTTGCCGCCTACTGGATGACGGGCAGCATCGCGCTTTACTCGGATGCGCTGGAAACAATCGTCAATGTAGCGGCCGCCGTCGGCGCGCTTATCGCCCTGTGGGTCAGCGCACAACCCGCAGACGCAAACCATCCCTATGGCCACCAGAAAGCGGAATATCTGAGCGCGATCATCGAGGGTGGCCTCGTGCTCGCAACGGCAATTCTGATCTTCCAGGAAGCCTGGATCGGCTGGCAGCACCCGAAAGCACCGGACACGCCGCTTCTGGGCTTGGCCCTGAATGGCAGCGCCGGGGTTATAAACCTGTTCTGGGCGCTGCTACTGATCCGCAATGGCAAGCAGTGGAAGTCGCCCGCGCTCGTCGCGGGCGGCCGGCACATCCTGACGGACGTCTGGACGACCATTGCGGTCCTGATCGCTTTTGCGCTGATCCCGGTGACTGGTTGGCTCCGGCTTGACCCGGCCATCGGCGGCCTGGTCGCAGTCAATATCCTTTGGGCAGGTTATGGTGTCGTGCGGGAAGCCGTCGCCGGGCTGATGGATGAAGTCTCCGATCCCGAATTGATTTCACGCCTGGACCGGACGATCGCAGGGAATGCATCAGGGGCGATCGAAGCCCACGACGTGCGGGCGCGTGTCGCGGGCAACACGACATTCATTGAATTTCATCTCGTGGTCCCGACGGGGATGACCGTCGGCAGGGCGCATGAGATCTGCGACCACATCGAGCACGCACTCAGGACACAGCTCGGGCAGGCTGTGATCAACATTCACATCGAGCCCGAGGAGAAGGCGAAGCATGGCGACGTCATCATTCTGGACCGACACGCACACGTCAAAAATCGCGAAGAACTGATTTAGCCGCAGCAGGACTTTCGCTCGGCCTGAACCGCCGGGCGCGGAGCCGCTCCGTAATCCGCAGCGTATCCACTCCAAAGCCGCGTTTGCCAAACCTTGTGGTGTCTGCCCCGTGGCGGCATCGAACTGGCCACCTCTAAATGGGTCAATTGGATCAATAATCGTTGCCTTCTGTCATCCATTGGAAACATCCCGCCAGAAGTGGCTGAGGCACGTTTCCATGCACAACAGAAATCGCATGCATTGGCCGCTTAAACCGGATAGAAAACGTCTCCGAAAACCCGGGGCCATTCAAATGGCGGGATATGGTGATCGTGGAGTGGCTGCTTCACGATCCTGACTGGAAAGTATGTAACAGTGGGGTTTGTGCTACCTTTCATCATCTATGTCGTCGCGGGTTTTGCAGAGATCGGCGGATGCTTCGCCTTCTGGAGCTGGCTCCGGCTGGGGCGTTCGCCGCTGGTTCTCGTTCCGGGCATGGTGTCGCTGGTCCTGTTCGCCTTTCTGCTGACCCGTATCGATACGGATACGGCGGGGCGGGCCTATGCAGCCTATGGCGGCGTCTACATCACCGCCTCGCTCATGTGGATGCGACTGGTCGAGGGGCGCACCCCGGACCGGTGGGAGATTGTTGGTGCCCTAGTGTGCCTCGGCGGGGCCAGCCTGATCCTGTTCGCGCCCCGGACGTAAATTGAGGGGGCTATGCTGCCGCGCGGTGCTCATTGCGCGCGGCCTGCCAGACTTCGCGGGCGGCGTCGGCGTTCATCGCGGCGATACCGAGCCCGACAAGTAGGTCCGGCCATGCGGCGTGCCACAGAAAGGCCGTGACCAGGCCTGCGACGATGATCGCGATATTGGCCAGCACGTCGTTGCGCGCCGACAGGAAGGCAGCGCGCGTCAGACTGCCTGCATGATAGCGATAGCGGGTCAGCATGAGCGCACAGGAGAAATTTACCACAAGCGCCCCCAATCCTGTCACCGACAGGACGAGCGGCTGGGGCGGTGTCGGAAGATTGAATTTTTGCCATGCGGTCCAGAGCGTCGCGAGCGCCGGAACCAGCAGGATAGCGGCAAGGGCCATTCCGACCCGCGCCCGGCTGCGCGCCGTCCAGCCGAGTGCCGCTACGATCAGGAAATTGACGGAGGCGTCTTCCAGGAAATCGACGCTATCCGCGAACAGGGAGACCGAGCCGATGGCAAGCGCTACCGTGAATTCGATGCCAAAATAGGCAAGATTCAGAAGTCCCACGAGAGAGATGACCCGTCGCAGGGTGCCGGCCATGTCGTTCGGTGGTGTGGAATTCATCGTTTTTATCTCTTTCGTTCTATCAGGTTTCTCCCATCCGAAGATGGATTATAGGCGAAGATCAGACCGCACTTTCGCAGCATGCGCGGTTCCCCGCCGGCTCGATGGTGGCAAGTTCGTCAAGAATCACGCACTCGGAGCCGGGACCGCCGGCGCATTGTGCGTCGCAGGTCGCGACGAACCCGGCGATGCTTTTCTCGAGCGCCTTCAATTCGCGCAACTTCGCCCGGACGTCCATCAGGTGAGTATGCGCGAGGTCGCGGGCTTCCGCACAGGATCGCGTACGGTCCTGTACCAATTCGACCAATGCCCGAACCTGATCGATCGAAAAGCCAAACGCCCGGCAGCGCCGAATGAAGGTAAGCCGTCGAACATCGTCTTCAGCATAACGCCGCTGATTGCCTTCCTGTCGTTCCGGACGTGGAAGCAGGCCGATCTCTTCATAATAGCGGATCGTGGGGGCATTGGTACGGGTGCGCTCGGCCAACTCGCCGATCTTGTATCCGGGCATGGGGGGAAACTCGCGTAAAAAATATCTTGAACCTCAAGTTACTTGAACTCGTAAACAAGCGCCAGACCGTCACGCGAACGGGCGGAACGGCATCGAGGAGAGTATCGTGACGAAGCCAAACGAGCCTGCCCCACTTGCCTGCACACTGGAGAACAGCGATCTGGCGAGGCGGCTGGAGTGGATCGCCAGTCTCAACGCCAGGGCGCTTCGGTCAGCGCACCGAGATGGTCTTCATCTCGTGCTGGATTATGATCCTGCCGCACGGGACGATATCGCGCGTATGGTCGAAGGCGAACGAACCTGTTGCGCGTTCCTCGCGTTTGACATCGCTGAACGTATGGATGCGCTGACTCTGACGATTACTGCCCCGGAGTATGCGCGTGAGGCTGCGGAAACGCTGCTTGAGCAGTTTGCGTCGCGCAGTCAGCCAGCAACCGCGCCGATGAAAAAGACCTGCGGGTGCGCGGCGGAGTGCGGCGCATGAGCGAGGCGAGCGCATCGGGAAACAAGGCGGCCAGCGCGGTTGCCATGACGGCGTCCAGTGCGGCGCTGGCCTGCGGCGTGTGCTGCGTCGTGCCGCTCGCGCTGCCGGCCGCGATCCTCGGGTCAGTAGGCGGTATTCTCGCCTGGTTCGCCAACGCCTATCGCTGGCTGACGCCGGTCGCGATCCTGGCGGTTGCTGTCGGTTGGTTCTGGGTGGGTTATCAGGCGTACCAGACAGGACACAGGCCTGGCTGGCAGACGCTCGGCATCATGGGGTTCGCCACGATCATGGGGTGTCTTGCATGGCTCTGGCCACGGATCGAGCCGGTGGCGATTGGGTTCTTGCGCGGGTAGCCTGCCGCGGATCGGACGCCATTATTGGACCCACGCCAAGACCTTAACCGCCTCCCGGAACGATACGTCACGGGTTGGGCGTGCTTCCGATCGCAGAGGCACCCAGCATATCGAGCACCGGGCAAGTCAGGGCCTCCGACTCACGGCATTGTTCGATGCTTGTTGTCAGGAGCGATGCGAGCCGTTGCAGGTCGGAGATCTTGCTCTGGATGTCGCCCAGATGAGCTATGGCGAGTGTTCTGACCTCGTCGCAGGAGGGTAGGCCGGGTTCTGCCAAGGCGAGCAGGGTTCTGATTTCCTCGATGTCGAAACCAAGATCCCGCGCGCGTCGGACGAATGACAGGCGCCTGACATCCTCGGCCCGATAATGGCGATAGCCATTACGCGCCCTTCGCGGCGCGGGAATGAGGCCGATGCGCTCATAGTAGCGCACCGTCTCCAGATGAACGCCGGTTTCCGATGCCAGCTTGCCGATCGTGATGGCGACCATGCGTCACTCCTGCTCTTGAGTCCGTAGCCACTACGGGGTGTAGCATGAAGCGCGACGCAATGGGAAAGTGACGATCATGGATGAGACGGCGGACCTGCCTCAACGAACATCACGTAGCCGCATGGGCATGGAAAGAGGTGGAGTCCTGTGTGTCGCGGGCGGTATGGCCGCCGGTGTGGGTGCGCTGATCGCGTCGTCCTGCTGCCTCATTCCGCTCGCCTTCGCTTCTCTGGGCGCCGGTGCGGGGGTTTTCAGTGTTCTGTCGAGACTTGCGCCATGGCGCGTGCCATTGATTGCGCTGGCGGTCGCGGCGCTGGTCAGCGCCTGGGCGCTCAATCGGCGGCAGGCCAGGGTCTGTTGTGCGGGTGTGGAAAGTGGGTCTATCCGGCGACGCATCGGGGTTATCCAGATGCTATCCTTTGCCACCGCGCTCATCGTGCTGGCGGCATTGGTGTGGCCACGCCTGGAACCCGTCCTGCTCAGGAGCCTGTCTGTAAGATGATTCGGCCTGCCTCGCTTCTGACCTGTCCCGCATGTGGCCAGCAATCACTGGAAACCATGCCGACCGATGCCTGCCAGTTCTTTTACGATTGCCCGCATTGTGGCGTCGTCTTGAAACCGAAGCCGGGGGATTGCTGCGTCTTCTGCTCCTATGGCGACGTTCCTTGCCCGCCGGTTCAGGAACATGGGCGACTGGCATGCTGCGGAGACGGTTCGACATAGACCTGGGGCGGCAGCGGCGATGAAGTAATGGTGTCGTCCTGGCCAGTAATGTGACGATCGCCGTTTGACGGTGCGGTCCATGCATCGTGTATCCATTTGGAAAACCGGCACGTTATCATCAAAATCGAAGCGTAGAGCGCGGGCGGTAGTCTGCTCATCGCTTGCAGCGGGGCCCATTCTCGATTGAGCCACCGTGCGGTAGGATCGGGCCATGAACCGCATTGGCATCCTTTTCGCATTATTGTCCGCGATCCTGTTTGGAGCCAGCACACCGTTCGCCAAGCTTCTCCTTGGCTCCGTCGATCCGTGGATGATGGCCGGGCTGCTCTATCTCGGTTCCGGGATCGGTCTGGCGGCGGTGCATCTGTTGCGCTGGATGCGTGGACGCCCCGTTGCGGAAGCGCCGTTGCGGCGTGGGGACTTGCCCTGGTTGGCGTTGGTGATCCTGGCGGGTGGGATTGCCGGCCCATTGCTGTTGATGCTGGGGCTGGCGCGCACCGACGCGGCCAGCGCGTCGCTGTTGCTCAATCTCGAAGGGCTGGCGACGATGGGGATTGCCTGGATCGTATTCCGCGAGAACGTGGACCGGCGGCTTCTGCTGGGCGCCTTCGCCATTCTCTCGGGCGCCGCGTTATTATCATGGCAGGGGCATGCGATGCTTGACCAGGGCGCCCTGTTCATCGCAGCGGCCTGCCTGTGCTGGGGGATCGACAACAACTTGACCGGCAAACTTTCTGCGGCCGATCCGATGCAGATCGCAATGCTCAAGGGGCTGGTCGCAGGGACGGTCAATCTTCTGCTGGCGTTCGGGAGGGGCGGTGTCCTGCCGACTGTCGGGGGACTCGGCGCCGCTGGAGCCGTGGGGTTCATGGGTTACGGGGTGAGCCTTGTCCTGTTCGTGCTGGCCCTGCGCCATCTCGGTGCCGCGCGCACGGGGGCCTATTTCTCGCTTGCGCCGTTCGTCGGCGCGCTGCTGGCGGTTGTGGTGCTCCACGATCCCTTGTCGCTGAGGTTGCTGATCGCCGGCGGCCTGATGGGTTTCGGGTTGTGGCTCCACCTGTCGGAGCGCCACGATCACGAGCATGCGCACGAGGCCATGGAACATGAGCACCGGCATCGCCATGACGAACACCATCAGCATGCGCACGGGCCTGGCGATCCGACGGGCGAACCGCACACGCATCGGCACCGGCACATGCCGATGGTCCATCGGCATCCGCATTATCCCGACCTGCATCATCGGCACGGCCACGCTCACTGACGCGGTGCCAACGCCTCAATGATACGGCAGTCGGCGACGGTGCCATGGTGGCATTGCCCGATCATCGCGACCAGTTCCCGACGCAGGGCCTGCAAGTCACGCATCTTGCCGTCGATCTCCGCCAGATGCGTGCGGGCGATGACGTCGTTCTTCGCGACGTGCGGGGAACGCATCCGGGAATGCCCTTCTTGGCATTGAAAACAGTCGGGACAATGCCAACGTCGTCATGGTTCGTGCGGATCGCCATGCCGGGCCGCATCATTGCCTCATGGGAGGCCGTCATGATGACAAACTGCATGCAGGGCATGGGATGGGGCATGGGCCTGTTCGGCCTGCTCACGCTGATCGTGCTCGTGCTCGCGATCGCGGCACTGGTCAAGTATCTGTGGTGCGCGGAGGGATGGAGGACGCGGATCGGCCGAGTCCCTTCCGCAGATCGGACATTCAAGTGAGTTGCCCGGCCTCGCGTGGCGAGGGATGTCCCAGCCCAAACGACCGGCCCAAGAGCGCGGCATGACTTCCGCTCCGTGCATAAGAGATTGCCCCCTTTGCCTGTTTGCGAGATGATGGCCGGTATGCGGTGGTGCTTTCTCCGACGTCTGGTATTCGTTATCGTTGGTCTTGCCTTTATGGGCGCGGCCACCGTGCAGGCTATGCCGCCGCAGAATGCCGAGCAGGCCACGAGCCTGGATGCGGCCATGCCATGCTGTGATGGGTCGGTCTCGATGCATCCCGCCGGAACGACCGCACCGTTCAAGGGCATGACGCCGGAGTGCCTGAAAACCATGCAGTGCCTCGGCGTGCCTGATCGCCCAACGCAGGCCGCGGCGATCGGAAGCCCGGTCCGCTACAGCATGATCGCCTATAGCCTTGCCGAACGTGTTCCTGTCGGCCGCTCGCCCGAGCCGCTTTCCTTCCCTCCCAGAACCGCCTGATCCCACCGGCGCCGTGACGGCGTTGGTTTCCGCACGTCCTGCGTTCAGGAGCGCGCGTATTCGCGCGTCCTGACCGCAACCGGACGTCGATCAGCGCTCTATCCCCGGATTTCCGGGGCGGGAAGGATTCCATTATCATGCGTACATATCTGATCGCGGGTGCGTTGGCGCTCGCCTCCTGCGTCGTCGTGACCGGTGCCTTTGTGTCACCGACATTCGCGGCAGCGACGGATTATCGTTTCGAGGCTGCCGGCAAGCAGGCACATCTGAGCGGTGACAAGGCTGTCATGATCGTGCGGCTTGTGCATGTGCCCGACGGCAAGCCGGTCATGGACGCCGTCATCTTCGAGAGCAAGGCCGACATGAGCCCCATGGGCATGGCGACGATGACCTCGCCCACGACCATCGAGCCGGCGTCAGGCGATGGGCTCTATCGTATCGACCTCGATGCCGGTGCTCCCGGCCCGTGGGCGATCACGCTCGCGGCCAAGGTGCAGGGTGAAACCGAGACGGTGCGCGGTTCCGTTGTTGTCACGCTGGAGAAATAGCATGGCAACCCGGCGGAACCGTGACGCGGCGGGGCGCCTGCTCCTGGCTGCGGCTGCTCTTATCGTTTCATCCGGGGCTGCTCGTGCGGCTGAAGGGCCGCCGGGTGCCACCGTAGAGAGCCTGCTCGCGCTCGGCGAGCGCCTGAACCCCGCGGTGCGGGCCGCCGGACTCGATACGACCGCCGCTGCGGCCCAGGCGGAAGCGGCCGGTGCGCTGGACGATCCGGTGCTGACGGAGAATTACCAGAATTATCACTCCGGCGGCCTGTTCAGCATGAACTTCATCACGATCTCGCAAACTTTCCCGCTCGGGGGAAAGCGGGATCTGCGTCATCGTGCGGCGCTGTCCGAGGTGGACGCGGCGCGCGGCCGGGAGCGGGCCGCCCAGGACGAACTCGACGCGCAGATCAAAATTGCCTTCGCGCGCTATTACGCTTTTACCCGCGCGCTGGTGGTCAACCGGCAGATCCAGACGCTCGCCCGCAAGATGCGGCAGGCGACCATGGTGCGCTACGGCCAGGGCGACGGTGCCCAATCGGGCGTGATCCAGGCCCAGGAGGAGGAGACGAACACCGTCATCGAGGCGAGCCGGCTGGAGGCCGAGCGAGAGTCCGCCGCCGCCCAACTGAATGCGCTGCTGGCCCGCCCCCCGGGCGCCCCATTGGCCGAGCCCATGCGGCTACGTCCGATCCCAGCGGTTCTGCCGCGCGTGGAGAGCTTGCTCGACCGGGCGCGCAGCGGGAATGGCGCCGTCCATGCGAACAGCGCGGCAATCGACGAGGCGGAAAGCCGGAGACGGCTGGCCGAGCGGGCCTGGTATCCCGATGTGACGGTCGGCGGCGGCCCGGTCGTGCAGACCAATGCCCCGACGGGGTTCAGCGCCATGGTCTCGCTGAGCATCCCCGTGCAGTTCGGTGCCAAGCGCGCCGACGAAGACGCGCAGACCGCGCGCCTTGATGCCGCCGAGCGCCGTCGCGACGGAACGATGGCGACCATCCAGGCAGCCTTGGCCGAAGCCTTGGCCCGCCTCAAGGCGGCGCGCGATGTGGAGAGCCTCCTCCGTCGCCAGCGTATGCCGCAGGCGGACGCGCTCTCGCGGACGACGCTGGCCAGCTACAGCCAGGGGCATGGCGATCTCGCGGCAGCGATCGCGGCGGAACATCAGATGCACGACACCGAGCTGGAGCTTCTCCGGACCGAGACCGACGAACAGACGGAACTGGCCACCATCGAGCGCCTGATCGGGGGTGATCTGTGAAGGTGCGTCTTCTGTCCCTGGTCCTGGCGTTGCTCCCGCTTTCGACCGCTACGCCAGGACCGGCGACGGCGACTGACCGAACGCCACTCTATTACCAGGATCCGGACGGCAAGCCCGCCTATTCCGCCAATCCGAAGAAGACGTCGGAGGGTCGGGATTATGTTCCGGTCTATGCTGACGGGTCACAGGGGTCTGGTGCCGCGTCCTCGCGATCCTCCGGTCCCTCGGCCCGGTCGGCGGATCGTGGCCGGGTGCTATTTTATCGCAATCCCATGGGGCTGCCCGACACTTCGCCGGTGCCGAAGAAAGATGCCATGGGGATGGCGTACCTCCCTGTCTATGAGAACGAGATCCGGGATGCGGGAACGGTTTTTGTGCCGCCCGGTCGTTTGCAGATCCTCGGCGTGCGGACTTCCGTTGCCGCAGTGCAGCCGGTGCTGAACCGCAGCGTGCATGCCACCGGCATTGCCCAGTTCGATGAACGGCGCATCGCCTTGGTGACAAGCAGGGTCGGCGGCTGGGTCGAGCATCTCGATATCGCTGCCACAGGCGATCCTGTCTGGCGTGGCCAGGTCATGGCCGAAATCTACGCGCCGGATCTGGTTGCATCCGAGCAGGAATATCTGATTGCCACCAGTTTGGACCCGGCTATGGCAACGGCCGCGCTGGAGCGCCTGCGCTCTCTTGGGGCGCCTGAGACCGAAATCGCGCGGCTGCGACGCACCCGGCATGCCGTGCGGCACATCCCGGTCGTTGCGCCGGCGGACGGGGTCGTGACCGAAAAGATGGCGGTGGAGGGCGCGCGCGTCGGGCCGGACCAACCGCTGTACCGGACGGCGGCGACCGCACCGATCTGGCTGATTGCCGAAGTGCAGGAGCAGGATCTGGGCGCGGTGCGGGTCGGTCAGCAGGCGCACGCCAGCCTTGTCGCCTTTCCCGGTCGTCGCTTCGACGGAACCGTCGATTTCCTCTATCCGAGCGTCTCCACCGAGACGCGAACCGGACGTATCCGGATCGTGTTGCCGAATGCGGATAGTGTGCTGCGGGCAGGCATGTATGCCGATATCGCGATCGATGTCCCTGCGTCCATGGCGGGGCCGGTGCTGGTCGTGCCGTCCTCGTCGGTTATCGACAGCGGCACCCGTCAGGTTGTGCTGGTCGAAACGGGGGAGGGCCGTTTTGCACCCCGTTCGGTGCGCGTCGGCGCGCGTGGCAATGACGAGGCTCAGATCCTGGATGGCCTGAAGGCGGGGGAAAGCGTGGTGGTCGGCGCCAACTTTCTGATCGATTCCGAAAGTAATCTGCGCGCCGCCCTACAGGCCTTTACCGTGCCGGACAGCAAGCCTGCCCGGGCAGGGAGTGCCGGTCGATGATTGCCAGAATCATTGCGGTGTCGGCGCGTAACCCGCTGCTGGTGATACTGGCAACGTTGTTCCTCGTGGGGGCTGGTGTCTGGGCGGTGATGAACACGCCGCTCGATGCCATTCCCGATCTCTCGGACACGCAGGTGATCGTCTATACCGACTATCCCGGCCAGGCGCCGCAGGTCGTCGAGGATCAGGTCACCTATCCCTTGACCACGGCGTTGCTGGCCGTGCCGCATTCGAAAGTGGTGCGCGGTTTTTCGACGTTCGGCACGTCGTTCGTCTACGTCGTCTTCGACGACGGTACCGATCTCTACTGGGCGCGTTCGCGCGTGCTGGAATATCTCAATTTCGCGCAGAAGCGCCTGCCCGCGGGTGTCACGCCGTCGCTGGGGCCGGATGCAACCGGTGTCGGCTGGGTCTACGAATATGTCGTCCAGGGTAAACAGCGCACGCTGGCGGAATTGCGCAGCCTGCAGGATTGGGTGATCCGCTTTCAATTGACCAAGGCGTCCGGCGTCGCCGAGGTGGCCGCCATTGGCGGGTTCGAACGGCAATATCAGATCGTCGTCGATCCCCGGAAGCTCCAGGCCTACGGTATCCCGCTGTCGCGCGTGGGCGATGCGGTGCGGCAGGGCAATCAGGATGTCGGCGGTCGCACCATCGAGCTGACCGAAACGGAATATATGGTGCGCGGTCGGGGCTATGTGCGCGATGTCCGCGATCTGGAGCGGATCGTGCTGAAGGTCGACGCCGTCGGAACGCCAGTCACGGTGGGAGACGTCGCGCGCGTCGAACTCGGCCCCGACGAGCGGCGCGGCATCGCGGAACTGGACGGTGTGGGAGAGGCGGTCGGCGGCATCGTCGTCAAGCGCGACGGAGCGGATGCCTTGACGACGATCCGGAGCGTCAGGCAGCGGATCGCCGAGCTGCTGCCTAGCCTGCCGCCGGGCGTTTCCATTGTGCCGGTCTATGATCGCTCGGCCCTGATCCTGCGTGCCATCGCCACGCTCCGGCACACGCTGATCGAGGAGAGTCTCATCGTCTCCTTCGTCTGCGTCGTCTTCCTGCTGCACGTCCGCAGTGCGCTGGTCGCGATCGTGACCCTGCCTGTCGGCGTCCTGTTCGCTTTCCTGGCCATGCACATGATCGGTGTCGGGTCGAACATCATGAGTCTGGGCGGCATCGCCATCGCGCTCGGGGCGATGGTGGATGCGGCGATCGTGATGATCGAAAATGCGCACAAGCACGTGGAGCGGCTGGCGCCCGGTGAAGCGCGTGGCCCGGCGCTGCTGGCGGCGGCGAACGAGGTCGGGCCGTCGCTGTTCTTCAGCCTGCTGATCATCACCGTGTCCTTCCTGCCGGTGTTCGCCCTGGAGGGGCAGGAAGGACGATTGTTCAAGCCGCTCGCATACACAAAGACCTTTTCCATGGCGGGCGGCGCGCTGCTCGCGGTGACGCTGGTGCCGGTCCTGATGCTGGCCTTCGTGCGCGGCCGCATCCTTCCCGAAGCGCGTAATCCGATCAATCGCGTGCTGATCGCGCTCTATCGTCCCGTAATCCGCGTCGTGCTGCGGGGACCGGTCCTGCTCGTCCTCCTTGCGATCGGGATTGGCGCCGGTACGATCTATCCGGCGGCCCATCTGGGCAGCGAGTTCATGCCCGATCTGAACGAGGGGACATGGCTCTACATGCCGGTCACGCCGCCAGGTCTCTCGGTCACCAAGGCGGTCGAGCTGCTGCAGGGTCAGGACCGCATCATCAAGAGCTTTCCCGAGGTCCAGTCGGTGTTCGGCAAGGCCGGGCGCGCGGCGACGGCCACCGATCCGGCGCCCACGGAAATGTTCGAGACGGTGATCACTCTCAAGCCGCAAAGCGAATGGCCGGCCGGCATGACCCCGGACCAACTGAAGGCCGACATGAACCGGGCGCTTGACCTGCCGGGGGTGAGCAACGCGTGGACGCAGCCGATCCGCGCCCGCATCGACATGCTCGCCACGGGGATTCGTACCCCGGTGGGGGTGAAGGTGTTCGGGCCGGATCTGGGACAGCTCGCCAGAATTGCGGAACAGGTCGAGCAGGTCGTGCGCACCATTCCCGGAACCACCAGTGCGTTTGCCGAGCGCCTGGAGGGTGGCCACTATCTGGAGATTATACCCGACCGGAACGCGATCGCGCGCTATGGCCTGTCGGTCGACGATGTGATGCAGGTGGTGGCCACGGCGCTCGGCGGCCAGACGGTCACGACGACCGTGGAAGGGCGCGAGCGTTACGGCGTGAGCGTCCGCTACCCGCGTGACCTGCGCGATGACCCGCAGGCGATCGCCGAACAGGTGCTGCTGCCGACGCCGGGCGGGGCGATGATCCCGCTGGGGCAGGTGGCGGTGATCCGTCTCACCGGGGGACCGCCCTCGATCCGCACCGAGGATGCCCAGCTTGTCGCCTATGTCTATGTGGACCTGAACGGACGCGATATCGGCGGCTACGTCAACGACGCGGCCCGCGCCGTGCGCGAGCGGGTTACGCTCCCGCAGGGATACCGCGTCGCGTGGAGCGGCCAGTTTGAATATATGCAGCACGCCATGGCGCGGCTGAAGCTGGTCGTGCCGGCAACGCTGGTTCTGATCTTCGTGCTGCTCTATCTCAATTTCGGACGGATCACGGAGACGCTGATCGTGCTGCTGTCGGTGCCGTTTGCGCTGGTCGGTGGGATCTGGCTGACCTGGTGGTTGGGCTACAATGTCAGTGTCGCTGTCGTGGTGGGGTTCATCGCCCTCGCGGGTGTCGCGTCCGAGACGGGCGTGATCATGCTGATCTATCTCGACAATGCCTTGGCAGACGTCAGCGGCAGGGCCCAGGCCGAAGGGCGCGCACTGACGCGCGCGGACTTGAGGGCTGCGATCATGCACGGCGCGGTGGAGCGCGTGCGGCCGAAAATGATGACGGTCACGGCGATCATGGCGGGCCTTGTGCCCATCCTGTGGAGCGCCGGCACCGGGTCCGAGGTCATGCGCCGGATCGCGGCCCCCATGGTGGGCGGCATGGTCTCGTCGACCGTGCTGACCCTGCTGGTTATTCCGGCGCTCTATGCTCTCGTGAAGGGATGGCTGCTGTCGCGTGGGTAAACATGGCAGACGTGTCGGCATATAATAGGGCATTATCTCCATGCCGTCTTCCGCCCTCATCCTGATCATAGAATGAAGACCTTCAAGTTTTCTACAAACGGACATCCTGTGTTGGCGACGCAAGCCAGGCCGCCAGTTGCCGGACCATGGATCTCGCGACACGGCCCGCCCCCAGCAGGGTGGCGCATGCGGGGCCGCACCAGGAGCCATAACCCAGCAGCCAGAGACGTGGCTCCCTGATGGCCTGCTGCCCGTTAACGCGGATCAGCCCGTCCGGCTCGATCACGTCGAGCGGCGCAAATGCGGAGAGCGCGGGTCGGAATGGGAGGAGTGGATTTGCGTTCTGGCAAACAATTCGCGGCCCGGATAATCGGGGATGAAGGGCGCAGACCATGTGCCGGTGGCGCCGATGACCGCGCGGCTTAGGAAATCACCCACGCTGGTGCTGACATTCAGGAATTTCTGGTCAGTGCGTTCCACACGTCCGACCATTACGGGGCGGTGGATCGGCGGCGCATAGCGCGCTTCGTAGCGGTGCAGATAGTCAAGCACCTCGTCGCGGGTGGGGTAGCTGCCATCCGGCGTGTCGGGCATCGGCCAGCCGGGGAGAGAACTGTAGGACGCGGGCGAGAACAGATGCAGGGAGTCCCAGCCATGCACCCATGCACCACCTGCCTGGGTCCCGTTATCGAGAATGACGTAACGCAGTCCGGTCCGTCGTAGAAAATACGACGCGGCGAGGGCCGCCTGACCGCCCCCCACGATCACGACATCGAACTGCTCGCCCATTGCCCGGCTCACAGGCTTTCCGGGAGACGGAATTCCGTCTTCCGTTCGCTATAGCGGTCCACGAGGTAGTCGGCCCGGTCGCGCAGCAGCCATGTGAACTTCATCAGTTCCTCCATGACATCTACCATCCGGTCATAGAGGGGGGACGGCTTCATGCGGTCATCGTCACCGAACTGCGTATAGGCCATTGGCACGCTGGACTGGTTGGGGATGGTGAACATCCGCATCCATCGGCCCAGAACCCGCAGGGCATTGACGGAATTGAAGCTTTGCGATCCGCCTGAGACCTGCATGACCGCCAGCGTGCGGCCCTGCGTCGGACGGATCGAGCCTTCGGACAATGGCAACCAGTCGATCTGGTTTTTGAACACAGCGGTTATGTTGCCGTGCCGTTCGGGGCTGCACCAGACCTGGCCTTCCGACCAGATCGACAGTTCCCGCAGTTCCTGCACTTTCGGATGCGTGGCAGGCACGGAATCCGCTATCGGCAGGCCGGTCGGGTCGAACACCCGTGTCTCGGCCCCCAGCACCTTCAGGATGCGTTCCGCCTCAAGCACCAGCAACCGACTGAAGGATCGGGGACGCAAAGAGCCGTAGAGCAGCAGGATACGCGGCGGATGGTCCACACGCGGTTGCGGTTCGAGCCGCGCGAGATCGACCCGTTCAAGATATTCGGGGTGCAGGGCTGGCAGGTCAGGAGCGGTCATATATATCGGTCCTTTCTTGTATTACGGGTGGCTGATCAGGGGCAGCCACAGGGCCAGCGCCGCGAGTGTTGCCAGCAGGACGGGCGGCGTAATCGCCAGTCCAACTTTCATATACTGCCCCCATGTGACCCGATGGTTCTTGGATGCCAGCACATGCAGCCACAGCAGTGTTGCGAGACTACCAATCGGCGTGAATTTTGGCCCGAGGTCGCAGCCGATGACGTTGGCATAGATCATCAGGTCGCGTGTCAGCGGCGTGATGTCGTGAGCCTGCTGGATCGCCAGCGCCCCGACCAGCACACTCGGCATATTGTTCATGATGGACGACAGAACAGCCGCCAGAAAGCCGGTGCCGATGGTGGCCGTGAACGTCCCTTGATGACCGAGCCAGACCAGTGCGGTCGCAAGGTAGTCAGTCAGCCCGGCATTGCGCAGCCCGTAGACCACCAGATACATGCCCAGGGAGAAGATCACGATCTGCCACGGGGCACCCCGCAGCACCTTGCGAACAGGGATCACCCGGCCATACCCGGCGACGAGCAACAGGGTTCCGGCGGCCAGGCAGGCTACGACACAGACCGGGATATGAAACGGCGCGGTCAGGAAATAGGCCGCCAGTACGAGGGCCAGTAGCGGAAATGCCGCCCGGAACACATGGGGGTCACGAATGGCCGTGGCAGGTGCGGGCAGTTCGGCGACGGGATAGGTCGCAGGCACCTGCCGCCGGTACCACAGCCACAAGACGGCCAGCGTTGCACCAAGTGCTACCAGATCGACAGGGACCATGATCGCGGCATAGCGATCGAACGCAATGCCAAAGAAATTGGCGCTGACGATGTTCACCAGGTTGGAGATGACGAGCGGCAGGCTGGTGGTATCCGCGACGAAGCCAGTGGCGATAATAAAGGCCAGCGCCGCAGCAGGACTGAGGCGAAGCTGCGTGAGGATGGCGATGACGATGGGCGTCAGCAGCAGGGCCGCGCCGTCATTGGCGAACACAGCCGCAATGGCCGCTCCCAGCACCACGATCAGCGGGAACAGCGTACGGCCTCGCCCTTTGCCCCAGCGCACGACGTGCAGGGCGGCCCAATGGAAGAATCCGGCCTCATCCAGCAACAGCGAGATGACGATCAGCGCGATGAAGGTGAAGGTCGCGTCCCAGACGATGTGCCACACGACAGGAATGTCGTGCCAGTGGATCACACCAGCCGCCAGGGCCACGGCGGCACCTGCCATTGCGCTCCAGCCGATGCCCAGCCCCCGAGGCTGCCAGATGACAAAAACGAGCGTGACAACGAAAATCAGAAGCGCCAGCATCAGACGATCCGCTTGCCGGATTCATCGACGATCTTCTCGCCGTCTTCTTTGACGAAAGCGCCTCGCTGCGGGTTGGGCAGGATGTCCAGAACTGCCTCGGACGGACGGCAGAGTGCCGCACCCAGCGGGGTGACGACGATGGGCCGGTTGATCAGGATTGGATGCGCCATCATGGCGTCGATTAGGTCGTCATCGCTCAGGGCCGGATTATCGAGGCCAAGCTCATCATAGGGCGTGCCCTTGCGCCGCAGGAGATCGCGAACCGAGATCCCCATGCGCGTGATCAGACTGACCAGTTCGGCGCGCGATGGCGGTGTTTTGAGATATTCGATGATGGTTGGCTCGATCCCCGCATTTCGGATCAGGGCAAGCGTATTGCGCGATGTGCCGCAATTCGGGTTATGATAGATTGTGACGCCAGTTGGCTCGGTGCCAATGTCGCGCAATTTCGTCACCAAACTGGCAGTCTCAAGCTTGGCCAGCGGCAATGCGACAAGCAGGGAAATACGATTCTTCAGACCCTTGAACGCCGAGACGAACGCTCGCTCCCGGTCGGCATCGGTTCCCGAAACATTACTCGGATCGGGAATGCCCCAATGGGCCGTGATGGGTTTCCCCGGCCATACCGGACAGACTTCTCCAGCAGCGTCATCGCAGACGGTAAAAACGAAATCCATAACGGGAGCGTTCGCAACAGCAAACTCATCCCAGGGCTTGGAACGCAGTCCCTCGGTCGGGTAGTCGAAGCTCGCCAGCACTTTCAAGGCGAGAGGATTGACCTGCCCCTTGGGATGGCTACCGGCGGAGAAGACCCTGAAATGGCCAGCACCATCCTTGCGAAGGATGCTCTCGGCCAAAATCGAACGTGCGGAATTACCCGTACACAGAAACAACACATTGAAGACGCGATCGGTCATTGGGGGGTTCACTCGGATGGGCAGCAGGACGACAGTTCTGCAACCAGTGGCTCACAAAGTTCAGGGCTTTGCCCGCAGCAGTCCTTGACGAGAAACAGCATCAGTTCCCGCAGGCGCGGTAGGCAGGCACGATAGACAATCACACGGCTATGGCGCTGCGAGGTCAGCAGGCCGGCACGGGTCAGAGTGGCGAGGTGGGCCGAGATCGTGTTCTGCGGGACATCGAGATGCCGCGCGACGTCTCCGGCCGGCAGCCCGTTCGGTTCATGGCGCACCAGCAGGCGGAATATCTCCAACCGCGTGGATTGCGACAGTGCGCTCAGGGCCAACAGGGTCGATTCGGTATCCATATATCCTTACTCGTGGATATATAGAATATTGTCAATTCCCTTTCGCCCGATGGGCCGTTCCTGTCGCCGGATTGTGCAGTGTCATTGCCGATTTCCGATTGGCTGCTTTCCCGACATATTGGCCGTGTCGGTCGTTCATCATTCTCTATATCCACTGACGAACCGAGCGTCGGCAACTTCCTTTCCCTCGGCGGGTCTATCTTCAATCCAGGGGAATTTAACTGTCCTTATCGCCACGACGACTATAGCCCGAGCCCCCGGTTCCGGGTGAAGCTCCAGTCGATCCCGCCATCGTCGCGTGCGACGCCGGAGACGTGCTGGCCCCGCTGCTTCTCCAGCGACGGCGTCCATGGCACGAGCTGGAACTGGAGGCCGTCATCGATCATCGCATAGCGGCCGGAGGCCAGGGCCATGCGTTGCCGATACGTGCCGGTGACATACTCGCCCGATGCCGACTGACTGAACGTCCGGCCCGTCTCAGCGGCGAGCCGCTCTCCCACTTCGTGAAGCTCGCGGTCCCTGAGTTTCCCGATCAGGTTGCGCGCCAGGATCACCCCCTGCGTCCGGCGTTCGGCAAGACCCTGCTCAATCAGTTGCTCGGTCCGCCGCTCCATCGCCTCATGCACTTCGGCACCGAACCCCGCCTGCCCCAATGCAACAGGGTCGCGCGCCACTGCCTGCCGGTCGAGCCAGGTAGCCCCGCGCGCCGTCACCTGATCCTCGATCGACAGGTCGGAACGGACGGCCAGCGCCACGCGACGCTGCCCCTTCCTGTCATCGAAGGCGCGAAGCTCCACGACCGACCCCATGCTGCCATCACCGGTCGCGTCGAGATCGGGAAAACGGATATGATGCGTGCGGCCATCCACGCCGTCGATGACGGCGTAGGCCGTGCCTTTCAGCTCGTCGTCCAGCCCCCGATCGACCAGCCTGCCGACGACAGGAACGTCGAGGCTTTCACCCGCCAGGACGTAGCTCGATGTGCTCCGCTCGATCCCGCGCTCCGTCAGCGAGCGGTGGATACGCTTGATGATGTCGCCGCGCTCCCCGAACTCGCGGAGCGTCGCCTCGGCGGATTCATCCAGCATCCATTGTCCCTGACCGACCTGATGGGCGAGACCGAGCCCCTCCAGGTGGCGCAGGCGCCCGACCTTCAGGGCCTCGAACGGATCAGGCTGCCGATCCGGCGCTGGCGCCATGTCGATGATGCCGTTGCGGCCCGCATCGCGGGCGAGTTGCCGGTCGAGCTGGGTCCAGTGCTCGGCGCCGACCTGGCGTTCGAGGGCACGATGGATTTCGACGTCATTGCGTAGCCCGAGTTCCTGCGTCACCAGATCCTGGGCACGGGCGCGCAGGCCCTCCCGGATATAATCGCGGGAGATCACGAGGTCGCTGCCATCCTCGGCTACGCCCCGCACGAGGATGTGGACATGGGGATGCTGGGTGTTCCAGTGATCCACCCCCACCCAGTCCAGCTTCGTGCCGAGGTCTTTTTCCATCTGCCCGACCAGTTCGCGGGCATAGCCCTTGAGGTCGGCCATGTCGGGCGCGTCCTCGGGTGAGATGATGAAACGGAAATGGTGGCGATCATCCTCGCAGCGCTCGGCGAACGCCTTCGGGTCGGCATCGTCGATGCCAGGACCGAAGAGCCGCGCCTTCTCGCCGTCCTTCGTCACCCCTTCCCGGCGCAGGTAACGCAGATGGGCGGCGAGCGGCGCCTTGCGCCCGCTGTGGCGCACGACACGGGCCTTGACGGTCACGCGGCGGACACGGCTGGTCAGCAGACGATTGGCCCTGGCTGCTGCGACGCGGCCACGCCCGAAGGACGAGCGGGAACCGCCGCCGCTGCGGCCCGATCGGAAGCCACCGCCTCCGGCACGCTGGGCCGAGGCGAGGGCCTGGGCGACGAAGGGCTTGAGCCGCTGGGCGCGGGGCGAGCGGATGCGGCCCAGACGGGGCTGGAAATCATTCTCGCGGGCCATTGGCGCCCCCAATGTGCGAAAAAGACAGGTGCAACAAGGAAAAGTAGGGTCGGCAAACATTGGCGGAGAGGGAGAAACATTGTGTAGGAAAGGAAAAAACGCTGGAAAACCAACACCCCAACCGAGGCGCAATGTGCGCCCTTTTATCTCGCCTCTCCTTTGCCCAGACCCAGTGCGGTCCCTGATCCCTGCTACGATCCGTCATGAGAAACGCTGGACCACGCCGGACCACGATTATGCGCTGACCTGCGACCGGCTGCGAATGGGCGGTAAGGAGAGGCGGATTCGGCATGGTCATGGTGCCGACTCCCTGTCAGAAACCGTCACGAACAGGCCAGCGGAGTGCGGTGCAATAGGCAACAGATCGCGTGCGGTGATGTTGGCAGACGCATCGTTCGCGCGTGCGAAAAAGATCGGCGCGCGTCTCCAGGCCAGGGGATCGGGACGCGCCGCCGGAAGCGGTATTGCGTCACCGTTCTGGCCGAGAAGAGGCAGAAGACCGGCGACATAGGCGAGGGTTTCGGGCGGCAGCGGACGTTGCCGATCGCGGAAGTCCTCGTAGCGTCCCGGTCCGGCATTATAGGCTGCGAGAAACCCCGGTGATCCGTAGCGATCGTGCATCTCGCGCAGATACGCGGCACCCGCGAGAATGTTGTCATGCACATCGAATGGATCACTTCCCAGCCCATAGCGGACACGCAGGTCGGCCCAGGTCGCGGGCATGATCTGCATGAGGCCGAGCGCGCCTTTCGACGAAATCGCACTGGTATCACCGCCGCTTTCAGCACGCATCACCGCCCGTATCCAGGTGGTAGGAACGTCGAAACGGCGGACTGCCTCAGCGATTTGGGCAGCAAAAGAATCGGTGTCGGCGAGTGTCGAAACCGACGCCGCCCGTGTCTGGTCGGCAGCAGCTAATACGCCGATCGCGGTGATGCCGACAGCGAGGAAGAACGCGGGTCGCATCGTCTCAATCTCCTCTTTCGGCGCGCTTTGACGGGCGCGTCCAGTTCAGCACCCAGACCGCGCGGTCGTCGGCGGTGCGGAAGAGATTGGCCCGGATGGGCTGCGTGAAGGCGGGATCGTCGAGTGCTACGGCGACGTATTCACCGGCCCTCTCGCCGGTGCGTTTCCAGCCTGCGCCGACCTCCGGACCGTCGGCATCGGTGAGATGGATGCGATAATCCGGTGCATGTTCGGCGTCGGAAAAATCGGCCGGAATGAGGATAAGATCCTGCGTCACGGTAAGGGTGCGAATACGCCCGGCAAAGCCGGTTTTGGTGCGGGTGAAAAGACCGATCTGTGCCATCTTAGTGTCCTTTCGCGGATGGATTGGAGGATAAGGCGACGGCCTGGCCGCTCCCGGATGGAAGCCAGACCGGAGTGGCTCGGCCGATGACGGTGGAGAGGGGCAGCGCGCCAAAATATCGGCCATCGAGACTGCGTGGCTCGGCCGGATTCATGACGAAGACCTGGCCGGGATCGAGGTGTTGGCAACCCCGCCAGACGGGCAGCGGGCGACCACGATGATCGACGGATCGCGCGTCGCCAGCGAATTTTCCGTCGATGGTGATGCGTTGTCCGGTACGGCACACGAACTGCCCTGCGATGGCCGCTACAGGTTTGAGCAGGGGCACACCGAGAGGGAGGTAGCCGCGCGTCGCCAGCAGCATCGCCTCGCGCTCGGGCAGACGGACAGCGGCCAGATCGCCGACATGCGGCGCAGGGTCCGTGTGCAGCCGATAAAGCCCGACGGGCACGCTCGCCGTTTCGTTCCAGATCAGCCGGGGCATAGGATGCAGGGCCAGCGAAACGCCCACACCGAGCACCGCGAAATAGGTGGCGAAGAACCAGCCACGCCGGGTCATGACGTCACCTGCCGCCGCTTGAGCCAGGCTGCGTGCTGCTCGCGCGTGTAGCTGCGGGGCTCATGTCCGGCAGTGATGCGATGGTGGAGATGCCGCCAGTAATCGGGCGCGGCATCCGCCGGGTCGATGCCCAGCGCGTCAACAGCGTCGATCGCCCGAAGCACGCGCTCGACCCTCGGCCAGCTATCGACACGCAGGAGGATTTCGCCACCGGGACGCACAAATGGCAGAGTCTGGAATGGACTTCCTGCTTCCACCGCCCGCACGATGTCCACGCGGGAGACCGTGGCTCCCAGATCGTTCGACGCCCAGCGGACGAAGGCGAAGATGCTGCCCGGCGCGAAACTGGAAATGCGGCGGCGACCATCAAGGATCTGTTCGTCAACGCGGTGGCCGAAGCGCAACCAGTGCTCGATACGCTTCTCGATCCAGGTCAGTTCGACATGGGTCAGCGACGCCGCGCGGCGATGCGGCGGCGTAGAAAATCGTCCGTTCATGGCACGTCTCCGGGATTGTCAGGGAACTCACGGGCGAGCAGCGCGCGCAGCATGTCGGCGACGGTCATGCCGCGCTGGAACGCCGCGACCTTGATGCGGGCGCGCAGCGCCGGCGTGACGTCGATGGTCAGCCGGGCGGTGAAGTGGTTGGCAGCCGCAGGCTTGTCCGGCGCCTTGACCCAGCGTTCCGGGTCGGCGGGGCGCGACGCGAAGCCGGGTAGCGTGCGACGCTCTGTCATGGCGATATTCCCTCGCCGAGCGGCAGCACGGACGCGATACGGTCGCGCGCTTTCTGCGCCATGACAGGATCGATCTCGCAGCCGACATAGCGCCGACCGGCGAGCCGACAGGCGACGCCAGCAGCCCCCGAGCCGGCGAACCAGTCGCCCACCAGGCCACCCGGTGGGCAGCTCGTGCGGATCAGGATCTCCAGCAACGCCACCGGCTTCTCGGTCGGGTGGATGGCCCGGCCATGCGTATTACGGACCGGAATCACGGAGCGCATCAGGCGCGGGCCACCGTCCTCGCTGACGTAACGACCGGCATCGATCCGACCCATGTGGGGCGGCCGGTGTTTCCGTCGTACCGTGCGTGCCCGTGCGTCGGACGTGGTCGGAACCACGTTGTAGACGGCGCGCCAGGGCGTATCGTCGCGATAGAACTGGACGATCAGTTCATGCACGCGCCGGAACCGATCGGCATGGAAGCTGGAACCGTTCTGCTTCTCCCAGACCAGTTCCTGGGCATATTTCCAGCCCGCATTCCGAAATGCCGCGTTGGATGCAAGGAAACTCCGCAGGGAGCCGAAAACCCAGAGCGAGCCGCTGGGTTTCAGGGCAGCGAGCGCCTTGCCGGGCCAATCCGCTATGCGCCGGTCCCATGCGAGCGACGTATCGCCATAGGGGGGATCGACCAGGATCATGTCGTAGGGGCCGTGCCAGGGCATCAGGAGCGCGCTGTCGCCGGTCAGCAGGGTCATGACACCAGCCCCCCAATCTCGGCTGTCAGTGCGGCGATTTCGCGGGCGGCAATCCCCTGCGGGCGCAAGTCGCAGACCAAGCGGCCGGTGCGCGCCATGTCGGCGAACGCGACCCGCTGGCCGATCCGCGCTGCCAGCGCCGCCGGCTCATGCCCCACCAGCGCCAGCCGGGTTTCGCGGGCGATCACCGTGCGCGCGGCGCAGCGGTTCAGCACGAAACGGGCCAGCAGACCGGGACGGAAGAGCCGCGCTTCCGCCAGCAGCCGCAGCATTTCGGCCGAGGCCCAGCCGTCGAACGGCGAAGGCTGCACCGGGATCAGCACCAGATCGGCCGCCAGCAGGGCGGAGCGCAGCAGCGCCGCCACCCGAGGCGGACCGTCGATGACGACGTGATCCACCCCCTGAGCCAGTTCCGGCGCCTCGTGATGCAGCGTGTCGCGCGCCAGGCCGATCACGCCGAACAGGCGGGGCAGTCCCTCCCGTGCGCGCTGCGCCGACCAGTCCAGCGCCGAGCCCTGCGGGTCGGCATCGATGACCGTCACGCGCCGGCCTTCCCGAGCCCATTGGCCCGCGAGATGCAGCGCCAGCGTCGTCTTGCCGACGCCGCCCTTCTGGTTGAGGAGGGCCACGATCATGGCCCGTCTCCGCGTGCTTTTGGGCCGGAAACGGAGGGACCAGGGCCGTTATCCGCAAGGCGGCCCGCCCCATCAACATAAGAGTTAGATTCTAAGTTAGATAAGTTAAGGGCCGGAATCGCCGTTTCAGGCCAAAGACTTAGCTGCGATTCGTGCGTGCGAAGTCCCGATAGTCCTGCGTGTGATGTCCCGATAAGGGTTGCGTGTGAAATCCCGATACCATTCACATGGTTATCCACAGGAATTGTGGATAAGTCGGCCGGCAGGATGCGGAGCAATTCGCGCGCGCCGTCGCGCTCGATGCCCAGGCGATAGCCGGGCAACGACTGGCGGGCGGCGATATGCCGGATCTGGATGGCGAAATCCGAGACACGCACCAGGCTGCCGGATTTCGCATGCAGATGGGCGATCTCGAAGGTCCAGCCCGCACGCTGGCGGCCAGCATGCTTGCGGGCGATGCGATAGAGCCAGCGTTCGATGCCGCCGGTGAGGCGGAAATAGGCCGGGTCGATGGCAAGCACGAGCGAGCGGTCGATCACGCCGCGATAGAACCATTCGGGAATGACGATCTCGACACCAGCGGCGCGGCCCGTCTGGCTGGCACAGATCTCCCATTCGGTGATCCAGGAGAACTGCTGACGGCGCCAGTTCTGGCCGTTGCGGATCGTAGTGGCGACCACGGTGGACTGGAGCCGGGTCAGTGCCGCCTTGAGTAGCCCATAATCCCGCGCTCCCGTCTGACGCCCGATACTGCTCAGAAGCTGATAGGGCGTGAAGCGCAGGAAGCGCGATGTCGTAAGACCAAGATTTTCCGCCTCGACGATCTGGCTGGCGGCCCAGATCAGCACATCGGCGTCCCAGATCGTCGCCATGCCATGGTCGGGCATGCCGAAGACTTCGACACGGACGTCACCGGCTTCATAGAAGATCGGCACCGTGCGCTTTGTCTTCGCGAGCGAGAAGAACGGTCGCTCCATCAGGTCGCGCTGATCGCGCGGGCTGGCATCCCCGCCGGAGACCACGAACGGGTCGAGCCTGTTGCGTTCGCTTGCGCGCCTGGAACGCGGAATACCCGGCGCGGCATTCATCGTGGGTCATGCCCGGCGGCACGCGCCGCGTCATAATTCGGGTCGGAGGTGGATTTGCACGCACCGGCGGCTGCCCATACGTCGAGGTCATCGATCAGATAGACGACGCGACCACCAAGCTTGCGGAACGTCGGTCCTGTACCGTGGCAGCGATATTTTTCCAGTGTGCGCGGCGAAAGTCCGAGAATTTGCGCAGCCTCATGGGTGCGCAGATAGCGCGCCGGTGAGGGCGTGGGTCTGTTGAGCATGATATGCCTCCGTCCGGTTTTGAAGCGTCGCGGCGAAGTCGCGGCGGATCGGGATGACGGTGGCGAAGAAAGCAGGCGTTGGGGGTGGACGAAGATTTTTCAGACTCAGTGTCCACCTTCGGCGGACCATGACGCGCGCAAGAGTTACCGTGCGCAGCCGGGCGCAGGCCAGCGTCGAAAAAATGGAGGGAAACAGCGCAGGAGAGCGAAAAACGGCTGATGCTATTTGCCGTGTAAGAAATCCAGGTAACCGCCGTTTACCCGGTTCTCTGCGTCCTGAATCAGGCGATCCGCAAAGCGCCGCGCCGCAGTGTTCTTCCACTCGATGGAAGGTAAAATCGCCTGCCATGAACGGCCGGCGGCTATGGCGACCTCACGTGGGCCGCCACCAATTTCCTGAATGTCGAAGGCGATCAGAAGCTGAATCTGCCGCGCACGCTGGAGCGGCGTGAGCTGGAGCGCGCGTGGAAGCAGGGCAACGCGGCTGCCACGCAGATGCCGGAAAAAGCGCAACGCCACATCGAGACGAAGCTCGCCGGCAGCGTCCAGCGGCAGCAGCACGGCGGGGCGTTGCAAGGCCGAAGGGTCCAGAAGCCGAAGAAAGAGATCGCCAACCGCGTCGCCGATCGTAAGCCACCCGCCATCCGCATCGTCGTGACGGGCCAGGATATTCCCCAGCATGGCGGGTTCGATCGGGGTCACCGTCGCGAAACCCGAGGGTGCCGGCGTGAGAATCAGCGTGGCCGGGGAGACCTCGGGCCTCCAGACCATGCGGCCGCGGCGGGCGGGTTCATCGGGAGCATGGACAAAAGCCCAACCCCCAGCGTTCGGCGAACGCCGCGCGCTCTGCGGCGGCGTCCGTTGCCCGGCGGGCGATGCGTCGTTGCAGGCGGGCATACTCGCGACGGTACGTCGCGTTGCGGCGCAGGAACTCGACGGCGAAACCGGAACGGTCCAGAGTGCTGATACGGTCGCGTATTTCCTGTGAACGCCAGAAGGATGTCGGCATGGTGACCTCCCTGTCTGGCCCCTCATACGGCAAGGGGGCAGCCTCAATTAGCCGGATCGGAACCGCGAGCGCATAGACCCTGATTTTCTATTGGGGAGAGTGCCGTGGGGGACCAGCGCGTGGGCCGGCGAAGCCCGGCTATTGCAGGCGCGGCTCCAGCAAATGCCGGTAGCCGGCTTTGGTCATCCAGCGCGCCCGTGCAAGATGGTTGTCGTAAACAGCCCTGGCGCGCACGGGTTCACAGACAGGATCGATTTTGAACAGCACCGCAACGACTTCGCGCCAGTCGGCACCTTCCTCGTCGGCGATCAGGAGGCGGAGATAAAGGTCGAGATGCTGCTCGTCATAGGCGTTCACACGCGCCGTCAGAGGCGGGTGATCCTGGAAGGATGGGTGGGTCATGACGATCCCTCGTGATAGCGCTGTTGGATCGGTTCGATAACAAATTCGTGGAATGACGACCGTTCGACGGTTCCGCGCTGACGCAAAAAACAACGCGGGGCCGAGTGGGAAGGCTGCGCGGCCAGGCCGATCAGGACGGCGCGCGTCTGCGACGGCCCGCATCCTGTCGCGTCTGTGGATCGGAAGTCTCGTGAAGAAACATGACACCACGCCCTTGCCCGGACTCGATGAACAGGATGCCCGCTGCTTCCAGCGCGCGGCGGACCTGGTCGATCGTGCCCTCATGGACACCAAGGCCACGCTCGGATTCAAGGCGCTTGAGCGCGGTCAATGCTACGAGGGCTTTTTCAGCGAGCCGTTCCTGTGTCCAGTTCAGGAGTGCCCGTGCCGCCCTTACCTGTCGGCCAGTGATCATCCATGATCACATCCGACATGCAGGGCATGCACACCAGAAATACGACTATAATAGTCGTATAATGGAGATTCAATATCGTTCTTTCAGTTGGATAGTGAGGAAACACCGGCGTCCTGCTTCTGATAGGACCGTCAGTGGGGTCCGCCGTCGGTACGGGCGACCAGACGAAAAGACCCCCGCTTACGCGGAGGCCTCCCCGTCGTGGCATTTTGCTGCGAATTGCGCGCATACCTGGTTCAGTTCACGCTCGATTTTGGCCCGCTCACGACGGCTGAGGTGAAAGCTGGTCAGTTCGGCGCGCAGCATCTGGATCTGGTCGTGTAGCGTGGTCATCGTCCTGCTCCTTTCGTTTTTCGAAGACAGGCCGTCGCCTCATGCGCGCGTGAATCGGGTCAAGGATCGCCGCAGGCGACCGCCCCAGCGGCGCGCGGGGGAGCCGATTTTGTCTGGTGTGCCCGTAGGGTGCGCCGGGCAAAATTGGGGGGACCGCGCGTCCTTGAGGCGGTTCACGCCGGGCATGGTACAATGGGAAGGCTGAGGGAAGCCCTGTTCCCCTTTCTTGCCCACACATTGGCAGATTGGGCGCGGCGCGACTGGTGCGCCCACCCGCCGGTTCGCGATCGGTCATGCGAAGGCCCCACCCGGACCGGCCGGGCGGGGGATCGCTGGCACCTCAGTCGCCGTTGCGGCGGCCGTTGGGGCGGGACCAGATCAGGCTGTAGCCCTCGCCGTCCTCGTCATCGAAGAGGTTGGCGAAGATCGGGGCGTTGAAGCTCGGATCGTCGAGCTTGAGGCTCAGATAGTCGCGCCCCTCGTTGGAGCGCCGGGACCAGGCCGCTCCGATCTCGACCCGGCCGACGAAGACGCGGTGGCTGGGGGCATTTTCGTTCAGGCGCGTGGTCTCGGGGGCGATGCGGACGTTGGGGGTCTGGAGCGAGAGGGTGACGATCTCGCCGTTATATCCGTTGCCGACTTTCTTGAAGGTGCCGATGGTAGCCATGATACTGCTCCGTGATCTCTGTTACCGAGCCCGCACCATTGCGGCCTCGATGGCGATCGGACAGACGGAGGCGAGCGGCGGCGCATCCCGTAGGGACCGAAGCGCAGCGGAGGACGGCGGGACGGAATTTTCTTGTTTCGCGAGGAATGACGGCGCAGCCGTCAGGGGAAGAAAATTATGGACCGCTGTTGCGCCATGGCCGATCGAGGCGCAGCCGACCTTCGGCTAGATCAGCCATCTTGAGAGGCGGCATGCGTGCGCGGCCCGACAGAGCACACATCACGGAGACTATGGCCACCCGCGCCCCACGCAAGTGTCGGCCAGGAAGGGGAAGGCATCGTCATGCCCTGCTTCCGACCCTGCACACGCCCCGTTCCGGGACTGCGTTTCGCACGGACACGCCCTGCCTTCCGGGATTCCACCGGCCGATGCTGACAGGAAGCGCTGGACGTCCACGCTCCAGGGAAAGAGCACCTTCAGCCAATATGCTGCAATCAGGGCCTCATCGATCGCTCCTGCCATACCCTCCTGACAGCGAGGCGGCCAGATGCGAAAGCCCCCGATCCTGTCCTGCCTCGCCGGTTGCCAGAGCGGTGTCAGACCCGCGCGATATTGCCGCCGGACGGTCCGGGTGGGGCCACGGTTGTAAAGCGGATGAAAGCGGTGACGCCCACCGCGATCGCGCCGATGATGGAGAAAAAGAGCTGCCACGCCGGAGACGGCATCAGCATCTGGGCGATCCCATGTGTCGTGCTGTAGCCCATGATAATGGCGGGCACCGTATAGAGCAGGACGATCAGCAGCTTGAGCCACATCCACGGCACCAAGGCGAAGGCGATTTGGCCAATAACGAAGGTTGCAGCGCCCGCGACGAAACCGACGATGATCCCGCCGACAACACCAGCACCCGCACCATACGCCCAGAACCCGGCCATCAGACCCATGGCGCAGGGCAGGGCGAAGACTGCCACGGTAAAGAACAACCAGCACAGGAAGCCAATGCCGGCGACGAGCAGGAAGGGAGCAAGGATGAACATGGCGGCGGTCTCCGTGCAACCGACAATGTCGGACGGTCGCGCCTGCCACCACCACCACGGCGCAACCCGCATTATAGCGCAGATGATACGGTGACCGGAACGAAAATCCGCGCGGCTTACGTCCCGCCGGTGACGATATCATCGAAATCTATCGCTGGTATGCGGACGTTGCGGTCAATCAGGTCGAGCGTTATTGCCTTCCCCCGTGATCCGGTGGCGTTGCGAAGAACCTTGCGATCCATAGCACCTGGTGCTACATAGGAGGTCATGACCAATGCCGAGCCATCCCAGCGGGCATTCAAGACCGCCTGGTTCGCCAGGGCGGCCCGGAAAGCTCGCATCAAAGACGATGAACTCTGCAAAGCGATCCGGGAGGTCATGAAGGGTCAGGCCGTCGATCTGGGTGGTGGTGTCTTCAAGAAGCGCCTGAACAAGAACCTGCATCGCAGCATTATTCTTGCGAAAGGCGGTCGATACTGGATCTACGCCTATCTGTTCGCGAAGAAGGACCGGGACAATATCGATAGCGATGAACTGGAAGACTTCCGGACCCTCGCCAAAGCCTATGCCGTGCTGACCGGGGAACAGGTCGAACGGCTTTTGAAGGATCGAGACCTGACGGAGATATGCCATGGCGATGAAGAGAAAAAATAGCTTCCGGAGCGACATTTCCGAGGCCATTCATTCCGGGGCGGTAATGCTGCACAAGGTCGGCGCGCTCGACAAGGCGACGATGCGTGATTTTGACACGCGCCATCTGGTGGTGCCCCCTGCGATCGAGCCGATCGAGATCAAGCGTCTCCGCGAGGCGAACAATGTCAGCCAGCCGGTCTTCGCGCGGTATCTGAACACGAGCGAAAGCACGGTCGAGAAGTGGGAGAGCGGCGCCAAACGGCCGAGCGGGATGGCGCTCAAGCTGTTGAGCGTCATTCAGAAGCACGGTCTTGAGGTTCTTGCCTGAGACGCTGGCTTGCGGGGAAGGAGAGAGCGCTCACGCGCCGCCTCCGAACCGCAGGACCGGGATACCGAGCCGCTTTGCCTTGTCGGCCAGATTTTCCTGGATGCCTGAACCGGGGAAGACGATGACGCCGATCGGCATAGTGTCGAGCAGCGCATCGTTACGACGGAAGGGCGCCGCCTTGGCATGCCTGGTCCAGTCCGGCTTGAAGGCGATCTGCACGATATCGCGGTGATCGGCCCAACGTGAGGCAATGAACTCAGCACCTTTGGGCGAGCCACCGTGGAGCAGCACCATGTCGGGATGCTTGGCCCGCACCTTATCCAGCCGGTCCCAGATCAGGATATGGTCGTCGAAGTCCAGGCCCCCGGTCACGACCACCTTGGGGCCGGGCGGGACCAGCAACTCGCCCTCGGCGCGGCGTCGGGCGTTGAGGAAATCGCGGCTGTCGATCATGGAGGCCGTCATGGTGCGACGTGACACCAGCGAGCCGGCCTTCGGACGCCACGCGCTCAGGGTCAGGCGCTCGAACTGCTCCTGCGCCTCGTCGCGGAAGATCTCGTAGGCGTTGCGGCGCTCGATCAGGGTCAGCCCTTCGGCGATCAGCCGCTCCAGTTCCACCGAGCGGATCTCGCTGCCATCCTGTTCCTGCTGGCTCCGTTTCTGCGCCTGCTCGTTGCGGTCAAGCTCACGCTCAACCTGGCCGACCATGCGGTGGAAGATGTTCACGGTGGACCAGAGCAATGCTTCGAGATCGGCTTCCAGCCGTGTGTCGGTCAGCGTCGCAGCGATGGCGTCGAAGATGTCGGCCACAGCACCCCCGATGCGCTGCGCTTCGGGTAGCGGCCTGGGGTCCGGCTCGTCCGCGAAGGGACGGTAGCCATACATCTGGAGTTCGGTCAGCACATGCGCGGTGGATGAAGCGGCGTGCGGCGGTTCGAAATCGTCGGTCATGCGGGTCATGAGGCTGTCCTCCCAGGTCTCCGGCTGCGCCCTTCGCGGCCTTTCCGGGGGCGGACAGCGGCAGACCAGGGACGGGCCGGAACCGCGCGCTGGCGCGCGGCCGCAGCGCAGCGAAGGATGGCAGGGGGACGGCTATTTTGCCTCGCGATGTAAAGCGCCCCCAAAGGGGCGCGACGGAAAATAGCCGTCCCCGCCATTGAAGGCCCGGCCCGGCTGACGCCCGCTCCCCACTTGAAAGGCCGGGGCGCGGACCTGCCGGACGGGAGGCAGGACAGGCCCGCCGACAGAAGACGGCCCCCCCACTCCTCTTTCCGGCCCGCTCAGGTATCGGCGGCCTCCAGAAAGCGTGCCACGTCCGCTGGCGCGAGTTGCGGATGCAGGATCGCCCGCAGCGCGCCGCGTCCCAGCGCACGGAGATCATCATTGAAATCGCCCAGCCGTGGCGACAGGCCGATCAGTTCGATCCCGGCGTCACCCGCGCGGGCGTGCAGCGTCGCCAGCGCCTGATCCCCGGCCGGATCGTCGTCGCGCAGGACGTAGAGACGGCGTAGCAGCGGCGGAAAGATCAGGGCAGCGAGATGTGCCGAAGACAGGCAGGCGGCCAATGGCAGATCGGGCAGAACCTGCCGCAGCGAAAGCACCGTCTCGATGCCTTCCCCGGCGGCGAGCACGTCGGATGCCACCCCGAAGCGCACGGCATGACCGAGCAGCCCGCCCAAGGCACGGCGCGGATGGTCGACCGGTGCCTTGCCACGGCCGTCCGCCGCCAGCCAGGTGCGATGCACACCGGTCAGAGTGCCGTCGAGGTCGGTGACAGCGGCGATCATGGCGGGCCAGGTCTCGGTCAGACCGTCCTCGTCCGGGCGGTAAAAGCAACGCGGATGGAAGCGCAGGGCTTCGGTTCCGTGCAAAAGCGTAATGTCGCGTCTACGGAGATACGCGTCTACGGATGTGCCTATGATCGGCCCGGACATGGCCCAGAGCCGTCGTGCCGCTTCGGAAGAACTGGCGGAAGCACGCTCACGGGCAGGTCGGTCCTGTGACGGCGGCACTGGGTCAGGATGCGGCAGGCTGAGGAAGGCGCGTGCCTCGTCGGCCACGTCGCGGAAATCCACCAGGCCGAGGCTTTCGCGGATCACGTCGAGCAGGTCGCCATGCTCACCCGACTGAGCGTCCGTCCATTTTCCCGCCCTGCCGTTGGCGGTGTCGTGGAGCCGGACGAACAGCGACCGGCCGGGCGTATTGCGCACGTCACCGACCAGCCAGTAATTGCCGTGACGGCGACCGGCGGACAGATACTGCCGGCACACCGCCTCCGCGTTCTCCGCCAGACGACGGGCGAGATCGCCTGCATCATGCAAGGTCATCGCCCTGCCCTCCTGTGTCGGGATTGCCTCCGTCCAGGGCGATCGCCAGCCAGCGATCGGTGGTCATCCATGAAATCGTTTTGCGCCTGCCAAGGTCAAGCAGATGCGCACCGCCGCTGAAGGCGCCGATCCGGGGACGTGAACAGCTATTGGCCCACTGGAATCCCCATCGGCCCCGAAGCCGGAAGGCCCGCGCACAGCGTAGCACGAATTCCACGACCTGATGCGGATCGCCAGTCACCTCATCGCGCATCCAAAGCTTGGTGCCACCATATTCCGGTTCTACAGAAAGCCGGAACCCATCAGATGGCGGGTCTTCCGCCGCCAGTTCGTCCATGAATTCATTGTAGAGATCGAGCGCCTTGGCAGCGTTTTCCACCGTACCCACATCGAGAACGCACGAGAAATGCGTGAAGAAATCAGCCATCGGAATGACTCCCGAAACGAAAAAGCCCGGCGCAGTGGCCGGGCTCGTAAAAACGTCTTTACGGAAAGACAGAAAAGCGGCTTTCAGGAAGCACGCTCCATCAGCCTGCGGGCCTTCTCTTCCAGATCCAGCCGCGTGTCCTGGTTGGCCTTTGTCCGCGCCAGCGCCGTAATCCCCTGCACGAAATCGAACACACTCTCGGGCTTGCGGCCTTCCTCGTGCAGCACGGTTTCGATGATCTTTGCGGTTTCCGGTTTCGAGAACCCGCGACGACGCAGGAAACTTTCGCGGTCTTCATCTGTTTTCGCGACCAGCGCCCGACGCGAGGCCTGAATGCCGGAGACGAACGAGGCCGGGCTGGCAGTGGCGAAATTCCGTAGTGCTGGTGTCGCCTGATGCACGAAGCGCGAGGCCGCGAACTTACTATGCCGGATGGTGATCTGTTCGAAATTTTCCACGCCCCACAACATCCTGTTTTGACACACCCCGCGCAGATAGAATGACGCAATGCCTAGGCTCTTGCTGCCGACTTCCGAATTCCAGGCGTAGAAACCCCGGAAATAGAGATCGGGATCGCCATTGGGCAGGCGTCCGGCCTCGATGGGATGCGTATCATCCACGAGGAACAGGAACACGTCCCTGTCTGACGCATACAGCGTCGTAGTTTCCTTGGTGATATCGACGTAGGGATTATGGGTCATGGTGGCCCAGTCGATGACGCCCGGCACCTTCCAGTTGGTATCGCCTGTGCCGTCACCCGCGATCTTGCGCACCGCCCCGACCAATTCGTGATCCCAGATGCGGCCATAATCCGGACCGGTCACGGCGCGCAGTTCTACCCGTCCGTCTTCGGTCTCCAGCGTTTTCACCAGTTCGGCGCGGTGCGACAGCAGCCCGTGCTGGAGATTGATCGCCGCCAGCGGTGCCGGCAGGTCGCGCAGATAGGAGGACGGCGCGCTGACCAGGCTGCACATCTGGCCGAAGGACCAATGCGTCGGCGCGATCGGCTCATGCTGTCCTGGCACGGTCAGGGTCAGACGCTCGACATTGTCGCGCGAGGCCTCGACGCGGATGGCGCGGCTTTCCACCGTGCGGGCCGTGGCCCGGTCTGCCCGCGCCAGCGTGGCAGCATGCAGGTCGGACAGCGACAGATAGCGTTCGTCATCGGGGCGCGAGAACCATTCGGACGATACGCGGGCGCTGCGTTCGCCACGGGAGGGATCAATCCGGAAGCCCGTGCGGGCGGAAGACAGAATGGAAGCGGACATGGGGACTCTCCTCTCTTGCCGGATATTCGGCATCAGAGGCGAAGCCGCCCTCTCACTCCTTCCCGGCCGGACCGGCACGAAAAAAGCGGCTTCCGGATAACGGAAGCCGCTTTCTCGAAATCCCGCATCAGCTCATACTGTGCGGTGTTTCATGCTCTACATCGAGAGGCCTGGCGCGTCCCATCCATGGACAGGGTCGGATTTCCTTCACCCAGTCCGCAAAGCTCGGGATAAACCCGAAATCTTCCCGGACGTGCTGTTCGCCGATCAGCCGGGTCGGCACTGCCCGCCCGGTCGAAAGCGTGAGTGTGACACCGAACAGTTTTTCGGCAAGGAAGATGCCTTCCGCATGGTGTCGCAGCGCCCGGTGCCGGAAGTCCGCCGTGATCAGTTTCGATTCATCGAACCATGTATGCAACGGCAGGTAATCCTCTACCGTACCGCCCCATTTCCGCACAGAGGAGAGGGCATGATGATAACTATGCGCCATGGTGCCCTTCCTCCGTCCATTCATGGCCGTAGTTTTCGACGGCGGTGTAACGCTCGTTATACTCCAGGGCGATGGACCGTCCCGCGACGTCAAAGGTAAACTCGCCATACGCACCATCATTGTTTTCCCAACCACCGTGCGCTTCGGAAAGCAGGTCGTAGCAGACGTTCTCAATGACATCCTTGACGCTGCAATCATCAGTTTTCGACGTGGCACATTGCCAGTCGACAGAGATGTAAGGCATGCAGTTTTCCAGAACCGTATTATCGGTTTCCGGAGTGACCGCCATATCTTCGATCTGGCCGCTATCTCCGCAACCATCGAAGGTGACCACCGCTGTTTCGATCCCAGCAGCATCAAGGCAATCAAACAGTGCTTTGCGATTGACTGCTCCAAATTCCTGTTGCCGTTTCCGATAGGCCTCATAATGCTCGGAAAAGGCGGTGAAGGTATCGGCCCGTTCAGGCGTATTTCCTGGATTGGTCATGTCCTGTTTCTCCTGGATCAGCAGGACGGCCCTGACCGAAGCCAGGGCCGATTAGGTTCGGAGTCATGAATTACGAGGCGCCCGTCATTCGGCCGCGATATTCGTGGCGGTTTCGATGGGGATAACAGCGACCTGTTTCTGATGACCGTCGGTCAAACCAGCAGTTCGCAATGCTTCGGGCAGCCAGCCGGAGCCGTCCAGCAACTGCTCGGCCTCACTGGCCATGTCCATTTTCTTGAGATGCGCAATGCGGGCCGCTGCCTCATCGCCGCGTGCTTCGCGTACGGCTTCGAGGATACGCGCCTTGGTGACACGGCCGAGATAGTTCTCCACCGTCGGCTGCCATCCCGCTTCGGCCGGATTGAGTTGGAGCACTGTCGCCAGCCGGCCGGCTCGCGCCAGGCGCTCCCTGACGCTACGTGCCAGAGACGGACCATGGGACGATTCATGCAGCGCGTTGACGCCAAAAGACAGGCAATGCGCCAGTAGGGCCAGGCGACTGGTATCATCCAACCCGTCGAGCCACTGCCAGAGTGCATCCTCGTCATCGGGAAGATCATGCTTCCAGCCCTCGTTGCGCTGGCGAAGTTCATGAGCGGGAACACTGCCCGGCATGTCTGGCGAATGCACCCGCAGCGGGATTTCCCGGACATAGGCTTCCAGGCAATCCGCGCCCGACACCTGCCAGTAGAGATCGCGCACCAGCGTGTGGAGCAGTTCGGTCAACGCGATGTGCGGATTGCCGGCGAACGCGTCACGCAGGGCCAGCGTGCGCCAGGCCGTCAACTCTGTCAGCAGGCGGTCGGGCAGCGGCTTCAGCCCATCTTCCTCTTCGGGCTCGGTGCCGGGGGCGCCTTCCGTCCCAGTTCCTTCGACGTCATCACCCGCGCCGTGATGGACGACCGCGTCATCATCACCCTCGGGTGTATCCGGGCCGTCCTCGGGCTCCGCCGGCACATCTTCAGGGCGGACGAAGCCCCGTTCGACCAGCAGCGTGGCATCAGTATCCAGGCTGATAAAGGCCCCTGCCCGGACCACCTCCGCCGGATCGAAGGACACAGGGCGTTCTTCCAGCGCCTCAATAGCCTGTTCGATCTCCCCCAGCCGGGTATCGACGTCGTCGGGGAACTCATCGGCCTGTGCGTATTCCGCCTCGATGGCTTCCTGCTCGCTGTGCAGAGCGGTTAGACGGGCGGCTTCTTCTTCCGAGAGCACAACCGGCGAGCCTTCAATCCTCGCGAAGCCCCGCGTGTGTCCCCACGGGAAGGACAGCGCCGTCTCGACCCACTTCCAGCCTTCGGCGCGGATGTCATCGGCCGCCCCAGCCAATTTGTCCATCACCAGCCGGTCGAGGAGGGTCGGATCCTGCAGCCAGCCGCCGTCATCGGCCTCGAACAGGTCACGCATGACATGGCCACCGGCAGCGAGATAGGCATCCAGCCCGACGAAGCGCACGCGGCGATCCGATGCGCGCACGGTTTTTTCCGTCAGCATGCGGCGGATCAGATAGGGCTCGCGGTTATGGCTCTGGGCGATAATCTCCCAGACCTGCTCCTGACGGGCATGGTCATCACTGATGGAAAACGCCATGAGCTGATCGAGCTTCATGCCGTCCTGCTCGTAAATCTCGAGCAGTTTGTCGGACACGGTCATCAGGCGCAGGCGCTGTTTGACCACGGTGGGCACGACGAAGAACGCGGCGGCGATCTCGTCCTCGGACATGCCCTTCTCCAGCATGTCCCGAAAGGCACGAAACTGGTCCAGCGGATGCAGCGCCACGCGCTGCACGTTCTCGGCCAGGGAATCATCCTCGGCGAGAATGGCCGATCCGGCCTCGCGCACGACACAGGGCACCGGGGCAGTCTTGGCCAGTTTCTTCTGCTTGACCAGCAGTTCGAGCGCGCGGAAGCGACGGCCGCCAGCCGGCACCTCGTAGGAACCTGTCTCCGTCCCATCATCGTTCAGAACAGGGCGTACGTTGAGGCTCTGGAGCAGCCCGCGACGTTCGATGTCGCGGGCCAGTTCCTCGATCGACAGGCCGGCCTTCACACGCCGCACATTGGACTGCGACAGCACCAGTTTGTTGAAAGGGATATCACGGGACGCATTGAGAGCGATTTTCTGGATGGCGCTCGCCATGGCGGAACACTCCGTGACGGACGGGCGGAAGCCTCTCTCCCACCCCTGAATCCGTCATGAAATCACTCCCACCCTCTGACTTTTCATGAAAAACCCGAGGCCGATTAAGTCGCTAACCGTCCTCTTGTCGGTCGTCCAGCCTGTGTTATCTGCTCCCCGAAACTGGACATGTGGACTCGCAGTATACATCACAAAAGATGCGATGTCCGATCTGTATCCGAGTCAGAACACCAACATGAACCGCACCGTCGACAGAATATGTTAGACCACCCGTAATCCACAGAAAAAGCTACCGAATGTCTCAAACAAAAACGACGCCTCACCATTCGGCGCTTCTGACTCAAGCCGGATCGCGACATCATGACACCTATTAATTATATAATGATATACACAAACGATGTTTCACAACATAATAAACGGCGTATTCAGGGCAATCTTGTGCAGTCCAGCGATGCATCGTGATGTTCGCCCCACCCCTTTTGCCGGGAAGTGGCACACCTTCTGGCATTTAAATCCGCCAGACAGTTCTTGAACTCAGCCGTTCCCGGAGTATGCCCCATGCTCCGGCAACTTTGTTCGTCCTCAGTGAGTCGACGATCTGTCGTCGTGCCACATGCAGAAAGCAAAGCGATCAAAGAGATACACGTCGTTATTTTAAACGAATTCCTCAAGTATGCGATCATAACGTTCCTCCGCCATCATCAATGGTAAGCATATAGTAAAGCCTGAACCCTTCTAGGAGTGTCCTAATAATTATAGATTTTTTTGAAGAAATGTCAATTTTTCTATCTAGCCGTAACCTGGAAATAACCCTATTCGGGCCAGAGTAAGCCAACTGCTTTCTTCAAAGGTTTACGACGTGCGAAATAATCATACGTAACGTTCGATATATTTTCTGATTTACAATATCTTTTTTGGGCAATGTCGCCGCTTCTAGTGATTTCATCATCACACACGCGCGTTAAATGGCGATATTCTGACGCAAATTTCGTAAGATTTAATGGTGCTTATACCATCCATACCCTCGAATATTGTTCCATGCATCGGTGGTATGGCAGGCATAGCAATGCTCCACCGGGGCATCCTGATGCGCGACGTGCTGCGAAATCATTTTGAAATGCATCATGTAATGGCTGGGCGGCGCCTTGTGACAGGCGTTGCAATCCGTCGATATCTGATCGGCGGGATGTTCGAACGCGGCGATCAGCCATGTCTTGGTGGAGTGACAACTCGCGCAATCAGGACCAAAGCGGGCGCGATGAGGATCCACGTTGGAGTGACAGCTTGCGCAATTCAGATGGAGAACGGCATCACGGTCAAGTCGATGATCAGTCGGAATAGCCGCAGCGCTTCCCGGAATCGGCGACGCTCCAACCAGCCCGGCCGAGCGAAGTTGCGCAACGGTGTCTGACCAGAAATCCGCCCTCGTCAATGCACTATGATCCATCACGGTCATATGTGGCCGCTCACCGTGCTCCACATGACAGGACGTACATTGCGTCGCCGCGACATGAAACCGGGTGGATTGCTTGTCGGCGAACGACGCCAGAGAATGACAGGTCACGCAGTTATTGGTCACCACACCTGTGAAAGGCCTGTGACATGTCTCGCACTGGCCCGCGATAAACTGGTGCGCTTTCGAGATCGGTCCGGGATTCACCAACCCTTCCCAACCAGGAACTGCGTTACTGCCGGAACGATGCACGGCAAGGGGCACAACCAGTCCGACGATCAGAGCCGCAAGCGCAAAGACCGTATAGAGTATGACAGCGGGCTTCATAGCCACCTCAGCCCGTAATACAGGCCTGACCAGATATGCAGAATCAGCAGAAAATAGAGGATGACCACAAGGATGACGTGAATCTTGCGCCAACGCCCGAACAGTGCGTTCGCCACCCTCTCCGACCTGACCGCATACTCAACATCGGCCAGCGCCGAGGCAATCGTGGCCTCGCGATCCGATGTACCCCGCGTACCGGGATAGGCCGAGGTCAGAAAAAGGCGCTGGACGATATTATGGGGCACATCCGGCGTCTCGGGCATCAGATGCGCCACCCCGGCATCTGCCAGAGACGTGCGCAGTTGGGCCAGTTCCTGGGTGCGACCGCGCAATCCGCGCCCGATCTGGATCAACATGTAGCGCCCGACATAGCCACTAATAGCGAGGACGAGCATGATGCCGGTTAGCGAGATCCCCATCGGGCTATCGAATTTATGGGCGGCGTGGATCAGGCCCAAAATGGGTGCAAGGACGCCAGCATAGATATGCACCGACAGAAGGGTTCGGCTCTCGACACGCGGCGCGAAATAACGATGCACGACGGGAATGCGTTTGCCCGCTACGTAAATCAGCGGCACCAGCATCAGGATGGCGGCGCAAATGCCAATCAGGCTGCCAGCCAGACTCCCAGGAAAGCGTGGCGCGACATGCACCAGAAAGCCCAGCGGGAACAGCACCAGCAGGACGACCAGGGCGCCGACAATGATTTCGCTGCGCTCCTGCATCACGCCTCCACGACCAGCGGACCACCCGTGGTCTTCGCCTGACAGGCCAGGATGAAACCCTTGGCCTTGTCAGCCGGATCGAGCCCATCCTCGACCGCCATCGTCACCTCACCTTGCTGCAGGTGAGTCGTACACATGCCGCAGATACCGGATCGACAGGAGGATGGAATATTGACACCTGCCGCATCAGCCGCGTCGAGAACCGTTTCATCCAGTTGCAACGGAGCCGATTTCCCTGAAGTGGAAAACGTAATGGTCGTTGCGGCAGGCGTAACGGCCGGGGATGAGGGGGCCGCCACAGGCCCGACCGCAGGTTCGGCCTTCATCGCGGCTGGTCCGAATGCCTCGCTATGAACATTGGCTTCCGGCACAGCGAGATCCGTCAATAACGCTCTCATGCTTGCCATCATCCCGGGTGGGCCGCAGACATGGATACGCCGGTTTGTGAGATCTGGCACCGATTGCTGAAGCAGTTCCTTCGTGATGCGCCCTTCCGGCCCCGACCACTCTGTCCCCGGCGACCGCCGCATGGTGGCAATAACGTGCAGTTTGTCATTGCGACGTTCCAGCCACTCGATTTCCTGGCGAAACACATAGTCGATGCTGGCATGAGCGGAATAGACGAAGTAGATCTCGCCAGGCCAGACGATATCGGTCAGGTATCTCAGGACCGCCATCATCGGTGTGATGCCTACGCCGCCGGACAGCAGGACGATCGAGTCTGCCTCGTCACCCGTAAAGGTGAACATACCCGATGGACCCGCGATCTTTAAAAGATCACCCTCTTTGACCGTGTCGTGCAGGTAGCGCGAGACCAACCCATGTTCCTCGCGTTTGATCGTTAGTTCGAGATGTTCGACCTGCCCCGGCGACGATGCGATCGTATAGGACCGGCTCGCGGGCTTGCCAGACGTCGGCTCGATGGTGAGTTGCACGAACTGGCCGGGTTTGAAGTCAAAGGGAATCCGCCCCCCATCGGCCGGAACTAGATAGAACGTCACGATCGCCGGTGTCTCCCGAATGATCCGGGCCACTTTCAGACCGCCACGCCAGAGGCCGTGTCGAGGTGCGCCGACGATCGGAGTGGCCGTTCCACCGCCTGGTCCCGGTACAGGGGGAGGCGGCGGAACAGGAGGTGTTGGACCGCCGCCGGTCGACGATGGTGGCGTGGGCGGGACCGTTGGTTTCGGTGCGAATGCCGTGGTGGTCCTGAGAATCTCTTGCACGCGATGCAACCGCAGGACCTGCAAGATCAGCAGAGCGATCGATACCAGGATCAGGATCGTCATGAACACCAGGTGGGCCGGCGTCAATCCGAAAAACAGGCCGTTCTGCTGGCTCGCCGCGACTGTCGGCAGACCCATCTGTGCCGTGAACCAGTTGAATGCCACCATTTGAGGATTCACGAGGCCGGTCGCGGCCGCGCGCGCGGCCATTCCGCTATCGAGCAACGCAACGCCTTCATGGAGATGCTGGCTGGATCGACGCATCGTCTCCCACGACAGGGACTGAGCGGCATCGACCGATGCGGCGCCGACTTCGCGAAGACCGTCCTGAAGCCTCTGTGCCGCAATATCGGCCAGCATCTGACGTTCGGCGTCGGTCAGCTTCGGATGCGTCATCATGAAAGTATAAAGCGGCGTGCGACCGCGCGCTCCGCAACAACCCGCGTCGGCCTTGTCTGCTCCGGGAACCGCACTCAATGCCTGCCCAGCCTGAGGCAGCATGCGGCTCATCATATCGCCCTGCACCGCCGGCCCGGATGGTGGCGCACCGGGGTTCCCCGCCGCGCCCATGCCAGGGTGATGGCTTGCATGCTCGTCACCACCCATCGACATCATGCCGTCCATGTCGGACATACTTGAGTCGGGTCGAGCGGTGGTCGTCTCCATTCCGCCGGACGACTCGGCGCCATGACCGGCATCCCGGGGCGCTGCCATCGGCCCATCGTCTTCCGGCTGATCCCGCCGCAGCGCCAGCGAAGGTGGCGGGCTGCCTGTCGTAGGCCCCGTCATAGTGCCGCTGGACATGGCCGGAACGGCGGGAGACTCACCCGGTGCCTGAGCGAATCCCTCGGACATGCTGACGAGCAGCGTCATGATCACGACACTCACGCTCAAAAAGACACGCCTCATGGTTTCTCCAACACGCCATCATCCTCGGCAAAGCCCATACCGGCCCGCTTTCCGGATGTCGTCAGGGCACGGGTTATTACCCTACAGGGGTATGGCATATTTTCCTTGATCTCGATCAATTATCCCAGCGGCATCTATTGTCGGGGCATCGGCATATCCATGTCGTGATGCATATGATGTCCGCCAGCTGCTCCTGCCTGGGCGACCAGCGCCTGGTAGTCGGAACTGTTCATTCCCGGAAGCTTTTTGAGAAACGCGACAATGTTCCAGAGATCATCATCACCATGATCCGCCCAGGACGGCATGCCCGACATCTTGATGCCATGCTTGAGGATCCAGAACAGTTCGCCTTGCGTATAGCGTTGCGCCACATCATTCAAAACCGGCGGCTTCGGATACATCCCCTCCGCCATATCCTCGGCCTCGACGCCCGGCGCGGAATGACAGGAGGCGCAATGCGTCGAAAAATGCGATGCACCGCCGACGAGCCGTGCCTGCGTCTCAAGATCGACAGGTGTGGTAATGCCCTCGGCGTGATGCCGGATTGAATGGAAGCGTGCCGTTTCCAGAACACGATAGGTCAGCCGCCAATGCGGCGAGGTGGCGCCTACATCATACAGACCACCGAAAACGACGGCCGTTCCCGCGCCGATCCCGACCAGCAGAATGCCGGCGAGACTCCAGGCTAATCTTTTCATGCGTGCCTCCCTGGGCATGTCCAGGGGCGACGCTTATGACGCCGCCCCGCTCCATCAGGAACCGATCAGCGCTGATGAACCGCGTCGGGCATGCTCTGCGGGCCCATCGGCATTTTCATGCCGTCGCCCATGTCGCCGCAGCCCATTTTCATCTTTTTATCCGATGGTGCCATTGCCTGACCGTTCGGCATGGCCATGCCCTTCATCTTCATACATCCCCCCATCTTTCCTTTCATTTTCATGCCTTTCTCTGCCCCCTTCATGCCGGATCCGGGCATGCCGTCCATTTTCATCTTGTCGTGGTCCATTCCTGACATGCCTGACATACCCTGCATTCCGGACATATCCTGGCCCTGCGGCTGGGCTGGTGCCGGAACCGGTGTCTGGGCATGCGCAACTGAGACCGTGGCCAGGAGTGCTACCAGAAGGGCCGATGATCTGAAATTAATGGTCAGCATTGGTCTTTTCCTCATCATTGGTTATCGGATGCGAAGGCGCACAATGCGCCCCGCGACGATTTCACATCGGGCAGGAATAGTCAGAACCACGTCCTGATCCCGAAGGTGAAATTCAGGTCATGGACACGCTCATTCCTTGAACGCGCCATGTCGGCGGCCTGACCGAACGTGCCGGAGTAACTCACGCCGATATAAGGCGCGAATTTCCGATGCCATTCGTAGCGAAGCCGCAATCCCGTATCGATATCGGACAGCCCGGTTCCGACCCCGCGCGCACGATCGGACGCGGAATAGAAGTTCATCTCTACCTGGGGTTGGAGGATCAGGCGATTGGTCAGCAGAATGTCGTAGGAACCTTGCAGACGCCCCGCAGCGCCTCGGTCACTGAAATAGGCCGTGGCCTCCACATTGAAGAAATATAGCGCCAGTCCCTCGACCCCGATCGCGCCCCAGGCCCGTGTGGGGCCGTTGTCAATATCGAGACGCACGCCAGTCTGGACATCGAAATACCGGGAGATGGCACGATCATAGAGGGCCTCATGATCTCCATCACCGAACTTGCCGTTTGTGCCGACCGTGCCTTCGGATTTCAGCCAGAGCTTGTCGTAGTCGGTGCCGAACCAAGCCTGCCCATCGTAACGGAACTGCCCGCCATCGGCACCAAAGCGCGCCTCGAACTGGTCGAGCAGCGCATGCACATAGATGTTATGGTCCATGACCGGCTGGATGCCGTTGACATAGACCACGGGCGCGGGAGCCGAGGCGGTCTGCGCTTCCTGGGTTCCTTCGCTCTGGCGTGCCGGGACTGACTGGGCGCGTCCCGTGCCAGGTACCGCGGTAGCCAGTCCAGCGGCAAGGACCGTGCCACCTATCAGACCCCGGATCACGACACCACCACCGTGCGGAACATGCCCACCTCCATGTGGTAGAGCAGGTGGCAGTGATACGCCCACAGCCCGGGTTCGTCCGCCGTGACCAGGTAACTCAGCCGCTCACCCGGCTTGACGGTAATCGTGTGCTTGTAGGGTCGGCAGTCACCCTGCCCATTTTCCAGTTCGCTCCACAATCCATGCAGATGGATTGGGTGCTCCATCATCGTGTCGTTGATCAGGACGAAGCGCACCCGCTCGCCCAAAGTCAGACGAATCGGTTCCGCTTCCGAGAACTTCTTGCCGTCAAATCCCCAGATGAAGCGTTCCATGCTGCCGGTCAGGTGCAGGGTGATCTCGCGCGACGGCGGGCGTGGGTCCGCGCCCGGGATCGTGGCCCGCAGATCGGCATAGGTCAGAACGCGGCGACCATTATTCTCCAGCCCGTCGCCCGGCTCCGCCAGCCGGTTGATCGGCATCATGGCGACACTCTGCACCGCGACGCCGGGCTTCAGCTCTGTTTTATGCCGCGGCGCAGCCGCCGTGCCCGGCATATCCATCGCGGCGGCTCCGGGCCTGTTGGCCTGCTTCATATCCATGTGATCCATGTCCATGCCGCCGCTGGCAGGGGCATCACCGGGCTTCCCCGGCGGACTCCCCATCTCCATGCCTGCCATGCCGCCCTTCATGTCCATATTCCCCATGCCCATGTCGGTCATGGTGCGCAGCGGGCGCGGGTCCATGGGGGGAACCGGCCCGGCAAGGCCCGGACGGGTGGCGAGTGTGCCGCGCGCGTATCCGGTGCGATCCTCGGCCTGCGCAAAGACCGTGTACGGTCCATCGGCGGTGGGCTCGACAATCACATCGTAGGTTTCTGCAGGTCCGATGCGGAATTCATCGACAGGGATGGGCTCCACGTCATTGCCGTCGGCCTGAACGACGGTCATCGTCAGGCCGGGAACCCGCACGTCGAACAGCGTCATCGCCGACGCATTGATGAAGCGCAGGCGTATGCGCTCGCCCGGTCGGAACAGGCCAGTCCAGTTTGCCCCGGGAGACTGGCCGTTGATCAGGTAGGTGTAGATGATGCCCGACACATCCAGAATGTCGGTCGGTGCCATGTTCATGGCACCCCATTGCAGGCGATCCCGGATCGTCGCACCCAGCCCTTGCCGATGCGCGTCACGGAAGAACGTGCCCACCGTACGCTGGCGGAAATTGTAGTAATCGCTCTGGAATTTGAGATTTGAGACGATGTCCTCGGGATCGACGTCGGTCCAGTCGGACAATACCATCACATAATCGCGGTCGAAATGCTGCGCGTAACCGTCTCTCGGGTCGATGATCAGAGCCCCATACAGGCCCGTCTGCTCCTGGAAGCCGGAATGGCTGTGATACCAGTAAGTGCCGCTCTGATGCAGCGGGAAGCGATAGGTGAACGTGTCACCCGGCGCGATCCCGCCAAAGCTCAGACCGGGCACGCCATCCATGTGGGCCGGCACCCGGAGGCCGTGCCAGTGGATCGAACTGGGCTCATCCAACCGGTTGGTGACGTTCAGTTCGACCGTGTCATCCTGACGCCAGCGCAGGATCGGCGCGGGCGTGGAGCCGTTCACACCCACCGCGTGCATGCGCGCACCGGTGATATTGATCGGTACAGAACCGATCGTAAGGTCGAAACGGGTACCAGGCAGCGGGTCGGGCCGCCCCGACGCCGGTGTATAGACCGAAGCGTAGGCGCTCGCGCTGCCCTGCGGGAGGGCCAGCGCCGCTCCCCACAGGCCCGTCCCGACGACGAAACGGCGGCGCGTGATCGCGCTCCGTCCCGCAAGGGATCGTATTGACATGAATAATAGTCCGCAAAAGAGAGAAGGCGGAGCCGGTCATAGGTCCATGACCAGCCCTGAGACTGTCAGAACAGAATCAGGCCATCTCTCTGGGCGGTGGCAGGGCCGGCGCGAACCCATGACCGACGATGCGATCCGAACGAGACAGGCCGAAAGGTGCCGTAACACCTGAGTAATCAAACGCCCTGGTCACGGAGGGCGGCATCAGCCAATTGGCGACGCAGGCACCCTGGGCGCAGCAATCGCCGCAATGATGACATGGATGATGGTCGTGGCACGGTTCATGATTGCAATGTGCGGTCGTCGCATCCGTATGGGATGGCATCTGCATCCCTGGCATGTCAACCATCGGTTGGGTAACCAAAGCAACTGTAGAGGGCAACGTGGCGGCATGACCCGGCATGACGGACGCCAGCATCAGTCCCACCTGCAGAAGCAGGCAGGCCAGCAACCGTCCCAACCGTGTCGCGCCGATTTCTTGCACATCTACCCCGTCATCTTGCTGACCGTTTCGATCAGTTCCCCGATCTTTTCCTGACGTTCCACCGGATCGCCGGATTCGATCGCCTCCACGACGCAGCCCGCGATATGTTCGCGCAGAACAAGCCCCTCGAGCCGATGCAACGCCGCCTTGGCGGCCCGAAGCTGAAGCAGAACATCCACGCAATAGCGGTCTTCGTCCACCATTTTCTGGATGCCACGCACCTGACCTTCGACCCGTTTCAGGCCCTGCGAAATCTTTACCCGTGACTGCCTCATTGCACTATACCCTACAGGGGCATACCATGGAGCGCAAGCGATTATGGCATGTCTGGCGCCGCGTGGCGGCCACAAACAAGGGGACCTCATGACGAACGACAATACAGCAGCTTGCGCGTCCCATCTCCATGGAGAGGGTCCCACCCCGGCAGCGACCGGAGTTAAGACGCGCCCGGTCAAGGATCCCGTGTGTGGCATGACAGTCGACCCCGCGACGGCGACGCATCATGCCGACCATGATGGCCAGACCTGGTATTTCTGCAGCGCGCACTGTCAGACAAAGTTCGAAGCCGACCCCTGTCATTACCTGCACAAGGCGGACACGACGCCCATCAAGTCTCAGCCCAAACGGGTCGGGGTGATCTGGACCTGCCCGATGCACCCTCAGATCCGACAGGATCACCCCGGCTCCTGCCCCATCTGCGGCATGACGCTGGAACCGGAGGAGCCATCCGACGCCGACACGCCTAACCCGGAACTCGTGGATTTCAGCAAGCGCCTGTGGGGGGCGAGCATATTGGCGGTCCCGCTCGTTATCATCGCCATGGCGGCGGATATGGGAGGGCTGGCATTTCTCGATGGCGGCCTGACGAACTGGATTCAGTTGGCGCTCACGGCGCCAATCGTGCTGTGGGCCGGCTGGCCGTTCCTCGAACGCGGCTGGATGTCGCTCCGCACCCGGCATCTGAACATGTTTACGTTGATTATGCTGGGCGTCGGCGCAGGCTTTCTCTATAGCATCGCCGCGACAGTGGCCCCTGGCCTGTTCCCTGCTGCCTTCCGCATGCATGACGGGTCGGTCCCGGTCTATTACGAAGCCGCCGGTGTTATCGTGGCCCTGGTGTTGGCCGGGCAAGTCCTGGAACTGCGCGCCCGCGCCCGTACCAGTCGCGCCATTCGCGCGCTGCTGGATCTCGCACCGAAAATCGCACACCGGGTCGGCGCGCTGGATCGGGAGGACGACGTACCGCTGGCCCAGATCGTGCCCGGCAATCGGCTCCGCATCCGGCCGGGGGAAAGCATCCCGGTGGACGGCACCGTCATGGACGGGCGCTCCAGCGTGGACGAAGCCATGCTGACAGGAGAGCCAGCACCTGTCGCCAAGGGACCGGGTGACAAGGTGACGGGTGGAACCATCAACGGCACCGGCAGCCTGCTGATGACAGCCGAGGCCGTTGGCTCGGACACGATGCTGGCCCGGATCGTCAGCATGGTGGCGGCTGCCCAGCGTACGCGCGCACCGATCCAGGCGGTGGCGGACCGGGTCTCCGGCTGGTTCGTGCCGCTGGTCGTGCTTGTGTCCCTTCTGACCTTCGTCGTCTGGCTTCTGGTCGGTCCGCAACCGCGCTTCGGACACGCACTGCTGAACGCCATTGCGGTCCTGGTGATCGCCTGCCCGTGCGCGCTGGGCCTGGCCACTCCGATGTCGATCATGGTGGGCATGGGGCGCGGGGCGCGGGCCGGCGTGCTGGTTCGCAACGCCGAAGCCCTGCAGGCGCTGGATACGGTCGATACGCTGGTGATCGACAAGACCGGCACCGTAACCGAAGGCAAGCCCCGGCTGATCGCGACCGAAACATCAGGTGCATGGGATTCCAACGTCGTCCTGCGGCTGGCGGCATCACTGGAAACACAATCTGAGCATCCGCTGGCCCAGGCACTGGTCGCCGCGATGACGGCGCAGGGCCTTCAGGCCGCGCCGGTCGGGGATTTCGCGTCTCAGACCGGCCTGGGCGTGACCGGCACCGTCGACGGCCATGCCGTCGTCGTCGGAAACCAAGCCCAGATGCGGCAGCAGGGCATCGATGCGTCGGCATTGATCCCTGTCGCGGATTCCCACCGGGCGGAGGGCGCGGGCGTCATGTTCGTCGGCGTCGACGGACAGGCCGCTGGGCTGCTGGTCGTGGCCGATCCGCTGAAGACCGACGCGAAGGAGACCATCGCGGCACTGCACGCAGCCGGCATGCGGATCGTGATGCTGACGGGCGACAATGCCCGGACTGCGGAAGTCGTCGCCCGGCAGGCGGGAATCGACGAGGTACATGCCGACCTCAAGCCTGAGGACAAGGCCGCGATCATTCGTGACATGCAACAGAAGGGAGCCCGTGTCGCCATGGCGGGCGACGGAGTCAACGACGCGCCGGCCCTGGCCACCGCCGATATCGGAATCGCCATGGGCACAGGCACCGATGTCGCAATCGAAAGCGCCGGGATGACACTGGCACAAGGCAGCCTCGCCGGATTGGTACGCGCCCGCCGCCTGGCACAGGCGACGATGCGCAACATCCGGCAGAATCTGGCATTTTCTTTCCTGTTCAATGGGATCGGCATCCCACTTGCCGCAGGCGTACTGTATCCTGTCTTTGGCCTTACGCTGTCGCCCATGTTCGCGGGAGGCGCGATGGCCCTGTCCTCCCTGGCCGTCGTGACAAACGCACTGCGGCTCAATGCCCTGAGACTTCGGTGAAAGCAGATTGCCTATTTCGTTCGGAAGGTATGCCTATCCGCGACAGGAACCCACACGAAGCGAAGACCCGTTCATTACAGGAGCATAGATTTTCATGCAGGAGTCGCCAGATGGGATATAGCTTGAATTGGTTTTATACCCTGCCCAAAGCGCTCAATGGCCTTACGATCCTTCTCAAGCGCCCGTAAGGCAGATACCGGACTTTCAGGTCAGCAATCCTACTGAAAGCCGGCCGCCACAGTTGTTCCCGTACATCGGCTTCCCGCTTATCCGGCGCGACAAGGAGCAGTCCCTCCAAAGCCTGCGCCTCTGACCCGCGAGCAAGATCCAGCATCCGCACGATGCCGGAATAGATGGTCGTTGAATGCTCAACCTCGAAGGCTGCGACAACCCTGTGGCTTTCCCGATCAAGCCACAGAACATCGATCAGACGCACGGATTCCGCTCCCTGCGTTTCCGTCGTGAACCCAGGCAACACCGACAGGCAGCCACCCAGATCATTGGAAAGCCGCGAACGATAGGTCGCATTCAGTTTCAGGATGCCCTGCCGCATGGCAAGATATTCCTCCCATCGCCCCAGCTTCACCTTTGATCCGGTCAGGGCATTATATGGATGTTCGCGACGGCGGCCATTGCGCTGAACAACTCGCTCCGTTTTTCCTCAAGACGAAAGCAGGGCAGCAGGTGCGCCACGATACGTTTGAGCTTTGCATTAACGGGGACGCGAATCATCGCCGGCCGGTGGCCGCGTGCAATCTCATTGGGGATGACAAGGCGTCGTCCGACAAGGAGAGCCACCCGTAAAGAAAGACATCGGGAGAGACTGTCTAATCACCATTCAATGACTGGTCTGCTTTCTATTCTTGTAAACTCAAAGCCGATGCAATCTGCAACAGCCATGAATACGATGTCGTGCAGGAAGCCGTCACAGGATGGATAGACGATCGCACAGAGTGCATCGTGAATGATCGAAGCCCACGACGTGCGAGCACATATCGCGACCAATATGACATTTATTGAATTTCACCTCCCGGTCCTAATCAGGGTAACCGTCGACAGACCGCGACGCTGAATCTCATTATTTGGGCGGATAAGCTCTCGAACAGTCTAATTCGCGCGTCAATTAATTAGTTCACCTAATGAGAGTATTCACATTATAGCATCTAATCAATGTCGAGACGCGTGATGTAGGCTCCCGGGAGCTTAAAATTCTGTTTCGGCGCGGTGCTCGGAAGCCTGGCCATACAAGTCGGCTGTTTTCAGGATGATGAGACGCCCCATTGCGGTGCGGACTTCGGCGATGTCGATATGAAAATAGCCGACCGGATAAGTCTTGAACTTCGAGCGCCTGGGCTTGTCGCCCTTGGTGTCGGGCAGACGGCTGATTCCATGGCGCTGAAGACAACGATGCAATGAAGAGCGCGTCAGATGCGGGATCGTCGCCTGTAGCGCGTAAAGGCAGTCGTCCAGGGGCAATAATGTATGGCGGCGGAACGCCACGACGATGCCCTCCTCCTCGATCGACAGGACCGTCGAAAGAGGAGCCTTCGGGCCAGTGCGTCGATCCGCTGTATCGGGCCGTCCCTTCGATTTGGCGACTGTCTTCGGGTTGACCCCGTGGCGTTCCGCCAGAGCTCTCAGGCTCTCTTGACTATGCTGTATCGCTCGACGGACTGCCGTTGTCGTCGTGGCGCATCCGTGGTGAACCTGGCCCATAGCGCATCCTTCCACTCTCGTGAAAATAATGCACCATCAAAACCCGGGACTAAACATCTAGGAAACCGCCTGCCCTGTTCCCCCATCCGTCGGCTGCGCGTATGCTGGGTGTGTCCGCCCCTACCGTGTTGAAAGCCTGACGCTCATGAGCGGCCCTCTCCCTTTTCCCTCGCGCCAACCTAGCCAGAAAGCTCACCCCACCCGCGCCCGCGCGGGCAGGAGATGGCAGGGCGCGCTGGGCAAGGGGCTGGCAGGGCTGCTGGCGTGCGCGGGGCTCCCTCCCCTTGCTGCCGCCTGGGGGGCGGAAAGCGCGCCCGCCATCAGCGCGCACAGCACGGCCAGCCTGATAAGCGCGTCCGATACCGCCAGCCCCGGCTCGTCCCTCCATGTGGCCCTGCGCCTGCGGCTCAAGCCCGGCTGGCACACATACTGGCTCAACCCCGGTGATGCGGGAGACCCCGCGACCCTGCGCATAACCGCAACGGGCGCGTTAAGGGGCGAGGCGCAAACCATTGTCTGGCCCACGCCGCAGCGGATCAGGGACGCCTCCCTGATGTCCTATGCCTATACGGGCGATGTGGTGCTGCCAGTGGTGCTCCCAATGGTGCGCCCTGTGGAACCTTCAGCGGGACGTCCACCGGCGGCCCAGCCGGGGCAAACGCCCGACGGCCTGGGCGCGCAAGGGCTGACAACCCTTAGCGCCCACGCCAACTGGCTGGTGTGCGCACAGAGCTGTATTCCCGAGGAAGGAACATTCACGCTTACCCTGCCCGTGGGCGCGCCTCGCCCGTCCGCGCAGGTGGGGCTGTTTACACAGGCGGAGCAGCATACGCCCGTGCCCTCGCCCTACCCGGTGAGCATCAGCCCCACAGGGGTACTTGGCGCTCAGGGCAGGGAGTTGAACCGCCAGTCCGTCGCGCAAGCCTGGTTCATGCCGCAAGAGCGCGGGCGGATTGGGGAAGCCGCACCGCAAGCCCTGCTCTTTGGCCCCGAGGGCCTTGCCCTGCGCCTTGACCCCACGGCTGACTTTACGCCTGCAAAGCCGTTGTCGGGTATTCTGGTGCTCAAGGCCCCCGATGGGACGGAGCGCGCGCTGAGCGTGCGGGCCACCCCGCTGCCCCCCCCAATGGCCAGTGAGCCCTCCATTGCGCCATCGGCCCGGCCTGCCACCGAGCCCAACACAGGAACCACCTCCGGGACCGCTGCCGAAGCCGCCGCTGGAACCGCCACAGGAGGGACCACAGCGGGGACCGCAACGGGAACCGCCATGGGGGCGACCAGCCCAGACCCGGCAGGGGACTATCCGGCAGGGGAGCAGCCGATGGCGGGCCATCTGGCAGCGCTCGGCAATGGCGTGCCGGGGCCGCCCCATGGCGGGGGGGAAAGTGCGTCTGGCCTGTTCCGCCTTGTTGTACTGGGGTTCCTGGGTGGGCTGGTGCTGAACCTGATGCCCTGTGTTTTTCCCATTCTGGCCATGAAGGCGCTGGCCGTCGCCCGCATGGGCCAGAGTGAGCGCCTGCACCAAAAGCAAAGCGCCATCAGCTATGCCGCAGGGGTTATTCTGGGCTTTACCGCCCTTGGCGCGCTGGTCATGGCGCTGCGCCTGGGCGGGGCCGCCACTGGCTGGGGGTTCCAGTTCCAGTCCACGATGTTCGTGGGCATGATCACATGGCTGATCTTCGCCATGGCGCTTAACCTGCTGGGGGTGTTTGTCTTCCTGCCGCCCGCCTTCGCCCTATCCTCCTCCCCCCGGCACGGGCTGGTGCATGACCTGCTGACCGGGCTGCTGGCCGTGGCCGTGGCCTCGCCCTGCACCGCGCCGTTCATGGGGGTGGCCATTGCCGGGGCGCTGGCCGGTCCCCCGGCAACCGGACTGGTCATTTTCGCAGCACTTGGCATCGGGCTTGCCGCCCCTTACGTGCTGCTGGCCTTTTGCCCCGCGCTGGCCAAAAGCCTGCCCCGCCCCGGCGCATGGATGGACTACCTGCGCCAGTTTCTGGCTTTTCCGTTACTGGGCACCTGCGTGTGGCTGCTGTGGGTCGCAGCGGTGGAGGGTGGGGCCACAACGGTTTTGCTTGTATCATCGGGCATGGTGTTCCTGGCCTTTGCGGCATGGGTTTACGGCATTACCCAAAGGCGCCAGCTCCATGCGGGCCATGACCGGGACTGCACGGCCCTGTATGGCGTGGCCCTGCTGGGGCTTTTGGCGGCCATGGCGCTGCTGCCCGCCCTGCTAGAGCAGGCGCCGCAGGCTGGCGCCAACCCGCCCTCCGCCTCGGGTCCGGGCCTTTCAGCCCTCCCCTCCGGCACGGAGGCTTTTTCCGAGGAGCGACTGCGCGCCCTGCACAATGCGGGCAAACCCGTGTTTGTGGACATGACGGCGGCATGGTGCATCACCTGCCTTGTCAATGAGCGCATGGCGCTCAACACACAGGCGACACAGGCAGCCATGGCACGCTATGGCGTAATAACGCTCCGGGGGGACTGGACACAGCGCAACCCCGCCATAACCGCGTTTTTGCGCAAACATGGGCGCGATGGCGTGCCATTCTACCTGTTTGTGCCCGCACATGGCGCGGCAGTGGTGTTGCCACAGATACTGACGCCCGGACTGGTCATAGGCACCATAACGCCCCACGACAAATAACCGGGCGCTGGCTGTACCAGCCCCGGCTCGGCCCGGGCAGGGTGTAAACGGCCCCAAAAGCTCCGGGGCAGTTCAACCTGCTGCCCGTTAACGCGGATCAGCCCGTCCGGCTCGATCACGTCGAGCGGCGCAAATGCGGAGAGCGCGGGTCGGAATGGGAGGAGTGGATTTGCGTTCTGGCAAACAATTCGCGGCCCGGATAATCGGGGATGAAGGGCGCAGACCATGTGCCGGTGGCGCCGATGACCGCGCGGCTTAGGAAATCACCCACGCTGGTGCTGACATTCAGGAATTTCTGGTCAGTGCGTTCCACACGTCCGACCATTACGGGGCGGTGGATCGGCGGCGCATAGCGCGCCTCGTAGAGGCGCCATCAAGCAACCCCCGTGGGTGGAGCAATCGCTATTAGCGCTCCGTCCGGCAATGCCTGCTGCACCTGCAAGGCCTCAGGTGCCGGCGCTGTCATCCACAGATCCATATCTTCCTGCTGCGTCAGGATAACTGGCATGGCCCAAGGATGAATAGCACCGACCTCCCGGTTGGCTTCAGTGGTCAGGAATCCATACAGGTTATTTGTCGTCTCGCCGTCAGCCAGTTTCCTGACCGACGTCCACCGGCACCACAGACCGGCGAAGAAGGCCAGCGGCTCGCCATCCGCTCTGGCGAACCAGACCTGACGACTTCCACCTTCGGGCAGATGTTCGGGCTCGGCAAACGCCGTCAGCGGCACCAGGCAGCGATGTTCCACGCCTTCCCATCGCCGCCACCAGGACGATTCCATATGCCGGATATTGGTTATGCCCCGATCCACCTTCCTGCCCTTGAGCATGCCGGGTGGCGTCGGCATTCCCCAGCGGGCCATGACCAGTTCCCTGCCGCCCTCGGCATTGCGGATGATTGGGGCCATTGTATTCGGCCACACCTCGGGCAACGGTTGCAGGTTGCCGATATGATCGATCATGACCCTGGCGATCATCCTGATCGCCTCCTGGTTCGTCATTACGGAGTAGAGGTTGCACATCGGTGCCGTCCTTCCGTCGTCGGCCAGAAAAAATCCCTGAGACTCAAAGCTTTACAGATATCAGAGACATAGCTGGGCCTCAGCTATTCCCTGCACTGTGTCACACCTCCGGTAATCGTGCCTTGACTCTTATCGCGCGTTAGGAACAAACCATGAACATATAGCTACTGACGCCGCCAGCATCGGACGGATTCGAGATGACCACGAAAGGGAGCCCAGCCCGGAAGAAGCCCGCCCTGGAAGCGCTTCAGGCGACCATTGCCCGGCTCGAAGGACACAAAAGCCATAAACGCGCCGTCCTGCCATTCGGCGTGAAGGAGATCGACGCGAGGTTACCGGGTGGCGGCCTGGTCCTGGGCGCGCTTCATGAGGTGGCCGGTGGCGGGACTGACGCCCTCAACGCCACGGCTGCGGCCCTGTTCGCCGCAGGGATTGCCGGCCGGACCAGAGGCAAGGTGCTGTGGATCGTCACCCGGCAGGACATCTTCGCGCCGGCTCTCGATCAGGCCGGACTGGCCGCTCGCCGGGTCATCCACGTTGAAGCATCCTCGGACAACGACGCCCTGGCCTGCTTCGAGGAAGGTCTGCGACATGGCGGGCTGGGGTCCGTGGTCGCCGAGGTCGGGCGACTGACGATGACGGCCTCGCGGCGCTTGCAGATCGCGGCCGAGGGAACCGGGACCATCGGCCTGGCTGTCCGGAGATGGCGCCGCCAGACGGAAGCCGCCGATTTCGGACAGCCGACAGCCAGCACCACACGCTGGCGGGTCTCTGTCCTGCCATCCGCGCCGCTTCCCGTGCCCGGCGTGGAGCGGCCCCGGTGGATGCTGGAATTGCTGCGCGCGCGATCGGGGGAATGCGCGGATTTCGAGGTGGAGGGGTGCGATGCCAACGGGAGGATCGAATCGTGTGGTGTCGCTCTACCTGCCTCTGTGGCCGACGGAGCGCATCAGGAAGAAGCTGGGCAACGCCGCGCCTGAGACACCGCTGGCCCTGGCCGGCCGGGAAGGCAGCCGTCGCGTCGTCATGTCCGCCGACCTTGCCGCCCGCAAGATCGGGGTGACGCCCGGCATTCCGGTTGCCAAGGCCCAGGCGCTCTATCCCGATCTGACCATCATGGATGCCGACCCCGACGGCGACCGAGCCGGGCTGGAGGCTCTGGCTCTCTGGTTCCAGCGGCGGATCGCGCCGATCGTGGCCGTGGACGCATCCGGCGGACTGCCTGATGGCATCGTAATGGACACGACCGGCACGGATCATCTCCATGGTGGCGAGCCGGCGATGCTGGACGCCGTGGTCCGTCGCCTGGCTGACTCAGGCTTTACCGCCAAGGTCACGATCGCCGGAACCTGGGGTGCCGCTCATGCCCTGGCCAGATATGGACGTGGCCGGATCATCATCGTGCCCGACGGAGGCATCCCCGACACGCTCTCCAACCTGCCGATCGAGGCATTGCGGCTTCCGGCTGCCGTCATCGAAGGATTGCGGACGCTGGGTATCTCCCGGATCGGCAAGCTGGCCGCCATGCCGCGCGCGCCGCTGACCTTGCGGTTCGGGCCGGAACTGGAACGCCGTCTGGACCAGGCTTATGGGCGCATCGCCGAACCGATCCTGGCCGTGCGCCCGGTCGATCCGGTTTCTGTGGCGCGCAACTTCGCCGAACCCATCGGCGCGGCCGAGACCATTGCCCGCTATATCGGCAAGCTGGTTCCCGTCCTGTGTGAAGGGCTGGATGCCAGGGGCGACGGCATACGGCTGCTCGACCTCCTGTTGCACCGGTTGGACAGCCAAACCCAGACGATCCGGATCGCCACGGCCCGGCCGGCAAGGGACGCGAAGCATCTGACGCGCCTGCTGTGCGAGAAGATCGAGACGATCGATCCGGGCTATGGCATTGAGCGCATGGAACTGGTCGCCGTCCTGGCCGAGCCGATGGAGGTCAGGCAGCGGGTTTCCTCGCTGATCGAAGAGGAAGAAGCCGACATCTCCGGCCTGATCGACACGCTGGCCAATCGCGTCGGTGGGGAATCGCTCTACCGGTTTGCCCCTGTGGAGAGCGACATTCCCGAGCGGTCGGTCTGCCGGGTGCCGGCACTGGCTCCGGATGACGGCGCCACCTGGCCGGTCGGATGGCCACGACCGACCCGGCTGCTTTCCCGGCCGGAACCTGTCCAGGCCATGGCCGAATTGCCGGACCAGCCGCCGATCTTCTTTATCTGGCGCGGTATCCGGCATCGCGTGCGCTGCGCCGACGGGCCTGAGCGCGTCTTCGGCGAATGGTGGAAGGGTGATACGGAACTGACGATCGCGCGGGATTATTTCCGGATCGAGGACACGGCCGGCGACCGATTCTGGGTCTTCCGCGAGGGTGATGGCGAACATGGAGAAACCGGCTCGCAGAGATGGTTCATGCACGGGCTGTTCGCATGACCCGCTATGCCGAGCTTCAGGTCACCAGCTATTTCTCGTTCCTGCGGGGCGTGTCTGCGCCTGCCGAACTGTTTGCCCAGGCCAAACGTCTCGGACTTTCCGCCATCGGGATCACCGACCGCAACACACTGGCCGGCATCGTCCAGGCCCACATCGCCGCGAAAGATACCGGCATGCGGCTGGTGGTCGGATGCCGGCTCGACCTCGCCGACTTTCCGCCGGTCCTGGTCTATCCGATGGACCGCGCCGCCTATGGCCGCTTATGTCGGCTGCTGTCGATCGGCAAGGCGCGCGCCGGCAAGGGGAAATGCCTGCTGAACTGGGCCGATCTGGCCGAGTGGGGCGACGGACTTCAGGCCGTGCTGGTGCCGGATGTCGCCGGCGAGGACTGCGCCCTGCATCTGCGGAAGCTGCGGGATGCCTTCGGGGACCGGGCCTATATGGCACTGACCCTGCGCCGCCGGCCGAATGATCAGATGCGGCTCTATGAATTGGCGAATATGGCCCATGCGCGCCGGGTGAAGACCGTCGTCACCAATGACGTGCTGTTCGATATCCATGACCGCCGCATTCTCCAGGATGTCGTCACCTGTGTTCGGCATAATACGACCATAGACCGGGCTGGCTTCGTCCGTGAGCGTCATGCCGATCGCTATCTCAAGCCGCCCCAGGAAATCGCGCGCCTGTTCTCGCGATATCCCGAAGCGATCGACCGGAGCATGGAGATCGTCGAACGCTGCCGGTTCAGCCTCGACGATCTAGCGTATCAATATCCCGATGAAATCACGACGCCGGGCCAGACACCCCAGGAAGCACTGGAAGCCCTGACGTGGGAAGGTGCGAGAGCCTTCTATACGGATGGCATCCCCGAGGACGTGGCTGAAATTCTCCGCCATGAACTGGCGCTGATCGGGCGCATGTCCTACGCGCCCTACTTCCTGACGGTGAACAGCATCGTTCGCGAGTCGAGGCGGCGGGGCATTCTGTGCCAGGGTCGCGGATCGGCGGCCAATAGCGCTGTCTGTTTCGTGCTGGGCATCACGGCGATCGACCCGTCGCGGACGACATTGCTGTTCGAGCGGTTCATCTCGGAAGAGCGGGGCGAGCCGCCGGACATCGACGTGGATTTCGAGCATGCCCGTCGCGAGGAAATCATCCAGTGGATCTATGACCATTACGGTCGCACCCGCGCGGCACTGACCGCCGTGGTCACCCGGTATCGGGCCAAGGGGGCTCTCCGTGATGTGGGCAAGGTGATGGGGCTGCCGGAAGACCTGATCACCCTGCTGTCGAAACAGATATGGGGCTGGTCGCGCGAGGTCGATGCGGAGAAATTCGCCGAGACCGGAATCGACCTGACTGACCGGCGTATCCGTCTGACGCTCGATCTGGCGCGTGCCCTGATTGGCGTGCCGCGTCATCTGTCCCAGCATCCGGGCGGCTTCGTGCTGACCCATGACCGGCTGGACGAACTGGTGCCGATCGAACCGGCGGCGATGGAGAATCGCCAGACCATCGAGTGGGACAAGGACGACATCGACGCGCTGAAATTCATGAAGGTTGATGTGCTGGCGCTTGGCATGCTGACCTGCATGAAGAAGGGACTGGACCTGCTCGCCGAACACAAGGGGCAGCGCTTCACGCTCCAGACCATTCCGGCCGAAGACCCGCGGACCTACGCCATGATCCGCAAGGCAGACACGATCGGCGTGTTCCAGATCGAGAGCCGGGCGCAAATGTCGATGCTGCCGCGCCTGAAGCCCCGGACCTATTATGACCTGGTGATCGAGGTCGCCATCGTCCGTCCCGGACCGATCCAGGGCGATATGGTTCATCCGTATCTGCGCCGGCGGGAGGGCCTGGAGCAGCCCGATTACCCGACCCCGGAACTGGAGGAAGTCCTGAAGCGGACCCTCGGCGTGCCGCTTTTTCAGGAACAGGTCATGCAGGTGGCCATGGTATGTGCCGGGTTCACGGCGGCCGAGGCCGATCAACTCAGGCGTGCGATGGCGACCTTCAAGAACACCGGGACGGTCTCGAAATTCCAGACCCGCCTGCTCGAAGGCATGAGGGAGAACGGATATCCGGAGGAATTCGCCGAGCGTATCTACCAGCAGCTTGAGGGCTTCGGCTCCTATGGCTTCCCGGAGAGCCATGCCGCGTCATTCGCCATCCTGGCCTATTCGTCATCGTGGATGAAATGCCGCCATCCGGACGTGTTCCTGGCCTCATTGCTGAACAGCCAGCCGATGGGCTTCTACGCGCCGGCCCAACTCGTCCGCGACGCCCAGGCGCATGGGGTGGAAGTCCGGCCTATCTGTGTGAACCGGTCACGCTGGGAGGCCATCCTTGAAGGGCCGGAACGGGCGAACGGCCTGTTTGCGGTGCGGCTCGGGATGAACCTGGTGAAGGGACTGGCCAATGAGGATGCCGCGCGGATCGTGGCGGCCCGTGGGAATCGGCCCTTCGTGTCGATAGACGATCTGTGGCGACGATCCGGCGTGAAGGCCGCTGCCCTGACCCACCTGGCCGAGGCGGATGCGTTTCGTGCGGGGTTCGGGCTGGCACGGCGTGAGGCTCTGTGGGCGATCAAGGCGCTACGGGATGAACCGTTGCCCTTGTTCGCGGCTGCGGAGATCGTCCGGGAAGCAAAGGAACCGGATGTCCTGCTCCAGCCCATGCGGGCCGGCGCCGAGGTGGCACGGGACTATAACCGTATCGGCCTGACCCTGCGGGACCATCCGGTTGCCTTTCTGCGGGATGATCTGAGGCGCGATGACATCCTGTCGTGCCGGGACGCAATCAATGCCAGGGATGGCAAGCGGCTGACGGCAGCCGGAATCGTCCTGGTGCGTCAGCGTCCGGGTTCTTCAAAAGGCGTGGTTTTTATGACGCTGGAGGACGAGACGGCGACGCTGAATGTCATCATTTGGGCAGACACCTTCGAGAAATTCCGGCCGGTGGTCCTGTCCGCCAGCATGGTGGCTGTGAAGGGGAGGCTTCAGAAGGAGGGCGAGGTGATTCATCTGATCGCTCTGGAGATCATCGACCAGTCGGGACTACTCGCCGATGTTGGAAACCGCTCAAATGGTGGCACCCCAAGCGACAGACATCACCCGGATGACGTCATCATAGTTCGATCGCGGAATTTCCATTGATGTGCGATGTCCAGAGTGTTGTGCCGCATTTCCATGATTGTAAGAGGCGTGCATCGGTTATCGGAAATCTGCGTCATGGCCTCTCTGCTAGACCCTTGATCGCCCAGTGAAGCAGATCAAGCAGTCGTTCACCTTCCTCCTCCGAGAGATGCGTATGGCTCCGGGCGTTGATGACCGCCACGGCTGCCGCAACCTCCGGCAACCTGACAGACATTAATGGCGATAGCGATATCGTCGTGCTTCTGCGATCGTTCGGATCCGGCTTGCGTTCGATCAGCCCGTCCCGTTCCATTCGTGAAAGGGTCTTCGCCATCGTGGATTGCTCGACGGCCGCGAGGTTCACCAGTTCACGCTGGCTCCGTGTCTTGCCGTCCGCCAACGCGAAGATCACCGGTAGCTGACCGGACATGAGGCCAAAGGGCCGCAGTGCTTCATCCATCTCACGAGCAAAAAGCCGGGCGGCCCAGTTGACCATATAGCCAAGGGAGTCGGTTCGGGACGGCCATTTATATGGCTTGCTATCTTCTTTCATGGCTTGCTATGTAAAAGACCTTCTCTTCAGGAAGCAAGGATCATATCATGCCAACGCTTCTCCGCCGTCTCCATCGTGTGACAGGAAAGCCTGTCGATCCTTTGTATTGGCAGTTTCATGACTGCCTCGGTCGTCGCAGAACTCTATGGCGACGCCTCGATTATCAGCACAGTCAAGCGTGCGATCCTCTGGGGATTATTGGTCCTGGTCCCATGTCTCGCCACAACGGGGCTTTCGGGCTATCGCGCGACAAGTGGGGCTCCGCGTGGTCTGGCACTCGTGAAACTCCGCCGTATGCGGATCATCGGCCTCAACGGGATTTGCGTTCTCGTACCGTGTGCGCTGTTTCTGGCCGCCCGCGCGGCGGCATCACGATTCGGTTGGCCATTCTACAGTATACAGGCGCTCGAACTTCTGGCCGGCTCTATCAATCTTACTCTTCTGGTCCTGAATTTCAGGGATGGTCTGCGCCTTGCTCGACGGCAATAAGCGCAGAGTACCGATGTGAGCCGCGCACACCGACAATAACGATTGATACGAATTGACGGCGCGATCAGGACCGCAAAACAAGTGTGTGTCTCCGCTAAGGCCATCACAGATTCAGCCTCGCGGTGGACACCATGTGGACACCACACCCCAAAACGACGAAAGCCGCCTTGCGGCGGCTTCCTCGTATCCGTCTGATTTTCCTTGGAAAATCTGGAGCGGGCGATGGGATTCGAACCCACGACCCCAACCTTGGCAAGGTTGTGCTCTACCCCTGAGCTACGCCCGCATTCCGTTGAGCGGCTGAATACGGGAGATCACCGTGCTTCGCAAGTAGCCCTTCCGGGAAAAAGGAAGATTTTTTTCGTGCCCGCGACAAAGGCGTCATCGTCGTCTTGCGCCGTCGTATCCGTAACACGATCTTAAGGCCAGATACGGCGGCCCTCTCCCCCACCACCGCCATGGCTCCTCTCCGGCCACCACAAGGAACATGCCGCTTCATGGATTACATCATCGGGCAGAAGCCGTCGGGATCATCGTCCCAAACCGCGTCGTTCACGGCGGGAGGCGCGCCCTCATCCGGGACACGCAACATCCAGATCGTTGACGCCGACCAGAAAAGCTTCATGAAGGAAGTCATGGACGCCAGCCGCGAGCTGCCCGTTCTGGTCGATTTCTGGGCGCCGTGGTGCGGTCCATGCCGTCAGTTCACGCCCGCACTTGAAAAAGTCGTCCGTGCCGCCGGTGGGCGGGTGAAACTGGTCAAGGTCGACATCGAAGCCAACCAGGCGCTCGCCGCCCAGCTCGTGCAGATCGGACTGCCCCTACAGTCCATTCCGATGGTCGCCGCTTTCTACAAGGGCCAGATCATCGACATGATTCAGGGCGCGCAACCCGAGAGCGAGGTCAAACGCTTCATCGAAGCCCTGCTGAAAATGGCCGGAGGCGCGATGCCCAGCGCCGATATCCTCGCGGCCGCGCGCGAAGCGCTCAAGGAAAACCGCCCCGAGGAAGCCGCCTCGCTCTTCGCGGGCCTGCTCGATATCGAACCCGAAAATCCCGAAGGATGGGGCGGAATGATCCGCTCCCTGATCGCGCTGGACGATACCGCCGCCGCGCACGAAGCCCTGTCCCAGGTTCCCCCGGCGCTTGCGTCGCATGCCGAAATCACAGGTGCCAGAGCCGCCCTGGCTCTGCATGAAGAAGGTCGCGCCGCGGCAAGCGCGCTCGACGGGCTGCGGGCCGAGGTCGCGGCCCATCCCGAGGACTTCGCCACGCGCCTGAAGCTCGCAGGCGCCCTGAACGGCGCCGGTCTGCGCGCCGAAGCCGCCGACGAGCTGCTGCACATCGTCAAGACTGATCGCGCCTGGAACGACGGCGCGGCCAAGGCCGAACTGCTGCGATTCTTCGAAGCCTGGGGACACGCCGATCCCGCGACATCGGCCGCGCGCCGCAAGCTCTCGTCGATCCTGTTTTCATGACGCTGCCGCAGGAAGGCTTCGTCCACGGGGGCGAGGACGATGTCCCCCGCCGCATCCCCCGCCTGCAGGACATCACTCTGGCAGACGTGCCCGCACGGGTCGGTCTGTTCCCGCTTCCCGGCGCGCTGCTTTTGCCGGGTGGGAAGCTGCCGCTCAATGTCTTCGAGCCTCGCTATGTGGCGCTCCTGGAGGATGCCCTCGCGTCCAACCGTCTGATCGGCATGATTCAGCCTCGCGACGAGGAAGACGATTCCGCCCAACCCGCCTTGCATCACGTCGGCTGCCTCGGACGCATTACGAGCTTCAACGAGCGCGCCGACGGCACTTTCGCCATGACCCTGAGCGGTCTGGTGCGCTTCCGCATCCTGCGCGAGGGCACGGAAGAGCGCGGCTATCGCATCGCTCATATCGACGCTTCGGGCTTTGCCGCCGATCTCGTCGAAACGGGCGACGTGGCGCTCGACCGCGATCGACTGATCGACTCCCTGCGCCGCTATCTGGACCTCCACAATCTGCATACGAGCTGGAACGCCATCGAGGAGATGGAGGATGACGCGCTCATGGTCGTTCTGCCCATGCTCGTGCCTTTTACGGTTGACGAGAAACAGTCCCTGCTGGAAGCAGAGACCATTGGAGACCGCGCAGCCGTGCTGATTTCACTGCTGGACGATCTTTCCGAAGCTGACGACCCCGAGGACTGACATGACCGCCGATCTGGACCCCCGCCTTCTCTCGATGCTCGTATGTCCCCTGACGAAGGGACCGCTGGAATACGATCGGGAGCGGCAGGAACTTCGTAGCCCCAAGGCCCACCTCGCCTATCCCATCCGTGACGGCATTCCGATCATGCTTCCCGACGAAGCCCGTCAACTGGAAAGCTGACCGGCTCTCCTCCCGACACGATAAGCCGTGAGCCTTGCGCTCACGGCTTTTTTTCGGCGTCCACGACCTGGCTCGTCGATGTGCCGGTCGCACCAGGCTCAGCTGCGGCCTCGACGCCCGCTCTCCCTCGGCTGCCTTCGAAAAGCCGATCCAGACCGTCGATCTCCAGCGTCCGCGTCGGAAACGGTATGGTGATCCCGCGTTCATCGAAGCATTTTTTCATGCGACGATTGAATTCGCGCTGAACAGGCCAGCGCCCGCCCGTCGTGGTCGGCAGCACGCCGCGCACGGTAACGGATGAATCCCCGAGCGAGTCCACGCCCCATATCTGGATATCGTCGGTGATTAGAATTGAGAAATCCGGGTCTGAGCGCATATCCGATGCGATATCCTTGAGGGCCTTCACGACATCGTCGGTGTCGACGTCATAACCCACGCTTGCCGCGATGGCGGCCCGCGCATAGTCACGGTTGAAATTCGTAATCTGCCCGAGAGAGCTGAACGGGAAAATATTCATCGACCCGTCGCTACCCCGCACATGGACCGTACGGAGCGACAGATGCTCGACGGTGCCGCCGACGCCGTTGAGACTTACCGAGTCCCCGACCGTCAGGGCATTTTCGAGCAAAAGGAAGATGCCATTGATAAAGTCCTGAACGAGCTTCTGAGAGCCGAAACCGAGCGCCACGCCGAATATCGACGCCCCCGCGAGAAGGGGCCCCGTATTGACCCCGATTTCACTCAGGATGGTCAATGCAACCACAACACCCAGCACGACGAGCAGAGCGATCCGGATCATCGGCTGCAGGGTACGGATACGCGCGGCCCTCAGCGAACCGTCCTGCATGGCGCTCACGCGGGTGACGTGCCGCTCAATCGCGAGATTCGCGTATTCCCAGACGATGGACGCAATCGCAAGGGCGACGAGGATGGTAAATGTCGAGCCAAGAACACGACTCCCGATCTGACCGTCGCCAAACATCGATCTCAGCGGAACGCCCCATGCCAGAGCGATAGCCACGACCGTCAGGATACCGATCACCCCGCCCGCGACCCAGCGCACGATGGGATAATAAGACCCGACACGCGCCTTGGTCTCGTCGTTGAGATCGATCCACTCAGGCAGATTACGGAAGAACCGTTCAAGCAGCCCGTAGATCGCGATGCTGAACAGACGCAGCACGACCAGCGCCACAACGGTTCGCAGGAACAGACGCCAGATCGACGTGTAACCGTTCGGCAGTTCCGCCGCCCATACGAGCCACAATCCAATGTCGAAAAACAGCGCCGCCACCCACCAGACCCGGTTGAGCACCGAGACCGCATATCCGCCGACGCCGTCCTGTTTCGCATCCTTACACAGTGCCGTCACATACGGCCGCGCGCGAACGATCATCACCGCAACCAGGAGATGAAGAACGAGAGCCAGAAGCTTCGCCAGCGCGAGAACGGTGGCGAGTGGCAAGGAGCAGTCACTCATCAGGCTCAAAGCCGCCGCGCCGCAGGTTCCGATCAGCGCCAGCAATTGAAGCCAGCTGAAAAGAAATGCCGAAGCGGCATTCCCGATGGTCATCAGACGAAGCCATGGCTTTGATGGCGAGAACAGGGCGCGTGCGATGCAGACGATGCTTCCGCCAATGATTCCGCACAGCACGAGATCACGCATGGCCGCCGTGGTCGCGCGCGTCGAGGCCGGGTCCAGAGCCTTCACAAGGAGGGCCGCCACGGGAACCGCGGCGACGGGAATCATGTCGAGCACGAAGCAACCCAACGTGTAGGGAATGCGTCGAACCGCCAGCATCAGACGTGCCAGAGCACCCTGATGACGCAGACGGACCTCCCCCTCCGCCACGACGTCGATCTGCATTTCTTTCGTGGGTTGAGGATCGCCGTCGGGCGCCCCCGATATCGGCGTGATGTCGCTGGCGACCGCCGTGGAGTGGTCATGCGCCGCGACCCTTTCTTCAGCCTCGACATCGCGCTTCACCGCGCTTTCCGCCGCGCGCTGCTCGGTTCTGGCAACCGCGATATCTTTCAGACCATGGCTGCGTGCGGCTTCCTCCAGGACATGCCGCGGGCGTCGGATGGCAAGGCGCGCAAGAAAGACAAACGTGCCGACAAGGGCTACGAAGATCCCGACACGGATGAGAATCGCGTAGACTTTGGCTCGGTCCGCCGGACTGTTCGCAATATGTCTGGCCCATGGACCGATCGTGCCAAAATCAAGAACCGTCGTCGCCACCGCCTGCGCGCGTGACTGAAGCTGATCGCCGAATATGGACACGCTCCCCAGAACCTGAGCACCGAGACTGTCGGGTTCGAGCGACTCCGCGACGGCCTGGGGCGCGGCGGGAGTCGATGCCACTGCGGCGGGAGTCGTCGCTTTGGAAGGAGCCGCTTCCACGGCCACGCCCTGCGCTTTCGTAAGGTTCTCCAGCGTCGTCACGAACTGACGCCGCTGCGTATCATCGTTCAGAACATGAATAAGCTGCTGTGCCTGTGAAGCACTCAGGCGCGGAGTCGCGTTTACGGCAGAGTCGGGATGACTTTGGGCCGTCTGGGCGCCCCATGCGTTCTGAAAGCCCGAAAGAGCCAGACAGAGCAGGATTGCTGGCCCGAAGATTTTTAGACGCGGCTTCAACTGGCCGTACAATTCACGCAAAGGCCCAAACCGCATTCTGCCGCGTCTCCGTTTTTCTTGGCTGAAACGCACGCAGCCAGCGTGCTTCCGCAATGAGATGAGCAGGCTTTACGCACGAACCGGAACGACGTTGCAAATAACGAAAAACGCCCTGTTCCCCGACAAGGAAACAGAGCGTTCGTCCTGGACAAAAAACGTGATTGAAAGAGTCAGGCTGCCTTGGAGAGCCCTTGCTCGGTCCACAACTCAGACAGGGCCGATACGAGATCGTCGATATCCGCTTCCTCATGCAAGGGTCCCGGCGTGATGCGCAGACGTTCGGTGCCTCGGGCAACTGTAGGATAATTGATCGGCTGGATATAATGTCCATAACGGCTGAGCAGCAGATCGGACAACATCCGACAAAGCTTGGCCTCCCCCACCATGACAGGCACGATGTGCGACTCGTTTCGGATGTGCGGAATCCCTGCGCGATCCAGTGAGGCGCGGAGATAGGCGACGCGCGCCTGATGACGGCGGCGCTCTTCCTGGCTCTGCCGGAGGTGACGGATGCTGGCCAGGGCTCCGGCCGCCACCATCGGCGGAAGCGCCGTGGAAAAGATGAAGCCTGAAGCAAAGGATCGCACGAAATCGCATAGCGCGACGGAGCCGGAAATATAGCCGCCGACAACACCAAAACCCTTGCCGAGCGTGCCCTCGATCACGGTCAGGCGATCCGCCAGCCCGCGCTGCTCCGCGACGCCGCCACCCTGATGGCCATAGAGGCCAACGGCGTGGACCTCGTCGAGATAGGTCATCGCATTGTAACGATCCGCAAGATCACAGATCGCCTCGATAGGCGCGATATCGCCATCCATCGAATAGACGGATTCAAAGGCCACGATTTTGGGCGTGTCACGCGGAAGAGCCTTGAGACGCGCCTCGAGATCCGCAACGTCGTTATGACGAAAAATCTGCTTCTCCGCGCGCGAGTGCCGGATGCCTTCGATCATGGAAGCATGGTTGGCCTCATCCGACAGGACCACGCAGTCCTTCATGCGCGCCGCGATCGTACCGAGAGTCGCCCAGTTCGACAGATATCCGGAGTTGAAGAGAAGTGCGGCTTCCTTGCCATGAAGGTCCGCGAGTTCCCGCTCCAGCGCGACATGCTCATGATTGGTTCCGGATATGTTGCGGGTGCCTCCCGCGCCCGCGCCACTGTGGTCGAGGCTCTTGTGCATGGCTTCGAGCACGGATGGATGCTGCCCCATGCCCAGATAGTCGTTGGAGCACCACACCATCACCTCACGACCGAGAGCATGGTGGAAAGCACGAGGAAAACGACCGGCCTGCCGCTCAAGCTCCGCGAAGTGCCGATAGCTGCCATCGGACTTCAGACCGTCAAGCGCACGCTGGAAAAACTCGTCATAAGTCACGGCAGACCCCGCCATCAATGCATCCTCCAACTCTTTGTCCGACAGGATGCGGCAGCAGTTCCGACACCGCAAGTTAAGCTCACGTTATGGCGATCGACCGGCCGCAGACCCGTGGGAACGGCCGGCAGAACAATCATTCGGAGCTTTCGCCGGAGCGCGCAAAACCCATGCGCCGAGCGACCTCGCGCGAACCAGCCACGGGTGGAATAATGTTCCGGGCCTCTGGAAAATCGCAGTAAGTCCCCGAAAATTCGTCACATCCCGTCTCACGGACGAAGGCATAGATCTGTTCATCGCCCACTTCGCTAAGATGAACGGCAAGGCCCAGCGCGCGCACGGCGGAGATCGTGTTCGCGTAGAAATTGCACGCGACCGGATCGAGACAAACGCGTTCCGCACCGGCGGCCTCACCCGGCGCGGGCGCCACAAACCCCGCCGTCAGCAAGCCGGCATCCAGACACACCCCCGACAGTAGGCCGCTCCCGGCATGATCCCTGAGGAGGGTCATACTCGAAACATCATGTCCAAAACGGGTCAGCCAGAGACCGACGCCGTGATCGCGCAGAACGGCAAGACTGTACGTGACCGGGTCATTCCCCTCGTTCAGAGCCGCCTCATGAAGCGTCAGATCCAGTCGCGAAGGCGGGAAAGAGGTGTTTTCCAGAACCGAGGCCAGCCCGACCACGAACTCCTCGTCAGGCATCGAACGCTCGGCAAGCGAGACCATCAGACGCAAGGGCCGGTCCCACCGAGCCGCTTCCCGGCAGACATATTCGAGCAGTTCAAATTCGGCTGTATGAGGCGATGAAGCACCCGAACCCCGTCGCCGCCGGGTCGAGCCACGCGAGACGGGAAACGGCCCGGTGTGAAGATGAATTTCCTCGACCGCGGCCCCCAGGAGTACCGGGTCTCCGTTCAACCTGGCCGCAGGGGCCCAGCGCGCCTGCCAACGGACCGCGGGCACATTCGCGCGTTGACGCGCCCGCTTGCGCCGGAGGGTTCCGGCAAACGATTCCCGGAGAAGTTCAGCGTCATCGGCCCGTCGCGTCGCATCTTCGGATCCGCCGTATTCGGACGTCGCATACGCAAAAACCTGTCCGGTGCTATTGTCCACAAACCCGCCTTCCTGTCGCACAATCGACACATAATGGCAGGAGATTCACTAACAGCCCCCTAACGCCGGGGTCTCCCGAACGTAGGTTCGATAAAAACAGAACATATCCACGTCATCTCCTCTCGACGGATGCACCGGATTTCGGGCAAAAGACGAAGCCGCTCCACGCGGCATGGACTTCCAACACGATACTGCGAGGTCGAGACCATGACGGATGATCACCGCCAGATGGCCTCGCCATCCCCTGCCGCGTCCTCACAGGACAATGCCCTTCTTGCCCTGCGCCCCTATTGGCGCGTGACGTTCGCCGCTTTTCTGGGGTGGTTTCTGGACGCGTTCGACCAGACATCCCTTCTCCTGACGCTGCCGGATATCGCCCGTTCCCTGGCCTGCTCCCTGAGCACCATGGGCACTATCATTCTCGTCCAGAGTTTCGGTCGGGCCATCGGGAATACGAGCTGGGGCTGGCTGTCGGACCGTTATGGCCGCCGTCTGGCGTTCATGGCCGGTGTGCTGTGGTTCGCCCTTTTTTCGGGGCTGTCCGGCATGGCGTGGAACGTCACGGTCATGATGATCGTACAGTTCATGTTCGGGATCGGGTTCGGCGGCGAGTGGACGGCGTCCGCCGCCCTGCTGATGGAAAGCGTCCCGGCCCGCAGCCGCGCCATGGCCTCGGCCCTGATGATGTCAGGCTATGAAATGGGTTTCCTGGCCGCGGCTGCCGCCCAGGCGCTGATCCTGCCCCATTATTCCTGGCGCGTTCTGTTTTTCATCGGCATCGCGCCTGCGCTGCTGGCGCTGTTCATCCGCTGGGGCGTGGCCGAAAGCCCGGTCTGGATGGCGACCCAGAGCCGCCGCACCACGCTCGGCAAGGATCATCCCAGGCCGAAGCGGCCACCCTTCCGCCTGGATCACGCCGCGCTTCAGGCCATTGCGCTCATGTCGGTGCTGGAATTCCAGAAGGCCGCTGTTTACAGTCTCTATCCGACGATCCTGCGCACCGTGCATCACTTCACGCCCGCCCAAATCTTCTGGCCGATCGGGCTCTTCTGTATCGGTTCCTTGCTCGGCAAGCTGCTCTGCGGCTGGCTCGCGGGCCGGTACGGTGATCTCAAGGTGATGCTGGGCACCATCGTCACCGTCATGGTGCTGATCTACCCGTTCCTGAGCAGCACGCATTACAGCATCCTGCTTGTTGCTGCCTTGCTGATGGGCATGGCGGCCTCAGGCATTTTCGCGCTGGTTCCCTACTATCTCGCCAAACGTTTCCCGTCCGAAACCCGCAGTTTCGGCATGGGGCTAAGCTATGCGATCGGCTCCATCGGGCAGGGTCTTGCCGGATGGCTGATCCCGGTTTTCGGTCCCCGAAACGCTCTGCCGATCTCGGCTGAAGGCTTCGTGCTCGGTTCGAGCGTCATCGTCGGAGCGCTCGCCATCGCCGAGCCCGCCCATCTGCCCGGCGAGCACATGGAAACGGACCCTGCCTGAGACTCGACCGGCAGGAGGCGTCCGTTTCCGGACACCTTCCTTTGGCTTCCGTTACGAATTTCCTGTCTTTTCAACGCCCTGCAAGAAATTGCCTCTCATGTCACACTAGGTCGTCCCAAAAAGGAGGCCAACATGGGCGGCGCGGTCCTACGAAGCATTCAGAGACAGTTCACGCATCACAAGCTCTACACGGCGCTCAACCTCGTGGGGCTGGGTTTCGGCATCGCCGTCTTCCTGACCATGGCGCTGATCGTACGCTACGAATTCAGCTACGACGCCTATGTGCCCGACGCCGCGCATGTGTTTCAGCTCGATGGCGACTACCGCCCGGCCGGACATGAACCGATGGTCAGCGACGCCGTCAGCTTCGTGCCCTACCCGTTCCTGAAACAGGACTTCCCGGCCATCACACACGCGGTCCGCGTTCTTTCACTCCCGACCCCGGTGCGTGTCGGCAGCCAGCTCGGGCGCGAGGACGTCCAGATGACCGATCCCGATTTCTTCGCGGTGTTCCCGTTGACGATCATCGACGGCCGTGCGGAGAACGCGCTCGACGGACCGGCGAAAGTCGTGCTCTCCGCCAGCATGGCGCGGAAATATTTCGGCACCGACCATGCCGTCGGCCGTACGATGCATATCAACAACGCCCACGATCCCGCGACGGTTTCCGCCGTGTTCGCCGATCCTCCGCCCAATTCCACGATGAGCTTCAATATCCTGACGCCTTTTCCAAGCGCGATGCTCGGTGGCCTGCCCTTCCAGAACTGGGGCAGTACGTGGGGAACGATGTGGATTCGCGTCGGAGATCTGTCGACGCTCCCGGCGATGCGGCACGGGCTGCTGACCGGCTATCCCGCCCGCCACCCCGGCACGATGATGACACCGGCGCAGATCAACGCGATGTTCGGCTCCGGCGGCCTCATGCCGGTCGCGCTCCCCGACGTCCATTTCCACAATGCCGAGATCGGCGACGGAGGCACCAGCCCACAACTGATCGACATTCTCGGCCTTGTCGGCGTCGCGGCGCTGGCCACGGCCGTCGTGAACTACATCAACCTCGCCACGTCGCGCGTGGGACTTCGCGCCCGTGAAGTGGCCATCCGCAAGGTGATGGGCGCGTCGCGCCGCGCGCTGATCGTGCAGTTCATGGGCGAGGCCTGCGCCCTCGTCTCCATGGCCACGCTCGTCGGGCTGGCGCTGACGGAACTCGGCCTACGCTGGGTCAACACGCTCGGCGGCTGGGACGTGCGTTTCGACTGGGCCTTCGTCCTGCCGATGGCCATCGTCATCACGATCGGCGTCGGCATGGCCGCCGGACTCTATCCGGCGCTGGTGCTCTCCGCGTTCCGTCCCGCCGCGATCCTCGCCGCCAGCCGCTCTCCGTCAGGCGGACGGATGGCAAGCCTCGTGCGGACGGCTCTGGTCGTGGGGCAATTCGCGTTCGCCATCACGCTGGCCATCTGTACGCTGGTCATGAGCCATCAGGCCGCCTTCATCCGCACGCTGGATCGCGGGCTGCATCAGGACGGCCTCATCGTCATCGATTCGCTTTCCGATGACAGCCTCATGAACCGTCAGGCGGAAATCGTAAGACGCCTCGGTGAAACGCCGGGCGTCACGATCGCGACACGCTCGGACATGTTCTCCCATCATACGTTCGACCGCGACGACTGGCACCGCGCCGAAACGCGCGCGGATGTGAACGTGGCATGGGGATATGCCACGCCGGTCTATTTCGAGGCGCTCAGCGCGAAACTGCTCGCAGGTCGTCTCTTCGACACCGCCCACGGCGCGGACTATCATGACAACGCGCGTCAGGGCGGAAACGGCACGAGCGTCGTCATCTCGCGTCTCGCCGCCGAACGTTTCGGCTTCGCCACGCCGCGGGATGCGATCGGTCAGTCCGTGATGGAGAGCAGAAGCGCGCAGGTCTATCGCGTGATTGGCGTGATCGACGACATCCGCTTCGGCGGCGCGCATGAGCCGCTCCAGCCGCTCCTCTATATGGGGAAGCAGGCGCCTTTGAATTACGTCGGCGCGCTCGTGCGTTATTCCGGCGTCTCGACACAGCAGGAAATGGCAAGGCTGCGCAGCGCATGGGAGCAGATCGCGCCCGACGTTCCCTTTTCCGCCACCAGCGCGAACGACATTTTCGCCGATGACTACCGCGCCGACGCCGATCGCGGCGCGCTGTTCGGAATCGGAGCGGGAATTGCAATCATGATCGCGTGTCTCGGCCTCTATGGGCTTTCGACGTTCAACATCTCCCAGCGGATGCAGGAAATCGGCATCCGCAAGGTTCTGGGCGCGGGTACGCGAGACATTCTCGCTCTGCTCACCGGCCGTTTCCTCCGGCCCGTCCTGATCGCGAACGTGATCGCATGGCCTGTCGCCTGGGTCCTGATGAGAGGCTGGCTGTCGGGATTCGACCAGCGCGTGACGCTGACGCCCCTGCCGTTCGCGATCGTCGCCATCGGCGCGCTCTTCATCGCCTTATCGACCATCATCAGCCAGGCCACCCGCGCCGCGCGCCAGCCGCCCGTGGTCGCGTTGCGCCAGAACTGACCCATAACGATCGGGGTGAAGGGGTCAAAGACCCCTTCCGGGTTCGCGCAGAGCCCGCCCTTCCCGGCAATCAGCCGCGCAACAGGGACAGGATCTCCGCCCGGGCCGCGACATCGCGCTGCCACAGGCCACGCGCCACCGTCGTCACCGTCCGGCTGCCCACGTTGCGTATCCCGCGCATGGCCATGCACATGTGCTCCGCCTCGACCAGCACCATGACGGCCTTGGGATCGAGCACGTCGGTGACCGCGGCCGCGATCTGGTCCGTCAGGCGTTCCTGAAGCTGGGGGCGTCGTGCAACGGCATCGACCGTCCGCGCAATCTTGCTCAGCCCCGTCAGGCGACCGCCATCGGGCAGATAGGCCACATGCGCCTTGCCGAAAAATGGCAGCAGATGATGCTCGCACATCGAGAAGAACGCGATATCACGAACGATCACGGCGCCTTCGTGATGATCCGCCGCGAACTGCTTGTGCAGGTGCTCGCGCGGATCTTCATGCAGGCCGCCCAGCACGTCGAGATACATCCGCGCCACACGCTGCGGAGTCTCCAGCAGGCCCTCGCGCTGCGGATCTTCTCCAAGCGCCAGCAGGATCTCGCGGACCGCGCCTTCGATCCGCTGCTGGGCATCCGCGGGACGGTTCAGGGGCGCGAGGGACTGGCGGCCGTCGCAGCAACGATGACGCGCGGTTTCCAATGGAACCAGATCGGCGCTTGGCTTCGTCATCACTCTTCCTCTGCTACCATATCGATCACATCCCCGCGCTCGCGGGGCAATTCGTTCAGCAGGTCATGCACGGTTCGGTCGCCTATAAGCCGATCCGGCGCGATTTCCGCAAGCGGAACCAGCACAAAGGCGCGCTCATGCATGTGCTTGTGCGGCAACGTCAAGACGGCATCGTTGACCTTTTCATCGCCGACATAAAGAAGATCGACGTCGATCAGTCGCTCGCCCCAGCGCTTCCCGACGCCGCGCCCCAGTTCGATCTCGATATCCTTGCACACGCGCAGCAAAGCATGAGGCGTCAGCGTGGTGCGCCCTACGGCGCAGCCGTTCAGGAAATCCGGCTGGTCCGTCACGCCCCAGGGTGCGGTGCGATAGAGACGGGAAACCCGCTCGATCGTCACGCCTTCGGATGTTCCCAGCCGATTGAGCGCCAAGGCGAGCACCGCCTCGCGGTCGCCCTGATTGGTTCCCAGCGAAAACCCGACGCCGCGCTCGCGCGCCTTCGTCACGCTGACCGCCACGTCATCCGGTGCATGGGTGATCGGAGCCGACGGTTTGTGAACCGTCACGCAGGCATTTCGAACCTCTCGATGATGAGCGAGGATCGCCCCGGCAATCCGGTCAGCCAGCGTTTCGATCAGTTGAAAGGGCTCGCCCGCCGTCATCGAAACAGCGATGTCGCTGAGGCTGGCATAGCAGACCGCCTGCGTGTAATCGTCCTGCGCCACCGCTTCGGCGACATCGGCTTCCACCACAAGATCGATCACGAAACGCTGGCCCAGCCTGGTCTCTTCCGGATGGACGCCGTGACGGCCAAAAACCGTCAACCCTTTGATGGCAATCGTCGTCATCACGCGATCTCCTTCAGGATCGCGCGTATCCGAAGCGCGTCCACATGCGCCCCGACATCATGCACGCGCAGCACGGCGGCACCGCGCGCGGCGCCAAACAGCCCGGCCCCCAACGTTCCGCCCAGTCGATCCGCGACCTCGCGGTTCAGGAGGCGGCCGAGAAAGGATTTGCGCGAAAGCCCGAGCAGCACCGGCAGGTCATAAACGTCACGGAGCCGGTCGATCGCCCTGATACATGCGAGATTCTGGGCATCGGTCTTGCCGAAGCCCACGCCGGGATCGAGGACGAGATGAGCGCGCGGCACGCCTGCCCTGTCCGCCCGGCCGAGCGCCAGATCGAAGCAGCGGCGCATGTCGTCGAAAATATCGAGAGAGGCATCCACGGTCTCGCGATTATGCATGATGACGGCCAGCGCACCGGTTTCACCGATCGTCTCCGCCATCAGCAGATCGCGCGCGAAACCCCATACGTCGTTGACCATCACCGCGCCCTGCCCGATCGCCGCGCGCGCGGTTGCCGCCTTGTAGGTATCGATCGAGACCGGCACCGGGAACCGCGCATACAGGGCCGCCACAGCCGGTTCGACGCGACGTCGTTCCTCCGTCTCATCGACCGGAGCCGAACCCGGGCGCGTGGACTCGCCGCCGACATCGAAAATATCGACCCCTTCGGCAAGCATCCGGCCCGCCTGGTCGATCATGACCTCCTGCGTCGCGAAACGGCCACCATCCGAAAAGGAATCCGGGGTGACATTGAGAATCCCCATGACAAGACAAAGGCGGGCGTCATGGGCGTCGCGCAGCCGATCGCGCAGGGCGTCGCGCAGACCTTCCCATTGCGGCCCGGAAGGCGACACAGGATCTCTCATGCACTCAACGACGGGGTTCATGAAACGGGTCGGCTTTCCGCTCTGGTTCATACGCACGCTTGGCACCGTGCGCGAGACAACCCGCTTATGCGGGGCTGCTTCTTATCGTGCGTCTGTCTCAAAATCCAGAAAAACCACCTCTTCGCCGGAGGGAACCAAGCCCCTGCGAACTCCGTTTCATGAAACAGACAAGGAGACCAACCATGGCACGCACCGAACACGGCTCTCCCCTTGATGCGCCGTTCCAGGGCGAGAGCAACAAGCACGAGACCGCCCGCTCCCTCGCGGAAGCCGCGCTCCGCGCCGAGGAACATGGAGATTTCACGAAGGCGGACCAACTCTTCGATGAGGCGGAACGCACCGACCCGGACGCGCTTGCAACCGTTCTCGCGTCAGCGCCCCCTGAACATGTTCGACGCCCGCCGACACCCGCCAGCGACAGGGACAGGGACGTCGCAGGATTGACGCGCACCATCGAACCGGGCGTCACACACGTGCCTCCCGAAACGCTCGACGAGCAGTGAAGGCCGTATCCACAAAATAGACCGTTTCGGTGAGTTTACGACTGTCTGACTGCATGTGGGACCGAAGATGTAGTCGCGCAGTCGCATATGTCCCTCATATCGAGAGCAAGGTCGGGGCAGCGCCTGCGCGACATCCATCATTATCAAATCATGATGGATGTCGAAGTTATTTTCTCAAAAACGCGTCCACTTGAGCTTCGAATACTTCAGGTTGATCGATCATGATGAAATGACGGCTTCCATCAATTCGGGCGAATGTCACGTTCGGATATGTCGCGTATTGCGCATGGTAGAACCTATCCACCATGGTCGTGTCCATGCCACTGTCCTTGTCCCACGGGTAGAGTAGCACCGTGGGCTGTCGGATTTTCGAGACGTCGTCCGCGAGATCCGTCGTCATATCCTCATACATGGCGCGCGCAACGACGCGTTGATCGGAGGCGATTGACGCGGCCTTCACCACATCGGCCTCCGGGCCTGTGGTTTTCACCAGCGACGGCACCATCCTTTCCGCCCCCGCGACATAGGCCGCCCGCGTCTCGTGCAGCATACTGTCGCGCAGGGACGTCGCTCGCCCAACGACGGACTGCACATCGCGCGCCCCGAAAATCGCACCAAAAAATGGTAACGCGTCGACGATCATGAGGCGCCGGACGTCAGACGGATGGTGCAACGCCAATTCCATGCCCATGAGGCCGCCCAGAGAGTGCCCGATGACAGAAACGGGTGCGAGATGACGACCGACGAGGTAGCGATGGATCGCATCCGTGACCGGCACGATCAACGCACCTTCGCGATTCGCCTGTGGTGGCGCTCCTGCGAAGCCGAACACCTGCACGACATGTACCCGATAGCGTCCCTTGAGATGAGAGACGGTCCGGTCCCAGACATGCTCCGAAGAGGCAAGTCCCGGGATGAGCAGCACGTCCGGTCCGTCCCCGTAGGTCGAGATAGCGACACGCCCGTCAACCGCAACGGGAGCCGCCATCGCCGACTGGCTCCATTGCGATATGCCCAATATCAGAATCGCACAGAAAACTCTTCTGAAACCCATTTCACGCTGTCCTGCATAAGGTCAGAAAGCGACCCATAAACTCTCTATAAAAGAGAACTCTTTTATTAAAAGTTAAATCACGCGCTTATAGTCAATTTTGCCCGAAAATCGCCAGGGGCAGCCTAGCATGCCACGAGAACAAGCCATGAGAAAAGGCAGCGCAGCCGCCGCCTTTTCACCGGTCGTTCAACCCGCTTTTCAGCAGATGCGATGCACCCAATCACGGGAATCATTATGCCGTCCGCGCTGCAAATCGGTCAGTTCCGCCTTCAGCGACAGTGACACCGGTCCCGGCGTCTCGCCGTCGCCGAACACGGCCTCTCCGGTGGGACTTTTGAAGCGGCCAATCGGACTCAACACGGCGGCTGTGCCACACGCGAAGGCTTCCCTGTAACGTCCCGACGCCGCGCCTTCGAAAACCTCGTTGATGTCCAGCGGTATTTCCTCGACCTTGAGCCCCTTGTCCGCTGCGATCTTCAACAGGGAGTCCCGCGTGATGCCGGGAAGGATCGTGCCGGTCAGCGCGGGTGTGACTAGCGTGTTGTCGTCGCGCAGGAACATGACGTTCATGCCGCCCATTTCCTCGATGAACCGACGCTCGCGGCTATCGAGAAACAGGACCTGATCGCAGCCCATGCGATAGGCTTCAGCCTGTGCGACGAGACTGCCCGCATAATTGCCGCCGCATTTCGCAAAGCCTGTGCCGCCCGGCGCCGCGCGGGTGTAATCTTCCGACACCCAGACGCTGACACATCCCTTGCTGAAATAGGTGCCGACCGGACACGCGATCACGATGAACAGATATTCCGATGCGGGCTTCACGCCCAGCGCCACTTCATCCGAAATCATGAAGGGCCGCAGATAGAGGCTCTGCCCCTCACCAGACGGCACCCAGGCCGCATCGATCTTGACCAGTTGGTCCACAGCCTCGATGAAGAGTTCTTCCGGCAGATCAGCCATCGCCATGCGTTCCGCCGACGCTCGGAACCGACGCGCGTTCGCATCGGGTCGAAACGTCACGACACCGCCATCCTCGGTCCGATAGGCTTTCATGCCCTCGAAAATCTCCTGCCCGTAATGCAGGACGCTTGCGGCCGGATCGATGGAGAGCGGACGACGCGCCGTGATCTTCGCATCGTGCCAGCCCTGGCCTTCCGTATAGCGGATGATCGCCATATGTTCGGTAAAGACGCGCCCGAAAGTCGGGTTTTCGAGAAGTTCCGCCCGGCGGGCCGCGTCAATCGGCGTCGTCGTCGGCTCGATGGTGAATGTCGGCAAATTCTGTGTCGTGCGGGCGTCCATGACCGGTGTCGCAGTCCTCGATATTGGCAGAGGCCGCGACACTATCGCGTCCGGACTGGTTTGACACTCCGATTTTCTGAGAACCGCACGAACGGCTGCCATGAAAAAACCGGAGCGTTTGCGCGCTCCGGCTCAACGATCCAAACGAATTCCCCGGGCGATCAGGGCTGTCCGGACGAACCCGGCGGCGGGGACGGCATGACGATCAGATTGCGCCCGAGATCCACGAGCGTTCCGGGGAAGACACCGAACAGCAGGGTCACGCAGGCAAGAACCGCGATCAGAGCGCCATTCCCGAACCACGGAGATGTCACTTCCCGCTCCGGACGCTCGACAGGCGCCGGCATCAGCATGATGCGGATGACACGAAGATAATAGTAGAGCCCGATCACGCTGCTCATGACGAGGATGAGAAGCAGGCCGAGACGTCCACCAGCCATGCCCGCCGCCGCGATGTAGAACTTCGCGAAAAATCCGACGGCGGGTGGAATACCGGCCAGCGACAGAAGCATGATGGACATGGCCGCCGCCGCCATGGGACGACGCCGGAACATCCCGTGCCAGTCCCGGATATCGGTGCCCTGCGGCATGATCCCCGCCATGAGCGCGAAGATGCCAAGCGTCGAAACCGAATAAGCCGCGAGATAGAACGCCGAACTCGCAAAGGAAAGCGGTCCCGGCGAGAGAAACGCCACCAGCAGATAGCCGATATGCGCAATCGACGACCCCGCGAGCATGCGCCGCAGATCCGTCTGCACCAACGCCAGGAGATTGCCGCCCACCATGCTCAGGATCGCAACCGCGATCACCTCGTTGGTCGCCGGACCCGACATGTAGAGATTGACCGAAGCGAAATATCGGACCATCGCCGCGAAGAGAGCGATTTTGGACAGCACCGCCACCAGAGCGGCGACCGGAATGGACGTGCCTTCGAGCACATCGGCCAGCCAGAGATGAAACGGCACGGCGGAGAGCTTGAAGAACATGCCGCTCAGCACGAGCACCGTTCCCATGGTGGCCAGCAGAGGCTCCGGCATATCGCCCGTATTGGGCGCGATGAAGCGCAGAGAGCCGGTCTCCAGATAGGTCAGCGCAAAACCGAACAGCAGCATCGCCGAGGCGACGCCCGACAGGACGATATATTTCATCGCCGCTTCGCCGGCGTCGATGCGCCCGTTGCGGAACGCGATCAGGCCCAGCAGGGGAAGGCTCAGCGTCTCCAGCCCGAGGAAGAACGAGACGTCATGGACCGCGCCGGTCATCGAGACGCCACCCAGCGTGGCCAGTGTCAGCAGCAGGTAATATTCGCTGCCCACCGTCGCGTCGGAGACGACGGCATTGCGCCAGGACATGATATGGATGGCGATCGCCGAAAGGATGATGAGGACCGCGCTGTAGGACGCCCACACATCAGGCGCGAACAGCGCGACCGAGCCCGCCATGTAGAGGACGGTCGGCATCGACACCGCGACGAGCGACGCGACCAGCACGAGCAGCCCGATCACGGCGTCACGGGCGACGTTCCTGCCGATGGCCACGCCCAGCATCTGGACGAGCGCCCCGACACACAGGACGAGGACGGCATTGGGGAGGAAGGAAAAGGACATCATCAGCGTGCCGGCTCCTCGGCAAGACTCAGACTCTGCGGATGCAGACTGCCGGGCGTGGACAGATCGAGAACCGGCTGGGGATAGAACCCCAGAACCAGCAACAGGACGGTCGCGACACCGAGAACGGCGAGATGGGGTGTCGATGGCGCGCCGAGCGGCTGGCTCCCCTCGATGACGGCGGGGCCGTAGAAGATCCGCTTCATCATGGTCAGCGCGTAGACCGAAGACAGGACGGCGCCAAAGGCCGCGAGGAACGTCGCGACGTGACTGATCTGCCAGGCGCCGAGCAACGTCATGAACTCGCCGACGAAATTGCCGATGCCGGGCAGTCCCAGCGAGGCGGCGGTGAAGAACATGGCAAAAGCCGAGAATTGCGGCATGGCGGGCCAGAGGCCACCGAGCCTGCGCATGTCACGCGTCCCGGTGCGCTCTTCGACGAAGCCCGCGATGATGAACAGGGCGCCGGTGCTCAGGCCATGCGCCACCATCTGGATGACCGCGCCTTCGGTTCCGACGCGCGTGCCGGAAAAGACGCCGAGCACGATGTAGCCAAGATGGCTGATCGACGAATAGGCGATCACGCGCTTCACGTCGTCCTGCGCGACGGCGAGCCACGCGCAGTAGAGAATGCCGATCACGCCAAGGGCGATCATCAGGGGCGCGATCTGCGCCGTGGCCGAGGGGAACATCTGCGCGACGAAACGGATCATGCCGTAAGCGCCGGTCTTGGAAAGGATACCGGCCAAGAGGACGCTCGCCGCCGTCGGGGACTCTGCGTACGTATCAGGCTGCCAGACATGAAACGGCAGCATCGGCATCTTGACCGCGAAAGCGATCAGGAAACCGAGCATGATCGTCGGCGCGAGAAAGGAATGTCCCGCCACCTGCGCCAGAACGAAATAATTGAAGGTCAGGACGCCCGTATCATGCGCGTTGATCACGGCCAGAGCCAGGATCGACAGCAGCATCAGCAGACCACTGCCCTGCGTGAACAGGAAGAACTTCAGCGTCACGCGCGCACGATCCGCATGTCCCCAGATCAGAAGGACACCGAACAGCGGCAGAAGCATCAGTTCCCAGAAGCAGAAGAACAGGAACATGTCGGTCGAGAGGAACACGCCGTTCACACCCGCGATCGTCGCGAGCAGCAGAAACTGGTACAGCCCCGGCCGGTCCCTGACATGGCGCGTGCAGAGCAGCACCGTGGGAATGGCGATCAACAGGTTCAGCCAGAGCAGCACGAGGCTGACACCGTCCATATCGAAGCGGATATCGATACCGAGCATCGACACCCAGGGCGCCGCGAAATGCGCGCGCCAGCCCGGCCCGAAGGTCGTGGCGCTCAGATCGACCAGCAGAAGAGCCTGAAGAGCCAGCGTCACCAGCGATACGAGCCAGGGTGTCCTGGCCGGACCACGCAGATCCGAAAGCCAGGCAGCGAGACCGCCGAAAAAGGGAAGAGCGACGAGAGCGGGAAGAGCAAACATCATTACACCGCCAGACAGAGAGCAAGCACGGTGCCCACAGCGATCCACGCCGCGTAACGCCGGACCTGGCCGGTTTGCATGAGACCGAACGCGCGACCGAAGAACTGCGTCACGCTGGCCAGAAGATCATAAAGACGATCAATGAAATCGTTCCGGTTGAGGCGACCGAGCGCCAGATAGGGACGAACGAAAACGACATCATAGAGCGCATCGAATCCCCAGTCCGCACGCAGGACGCGAACCAGCGGCTGGTCCAGAGCTTCCGGCGCGCGACCCGTCGGCTTCCAGAGCATCCACGCCAGCGATACGCCGATCAACGGCACGATGGAACCGATCAGCAGCAGAACCGCGCCGCCGTGCTCTTCTGGAAGTTCACCCAGAACCGGCGAAAGCAGATTGGAGAAAATATGCACCGAGCCCAGCGAGTCCGGCACTTCCATCCAGCCGCCGATGATCGCCAGCACACCGAGAATGGCCAGCGGCACGGCCTGAACGATGCCCGTCCGACCATGCGCATGCGTCCGTGCCTCGCCCCAGAACGTGATGAACACGCAGCGGAAAATATAGATCGAGGTCAGGAACGCGCCGAGGATGCCGCCGAGCCAGAACAGGGGTGCGACGTTATAGGCGCTCGTCAGGATCATTTCCTTGGAGAAATACCCTGCGGTGATGAGCGGCAGACCCGCCAGCGCCGCGGAACCCGCGATGAACGCCCAGAACACGCCCGGCATTTCCTGACGCAGTCCGCCCATCTTGAAGATATCCTGCTCGTGATGGACGCGCAGGATGATGGAGCCCGCCGCCATGAACAGGAGCGCCTTGAAGAAAGCATGCGTCACGAGATGGAACATGGCGCCCTGCCATGCACCGCAGCCGAGCGCCATATACATGTAGCCAAGCTGGCTCATGGTCGAATAGGCGAGCACGCGCTTGATATCGGTCTGCACGAGCGCGCTGCCCGCGGCGAAGAGGATGGTCACGAAGCCAATGACCGCACAGAGGAGCATGACCCCCGGCGTAAGCAGAAAGACCGCATGCAGACGCGCAATGAGATAGACGCCCGCCGTGACCATCGTTGCGGCATGAATGAGCGCCGAAACCGGCGTCGGACCCGCCATGGCGTCCGGCAACCAGGTCTGGAGCGGAAGCTGCGCCGATTTCGCGACCGCGCCGCCCAGCAGCAGAAGCGTCGCCAGTGTGATGGCCGCATGGGGCGCATGCGGCGCGGCCTGAATGACGGCATTGAAATCGAGGCTGCCGACGCCCGTCGCGAGGAGCAGGAGCGCGACAAGAAACAGCGCGTCGCCGATACGCGTCACCACGAAAGCCTTGCGCGCCGCGTTGGCGTTCGGTGTCTCGTGATACCAGAACCCGATCAGGAGGTAGGAACACACGCCCACGCCTTCCCAGCCGAAATAGACCGCGATCATGTCCGATGACAGCACGAGCAGCAGCATCGAGGCCACGAACAGGTTCATATAGACGAAGAACCGCGCGATATCCGGATCGTCGCGCATATAGGAGCATGCGTAGACGAGGATCAGGAAGCCGATGCAACTCACCACCAGCATCATGACGAGCGAGAGCCGGTCAAGCGTCAGGGCGAAGCTGGTATCAAAGCCGCCGACATGGATCCAGTGCCAGAGCACGACATGAAGTGCGCCGGTCGAGTCCGGCCCGTTGAGGAAGGTGACGGCTTCGATCACGCCGAACAGAGCACAGAGCCCCATCCCGACGCCGACGAGGCCGCACGTCGCCCGCGCGGGCATGGTGCCGCGGGACAGAAGCAGAATGACTGCGACCGCCAGCGGACAGAGAATAATCAGAGGAAGCAGAGCAGCCACGACGCCTTACCCCTTGAGCCGGTTGCCGGTATCGGCATCGAGTGTTCCACGGCCCGCCGCGTGCATGCGCAGGACGATGGCAAGGCCAACGGCCGCTTCGGCCGCCGCATAGGCGATGATCATGAGAAACATGACCTGCCCGTCCGCCGCGTGCCAGCGCGCGCCCGCCGCGATGAAAGCCAGCGCGGCGGCGTTGAGCATGATCTCAACCGAAATCAGCATGAAAAGCAGATTGCGCCTGACCATCACGCCAAGCAGGCCGATCACGAAGAGGATCGACGCGATCGCAATCGCCGCTATGGGATCTCCCGGATTCATTCCTGTCTCTCCCCGATGCGACGTCCGATATGAAAGGCGCTGACCAGCCCCGCGAGCAGCAGGAAAGAGGACAGCTCGACCGTCAGCAGATACGGGCCATAAAGCCTTAACCCGACGGCCTGCGGTCCGATCGGACCACCAGCGGCCATAGGCATCGGGTCCGCGGTGACATGCGATGCGCCGAAAAGCAGCGTGCAGAGCAGAATCAGCGCAAGAAGCGCTGGAACGATCCAGGTTCCGACCGTCAGCCAGCTTTTTTCACGCTCCTGATCCGGACGCCCGAGATTGACCATCATCACGACGAACACGAAGAGCACCATGATGGCGCCCGCATAGACGATCACCTCGAGCGCTGCCGCGAACGGCGCGCCCAGTGTGTCGAACACGCAGGCCAGAGCCAGAAGTGTCGCGACCATGTAGACAAGCGCGTGGACCGCGATGGTCCGGGTGATGACCATCGCTGCAGCGCAGACGGCGACCAGCCCGTAAATGGCGAGGGGAATACTCATGATCAGGGCATCAGCGAGTGGGTGTCGACAGGCGCCAGCTCATGCTCGGCCTCGCCTTTTCCCTTACCGGGAATGGCCAGACCGGAAACATTGTAGAAGCTGTAATCCGGCACCTTGCCCGGTCCGCTGATCAGCAGGTCCTCTTTCTCATAGACGAGGTTCTGCCGGACATATTCCGCCATCTCGAAATCCGGTGTGAGCTGGATGGCGTAGGTCGGGCAGGCTTCCTCGCAGAAGCCGCAGAAAATGCAGCGGGAAAAATTGATCTGAAAAAATTCCGGATACCAACGCCCGTCACGCTCGCCCTTCTGAAGGCTGATGCAATCGACCGGGCATGCCGCCGCGCAGAGATTGCATGCCACGCAGCGCTCCTCGCCGGACGGATCGCGCGTCAGCACGATGCGTCCGCGATAACGCGGCGACAGATAGGGCTTCTGTTCCGGATACTGCACCGTCTCGTTCTTGTGAAAGAGGTGCAGGAAGGTCATCCATATGGTGCGAATGATGCCAAACATGGCGGAAATCTCCACCTCAGGCCGACGCGCGCAACAAAAGGATCGCGCCGGTGACCACAGTGTTCAGAAGGGATAGCGGCAGCAGGACTTTCCAGCCGAACGCCATGAGCTGGTCATAGCGTGGGCGGGGAAGGGCCGCGCGCAGCAGAATGAAGAAGCAGATCAGGAACCCGGCCTTGAGCACGAACCATACGACCGGCGGCAACAGCGGTCCCTGCCATCCACCGAGGTAAAGCGTGGTGATGAGGCAGGAGATCAGCGCGACCCCCGCATATTCCGCGAGGAAGAACATGCCGAACTTCATGCCGGAATATTCCGTGTGGAAACCGGCGCCGAGTTCGTTCTCGCCTTCCGGAAGATCGAAGGGCAGACGATGCGTTTCCGCGATGCCCGCCATCAGGAAAATGATCGCCCCAAGAAACTGCGGAATGATGAACCAGCAGTGACTTTGCGCCGCCACGATATCGTTCAGCGCGAAAGAGCCCGTGGTCATGATCACGCCCATCAGCGCCAGCCCCATGAACACTTCGTAGCTGATCATCTGCGCTGCCGCACGCATGCCGCCCAGCAACGCGAACTTGTTGTTCGACGACCAGCCGCCGAGCACGACGGAATAGACCGCCATGCCCATCATGCCGAACACGAAAAGCAGACCGACATTCAGGTCACCGGCCACACTCCAGTTCGCCGTGACCGGAATGACCGCAAAGGACAAAAGCACACAGAGAAACCCGATGATGGGCGCGAGGACGAAAATGGTCTTGTCGGCGAAAGGCGGGATCCAGTCATGCTTGAACAGCATCTTGATCGCATCGGCGACCACCTGCAGCAGCCCGAACGGTCCCACCCGGTTCGGACCGGGACGATCCTGGAAAAAACCGAGAAGGCGGCGTTCGAGCATCGTGGAGAGAGCCGCGACGCCGAGGACACCGAACACAGTCACGAGAATGACGAGCACATACCACATGATGTCAGGCCGCCGCCTCCGCGCTGATGGTTCTCAAAGTCACCCAGCAGGGCGCCTCGTAAGAGCGCGCAACCATATGGGGCGGGCACAGCGCGACGCCGAGCGGAAGCGCGGGATCGTTCACGGCGGGCACGTCGAAAACCTCCGCGCCGATCTGTATGGAGACACGCGCCACCGGAGCGTCGCCACCGACGCGGATCACGGCCTCGGTCGCACGCGCCTTGATGGGATCGGACCACATGCTGGTTTCGCCCGTACCAAAGGCACGGTATTCCGGCAGTAGCAGAACCTCATTCTCACGCAGCGCCATGCGCGCGGGTGCGACCCCCGCATAACCGGCCGTGCCGCGTTCACCGATCACACGCACGCCGACATCGCCGCCGCGCAGTTCGCCGCCGATTTCCTGCTGGAACTTGTTGAGCGACTGCACCGAATTCCAGCCCGGCACCTGATAGAACGGGATCAGCGTGGCGGGCATGTCCGTCGTGTACGTGCCCTCCATATCCGATTTCAGGGGGGTATCGGGCGATGTCGGCGGCGGGATGTCGCGCACGCTGATATTGGCGCGAATGGCCGTACGCCCGCTGACACGATGCGTCTGGCTGCGGATATGCTCGCCTTCCAGTTCATAATCGGCTTTGGGGGCCGCTTCCACGATCCGGGCGAAAGCGGGAACGCCGGCGGCCGTCGCGGCGACGGCCTGATCGAGCGTTTCCCAGTCCAACACCCCCTCGTGACCGCTTGCGTGGGCGAAATCGCGAACCCAGCGCCATGAAACCTGGAGCGGCGCTTCGGGATAGACCACCTGAAGGAAGCGTTGCGCGCGGCCTTCCATGCTGATCATCGTGCCGCCGCATTCCGAAAACGCCGTCGCAGGCACGACCAGTTCGCCGCGCTCCGCCGTCGGCGTCACCGAATGATCGATGACCACGAGATGCCGGACCGACCGGACCAGCGTATCGAAGGCCGAGGCATCGAGCTGACGCGTGAGATCGGCTTCCATAACGACCAGCGTGCCAACCTGCCCGGCCTGGGCACGCTCGCACACCGCGTCGAGGGACAAGCCGCCCATCGTCGCCACGCCGAAACTGTTCGCTTCCGGCAGAACCAGCGTCAGACCCGCCGCCTTCCCCTGCGTCACCAGAGCCGCCGCGATATTCGCGGCCGCGTCCAGAAGCGCCGTCGAGGCATATTGCGTGCCCGAGACGATGACCGGCTTTTCGGCCACCAGCAGCGCGTCCGCCAGAGCGGTCGCACGCGCCGTCTCCTCTTCCGTCAGATCGCTGACGGCAGGCGCGGCACCGTCGATCCGGTTGGCGATGGCGAAACCAAGCCGCGCAATGTCATCGGGCAACGCACGCAGGGCCTGCGTCGCGGAGACATCCATATCGGTCGGCGCTGGAGTCACGACATGGATCGGCGCCTTGAGATCGGAGCCGAGCGTACGCACCGGCGCATCCAGCCAGTGCGGCAGGCGGTTCTTGTCCGCGAGCTTGTTGCAGGCCGTCCGGCGCGTCTGGAACAAGGCGAGGCTGAGACGGGGCGCTGTGGCGGCGACGTCCTCACCAAGCACCAGAACACAGTCCGCGCTTTCCATCTCGTGCAGCGGCATGACGCGGGCCGAGGTCGTGCGCAGAATATCGACCGCCCGCGTTACCGCACCATGAAGCGGTTCGGCCCAACCGGTCGAAAAATTGTCGGCGCCGACGAAACGACGCAGGGCGTAGTTGGATTCGATGGACGCACGACCGGACCCGATTCCGACGATCGGACCGTCCTTCGCGAAAGCCGCGAATTGTTCCAGCGCCTGTGCGACCGGAACCGGCGTCATCTGGCCGTCCATCACGTAACCCGCCGAACGCAGCCGCGAAGGCGCGTTGACGAAGCCGTTGCCGTAGCGCCCGCGATCGCAGAGGAAATAGCGGTTCACATCCTCATTGTAGCGATTGAGCGTCCGGCGGACTTTACCCGCGCGCTCGTTGAGGATCGTGTTGCAGCCCACCGAGCAGTGCTGGCAGACCGACGGCGCGCCGCGCATATCCCATTTGCGGGAATAGACCTTCGAGAACGGCTTGTCCGTAAAAACACCCGTGGGGCAGACTTCAACCAGATTGCCCGAAAACGTGCTTTCCAGCGTACCGCTTTCATAGCGGCCGAAATAGACGTTGTTGTGCTGCGCGAAGACGCCCAGATCCTCGCCGCCCGCGTAGTCACGATAGAAACGCACGCAGCGATAGCAGGCGATGCAGCGATTCATCTCGTGTTTGACGAGCGGACCGAGATCCTGGTTTTTATGCGTGCGCTTGTCGAACTTGAACCGACGTTCCCGATGGCCGGTCATGACCGTCATGTCCTGGAGATGGCACTCGCCGCCTTCCTCGCAAACCGGGCAGTCATGCGGGTGATTCGTCATCAGCCACTCGACGACTTCGCCGCGGAATTCCTTGGCCTCGGGGTCATCGACGGAAATGATGGCGCCTTCCGTCGCAGGCGTCATGCAGGCCATGACGATACGACCGCGCTTGTCGTCGGCGTTCTGGAACTGCTTGACCGCGCATTGCCGGCACGCCCCTACGGAACCAAGCTCCGGATGCCAGCAGAAATAGGGCAGATCCGTCCCGGCTTCCAAACAGGCCTGAAGAAGATTTTCGCCGTTGCGCGCCTCGACAGCGCGACCGTCGATATAAATCGTTGCCATGCCGTCTCTCCTTACGCCGCGTGGCCCTGAGCGGGCGATGCGCCTTCGCTCGGACGTCCCTGGGCGACCAGTCTTTCAAAATCTTCACGAAACAGTTTCAGCCCGCTGGCCAGAGGCGCGATCGCGCCCGGCGCATGGGCGCAGAAGGTGCGTCCCATCGGCCCGATCAGCCGCGCGGCATCTTCCAGCCGCGCGATGTCGTCCGGCGTTCCCCGGCCCTCATCGATCTCGATGAGCAATTTCTCGACCCAGGGCAGGCCATCGCGGCACGGCGTGCAGAAACCGCAGGATTCCTGGGCGAAGAAATGTTCGAGATTGCGGATCATGCCGATGGGCGATGCCCGGTCGTCGAGCAGGATCGCAAGCCCCGTACCAAGACGGCTTCCCGCCTTTTCGGGCGTCGCGTAATCCATGACGATATCGGCATGTTCCGCGCCCAGAAAGGCCGTGGACGCTCCACCGGGTAGGAAGGCGCGGAGTTTGTAGCCGTCCTGCATCCCGCCCGCGCATTCCTCGAGCAGCACGCCCATGCGCGTGCCCAGGGGAAGCTCATAGACGCCGGGACGCCTGGCGCGACCGCTGATCCCGTAAAGCTTGGTGCCGCCATCGTCACAGGCGCTGAGGCCGAGATACCAGTCGATGCCGTTGGCCAGGATGTGCGGCACATTCGAGAAGGTCTCGATGTTGTTCACGACCGTCGGAAGGCCCCACAGCCCGCTGACCTGCGGAAAGGGCGGCTTCGTGCGCGGATTGGCGCGACGACCTTCCAGCGCGGTGATAAGCGCCGTCTCTTCGCCGCAGATATAGCGGCCACCTGAAGGATGGACGATCAGTTCGAAATCGAAATCGGCCCCGAGGATCTTCGTGCCGAGGAACCCGGCCGCCTTGGCCTGTTCGACGGCGATCTTCAGGCGCTCCAGTCCGAGATGATATTCGCCGCGCAGGAAGATGACGCCATGCGTCGCCTGAATGGCGTAGGCCGCAATGATCATGCCTTCGATCAACTGGAGCGGATTGCCCTCGACGAGCATCCGGTCCTTGAAGGTGCCCGGCTCCATCTCATCGCCATTGGCAACGATGTATTTCTTGCGCTGCTTCTGCGTTTCCTTGGGCACGAAGCTCCATTTGAGCCCCGTATTGAAGCCCGCGCCGCCGCGACCGCGCAGCTTGGACTTCTGCACTTCCTCGACAACTTCCGCCGGACTCATGCCGGCCAGAACACGCCGCAGGCCGCGAAAACCACCGCCGCGCTCATAGGCCGCGACATCGGGCGGACTGGCCTGATCGACCAGCGCCAGAAGCGGGCGCTTCTCGGGATCTTTCGCCGTGTAGCTCATGACGTCTTCTCCCGATGCGCTTCAATGATCCCGTCAATGTCTTCGGGACGGACGGGACCGTAGATTTCCTTGTTGATCAGCATGGCGGGCGCGTGGTCGCAGTGACCGAGGCAGACGATCGGCAGCAGTGTGAACTTGCCGTCCTCTGTCGTCTGACCCATTTTCACGCCAAGTTTGCGGCACAGCTTCTCGCGCACGCCATCCGTGCCCATGACCCAGCATGACACGCTGTCGCACAGCATGATGACGTTTTCGCCGACGGGCTGGCGGAAAATCAGATTGTAATAGGTCGCGACACCGTCGATATCGGCCAGCGACATGCCCAGCAGATCGGCGATCTGCTTGAGGTGGCGGTCGCAGATCCATCCATAACGGTCCTGCACGATTTTCATCGCTTCGATGCACGCCCCGCGCGGCAGAACGTCGTGATGCGCCATGTCGAGAATGGTCTCGACCAGGTCGGCGTCAATCACGTCCGGCATGACGGTGCCGGCTCCGGTTTTTTCAGCGATCGACATCGGCCATCACGAAATCAATGCTGCCGATGATGGCGATGAGGTCGGCGATCGACGCGCCGCGCGCCAGCAGCGGAAGCTGTTGCAGATGAATGAAGGATGGCGTGCGGATGCGCGTGCGATAGGACATGCCGCCGCCATCCGACGTCAGATAATAGGAGTTGAGCCCTTTGGTGGCCTCGATGCAGGACCGCACCTCCCCGGTCGGAATCATGGGCCCCCAGCCGATGCCTACGAAGTGATGGATCAGCGTTTCGATATCATGCATCGTACGCGGCTTCGGCGGCGGCATGGCCAGAGGATGCTCGGCCTTGTACGGGCCTTCGGGCATGTTTTCGAGGCAGAAGCGGATGATCTTCAGGCTCTGGCGCATTTCCTCGATATGAACGGCCGCGCGGTCGTAGCAGTCGCCATTGGCGGCCGTCGGCACTTCAAACGGAATATGTTCGTATCCGGAATAGGGCGCTTTCTTGCGGTAATCCCACTCCAGGCCGGTGGCGCGAAGACCGGGACCGGTGATTCCCCAGTCAATGGCTTCCTCCGTGGAATAGATCCCGACGCCCTTCGTACGCGCTTTGAAGAGCGGATTCTGCATGACCATCTTGTCGTATTCGGCAAGACGGGGCGGCAGATAATCGAGGAACGCCTTGACCTCTCCTTCCCAGCCCTTCGGCAGATCCATCGCCACGCCGCCGATGCGGAAAAATGCAGGGTGCATGCGAAAACCGCAGATCTTCTCGATGATCTCGAAGACGCGCTCGCGATCCGTGAAAATGTAGAAGACCGGCGAAAGCTGCCCGAGATCCTGCACCATCGTTCCGTAGAAGACGAGGTGGCTCGACAGACGGAAGAACTCCGAGAGCATGATGCGGATCATCTGCGCACGCGGCGGAATGGTGATCCCGGCCAGCTTCTCGACCCCCATGACATAGGGGAAATTGTTCATGACGCCGCCGACGTAATCGACGCGATCGGTATAGGGAATGTAGCTGTGCCAGGTCTGGCGCTCGGCCATCTTCTCGGCGCCGCGATGATGGTAGCCGATATCGGGCACCGCATCGACGATGTTCTCGCCCTCGAGCTGGAGCATGACGCGGAACACGCCATGCACCGACGGATGGTTGGGCCCGACGTTGAGAAACATGAAGTCGCTGTTTTCGGAGTGACGCTGCATGCCCCACTCCTCCGGCTTGAACTGCAGCGCTTCCTGCTCGCGGAAAACGTCATCCTCGCTCAGCGTATAGGGCGGCCGCTCCGTGGCGCGCGCATAATGGTCCTTGCGCAGGGGATGCCCGACCCAGGTCGGCGGCGTCATGATGCGACGCAGGCTCGGATGCCCCTCGAACACGACCCCCATCAGATCCCAGGCTTCACGTTCCAGCCAGTTCGCGTTCGGCCAGACGACCGTGGCCGTCGGCAGCGTCGGGTCATCGGCGGAGACCGCAACCTTCAGGCGCAAATCATCCAGCGGCCCGTCGAAGGACGTGATCTGATAGACGACCGTGAAATCGGAGTCCGGCAGTCCCGGCGTACGGGTCTGGCGCTGGCGCTCGTCCACGGCTGTCAGGTCGAACAGCATCCGCAGACGCCCGGCGGCCTTGACGGCTTTCAGCACCGCGATGATCTGGCCGCGAGAAACCCAGTAGGTCGGCACGCCGTCGCGCGTTTCTTCGGCCATCAGGATCATGTGCGGCGGAAGGGCGGCGACTTCCGCGCCCATGGTGCCGGTCACCGCGCGCCCGCTTTCCGCGCGATCGAGAACTTCGCTCATCGAAAAACCCTCAGATCGTGTCTGGCGTGCGGAGATTACGCACGGCCATGCGCTCGGCGCGCTTGAGGTCGCGCATGCTCTCGGGCGTCACTTTCGTCACGCCCTGATCACCGACCATCCAGCTGAGCGGGCGGCGCTGCTTGCCGATCGAATCCTGCAACAGCATCAGACCTTCGAGCAGGGCCTCGGGACGCGGCGGGCAGCCCGGCACATAGACATCGACGGGCAGGAAGGAGTCGACACCCTGAACGACGCTGTAGATGTCATACATGCCGCCCGAATTGGCGCATGATCCCATCGAAATGACCCAGCGGGGCTCGAGCATCTGGTCGTAGATATACTTCACGATCGGCGCCATCTTGCGGAACACCGTCCCGGCGATCACGATCAGATCGGCCTCGCGTGGCGTCGCACGCAGCACTTCGGAACCAAAACGCGCAATATCGAATTTACTGGTGAACGCCGTCGCCATTTCGACATAGCAACAGGACAGCCCGAAGTTCATCGGCCAGATCGAATTTTTCTGCCCCCATGAAATAAAGTCCTGCAATTTCCCGACGACGAGATTATTGCGCACGTCTTCGTGCTGGAGCAGATCCTCCGGACGCTGTTTCGAAAGCGGCTCACCCAGAGGAGACGTCAGAGACCAGTTCATGGATTATACCTCACGCTGCGGCGGAGCGGATATGTCGGACTGCGACTGGATCGGAGCGGGGCGGCGGTGCTTCGGCCCCCATTCCAGCGCACCGCTGCGCCACAGATAGGCGAGCGCGATCGCAAGAAAGACGATGAAGGAGCAGACCGTTACGTAGGCCGTCCATCCGGCGCGAACGGCGACGCCGCCCCACGCATAGAGAAACACGCTTTCAACATCGAAAATGACGAAGAAAACGGCCATCAGATAATACTGCGTGGGCATCCGCAGCCGCGCCGTGCCCGTCTGCAACATGCCGGATTCGACCGGGAGGCTCATGGAGCGGCCGCGCGCGCCCCCGACACGACGAGGCCCGAGCACGGCTGACAATGCGACCACGACACAGAGAAAAAACGCCGTGAAAGTGATGTAAATCGCCAGAACGTGCGCCGCGATGAATTCCGAAACCAAATGCACCACCATCCGAAAGAAGGCGACCGGAATGTGGACCGGTCGTATCCTGAATCCCCGAAAAATCAATGACTTTCCGAAAGAGACGCTGCTCTTCAATCGCATAGCATCGAAGTCCGGAAAGTGCGCATCACCTGGATGAGAGCGCACAGTTTCGTGAACTTCTCGTCACACTTACTAAGAACTGTTCGCAACTATTAAAGTGAACGAGGCTCTTCGGAGAGGGCTTCATTGAGGTATCGACCTGCGCGGATCAGGGCGAGATGCGTGAATGCTTGAGGAAAATTGCCAAGATGCTCCCCGGACGGCCCGATCTCTTCCGAAAACAGCCCCACATGATTCGCATAGGAGAGCATTTTTTCGTACAGGAAACGCGCGAGAAGCAGATCACCCGACCGCGCCAGGCATTCGACATACCAGAACGAGCACATCGTGAACGTGCCTTCAGCGCCTGTCAGGCCGTCGTGATTCTCGCCTTCCTTGTCCACATGATAGCGATAGACAAGGCTGTCATCGAGAAGCTGGTCGCCCACCGCCTGAAGCGTCGATTTCCAGCGTGGATCCTGATCGCCGATAAAGCCCATCAGCGGCATCAGCAGGCAGGACGCATCGATACTCGTCCCGCCCATGTACTGGACGAAATACTGCCGTTCCTCGTCCCAGAAATTCGTGTGGATATCGTGATAGATCGCATCGCGCTCACGCTTCCAGACAGCAACGCGACCTGGCAGGCTGCGGCGCTCCGCCAGGCGGGTCGCGCGATCGAATGCGACCCAGCACATGAACCGCGAGAACAGAAAGTGCCGCCGACCGCCCCGCACTTCCCATATGCTTTCGTCAGGCTGATGCCAGTTGGTGCACAGCCAGTCGATGCCTTCCGATACCGCCGTCCATTCGTCGTGACTCAGACGTTCGCAATATTCGTCCGCATAGAATATCGCGTCCATCACCTCACCGATGATGTCGAGCTGGAGCTGCCCTTCGGCGGCATTGCCGACACGTACGGGGCGTGAGCGCCGATAGCCTGAAAAATGCGCCAGTTCGCTTTCGTCGGTCAGCGGCGCCCCGTCCAGACTGTAAAGCACCTTCAGGCGTGCTTCATCGGGATTCGCTTCAAGACGGCGTTGATGCAGCCAGCGAATGAAGGCCGTCGCCTCCTCCTTGTGGCCCATGTTCATGAAGGCATAGACCATGAACGACGCGTCGCGCACCCAGCAGTAGCGATAATCCCAATTGCGCACGCCGCCAATCTCTTCCGGCAGGCCAAACGTCGCGGCGGCGACCATCGAGCCATGATCGGCCGATGTCAGCATCTTCAGCGCCAGGAGCGAGCGCGTCATCTGCTCGCGCCACCGCCCCTGATAATGCGATCGCGCGACCCATTCGCGCCAGTAACTCGTCGTACGTTTGAACGCATTCGCAACCCAGTGATTCTCAAAACATTCACTCGGCGCGTCATCGGGATGATCGAGCACGAAGGTTGCCGTTTCGTTGGCGCCGAGAACGAACACGGCGACGACGTCGTCTCCTTCGACAAAGAGCGGCACATCCGCGGTCAGTCGAAAGGACGTCACATGCTCGTCATCGGGCAGAAACAGGGCCGTACGTTCATCGGACATGACGACGCGATGGCTCTGCCGACCGTAATCGAAACGTGGCGCGCATCGCATACGAAAAGAAACCGCACCACGAACGGCTTTCGCACGACGAACCAGACGCTGCTCCGGAAACTCCGGCGCCGGCAGCATGAAGTCGGAAATTTCCGCCACGCCGTCATGAGAGAGGGTGCGTGTCAACAGAACATTGGTATCGGGAATGTAGAGCTGTTTATACCGGGCGTCGCCCAGCACGGCCGTCAGCTCGAAGATACCCGCCGTCGGCTCCAGCAGGGAGGCAAAAATGCTGGGACTGTCAAAGCGGGGCCAGCACATGAAATCGATGGCGCCGTCGAGACCCACCAACGCGGTCGTCCGCAGGTCGCCGATAACCGCGTGATCCTCAATCGCCCTCTCGGACATTCGGTCTACCTTCCCTCAGACTGGCACAAGACGACGACCAGCCCCATAGAATCCACAAGCCCAACGAACGGAGGGTTCATTGGGCAGGGGATTGTATCAGTCATCATCAACCCTGAGGAAGGGCCGTCGCAAAGGCCGCCGTGAGGGACACGCGATAGTGTCCCTCACCTGCGTATCAGTGCGTTACGACGCTTCCGACACGGGCAAGTTGCGCAGCCGTCGCCTTTTCCGGATCGGACACGGGAAACGTCGTCTGCCACCCGCCGCCAAGAGCGTTGTAAAGCCGCGCCAGATTGGCCGCGACCGTCGTCGTGCTGTCGGCGACCTGAGACTGCGCCTGCAGAAGATCGTTCTGAGCGCTCAGAACGTTGAGATAAGTCACCAGCCCCGAACGATACTGATCGTGGGCCAGGCTGAAGGCACGCTCGGCGGCGGCTTGCGCGGCCACAAGACCGTCACGACGACGCTGCTCATCGCGATAGGCGATCAACGCGTCATCGACTTCCCGCCAGGCGGTCAGCACCGTTTCACGATACGCGATCGCAGCTTCTTTCTGGGCATAGCGGTTCAGAAGAAGCTGCCCTCTCAGCTTGCCGCCCTGGAAGATCGGCAGGGAGATCGAAGGCCCGACATTCCAGGCCCGCGCATTCCAGAAGCCAAGATCCCGAAACGAAAGCGACTGGAAACCAAAGCCCGCGTCGATCGTGATTTTCGGATAGAACTCGGCTTCCGCCTCGCCGACATTGGCCACGGCCGCATGCAGCCGAGCATCGGCCTGACGGATGTCGGGACGGCGCTGGGCAAGTTCCGACGGCACGCCAATCGGCACACGCGGCGGCACGACAGGAATCCGTGTGGCGGCCGTCAGTTCCCCATTGAGAGATCCGGGTGGCGTTCCCAGCAGGAGACTGATCGCATTCATCTGAAGTGCGACATCCTGTTCGAGCGAGGCGATTCGCGCCGTCGTCGTCTCATACTGGGAACGCGCGCTCTCGACATCCAGGTCCGTCACCAGGCCGCTTTTGTAACGATCCCGAGCCAGGGCGAGCGTCTCCTGCTGCAACCTGCTGTTCGCACGCGCGATGCGCAACTGCTCCTGCTGACCGCGCAGCATGAGGTAATCACGCGCCATTTCGGCCTGTTGGGCGATCAGAACACCACGTCGCGCATCGTCTGCCGCGTCCAGATCCGCCTTGGCCGCCTCATACTGACGACGCACCCGTCCCCAGAGGTCGATCTCATAGGTCGCATCGATGGAATCGCGCCACTGGTCGAAGAGCGGAACGGTGGCCGACCCGGAATTGTCGCGCAGAAGCTGGCCGTTATTGCCTCCAATCTTCTTGCCGACGTCGCTGATGATGCGCTGGAGTTCTTTCGTGCTGTACTGCGAGCGGGTGTACGATCCGGTTGCGCTGAGACCCGGAAAACGCTCCGCACCGGCCATCAGAAGCTGGGCGCGAGACTGGGCCAGTTGCGAGGCGGCGCGACTGACCGCGAGGTTTTCATGCGCGATCCGCTCCTCCAGCGAGGTCAGCTCGGGATCATTGAAGATTTTCCACCATGCGGGATCGGGTGCATCGGCCACGGTTTCGCTGGCAACCCCGCCGCTTCGGACATGACTGTCATAATGCGGCGGTGCCCACGGATCAGGTTTTTTGTAATCCGGCCCGACCGCGCAACCCGAGAGGCCGAGAGTGGATAGGAGTGCGACACTGCTCAGCAGGACGACGACACGCTGGGAACGGCCTTTGATCAAGGCATGTCTCCGGAACTTCAGAACGGGATCCATCAGTGAACTGCGCCTCCCCCGCCTTTTTTGGCTGTGGGAGAGAAAAGAAAACAGACGGGAACGGTACAGAGCGCGATCACTCCGATAACCATGAAGGTTTCGTTATAGGCGAGCATCGACACCTGCTGGCGGAATGTCTGGTAAAGCTTGAATTCTGCAAATTGCTGAGCAGTGGACGCGGTCAATCCATGCTCGATGGCGGTCTGCTTCACGCTGGCGAGATACTGGTTGAACGAGTCCTGGTAGGGCGTCATCCAGTGCACGAGGTAGCTGCCACGCTTTTGCTGCGTCTCGATAATCGCTGCGGTTGCAAACGAAATCGCCAGAGACCCGACATAATTTCGCGACATGCTGAACATGGCCGACGCGTCGGAGTTGAGTTCTTTCGGCAGCGTCGAATAAGCGATCGTCGAGATCGGCACGAACAGGAACGCGAGCGCCGCGGTCTGGAAAATACGGTATTCGACGAGATGGCCGTAATTCGTCGTCGGCACGAGATGGGCCGAGTAGAACATCGCCGTCCCCATCACGAAGAACCCGAACGCGATGACATAGCGTATCTGTACCTTCCCCATGATCTTGCCGACCAGGGGAATGAGACAGATGATCACAGCCCCACCCGGCGCCAGCACCCGCCCGGAGACCGTGGCGGTGTAGCCGAGCACCTGCTGGGCGAACTGCGGCACGATGATCGCCGAGGCGTAAAGCAGGGCGCCGACCATCGCCATGAGAAATGTGCCGATGGCGAAGTTGCGGTCCTTGAAAATCGCGAGGTTCAGCAATGGATTCTTCGCGCGCAGCAACCAGATGACCGAGCCGATCACGCCACCGATGCCGAGCACCGCCATCGTCACGATGAACGGAGAGCCGAACCAGTCATCATCCTCGCCTCGATCCGCCATAACCTCGAGACAGCCAAGCCCCAGCGAGATCAGGCCGATGCCGATGACGTCGATCTTTTCGCGCACCTGCTTCACCCAGGGCGGATCCTCCACCAGCGCCGAAACGCCGATGAATGTCAGGATGCCGAACGGCACGTTGACGTAGAAGATCCAGCGCCATGAATAGTTGTCGACGAGGTATCCGCCCAGAAGCGGACCGAGGATCGGCGCCACGATGGTGGCGATCGCCGTCAGGCCGAAGGCGGCGCCGCGCTGCGCGGGCGGGAACGTGTCGAGAATGATCGACTGCTGGTTCGGCTGAAGGCCACCGCCGAAGAAACCCTGCATCAGACGGAAAACGATCAGCATCGGCAGGCTCTCTGAAAGCCCGCAGAGAAAGGACGATACCGTAAACATGCCGATGCAGATGAGGAAGTAGCGCTTGCGCCCGAACAGCTTGCCGAACCAGGCGGAAATCGTGAGCACGATGCCGTTGGCGACGAGATAGGACGTCAGCGCCCAGGTCGCGTCGTCATAGGAACTGCCGAGCGCACCCGCGATATGCGGAAGGGCGACGTTGATGATGGTGGTGTCCAGCACCTCCATAAAGGCGCCCAGCGTCACGACCACGGCGATCAGCCAGGGATTCGCCTTGGGCTTCCAGCTCTCGTGGTGCTCGCTGGACGCGCCGCTCATTGGACGTAAACCGTCGGAACGACGGAGATCCCGAGAGGCAGCGGCACCTTTGGATCCAGACCACTGTCAATGATGATCTTCACCGGCACACGCTGGACGATCTTCACGAAGTTTCCGGTCGCATTTTCGGGCGGGAACGTACTGAACGCAGCGCCGGCGCCAAGCTGTACCGAATCCACATGACCGTGCAGTTCCAGCGACGGATAGGCATCGACCTCGATATCGACCTTCTGCCCCGGATGCATACGGGTGAGCTGCGTTTCCTTGTAATTCGCCACGACCCAGACTTCCGGCTCGACGATGGAAAACAGCTTCTGGCCAGCCTGGACAAAATTGCCCTGCTCGACGTTACGCTGTGAAATCCAGCCGTCATGCGGCGCGCGGATTTCGGTCCAGCCATAGTTGAGCTGTGCCTGAACCACGGCGGCGTCGGCGGCCTTGAGAGCGGCGTCTTCCTGATTGATGGCGATCTTCGTGTTCTCGACGTTCGGGATCACGGGCTTGGCCTGCTGAAGCTCGCCCTGTGCCTGCAGGACCTGAGCACGGGCCTGATCGAGGGCCGCCTTCGCATAATCGATATTCTGCTGCGTCGTCGCCTGACGGGAGACGATCTGCTGGCGGCGGTAATCTGTCTCCGCCTTGTAAAGCTGAGCCTTGGCCGCCGCGAGACTGCCCTGAGCCGCGACGAAACGACCCGGGAAGTTAGCCTGGGCAACCTCGACGCGGACCCGCGACCCCGCCAGATTGGCCTGGGCCTGCTCGACCTGCGCCTCCGCCTGGTGGAGAGCGGCGAGGTAATCACGATCGTCGATCTTCAGAAGAAGCTGGCCAGCGTGGACATACTGGTTGTCGTTGACCAGCAGCTTCGTGACATAGCCATTGACATGGGGAGCCACGGCGAGCTTGCGCCCTTCCGTATAGGCATCGTCCGTGTCGATGTTGTTGCGCGTCAGGAACCAGTAGGTTCCCCAGCCAACCACGACCACGACCAGCAAAACTATGATGATGACCCGGACCAGCGGGTTTTTCTTCTTTGCTCCCGCTTTGGCCTCACCACTGTTTGCATCGTCCTGGGGCTGGCTGTTGGTCGGCGGATGCCCGTCAGCACCACCATCCTCGTTCTGCGCCATGTGTGTCCTTTCGGGGGTATCTACCCGCTTGCGGGCGACGGAAACTTCCTCTCCCGCCTCCTGCTCCGAGGCCGCGTCCGAGAAAGACGACCGCCCCGATGACAGAGGTTTGCGGAAGAAGAAACTGCCGAGTTTCCATATCGCCTATCACAGGAGCGCCACGTGCATCAATCGGCACCTGACGAGTTTATTGCCATTCGGACATATAGCCCTGGAGCAGTCTTCAAAATTTCCGGGAAATGAGCGCCCGCGCCACGGAGTCCGGAATCCGCGTGATCATGCGCAAGGGCCGCGAAAGCGGCGTCCGCGGGGCTGGTCTTATGCGGACCGTGACTGCGGAACGGCGTCACGCGCGCCGATCACCTGTGCCAGAATCGAGAGCGCGATCTCAACCGGGCTGCGCGCGCCGATGGTCAGTCCCGCGGGCAGATGCAGCCGTTTCAAGGCTGTCCCATCCAGACCATCGCGCTCAAGCGCACGCAGATGGGGCGCGATCTTGCGACGACTTCCGAGAATGCCCACGCAGAACGCGTCCGAACGAAGGGCATGAATCGCGACCATCCGATCGGAATAACTGTCATGGGTAAGGCTGTAGACGGCTGTCCATCGGTCGAGAGGAAGCTCGGTCAGCGCGACGTCGAGTCGACGCCGGTCATACAGCGCAAGAGCCAGGTCCCGCGGCGCGTGTTCCGGCCCGACAGGCCGCAGAAGGGAAACCTCAAGCCCGAATTGCGGTGCAAGCTTCGCGAGTCCGAGCGTCACAGGGTCGCCCCCCACGACAACCAGTCGGGTCGGCGGGACATGAGGCCGTGCGAAAACGCCCCGCGCCGGATCGACATCCCCACTCTCCACCCAGGTGCGGCCGGATTTTCTTTCCGTCAGGACGGTGCAGATTTCGCGCCTCGCCCGCGCCTGCTCCCGCGCAAGGACATATCCGCCCAAATCCATCATGGGGCGCACGACGATGCCGATCCGGCCGCCGCAGCTCAACTGGATATCGATCGTCGGGCTGCCGGCGCCATAATCGAGATGTCGCACCCGTCCATCCGCCAGCGCCGCCAGGGCTTCACGGGCGACCTCCGCCTCGACGCACCCCCCCGACACGTAACCGACCACCGATCCATCGTCGGCAACGGCCATTTCGCTTCCCAGCGGACGCGGGGAAGAACCGTCGATATCGGTGAGGGTGGCCAGAGCGACGCGACGTCCCGCCCGATGCCACCTGGCGAGGGTCGGCAGCAGATCGTCCACAAGCCCATATTCGGGCCAGGCCGGCCACGCCGCCATCGGGGCGACGGCAAGCCCCTCGTCAGCATCCAGAGTAGCATCCATACGCTCCATCCTATGGCCTGTGCCGCGTCTTTCCATCTCAATAAACCGCAATGCGTGCATTCCATTACGACACCCGGTGCCTATATAGGACGGACCGGGTCCATCCGGCCCATGCCCACGACGAGATAAAGCAGGACAGCGAAAGCGCCATGGACGGCCTCATCAGTGTCGCGCAGGCACAAGCCCTCATCGAAAGGCACACCCTGTTTTCGGGATCGGAAACCGTGCCTCTCGCGCTGGCGAGAGGTCGCGTTCTCGCGACGACGCTCCGCGCCGAGCGCGACCAGCCGCCTTATGACCGCGTGATGATGGACGGTATCGCCATCCGCGCCAGCGCCGCCCGCGCTTTCGAGACTCTCGGCACGCAACAGGCCGGCAGGCCGCCCCTGACGCTCGCGGGCGAAACCGATTGCCTTGCCGCGATGACGGGGGCCGTCCTGCCGACCGGCGCGGACACGGTCATTCCGATCGAGCGGCTCGTCGCGACAGAAAACGGATATCGCCTGGAAGACGATTATGTCTTTCACGTCGGCCAGTTCGTCCATCGGCGCGGGGCGGATTGCCATAGGGACGACAACCTCCTCGAACCCGGCATCCGGCTCGACGCTCCGGCGCTGGCCGTGCTGGCATCGAACGGCGCCGCCCAGGTCGAAGTCGCGCGTCTGCCGAGCGTCGCCATTATTTCCACCGGCGACGAACTGGTGCCGGTGGAAGGCCCCGTTCGCGCATGGGAAATCCGTCGCTCCAATGAGCACGCCATCGCGGGCGCGCTTGCGGCGCGGGGTTTCACCTGTCTCGAAGCCCTCTGGGTCGGCGACGATATGGACGCGACGGTCGCTGTGCTGGAGCGCGCCCTCGCCGCGCATGACGTGCTGATCCTCAGCGGCGGCGTCTCCATGGGGGCGTTCGACCATGTTCCCGCGGCTCTGGGCCGCCTCGGCGTGCAGCGCGTGTTCCACAAGATCGCGCAGCGCCCGGGCAAGCCGATGTGGTTCGGCACGGATGTCCAGGGGCGCCGCGTCTTCGCGCTCCCCGGCAATCCAGTCTCGGCCCTGACCTGCTGCGTGCGGTACGTCGTACCGTCGCTCCTCGCTTCGCTCGGCCTCGGCCCGCATGAATCCGGTATGGCCCCGGTCACCGTGAGGCTGGACACGCCCGCCGATCGAATCCCGACACTCGCCCGGTTCGTACCCGTCCGCGTCCGGCATGACGCGTCCGGCGTCGTTCGCGCGATTCCCGCGCCCGTTCCGACCTCAGGCGATTTCAGCCATCTCGCCGCGACCGACGGATTCGTGGAACTGCCCCCCGGGCGCGAACCCGCCGAGACCGATATGGCGGCGCCCTTTCATGGCTGGTGACGTCATCCTTCCGGATCGGTTCGGACGGCCTTTGCGCGATCTGCGGATCTCGGTCATGGACCGCTGCAATTTCCGCTGCCCATACTGCATGCCGGAGAGCACCTATCACGAGCACTTCCGCTTTCTGGACCCGAAAGAACGCCTGAATTTCGGCGAAATCGAGCGCGTGGCCCGGATCGCGGCGTCGCTCGGCGTCAGCAAACTGCGCCTGACCGGGGGCGAGCCGCTGCTGCGCCCTTCCCTGCCGGACCTGATCACCCCGCTGATCGCCATTGCGGGCATCGACGACGTGGCGCTCACGACCAATGGCGTTCTCCTCGCGCGGCATGCTCACGCCCTGAAAGACGCGGGGCTACACCGCGTCACCGTCAGTCTCGACAGCGTCGATCCTATGGTTTTTGCACAACTCAGCGGCGGCCGCGCTCAGCTCGACGCTGTTTTGCAGGGAATCGAGGCGGCGCGAGACGCGCAATTTCCGGGCGGCGTCAAAATCAACGCCGTGATCCAGCGTGGCGTCAACGATGAGGGCGTTCTGGACCTGCTCGCCATGTTCCGCGAGACCGGTGTGGTCGTTCGCTTCATCGAATACATGGATGTCGGCAATCGCAACGGGTGGGTGCGTGACCAGGTCGTCACCTCCCGCGAACTGCATGACCGCATCGCCGCGCGCTGGCCCCTGGAAGCCATGGAGGCCCGCTACCGGGGCGAAGTCGCGACACGCTATCGCTATCGCGACGGCGCGGGCGAGATCGGCTTCATTTCATCGGTCAGCGCACCCTTCTGCGGCGACTGCTCGCGGGCGCGCCTGTCATCGGAAGGGCAGCTCTATACCTGCCTTTTCGCCACGACGGGCACGGATCTGAGGACGCTTCTGCGGGAAAGCGCCGATGATAAAGCCCTGCACGACATGCTCGCACGAATCTGGCGCGCGCGCGGCGACCGTTATAGTGAGGAGCGGGCCGCGCCGCGGGCGCCGCGCCCGCACGAAAAAATCGAGATGCATTATATAGGAGGCTGAGATGGCTTTGCTCACACATGTGGACGAGAACGGCCAGCAGCCCCGCATGGTCGATGTCAGCGACAAGTCGGTCACCGACCGCGAGGCCCATGCGCAGGCGCGCCTGCGCTTTCCGCCGGACGTTGCCCGGACCCTGAGCGACGCCGGGTTCATGACGCCCAAAGGCTCCGTCCTGACCGTCGCGCAGATCGCGGGCGTGATGGGCGTCAAGGCGACCTCCACGCTCATTCCGCTCTGCCATCCTCTTCCCCTGACGGGCTGTCGCGTCGAAATCCATATCGACGGCGACGAGGCCATCGTGGACTGCCGCGTGCGCTGCACAGGCAAAACGGGCGTGGAGATGGAGGCGCTGACAGGGGCCAGCATCGCGGCCCTGACGATCTACGACATGTGCAAGGCCCTCTCGCATGACATGGTCATTCATGAGGTGCGCCTTCTCGGCAAAGCGGGCGGCAAGCGCGATTTCGGAACGGTCGCCTCATGAGCCCGCTTTACGGCCTCGTGCTGGCGGGAGGCCGCAGCACGCGCATGGGTCAGGACAAGGCCGGCCTTCTCTATGGAGACGCGCCGCAGCTCGAAGCGGCCTATCGGCGACTCCGCGCCGTCGTGGACAAGGCTTTCGTCTCAGTGCGTCAGGACCAGCACGACGATCCGCTCCGCGCCGGATTTCCACAGATCGTCGATGCGCCCGACACTTCTGGTCCCGCGGCTGGCCTTCTCGCCGCTCACGCCGCCCGTCCCGACGCTGTATGGCTCGTCCTGGCCTGCGACCTGCCCCTGCTCGATGACGGCACGATCGAGAACCTGATCGCCGCACGGGATGGGACGCATATGGCCATCGCGTATCGGAGCGAACATGACGGATTGCCCGAACCGCTTTGCACGTTGTGGGAGCCCGCCGGGCTTGAGGCCCTGAAGGCGCAGCTTGCGACCGGCAGGAACTGCCCGCGCAAATGCCTCATCAACAACGACACCCTCCTTCTGCCACCCCACATGCCGGGCGCACTGGACAACATCAACACGCCGCAGGAGCGCGAAGACGCCCTGCGTCGTCTGGAGACGACATGCCGCGCATAGATCTCGAATATTTTGCCCAACTGGGCGAAGAAGCAGGCCGACGCCACGAAACGCGTGTCACCGATGCCACGACGGCGGCGGCGCTCTATGACGAACTGCGCGGAGAATATGGCTTTTCTCTCGCCTCCGAACGCATGCGGGTCGCGATCAATACGGCCTTCAGGCCGTGGAACGAGACGCTCGCAGACGGGGACGTCGTCGTCTTCATTCCGCCGGTGACCGGCGGATGAGCCGCTTTCTGATGGCCGCCGCGCCGGTCGGTCTGGAAGCCTTGCGCGAGGAACTGCATCTGGCGCGCGCGGGCGGCTACTGCGCCTTCGAAGGATGGGTGCGCGAAACCAATGAGGGTCGCGAAGTCCGTGGCCTGGCTTACGAATCGTATGAACCGCTTGCTCTGACAGAAGGGCAGGCGATTCTCGACGAGGCGCACGAGCGATTCGAGATCAGCGAAGCCGTCGCCATGCATCGCACCGGCTCGCTGAAGGTCGGGGATGTCGCCGTGTGGATCGGCGTGTCCGCGCCGCATCGCGACGCGGCGTTCCGGGCCTGCCGTTACATCATCGACCAGATCAAGGCCCGTCTGCCGGTCTGGAAGAAAGAGCATTATTGCGATGGCGACACGCAATGGGTCGCGTGTCATCATACACATGGACTGGAAGAGAATTCCGGAGATGGTGAGTGCCATGGACATCACCATCCCTGAAAATAAACCGGATCAGTCCTCGACGCCGATCATGACGCTCGAAGCCTTGATGATCGCATAGGCGAACTGTCCGACTTTCAGGTCCAGATCGGCAACGGCTTCATTCGTCACGGCGCTCGTGATGATGGAACCGTTGACGTCGAGCCGGACATGCGACGTCGTCGCGCCTTTGACAATCTCGACAATCCGGCCTCTCAATTGGTTTCTCGCACTTATTTTCATAGTCTGTTCCTCTCAACCCAAAACGGGGCGATGCGCCTGTCGCGTCACCGGCCAGTCCTGCCCGCACCACCGTGATCCGGCCCCGGCCCAAGCCCCGCGAAGACCTTATTATCGCATGACCCGCTTACCCGCTCATAGTGCCGTCCTCCTCGCTGCTGGCGGGAGCGCCCGTCTCGGCCAGCCCAAGCAGGCGCTGACCGTCAACGGCGAGTCTCTCCTGCGCCGGACCGCACGGCTTCTTCTCGAGACCCGTCCACGCCGCCTGATCGTCGTGCTGAGCGATCCTCTGCTGGCAACGCAGCTTGAGGGGATGGATGTCGATATCCTCGAAAATCCAGACTGGAAGAGCGGTCTCGCCGCGTCTGTCCGTCTGGCCGCCGAAGCCCTCGCGGGCCGCCCCGAGCCGACGCTCTTCACGGGCGTCGATCAGTGTCGACTGCAATCCATCCACCTCGACGCGCTTCTGGCGGCGGCGGACGGCGTTCACGACATCGCGTCGCGCTATGATCGCGAAAGCTTCGGCATTCCGGCTCTTGTGACACCACGCACGCTGGCGCTGGCGGGAACGCTGGAAGGCGATCGCGGCTTCGGACAGATCTGGAAAGACCACCAGGACCGCATCCGCTTCGTCGAAGCGCCGGAACTGGCCTTCGACCTCGACACCCCGACACAACTGCGCATGGCCGTCCGCAACCGCTGGATCGACGGGCGCAAGGCGACCGGGAAGGATGAGACGACCGTCCTGACCCTCCGCGAGATCAAGCAATCCCGCGTCCGTGCGACCCTGATCGAACAGGCCATGCATCTCTTCGCGGAACGCGGCTACGACGATGTGACGGTCGACGAGATTGCCGCGGCATCCGGCATCTCGCGGCGGACGCTCTTTCGCTATTTCCCCACCAAGGGCGACGTCGTTTTTGCGTGGACCGAGACCATGACGGACGTGCTGCGGGAAATGGTGGCCCAGGCCTCACGCTCCGACCGCCCTGGCCCGGCGATGTGCCATGCTTTCGCAACCGTCATTGATCGCGTGGGGAATACGCCCGAAGAAGGCTTCGCCTTCGTGAAGCTCATCGAGCAGTCTCCGGCCCTGCGCCAGCACAGCCTGCGGAAATACGCGGCATGGGAAGAAAGCATCATCGAGGCGTGGCGCGGCCACCTTCCGCAAGGTGAAAACAGATTCCTCGCTTCACGCGTGCTGGCGCGCTCCAGCATTGCCGCTTTTCGGTCCGCACTGGACGAATGGTTGCGCCAGGAGGGGCGCGAACCACTGCTGCCCCTTCTCCAGCGCGCCTTCGCTCTTCAGGAAACGATCCTGAGCGACACACGCAAAAGAATTTCCTGAAGTGCCGTCATCACCGATTTGTGATTGTGGCACTTTCTGACGAGTTTTTACGCATTTTATCGTTGGTTTTCAGCTTTCTGCGGAAATAAGACCTGTCCGATTCAAGGAATTCGCACGCATGCGGCTTTCTGGACAAAAATCCTTGGCACGTTCACAGGAAAAGGAAATTGACACCTTTTTGATTGTGGAGCCGAGCAGCGGGCCCGTGAAAACCAAACATCGCATTCTTCGACACTGTCTTCTGGCAACCGTCGTTCCCGTTATTCCCGCTGCTGTCGCCCAGACTGCGACACCGGCTCCCGTGACACCGGCCTCCATCAAGACTCCGCCCTCTTCCGCGCGTCACAGAGCGCCGGTCGGAAAGGCTTCCGCGCCCAAGGAAGAAACCGTCAAGGTCATAGGGCGCGTCGCCACGGGCACGACGGCCCAGTACAGCAAGAAGACGGCCGATCTCGGCCCGCTCGGCGACCGTCCCTCCGTTGACTCGCCATTCTCGATCATGACGGTCACACATGACGTGATCGTCAACCAGCAGGCGCGCAATATCAACGATCTGGCGCGCTACATGCCGTCCGTTCAGCTTGAAGAGCGTGGTGATCCCAATACGAGCCGCCCCCAGTCGCGCGGCTTCGAATCCGACGTCATCGCCAATTCGCGCGTCGACGGGCTCAACATGGTCTCCACGACGCCCTATGCCGCCGAGCAGTTCGAGGACATGCAGGTCCTGAACGGCCTTGCGGGCGCCCTGTATGGGCCGCAGAATCCGGCGGGCACCTTCAGCTACTCCCTCAAACGCCCGACCGATCGCATGACCGAGCGCTTTACGGCGGGCGTGGATTCCATCGGCGCGCCGCTGGAGGCGCTGGATGCTTCCGGGCGCGTCGGTCATCACGGCTGGTTCGGCTACCGCCTCAACCTGCTGAACCAGACGGGCGAGAGCTTCGTGCGCGACTCCCATCTGCGCCGCAATCTCGTCAGCGGTGATTTTGATTTTCACATCTCGCCGAACACGGTCATCCAGGTCGATGCCAGCCAGTATACCTTCGCGCAGCGCGGCTATCCGGGCGGCTTCTCCTATAAGACCGGCATTCAACTGCCGAATGCGCCGGATCTGAGCCGCTACGGCTACGGCCAGTCGTACGAAGGTTTCAATATGGAAACCGATACGGCGCTGACGAAGATCATTCATCATTTCAACAAGGACTGGACCCTGACGGCAGGTGGCCTTTACCAGAATGCCGCCCGTCAGGTCTTCACGACGACCAACACGCTGACCGACAGTCTCGGCAACTACAAGACGAGCATCGCCGCAGCCGCGACCGCCAATGATTTCAAGGCGGGCAGCAACACGCTTTACGTGAACGGACGTTTCCACACCGGCCCGCTGCGCCACGAAATCATGATCGGCAGCAATGGCTACATGATGGGGAACTACAACCCCACCAAGGGTGAGACCTTCGTCCTGGGGACCGGCAATATCGCCAATCCCACGATTTTCGAGGGTAAGCAGCCGTACTATTCGGGCCACTACAAATCAGCCTCCGTTCTGGAGCAGTCGCTGATCGCCAGCGATACGATCTGGTTCGACAAGCACTGGGCAATCATGGGCACGCTGGGCTGGAGCTGGCTGAGCGAGCACAATTACAACGTTCATAGCGTGCAGACCTCCCAGTACAGGCGGTCCGCCGCCTTCAGCCCGATGACGAGCCTGATGTACAAGGTCTCCGAGAACCAGACGGCCTATTTCACCTGGGGCCGCTCGCTGGAAGCCGGTCCGATCGCGCCGAACACCGTCACGAACGCCAACAGCGTCCTGGCGCCGCTGCGTTCGGAAGAATGGGAAGTCGGCTACAAATATCGCTTCGAGAACGGTCTGCAACTGAATGCCGCCGGTTTCCGCATGTCGCGCCCCTATGCCTATACGGACCCGACCACGAACACCTACGGCACGTTCGGCAACCAGCGCAATTACGGCGTGGAATTCCAGGCTTCCGGTGCGATCACCAGGGACATCAGCGTCCTTGGCGGCGTGACCTGGATGGACGCGCAGCTTGGCAGCACCGGAACCACGGCCACCTCGCACAAGGAGGTCGTCGGCGTGCCGCCGGTGCAGGCCAGCGCGCTTATCGACTATCACCCGGCATGGGCGAAAGGGGCGGCTGCGAACGCCGCCATCCATTATGTCGGGCGTCGCGCCGGAGATGTGGAAAACAAGACTTTCGCGGACTCCTACGTCACGCTCGATCTGGGCGTGCGCTACACGACACACGCCTACAAGACCCCCATCGCGTTTCGTTTCGGCGTCAACAACGTCGCGAACGAACGCTACTGGGCATCGGTTTATCCCAGCAGCGTGAACGGACTGAGTTCGGCCAACAACTCTGCCGTCGCCGGCCTGCCCCGGACCTATAGCTTCACGACGGAGATCGATTTCTGATTATGATGTAAATGATTATTATTTTCATCTCATGAAAAGGGTGCTATTCACGTAAACGTGAATCCGATCGAATCAGCTTAACACGCTGATTCGGCTTCGGGCCTTGTTCCATGTCAAAGCCACGCGCGATTGTATTTGCGCGAACGATCTGTCATGTCGTGACACATGGTGACAGATTCTCCCGATAAGAAATCCGGTCGCTGGACAGTGATCAAGCGCGTCGCAGCGGCCGTGGTGGGTCTCGGTGTCCTCGGTGGTGGCGGATTCCTCGCATATGCGTGGTATCCCTCGATCGCGCCGATCACTCCGCCCCAGCCCTCCTCCTTCTCCCCTGACAAGATCAGGCGGGGCGCACTGGTCGCGGCGGCCGGCTATTGCTCGGAATGCCACACGCGGCAGGATCTGGGCGGCGGTCCGGATCTCGCGGGCGACTACAAGATGGAAACGCCGTTCGGCGACCTCTTCTCGTCGAATATTACGCCTGATCCTGAAACCGGCATCGGCACCTGGTCGGAAGAAGCCTTCCGCCGCGCCATGTGGAAGGGCGTGGACCGCGAAGGGACGCAACTCTACCCGGCCTTCCCGTTTGATCATTTCACGCAGATGACCGCCGAGGACATCTCGGACCTCTATGCGTTCATCATGACGCGCCCCGCCGTGCATCTGAAACCGCGTGACAATACGATTCCGTTTCCGATCAACATTCGTCTGATCGGACAGGGCGCATGGAAGCTGCTGTATTTCACGCCGGGACGCTACAAGCCGAACCCGCAGAAAGACGCGGAGTGGAACCGTGGCGCCTACCTCGCCGAAGGGGCCTCGCATTGCAGTTCGTGCCACACGCCGCGCGATTTCATGGGCGCGGAAAAGCAGAGCGCCAAATATGATGGCGCCGTTATTGACGGCTGGATCGCGCCGCCGCTGAACGCGCACAACCCGACGCCCACGGCCTGGACCGAGGACGAACTGTTCGCCTATCTGCGCAACGGCGTCGCCCCGCTGCACGGCCCCGCCGGTGGCCCGATGTCGCCGGTTCCGCATACCTTCCTCTCGCAGTTGCCGGCATCCGACGTCCACGCCATCGCGCATTATTTCGCCGATCTGGACCATGCGGCCGAACGTCAGAGCGGGGACGCCGCCGCCGTCACGACGGCCATGCAGCGTTCGGGGACCGATCTGGTCGGCCCGACCGTCGATCCGGACGCGAAGCTCTATCAGGGCGCATGCGGCGCGTGTCACTACAACAGCGGCAAGGGACCGGTTCTGGGCCGCCCCGAACTCGCGCTCAACAACGCGCTGTGGCTGGACGAGCCAAACAACCTGTTCATGGTCATGCTGCACGGCCTGACGGCCGAAGAAGGTCAGAGCCACGTCGCAATGCCGAGTTTCTATACGGCGCTTGACGATCATGACATGGCCCGGATCGCCGCCTATCTGCGTCGCACGCGGACGAACCGCCCCGCATGGAAAGATCTCGAAAAGAAGGCCGCCGAAGCGCGCGCCACCCTGAAAACCCCGCCCGTCAATGCTTCGCGATGAAACGCCGGGCACTGACGAGCCGCGCAACGCAGGGGATAGGACATGACCATCAAGTTTGAAGTGAACGGGAAGCCGGTCGAGATCGACGCTCCCGCGGACACCCCCCTACTGTGGGTGCTGCGCGACGATCTGGATCTCACCGGCACGAAATTCGGTTGCGGCATCGGCGAATGCGGCGCCTGCACCGTACATGTCGGTGGACGTGCGACGCGTTCGTGCATCACGCCCATCTCCTCTCTCGAAGGCGCTTCGATCACCACCATCGAGGGCCTCGATCCGCAGGGCAATCACCCCGTGCAGGAGGCGTGGCGCAACCAGCAGGTGCCGCAATGCGGCTACTGCCAGTCGGGCCAGATCATGCAGGCGGTGACGCTGCTGAACGATTTTCCCAATCCGACCGATGCCGATATCGACGGCGTCATGGGCGGTTCTCTGTGCCGCTGCATGACCTATATCCGCATTCGCAAGGCCATCAAGGAAGCCGCCGTGAACATGCCTGGCGGGGAGACGTCCAATGGCCAGAATTGAGCAGATCGCAGCCCGCCAGGACGGGCGCGCGGGCCTTTCGCGTCGCGGCTTCCTGCTGACGGCGGCGGGCGCGGGCTTTATGTTCGGCTTCGCCCGCAAGGCCGATGCCTCGCAGGTCTACCCGTCCAGCCTGCCCGGTGGCGGGATGTTCGAGCCGAACATCTGGTGCGCCATCGGCCCGGACGGCACGGTCAATGTCAACGTGATCCGCGCGGAGATGGGCCAGCATGTCGGCACCGCTCTGGCGCGCATCATCGCCGACGAGATGGAAGCCGACTGGGACAAGGTGAAGATCACGCAGGTCGACACCGATCCGAAATGGGGCCTGATGGTCACCGGCGGTTCGTGGTCGGTCTGGATGACGTGGGACGTGTTCCGCCAGGCCGGAGCCGCCGCGCGCACCGTCATGATCGAGGAAGGCGCGAAGCTGCTCGGCACGACGCCTGCGGCGTGTTCGGCACATAACGGTGTCGTCACGGCCAACGGCAAGTCGATTTCCTATGGCGATATCGTGGCGCGCTCGAAGCCGACGCGCAGCTACACGCCCGAGGAGATGGCGAAGCTGCCGCTCAAGCCGGTCAGCGAACGCCGCCTCATCGGCAAGCCGGTCGCCGCTCTCGATATTCCGTCCAAGACCACCGGCGCCGCCATTTATGGCATCGACGCGAAGCTCGAAGGGATGGTCTATGGCCGTCCCAAGATGCCGCCGACGCGCTACGGCTCGAAGGTCGTTTCGGTGGATGACACGGACGCGAAGAAAGTTCCGGGCTATCTCCGCTATGTCGTGCTGGAAGATCCGTCCGAAACCGTTCCGGGCTGGGTCGTCGTTCTGGCCAAGACCTATCCTGCCGCCATTCGCGCGACCGATGCGCTGAAGGTCAACTGGACGGCTGGCAAGACACATTCGGTCTCCGAAGCCCAGATTCTGGATCGCGGTCGTGAACTGATCGCCAAAAAAGAGGGCGGCACCTACGTCTTTGACGACAAGGGCACCGAAGATGCGCTTCACGCAGCGCATAATCTCATCGAGCGCGAATATATCTGCGCCTCGGTCGCGCATTATCAGCTCGAACCTCTCAATGCCCTGGCGCAGCAGGTGGGCGACACCTGGGAAATCCACACGGGCAACCAGTGGCAGTCCCTGTTCCTGCCCGTGATCGCCAAGGCGCTTCAGGTTCCGGACAGCAAGGTCATCATGCGGACCTATCTTCTGGGGGGCGGCTTCGGTCGCCGCCTGAACGGAGATTACGCAATTCCGGCGGCGCTCGTTTCCAAGGCCATCGGGGGCAAGCCGGTCAAGCTGATCCTGACGCGTTCCGACGACATGATGTTCGACTCCATTCGCTCGCCTTCAGTCCAGAAGGTGCAGGTCGGACTGAATGCGGACGACAAAATTGTCGCCATGCGTCATGACGCGGCGGCTGGCTGGCCGACGGAAGTCATGGCGGCGCCGTTCATGTCCAAGGGCGCCGACGGTAAGCCTTATGACCAGTTCGCCATCGCGGGCGCGGACCACTGGTACGACACCGGTCCGACGCAGATTCGCGCGATTTCAAACGATCTCGCCAAGGAAACCTTCCGTCCCGGATGGCTGCGCTCGGTCAGTTCAGGCTGGACGCCCTGGGCGCTGGAATCCGCTCTTGATGAAGTCGCGCATGCCATAAAGCAGGACCCGGTCGCGTTCCGCCTCTCCCTGCTGACCGCGACCGGCCGTAATGCGGGTCAGGCACCGGACTCGACGGGCGGCGCCAAACGCCAGGCTGCCGTGCTGCAGCGCCTCGCCGACAAGATCGGCTGGGGCAAGACACAGCTTCCGGCCGATACGGCGCTGGGTGTCGCGACGACCTTCGGCCAGGAGCGCGGCATGCCGACCTGGACGGCGGCGGCGGCTCAGGTCCATGTCGACCGCAAGACCGGCGTGGTCACCTGCCAGAAACTCTGGCTGGTTCTCGATGCGGGCACGATCATCGATCCGGGCGGTGCGCTGGCCCAGACCGAAGGTGGTGCGCTCTGGGGCCTGAGCATGGCGCTGTTCGAAGGCACCGAGATCGAAAACGGCACGATCCGTGCGCGTAACCTGCACAACTACACACCGGCGCGCATCGGGGACACGCCAGAGATGGATGTCGAGTTCATCGACAGCACCGAGAAGCCGATGGGGCTGGGTGAACCGGGCGTTACCGCGATTGCGCCAGCCATCGGCAACGCGATCCACAATGCCGTCGGCGTTCGTCTGCGCAAGCTGCCGATTCGTCCGCAAGACGTGCTGGCCGCGCTGCGCGAGCACCATACGAGCTGATCCCGGCTCTGACGGATGGGCTCGAAAAACCCCTGCCCTATGTTCGGGGCAGGGGTTTTTCGTCTTTCTCTCTTCGCAGACCAAAGCGTGGCAAGACCTGCGCTCGCTTCGTGCGACAGCTTTACGTCCCGCAGAACGTTTCCCGGACACGCTCAGCCTGAGTGGGCGGCGTTTCATAATCGGCATCGTCACAAAAAGGCCGTGTGACAGCGGCAAGCATGGTTTCAAACGGCGCCATATCGCCTTTCTCCGCTGCGGCGATCACCGCTTCGATGCGGTGATTGCGCGGAATAACGGCCGGATTCACACGCCGCATACGGTCCAGAGCCGCATCCAGGCCGCCTTCCTCTTTGGCCAGCCGCGCCTCCCAACGCATGCGCCACGCCGCCAGCCCCTCGATGGCGTCCAGCGCCGCCGGAGCGACGCTCAGTTGACGGAAGCTCAGCGTGTAATCCGCATGGGCTTTCTCCAATCGATCGAGAAATTCGCTGACGAGGGAGAGATCGTTCTCGCGCTTCGTCAGAAGACCGAATTTCGCCTGCATCCGCGCCTCAAACGCGGCGGAGAACCGGGACGGAAATGCCAGCAGGACCGGCTTGATGACCGCGACGGCCCGATCGGAGTCCGGATCGATCAGAGGCAGCAGGCATTCCGCCAGTCGGGTGAGATTCCAAAACCCGATGTCGGGCTGGTTGGAAAAAGCATAACGGCCGGTCTGGTCGATCGAGCTGAAGACCTTGCGCCGGTCATATTCGTCAAGAAACGCGCAGGGTCCGTAATCAATGGTTTCACCGGAAATCGCCATGTTGTCGGTGTTCATGACGCCATGAACGAATCCCAGACTCATCCATTGCGAGATCAGCCGGGCCTGGGCGGAAACAACCGCGTCGAAAAAAGCGAGATATCGATCGTCACGATCGACAAGTTCAGGATAGTGCCGCTGAATGGCGAAATCCGCCAGAATACGCAGTCCGTCATGATCCTCACGAGCCGCGAAAAACTGGAATGTTCCGACGCGAAGATGGCTCGAGGCGACGCGAGCCAGCACCGCGCCGGGCTTCATGCGCTCCCTCACCACGCTTTCTCCGGTCGATACGGCGGCCAGAGCCCGCGTCGTGGGAACGCCCAGGGCGGCCATCGCCTCACTGACCAGATACTCTCTCAACACGGGCCCCAGCGCGGCGCGCCCGTCGCCCCGGCGGGAGTAAGGCGTCGGCCCCGATCCCTTCAGCTGGATCTCGTACGGCCGCCCTTCCCTATCGATGCCGTCTCCCAGAAGAAGCGCGCGCCCGTCACCGAGCTGGGGTACGAACTGGCCGAACTGATGTCCGGCGTAGGTTGTCGCCACAGGCTGCATGCCCTCCGGAAAGGCTGCCCCTGCCAGAAACGCCGCCCCCGCTTCCGTTTCAAGCCACTCGACATCGAGCCCGAGCTGGCGCGCGAGATTCACGTTCAGCCGGAGCAGACGAGGCTCGCGCACGGGTTGCGCCACCATGGTCGCGAAGAAACGCGCGGGAAGCGAAGTATATTGATTGGCAAGGCGCATGGGGGACCGTCTCCGTCGGGTGCAAGGCGTCAACCAGCCCGCACCTTCCAGTTCGCGATGCGATGGCCTCCCGTCAAGCGATGGTCGCCGTTTGCGCCGTCAATCCTTGATGATGCGGATGAAACCATTCGTCGTGCTGAGCACGAGATGGTCCCGACCACTCCCTACAGTGCCTTTGACCTCGATGATCTTGCGCGGCGTGCCGGACTCTGTCTCCCATTCCGGACTGACCGTTGATGCCAGACCGAACGGCTGCTCGATTTTATAGGTCTCATGGGCGTTGCGCGTGAATGAGAGTCGTGCCTCGATCGTGCCGTCGAAATCCGCCGGGACATGAACGGTCACGTCGCCGCCCAGCGATGAGAGTTTTACGGACCGTGCCTGCTTCCCCGATTGCAACGTCGCCTGAATATCGCCGCCGAGCGTCGAAGCCGACACCGAGGCGTTCGTACCACCGACCTTGATGTCACCGCCTTTCGTCGAGAGTGCCAGCGCACCGGTCGACGATTGGACATCGATATCACCACCCATGGTGGACGCACTGAGGGATGCCGTTACGGTTCCGACGGAGATATCACCGCCCATGGTGCTCAACGCGGACGATGCACCCGCCGAACCCAGATGAATATCGCCTCCCATGGTGGAGAGTTTGGCGCCATCGGGCGCGGATGGAACACTGATATCGTCCGACATCCGCGAGATCGCGACCGGCGCGCCATGGGCCATCGAAATTCCCGCGCAAACGGCCAGAACGGCCGCCGACGCCACGGCCACACGCGGAGCGACGCGAGGGGCCACACGGCGAAAACGTTCAAACACAGATCCGCTCATCAATACTGCCTCCCAGAGGGTCATGCGCAATTACACGCTGAAAATATCCGAGCAAATATCGTGCCAACCCCAACATGGCGAAACAATTCCTGCGCGCGCGCCGCCCAATTTGGCCTGTGCCGCCATTTTATGGTTTCAGGGACTACAGTCCCTTCAGGCCATAAAAAAGGCCGCCTCCCGGCGACCTTCTGAAAGACTTGCTCCTCTCTGAGCGGGCGGCTCAGAACGGAATTTCATCATCGAGATCGCCGCCCGGCGCGTCCCAGCCACCACCACCCCCACGCGAGGGCGTCGGCGCTGATGATCCACCCCGTGTCGGAGCGCCAATCTGCTGGCGAGACGGCGCGCTTTCGTAACCACCGCCCCCTTCGGACTCGCCACCGCGTCCGCTATCGATCAACACCAGTTCTCCACGGAAGCGATCCAGGACGATTTCCGTCGTGTAGCGCTCCTGACCCGACTGATCCGTCCATTTCCGCGTCTGTAACTGACCTTCGAGATAGACTTTCCGACCCTTGCGCAAAAAGCGCTCGGCGACATCCGCCAGACGGTCGTTGAAAATCACCACACGATGCCATTCCGTGCGCTCGCGTTTTTCGCCGGACTGTTTGTCGTTCCAACTCTCACTGGTCGCAATCGTCAGATTGACGATCTTCGCGCCGCTCTGGGCATTCCGCACTTCCGGATCCTTGCCGAGATTACCGACGAGAATCACCTTGTTCACACTTCCTGCCATCTGATTTGTGCTCTTCCATCCACTTGGTCCGGGCAGGCTGATAGCACCCACCGAATATGGGCGACGAGACTAAAGCATGCAGGCGATATGCGACAGCGGCATCTACAGGGATTGGCTCAGGAAGCATGCAAATCGCGCGGCCTCATGCAAAACCATTCTGGCGATCGATGATACCATTCACTCAAATAACTGTTTTTCCTACGCTTTTCACGAACGCGAAAGCCGAGAGGGACAAAGGTCAAAAAAAAACGCATCGCCCTGTTGCCTTCAACCGCGAGCGCTGGTAGTTCCCCTCTCACCGAAGCGGTGGGGTCTGGAACGGCCTTGAAAACTTCGGTCGCAACGCTGCGTCAGGCAGTCGAAGCGGGTGTAGCTCAGTTGGTTAGAGCGCCGGCCTGTCACGCCGGAGGTCGCGGGTTCGAGCCCCGTCACTCGCGCCATTTTCTCCTGAAAATCAGCCATGCTTTCAGTAGCCGTCATGCGCGGCGACGCTCGCCGGACGATCTGCGGATCGCACCGGCTTTTTCTGATTCCTGTCCGTCCGCGCGCCGATACACGAATTACCCACGGATTTCCGCATCATCCGGGTCGATCCCGCGCGATCCCAATGACATGAGAATGCAAATCAGTTCAGTTATCATATTGATCTTTAATGCATTTTTCTGTTTACAGGCCCTTCTTGAGGGGTATAGCTCTGCTCCTGACAGATTTTTCAGAAAAGCGAGAATGAACATGCCCATCAAAGACCCGAAGGTCATCGAGTACCTGAACACACAGCTGACGAACGAACTTACGGCGATCAATCAGTATTTTCTTCACGCACGCACGCTGCGCCACTGGGGCGTCACGCTGCTCGGCAAGAAAGAATACGCCGAATCGATCGAGGAAATGCATCACGCCGACTGGCTGATCGAGCGCATTCTCTATCTCGGCGGCCTGCCCAACGTGCAGCGCCTGAACACGGTCCTGATCGGCCAGAACGTCAAAGAGATCCTGGAATGCGATCTCAAGCTGGAAGAAAAGGCGATCGGCGATCTGCGCGAAGGAATCGCCTATTGCGAGACGGTGCGTGACTTCGTCACCCGCGACCTGTTCGTGAAAATCCTTGAGAACGAGGAAGAGCACGAAGACTTCCTCGATCGTCAGTTCGACCTCATCAAGCAGATTGGCATCGAGCGTTACATCCAGCTCAATTCGGCTCCCGCACCCGATCAGGATTGATTGCCCACGGGTGGAGACACGAGATTTGTCTCCACCGTCCCTCGCCTGACTGACACAAAAACGCTACGTTTGGCCTTCTGGCTTGCGCCAAGAACCAGCGATGGCAATGAGGGATGTGGAATTTTTTTCGATCTGAACCGGTGAACCGCATGCGCGTGGCTCACCGTCTGGGAAAGCATTCGCTTCTCCTTCCCGGCGTTCTTCTCGCCATCCTGTTCTTCGGTATCCCCGCTCTGGCTGCGGAAACCGGTACGGCGGCTCCCGCCGCACCCGCGATCTCCACCGACACGCCACTTTCGCGGCAGGAAGCACAGCAGCTTCTCCAAATTCTTGACGACCCTCAGCGGCGCGAGGCCTTTGCCCACACGCTTTCATTGATGGCGCGCGGACTACCGGTCGAAGGAAAGACCGCGACACCCCCCGCTTCGAAGACAGGCGCCACATCCGCAGCCACGGCCCAACCGTTGTCGCCCACACAAGCCGACCAGGATATCGGCACGGGTCTGGTCAGTCTGCGGCATCAGATGCGCGGCAATCTTCGCAACTTCGCCGGCCTCTTTAGCGATCTCGCGCAAATCGGCCCCTGGGCGCGACACGAACTTTCGAATCCAACATCACGTCAGGCGCTTTTCGAGGCCTTTACAGGCGCGATCGGCACGGTGCTGGTCGGGCTGATCATCGAGCGCCTGCTGTTCATGGCGTTACGCAAGCCGCTTGAGCATCTGCGCGATCGGGCATCCCTCGACGAGAGCGGCCCCCAGCACGAAACAGAGAACAAAAACGTTGCAAGCGATGCCGCCTCGACGGACGACCCGCAACATAAACGGGTTGACGATCAGCGCCGTCAGGTTGCCGTGCTCCGTTTCCTCGCCCGCATCCCCTTCGTTATCGGGCACTTCGCACTGAAAGCCATTCCCGTTCTCGGCTTTCTGGGAATCGCGTATCTCGCCACGCTTCTGATGCCCTGGAGCGCCAAAGCAAATTCCGTGACGTTGACGCTCGCCTGCTCTTACGCAATCGCACGCGGACTCTATCTCGTGGTGGAGACGGCGCTGGCGCCGCGATCCCCCTCGATCCGTCTTTTGCCCGTTTCGAACCTGACGGCGCATACCATCGTGCGATGGTGGAACATCCTCGTTGCCGCGCCCGCAGTCATCGTCTGTCTGTCCATGCTGGGCCAGGAATTCGACATGCCCGAAAACGGTACGGCGGCCATGATCCGCGGTGTGGTGCTCGTGGAGCACATTCTGATCGCCGCTTTCATCTGGCGCATCAGGCATATCGCGGCACGCGCCCTTCAGCCGGGCACCAGTACGGACGGAAAACCGTTCTGGGTTTTCGTCGGCGCAGTCGGGCGGCTCTGGTGGATTCCAGCGATGTTTCTCGATCTTTCGCTCTGGATCGTGTGGGCCGCCCACCTGCGTGGCGGATATATGTGGATTGTCAGCACGACCGGCATAACCGTCGGCATCCTGATCGCGTCCCGTGTCGTCGCCATCCTCGCCTATGGCTTGCAGGACCGACTCTTTCGCATCAGTCCGCAGATGGCTGAACGTATCCCCGACCTTCAGGTTAGGGCGGATCGCTACTATCCGATTGTGAGAGCCATCCTCACGGGCAGTCTCGTCTTTCTGACGCTCCTCGCCCTGACACAGGCCTGGGGCCTGCCGACCGTCAGCTTCTTCCTTCATAATGGCCTTGGCTCGCGCCTGCTGGGCGCTGTCCTCACGATGATCGCGGCGGCAACGATCGCAGTCCTCATCTGGGAGAGTGTGAACACGTTGCTGAACAGGCAGATCAGCCATTTTCAGCTCGTCGATCAGGCTTCACGCGCCACCCGTCTGCGCACGGTTCTGCCGATCATCCGCACCGTGCTCCTTGCTCTCATCGTCACGATCGTGACCGTTACGACCCTGTCGCAGATCGGCATCAACGTGACACCTCTTCTGACCGGCGCGGGCATTATGGGCGCTGCCATCGCCTTTGGCTCGCAAAGCCTCGTAAAAGACTTCATCACCGGCTTCTTCATGCTGGTGGAAGACGCGATTCAGGTGGGCGACTGGGTCACGACAGGAGGCGTGTCCGGCACCGTCGAAAACCTGTCCATTCGTACGGTCAAGGTCCGCGACTTCAACGGCGACCTGCACATTATCCCGTTCTCGTCGGTGTCATCGATTGCCAACACCGCACGCGGCTACAACCAGCTTGTCATCAGGCAGCAGGTGGACCTCTCGGAAGATCCCTCGCGCGTCAACGCGATCATGTCAAAAGCCATCGCCGACATGCGCCGGGACGACCTGTTCGGGCCCATGATCCTGTCGGACTACACAAACCTCGGTGTCGACTGCAGTGATTCCAACGGATCAACGATCATCGGCGTGATCCGGACCGCACCCATGATGAAATGGAAAGTGCAGCGCGAATTCTATCGACGCATCGCCAATCCGTTCGCTCAGGCCGGAATCAAGTTCTACACGCCCACGGCCTATACGACGACGCCCCCGGATGGCCCCTTTCACATCGTGGCGGACGGGAAAACGGACGTGCCGTTACCAGAGCCGTCTTCATCGGAGCGTATGGAACCGCCCCTGGCGGACGAAGCCACGCTTAAGGCTCCGACCGCCAGAAACGGCACCTGAAACGAACCGATCGTCCTGAAGGGCTGTTTTCAGTCCTGCGGACCAGAGGAACTGGCCGTCATCGTCACAGGGCCATCAAGGAGACAGTTTCAGATCCGCCTTGAGCTCACGCGCACTGGCTTCGACCTCGAAGCCGTCATGACCCGGTTGAAAGAGCGTGGCGGAGGCCAGATTGCCTGTAACCACAGGATCCAGACCGGCTGCCCGTACAAGCTCCGCGACGACCGCCACCGCAGCCGGATCGTCACCCGCGATCGGAACAGCCAGCAGCGGTGGCGCCCGATGGGCCTGGGTCCGAATGCTGCTCATATTGATGGAATTCAGACCACGGACGACGCGCGCGTGCGGAAAATAACTCTGCGTCATAATTCCGGCGCCGTTTTTCTGCGCTGCGACGGCGGTGTCTCCGTCGCGCCAGACATACGGGTTCGTCGCGTCCAGAACAATCTTGCCCTTCAGAACGGGGTCCAGTTTCCGACCAAGACCTGGGAGCGCTCCGTAGGGCACCGCAAGCAGAATCACATCCCCGAAGAGAGCGGCCTGTTCCGGCGTTCCGGCGAGAGCGTCCACACCGATCTCACGGGCAACGTTCTGCGCCTCCTCCAGTGTCCATGCCGAAAACATCACTTTGAATCCCGCCTTGATCCAAAGCTGCCCCAACGTTCGCCCGACCTCCCCCGCTCCGATCGTTGCCAGTCTGTGCGGCGGCGAAGCCCTTCCACGCCCCGCATAAGCGCACGAGACCAGACTGCCAGCGCCGACCATCAGGCCGCGTCGCGTCAATTGAATCATAAGATATGCCATTCTTTCGTAACGGGTCCGCGAAGCCCCAGAACCGGATCTGTCGCAGGGAAAGGAAGCTTCAGCAATCGCGAGCGCTGCCCGGCGTCAGGGGCCTGGCGAACAATATCGAATGCCTGTCCTGGCGGATAAGCACCCACCACCTCGAACGCCGCATCCGCACCTAAATTCATATGGCCCGTTCCGGCAGGGAGCAGGACAATATCCCCGGCCTTCACATCCACCGTCCGGCCGCCCGGCCCTCCCAGCATCAGACGCGCCGAACCGGCGGCGAATCCCAGAACCTCATGGCCGCGCGTATGATAATGATGAAAGGGATAGACGCCGTTACGCCACTGTGGAGGCCAGCCGTTTCGGACAAAGAGCTCTTCGAACCCTGAGGCCGGATCGTCGCCGCCGACGGCCAGGGCGTTTCGGTAAAGGATGACGGGCAGCCGGGCATTGTTCGGAACCCAGTCATTCTCTCTGAGTAGAAAACTTTCAATGTGGGCGGTCATGGATCCAGCACGTGCGCGCACTGCGCGTCCGCCGAATGCGAGGCCGAGGCCTGCAAGAAGCGAGTTGAAGAGGCGACGCTCCATTGGACCTGATCCCGGCAGTGACTCATCTTTCCGTCAGTCTAACGCATTCGCGATTTATTCGGGACATCGCTCACGCTCCTGTGAAGACAACCGCGCCATGCTTCAACCGGCTCCCGAATAAAAGAAAGCGCTGTCCGTCGAGACGGACAGCGCTTCAAGGTCGGCAACAGAATGGAAGATCAAGGGTTCGTTGCGGTCTGCGGGGTGCCTGCGACGACGGCATTGGACGCACCGACCAGACGATAGACGACGGGCGTTCCAACGCCGACTGTATAATTATAGTATTTCCCGCGGGTATTGACGGGCTGGTTGTTGGTTACGACGCCATTATAGCCCGGAATGCTACGATGGTAGAAGGTCGTGGTCTTGGCGGGATTGTTCGAACCCGTCGCAGCCTGCGTCGCGCCAAGCGTGTAGAGATAGGTGTTCAGATTGCCCATGCGTCCCGAGGTTTCCACGAGCAGCGCCACGACGCCTGCGAATTCCGGAGAAGCGACGCTGGTGCCGATCAAACCTTCGAAGCTGCCATTGACGGCGACGGCCACGGCGGAACGATCCTGGTTGCCATTCCCGTTAAGAGCGCTATTGCCGCCGGTGCAGGGGTAAGAGGCGCCGCCGGGACAACCGCCGACCTGCATGCCGATGTCAGGCACCGCGCGATACTGCGTCGAGCCGGTATTGATACCGCCGAGGTTCTGGAAATCAGGTTTCGCGAAAATGGCTGAAACCCCTCCGCCCGCGCCCCAGCGGGCATTGGAAACGGTCGCCCCCACGCTATATGGATCTTCCGGCAGCAGCGGATCGCTGTAGGCGTTCTCGCGAACATACGTGGAATCCAGACTGCCCGAGACCGCGCTGGTGACGACATTCGTACCGCCGACGGCCGTCACATCGGGATCGTTGGCCGGGGTCGAGACGCTCGGGACGTCCGTACCATTCTGCCCCTCCAGAATGTAGTTGGTGTCCGGGCACTGGAGGCCGGACTCGTCGCCCGATGACGCAAGGAAAGTAATGCCCTGCGCGTTACCCTGAACGAACAGTTCGTGCTCGACCTGCAATTCGCTCGTGTAATCGGTGCCTCCGTTATAGGCCGCCGTGTAGAAAAGCTCGCAATTTCCGAACGAGGACGAGACCACATCCGCCTCGTTGTCCTCGATGACCTGCTGGTAGGCCGCGATGATATTGCTGTTGGAGAGGGAGGGCATCGAATACAGGATCACATGCGATCCAGGTGCGCCGGTAATCGCCTCCTGCACATCCAGCGAGGCCTCGCCCAACGCATTTCCGCTCAACGTCCCCCCACCGTTGATGGCCACGCGCTTATACAGCCTCGGATTTGCCGCCTGGCCGGAATTCTTCATGAAGTGCTCGTGATTGAACACGGCATCCACGTCGCTGTCATAGATGTCCGAAGCCATGACGATACCGACGGTCGCGCCCGTCCCATCAAGGCGGACCGACTTGCCACCCTTCGTGATCATCGTCTGATAGGAGGGATACTGATAGGCCTGTTTCAGGTCCCCGTACCAGTAGGGCCCACTGCCGCCATAGCGGTTCTTGGGATCGAGGATTTCCGCCGAAGTCACGCCAGTCTTGCGCGAGAAGATCTGCGCTTCATGCGGATCCTTGGCAAGACCGATCAGGATCGCGCCGGCCTTGCGCAGTTCCGGCGGCATCACCGGCACGGTCGTGGCGTAGGTATGAAGAGTGCCGCTGCGGCTGCGCCCTGTCGCCAGGGGAGCCTGGAGCGTCGCCCCGAGCCGGGACGCCGTGCCGGATACCGTCAGCATCCGACCGCGCGCCGTGACTGACAAGCCACGCGCCTGGAGAGCCGCGGTGACCGTTCCGATCGTCGCCGGATCCGCGCCGTACTGGGCATCCACCTGCTGAGGCGTCAGCCAGTGGTGATAAAGCGACGAATTCGGGTCCTGCTGTCTGGCAACCAGCGCCTCAAGTCCGGCCTTGTCGCGCAAGGGTAGCACAACGTTGAACGAAGCCGACGCGCTGGCCGCCAAAGGCGCCACCATCGTCAGCGGGACGGCGGACGCCGCCGGGATGGACGCGAGCCCTCCCAGAATCGTGCACCCCATAACAGCGAGACGTCTCATCATGTTCTTCCTTGAAATTCCGTATAAGCCGCACATTTTTTGACATCCGACGACGCACCCGAACATCGGAGATTCATGCAGAAGAAAAACGTTCCTATATCATATCGGTTTTGACCACACCTCCAGCAAACAAGCCGGATGTCGCTCCCTTCTTCAGGGCGTCCATCCAAAACGGGGAAACATCCATCCCAGGCGCTCAAGAATGATCGCGTTCATGGCCTCGGGGATCGTCGCACGCCAATCACCGACCATACCTTTGCGCAGGAAGGCCTGTTTCGCCTCCATGCCGCGCGCGCGCCCCCCGGAGAGACGGGAAAATGCGCTCCGCTCGATGCATCCCGCTACAATCTCCGTCGTCGACGGCAGAGCGAGAAAACCAAAGACGTCCGCAAGCACATCAACCGTATTGGCATGCAGCCCCTCATAGGTGATCGACAGGCACGACGACGGGTCCTGTTCCTGAAGCGAGAACAGCGTGCGCGCGCCCTTATCCATCGGCTCGAGCGAATGGCGGATGAAGCCTTCCATCCGTGCGGAGAGATCTTCGTCCGGCTGATGGCGCTGCACGAACATGTGCCACGAAGATGCCAGTACATCGCGCGGATCACGCGAAATCACGATCAGCTTCGCATTCGGAAACTGGCGTTTCAGGCGCGGAAACAAAAAAATGTTTTCCGGCGTTTTTTCTCCGATGGCGCGACAGGACGCGCCGCCATCGGGCCGCGTCGAAAGCTGGCGCTGCAACGCCATCAGAATGCCCGTCGCCAGCATCGCATCCACATCATCTTCCGTTGGCAGGGGATAACCGCCGGTATGGGCGAAAAGATTGACGTTCTTCTCTTTAAGAGCCTCAACCCGTTTCTGTGACATGGCGGTCAGCGGATGCAGAATCTGCTGCCAGAACAGTCCCTCCCCCATGCAGGAAGCTTCAGGATGCCCGTCGATCAGGTGCTGGATCCACGTTGTCCCCGAGCGCGGCGCGCCGCCGACGAAAAAAAGCTGACGACGCGCCAGATCTCCCAGTGCCGCAAGGCGATCGGCCGCCGACAGAGCCGACGCTGTGTCCTGATGGACGGTCATTCCGCCGCGACGTCCCCGGCGGCTGCCACGCACCGCCCCTCGATCGCGACCGCCAGAGCGTCGCGCACAGCATCGGCGCTGAAATTTTCAACGATATAGGCCGCTCCGGCGCCCCCAGCCCGACGGAACAGTGCCTCATCGCCGTGCAGGGCCACGATCCGGTCCGCCAGATCCTGCGCGTTGTCGCCAACCCATTCCCGAAGGATCGCGGGAAGAGCCAGCCCCTCCGCGGCGATGCCCGTCATGACACAGGGAACTCCCGCGGCCATGCTCTCAAGCACTTTCCCCTTGACGCCCGCGCCATATCGCAACGGCGCCACGCTCAGGCGCACGCACGCCCACAGAGCGTCGAGGTCAGAGACATGCCCCATGATCTCGACGCGAGCCTGCGCGATGTCCCGCACACGCTGCGTCATACCCGCGCCCACCAGAAGACAGCGTATGGACGGATCTTTCCGCCAGACGAGGGGCATCACACATTCAACCAGCCAGCAGGCGGCATCTTCGTTCGGTTGATGGCCGTAATTGCCGAGGAACATGATCCCCGAACGGTCCGAAAATGGAATTTCCGGATCGGCCTGTAACGGACGATGCTCCCATGGGGTCTCGTAAACCCGCGCGGCAGGGACTGAACGACGCAGGATGTCCGCTTCGACCGACGAATGAGTCAGCACGGCGTCCGCCTGCCAGGCCGCCGTGAATTCTTCGAGACGCGTGCGATTGCTCAGTCCCAGAAGTTCAGGGCGGCTTTCCGCCTCGGCCTGACGGCTCAGACGCAGATGATGCAGATCCGCGACGCTGTAGAGAATGCGCGCGCGCGGCATCGTCTGACGCGCCAGTTTCATGTAGGCGCCCGCAGTCGAAATGCGGTGCATATAGACGAGGTCGAAACAGCCGGCCTGACGACGGAGAACTTCTTCGACGGTTCCGTAGACCGGCGCGCCGCAGATGCTCACACCGAGGAGACGCAGGATGTCGATGTCAGCGCCGCTGATTGCGGCCCCGAACCCCTCGGTCGATACAAAACTGATCGCATAACCCAGCGCCTGCAAAGCACGGATATGCGAAAGCAGCGCGTTCGATCCAGCATCCCGCGAGGGCGTCGGGAAACGGTCATCGACGACGAGAGCACGGCGAGCGGGCATCGGCAGGCTGGCGGCGACCGGACCCAACGCGCGCTTGCGACGCTGGCTGCGATGGCGGGTTTCACGCCCGGCCTCGGCGTCGGCCATCTGCTGCTTCACGCGCTCGGCCTGAGCGAGCATGAACTCCAGAGCACGGGCGCGATCATCCTGGCTCGCAAGAGCTGAAAAGACGCGTGAAATGCTGCCGGCGAACGCTTCATTGAAGGAATTCGCGGGCTCGACCACCATCGGAGCCCCCAGAAGCGGACGACCGGAATTCTCCACGAAGGCCTGAATGACATAGCGCTGCATCGGATCGAGAACGCCGTCGATATCGAGTTCGAATCCGTAACGTCCGGTTCCAATGCCCGAAGCCATCAGATCCGGTCGCAGGGCATTGGCCACCACGCGGGACAGCAGTCGTCCATTGGCAAACAGTCGGACGGCGAGAGCCTGCATGTCCTGCTCGGGATTCCAGGCCCAGCCGGAAATCGTCTTATGCGTGGCGCAGTCCAGATATCCCTGGCTGGCGCCAAGAATCTCCGGTTCGGGCGCCTCCATCAGTATCCCGGTGGTCCCTCTGCCATTGGCGGCTGCGCTGGAAGCGTCAAGAAACACGGGCGATCCCAGAACATCGGCCTGATCGACCACGTTCTGAACCTGAATGACGTGACGCAGATGTGGATCCAGCCCCCCAGGGACCGCAAATTCGAAACCGTACCAGCCATCCCCCTGCCCGGAGGCATGAAGATCCTGGCGGTAGGCATTCGCGTCCACTGTTCCGATCGTGCGGCCGTTGTCGAGAATACGCAGACGGACACGATTCTGCGTCAGCGTATCGCGTGCCCATCCCCGGATCACATCATGGGAAACGATATCCAGATGCCCACGGAACGAGACTGGCCAGAGACCGACCGGTGATGCTCCGGTCGAACGGGCACGGTTCAGCAGACGCTCACGCAGACTTTCCAGTTCCTCACCGTCTTCAAGGCGTGGCGCGCAATAGACAGCCGGACGGGTCTCGGCATCCGGATAGAGCCGATGATAATCCTCGATATTGTGGAACATGCTGCGGCTGCCGTCGTCGACAAAGCTTTCGGAAGGCGCTCCATCGGCGAGGATGACATCGTGAGTTTCGAGTTCCAGATGAAAGTAATCCACGCTGTCGATGGACGCGGCCTGAACGATGCTCAGTCCGTTCACCAGCGATATGGCCGGCACGAGCTTGCCGTCGATGAACATCGCATGCAGAGGCGAGACGAACAGGTCACGACAGGGTACATGCTCGGCGAGCGCGCCAGCCCGGATCATGACGGGGAGGATTTCGGCGTCGCCCGCCGCCATCGCGGCCGTATAGGTCCGGCGTCCGATCCAGCGCAGCGGACGCGCCTCGCCAGAGGCCGTCACCAGCGAATCGCCGATGTTGAGATCCTCGACCGCGATTTCGCCTTGCTGGGTCATGATCCGTGTGCCACGGCAGTAACACGGCGTTCCATCGACCGTCAGGACGAGCGATCCGTCGGCGACGTCTTTGGAAAGGTGAAAATACAGGCCCTGATAATCGCCGGCGAGACTGACCGTATTCGTCACATCGCCCGCCTGAATGGTCAGGATATCCGTGCTGCCATCGAACGTCGCCGTAGCACCGGACACATAGGTCAGGGCGTCGAAATCGATCTTTCCTGACGCAAGAAGATGGGTATTGTTCGCCTGACCGCCAGCGGAAATAACCTCCATGCCACCCGATGAAATGACGACATCATCGGCCTCACCGCCCGACGACACGACGACATAGCCGCCAGCGGAAACGGCTGTGGCAGTGACCGCACCGCCTGCGGAGGCAATGATCATCCCGCCGGACAGTACCGTATCGCCGAGGCTCTGGGCGCCCGAGGACACGATTACCCAGCCATTGTCCTCAATCGTCGCGCCTGAACCGAAACCACCGCTCTCGAGTGCCATCGTGCCGTTGGAGGTGACGATCATATCAAGTGCCGCGCCACCCGAAGACACCGTGACCAGGCCGCCGTCCTCGATCGTAGCGCCCTGCACGGCGCCGAGCGACAGCACATACATCTCTCCGCCCGACTGCACATCCGTCGCGGACGCCAGTCCCCCACCCGATACGATCTGCGCGGCGGCGGATCCAACCGTGGTGCCGAGCGCGACGCCTCCGGCGGAGATTGTCTGGAAAGCGAAAGAATTCAGAACGGCGTCAGACGCTTTACCCATAACGACGCCGGAGGCGCCGGAAAGAAACTGAGTGGCGCTGGCGAAGCCGCCGCTGGAAACAACTTCAAGGCCACCGGCGGAAACGATCGTTGCGGTCCCGAAACCACCCGAATCCACAACGAGCGTGCCGCCCGACTGAACCTGCGCCTCGGTCACGACGCTGCCTGAAGAGGCCGTCAGAGTGCCCGAAACCTTGTCCATGAGGGTCTGCGCGCCAAATAAGACCGTGACCGCTCCACCGCCCTCAATCACGGTATCGGAAGCAAGACCTCCGCCTTCGATCAGGAGACTGCCACCGGAGTGGATATCCGCAGCCGACGCGAACCCCCCTGAGGAAACCGAGAGCAGACCACCATTTTCAATAATCGCGGACTGCGCGACACCGTTCGAATTGACGTAAAGCTGTCCGCCCGACTGCACATCGGTCGCGGAGGCGGCTCCGCCTCCGGAAACATACTGGGCAGCACCGGAACCAACTTTGGTGCCGATCGCCATACCGTTGGCGAAAACGGTTTCGGACGCCGATGCCATGAGCGTGGTGTGGGAAGCCATGCCATACACGGCGTCACTCGCATGCGCTTCAATGGTCGCATCCACAATCGAACCACCAGCCAAAACGACGAGGCTGTCACCTCCGGCAATATCCTGTCCGCTTAGGCTCTGGCCCGAACTGACGACCCGGTCACTCATGTCTGCCTCTCGCTCTCAACCACAATATGATATGATACGATATCAAAATGTTGTGAATACACACGACCTGTTGCGATAAATCCCGATCATTGCACTACAAACTGGAAAACGAGACTTGGGGCACTTACCTGTCCGACCTGACGCCGCGAGCTACCGAAGAAAAGCGCCGCTCCACGAAGTCTCGCGTTCCTTTAAAAACTGTAACAAGTGAATTTCATTCACGCAACGTCATTTTTTAGCAAAGAAAATAGATGAAATCTTTCAAAACGACCGATTATATCAGTCGCGCTCCCAGCGGTGGCCCGTGATAATATTGATCGCAATATCGGGCTGAATGAAAGGCCCCACCCCCTCGATATGCAATCGAACGGCCATAACAGGCAGCCCGTCGGGACAATGCGCCAACCAGTGGCCGTCACGCATCTGATAACGAAACGTCACGGTATCGACGTGATCCAGCAGAACGGCCTCGCGATAGGGTTCTTCACCTGCGAGGGCCTCGCCGCTGATCCACGGGCGCCATCGCATGACGAGCCGATGCGCCCTGTCGCGCCCTATCGTCACTTCCACAGGTTGCGGCTCACTTTTTTGCGAAAGCGATACGACGCGTGGCCCGGGCCGCGATCCCGGATCGAGCGAAGAGACGAACAGGAAACGATCCTCACCGCAGAAAACAGGCGCGTCGACCTCCGGATCGCCAATCTGCGCTCTGGCGATCAGACGTCGCAAGGCGGCTTCCGCCGTCACCTGCTGTTCCAGCGCGGCGGAGCCCGCGACCTGCCGTTTCCAGGCTGCCAGCCCAAGATGCAGCCCTTCCCACAAGGCCAGTTGCAGGAGCGAAAAGACCACGAGAACGACGAGCACCTCCAGCAGCGTGAAGCCGCCATCCCCGGAGGTCTCGTGTTTCATGATCGACCATCCTCGCGCAAAGGGGCCGCGCGGAGCGTGGATAATACAAGCTTGCCCCGCCCATCGTGCCAGGTCACATGGACCGTAATCCTGAAGAGCGTTCCGGCTACGGCGTCGGGCGTATCGGATTGTTCGATGGGCACATCCGTTTCATGCCAATGGAATCCGCCCGCTTCTTCCCCCCCCCTCTCACCGGGCTGAAATGCCGGACGCGCCCGGGCGAGCGCCAGACGGGACCGGGCGACGCTGAGCGCCCGCTCATGCATCGCCGCGTCATGGACGGCGAAAAGCCCTTCTCCCGAGACCTCGAACATCACGATGAGCGCCACCCCCGCGATCACAAGCGCCACGAGCGTTTCAAGCAGGGTAAAGCCCTGCTCGTCCCGCGATGGATCGACGCTAGTGTTCATCGATCGAGACCCTGCCGGTGATGGGGTCGAAGCGCACACTCCCACGATGCGCACCACAGGTGAGCGACAGAACCTGGCGCGAAAACAGCCCGTCGGGACCCGCGAGGAATCGCACCTCCCTTGTCGTATCCGATTCGCCGTCCGACGCCAGAGTGACACAGCGCGGAAGGGATTCCCGGACGGAATCAGGGCCCTCCGCGCTGACGACGTGATGCGCGGGATCAATCCCGAGCCGGACCGGACGCTGCGTCACGACCGCGGACTCCCGCGCCGCCCTCGCGATACGCGCCACGGTTCCCAACGCGCCGCGAAGATCCGTGGTGTCGCTCCTCCACGCCCGACCATGCGCCAGCAGAGCCAGCGCGAGTCCCAGAATGGCGAGAACCACCAGAATTTCCAGCAGCGAAAACCCGTCTTCCGCACGTCGCCCGGTCATGCCGCGAGATCGTTCAGACTGAGCATGGCCATGAGCAGCGCCGTCACGATCAGGGCAACGATGCCGCCCATGACGATCGTGATGACCGGAACCAGAAGCGCGACCAGCCTGTCCGTCGCGAGGCGGGCCTGCTCCTCGTGAATATCGGCGGCTTTCAGCGCCAGCATCGACAGGCGGGCTGTTTCCTCGCCGAGATGAAGAAGTTCGGTCGTCGCGCGGGGGAAGACGCCGGTCGCCGCCAGCGGAGCGGCCAGACCGTCGCCTTCGCGCGCGGCGGCCAGCGCTTTTTCCAGCGCGGCTTTTCCGGCTTCGTTCTCCACGACTCCGAGCGTCATCTGCACGGCCTGAATCAGGGCGACGCCGTTTCCCGTCAACGTGCCCAGCGTGCGCGTCATCCGGCCAGCCATCACATCCGTGCAGATCGCACCCAGAACCGGCAGCCGCAGGAGCAGCCCGTCCATTTTCCGCCGAACGGCCAGAGAGCGCAGCGCAGTCCGGCCACAGACGAAAGCGACCAGCCCCACGCCGAGAATGAGCAGCCCGTCATTCTTGAGAAAGTCTCCCGCCGCGATGACCCCTCGTGTCAGCGGCGGCAGCCGGGCACCGTTTTCGGCAAACAGGGTCACGAATTGCGGCAGGATTTCCGTGAGCAGAAACACCGTCGCCACACAGGAGGCGACGGCCAGCAGCGCGGGATACACCATGGCGGAACGAATTTCGGAGGTCTGCCGGGCCTGACGCTCCAGATAGCGCGACAGTTCGTCCATGACGGTCGCCAGCGTGCCGCCCGCTTCGCCGGCACGCACCAGACCGACATACAGGCGCGAGAAGCTCTCCGGATGACGACCAAGCGCGTCGGCGAGCGTGCCGCCTTCACGGACCGCGTCGCGGATCTGGCCGATGACGGCACGGGGAGCCTTGCGCGTCGTGACGTCCATCATGTAGCGCAGCGCACGGTCCAGATCGTGGGCGGCGCCCAGCATCATCGAAAGCTTGCGCGTGAAATCCACGAGATCCGCGTGTCGCAGCGCTTTGCGGCGTCCCAGAGACGCGCCGAAAATCCGCACGAACAGGGATGCTGCGACGGAACGTTTCGCAGCCTCTTCATCGGCCGGCGTCACCCGCAGAACGAACAGGCCGTCACGTTGCAGCCTCAGCGCGACGTCGGCCTCAGACGGCAGGTCCACCCGCCCGTCAACGGTCGCGCCATCCGCGCCCATGCCGACATAATCGTAAAGCGGCACGCGTTGCTATCCCTCGCCCCGCGCCGCGCGCAGGACTTCGTCGAGGGCCGTCTCACCGGCCAGGCAAGCCTTCAGCCCGGCAGAGAACATGGTCTCCATTCCGGCGGCGATGGCGGCGCGCTCGATCTCCGCGTCGCTCGCCTGCGCGAAGATCAGCTTGACGATGTCGGGCGTCGGGACGAGGAATTCCGCGATGGCCTGTCGTCCCCGATAGCCCGTGTGATGGCAGGACGGGCAGCCGCTCGGCTGCCAGAATCCTTCGCCCTCTTTCGGCGCGAGATCGAAGCGAGCCGCCAGCGTCGCGCTGTTCGGGTCCGGCACGCGACAGGAGGGACACAGTCTGCGCACGAGACGCTGGGCGAGCACGCCGCGCAGGACGGCGCTGAGCAGATAATCTTCCAGCCCCATGTCGCGCATGCGCGTGACCGCCGCGGCTGCGGAATTGGTGTGGAGCGTGGACAACACGAGATGGCCGGTCAGTGCCGCCTGGGCCGCGATCTGCGCGGTTTCGAGATCACGGATTTCGCCCACCATGATGACATCGGGGTCCTGACGCAGGATCGAGCGCAGCAGGGATGCGAATGTCAGGCCGATCTGCGGTTTGACCTGAAGCTGGTTGATCCCCTCGAGCTGATATTCCACCGGATCCTCGATGGTAATGATCTTGCGCGACACCGTGTTGATGCCGCTCAGCCCCGCATAGAGCGTCGTCGTCTTGCCGCTGCCGGTCGGCCCCGTGACGAGAACGATCCCGTTCGGCTCGTCGAGCGCCATGCGCAGCCTCTCGATGATCGAAGTCGACAGACCCAGACTGTCATAATCGAAGGTGACCGCGCTGCGATCGAGAATACGCATGACGATGCTTTCGCCGTGCATCGACGGCACTGTGGAGACGCGGATATCGACGTCGTGCCCGCGCACGGCGAGATTGATGCGCCCGTCCTGCGGCAGGCGCCGCTCCGCGATATCGAGGCGCGCCATGATCTTGATGCGCGAAATGACCGCCGCCGCCACGCGCGCCGGATGCGTTTCCGCCTCGCTCAGAACGCCATCATAACGATAGCGGATGCGCAGATGGTTTTCGAAGGGCTCGACGTGAATATCGGAGGCGCGCGTCTCCACGGCCTGGGACACCATCTGGTTCACCAGGCGGATAATGGGCGCTTCGGACGCCAGATCCTTCAGCCGGTCCGCGTCCTCGTCCACATCGCCGCCATGGCGCAGGTCGGATATTTCCTGCTCTTCGCGCGGCCATAACCGCTGTAACGCCGCCTCAAGTTCGATGGGCACCGCCACCATCGGCTCCACCGTCAGGCCGGTCGCAAGCTCGATCGCCCGGCGCACGAAGGCGTCGAGCGGATTGACCATGGCGAGATGCAGGATGCCGCCCTCAACACCCAACGGCAGGCACCGCGCATGACGCAGAAACGCCACCGACAGATATTCCGGCAAAACCGGCTCATCGACCGCTGCCAGCGCGTCCGGCGGCACGAGAGGATCACGGGTAAAGGCCGCATAGCTCGTCGCAAGCGCGCGTTCACTGAGCAGGCCGAGTTGCAGCAGAACGCCTTCCAGCGGCTGGCCGGTTTCCTCGGAAACGCGGCGCGCGCGTTCCATGGCCCGCGCCTCGCAATTTCCCTGCGCGATCAGGAAGCCCGCGAAGGCTTCGCTTTCAGAGACGGCCATCGTGCCAGTCGCGTTCTCGGCCTCCGGCCCGTTCATCGCGTCACCTGTTTCCGCGTCACGAATCATTTCGATCGTGTTTCGCCGGAACACTCTGCCCAACGGGCATTCCCTTGCCAAGACGCGACCCCGATGCGACGCTTGGAGGATGCTCCCCGCCGCCCTGTCTGCCACGTTTCTGCCGATCGGACTTCTCGCCGCCTCCCCGTTCATCGGGAGTTTTCTCGGGACGATCATCCAGCGGCTGCCGGAAGGCCGAAACTGGACGACGGCGCGGTCATGCTGCGAACACTGCAAAACCACGCTGGGCAGCCGCGATCTCGTGCCGGTGGTGAGCTTCGCCGTGCAGCGGGGCCGATGCCGATATTGCCATTGCGCAATCGATCCGTTCCACCTGGCTGTCGAAATCGCGGCGGCCCTGGTGGCGCTGGCCGCGTGGCTCGTCCATGGCGACGATCCTCCGGCCATGGCGCTTGCCTGCCTGCTCGGGTGGTGGCTGCTGGCGCTCGGCTGGATCGACCTGCGCACCATGCGTCTGCCGGATGCGCTGACGCTCCCTCTGATCGGAGCCGGAATTCTCCATGGCGGGCTGAACGGGCACGCGCTCGCGGCCCTCATCGGTGCGTCTCTCACCTGGGCGACGATCGAACTGATCCGCGTCGCCTTCCTGAAATTCCGGAACAGGGCGGCGCTGGGCGGCGGGGACGTCAAGCTGCTCGCGGCCATCGGCGCATGGAACGCCCCGGACATGATCGGGCGGATCGTGCTCCTCGCCTGTGTTGGCGGTTTTCTGTGCTATGGCGTCATGGTCCTGCGCGGAAAAACGGGCGCCCTATGGTCGAGAGCCATTCCGTTCGGGCCTTTTCTGGCTGCGGCCTTTTTTCTTTGCTGGCTGATCTCATGATCCGAAGACCGACAAGCCGCGCGCTGATTCTGTGTGCGGGTCTCCAGAGCGCATTCTGCACGGCAGCGCACGCCGCCCGGCCTTTGGCGGCGCCGGACGAACTTCTCGACCGCCCCCTTTTCAGCCCGACCCGGCGCGCCGCGCCCCATGCGGCTGCGACAGGCCCCGCGGACGAGACGCCGGTGCTGACCGGCATCATCCGGACGCCGCACGCAACGCTGGCCGTTTTTCAAACCCATGATGGTTCGCAGCCGCGCCCGCAGGCGTCCGGCAGCCGGATCGGCGACTGGACGCTTCGCAGCGTCGATTCCCGAACGGCTGTGCTCGAACGCGATGGCAGAATCCTCGCCCTGCACCCGCTCTTTGCGCCGGAGACGCCGAAACCCTGAAATCGGGCAAGGCGGTCGGCTTCAGACACCGCATGATGATCTCCGCGGCAACAAACGTGACGCGCCGACCGGTGCGTGTCGTTTGCGCCGCTGGCGGACGCGGGCCGGATTCAGATGCTCCCGCCACGCATACGCACGACCGTGCAGGCGCGCCGCAATCGCCCTCGTTGCGGCCTTCCCTCGTGCCTGTCCGCCCCTGGCACCTGTCCGCCCCTGGTTCCGGCGCAGCCAGTCCGGCAGCGTCGGAACCGGGTCGAGATCATCGAGAACATGGCGCCCATCGCCGAGATAGAAGCGCACATCCTGTCGCATTCGCGTCTCCGTCTCACGACGTTTCGTCTCGCGTCACAGCACGACGAACTCTGGGACAGGAATATTCCAACAAATCCGGCACTTTTTCATCGACGGGAGCCTTGTTTCCGCCCCGATCTGCGCCTATGGCTCTCGCCACGTTACATCTGAAGAGGAACGACATGAAGTCCACCGACCTGATCGACCGTATCGCCGCCGCCACGGGCAGCACGAAGGCCGACGCCAAGACCGCGCTGGACACGGTCTTCGCAAGCATCGTCGAAGCCGCCACGCAGGGCGACGAAGTTTCCATACCGGGCTTTGGCAAATTCCAGGTCCGCAGCACGGCGGCGCGCCAGGGCCGCAACCCGAAAACGGGTGAGACCATCGAGATCGCCGCTTCCAAGAAGCTCGCATTCTCGCCGGCCAAGCACGTCAAGGACGCACTGACCGTCAAGTAAGTCCTTCGGGAACTTGCCAGCGAAAAGGCGTCGCCGCGTTGATCGCGTGCGGCGCCTTTTTCGTTTTCGCCCGTGCGCGATGGCTGCGAAGACGCGACCATGCGGCTGCGCCTCACGACGATGACGGGAGCTTGTCGGACAGCCGACGCGGGCCGAGCGCCGAGCGATCATGCGAAGCGACGCAGACCTGCCAGCGCCCGTCCGGAACATGATCGGCTCTCCGTGACCAGGGCCTCGATCGCTTCCTCCTTCCCGTCACCCCGCGCGCGGTGCTAACAACAATACCGATATGAAACGATACGAACACTCTCTGGAACGCCTGTTCTTCAACACCCGCTGGGTCGTGGCGCCGCTCTATTTCGGGCTGGTCGCGGGACTGATCCTTATCCCGGTCAAGTTCTTCCAGACCATATGGACATTGTGGCGGCATTTCTTCGCGCTGGACTTCGACGACCTGTTCGTCGGCGTGCTCGACCTGATCGACCTCGTGCTGCTGGCGAATCTGGTTCTGATCGTCATGTTCGCGGGTTATGAGAACTTCGTCTCACGCCTCGACGTGCGCGAGCACGCTGACTATCCCAAATGGATCGGCCACGTCACTTTCGGCGATATCAAAATCAAGCTGATGGCGTCGATCGTCGCCATGTCCGCGATCCATGTGCTGGCGGACTTCATCCGTGTGGGTGAAATTCCGAACCGGGTACTCGCCTGGAGCGTCGGCATTCACCTCGCTTTCGTGGCGTCCGGCGTTTTGATGGCGATCATGGATCGCATCATGGGCGCCGGTGAAGACGACGAGGACAAAGCGTCCGACGCCCACTGAGGGACGTCGCGACAGCGAGTCTCAGTTCGCCTTTCCGGAGCGCGCGACACAGCGCGCGACGGCTTCCATCACCACCTGCTCCCGCGCCGAAAAACGCCCCCTGAGCGGGCTGTCGATGTCCAGCACGCCGATCAGCGTATCGCCATCCAGAACCGGCACGACGATTTCCGAAGCCGAAGCCGCGTCGCAGGCGATATGTCCGGGAAACGCATGGACGTCCTCGACCACGATCGTCTCCCGCTTCGCCGCCGCCGTGCCGCATACGCCTTTGCCGAGCGGAATCCGTGTGCAGGCCAGCCGCCCCTGGAAGGGACCGAGCACGAGTTCACCGTCCTTGAGCAGATAGAAACCCGCCCAGTTCAGGTCCGGCACCGCCTCGAAAATCATGGCGGACGCATTGGCCATGTTGGCGATCAGATCCCGTTCCGTTCCGATGACGGACTCCACGGCATCCACCAGTTCGTCCATCGTTAGGCGCTGTTGCGGCGCGGTCATGCTTCATCCCTTCAAAAACAGTCGCGTCCGGGCGTTACGCCTTCACCTTCGGCTTGACCATGATCTCACGGCCGCGCAGCATGAAATCCCAGTACAGCAACGGCATGATCTTTTCCTTGAGGAACCACGCCAGCCACGTCGGCTTCTGTCCGTCCAACAGCCATTTCGGGAGCGTTGGCGTCAGGGCCCCGTTATAGGCGAACTCCGCCAGCACGATTTTGCCGCGCTCGACGGTCAGCGGACAGGCGCCGTAGCCGTCATATTCCGCGCCGACAGCCCTGTGGTCCAGCGTCGCGGCCACATTATAGGCCACGACGGGCGCCTGCTTGCGCACGGCGGCGGCCGTCTTCGCATTCGATGTGCCCGCGCAGTCTCCCAGCGCAAAAACGTTCGCGTATGCCGTATGACGCAATGTCGTCGGATCAACGCTGACCCAGCCAGCGGCATCGGCGAGCTTGCTGTCACGCACGACATCCGGGGGAGCCTGGGGCGGCACGACATGCAGCATGTCGAATTTGCGTTCAATCGTCTCGGTGCCGCTATCGGTCGTTTTCTCGAACGTCGCGATCCTGCTGGCGCCATCGACCTTGACGAGCCTGGTCTTCGGATTGAACGCAATATTGTAGCGCCTGATGTACGCCATCAGGGCGGGCACGAACGCCGCGACGCCGAACAGGCCGGGTGTGCAGGTATCGAATTCGACCGAGATGGCGTCTTTCACGCCGCGACGGCGCCATGCGTCGCATGACAGATAAGCCGCCTTCTGGGGGGCTCCGGCGCATTTGATCGGCATGGGCGGCTGCGTGAAGATCGCCGTGCCGCTGTTGAGGCCCTGCACGAGTTTCCACGTGTAGGGCGCGAGATCATAGCGGTAGTTCGACGTCACGCCGTTCTTTCCCAGCGTGTCCACCAGCCCTTCGATGCCAGCCCAGTCCAGCTTGATGCCGAGAGCCACCACAAGGGTCGTGTATTCGACGCTCGAACCATCTCCGAGCCGCACCTGATTATGCTCCGGATCGAACCCCGTCACGGTCTCGCGGATCCAGTTCGCGGCCTGGGGGATGAGCGTGACTTCGGAGCGGCGCGTCTGCTCGGGCGTGAAAACGCCCGCGCCCACGAGCGTCCATCCGGGCTGATAGTAATGTTCGGTCGCGGGATCGATAATGGCGACGGTCGTGCCTGGACGCCGTTTCAGCAGGCTGGCCGCTGTCGCGATGCCCGCGGCGCCGCCGCCCGCGATCACGACGTCAAACCGGCGTGTCTCCGACTTCACGCTTTCGGATTTCCGGGCGAGTTCATAGAGCATGCTGGCGCGCGCGCCGCTGCGGCAATAGGCCAGAATCTTGCCCTGGATCGTGTCGAGCGCGCGGCGCATGGCGTGCACGCTCTCCGGGCTCGGCGTCACGCCGGACTTCACCGGGATCGACACAAAGGCGAGGCCGAGCGCTTCGGCTTCGACACCGATCTCCGCCGCGCTGGGCTGCCCGGCCTCCTCGTTGTCGGGACGCACGCAGATGATTCCGGCGATACCGGCTTGCTGGATCTTCGGCAGGTCGTCTTTCGTGACCTGACCGGATGTCGCGAAGCGATCGTCGAGGAATTTGAACGTCATGATGCGGCGCCTCCAATCATCAGATGGATGCCCGAATGCCGCACGACCGACCGTTGACGGCAGATCTGACAGGTCAACATCCGGGTTTCTTTCATTTTTTATGAAAGAATGAATGTTTTGGGGATAAGTTCCAACATGCACTCTGTCAAGTCACAGTACGGACAGAGGAGAGAGGCCTGAGGATCGCCCCTTCCCGCCTGCCAAGCCTCCCGAAACGGTTCATACTTTATGAAATTATTTAATCGTTGGCATGGCAGAGGGCTCGCAGACGATCCAGAGCCGCCCTGAGAACCTCCGGTTTCTTGCAGAACGCGAAACGCACCAGATGACGTGGCGGTGGCGGCCCTTCCGGATCATAAAATGCCGAGACGGGGATCGCGGCGACCCGCGCTTCACGAACCATATCACGACAGAACGTCACGTCATCGCGACCCGCGGCGTGCTGACGAATATCGGCAACCACGAAATAGCTGCCATCGGCGGGCAGGGTCGGAAATCCAAGGGCGTGCAACCCATGCGCCAACAGGTCCCGACGCATCTTCATGCCCTCAGCCAGTTCCCGAAAGTAGGATTCATCCATCGAAAGCCCGACCGCCACCGCGCGTTGCAGATTGGGTGGCGTCGCGAAAACCAGAAGTTGGTGGGCCTTGGCCACAAGTGCAGTCAACGCCGCAGAGGCGGTCACGTAACCCACCTTCCAGCCCGTCAGGGAAAAGCTCTTTCCGGCACTTCCGATGCGCATGCAGCGATCCCGCATGTCCGGCAGCGTCATGAGCGGTATGTGCGGAACGTCAAATGTCAGGTGCTCATAGACCTCGTCACAGATCGCAAAAACGTCATGTTCGCGAACGAGGCCCGCTATGAGCTCCAGTTCCTCGCGGGAAAAGACTTTGCCAGCCGGGTTCATGGGGGAATTGACGAGAATGGCTTTGGTGCGCGGACCGAAGGCCGCACGCAATTCGTCCGGATCCAGACGCCATTCCGGAGGATGGAGCCGCACGCAGCGGGCCGTGGCGCCGATCATGCGCAGGACCGGCAGATACGTGTCGTAAAGCGGCTCGATCAGGACGACCTCGTCTCCCGATTCGACCACCGCCATCAGACAGGCGGCGATGGCTTCCGTCGCGCCCGAAGTGACAAGGACTTCGCGCGCCGGATCGACATCGAGACCATAACGGCGATTGCTTCGGGCCACGGCTTGCCGCAGTTCCGGCAGACCCATCAGCGGCGCATACTGATTGCGATAATCGCGCAGCGCCTCGACGGCCGCATCGATGAGCAGGCCCGGCCCTTCGGTATCCGGAAATCCTTGCCCCAGATTGATGGCGTCATGCTCTGCGGCCAGTTGGGACATCACCGTGAAGATGGTCGTCGGCAGACTGGCCAGAAACGCATTGGGTGATTTCATTTTTTTCCCTCGCGCAGATCACGACGCCACACTCGGCGATCGTGGCGTCTTCATATCCAAAGGACAAAGACAAAGCACCCCGGCGCACCACCCGGCAAGCCTCGCGCTGCGAACCCTGCCCGAACCATAACTTTTTGTCAGGGTGTGCATACTTTTGACTTCGCCAGTCCACACGCCCTCGACAAGGCTCCATGCGTCCCTTAATCGTTTTGCAGCCGATCAATCTCGGCCTTTCAGGCGAACCATGTGACAGGCAGAACAGGTAGTCGACAGATGGCCAAAAAAGCGACCCCAGCCAAAGCTCCGGCGACGGCGAAACCCTCCCCCCGCGCACCAAAAGCCGCACCAAAAACCATAGCGAAACCGACGACGGGGCTGCCCGCTCCGGATGCCGCTGCCGTCGCGCGCGTTTTCGAGCTGATCCAGGAGCACGCCGTCGATCTCATCGACCTCCGCTTCACGGATCCGAAGGGCAAGTGGCACCATATGACCCAGTGGGTCACGACCATCGAGGAAGAAACCTTCACGGAAGGTTTCATGTTCGACGGCTCGTCGATCCAGGGATGGAAGGCCATCAACGAGTCCGACATGGTGATGCTGCCGGACCCCTCAACCGCTGTCATGGACCCGTTCTCGGCCAAGCCGCAGCTCATCCTGATCTGCGACATCGTCGATCCGAAGACAGGCACCTATTACAACCGCGACCCGCGTTCGACGGCCAAACTGGCCGAGGCCTATCTCAGCAACGCCGGTTTCGGCGACGTCGCCTTCTTCGGGCCGGAAGCCGAGTTCTTCATTTTCGATAACGTCAAGTTCGGCACCGGCCCCAATTTCGGCATCTACCAGCTCGACAGCATCGAAGGCCCCGGCTCGTCCATGATGGACTATCCGGAAGGCAATATGGGCCATCGTCCCGGCGTGAAAGGCGGCTACGTGCCTGTCGCGCCCGTTGACGTCGAGGGCGACCTACGCGCCGAAATGCTCTCTACGATGGGCGAAATGGGCCTGCCGATCGAGAAGCATCACCATGAAGTCGCACAGTCCCAGCACGAGCTGGGCACGAAATTCGCGACGCTGGTGAAGTCGGCCGATTTCATGCAGATCTACAAATACTGCGTGCACAACGTCGCCCATTCCTACGGCAAGACGGCCACGTTCATGCCCAAGCCGATTTATGGCGACAACGGTTCGGGCATGCATGTCCATCAGTCGATCTGGCGCGACGGCAAGCCTGCTTTCGCAGGCGACAAATATGCCAACCTGTCGGAAGAGGCGCTGTTCTACATCGGCGGCATCATCAAGCATGCCAAGGCGCTAAATGCCTTCACCAACCCCTCGACGAACTCCTACAAGCGCCTGATCCCGGGCTTCGAGGCTCCTGTTCTGCTCGCCTATTCGGCAGCGAACCGTTCCGCTTCATGTCGCATTCCGCACGCGACGAATCCCAAGGCGAAGCGCGTTGAAGTCCGTTTCCCGGACCCGACGGCCAACCCGTACCTGGCCTTCTCAGCAATGCTGATGGCGGGGCTCGACGGCATCCGCAACAAGATCCATCCGGGCGAAGCCATGGACAAGGATCTCTACGAACTGCCCAAAGAAGAACTCGAGAAGATCCCGACCGTTTGCGGCTCGCTTCGTGAGGCGCTTGAGTCTCTCGCCGCCGACCATGCCTTCCTTCTCGAAGGCGACGTCTTCACCAAGGACCAGATCGAGAGCTACATCGCGATCAAGTGGAACGAGGTCTACAAATTCGAACACACGCCGCATCCGGCGGAGTTTGAAATGTATTACTCGGTCTGACCGGGAAAGAACCGGCCGAAAGGCCGGTTTTTTTATGCGTGCCCCTACAGCGTATCGCCAGTCCAGCAGGGCGCTGATCAGGGCGCATCGAACGGCGACGATGTCAAAAAGCGGCAGCGAGCATGCAACCCGACACATTTGAAATGGCAAGGTGCCTCGGCGTTCCTTGACGAATGCGGCTTGCGTCGGAAACAACAACGCCTGCCGCGAGGCAGGCGCTGGTCGCAATCAGACGAGAACCATATCCGTTCGCAGGGTCTCACGGATATGGCTTCCCATCGTTGTCCTGTCATGCATCTTCACCCGACCGAATAAGTCCATCCAGCCGGGTGATGCTCTGGACTGATATCAAGCGTAAACTGCGACAGGTTCCGGCCGCGCCTCGGCTTCGAGATACGGTCCCGCCGCAAGAACTTCAATCGCGAGAAGACCGACGCTGCCGGGCGCCCGATCGCCAAGGGATACCCAGGCATCGCCGTTCGTCCAGCGACAGGGTGTCCCCTCGACGACATCCCAACCGCGCGCCTGCGGTTCCTGCAGATGCCGATCCAGCGTCGACGCCTCGCCTGAATCGAAGAGCGTGATCTCTCCCACCAGCACGCCGAGTTGGCGTCGATCGTTCAGGAACGGCCCGGTCACGTCACTTGGGCGGCTGGTCCGCGAGACGATACGCACGGTCTCGATGCCCGGCGCGATCGTGAACATCACACGATTGCCGGCCTCGCGGGTCCGGAGAATGACCTGCCCCTGATCCGTTACGAGGTGCATGTCCGCGTCCTGCGTCGTGAGAACAGGCGCATCGATCGCTTCCAGACCGGCTTCGACGGCCCGGTTCTCGATCCGGCGATAAAGCGGCTCAACCGCGTCGCGTTCCACCACGAGCGGCGCGGCCGCGTCATCCGCCCACGAGCGGCGCGGGCCAGCGCTCAGCCTCACCACGACATTATGATTCTGGCTCATGGCATCGCGATTGCCCGTATCGAGATAGCTCTCGGTCAGCATCCCATCCGCCATGATGATCGAGTGTTCGCGCGTCTCGACGTGGAAGTAGTCGTAAGCCGATACGGAACGATCGTAGAAAACAGAACGCCCGTTGACGAGCATGCGGGCCGGCACAAAGCCGCCGTCAAAGAAAAAGCAATGCTCCGGCGTCACCAGAAGATCCTTGTAAGGCACGCCTTCCGAGATCGCGTTGACCAGAATGCGGATCGGATATCCCGCTTCGTCATCAGGCAGGCCAGCGCGAACCTTTACATGACCTTTGCCCGCCCATACGACCGACCGCGACTGCGCGCGACCTTCGACATACGCCACGACCTCATCCCCGATCGCCAGCTCCTGAATTGCAACGTCGCCCGAGGGCGTGCGAATCATGGCATTTTCGAGAAAACAGATCGGGTGGCAGCCATGATGATGATGCGCCGGGCAGCAATGCTCGTGATGGTGGTGGTGATATCCGAAGGGATTGCCCTTGATGCTGATCGTGATGCAGTGACGGCCATCCGATATCTCGATCGTGGTGAAGCCGTTTCTGTAAATGACGTCGAAATAGGAGTTTTTGTTCCCGTGACCGTTCAAGGTATATATCGAGAAATTATTCGACAGCAATTCTGAAATATTCAATGTGAAAGACGACTTGATATTATTCAGATCGACGGAAATACTTCCGCCGGAATGCCCGACCCTGGCTGTCGCCGATCCTGACGAAAACGCCGATATATCAACCGTATTTCCATGATCTATTGTATAAGACCGCACATCTCCAGAAGACTTTCCATTATCATATGCCATATTACGACCCTATCCAGATACAGGTTTGGATTAACCTGCTGGAGGATAGGTTTAATTTTATAAATATTGTCGTTAATAAATCGTTATTAGTTAATAATCTGTTAATATATCATTAAATACCGTTATTAACGATATTTCAAATGTTTATTCCAAGTGTTCTGCCAGATTCCCTTACAGGGAAGAAGAAAGGCTGCGCCGCAATTCCGACACAGCCTCCGCTCCCTCATCCCCTGTTCATCAACCGTGGTAGACGCCGCCGAAGCGGTTGGCGAGAAAGGCGTCCAACGCGATGTCTTCCTGACGCACGAAGCCTTTCGCGGGAATTTTCCCTTCAGACAACAGATCAAGCACGGCGCAGATCGATCCCGCCGTCGTAAGCTGGATGGCCGTGCGCGGCGCGCCCATGAAATCCTGCGCGGGAATCGTGCGTGCCAGTGTCTCCTGCTGCAAACGGTTGCCGCGTTGTCCGGTCACGGTCACGAAAATCACGACGACATCCTGCGGGGTCGTCGGAAGGGCATGCGTGAAGATGTCATGGAGAATATGCCGCCGCTCCGACAGGCGCAGATCGGAGAGCAATACCTTCATGATCGCGGCATGGCCCGGGTAGCGCATGGTACGGTAGTTCAGTTCGCGGACCTGTCCTTCATACGTCTCGCACAACGAACCGAGACCGCCGGACGTATTGAAGGCTTCGTAGGCGACACCGTCCACGCCAAGCGTTTCGTAGCCATCCATGGCCGGAACCAGAACGTGCCTGCCATTCACGATGGCTTCGCACGGTTCGATATACTCATTGATGAGGCCGTCCGTGCTCCAGGTCAGGTTGTAACCCAGAGCATTGGCCGGAAAGCGCGGTAACGCCCCGACACGCAGCCTTATGGTATCGAGGCTGTCGAAACGGCTCGCGATGTCATGAGCCGCAATCGAGACGAAGCCGGGCGCCAGCCCACATTGCGGAATGAACGCCGTCGAAGCCCCTTCGGCGAGGGTGCGCACGGCCTTGGTGGACGCCACGTCTTCCGTCAGATCAAGGTAATGCACACCGGCATCCGCGGCGGCTTTGGCGATCACGCGCGTCAGATGGAACGGTGCTGCGGACAGCACGGCGAACTGACCGCGCAGATCGCCCGCAGTCAGTTCGGAGGCGATGTCGACCGGCTTGCGGACGATCTCGGAGGCCAGGTCGAGAGACTGCAGATGCGCGGCGTCCCGGTCGAGCAACGTGACCCTGTAGTCACCTGTTCCATGGAGAAACGACGCGATGGTCGCTCCGATCTTGCCCGCACCGACAACCGTGATCTGACGCATATTCATTCCCTTCAAGTTGAGACGCCTATGTTCGGGTCTCGAAACGACGAGGCTCAACCGGCAGATCGACGGCTCACGCGGTTTTCTTCCGGCAAAGCGTCAGGTAGTTTCGCGTTCCATGACCGATGATCCGACCGACCGTGCCCTGCTCGATCTGCTACGCCGTAACGCGCGGCTGCCTGCGGCGACTCTGGCGCGTCGGCTCGGCATGTCACGCACGACCCTTCAGGGCCGGATGGACCGGCTCGAGCGTCAGGGCGCGATTCTGGGCTACACCATCAGCGAGCCCGCCAGCAGCGATCCTGTGCGGGCCTTCGTGATGATCACCATCAATGCGCGTCGGGCCGCGCAGATCGAGCGCGACCTGCGTGGCGTCGAGGGGCTGCGCGAACTCCACGCCGTGAGCGGGCCGTCTGATCTGATCGGCCAGCTGGGTGCCGACAGCCCCGAGAGCCTCGATCAAGTCATAGACACCATCGGCACGATCGAGGGGGTGGAGAGGACGCATTCCGCCATGATCCTTTCCACCAAACTCGGCCGCAACTGAAGCCCCTCAACCGAAGGAACATCCATTCATGTCCAAGCCTGCCGCGCCGGGCGCCACACCCGCGACGACCTTCATGGACAAGGAACACATCGCCTACACCCTCCACGCGCATGACTACGACGCCGACGCCTCCGCCAAAGGCCTCCAGGCCGCCGAAGCCCTCGGCGCGCCACCGGCGCAGGTGTTCAAAACCCTCATGGTACTGATCGACAGGACGCGTCCGGCCTGCGTCATCATTCCGTCCGACAGGCGGCTGATGCTCAAGAAGGTCGCCGCCCTTCAGGGTGGGAAATCCGCCGCCATGATGCTCCCCGCCGATGCCGAACGCCTCACCGCCTTCAAGACGGGCGGCATCAGCCCCTTCGGCCAGAAAAAGCGTTCCCCGACGATCCTCGATGCGAGCGCGCTCGAACAGGAGCGCATTTACGTCAATGCCGGACGACGCGGCCAGCAATGCCGTATCGATCCCCGTGTCGCCTCGGCGCAATGCGGCTGGCTTGTCGAGGCCGTCGCGGAATAGTACTGCGCACCGTCCATCCCGTTGATGCCAGCTCCCGGCACAACCGCGCAGGAGCGCCCGTGCCGACAGATCCGAACGCTTCCGCAAGACAGGACCCGCCACCGCCACGCGCCGCGTTTCCGTGGAAGGGAATCGGCGCCATCTTGCTCCTGGCGCTCGTTCTGCTTCTGGCTCACCATTTTCCTCTGGTGAAGGCGCTGGAGCAGGCGGCGGCGCGCTGGCGCAACGATCCGCTCGCGCCACTTTATTTTCTGCTGGCCGGCACTGTGTTCAGCGCCGTCGGCCTCCCGCGACAGGCGCTCTGCCTGCTGGCCGGAAGTCTGTTCGGCGTTCTGGCAGGTCTGGCTCTGGCGACGGCCACAACCCTGGCGGGAAGCCTGATCGGCTTCGCATGGGCGCGATACGGCTCCCGCACGTCCATGACGACACGGCCTCTCGCACCACGCGGAAAATTCGGCGCCCGGCTGGCTCCCTTCCACACGGCGCTCGTCCACGCCCCTTTCCGCTCCATTCTCATCCTGCGCCTCATGCCGGTCGGTTCAGCGCTGTTCGTCACGGTCGCGGCTGGCGTTTTTCGTACCCCGGTCGCCGCCTTCCTGATGGCGACGCTGATCGGCGCGCTGCCGCAGAATCTCGTCTTCGTGCTCATGGGAGCAGGCGCGCGCATCGGCCAGTTCACCCAGCTCGCACTTGGCGTCATACTCTTCGGCGCTTCGACCGCCCTCGGCCTTCTTCTTCTGCGTCATATCCGGCAGATTACGCCTGAACTCGCCGCGGCCATCGGCACCGCGTCAGACGGACCGAAGGGCGATGACACGAAAATACCTTGAACTTAAATCAAAAAGTTAATTGAAAATCTGAGTTTCTCAGTTATCTGACGAAACCATAGCCTCGTCGGACGAACCTTGCTCGCTCCGGATGAAACCCCAGGCCGCACGCCCGTCAGAACCCGTGACGGAACACATGCTACGCTTTATCATGCCTTTTTCAACAGGAGCGCCTGGATGGCTTCTCCCGACGGAACCACTATGATTGCAACCGGACCCGCACCGGTCGCAGGACGCAGGGACGATTCCTTTGTCCTGCCGACTTGGCTGCCGCTGCTTCTCGGCGTTCTGACAGCTGTCGGACCCATCTCCACCGACATTTATCTGCCGGCGTTTCCCGAACTCGAGAAATCGCTTCACGCTTCGGCGGGAAGCGCCAGCCTCACCCTGTCGACCTGGATGGTCGGACTTGCGGTGGGTCAGATCACCATGGGTCCGCTGTCAGACCGCTTCGGTCGACGGCTGCCGATGCTGTTCGGCATGATCGTGTACACGCTCGGCAGCGTCGGGTGCGCCATATCCACGAACATGACCGAGATGTGCGTCTTCCGGCTGATCGCCGCCGTCGCGGCCTCAGCCAGCATTGTCATCCCCAGTGCGTGCGTGCGCGACATCGCGACGGGTAACGCCGCCGCGCGCCTCATGTCCAAGCTGGTGCTGATTCAGGGCGTAGTGCCGATCCTTGCTCCCATGCTGGGCGGGATGGCCCTCGACTATATAAGCTGGCGCGCCATCTTCTGGGTTGCAGCGGGATATGGCGCGATCTGCGTTCTTCTGCTTCTGCGTGTCTTCCCCGAAACCCTCCCGCCTGACTCACGGCGCGAAGTCCACCCGGTCACGCTGGTGTCTCGCTATGTGACCATCGCCAGCGATCGCAGCTTCATCACCAACGCCCTGATCTGGGGTTTCAGTGGTTTTCTGTCGTTTTCCTACCTGACAGCCGCTCCCACGATTTTCGAGCACATCTTCGGTTTTACGCCCGCCCATTACGGCATGTTGTTCGGCGTGTTCGCGGTCTGCATGATCGGCGCGTCGCAGATCAATGCGGCGCTGGTAGGACGTCTCAGCGCGGGCCGTATGCTGGGTGCTGGTCTCGTGCTCTGCGTGGCCGGCGGCGCCGCCCTGTTCGCGACCTCTCTTTACGCTGGCAGTCATCCCGACCCGGAAACGCACGCCATCCAGCAGATCATGCTTCTGCCCATGGTCGGCTGCATGATGATCACGCTTGGATGTACGGGAATCATTGGTCCTAACGCCATGGTCGGCGCCCTTTCAAATCAGCCCTATTATGCCGGTTCCGCTGCGGCTTTTGCTGGAACGCTGCAATATATGCTCGGCTCACTGGCCAGTACCGCGATCGGCATGCTGCCGGCGAACTCCACGCTCCCCATGGCTTCCCTCATGCTCGCCGGCGCGCTCTTGATGTCTCTGTGCGCTGTCTTCCGCCCCCCGCTACACCCAGAGGTCGTCCAGGCCATGAGTGACCTGCACGCGGTTCGGGAGGAGAAACGGACATGACAGGACCCGTTCTTCTCGTCGAGGACGATCCGGCCATCACGCTGATTGTCGAAACTGTACTGAAAGCGGCAGGCTACGACGTCCACGCGGCCCGTCACGCACAGGAAGCTCTGGATTTTACGACGAGGACGACTCCCGTCCTGCTCATCTCGGACCTCAATCTTCCCGGAGGAGCCAACGGCGCGACGCTCGCCACAACGCTGCGAGCCACCCTGCCCAGTCTTCCGGTCGTGCTCATCTCCGGCGAATTCGGGGAGAATGCCTTTCTGCCGGACGCGCCACCCGGCACGGCATACCTTGCCAAGCCGTTCCGTCGGGCCAGCCTGACGGAGGCGATCGCCCATGCCCGTGACTACGCCCCTTAAGCTGCGCATCCGCGCATGGTTTTCAGACATTGTTTGCCATCGCCATACGAACAGGTTACAGCCCGAACCCGTCTTCCCAACCGCTTGACGGACCCCCTATCGATGGCGCCCCAAACGCAGCCGGTCGAACAGCCGGAATTCGACCTTCGCAACTACATCCGGAATATCCCTGACTTTCCGAAGCCGGGTATCCTCTTCCATGACATTTCGCCGCTCCTCCGCAATGCCGACGCCTGGCAGGTCGCAACCGGTCGCCTGGCTCGGGTCATCGCGCCCTGGCAGCCCGACATCCTCGCCGGTATCGAGAGCCGTGGCTTCCTGACAGCGGCACCGCTTGCCCAGCGTCTGGGATGTGGCTTCGTCATGCTGCGCAAGCCCGGCAAACTGCCCGGCGAAACGGTTTCCCTGGATTACGGCCTCGAATATGGCCACGACACCCTGCAAATTCAGGTCGATGCCATCAAGCCCGGACAACGCGTGGTCATTCTCGACGACCTGCTCGCGACCGGAGGAACCCTGGCGGCCTCCGTCCAGCTTCTGCGCAACGTCGGTGCCGAAGTCGTAGGCTGCTCCGTGATGATTGAACTGACGGGGCTTCACGGGCGCGATAAGCTCGACATCCCTCTTCACAGCCTGATCCATTACGAGTTCTAGGCCACGTCCACCAAGGAATAATGATGTCCATGACGCCGGAAACACCCTCTTTCCTTTCCGGCCTCTGGCAGGCCCGCTACCGGGACGGATCATCTTCCCGGCTCATCGACAATCCGGTTGTCCGGACTTTGCTCAGTCATCGCTCCGTCCGGCATTATCTTCCTCACCCCCTGCCTGAAAATACGCTGGAGACGCTCGTTGCCGCTGCACAATCCGCAGCCACGTCCAGCAATCTTCAGGCCTGGAGCGTGATCGCCGTCGAGGATCAGGAGCGCCGCGACCGTCTGGCCTATCTCGCAGGCAATCAGGCCCATATCGCTGCGGCCCCGCTCTTTCTCGTCTGGGTCGCCGACCTGTCCCGCCTGGGACGCATGGCCTCACGGGCGGACAGCCCCCGTGAAGCTCTGGACTATACCGAGATGTTCATCGTGGCTGCTGTGGACGCGACGCTCGCGGCGCAGAACGCCGTCATCGCCGCTGAGAGCCTCGGGCTCGGCACCGTCTATATCGGCGGCTTGCGGAATCATCCTGTCGAGGTCGCCAAAGAGTTGGACCTTCCTCCCGGCGCGTTTTCGATTTTCGGCCTGTGTGTCGGCCACCCAGATCCGACGAAGCCCGCTTCCGTCAAACCTCGCCTGCCACAGGAGGCGATCCTGCACAGAGAGCGCTACGACGCGGCACATGAGGACGCCCGGATTGCCCGCTACGACGTCGACGCCAACGGCTTCCAGATCGAACGAGGTCTGAAACCGCGGGCGTGGTCGAGCACCATGCTCCGACGTATCGGCTCGCTTGCCGGGTTAAGCGGACGTGACGTCATGAAAGAAGCCCTGAAAAAACTTGGTTTCTCACTACGCTGAAACCGCGTTCCGCCTCGTTTCACACGGTCGGAATCAAAAAGGCCACAAGGCATGAGAAGGATTCCCATGCCTTGTGAACCCGCGTCAGCGTCAGAATCTGTTGTGGAGGCAAGCCTGATCAGGCCAGTGAATCCCGGCCTGATCGGAGGATGCCTCACCCGCCGCTGACAGCCTTCCCCACAAAAAGAGCGAACAGAAGAAAAACGACGAACAGGACGATCGCGATGAAGAAGAGGATCTTCGCCAGACCCGCCGAAGCCGCGGAAATTCCGGTGAAACCGAAAAGTCCGGCAATAAGAGATATGACTAGAAAAAAAATGGCCAGTTTCAGCATGGCTTGTATCCTGGGTTGAAGTGCGATGACGTCGAAACGTCTCGTTTTGGATCCGGTTCAGCGACGCAGGCGCCGCCCCAGAAAAATTCCGGACAGGATCGCCACGACCAGGAATACCACGGGCTGATCCGCCGTTAGATCAGCCGCCGCGCCAGAGATCCCGGATACCACATTGCGGACTGAGGCCTGGAAGAACCGTATTTTCGCACAAACGATCGTATCGCCCGCGCCTGCCTGCAAAGGTCGGATATCCGCCTCCAGTTCTCCCCTCAGATCTTCCGCCATCATCTTCACTCCCCTTTGGATGATCGATGTCACTATGCGTTCCGCCAGTTGGGGAGAAACACTCCCATATCTGGTCTCAGTTCCCGAAAACAAAAAAGCCGGCCCCAAGGACCGGCTTCTCCGCCATTCGCGTCAAGATGACAGGAATATCAGGCTGCGAGGGGTTCTTCACCCGTCACGTTCTGGACCGGACCACTATCCTTGCCCTTGGCGTCCTGATCGCGCTCGACCATCTCGATGACAGCCATATCGGCGTTGTCGCCATAGCGAACACCTGCCTTCAGCACGCGCGTGTAACCGCCTGAACGGCTCTTGTAGCGCTCGGCGACCGCCGAGAAGAGCTTCGAGACGATGGTCTCGTCGCGCAGTTCAGCGAAAGCCTGACGGCGCGCATGCAGCGTACCGCGCTTTCCGAGCGTGATCAGCTTCTCCACGAGCGGACGAAGTTCTTTCGCCTTGGGCAGTGTCGTTGTGATCTGCTCGTGCTTGATGAGCGCGACGGCCATGTTGCGGAACATGGCTGCGCGGTGGGTAGAGGTAACATTGAGCTTACGCCCGGCAACACCATGACGCATGGTCGTTCTTCCTTTCTATACGAAACTGGCCTCAGAACGTCTCGTCGAGACGCTTGGCCAGTTCCTCAATGTTCTCGGGCGGCCATGCCGGCACATTCATGCCAAGCGACAGACCCATGGAAGTCAGGACTTCCTTGATTTCATTCAGAGATTTGCGTCCAAAATTCGGCGTACGCAGCATCTCCTGCTCAGACTTCTGAACCAGATCGCCGATGTAGACGATATTGTCGTTCTTCAGGCAGTTCGCACTGCGGACCGAGAGTTCGAGCTCATCGACCTTGCGCAGGAGATTGCGATTGAACGGCAGATCGTCATGCGGCTCTTCCTGACGGACCGGACGCGGTTCGTCGAAGTTGATGAAGAGCTGGAGCTGGTCCTGAAGGATACGAGCCGCAAGCGCGAGCGCATCTTCAGGCGTGACGGCACCATTGGTCTCGACCGTCAGCAACAGCTTGTCATAGTCAGTGACCTGACCGACGCGCGTCGGCTCGACCTTGTAGGAGACGCGACGAACCGGTGAGTAGATCGCATCAATCGGAATAAGACCGATCGGCGCATCCTCGGGACGGTTCGCGGCGGCCGGAACGTAGCCTTTACCGGTGTTGACCGTCAGTTCCATGCTCAGCTTCACGCCGTCATCGAGCGTGCAGATGACGAGATCCGGATTGGTGATCTCGATATCGTGGCCTGCCTGGATCTGGCTGGCGCGCACTTCCCCAGGCCCTGTCGCCGTCAGGATCATGCGCTTCGGGCCCTCGCCATGCATGCGCAGGGCAAGCTGCTTGATGTTCAGCACGATATCCGTGACGTCTTCGCGGACACCCGGAACCGACGAGAACTCATGCAGAACGCCGTCGATCTGGATCGCGGTCACAGCCGCGCCCTGAAGCGAAGAAAGCAGAACGCGACGGATCGCGTTGCCGAGGGTCAAACCAAAGCCGCGCTCAAGGGGCTCCGCGACGACGGTAGCCGTCTTGGACGGCTCGGCGCCGGGCTCGACTTCCAGCTTCTCCGGCTTGATGAGCGACTGCCAGTTTTTCTGGAGAACCAATGTCGTGGCCTTTCAAACAACGCGTTCCACCGGGACCCGAAGGAACGAAGGCCGCATCAATCATGCGGCCAATCGAAGCACGAAGATGCACCCGGGCAACAGCCCGAGAACATCCCGATACCATCGTGCCTGACCTAGATCAGACACGACCCGCGATCAAACGCGACGGCGTTTACGCGGGCGGCAGCCGTTATGCGGGACCGGCGTCATGTCACGGATCGACGTAATCGAAAAGCCGACGGCCTGAAGGGCACGCAGCGCGCTCTCACGTCCCGAACCCGGACCGGACACTTCGATCTCCAAAGTCTCCATGCCATGCTCGCGCGCCTTGCGGCCCGCGTCCTCGGCAGCGACCTGAGCGGCATAAGGCGTGGACTTCCGCGAGCCCTTGAAGCCCTGCGCACCCGCCGAAGACCACGCGATGGCGTTGCCCTGCGCGTCAGCGATGGTGATCATCGTGTTGTTGAACGTGGAGAGCACATGCGCCACGCCTGAGATAATGTTCTTGCGCTCTTTTTTGCGGATGCGCGGTGCTGCGGCCTTGGCCATCGTGAGGTCGTCCTAAATCTGTCGTGGGAGCGGGATTAGCGCGTCGCTTTCTTCTTACCGGCAATCGCGACAGCCTTACCCTTGCGGGTACGTGCATTCGTATGCGTACGCTGGCCGCGAACCGGCAGACCGCGACGATGACGCAGACCGCGATAGCAGCCCAGATCCATCAGACGCTTGATGTTCATCGCCGTTTCACGACGAAGATCACCTTCCACACGATAGTCGCCATCAATCAGTTCACGGATCTTCGTGATCTCGTCGTCGCTCAGTTCATTGACGCGCTTGGCATCAGGAATTTCAAGCTTCTGGCAGATCTTCTCAGCTGTCGACGGACCAATACCGTAGATGTAGCTGAGGGCGATCACCACCCGCTTGTTGGTCGGAATATTCACGCCGGCAATACGCGCCACGCCACTCACTCCCCACCCGGCACAGTGTGACGGGGTCTTTTGCTAAAGTTCGTCCGAAAATTCCGGACACACTCGTGTTTCTTTTTCTCCGGCCCAAGCCAGATCAAAATGTTGCCGCGAAATGCCTCCGCCCCGATTCTGTCGGTCGGTCAGAGACTTCAGCGCGACGCCTATGTCGAGGGCGCGCAATATAACGGCACCCCCATTTGAGTCAAACAAAACTGATCACTTTTTCGTGATATCAACTTGATCAATCGATCGGCTGCGCGCCCTGGTGTTCGAGATACCGATCGATCGCGCCCGTAACTTCCCCTATCGGAGCCATACCGTCGATACGAACCAGGCGATGCGCCTTTTCATAATACGGCAGGATCGGCGTCGTCTGCCGGTGGTAGACCGCCAGACGCTTCGCGACCGTCTCGGGATTGTCGTCAGGCCTGCGGATGAAATCGTGACTTCCACAGATGTCGCACACGCCCGGAACATGCGTAGGCTTCAGCGTATCGTGATAGCTCGCGCCGCATTTCGCACATGTGTACCGACCGGCGATGCGTTCGGTCAGAACTTTTTCATCCACTTCCAGAAGCAGAACAGCGTCGATGCGTTTGCCGCGCGCCGCGAGCATCGTGTCCAGCGCCTCGGCCTGGGACTCAGTGCGAGGAAAGCCATCCAAGATGAAACCCCGCGCGCAGTCAGCTTTCTGAATGCGCGCTTCGATCATCGTGATCATGATTTCATCGGGAAGAAACTCGCCACGCGCCATGATGGCGCCAGCGCGCTTTCCGATATCAGACCCGGCCGCGACTTCCGCTCGCAGCATGTCGCCCGTCGACACCTGGACAAATCCATAGCGTGCCTCGAGGCGTTTCGCCTGCGTTCCCTTGCCAGCACCCGGAGCGCCCAGAAGAATGATATTCACGAGGGCCTCCGGTCACGTGGCATGCGCGCGCTGGGCAAGCGCTGCCCACTGCCAGCGCGGCCGGTCCGATTTCTCTGTTTGCGTATCAGCCCCTGATAACGATGAGCAACGAGATGCGACTGGACCTGCGTGATGGTGTCGATCGTTACCGAGACGATGATGATCAGACTCGTACCACCAAAATAGAACGGCACGTTGTAGTGGCTGATCAGGATCTGCGGCAGCAGGCAAACGGCCACCAGATAAAGCGCGCCGATCGTCGTCAGGCGAGACAGGATACGATCGAAATAGCTGGCCGTATTTGCGCCCGGCCGGATGCCCGGAATGAAGCCGCCCTGCTTACGCAGATTTTCGGCGGTCTCCTCGGGATTGAACGTTATCGCAGCATAGAAATACGAGAAAAACAGAATCATCGCCGCATAGAACAGCATATAAAGCGGCTGCCCCTGCCCGAGTTCCTGGCCAAGAAACGAGAGCCAGCCGGGCATTGATTTCCCGTTCATGAATCCCGAAACGGTGACAGGAATCAATAGCACGGAAGATGCGAAGATGGGCGGAATCACGCCAGCCGTGTTGACCTTCAGCGGCATATGCGTGGAATCGCCACCATAGACACGATTGCCGACCTGCCGCTTGGGATACTGAATCACCACGCGACGCTGCGCCATTTCCATAAACACGATGAACGCGATCGTCAGCGCTGCGAGGACCAGGAAGATCAGCACGAAAACCGGAGAGAGCGCCCCGGTATAGCCGAGCTGAAACAGGCTCACGAGTGCATTCGGCAGATTTGCGACGATGCCGGCAAAAATAATCAGCGATATCCCGTTACCAACGCCACGGGCCGTGATCTGCTCGCCAAGCCACATCAGGAACATTGTCCCGCCGACGAGCGTCACAACGCAGGAAATAAGGAAAAATGCCCCTGGAGCGACGACGGCCGAAGCACCGCTGCTCGTCATGTTCTCCAGCCCGACGGCGATACCGTATGCCTGGAACAACGCGATAAAGACCGTCAGGTAACGCGTGTATTGATTGAGCTTCTTGCGTCCCTGCTCGCCTTCCTTCTTCAACGCTTCCAACGAAGGAAGTGCTGTCGAGAGCAACTGCACGATAATGGATGCGCTGATATAGGGCATGATGTTCAACGCGAACACCGTCATGCGACCGAGAGCGCCGCCGGTGAACATGTCGAACATGCCCAGGATGCCGCCCTGATGCTGGGCCAGAAGCTGTCCCATAACCGTCGCATCCACACCCGGCACAGGGATGTAGGTGCCAAGCCGGTAGACGATGAGGGCTCCGAGCGTGAACCAGATACGCTTCTTGAGCTCTGTCGCCTTCGCAAACGAACTCATATTGAGATTGGCGGCGAGCTGCTCCGCAGACGAGGCCATCTACTGGTCCTTTCACAAAAACAGCGCCGCCGCGCGGGCGCGGGACGCTGTCCAGTTCAACAGTGACGCCCGCCCGATGTAAAGCGCGCGTCGTGTCGCATTCAGGATCAGGCTGCCGGAGCGGCCTCTTCCTTAGTCACGGTCACCTTCACCGAACCGCCAGCCTTTTCCACCGCGGCAACCGCCGCGGCAGAAGCGCCGGAGACCTCGATCGAAACCTTGTGGGTCAGAGCACCGGAGGCGAGCAGACGGACACCGGCATATTTACCAGTCCCGATCAGACCCGCTGCGGCCAGCGCCTTCTCGTCAACAACCACATCGGCCTTGAGCTTGCCATCAGCGATCGCCTTCTCAATCTTCGTCAGGTTCACGGGAGCGTAAACCTTGCGGAAGATGTTCTTGAAGCCGCGCTTCGGCATACGGCGATACAGCGGAAGCTGGCCACCCTCAAAACCATTGAGAGATACGCCTTCGCGCGCCTTCTGCCCCTTAACGCCGCGACCGGAAGTCTTGCCCTTACCGGACCCGATTCCGCGACCAAGGCGTTTCTTGCGATAATGAGAACCCTCATTATCACGAATTTCATTGAGCTTCATGTTAGTCCTCCACCTTCACAAGGTGGGCGATCTTACGGATCATGCCACGAACCGAAGGTGTATCCTCCAGCTCACGCACACTGCCGATACCGCGCAGGCCGAGCCCCACAAGCGTCTGCTTCTGCGAGGCGACCTTACCGATCCCCGAGGCGATCTGTTTGATGCGGACGGTGTTCTTAGCGTCAGCCATGAGCGGCCTCCACATGTTCCTCGATCGCAGTCTCGCGCTTGCCGAACAACTCAGAAGCCTTCTTGCCACGACGATTCGCCACGGCGCGCGGGCTGCTGCAATGCTGAAGAGCGTCAAAGGTCGCCTTCACCATGTTGTGCGGGTTACGCGTTCCGAGCGACTTGGCAACGACATCGCTGACACCCAGCGATTCAAACACCGCGCGCATCGGACCACCGGCGATGATACCCGTTCCGGCTTCGGCCGCACGCACAACGACCTTGCCAGCACCGAAATGCCCGTACGTGTCGTGATGCAGCGTGCGCCCCTCTTTCATCGGAACACGGATCATCGTGCGCTTCGCACGCTCGGTGGCCTTACGGATCGCCTCGGGAACTTCACGAGCCTTGCCAGCTCCGAAGCCCACACGCCCCTTCTGGTCACCGACGACAACCAGCGCGGCAAAAGCGAAACGACGTCCACCCTTGACCACCTTGGCGACACGGTTGATCGTTACCAGCTTGTCGACCAGGTCGTCCTGTTCGCGGTCACGATCGCGACCACCACGGCCGCCTTCTCTTGGCTCTCGTGCCATGTGTGATCTCTCCTTAGAACGCAAGCCCGCCCTCGCGGGCAGCTTCCGCCAGGGCCTTAACCCTACCGTGATACAGATACGAACCGCGATCGAAGACGACCTTATCGACGCCCGCTGCTTTGGCGCGTTCGGCAATAAGCTTGCCGATCACCGAAGCCGCATCGACGTTCGCGCCCGTCTTTCCAGCCGAACGAAGATCTTTCTCCAGCGTCGACGCGCTTGCAAGCGTAACGCCTGCGGCGTCGTCGATCACCTGAGCATAGATGTTCTTGCCAGAGCGGAAGACCGACAAACGCGGCCGGCCACCGCTCTTGCGGCGAAGCTGGAAGCGCAGCCGCTGACGGCGACGCTCCTGCAAACCCTGCTGCGTAGCCATTATTTCTTCTTGCCTTCCTTACGACGGAGCACTTCGGTCTCGTAACGCACACCCTTGCCCTTGTAGGGCTCCGGCTTGCGGAAATTACGAATGTCGAGCGCAACCTGACCCACACGCTGCTTGTCGTTACCTTCGACGGTGATCGAGGTGGGACGCGGCGTCGTGATCTTGACGTCAGCCGGGATCGGATAAACGACGTCGTGCGAAAAACCGAGGTTCATTACGAGATTCGAACCCTGGACTGACGCACGGAAACCCGTTCCCTGAATCTCGAGCGTCTTGGAGAAGCCCTCCGAAACACCCTTGATGAGATTGGCGATCAGAGCGCGCGTCGTGCCCCACATCGTCCAGTTTTCGCTCGAGCGATTGCCGACAGGCTTCACCGCGACCGAGCCGTCCTCGACCTTCGCCTCGACAAGACGCGAAAGCGGAATGCTGAGCGAGCCGCGCTTGCCCTTGACCGTCAGGGAACCATCAGCGATCGCGACGTCCACACCAGCCGGAATGGCAACGGGATATTTACCAACACGTGACATGAGTCTCTCCTCAGAACACGCGGCAGAGGACTTCGCCGCCAACATTGGCGGCGCGAGCCTCGATGTCCGAAAGGACACCACGCGGGGTTGAGAGGATCGACACGCCAAGCCCGGCATAGACGCGCGGCAATTCCTTGATCTTGGAATAAACGCGACGCCCGGGCTTGGAGACGCGATGGATTTCCTTGATCACCGGCTGGCCGTCGGCATATTTCAGCTCGATGCGCAGCTGCGAGATGCCCTTGCGGAGCTCCTCGGTCTGGTAACCACGGATATAACCTTCGCGACGCAGAGCCTCGAGAACGTTGGCGCGCAGCTTGGAAGCCGGTGCGATGCATGCCGCATGACGCGCACGCTGCGCGTTGCGGATGCGGGTGAGCATATCACCCAGCGGATCAGAAAGAGACATATACTACCGCCTTACCAGCTCGACTTGACCATACCGGGGATGTGGCCGTTGGAGGCCAGATCGCGCAGCGCTATACGGCACAGCTCGAACTTCCGGTAATTGGCGCGGGAGCGACCCGTCAGCTTGCAGCGCAGCCGAACCCGTACCGCAGCACCGTTACGGGGCAGTTCCGCCAGCTTGATGGAAGCCTCGAAACGCTCCTCTACGGGGCGATCACGATCCTTGATGATATCTTTCAACGCGGTCCGCTTCGCCTTATCGCGCTTCGCCATATAGGCGCGCTTGGCGTTACGGTTCACGGCGGAGACTTTTGCCATGTTCAATATTCTCCCGGAACCTGTCGGGCCAATCCCAACGGTTTTCCAAACAGCGTGTCTGTATAGGAGGCCGACCTTCGCTTGGAAAGCGAAAAAGCCGGCTCAACCTCCGAAATCAAGCCTGGAACGGCAGATCAAACGCCTTGAGCAGCGCCTTGGCCTCGGCATCCGTCTTCGCACTCGTCACGAAGATGATATCCATACCGCGAACCGAATCGACCTTATCGTAATCGATTTCAGGGAAAACGATCTGCTCCTTGATGCCCATGGCAAAATTGCCGCGACCATCAAAGCCCTTGTTGCCCGGCAAGCCACGGAAGTCGCGGATACGGGGCATCGCGATCGTCACGAGACGATCGAGAAACTCATACATCCGCTGACGACGCAGCGTGACCTTACAGCCGATCGGCAGACCCTCGCGGATCTTGAAACCTGCGATCGCCTTGCGGGCCAGCGTTTTCACCGGCTTCTGACCGGAGATCGCCGCCATTTCGGCCACGGCCGCATCGAGCTTCTTCTGATCGCCCGCCGCTTCGCCGACGCCCATGTTCAGCACGATCTTCTCGAGCTTGGGCACCTGCATCGGGTTCTTGTAGTCGAATTCCTTCGTGAGCTGCTCGCGAAGAATATCCTTGTACCGCTGATGGAGACGCGGAACGTTGCGTGTCATATCGCTCATTGTCGCCCCCTCAGCCTTCGATGACTTCGCCGGTCACCTTGGCGACGCGGACCTTGTGACCATTCTCGAGAACACGAAAACCGACGCGTGTCGGCTTGCCGCTCTTGGGATCGACCAGTTTCAGATTCGAGAGATGCACGGGCATCTCCTTGGCAACGATGCCACCGTCCTGATTGGTACGGCTGGGCTTCGTATGACGCTTCGCCACCGCGACGCCGCGAACGACGGCCTTCTCGGCCTGCGGCAGGACGGACAGTACCTCACCGCGCGTTCCACGCGCGGCTCCGGAAATGACCAGAACCTGGTCGCCCTTCTTGATACGTGCAGCCATTACAGTACCTCCGGCGCCAGCGAGATGATTTTCATGAACTTGCGCGCGCGCAGTTCACGAACAACCGGTCCAAAGATACGGGTGCCAATCGGCTCCTGCTGCTTGTTGATTAGCACTGCCGCGTTCCGGTCGAAACGGATGGCCGAACCGTCAGCGCGACGCACGGGATAAGAAGTACGAACGATCACCGCCTGGTGAACATCGCCCTTCTTAACCTTACCGCGGGGAATCGCTTCCTTGACGGACACGACGATCACGTCGCCGACCGAGGCGGTCTTCCGCTTGGAACCGCCCAGCACCTTGATGCACTGCACCTGACGCGCGCCGGAATTGTCGGCCACGTCGAGGTTGGTCTCGGGATGGATCATTCCTCAGTCCCCTTTCAGACGGAAACCGGGTCGGCCGCGGCGGGGCCGAAAGGGGCACCGTTACGCGTAATCACCGTCCAGGTCTTCCGCTTGGAAATCGGCATGCACTCTTCAATGCGCACCATATCGCCAATCTTGCATTCATTCAGTTCATCATGGGCCGCATACTTCTTCGACCGGCGAATGAACTTCTTATAGAGCGGGTGCATGACACGACGATCGACAAGGACGGTCACCGTCTTGTCCATCTTGTCGCTGGTCACTCGCCCGTTCAGGACGCGCTTCGGCATCGCCCGTTACCTCTCAGGACTTTGTGGCGGACGTTTTTGCGCCCGCACTGTTCTTGGACTGGTGGACCACCGTTTTGATACGGGCGATCGCTCGACGCAGGATGCGAACACGCCCCTGCCCTTCGGACTGGCCGGTCGCGGCCTGAAACCGAAGGTTAAGCTGTTCGCGCTTCAGATCCTGAAGCAGCGTCTTGAGTTCATCACCGCTCTTCGCGCGAAGATCGGCAACCTTATAAGCGTCAGCCATATCACGCCTCCCCGATGCGGGTGATGAACTTCGTCTTAATCGGCAGCTTCGCGGCGCCCAGAGCCAGAGCCTCGCGCGCCACTTCCGGCGGCACACCTTCGATTTCGAAAAGAATGCGGCCGGGCTTGACACGCGCCACCCAGAACTCAGGCGAACCCTTGCCGGAGCCCATGCGCACTTCGGCAGGCTTGGTCGAGACGGGCAAATCCGGGAAAATCCGGATCCACACGCGACCTGCGCGCTTCATGGCACGCGTAATCGCACGACGCGATGCCTCGATCTGGCGTGCTGTAACACGCTCGGGCTCAAGGGCCTTCAGGCCGAACGCGCCGAAGTTCAGCGTCGTCCCACCCTTGGCCAACCCATGGATACGGCCCTTATGAGCCTTGCGAAACTTCGTCCGCTTCGGGGAAAGCATAGTCTCTATCCTCATGCGCCTCGCGGCGCGTCATCTCTCAACTCAGCGCTGCGGCGCCTGCTCAGCGGCACGGCGATCCTGGGCCAACGGATCCTGAGCAAGGATTTCACCCTTGAAGATCCAGACCTTCACACCGCATGTGCCGTACGTCGTCTTGGCGGTCGCTGTACCGTAATCGATGTCAGCGCGCAATGTATGAAGCGGAACGCGACCTTCGCGATACCATTCCACACGCGCGATTTCCGCACCGCCGAGACGACCGGAGCAATTGATCCGGATCCCCTGGGCCCCAAGACGCATCGCCGACTGAACAGAACGCTTCATGGCGCGACGGAATGCAACGCGGCGCTCGAGCTGCTGTGCGATGCTCTCGGCGACGAGCGTAGCGTCGATCTCCGGCTTGCGGATTTCAACGATATTCAGCGCGACATCAGCCTTGGCCATGCGGCTGAGATCCTTGCGCAGTGCATCGATGTCCTGGCCCTTCTTGCCGATCACGACGCCCGGACGGGCGGCGTAGATCGTCACACGGGGCTTCTTTGCCGGACGCTCGATGACAACGCGAGAAACGCCAGCACCGGAGAGCTTCCGACGCAGATAAGCGCGCAGCTTCAGGTCTTCATGCAGAAGCTTGGAATAGTCGGTTTCGGCGTACCAACGACTATCCCAGGTGCGATTGATCCCGAGCCGCAGCCCGATCGGATTGACTTTATGTCCCATATCAGGCTGCCTTCTGCTCAGCTGCATCCTGGGCCTTGCGGCCCTTCGGCGCGGGCGCCTCTTCCGCGGCGCGCTCGGCGACAACGATCTTCAGATGACTGAAGAACTTCTCGATGCGAGCGGAACGTCCGCGACCACGTGCATGAAAGCGCTTCATCACGATCGACTTGCCCACTTCGGCCGTCTTGACGACCAGTTGGTCGACATCGAGCTGATGGTTGTTCTCGGCGTTGGCGACCGCGCTCTCGAGGGTCTTACGAACCTGCTGAGCAATACGGCGACGCGAAAACGTCAAAGCCGCGATCGCCTTATCGGCGGGCTGATTGCGAATCATCGCCGCCACCAGATTCAGCTTGCGCGGGCTGACCCGAAGGTTGCGCGCAACCGCCAGCGCCTCGGTGTCCGCCAACGTGCGGATATGCTTCGGCTTGCTCATGATCAGCCTCGCTTCGACTTCTTGTCGGCGCCATGACCATGGAAGGTCCGCGTCGGCGAAAATTCGCCGAACTTGTGACCCACCATGTTTTCTGACACCTGCACCGGCAGAAACTTGTGCCCGTTATAAACGCCGAACGTCAGACCGACGAACTGCGGCAGAATGGTCGAGCGACGCGACCAGATCTTGATCACCTCGTTGCGGCCCGAAGCCCGCGCGGCTTCGGCCTTGCCGAACAAAAACCCGTCAACGAACGGGCCCTTCCAGACGGAACGTGCCATCTCTAATTGCCCCCTCTTACTTGCCGGTCTTGCGGCGACGGATGATCAGGCTATCCGTCTTCTTGTTGGTACGAGTCTTCGCGCCCTTGGTCGGCTTGCCCCACGGCGTCACCGGATGACGGCCACCCGAGGTACGGCCCTCACCACCACCATGCGGGTGATCGACCGGGTTCATGACGACGCCGCGGTTATGCGGGCGACGTCCGAGCCAGCGGTTACGACCGGCCTTGCCAAGATGCTGGTTCATGTTGTCCGGGTTCGAAACCGCGCCAACCGTCGCCATGCATTCGCCACGAACGACGCGCAGCTCGCCGGACTGCAACTTGATCTGGGCATAGCCCGAATCCTTGCCGACCAGCTGACCATAAGTGCCGGCCGAGCGCGCCATCTTGCCACCAGCGCCCTGCTTCAGCTCGATGTTGTGCACGATCGTGCCGACAGGCATCGAGCCAAGCGGCATCGCATTGCCCGGCTTCACGTCGGTACGCTCACCGGCGATGACGCGATCACCGACCTGGAGGCGCTGCGGAGCCAGAATGTAGGCCAGTTCGCTGTCATCATACTTGATGAGAGCGATGAAAGCCGTACGGTTCGGATCGTATTCGAGACGCTCGACGGTTGCGCCGACATCAAACTTGCGACGCTTGAAATCGACATAACGATACGACTGCTTGTGACCACCGCCACGGAAGAACGAGGTGGTGCGGCCGTGATTGTTGCGGCCGCCCGTCTTGTTCTTTCCCTCGGTCAGCGTCTTGATCGGCTTGCCCTTGTAGAGCTCGCTGCGATCAATCAGCACCGTGTTGCGCGTGCTCGGCGTCGTGGGACTAAAGTGCTTCAGTGCCATGGTAATCTATCCCGCGTCAGGCCAGCTTCGCCGTCAGGTCAATGGACTGACCTTCGGCAAGCTGAACATACGCCTTCTTGTAATCCGAGCGGCGACCACGGCGGCCCTTGACCACCTTGTTCTTGCCCTTCTGGATCAACGTGTTCACGGCAAGGACCTTGACGCCGAACAACGTCTCGACCGCAACCTTGATCTCCGGCTTGGCCGCGTTTTTCGAGACCTTGAAGACCACTTGGTTACGTTCGGAAAGCAGCGTCGCCTTCTCCGTAATCACTGGAGCGCGAATGATGTCGAACATCGCTTCGCGCGACATGCGTTCCGCCTTGACGCGGCGCGCAAGCACGTTTTCCGCCGTCATGCCAGGCGCTCCTTCAAACCCTCGAGCCCGGCGCGCGTCAGCACCAGCACGTCGTGGTTGAGAATGTCATAGACGTTCGCGCCAATCGTCGGCAGGACGTCAATCTTCGGAAGATTACGGACCGCACGGCCGAAACCCTCGTCTACGGACGCATCGACGATCAACGCCGAGTTCCAACCCAGAACGCGCAGCTTATCCGCAGCTTCACGGGTCTTCGAAATTCCCGAAGCGCTCTCGAGCACGACAAGCTTGCCCTCCTGCGCCTTCATCGCAAGCGCGGAGACCAAACCCAGTCGACGCACTTTCTTGGGCAGATCATAGCCGTGATCGCGAACGACCGGTCCATGAACCACACCACCGGTGCGATACTGCGGCGCACGGAGCGAACCCTGACGAGCCGAACCTGTGCCTTTCTGCTTGTAAGGCTTCTTGGTCGTGCCAGAAACCTCACCCATGCCCTTCGTCGAATGCGTACCGGCACGGCGCTTCGCCAACTGCCAGTGAACAACGCGAGCCATGATGTCACTACGCGGCGTCACCGCGAAGATCTCCTCGGGCAGCGTCACCGAACCGGCGCTACCGTTATCGAGGGTCTTGATATCGTATTCCATCACCCTCTGTCCTTAACCGGCGGCTGCCACGGTCGCTGCCGGATACGGCGCTTCCGCGTGGCGGGCCTTCTTGATCGCATCGCGGATCAGAACGAGACCGTTCTTCGCGCCCGGAATAGCTCCACGAACCAGCAGGAGGTTGCGCTCCGCGTCGACGGCGGCAATCTCGAGGTTCAGGGTCGTGATACGCTCGTCACCGAGGTGACCGGCCATCTTCTTCCCCTTGAACACCTTGCCCGGGTCCTGCCTCTGGCCAGTCGAACCGTGCGAACGGTGACTGATGGACACACCGTGCGAGGCCTCGAGACCTGCGAAGTTCCAACGCTTCATGGCGCCGGCGAAGCCTTTGCCCTTGCTGGTACCCGTCACGTCAACCTTCTGGCCGACGACGAAATGAGCAGCAGACAGCTTGGAGCCAGCCTCAAGCACGGCGCCTTCAGCCACGCGGAACTCGACGAGATGCTGCTTCGGCTCGACCTTGCCGCGGGCATAATGCCCACGCATCGGCTTGGTGACGTTCTTCACCTTCGCCTTGCCAATGCCGAGCTGCACGGCCGTGTAGCCGTCACGCTCCTGGGTACGTGCGTCCACCACCTCAACATCATCGAGATGAAGGACAGTAACCGGCACATGAGTGCCGTCTTCCTTAAAGAGCCGGGTCATGCCCAGCTTTCTTGCGATCAATCCGGTACGCATCGTCTGGACCTTACAGTTTGATCTCGACGTCAACGCCAGCGGCGAGGTCGAGCTTCATGAGGGCGTCCACGGTCTGCGGTGTCGGCTCGACAATGTCGAGCAGCCGGCGATGGGTCCGAATTTCGAACTGCTCGCGGCTCTTCTTGTCCACATGCGGGGAGCGGTTCACAGTGAACCGTTCAATATGCGTCGGCAGCGGGATAGGACCCCGAACCCGCGCACCCGTACGCTTCGCCGTGTTGACGATCTCCTTGGTGCTGTTGTCCAGCACGCGGTGATCGTACGCCTTCAGGCGAATGCGGATGTTCTGGTTGTCCATATTACCAATCGTCCAACTCAAAAGGTTCGGGTCTTACCCTGCTATCCTTCGTTGCTCCCGAAAGATGGCCCCGGCCGGAAGATCCGACCGGGGCCCGTCAGTTCGGGACTTTGCTTGCGCGCGTTACGCCGTGATGGAAGCCACGACGCCAGCGCCAACCGTGCGGCCGCCTTCGCGGATCGCGAAACGCAGACCTTCATCCATGGCGATCGGAGCGATCAACTCGACATCCATGGCGACGTTGTCGCCCGGCATCACCATTTCCACGCCTTCCGGCAGCTGAACGACGCCCGTGACGTCGGTCGTGCGGAAGTAGAACTGCGGACGATAGTTCGTGAAGAACGGCGTATGACGACCACCCTCTTCCTTCGTGAGGATGTAGGCCTCGGCCTTGAACTTCTTGTGCGGCGTGATGGAGCCGGGCTTGGCCAGAACCTGACCACGCTCGACGTCTTCACGCTTCGTGCCACGAACCAGCGCACCGATATTGTCACCGGCCTCACCGCGATCGAGCAGCTTGCGGAACATTTCGACGCCCGTGACCGTCGTCTTGACGGTGTCCTTGAGGCCGACGATCTCGACTTCGTCACCGACGTTGACAACGCCGCGCTCAACGCGACCCGTGACCACCGTGCCACGACCCGAGATCGAGAACACGTCTTCGATCGGCATCAGGAACGGACGGTCAACCGGACGCTCCGGTTGCGGAATATAGGTGTCGACGGCTTCCATCAGCTCCAGAATACGGTCTTCACCGATCGTCGCATCGCCATCTTCCAGCGTCACCAGAGCCGAACCCTTGACGATGGGGATATCGTCGCCGGGGAACTGATAGGACGACAGAAGTTCACGAACTTCCATCTCCACGAGCTCAAGCAGCTCCGGATCGTCAACCTGGTCGACCTTGTTCAGGAACACGACCAGCGCCGGGACGCCGACCTGACGGGCAAGCAGGATGTGCTCACGCGTCTGAGGCATCGGACCGTCGGCAGCGGACACAACGAGAATCGCGCCGTCCATCTGAGCCGCACCCGTGATCATGTTCTTCACGTAGTCGGCATGACCCGGGCAGTCGACGTGAGCGTAGTGACGGTTCTTCGTCTCGTACTCAACGTGCGCCGTCGAGATCGTGATGCCACGAGCGCGCTCTTCCGGCGCTGCGTCGATCTGGTCGTATGCCTTGTATTCAGCACCGCCCGACTTCGCCAGCGTCTTGGTGATCGCCGCCGTCAGCGAGGTCTTGCCATGGTCAACGTGACCGATGGTGCCGATGTTGCAGTGCGGCTTCGTCCGCTCGAATTTGGCCTTTGCCATCGTTTCTCTCCAGATTCCGCCGCCGGTCAGCGGCGGGGAAGACTACCTAAAATCTCATGAGCTGGCGCGAAGATGCCAGCCCGACGCCCGCTAGCCGGTTTTTCTTACCAGCGATAGTGGCTGAATGCCTTATTCGCTTCCGCCATGCGATGCGTGTCTTCGCGCTTCTTGACGGCGGAACCACGATTGTTCACCGCATCGGTCAGCTCGTTTGACAGACGCTCCTGCATCGTGGTCTCGCCACGCTTGCGCGACGCATCGATCAGCCAGCGGATCGCCAGGGCCTGACGGCGCTCCGTGCGAACTTCGACAGGCACCTGATAGGTGGCGCCACCAACGCGGCGCGAACGCACCTCGACGGCAGGCTTCACATTATCCAGCGCGGCGTGGAACATCGCCACGGCGTCAGCCTGCGCGCCGCCACGGCGGCGCATGACCTCGAGCGCACCATAAACGATGCCTTCGGCTGTGGACTTCTTGCCGTCGTACATAAGCGCATTCATGAAGCGCGTGATGACGACGTCTCCGAATTTCGGATCGGGAAGGATCTCGCGCTTTACGGCGCGATGACGGCGGCTCATACCCTATATTCCTCTTACTTCGGACGCTTCGCGCCATAAAGCGAACGACGCTGACGGCGCTTCGCAATGCCCTGCGTGTCAAGAACGCCGCGCAGGATGTGATAACGCACACCCGGAAGATCCTTGACGCGACCGCCGCGGATCAACACGACGCTGTGCTCCTGCAGGTTGTGGCCCTCGCCAGGGATGTAGCTCACGACCTCATGCCCGTTGGTCAGGCGCACCTTGGCAACCTTACGCAGCGCCGAGTTCGGCTTCTTCGGAGTCACCGTATAGACGCGCGTGCAAACGCCGCGCTTCTGGGGGCAACCCTGCAGAGCAGGCACTTTATTCCGCTTGGCAGCAGGCTCGCGGCCCTTGGCGATCAACTGGTTGATGGTCGGCATACGCCCTTCCCGATCCTTGCTCATCCGCGCAACCGAACCAGCAGGTCCGATCGCTTACTCATAACAAATACCGGCGTGCGACGGAATGTCGCGCGCCTCTGACAGTCTTTCCGCTTGCGGCCTTGGCCCAACATCAGGAAGGGCGGCGCCGCAGGCGTGCATGGTGTCTATCAACCGGCTTTGGCGTCTCGCAAGACGGGGGTAGCCGAGGGCGCGGAACCTACGGTGAGAACGACTGAAAGTCAAGCAGACAAACAGAGTCGCACAACGATTCGGCCAGGTTGCTTTACCCCTGGTCCCGATAGCGAAACGGGGTGGAGAGACCCCACCCTGTTTCGATCGGATTCGCCCGGATCACTCCGCGGCGTCGGAAACCTCCTTGGACGCCCCGGTCACCCGCTGCCGGTCGCGACCGGCCGCCACCGCGCGCAGGCGATTCATCACGCTGCCCGTGCCCGCCGGGATCAGACGCCCGACAATCACGTTCTCCTTGAGACCGTTCAACGTATCCACCTTGCCGGCCGTAGCCGCCTCCGTGAGGACGCGCGTGGTTTCCTGGAAAGAAGCCGCCGATATGAACGACTGCGTCTGCAGCGAAGCCTTGGTGATCCCCTGGAGGACCGGCATCGCGACCGCGGGCTGCTCCTGCGCCGCGAGACGCTTTGCATTCTCGCCCTCGAACTCGATGCGATCCACCGTCTCGCCGATCAGATAGGTCGTATCGCCCGGATCCAGAACCTCAACCTTCTGCAGCATCTGGCGAACGATCACCTCGATATGCTTGTCATTGATCTTGACGCCCTGCAGTCGATAGACGTCCTGGATTTCATTCACCAGGTAATCCGACAGCGCTTCCACGCCCATGACCTTGAGAATGTCATGAGGCACACGCGGACCGTCGACCAGCGGATCGCCCCTCTGAACAAAGTCGCCTTCCTGAACGGAAACGTGCTTGCCCTTGGGGATCAGATACTGGGTCTCCTCGCCTGTATCGTCGTTCTTCACGATGATGCAGCGTTTCGACTTGTAATCCTTGCCGATCTCGATCCGACCATCGGTTTCCGCAATGACGGCATGGTCCTTCGGACGACGGGCCTCGAACAGCTCCGCCACACGCGGCAGACCGCCCGTGATGTCGCGCGTCTTCGAGCCTTCACGCGGAATACGCGCCAGCACGTCACCCGCATGCACCATCGCGCCATTCTCAACCGACAGCAGCGAGTCCGGCGCGAGGAAGTAACGCGCCTCGTTGCCATTCGCCAGCTTCATGACATTGCCGGCAGCGTCCTTGAGCTGGAGGCGGGGACGAAGGTCCACACCCTTGGATGCCTGCTTGTAGTCGACCACGACCTTGGAAGTCAGGCCCGTCACCTCATCCATACGCTCGACGAGCGTGATGGAGTCGATGAGATCGAGATACTCGACCTTACCGGACTGCTCGGTGATGATCGGGAGGGTATAGGGATCCCACTCCGCCATCTTGAGGGCACGTGTGACCTCCTGCCCTTCCGTCACCATCAGACGTGCCCCGTACGGCACACGGAAACGGCCGCGCTCGGCGCCCTTGTCGTCCGTCAGCACGATTTCGCAGTTACGTGACATGACAATCGGCATGCCCTGGCTGTTCTCGACAACGTTACGATTACGAATCGTGACCTTGCCGTCGCGGGACGCCTCGACCATCGACTGCTCGGCACCACGGGTCGCCGCACCACCGATATGGAATGTACGCATGGTCAGCTGCGTGCCCGGCTCACCGATCGACTGTGCTGCGATCACGCCGACCGCTTCACCGATATTTACCGGTGTTCCGCGAGCCAGGTCACGTCCGTAGCACTTGCCGCAGACACCAACCCGACTGTCACAGGTCAGGACGGAGCGAATCAGAAGACTTTCGACGCCCGCCTTTTCGATCGCCTCAGCTTCAGGCTCCTCAACCAGCGTGTTCGCCGGATAAAGGACTTCGCCCGTCACAGGCTGAAGAACGTCGACGGCCAGCGTCCGTCCGAGAATACGTTCGGAAAGCGACGAAACGACTTCGCCCCCGTCCATCACGGCCCGGACAGTAAGACCACGCTCGGTCCCGCAATCCTCCTCGACGATGATGCAATCCTGCGCCACATCGACGAGACGACGCGTCAGATAGCCGGAGTTCGCGGTTTTCAGCGCCGTATCGGCCAGTCCCTTGCGGGCGCCGTGCGTCGACGTGAAGTAATCGAGAACCGACAGACCTTCCTTGAAGTTAGCGATGATCGGCTGCTCGATGATTTCGCCGGACGGCTTGGCCATCAGTCCGCGCATACCCGCAAGCTGCTTCATCTGCGCCGGCGACCCACGGGCGCCCGAATGGCTCATCATCCAGACCGAATTCGTTGGCTTGCCGATTTCCTGCTTGGAAATCTCCTTCATCATCGCGGCCTGCACTTCGTCCGTGCAGCGCGACCATGCGTCGACCACTTTGTTATAGCGCTCGCCAGCCGTGATCAGACCGTCCTGATACTGCTGCTCGAACTCCTTGATCTCGACCTGCGTACGCTCGACGAGCTCTTTCTTCTCGACGGGGATGATCATGTCATCCTTGCCGAAGGAGATGCCCGCGCGCGCCGCATGCCGGAACCCGAGGCCCATCAGACGGTCGCAGAAAATGACCGCTTCCTTCTGCCCGCAATGACGATAAACCGCGTCGATGACGTCCGAGACGTTCTTCTTCGTGAGCTGCTTGTTCACGAGCGCGAACGGAATGGCCGGATGCTGCGGCAGGATCTGCGCGATCAGCGCGCGACCCGGCGTCGTCAGAACGACCTGGCTGCTGACCTTGCCGTCGGCATCCATCATGTCGCGACGAAGGCGGATCTTGTCATGCAGTTTCAGTGAACCCGCCTGCATGGCCAGTTCGATCTCCGAGACCGACGAGAACGCCGAAGGACCGGCCTTTACGAGGCCGCCCTGCGCATCATATTCGGCCTTGTCCGGAGTCGCCGCATATTCGGGAACTTCGAGGCTGAGATAATACAGGCCGAGCACGATGTCCTGCGACGGCACGATGATGGGCTTGCCGTTCGCGGGGCTGAGAATGTTGTTCGTCGACATCATCAGCACGCGCGCCTCAAGCTGCGCTTCGAGCGACAGCGGGACGTGCACGGCCATCTGGTCACCGTCGAAATCCGCATTGAACGCGGTACAGACGAGCGGGTGGAGCTGGATTGCCTTGCCTTCGATCAGGATCGGCTCGAACGCCTGAATACCCAGGCGATGCAGGGTCGGCGCACGGTTGAGCATGACCGGATGCTCGCGGATCACCTCTTCGAGGATATCCCAGACTTCCGGACGTTCCTTTTCCACCATCCGCTTCGCGGCCTTGATGGTGGTGGCGTGGCCATATTTCTCGAGCTTCGAATAGATGAACGGCTTGAACAGTTCGAGCGCCATCTTCTTCGGCAGGCCGCACTGGTGCAGCTTCAGTTCAGGACCGACGACGATGACCGAACGACCCGAGTAATCGACACGCTTGCCGAGAAGGTTCTGACGGAAGCGGCCCTGCTTGCCCTTGAGCATGTCGGACAGCGACTTCAGCGGACGCTTGTTGGCTCCCGTGATCGCACGGCCGCGACGGCCGTTATCGAACAGCGCATCGACGGATTCCTGAAGCATCCGCTTTTCGTTGCGGACGATGATATCCGGCGCACGGAGTTCGATGAGGCGCTTCAGACGGTTGTTACGGTTGATCACCCGGCGATAGAGATCATTCAGGTCCGACGTCGCGAAGCGACCGCCATCCAGCGGAACGAGCGGGCGCAGTTCCGGCGGGATGACCGGAACGAGGTCCAGAATCATCCATTCGGGTCGGGAACCGCTTTCCGAGAACGCTTCGACGAGCTTCAGACGCTTGACCAGCTTCTTCCGCTTTGCCTCTGACGTGGCGTCCTTGAGTTCCTGACGCAGATTCACCTTTTCCGCATCGCAATCGATACGGGTCAGGATCTTCTTGACCGCCTCGGCGCCGATACCGACTTCGAGCCCGTCATCGCCATATTCGTCCAGCGCGTCGAGATATTGATCTTCCGACAGCAGGCTGAACTGCTTGAGCGGACTCGTGCCCGGCTCGAGCACCACGTAGCTCTCGAAATACAGAACCTTCTCGAGGTCTTTCAGCGTCATGTCGACCATGAGGCCGATACGGCTCGGGAGCGACTTCAGGAACCAGATATGCGCGACCGGCGAAGCCAACTCAATATGACCCATGCGCTCGCGGCGCACCTTCGCCAGCGTGACTTCCACACCGCATTTTTCGCAGACGATGCCGCGAAATTTCATGCGTTTGTATTTGCCGCACAGGCACTCGTAGTCTTTGATCGGCCCGAAAATACGCGCGCAGAAAAGCCCGTCACGTTCCGGCTTGAACGTCCGGTAATTGATGGTTTCCGGCTTTTTGATCTCGCCATAGGACCACGAGCGGATCTGCTCCGACGAAGCCAGCTGAATCTTTATCTGGTCGAACGCCAGGGTCTGACCACCCTGGCCAAGGATCTTCATGAGTTCGTTCATGCGCCGAAACCCCATTTCGCAAGGCGGGCGACCGAAGTCGCCGCGCCCACGTTATAAATAAACCGAGAGAACGAAGCGATGGACCGCATCAGGAACCGCTTTCCTCCAGATCGACATTCAGTCCGAGCGACTTCAGTTCCTTGATCAGAACGTTGAAGCTCTCGGGAATACCCGCCTCGAAGTCGTCTTGTTCGCGGACAATGGCTTCATACACCTTCGTTCGACCCGAAACGTCATCGGACTTGACGGTAAGCATTTCCTGCAACGTGTAGGCGGCGCCGTAAGCCTCGAGGGCCCAGACTTCCATTTCACCGAAGCGCTGGCCACCGAACTGCGCCTTACCACCGAGCGGCTGCTGCGTCACAAGCGAATACGGACCGATCGAGCGTGCATGGATCTTGTCATCGACAAGGTGATGCAGCTTCAGCATGTAAATATAGCCGACCGTCGTCTTGCGCTCGAACCGGTCGCCCGTGCGACCGTCGATGAGCTGGGACTGCCCGGAACGATCAACGCCCGCCTTGTCCAGCATCGCCTCGATGTCCGGAATGGACGCGCCATCGAACACCGGGGTCGCGATCGGCACGCCCTTGCGGAGATTTCCGGCCAGTTCGAGAAGCTGCTCGTTCGGAAGCGTGGCGATATCGGTCTTGTAGACCTCCTCGCCATAAACATCTTCCAGACGCGCCAGCAATTCCTGCTTCTTCTCGCCGTCCCGCATATAGTCATCGGCAAGACGCCCGATGTCCTGGCCGATCTTCGCGCACGCCCAGCCAAGATGCGTCTCGAGGATCTGCCCGACATTCATGCGCGAAGGCACGCCCAGCGGATTGAGCACGAGATCGACCGACGTGCCATCCTCGAGGAACGGCATGTCCTCGACCGGCACGACGCGAGACACCACGCCCTTGTTGCCGTGACGACCGGCCATCTTGTCGCCCGGCTGAAGCTTGCGCTTCACGGCGACGAAGACCTTGACCATCTTCATGACGCCGGGCGGCAGTTCGTCGCCGCGCTGGAGCTTCTCGACCTTGCTGTCGAAACGGGCCTGGATACGACCGATCGTCGCATCATATTCGCGACGGATCGTCTCGATCTCCGACATCACGGCGTCGTCGGCGACCACGATGTTGCGCCACGCGCCGCGCGGATGCTCAGCCAGAACGTCGTCCGTCAGAACGGTTCCCGACTTGATGCCCTTGAAGCCCGATCCCGCCGTCTGGTTCACGAGGCGCTCGCGCAGACGGTTCAGGAAGCTGCGTTCCTGAATGCTGCGTTCGTCGTCGCGATCCTTCGTCAGACGCTCGATCTCGGAGCGCTCGATGGCCATCGCGCGCTCGTCCTTGTCGACGCCACGCCGCGAGAAAACGCGGACGTCCACGATCGTGCCCGTCGTACCGGGCGGCAGGCGAAGCGATGTGTCACGAACGTCGGACGCCTTCTCGCCGAAGATGGCGCGAAGCAGCTTCTCTTCCGGCGTCATCGGGCTCTCGCCCTTCGGCGTGACCTTGCCGATGAGAATGTCGCCCGGGTTCACCTCAGCGCCGACATACACGATGCCCGCCTCGTCGAGGTTGCGCAGAGCCTCCTCGCCGACATTCGGAATGTCGCGCGTGATTTCTTCCTGACCCAGCTTCGTGTCACGCGCCATGACTTCGAATTCCTCGATATGGATCGAGGTAAACACGTCATCACGCGCAATGCGCTCGGAAATCAGGATGGAGTCTTCGAAGTTGTAACCATTCCACGGCATGAACGCGACGAGCACGTTACGACCGAGCGCCAGTTCGCCAAGTTCCGTCGACGGACCGTCGGCGATGATGTCACCGGCATGAACCGTGTCGCCGACGCGCACCAGCGGACGCTGGTTGATGCATGTGCTCTGGTTCGAGCGCATGTATTTGCGCAGACGGTAGATATCGACGCCCTGCGTGGACCCGGCCGCATCCGTGGCGCGCACGACGATACGCGCGCCATCGATCTGATCGACGACGCCATTGCGCTTGGCAACGATGGTCGCGCCTGAATCGTGGGCGACGGAGGCTTCCATGCCTGTCCCGACCAGCGGCGCATCCGAGCGCACCAGCGGAACAGCCTGACGCTGCATGTTCGAGCCCATGAGCGCGCGGTTGGCGTCATCGTTCTCGAGGAACGGAATCAGGGCAGCGGCGACGGATACAAGCTGCTTGGGCGAGACGTCGCACGCCGTGACCTGCTCGGGCGGCACCAGACGGAAGTCGCCGGACCGACGGACCGAGACCAGTTCGTCGGTCAGACGACCCGTCTCCTTGTCCTGCCCCGCATCGGCCTGCGCCACGATCAGCTTGTCCTCTTCCATCGCGGAGAGGTATTTCCAGCCGTCCTGCAGGACACCGTCCTTCACCAGGCGATACGGCGTCTCGATGAAGCCGTATTTGTTCACCTTGGCATAGGTCGCAAGCGAGTTGATCAGACCAATATTCGGACCTTCGGGCGTCTCGATCGGGCAGATCCGGCCATAATGCGTCGGATGAACGTCACGGACTTCGAAGCCCGCGCGCTCACGTGTCAGACCGCCCGGGCCAAGCGCCGAAAGACGACGCTTATGGGTGACTTCCGAGAGCGGATTTGTCTGATCCATGAACTGGCTGAGCTGCGAGGAGCCGAAGAATTCACGCACGGCCGCAGCCGCGGGCTTCGCATTGATCAGATCATGCGGCATGACCGTATCGATATCGACCGAACCCATGCGCTCGCGGATCGCACGCTCCATGCGCAGAAGACCGACGCGATACTGGTTCTCCATCAGCTCGCCGACAGAACGGACGCGACGATTGCCGAGATTGTCGATATCGTCGATCTGGCCGCGACCATCCTTGAGCTCGCACATGATCTTCACGGTGCGCAGGATGTCTTCCTTGCGCAGCACGCGCATGGTGTCCGGCGCATCGACTTCGAGACGCATGTTCATCTTAACGCGGCCGACGGCCGAAAGATCGTAACGGTCCGGATCGAAGAACAGGCCCTGGAACATCGCCTCGGCGGTGTCGGGGGTCGGCGGCTCGCCAGGACGCATGATGCGGTAGATATCGACGAGCGCATCTTCACGGGCTGCGTTCTTGTCGACGGCCAAAGTGTTGCGGATCCATGGGCCGTGCGACCCATCGACGGCCAGCATCGGCAGTTCGGTCACGCCGGATTCTTCAAGCGCGACCAGACGGGCTTCGGTCAGCTCCTCGCCGGCCTCCGCATAGATCTCGCCCGTATCGGGATTGACCAGATCGTGCGCCACGAAGCGACCCAGCAGATCCATCCGGCCAACGAGGACGTCCCGCGTGTTTTCGGCGATCTTGCGGCACAGACGCGCTGTCAGCTTGGTCTCGGCGGCTGCGACCACTTCCCCGGTCGCCGCGTCGCATAGCGGCTCCAGCAGTTTGAGGCCACGAAACGCATCGGGATCGAACGGACGCGCCCACCCCTTCGGCGTGCTCGAAAACACGACCGTTTGATAGAAGTAAGACAGGATCTCGTCGGGATCCATGCCACGGATCGGCATGGCGCCGACATCGCCGCCCTCGGCGGCCTTGGCGGCGCGGGCGGCAATCGAATTCTGCCCTTCAAGTGCGTACAGGAGCGTCGTGACCGGCAGCTTACGCTTGCGGTCAATGCGGACGTAGATCAGATCCTTGGCATCGAATTCGAAGTCCAGCCACGATCCGCGGTAGGGAATGACGCGCGCGGCAAAGAGATATTTGCCCGACGCATGCGTCTTGCCCTTGTCGTGATCGAAGAAGACGCCCGGGCTGCGGTGCATCTGGCTGACAATGACGCGTTCCGTGCCATTGATGATGAAGGTGCCGTTATCAGTCATGAGCGGCATGTCGCCCATATAGACCGGCTGCTCCTTGATGTCCCGGATCGAGCGCGAACCCGTATCCTCATCGACATCCCACACGATCAGCCGCAGGATGACCTTCAGCGGCGCGGCAAACGTCAGGCCGCGCTGGATGCATTCCTCGACATCGTATTTCGGCTCTTCCAGCTCGTAGGAGACGAACTCCAGACGACCGCGACCCGCGAAGTCGTTGATCGGAAATACGGAACGGAAAACTTCCTGAAGACCGATCTGCTGGCGGCTGTCAGCCGGGACGTTCATCTGCAGGAACGTCTCGTAACTCGCGCGCTGCACGTCGATCAGGTTTGGCATCGGCGCGATTTCGGGAATACGCCCGAAACTCTTACGGACGCGTTTCCGTCCCGTGAACGATTTGGTGATCGCGTTCATCTATCCCTGCCTTCCCGCACCAGACCTTCGGGTCGTCCGCGTACCATAGGGTACCGCCGGCCGACCGGAACGACTGGTCACGTACGTCAATTAAAATGCTCAGCCTTGCTGGAGACCGGCCATCTTAGACCAATCCGCCGCAACGGCAAATCGGGCGGGAACCGATTCCGATTCCCGCCCTCATCGCAAACCTTTCGAACCCCCGACGCTCCTGAAAGCAACGCAGGGTCGGAAAAAGTCTTACTTGACTTCGACCTTCGCGCCAGCCTCTTCGAGAGCCTTCTTGATCTTGGCGGCCTCGTCCTTGTTCACGCCTTCCTTGACGGTCTTGGGCGCGCCCTCGACGAGGTCCTTGGCTTCCTTCAGGCCCAGACCGGTGATGGCGCGGACTTCCTTAATCACGTTGATCTTCTTGTCGCCTGCGTCAGCGAGGATCACCGTGAATTCGGTCTGCTCTTCAGCCGGAGCGGCAGCAGCGGCGGGGCCAGCAGCGACCGCGACCGGAGCAGCGGCGGAAACGCCCCACTTCTCTTCGAGAAGCTTCGAGAGCTCGGCAGCCTCGAGAACGGTCAGAGCCGAGAGTTCTTCAACAATCTTGTTCAGATCGGCCATTGGTATGGTCCTTAATTTATGCACTGGTTTCTGAAAGACAATACCCGCCACACGGCGGGATGCCGTGTAAGACTCAGGCGGCTTCGCCACTCTTGGCATAGGCGCCAAAAACGCGCGCAAGCTGTGCGGCCGGCGCCTGGGTGAGACCCGCGATGCGCGTAGCCGGTGTCTGGATCATGCCCAGCAGCTTCGCACGCAGTTCGTCCAGCGACGGCAGCTCCGCGAGCGCCCGGATACCATTCACATCGAGTGTCTGATTACCCAGGGCGCCACCGAGCACCACCAACTTGTCATTCGTCTTGGCGAACTCGACGACACACTTCGCCGCGACCACGGGATCCTCGGACCACGCAAGCGCGGTCGGACCCTTCAGCAGAGGCGCGATGCCATCGAATTGGGTCCCATCCAGAGCGCGGATGGCCAGCCGGTTCTTCGCAACCTTATATGTCGCACCCGCCGCACGAACGCGCCGACGCAGCTCCGTCACTTCCGCGACCGTCAAACCCTTGTTCTGGGTGACGACCACCAGCGACGTGCTGCCAAACACGTTGGCGAGGAATTCGACAAAGGCCCGTTTTTCCTGACGGTCCAAATCCCATCTCCTCGTCAGCCGGGAAACCGAAATCCCCCAGCCGGGTTACCCATGACAGTTCCCCATGAAGTGGAACTGCCGCTCGCCTGTCCCAGCGGTCGGAACCCAGCGCAAGTGGCCTTTCAGCCAAAAACCCTGGCGCCCCGTCTGACGCGCGCGGATCTTGCGATCCTTTAAGAACACCCAAAGGGCGTCACGTGCGATCTCGGACAGGTTTGGGACGCAGACAAATCCGCATCCCTACGCCGCCGCGCCCCGAAAGGGCGCAACGTCATCTCTTAAAATCAGGCGCCGAACGTGCTCACGTCAACGCGAACGCCCGGACCCATCGTCGAAGACAGAGCCGCCTTCTTCAGATACGTGCCCTTGGCGCCCGCCGGACGAGCCTTCTGGACGGCATCGACCAGCGCCTTGATGTTCTCTTCGAGCTTCTCGGCGCCAAAAGACGCCTTGCCGACGCCCGCATGGATGATACCGGCCTTTTCGGCGCGATACTCGACCTGACCGGCCTTGGCCGCCTCGACAGCACCCTTGACGTCCATCGTGACCGTGCCAAGACGCGGGTTCGGCATCAGGCCGCGCGGACCGAGGATCTTGCCCAGACGACCCACGAGCGCCATCATATCCGGCGTCGCAATGCAGCGATCGAAGTCGATCTCGCCAGCCTGGATCTTCTCGGCCAGGTCTTCGGCGCCCACGACTTCCGCACCCGCCGCCTTCGCTTCCTCGGCCTTCGGGCCGCGAGCGAACACGCCGATGCGCAGCGTCTTGCCCGTGCCGTTCGGCAGCGAAATCAGGCCGCGCACCATCTGATCCGCATGGCGCGGGTCGATGCCGAGGTTCAGGGAAAGCTCGATCGTTTCGTCGAACTTGGCCTTCGCGTTGCCCTTGACGAGCGACACGGCTTCATTCAGCGAATATGCCTTGCTGAGATCGACGGTGGCGAGCGCTGCCGCCATACGCTTGTTCTTGGCCATCAGATCAGCCCTCCACCACCGTGATGCCCATCGATTTGGCGGAACCGGCGAGCATGCGCACGGCCGCGTCCAGATCGTTGGCGTTCATGTCCTTGGCCTTCTCGGCGGCGATCTCGCGCAGCTGCGCCGTCGTCACCTTGCCGACGGCCGCGCTCTTGCCGACTGTCTGGCTGCCTTTGGAAATCTTGGCGGCCTTCAGCAGGAAGTAGGTGTTCGGCGGCGTCTTCGTGATGAAGCTGAACGTGCGATCGGCGAACGCGGTGATCACGACCGGGATCGGCATGCCGGGCTCGAGACCCTGCGTCTTGGCGTTGAACTCCTTGCAGAACTGCATGATGTTCAGGCCGCGCTGACCGAGAGCGGGTCCGACCGGCGGCGACGGATTCGCCTTGCCTGCCGGGATCTGCAACTTGATGTAGCCAACAACTTTTTTGGCCATATCCGGGGCTCCTTAATGGTTGCCCGGACCGCGGTTCTCACGACGGGAAGCGCATCATACGCCCTGACCCCGTCTCCCGCGTTCCGAATTGGGAGGCGGCCCCTTACCGCTCTATCGAGCCTCCTGTCAAGCCCTGACCGTGGAGCATCGTACCATATCCGCCGCCAAGGTCGTTGTCCGCGGGAGAATTATGGGGATCGATACCGCCTGCCGGCGTCGGATGGTGCAATCCTTCGTACTGAAGGGGCTTGAAAGGTTCGATGGACCGGATCGAAGGCAGTTCATCACGACTCCAGCCTCCGCCCAGAGCGCGCGCCAGCCTTACCGTAGCCTGAAGTTGCGTCGTCTGCGCCCTGACCTCGGCGATTCTCGCCACCAGTGCCGCCTGCTGGGCGACGACCACGTCCAGATAGTTCGTCAGACCGCCGGTATAGAGCGCCATCGTCATTTTCTGCGTGCGCAGGGCCGCTTCGACCGCTTCCTGCTGGCGTCTTTGCTGCTCGCGGAACTGCGCCGTCTGGCTCAGCCCGTCCTCGACGTCCTGGAACGCCGCCAGAACCGTGCCACGATAAACGTCAACCGTCTGGCGATACTGGGACCAGGCGCGCTGCAAGGCTGCGCGACGCAGACCACCGGTAAAGAGCGGCTCCACCGCCTGAACCGCCACGGTCCACATGGAATTGGCCATGTTCGCGAGATCGAAGCCGTTGTTCATGAATCCGCCGCTCGCGGAAAACGTGACGTTCGGATAAAAGGCCGCCCGCGCGACGCCAATGGCGCGGCTCGACGCGGCGAGGCGCCGTTCGGCCATCGCGACATCAGGCCGTCTTTCCAGCAGCGTTGAAGGCAGCCCGGCGGAGAACGTCGCCTCCGCCATGGGAATTTTCTGCTGGAGGATCGAGGCGACATGAAATCCCGCCGGAACCTTGTTGGTCAGAACCGCAATCGCATGCTCCAGAACCTGCCGCTCCGCCACGGCCTGGCTTTGCGCCGCCATGGTCGAATAAAGCTGGTTTTCAGCGCGTGAAACGTCGATGCCGGCGGCGATGGCGCCCGCCTGTCTGAGCCGCGTGATCTGTACCGCCGTCTGATAGTAACGGATGGAATCGGCATAAACGGCGAGCTGGGCGTCGAGCCCCCGCAGGCCGATATAGTCCGATGCCAGCTCCGCCTCCAGACTCAGCCGCGTCAGCGCATACTGGGCCGCCGTGGCCTGCGCCGCATTCTTCTGCATATGCGCCTGGTTGCGGATGCTGTCCCAGAAATCCGGCTCCCAGGTCGCGGCCCCGCTGTAGAACACGCTCGATTCATAACTCGGCGCGGACGACGCCGGAACGCGCCACAGACGCGTCAGGGACGTCTTGTTGTCGCTCATCCCCGCAGCGGTACCCACCTGCGGATAGAGCCGCGCTTCGGTTTCGCGCGCGATATCGCGCGCCTGCGTGAACGCTTCAGCGGCGGACTGAAGGTCCGGATTGTTCTGAAGCATCTGGGCTTCGAGCGTATCCAGAGCGGGATCGTGAAATGTTTTCCACCAGTCACCCCGGGGAGCCTCCTCAGCCGGATGACCGTCCACGAACACGCCGTGCCCTGCCCATCCGTTGGGATATATGTATTTGGGCTCTTCATATTTGGGCGCGAGGTCGCAACCGGCAAGGAGCGCCACCAGACCCGCGCTCGCCAGAGCCAGGCCACGCCGCATCGCCACTCGACCACGCGGCACATGCGCCGCACTTAAAAAAGCTTCAACGCTCATTGATGGGCGCCCTCCTGGGGCATTGGCGCGCCATCATTGGGCATCGCTCGCGTATCGCCCTGCATCTCCGGCTTCGCTTCAGGAAGGTTTTTTCGCGGTGCAGCGGTCGCATCATTATAACCACGGGTCGCGGAAACTACCTTCACCTCGTCCCCTTCGAGCATGTCCGCCGTCGGATTGGCCACGATCTGGTCCGTCTTGCTGATTCCCTTGAGAATCTGGATCGTCGTGCCGTAATTGATCCCGACGGTGACGTCCACCAGGTGGACATGATTGTTTACAACCTTGGCAAGCTGCGTCCCCTGTGCCCGGAAGATCAATGAGTTGATGGGGACGATCATGACGCCTGGTTCGCCCGGCGCCGTGAAATGCGCCGTCGCATAGGAATCAGGCCATAGTGAGTTGTCTTCGTTGCCAATGGTCAACTCCGTCGTCACCGTGCGCGTGGCAGCATTGAACGCTTCCGCCGTCGTCAGATACTGCGCTGTATACTCGCGGCCGGGATATTGCGGCACCGTCAGCTTCGCGGACAGCTTGTCCGAAATCACAGCCGCATAGTCCTGGGGAACAGACACGAACACGCGGATGCGATGCACGTCCGCGACCGTGAACAATTCGGTCGCATTGCCCTGGCGATTCACGTCGCCACCGCCCGCATTCACGTAATCGCCCACATTGACGAGACGGGACGTCACGACGCCATCGAAAGGCGCCACGATCTTCTTGAAGTTCTCCAGGGCGACATAACGATCGACCTCATGCTGGGCCTGCTCGACGCGCGCCTTTTCAGCCGCGGCATTTGCCGCCTGCACATCGACCTCCTGCCGCGAAACCGCCTGCGTTCCCTTCAGCGCCGCCCAGCGACGCGCGGTAATGTCCGCCAGCTTGTACTGAGCCAGAACCACGTTGTAATTGGCCTTCGCACCTTCGTACTGGGCATCAAGGCTCGGCGTGCTGATTTCAGCCAGCACGTCGCCTTCCTTCACGTGCGCTCCGTAATCCCGGTACCACATTTTCACATAGCCCGAGACCTGCGCATAGATCGGTGCCTGATACCAGGCCGCAAGATTGGCAGGCAGGTCGAAGGTACGCACGGATGGACCCGGCTCCGGCGCGATCAGCGTGACACGCGCGCGAGACCAGTCGTCCGCTTCCGTTTCGAGCGAATGGTAATGCGCCATCCGCTCGATGAGCCCCACAGCCGCCAGGATGACGGCCAGAAGCACCACGATGATGACGAGAAGGCGCGTGCGGGACTTTCCGCCGGGGGGCTTCCCTCCGGGGTTCTGATCGCCGGAGCTGCGTCCTTCGGGGGAAACCGTGTTCATGCGTGGGCTCCTTCATCACCGGTCTCGGTGGGCTTCCTGTGGGGGGGCTTCCTGTAATGGACGATGGCGAAAACACACGGAACGAACAGAAGCGTCGCCATGGTCGCAATAATGAGGCCGCCGATCACGGCTTTACCCAGAGGCGCGTTGTCGGAATTGCTGATCGACATCGGCACCATACCGATGATCATGGCCAGCGCCGTCATGACGACGGGGCGCATGCGCTCATACCCCGCTTCGACCGCCGCCCTGATCGCATCGCCGTGGAGATCCATCTGCTCGCGGGCGAACGCCACGACGAGGATGGCATTGGCCGTGGCGGTGCCCATGCACATGATGGCGCCCGTCAGGGCCGGAACCGACAGCGTCGTATGCGTCAGGAACAGGCTCCAGGCGATTCCGGCAAGCGCGCCGGGAAGCGCCATGATGATCACGAACGGGTCCAGCCAGGACTGAAAGTTCACGACGATGATCAGATAAACGAGCACGATCGACATCGCCAGGCCAACGATGAGCTGCGTATAGGCATCGGTCATCGTGACTCCCTGTCCGCGAATCACGAGCCGCGACCCTTTCGGGATCTCCCCCTTCATGGAGTCCGCGACGCGCTGCACCTGCCGCGCCACCATGCCGAGATCGGCATCCTCGTTGGACGCATAAATATCGAACACCGGCATGATGTTATAATGCGCGACCTCGGCGGGTGTGCCGGTCAGCTGGATGTCCGACAGTGCCGACAGAAGCTGCGGCTGGGCATTGGTCGGGTTCCCGTCGCCACGGTCGATCGGCACGGTTTTCAGCGAATCCAGCGTCTGGAGATATTCGGCCGGGGTCTGCACGTCGATCAGCTGCGAAACGCCCTGATGGTTGAGGTAATAGACCTGTCCGACCTGCGCGCTGCCCGACAGCACGGTCAGGGCGTTCTGCGCCACGTCACGCTCGGTGATGCCCGTGCCCAGTGCGAACGACCGGCGCGTATTGACCGCCAGCGTCGGCATCGTCATCGGCTCCTGAACCGCAACGTCCGTAACGCCGGGCAGGGCGCGCATGGCCCGTGCCATCTTCGTGGCGAAGGCGAAGTTGCCATACAGGTCCCGGCCAACGACCTGCACATCGATCGGAGACGGAAGACCGAAGTTCAGAATCTTCGCCGTCAGATCTGCCGGCTGGAAGGTAATCTGCGTGCCGGGGAACGTGTCGATAAGAATTTTGCGGAGCATGCGACGATATTCCGCCGTCGGGCTTTCCCCGTTCCTGAGCGTGACCGTGATGTCGCAATCTTCCGTGCCAACCGTAGGACTGGGAATGAAGGCCTGGTTCATCTGTGAGAATGGCAGGCCGCAATTCTGCAGAACGCCCTCGACCTGTCCGGGCAGAGCCTCGCGGATCTTCTTCTCGATCATCACGGAGATCTTGCCCGCTTCGGTCAGACGCGTGCCGATCGGCGCTCGCATATGAAGCTGCAGGGAATCGGATCGAATTTCAGGAAAAAAGTCCTGACCCAGAGCGACATAGAGGCTCAGCGAGCCCACGGCGAAGACGAGAAACCCAATGACGAACCGGCGTCGCGTCTCCACCAGCTCGATGAGGAGTGTCCGGTAGTTTTCCCGAAACCGCGCAAAACCGTTTTCAAAACCGCGCTGAAACCTTCCGAAGAAACCCGGCGGTCCTGAATCATGAGGATTGCGATGCGCCGCGACCTGTGCCGCGAGCATGTATTTCGCCATGGTCGGCACGAGTGTCCGCGAGAGGATGAAAGAGGCGATCATGGCGAAAATGATGGCTTCGGCCATCGGCATGAACAGCCATCCGGCCACGCCGGTCAGTTCGAAGAGCGGCAACCAGACGATACAGATGCACGTCGTGGAGACGAAGGTCGGCACCACGATCTGGTTGGCGGCGTCGATGATCGCCTGTTCGAGATCTTTCTCCATTTCGAGATGCGTATCGATATTCTCGATCATGACCGTGGCATCGTCGACGAGAATACCGACCGCAAGCGCAAGGCCACCCAGCGTCATGACATTGATGGATTGCCCGGCCCAGCCCAGTCCGATGATCGAGCAGAGCATGGCCAGGGGAATGGAGGTGGCGATGATGACCGTCGAGCGCCATGATCCAAGGAAAAGCAGCACGGCGAGGCTGGTCAACAGGGCCGCGATGACCATTTCGCGCACCACGTCCTCAACCGAATCCTTCACAAAGCCGGAGGCGTCGGTGAGGATTTTCACCGACGTTCCGGTCGGCAGCGTGGTCATGACCTGCGGCAAAAGTTTCTTGACGCCCGCCACGACATTAAGCGTCGAGGCGTCTCCGCTCTTCATCACCACCATCATGACGGCCTGCTGACCACGCACGAGAACCATGTTGGCCTGCGGCGCGCCGCCGTAATGCACGTGAGCGACATCACGCAGATAGACCACTGAGTTGCCGACCTGTTTCAGCGGTATGTTGTTGAACCACTCGACCTCGCGCGGCTGCGCGTTGGTGTGAACCATGTAGTCGAAGGGTCCGATACGCTGATCGCCAGCCGGAAGCACGATATTCTGGCTGTTAAGCGCGTTGGCGACATCCGTCGCCGAGAGATTGTGCGCCATCAGCTTGGATGGATCGATATCCACCGTCACATAGTTGGCCAAACCACCATACGGGTTCGGCAGGGCCGCCCCCGGAACGGAAACAAGCTGCGGGCGGATGAGATTCGAAGCCAGGTTATAGAGTTCCGAGCCGCTGAGTTTCGGATTATCGACCTGGAGCGTCAGCACAGGCACCGAAGACGCATTGTAGTTCAGAATGAGCGGCGGGGTTGCTCCGGTCGGCAACTGCTTGATGATCGTCTGCGAAACAGCCGTGATTTGCGCCTGGGCCGCCGACGTGTCCGTTCCAGGCTGGAAGAACACCTTGACGATGCCGCGTCCGTAATATGAGCCGCTTTCGATATGCTCGATATTATTGACCGTCGTCGTCACGGCGCGTTCGTAATAATAGACGATACGACCGGACATATCCTCGGGCATCAGCCCGACATAACTCCACACGACGGCGATGACCGGGATCTTGATGTTTGGAAAGACGTCCGTCGGCGTCGTGAAAATGGCCTTGATTCCAAAAATAAGAATCAGGATCGAAAGAACGACGAATGTCAGTGGACGCTTGAGCGCGACAACAACAACCTGATTCATGTCCGATGCCCGACCCCGCGCACGGTGCGCATCCGGACACGGAGCCGTCGGCATACGCCGATCGTCACGTGACTCAATCCCATCATCATTCCGCAGCACTCCCGATGCCGGGCAGGAAACCTACCCTCATCTCTAGTCTTCAGATCAGGCTCTCTCATGACATCGCTCCCGATGTCTGCCCCTGCGCCGACAAGACATTGTCCCGCCAGTTCGTCCCAGGAACGGTTCCCGCATCACCGAGCGGGAACGTAATTTCAAACAGGGCGCCCGGCCTTTCCGGATCATGCCCCGCGGAGGCAATCGCAAGTCTCGCGCCATGCAAGCGAAGGATGGCGGACACGAGGCTCAGCCCCAGCCCGCTCCCCGGCACATGACGGCTTTTGTCGGACCGGTAGAAGCGCCCGAGGACCGCATCACGTTCGTTTTCGGCGATCCCGATTCCGTTATCGGCAACGCTCAACCGCACATGCCCGCTCTCGACACCATCAGCAATCCGCGTGGCGCTGACAGTGACCTCGCCGTCGGCATCCGTGAACTTGACGGCATTGTCGATCAGGTTCGCCAGAACCTCAACCAGAAGATCCCTGTCTCCGGTCACGGAAAGAAGCCCGACCGGATGCACGACGCGCAACGTTATGCCCTTCGCCTCGGCAATCGGCTCGTACAGATCGAACACATCGTCCATCAGCTCGGCCATATCGACCTGTCCGAACCCGGCCCGACGCCGTCCGTTCTCGATCTCTCCAATTCGCAGAATGGCCGTGATCACGAGAAAACACTGATCGAGATCCTGCGTCGCCTTTTCTATGACGGTCGTCAGATAGGTCGCATCACGAGGACTGGATGAAGCCCGCTCCAGACGTGCGCGCACACGGCTGAGCGGCGTGCGCAGATCATGGGCGATATCGTTTCCGACATCGCGTATCTCGTCGAGCAGATATTCCAGCCGATCCAGCATCCGATTGACCGAGCCCGCGAGCCGTTCGAGATCGTCACGCTCACGCCCGGCGGGCAGACGCTCGTGAAGGTCCCCTTCCATGATGCGGTCGATCGCCTCGTGCATCGTCTTGACACGCGCCAACGCACGATGACTGAGAATGATTCCCGTCAGAAGCGCGAATGCGACAACCGGCACGATCGAAATCATGATGGCGCGGCGGGTCACGAAATGCAGCTCCGACAACAAGTGAAAGGATCGCGCAAGCACCAGCACACGATCGCCCGCCACGCGTTCCGCGAGGAAGCGCATCTCGTAAGGCGCATCCTCGGGCGGATGCACCCAAAGACGCTGAACGTGACCGTCAATGATCAGGCCGTCGGGCCAGTTCTTGATATCGCCGGCGACGAAGTGAAAACCGGAATCGAAAAGAGCCGCGCCATTCAGGGCGACACGCAGTTCGGTCGTCGCCCGCTCGCGCACCATGTATTCCAGCCGGGTCGGGCTCTCCCGCGTGAGAATTTCAGCATCACGCTCGAGAAGCGCCGTGGCGCGGGTCGTTTCGTATTGAGAAAGTTCAACAAATATGACGGTGAACTGGAGCAGCATTCCACCGATCATGGCGGCCACCACGGCCAGCGTGAGCCGAAACGTTGCTGTGCGAAAGAGATCAGTCTGTAACACGCAACATGAACCCGGCACCCCGGATACTCTGAATCAGAGGAGTTTCACCGGGTGCGTCGACCTTGCGGCGCAGCTTCCCGATATGCACATCGACCAGATTGGTCTGCGGCACGAAGCGATAATGCCAGACATCTTCCAGCAGCATCGCCCGTGTCAGCACTTGGTCCGGTCGACGCATGAGATATTCCAGCAGACGGAACTCACGCGGCAGCAGCTCGATCTCGCGCTCCCCACGACGCACGATACGATCGATGAGGTCCATCTCCAGCGAGCCCGCACGGAGCACGGTCGCGCGCGTATCGTTGGGGCGGCGCAAAAGCGCCTCGATACGCGCCACCAGCTCATCCATCGCGAAAGGTTTGGTCAGATAATCATCACCGCCCGCCTTCAGGCCACTGACGCGATCATCCACGGCTGAGAGCGCGGAAAGCACGAGAACCGGGGTTCGAACGTTATGAGTCCGCATCCGCTCGACCACGGCCAGTCCATCCATGAGCGGCAGCATCCGGTCGAGAATCATCACGTCAAACGTATCGGTCAGCGCCGCCTGAAGGCCAGCAGGTCCCGTTTCTTCGTGAAAAGGAAGAAAACCTCGTCCCATGAGCTCTTCCATCACCTCTCCCGCCAGCGTCTCGTCGTCTTCCACGAAAAGGACGCGCCGACCCGGAGGAGACTCGAGGTTCTGTCCGGTTTGGGTCTCGTCATCAGTCATCGACCCATCAATGAACGTGACAGAGAGCGACGACCAGTAAAAAGCCGTTTAAATCTCTTCTGTCACAATGATTTCGTCCTGTGGCACGCCATTTCCCGGCATATCGAGACCGCGCAGATGCCGCCCCAGAACGCGCGTACGGCGCCTGGCTTCCTCGATCGTGTTGCCCATCGCACCGGCATTGCGGGCGAGCTTTTCCAGGACGCCGTCCATACGCAGCATCTCCTGCCGGGTCTGTCCCAGAAGATGGGCGATCGCATCCGTCCGTTCCTCAAGAGCGAGCGTGACGTAACCGAGATGCACGGTTCGCAACAGAGCCGGGATCAGAGCCGGAGACATGACGATGACGCGTTGCGTGCGCCCGATTTCGTCGATCAGGCCAGGCACGCGCGCCACCTCTGCATAGAGGCCGTCCGTCGGCAGGTAGAGCACCGCGAATTCCACGGTAACAGGCGGACAGATGTATTTTTCGGCGATTTTGCGCGCCTCCAGACGGACGGCACTTTCCAGTCCCCGGCGCGCCGCACGCTCCGCATCGCCATCGGCGCGATCCACGGCGTCGAGCAGGCGTTCATAGGCTTCCGTCGGGAATTTGCTGTCGATCGCCAGACGGGGCGCATCGCTCCCACGCACCGGCATTTTGAGCGCGAACTCCACGACGGCGCCCCCATCGCCCACCCGAAAATTGCTGTCGTAGGACTCAGGCGGAAGGACGTCATCCAGAATGGCGCGCAACTGCGCCTCACCCCAGCCGCCGCGAGTCTTGACGTTGCCGAACAGACGCTTGAGGTCGCCGATCTGCGCCGTCACGGCCGTCACTTCCCCAATGGCTTTCTGCATGGCCGTGAACTGCTCGACCACGCGCTGAAAGGAACTCTGCATCTGGCGTTCGATTGCCACATGCAACTGCTCGTCAACGGCCTTGCGAATGCGTTCGAGCTGCTCGGCGTTGACGCGCGCCATTTCGCGCAAAGCCTCCGCCTGCGCCACGCGCGCTTCGGCCTGATCCTGCCCCAGACCACGCGTCAGGCCACCCAGACGCTCCGAAAGCTCCAGCCTGAACTGATCCAGCCGCCGCGAAAGCTGCCGCTCGACCTCGGCCAGAGCCTGCCTCTGCAAACCCGCTTCCGCACGCTGCTCGTCCACGTAACGCCCCAGGATATCACGCAGGTCCGCCGGATTGACCCCGCTTCCCTGCCTGACCCATGCGAAGAGCGCCACCAGCAGCGCGAGCCCCGCCACGATCCAGGGCAACACCACCGCCATGCCGCTTTCCATCATGAACTCCCGATCGAATCATCATCAGATGTTTCTCCTTATATGGAGAACATCGAACGAACAAAACCAGATCGGAAACCGCTCCGAACGCTAGACGCTCAGGGCTGGTGTACGTTCCCGTAGGACGCGGCCCCGATGCCGGGACACGAGCAGGGATTCCCCAGCGGCACCTGCGTCGGCATCTTGCAGGTGTAAATGCCCGCCTTGCACGTATAGCCATAGCCGACGACCTGCATGCCGGGGGGCGTGGGACCGGGCGCTGCCGTGCCCGTGCATCCGGAAAGCGTGATGAGCCATCCAAGTGTCATCGCACTCGCTGCGAACATCCGTGCAAAACGCATCTTTCACACCCTCTTTGTAAGCCCGTTCCGGGCACTCTCATTGGCCCAACGGGTGTCGGACCGCTTCGTTCATTATGACCCGCATCCGGGCAGGAAGAAGGCGGGACAGGTCTCGGAAAATTCATACAGCATCAATTCGCAACGAAATAGATTGATATGTTATATCATACGGTTTATAGCCTTTCCCGATCTTACCTCCACCCGGATTAGCCATGACCCGTTCACGCCCTCTCCGCTCCCTCAGGTTCCTGCTTACGACGGCCACGCTCTTCCCCGTGCAGCACGCCCTTGCACAGACAGGCCAGAGCGCGCCGGAAGCCAGCGTGACGAATGTGCAAAAAGCGAAGACAAAAAAAACCCCCGTGACGACAGACGCTACCACGCCTGAAAAAGGCCGCGTTGCGTTTGACAGTGAAAGCGCGCGCCAGACGGTGACGGACGACGTCCAGTCCGGTGAAGAACACATCATGGTCAATGCCCATCTCGACGAGAAGCGCGCCAGTCTGCAGCCGGACACGGGCGCGACAACCTATCGCTTCACGCGTCAGGATATCGAAAGAATTCCGGGGGGCGACAATGCGCCGCTCAATCAGGTTCTCCTCCAGGCACCCGGCGTCGCGCAGGACAGCTATGGCCAGATCCATGTCCGCGGCGATCACAACGAGGTGCAGTTCCGTCTCGACGGCGTCATGCTTCCGGAAGGGATGAGCGTCTTCGGTCAGGCGCTGATGACACGTTTTGCCCACTCTATGTCGCTGACGACAGGCGCGCTGCCCAGTGAATATGGCTTCCTGCAAGCGGGCGTCGTTGACATCACGACCAAGAACGGCAGCGCCGATGCCGGCGGCAACGCTTCGGTTTATGGCGGTGCGCGGGATTATTTCCTGCCATCCCTGCAATATGGCGGCCATGCCGGAAAATGGGACTATTTCGCGACAGCGGATTTCGTGCACAACCGTGTCGGCATTGAAAATCCGACCCCGGATTTCAACGCGATCCACGATCTGTCCAACCAGTACCATTTCCTCGGACACCTACGTTATACGGCCGATGAAAATACGCGCGTCAGCTTCACGGCGGGGGTATCGAACGCTCAATATCAGTTGCCCAACAATCCCGGCCAGCAGACCCAGTTCGCCAATCCGGATTACACCAGCAGCGCACTCGGGCAGCGCCTCAACGGGACCGTGGACAGTTCCAGTCTTAATGAGCGCCAGAAGGAAATCACCGATTTCGGCATTCTGTCGCTCCAGAAGGACATGGGACAGGTCAGCCTCCAGACCTCGGCGATCGTACGTTACAGCTCGCTCGGCTATTCGCCTGACGTTCTGGGCGAACTCGTCTATAACGGCCTGGCGCAGCGCGCCCAGCGCTCCGTGTTTTCGTCCGGCAACCAGACCGACCTGACCTGGCACGCGAACAGCCAGCATACCGTGCGCTTCGGATTTCAGGCCTATGTCGAGCGCACGATCGCCAAATCGGACTCCGCCGTTTTTCTTCAGGACGGCATCGACGCAAACGGCGATCCCTCTTTCAGCGACCAGATCGCCTCCATCCATGACGGCACGGGTCGCACGGGCTGGTATTATGGCCTTTACGCGCAGGACGAGTGGAAGCCCGTCCGCAACCTGACCATCAATTACGGCCTGCGCTTCGACGGCGTGGATCAGTACACCCATTCCAAGCAGGTCAGCCCACGCGTCAATCTGGTCTACACGCCATGGCGTGGCGGCACGTTTCATGCGGGCTATTCGCGCTACTTCACGCCGCCGCCTTTCGAGATCGTGGGCGGAACGCAGCTCAACAGGTTCGAGGGCACATCGGGTGCTCCGGAAACCGTGCTCAACACAACCGTCAAGGCCGAGCGCGACCACTATTTCGACGCAGGCTTCGCACAGGATATCCTGCCCGGCTGGCACGCCTCCTTCGACGCCTATGTCAAGCTGGCCCGCAACCTGATCGACGAAGGCCAGTTCGGTTCGCCGATCATTCTCTCGGGGTTCAATTACCGCCGCGGCCAGGTCAATGGTTACGAGTTCGCGACCGACTACACACGTGGCGCTTTCACCGTTTACGGCAATTTCGCCTGGTCGCGAGCCATCGGCAAAGACATTACGTCAGCCCAGTGGAACTTCGATCCGGACGATCTGGCCTATATCCGGCAACACTGGATTCATCTCGATCATGACCAGCGCTGGACCGCGTCGGCCGGCGCGAGCTACGCGTTCTTCCATAAAACCGGCCATCCGCTGCGTCTTTCAGCCACCATGCTCTACGGATCGGGCCTTCGCGCCGACGGCGCGACGCCGAACGGCGCTTCCGTCCCGAAATACGCGACGTTCAACTTCGCAGCCGTGCAGGCTTTCAAGGATCTCTTCCACATTCCCTTCCTCAAGCGGACGGAACTGCGTCTCGACGTCATCAATCTCTTTGACAAGGCCTACGAAATCCGCTCGGGCTCGGGCATCGGCGTCGGCGCTCCCCAATATGGTCTGCGTCGCACGATCCTGACAGGAATTTCGCAGCGCTTCTGATCCAATCCGGGCAAGCGATAAGAAAGGGCGGCGCGGAAGGAACATCCCGACCGCCCTTTTGATGTTTCACGACCCCGATCTCAACGCCGCCCGCCAGCGCAAAGGACCGCGAGATGGCGCCGACACAGCGCCATGTCCGGCGTTCCGGTTTGTTTGCAGGCCAGTTCCAGCGCCTGCGTCTGCGCGCAGGCACCGAGCAGAGAAGATACGGTCCACCGATCCAGCGCACGATTGAAAGCCTCCGCGCGCTTGAAGAAAACCGGCGGTCGCAAGGTCTTCATGGCTTCGGCCCGCCCGAGCCCGCCCTCAACCGCCTGCGCGACACGCAGCAGACGCGTCAGAGCAGAGAGCACGGCCCGCAGAACGCCAATCGGATTGGCGCCATCCGCGAAGGCCCGTTCCAAAGCGAGATCCGCCGCCGCGCGATCGCCCGAAAGCGCCGCGCTCGTCGCATCCTCCAGCGTGGCGTTGGCGGCATCGCCGATGCAGTCCTGCACATCTTCAACCGTCAGCGTCCCGCCCCGACCAGCATAGAGGGTGATCTTCTCGATCTCTCCCCGCACGGCCGCACGGTCGGAACCCAAACGCCCCAGAAGCCATGTCATGGCGTCCCGGTCGATCCGCACGCCAGCCGCGGTCAGCATGTCGCCGATCGTCGCGGAAAGTGCCCGTCCTTCTTCGGGATAGCAGCCGATCGAGGCGGCTTCCTTCGCGGTTTCGAACAGGGTTCGGAGCTTTGAACGCGACGCAAGACCTAGCGCTTCCAGCACGACCAATGTGTCGGTCTGCATCTCGAAAAGACGTTTGAGAGCAGGCACGAGCGCATCCTGCGCCTCGCGCACCCACACGACACGCCGACCGCCGATCAGGGAAAGCGCGGTCGCCTCTTCCTCGAGCCGGTCATGCGTTTCACGATCCAGCATCGCGACGCGGAAGGGATCATCGAGACTCTCCCCCACGACACGCACGGCCTGTGCGGCACGTTCGCGAATCAGACCCGCGTCGTCGCCATAGAGAAGAATGGCGCGCCATGAAGCGGCATCCGCAATCGCTTTTCCGGCATTACGCGCATCGATCTTCATGACGCCACCCCCATGATCCGGGCCGCGGGATCAGTCCAGAATGCCGTTGGAACGGCGACCCGTCGCCGCTGCCGGGAAGCCGTCAGGACCGCTATCGTCGTACTGCGCTCCGTTCTTGCCCGGCATGGCATTAGGATTGAAATAACGTTCACGAATTTTCTTGTTGGCTTTCGGTGGCGTGACGTGACTGCGGAACCAGGTCGCGATCTGCTGGGTGATTTCGTTGGCCAGCGTCTTGGCCATACGCGCCTGCGCTGTCTCGTGGTTCATCGTCTGGGCGAAATACTGTTCGAACTGCGTATTCATACCATCAAGCGTGCTCGCATCGCCCTGCGCCACCAGCTTGGGAGCCTGTTCGACGGTATAAAGCTGCCAGTGCGCCGATGCCAGTTCGCGCACGCGACCGGATGTATTGTCCGAGTGGATATCGATATATTCCGATGAAAACCCGGGCGACACCCGCAATGTGTAACCTTCGGGGGCGGCCGAGCTCGCGCCACCGAGGTTTTCCTGCAACGCCAGACGCAATTGCTGCCCGTTTCTTTCGGGTATGTTGGCGACGTAAATGTTCTGCAACGTCTCCGCGATCTGCGGCTGACCGCCATCCACCTGCCCATAAAGAGGCTGGAAGCCGCATCCGGCAAGCGGTAGCGACGCCAGCACGACCGTAGAATGCAGGGCCACGAGGCTAACGCGAGGGAAATAGCGGCCGCGGCTCATATCAACCCGCGATCACGAAATTGACGATACGGTTCGGCACATGGATTTTCTTGACGATCCGTTTGCCCTCGAGCATCCGCGCAACATTCGGGTCCGCTTCCGCCTGGGCGATCACCTCGTTCGCTGGCGCATCGGGAGCGACTTCGATGGTCCCGCGCAGCTTGCCCATCACCTGCACCCCGATCGTCACGCGCGTCACCGCCAGCCATTGCGGGTCGGCCACGGGCCAGGCCCGCTCGACGACCATGGGACCAGATGGCTCCAGATGCGAGAGCATTTCCTCGGCCAGATGCGGCTGCATGGGCGCGCAGAGCAGACAGAGCGTCAGCGCGGCTTCGCGTCGCGCCGCCGCCATGCCCGACGCATCGGATTTTTCAGCCTCGGCCAGCGCGGAAGTCAGCTCATGCAGACGCGCCACCGCGACATTGGGTGAGAAGCCGTCCAGCGCCTCCGTCACGGCTGCGATCGTGCGATGCGTCATGCGGCGCAGATCCTCGCCGCCCGTGTCGTGCGCGCTGTCAGCCGCGTCACGGGCGGCGACGCTGGCGACCAGCCGGAACAGCCGCTGGCCGAAACGCGCCGAAGCCGCGATCCCGGCTTCCGTCCACTCCATGTCACGCTCGGGCGGACTGTCCGACAACACGAACCACCGCGCCGTATCCGCGCCGAAACGTTCGATGATCGCCACAGGAGAAACCGTGTTGCGCTTCGATTTCGACATCTTCTCGGAGCGGCCGACCGTGACCGCCACGCCGTTGTCACGACGCACGAGCGTCCCTTGCGGAGTGCGTTCGATATCTTCGGGCGCCAGCCAGCCGTTTTCGTCACGATAGCTTTCGTGCGTAATCATGCCTTGCGTGAAAAGCCCGGCAAATGGCTCATCGACGTCGAGATGACCGGTTGCGTGCATCGCACGCGTGAAGAAACGCGCGTAGAGCAGGTGAAGAATCGCATGCTCGATGCCGCCGATATACTGATCGACCGGTAGCCACGCGTTGGCCGCCGCCGGATCGGTCGGCGTTTCGGCGTGCGGCGCGGTGAAACGCGCGAAATACCAGGAGCTATCGACGAAGGTATCGAACGTATCCGTCTCGCGCCGCGCGGGTCTGCCGCAATTGGGGCAGTCCGCATGCTTCCAGGTCGGATGATGATCCAGCGGATTGCCGGGACGATCGAACGTGACGTCCTCCGGCAGAACGACGGGAAGCTGATCTTGCGGCACCGGCACGGCGCCGCAGGCCTCGCAATGGATGACCGGAATCGGGCAGCCCCAGTAGCGCTGACGGGAGATGCCCCAGTCGCGCAGACGCCAGTTCACGACCCCCCGTCCGACGCCCATGGCTTCGAGCCGCTCGATCGCCTTGCGCTTACCGTCCGCCGTCGTGAGTCCGTCGAGAAAGCCGGAATTGATCAGCGTGCCGTCACCGCTCGCCGCCGTTTTGCCAACGGTGAACGTCGCGGCTTCCTCACCCGCAGGCAGGATCACGGGCCGGATCGGCAGATCGTATTTACGAGCGAAATCCAGGTCGCGCTGATCGCCGCACGGGCAACCGAACACCGCGCCGGTGCCATAGTCCATCAGGACGAAATTTGCGATCCAGACTGGCGACGTCTCATCCGGCGAGAACGGATTGGCCACACGCAATCCCGTGTCGACACCGCGCTTTTCCGCGATCTCGATCGCCTCTTCGGATGTTCCGAGCCTCTGACACTCTTCGACGAACGCGCGCACTTCCGGATTGCCGCTGGCCACTTTGGCCGCCAGCGGATGATCGGCCGCGATCGCCAAGAAACTCATGCCGAACAGCGTGTCGGGGCGCGTCGTGAAAACTTCGACGGAATCGAGATCACTGTCGAATCCCTCCGGGGCTCCGTGCAGCGGGAAACGCACCCGCGCCCCTTCGGAGCGACCGATCCAACGCTCCTGCATGACCCGGACACGCGCGGGCCAGCGGTCCAGCGCACCGAGACCATCGAGAAGCGGCTGGGCAAAATCCGTGATCCTGAGAAACCACTGCGACAGCCGCTTCTTTTCAATCAGGGCGCCCGAACGCCAGCCGCGACCATCGACCACCTGCTCATTCGCCAGGACGGTATGATCCACCGGATCCCAGTTGACCGACGATTCCTTGCGCTCGACGAGGCCCTTGTCCCACATGTCGAGAAACAGTTTCTGCTGCTTGCCATAATATTCCGGCAGGCAGGTTGCGATTTCACGATCCCAGTCGAGCGAGAAGCCGAGCCGCTGGAGCGTCCCACGCATGGCGGCGATGTTGTCCATCGTCCACTGGCCCGGATGAACGCCGCGCTCCCGCGCCGCGTTTTCGGCCGGCAGCCCGAATGCATCCCATCCCATCGGGTGCAGGACCGAAAAACCCTGCGCGCGCTTATAGCGGGCGACGACGTCGCCCAGCGCGTAATTGCGCACATGTCCCATATGAAGCTGGCCCGACGGATAGGGGAACATCTCCAGCACATAGTATTTGGGACGATCCGTCGGCGGATGGTCATCCGCGGCAAAAACGCGCTTGCGGGCCCAGGCTTCCTGCCAACGGGGTTCGGCCTTCGCGAAATCGAAGGTAGCGGTCTCTTGATCGTTCATATCGTCCGTTTGTGACGGGTGCGCGGCGGCACCCGTGTCCCGTTAGTTGCGGTCGCCGTTTTCGGCCCGCAACTGGCGGGCGCGGGCAAGGATGCGCGAGGTGATGTCCGAAACCGTATTGACCGCTGGCGGCATATCATTCCACTCACCGTCCTGCCTGACCTGCCGGAAAACGGATACGCGCAACGCATCGGAACGCAGACGGCGGTCAAGGATGTAGGTCGCGATCTTGAAACGCTCGTTCGTCGCGCCAGGCGGCTGATACCAGTCCGTCAGGATCACGCCGCCCACGGCGTCCGCCGAAGCAAACGGCATGAAGGACAGCGTATCGAGCGCGCCGCGCCACAGATAGGCATTCACGCCACCCTTCAACTGGTCATCACCACCCGTCGCACCCCGGTCGAACTCGGCGAGATGATTGCGGGGCGTCGTCAGACTGTTCGGGCTGCGATTATTGCCGCATGCCGAAAGAACCAGCAGGACGCCAAGCGCCCCCCAGTGACGGACCCGAATTCCGGAAGACAAAAGAGTGGTCGGCTGTGAAGGAGGCGTCATGATGTCCCTGTAGGCCGAGTATGGCCGCGTGGAGAAACCCCGCGCGCCACAGGGGCGCGGAAACCATTAAATAAGCCGCCCTACATATCGCGCCCGGACCGTCACGCCAAGCATGCCGTCGTCTTATTGTCCTCATGGACCACACCGCTCTTGAGCCATGCGCGGCGCAAACGTTCCTGAGCCTCCTCCGGGAGGAACATATGACGTTTCATGAGTTGATCGAGAGAGAGCGACGGGCAAAGGGCAAGTAGCTGCGCGCGTGCAATTTCAAGCTCACTGTCGAGACCCGCCTCGACCAGAGCCGCGACATAATAAATGAGCGCGGCCGGAAACCTTGGGAAGGTGCAGACATAGGAGCGACTCATGCGCACAGCCTCATTGGAGCGCCCCACGAGCAGCAGCAGCATGATCGCGCTGGGCTCCGTCAGAACGCAGGACGGGTCTTCGTGTCGGGCAGCAAGGTAGTCCTCGGTACGTCTGCTCGCCTCTTCCCAGTGCCCATGATGCGCGGCGGCGAAGGCCTGGAGCAGGGAGCAGGCTGGAAGATCAGGAGGCAGACCGCCGTCATCCGGACCGTCATTGACCAAAGATGCGGTCAACGCTTCCGCCATGGGCGCATGTCCGGGCATCCGGAACGTGACATAGGCCAGAGCCAGCCGCGAAATCGGACTTTGGGGCGTCTGGGCCTGACACTCCTGAAGAAGGGAGAGGGCTTCCAGCTGAGTCTCGTCTTCATCTGGCGTGCGATAAGATACGGCACGTACCGAAGCGAAAAGCGCTGTGGCAAGATCGCGCAGCGAACCGGCCTCGCTTTGTCGGGTCTCCAGCAACATCCCGATCTGCGGGAACAACGCGACGTCGCACCGCATGAGAAGCATGAGCGCTCTCAGTGCGCGGCCGCCGTGCGAAAGCTCCCTGACGGAACGAGGCGCCTGCACCCGCCCCTCGAACTGCAGGACGGCCCATTGCAACGCGATGCCAACACCCATCAGGCTGGGCAGCACGGCTCTCATGTCTCCGACACCATCGTCGAAAACAATTTTCCTCGCCCAGACGATGCCATTATCATAACGGAGGTCGATGAGCCGGAAAATGATACTCGTACGCGCGGCTGTCGCTCCACCCGCCATCTTACGCACGGCAGTGGTGAGAAGAAAATCGGCCCCCGCCTTGCGGCAGGTCTCCGCGTAACCCCTTTCGACCGTATCCGTCCTCTGTGGAGCCGGCAAAACGCCGAAAAGATGCTGACGCGACAAAGTCACGTCAAGCGCGTCACCCAACTCGAAACTGACGCCGGACTCCATATCCGGAGGCAGCATAACCGGTGCGACGGCAATCATCGCCAGACGCCGCGCCGCTTCGCTGGCGGAACGCAGGGTCGAAGGCGGCGTCAATGAAAGAATGCCCTCCCCATCCTCCGCCGAGAACAGCTCCCGTGAGGGAGCATCGCGATCAGAATCCGAAAAAGCGGACCGTTTCGCCGCCGGGACGGCCGCCGCCTGCAACGAACTCAGCAGATCCATCGTCACCGGCCCCGGCGGACGCCCCAACCGGGACTCAAACATCTCGAGCATCTTTCGCCCGAATTCGAGAGCCTTGGCATGTTCTCCCTGAAGAACCGCCGCCTGCATACGCGCGCGCCAGGCGCTCTCGTTGTATTCGTCACCGGAAAGAAGCTGATCCGCAATGGCAAAGAGGGTGTCGGCGTCCACCTCTTCCTGCAACGCACGCGTCAGTACACTCTGGATGTGCCGCGTGAGCCCCGTGCGCTGCTCTTCAAGCCACCCGTCAAAAGCCGGATCGATCCCATTCAGATCGGCGAGAAGCGGCGCAAACGGCTCTTCGAGCTCCCGGATCGCCGGAAGCCCAACCGCGTAGACACGTTCGACATCCACGGACGTCAGAGCAGGCTTGAGCGCCAGAGTATGCCGCTGCACATCAATGACATCCACGCCAAGAGGGCTGAGCGCATCCAGCAGCCGATGGATTTCCTGACGCAGCGAAGCACGAGCCAGTTCTTCCGGACGCTGGCTCCATAAAAGTTCGGCGAGGCGCGGGCGCGTGACGGGCCTACGATTCGCGAGCGCGAGAACAGCCAGCAGACCACGTGTCTTCCCACCGATGGGCAACACGCTCTCGCTCCTCATGGAACGCGCTTCCATACTCCCGATGAGGCGAATCCGAAGAAGGGTCGGATCCATCTTGGGCAAGCTGTGCCGCCCTACCTCGAACATAAGATTTCTCCTCATACATCATATAATATACGATATACAATCTTAGATTGCGGCTCAGTTCAGGAAACGCCGTCCAACAGCAAAAGTAGCGTTTGCCGCAGGTTGCATACTTTCATGATTTCGTCATTCAGATAGGTCATCTAATATAAGCAAGCAACTCATGATAGAGAATGAATTTCGAAGAGGCGCGAGGTCTTTTTGTTAAAAATACCGGACGTGGCGATTGTATTCGGCATTTCCGCGCCCAGGACGCTTCCGGCGCATGGACATCTTGCCGCAGACGGCAAGATCTACTAAACACGCGATTGTGTGTCCGCGTAGCTCAGCAGGATAGAGCACAGGATTCCTGGTTCCAAATTGGGCGTCATGATCGGAAACGTCATGACGGATCCGCTCAAATTCGGGGAACGCTCACGGTCGCGAGACCCTGCCAATCCCGAGCCAAGCCTGTTCCGGCAGGAAGGTGTAGAGACTGTATGGGTGGCACCTGTCGGCGCGATGCCTATGGTGAAGAGACAGTCCAGACCACGAACGGACGTTGCTTTTTGACGCAATGCCCGGCGGCGAAAGTCGAAGTGGTATGAATCCTGGGGCCGTGGGTTCGAATCCCGCCGCGGACACCAACACATCGCGCCTGAACGTATCTCGAGATACCCCTCAGTTTTCTCGGAATTTCAGCAGAACGATTCCGAAACCCACGAAAATACCACCAGTCACACGATTGAAGATCCGACTGATTGTCGGTCGCTCGAGATAATGTGAAATCGAACGCCCGCCCCAGGCGTAAACGAAATACCAAAACGACTCGATGATCAGGAAGGTCCCTACGAGCACAATGAACTGAGGGGCTTTCGGAGCGTGAGAATTGACAAACTGCGGCAAGAACGCCGCAGCGAAAAGCAGTGACTTGGGATTGCTGATTCCAATGCTGAAGCCGCCACGAAACAGGCGCCAGCCCCGCATGGAACGCGGAGGCTCTACCCGCCCGACGTCAATCGGCGCCTCATTCGTCCGCCAAGCCTTGACGCCGAGAAAAATCAGATAGGCAGCGCCGACATAACGCAGCACTTCGAACGCTCCCGGCACCGCCAGAAGCAGCGCGGTCAATCCAAGTGCCGAAGCCGACAGAATCATGCAAAGGGCGGAAAGACAGCCTGCCATGGCGATCGTCGTCTGCCGGACTCCCACCAGCACGCTGCGTGACAGGATGTGCAGCATATTGGGGCCGGGCGTCGCGGAGAGGAGAAAGACGGCGGTTACGAACAACCACCAGTTCTGAAACGTCATCTGGCGCCTTTGAATTCCCGTTTACCATGCTTCTGTTGCGTACGAAAAACGTACCGCTCATTTTTCGACAGAGCAAGCGCCTGCCCGCTCATTCGTCGGATGCGGAAAACGGGACATTCGTCGCATACATGTGATTGATGGCCTGTGCCGCGAGATAGCCTGCCGTCACGCTTGCCATACACAGGCCAACCGAGAGACCGATATTCATGAGAGCCCGTAAGGGTGTGCCATTGCGAAGCAGATCGAGCGTCTGGAGGCTGAAAGACGAGAACGTCGTATATCCCCCGCACAGCCCCACCATGAAAACCAGCCTCGCCGTCTCGGGCGCTTGAAGCCGCGCACCGGAAACCGTCAGAGCGCCGAACAGGGCGATCGCGAACGAGCCCGTCACATTGATCACGATGGTTCCCCAGGGCAGCGTCTGGCTCCAGCGCGCCAGCGCCAGACCGATCCAATATCGCATGACCGTTCCAACCGCGCCTCCAAGCGCGATGGCGAAAGTTGTCAGCATATTCGGCGCCGTCATTCCTGTCTCCGTTCTTGCCGCCAGCTACCATCAACGGTCACGACGACGCGCATTCGTCCACGAGCTCGCGAGAGCTCAAAATGAAACGGACGGCGCGACCAGCGCGGGCGCGGCCAAAGCGTGAATGAGGACAATGACAAGGAGAACAGCGATCATAATGCCGAAAAACCGGCCGAAAATCCTGAGGGCAAGCACGACGAGCGCCAGAAGGAGAAGAGCCAGAAGAGCCGTCTGGGCCTGTCCTCCTATACCGATCCGCTGAAGGGCCTCGCGCGCCACGTATTCAATGGACGCGATGGACGCGACGATCAGGCTGAACAAGCCGACGAGAAGCCCGACGAGCACGTTGAAAAGGTGTTCCATGACCGCAATTTCATCCTGATCGCGACGCGCCGCATCGCCCCGATCCCGCTGGTAGTTATTTTCTTTCCACGCGCATCTTATCTGACAAAACACGACGACTGACAAAAAACGTTCAGAGAATCGGAGCAGGCCGTTTGTCCGACACACCCAGTTTTCTCTTCGTCTGCACAGGCAATATCTGTCGATCGCCTCTCGCGGAAGGCGCCATGCGCGCTGAAGCCGCACGGCGTGGGCTGACCATCGACATCGATTCAGCCGGAACAGGGGCCTGGCACGTCGGTGACCCGCCGGACCGTCGGGCACGCGCGACGGCCAGTCGCCACGGCCTCAACATCGACACCTGTGTCGCACGCCAGATCTCCTTGGAAGATTTTGACCGCTTCAGTCATATTCTCGCGCTCGACGAGAGCCATCGTCGGGTCTTGCTGCGATTGGCTCCCCGATCCGCATACGCGAAAATATCATTGCTGCTTGACCACGTCGCCGACCGCCGCGGTGAGGACGTCGAAGACCCATATTATGAAACCGAGGCGGCTTTCGAGACCGTCTGGCGGGACGTCTCCGAGGCCTGTCGCTGCCTCGCTTCGCGGACTTTCGACGGAAACGACTGAGCCTGAACGGCAGACGATACTAAATGCAGCCCTTCAAATACACGTTGAGACTTCGTCAAACCCTATGACGGGGGCTTTGTCCCGACGCGGACAAGCGCTACGTCATGAATCGTGATCGATCGCGTCGGCCCGGCTCCGGCGCTTTCCGGAGAAGGGCAGCACCCATGACATCCACGGCAACGTCAAAACCCGATATCCTCATGATCGACCCGATGCCAGACGACATCACCCAGCGGCTGGCCGACCATTTCACGCTCCATCGTTATCGGGGAATGGACGCGCTCGGGCCGGTCGCATCGTCCATACGCGGCGTCACCACCGGCGGGGGCGCTGGCCTGAAACCCGAGATCATGGCGGCCCTGCCTCATCTCGAGATCATTTCCGTCAACGGAGTCGGCACGGACCAAATCGATCTCGTGGAGGCCAAGCGGCGCGGAATCCGCGTCGCCACCACACAGGGCGTTCTGGACGACGACGTCGCGGATATGGCGATCGGTCTCATGATTGACGTCATGCGCGGCATTTCAGCGAATGATCGGTTCGTCAGGGCGGGGCACTGGGGAAAACTGCCAGTTCCAAACTCTCATGCCTTGACGGGGAAAAAAGTTGGCATCGTAGGATTCGGCCAGATCGGCTCGATCATCGCCGAACGGGCGGACGCTCTGCGTATGGCCGTTGCCTACTATGCGCGTCACAGGAAAGATGGCGTCTCCTATCCGTATTTCGACTCCATCGTCGCCCTCGCCGATCACGTGGACGTACTGATTCTCGCCGTTCCAGGAACCCCCGAAACACGCAACATGGTCAATCGTGCCGTGATCGACGCACTGGGTCCGAACGGATATCTCATCAATATCGCGCGCGGCAGCGTCGTCGACGAGCCCGAACTGGTGGCGGCCCTGACGGAAAAGCGGATCGCAGGAGCGGGGCTGGACGTCTTCGTCGACGAACCGCATGTACCAGAAGCGCTTCTGGCGCTCGATAACGTCGTTCTTCAGGCTCATCGTGGCACATCGACCGTCGAGGTCCGCACGGCGATGGGCCATCTCGTCATCGATAATCTTCTCGCCCAGTTCGCCGGAAAACCTTTACTTACCCCCGTCATCTGACGACGTTCATCCGTGGGAGCCTCGCCCGGCGCTCACCCTGGGGCGACCCGTCAACCATCGATTTACTTTTTCATGCGCATGGTTGGCGGAAGGCGGATGCCCAGCAGCGTCTCCACAGGAAGGAACCGGACGATGTCCCTCTCGGCCCACGCATCCCTATTGTCACCGCGTTCACATGGCTCAGCGACGGGCGGCGTCACGACGCAGCCATTGCATTCGCCCCGGATCATTTCCGGCACACGTGACTTCACCAGCGAACTGAACGCAACCACGGCGCAGAGCCAGCCGACCTCCAGCACATCGCAAACTATCAGTTCGAATGGTCAGGGTTCTCTGCTGAACGCACTCTACTCAGCGCTTTCGGCGTCGCATGCCCATAATGAGACCAACTCGGCGGCAAGCGCCGTCACGTACATGCAGACCGGGATCAAAACCGCAGATACCTTCTGAAGCGTCAGTCTCTCAAGGCGAACACGGGCAGAAACGAAACGTGAACCCGTCAAGAGGTGGACAAGACGGGAACGATCCCTACATGGTGCGGGACAGCCGCGTTTCGCGCGGCCCCTCATGACAGAGACCCGCCAGAAACGATGTCCGATCCCTTCAAGCATGCGATCCGCGTCCGCGGCGCCCGCGTCCATAATCTGAAAAACATCGACGCCGATATCCCGCGTGACGCGCTGACCGTCATCACCGGTCTGTCGGGATCAGGGAAATCCTCACTGGCTTTCGACACGATCTACGCCGAAGGCCAGAGGCGCTACGTCGAAAGTCTTTCGGCCTATGCGCGCCAGTTTCTCGAACTGATGGGCAAGCCCGATGTCGACTCGATCGAAGGGCTGTCACCCGCCATTTCGATCGAGCAGAAAACCACTTCGAAAAATCCGCGCTCGACTGTGGGCACCATCACCGAAATCCACGACTATATGCGCCTGCTATGGGCGCGGGCAGGCGTTCCCTATTCGCCGGCGACAGGCCTGCCCATCGAGGCGCAGACGATCAGCCAGATGGTCGATCGGGTCATGGCGCTTCCAGAAGGCACGCGGCTGATGCTGCTCTCACCCGTCATTCGCGACCGCAAAGGCGAATATCGCAAGGAACTGGCCGAGTTGCAGCGCAAGGGCTTCGCCCGCGTGAAGATCGACGGCGAACTCTACGACATCGGAGACGCTCCGGATCTCAACCGGAAGCTGCGGCACACGCTCGAGGTCGTTGTTGATCGCGTCGTGGTCAAGCCTGGCATCGAAACGCGGCTCGCCGACAGCTTCGAGACAGCCATCGCCCTGTCCGATGGTCTTGCCTACGCGGAAGACGTTCAGCGCGAAGGGAGCGAAACCGAAAAGCTCCACATGGTCTTTTCGGCCAAGTTTGCCTGTCCGGTCAGCGGCTTCACGCTCGAAGAAATCGAGCCGCGCCTGTTCTCGTTCAATGCGCCGATGGGCGCGTGTCCCGCCTGTGACGGGATCGGCACCGAAACGCATTTCGACGTCAATCTGGTCTTGCCGGACGAACGCCTGTCGCTGGCTCAGGGGGCCATCGCGCCCTGGGCGGACGCCAAGACACCATGGTTCGACCAGACGCTGGAAGCCATCGCCAAGCATTTCGGCGAGTCCATGAAGACGCCCTGGCACAAGCTGAAGCTCCAGACCCGCGAAACGCTTCTCGACGGCGCGCCGGTGCCCATCGAGTTCACTTATCGCGACGACCGGCGGGCATATTCGATCACCAAACCCTTCGAGGGCGTGCTGAACAATCTGCGCCGTCGCGCAGCCGAAACCGACAGTGTCTGGGTACGGGAAGAACTTTCACGCTATCAGTCAGACCAGCCCTGTCATGTCTGCCACGGCGCACGCCTGAGACCGGAAGCGCTTTGCGTACGCGTCAACGATTTCAACATCGCGCAAGCGTCCGACCTCACCATCCGTCGGGCGCTGGCGTGGTTCTCGACCGTCGAGGCGTCCCTGACACCCCAGCGCGCCGAAATCGCACGTCGCATCCTGCGCGAAATCACCGATCGCCTGCATTTCCTCAACGACGTCGGCCTCGACTATCTGACGCTCTCGCGCGGCTCCGCCACGCTTTCGGGCGGCGAGAGCCAGCGCATCCGCCTCGCGTCCCAAATCGGCTCCGGGCTGACGGGCGTGCTTTATGTGCTCGACGAACCTTCGATCGGGCTGCACCAGCGCGACAATGAACGTCTGCTCGGCACGCTTGAGCGCCTCAAGAAACTGGGCAACACGGTCATCGTCGTCGAGCACGATGAGGACGCCATCCGGGCGGCGGACTGGCTGATCGACATGGGACCGGGGGCGGGTTCTCATGGTGGCCAGGTCGTCGCTGTGGGCACACCCGCCGAAGTCGCGCAGAACACCGCCAGCATTACAGGTGATTACCTCTCGGGCCGCCGCGCCATTCCGCTTCCCGCGCAGCGCCGCCCCGTGGATGCCGCTCGCATGCTGACACTGCGCGGGGCGACAGGGAACAACCTGCACGATGTGACGGCGAACTTCCCGCTAGGCTGTTTTGTCGCCGTCACCGGCGTCTCCGGCGGCGGCAAGTCCACGCTCGTCATCGACACGCTCTACAAGGCCCTGTCGCGTCAACTCATGGGGTCTGGGGCAACACCCCTGCCCTATCGCGCGATCGACGGCATGGAGCAGCTCGACAAGATCATCGAGATCGACCAGTCCCCGATCGGTCGCACGCCGCGCTCCAACCCGGCCACTTACACGGATCTCTTCGCCCCGATCCGGGACTGGTTCGCCGAAATGCCCGAAGCGAAGGCACGCGGTTACAAACCCGGTCGTTTCTCGTTCAACGTCAAGGGCGGCCGTTGCGAAGCGTGTCAGGGTGACGGCGTCCTGAAGATCGAGATGCATTTTCTGCCCGACGTGTACGTGACATGCGCGACCTGCAAGGGACAGCGCTACAATCGCGAGACGCTCGACGTGAAGTTCCGGGGCAAATCGATTGCCGACGTGCTGGCCATGACCGTGGACGAAGCCCTGCCGTTCTTCCACGCGGTGCCGCGCATCCGCGATCGCCTCGCCATTCTGCAACAGGTCGGTCTCGGCTACGTCACGCTCGGCCAGCAGGCCACCACGCTCTCCGGCGGGGAAGCGCAACGCGTCAAACTGTCCAAGGAACTCGCCAAGCGCGCCACCGGGCGCACGCTCTACATTCTCGACGAACCCACGACGGGGCTTCATATCGAGGATGTCCGCAAGCTGCTGGAAGTGCTTCACGCTCTGGTGGAGCAAGGCAACACGATCGTCGTCATCGAGCATAATCTCGATGTCATCAAGACGGCCGACTGGCTGATCGATATCGGTCCCGAAGGGGGCGAAGGGGGCGGCCGCGTGGTGGTGGAAGGACGGCCGGAAGATATCGCGGCCTGTCCGGACAGCCATACCGGACGGTTTCTGCGCCCGATGCTGGCGCGGACCGAACCCGTTCCTTCTCCGAAGCCCAGGAAAACCCGGCGGAAGACATCAGCGGCCGTTTAAATCCGCTGATGGACGAAGACGCTCGCCATGCGTGAAATGCTTCGGAAAAATTGGGGGCGATCCGGCGAGCGCCGCCTCCGCCCTGCTCTGGCCTTCCCACTTAGGCCGTCCCGGTCAGGCCGTTACGTAAGCGGGCCGTTCGGCGCCGGGCAGCACGCGGTCTTTCAGGACGCGTTGAATGGTCCGCACCACCTGCTGTCCCGTGATCAAACGTGAGCACTCGAACTGACGGGGCGTGTTCGCATGGCGCGGGCACCACAGGAAATCCTTGTGGTCAAACTGATGCGCGGCGTCGTTCCAGCATGAATTGCAGGCGTGCCAGTTGATGACGCGATAGGGCGTCTCGAACTCGTTATCGGGATGGGTAAAGCCCGAAATCATCACCACAGGCGTACCTGCCGCATGGGCGAGCCACGCCAGACCACTGGAAAGCCCCACGAAAAACGCCGCATGACGCAGCCATCGCACACGCTCGGCCAGGGGGCGACTGCCGGTTTCATCTTCCGCTCCGTGTGGAAGATGGTTCCAGACGATGCCCTGCCCATAAACAGGCTTCTGATCGATGCATATGACCCGATAACCGCAGCTTTTCAGAAACGACACCACATCTCGCCAGCCGCCGGGATTGTTCCAGTATTTACACTGGGTGCTCGCCTGAACCGCGATGCAGACATACGGCCCTTCGATCGGGGGCGTCGTATCGGGCACGTTCAGGGCTGGCGGCTTGTCGTTCCACGGATTGATGCCAAGGATATAGGCAGCCGTCCGATGCAGTCCGACATGACGGAAATCGGTCGGCTGGCGGACGCGATCCTTGTCGGTAAAAAACAGCCCGAGCGCATAGGTCGCATAGAAACGCGCCGTAAACGCCTTGTCTTCCCGGGCTTCGCCATGAGGCACCAGCGAGAGATGCGGATCCGCCCCATGTACGAGCGGATAGATGGCTTCGGAAACGGTTGCCGTTACGATGGCGCCGGTCTGGCGGGCAAAGCGTGAAACGGCTGGCAGCCATGCGAGGGTATCGCCCAGCGTGCCCACGGGAATCTGGACGAAAACCTGTCGTTCACGCAGTTCCATGACGTGGTTCACGACATGCTCGACGGTGCCGTCGGGGGCATGAAACCACACATCGATACCGAACGGTACGAAATACTTCTTGGCGGATGACACCATGCCGCCCGCTATTTTTGTATCGAAAAGAATATTCCCCGTCTCGGCATCCATGAGACGGATGCGCCATTGTCCGGCGCCTTCCGCCAGCGTCGGGACAAAAACCCGCGCGCCATCGTTGAAATCGAACCGCACACCGCGATTCGCCTCGACTGTCGCTGGAGCCGGAGGAGAGAGATAGGGATTTTTCGTCTCGGACGAAGGGGCGGAAGAAGCCGTAGCGCCAGAAGGCTTCATGTCTCCAGAGGGCTTCATCTCTATGGGAGAAGGGCTGTCTGTCACTCTGGTCGCCGTCTCTTCGCCTTCAGTCAAGTCTTTTCCCCGAGTCTTATGATACCCAACTGAAACGACTTTAATCCGTTCATCCGTTAATAGTCGAGAGCACCATGCCCGGGGTCAGGATCTGCGGCAGCACCTGTTCCGGCCCATGACTCGGATAATAGACGTAAAGCGGCACACCATCGCGACCATGCGCGCGCAGATAGTCGGTGATGGCCTGGTCGCGGTTCGTCCAGTCGCCCTTCATGTAAACGATGTCATGGGCATGGAATGCGTCCTGAACATCGGCCGTATAAAGCGCCACACGCTCATTCACCATGCAGGTGATGCACCATGCCGCCGTCATGTCGATGAAGACGGGTCTGCCCTGAGCGCGCGCCTTCGCCAGAGCCTCGGCGGAGTAGGGCACGGAGCGCGACGTCGCGCTCTGTTCCATGGCCGCCGTCGAGACATGGGGCGCGGGTGCCGCATCAATCCGCGCCAGAGACGCCACGACCAGCGCGAAAACGCCGATGGCGATAGCCCGCACCACGATGACGCCCCGCGTGACGCCCTCCGTCATCGCGCGTTGCTGCGCGAGGCCATACATCCAGGCGGCGAATCCCAGCGCGACCGCACCTCCCGTCGCCAGCCCCACCACGTCCGGCCCACGTTGCAGACCGGCAACCCACAGCAGCCAGACGCAGGTGGCCAGAAGTGGAAAAGCAAGGAACTGCCGCAGGATGCTCATCCAGTTGCCCGGCTTGGGCAGACGCGTCGCAATTCCCGGGACGCCCGCGATCAACAGATAAGGAAAGGCCAGCCCGAGCCCCATGGAAAGAAAGATCGCAAGGCTGGACACCGCCCCGCCGCCTAAAGCCGCCGCGATGGCGACACCCATGAACGGTGCCGTACACGGCGTGGCGACCACGACGGCGAGCGCACCCGTCATCACATCGCCCGCCAGCCCCGTTTTGGGCCGTACGTCCTGCCCCAGCCCGGTCGTGATCTCGAACACACCCAGCAGATTCAGCGCCATCAAAAAGAGCAGCCAGCCCACCCCGACGACGAATACGGAAGACTGGAACTGAAAGCCCCATCCGGCGACGGACCCCGCTGCCCGCAACCCGAAGAGGAGCAATCCGAGCAGCGCGAACGTGCCCATCACGCCCCCGGTATAGGCGAAGGCACTATGGAAAGCCGCGCGACGTCCATGTGCGCCCATTTTCGCGACGGAAAGCGCCTTCATGGCGAGAACGGGAAAGACACAGGGCATGAGATTGAGAATCAGGCCGCCCAGGAAGGCGAAAACGAGCAGCATGCCCAGTCCGTAGGATGCGTCCGCCGGATGGGCCGCCACAGGCGCCGATGGCGTCGCGGCGGAAGGCGTCGCCCCGGAATTTTTCGCATCGATCCAGAGCGAACTCGTTTTACCGGCCGCGTCCTGGAGCACTACGATCCCTGCAACCGTCGAAGGCGCCTTGCTGCCCGCCGCCCATGTCAGTTTGAGTGATACATGCCCGTCGCCGACGCTCAGAGCCTGCTTGGCCACGTGATCGATCAGCCCCCCCGCCGAGGGCATGAACCAGGCGTCATGCACCGACTGCGCGGAAAGCCCGGCGCCCGAAAGGGTCAGTATTCCGTCCGCGCCGAAAGAGGCCGCGAAAGGCGACGGGACCGGCCGCGCGGCCTCGGCTTTCGCGAACAGGGGGGCCGCCTGGGCGCCCGGTCCGGGATCGGCATCCGCTGGCGGCAGAACGAGCGTGAACTCGCCTTCTTCGGGCACACAGGTATTCTCGCAGACGAGCCATTCGGCATGCGCCTTGATGGTCACGCCGCCCTTGCCCTGAAGGCTTTTGCCCCGAAGTTTGAGGACTTCCGGCAAAACGACATCGCCCTCATAGGCATAGGCCATCAGGCCGCCCTCCGAGAGACGCACCGGAGTCGGCCAGTCGATCGTATCCGACGCGCCTTCCGCGCCACCGGACGCCTGCACCTTGAGGACCGGAGCCTCGCCCGCGTCACCGGGGTTCACCCAGTAGGTATGCCAGCCGGGTTTGAGCTTCAGCCGCAGGCCGACATGCAGGATCTGGTCCGGGCCGATGGCGTCGCGATCGGTCACGAGCGTGGCTTCGTCCCGTTCGGACGTGATGGCCTGACTTTCGGCCGCATGGGCCGTGCCGCCCAGCCAGAGTATGACCAAAAGAAGAGACACAAACTGACGCAAGCGCGGATTTCCCTGAACGAACGGCAAAAATTGAGGTGATACGGTGTCCGATACCAGCCAACAGGTCGCGCGGAACAGGATTGCGGGACGTCGACCGAAAGCGTCATACGCATCATATGATCAATAGTATGGATGTCCCGTCATCATTCGCCAATAGTGCGACTTTTCCCGAACTGCCGGTCACGGCGGTTCTCCCGGCCCTTCGCGCGGCCCTGAACGCGGGCCGCAACGCCGTGCTCGTCGCTCCGCCCGGCGCCGGGAAGACCACGCTGGCGCCCCTGCACCTGCTGGACGCGCCATGGTGCAAGGCCGGACGTCTCATCGTCGTGGAGCCCCGCCGCGTGGCCGTGCGGGGGGCTGCGCATCGCATGGCGGAACTGCTGGGCGAAGAAACGGGAGAGACCGTCGGTTTTCGCACCCGCACCGATTCGGCCATATCGTCCTCGACACGAATCGAGGTAGTGACGGAGGGCCTGCTGCTGCGCCGCCTGCTGACGGACCCGCTGCTCGAGGGCGTCGCGGCGATCCTGTTCGACGAGGTTCATGAACGTTCACTCGATCTTGATACGGCCCTGGCTTTCTGCCTCGATCTTCAGCGGAGCCTGCGCCCCGAACTGCGCCTCGTCGCCATGTCCGCCACCACGGACGGGCGCGCCTTCGCCGGACTTCTGGACGGAGAGCTGATCGAAAGCGAAGGACGGCAGTTTCCCATTGAGATCCGCCACACCAAGCGCGACATCGCCGCCATGCGGGATCTGCCCGAAGCCGTCGCCCGCGCGATCCGGGACGTCTTCGCCAGCGAAGTCGGCGATATCCTGGCGTTTCTGCCGGGACTGGGCGAGATCCGGCGCGCCGAGCGTGCGCTGGCGGATCTTCCGGCGCCCGTGCTCCCCCTGCATGGCGAGCTTTCCACCGCCGAGCAGGACCGCGCTCTTCGACCGACCGCGAACACGACGCGCAAGATCGTTCTGGCGACGTCGATCGCTGAAACCTCTCTGACCGTGCCCGGTGTGCGGATCGTCGTCGATGGCGGTTTCCGCCGGACACCGCGCTTCGATGCGGGCTCTGGCCTGTCCAGGCTGGAGACCCAGCGTGTTTCGCGCGCGACGGCCACCCAACGCGCGGGACGCGCGGGACGTGAGGCTCCGGGCATCGCGATAAGGCTCTGGACCGAAGCCACCGGTCGCGGCCTGCCACTTCAGGACCTGCCCGAAATCCTCAACGGAGATCTCGGAGGCCATCGCCTCGATGTTGCGGCCTGGCATGCTCTGATGGGCACGTCTCCGGAGGCGCTGGCTCTGCTCGACACGCCGCCCAACGGCGCAACACAGGCGGCGGACAGCCTGTTGCGCGACCTCGGCGCCCTCGATGAAACCGGACACGTCACCCCCCATGGAGAGGCCATGGCCAGGATCGGCGCCCAGCCGCGTCTCGCCGCCATGCTCTGCGCGGCCGACACGCCCTCCGCGCGCGCGACCGCCGCTGCCCTGGCCGCCCTGCTTGAGGAACGCGATCCCCTGCGCCCTAGGCCCGTTCCGGGCCAGCGCGCCAGCAACCCGCCAGCAGATATCCGCAGCCGTCTGCACCTGATCGCGGGCGACACACATCATCCCGATGCCGACCGCGCCAGCCTCGCGCGCATCCGCGAGGGCGCGCGCCGCTACCGCCAGCGCCTCGGTCTGCGCGGCGGCGCGGACATGGACCCTGACGCCGCGGGTGGCCTGATCGCGGCGGGTTTCCCGGACCGTGTCGCCCAGTCCCGAGGCGAGCCGGGCCGCTATCGCCTCGCCGGAGGCGGCAGCGCCCGGCTGGGCGCGACCGACCCTCTGGCGCGCGAAAGCCTTCTGGCGGTGGCGGCCCTGCATGTGCGAACCGCTACCGAACTCTGTCTGGCCGCCCCGCTCGACGCGGAGAACCTGCCCGATGCGCTGCTCGCGCGCACGACGGAGCAGGTCGAAACGACGCTGGACCCCGTCACCGGTTCAATCATGGCGCGTAAACGGTTGCGCCTGGGCGCGCTCGTGCTGCGGGATCGCAGCGTCGCGGTCGCGCCGGAGGAAGCGGGCTCCCTGCTTCTGGCGCAGATCCGGAGCGACCTCACCCGAAATCTCGCCTGGACCGAGGCGGCACGACAGTTCCAGGCCCGTGCCGCCCTGGCCCGGACGCATCTCGACCCGTCCCTGCCCGATTTAAGCGACGACGCTCTCGCCGCCACTCTGGAGGAATGGCTGGAGCCCTACCTTGCCGGACTGACGAAGCTTGCGCAGGTCAAGGCGCTCGATCTGCTGACGATCCTGCGCAGTCGACTGCCCTATGAGGTGCTCACGCGCATCGATCGCGAACTGCCGCGCATGATCGAAGTGCAGGGCGGCCAGGTCTCGATCGATTATACGGCCGTCACGCCCACCGCCACCGCCCGCGCGCAGGCCTTCTACGGCATCCGCGAAACGCCGCGCGTCGCCGGGGGCAAGGTGCCGCTTCAATTCGCGCTGCTCTCTCCCGCCGGACGACCCCAGGCGATCACGGCGGACATCGCGGCGTTCTGGAAAACCGGATGGCCGGACATGCGGCGCGACATGCGCGGTCGCTATCCCCGGCATGACTGGCCGGAAGATCCAGCCACGGCCTCACCGCCCATACGTCGCCCGCGCGGCTAGCCGCACATGATCAGGAATTTCGTTCTCGATAAACAACGTCACGGATAAGCCTTTTCGATAATGAAAAAACCGCTTCTCGCCCTATGTTTCTTTCCTGCAACGGGTTGGGCGGTCACGATACGAATCGCAGCCTCTTCGATCGTCGAAAACGCCATGCTGGCCGTCGATGTGAGCCATCGCTGAGATCAGGGAATTGCATTTTCAGAACCAGCTCCGTCCACGACGCTAAACCAGCGTCGGATCACGTAAGATGAACTTTCGCCACGTCCCGTGACATCGACGATTGCGATCCGGTGGAACCGGAACGCGCCGCTCGACGCGACGACATCGATCCGCCGTTCGACCGGGCGCAGAATTCCGCTGCCCTGGAGCGCCTCTCCCGAGGCCACGGCGTCCTTCTTCGGCTCCTGATCCGCGCTCGCGCGCAACGCCGCCCGCACGAACGCATCAGTCGTCGTCGGAGACGGATCGGCCAGCTGGGTAAACGAGAGATGCGGCGCGAGACAGGCGGCCAGGGTCGGTGTCATGCCGAGCACCTGACTGAAATCCGCCATCGAAACAAAAGAGGTCCCGCGAGGACCGTAGGAACGTCCCGTCGCCCGATAGGCTGGCAAGGCATCCACCGCAGCTCCGGGTGTCCGCCACGCGACGATCGCCGAGGCGATGTTGCCGGCGGACGTCGCATCCATGCCACACTGGCGGATCATGGCCACGAGCAAGGACTGCGAGGCGCCGGATGGATTTACCTGCCCCTCCATTCTTGTCACGGACACCGCAAGCCTGACATCGGTGTCGAACGGCACCGGACGCCATGATCCATCGTCACGCCAATGCCCGTTTCCCGTTTGCAAAATATGGAAAAGAGCGAGTTGCACGCCGCCATCCGCGGCGGCCTCGAGCATGGCGCGTTGCTGACGTGCGAAGGCCAGACGGACTTCCTGACGGCCCGCAGCGGCGATCTGCGTTACCACGAGCGACAGCAGACCAAGAGCCAGAAGGACGGCCAGAAGCGCGAAGCCGCCTTCATCATGATCCTTGCGCAGATGTTCCGACGGATCCATCACCATTCCGTAACGACGAGCGGTGGATCATGCCTCATCAGAAGAGGGATCGGAAGATAGGCTCTGAGCCCCCTGTACACCTTGTTGAAAATCTTCGGAAAGCGTAATCTTATTTCGCGCCCACATATCCGACATCATGTCTGTCGCGAACAGATCGAAACATGAGGCTTATCTCAATGCCTGTGCCCTTCCTGTTTGCAGCCTTCTGACTTTCATGAGTTTTTCCGACAGCGTGCGGAGTTTCTGGCAGCAGGACTTCTGGCCGTGGTACAAAACGCAGATCCTTTCGTTGCTGCCACGCCGATGGCACCGTCAGCGCGAGCGCAGCCACTTCCTTCTTTTGATCCCGCTGAACGATGCCGCCACCCTGACGGACCTGCCCGAGGACGAGCCTCTTGGCACGACCGTTGACGTGATCCGCTGGGTCGATGGGAGAGCGTTCGACGAAGGCATGGTGGAGATCAACGAACAGGGTGCCGCACGTCTGACGGATCTGGCCCGCGCCGGACGACTCGCCTTGCCGCTGGCGATCGGCATTGCCCCGCAGGACCTTCTCGAAACCGAAATTCGCCTCCCTCTTGCCGCCGAACGTTCCCTTGCATCGGTCATGACGTTCGAGATCCCGAGAGTCACACCCTTCATGACCCGGAGCCTGTTCTGGTCCGCCGTCATCACGAAACGGATCGCAACCCATCAACGCCTGCTGGTCAGACTGCGCTGCACGCCACGCGCGCCGATCGCCGGACTGGTGTCATGGCTCGCAAGACATCGCTTCGGGCCTGTGGAAATTGTGGCCCCCACCTCGGCGACCGCCCCGTCGGGCTGGCGATCCATCCCGATAGGACAGGCCGCCGACCGAACCCGCAATCTGCGGTTGCTCTGGCTCTGTGTGGTCCTTGTCGCCGCCGCCGCCCTTGGAGCGGGGCTTCGCCAGAATGCGCAAAGTCGGGCGCTGGAAACGCAGATCGATGCGCTCCGACCAGCCGTGACCCATGCCCAGATGCTGCGAAGCCGCTACGAAACCCTGACGGGCAATCCCGCCATTCTGGCGCGGCAGTCGGAAGCGTCAGGCTCGGTGAGCAAAGCGATGGAAACCCTGTCAGCCGCGCTGCCCGATCAGGCGTATCTCACCGAGTTCGCCCTTCATGCCCGTCAGATGGAGCTGACCGGACGGGCGCCTTCGGCGGCCGCACTCCTCGAACGCATGGCGCGCGATCATCATTTTCAGGACCCGTCGCTTTCCGGCGCCGTCACGCGCTCGGACGACGAGAAGGACGATGTCTTTACGATCAGGACACGGTTCGCAGACGAATCGTCACAACCGCCTCATGCGGAACCGGGGCGTTGAGCACGACGGACACGCCATTGCTGCCCGAGGGCGGTCGGGGCCGTTTCCTGGCCCTCGCCCTGACGTTTCTGGCGCTCGCGGCTGTATGGATCGGCGTGATCTCGCCTTTGTGGAGCTGGTACGCCGCGCGCGGTCAGGCAATAGCCGATCAACGCATCATGCTCGAACATATGCGGGCCATTCGCGACACGCTTCCCGATCTTTCAAAACGCGTCCGGGAGGCCGCCGCGCAGGCTGCGGGCACGACCATTCTTCTCGAAGCGGGCACGGACGCCGTGGCCGGGGCGCAGCTCCAGCAAATGACGAACGGTCTGCTCGCCCGGCACGGCGTAACCCCGAGCGAGGAAGAGGTGATCCAGCCCGAGGCCTCGGGACGCCTCCGCCGCATCGGCGTGCGCCTGAAATTCCAGGCCCGATGGTCCGATCTCATCGGCTTTCTTCGCGACCTGGAAACCTCGCGCCCGCGTCTCTTCGCCGACGATCTGCGTATACAGACTGTCGAAGTTCCGGATCATCCGACAGGCGAGATGGTCGAAACCACCTTGGTGGTCATGGGCTTTCGCGCGGCCCTGGCTGTTCATACCCCGACAGAAAAAGAAAGCGCCGGCGGCGCTTCGAATGGTGACATGAAGTGAACAGGTTTTCCTTATCGACCTTCCCCGCCTCGCGCGCCATCATGCTGGCAGGCGCTTCCCTGACAGTGACTCTCGGAATGGGCGGCTGCGAACAGGCCCCGCCCAGGCCCAGACCGCTCTCCGGTCCGACCCGCCTCGGAACAGCCCAGCCCAGGCTCGATGGCCAGATCGGAACCCAGCGCCGTTACAGCGGCGTCGCCTCCTATGCCCAGGCGAACGGCGCGGCCCGGACAACGAACGAAAACGGTCCGGGCGATATCACGCTGAATTTCGCTAATACCGATATCCGCACGGTTGCCGATCAGATTCTCGGCGACATTCAGCATGTGAACTACACGATCGATCCCGCCGTCCAGGGAACGGCCACGCTGCGCACCTCCCAGCCTCTGCGGCGCGACCAGCTCCTGCCGGTTCTGCGCAGTCTTCTCACGGGCGCCAATGCCAGCCTGATCGAAGAGAACGGCCTTTACCGTATCGTACCCGCCGCCGGTGGCCCGTCGGGCGTCGGACGCGGGGCGGCGGCGCAGGACGGCGAAGTCGCCGTGCCGCTGCGCTATGCCTCGGCGACCGCGCTGGCCAAAGTGCTCGAACCTTTTCAGCAGAATGGCGGCCATGTCGCCGCCGCGCAGGGCTCGAACACGCTCATCATCAATGGCGACCCCGCGACGCGACAGTCCCTCGTCGATCTCGTGCGGTCCTTCGACACCGACGCCCTCGCGGGGCAGTCCTACGCCCTGCTGCCGACCAATACGGGAAATGCGCAGGAACTTGGGCATGCCCTGGAAACAGCGCTGGCTTCGGGTAAGGAAGGCGTCATGCGCGGGCAGGTCCAGGTCCTGGCCATGCCGCGGATCGACAGCGTCCTCGTCATCGCGCGCAATCCACGACTGCTTCAGGATGCCCAACGCGTCTTTACGCTGATCGAGGCCGGACGCCGCAAGACGGTGCGCGTCTGGAACGTCTTCTACCTCCAGAACGGTCGCGCCAATGATGTCGCCTATGTCCTTCAGCAGGCTTTCACGCCCGACCATGTCACGGCCTCGCCGACCCCGCATAACAGCACGATCGGCAAAATGAGCAATTTCCTGAGTCAGGGCAGCGGCCAGGGCAATCCGGGTGGCGGGCTGGGCGGCAGTGGTTTTGGCGGCGGCGGCGCGTCGAGCATGCCGGGACAACAGGGCGCGAACGACGACAATGCCCAGAACGGTTCGAATAACGGCCAGAACCAGGCGGGCAGTGGTTCCGGAAGCCATCAGGACGACGACATCTCCAGCAATCCCCTCCTTGGCGGTCTTGGAAACATGGAGGACGGTCAGGGCAGCCGCGATACCGTCCGGATCATTCCGGACATGCAGAACAATGCCATCCTCGTCTATGCCACGCAGGAGGAACTCGGTTCGATTTCCGCCATGCTGCACAAGATCGATATCGTTCCATTGCAGGTTCGTATCGACGCGACCGTGGCCGAAGTCACGCTCAACGACAATCTGAAATACGGCACGCAGTTCTTTTTCAAATCGGGCGGCATCAACGGCATTCTGAGCGCCGCCGGTCAAACTCTGGGGGCATCCAATCTGGCGGCGTCGCAGCTTGCGAGCAATTTCCCGGGCTTCGTTCTGGGTGGAAGCGATCAGGGCGGCGCGCCGTTCGTCATCAATCTCTTACAAAACGTCACCACCGTGCAGGTGCTTTCTTCGCCGCAGATCATGGTCATGGACAACCAGCCCGCCTCGCTGATGGTCGGCGATCTCGTGCCCTATCTGACCGGTGCGACGACGAGCGTCCTGACATCCAATTCGACCATCACCAATACGGTTAGCTACCAGCCGACCGGGGTCATCCTCCAGGTCACGCCGCATGTCAGCAACGGCGATCTGGTCACGCTGGACGTATCGCAGCAGGTCAGTTCGGTCGCTTCGCCCACGACGACGACCAATGGCTCGAACAGCATCAACAGCCCGACCTTCTCCCAGCGTCAGGTCACGTCGCGCGTCGAGATCTCGGACGGCCAGACGGTCGGCCTTGCCGGGCTCATCACCGATAACCGCCAACGCGGCAATCAGGGGATTCCGTGGATGAAGGATATTCCTATCCTTGGCCTGCTCGGCGGGCAGCAGACCAACACGCGGACACGTACGGAACTGCTCGTGCTCATCACACCCCACGTGATTCACAGCCAGAGCGAAGCCGCCAAACTGACCGAGGATATGCGCGAGGCTCTCCCGCGCGCGGCGACGCTACATGATACGCTCAAAGCGATCCCGGCGTCCGGCTCGTCGGATCCGCAGCACCGTATCCTGCACGCGATCGGCCTCAAGGACTGACTATACGACCAGAGAACGTTCCGGTTTTTGATTCAACCAGAGCGGGAACCGGTGAAAAGATGTCCCGCCGCCCCCAGAACCTTGCGCGCATAGGCCGTATTCAGTTCGGGGGTACGCGAATGATAATCGCCCACCGCCCTGAGCAGGTCTCCGCCGTCCCGATTGAGATGGGACCGCAGTATCATCGCGGCGGCCGCGATGTTGAAGCAGGGCTTCATCGCCAGACGTGTCGCCACATCGACCATCGGCAGCCGGGTGATCTGCGCGATCAGCGGCACCCATGTCGAATTGACCTGCATGACGCCAAAATCGTGTGTTCCGTTCGTATTGGTGCGCACCATGCCCGGCGTGCCGCCCTCGACGGCCTGAATGGAGGGAAGGACACGCGGCGGCAGGTGATAATACAGGGCGCTGGCGGCCATGCACGCGAGAAACGGAATGGGCATGGTTTTCGCCTTCTCCAGATGCGCCGACATGACCGGCGCGACACAGCCTGCCGGAACACCGGATGAGGCATACATTGGATGCGCCATCGGGTTAGGCTAGTTTGTTTCTCATTCTAACATCGTAACGCAGATCAGGAACAAGCCCTTGCCAGACGTTCACAACGCGATCTTTCCACTTCCGGCGCAAGATGTTCAGACAAGACGAGATGAACAGGGGGACGCAGGCTTCACCCTGCTCGAAATTCTCGTCGTCCTCGCCATTCTGGCCCTGCTGGTCGGCCTTGTGGCGCCCGCCGCCCTGCGACAGCTCGGTGGCGCGCGGAACAGCGTGGCGCACCAGTCCATCGCGCGGATTGGCACCATTCTCGATATGTACAAGCTCGATACCGGCAATTATCCGGGCAGCGACGAGGGGCTGGAAGCCCTCGTCAGCAAGCCGTCTTCAGACGCGAGCGGCTGGAACGGCCCTTATGTCAAGGACGGCAAGGTGCCGCTCGACCCATGGAACCATCCCTATATCTATCACAATCCTTCATCACGCGACGGGCACGATTACGATCTGTGCTCGGGCGGGAGCCAGAATCGCCGTGGCGGCCCCGGTCAGGATGGGATGATCTGCAACTGACATCGGCGCGGACGGCTCTGTTTCGATCAAGCGGCCGCGAATCCGGTCATTACCCTACGCACGAAGCCTTCCGCCCTCGCGGAGGGAAAGTAGCGGCCGCCAGCCCTCAGTCGAGCCGGATGGGCGGGCGCACGAAGCGGTCGAGCCAGTCCACGATACAGGCAACCGCTCCCCGCCAGGGCCCGTAAAGCTCGAACTGGTGCTGACGATACAGCGCCATGTGCCCCAGTCGCGCGGACAGCCCGTGCAGCCAGCCGCCGCCAAAAACGGTGCCGCCCGAGAATGTTCCCCAACCGTTATAGCTGCCGAGGGCGACGATCGCCCCCTTGTTCTGGAAGGTCCATGGAGGGATCGGCCGCCCGGACCGGACCAGCGCCGGGATATGCCGCGCGAGATGGTGGGCCTGCTGGCGTGCGGCCTGCGCGGTCGGAGCGACGGGAGAGGCTGCGATGAAAGAACAGTCTCCCACCGCGTAGATGAATTCGTCGTCCATCGCCTGGAGGCTCGGATTGACCTCGATCTGTCCGGACCGGGTCAGCTTCAGGCCGCCGAACTGCGCCGTGACGTCCGGCGCCTTGACCCCCGCTGCCCAGACACGCAGCTTGGCATCGACGCGCGTTCCGTCTTTCAGCAGGAAGCCGTTCTCATCCGCGCCGCTCACCATCGCGCCCGCCCGCACCGTGACATCGATCGCTTCGAGCTGCCGGGTCGCGGCAATCGAGACTTCTTCGGGGAAAGCGGGCAGAATCCGTGGTCCCGCCTCGAGCAGCGTCACCTTGAGTTTGGGGGGCTTCTGTCCAAAAGAGTAGAGCGCGGCGAAGTCCAGGGCCTTGTGGAGTTCGGCGGCAAGCTGGGTGCCGGTCGCGCCGCCGCCGACGATGGCGATGTTGAGTTCCTCGTTATCGGCGAAGGAACGCAGCAGCGCCATGCGGAACTTTTCGTTGAAGCTCCCGGCTTCGATCAGATTGTCGATGAAAAGGCAATGCTCGGACACGCCAGGCGTGCGGAAATCATTGGCGCGGCTGCCGATCGACAGAAGGATGAGGTCGTAGCGGACGTGACGCTCGCCCAGCACCTCCTGCCCGTCCGCCGACATCACCGGCGCGAGCGTCAGCGTCCTGGCTGCGCGATCGAGAGAGGTGATCTCGCCGGGCCAGAATTCGAAGTGGTGGCGCGCAGCCTGCGCCATGAACATGATGCGGTCGTTCTCGTTCTGGGCCGTGCCGGCCGCGAAGCAGTGAAGCATCGGTTTCCAGACATGGGCGAAGCTCTTGTCGACAAGCGTGATCTCGGCCTGTCCCGCGCGTCCAAGGTTGTTCCCGAGCCGCGTTGCCATCGCGAGGCCCGCAACGCCTCCGCCGACGATCACGATACGAAATGTCTCCGCCACCTGAACCTCGCTTCCTCGTTTTCCCGCGCCAGCTTGGACGGGCCTCGCAGGCATAGCATCCAAGGCCATCAGTCTAAAAGGTTCACACGTCCGGCCTGTCGTCAGGTGAGCCGGATTTCATGTGCCGGAAAACACGCAATCCAGACCTGGAAAGCACCGGAACCCTGTGCTGCGTGTCGCCAAGGCGGACTCAGACGCCGGCGTTCCGGACGCCCCTGTCATGTGGTTCGCAGAGACGTGATCCTGCCGAATGCCTTGTTCGAGCCTCAATTCCCGGCTTGAGAGGATGCCACAAGGATGACAGAGATGACGGCGATCCCGTTGTCAGACAGAGAACCCGCATCATGCTTTCGCGCTTTTCCTCCCGCTTCAGCCTTCCCGCGCTTCTCTCCTGTGGTGCCGTGCTGGCTGCTCCCCCCGCAGAGGCATGGGGACCGTATGGCCATGCCATCGTTGCCGAAATCGCCCAGGATCGTCTCTCGCCCCAGGCGGCCAAAGCGGTCAAGGAACTGCTGGCGCTTGAAAACCATCACACGCTGGATGAAGTCGCCTCCTGGCCCGACACGATCGGACACGTGCCCAAAAACAAGGGCGGCGCGCCTGAAACGCTGCTCTGGCATTACGTCGACATCGATGTGAACAACCGTGATTATGACCGGACACGCGACTGTCCGGCCGATGCCTGCGTCGTGGAAAAGCTTCCTGCCCTCGAAAAGACCTTGGCGGACCGTAATGCGCCAGCCGCGGAGCGGCTCGTGGCCCTGAAATGGGTGGTCCATCTCGTCGGCGACATCCACCAGCCTCTTCATGCCGCCCAGCGCGATGACGACAAGGGCGGCAACACCGTGCGCCTGACCTATGAGGGCGATAACGCCAACGGACACATGAACCTGCATGCGTTGTGGGATGGCGGCATCATCGACCATCAGGCTCATCTGACGGTCGGGCCGTATTACAGCATCGACCCCGCCGCCGCGCGCGCCGTAGCCACCAGGCTCGGGGCGACCATCACGCCGGATGAAGCCACCTACTGGGCGGCGGACGTTCAACCCGGCCATATGCGCGACGCCACCATCGACTGGACCGATGAGAGCCATGCCCTTGCCCGGACGGTCGCCTACGGTGCCCTGACGCAAAACAGGGACGCTGCTCTGGGTGACAGCTACACGGCCATCGCCTGGCCCATCATACAGCTTCGCCTCAAGCAGGCGGGCGTCCGTCTGGCCGCCGTGCTGAACGAAGCTCTCGCCACACCGTAAAGCCGACGCCATCCAGCCAGATCGATCGGGAGTCTAAAGACCTCATGAAGTCACTCGTGATACGCGGGGCCAGTTATGGCCTGGCGGCTTTCCTGCTTCTTATGGCTTCCGGCCCGCGCGCGCGGGCTCAGGGGCTGCATCTCAGCCCTCTGGCCAAAGCGGAACTGGGCGACCACTCCCTAGCCAGCATTAATGCGGACAACATCCAGGCATCGGTCAAGGTCGAGACCGTGTCGGGATGCCGGACCCTGAAAACGCTCTGGGACACGAATGGCGAAACCCAGGCGGCCTCCTGTCCGGTCGCGACCCTGACGATCACGGACAAGCAACACCCTGACATCCCGGCGAGCGTGACCCGCCTGACGACTTACGACGCCGACCATCGGGGTGTCATGGGTCTGACCCTCTCGATGTGGCAACTCGATCCGACCAATGACAGACCGCAGGTCATGGTCTCCGCCTTCACCGGCGGCGCCCATTGCTGCGAAGTCACGACGATCTTCAGCCGTGCGCCGGACGGTACGTGGCGGCATGTGAACATGGGCATGCGCAACGGTGGGGAGCCGTTCCCCGTCATGGCCATGGGCCGGAACAGCACGCCCGTTCTCGTCACCAGCGACGATCGCTTTCTCTACACGTTTTCGTCCTATGCGGGCTCCTACGCCCCGCTCGTGATCCAGTCGCTCCGGGACAATGCGCTGACGGACGTTACGCGGGATCCCGCTTTTCATGACGACATCGCACGCTCTCTCGCGGAGCGGCGCCAGGAGTGGATCAAGGACGGCCGCAACGAACCCAATGGCTTTCTCGCGGGCTATGTCGCTTCCAGCGCCACCGTCGGCAACCTCGTCCCGGCATGGAAGACCATGCTGCGCGAGCAGGACAGCAAGAGCGACCCGACATTCGCGATGTCGCGATGCACCCTGAAAAATCTGCTCTCGACGAAAGGGAACCAGCCCTGCACGGATGAGGAAAACAAACCCCTGCCCTTCCCCGTCGCCCTGTCGGCGTTTCTGGTGCAGACCGGCTACATCACCGAAACGCAGGCACGCGCCCTGCCGCTCACGGCTGACGCCTCCGCCGCCGAGACATCGCCTTCGACGCCCAGGGCCGAAGCGCCTTCACAACAGAAGCCGGACGGCGACAGCGTCCAGTCCTATTCGACAACGCTCACCAACAAGGAAGCCACGACGGTGTTCGGGATCGCGCTCGGCTTTTTCGTGCTGCTCGCGATCGGGGGAACGGTGCTCTACTTTCTGCCGTTCATCATCGGCTGCGCGCGTGGCGCGACCGGTCTTCTGTCCATCTTCCTCGTGAATTTCTTTCTCGGCGTGACGCTCATCGGATGGATCGGCGCCCTGATCATGGCGCTCTGCTTCGAAAGCCGCCGCAGCTACGATCAGCGCCTGATCGACTACGGCGCCGGACGGCGAGACCGGCCGTAACGCTTATCGGCCCTCTGACGCGCCCCGGGACGAGTTGCCCCGGGACGAGTTGCCCTGGGGCACGGATGGCGGCGGCGCAGGGCGTGCCGTGGAAGGCAGGAACGGCGTTCCGGGCGGCGGCGGCATGGAAGCGTCCTCCACCGGGAGCGCGTCGCCGCTCTGGGCTTTCATGGAGTCGCGCAGGAGCGTCGGATAACACGTCGCCAGCACCAGCGCTCCGACCAGCAGCATGCCCCACAGCCCGACGAGAATGCCGCGCCGGATCGCCAGATCGCGGCACAGCACAACCATCAGGGGATCGCAGGCGGACATCTCCTCTGGCTCCCCGCCGGGAAAAAACGTAGACCCGCCGACGCGGCTCTCTCTGTGTCCCAGTCCCACCCCGTCCAGCAGCCGGGCGCGCAGGGCGGCGAGATCCTGTCGATTATAAAAGCGCTTCCGATTGATCGTGATCGGCCTGGGCAATTGCCGCAACAGGCGGAGAACGCGAAAAAGCATGGGGGAGATTCGCAGGAAGCGCGCGGCATCCCGCGGAGAGAGCGGACGCTTCCCCGGAAATGCGATCAGTCTTTCGCCATCGATCGAGGGCGCCATCGGACGTGGCCCTTCAGAAAATCCACGGCTCCCGACCGTGTTCCCTGCACCTTACACCCCGGAGCGCTCAAGGCGGCAAGCATTGAGGCTCCGATCGAAGACATAACAGTCATTCAAAAATGCATGGCAGCGCCGATATAACCGTTTGTTCATCACGCCCCCATGATACGGACAGAATGACCGTAGTTCTCCCCAGGGTCTTTGCCTTAAGAGAGGCGTATGATCGTCCCGTCTTTTCGCTTCCCCGTCCCTCACGCCAGCGCTGGCCCGCGCCCGCGACGCCAGCGCGCGGCCTTGTGGTTCGGCGCCGCCGCGTCCGCGCTTCTGACGATCAGTCCGCCCGCAAACGCGGAGACGAAACCTTCGAAGGCCGCGCCGTCCGCCCGGACGTCGGCGCCTGCACGCGCCCGCGTGCCTGACGGACCGTCCGGCGTCGAGCGCATCACGGTCCGCCGCCAGTCGGATCAGGCCACGGGCGCGCAGCCGGGCGGAGGGCTGATCCGGCCTCAGTCCGGCACGCGCGCCGTCAGTACGGTCGGTCGGGATTTCATGGACAGGCAGCCGCCCATGGCCACCGCCTACCAGCTCGCCGCCATGCTGCCTGGCGCGAACGTCGCGACGTCCGATCCCTTCGGCTTCTCGCCCGCGACCAACATCACCGTGCGCGGACTGAGCAACGACTCTCTGGGCTACGTGCTTGAAGGCATGCCTCTCAACGATGTCGCCTATTATAACGGCTATCCCAGCCAGTTCGCCGATAGCGAGAACTATCGTGAAGTGGCGCTCGCGCAGGGTTCCGCCGATCTCGACAGCCCGGTTCTCAACGCCTCGGGCGGACTGATGAACCTGACTTTCCTCGATCCCGGAATGAAGCCCGGAGGCTATGCCAGCGCGTCTTACGGCTCTTATGACACCAATCGGGAATTCCTGCGGCTGGAGACCGGCGATATCGCCCATTCCGGCGTTCGGGCCTTCGTCTCCTACTCTCACGGCGCGACCGATAACTGGCGCGGGCCGGGACGGGACAAGCGTCATCACATCGACTTCAAGATCCTCAAGGCATGGGGCCGCGAAAACCGTGCGAGCCTGCTCGGGTCCTGGAACAGCACGGTCACGAGCTATTATCCGCAGGTGACGGCGGCGGACTGGAAAGCCTACGGCATTCACGGCGCGAACGACCTCGCGGCGCGCTACGACGTCAACAACGCCAATGGCGGCACGGATTACTGGAAACTCTGGCGGGCTCCGGAACGCACCTTCTATGCCGGCACGCCGGTCCATCTGCGCCTGACGGATCACCTGACACTCGACACCACGCCCTATGCCCAGCTGGCCTACGGCAACGTGCCCGGAGGTTCGACATTGAGCGAAACCGGCCTGTATTCCGGCACGCAGCCCCTGCCCGATACCCTCAATCTTCCAGGCGCCGTGGATGGCGTCGCCAATGTGCGGACGAACTATACCCAGCGCAGCTATCGCTCCGGTTTCACCGCCAGCCTGCATTACAGGACCGGCCGGAACGATTTCATGCTCGGCTACTGGTATGATTACAGCGACGATACCGAACAGCAGCCCTTCACCACGGTCGACGGCCACGGTCATGCCGCCGACATCTGGTCCACGAAACGGCGTGATACCGTCCTGCTTGCGGATAGAAGCCAGCTTCTGGGAGGCAGCAACCATACGATCTCGCAAACAAATGCGCTCTATCTCGGCGATCACCTGAGCCTGTTGCGGGACCGGTTGTCGATCGATGCCGGAATCAAAGTCGTCATGCTCACGCGCAACGGCACGAACGCGATGCCAGGGCCGCAGTACCGCGCCAACGCCAATGATGTGGAGCCTTTGCCGCGTCTGGGCGTGCGTTACAGAATCGATGACGCCAACCAGATCTTCTTCAACGCGACGACGAATTTTCGCGCGCCCGACGAAACGGCCTTCTACAACACCTACAATCCCAGTTCGGGAGCGCTCAATGCCGCCGCGACACCCGATACGCGCCCCGAATATTCGATTACCGAGGAACTCGGATATCGCCGTACGGGCCGCTGGATCATCGGCAGCCTGACCCTGTTCAACTACAATTTCACCAACCGCCAGGTTTCCACGCTCGTCTCCCAGAACGGCGCGCTGGTTTCATCGACCGTCAATGGCGGTGGCCAGACGACACGCGGCGTGGACGTCGAGATCGGCACGCGCCCCTGGCATCATTTCAGCCCTTACGTGTCGGGCGAATATCTCCATGCGACCATCGATAACGACATGGTCGTGGACGGCGACCTCCTGCCGACGAAGGGCAGGACGGCCGTGCGCAGCCCGACTTTGCAGGCATCGGCCGGACTGACCTATGATGACGGACATTTTTTCGCCGTCGCGACCGTTCGGTACACCGGTCATCAATATGCGACCTTTATGAATGACGAACGCGTGTCGGATCACACGACAGGCGATCTTGCCTTCGGTTATCGTTTCAGGGACGCCGTACACCTCCATGCGCCGACATTACGGATGAATTTCGTCAACATCGCCAATACGCACTATCTGTCTGGCATCGCCGCGCCGACATTCAACGCCCGTGACACGACCGGACGCCATGGCTCGACCATCGCCGGAAGCGCGCCGACCTATTATATCGGCGGTGGTTTCGCCGCCCTGTTCACGGCTTCAACGGGATTCTGACATGACGGACACACCCGCGCAGTTCGGCGTTCTCGGCGTTCAGGAGACGCGCGACTGGCCCGCACTGACACGCGAAGAAGTCGCCGCGGTGCTGGAACCCTACGGGCTGCCTCCCGTGGCCGGAGACGTCGCCTGGCACGGCCAGCGCCCGTTTTCCGCCACTGGCATCGTGCCGCTGGAAGACGGTCGGAATGTCTTTCTCAAACGGCATGATCTCCGTCTTCGCGACGCCACCGCGCTGGCTGAAGAACACGGTTTCGCGGACCATCTCGCCGCGAAAGATCTTCCGGTCTCACTCGCAAGCTTCACCCTCGCGGGCCAGCGGAGCGTGCAGAGAGATGGCTGGATCTACGAGGTCTATCCGGAACTTGAAGGCGACGATCTCTATCGCGACGTCCAGTCCTGGGGCGCTTTCCTGAGCGACGACGATGCCTACAACGCCGGAAAGACACTGGCGCTGCTGCACCTTGCCGCTGCGGATTACGACGCGCCTGCCCGTCCGCACCGCCCTCTGGTCTCCAGCTGCGGCTTGATCATCCGGCCCGATTTCGAAGCCGAACTCGAAGCGTGGGTGGTCGCGGAGCCGGGCCTTTCCGCCGCGCTGGAGGGCCGGGACTGGAAGGAAGAGGTCGCGCAGCAGACACGGCCGTATCGGAAGGCCCTCGAGCCTTATCTCGCCGATCTCACGCCATGCTGGGGCCATGGCGACTGGCATGGGTCGAATCTCGCATGGAAGGACGGCGCCGTATCCGGCATTTTCGATTTCGGCATGTCAGACCGGACCTTCGCGGCTTTCGACCTTGCCGTCGCCATCGAACGCAGCGCCGTGGCATGGCTGAATCTCGACGACCCCGACCCCGTGCGTTATGAGCAGCTCAGCGCCATGATGTTCGGGTATGAGTCATATCATCTTCTGACTCCGAGCGATTACGCGATGATGATCGGCTTCCTGCCGCTCGTACATGTCGAATTCGCGCTTTCGGAGGTCGCGTATTACGGCACGCTGCTGGGGGACAGGGCGGGTGCCGATGTCGCCTATGGCGATTATCTTCTCGGACATCTGCGCTGGTTCGGCAGCGATCCGGGCCGTGATCTGCTCGACTGGCTGGTCAACGAACTTCCCTGAAAGGAAGCGCGCCAAGAGGAAGCGTCCGCCATGTCGCCGATGGAAATTCTGGCCGCTGGTCTGAGCGCGCTCGGTGTCTGGCTCACGGCGCGGCGAAAGCTTCTGTGCTGGCCCGTCTCGCTTCTGGCGGCCCTGCTCTATGGCGTCGTCTTCTTCGACGCCCGCCTCTACGCCGACATGGCGTTGCAGGCCGTATTCGCTGCTTTTCTGCTCTATGGCTGGTGGCACTGGGCACGGAACGGGCGCAGGGCTGAGGGGGCGGTCTCCATCGTCACGCCGTCCCGGCTCCATCTGTCGGCCGCCGTGCTCGCCGGTCTGCTCGGTGGGCTGGCGTGGGGATGCGTTCTGGCAACATGGACCGACGATCCGGTCCCGTTCATGGATGCGGCGCTGAGCAGCGCCAGCATCGTGGCGCAGTTCTGGATGGCGCGGCGCTACCGTCTCTGCTGGGCAGCGTGGATCGTCATCGACGGGCTTTATGTCGGACTTTTCTGCACGCGCGGGCTGTATCTGACGGCCCTTCTCTACGGCCTGTTCGTCGGCCTCGCCTGGGATGGATGGCGACGCTGGCATAGCCGTTTATGGCGCTGACCCAAGTATCGACGCACGCAAAAGAAGCGATCAAGGACACTCAAAGTCGCCCCTTCTCAGGCCCGATCCGCGATCAGCCCCGCAACCAGTTCCGGATCAGCGACTTCCGCGTCATGAGGCACTGGGCGCGACAGATACTCCCATCCCGCCTTCTCTCTGGCACGCTGACGACTGGGCGCAATCGACTCCAGAGCAGGTTTTTCATACGCGACATAGGTGACCCGCAGGCCAGAGCCCGCAGGCTGGCGAAGTCGGACGGGCGTCTCGTACGTTCCGACCGGATGCGGACGCAGATGCCGCATGAACCAGTCTTTGGCTTCATTTTCGGGAAGAGGAACCGCCGATGCGTCGGGCACGGGAAATGCCACGCCGGCGCCATAGCGCGCGACAGCGGTCCGGCGTTCGCCCGCCAGATCGCCCGGCAGGAGTGCAAAGGCGTTTTCACCATCTTCCGGAATCAGCGCGTCCAGATAGATAAGGCGCCGAACGCGATCGCGCAGCCTGTCTGCCACACCCGTCACCACCATTCCGCCATAGGAATGGCCAACCAACGTGAAGTCCGTCAGTTCCAGCATGTCGATCATGTTGACGACGTCTTCAATGTGAACGTCGAGCGTGACCTCACGTGACAGCAGGTGGGATCGTTCGCCGACGCCGGTGAGAGTCGGGGTGAAGACCCTGTGTCCCCGCCTCTCAAGTTCCGGCGTCACGAACCGCCAGACCCAACCACCGCCAAACATGCCATGGACAAGCAAGATCGGGCGTCGCTCCAAGGATGCCCCTCGCGCAGCAGCCACCGGAAAAAGAGAAACGGTCGGAATGGCGGCAAGAAGAGAACGGCGATGCATCGGGAGACCCTTCATGGCTATAAGCTTCCCATGCTTCCACTCCCCACTCAGCCTCACAATCAGGCCACCCGCGTTATGTCAGAAACGTGACTGTGTCATCACATGGAGGGTCCGAAACATGCGCGTTTTTCGGCCCTGCTTCCGATCACGGATGGGCGCGTGACGACAGTCCCGCCAGCAGTTTCGAGATCGACCAGAATCTCAGACGCCATGGCGTCCTGTATCGTCTGGGCAGGAGGCTTGTATCCTGTCATTCATAGTCGTCACGACCGGCGAAACTGGAAAGACCCTTTCATGACGGACACGACCCGACGCCCTGGGGAACGCGACGACGAGACGCCCGACACCGGCGGATATGTCACGCTTTCCACCCGCATTGCCTATGCCAATCCATGGACGCGGCTGCGTGAGGATATCATCCGGCGGCCGAACGGGAAGGACGGGCTGTATGGCGTCGTGGAGCGCGGCGAATTCGTGGTGATCCTTCCGCTTGGCGAGGAGAACGGGACAAAAACGGTGACCCTCATCCGACAGTTTCGCTATCCCGTGCAGCGTCGCATGTGGGAGTTGCCCATGGGTATGTGGGAAACGCGCCCCGACGCCGAACCGGACGAGGTCGCCGCGGGCGAGTTACGCGAGGAAACCGGGCTTGTCGCCAACAAGATGGAGCATGTCGGCATCACCTATCAGGGCGCGGGTTACTCGACCCAGCGCGGGCATATTTATCTCGCAACCGGACTGACCCAGGGTCCGCGCGCGCTCGAAGCCACGGAAGAGGACATCACCTGCCACACGCTCCCGCTCGAGGAGGTGCGCCGCATGATCCGCGACAACGAAATAACCTGCATGGTGACGCTCGCTGTTTTCGCGGTGCTCGACGCCAGAGGATTACTCTGAAAATCACGACAACCGCCGCGTCGGCTATCACCGCCTTCAACGCATGACGAAATGGACCCGCATCGTATATTTCACCGCGACGGGAACATTGTTGCGCAGCGCTGGATTGATCGACGTGAGATAGTGTCCTTGACTTTTAGAATAAATATGTCGTATTATTTCAATAATATACGTAATTAAAAAATCTTAATGAAACACCCACTACAATCCGTAATAAATAGTCAAAAAAATGACATGAAATGCACTTGTCTATGAATGAAATTCCTGTTTCAGAAGGAGGAAGGGTAGTCGCCCTGTTTGGAACAACGTTTTATGCTTAAAGTCGTATTACCTTTCATAGCCCAGCCGCATCAGACGCTTCATTCGCTTCCCATAGGACTGGAAATGGCCGCCCGGAATCCGGATGTCGAAGTGCAGGTCGCCTGCATGACGGAACGCCATCTGGAATACGCCCGCACGCTGGCCGACTTCTATCCGGAGAGCAAGGTTTCGTATGAATTGTTGCGGATGCCTCAGCGTCTGCGGCGCAGGATCGAGGAAAAGGGACCCGGTCCGCTCGAAAAAATAGCCGTGCTGGCCATGAACCGCTCCTATTTCTCGCGGTTCAAGGGTATCGTCGTACCTGAGCGCACCTCTCTGTATCTCAAGCGCATGGGTGTCTGGAAACCACGTCTGGCATGGACCCGCCATGGTGCTGGTGACAGGGCGGTCGGTTTCGCAAAAGATACACGTCTGTTCGATTTTATTGTTCTATCCGGGAAGAAGATTGAAAAGCGTCTGCTTCAGCAGGGCGCCATTACACCCGGTCGGTATCATCGTGGCACTTATGCGAAATTCGATATCGTTCAGCGCATGAATCACGCGGCCCGACCGCTTTTCAGCAATGGCCGCCCGATCGTGCTCTATAATCCGCATTTTTCCTCACGCTTGTCTTCATGGGAGAAATTCGGCGATCAAATCCTCAGTTTTTTCGCACAACAGGATCGCTATAATCTGATCTTCGCGCCTCATATCCGCCTGTTCGATCGCGACAGAGAAGCTGGCGAGATCTTGCGGCAGCGTTTTTCAGGTTGTGAAAATCTGCTGATCGATCCGGGTAGCACGCGGAGCGTCGACATGACCTATACCATGGCGGCGGATCTTTATCTGGGTGATGTCAGCAGTCAGGTGGCGGAATTCATGATCCGTCCGCGCCCCTGTGTCTTTCTCAACGCTCATAATGCCCACTGGGAAAACGACAGCAATTACAGCTTCTGGCAGTTGGGCGAAGTACTGGACAACCCTGATCGCCTTGCGGATACGCTGGACAACGCATTTCTGATCCATCCGCAGTTCAAAAGCCGACAGACAGCCTATTTCTCTGAGACGTTCGAAGTGCCCGACAACCGGCCAACCGCGCCGGCAGCGGCGGACGCCATGGTGGATTATCTCCGCCGCTGCGCCTGAACAATCTGCTCTACGCGTTTTACGATGTCGTGCCCGGTGCTGTCGAAGTGTTCGGCGCTGAACCGTTCAAGCACTCGCTGACGCCCCGTTTGTCCCCATTTCGCCAGTCTGTCTGGCGCGCGGAGCAGTTTTTCAAACGCATCTGCCAAGGCTTGTGAATCGCGCGGTTGCACCAGAATTCCCATGCCTCCCGTGATGGTAAAGGGAAGTTCTCCGACTGCTGACGCAATGACAGGGAGGCCCGCCAGCATCGCCTCATGCGCCGCCAGACACAAGCCTTCCCAGAAGGAAGGCTGCACATAAGCGTGCAGGGTCGCCAAAAAATCTTTGGGATGCTCGATATAACCAGCGAGACGGACCGGCAGGTCATCTTGTGCGATCAGGGCTTCCAGATGGGCGCGTTCTTCGCCTTCTCCGGCGATCAGGACTTCAAAAGGCGGCAGGCCATTCTTCTGGCGCAGCCGCGCCAGAGCCTGACACAGAATATCGTAACCCTTGACCGGATGCAGACGTCCGAGTGAACCGATACGGACTGGCTGGCCCGCTTGCCACGGTGTCGCCAGAGGAACATCGGCATTCGCACGGAAGATCGGCCAGCAGGCGAGCTTCTCTGACGGGATTCCCAGCGTCTCACGGGTCGTTTTCTCGACACAGTGGGAATCCGCGATCCAGAGTGAGGTGCGGGACCGCAAGAGGCGCAGCATCCGAGCATTGGCTGGTTTGAGACGTGCTGAATGCTGCCAACTGATCACCGGGCAGTGTCGCCAAGCGCCTATCAGTTGTCCCATCAGGGTCGCGCGGGTCAGAGACGTCCAGATGACCGTTGGCGAAAATGCCTGAATCCGGCGCTTCAGCCAGGAAAATGCAGCCAGATGATCGCCAGGAGCGCCATCCCGGACATGCACGCGTAAGCCCTCCTGTTCCATCGGGGCAATGGCGCGTCCGTCGCGACGGCTAAGCGCGAAGATTTCGACATGATGCCCGCGTTCACGCATAATGCGGGTGACGGCGGGCACCGGCAGGGCCGCCCCGCCTCCTTCCACCGAGTTGATGATATAGGCGATCCTCACCGTGCCGTCCTTTGTTCCCACCATTGCCCGACATGGTGGCGGAGATCGATTCCGGCACGCGTGGGTACACTACGCAGGATGCGTTTTGCATCAATGAGCGTGACGTCGCCTGCGGCTGAGAGTGTATGCAGCCCTGCCGTAAAAGGATGTGCACTTTGTGGCGCAGCGATCCGACACCCTTCCTGAAAAATCATGGAGCGGTCAGGGGAAGTCGTAGTCGCGAGAAGACGGATCGCACCTCCATAGGTCCCGACGCAGTCCTGCATGGGAAGAATGAGCCGTCCATCCACGATCCGGGGTGTCCCACCCATACGGCTGCTTCCGGCTCCACGTCTCAGGGGTTGCGTGGAAACGTCCTCCCATTTGCCCATCAGCGTATCGGCCCGCGCCAGTCGAAGCGCGGCCATGCGATCGGATCGTGGTGTGGAGGGGGCGTAGAACATCCACCATGCACCTGCGGTAAAAATCGGCGAGGCATCGATTGCGGCATGGGGAAAGCGAAATTCGGGAACGACCTCCCACTCCCACGGGAAACGACGTGCCCGATACAGGGTCAGCTTTCCCGAGCGATAGGCTTCGGGCAGCATCCAGGTCTCGCCATCGGCCTCAAATACAAAGGGATAGGACAGGTGCCACGGTTCAGAAAGAACCCTTCCCTGCTGAAGAATTTCCAGTGCGTGATTCATAATCAGTAGATGAATCTCACCTTTGCGCGTTCGGTAATCATAATGTTCGACGAAGACATACAGTTTGTCGTCACGCCATATTCCGAACGGGTCCGCCAGGAAACGGTATCGACCCGGATTAGGAAGCCAGCGGATAGAGAACGGATCTAGGGAACCTGCGTGACAAATAGTGGAAAATCCGGCCCGCACGACGCCAACGCGCCAGATATCGGTTCTAAAGATGCTCATCGCCTATGGTTTAGCATGATTTTGGCGGGATGCGATTACGAATGAGCCTCCATATTGCTGGTGATGCTCCCCCGACACGCCCTCGGTTTGAAGTTAGGATTTGTGGTTACTCGTATGTCCTGTTGATGCGCTGACTGAACGTCTCTGGTGTCATGCCATTGAGGCCGGTGCGAGGCATGACGGCTTTAGGGTCAGCCCGTCACGCGCCAATGACCGTTCGAGCGTGGACGCTGTCACGGAACTGACGTTTGCTCAGGCATTCGTCCCGGAACCGACCGCTTTTGCTGCCAGGTCAGGGGCGCGTTTGAAGTCATCTTGGCGTCATGGTCACTGACGATCATCAGCGGTCAGTCGGGTGGGCGGCTGTTTCGCAAATGGAAACGCACAGCGAGATTCCGCACGCGGAATCATCGTGACGCACCCCGCACATTCCAAATAAATATAATATATATTAAAGTATTTATCATTGAATTCATCAATTATAATAAATATGAGTTTATAAATTTTTGATCTCCCGGATTATTTGTATAGAAATCCCTTTGAGTGATAGATCTGTTTTTTTTGCATCAATTAATGTCATATTTCCAATACTGGAAAGAGTGTGAACGCCTTCCGTGTAAGGGGCTAGCGACAACGGTATTTTGAGGGCCGGAGCGACTTCGCAACGAACTTGCTCTGGCGTGAGTATGTCAAATATGAGTGGTCGTATTCCCCCTCCGTAAGTTGATTCACAATCCTGTACCGGAAGAATGATGCTCCCGTCGGGAAAAGCGATAGGCGTCCCGCCAGGACGAGAAAATGATGGTCCTTTTTTTATAGGATTCGCCCTATGTCGAGTCCATTTGCCAGTTAGAGAATATGCGTAAGCAACGTGAAGCTCATGCTTTCTATCAGGCTTTTTAGTGGCCAACATATAAAATAGCCACCATATACCGTTATGAAAAAAAGGGGTGGCATCAACTGCAACGTCTTCACCCAAATCAATATCACATATTTTCATCCATTGATCAGGAAATATTTCTGCCTCATAAAGAGTCAATTTATTGTTTTTTGATGATTCTGGTAAAAGAAAATATTTTCCCTCATGCTCAAATACATAAGGATAAGAAAGGTGCCAGGCCTCAGAAAGAGCATTTACTCTCCTTATTAATTTAATATTTTCATCAAAAACAAAACACTCAATAATTCCCTTTCGTGATCTGTAATCGTAGTATTCTGCAAATACATATAAAAACTTACCTTTTACGATACCAAAAGGATCAGCCAAAAATGTATAAAAATTAAGATCTCCAGTAATATCAATACACTCAGATGGTAAAGATCCTGATTTTACGATTTTTTCCAGGCTTTTTTTTATCAGAAAAACTTTCCATATATCTTTACGTATCCCCATATTTCATACCTTCTGATTGTATCTTTTTATTGTACGGACGGCTTTAATATATAAATCTCCACCAATGTTTATACGATATCTGTCCAGTTTTTTAGAATCAAAGTCGATTTCCGAATAAAAATGAGAAAGCTCTTCTATAATAGCCTTAGAAAGTTTCAAAACATCGTCGACAGGGACAACCTTTCCAACCAATGTATTTAAAAATATATCACGAATAGCTGGAGTGCAATCGGTTGTCACGATACGGCAGCCAGCATCAAGAGCTTCTAGCAAGACTGCTCCGTACCCTTCTCGACGTGAAGATAAAACAAATAAAGAGTTTTCTTTCAAAAATGGAATAATATTAGAAACATATCCAAAAAGATGAACGTTATTTTGTAGTTGAAGAGTCTCTATTTGAAATTCAAGGGCAGATCGATCTTCACCTTCACCATAAATTGTTAGACGAGCTTCGGGATGCACGTTAACTACGAGACGAAACGCATTGATAAGCGTGTCAAAACCCTTCTGTTCTGTTAGACGTCCAGCTGCCATAACAGAATACGGTACGGCAGACGGAAGATCTGACAGCGGGAATGAACGCACTGGCAAGGCTGGGAGAGGAATAACAATAGTATCATCTCTTCCAAGGATAGCATTGCTTTGCTGTGCAGTGATTGGGTCCATTGCAACCACGACGTCACTTTTTTTCAGAAGAATTCTCATTCTGAAATTAAAAAGCTTTTGAAAAATTGGTTTTCTATTTGGTTTATAAATGAGGGAACTGATTTGAGAAACAATAATAGGTCTGGAAGATATGGGTATTTTCCCCAATCGATACGAAACGGGCCAATGGTAATTCCCGGGAACATAACAGAAATCGACAGGATTCAAGGTAAAATATTTCTGCGCAGCATACGCGAGAGTCTGAACAGAGTTCCTGCCCCGAACAATCACAGGAATAGACGTAACAATCTTGACTGTTTTAGAAACAAGGCCAAGCATCTGGCCATGCTCTCGACCACAAAAAACAGTCACATCATGCCCTTGCTCACTCCAGTAATTTGCTAATCTAATGGCGATTCGCTCCGAGCCACCCAGACTAAAATCATGAATGACAACACCAATGGTCAAAGAAAATATCACTGTCCCATAACCGTCTGATTAAACAAAAAAAACACTATACTATCTCGGAATATCTAATAAATTAGACCACTTTTGCAAAATTACTTCTTTACAAAATCGGCTGCTACTCTTGCTTATCGCCTGAGAAAATTTCTGCCTCAACTCGGAAGAAGCCATAAGTTGAATAAGTGCTTCTGCAAGCCCTTTAATATCCCCCTCCGGCACCAGACAACCACTTTCTCCATGAGCAATAATTTCAGCAGGACCAGTTTCGCAGTCAAAAGCCACAATCGGAATACCATAGGCAGATGCCTCCAGCAGGACCATTGGCAAGCCTTCATATCGCGATGATGAAACAATTATACCCGCATCTCTGTATAGATTTTCAATATTTTTTATAGGTGGAATAATACTCACACGCTGCATAGAAATAATTTTCTGTAATAATTTTGTATGTTCAGGGCCTTCACCTACAATCTCAAGAACCCACTCTGTCGATCTCCTATCTTTTTCAATCAATCTCCAAGCATCAAGAAGCCGATCAAAGCCTTTCTGCTTTGTTAATCGTCCCACCGCCATGACCTTGAGGGCTGAGGTCGAAAACATATTTGAAGCAGAAGGTGCCATATTGGGAATACAGGTTATCTGGGCCTTAGGACAAACTGCATCGGTCCATAATGTGCGATCACGTTCGGTCAAAGTAATAATATCGTCAGCCCAACGGGCAGCAACACGACGACCCCACCCACGCTTCTTCCTACCTAAAAGTACGTTAAAGTTGAAGTGTTCCCATACAATACTTCTCACTCCAACCATTCGCGCCGCAAGCACGGCGTAAAGCGCATGAGTACTCTCTACGATTACCAGAGCATCAAGTTGGAGATGCCTTATCAGATGGGCCAGACGAATGACCAGGCGAAACCATGAATTGAGAAGAGAAACAGGATGGGTAAATAAACATGAGCGCTTGATCCGCACATCAAGCGGATATGCAGGAACATCCACTGCAGACACTTCGATCAGATAAATCTGAGCTTTATCTACCAGTCCATTCATGACCGCGGAAACTGATCTTTCCGTCCCACCCATAAGATGAATATTATGAATGACAAAACCAATATTCATATATAATTCTTTAAAGACACTGATTTTCGTTATATGATAAAGGCTAAGTCAGCCTATGCATTATTTTTAAAAATATGTCAACTTTGACACAAAATGAGCTAAGTGGCTCGAAAAACTCTTTCCCTCGATCATACGAGAAGCACAGATCATTGATACCGCAAGATTTTTCGGCTATATTCTTTCGGGCATCATCGGGCTCCAAGCGACATCTGGCCAACGTTCTTTTGCAGACGATGAATGAGCCTAACAGACTCCTCCTCGGGTGATCATGTTTCTCATATCTTTTCCACCCATCTCAACGCGAGGGGTACGGCGCTAGAGCTTTGACACCCGGCCTTCTAAATCATTGATTTTCAAGGGAAAAATCGCTGGGGCGAACGACGGGGATCGAACCCGCGACAACCGGTACCACAAACCGGCGCTCTACCAACTGAGCTACGTCCGCCACACAGCGACGCCCCATTTAGAGAAAGCCGCCGCTCAAGTCCAGCCCCTTCTCACACTCTTTTTGCTGTGTCTGAAACGCGTGCGGCTCTGCTCGGGAGGCGCCTTCCTTGCGGTCCTACAAAGGCTTCCTTAAACTACTTCCGGCATTGCCACGTCGGGCCCGAATACGACGATCCTCCTGTCATGATCTCGTCGAAAGGTTTTCAACGCCGTGACGTTCACGCAATACCGCGCGCAGTGGTCCTATAATCCGCTACGTGAAGTGCTGGCCGGTATGGTCGGCACATTCGCCCTCATTCCCGAGGTCATCGCCTTTTCCTATATCGCGGGCGTATCTCCCGCCACGGCGCTTTACGCGTCCTTCGTCATCAGCGTGGCGATCTCGGTCACCGGCGGACGACCGGGCATGATTTCCGGCGCCGCCGGCTCGGTCGCACTGGTCACGGCCGCGCTCGTGCACGCTCATGGCGTGCAATACATGCTTGCCGCCACGCTGCTGGCAGGCGCGATGCAAATCCTGTTCGGGCTTTGCGGCCTGCATGTGCTGATGCGCTTCGTCTCGCGCGAAGTCCGCTCGGGCTTCGTCAACGCTCTGGCCATTCTGATTTTTTCAGCGCAGATCCCGCAGATGCTACACGTGACATGGCACACCTATGCGCTTATCGCTCTGGGGCTCGCCATCATCTATCTGCTGCCCAGAATCAGCACGACCATCCCGTCGCCCCTGATCTGCATCGTGGCTCTTACAGCCATCAGCCTGACATTTCCGATGCCGATCCATGTCGTCGCCGATCTGGGCGCGCTCCCCACAGGTTTGCCGGGACTGACTCTGCCTCACCTGCCGCTGACCTTTGAAACCCTCGCAATCGTCATGCCCTACGCTCTCGCAATGGCTTCTGTGGGCATGCTGGAATCCCTCATGACGTCCAGCGTGGTGGATGACATGACGGACACGCATGGTGCACCGCGCATGGAAGCGACCGGACTTGGCATCGCCAACATGATGGTCGGGTTGTTCGGCGGGATCGCGGGCTGCGGCATGATCGGCCAGACCGTGGGCAACCTGCGATATGGCGGTCGCGGACGTCTCTCGACGCTGACGGCGGGCGTCTTCCTGCTCATCCTCATGGTCGCCCTGCATCGCTATGTCGGGCAGGTGCCCATGGCGGCCCTCGTCGCCATCATGATCATGGTCTCGATCAGCACGTTTTCATGGCCTTCATTTCGTGAACTGATACGTCATCCGCGCCTTTCCAGCCTGACGATGCTCGCCACGGTCGTCGTCGTCGTAGCGACACATAACCTTGCCGCGGGTGTCGCGGTCGGCGTTCTGCTCAGCGGCGTCTTTTTCGCCTGGCGCGTGACCGGCATGCTGAAAGTCGAAAAGCATACGAGTGGCAGCGCGGATCTCTATCTCGTCAGGGGACAGGTCTTTTTCGCATCCGCCGACCTTTTCTACGACGCCATCGATTTTCAGACCGCATCCAAAGTGGTGGCTATCGCCCTGAACGAAGCTCACTTCTGGGACGTTACGTCCGTCGAGACCCTTGAGAAAATCATCGGGAAGCTTCGCGACCGTGATATCGAGGTTTCCGTCGAGGGTCTCAATATCACCCAGCATGGCGTCCTGCGCCTGTCATCCGAACCCCTCCTCGCCCTCTGAAGGCGGGAAACCAGCAACATCAGTCCAGAGTTCGAGCCATGACACTCGTCAATGTCCGCGCTGCCCGTGCCGAAGACGCGGGCGACATCGCCGCCATCTACGCGTTCGAAGACGTCGTCGCCTACACGGCACAACTCCCGTACCGGGATGCAACATTCTGGCGCGATTTCTACCGCACCCGTGATCCCGATGCGGTCGAACTCGTCGCGGAAATCGAGGAGCGCGTCGTCGGTCATCTCGGGATGATCCTCAACCGTGCGCCACGCCGCAAACACGTCGCCACCTTTGGGATCTGCGTGCATCCCCGCGTCCACGATCAGGGTATCGGCAGCGCATTGCTGCGCGAGATGCTCAACATGTCCGATAACTGGCTCAACGTCCTGCGACTGGAACTCAGCGTCGCGTCGGACAACACGCGCGCAATCGCCCTTTATGAGCGCTTCGGATTCGAGCGCGAGCATGAATCGCGTTTCGCCATTTTCACGCGCGGACGCTACATGCACACGACGCACATGGCTCGCTTCCATCCCACATGGAAGGACGGCATGGGCAACGGCAACCCTCCCCCCGCCACACCATCCGCGTAGACGGCCACCGGCCCCACGCCACATTACAGGAAAACGGCTTTTCGTACCGTGCGTAACCGCGCATGTTAACCGACCTTACGACATCACTGCCGGAGCCGCACCATGACCGACAAACCGTCCTATACGCCCCCGAAAGTCTGGACGTGGAACCAGCCAAGCGGAGGCACCTTCGCCAGCACCAACCGTCCGATCGCCGGGCCGACCCATGAGAAAGAACTGCCGGTCGGTCGACATCCCCTTCAGCTTTATTCGCTGGGCACGCCCAACGGTGTAAAAGTCACGATCATGCTCGAGGAATTGCTGGCTCTCGGCCATGAAGGCGCGGAATACGATGCCTGGCTCATCCGTATCGGCCAGGGCGACCAGTTCGGCAGCGGGTTCGTCGCGATCAATCCCAACTCGAAAATCCCCGCGATGGTCGATCACAGCGAACCAAAGCCGGTCCGCGTTTTCGAATCAGGCTCCATTCTCCTCTATCTCGCCGAGAAGTTCGGAGCTTTCCTGCCCACCGATCGGGCGGGACGGACCGAATGCCTTAACTGGCTGTTCTGGCAGGTTGGCAGTGCACCGTATCTGGGCGGCGGCTTTGGGCATTTCTTCGCCTATGCGCCGGAAAAGATCGAATATGCCATCGACCGTTTCGCGATGGAGGCCAAGCGGCAGCTGGACGTTCTGGATCGTCAACTGGCGAAAACACCCTATATCGCGGGCGACGACTACACGATCGCCGACATGGCCATATTTCCCTGGTACGGCGGTCTGGCCAAAGGCTGGTCTTATGACCGCGCCGCCGAGTTCCTGAACGTGCAGGAATATTCCCACCTGCAACGCTGGGCCGATGAGATCGCGGAGCGCCCGGCTGTGCGTCGCGGCCGCATGGTCAACCGCCTCTCGGGAGATCCGGCCAGCCAGTTGCATGAGCGGCACGACGCCTCGGATTTCGAGACCCGGATGCAGGACAGGATCGGCGGCACATCCTGATCGGAATGCCTCAGCCAGCCTGTCGGGCAGGTTGCACGCGCCGCCCGTAGGTCTTGGTCAGGATGACGCCTGCCATGACGATGACCCCGCCGACCAACGTCCGGAGCGTCGGGATCTCATGGGTGAGAATGAAAGCCAGGATCATGGTGACGGGGGGCAGCAGATAGAGAAGGATCGCGCCCCGCGTCGCACCGAGATGGCCAATGACGAAAGCCCAGGCGGCATAACCGAAAGCCGCCGGAAAAATCCCTAATTCCAGCACCGAGAGTTTCCCGGCCGTGGACGCCTGCGCAAAACCCGCCAGCCCTTCCGGCAACCACGGAGAGAGAAGCAGCGCGCCGGAAATGAGCACGTAAGCGATCGTCGGCAGTGCACCGTAACGATGAATCAGGCCTTTCTGCAGGATGGTATACAGCGCCCCGCAGACTGCGGCTCCAAACACCAGCGTCGCCCCCGAACCGAAGGACAGGCCGCCCACCTGCTCTTCGGCAATCAGCACGACGCCGCAGAAACTCAGGACGGAGCCAGCCCAACCCCAGCCGGACATCCGCTCGCCGAGGAACACCATGGCAAGCAGCCCCGCCATGAGCGGCGCCGCGCTGATCAGCAGGCTGGCCGCGCCAGCGGATACCGTGACTTCACCGCAGTTGAAGAGAATATTGTAAAGCGTGATACCGACCAGACCACAGGCCAGAATTTGCGCAACATCGCGCCGTCGCGGCAAAGGCGGCTTCTTCCACGCCAGCCACGCCACCGCCAGAACGGCGGCGACAGCGTAACGATCCGCCGCCAGCGGTATCGGCGACAGATCGTGCAACGCGATGCGCACGACCGGATAGGCACTGGCCCATGACGTAATCGCGATGGTCACGAAAAATGGCAGTAAACGTTCGATCCTGTGCCTCATTGCAGGAACGTAGCAAGGAACTCCAATGAATGAGATGGGAAGCCACCGCATGGCGGCCATGCAGGACCGGCAGGAGGATTATTTGAAGCTGGCATGCAGTTTTCGCCTTCATGTCGGTCGTTCCGCCTCTCATTCCCGGCACTCCGAAGCGGACATTATTTGAACCCGAGAGCGACCCAGAGGTAGAATATTAAATTCAACCAGCAGACAATTCGCTACCGCCCGCACAGTTCATAGGCAGTGGCAGAATGACCGCCTCAGATTCCGCTCACCAAGTCTAAATTCGTATTTGCCTGAGGATCCAATGCGTCGATGAATTCGGCCTTGACCAGCGATATGGTGGACAGGACAATCAAAGAATCCCGCTGAAGGTAATTTCAATGAGCGACATTAAGAGCGGATGGTGGCTTTTTGATCCCGCTGCACGTAAAATTACTCATTCCGTCACAGGCCAGACACTATCCTTTAGCAACATAGCGGCAACGCTGCCGGGAATCGTGCCGGTGACGAACAAGACGCGGCAATGGATGCTGTTCGTTTACGAAGACTCCGATCTTACCTGCCCACTCCTCATTGAATGGCGAAAATTCAATACTGGAGATGGTAAATGGTTAGTCAATTGGCGCGTCGATTACGCACGAACCGCCAGGCTACACGACCAGGAACAGAAAAAATATAAGGCAGCGAAGATTGGTCAGATGTCTTACGCGATATGGAAACGTCTCGATGAGTTCCTGATCGATGCTCTGCCATTCTGGGGGGCAGCCAACGGTCTCGGTCCTGCGCCCGTCTTTATAGCCTTTAACGCCGGGTGGATGAACGGTTCCTGGACCGAGGCGTTCTATCGGGTATCTGGAAAAGCCCCCGAATACCCTTACAATAGAGGGTTTGTGAACAACGTTGTCTTCCAAACTCCTGTTTCCATTCCCCTGGACCTGACGCCGCCCTCACCATGGCGGATCGCCCCCACCGGGAGCTTTACGCCGGTATTGGATGCCAATCTGCCTGCCGCTCTCAGAGAAGAGGTTGCATCCGCACTACAGGCGCGTCCCTGTCTCGTCGCGGGCGATGGCGAGCGTTATCTGGTCGGACTGCCTATCTCGGTCGATGATGTGAGGACATCCTCGGCGAGGATATTTTATTGCGATTCCGATCTGGCGACCGACATGGTTCTGTTCGGCTTGCACGGACAGCAGGACAATGCGGCACGATCACCTCCACCATGGTCTATTGAATTCGCTCCCAGAACAAGCGTTCTTTTCGACCGACGGTTGGGGGGGGCGGTATCTTGCCCCCAGTACAGGAAAGAAGATCCGGGCGGATTCGTCTTCGATGCGATTTATGCGCCGCTGTCGATCGAACGCAAGCTCGCCGACTTCTGTCGCGATGGGCTGCTATTCGATCGGCAGAAGGAGTGGACGCCCTTTGGTGACGCCATGACCACAGGGGGCTGCTCGGAGGTGCGCCTAGAAAGTCATTGCGTAGGCGGCACAGAATCCCGACCAAATCTCGACGCCGCAGTCTCTTTGGACGATCCGCTCGTCTGGTGGGGAGGAACGCTGCGTTCAGTGTTCGACGAGACCAGCGACGACGGCATCCTGCACGGTCGTGCGTCGGTCATGATCGGTGCGTTTTGGGAATACGATCCGCCCTCTACAACACTCTGGCGCCGACTTACAGGACAGAGCCTGTCGCTCGTCGGACGCGATCCCGATCGTGCACTGAGCTTTCTCTACCGGGATCCAGATGGTGAGTATCCTCTTCGCGTCGTCCAGGAGCGCATATTAGACACCGGTTCGATAAGATTCCTCTGGACGTTGGATCATGTGCGCTCTGCCGCGTTGTGGCGCGCGCGTGAAGAAATGGGCGATCTGGCCGTTCCTTACGGGCTCTGGCGACGCGTCGACGATTGCGTTATCGATGCGCTGCTGTGTTGGCCGGACACGGAGGAAATCGGGCAGAAGCCCGTTGGACTCAAGATCTCCGGTGGCTGGTTCAACGGCGCGTGGCTACCGGCGCTCCGCCGCTATGTAAACCCCGTTAGACGTGACTCGGTTATCGGCAAATCTGCGGCCCATGCGCCCTTCGTCGAACGACTGGATGCCGTGGCCCCGTCGTGGATCTATATCGACGCACCCGTGACGGTCGATGCTCCCATTCGGCTGTCAGGGGAGGTGAAGTTGGACAGGAGCCGGTTCTATCTGCCGGAATCTGCGGAATTGTCCGGATTTGAAGGAAGGATGCCGGCCATGCGGCGGAACGACGGTGGCGCGGTGGTTCTCCCGTCGGAAAGCGGGAGCTACCTGCTCTGTGGAGTAGATTATCGCCCGATCGCACAGTTTCTTTATGCCGACGAAAATGCTTTTTTTTACCTCGCAGGGGACCCCTTCGACCGAAAGACAATGAAGTTCGATCTGCACAGACTGTTCAATGTCGGCACGCGGCGCGCAAGCGTCTCAGGTCACCCCGATATGCGCTTTGCAGAGGATTATATACCCACCTCCCGCCTACATTCAGATGATTTGATCCCGGCGCCAGCGCTATTACAACGGGCGCGAAACGCCTTACTCGATGCGATGCTGGTCTGGCCAGGAACTTCCTCGCGGTTGCGCGACGAACCTGGCAAATACGAATCCTTCGGGACAAGATCCGGTCGCCCCGACTATGAACACAGTGGGGTATCTCTCTCGAAATTTGGCAACGTAACAGTGGAAAGCGGATATATTGGAGGATGCTTCAGTCAAGACCTTAAGGTGAGTGCCTGGATCGAAACCGATTGAGCCTCAGAATCATTCCGTGGAAAGGGGGCAGCGTTTCTGTCCGTGCCACAGGGCTATTTGCGCGGTCGGACGCAAAACTCTGAAGCTTGTCGAGATCGTTGGGTACGTCAGATTTCAGTTGAGTGTGCCTCAGAGCCGACATTCCGCAGTCCCCCCGAAGCTACCCAACCGCCCACAAAAAAAACGGTCGGCAAACGATGCCGACCGTCCTTCATACCTCAGCGCCATAGCGCCCTGATTTATGCGGTCGGCAGACGCCAGCCAGTCGCGGGGCGATCGAAGTGCCCGAGAATGTCGTGATCCGGCGTGTTCGTCAGATCCTTGTCTTCCGCGACAATGACCTTGGCCGCCACGGCCTTCGTCAGATGCGTGCGGATCTCATGAAGCACATGGCCCGGAGCCGTCAGAACGAGACCAGCCAGAACCGTGTCCTTTTGAAACGCCTCGTTGATCTGGCCCGCTACGTCATGCGCGAAATGCTGCTTGAGTTGCACATGCGGGTCGGATTTCGGTTCCTTGACGGAGCCGACTTCCGCCTCGGCGTTCGTGCCCTTGCTGTGAACGTCGAATTTGCTCACCGTGCGGAGCTGACCGCCGTCGTAACGAAGGAAGCGGGCTTTTTCGCCGTCGCATACGGCGTAAAGAACAGGCTCATGAGTCGCCATCGTCATTCTTTCCATTCACGAACATCAAGCCGTCACATCCATGACGGCTGCCTCGTGCCCGGTGCACGAAAGCATGCCCCAGACATGGGACCGCACGACGGCCAAAGCAACCCGAAGCGAGATTTTTCCTCTTCTTTCCAAGATCTTCCCTTACCGGCCCGTTCAACGTCGGCCATCCCGATCAGTCGCGAAGCGGCAGGGCCAATGCTTCCGCCAGCACATGCCACGTTGCCCGATCGGGCGCATAGAGCAGACCGCCCTCAGGACTGGCGAGATCGTAGGGCCGACCGTCGAGCCGGGCGCCATATCCACCCGCTTCATGCAGGATCAGCCAGCCGGGCAGATGATCCCAGGGCAGGCTGCGCGTATAAAGCTGGAAATGTCCCCGCCCGTCGGCTGTCAGCAGATATTCATGCGCCGCACATCGGAAGTCCCACAACGCCGCCACCCTTCGCAGCGTCGATACCGCATGTTCGGGGTCCAGAGAGCGCATGTTGCGCCAGGCGGCCTTGCCCGTCAGGCGTTCGATCGGCGCGGCCCCGCACACCCGAAGATCGCGGAGTTTTTCCCCGTCCCGGTCCATCCACGCGCCGCCCCCGCGCAAGGCAACGGCCGCCTCGCCGCTTATCGGATCGAGGATGACGCTTGCAATCGGTTGTCCGTAAGACACGACCGCCATCATGACCGCAAAGAGCGGCACACCCGCCGCGAAATTCGACGTGCCGTCAATCGGATCGATCGCCACAGCAAGCGGCGCGCTGCTCAGGGCGCCTCTGACGGCCGACCCCTGTGAACACGCCTCTTCCCCGACAATCACGGCTTCGGGCCAGAGATCGCGAAGCCGACCGGCAATCAGACGTTCCGCTTCTTCGTCAGCGATCGTCACGAGATCAAGGCAACTGGTCTTGGTCTGAACGTCACCGGCGCCGAGGCGGCGGAAACGGGGAAGAATGACGTCACGCGCGGCCTCACGCGCAATGGCCACCAGATGCGCCAGTTCCGCGGAGGTCACGACGGCTTCGGTCGGTGTCATGTCCCAGTTCCTTTCCTGCCGCGTCCCTCACGATCCGCGGACGGGCCCGTCAATTGCCCGCATTCTGCGGCGCAACGATGTCCCGCCTCGAAAAATGCGCTCGCAGAGCGCCGATGCGCCGTCACGCGGCCTGCGGCAAGGTCTCCATGTCGATCACGAAGCGATATTTCACGTCCGAGCCGAGCATGCGCTGATAGGCCGTCTCGATTTCATCCATACGGATCATCTCGATATCGGCCGTGATCCCGTGCTCGCCGCAGAAATCCAGCATTTCCTGCGTTTCGGGAATGCCGCCGATGAGAGATCCGGCGAAGCTGCGGCGGCCCATGAGCAGACCGAAAACACTGACGGGCAAGGGCTCTTCCGGCGCGCCGACCTGCACCAGCGTGCCGTCCAGCTTCAGAAGCGCGATATAGGCGTTGATGTCATGCTGGGCCGCGACCGCGTCCAGAATGAAGTCGAACCGGCCCTGTTCGGCGGCCATCGCCTCGGCGTCGCGTGAGATCACGACGCGATGCGCGCCGAGACGCAGACCGTCCTGCACCTTGCCGGGCGATGTGGTGAACAGCGTCACCTCCGCGCCAAGCGCGGCGGCGAGTTTCACGCCCATATGCCCAAGGCCGCCCAGTCCGACGATACCGACACGCTGCCCTGGGCCGACCTTCCAGTGGCGCAGGGGAGACCATGTCGTGATGCCCGCGCAAAGCAGCGGGGCGACGGCGGCGAAATCCAGATTGTCGGGCACTTTCAGGACGAAATCCTGATCGACCACGATCGCCCGGGAATAACCGCCAAACGTGTGCCCGCTCCCGTCCGCTTCGGGACTGTTATAGGTGAAACGCGCGCCCGATTGACAGTATTGCTCCAGCCCCGCCTTGCAGGCTTCGCATTCCCGGCAGGAATCAACCATGCAGCCGACGCCGACGCGATCGCCGATCCTGTGGCGCGTCACATCCGCCCCGACCGCCGAAACGACGCCCACGATTTCATGCCCCGGCACACAGGGAAAAACCGTATTGCGCCATTCATTGCGTGCCTGATGCAGGTCGGAGTGACAGACGCCGCAATAGCGGATGTCGATCTTCACGTCTCTGGGACCGGGTTCACGACGCTCGAAGCTGAAGGGCGCGAGCGTGGAGTCAGCGGAAGCGGCTCCGTATCCAACACATGCAAACATTCTATCGTCTCCTTGTTCTCAACACCTGACAAGGCGTCGGACGGGCACGCGGCAGTCAGTCCTGGTCAACTCCTACGAGCGTTCCAGGATAGAGCCCTTCAAAACGGGCGCGATCTTCTTCGAAAAGCCGGACCTCAAGCGTAATATCACGCTCCCGGTCGCAGCGTTCCAGAACTTCTCCGTGTGCGTACAGCCATGCGAGCGCCGCGCCGTCGGTCACGTCCAGCCGTACATGGGACAGAATCATCGTCGCGGTCATTTTCGCGTCGAGAGCGGAGAAAAGATCCGCCATGCCCTGCCCGGTGATCGCGGAAATCACCACGCTACCGGGACTGCGCTCCACGGCTTCGACACCGCCCAGCAGATCGGCCTTGTTGAGTACCTCGATGCAACGATCGGGCCAGTTCGCGTCCAGCATGCCGTCTCGCGCCATGCCCGTCAGCACGTTGATCACATCCGCGCGCTGGGCCGCCGAGTCCGGGTGCGCCACATCGCGCACGTGGAGAATGATATCGGCTTCGGCGACTTCCTCGAGCGTCGCACGGAAGGCCGCGACCAGTTCCGTCGGCAGTTCACTGATGAATCCCACCGTATCGGAAAGAATGACGCGACGCCCCGACGGCAGTGTCACGCCGCGCATCGTCGGATCCAGCGTCGCAAAAAGCTGGTCCTGCGCGTGAACGGCCGCACCCGTCAGGGCGTTGAAGAGCGTCGATTTACCCGCGTTCGTGTAACCCACGAGCGCCACGACGGGAAATGGCACCTTCTTGCGGGCCGTGCGATGCAGACCGCGCGTCCGGCGAACCTGTTCGAGTTCCTTGCGCAGCTTGACGAGCCGCTCGTCAAGCATGCGGCGATCCGCCTCCATCTGCGTCTCGCCGGGGCCGCCGAGGAAGCCGAAACCGCCGCGCTGGCGCTCGAGATGGGTCCAGAGACGCACGAGCCGGGAACGCTGGTATTCGAGATGAGCGAGTTCCACCTGCAACACGCCCTCACGCGTCGCGGCGCGGGCGCCGAAAATATCGAGAATAAGTCCGGTCCTGTCCAGAACCTTGCAGTTCAGGGCGCGCTCGAGGTTGCGCTGCTGTCCGGGAGAGAGTCTGGAATCGACGATCATGACCTTGACGTCGTCCTGTCGCACCATCTCGGCCAGCTGCTCGACCTGCCCGCTTCCGAACAGGGTCGATGGCCTGACGGCGCGGATGCTGAGAACGGCCTGCCGCACAATGACCAGTCCGATGGAGGCCGCGAGGCCGACGGCCTCCTCAAGACGCGCCTCCGCCGCGCGAAACTCGTCATGCGGCGTGGGCCGCTCCCATGGAAGAATGACCGCGGCGCGTGTCGCCGGAGGAACGGTGCTGGTCGTGCCCAAACTCAAGAATACTCCCGAAGCCGAATGCGGCCGTAACTATGCGTGGTCTAGCCGGAAACCGCATCTTCCGCCTGTTCCACGCTTTCGTCGAACAGACCTACGGGCGCGACCGGCATGATCGTGCTGATGGCGTGCTTATACACCAGTTGTGTATGACCGTCGCGGCGCAGGATGATGACCTGGGCGTCAAACCAGGGAATGATGCCCTGAAGTTTCACGCCGTTGACCAGAAAAACCGTCACGGGCGCGTGCATGCTCCGCAGTTGGCCAAGAAAGACATCCTGGACGGCGGCACCGGGGGGATGCTCGCGTGACACGGCGTTCTGGGTTGTTCTTGTGTTGTTGCTCACGGTGAGGCCTTCGGTATCAGTTGTGCTTTTTTCGGAGTCGGACGCTTTCAGCGAACCCGTACTCATGCACAACGCAACCGGAGATGATCAGGCTTCATGTCCGGTACGAAATCAGCGCGCAAATTCATTCAAATCATCAGATTACGACGCTACGCGCTCTTCCTGCGTCACGCCGAGCTGCTTGAGTTTGCGATGCAGGGCGCTGCGCTCCATCCCGACGAAATTGGCCGTCCTGCTGATATTGCCGCCGAACCGCAGCAGCTGAACCTGGAGATACTGGGTTTCGAACAGGTCGCGCGCCTCGCGCAGAGGCAGGCTCATGACATCGGACTGCGCGTTGAGCCTGGCCATCGAAGGCGCGCTGTCGCTCAGATCCGGCGGCAACATATCCGCGCGGATCGGCTCGTTGCCGCCCGGCATCATGATGAGCAACCGCTCCATCAGATTGCGCAGCTCACGAACGTTCCCGGGCCACTCATAGGCCTGCAGCGCCGCCATGGCATCCACGGAAAGCTCGCGAATGGCCATGCCTGAGTTCTCGGCGTATCGCTGGACAAAATGCTGGGCCAGCGCGGGAATATCCTCGCGCCGTTCACGCAGGCTCGGCACGCGCAGCGGCACGACAGCGAGACGGTAATAGAGATCCTCACGGAATCGGCCCTGCAGGATCTCCGCCTGAAGATCACGGTTGGTCGTCGCCAGCACGCGCACATCGACCTTGACCCGCGCGCCTCCGCCCAGACGCTCGAACGCCTGATCCTGCAAGACCCGCACGATCTTGCCCTGCGTTTCCATCGGCATGTCGCCGACTTCATCGAGCAGCAGCGTACCGCGGTGGGCACGTTCCAGAACGCCCGTGCGACGCATCGCGCCGTCCGCCTGCCCCTCGAAACCGAAAAGCTCTTCTTCAAAACGTGCCGGCGCCAGCGTCGCGCAGTTGAGGATCACAAAAGGACCGTCAGCGCGCCGGGAACGCGCGTGGATCATCCGCGCCGCCACTTCCTTGCCCGCCCCGGCGGGACCCGTGACCAGAACCCGGGACCCGGTTGGCGCAACGCGGTCGATCTGCTGGCGCACCGCCGTAATGGCAGAGCCTTTCCCGAAAAGAGAGGTCTCGATACCGGTACGCAGACGCAGCTCCGCGTTCTCACGCGCCAGTTTCGCCGCCTCGATCGCCCGGCGCGCAACGACCACCAGACGGTCGACCTGAAAAGGCTTCTCGATAAAGTCGTAGGCGCCAAGCTGAAGGCTGGACACGGCCGTCTCGATGGTGCCGTGACCGGAAATCATGACAACCGGGACGGACGGATCCTCGGCCTTCATGGCCTTGAGAACCTCGATCCCATCCATTCTGGAGCCTTGCAGCCAGATGTCGAGCACAACGAGAGACGGACGACTTTCATGGAACGCCGCGAGGGCCTGATCCGAATTGCCTGCCGTGCGTGTTCTGTAACCTTCGTCGCCCAGAATACCCTCGACCAGCAGTCGGATGTCGGGCTCGTCGTCGACGATCAGGATTTCATGTTCCATCTGTCATCCCCATCGGCGCTTCATGCGGCTCCGACCTCGTCCCGCGCCGTCGTCTCGGTCGGGTCGGCGACCGGCACGGTCAGGATGCCAACGGCACCCTTTCCCTCGACCCGGTCTTCGAGGCGTATGCTTCCCCCGTGATCTTCCATGATTTTCTTGACGATCGCGAGGCCAAGCCCCGTACCTTTGGGCTTATGTGTCACATAAGGCTCGGTCAGACGATGACGATCCGCCGAAGGCAGACCGATCCCGTCATCCGTCACTGTCAGAACCGCGTCTTGCCCGTCGACATGCAGCGCGACCGCGATATGACCGCGCACATTCACAGGCAGATGTCCGCCTCCATGATCATTCAGAACGTTGCTCACAACGCCACCATCCCCCTCTTTGGGCGTCATGGCAATGGCATCCGCCGCGTTCTGTAGCAGGTTCGTGATCGCCTGCCCGACCAGACGCCGGTCGCATCGCACTTTCGGACCATGGAGCGGCAGCGCCTCCGTGAGAAAAACGATCTCGGGATGCGCATTGCGTTGAAGGATAAGCGCCTCGCGCACGATCCGTGAGAAGTCCTCGTCGCGCAAAACCGGCTGCGGCATGCGCGCGAAGGCCGAGAACTCGTCAACCATGCGACGAATGTCGCCAACATGACGCACGATCGTGTCGACACACTGTCCGAACGTATCGGGATCGCTGCTGATTTCGCGCATGAAGCGTCTCTTGAGACGCTCGGCCGCGAGCTGGATCGGGGTCAGCGGGTTCTTGATTTCATGCGCGATGCGCCGCGCCACATCCGCCCAGGCCGCCTTGCGTTGCGCGGACACCAGGGCCGTGATGTCGTCAAACGTCACTACATAACCCTCGATGCGATCGCCACGGTGCTCGGCCGCGACCCGCACCAGCAGCGTGCGACCGCTGGCGCCGACGGTCGGACCATCTCCAAGGGCCGAGCCCGCGCGTTCGGCATCGATCTGGATTTCAGCCGTACTGACGTGGTCCGGAGCCAGCCGCGCCGCCTCGATGAGAACCTCAAACTCGGGCACGCTCTGACGCAGGCTGCGACCGATCGCGGCACCCAGGTCACGATGCAGCACGCGGGACGCCGCACGGTTGGGCAGTTCGATCACCTCATTGCGATCCAGCCCTATGACCCCCGCCGAAACGCCACCCAGCACGATCTCCATGAAACGGCGACGTTCGTCGAGCTGATCGTAGGCCGACATCAGTTCCGAACGCTGGGCATCGAGCTGGTCCGTCATGCGATTGAACGCGCGCGAAAGCGTCGCCACCTCGTCGTCGCGCCCGTCGCTGCGACCGCGCATCTCGGGCACGCGAACGCTCAGATCACCCTCGCTGACCCGTCTCGCCGCCAGAATCAGCAGTCCGAGCGGTCGGGCGATCTGATTTGCAAGTGTAAGTCCGGTCAACATACCCACGACGAGCACGAGCATCGCGAGTAGGCCAAAGATCAGGACGAAGGCGTACTGTATCCGCGCGCGATTGGCATTGAGGCGTTCATATTCCGCGACGACCTCGTCGGTCAGCCGCGTATGCTCCAGAATTTTGGGATCCACAGGTCGGGTGATGACCAGCATCAGACCCGAGGTCTGTCCAATATTCGCCACAGCCCGCACCGTGCTTTCGTCCGGACTGTCGAGGATCGCAATGTCGCCCGCGCGCGCAAGATCGGTCGCCGCCCGTGGCGGCAGGTCGAGCGCGCCGCCACCGATCCGCCGCGCCTCGAGCCCCCCCGCCGCCGTCACCTTGTGCGTCGCCGGGTCGAACACGATGGCCTCGTTCAGCCCCCGTTCGGTGGCTTCCGTATCGAGAATGGTGCCAAGGCGCTCGGGGTCGTGAAACAGGTCATCGGAACCGGAGCCGCGAAAAACGTCGTCATTCTCTTCGGTGATGAGGTTATTGGCGATCGCATAGGCGTCGGAACGGATGTTCTCGTTATGCTCCTGCAGATATCCCGCCGCCACCGCCCGCGCCTCGGTGAGAGCCGTATTCACGCGGTTGGAAAACCAGATCTGAATTCCGAAATGAAAGAACAGCGCCGCCAGCACGCCGACGACCACCGTCGGTGCGATCGCCACCACGCCGAACAGCGTGATCAGCCGCAGATGCAGGCTCGCTCCGGCCAGCCCGGAGCGCCGCTCGCCCAGCATGCGTCCGACACGTCCCGTCACGACCGCGGCAAGGCACATCAGGACGATGAAATCAAAAAGGAAGATGGTCGCCTCGACCTGCGGACGATGGGCGAGGGACATGCCCCCCGCCAGGACGACGAACGTCACAAACCCGAGACAAAGCGCGACAATCACGAGCATCAGCGCCGTGTTCATCGACGCGACACGGGCCAGAAACCGGGCGGTCAGCGTCCCGCCCGACTTCTCGGCAATGCCTCCCCTCAGGCGGAAGAGGAGCCGCTTCATCGCTCTGCCTTCATCACGTCACTCTCATGAGACATGTGTCAGCGGGAACCGCGGCGCGGCGTGCCGACGCCAAGCTTCTGGAGCCGTTTGCGTAAGGTATTGCGGTTCATGCCAAGCAGTGCCGCCGCACGCAGCTGATTGCCATCGGTGGACCGCAGCACGCGGATAAACAAAGGCCGTTCGATTTCCTCGATCAGACGTTCGTGAAGATCCGGGGCAACGACACCGCCGTCTTCAAGCGCACAGTCCAGATAGGAACCCAGCACCTCCGCCAGCCGCTGGGCCATCGGGATCAGCACGTCCTCGCGGCGCGCGGCGGCCAGGATCTCACGATCAAGCGGGACGCCGCCGCAGCGATGGGACGCCCTTCTCAGGCATGCCCGCAGATCGTCAATATTCCGCGGCCAGCCAAGCGATGCGAGATAACGCGCGCCATCGGACGTCACCGTCGCCACGGGCGTCCCTTCATCAGCTTCTTCCGCGAGAAGATGGCAGCATAACGACCCGAAATCCTCACGACGTTCGCTCAGTGACGGCACGGCAAGACGAATATCGTTCCGTCCGTTATGATTCCGACCGGAAATCGCCCCGCCAGCTCCCATGGCGTGACGAGCCAGCGCCTCACGATCGGAAACCGTCAGCACGATGCTCGGGCGTGGACCCGTCTGCCGCGACCAGCATGCCAGCCAGGCCTGCAACGCGGATTGCCGCGAGGCATGACACGCTTCCACGCCCGCAACCAGCACGGTCCCATCGGCGGCGGCGGCGATCTGCCCTTCGAGATCGAGCGTCACGTCCAGCACGACGAACGGCTTTTGCGCCCGGCAGCCGAGACGATGCAAAAGCCATCCGGCACGGGCCTTTCCGACGCCTGTTTCGCCCATGAGCCAGATCGGCCCTTCGGCATCAACACAGGTCATGAGACGTTCGCGGAAATTCCGGATTGCCGCCGATCCACCGGGAAGGTCGCGGGCCAGTGCTTCAGGCGTTCCGCGGCAGGCAGGCTGGAGATCCATCAAAGAACCATGAATCAGGCCGCCTGGGAGACGGCTTCACGATCGCGCAGGATGCCGCCGGCGATCTGCTCGTCGTAAAAATTCTCAAGGCGACGGATCACATCCGGCGCGGAATCAAGTTTGTTGATCTCGGCCCGGAAAGAAGCCGATCCGGGCAGGCCCGCCGAATACCATGAGACATGCTTGCGCGCGAGACGCAGCCCTGGCCGCTCGCCAAAATGTTCGAGCATCATGTGATAGTGCCTGAGGGCTATGCTTTTCTCCGTAACGAGATCGGGATCATGCACATTCACGCCCGTGCGCAGGGATTGCGCGACCTGGGCCAGGAACCAGGGACGCCCGTAGCAGCCCCTTCCGATCATCACGCCATCGGCGCCGGAAGCCGCCAGAGCGGCGCGTGCGTCACGGATCGTGACGATGTCGCCATTCACAATCACCGGAAGCCGGACAGCATCCTTGACGGTGCGAACGAAATGCCAGTCCGCATGCCCGTTATAAAACATCTGACGTGTGCGGCCATGCACGGTGACCAGGCGAATGCCCACCTCCTCGGCGATTTTCGCCAGACGGGGCGCGTTGAGGCTGTCATGATCCCAGCCCATGCGCATCTTGAGCGTCACGGGCACGTTCACCGCCTTGACCGTGGCTTCCAGCAGAGCCGCCGCCTTGACCTCATCGCGCATCAGCGCGGATCCGGCCGATTGGCCGACCGCCACCTTCTTCACCGGACAGCCGAAATTGATGTCGATGATATCCGCGCCATGATCCACGGCGATACGCGCCGCCTGAGCCATCGCGTCAGGATCACATCCGGCGAGCTGGACCGAATTCGGCCCGTTCGCCGCGCTGCGCGCCATGCGCATGGTGTTTTCATTTTCCCGCACCATCGCCCATGACGCGATCATTTCCGAAACGACCAGTCCCGCACCCAGCTCGCGCGACAACTGACGGAAGGGCAGATCCGTCACACCGGACATGGGCGCCAGAATGACCGGCGTATCGATCACAACGCCGTCACCGAGGTCAATCGGCTTCAGGACAGGCGCAGCGGCTTTAGATGTCTGGGGGCAGGAAGGCTGGGGAAGGATCGTCATGACCGCCCCTCAATAGCGGAACGCTACGCGCTGGCGCAATCGAAGGATCGGGCCGACACCGCCTTTTCAGGCGTAACCGGGAAACACCCTGCCGGTCAGACGATGTAGCGCGCACTCCAAGCCAGGGCGCGCAGCCCGTCCCCGCGTGTCGGCTTCACACGGTCCGCGATCGGATCCTCATGACGCAGCCGCTCGGCCAGACGATGGGACAGCGCCACGATCACAGCCGCTTCCAACCTCATGCGCCGGTCCCGGACGAGATCCGGGAGCCGCCGGGCCTGGGCATTGAGTTCGTCCACCCTGTCCAGCAGGCGGTCGAACACGCGCTTCAGCCCTGGTTTACTGCGAACCAGCAACACGTCTTCCGTTCTGACACCCTCTTCGGCGAGCCACGGCTGCGGCAGATAGCAGCGGTCCAGAACCTTCAGATCGGATGCGGCATCCTGAAGGTGGTTCAACACCTGCAAAGCACTGCACAGGGCGTCGGACGGCGCGAGCGTGTCCTCGTCCTCGCCGTGCAGCCTGAGGAGGAAATGTCCGACCGGGTTGGCGGAATAGCGGCAGTAATGCAGCAGCTCCTCCCACGTCTCGTAACGGTTCTTCACCGCGTCGATGCAGAAGGCTTCAATCAGGTCCGTCGCCGTTTCGAGAGGCACGCGGGTTTCCAGCAGATGACGACGCAGCGTCACGGCGGTCTGGGCATCGGCGCGCTGAGGTGCCTCGCGTTCGCCCCGGATCACCTCCCCCATGGCGCGCAGCCGTGCGATCTTCTGCGCCGATGTCAGATCGGCGTTATCGACCATGTCGTCGATGACCCGGGCGAAATTATAATAGGCATGAACATGGGGCCGCATCCGGCGACTGATGAGAAACGAGCCCACCGGGAAATTCTCGTCGGCCGCTCCCTTGGCGGACGTGACATCCTTCACACCCCACACGGAAGCATCGTTCATCGTGCGTTCATCCGCTCCACGCGGAGCCGTCACCATATCCATCAACCCTGCACCTCTTCCGTGTAGGCGCGGTCTTTCCAACGCACCCCTTTGCCCCGGTAATGATCGAGCGCCGATCCGATCGTGGCCGCCATATAGAATGCCGCCACCAATGGCAGGGGTATAACGCGCCATGGCGAAAGACCGAAACGTCGCAGCGTAGGCACGAATGACGCCATGCTCAGCCCCCATGCCACAGCCCCGAGCGCCCGCCCGCGCCCGCGACCGAACACCGTGAGCGCGACGGGAACGAACCAGACCAGCCCCATAGCGAACAGGGTCAGAAGCAGAAGGACGGGCGAATATCGAAGCTGCACATACGCCGTGCGGGCGATCATGCGCCAGATGTCCGGCGCTCCCACATATGGCCTCAGGGACCGCGCAAGTGTCGAATGCCCCAGATACAGTCGACCGCCTGAACGTTTGACATGGGCGGCGAGCGTGCAGTCGTCGATCAGCGCGCCCCGGACGACACCGATGCCACCGATACGCTCAAGCGCGTCACGCCGCAGCAGGATGGTGCCACCCGCCGCGCCCGCCATGGGCGAATTGTGATCGTTCACCCGGGCAAACGGATAGAGCATCGCGAAGAAATAAACGAACGCGGGCACAAGCGCCCTTTCCGCCGCACTTTCGCAGTTGAGGCGAACCATCTCGGAGACCAGATCGAGATGCTCCGAAATCGCCTTATGGACCAGTGTCGAGAGATGGCCGGGTTCATGGACGATATCGGCGTCGGTCAGCAGAATGAAACCGTCCGGTCCCAGATGCCGGATCGCTTCCTGCTCACCCTGATGCACGGCCCAGAGCTTGCCGCTCCATCCGGCCGGGCGCGGCTGGCCGTCTATGACCGTAAGGCGCCCCTCGGGGTCCGCCACCGACCGGGCGATGTCGCCCGTTCCGTCACGACTGCGATCGTCAACGACGAACACGCTCAGCTTGCCACCGTAATCCTGATTCAGGAGCGAGCGGATACACAGCGCGACCGTTTCGGCCTCGTCACGGGCCGGAACGATGACCGCCACGTCCGGCCATGATGATGCTTCCGAATGCGTTTGGTGCAGTTCGGGACCGTACTGCCAGAAACGGCCATTTCCAAAAACCAGTTTCAGCCACGCCGCGAGCGAAAGGGAGCCAATCAGCGTCTGGAGCATCGTTAGCCAATCCGACCGTGATCACGAAACCAGGCAATGGCGTCGGACACCGCTTCTCGCGCGGGCCGCGGCGCGTAGCCGAGCTTCTCCTCCGCTTTGCGGGATGAAAAATACATCAGCTTGCGGGACATCGCGAGCGTCTCGCGCGTTACGCGCGGCTCGATACCGAATCCACGCGCCATCCATTCCGACACCGTGGCGACCGGATAGAGCCAGGACTGTCGAAGCTTGATACGCGGCGGCTTGACGCCCGCGATCTCGCTGACCATCCGAAACAGGTCGCCCAGACTGTGATTTTCGCCGCCGAGAATATATTTCTGTCCGATCTCGCCGCGCTCCAGCGCCAGAGCATGGCCCTCGGCGACATCGTCGACATGGACGATGTTCAGCCCCGTCTCGACATAAGCCGGCATGCGTCCGGACGCGCAGTCCACGATCATCTGTCCGGTCGGCGTCGGCTTGATGTCGCGCGGACCGATCGGCGTGGAGGGATTGACGATCACGGCGGGAAGGCCCCGCTCGGCCACGAGCTTCAGAACCGCCTGTTCCGCGCGATATTTCGAGAGCTTGTAGACGCCGATCACATCATGTTCGGTGACGGGCGTCGTTTCGTCGGCAGGCCTGCCGTCCTTGCGCAGCCCCAGCGCCGCAACGGAGGAGCAGTACACGATCTTTTCGCACCCGGCCTCCAGAGCCGCCAGCATCAGACGCCGCGTGCCCTCGACATTGGCTGCCATCATGGTCGCCGGATCCGGCACCCAAAGCCGGTAATCCGCGGCGACATGGAAAAGATAACGGCACCCCTTGAGAGCCGGGGCGAACGTTTCCGGCGAGGTCAGATCACCGTTGACGATTTCGGCATCCAGCCCTTTCAGATTGGAGCCGTCCGCACCCGCGCGCACCATCAGGCGCAGCCGGTGCCCCCTCTCCAGAAGAACACGGGCCACAGCAGAACCCACGAACCCGGTTGCGCCGGTCACTAGCGTGTACTCAGACATTTCGCGGTTCCACTCCCCTCATGCACGCGCGTCCTGATTTACACCCATAAACCGCGTGTCAGGGGCGCACCATAATGCGCCCGCCAGCCGACGCAAACCCGCATGGCGAGACTACCATTCAAACGGCGAGAAGGTGGCGGAAACCCCCACGGTGGTGTAAGCCGCCTTCAGGCATGACACCGCGCCTAGACGCCCCAGTGAAAATGCCCGCACCCGGCCCGTGATTTCACCGGTCGGCTGCTTTCCATAGGCCCCGGTCCCTGTGTCCGATCCGGATTGCGAAGCTGTTTTGAAGAAACTGACCATCCTTCTTACGTTTCTGGGCATTGCCGCCCTCACGGCCATCACGGCCTGGCTGGGCTTTGGCGCAGTCCTCGACGCCATGCAGAAAATCGGCTTCAGCGGCTTCGCAGCGCTTCTGCTGGGTCAACTGCTTGTTGACGGCATGCTGGGCTTCGCCTGGTATCTCGCCTGTCCGGAACTGGGTCTGATGCGCACGACCGCCGCACGCGCCCTGCGGGACGCCGCTGGCAACTGCCTGCCCTTCTCCCAGCTCGGGGGAATGCTCGTCGGCATTCGCGCGACCTGTTTCGAGCCCACGCCACGCCCCGGTCGCCGGCCGCGTCGACATCCCGTGGACTGGCCCGAAGCCGTCGCCACGAACCTCGTCGACATCACGACGGAGGTTCTCGGCCAGATCGTCTTCATCCTCCTCGCCGTATTCTGCCTGATCGGGCATCAGGGCGGCGGAAAATTCATCTGGCCGGTCATTGGCGGGATGGCGATCCTGTCGTTGGGAATTGCTGGTTTCATCTACACCCAGCAAAAGAGCGGCACGTTCATCCACCGCATCGCCGAATTCTTCGGCAGGCATATCGCTGATTCATGGCGCGACTCGCTCGTCGACAACATGGACGCCTTCCAGACTCATCTCGACGCGCTCTGGAGCCATCCTGCGCGCGTGGCGCGTGGCGCGGGCATGCATCTCGTCGGCTGGCTTGCCAGCGCGGGACTGACTTTGCTCGCCTTTCGCCTGCTTGGCGCGCAGCTCTCCTATACCGGCGCCGTCGCCGTCGAAGGTGTCGTCTGCGGCGTGATGTCGGCGGGTTTCCTGGTTCCCGCTTCGCTCGGCGTGCAGGAAGCCGCCTATGTCGCGCTGGGCGTCATCTTCAACATCGATCCCAAGATCGCGCTCGGCCTCTCGCTCCTGCGTCGCGGGCGTGACATCGCACTGGGTATTCCGATGCTGCTCGTCTGGCAGGGCCTCGAAATGCGTCGTCTGAGGACAGCGCGCCAGGCCGACTACGCTGTCCCGGCCGAGCCCGCCGCAACCGACGCCGCCGCAACGCGCAAGGCCTCATGACCCAACCCATCGTCGATACACTCTGCGTCATCGGGCCAGGCCTGATCGGCTCCTCGGTTCTGCGTCGCGCCCGGCTCGATTCGGCCATCGCGCGCGAAACCATTGCCGTCGACCGTGACGAACAGGTCTGCGCCCGCGTTTGTGAACTCGATCTCGCCGACATCATCACCACGGATGCGCTCCGCGGCGCGGCGGAAGCGGATGTGGTCATGCTCTGCGTACCGGTCGGCGCGATCGCGACCGTCGCAGCCGAAATCCTTCCGGTGATGAAACCCGGAGCCATCCTGACCGATGTCGGCTCCACGCGCCGTAGCGTCGTGGACGCCATCGCGCCCCATCTGCGCCCCGACGTGGCCTATGTTCCCGCCCATCCGATGGCGGGCACCGAACATTCGGGCCCCGATGCCGGATTCGCGACGCTCTTCGAGAACCGCTGGTGTCTGCTGACGCCGCTTGAAAACACGTCGTCCAAGGCGATTGCGACCATCGAAGCGCTCTGGCATGCGATGGGCGCGCGCACGCGCGTCATGGATATCGACCATCACGACCGCATCTGCGCCATCGTAAGCCATGTGCCGCACCTGCTGGCGTTTTCGATCTGCCACACAGCCGACACGCTGGCGGATGAACTGCGTTCCGAGGTTCTCGACTTCGCGGCTTCCGGTTTCCGAGATTTCACACGCATCGCCGCTTCGGACCCGATCATGTGGCGTGACATTTTCCTCAACAACCGTGAGGCCATCCTGGAGATGCTCGAACGGTTCGCACAGGACGCGCAGAAGATGGCGACCGCCATCCGCGAGGGCGACGAAGCGACCATCGTCTCCAGCGTGGAACGGGGTCGCGCCATTCGTCGCAGCCTCATCGAGAACAGACAGGCCTGAAACGAGGATCCCGGACGACCGGAACTCGCCCTGTTCCGACGAAACTGAAGGGCGTAGCAGAACAAAGTCGTGACAGCGGCGGCTCGCCCAACGGGGAGACGCGCCGATCCTATTCGTGGATCGCCGTGTGATAACGCGCATAAAGCGCACCGACGGCCAGTGATGCGAGGCGAGCCCGTGCACTGTCCGCCCGGCTGCTCAGCATGACGGGCACGCTTGCGCCCAACACGATCCCCGCGGATTCGGCGCCGCCCATAAAAATCAGATTCTTGGCCAGCATGTTGCCGGCTTCGAGGTCGGGCGCGACCAGGATCTGAGCGCTTCCGGCGACCGGAGAGACGATACCCTTGATCCGCGCTGCATCGCGGCTGATGGCGTTGTCCATCGCCAGGGGCCCGTCGAGAACCGCGCCGGTGATCTGGCCGCGATCCGCCATCTTGCACAGGCACGCGGCGTCGATCGTGCCGGGAATGCGGGAATTAACGGTTTCGACCGCCGAGAGGATCGCCACGCGCGGCTCGCCGAGGCCCAGGGCATGATGCAGGTCGATGGCGTTCTGGACGATGTCGCGCTTGGCATCGAGGTCAGGAAAGATATTGATGGCCGCGTCGGTGACAAAAAGCAGATCCTCGTAGCCGGGCACGGCAAGGACGAAGACGTGGCTGACGCGACGCGCTCCTGTCAGCCCCTGCTCGGGTCTCAGAATCTCGCGCATCAGGACATCCGTATGCAGGTTGCCCTTGATGAGCCCCTGCACGCGACCCTCATGCGCCATGAGAACCGCCAGCCGGGCGGCGTCCCGCGGGGAATCCGCCGAAACGATTTCGACGCCACCTATGTTGATATCCCCGTCCGCTGCCGTTGCGGCGATCCGCTCTCGATCACCCACCAGCACAGGACGCATCAAACCGCGCGCGGCCCCTTCGATGGCGCCGAGGAGCGCATGCGCCTCGCACGGCCACACGACGGCGTTGACGGACGGCGACAACGTGGCGGCACGATCGATCAGGGCCTCGAACCCAACACGCCCGCATCGACCAGACGGTGACACGACATCGGCGATCGTTCCCGCATCACTGAGTGACACATCCTGAGAAGAAGGGTGATCCTGCATGATGGGACAGCATATTCGTTCGCAGACGCAGATTTCAAACGACGCGATCAAACATCATTGTGAACCCGCAATCCGGCTGAATTCCCTCGTTCCGACTCCCAATAGACTTTTCCCGGCGGATCGCCACACAGCACCCGGCGACAACCCCTTGGCCGTTTTCCTCCCTATGGGACTGCTCTCACGCTTGATGACGCACGCCCGCGAAGTCCTCCGTCTCAAGCGTGGCAAGGCCATGAACCTTGACGCGCGGATCATCGCCCGATGGATGCCTATTCCGTAACTTCGCCTTCCATGTGCAGCCCGGGCAGCGTGGAAGGCCTGTAGAGCAGGATTGCCGCAACCACAGCCGTTCCTGCGAAAACGCTTGCGATCATCGCCGTGCCCAGATCGAGCCGGAGCGCCAGCCAGGGAATGACCAGGCCAGAAAGAGCCTGCCCCCCGGCGGCGGCGGCGTAGCTCGTACCCATCCCGAACGAACGCGTCGCAGACGGGAAGCGCTGCGACAGGAAGTGCGGCACGACCGCCCATACCGCGGCACCCACGCCACCGACCGCAAAAGCGGTCACGACCATGAGCATGGGGCTTGCGGCTCTCACGAAGGGCACAAACACGACCAGGGTCAGCACGAGATATCCAAGTAGCACACGTCGATCTCCGAACCGGGCCGCCAGCGCGCCACAGATCGGCTTCCCCATCAGAGAGCCCACGCAGTAAGCCGCGATCATCGGGAAAAGCTGTCCTGGCGTCAGGTGATGTTCGGTGCGCAGCAACGTGGGATAAAACGCGTAGAGCGCAGCGTTCTGGAACTGCAGCACCGCCATGAAAGCGATGGCCTGAATGGCCGCCCCGTCAAGCCGGAACATGCCGCCGGAGACCCGCGCCATCCGGGCTTCCGGAGAGCGGCGCATCTTCAGCCAGACGGGACTTTCCGGCACGCCAATCCGTATGAAAATGGCGAGAATGGCGGGCAGGATGCCCAGCAGAAACATCGCGCGCCAGCCATAATGGGGCAGAATGATCGCCTGCGCCCCGGCAGCGACGAAAAAGCCGACCTCATAACCCGACATCATCAGGGCCGAGGCCAGGGAACGCGCACGGGCGGGCACGCTCTCCATCAGCAGGGCCGCCGAAGCCGTCCACTCTCCGCCGAATCCGATTCCGAACAGGAACTGGATCACCACCAGCATGACGTAGGACCAGGCCACCGCCGTGGCGCCGGAAAACGCCGCGAACCAGATGATGCCCAGCATGAAGGTAAGGCGTCGCCCATAGCGATCGGCGAGCCAGCCCCAGCCCGTGTTCCCAAACGCCCGACCGATGCTCTGGGCCGTAACCACCACGCCCATCGCCTCGAGGTCGACGCCGAAACTGTGCCCCATATCGGGCAGGCATAACAGCAATGCGACCTGATCGAAGGCGTCCAGAAACCATCCGAGAAACGCGGCCAGCGTGACACGCCAGTATGGCAGGAGGATGGTCAGCGAAGAGGCTTGCGGGCCGGGCGGCGGGGCCTGCCTCGTCTCGTCTTGCATGGGCAGGCATTTCCTTCGTGGCGAATCCGCAGGACGGTCCCGAAAGGGGAGCGAAATGAACCGGGCTTCGCGCGCTGCTTTATGAACTATGAAACGGCGTTACGCCGCCACTGAAACTCGACAAAGGATACAGCATGCCGTTGAACGCCCTTCCTGATCATCTTCTTTCAACGCCTCAGGAACCCGTTCGGGGCGTCATCTTCGACATGGACGGTCTTCTCCTCGACAGCGAATCCCTTGCCATGGACGCGCTGGTCGCGGCAGGAAACGATCTGGGCTATGACGTTCCGCTTTCCTTCTGCCGCGGCATGATCGGCGTCCCCGCCGATGGATGCCGCCAGATGGTGCACGAAACCTATGGCAGCGACTTCCCGCTCGAACGCTTCTTCAAGCTTCAGGAGGCGCATCTCCGGGAGTTCGTGGATACCGGTCGCCTTATCCTGAAAAAAGGCGTCGAGCCGCTTCTCGACCTTCTCGACCGCCACCAGATTCCCCGCGCGGTCGCCACATCGTCGAGCCGTTACCGGACGGATCATCACCTCAAGCTGGTCGGACTGTTTGACCGCTTCGATGCCATCGTCACCCGCGACGACGTGTCACGCGGCAAGCCCGATGCGGAGCCCTACCTGACGGCCGCGACAAAAATCGGCATCCCGCCGGAATACTGTCTGGCGCTCGAAGACTCCCACACCGGCGCGCGCGCGGCGATCGCCGCCGGGATTCGCGTCATCGTGGTGCCGGACCTTCTCGCCCCCACCGAAGAGATTCGTGACAACGCGCTGGCAATCGTCAAGGACCTGACGATCGCACGCGTCTATGTCGAACATCATGCGGGCTGATCCAGCCGGTTGACCCCGCGCCGCGCTGAAAGGGATCGTCCCTTCAGCGCGCCAGTTCGTGCAGCAGCGCGGGCACGCTTTCATCCGTCAGGCGCTTCAGCATCCGGCTGATTCTTGCGACCTGTGCGGCATGATCGGGAAGCGGGGGCCCGAACACGGATTCCATGGCCATGAAAGCCTCGACCTGCGCCCCGTGATCGTCACGCGCATCGGCGCATATGCGACGCAGCACGTCGGCGCGCGGATCGGCCAGTGCGATCTCCAGCGCCTCCTGCTCATGCAGCGCAAACCACCGGATCCAGCTGGCGATCAGTAATGTGGCGCCTTCGACCGAACGTCCCGCTTCGAGGTTTTCGCGCATGGGCCGGATGATGCGCGCCGCCATCTTGGCCGAGCCGTTGCGACCGATGCGCTCGACTTCATGCACGATCCCCGGATTGCGGAACCGTTTCATCAGATCCCGCGCGTAGCGATCCATCTCGTCTTCAGGAAGATTGACCCCCGCCGTCTGCTCGTAGCGCATGAACCGGGCCGCGATCGTCCCAAGCGCCGCATCGCAGGCCGCATCGGAAATCGTATTCACCCCCGCCAGAGCGCCGACATATGCAAGGATCATATGCGTGCCGTTGAGCATTTGCAGCTTGGCGCGCTCGAAAACCTCGACATCGCCGACGAACCGGGTGCCGGGATGGGCTTCCCACATCGGACGCGGACCGTCGAACCGCTCGATGATCCATTGGAACCATGGTTCCGCCGAGAGCGGGATACGATCTTCGATCCCTCCGAGCAGTCGGGTGGCATCGTGCCGATCATCCGCGTTGGGCACCGGCACGATGCGATCCACCATCGTGTCGGGAAACCGGACATGTTCGCCAATCCATGCCGCGAGGCCGTCATCCCCATCCAGCGCGACGAAATCCATCACGGCCTGACGCAGCGTCCTCCCGTTCCGGCTCACATTGTCGCAACACAGGATCACCGGCGGCACGGTGCCGCGCTGTCGCACGAGCGACAGTCCGGCCGCCAGGATTCCGGCGGCCGTACGGGGCGTCGCCCCCTTCAGATCCGCCCGGATCTCGGGAGCATCCGGATCGAGCGTCTCGTCGGCGGTCAGATGATAGCCGCTGGCCGTAACCGTCAGCGTCACGATCTTCACAGCGGGGTCGGCGATGCGCGCCGCCAGCCCGACATGCGTGTCACCGGCGAAAACGGCTTCGTGAATCGCTGCCATGACCGAGGCCACGGTGCCGCTCGGCTCGCGCGTCAGCAGGGTGTAGAGATTGTCCTGCTCGCACAGCGCCCGAGCCAGCTCAGGACGCCGCATGGCGACCGAGGTGACGCCCCACCCCAGCCCTTCGTCACCCTGGGCACCGATGGCGGCCTGTGTCGCCGTGACCTGGTGGGCGCGATGGAAATTGCCGCAGCCCAGATGCACGATTCCCGTCCGCAGCGAACCCGGATCGAAGGTCGGCCCATAGACCGTGGGAGGGATACGATTCAGGGCGCTGCGGTTCAAAAACAAGAAAAATTCTCCCGGTGAGTTCGGTCTCGACGGAATTTTAACTGCCGAACCAGCGGGACGTTTCCTCGTCAGGGGCGTTTTGGGACTCCTGGGTCGGCCGTGAACGCCGCCTGCCAGGTCGGCGGAGGATCTTTCATGCCGCTGTCGTTACGGTGCCACCAACCACCGCCAAGTGCCTGAAACAGCGCTACGGTGTCGGAAAACCGCGCGGCCTGCGCCTGGACGAGCGTCTGGCGCGCGGTCAGTTCCTGCTGCTCGGCATTCTGGACGAGCGCCATGCTCACATCTCCGAGTGCAAACTGCGCACGCGCGATTTTCACGCTGCGCGCGGCGGCCTGATCGTTCTCGGCACTCGCGGAGAGGCCATCGGCATCGTCATGAAGCGCATGAAGCGTATCCGCCACATTCTGGATCGCCCCCAGCACGGTCGCGCGATACGTGTCCGCGGAGGCGAGCAGCGTCTGACGCGCCTCACGCTCAAGGTGCCAGAGCTGAAACCCCTGAAACAGCGGCTGTGCCAGCATGGCTCCGATTTCCCAGTTTCCGTATCCCGGAGCAAAGAACTGGCTCATCGCATTTATCGCCTGCCCGGGCGTGGCCGAAAGCTGGACATTGGGCAGACGGTTGGCGATCGCGACACCCACCTGCGCGCTGTTGATATGCATCTGCGCTTCGGCCGCCCGAACGTCGGGACGCTGCTCCAGAAGCCGGGACGGCAGGGAAACCGGCAGTTCCGCGGGAAGATGGAACGCTTCCAGTCTCGGCTCGGGCAGGGCCTCGTCCGGTGTCGCGCCGACGAGCGTCGCGATCTGATCGTGAGCCTGCTCAAGCGTCAACTGAAGAGGCGGCAGCAGTGCTTCGGTCTGACTGAGCAACGCTTTCTGGGCGAGTACCTCTCCCAGAGAAGCATCCCCGAGGCGCTGGCGCCCTTCCACGATTCTCAGAACGTCTTTCTGACTCGCGATCGAGGTCAGCAGCGCGTCGATCTGGGATCGGGTGCCTGCCTGCTGGATCACGGCGACGACCAGTGTGTTGATGAGCGTGTTGACCTGCGCTTCGAGCTGAAAGCGCTGCACGTCGGCCTGGGCGGCGGCGGCTTCGATCTGCCGGCGGAGTCCTCCCCAGAGATCGGGCTGATAGGAGATGTTCAACTGCAGCGTATGCAGGTTGTAGAGATACGCATTGCTGCCCGGCACAGGCGAAAGAGCGCGAGACGTCTTGTTGCGTGTCGGGTTGAAGCTCGCCGAGATACTGGGAAACATGGGCGACGCCTGGACCTTGGCCTGTTCCCATGCGGCTTTCAACGTGGCCTGCGCGCTCTGCAAACTCGGGTTCTGCGCCTGAGCCCGCGCCACAAGCGCATCGAGTTCCGGCACGCCGAAAAGCTTCCACCACGCCCCGGCCACATCGCCGCCGGTTACGAGCGTCTGCGCCATACCGGCCTGACCGGCACCGCTCGAACCATGAACCTGCCGAGGCGCCGCGCCACTCTGGTATTGCGGCGTCCCGGGCAGCGCCGGGCGATGAAAATCAGGGCCCACGGAACATGCCGACAGCGAAAGCGCCGTCATCGTGCCCAGCGCCGCCAGCCGCAGCGTTGATCCGGAGGTCATGCCGCACCTCCCGCACCGCGCTTACGATGGCGCTCCACGAAATGTTCCATTTCGTAGAAGAACACCGGCAGCACGAAGAGCGTCAGAAGGGTCGCGATCCCCAGTCCACCGACGACCACCGTCGCCAGCCCGCGCTGCACATCCGTGCCCACGCCCGTCGCGAGCGCGGCGGGCAGCATGCCCATGCTGGCGACGGTCGCGGTCATCAGAACGGGACGGAAGCGTTCGCCCGCGCCCAGAACGACGGCATCGTGGATCGTATGTCCTTCGGCATGGTGCCGATTGATGGAAGCGATCATGATGATGCCATTCTGGATCGCAACGCCGAAGAGCGCGATGAAGCCGACCGCCGTCGCAATATTGAGCGTGTCACCGCGCAGATGCAGCGCCACGAGGCCACCCAGAGTCGCCAGGGGCACGACCGACAGGACCAGAACCGCATGGCGAAGCTTGCCGAATTCGATGAAAAGCAACACCAGCATGACCGCGAACATGACCGCCAGCGCAAAGGCGAGACGCTTCTGCGCGCGCTCTTCCTGCTGGAAGCTGCCAGCCCATTCGAGATGGAAACTGCGCGGATCGAAATGCACGCGCGACCTGATCCTCGCCTGCGCGTCATCGAGATACTGCGACAGCGGGCGCTGACCGTTATCGACGCGCAGGGTGATCTGTCTCATGCCCATTTCATGGGCGATGTTGCTCTCGCCCATATGCATCGACACATCCGCCACATCGGCCAGCGGTATGGGTGCCCCCGTTGAGGAACGTAGGAGCAGCTGACGGATATCCTGCATGTTCTCGGCATCCGCGAGGGGCATATGCAGCGTGGCGTCGTAGAACCGGTCATCGACATAAACCTGCGTGATGGCGGCATCGCCGATCCCGTTCTGCACGACGGTCGCGATATCGCTGACACTGACACCGTAACGCGCCGCGCGAAGACGGTCGGCGGTGATAGCGATCTGCGGAATGCGGGGCTCCTGGAAAATCGACGCCACGGTCGTTCCCGGAGTATCTTCGAGCACGGCGACAAGTTCGTCGCCGATGCGGCGCAGCTCATGGAAGTCGTTGCCATAGACGCGCAGCACGAGCGGACTATGCGCGCCCCCCACCAGATCGCTCATATTGTCCTGAATGGGCTGGCTGATTCCGAAACTGATCCCCGGAATTTTGTTGAGGCGGAGCCTCAGCCGATTGACGAACTGTACTTTCGTCTCGCCTGCGGGCCATTGATCGTAAGGCTTGAGGCCAACCGGCATCTCGATATGTGACGGCGTCCATGGATCCGTGCCGTCGTCGTTACGACCCAGCTGTGTGATGGCGTAAGACGTCTCCGGGAATTCGCGAATGGCTGAGCGGATTTCACCCGCGATCTTGCTGCCCGCGTCCAGCGAAATGCCGGAAGGGAGCTGCACCTGAAGCCACAGCGCGCCTTCATCGAGATCTGGCAGGAATTCGCGCCCGATCGACATACCGAGCACAACGACGAGCACCAGCCCGGCGGCCCCGCCCAGATACGTCACCGTCGGGCGGACGAGCATGTAGCTCAATCCGCGTTCATAGGCGGCATGGAGCTTTTCAAGCGGGCGATTGTGCCAGATTTTGCGAGGCTTGCGCAGCGCCAGATAGGTCAGCGCCGGAATGAGACAGAGCGAGCAGGTCAGCGCGCCGATCAGCGCGAAGCTGACCGTGAACGCCATCGGACGGAAGAGCTTGCCCTCACTGCCCTCGAACGCGAAAAGCGGGCTGTACGCCACGATGATGATGAGCGTGGACGAGCAGATCGATCGCCCGGCAATGCGTGCGACACGCAGAACGCCGGCCGGGGAAAGCTCGACGGTCGGCGCCGCTTCGCGCAGGCGCAGGATGGCTTCCGTTATGACGATCGCGCCGTCCACGATGACGCCGAAATCCACGGCCCCCAGCGAAAACAGGTTCGCCGACATGCCGAACCCATGCATGAGAACGAAGACCGTCGAGAGCGCGAGCGGGATGGTGACCGCCGTGACCATGGCGCTGCGCGGACTGCCCAGAAACAGGGTGAGAATGACGAGTACGAGGCCGATGCCCTCGACCATCGTCTCGCTCACCTTGTTCGTCGTCGCCTGAACCAGAACGTCACGATCGATATAAGGCACGATCCTCACGCCGAGCGGCTTGAGACGCTCCTGCAGGGACCCGACGACCTGATGGACGTTGTTCAGGACGATCGAGGGGTTTTCGCCCGAGAGCATCGTGAGAATGCCCTCGATCGTATCGGGGTTGTTGTCCTTGCCCAGGATGCCCTGCCGAACCCTGTGTCCAAACTCGACGGTGCCAAGGTCACGCACCAGAACCGGCACGCCGTCATGCTGTCCGACCACGGTATGGGCGAGATCGTCGAGCGTGTGCATCATGCCAACGCCGCGGACGATGTAGGACTGCTGGCCGCGCGTGATCCGCCCCCCCGCCGCGTTGGCGTTGTTGGCGCCGATGGCCGTCACGACATCGTTGAATCCGATTCCGTAGCGCATGAGGGCGGCCGGATCGAGAACGAGCTGATATTCCTTGGTCAGGCCACCAAAATTATTGACGTTCACAACGCCGGGAATGCGCTGGAATGTCGGCAGCACGATCCAGCGCTGGATATCCGACAGTTCCATCAGGTTCTTGGTGTCGGATTCCAGCGTATAGCGATAGATTTCGCCGGAAGGGCCCGAAATCGGGCCAAGCTGCGGCGTCACATTTGCGGGCAGCGACGCCTGACTCATCATTTCCGTGGAGAGCTGACGCGCCAGATAGACGTTCGTCCCCTCGCGGAAGATCAAAGTGATCAGCGAAAGGCCGAAGGTGCTGCTCGACCGGCTCTCGACCACGCCGGGTGTCGCGGCCAGTGCGCGCTCAAGCGGCGTGGTAATCTGCTGTTCGACTTCCTCAGCCGCCAGACCGGCCACCTGCGTGGTCACCTGCACGTTGACGGCGCCGAGGTCCGGATAGGCTTCGACGGGCATGATCCGCCAGACATAGCCGCCCAGTATGGCGAGCAGTATCGCCGCCGAGAACACGATCCAGCGCCGCTGGAAACACAGTTCGATAAGACGTCCGATCATGTCAGCACGCCCCGATCGCATTCGCTCATGGCGCGCGACTCACAGACCGTCATTGAGCAGGATGCCGCCGCTGGAGACGATCCGGTCATCGGGCCGCAGCCCCGACAGGACACGCACATCGTCCCCTTCATCATAGGAGACCGACACCACACGCCGCGAAAAGCTGCGGGGCGCGACTTCGACGAAGACGGACATCTGATCGTTGTTCATGAGAATTGCGGATTTCGGCACCACGATCTGAGGCGGCTGGGGAACACTCACAACGACATCGCCGAACATGTTGGGCCGCAGATGGCCGTCCGGATTGGGGCAGGCCATGCGCGCCACCGTGCGTCGCGTCTCGGCGCGCAGGACCGGATCGAGGGACAGGAGGGGAGAGAAACACGGCGCGTCCGGAAAAGCGTCGAAATTCGCCTGCGCGGTTTCACCCACCTTGAGGGCGCTGACCAGATCCTCGGGAACCTGGGCCTCCACCCAGACCTCCGAAAGATCCAGCAGCGTCATCTGTTCGGCGGTCACGTCGGTCACATACTCGCCGACCGCCATTTCATTCGTCCCGACGACACCATCAACCGGGGAGACGAGGGCGACGATTCCACGCGCCGCAAGATCGGGACGGGCATCCATACTGGCCAGCCGCTGTTGCGTGCGACGGAACTCGGCTTCTGCCTGCGCGTAATCGTTACGGGCGGAATCAAGATCTTTCGTCGCGGCGCCGCCGACATTCAGGACACCCTGTGCGCGCCGGACCACACGCTCTTCAAACGCCAACTGGGCTTTCGCCTTGTCCAGATCCGACGATGCCTGTGCGAAATCACCAGACGCAATTTCCGCGACGATGTCGCCACGATGAACAGTGTCACCCGGCTTGAGAGCCGACGCTATGACATGCCCCGTAACCGGCGCCTTCACAGTGATGCTGCGCAGAGGCTCGGCCTGGACCGTGGCCGGCACGGACATATTATGTGGCAGACGGCGCAATTCGACGGCGTTGACTTTCAGCCGGGCCAGGAGGGGAGAGTCATCCGTGACGACGATGGCATCGCCTTCCCTGTGCATCATGGCCACCGAAACGCCAGGAAGCGGGTGCTTGTGGGAACGGATGACCGCGAAGAGAACCGCCGATAGAATCAAAGCGAGAAGACCCGCCGACACCTGATGGCGCACGCTGATTGAACGCATGCTGAACGTAGAGCCTCTTCAACGGTTGGCGGGCCGCTTCTGGTGAAACGTTATGCAATAAAACAGAAAACGGTTGACGTAGAAACAGAGATATTATGGCGTGGGCAAGGCGCATTACGGCTTTCAGGGGAAGCGCCCCATGAAGTCAAGATGCGGAGCGTGCTGTTTCGGCTCCCGCAACACAAATATCATGGAAACGACGTTATTTGACCTCCACGGGCGCGCCGATGGTCCTGAGGGATCGCGGGCGGACGGGGCCGCCCAGAAGGTGTCCGATCGGCGTCAGGGCATCGATATGGTCGCAGAATATTTTGAAGACCGCGAGCATGGGGACGGAAAGGAACACGCCCGATATACCCCACATCCAGTCCCAGAACATGAGCGACGCCATCACGAGAACGGGATTGAGCGTGAAGCGTTTCGCCAGGAGCATCGGCGTGATGGTTTCGCCCTCGAGGATGTGGATGCACAGATAGATCGCGGGCGGCAAAAGCGCGTAAAGGCTGGACGAGAAGGTGAACATGCCCACGAACAGATAGACGACGACGCCGGTGAGCGGGCCTATGATCGGCACGTAGTTCAGCAGGAACGCCAGCACGCCCCAGAGTAGCGGATTGGGCATCCCCGTCAGCCAGCACTGCAGGAAGTTCAGGATACCGACCAGCAGGTTCATGATCGTGATCGTCGCGAGGTAGAGGGACACATTACGCTCGATCTGCGAGACGATCTGCACCATGCGCCTCTTGTCCGCGTAGGTCGGCATGATCTCGACCACACGCCGCAACAGGCTGTCTCCCTCGGTCATGAGGAAGAACAACATGAGCAGCATGGTGAAGAATTCGCCCATGAAGGCGCGCGTGCCCGTCAGTACGGCGGTGCCGATATGGCCGAAAGCCATGAAGTCCGCGGGCGCCGTGATGCCGTGTCGTGACGATCCGGTGAAGAACATCGCGACCGTGCGGTCATAAGCCGTATACACCGCCTCGAAGGGGCCGTGCAGATAGGCAAGCTTCTTCTGGATGACCGGAATGCTGTGAGGCACCTCGGAAAGCCATGCGGCGGCGGGCACGGAAATCGCCGTCCCGATACCGGCCACGAAAACGAACATCGCCGCGATCAGAAACAGCGCCGCCAGAGGCTTCGGCACATGGAAGCGGTTATGCAGCATACGCATGGGGGTGACCATGAGCAGGTTCACCACGGTCGCGAACACGAAGGGCAGAACAATTTCCGCAGCGAAGTAGAGAGAATAGAAAACCGCAAGAACCGTCAGGATGATGATGCACACGTCCCGCACGCTCAGCGAGTGCGTCAGCATCACACGGCGGATGATCCGCTCCTGGGTCGGCGCCTCAGGATCGCCCGCATGGGCCGCCGATGTCGGCGTGGGCGACGTTGGATCCGGTCGGGAGCCTGTGGCGGACATCGAAAAACTACTCCCCCTGATCGGCATACCGCGAGCCTGCTTGTAGCTCATCCTGCCCCCGTGGCGAGTCCTGTTCCTGCGAAACTGGCGCCAACGTGAAGACTTTATCCAAAAAGACATCCCCGCATCTCGCCCAACGGGCGTAGCCGGTCCGCCGTCACTCGAATGACTCCCGCTCAACCGACCCGAACCCCCTGCCCCGGAAGGCCCAACAAAAACATGGGTCCGCGTCGACCACACCAACGTCCCGGTCGGACCGAAGATTGACGAATATGGCGATCACACCTCAAAAAAAACGGTCAAACTCCAAAAATCCCTTGCAACAAGAGTGTCAGGCCGATATCAGCGGCGGCCTGGCCCAAGGGGGCAATAATGCCCAACAGGCTGTCTACTGGTTTGGGGGTACGTGATGAACGCACTTGCTCAACTGGGGATGGTATCGGGACACCCGAGAGATAACCAGACGATCGCACCGGCTTCTTCTCATCATGAGGAGTGCAAGGACTATTTTATCGAGCGGGATGGCGAGCGTTATGCTGGCCATCATCTGCTAATTGACTTCTGGGACGCCACCAATCTGGACGATCCCGCGAAGATTGATGCGACGCTTTGCGAAGCGGCCGTAACAGCAGGCGCTACGATTCTGCATAGCCACTTTCACCACTTCTCGCCGAATGGCGGGGTTTCGGGGGTTATCGTGCTGGCCGAGAGTCACATCTCGATCCACACTTGGCCCGAACGTAATTTCGCAGCCGTGGACGTGTTCATGTGCGGCGCCTGCGACCCGAATCTTACGATTCCGGTCATGCAGCGCCTCTTTCAGGCAGACCGCGTGGTTGCCCAGGAAGAACGACGCGGCCGCGAACCCGCCAAGATCGCCGCCTGATTGACCGGAATGCGGTACGATTTGAAGAGGCCGGACCGAAGGGTTCGGCCTTTTTTTTCGTGATGAACGTGACGATGAGAGAGAACCGAGCCCATGAACGAACGACCTGACGAGACCTGGATCAACGAGACGCTTTACCCTGACTGGGGACAGCGCTTTCGCGTCACGAAAGAACTCGCGCGCGTTCGCAGCGACTTTCAGGACATCGTCGTGTTTGAAAGCGATTCGCATGGCCGTGTACTGGTGCTGGACGGTGCCATTCAGATCACCGAGCGCGATGAATTCGTCTATCAGGAAATGCTGACCCACGTTCCGATGCTGGCGCACCCCGACGCTCGTCGCGTGCTCATCATTGGTGCTGGCGATGGTGGTGTTCTTCGACGCGTCCTGCAGCACAAGACCGTCGAGAAGGCCGTTATGGTCGAAATTGACGGGCTGGTCATCGAACTCTCCAAAACGCACCTCCCCTCGATCGCGGGCGATGCCTGGAACGACCCGCGCGCCGAAGTCATCGTGGGAGACGGCATCGATTACGTCGCAAAGGCCGCCGATGAATCCTTTGACGTGATTATCGTCGACTCCACCGATCCGGTCGGCGTGGGCGAAGTTCTGTTCACGGACGCCTTCTACAAGGATTGCGCCCGCATCCTTTCGAGCGATGGCCTGATCGTCAATCAATGCGGCGTTCCGTTCATGCAGGCGGATGAATTGCGCGAGACGTCCGTGCGCCGCGCCCGGTTCTTTCCCCATGTTTCGGCTTATGTCGCCGCCGTGCCGACTTATGTGGGGGGCTTCATGACTCTGGGCATTGCCTCAAAAGGACAGAAACCAGATACGCAGACCTCTGCCGAGATCTCGGAACGCGCCCAAAAAGTCGGCGTTCTGGGAACGACGCGTTACTGGACGCCCGAAATTCATACAGGCGCTTTCAACCTGCCCCCCTACATCGCCGAGAACCTGCCCTCTGGCATCGCTTGATGGGTCAATGCTGCGAAAGACAGATCGGAATCGCGTCGACCGCCCCGGAAAGGGCGGTTTTTCGATCTAACGGAAGCCGTAAATAACGATTCATTAACGGTAGTATCGATTTGAATGGTTAATTTGTAGTTAGTGAATTGCTTTTTATCTGTCGGAATCGCTGCTTTTTATTGAATTGGGCGAAAAACCGATTAGATAAGCCATGAGTCGATGACATGCCCGTCATTCACGTTGGGAAAGCGCAAATTTCTATGGCGAACTCTTGGAACGGCCCCGCGTCAGGTAGTTGGTTTGCCGCAGCGAACTGGGCTGCGGGTCTTCCTCAGGACAAGACCTACGAGGTGCCAGATATTTCCGGTACCTACACGGTCAACTATGACAAGGCGGACAACACCGATTACTCCAATGGAGTCGTCGTTGAGCACGGCGCGACACTGAATGTCACGGCGTCTTCCACATCCGTATCTCCGGTCTTCAAAGTGAATGGCATCACGATCGGCACGGACTCCACGGTCAATGTGACGACCACCAGCCCTGTTACCCTCGGCAGTTCCAATGCCACGGTTAACGGCACGCTGCGTATCGTGAACAACAATAGCGTCGATTTCGGCTACAAGATTTCGGGAAGCGGTTCGATCATTCTCGACGGCTCGACGGTGGGACTCAGCCAGGCGGTCGCGCTCGACAAGGAGACCGTCACGCTTGTCAACGGCTCCAAGATCTACTTGAACGACACTGGAAGCGCGAAATTTGCGTTTGGTGCCGCGAATGCGCACGCGGCATCCAACCAGTTGATTGTCCCCGATAACGGTGGCAATCCGATCACCAACGAAATTACGGGCTACAACAGTTCCTCGCTGATCACGGTCGCCGCAGGCAGCACGGCACCGATCAACGCGACGTTCTCGGCCAACGGTAATGGCACCTACAAGCTCTACATTGCACTCAATGCCTATAATTATGGCATCACGTTCACGGATATTTCGTTCGCCGCCGGCGTAACGCCTTCGAGCGCCAAAATTGTACAGAATGATGATGGAAGCTGGAGCGTCGTTACGGCGACAACCCATGTCTGCTTCCTCGCAGGCACACGGATCCTGACCATCTCGGGTGAAAAATCCGTCGAAACGCTTTCCGAAGATGACGTGCTGGTAACGCTGGGTCGCGATGGTGCGCGATCCGAACAGCGTGTTGTCTGGATAGGTCGTCAGCATGCGCGTGTCCAGCCCTGGCTGGCCATCACAGATGCGGGCTATCCGGTCCGAATCAGCGCCAACGCCATTGCCGAGGGGCTTCCCTCACGCGACCTTCTGGTCACAGCCGAGCATTGCCTGTTCATCGACGGCGGATTCGTTCCGGCGCGCATGCTCGTGAACGGTCGTTCGATCTCCTATGATCTATCACGGACGTCGTTTGACTACTTCCATGTCGAGACCGAGCATCATGCGATCATTCTGGCGGACTCGATGCCAACTGAGAGCTATCTCGACACCGGCAACCGTGCTCAGTTCGAAGGCAACGACGTCGGCAAACTCGTTCGCACGTGGCGCGACGACGCGGCGGCCCCGCTGACTACGGCGCGTGAAATCGTCGAGCCGATCTTCGACCGCATCAACAGACGCGCGGAAACACTGGGCTTCGCGCCCGCGATCGTGGATACGACGGCCACGAATGGCACGAACCTGCATGTCGTCCTGCCCGACGGTCGCAGCCTCGCGGCGGTGCGTCATGTCGGCAATCAGTTCGTGTTCTCGATCCCGGCGACGGTCGGCATGGTGCGACTCGTCTCCAACGCAGCACGCCCATCCGATGCCATCGGCCCGTATGTCGACGACCGCCGGACACTCGGTCTGCTGGTCAGCGGTGTCACCCTGTGGGACGCGGACTCGACACGCAGCATCGACTTCAGGTCGGGCAGCCTCGCGGGCTGGAATCCGGTCGAGGGCGAGATGCGCTGGACCTCGGGGGACGCTCTGATCGAGCTTGGCGATCGCGCGCCTGGCGTCATGGGCATGCTGGTCATCGACGTCGCGGCGACCGCACCCCGCCACGAGGGCAAGGCGTCGATCGCCGCCTGACGCCGAACCTTATGTCACGGAGTGGGGACGACGCATTTTCCCGTGCGGAAGAGTTCCCACTCCTCGCAGACACGTCCGTCGGGCAGATGACACATGCCGTATTGCCCCGCGGCGCCCGTGCGAATTTCGAGTTTACCACCAGCCTTGATACAGGCGACGGAAGCCGGATTGGGCATCCCAATTCGTGTGGGCGGCTCCGCCTTAGCGGCACAGCCCGCGACCAGAACCAGAGCCACCAGCGCGATCCGCTTCATGGTGCGCGCCGCGCGAAAAAGCGCACGCTCCGTTCCTCGATTTTAAGATCACGCAGGGCCGCCGCGAATTTCTCGAAATGCGGCGTTTTCAAATGCGCTTCGAATGCGGGCCGTCCGGTGTAGACTTCATAGAGAACGATCGTGTCCGGCTGATCCTCAGGAGTCAGGACGACGAATTCCAGACAGCCGTCTTCGTCTCCGACGGAACGCTCGGCATCGAAACGACACATCTCCAGAAACGGTTCGAATGTTTCGGAAGTCGTTGCGAATTCCGCAATGACTGTCAGCGGTGTGACCATAATCTTTCTCCTTCAGGCACTTGAGCGAGAATAACACTCAACGTCGCGAATGCACGCCCGTTCTCGACATTGTTTTCCCGATTGACGGATGGCGCTTAAACCTGTCAGAGGGACATCACTGATGACGGGAGAGACCGGGTGAAACAGACCGGCGCCGAAGGAGCAACCGCCCCGGAAACTCTCAGGCCAAAGGACCGACATCGGCTGAACTTCTGGAAAGAGGCGCGTCTTCGAATGCGTCCGCCGACGGGATAACGATCTCAGGCAAATCGACAGAAGGGGCAACGACGTTTCACCTCCCATGACGGAGTCCGTCCTTGTCTGAAGCCTCCACGGCCCGCGTGCCGCTCCATGACCTCCATGTCGAGCTGGGTGCGAAGATCGTTCCTTTCGCCGGATACGAAATGCCGCTGCAATACCCGGCGGGGCTGATGACCGAACACCTGCATACCCGCAAGGCGGCCGGGCTGTTCGACGTCTCCCACATGGGCCAGCTGCGCATCACCGCGAAATCGGGCGATCTTAGCGACGCCGCTCTCGCTCTCGAGACAATCATCCCCGTTGATCTCGCAACCCTTGCGCCGCATCGCCAGCGCTATGGTTTTCTGACCAACGATCGCGGCGGCATCATGGACGACCTGATGGTCGCGAACATGGGCGGCTGGTTGTTCGTGGTCGTCAATGCGGCCTGCAAAGCCAGTGATACGGCCCATATCGCAGCCATGATCGGCGATCGCGTGCATATCGAACGCCTTGATGACCGGGCGCTCCTTGCGCTTCAGGGGCCGCAGGCCGTCGATGTTCTGACGCCACTGTGTCCGGCAGCCGCGTCCATGCGCTTCATGGACGCCATCGAGACCGACGTCGCGGGTGTGCCATGCACCGTGACGCGCTCGGGGTACACCGGCGAGGATGGCTACGAACTCGGCATGAAAGCGTCGGACGCCGATACCGTCGCCCGTGCCCTGCTCAGAGACGAGAGTGTGCTGCCGATCGGCCTCGGTGCGCGTGACAGCCTGCGTCTCGAAGCCGGGCTGTGCCTCTATGGCAACGATATCGACGAGACGACTACACCCGTCGAAGGCAATCTCGTCTGGGCGATGCAAAAGGCCCGCCGTGCCGGAGGCGCTCGCGAAGGGGGCTATCCCGGCGCCGCGCAGATCATGCAGCAGGCGGCCAGTGGCGTTTCGCGGCTGCGTGTCGGCCTGGCCCCCGAAGGCCGCGCGCCCGTGCGCGCCGGCGCGAAACTTTTTGCCGATGCCGACGGTCAGATCCCGGCAGGCGTGGTGACGTCGGGCGCCTTCGGTCCCAGCATCAACGCGCCGGTCGCCATGGGCTATGTCGACACGAAACATTCCGAAACCGGCACGGCGCTTTTCGCTGAACTGCGCGGCAAGTTCGTGCCCGTGACGGTCAGCGCCCTGCCTTTCGTCAAGCCCGGTTTCAAGCGCTGATCCCGGATTTCATTTCAACCCTCAGGACGGAAGCCGCCCGATGAGCACCACTTACTACACGAAGTCCCACGAATGGGTCCGCCTCGATGGCGACATCGCGACCGTTGGAATCACCGCTCACGCCGCCGATGAGCTGGGTGAACTGGTCTTCGTCGAAGCCAAGGACGAAGGCACGGAAATCGGCCAGGGAGAACCCGCCGCGGTCGTCGAATCCGTCAAGGCCGCATCGGACATCTATGCTCCCATCGCGGGCGCGATCGCGGGCTTCAATGCGAAGCTGTCGGAAGAACCGAACCTGATCGGCCAGGACCCTGAAGGCGAAGGCTGGATCTTCAAGCTGAAGGTCGGCGATTCCTCACAGCTCGAGGGACTGCTCGACGAAGCCGCCTACAAGGCCTCGCTCTAAGTTTCCCGCACCAAAGGCAGGAGGCCGGCATCCTGGCTGGCCCCTCATGAAGGACAGTATCTGACGTGTCATCCTCTGCCGCGCCCATCTGGCCCCAGCACGACGCCGACGCTTTCGCCACCCGGCATAACGGTCCCCGGCCCGCCGAAGTGGCGTCCATGCTCGAAATGCTCGGCGTGGACAGTCTTGAGGCGCTGATCGCCCAGACGGTTCCCGCCGCCATTCTCGATCGCGCCGATAGCGGCATCGGCGAAGGGCTGACGGAAACCGAGGCGCTGGCGCGTCTGAAAGCCATGGCGTCGAAGAACGTCGTCATGCGCTCGATGATCGGTCAGGGTTATTCCGACACGATCCTGCCGCCGGTGATCCAGCGCAACATTCTCGAAAACCCGGCCTGGTACACGGCCTACACGCCCTATCAGCCCGAGATCAGCCAGGGCCGTCTCGAAGCGCTGCTGAACTTCCAGACGCTGGTGCGTGATCTGACGGGCATGGACATCGCCAACGCGTCGCTGCTCGACGAGGCCACGGCCTGCGCCGAAGCCATGGCGCTGGCCCAGCGCGTCTCGAAATCCAAGGCGACACGCTTCTTCGTCGACGCGGACACGCACCCGCAGACGCTTTCGGTTCTGCGCACGCGCGCGGAGCCGCTGGGCTGGGAGATCGTCGTCGGCGACCCGGAAAAGGATCTGGACGCGGCCTCCGTCTTCGGCGCTCTGTTCTCCTATCCCGGCAGTTCGGGTCAGGTCCGCGATTTCCGCGACGTGATCGAGGCGCTCCACGCGGCGGGCGCGATCGCGGCCATGACATGCGATCCGCTGGCGCTCGTGATGCTGGAATCCCCCGGCCAGCTCGGCGCGGACATCGCGATCGGCTCGATGCAGCGTTACGGCGTGCCGATGGGCTTCGGCGGCCCGCATGCCGGGTTCATGGCCACGCGCGACGCCTATAAGCGCAACATGCCGGGCCGGTTGGTCGGCGTGTCGCGGGACAGCCACGGCAAACCCGCCTATCGCCTCGCGCTTCAGACGCGCGAGCAGCATATCCGCCGCGAGAAGGCGACGTCGAACATCTGCACGGCGCAGGTACTGCTCGCCGTCATCGCATCCATGTATGCGGTCTATCACGGTCCCGACGGTCTACGCGCCATCGCGCGCCGCACGCATCGCTTCGCCACCATCCTCGCGGACGGTCTGCGCGCCCTTGATGTCACAGTCGAAACATCGGCGTTCTTCGACACGATTACTGTCCAGGCGGGCGAATCCGCCGCTCTGATTCTGGATCGGGTCCGCGAGGCCGGAGTCAACCTGCGGGACGCCGGAGCAGGGCGGATCGGCATTGCCTGCGACGAGACGACGACACAGGCCGATATCGAAGCCGTCTGGCGCGGCTTCCGCCCGGATGACGCGCGTCTGGCGACACTGGCGGACAGGCTGAGCGTCCGTGAACCGCTGCCCGCGGCACTTCTGCGTCAGGATGAAATCCTCGGCCATGCGGTGTTTCACGCGCATCGCTCGGAAACGGATCTCCTGCGCTACATGCGTCGCCTGTCGGACTTCGATCTCGCGCTCGACCGCACCATGATCCCGCTGGGCTCGTGCACGATGAAGCTCAACGCCACAGCCGAGATGATCCCCATCACCTGGCCCGAGTTCGGCGGCATCCACCCCTTCGCGCCCGCCGACCAGACCCGGGGCTATGCGGAACTCTTCGCTTATCTCGAGCGCGCGCTGTGCCTGCTCTCGGGCTATGACGCCGTCTCGCTCCAGCCGAACTCGGGGGCTCAGGGCGAATATGCCGGTCTCCTCGCCATCCGCGCCTATCACCGGGCCCGCGGCGATTTTGAACGCGATGTCTGCCTGATTCCCGCTTCGGCCCACGGCACCAACCCGGCATCGGCCCAGATGGCGGCCATGCGCGTCGTCGTCGTCGCCTGCGATGCGTCGGGCAATGTCGATATGGCGGATCTGGACGCCAAACTTGCCCAGAACGAAGGCCGGGTCGCGGCCATCATGATCACCTACCCGTCGACGCATGGCGTGTTCGAGGAAGGTGTGGTGGAACTCTGCAACAAGGTTCATGCGGCGGGCGGTCAGGTCTATCTCGACGGTGCGAACATGAACGCGCAGGTCGGGCTGTCGCGCCCCGGCCATTACGGCGCGGATGTCTCACATTTCAACCTGCACAAGACCTTCTGCATCCCGCATGGGGGCGGTGGACCGGGGATGGGACCGATCGGCGTCAAGTCGCATCTCGCGCCTTATCTGCCCGGCCGTCCCGAAACCGGAGGCGAGCACTGCGTGTCAGCCGCGCCTTATGGCTCGGCCTCGATCCTGCCAATTTCGGTCGCCTATATCATGATGATGGGTGATGCCGGTCTACGCCGCGCCACCGAGATCGCCATTCTCAACGCGAACTACATCGCAGCCCGCCTCGGCGAGCATTATCCGGTGCTGTATCGCGGCACCAACGGTCGTACAGCCCATGAGTGCATCGTGGATCTGCGGCCGCTGAAGGATAAGGTCGGCGTGACCGTGGACGACATCGCCAAGCGCCTCATCGATCATGGCTTCCATGCGCCGACCGTAAGCTTCCCTGTCGCGGGCACCTTCATGATCGAGCCGACCGAATCCGAGGGCAAGGTCGAACTCGACCGGTTCTGCGACGCCATGATCGCCATCCGCCGCGAGATCGCCGCCGTCGAGGCGGGAGAGATCGCAATGGATGAGAGCCCGCTGCATTTCGCGCCCCATACCGTGGCCGATTTGCTGGGCGCCTGGGAGCGCGCCTATGATCGCGCGACCGGCTGTTTTCCCAACGGCGAGACGACCGCGAAATACTGGACCCCGGTCAATCGCATCGACAATGCCTGGGGCGATCGCAATCTGGTCTGTTCCTGCCCCGATATTTCGGAATACGCTGACGCGGCAGAATAAACCGCTCTTCTGGACAACGGAAAAAGCGTTCCTTCGGGGACGCTTTTTTTATTTGCGATGAGCGTTACTATACATATGGCAGAAAAAATTCGAACGCGGATATATCATAACCGAGCACTTCCGCACTCCACCCATGCATGGAAAACCTTATCATCCCAATAAATTTAAAAACCTCTCATGGAATGGACAATAAATCCAAATACAATCCGCTATCCAAACTTTCCTACTTTAAAAAAATTCTATGTATTCCCGTATGTAACACTTTGTTAGCGCCCTTAACCGCAGGTGCTATTTAATAAATATTTGATATTCGAAATGTGGACAGGCTGTCATGAAATGCCATGATTCATTCCCCGCTTCTTGATGCCACCCGCTCTGATTTTTCCGATGATGTCGTTGCGTCTATAAAACAGTATCAGCGTTCTGATCTGAAACGCAGTCTGTTTCAGGTCACGACGACCATTGGCGCCCTCCTGACGTGCTGTGTCATGATCTACGCTGGCGTTTCGCATGGCTGGTGGGCTGCCCTGGTGCTGACGCCGCTTGCGGCGGGGCTCTCCATCCGCACATTCGTTTTGCAGCATGACTGCGGGCATGGGTCGCTCTTCAAAAAACAATGGCTCAACGATCTGACGGGGCGTATCTGCTCCCTTCTGACACTGACTCCCTACGATCATTGGAGAAGACATCATGCCCTTCACCATGGCTCATGGAACAACATGGGAACACGGGGAAGGATTTCAGACATGTATTCAGACTGCATCACGACGTCTGAATACAAAAAGATGAAAAGCCTGAGGAAAATTTTCTACAGGATCAGTATAAATCCGATCCTCACTATTCTGATCATGCCTCCATTCATATTTTTTATTGTCTACAGAATTGCATTCGATACCCCTCGCTCCTGGATACGTGAGAGGATGGGCGTCTACCTGACCAATCTATGCCTATTTCTAACCTACAGTGCTCTGATCTGGTTCATGGGCTGGAAGACCGTGGCGCTTGTCAGCTTCCTCGTGATTTATCCTGCGGCCGTGTCTGGCGTCTGGCTTTTTATTGTCCAACATAAGTTTGAAGGGGTTCATCGGGCTGAACATGCGCAGTGGAACAATCTGGAGGCCTCGGGAACCGGATGTTCCTTCCTCCGCCTTCCCCGCGTCCTTCGCTGGTTCTCGGGCGATATCGGCGCTCATCATGTTCATCACGCCGCACCTGGCATTCCCAATTATCGCCTCGTGGATTGTCACAACGCGCATCCGGTCTTTCAGAAAGTAAAAATTCTGAATTTTCGCGATGGCATGCGGGAGGCCCAAAGCAACGTGATCTGGGACGAAGAGAGTCGCACGATGATCGAGTTGCGCCAGGTCTGTTAAGGCCTCCTCCGCTCATTCTCCCGCGACCGGCGGATGCGCGCCTTCATATTTAGATAGGAACGGAAAGCCGTACCGGGGCAAAATAATCCCGGCATGGCGGCTCTAGCGTCGGATCAGGATATAATTGATCGTCAGGTCGATATCGAAGTGATCGCCCTTCATGTCCGGCGGCACCGGCGGCAGCTTGGCGCTCTGGAACATGCCCGTGGTGGCGGCGTCGAGCGCATATGAACCGGACTGCCCGGTCAGACGCACCGATTTCACGCGACCGTTGCGATCCAGAACCACATGCACGGATGACGGCCCTTCGTCACCGTTCCTGATCGCGTCTTCCGGATAGTACATGTGCGAACGGATCCAGCGATCGATCTCATTGCCGTAATCCTCGCTGACGCCGCGCACGCTGTTCCGCGTCATGTAAGGCGCGTTGATCTGACCGTTGGTTACCAGCGGTCCCATCGACATGTCGATCGGCCCACCCGAGCCGCCTCGGCGACCACGGTGATTCCGGACAGGCGCCGGTGACTGCCCAAAGGACAGATCCATCGGATTGGCGAAAGGATTGTTGCTGCTCGCCTGACTGTGACGGGAGGCGGAATGACGGGCGTGGCTGTGCGCAACCGTACTATGACCGGGCGGCGCGGTCGCAGGCGTAGGCGGTGACTGCACCGTATTGGGCTGCGGAAGCTCCGATGAAGTCGCTTCGGGAACCGGCGGGGCGCTCGGCGCTTCCGGCGTCGGCACGGCGGGTGTCGGCCGCGAATCCTCCTCGTTCTGCTCCTGCTTGTCTTCGCTCTCGCTGCTCTGCTTCTGCGCAGACGATGGCGCGGTGGTTTTGACCGGGTTCGACTGGCCGCCCGGATTATCAACCTTGGGGCCTTCCATGCCGCTGCGCGCGGGCGGCGCATCGAACACCATCTCGACCGGCTGATCCTGTCCCGAAGGCGAACCATGCGCGCGATGCGAAGCCGTCGCCAGCAGCATGGCGATCAGGGCGACATGGGCGGCCGACGAGACGGCCAATACCGTCGCAACCCCCTGATCTTCCATGATCTGCGGCTTCATGAGCCGCGCCGTGCTGGACTTCAGGTTATGATAGCCGAGAAAACGCGGGACGAATCCCGTCGCAAGACGCTCACGCCCCTCCGGCCCGCTCGGCTGCGCGACTTCGGGCACGGCGCGCGGCCCGAACAGCCGCGGCTCACGCCGTGCGCCGTTTCGGGCCTTCACGTCGTCCCCGGTGGCTTCGTCCAGAGGGGGGGCGGCCGTGTTGGTGGCCTGGGCGCGTTTCAGAATGGCACCTGCGCGTTCACTATCCAGGCCTTCTCACGGCAGGTCCGAGCCCCGGTGGCGCGGGCGTACCCATCCACAGATTCCGCTCCGGAGTATGCCGCGTCATGATTTGTCACTCGTGCTATCATGGCATTGAACCAACCCTCTTGCCAAGCAAGTGCGGCGCAACACGATGTTTCCGAAAGCTGCCGGATTGTCACACACACGGCCTTCTCCGTTTCCAGAGATCCATAACGTCTCCGACACCCTGGGCATCGATCCAGATATCGCCGACGTCATCAAGCGCATCGGGCCATGTCGGCTGCGCGGCCAGGATGGCGCGACGCCTTATCAGGCACTGCTGCGCGCCATCACGGGCCAGCAGCTTCACGGAAGGGCGGCAGAAGCCATTCTCGGGCGCTTCAAGGCCCTTTCAGACGGGGACTTCCCGCCCCCTGAAGTCCTGCTCTCCTATCCGGACCCGACACTGCGCGCCTGCGGCCTCTCGGCGGCCAAGATTCTGGCCATGCGCGGTGTCGCACAGGCGCGGCTTGACGGGATCGTGCCGGGCCGCGAAGAAGCCGCGCGCCTCACCGATGAAGAGCTGATCGCGCGCCTCATCACCCTGCGCGGGGTCGGACGCTGGACCGTTCAGATGATTCTGATGTTCACTCTCGGGCGGCCCGACGTCATGCCTATAGACGATTTCGGCGTGCGGGCCGGCTGGAAGACAGTCAAAAAACTCCATGTGCCGCCGACGCCAAAGACATTGGCCGCGGCCACGGAACGATTCGCTCCCCATCGCTCGGCTCTGGCATGGTATCTGTGGCGCGTGGCCGGGGAGGGCAGGAACTGGACCAATCCCCTGACGGGCGACGTCTCTGCGTCACCGCCAACCTCGCCTTGACGCAGGTCATGGCGAGACATGTCCGGTCCGCGCCAGAATGCGCGATCCAGAAGCAAGGAGACCGCCCCGATGTTTGCGATGCGCCTGAGCACCCCCCATACGCCGCTCGAACCGGTCACACTGCCGGACCCTGAGCCCGGCCCCGGCGAGATCCGCGTCCGGATCGGCGCCTGCGGGGTATGCCGGACCGACCTGCACGTGGTGGACGGCGATCTCACCCACCCGGCACTGCCCATCATCCCGGGCCATGAGATCGTGGGCCGGATCGACCGGATCGGGTCCGGCGTGACCGGCCTTTCCATGGGGCAACGCGTCGGGATCCCCTGGCTGGGCCATACATGCGGCCATTGCTGGTTCTGCGAGCACGAAGCCGAGAACCTCTGCGACCATCCGATCTTCACCGGCTATACGCGCAACGGCGGCTACGCGACGATGACCGTCGCCGACGCACGTTACGCCTTCCCGCTGGGGGACGAGGGCGATGATGTCTCCCTCGCGCCCCTACTCTGCGCGGGCCTCATCGGCTGGCGCTCTCTCGTCAAGGCGGGCGACGCGCAGAAAGTCGGACTCTACGGGTTCGGGGCGGCCGCCCATATCATCGCGCAGGTGCTGCGTTACCAGAAGCGTGAGGTCTACGCCTTCACCCGCGATGGCGACACCCGCACCCAGGACTTCGCCCGCTCGCTCGGCGCGCGATGGGCGGGCGGCTCGGGAGAAGTGCCGCCGGAGCCGCTTGACGCCGCCATTATTTTCGCGCCCGCCGGACCGCTCGTTCCGGCAGCGCTGAAAGCCGTTCGCAAAGGGGGGCGTGTAGTCTGCGCGGGCATTCACATGAGCGAAATCCCGGCCTTCTCCTACGACAGCCTGTGGGAGGAGCGGGAAATCGTGTCCGTGGCCAATCTCACCCGGCAGGATGGCCTCGATTTCCTGGCCCTCGCGCCGAAGATCGGCATCCAGGTCAAAACGACGACCTATGCGCTGAAAGACGCCAATCAGGCGCTCGATGATTTACGCCACGGCCGTTTCGAGGGTGCCGCCGTTCTGGTTCCCTGAAAAGTCCTGGTTCCCTGAAAAAACGGCCAATTCATCCGCAAGCGCCGCGACGCGCGCGACAGGCAGATCGGCAAGGTTCTCTTCGGCAAGCACCCTGACCGCCCCCGCGACACGTCCGACGGGCGCGGTCAGGCGGGGGTCGCTGTCGCCCGAAAACAGGACGAGCGCGCGGCACCCCATCGCCGCGGCCAGATGCATCGGGCCTGTATCATTGCCGCAGGCCAGCGTCGCGCGGGACAGCAGGCCCGCCAGTTCAGGCAGACTGGTTTGCCCCGTCAGGTCCAGGGTTTCCGGGCACTCCCGCATGATCTCGCGGGCGAGATGTCGGTCAGCCTGCGCGCCGACGACGACCGTTCGCAGGCCGGTCTCGCGCAGATGAGACGCCAGCCGTCCGAAATGCGTCGTCGACCAGCGCTTCGTGGGTCGATGCGGAGAAGCGCCCGGCACCAGGACGGCATAACCTTCATGCAGGACTGGCCCCTGTGCTGCGAGCCACGACAGGTCGGGCGCGATCGACGCCACGCGCGCCCGACGTAACTGATCCCTCTGACGCACGATCGTATGCATGTGGTTGCGCCATGGGTTGTCATGCGGATGGGCGCATCCGGGCGCTGCGCCGGACCAGCACGGACGTCCTGCCAGCGCGAAGTAACGCGCGGAACGCCGGGATGTCTGAAGGTCGAAAACGAGATCGTAACTCTTCAGGCCGTTCAGCAGCCGCCACAGGGCGACGGGCTGGCTCATGCGCGGCCGTTCGTCGCACAGAACACGATCGAACCAGGGCGCGGCCTCGGCCAGCGCGCGAAAGGGCTCCGTCGTCAGGAGCGTGATTTCCGCGCCCGGATACGCCGCGCGGATCGACGCGAACGGCCCGAAGGACAGAACAAAATCGCCGAGCGCGCCAAGCCTGATCACGAGAATGCGAAACATGGTGTCTTTCTAGCGTGAGCGGCGTCCTGATGATACGCCTGCGCGTTTGATCGATATCCTATCTGGTCACGGAAAGCGGCACCATGTCAGCATCGCCCCTCATTCTTTCGTTCGGCAGCGTCAATATCGACGTCACAGCCCGTCCCCATCGCCTGCCCCGGCCCGGCGAAACCGTTCATGCCGATGGCTACACGATCGGGCTAGGCGGCAAGGGCAGCAATCAGGCCGCCGCATGCGCGCGCCTTGCCCAAGATCTTGGTCTGCGCGCAGCACTCGTCGGGCGCATCGGCAACGATGCCTTCGGCACGCTCGCCCGGGAAAAGCTCGAAACATTCGGCGTTCTGCTCGATGCGCTCCATCAGGACCCTGAAAACCCGACGGGGCTGGCGCTGATCGGCGTCGATGACAGTGGCGAGAACTGCATCACGGTGGCGGGCGGCGCGAACATGGCCGTCGGAGACGCGGATATCGAGCGCGCCGCCTCCCTGTTCCGCGCCGCGCGGGTCCTGATGCTCCAGCTCGAAATTCCGATGGATTCGGTCATCGCCGCCGCCGCGAAAGCCAGGGCCAGCGGCGGTCTCGTCCTCATGGACCCGGCCCCCGCGCCGAGCGAAGGACTCCCCGCCGCCCTTTGGGAGCTTGTTGACGTCATCACGCCCAATGAAAGCGAGACCTGCGCCCTGACGGGGATCAATCCGCGGGACAAGGCCGAGGCCGCACAGGCGGCGGAACACCTCGTCGAACGCGGCGCACGCATGGCCGTCGTAAAGATGGGAGGTCGCGGCGTGTGGTGGCAGGACGGCGCTGATGGCGGCTTCATCGCCCCCTTCGCGGTCAACGCCATAGACACGGTCGCGGCGGGAGACTGCTTCAACGCGGGGCTGGCCACGGCTCTGGCGCGCGGGGAAACGCTCGAACAATCCGCCCGTATCGCGGCCGCCTGCGGGGCGCTCGCCGTCACGAAGCGCGGCGCGGCGGACGCGGCCCCGTTCTGGACCGAGGTCGCGGCCCTGCTGGGCTGAACCGAGACGCGGATCAGCCTTTGGCGTGCCGGGCCTGCGCCACGTAACCTTGCAGGTCTTCGTAGCTCACAGCGCCCGGCACGACGGACGCGGTGCCGAAAATGAAGGTCGGCGTCCCGTCGAGACCGATTTCGCGGGCTTCCGCCAGATTGGCGTTGATCAGCTTGCTGACGGACGGGTCGTGCATGTCGCTCACCAGCTTCGCGGCATCGAGCTGGTTGGCGGTCGCCAGAGCGCGTACCCGATCCAGGCTGGGCGCCGCCGTATCCTGCATCAGCGCGCGCTTCATTTTTTCATAGCCGCCCTGAAGAGCGGCCGCATAAATCGCCTGCGCGTCGAGAACGCTCTTTTCGCTCAGGACGGGAATCACTTTTTCCACGAGGCGGATCTTGCTGTCGGATGCAAGAAGTTTGTCCATGAGCGGCACGACGCTCTTGCAATAGCCGCAGCGGGGATCGAAAAACTCCACCACGGTGATATCACCGTTGATATTGCCGCGAACCGCATAATCCGGAGCACTCTGCAGCGCCTTGCGATCGTCTCTCACGGATTTGAGGGCGTCATCCTGCGCCTGCTGCTGGGCACCCTTGCGTAACGCCACCAGTGCGTCGCTGAGGATCGTCGGGTCGGTCTTCAGGGCATCACGGACGATATCGACGATCTGCCTGCGCTGATCGGGCGTGAACCCATTGGCGTCGGCGGGCGCCGAATGGGCCTGCATGGGCATCACGGCGGCGCCCGAGATCACGCCGCAGCAAAGAGCCGCCATCAGACGGGCATGGAAAGAACGGAACATGGGACGCGTCTCCGGCATCAGTCACTGGCTCCGGCACCCTTAGGCGATCACGGCCGCTCACGCAAAACCTGCAAATTCCGCAAACTCATATGCCGGGGATCAGCATGAGGGTCTGTTGCCGCGCGGCTGGATCATGGTTAGATGCAACGAGCAGGCGCTTTTTCAAGCGGGCGCCGCTCGATAAACACGTCAACGGACCGCCGCTCATGGGCGGGCCATGGAGAGACCGCACGTGGTGCAACGCCGAACGGATGCCATCAAACGTCCCCGCCGCCCTGTATCCACCAGGAAGCAGGCGACCCGGATCTGCGCTGGCGTGCTGGCGGCTTCCCTGACCGGATGCAGCACCGTCAGCACGGGCCTCTCCACGCTGGGTTCGGATCTTTTTGGCCGGACCTCCCATCTCGTCGAAGGGTATGTCGGCACGGTTGTTGCTGATGAGCCGCAGGCCGCTCTGGTCGGTCAGGACGTTCTGGCCCATGGCGGCAACGCCGCAGACGCCGCCGCCGCCACGGCGATGGCCCTGGCCGTGACATTGCCGTCGCGCGCCTCGCTGGGAGGCGGAGGCGCCTGCATCGCCTCCCGCACCGGTGAAGCGCCTCGGAGCTTCGTCTTCCTTCCCACCGCAGGTTCCGCAACCGCCACACGAGCCCCGGACGCTCGCCCGGCCTCCGTCCCCATGACGCCGCGTGGCATCTACATGATGCAGCTTCGCTATGGCAGCGTGGAGTTTTCGGACGTTCTGCGGCCCGCCATCGATCTGGCGCGCCGAGGCATGACGGTCAGCCGAGCCTTCGAACGTGACCTGGTACCGGTTCACGGCGCGCTTTTCGCGGATGAAGAAACGCGAGAGATTTTCTCGCGCGGGGACGGCAACCCGCTTCAAAACGGCGATTCCCTGACGCAGCCCCAGCTTGCGGCCATTCTCGAACGTCTCGGGCATATTGGCGTGGGCGATCTTTATAACGGCGCTCTGGCGCAGCTTTACGCCAATGCAGCCACGGCAAGCGGCGGCGCATTGGGACCGGCCGATCTCCGGGCGGCGCTCCCCCTCGAATCCGAAGCTCTGCGTGTTTCTCGTGGAGCGGACGACCTGTATTTCGTGGCCCCTCCGGCCGATGGCGGATTCGCCGCCGCAGCCATGATCCGGAATGGCGGCTCGGCTCAGGGAGCTGCCGCGGCCTGGCGTTCGGCACATGCGGGCACGAGCCCCGAAGACGCTCTGGTAAGTGCCGCGCAGGCGGCGCTCGATTCGGGTTCGCGAGGCGCGGGCACGCTTCCCTCCCTTCCGGCCTCGACGTCCTTCGTCGCCGTGGATCGCATGGGCAACGCAGTGGCCTGTGCGCTGACTGATGGTAATCTTTTCGGTACGGGCCGCATCGCCAAAGGAACTGGCATCATTCTCGGAGCCTCGGCCGCGGCCACGCCGCAGCCACTCCTGGGCGCAGCCATCGTGCAGTCCGGCAAACGGCTTGTGGGAGCCCTGGCCAGTTCGGGGCAAAATGACGCCGCCGATGCTCTGGGCGCCGCGGCCGACGCTCTGGTGACAGGCACATCCATCCCCCACACCGGGCAGGGTCGTGTCAATGCCGCCATCTGTTCCGGTCGCAACGCCAATGAATGTGTCGGCGAAGTTGACGAGCGCGGTGCCGGTCTGGCGACGGGTCGCGGCACCCGCTGATCCCATAAATTTCGACGCCGTGCGGCTTCGTCCCGAAGGCTCGCGCGGCCACGTGGAAAGACGTCGCCCGATGAGAGGAAAACCGGCGATCGGATAGTGAAGAGCGCCGGAACGAAGGTGCCTTCCATCGGGCGAGAGGCGCGGTATCGGAGATCGAGCGCGCTCAACCCATGCCGAAACTGCGCACGAGACTTCCCGAAACCAGTTGCCATCCGTCGACCATGACGAAGAAAATCAATTTGAACGGCAGGGAAACCGTACTGGGCGGAAGCATCATCATGCCCAGGCTCATCAATACGCTTGATACGACCAGATCGATGATCAGAAACGGCAGATAGAGAAGAAAACCCATCTCGAAACCACGCCGCAACTCTCCGATCATGAAAGCGGGCATAAGCGCGCGCCAGGGCGTCTCCGACGGATGAAGGGGATGCGGCAGATGCGCGAGATCCAGAAATGTGGACAGATCTGCGGTTCGAACGTGAGCCAGCATAAAGGCGCGGAAGGGCTCGGCAGCGGCCTGTAGTCCATCCAGTTCCCCGATCTTTCCCGCCATCATCGGCGCAAGTCCCTCGGTCCATGATCGGTCGAAGACCGGCTGCATGACAAAGAGGGTCAGAAACAGCGCCAGACCGATCAGAACTGTATTCGGCGGCGTCCCCTGTGCACCCAGCGCGCTTCGCACCAGTGACAGCACGATAATGATCCGCGTGAAGGCGGTGACCATCACAAGGAGGCTGGGCGCGAGCGACAGCATCGTCACGAGCGCGGTCAGTTGCACGAGATGACTCGTCGTGCCCGACCCGCCCTGCCCGAAATCCACGTTCAGCGACTGGGCCAAAGCGTCCTGCGGAGAGCAGAGAGCCAGTCCGAAAGCAAGGACGGTCAGTAAACGCGCCGAAAAACGAATCATGACGAGGCGCCTTTTTCCGGCCACGGCATGATGACGTCGTTATGGCCGCCGACCACAAGCAGCACCGACTGCCCTTCGCAATCGATCAACATCAGGCGACGCGCTCGATCGAGTTGCAGGTTTCCGCGTATCCTGAACGGACTCGCGCTCGCCCCCGTCCGCATGTTTCCCCATCGGAGGATGAGCGGACGCGCAGCGACGATCGCCCCTAAAACCACCATAAGCACGACCAGCGACTGTGCCAGCTGGAAAGATGTCATCATTATTAGCCTGCGGAGTCGAATTCGCGGGCAAGGTAATGAGATTTTAGAAAACAACCGGTTAACAACCACATCTTCGCCGACAGGAAAAATTTTCTATCCACCCGGCCGAAGCAACGAAACATTAACCTCCAGCGGCCATCCTCCTGTTTCGTTGACCACGGTATGACACCGTTGTCGCGGCAGGCTCACTCCAGGTCAGGCAAGCTCGATCATGCTGAATGCGGACACCACTCTGCCCTTGAGAACAACGGGTTCCAGCGCGCCAGTCAACGGGACCGATCTTCTTTCTCTCGGAGACAGACGGCTTTCGTGGCTTGAAAAACGCCAGCAGGTTCTCGCCGGAAACCTGGCCAATGCGGACACGCCGGACTATGCCCCGCACGATATTTCTCCCTTCCAAAGTGCTCTGGCTGCTCAGGAGATCACGCCGGTCCGCACGGATCCTGCTCATTTCGGCGTCGGTGATGACGATATCGAAACCAATACACGCGCCACGTCAGAACACTCCATCAACGGAAACAGCGTGTCGATCGAGCACGAAATGGAAGAAGTGGCCAACGTGAATGACCAGCAGCATTTCGCCGTGAATGTTTATGCACGTTACACGAGCATGTTCCAGACCGCGCTGGGCAAGTAACGCCCGAGAAAGCATTGCAGGGAAACGACCATGGATTTCACGAGCACCCTCGGCATCTCGGCCAGTGGCATGGACGCCCAGGGACAGCGTCTGCGGATCATCGCGGAAAATCTGGCCAACCAGGACACGACGGGCTCGACCGCCGGAGCGGATCCCTATCGTCGCAAGACCATCAGCTTTCAGGAAGCCGTCGATGCCGAGGCGGATGACGACGAAAACGCCGCGAACGGAGTCTCTGTCAAGGAAATCGGGCGCGATGAGAGCGACTTTCAGACACGTTACGACCCGTCTCACCCCGCTGCCGATGCCAAAGGTTATGTCAAGGTTTCGAACGTCAACACCATGGTTGAAGTGATGGACATGCGCGAAGCGGAACGGTCCTACGAAGCCAACCTCAACACCATGCAGATCACACGATCCATGCTCACCCGAACTCTGGACCTTCTGAAATGATCAATGCGGTTTCCCAGGCCAGCAACGCGTACGCCCGCACGGTCAACGCGCTTGATACGACAACCGACGAACTCGATTCCGCCACCGGCGTGTCGGCTTCCGGCGGTGATTTCGCGGCCATGATGAAAAATATGGTCGGAAACGCGATCCAGAACGGTCACGATGCGGAAAACATGACGGCGGAAGGCCTCAACGGCTCCGGTGACATGACGAAAATCGTAACGGCCGTTTCCAACGCACAGCTGGCTCTTCAGACGACGACAGCCCTGCGTGACCGCTTCGTTCAGGCTTATCAAGACGTCATGCGCATGTCGATCTGACGGGATATGCAGCATCTCGACATCGCCCATGTGCTTCTCCAGACGTTCATCGTCACGCTGAAGCTGAGTGCTCCAGCCCTAGGGGCCGCGCTGGTGGTGGGTCTGATCATTTCTCTTATTCAGGCGGTCACGCAAATCAACGAGGCCACTCTGGCTTTCGTGCCCAAGCTGATCGCAATCGGTCTCGCGCTCCTGTTTACCGGCTCTTTCATGGGGCGCACTCTCATGATCTTCGCACGCGGTCTGTTCGATCAGGTGATCCTGATCGGAGGAACATGAGCCCCGCGCACCCCGATGCCCTGCTCGCGGCGCTGCCCATGCTGGCTCTGTGCTTCGCCCTGATTCTGTGTCGTGTCGGCGCGGTCGTGATGCTGATGCCGGGCCCCGGAGAGTCCGAAATCCCCACGACTGTGCGGGCTGGTATCGCGGTCGGACTGACCTTCATGGTCATGCCGGTCGCACAGGCCTCATTCGAAAAAGCCCTTCTTACGGATGCTGGCCCGATACGGGTACTCGCCCTCGCGGCGATAGAACTGCTGGCAGGTGGCCTGCTGGGATGGATCGCGCGTCTCGCCGCCATGATCCTGCCGGTTGCCGGACAGGTCGTGTCTCTCCTGACAGGTCTGTCCAGCGTTTTGCAACCAGACGCAACTCTGGGCGCTGAAGCCGCCATTTTCGGACGCGCATTTTCTCTGCTCGCTCCGGTCATTCTTCTGACGTCGGGAAGCTACATATACCCCATCCAGGCCCTCGTCGGGAGCTATACTCTTTTCCCACCAGGCGCTGTTCTGATGGGACACGGGCATGTCCCGATGATCGCGGATTCGAGCCACAGCATCGTCATGCTCACACAACGCATATTTACACTGGCTCTCCAGCTGGTCGCACCATTCCTGCTTCTCTCACTGTTCTGGCAGGTCGCGCTCGGCATCATGAGCCGCGTCATTCCGAATTTGCAGGTTTATAATCTGGCGATGCCGCTGCAAATTTTCGGCGGTATCGCACTGGCCGCCATTCTTATCCATCGTATGCTGACCGTATGGCTACATCAGGCCACAGACATCCTTCAGAGCATGCCAAGCCTCTAGGATGGCCGACGCGGAAGACCAGACAGAAGCCCCGTCCGCCCGCCGTCTCGAAAAAGCGCGGGAGGAAGGGAATGTCGCCTTATCACGCGATGTCTTGACCGCGGTCGGACTGATCAGCGGTCTGGCCGCCCTGGCAGTCACTCTACCGACGTCGCTCAGTGCGGCCTTGCCAGGCATGCGCGCCATTATGTTTCATGCGGGGGACACGGCGGTCGCCCCGCATGAGATCGCCGGGATGGCGCTTCGTATCTTCATAACGCTGGCCGCGCCGCTATGCGGCATGGTGGCGTTCGCGATCTTCGCAGCGGGTCTTCTTCAAACGACCTTTCTGCTACGACCGGCAGGATTGATGCCTGATCTGTCACGACTGTCACCGCTCAAGGGGATCAAGCGCGTCATCGGCCCGGATTCGTTGTTCGAGGGCGTAAAAGCGGTTCTCAAATGCTCTGTCTTCGCTCTCGCGCTTTACTATGAAGGCCAGAGGGTCCTGCTGACAGGGCACGGCATGGTCGGTCTCGGCATGTATCAGACGCTGACTCTCATTATGGGTGCTCTGATACGGTTGACGGGTGTGTTCATCGGCGTGCAGATCGTCATCGCGGGACTGGATTATTTCTGGACCCACCGCCGCCGGATGTCGAAACTGCGCATGAGCAAGCAGGAACTTCGCGACGAATACAAGGAGATGGAGGGCGACCCTCACATCAAGGGTAAAATCCGTCAGATACGCGCAAGACGCGCGCGCCAGAGGATGATGGAAGCCGTAAAGACGGCTACAGTCGTCGTCACAAATCCGACCCATTACGCCGTGGCGCTATTCTATGAGCGCGATGGCGGGGGAGCACCGAAAATCGTCGCGAAAGGTGCTGACGAACTGGCGGCCCGGATCCGGGAAGTCGCGCGGCACCATCAAATTCCCGTTCTCTCCAATCCTCCCCTCGCGCGTGCGCTTTTCGTCCTTCCTCTTGAAACGGAAGTGCCCGTCGAACATTTCAAGGTCGTCGCCTCGATTATCGCGTATGTATGGCGCCTGAAACGCGAGCAGGAAGCACGCAGGATCGGTTGAAAAACATTCACGAATCTCTTGGCATCCTCCACCATGATCATGATATGTTCTCAAAAGAACAAATGCGAACGAATGGTTAACGGCGATATCGCGCATTGAAAACCGCCATTGCTGCCAGCCCCGGCATCGACCAGAGTGGAAAAGGTAGAAACAAGGAATGACCATGGACAAGACGAAGGCCCTGGAAGGCGCGCTCTCGCAGATCGAACGAGCGTTCGGCAAGGGTTCGATCATGCGGATGGGGCAACGTACCAAGGAACAGGTCGCCGTCATTTCCACAGGTTCTCTGGGACTGGATATCGCTCTCGGTATCGGCGGTCTGCCTCGCGGTCGCATCGTGGAAGTCTACGGGCCTGAGAGTTCGGGTAAAACGACACTCGCTCTGCATGTCATTGCCGAAGCCCAGAAAAAGGGCGGGACATGCGCGTTCATCGACGCCGAACATGCACTGGACCCGATTTATGCGCGCAAACTCGGCGTCGACGTCGACAACCTGCTGCTCAGCCAGCCCGACGCCGGCGAGCAGGGCCTTGAAATCGCCGACACGCTCGTCCGCTCCGGTGCCGTTGACGTTCTCGTGGTGGATAGCGTCGCGGCTCTTGTTCCCAGGGCGGAACTTGAAGGCGACATGGGCGACAGCCATGTCGGATTGCACGCCCGTCTGATGAGTCAGGCGCTGCGCAAGCTGACCGGCACGGTGTCCCGTTCGAACACGCTGGTGATCTTCCTGAACCAGATCCGCATGAAAATCGGCGTGATGTTCGGCAGTCCGGAGACGACCACCGGGGGCAATGCCCTGAAATTCTACGCGTCCGTCCGGCTGGATATCCGCCGTATCGGTGCCATCAAGGACCGCGACGAGGTGGTCGGCAACCAGACGCGCGTTAAAGTGGTCAAAAACAAGATGGCCCCCCCGTTCCGTCAGGTCGAATTCGACATCATCTATGGCGAGGGCATCAGCAAGGTCGGCGAACTGATTGATCTTGGCGTCAAAGCCAACATCGTCGACAAATCGGGAGCCTGGTTTTCCTACGACAGCCAGCGCATCGGACAGGGACGTGAAAACGCCAAGCAGTTTCTGCGTGATCATGTCGAGATGGCAGCGGATATCGAACGTCGCATTCGTGACCAGTCCGGCGTTGTCGCCGATGCACTGATGACGGAGCCCACGGCGACCGAAGCTGACGAAGCCGCGCTCGACGGCGAATAAACGACTTAGATCGGAGATCGGGTTGTCTTGTTTCGCGACCCGATCTCCGCCGTAGTCACCGTATCGCGGAGATCTGGATCGTCCTGTTTCGGGCTTTCCAGAACCGCGCTGAGCAAAACAATCAGACCGGGCATAGACGCGGCCGTTCACAATTGTGCCTGAAGGTCCCGCGACGCGTCAGATAACCTGTCGGAGAGAGATGCTCCACAATTGCGCGGGCAGGAAATTCGCGCTGATGAAGATCGGAAGGGTCGAAAACCTTATATATATCAATGCGCTATCGAATCGATACGGCTCTCCGACTCCATACCCGGTTTTCAGGCGTTCATCAGGCGGACTTCCTCAGCTTCCTGACGCCCCCCGCCACACAGCCCCAGATTTTCGAGCCTGCAATGACCGCTTTCGCCATGTTGGGAGCCAGTCTGGGACGCAGCAGCCGATGATCGTATCCCGAAAAACGACGCTCATTCTCGGTCAGGCAAACCTGCATGAATTCCGGCAGGGACAGATCGATGTCCGCCACGTCTTTCGTGCCGCTGACCGTGAAGTTGTTGTCCTGCGTGTGCTCGTTGCCATCCGCGTCCATCGTGCGCACGAGGCCGACGCGCTCGTAGGCCAGGAATACCCACACGGCGAGAACCCGCAGTTCGAACCACGGGCGCTGCCACCACGGCATTGTCGCGCGATGCCAGGCGAGCCAGTTGGCGAACAGGAGAATATGGCGACATTCCTCCTGCATGACCGGCTCGAAGGTCTCGATCAATTCCGGCGGGAAAAGCCCCGTGCGCTCGGTCAGGGCGAACAGGCCGAACGCAAAAAAGCTGTCGACGCACTCCGAAAAACCCGTGACGAGATAGGCCCACTCGGTATCTTTCGGCTCGATATAGGGCGGCTCCGGCGCCATCTTGATGCCGTACGCTTCAACAAGCTTGGACAGAACCTCCTTGTGCCGGTTTTCCTCCCACGCATTGCGCGATAGCGCGTCCTTGATATCCGGGTCGCCCACCATCGAAGCATAGGCCGCCATGCGCAGGCGCGCCTTGCCTTCGGTCTGGACAGCGATGTCCCAGATCGGCAGGGAGGTGATCCGATGAAGCGTCTGAGGATCAAGTTCCGGCCAGGCAATCACCGAAGGCTTGTACGGATTGAACGTCTCCCTGAACATCGCGGCCATGGCACGCTTGTGTTCGTCGCTGCCGGGCTTCAGCGGACCGGGAACCGGGCTGCTCCAGTGACGCGCCTCGTAATCGGCGCGGGCCAACGTCTTCTCTGACGGCTGGTCCGGAAGCTGGCTATAGATGTCGGAAAGTTTGCTCATGATCGTTGCGCCCTGCAAAGCTTAGCGCGTCGTTACGGTCCACAGGGCCTGAGCGCGCTGTTGGAGGTCGAGGTCGCCTTCCCATCGGGAAAGACCGGCCTGCCCCGCCGCAAAGCGAAGCAGGCGACCTGGACCCAGGACTTCCCAGAAGGGAAAGTCAGGTAATGTCGGTCATCGCGTGAATGACGCGCTTGACGAGACCATACTCGATCGCCTCATCCGCAGACATCCAGTAGTTGCGGTCGGTGTCTTTGGCGATCTTTTCGTACGTCTGTCCGGTTTCGCGGGCGAACAGACGGTTCAGGCGCTCGCGCATCTTGATGATTTCGCGCGCCTCGATGTCGATGTCCGTCGCCGGACCGCGCACTCCGCCCATCGGCTGATGCAGAAGGAAGCGGGTGTTCGGCAGACAGTAACGACGTTCGGGACGGCCCGCGGCGAAGATCAGCGCACCCGCCGAAGCGACCCAGCCCGTGCCGATCATGTTCACGGGTGCCACCGAATCGACGAAGCGAATCATGTCATGGATCGTGTCGCCGCTCTCGACGTGACCGCCGGGAGAATTGACATAGATATCAATCGGCTTGTCCGACGCTCCGGCCAGCGCGAGAAGGCGCCCCGTCACGTCGCGCGCGATCTTGTCGTTGATGCCGCCGAAGATCAGAACCTTGCGCTGCTTGAAAAGCTTGCCTTCAAGTTCCTCTACCGGTGCATTCAGTGTCTTGTTGTCACCGGGCTCCGACGGTTCCGGGCCTTCCGGCTCGGGCACATCGGGATCACGGGGATCGGGTTCGTCATCTTCAAGGCGGATCGCACGTCCGGAGATGCCGTTGGGCGTCGTGCCGCGCATGGGCGTATTCCTATGTCGGGACAGCATGGTCATGGTGTTATCCTGCGCCGGACGCGCGCCGCTCACAAGAGCCAACCGCGTTTTTCACATGCGGAGACCGTCGGTTGCCCGGCTCCCCTCGCCATCGGAGCGTGCAGGAGCTAGGTTGCCCCCTTGGATCACCGCAGCAGGGATAGACCGGATTTGCGCGCGCACGGGCCAGACCATCGAGGCCACAAGGCCATTCTCGCCGCCGTGCTATGCGGCCTGACGGGCTGCGCCCACAAGGACGCCGTCGATACGACGGTGGACTGGTGGCATGGTTTTGAAGGCGGCGTGATCGCCAGGGAACGGCCACCACCGCCCGGCGCGCACGCGCCTTATCCTCATGTTGGCCTGACGCCCACGACGAATCCCGAAATGCCCAGCCCGGCCGCGCGGACCGCTCTGACCGAACGGCTTCAGGCCCAGCGTAATTATGGGCAGCTCATGGCCGCGCAGGACGGCGTTCTGCCCGGCGGGGCGTCGGCGAAATCCGCTCCGGCGACGAAAAGCGCCAACCCATCCGCGCCATCCGCCGCAGCATCGCACGACACCACGCCGACCGCATCTCCGAAGCAGCCGCCAGACCACGACGCATCCGGGAATGGGTCGTCGATGAATGTCTCGGCCCCGAGCACCCAGCCCTCGACACGTGAAATCGGCATGCCGGCCGTGACGGAGTTCGCGCCGCCACCGATTCGCCCTGGTGAGCTACCGCAGATCGGCACGCGCCCTCCTCCGGCTCCCCGCTTCCCGGGTTTCGATATTCCGGAGGACGCGCTCCTGCCTGACAGGCCAGGGCCTGCCTTCGACCTGTCCGAGCCGCACGGCACGCTGATCCGCTTTGCGCAGTCATCCGATCAGTTGATGCCGGGTCAGGACGGCACCATCTCGGACGCCCTGAAAAATCGTACCAGGCACGGCGCCGTTTACGTTACGGGTTTCGGCGATGCCGCATCCCTGACGCCGGACGATCAGGCCGCCAGCCTGCGTCTCGCCCTGCTGCGGGCACGGGTTCTCGCCCAGACCATCATACTGCGTGGCGTTCCCGCCGACAGCATTCATATCGCCGCCCGTGCCTACGGCCACGGGGCGAGGCTCTCGCTCACGCCTTGATCGCCCTCATAAGCGCCCTCACAAGCGCCCTTGCAGGCTCGCGCTTTTAGAGTGTTTCCCACTCGACGGAACGCCGCTAACGTATCCGCGGCGTTCCTGGCTCGCCAGAGCCGGAGCGTCCTGTCCTTCCCACAACGAGCTTCGATACCATCATGACCGAAGAGTTCCACCGCATCCGCCGCCTGCCGCCTTACGTCTTCGCCGAGGTCAACAAGGCCAAGGCCGCGGCCCGGGCTCACGGTGAGGACATCATCGATCTGGGCATGGGCAATCCGGACAGCGCGACGCCCCCACATATCGTCAAAAAGCTGGTCGAGACGGTCGCCGACCCGCGCTCGCATCGCTATTCGGTCAGCCGTGGCATCCCCGGCCTGAGGAAAGCGCTCGCCGGTTATTATGAGCGGCGCTTCGGCGTTCATCTGGACCCCGAGACCGAAGTGATCGCAACGCTCGGCTCCAAGGAGGGTCTGGCCAATCTCGCTTCGGCCATCACCAGCCCCGGCGACACCATCCTCGTCCCGAATCCGTCCTATCCCATCCATCAGTTTGGCTTCATCATCGCGGGTGCATCGGTACGCTCCATCCCGGCGACACCGGACGAGGACATGCTGCGCGCACTGGAGCGCGCGGTTCGCCATTCCGTCCCGAAGCCGACCGCTCTGATCGTCAACTTTCCGTCCAATCCGACAGCGTTCACGGCGTCTCTCGATTTTTACAAGGAACTCGTGGCCTTCGCCCGGCGGGAAGATATCTGGATCATGTCCGATCTCGCCTATTGCGAGATCTATTTCGGCGACGTGCCGCCGCCCTCCATTCTCGAAGTTCCCGGCGCGAAAGATATCGCCGTCGAATTTACATCCCTGTCCAAGACCTACTCCATGGCCGGCTGGCGCATGGGTTTCGCCGCGGGCAATCCCCGGCTGATCCAGGCGCTGACACGCATCAAGTCCTATCTCGATTACGGCGCCTTCACGCCCATTCAGGTCGCAGCCGTCGCAGCGCTCAGCGGCCCGCAGGACTGCGTCGCGGAAGTGCGCCAGCTTTACAAGGACCGACGCGACGTCCTGATCAAGGGTCTGCACGCCGCCGGTTGGGACGTGCCATCGCCGCAGGGTTCGATGTTCGCATGGGCTCCGATCCCGGCCCCCTTCGCGGACATGGGCAGTGTCGCGTTCAGCAAGCTGCTGCTGCGTGAAGCGGGCGTCGCCGTGGCGCCCGGGCTGGGCTTCGGCGAATATGGCGAAGGTTTCGTGCGGATCGGACTGGTCGAGAACACGCAGCGTCTGCGTCAGGCGACGCGGGCCATCAAATCGTTTTTCCAGCGTCAGGGCGTGGCGGGTTCGGGTCACGAGGCCAGCGCCGCCTCGCAACCGGCCAGCGAGATCGTATCGTAAGGTTAGGCACATTGAGCGAGAACAGCGAAAAACGCGTGCTGCGTCTGGGCATTGCGGGACTGGGAACCGTTGGCGTCGGCGTCGTGCAACAACTGCATGAAAACCGTGACGCCATATACGCCCGCGCCGGTTGCGCGATCGAAGTCGCCGCGGTCTCGGCGCGCGATCCCGGCCGGAATCGCGGCGTCGATCTTTCCGGTATCCGCTGGTTTGCGGATGCGCGCTCTCTGGCTACGGCTTCCGGCATCGACATTGTCGTCGAGTTGATTGGAGGCGCGGAAGGCGTCGCGCGGGAACTCGTCGAAGCGGCATTGTCGCACGGTCGCGATGTCATCACGGCCAACAAGGCGCTTCTGGCCACGCACGGCGCGCGTCTCGCCCGATGCGCCCATGACAACGGCGCGGCCCTGCTGTTTGAGGCGTCGGTCGCGGGCGGCATCCCCGCCATCAAGTTCGTGCGGGAGGGACTGGCGGCGGATCGCCTGCTCCGCGTCGGCGGCATCCTCAACGGCACATGCAATTATATCCTGACGACGATGCGTGACACGGGACGCGACTTCGCGGACGTTCTTGCGGAAGCTCAGGCCCTGGGTTACGCGGAGGCCGATCCGACGACAGACGTGGATGGCTGGGACGCGGCCCACAAGCTCGCCATTCTCGCCGCGCTCGCTTTCGGCAGACCGGTGGCGTTCGATGAAATGCATGTCGAAGGCATTCGCGGCGTACAAGCCTGCGACCAGCACTTCGCCCGCGAAATGGGTTACCGGATCAAACTTCTGGGAATGGCCCGACAGCTCGAAGATGGACGCATCGAGGCCTTCATGCGACCGTGTCTCATCGCCCAGCAGACCGCGCTGGCGCATGTCGAGGGTGTTTTCAACGCCGTCGTGACCGAAGGGACTTTCAGTGGCCCGATGATGATCGAAGGCCGAGGCGCGGGTGCCGGGCCGACCGCCAGCGCGGTCATCGCCGACGTGATCGATCTCGCACGTGGCAAAGCGCTCCCTGTCTGGGGGGTCAGCCCGCAGTCTCCCGCAACCTGCGCACCGCGCGCCCTGTTGAGCGGCGCGTATTATCTGCGCGTCAACGTACATGACCGGCCCGGTGTGGTGGCCGAAATCGCCGCCGCCCTTCGCGATGCCGGCGTGTCGATGCGGGGGCTGTCGCAACATGACGCCGGTCGCGCAACCGACTCGACGGTGCCCCTCGCCCTGGTGACCCATGAGACGACCGAAGCCTCGATGATGCAGGTCATGACCGCCATCAACGGTCTCGCATCTGTTATCGGCACGCCGCTCCTGCTCAAGATCGAGACGGTGTGATCACATTTTCCGTGCACTGATAGCGCGGTTCCGCGTTCTGTCCTCTGATTTCATCCCCTATCTCGGGGTGGACACACGCCCTTCAGGAGATTTGTAAGACATGCCGAATTCAAAAACGCCCAATTATCGCGTCACGGACCGCAACCTGGCGCTCGAGCTTGTGCGCGTCACGGAAGCGGCGGCCGTCGCTTGCTCATCCTGGACGGGACGGGGCAAGAAGAACGAGGCGGACAATGCCGCTGTCGAGGCGATGCGTCTGGCTTTCGACACCGTCGCCATCGACGGGACCGTCGTTATCGGCGAAGGCGAGATGGACGAAGCGCCCATGCTGTATATCGGCGAGAAAGTCGGCGCCGGTGGCCCGGCCATGGATATCGCCGTCGACCCGCTCGAAGGGACCAATCTCTGCGCCAAGGACATGCCCAATGCGATGACGATGGTCGCGCTGGCGGAGAAGGGTCATTTTCTGCATGCCCCCGACGTTTATATGGAAAAACTGGTCGTCGGTCCGAACCTTCCCGCCGACCTGATCGATCTCGACGCTCCGATCGAGAAAACGATTCGCGACATCGCGGCGGCCAAGGGCAAATCGGTCAACGAGGTTGTCGTGTGCGCACTTGATCGTGAGCGTCACGAGGAACTGATCGCCCGTGCCCGCGAGGCTGGCGCCCGTGTCTCCCTGCTCAGCGACGGAGACGTGGCGGCTGCGATCGCCGCCTGTCTCGACGAGAGCCACGTCGATCTTTACGCGGGTTCGGGAGGCGCTCCGGAGGGTGTTCTGGCTGCGGCGGCCGTGCGCTCCATGGGTGGCCAGATGCAGGGCCGCCTGATGTTCGAAAATGAAGAACAGGTCGCACGCGCCCAGAAGATGGATCCCGGCAAGGATCCGACACGCAAGCTGGGTCTCCATGATATGGCGCGGGGCGACGTCCTGTTTTCCGCGACGGGTGTGACCAGTGGCGCGCTTCTGCGCGGTGTGACGCGGCTGGGCCCGACGAGCGTGAGAACCCACTCCATCGTGATGCGTTCCAAATCAGCGACGATCCGGTTTATCGAAGGTCGTCACGATTTCTCCATGAAAACCTGGACGGCGGTCTGATCATCAGGCGCCTCGTTTTCTGGACCTGACCATCGTGGGATCGGGGCCTATAGTAACGTCATGTCCGATGACGCTTCCTGCCCTGATCCCCTGTCCAGTCCCGTCCTGAATGTCCGCCAGAGCGCCAGCGGTCGCCGCTGGGTCTGGCGCGCGGCATCTCTTGCCGATCTCGAGTTGCGCCAGGGTCTGGCCATAGCCCAGCGCGCCGGAGTGCCCGAACTTCTGGGGCGCATCCTCGTGTCTCGAGACGTCTCCTCAGAGAAAGCACTGGCCTTTCTGGACCCACGCCTGCGGGACTGGATGCCCGATCCGGCGTGCCTGCGCGACATGGACCGCGCCGCCGCGCGGCTCGCCCAAGCCATTCGGGAACAGGCCTGTGTCGGGCTGTTCGGTGACTATGACGTTGACGGCGCCTGCGGCACGGCCCTTGTCGCCAGCGTGCTCAAGGAACTGGGCTGCACCGTCGAAATCCACATTCCCGACCGCCAGAAAGAGGGTTACGGACCCAACGCCGCGGCTCTGGACGCGATGCTGGACAAGGGCTCCACTCTCCTTGTCTGCATCGATTGCGGCACGGCGGCGGTCGATGTGTTGAACCCGTTCGCGACACGGACGGACCTCATCGTGCTCGATCACCACAAGCCGGATGGCGGCATCCTGCCCGATGCCATCGTGGTCAATCCCAATCGCGTGGACTGTACGTCGCAACTGGGCACGCTCTGCGCCACCGGCGTGGCGTTCCTGACGCTCGTCGCCGTCCTGCGCGAATTGCGACTGTCCGGCTGGTTCAACGACCGTCCGGCTCCGGACCTGATGCGCCATCTCGATCTCGTGGCTCTGGCGACGATCTGCGATGTCATGCCTCTTCAGGGCCTGAACCGCGCCCTGGTCGCGCAGGGATTGCGCGTGCTCGGGCGCGGCGAGCGGCTTGGCCTTGCCACGCTGGCGTCGGTTGCAATGGTGCGCGACACGGCCAGCCCGACCGCGTGCGGCTTTGCGTTCGGCCCACGGATCAACGCGGGAGGACGCATCGCGCAATCAGGGCTGGGGTTGCGTCTGCTGCTGGCCGAGGACGCGTTCGAGGCCCGTCAGCTTTCCGAAAAGCTGGATGAGGTGAACCGGCAGCGCCAGACCGTCGAGGCCGACATCCTTTCCGCGGCCATGGCGGAAGCCGAGATCCAGGCGGATGCCGGTCACGCGGTTCTTTTCCTGCATGGTGAAGCCTGGCATCCGGGTGTTGTCGGGATTGTTGCCGGCCGCATCCGTGAGCGTTTCAACCGTCCGACGCTCGTCGGGGCGGAAGCTGACGGGATCATCAAAGGCTCGGCTCGATCCGTGCCGGGAATTGATCTCGGCGCAGCCATCATCGCGGCGAGACAGGCGGGCCTTCTCCAGACGGGAGGCGGTCACGCCATGGCGGCCGGATTTTCGCTGCCTGTGGAAGCCGCCCAAAGTTTCCATATTTTCCTTGATGAGAGACTGGATGCCGCCCGAGCCCTGCCAAAGCACGAGGATCTCCTGCTGGACGGCGTATTGACGATTCGAGGCGCGAATCACGACGTTGTGGAGCAGATCGCCAGACTGGCCCCCTTCGGCGCAGGAAATCCTGAACCGGTTTTAGTCGTCACGCGCGTCCGCTGCGTCAAGAGCGAACGAATCGGACGCGATGGCAATACACTTCGGGTCATCCTGCAGGGAGAGGACGGAGGACGCCTGAAAGGACTGGTTTTCAGGGCCGATGACAAAGCATTCACTCCGGTTCTTGAGGATTTGGACGCCCCCCTTCTGCATGTCGCCGGAAACCTTCGAAGCGAGACGTGGCAGGACCGTCACTCACTGACACTCTTCGTCTGCGATATTGCGACACTTTAGCCCTTGACCCGTACGGGGCAGCGGGATATCCAGCGCTCACGCCTCCAGTCCCGTTCGTCTAGAGGCCTAGGACACCGCCCTTTCACGGCGGCAACACGGGTTCGAATCCCGTACGGGACGCCAAATTTATTTGGCAATGTTATCAGCGGTTTACGGGTAAATCGCCCTATCCCATCCAAAAATTAAGTAGCGATTTTGGACCAATTCTGGACCAATGACGATTCCGTCCCCTTTTCGGAGTTCGTCTCATGGCCCGCACAAAATCCGCCGAGAATGCTAACGATCCCGCCACGGGACGTCCGCTGCCCGATGGTGTGAGTTGCCGGGGTCCAAAGCAGTATCGGGCACGCAAACTGGTCAACGGCGAGCGGATCGTCAGAACATTCGATACAGCCCGTCTCGCCCGCGCGTGGCTTGAAGAGACGTCGGTCAAGGTTCGTGAGGGCCGCAATATCGATGTCCGTACCCTGGACAACATCGTGCTTCGAACGCTGATCGAAAGATATCGCGATGAGTGCATGGCTCATCGCGAGCGCGATCGCACTGGTCATATTCCAGCCCTGCTCCGCGACACGATCGCTGACCTGAAGCTCTCCCGCCTGACGATCCCGGCTGTCAGAGGTTTCAGGGACAGACAGGCGAAAGATCTGGCCCCCGCGACCGTTGTGAAACGCCTCAACCTTCTCGCATCCATTCTGCAGCATGCAATGTCTGAGTGGGACGTGCCGCTGCCGCAAAATCCGGCTTCAGGGCGCCTGATCAAGCGACCGGCGGGGGCAGACCGGAAGCGCAATCGCAGGCTGGAAGAGGCAGCCTGTTCCGCAGGGAGCGTCTCGCCGGGGGAGCACGAGCCTTCCGGAGAGTATGAGCGTCTGCTGGACGCTGTGAGATCAGACACCCATCCTGATGATGTCTGGCTCGTCAGGTGGTCCGTCGAGCAGGCCACCCGCCTGAGCGAAGCCACCTCTCTGCGCTGGTGTGACGTCGACCTCACAGGAAGAACCATCAGTCTGGCGCACACCAAAACCATCCATCTCGCGGAAGAGCGAGGCCCCGAAATCCGGCCCCTGATGCCCGGCGCGCGGGCCCTGCTTCGTGAGAAACTCGCGTCGTTCGACACTCCGCCACTACCCGAAGATCTGATTTTCGATGTCGGCGACGAACGCGCTTTTTCGGTCCGCTATGGCCGGATGGTGAAACGGGCCGGTCTTCACGACCTGACCTTCCACGACCTGAGGCACGAGGCAACCTCGCGACTGGCCCGTCTGTTTCCCAACCCTCTGGACCTGTGCAGGGTCACCGGGCATCGCGACCTCAAAAGTCTGGATCGCTACTACCAGCCCGTGCTCACGACCCTTGCTGAGGATGCGGAAGAGCGCGCCCGTGTGCTTGGCTTCATTTATGACAGCGACGAAAGCGCGACCATGTAGATGCGCCCCACAGATACGTATGTGAGCATAACAAAACCCGTCTTGAAATATTTTGTTATCGTTCTTGCTGCTGCGGAAATTCTCTCTGCCCAGAAACCGGAAACGCCCCGCAAAAATAATATTCGGAACGAAAGCGGAATTACTGCCATCGGTTTCGCATTGAATTTTACTGGATACTTCCGACTATCCTGAATGCGGCACAGGGAAGCAGTGAGGACGGACGTGTGGATCACCGGAATAACGGCAGCGCCTGCGAGGTCATGACTTCGAGAGAAGCGGCGGAATACCTGCGACTATCATACGATGCCTTTCGCACAATGCGATCCCGCAATCAGGGGCCGACCGTCTTTATTGCGATCGGTCGACGGCTTCGCTTTCGCAAGCGGGATCTGGACGCTTTTCTGGCATCGCGAGTTCAGTGCGACGCTCGCGTTTCCGACCCGGGCCAGATCAAAGGTACTTCTGCTGCACCTGACCAGACCATCGTCCTGGCAAAGCGTAAAAGGGGCCGTCCGCGCTCCACAGGCCAGATCGTGGTCATGCCCGTCTCCGTTTACGTACGGGCCGCTGCCTTTCTGGCCCTGATCATTGCTGTGTATCTCCTCAGCCTTTCATTATTCTGAAAGAGCCGCTGCAAGCCTGTGTCATGCCTGATAAAGCGGAATTTTTGTTGCGCAAGGATTCAGTTCTGGCAGAAGCGCTGACAGCGTCTGCAGACCATGACATCACTGCACTTCCTGCATGGCATGTCCGGCGCCCGGAGTACTTAAAGGGCGCCCTGGCGCGGATTGGAAGGAGTTCTTCACCCGCGATTTCTGCCATCGCACAAGCCTGTCTGCCGCGAATGCCCTGCCGTGTGCGCGCGTCGATGACCGAAGACGAGACGGCAGCGCAGATCATGGACCTCGTAGAGGCGATTTCACAGCGTTACGTCTCCCCGAACAGCCCGAGCGCTCGCAACGCCCTGCTCTTCAGGCTTGGCCCTGGCTGGAAGGAACGGTGGTTAGCGCTGCCTGACATGATCCGTCCGATGATCGTCACTGATGCCGTCCGGCCAGGCGGGTTCGCAATCCTGTGGCTGACTACGCCCGTCATCACCAGCGCCAAGGGACGTACCGCCCCTCAGGCCCTCGCCGATCAGGCTGAAAATCTGATGGCGGAAGCTCTCGGAGCATCGCGCCTTGCTGCGCTGAGTCTGGTCGGGTCACCATGGGCAACCAGAAAGGATCTCCAGGACAGCGCTACAGATGCTCAGCCTGCCTGGAAGATCCTGCCAGGGGCGGGGCCGGTTGAACTACGCGCTGTCATCAAGCTGCTTTCGCCGCAAGCAGGCCCGGACTTCGGTGAGGACTGCGACAAAACTACTGAGTTCTACAACACTCCGAGAGCGATCTGGACCACCAACCGGCACCTGTTCGACGAGGTCCGGAAGCATTTCAGAAATCATCCGTCGCCTGGTCTCAAAGATATTCTCGCCTATGCTCTCGCGGTCAATAAACAGTTTCCGCGCCCCGTCGCTCGCCTGACTGTCGATGAAATGTGCAAGCGTATTCATAATTATTTCCAGAAAAAACTCGCATCTCGCGCCACACGTCCCACCAGACGCAGAGACCCCAGCGAAACGCCCCGACAGGCGCAGGCACGTGCGGGACGCGAGACCGGAAAAATCCGATTTGAAGCCACATCGCGTCGACTGGTGCGTCTTGTGGCAGAGTGGCCCCGTGATCGAGAGCTGACGCAAACAGCTCTGGCCATCGCAGCAGGTGTCTCCGAACGAACGATCCGAACGCACTGGAATCAGATAATCCTGACCGGCAGTTCGCTCCCTGTGTCTGGTAGTACAAAGCATCTCACGAGGACAGAGATATTATTTAATGGAAAAACCCTTTGCGATCTTGTCTCATATCGGAAGACCGAACTGGGAGATCTGGCGTACTATGAAAGTTACAAGCGAGATCTCAGGCGTTTTCCTACTGTTCTGAATTTTCCAGACACGCCCGCTTCGGGTTGGGATAATCCGGAGATCGCCCTCGCTTATCGTGACGCCGAGATTGCTCTCGAGAAAGCCAGAAAACGGTTCTGGAAAACGGCTTCCAGGAAGCGCCGGTCCAGGCTGAAGGCAGCCCGGCAACAACTGTTGCGACAGGCTGGCATGAGGAACGACACCTCAGTAAGGGAGCGCGCTCTCAGCGCCGTCCCGGCACGGCTTGCAGCGCTTCAACCCTACCTTGAGAAAGAATACCCGCCGCAACGTATTCCCGTTCTGCTGAAGATAATCAGAGCGAATATGGTGAACAAAATCGAGGCTGATTATCGTATAGGCGTCATGACGAGAACACTCCGCGAAGCTTTGCCATCACCAATCGCGGCAAGGCGCTTTCGCGTGGTCCATCGCCCGAAACCGCTCGACCAGTACCTGTCCGCTATGTTTCGTGTTCTTCGAAAACCTGCATCCGGCGTTGATCCGGGCGAGAACGGTGGTCATACTCGTTTTTGCAAAAAACTCATGCACCACCTCGTTCATGCCTGCGGTTTCGATGTCCATGGTGTGGCACTTCTCAGGAAAAAGATTGTCGAGGCACTGCGGATTGGCGCCACAACACGGTCACTCCTCAGAGACAGTTCGCAGTTGCTCTGTAAGACGCGACGGAGCACCTCTCGACGTCGCCCTGCTTCGTTAACCCGAGATCACCGGCGGTGGCGTCAGCAGCCCGACCGCAGGTAGCGCCGTGTACTGCCTGCGGACAGGACTGAGTGTCTCAGCCGCATACCTCTATGCAAGTCTCACGGACCCTATGACAAGCCGCCGTAATGAACGGACCAAGCAAGCCTTCGTAATATCATATCCGCCATAAATCACTTGATTGCAGTCCCGGCTGTACTGTTGAGGCGACACTTCTGCTCATCGACGGAAAATGGAAAGGGGTAATCCTCTACCACCTGTTCCAGGGCACCCTGCGGCTGGCAGACCTCACCTGGTTGGTGCCGGATTTCAGTACGCTCAGCCGTCGGCGGAAATCCCTGATAGTCGACATCCCCTATCGGGGTTCGAATGGGCCGCTCCACCTCCTTATCGACAGCACCGGGATCAAGGTCGAGGGAGAAGGTGAATGGCACGCCCGCAAGCACGGGGCGTCAAAGCACAGGATATGGCGCAAGCTTCATATTGCTATCGACGAAGGGTCTCTGGAAATCAGGGCCGTTGAAATGACGGGGAACGATGTCGGTGACGCCCCGATCCTGCCGGTGCTCCTGGCTCAGATCCCCGAAGAGGAAGATATCGCTAGCACTACTTTGGCAGAATTGAGTTAGGGTGTCTGTTGAATATCCATCGGCAATGAGGGCAATGTGTTGGTTGTGAACGAGCTATGCGGTCAAGAATGGCCTGGCGCACTGCTGGCAGACTGGGTTGCGGTGGCGGTCCGGAGGCTCTTTTTTTTTCGTCCCGCCTGAGCGAGTCTGCGGGACTGCAGGAAGGCGTAGGCCATCATCGACATCAAGGCATGGCGGTGAAGTCCGGTCCAGGATCGTCCCTCGAAGTGATCCAGCCCCAACTCCTCTTTGAGTTGCTGATGGGCCTGTTCGCATATCCAGCGCGCTTTGATCGCGCCAGCCAGAACCTTGATTGGTGTCTCGGTCGGTAAGTTCGAAAGGTAGTATTTTCGTTCGCCATTCGAGCGATGCTCCCCCACCAGCCAGGCTTCTTCGCCTGGCATGTGCTGGGCTCCAGCAGAGCCGATCCGCTGGGGTGCACCATCTGCGATGCGTACGCGTATGGCCGCAAAACGAGCCGTCAGGCGTCCCTTCGTTCCCTTACGCCAACTGACCTGCCGCCACTTCGTCCCTTCGAGCATGGTGTGCGCCGCCACGGACGTGACATTAGGGACGTGGCGCACTCGTGGACGGCCGCGACCTGTAACCGGGAAGATCAGTTGAACATCGGCGGGGTAGACCTTTTGGTGTCGGGGAATACCGACAGCCCAGCAAAGACTCCGTGCGGTCAATGCCTGCCGAAACGGAGCTGACAACCCGTAACCCGCATCGGCCAGCACGCAGCCGAAGCGGACACCTGCTGCGATGACGCGATCAATTTCCTCAAGCGCGATTTCAGGCTTCGTGCGGTAGTCCTGTAAGGCATGAGGTACGCCCGCCTTGTCCATGCGCGCGACATCGCTTGTCCAGCTTTCTGGCAGGAACAACCGCAGACTCAGCATCAGGGGAACTTCACCCGAAGCCAGTGTCACAGAGACCATTGTCTGGCAGTTCGCATTCTTGCCTAGTGCGGTTGCGTATTGGGGCGCAACGCCAACAGAGGCTTTGCCCTTCTTCGGCAGGGCAGTGTCATCGATGATCAGCCCGGATCCGTCGCCACCAACCAGGTCATCCGCCTGTTTCCACAAGGTCGCTTCCAGTGGAGCTTTGTCCCAAAGCCCGGCTCCGATGAAATGATGCAGCCGGTCATAGGGGACCGCATCCGAGCGTGCGGCCATGGGTTGGATGCTCTTGCGATCTCCTGGCCCAATCAGACCTGCGATATAGGCGGGGCACATTTTACGCCGCGTCTTGTTGCCCAGACCATCCAGATATGGGGCGAGCCATTGCTCAAGATCCGCTTGCCAGTCTTCTTCCAATGCCAGCCTCCGTCAAAGCTGGCTCCCCATGAATCACGCAATCTGCGCCATGGGAATCCTAAAAATCATGCTTCTGCCAAAGTAGTGCTAGGTGTTTGGTCCCGGGGTTTGATGGGTTGGATTGATGATGAATCTTTCTGGCTCTGAAGTCCATATTTTGCAGACGTATTCGTAAGGCGTGAGGCCACTCAGCGTCTTGAGCCTTCGCCCGAAATTATAAGCTGCCATGAAGTCGTTGAGGTGTGTCCTCAACTGCTCATGACTGTCGTAATGGAAGCGTTTGACGGTTGCCTCTTTGATTGTCCGGTTCATCCGTTCAACCTGACCATTGGTCCAGGGATGATTGGGTTTCGTCAGACGATGTTCGATCCCGTGGGCTTCGCAGATCATGTCGAAGCGCATGGGACGCGACCAGGCCGTATTGCGATTACGGGGTTGGTCAGCGAACTGGATCCCATTGTCGGTCAGGATGGTGTGGATCCGGTAAGGGATGATGCTCAGGAGATGTTCGAGGAATTCCCAGGCCGTCCTCCGATCAGCTTTCTCGACCAGTTGTGTGACAGCGAATTTGCTTGTCCGGTCAATGGCAACGAAGAGGTACAGCTTGCCTTCAGCGGTCTGGACTTCCGCTATGTCGAGATGAAAGAACCCGATCGGGTAGCGTTTGAAGCGCTGGCGTTTGGCTTTGTCCCCCTCTATGTCCGGCAGTCGTGAAATCCCGTGACGCTGAAGGCAGCGATGCAGGGCCGAGCGTGTCAGATAGGGAATGCTGGCCTGCAGGGCATAAAGGCAGTCATCCAGCGGCAGCAACGTATGCCGGCGAAAGGCCACGATCATCGCTTCGTCCGTCTCGGACAGGACCGTTGAGCGCGGCTCTTTAGGACCTGTCTTCTGATCTTCGACACTCTGTCGCTTCCGCCATTTAGCCACTGTCTTCGGGTTGATCCCGAACTCCTCGCTCAGCGCCGCGAGCGAAGCCTGCGATCGCTGTATTGCTGCTCGCACGGCGTGCGTGGTCGTGGCGCCCCCATGACGTATCTGTCCCATAATGCTTCCTTCCACTCTCGTGAAAATATCACACCATCAAACCCCGCGACTAAACACCTAGACATGAACGCATCATGCCTGAGTGCTTAAAACAAATTAACATTACTTATATTTTCACAACTTTTCTGTTCGCCGGGGGTTTGGGATTACGATGGCCGTATCGTCGACCGTCGTAGAAACTCCGAAAGGAACAGAAAATGACAAATCAGGGCGGCACGCATGAACAGCATGTGAAAGCTGGTGAGCAGAGCCACAAAAATACCGGTTCTTCTTCTCACACCGGGAAAAGTGACAGCGAGCACAGCACCGGTACGCGGGGCGGCACGCACGAGCAGCACGTGAAGGCTGGCGAGCAGAGCCACAAAAATACTGGTTCTTCCTCACATAGTGGCAAAAGCGAAGGCGAGCACAGCTCCGGAACACGGGGCGGTACGCATGAGCAGCACGTAAAAGCTGGTCAGCAGAGCCACAAAAACAGCTGAATACACAGATCTCGCTCTGGTAACTCCTTTTCAGGAGATATCAGGGCGAATTCTTAAGAATACTGTAATCACGCCAAAGTCTGAGGCAGAAAATTATACTACATGCCTCGTGCAGCGGGCTTTGTGACCGTTGAGCTGTATCGCTGAAGATCAGGCAGAAGCTGAAAACGGCAATTCATCTGCAAGGAAATAACAATGAAAAAATCACTTCTTCTTGCTGCAGCCTTATGTTTCTCCGCGCCGACATTGGCACAGTCTCTTCCCGAACGGACAGGCGTAAATTCCATGATGGGCATTGCACCGAAAACAGATGATTTCATCCAGAGCGTCGCGTGAAGCGATCAGTTTGAAATTCAGTCCAGCCACATGGCGCTTTCCCATCCCTCACTGAATACCTACGCAACCAGAATGATCAGTGATCATCAGAAAACCTCGCATGAACTGAAACAGCTCCTCAGCAGTAACAACATGGAGGGTTCGAAAAACCCTCTGGTTTTGCGGCTTTCTCTGTGATTCCATTTCTTCTGCGTTGATTGAGGGAATAGCGCTATGAAGCAGTCTGGTTTCTTTGACGTTGAAGAGCGGCTTGCCCGATTGAGCGGGCTTGGCGATCAGCTCGAAGCGTTTTCCCGGACTGTGGATTTTGAAGTCTTCCGCCCTGATCTGGAGCAGGCTTTGGCGTATTCAGACGGCAGTAAAGGCGGGCGTCCGCCGTTTGATCCGGTACTGATGTTCAAGATCCTGATGATCCAGACGCTGAATAATTTGTCTGATGAGCGGACAGAGTATCTGATCAATGACCGCCTGTCGTTCATGCGTTTCCTTGGCCTGGGGCTGTCGGACCGTGTGCCGGATGCCAAAACGGTCTGGCTGTTCCGTGAACGCCTGACCCAGGCGGGAGCCATTGAAAGACTGTTTGGCCGGTTTGATGCAACTCTGCGGAACGCCGGTTATCTCCCGATGTCCGGCCAGATCCTGGATGCCACACTGGTAGCTGCTCCCAAGCAGCGCAATACGAACGCTGAGAAAGCCGATCTTCGGGAAGGGCGTATTCCTGAAGACTGGCAGGACAAACCCGCAAAGCTGTCGCACAAGGACCGTCATGCGCGCTGGACACTGAAGTTCACCAAAGCAAAGCGGCAGGATGATGGAACCATGCCATCCAGCGATCTCGCCATCCCGTTCTTTGGCTATAAATCGCACATTTCCATCGATCGAAAATTCCGGTTCATCCGAAAATGGAAGACGACGGATGCCGCCGCCAGTGATGGTGCGCGATTGAGAGAAGGGCTGCTGGATAAAACCAATACGGCCTCAAGCGTTTGGGCCGACACGGCGTACCGCTCCAAAGCCAACGAAGACTTCATGGAAAAGCAGGGTTTTGTCTCAAAGGTTCACAGAAAAAAGCCGCATCTCAAGCCTATGCCCCAACATATCCAGAAATCGAATGCTGGAAAGTCGGTCATCCGCTCGCGTGTCGAGCATGTCTTTGCCGATCAGAAATCGCAAATGGGTTTGTTCGTCCGAACTATCGGTATCACCCGGGCCACCATGAGGATCGGCCTGGCCAATATCGTCTATAATATGCGCCGCTTCCTCTTCTTGGAGCGGATGAACGCGAGCGCGTAGTCATCCAGCCGGACCGCAGTCCCCGATCTGCTCAAAGCGCAGATCAAAAGCCAACCAAAAACCATCAATCAAAGCGCCAAAAGCCTTAAATCACCAGCCAAGAACATCAATCAACGGTTCTTCGATCCCTCCAGATCGATGGCCATGGAATTGTTCGAAATTTGACGAATGGCGGCATCCTCGACCGGAAGCGGATGTTTTTTGAGTTGTTCGTAGTATCCCTCAGAAAGTTTTACGGACTCAGCGAAATGCGTTGCTGGAGAATTCGGGTCTCCAACGAAAACGGCTTGATCCAGAATATGTTGATTCAGCAGTCCTGAAAAAGATCCTTGACGGAATTGGAAAGTCAATCGGCAGCGCGCAATTCTATCTGCTTGCTCTCGGACGTCTGTATAACTCTTCCCCCCTTTGGGAATATTCATCTTGCGCATCCAGTTTGTCAGGTTGTGTCCCAACTCTATTTCTCTACTCTGATTCTTTATCGCCTGTGTTTGCAAGTATAACAAAATGAGGCGCGCACGTGAACCGTAAGGAACACCAACAGGAATAGGTTCTCCCTGTTCGGGAACGAATAAGCCTGGCTGCACAACCACAGAGGCGTGATCGGTTCGCACTGTCCAAGTCTCGTCGTCTTTGAGACGACGGTGAGGAAGTGGAGTATATGCCCAGCCAGAGAAGAGAAAACCGACTTCAATATCTTCGGTAGCCAGATAGCCGGCGGCGGCATCCACGACACGGCGATCATAATCGAGCTCAAGAACAGCTTGGCGACCGTTGTTCCGGATAAGCGTGTGAAGCCTTGTCATTTTGCCCTCTCCGATACCGAGAATTGAAGCCAAGCTCTCCGCCGTTGCAAGGGGGACTTTTGTAGGTTCTTGTGTGGGCTGCCCCTCGCGAGTGGACTTTTGTAGGGGGTATTTCCCCTGTTCGTGCCCTTCAGAGCGTCAAGAGCGAGCCTCAAGGGACTTCCGCGACCGCGAAGTGGGCTTTTGTAGGAGGGCAGTGGACTTTTGCAGGTTAGCTATGTTTTTTGTGTATTATTAGTATGTCCTTCTAAAGTCCTGTGAATAAATTCATTAGACCGTTGATTTTAAAACACTCTATAAATTTCGCTTCCTTCAACATCCCCCTCGGCCCCTTCAAGAGTCCCCAGTGCATGGGGATTATCTTGTGGATGGATGGAGACGCTGGGGCTTGTTGAAATAAGGTCGAATCCTTCTTCACGGGTGCATATTGTCCCCTGCAAAAGTCCACCGTGTCGTGGGAACGAGCATGTTCGTTCCCGATATCCGACAGCCTTCGCTTAAAATCCGTGGAGCAGAAGCCTCAGCGGAGCCGATAATACCATCGGACATTTCCTCTGCGCCCAGCCGTCTGAACGCTGTCATCAGGGCCCCTGATTTCCCCTTCCTGACAGAACGCCCGCCGCACCATGCCCCGAGGCTTTGGGTTCCGGGAGGGTTAAAAGGTCTCCCAGATGCCAGGCCTGGCATCTGGCTATGGCATCGCACCCTGGCGGAGCGACGAAGCGCGGATCGATCAGAAATCCAGGCGGACGCGCCGCAGGGCAGGGGCCGGTATCTGCCCATGCGGGCGTATCGGCCAGCGTACCCGTCTGGCGCGGATCTTGGAAGCGATCCGCCAGGCGCAAGGCAGAAACGCCGGGCCCGTTCTTCGCCGGTGCAACAACCGTACCATGGACGATGGTCTCGCCGAGATCTTCCAAGCTATGGTGTCGGTTTTTCATGCCATTCTCGTCGTCGCTCAGGCTGCGTGGCATACCCCTCGGAAATCTGCCCTCGCGCCGACATAAGCGGCCTGCCGCGACCGCTACGGTCGTCCGAGTTGAACCCGGTGGAAAACGTCCGGCGGTTCATGTGCGACACCTAGCCGTCAAACAGGATAGTCCGCGCCTACGACGACATCGTCTATGTCCGCTGCGATGCTTCGACGCGGTTCATTGACCAGCCGCGCCGGATCATACCTTTCGGACTGCGCAGATGGGACCATGAATTTTAGAAAAAAGAATCTGGCATACCTATCTCAGTAAATAAATCAGACTGCTTTCTACATAACCAAAATCTGTATTAAGCTTGCTCAGCCTATTCCGGAATTTATTTTTCACGAGGAATTTTTCCAATATTGTCAATTGGGCCGGGAACCTGAACTGTATCCAATCTATATCGCTTCCGTCACGGGCTGCATCTATAACATGGTTAACGAAAGCCGTGCCAATACCCTGCCTTCTGCAGTTTTGGGGAATATATAGCCATAATATTGATATAAACTGAACATTCCTCGCGTAGGACAGCATGCAGTCCTTCATGTCTGCGCACTCCAGAATATTTATGGAGCCATTTCTGTTTCGTCCGACGGCTGACCATAAATGGCGTATTTCCTCATAGTCAGGCTTTACGCCATATTCATTTATCCCTGTAGACATAAGTATTTCTTTTTTCCTATGATAATCAAGCTTGGAGGCAAGATCGAAATTTTCCGAATTTTTGATTTTTATCAAAGAAAAATCTCCACGAATATATATTAAATTATATAGGAATAATAAATATTTTATTATAGTAAATATATGTCATTCATAGTTATTTTTTTCTTGATGTGGCCTATCGCTAAGAAAATTCCACTCTTTTATCGTCTTGCAAATCGGTATGGAATGGGGGCGGCGACACATAACCCATCCTGATTTGACAGACATCAGTATCAGCTTGCCGTTGGCATCATATTTTACTTTGGATATGTCAATGTCGCGCATTTCTATCTCTTGCCCTGTGGTGGCACGCACGCACCGATATAGCGCCAACCTTCCGTAGCCAAAGCTGCCGGGGTTCCAACATCTTCAGTGCCAAACTGCCATACCCCCCGCGGACCGTTCCATCGCAGTGGCATGGGGCCTTCGGCTTCATCCAGTTGAAGCCAGTGCCACGTTCTCCACGCCTCGTCGTCTGGGGGCATACAGTTGCGCTCATTCATTGCCTATTCCAATCATTCTGGTTAACTGCCTCTCAGTGTCTGACTGAAAATACGTTGGGTGATTTCAGTAGGTTATGATTCATGGATTTGCGATAACCTGATGAGATTAAGGTGGCCTGGACTGAAATCACCCGTGCGCAGTATCGGCGGGGCGACCTTGAATAAACACCCTCGTCGCCGTTACTCATCACGACGCAAAGTCCAATCTCACCGCCAGCTCGGGCATCGGTTTGAAATGTGACAATCCTATGGGCCTTCGAAGCACAGCTCCCTATTTCCACGACTGCGTTACAAACTGCCACTTGGGCATACCATGATATCGTTCTGGAAGCGGCAACCAACCGATCTCGGAACTCGGGGCATGTTGCGACCATGGGGATTTGTTTTATTTTTGTTGACATTTTCCCCAGGGCGGTAAAGTATGCTTGCGGGTAAGCAGAAACGTATCATTCCGTTATGTCCATATCAAATAGGATTAAGATAATGGCTACTACTAGCTATGGCACGCCACCTGGTCCGGTCTACACAGTCTCACCAGGATGGTTGACCTCGACGGTGACAATTTCGAATGCGGATGGAACTATAACGACGGTCAGCGGTGTTCTAAATGGGAATGTAGTTACTGGCTCAGCTACTGACACCGTTCTCGTTAACGCGCTTGGGAGCACGTTTGTCACAGTCCCGGGGTCAACAGGGGACATTGATATCGTGGTTAATGCCCTTGCGGCAAATACATTTTATATTGGCGGAGATACAACAGTTACGTTCGCTGTGAATGCTATTTCTGAGCAGACTTTTAATATATATGGAGGAACCTTGACGTCTTCGGACGGGTTGATTGCTTCTGCCCTGTCTGGCATTACGATTAATATCGGATATGGTGGTACATATTCGTCAGGATATAATCTTGCTACTATTCTGAATGGGTCAACCATTAATTTTACTACTGGCGGCGGCACTCTCGTCCTCAATGCTGGCGGCACTCTTCTTGATTTGAGCGTAAAGGCGATCACGGGGTACGATCCGTCCAAAGATACGATCGAGCTGGAAAATACCACGGCCGCCGTTTCCGGATATGTTATCACGGATAATGGGGGAAATTCTCGTACTATCACATTGAATGGTAGCGACGGAAACCCGGTTGCTGAATATACAGTGACAATTGCATCTGGGGCAAATGTTCCGGCTGGAGTTTACAATAACGCTGTTGACTCCCCAGATCTGAGCACAAATCCTCTGCAAATTACTTACAGCAATGGCAATACCTATATTGGTGCCTGCTTCCTTGCTGGCAGCATGATCAGCACGCCTGATGGCGATGTTGCGGTGGAAGACATCAAGCTTGGCGACGAGGTCATTGCATTCGACTGGAAGAGCGGTCAGAATATTGTTCGGCCGGTTGTCTGGACGGGCAAGACACACGTCAATGTCCGCCACGGTCTTTCCGACGATATGTCCGGTTACCCGATCCGCGTTCTGAAAGACGCGATTGCGGATGGTGTTCCGTACAAAGACATGCTGATCACGGCGGAGCACAGCCTGTTCTTCGAGGGGAAATTCGTCCCGGCCCGCATGCTCGTCAACGGCCGGTCGATCTTCTACGACAAGTCCATCACGTCTTACGACTACTACCACGTCGAGACAGAGCAGCATTCCGTCATTATGGCCGATGGCATGCTGACCGAAAGCTATCTCGACACCGGCAACCGCCACACCTTCCGTCAGGAAGGCAATGTCGTGGCGTTTACGCCGTCCCGCAACCTGACCTGGGATGATGCGGCCGCGCCGCTTGGTGTCAGCCGTGAGTTTGCGGAACCCCTGTTCCGCCAGGCCGAAGCCCGGGCGCAAGCTGCCGGCCTCGCGCAGAAGGAGCCCGCGGTCGAACTGACCGATGAGGTCAACCTTCACCTTGTCACCGACACGGGTGCCGTGATCGGTCAGGCCCGTGAGCACAATGGTCGTGTCATGTTCATGATCCCGACCGGCGTGAAGAACGTGCGGATCGTCTCCAATGCCAGCCGCCCCAGCGATGTTATCGGCCCGTTCGTTGATGACCGCCGCTATTTCGGTGTCGCGGTCGGCGAGATCACGATGTTCGAGGCAGGGCGGAACCATTCTGTCACAGCCCATCTCACTGAAAAGGAGCTCGCGGGCTGGAACACGCTGGAGTGGGAAGACACCCGCTGGACGTCCGGCAACGCCCTGCTGCCGCTCGGTGAGCGTCATCCCAACAGCGCGGCTCTGCTCGCCATCCAGATCAAGGCGGCCGGTCCTTATCTCTGCGCCGATGCCTCGGACGTCCGCTCCGCAAAGAGAGCCTAGCAGGCTGTCTTCGGACTGATATGAAACAGGCAGGCCCCGCGCTCTTCCCAGGCGCGGGGCTTTCTTCTATCTGATCAGTCATGGCTCCCCGCATTCTTCTCCAGCCCGGACAGATCTGGACACCCGAAGATGACCGGACGCCACAACGCCTGGTCGTCGACCTGCCAGAAGGCAGGCTCGCTTACCGCCTTATTCCCCGGGTATCCCCTCATGGCACCCCGTCACGCGAGACCGGTGAATATCTCGTCAGTTTGTCCATCTTCCGCCGATGGATCCGCGAAACTGGGGCAGCACTCACCAGGCAGACCGAAGCCAAGGCCGCGCCAGCTACGGAGCTGGCCAAAAAAGTCGCCACGCTTCGCAAGGCCTATGGCCTGAACCAGGCTGAACTGGCGAACGCGCTGGGGCTTAGCCGCTCTGCAATCGCCGCCCTGGAAACTGGCCGCACCAGCAATGCCAACAAGCATCTGTCGAAGCTCGCCGCGCTTTTCCAGGTGCCGGTCGAACTGTTTCTCGGCGGTCTGGTGGACCAGAAAAGCACCATGGAACTGTCATCCGACGAGCGTGATCTCATCGATCTCTACCGCCGCCTGTCAACAGAACGGAAGCTTGATATCCAGAAATATGCCGAGAGACGCGCCAGGACGTGATCCTGCCGACTGACTGCAAACGCGACGAAGCTGCTCGGCCTGAACACCTTATGAGACCTGTGCGCGGGTAGTGGACGGCGGGTGAGATTGATGATTCGCTGGCGTTCGTTTTAGGACGCTGGAGATTGTGATGGCGCATCGATCAATCGGTCAGGATTGTCTTGGGTTCTCGCGACCGGACCGTTCCACGTCATCGCTGGACGAGATCGTGGCGTTGATCGACTGGCAGCCGA
>NZ_JARBJP010000004.1 GCF_029309905.1 Brytella acorum
TTATTTGTTGAGATCATATATAAATCTCACTATATATTAAAAATATATAGAAAGCAGCCCACCCCCCCCCCCCCCCCCCCCCCCCCCCCCCCCCCCCCCCCCCCCCCCCCCCCCCCACGCCTCGATTTTCGCCTGACTGACGGCTGTCGGCATCTCGATCAGCCGATCGCTGAGCGTGAAACGAGCGGGCAGTGTCCCCACGAGACCGGCCAGTGTCCGGCCTGATTGTCGCGCGGACACCAGCGCGCAGAGCATGGGAAGCATCGCATCGCGTGTCGGCAGGGCCGATAGCGTGCCATCGCCGCGTGTCACCGGGGTGGCGAGCAGGAACCCGCCATTGGCCTCGTAACCGACCGAGGGAGCGACGCCGCTTTGCGCGGCTTCCATCATGGCCTCGACTACAAAAGGCGAACCGATGCGCGTGCGCCGTATATCGCGCGCGAAACCGGCTTTTTCCAGAGCAGTGTTGCTGCTGACCGGCGTCGTAACGGCGGCGGCTCCGAGAAACTGCGCGGTGAGAATCCCAAGCACGTCTCCGCGCAGCCAATGGCCGTTCTGGTCGGCGAGCAGGGGACGATCAGAGTCGCCGTCGGTCGTCAGGATGGCGTCCAGCGCGTGTTCGGCGGTCCATCCCGATGCCAGCGCCGCGTCTTCCGGGCGCACGGCCTCGGTATCCACCGGGATGAAACTGTCGGAACGGCCCAGAACGACGGCCTGCGCCCCGAGAGCCTCGACAATCCGCACCAGAACGTCCCGCCCCACGGCAGAGTGCTGATAGACGCCGAGCTTCAGCCCTGACAGCGCGTCGGGGCCGAAGAAAGCGACATATCGCTCCACATAACCAAGCACCACGTCCACTGGCTCGAACGGCGGAAGCGCAGCGACCAAAGCGCCTTTTTCGTCGAACCAGCCATCGGGCAGATCGACATCCTCATCGCGCATGGCCTTCTCGTCGCTCTTCAGAAACTCGCCCCGCGCGCGGTTATATTTGATGCCGTTGCGATCGGCCGGGATATGACTGCCGGTGACCATCAGGGATGGAATGGCGCGCGCGAACGCATGGAGGCAGAGCGCCGGGGTGGGAATCTGCCCGCACAGGACGGGTTCTCCTCCCCTATGAATGATCGCCGCGATGCAGGCGCGCAGGATGCGGGGCGTGCTGGGTCTCAGATCGCCCGCAACCGCCACCGGCATGCCCGGCCCGAATTCGCCAAGAGCCGTAAGGTGTTTCAGATAACCCACGGTGTAAGCAAAGCAGACGGCATCGGTCATGGCCGTCACAAGTCCTCTGGCGCCGCTTGTACCAAAAGCAACGCCGGAGCGTGTCATCCAATCCGCAATTTTCATAACGTGGCTTTCCAGGTCATACCGGATCTGTCGCACGATTTCAGCGGTTAGGACATGCAGGAATCTTTCAGGGCGTTTTCGTCTCGACGCGGCCCTTCTGCCGCATCCGCTTCACCGACGCTCGCCCTGACGCCGACAATCTCCCAGTCTTCGGAGGTTCCGACGAGAGGCGTCCGTCCGAACCGCGAGCGTGGATATCATGGATTTTCGGCAATGGCTGATTGTGCCAGATCCAGACCGGGCCCTACTCCGGGCAGCGAGGCGCGGAGAACCCCGAACACTCCGGGGCGCTGCGCCCCGCGATCCTGAAGTCACGCATACAAATTCGCAATTTTCGTTCCGGGTTCCAGGAGAGTCTTTTGTGAGTTGAGAAAACTCCCTAGAGTAAAGCCCGCTCGACGTCCTGCCGGTGGGAGCAGATCGTCCAGAGAATAAAGTGAGCCCTTTGCCGGACGCCCATGTCGATATCCCCCATTGGGAGCTGCAGAACAACACCGGAAGCGTTACGGTCGTTCTCAGCGGAACCTGGCTCGCACGGACAGCGGACATCCCGCGCTTTCCGGATGACAGTTTCCTTCAGCGTCGAGGCGACTCAGGCACCCTGGAGTTCAACACACAAGCGGTTCAGTCCTGGGACACGGGCCTGATCGCCTTCATCTGGGAAGTCACACGCGCGGCGAAGGACGCGGGTCTTCACACATCGCTTGAGCAACTCCCCGCGCCGATGCGTAAACTCATGGAGTTGCTGCCAGACACGATCGCGTCACCGGCGCCGGTGGCACCGCGTCCCAAACTGCTGGAGACGATTGGCTCCGGGTCCATCAATGGTCTCGCCGAGATCGGCACCGTCACGGAACTGACGGTCGAAGTCATCAAGAATGGCTGCCTGACTCTCGTTGGTCGTGGCCGCATGCGAGGCGTGGATCTGCTCAACGATACCGTCGACGCCGGGCCGTCCGCTCTGCTGATCGTTGGCGTCGTCAATCTTCTCGTCGGGGCCATTCTGGCTTTCGTGGGCGCATCCCAGCTTCAGAAATTCGCCGCGGGCATCTATGTCGCCGCTCTGGTCGGGATCGCGACGGTTCGTGAAATGGCGGCCGTCATGACGGCCATCATCATGGCCGGACGCACGGGCGGCGCATATGCCGCGCGCATTTCGACCATGCAGGGTAACGAGGAGATCGATGCGCTGCGCGTATTCGGCATTCCTGTTTCGACCTACCTCATTTTGCCATCCGTCCTTTCGCTCACGATCACCATGCCGTTCCTCTATCTGTATGGATGTGTGATCGGCATGTTCGGCGGATTTCTGGTGGCCACGGCAATGCTCGACCTCACGCCAGCCGGATATTTCCACGCGACGATTTCAGCGTTCGGGGTCGGGCAGTTTCTTTTCGGCTTCGTCAAAAGCATCGTATTCGGCGCGTTCATAGGACTGACAAGTTGCCGGATCGGCCTGAAGGCCGGGCGCTCGGCTTCGGATGTCGGCATCGCGGCGACACGGGCCGTCGTGGTCGGCATCGTAGGCGTCATTCTGATCGATGCGATCTTCGCCGTTGTCGCCAATGCCGTGGGGATCTGAGGCCATGGAGACTGTTCTGTCGGTCGAGGATCTGACCCTCGCTTTCGGCCCCAAGGTCATTCAGCAGGACATCACCTTTGACGTGCGACGCGGCAGCATTTTTGCCGTCATGGGCGGCTCCGGGTGTGGGAAGAGCACGCTTCTCAAGAGCATGATCGGTCTGTTGCGCCCTAAAACAGGCCGGTATACCGTCGATGGCGAGGACTACTGGGCGGGTTCGGATGCCCATCGCACGGATCTCAACCATCGCTTCGGCGTGCTATTCCAAAGCGGTGCGCTCTGGAGTTCGATGACAGTCGGCGAAAACGTGGCGCTGCCGATGCAAATGTTTACGGAACTCGACACGGACGCGATCCGCCGACTGGTGGAACTCAAACTCGGCTTTGTCGGGATGCTTCCGGCCATGGATCTGTATCCGTCCGAGATCAGCGGCGGCATGCGCAAGCGGGCCGGACTGGCAAGGGCGCTGGCGCTCGATCCGGACATTCTGTTCTTCGACGAACCCTCCGCCGGTCTTGATCCCATCACATCGGCCCGTCTTGATGATCTGATTCTCAATCTGCGTGACGGATTGGGCGCGACGATCGTGATCGTCAGTCATGAATTGTCCAGCCTTTTCCGAATTGCCGATAGCGGCATTTTTCTGGATGCAAAGACCAAGAAGCCGATTGCGCATGGATCACCCGTTGACCTGCGCGATCACTGCGAAGACCCGCAGGTTCATGCCTTCATGAACCGAACCCGCGACGAAGAGGAAAAATCGCCATGAACAGGCAGGCACTGGTTGGCGCGTTCGTCGTGGGCGGCACAATCCTTCTCATGGCGGCCTTCGTGTTTTTTGGAAATCTCCATCCTTTCCAGCACAAACAGAAGGCCGTGATGATCTTTCGCGGCGCGACCTCGGGTCTCTCCATTGGCGCGCCTGTGACCTTCAGGGGCGTACAGGTCGGAGCGGTCACCCGTGTGGCGATTGCCTATGACGCACAGACGCAGGAAGCATTCATTCCGGTCTATGTGACTCTCAATCGAGACAACATCGGACTTCTGGGGAAGCGTGGCCAGGGTCTGCCGACCGTCACGGAACTGGTGCGGCAGGGATTGCGCGCGGAAATGAATCTCAAGAGCTTCGTGACGGGCACGTCGGAAATCGACCTTGACTTCGCCCCGAACTCTCCCGCCACCCTGCATCCCGATCTCGTGCATGGCGTTGAAATCCCGACACGCCAGTCACCCATACAGGCCGTGACGCAGACACTGACCGAACTGCCGCTCAAAGAAATTGCCGACAATACCAATGTGGCGCTCGCCGGCATTCGCTCGGTCGCCGATCATCTCGACCACGATCTGCCACCATTGGTTCAGAGCGTGCAGGCGACGTCGGACCACAGTCGTGAAATGGTGGATGCGGCCCGCCAGCTTGTTGAAGCCTTGCGTCCCGAACTTGAACAGACATTGAAGAACGTGAACAAACTCGCCACGACCGGAACCGCGCAACTCGATGCGAGCGGACACCAACTCCAGACTTTGCTGACCAACAGCAATGCGACCGTTCTGAAAGCCGGAAAAACGCTCGATAATTTTGAAAGCATGACGTCCCTGCGATCGTCGGAGCGGGCCAATCTCGAGGCCAGCCTCCGAGATATCGCCGCCGCCGCCGCTGCGCTGCGCGGTTTCGCGAATGACGTCGAACGCAATCCGCAACTTCTGCTGATGGGGCGCCGCCCGTGAACTCACGTCTTTCCGCCGCAGCGATCGGCCTGCTTCTGATGAGCGGCTGCGCCGCGCCGCCCGTACATTTTTATACGCTCGGCGCGCCGAGCGTTGCGTTGAACACCACGGCTCTCAACCCGACGATGCCGGTCGTCGCGCTCGACCGGATTACGCTGCCCGACTACCTTGATACGCAGGATATGGCGGTCCGTTCCGGAAACGAGATCATGCGCAGCGCAAACGGACGTTGGGCGGAGCGACTTTCCGAGGCGGCCACCAGCCTTCTTGCCGCGCGCCTTGGCGAAAGCTGGCCGAACACGTTCGTTACAACGGCGCGGCAATCATCAACGCCAAACGCTCGTTTGAGCATCAATGTGACGCGTCTCGATATCACGCAGAACGGGCAGGGCACACTTGAAGCGGACTGGACGCTCGTTCCTGCCGATGAGCATCGGGATGTTTCGCGCGCACGGGGTATTTTTACCGCATCCGGAGTGACGACGACAGATGGCGGGAATGCCGCCTTGACAGAGCGGCTTTTCAACGCACTAGCGGAGCGGATTGCTCACAGCATTCATCCATAGGTTTTCATTTTTGAAGCCCGGCTGACGCATCGTTTATGCGCAGAGAAAATTTGCACCGGTGGATGACCGCATGCCGCCGTGGCAACGGCGACTGAAAGCGCGTCATCCTCGTCGGGCAATGAGGTCGGTGATAGCCCGGCCCTGCCGAGATTTCTGGTGTGACATGCCGACTTGAAACAGACGGGCTGGCATGCTCGAAACCGATACTACAGCATCAATCAGGATTTTTCGAACGCTCGATGCGTCCGGTCCCGTTATTTTCATCGCGTCGGCAACGTATTCCTCAACCCGGATAACGGGCGGCCACGCGGAATGGAAAAGTCGCGACGTCTGACGGGACATCGCGACCAACAGATTTAGAAGTGCTTGCGAAGCGTGAAGAACACCATGCGGGGAGATGCGGCCTGAAGGGTCGCGAAAACATGCTTCGGATCGGAAAAAACAAATCCGTTCGAACCGACCGTTGCAACATACCGCTTGTTGAACAGGTTGCTTACGTTGATCTGGGCATCCAGACCACGCAGAACCCAATTGCTGCTCTGGAACCGATATCCAAGATTCAGGTTGAAGACGTCGTTTGGCTTGACCCAGGCATCGTTGAGGTAAGTATAGGTGCGACGCCCCTGATACTGCATGTTGACGTTACCCCAGATGGCGCCGTCATCATAACCGAGTTGCACGTTGGCAAGATTGCGCGGCATGGCGACCACCTGCTTGCCCTGCGTCTGATAGATCGTATCCCCGGAATGAACGTTATCGTTATAATAGGAGTCATTATAAGCATAGGACGCGTAAAGCGACCAGTTACGGGCGAACTGGTAATTGAAGGCGGCGTCGATACCGCGGGACGTCACACCACCGACATTCGTCAGGACCGAAGGATTGCCCTGCACGCCGGTTCCCTGCGTGATCGAAAGCAGACGGTTTTCAAACTCGACATAATACGCCGCGACCGATGCCTGAATGCTGTGATTATGGAAACGATAGCCGACCTCTTCCGTATAGGACATTTCCGGCTTTATCTTGCCCTTGATGGCGTTGTAGCCTGCGGTCGTGGTCGCAAACGGGCTGGTGGCCCCGGTCTGAGAATTGTCGAAGGCGGACATGTTGCGCGCAAAATCGGCGAAGATTTCGTTATGGCCGTCGAGACGATAATTGGCGCCAACCTGCGGCAGGAAGCCGTTTGACGACTGGATCGAACCGGACGGATATCCGTCGTCACCCGTCACGCCGCCGCTCATGGCGCCGATCTGACGGGCCGTTCCGTCGACAATCAGGGATTTGAAACCGTAATTCAGTTTCAGGGCCTTTGTGATCTGCCATGTATCCTGCAAATGCACCTGATAGGTTTTCGTGCCGAACGCGGCCTGCCACGCTGTGGCGAAAGCATTGTTCTTATACCAGTGCAGGCTGCCCGGTGTACCATCCAGACCAAGGGGATAAAAACGCCGCGCCTGTTCGAAATTATTATTTTCGAACCAGAAACCGCCTTCGATCACATGATGTCCGACATCATAGGAAAGACTGCCGATGAAACCTTCACGATGAATGTCATATTCCGTCGTGCGAACCGAAAGCGGCGATCCGCCCAGCGCCGCCGGCGTTGGCGTGTAGGGCGTGGCCCAGACACCTTCGCCATTGTTCATGTGACCGTAGACAGTCGTGAAGCCCTTCAGATGCGACGTGATATCGAAATCGAGCTTGCCATAGCCCAGCACGTCCTGTCGCAGACCGCCCGCATTATAATACACAAAGTCCGGGGGACTGTCGTAATTGGTGCTGCCGATGCCCGCCGGGTAAGCCGTGCCGTTCTGGTAAGCGTAGCCAATCTGCTTGGCCAACGCGTAATTGCCGGTGATATTGTCGACGTTATAGCCATACTGTTTGATGGTCGCGAGCGAAAGATCCTGATAATCATTCTCGCGACGCATGGACCAATCGCCGAAAACAGTCAGTTTTACATGCTCTCCTATCGGCTGGACATATTTCGCGTTGGCCTGGTCCTGCTCCTGCTGCCCGTCACCTTTCCATTTATTGGCATCCTGATGGGCATAGGAGACATAAAATTTACCGCCGCCCTTCAGCGTACCGCTGTTGACGCGCATGAACGTACGCCAGGTCGAAGCCGAACCGATCGTGCCCGCGACATCCACGCCGAATTTATCGCTCGGATCGATGGACGTGAACTCAAGCGCACCACCCAGATCATTGGACGCCGCGACGCCGACGGCCCCGGCGCCCTGCGCCAGGGTCGCCTTGCCATTGTTCTCGGTCAGCAGAGCGCGTCCGATCGAGAGGCCATTGTCATTGCCGTAAGACAGGTTGCCCAGCGGCACGCCGTCCATTGTAAAGCCCAGGCGCGTCTGATCGAAACCGCGAATGATGATCTGCTGCGACCATTCGTAAGAGCCCAGCGGATCCGACGACGTGAACATGACGCCGGGCAACTTGGAGAGCGCCTTGAAAGGACTGGTGCCGGGAACATACTGGGCAATGGCGGTGCGCGACACGGTCTGGGTTTCACGCGCGGCGCCAGCACCAAGAACAACAATCGATTCCGACTTTGTCGCTTCCCTGGAGGTGGGGAGAACCGCGGACGGCGTGACCGCTACGGGCGCGGCGGAGGAAACCGTCGGCGCAGATGCGGTCGCTTTCGCGGCCTGCACCTTGCGAGGCGTGTTCGCATGTTTGGACTTTGACGGACTGGTCGCCGCGTGAGCCGTCGTCGAGAATGCCAGAAGCGTGGAAACACAGGAGGAAAGAAGAAGTGTCTTGCCGCGGATCATGCACTTGCCTTCCAAGATCGATCGTCATTTCAGATCGAATGCATTTCATAACGATCATGCTTTATGGGCAGCGTCATTAAGGCCACTCGAAACACTTGTCTCGTGACAGTTTTATTTCAGTATCGTGTCGTTTTGAATTTAACTTTACAACAAAAGCGGTCTGAATCTTCATGCCTGCTCTGTCGTGAAAAGTCTCGACTTTGTCGGCACCAGCCTGTATCGAGCACGGGCCGTCAGACGCTCGTTGCATGAGACGGTGTCGCATGGACCCGAGGGCGATAGGTCTCTCCTCACATGCGGGTTCGCTCGTACCGGTTTTTCAAACAGGGTCGCATTCCCGGGCGTGCTAAGATGCTGCGAAACGCGCCCTCCTCCCACGGGCGCCTCTACTTGATAACGGCGGTTCCGTGTTTATCCTGCTTCTCGGCGTGCTCGCCCTCGCCCTTCTGACTGCGGTCAGTGTCCTGATTTCACTGTCAGAAATCTCTTTCGCCGCTGCCCGGGACGTACGGCTGCGCGCCCGGGCCGATGCGGGGGATGAGCGCGCTCATTCCTTCCTGGCGCTCCGTCGCAATGGCGGGCAGGTCATGACGGTCCTGCAGATCCTGCTGAACGCCGTGGGCGTCCTCGGCGGCATGATCAGTTCAGATCTGCTGACGCCGCCCATGACCGTCATGCTTCAGTCATGGGGCATCGAGACGACGACGGCCCAGAGCGTCGCTGCAACCGTCAGTTTCGTGTTTACAACCGGTATTTTCGTGCTTTTCGCGGATCTTCTGCCCAAACGCATCGCCATGAATGCCCCGGACCGGATTGCGCTCAGTGTCGGGTGGTTCCCCGCTCTGGCGCTCAAGGTTCTGTTTCCGGTCGTATGGGTGTTCTCGAAAATTTCGGACGCGCTTCTGCGAATGCTGAAAATCCCCGCCGCCTCCGCCGTCGAGCCGATGACGCCCGAGGATCTGCGCGCCCTTCTGGCCGTCGGGACCGCGTCCGGCGTCCTGCTTGCCCAGGAGCACCAGATGATCCAGAATGTGCTCGGCTTGCAGGAACGTGCCGTGACCTCGGCCATGACGCCCCGCGACGAGATCGTCTTTCTGGACATCCACGAGCCGCCGGAAACGCAACGCGACAAAGTGCGCGTCCATCCGTACTCGCGTTACCCGCTGTGCAAAAACGGCATGGACAACGTCATCGGTTCCGTACGCGTGGAAGATGTTCTGGTGGGATCAGCCGTGACCGACGTGACGCGCCCACCACTCTCGAAACTGCGCCGGGACGTGCTTTCCATCCCCGAAAGCCTCAGCCTGCTCGACACGCTGGCCCAATTCGAGGCGCACGGTGTGGGTTTCGCGCTCGTCGTCAACGAATATGGGCTCGTGGTGGGCCTGATCACGTTCAAGGACATCATGGGGGCATTGATGGACGGTCTCGCCAGTCCGTTCGATGAGCAGGCCATCGTTCGTCGTGACGAGAATTCCTGGCTGGTCGACGGCGCCGCGCCGATCGCGGAAGTCATTCGTGAACTCGGCGTCGCGGAACTTCCCGATGGCGATACCTTCGATACCATCGGGGGCTTCGTCATGCACCGTCTGCGTCGCATGGCGCGAAAGGCCGACCGCACCGAAGCCGCCGGCTACCGCTTCGAGGTCGTCGATGTCGACGGCTTCCGCATCAATCAGCTTCTCGTGACGCGTCTTCAACCGACGCAAATCTGAGCGTAGGGACACGCGAGGCAGATACGCCGTACATGCCATAAAAAAACTCCCGCCCGGGGAACCGGAGCGGGAGCCGCCATCGTCAATCCTGACGGAAGATCAGGCCCGACGGGAAATCAGGCTGCCGGACGCATGGAGACGATCACATCCGGTTCCTTGACCACGCCCGACGAACCGGAACCGCGCTTGACCTTGTCGATATGCTCCATGCCTTCGACCACGTCGCCGACGATCGTGTACTGACCGTCCAGCGAAGGACAGGGTGCGAACATGATGAAGAACTGGCTGTTGGCCGAGTCCGGGTTCATCGTGCGCGCCATGCCGACCGTACCGCGCAGGAATTTCGCTTCATGCGTGAACTCCGCCTTGAGATCGGGCAGATCGCTTCCGCCCGAACCGGTTCCGGTCGGATCACCACCCTGAGCCATGAAACCCTCGATCACACGATGAAACTTCACCCCGTCATAGAAACCCTGCTCCGACAGCGTGCGCAAACGCTCGGCAGCCAGAGGCGCGATGTCGGGACGAAGCTGGATCACGACATCGCCATCCTTGGTCTTCAGGACGAGGCGATCTTTGTTTTCGGACATAGGGATAAAAACCTTCAGATAACAGATCGTAAAACGGGCGACATGGATATCATGCCCTGCCCCTTATTTCGGGGTGGTGTGCAGCTTCGACAAGACGAGCGGGATCGTATTTTTGGGCACGAATCCGTCGATATCGCCACCAAACCGGGCGATATCCTTGACGATACGTGACGCCGTGCAGCGATGGGCCTCACTGGCGAGCAGAAAAACCGTCTCGATCTCGGGCGCCAGACGCCGGTTCGCACCCGAAAGCTGCGCTTCGAAATCGAAATCGCTGACAGCGCGCAGCCCCCGCACGATGCAATTCGCGCCATGCGAACGCACAGCCGAGACCAGCAGGGTATCGAACCCGACGATCTCGATCTGCGCGCCGCGTGACAAACCTTTGGTCTCGCGGTGCAGGCACTCGATCCGCTCGTCAAGCGTGAGGAGCGGTTTCTTCGCGGTATTCAGAGCCACGCCCACGACCAGGCGGTCAAACAGCGCCGACGCCCGTTCGACGATATCCAGATGTCCGAAGGTCACCGGATCAAACGTCCCTGGGTAGAAGCCGACACCACACATGAATCAGGCCTCTGTGGGAGGGACATCACCCTCCGACGTCGGCGCCTCGGGCGCAATGTCTTCCGGCGTCGCATCCGTCACGACAGCAACGTCAGCGCCTTCAACGTCGGGACCTTCAACGTCCTCGCCTTCTTCCTCCATCACCGGGAAGATGGCTGCGACCTTTTCTTCTTCGCCCACGCGACACAGCGTCACGCCCGATGCCTGACGCGCCATGACGCGAATCTGCGCAACCGGCGTACGGATCAGACGGCCGACATCCGTCACCATCATGACATCCTCGCCTTCCAGCACCGGCAAGGTCGCCACGACCTCGCGGCCACGTTTGGGATTGGTCAGCGTCATATTCGCGATGCCCTGCCCGCCACGCCCGCTGACACGATAATCGTAGGCCGAAGAGCGACGTCCGAAACCGGCATCGGTCACAGTCAGCAGGATCTCTTCCTGACGTTCGAGTTCCTCGAAACGCTCAGCCGTCAGATCACCCGCGATCTCCATGTCTTCACCGGAGTCGTCGGCCACGACCTCTTCCGCCTCATCGCCCTCTTCGGACTGGGCAAGCAGGCGACGCTTGGCATTCGCCATCTTGAGATAGGCAGCGCGTTCCTCGACGGTCGCATCGACATGTGTCAGCACGCAGAGCGAATTGACCTCGTCACCTTCCTGAAGACGAATGCCGCGCACCCCGGAACTGTCACGCCCGGCGAAGACGCGCAGCGTGTCGGCGGTGATCTGGAAGCGGATGCATCGCGCCTTCTGCGTCGCGAGAAAAACGTCCTGCCCTTCCCGACAGGTCGCGACGCCGATCAGGCTGTCGCCTTCGTCGAGCTTCATGGCGATCAGGCCGGAAGCGCGGATATTGCGGAAATCCGACAGACGGTTACGCCGCACGGAGCCGCTTGCCGTCGCGAAAACGAGGTGCAGCGGTTCCCACAGTGCTTCGTCCTGCGGCAGCGGGAGAACGGCCGTGATGGCATCGCCGCCCAGTTCGGGAAGGAGATTGACGAGCGCACGGCCCTTGGCCGTCGGGCTGGCCTCGGGCAGACGCCATACCTTCTCACGGTAGGCCTTACCGCCAGAGGAGAAGAACAGCACCCATTGATGGGTATGGGCGTTGAAGCTGCGCACCACGACGTCATCGCCACGCCGCCCCGCTGCCGTCCGGCCGCGGCCACCGCGATTCTGGGCACGGAAAATGTCGAGCGGCGTGCGCTTGATGAAGCCGTCGCGCGTGATGGTCACGACCATCTGACCCGGCTCGATCAGGCTTTCGTCGGACTGATCGCCCAAGGCGTCCGAAATCTCGGTCATCCGGGGCGTGGCGATTTCCGCGCGCACGGTGACGAGTTCGTTGCGCATGACGTCCATGCGCCGCGGGCGGCTGGCGATGATGTCGAGCAGATCGTTGATCCTGGCGGCGACTTCGTTGAGTTCCGCCTGAATCTTTTCGCGCTCGAGACCTGTCAGGCGCTGGAGACGCAGCTCAAGGATGCCGCGAGCCTGCGCTTCGGTCAGACGGACTTTCCCGTCCTCGACGATATTGCCCTCGTCATGAATGAGCTGGAGCAGAGGCAGGACTTCCGCCGCGTCCCACTGCCGCGTCATCAGCGCCTCGCGCGCCGAAGCCGCGTCCGGCGCACCACGTATCAGGGCGATGACCGCGTCGATATTGGCGACTGCCAGCACGAGACCGACCAGCAGATGACCACGATCGCGCGCCTTGTTCAGATCAAAGCGCGAACGGCGCAGAATGACGTCCTCGCGGAAGCGCAGGAAGGCTTCGAGCACATCCTTGAACCCCATGAGACGGGGCTTGCCGTCATCCAGGGCGATGCAGTTGACGGCGAAGGACGTCTGAAGCTGCGTGAAGCGGTAGAGCTGATTGAGGACGACATCGGGCGTGGCGTCGCGCTTGAGCTCGATGACGATCCGCATGCCGGACCGGTCGGACTCGTCGCGGATATCGGAAATGCCTTCGATTTCCTTGGCGCGGACGAGATCGGCGATCTTTTCCTGCAACGTCGCCTTGTTGACCTGATAGGGGATCTCGGTGACGACGATCGCCTGTCGGTCCTTGCGGATCTCCTCGATCTCGGCGCGGGCGCGCATCGGGATCGAACCCCGTCCGGTCTCGAAGGCCTGCCGGATTCCGCGACGCCCCATGATGATGCCGCCGGTCGGGAAATCCGGCCCCGGGACGATCTTCATCAGTTCGTCGAGCGACAGTTCCGGGTTCTCGATCAGCGCCAGAGTCGCGTCGATGATCTCGCCAGGATTGTGCGTCGGGATGTTGGTCGCCATGCCGACCGCGATGCCCGACGCGCCATTGACCAGAAGATTGGGGAAAGCGGCCGGCAGAACGCGCGGCTCGCTCTCGCTCTCGTCATAGTTGGGCTGGAAATCGACCGTATCGCGGTCGATGTCGTCCAGAAGGTAGGAGGCCGAACGCGCGAGACGGGCTTCGGTGTATCGCATGGCCGCCGGGCTGTCGCCGTCGACGGAACCGAAATTTCCCTGTCCGTCGATGAGCGGCACGCGCATCGACCAGGGCTGCGCCATGCGGACCATGGCGTCATAGATCGAGCTGTCGCCATGCGGATGGTATTTACCCATCACGTCACCGACCGCGCGGGCCGATTTGCGATAGGGTTTGTCGGCCGTGAACCCGCTTTCGCGCATGGCGTAGAGAATGCGGCGATGCACCGGTTTCAGACCGTCGCGCACATCCGGCAAGGCACGCGAGACAATCACCGACATGGCATAGGCCAGGTAGGATGAGCGCATCTCATCCTCGATCGCCACCGGGATCAGGTCGAGTGGTTCAGCGGGATTCATCGGATCGGTCACGTCGGTCAAGGCAGGTCCATCAGGCTATGGGGACGTCACGCCGCGAGGGCGCCATTCGAGGCTCCCGATGTAGCACGAACTTGCCCTTGTGCCCTAATCCCCACCGGTGAGCGTGACGCGGTTTCATCCGATGGCGCGAACCGTCCACGCCGCCTCCCAGCTCTGCTGCGGCCCGATGTGGAGATTACCCGGCTTGACGGCGAAATCTCCATGAAAACCGGTCGGCGTCGCATAGCCGTGCCATGGCTCGATGCAGAGGAAACCGGCCCCGGGCTTCGTCCACACGCCGAGTTCCGGGAAACCGCGCCAACTCATTTCCAGACCCGCGCCCCGTGGTCCCAGGAACTGCACGCCATGACTGCGCACAGGCCGGAAAATCAGGGCGTCATCGACGAAGAGACTGTCGGAAAGCGGCAGTTCCCGCCCGACCAGGGGTGAGGGTTCCGGCTGGGCACGCAGAAGTCCGTCCGAAACGCGCCATATCGTTTTTTCCTCCTCATCGGAAAAAACCAGCCTGTGCGCCTCGCGGAGCGCTCCGGGTTCCTGCGGCCAGAGGAACGCCGGATGCGCCCCTACCGCCGCATGCAGGTCCGCCGTCGTGTCCGGGTTGCGCAGGACGTAGCGCAGTTCCAGCTTCCCCGCCGCGATCCGATAGTGAAGCTGAAGGCGGAACGCACAGGGGAAGACCCTGCGGCTCTCGGCGTCATCGATGAGTTCGAGAACACACCCATCCGTCGAACGGGAAACCCACTCGAACACGCGATCGCGCGCGAAGCCGTGCTGTGGCAACCGGACCTCGGTGTCTCCGAGCGCCATCCGGTCGTCGGGAAGACGACCGACAATTGGAAAAAGAACAGGAGAATGGCGCTTCCACGGGTTGGAGCCATCCCAGAGCAGGGGCCGCGCATTCGGCCCCCTGCTGTCGAGCACCACGAGTTCGGCGCCCGCCGCATCCACGACGGCGTGCAGCCATCCATCTCCGAACTCATGCCGGTCCGCCATCAAGTCCTCCCGTTAAGACGCCCCCATAAAGGACAGGTCTTCGAAGCGGAGCAAGAGGCTCAAACCGGATTGTGATCCGGCCGGAAGATCCCCCGCAACGGCGCCAGATAGGTCGCCAGATCGACCTTGACGGGCATGAGATAGGCGCTGTCCCCGCGCTCCCGCGCAAATCGCAGGACATCCTGGGCAAAAGCGATGTTCGCCTGCAGACTCGGATTGAAATCTCTTGGGAAAACAACGCGGTTCACGCGCTCCCAATAAGCACGGGACTTCGGTCCGATAACGGGAGACACCCCCCAGAACACCGTCTCGTCTTCCAGCCAGGACGCGCTGAGTTCGAGCATGCGGCGATCGAACAGGGGCTGGGTAAAGAAGCCGCAGGCGCCCGCCGCCTTCTTGCGGCGTATGTCTTCAAGTTCCCGATAGGGCGCGCGGCGATAGGGATCGAACGCAGCATAGATTTTGAGATGAGGCAGTTCGCGGCGATAACGCCCGATGATGTCGACCGTGGTGTTCGGCCATGTCCGATGGCTCATGTCCTGTGGCGGATCGCCCGCGATCACCAGAATCTCGCGCAGTCCGGGATCGTCGGCGCCGGGCAGAGGCCGGTCCGGATCAATGTCGATCGCGCGGATATGGGGAATGCCGTTCAGTGACGCGGCTCCGGCGCCATGCTCCCGCAATGCTCTCACCGCTTGCCACGAACGGAGTGGCAGACGCAGCAGATCGGGAATGTTGATGTCCGTGACGTCCGGCAGAACGTCGCGCACCACGGCGTCATCACGCAGGAGGGCCTCACCGCCCCGGGGGATCAATTCGATGGAAAGGCGGCTCACGCCAGGCCTCCCTGCGGATCCAGCGTCAGGCGCGCCGCCTGCAACGTGTTGTGCAGGAGGCAGGCGATGGTCATGGGGCCAACTCCCCCGGGTACGGGCGTGATGTGCGCGGCGACCTGGCGGGCTTCCTCGAACACGACATCGCCCACGAGCTTCGTCTTGCCGTCATGGGTCGGCACGCGCGTGATGCCGACGTCGATGACCGTCGCGCCCGGTCGAATCCAGTCGCCCCTGACGAGGCCGCTCCTGCCCGTCGCGACGACGAGAATATCGCCCTCACGGGCCAGACCGGCGGGATCGCGCGTGTCGATATGCGCGATCGACACCGTGCACCCCTCCCTGAGCAGAAGCTGCGCCATCGGCTTGCCGACAAGATTGGACGCCCCGATGACCACGGCATGCAGTCCGCGCATTTGCGGCAGGGTCTCCCTGAGAAGGATCAGGCATCCCAGCGGCGTACATGGCACGAGCCCGGGAATGCCGAGGCTCAGCCGTCCGGCATTGACCTCGCCGAGACCATCCACATCCTTGTGCGGAACGATGGCGTTGGTGACGACCGCCGGATCGATCTGCTTCGGCAGCGGAAGCTGGACCAGGATACCATGGATCTGCGGATCGCCATTGAGACGCGCGATCAGGCCCAGCAACTCGTCCTGCGGCGTCGTCTCGGGCAGCATATGCATGAATGACCGCATGCCGGCGCGGTGGGTCTGAAGCGCCTTGTTCCGCACATAGACCTCGCTCGCCGGATCGTTACCGACAAGAACCACGGCCAGTCCGGGAAGCTGTCCGGTCTTTTCGCGCAAGGCCTCGACCTCGATCTTGACACGATCGGTCAGACGGCGCGCGATAGCTTTGCCGTCGATAAGATTGCCGGGTTCTGCGCGGGCCTGTGTCATGTTTCCTCGGAAGGCATGGACGGTGGAATGATGAACGTTCGCAGGAACCGGCTGTCGGCACGAGCGAAAACGAGGGGGAAACGACCGTGAGCGACGAAATACGCAAGAATTTCGCCAGTGACAACATCGCACCCGCGTGTCCTGAAGTTCTGGACGCCCTGCTGCGCGCCAATCGGGGTCCCGCGCCCGCCTATGGATCGGACGAATTGACAGGCGAACTGGAACGCCGCTTTGCCATCCTTTTCGAGCGTGGCCTCATAAGCTTTCCAGTCGCGACGGGTACCGCCGCCAACAGCCTCGCGCTGTCGGCCCTCGTGCCGCCCTATGGGGCGGTGCTGTGCGATCAGAGCGCCCATATCGCCAATGACGAGGGCGGTGCGCCGGAGTTCTTCACCCACGGCGCCAAGCTGATCCCGATCCCCTCTCCTGACGGCCGCATGAAGCCGGACGCGTTGCGCGCGGCTATTGAACTCAACCGCCTTGGCGGCCTTCAAAGCCCTCCAGCGCGCGCATTGAGCCTCACCCAGAGCACCGAATGGGGTACGCTCTACACCCTCGACGACCTGCGCGAACTGACGACCATCGCGCATGATGGCGGAATGACCGTGCATATGGACGGCGCACGGTTCGCCAATGCGGTCGCCGCGCTGGGCTGCACGGCCGCGCAGGCCAGCTGGGAAGTCGGAATCGACGTTCTCACCTTTGGCGGCACGAAAAACGGCGCCATCGCGGCCGAGGCCGTCCTGTTCTTCACGCCGTCCCTTGCGGAAGACTTCCTCCGCCGGGTCAAGCGCAGCGGCCATCTCTGGTCGAAACAGCGCTTCATGAGCGCGCAGCTCCTCGCCCTTCTGGAAAACGATCTCTGGCTCGACCATGCCCGGCAGGCCAATGCGATGGCCGAGCGCCTGGCTCATGGCCTGCATCGCTATACGGCGGCGACGCTGCCTTACGAAACGCAGGCCAACGAGGTGTTCGTGGTTCTTCCAAAGGCGGTTACGCAGGCGCTGGAAGACGCGGGCTACCGGTTCTATCGCTGGCCGACGCCTCCGGGCGTTACGGGCGATCTGATCCGGCTCGTGACGGATTTCACGACCACGACCCACGACATCGACGCCCTGCTGGCCGCGCTCTGAGCGAATAGCGCAGCCGTCATATCCGGCTCCCGCCGCGCGTCACGGCCGTCCGAATCGTCCGAAATCCGGACCACCGTCGTGCCATCCCATGAGGCGCGCCATGACGTGCCCCTCGAGATTCCAGACCGGCAGCAGTCCCACACCGCCCTGCGCGACCGGCACGCGGCTATCGGCCGAATTGTCGCGATTGTCACCCATGACGAAAACATGACCCGCAGGGACGGTAAAGGACGAGAGGTTATCCAGAGGACCATCGTCCAGCCGCTTGAACAGCACGTGTGTCACGCCATTCGGTAGAATCTCATCATAACGTTCGACTTCCGCGCGTCTCCCATCACCGAGAATCTCGGTTCCGACCCCTCGGTCGCGCCAGGGCAGTTCCCTGCCGTTCAGCCACACGCGGCCATGCTCCAGGGCGATGCGATCGCCGGGCAAAGCGATCACGCGTTTGACCCAGTGCTCGCGGTGATTGGCTGGCGCCCTGAAGACCACGACATCCCCCCGCGCGGGAAGGCGACCGAACAGTCGGCGAGAAAGCGCGTCATGCTCACCGGGGGCGGTCGCGAAAGGAAGCTGGGCCGAGCTGAGGCCATAGGCGAAGTTCATCGTGACGATCCGGTCACCGATCATCAAACTCGGCTCCATGGAGCCGCTCGGCACCACGAATGTCGCTGCGAGCGTGGATCGTACGGCAAACGCGCAGAACACCATCAAAGCGATTTCTGTCAGCAGCCCGGCTTTTTTCTTCAGCATTACATTCTTCTCACCGTTTACGGTGACATCCTGTAACAAGCGGGCGATAAGAAACCAGTGACAAGACAGCAACGAGATGTCACTCAGAGGGCTGACAACCATCACCTGTTCGAATCCGACACAAAAACATACCCGACGGGAACCCATAGGTTCCGGGTGCGTATTGGGTCGTAAAAAATATGTTATTTTCAGGAAATATTTTCATATCCGATTCACACTTACTAGGTGTTAACTTTTTTCCGTGCAGTATCTTCGAATGAAATTTGGGCGAATCCTGCAAGTTCTGCGCTCGATAACTTTTATGCTGATTGCTTATTTCGCCACGGCTCGCACGGGCGCACAGACACTGCCCACGCAGATGTATGTCGCCGATTTCATGACGCCCAACATCATCTGCCAGCTTCATCTCCCCAACGGAGCGCTGCTCGTCGGTACGGATGGAGGCGTTTTCTTCTTCAATGGCGTCCGTTTCGTGCAACTCGGGCCGCCGCAGGGGCTTCCGCCGACGGGGATCGTGTTCGGTCTGACACTCACAACGAACGGCACCATCGCCGCGAAATATCTCTCCCGTATCTTCACGGCACAGTTTGATCCCGCCCGGCCCAATCTCACGGACTTGCACTTCCAGGCCCTTGGAAAATTCAAGATTACACCGACGGAGCGCATCGCGGCTTTCGGCGACGGCATCGTCACGATCGATCAGTGGCGACTGCGGCATATCTCCTTTACGCCGGGATCCCCCCCCCCGACCCAGCCAATGCTGCCAGGCGACGAGGAAGTCGCAGCGTTCCATAGTCATGACGATAAATTATGGGCCATTACTTTTTCAAACCGTTTCTGTCATGCGACGCTGACACGTCCTTTCGTTTGCATGCCTCCGCCTCCCGCACGATGGAACGACGAAAAATGGCGGACGATCACCGTCACCGGCAAACTCGTCTATGCGCGAAGCAATCACCACTTCGCGGTCATTGATCCGCGCAGCGAGACGGTTGCCTACTCAGCGCTTCCCTTCACGTCGCAGCGCTACGAAAGCATCGATCGGCCGCCGCTTTTCATCACCGGCGACGGCGCTGCCCTTACACCTGGCGATGGCGGCCTGATGGAATGGCACGCGGGTGTCTGGAGGCGCTTCAATTTTCCCACCGAGGCGCTCGCCGACGATCGCATCCGGACCATCACCGAGACAGGAAAAGGCACCCTCTGGATCGGTTTTTTCAACTCGGGCGAAGCGCGTGTCCTGGGCTATCGCTCCGTGGAAAGCTGGACAAAGCAGGACGGCCTCTCGAACAACAGCATATGGAGCATGGTCCGCCAGCCTGACGGTCCCCTATGGATCGGCACGGACACGTCTCTGGACACTTTCAGCGCCACCAGAACGCCGAAAATCCAGCGTGTCTTTCAGGAACATGCGGATAGTCTCTCTCTCGACAAAGCCGGCCATATCTGGTTCGTCGCAAGCTATCAAAAGCTCTGTCGGGTGGAAAACATCCTCACTCCGATTGTCTGCCGAACCGAGCGCGGTCCCGACATGGCCCTGTCGCAGCCAAACGGTCCGACCTGGCTCATAAGCCAGACTGGTCTGCGGAAAGTGGTGCCCGGACCCGACAACACTTTCTCGACGATCCCCGTTCTAACCGGCACCAGCGCCTGGGCGTCACTCGATCCTCTGACGGACCGGTTCTGGATGCAGATCGACACCGACCTGATCAGCGTCGGCGCCAAAGGCGACGTTCAGAGGCTCAACGGCTTCCAGAACGCCGAAGATGCGGAATCCACGCATTATGCTTCGATTGGACTGAAAACGTTATGGGTGGTCAACGCGTCCCATCTGTACCGTATTCAGCATGAAGGGATGAAAGTGACCCATACGGCCACCTATTCAACCCAGACACTCGGACTCCGCTCGCCTTTCGTCTCCATCAAGGCCGACACGCGCCACTGGCTCTGGGTCGGAACCGGAGAGGGCGTTCTGGTCAATAATGGCCATCAATGGACCCACATCACGACCCAGGACGGTCTGATCAGCAACGACGTCAACGAAGGATCGATCGAGGAAGACAGCGACGGATCGATGTGGATCGGTACCAGCAGCGGGCTGTCCCATCTCACGAATATAACCAATCTTTTCGACACAACCCCGGCCGCCCCGTTCATCGAGGCCGTTTCACTCAACGGGCGTAAGCTCACAGGCCCGGCCCCCTACTATTCCAGGGCGCCTCTGGATATCACATTCGGCACTCTGGATTACGCGCACTCCCTTCCAGCCTCATTCGAGTATCGTCTGGACGGCGTCGACGGCGCGCCGATTTTCACGGCTTCGGACCACGTCCATTATCCTTATCTGCCGCCGGGCAAGCATATCTTCCACCTCACGACATACGACACTCATGACGGAAAACGTTCGAACGAAACGACCGTCACCCTGACGATGCCCTATCCCTGGTGGCAGCGCTGGCCCTTCATCATCGTGAGCGGCGCGACAGTCATTCTCACGGCCTACGTGGCCTTCCGGCTCCGGCTCCGGAAAATATTAGCCCGCCAGACCGAACTCGCCGCCCTGGTCGATCATCAGACGCGGGAATTGCAACACGCCGCGCGCGAGCTTGAATACCAAGCCTCGCATGACAGCCTGACAGGTCTCCTGAACCGGCGCACGCTCGGCAAATCCACTGATACGCTTCAGCGTCAGCGTCGGAGAGGCGAAATCATTCATATCGTCGCCATGGACGTCGATCATTTCAAATCCATCAACGATAATCTGGGACATAGCGCTGGCGACGAGGTTCTGGCCGAAATCGGCCGTCGCTTCCGGCTGAATCTCACGGAGAACGAACGCGCCTTCCGCTATGGAGGCGAAGAATTCCTGTTCATGCTGCTCGCCGACCGAAAGCATGCCCATCAACGTGCCGAAGAACTACGACATGAACTGACCCGCGAGCGGATCGTGCTGACGGACGGCGATCATATCCAACTCACGATCAGCGCCGGGTGCAGCAGTCTGGCTGACCCGCGTCAGCTCGACGAGGCGATCGATCAGGCAGACCAATGCCTCTATCGGGCAAAAATTTCCGGTCGCGACCGTCTGGTCATGGCGGGAAGCGACGCACGCTAAAAACAGCCGCCAGACATTCGAAAAGCCGGTGTCACGGATCCGACACCGGCTTCAAGGACCATGACCCAGAGAGGCTCAGGCGTCCAGTGCAGCCTTGAACTGGGGGAGCACCTCGAACAGATCGCCCACGAGACCATAATCCGCCACGCTGAAGATCGGCGCTTCAGGATCGACGTTGATTGCCGCGATCACCTTGCTGTCCTTCATTCCGGCGAGATGCTGGATCGCTCCGGCAATGCCCACGGCGATATACAACTCGGGGGCGACGATCTTGCCTGTCTGTCCGACCTGCATCTCATTGGGCGCAAACCCTGAATCGACGGCCGCGCGCGACGCCCCGATCGCCGCGCCAAGCCTGTCGGCGATCGGCTCGAGCATCCTGAAGTTTTCGGCATCCTTGAACGCCTTGCCGCCCGAGATGACGACACGCGCGGTTTCGAGTTCCGGCCGGTCGGATTTCGTAACTTCCAGTCCGACGATCTGCGCATCCGGCACTTCAACAGCCGCCGAAACGCTCTCGACCGCCGCGTTGCCGCCCTCGGCGGGCACCGGATCAAAATTCGCCCCGCGAACGGTCAGGACTTTCCGGGCGTCCTTCGAGCGGACCGTCGCCAGCGCGTTACCGGCATAAATCGGTCGCACAAACGTATCGGCATCGAGAATCCGCACCACTTCCGTCACCGGCTGGACATCCAGCAAACCCGCCAGGCGCGGCATGACGTTCTTGCCAAATGCCGTCGCGGCGGCAAGCAGATGGGTATAATCGCCAGCGTGATCGGCCATCAGAGCGGCGATGGTCTCGGCCAGGGGCGGAAGATCCGCATGAAGCACGCGCACGACGCCTTCGATCCGCGCGGCGACCGTCGCGCCCTCGCCAACCACGAGCACATCGACATCGCCAAATGCGCGTGCCGCCATGACGGCGGACCGGCTGGCCTGTTTGACCAGACCATTTTCGATTTCGACCAGAACGAGAGACGTCATGTTCAGATCACCTTCGCTTCATCACGCAGCTTCTCCACCAGCTCGGCAGCGCTCGACACCTTCACGCCGGCCTTGCGCGCCGGCGGTTCGACCACGCTCACCGTTTCCAGACGGGGCGCCAGATCGACACCCAGAGCGTCGGCCGCGATCGTCTCCAGCGGCTTCTTGCGCGCCTTCATGATGTTCGGCATCGTCGCGTAACGCGGCTCGTTGAGGCGCAGATCGGTCGTCACGACGGCTGGCAGCGCCAGACGAACGATCTCGAGACCCCCGTCAACCTCGCGTTTCACTTCGACCCAGCCTTCGCCGACCGTCACCGTGTTCGCGAATGTGCCCTGCGGCCAGTTCAGCCTGGCTGCGAGAATTTGGCCTGTGGCGTTCATATCGTCATCGATCGCCTGCTTGCCCATGATGACAAGGCCCGGTTCCTCACGGTCCACGATCGTCTTGAGCAGCTTGGCAACCGCCAGTGGCTCCAGAACCAGATCGGTCTGGACGAGAATCGCGCGATCCGCCCCCATGGCCATGGCTGTACGCAGGATCGCCTGAGCATCGGTCACACCGATCGAAACGGCGACAACTTCACTGGCTGCGCCTTTTTCGCGCAGCCGCACCGCTTCTTCGACCGCGATTTCATCGAACGGATTCATCGACATCTTGACGCCCTGCGTCTCGACACCACTGCCATCCGCCTTGACGCGCGGCTTGACGTTGTAATCCACCACCCGTTTGACCGGGACCAAAATCTTCATCGCCATTTCCTGTCGATTGGGAAGTTGCGAAACGTTCTAGACCAAAAGTCCCGCATCCGTCATACCCTGAGTGTCACATACCGACCGGATAATTGGGACCGCCCCCACCTTCAGGCGTGCACCAGTCGATGTTCTGGGCAGGGTCCTTGATATCGCAGGTTTTGCAGTGCACGCAGTTCTGCGAGTTGATCTGCAACGCCATGTCGCCGTCCTTCCGCACAGCTTCATAGACACCCGCCGGGCAGTAACGGCTTTCCGGCGACCGGAAAACGTCCCAGTTGACGGTCTTCCACAGGGCAGGATTGCGCAGCTTCAGATGGATCGGCTGATCCTCTTCATGATTGGTCGCCGACAGGAAAACAGAAGAGGGGAGGTCGAAAGTCACCACGCCATCCGGCTTTGGATAGTCGATCGGCGTGCAAAGCGCGGCGGGTTTGAGAACCTCGTTATCCGCATGCCTGAAATGCAGCGTCCAGGGCGCACGCCCTCGCAGGAGCATGCTGTCGATCCCCGCATAGAGCGCCCCGAGTTTCATGCCCCATCTGGCGAAAGCCGGACGGATATTGCGCACGCCCCGCAATTCGTCCCAGAGCCAGGAGTCTCGCACAAGCTTCGTATAGCTGCCCGCTTCCCGGCGTTCCGTCGACAGGGCTTCCGCCACGGCCTCAGCCGCCAGCATCCCGGACTTCATCGCGGTATGCGTGCCCTTGATCTTGGGCACGTTGAGAAAACCCGCGGAATCTCCGGTCAATACACCGCCGGGAAAGGACAGTCGCGGGATGGACTGCAAGCCCCCTTCGGAAAGCGCGCGCGCGCCATAGGCGATACGACGCCCCCCCTCGAAATGCCTGCGAAACGCCGGATGGTTCTTGACGCGCTGCATCTCGTGGAAGGGCGAGAGATAGGTATTGCCGTAATCCAGACCGGTCACGAACCCGTAGGAGACGAGATTTTCACCGAAATGATAGAGCCACGCGCCTCCATAGGTCCTGTCGTCCATGGGCCAGCCGAAACTATGCTGGACGAGACCCGGACGATGATTTTCCGCCGGAATTTCCCAGACTTCCTTGATCCCGAGGCCATAGGTCTGAGGATCGACGCCATCGCGCAGGCCGAAGAGCGCCATGGCTTTCTTGGTGAGCGAACCGCGCACGCCTTCGGCCAGGATCGTCTGGCGAGCGCGCAGGATCATGCCGGGCGCGAAATTCGGTCCAGGCTTCCCCTCGCGCGTCATACCCATGTCACCGGTTACGACACCCGCCACACGGCCATCTTCGATGAAAAGATCGGCTCCCGCGAAGCCGGGATAGATCTCGATCCCCATCTCCTCGGCCTGCGCGCCCAGCCAGCGGCAGACGGCTCCGAGAGAGACAACGTAATTTCCATGATTGCGCATATGCGGCATCACACGGTCGAGCCACGGGATGGCGTAGCTTTTGGTCTCGGTCAGGAAGAGCATGCTCTCCTGCGTGACTTCCGTTTCGAGCGGCGCGCCGCGCTCGCGCCAGTCAGGGATCAGTTCCGCCAGCGAACGCGGCTCGATGACGGCCCCGGACACGATATGGGCGCCGATCTCGCTGCCTTTCTCGACGAGGCAGATGCTCGCATCCGGCATGAGCTGCCGCAGACGAATGGCAGCGGACAGGCCAGCCGGACCGCCGCCGACCACGAGCACGTCGAATTCCATCTCTTCGCGTTCGATCGCCGTCATGGCGTGACCTTCCTTCGCTCTCATTCAGAATAGGTGCTCAGACGCCGCGCCGCACGAACGTCCAGTAAAAGGGTGTACGGCCTTCGCGCCAGGCCTTGGCCTCGTAACGCGTCGGCGACCAGCCCTCGGGCCGTTCACCCTGCGACAGATCCACCAGTTCGAACAGGTCCTGCGCGCCCATCACGTCCTGCACCCATTCCTGATAGACGGGGTGATCGCTGCCGATCCGCCAGACACCGCCCGGTCTGAGAACGCGCGCCACCTCCGCGATATTCGCCGGATGGACGAAACGACGCTTGGCATGACGGGATTTGGGCCACGGATCGGGGAACATCAGATAGACGCGGCCAAGACTGCCATCGGGCAGCGACTTGAGAAGCTGGCGCGCATCCTCCGGCCAGATACGGAAATGAGCGGGCGGCACGATATCCGCTTCCTGCCCTTCCGGCACGAGGCGCCCCATCAACGAGCAGAGGCCGTTTTCGAAAACTTCCGAAGCGATATAACCAACATCGGGGTTGGCTTCGGACTGGGCGAAAGCATGCTCACCGCCGCCAAATCCGATTTCCAGCCACACATCCGAAACGTCCCCGAACACCGCGCGAGGATCATGCGCCTGCTCCGGCGTGAGCCTCAGACGCGGAAGGGCGTCTTCGAGAAGACGCTGCTGACGGGCGCGCAACGGGTGTCCCCGCTGGCGACCATAGAGCCGTTCGGGCTGCGGCTTGTGGTTGACCGTCTCCGACAGGATCAGGCCCTCAGCGGTTGAAAGCACCACGCAGGGCATCGACGAGATCCGTCTGCTCCCAGGTGAAGTTGTCCTTCTCAAGGTCCGGCATGCGACCGAAGTGACCATAAGCCGAGGTCTCGGTGTAGATCGGCCGGTTCAGACGCAGGTGACGTCGGATACCGCGTGGCGAGAGATCCATCACCTCGTTCAGCGTGCGCGCGAGCTTCGCCTCGTCCACATCCTTGCCTGTGCCGTCAAGATCGACGTAGATCGACAGGGGCTTGGAGACGCCAATGGCGTAGGAAAGCTGGATCGTGCAGCGATCCGCGAGACCCGAGGCCACGACGTTCTTCGCAAGATAGCGCGCGGCATAGGCGGCGGAACGGTCGACCTTGGTGGGGTCCTTGCCGGAGAAAGCGCCGCCGCCATGCGGAGCGGCGCCACCATACGTGTCCACGATGATCTTGCGACCCGTCAGCCCCGCGTCGCCATCGGGGCCGCCGATGACGAAAATCCCCGTCGGGTTCACGTAGAACTCGTCTTCCGGGCACATCCAGCCTTCAGGCAGGACTTCCTGCACCACTGTGCGCAACGTATCGCGCAGAGCCTTCTGGCTCAGACCGTCCTCATGCTGCGTGGAGATGACGACGGACGTCGCGCCGACGGGCTTGCCGTTGACGTAACGCAGCGTGACCTGGCTCTTGGCATCGGGCAGCAGGCCTGCGCCGCGCGGATCACCGGCCTTGCGGTAGTCGCGGAGCTTCTCGAGCAGCGTCTGGGCATAGAACAGGGGAGCGGGCATGAGATGCTCGGTCTCGCGCGTCGCGAAGCCGAACATGATGCCCTGATCGCCCGCGCCCTCGTCCTTCGCACCCGCGCTGTCGACGCCAACGGCAATGTCGGCGGACTGGGCATGGAGGTAGGAGGTGATTTCGGCTTTTTTCCAGGAAAAACCTTCCTGGTCGTAGCCGATATCCTTGATCGCCGCGCGTGCGCGATCGATCAGCAGCTCGGTCGTGACCGAGGCGGGACCGCGCACTTCGCCGGCCAGAATGACACGGTTGGTCGTGCAGAGAGTCTCGCACGCAACACGGGCTTCCGGGTCAGCCTCGAGATAGGCATCCAGGACCGTATCGCTGATGCGATCAGACACCTTGTCCGGATGACCTTCGGAAACGGATTCCGATGTGAACAGAAAATCGCCGTAGTTACGCATTGATCGTCCCGTGACCTCTCAGCAAGCGGGGTAGCGGCACAAAGACCGCAGGGAGACCGGAAGGGCCGCAGAGCCCATTCCGAAAGCGCACGGCTTGGCTCAAGTCACACCGCTGGTCAAGTGATTTAACGCCGGAAGGCGGATGAAAGCCGCGCCGCGTGCCTCTCAAAGCTATGCTTCCAGCGCATCCCTCATGCCATAAAGCCCGGCTTCCCGTCCGGCCAGCCAGCGCGCGCCGCGTACCGCGCCCTGCGCGAAAACACGGCGATCGAAAACACGATGCGACAGCGTGATCTGCTCTGTCCCGGACGTGAAAATGAGGCTGTGCTCCCCCACGACCTGGCCGCCACGCAAAGATGCGAATCCAATATCGCCGTCTGCGCGGATGCCGGTCGGGTTCGTCCGCTTCACATCGGCGAGCAAGACCCCGCGTCCTTCCGCCACAGCCGCACCGATGGCAAGCGCCGTGCCGGAGGGGGCATCCACTTTCTGCCGATGGTGCATTTCGAGGATTTCCGCGTCGTAATCCCCTCCCGGCAGCGTCGCCCCCAGACGGCGGGCGAGATCGAGCAGCATATTCACGCCGGGCGCGAAATTGGCGGCCTGGAGAACGGCAATGCGGCGCGATGCGGCGACGACGGCCATCTCGGCATCGTCATCGAGGCCGGTCGTGCCCAGCACCCAGCCGCAGCCCGTGTCAGCGAAGATTCCGGCATGATGGATCACCGTATCGGCGTGGCTGACATCGATCACGACATCGCATTGCGCCGCGAGCACCGCCGCATCGTCGGTCATGCCCCTCGCCCCGTCCGGCCGTCGCGACAGGCCGCCGCCAAAGACCAGCCCCCTCGCCGCGATTTCTTCCACGCAGAGCCTTCCCAGCCGCCCCGTCACTCCCGCCACGCCAATCCGAATACCCGACACGCTTCACCTCCCTCGCTTCGCCACCCATACGAAAAAAGGGAGCGCAAAGCGCCCCCTTTTATGACCCGTTCACGTCATGACGATCGTTATTTGCCGTCGAAGAAATCGCGCACCTTGGCAAAGAACCCGGCTTCCTGAGGATTGGCTTTGCTGTGATCCTGCTCGTCGGCGCCCGCTTCGAACTCTTCGAGAAGCTCGCGCTGGCGCTTGGTGAGATGCTGGGGCGTCTCCACGGAAACCTGGACGTACATATCCCCGCGCGCGGCCGACCGAAGGACCGAGAAACCCTTGCCGCGCAGACGGAACGTCTCGGCTGACTGCGTCCCGGCCGGTATCTTCACCCGCGCCCGTGTCCCGTCGATGACCGGAACCTCAACCTCCGCGCCCAGCGCGGCCTGCGTCATCCGCACCGGCACCCGGCAATAGATATTGGCGCCTTCACGCTGGAAAATATCGTGCTGCGCCACGGCGATATGAACATAGAGGTCGCCTGGGGGCACACCCTTTCCACCCGACTCCCCTTCGCCGGACAGGCGGATGCGCGTTCCATCCTCGACGCCCGCCGGGATGGGGATATCGAGCGTGCGCGTCTCTTCCGTCGTGCCGACACCATGACAGACCTTGCAGGGATCCTTGACCATGCTGCCGCTGCCGTGGCAGGTCGGACAGGGTCGCTCGACGAGAAAGAAACCCTGCTGGGCCCGGACCTTCCCGGCGCCGTGACAGGTCGGACAGGTCGTCCGCCCCTGGGTAGGGTCGGAAGATCCGGTCCCGTCACAGGCTTCGCACAGCTTCCGCGTGCGATATTCCACCGGCTTCGTAACCCCGGCAAAAGCCTCGGTCAGCGTGACCTCGATCTGGATCTGGAGATCGGAACCGGCGCGGCGGCCGCCGCCGCGACGCCCCCCCATCATGTCCCCGAACATCTGCTCGAAAATATCGCTGAAACCACCGGCGCCACCAAAGCCGCCACCACCGCCCATGCCACCTTCGAAGGCGTCATGACCAAAGCGATCGTAAGCCGCACGCTTCTGGTCGTCCTTGAGGACTTCATAAGCTTCGCTGATCTGCTTGAACTGTGCCTCGGCTTCCGTATCGCCCGGATTGCGATCCGGGTGATACTTCATCGCCAGCCTGCGGTAGGATTTTTTCAGTTCGTCGCCCGTCGCGGTGCGCGACACTTCAAGAACGGCATAATAGTCAAGTTTGGTGGCCATTGGATCCTCGGAATGGGGGTCCAGAACGTGCCGTGGGATCGATCGCCCTCAGAAAAGAGCATCCACGGTCCTGAAACTCGAAACGCCCGTCTCCCGATTCCGGAAGCACGGGCGCCAGAATGACATCAACGTCAACGGGACCGGGATCGTGAAAATCCCGGCCCGTCTGACATTTCAGTTCAGTTCTTCTTGTCGTCGATTTCTTCGAAATCGGCGTCCACGACGTTGTCGTCCTTCGCGCCCGGCTGCTCACCGGCGGCACCGGCTTCGCCGCCCTGCTGGGCGTAGACAGCCTGACCAACCTTCATGGCCGCCTGCGTCAGACGCTCTGTCGCGGACTTCAGAGCCTCGGCGTCGCTCCCGTTCATCGCTTCGCGAACGGCGGCGATCGCGGCTTCGGCCTCGGTCTTGTCCGCCGCCGGCACCTTGTCACCGGCTTCCTTCAGCGACTTCTCGGTCTGATCGACCAGGGCATCGGCGCTGTTGCGCTGCTCGACCAGTTCACGCTTGGCCTTGTCGGCGGTCGCGTTGGCTTCCGCTTCCTTGACCATGCGATCGATATCGGAATCCGACAGACCACCAGAAGCCTGGATCTTGATCTGCTGCTCCTTGTTGGTCGCCTTGTCCTTGGCCGAAACATTGACGATGCCGTTGGCGTCGATGTCGAACGTGACTTCGATCTGGGGCATGCCACGCGGCGCCGGGGCAATCCCCTGAAGGTCGAAGTTGCCCAGCAGCTTGTTATCGGCCGCCATCTCGCGTTCGCCCTGATAGACCTTGATGGTCACGGCGCTCTGGTTGTCTTCGGCGGTCGAGAAGGTCTGGCTCTTCTTCGTCGGGATCGTCGTGTTGCGATCGATCAGACGGGTGAAAACACCTCCCAGCGTCTCGATGCCCAGTGACAGCGGCGTCACGTCGAGCAGCAGCACATCCTTGACGTCGCCCTTGAGCACGGCGCCCTGGATCGCCGCGCCGATCGCCACGACTTCATCGGGGTTCACGTTGCGCGCCGGCTCCTTGCCGAAGAACTGCTTCACGGCCTCGATGACCTTGGGCATGCGCGTCATGCCGCCGACGAGGATGACCTCATCGATCTCGGCCGGAGACACACCCGCATCCTTCAGAGCCGCACGGCACGGACCCAGCGTGCGCTGTACCAGATCATCCACGAGGCTCTCAAGCTTCGCGCGCGTCAGCTTGACGACGAGATGCTTCGGACCGGAGGCGTCGGCCGTGATAAACGGCAGGTTGATCTCGGTCTCCTTGGAGGAAGACAGCTCGATCTTCGCCTTTTCCGCGGCTTCCTTCAGACGCTGGAGCGCCAGCTTGTCGCCACGCAGATCGATGCCCTGCTCGCGCTTGAACTCGTCCGCGAGGTAATCGATGATGCGGTTGTCGAAGTCTTCACCGCCGAGGAACGTGTCGCCATTGGTGGACTTCACTTCGATCACGCCGTCGGAAATCTCGAGCACGGACACGTCGAACGTGCCGCCGCCGAGGTCATAGACCGCCACCGTGCCGGAATCGCGCTTGCCGAGACCATAGGCCAGAGCCGCCGCCGTGGGCTCGTTGATGATGCGCAGCACTTCGAGGCCCGCGATGCGGCCCGCGTCACGCGTCGCCTGACGCTGGGCGTCGTTGAAATAGGCCGGAACCGTGATGACGGCCTGCGTCACCGTCTCGCCGAGATAAGCCTCGGCCGTTTCCTTCATCTTGCCGAGCACGAACGCCGAAATCTGCGACGGCGCGTATTTCTCGCCGCGCGCTTCGACCCATGCGTCGCCGTTGTCACCCTTGACGATGGCATAAGGCACCATCGCCTTGTCTTTCTCCACGGTCGGATCGTCATAACGACGGCCGATCAGGCGCTTGACGGCATACAGCGTGTTGGTCGGGTTGGTGACGGCCTGACGCTTGGCGGCCTGCCCGACGAGGCGCTCGCCGCCTTCGGTGAAAGCAACCATGGACGGCGTGGTGCGCGCGCCTTCGCTGTTCTCGATAACGCGCGTTTCGTCACCCTCGCGCACCGCCACGCAGGAATTCGTGGTGCCGAGATCGATGCCAATGACCTTGCTCATATTTTCTTCCTTTTACAGCGGCGGAAAGCAGCCCTTGAAGGCACCGCTCTCCGCCCTATCGCGGCACCCCTGACGGATGCCCGTTCTATGGAAATGGATGTAAGAAAGCGCGCGAAGCGTTTCAAGCCTTCCGATGCACGTCAGGACGCGCTCGAAGCCGATTCAGCGCCTTCGGCCCCGGCGCCAGCCTTCGACACGACCACCATGGCCGGCTTGAGCAGGCGGCCATGCAACGTCCATGTCGGCGTCCAGGCCTGGATGACCGTGCCCGGCGCATGTTCTGCACTCGGCTGCTCCGCCATCGCCTGATGAAGGTTGGCGTCGAAAGAGTCCCCGACGGGATGCTGGCATTTGACGCCGTGACGCTCAAGAATGCCGATGAACGAACGCTCCGTACCTTCAAAACCTTCCCGCAGTTTCGTCAGCAGCGGATCCTCGTGCTCGCTCTTCTCAGGCAAAGAGGCCAGACCACGCTGGACGTTCTCGGCAGCTTCGACGATATCGCGTGAGAATTTCTGGACCGCGTACTGACGGGCGTCCTCGATCTCACGCTTGGTACGCGCGCGGAGATTCTGCATCTCGGCTTCCGAGCGCATCCACTTGTCGCGGAACTCTTCGGCCTGCGCCTCAAGCTCATGAATGCGGGCGGCGGCGGCCTGCATGGTCTCTTCGGGACCATCCGCGGCACCGGATGCGGCGCCTTGAGCGCCGCCAGTCGTGTCCGACGCATCCGCCGTCTGGGACGCATCGTGAATATCGTGCTCTGTCGTCATCGTATGTTACGACCTCGAATTCTGGCCCGGAGCCTCCATGAGCACGCCGGGCGTTCCTGGAAAGCCCCGACCGGCGCCCCCTCGATGAGGATCGGGAGAATGCCGTCAGGAGCCATGGATTGCAACTCGACGACCGCCCCGGTTGGGCGCGGTCGCACGCATACATTATAGGTGGCGGCAAATCGTCAGATGCCAACCCCCCTTTTGGTCAATCTCCTTTGGCTAATCCCTCTTGGCTTCTGTACCAACCCGATTATCCTCACCCGGCTGACGGTCCCCGATCTCCGGCCCCATCGCATGGCCGGATTTCCGGCCCCTCTTTCTTGAGCACTTCTTAAGCATCGGATGCGCCCGTCATGGAGACGACAAAACATACCATCGCGCTCGTGGACGACGACCGCAACATCCTGACCTCGGTGCAGATGGCGCTCGAGGCCGAGGGATTTACCGTCCATACCTACACCGACGGCGAGGCCGCCCTGCAGGGCATCACCAGTCGCCCCGTCAGCCTTGCCGTGCTCGACGTCAAGATGCCGCGCATGGACGGCATGGAGCTGCTGCAACGCCTGCGCGCACGCTCGGCCCTGCCCGTGATCTTTCTGACATCGAAGGACGAGGAACTGGATCAGCTCATGGGGCTGCGTCTGGGCGCCGACGACTACATCACCAAGCCGTTTTCGCAACGCCTCCTGCTCGAGCGCATCCGCGCGCTCCTGCGTCGGCAGGAATCCAGCCGCGCCGAGGCCAGTGGCGTCGGGACCGCCGCGAGCGCCCTGCTCCGCGGCAGCCTGACGCTCGACGAAACACGCCACCAGTGCCTGTGGCGCGGTAAGGACATCCCCCTGACCGTGACGGAATTCCTGCTGGTCAAGGCGCTTGCGCTGCGCCCCGGCATGGTGAAATCACGCGACCAGCTCATCGACGCGGCCTATGGCGACAACATCTATGTCGATGACCGGACGATCGACAGCCACATCAAGCGGGTCCGCAAGAAGTTCCGGCAGGTCGATGACGACTTCAACCAGATCGAAACGCTCTACGGCATCGGTTATCGCTACAAGGAAGACTGATGCCTGTGCGGGAGCGCGAAAAACTCCTGAGAGACTCGCCTGAGCGGCAGCCTTTCCAGCCGATCCGGACCTATCTGCAACGCCTGGCGCAAGCGGGGCGAAGGCGGCTGACCGCCTATACCCGCGAGCACCGACGCCCGCGCTTCTCCTCGCCGCTGATGCGGCGAATCATGCTGATCAACACGCTGCCGCTCGCCCTCCTCGCCGTAACGCTGCTTTTCCTCAACGATTTCCAGAACAGCCTGCTCGAAACCGAGGTCGGCGCGCTGCGCGAGCAGGCCCATATCTATGCCAACGCGCTCGGCCAGAACGCGGTGATCCGCACGCCCGATCGCCATCCGCTTCCCGGCAGCGAATTCATGCTGGATGATGCCCTCGCCCGCCCCCTGCTCCTGCGCCTGACCGAACCCAGCCCGAACGCCCATGCCAGACTGGTCGGCCCCGACGGCAAGCTTGTCGCCGACAGTCGCGACGAAGCCGTCCTCGCTCGCCGCCGCCGCCGCCGCGAAACACCCGCGCCTTCCGTGTCGGACACGGTCTCGGGCACGGGTCTCGGCAAGGAGATCAGGAGCCAGGATCTTCCGCCCACCCCAGACAGCGCACCCGAAGGCTGGCATCCCCCGCGCGACAATGTGGTGGAAATTTTCTACGAATGGCTGCTCTCCCTGCTGCCTCTGAGTTCACGCGAGGGGATCGTCACGCTGGACGCGCCGAGCGACCCGCCGCCGCCCAATTCCGACACGGGAGAACGTTCGGGCCTGCCGGAAGCCGCGCCCTATATCCGCCGCACACGCGACCACCAGCTCATCATCACGGTCGCCGAGCCCGTCATCCATGATGGCCAGACCGTAGGCGTCATCCAGCTGACACGTCAGGCCCAGGAAGTGGACCGCTCGCTCTTCGCGGTGCGCTCCTCCATTCTCTCGCTGTTTCTCGCAGCCCTGGTCGTGACGTTTCTGGTGTCCTGGTATCTGTCCCGAACGATCGCGCGTCCGCTTCTGCGTCTGGCGCGCGCATCCCACGAAATGCGTGACGATAGCGGCCGGGTGGACTCGGTGCCGGAACGCATGCTGGTGCGGCGCGACGAAATCGGCGTGCTGGCCCGCGCCCTGCGCGGGAGCGTCCTTGCCTTGTGGGGGCGCATGGATTCAACGGAGCGCTTCGCCGCCGATGTCAGCCACGAGCTGAAAAACCCGCTTTCATCGATCCGCTCGGCCATCGAAACCCTGCCCCGGATCGAGAACCGCGAGCGCCAGTCGCGTCTGCTTGCGATCATCAGCAACGATGTCCGCCGTATGGATCGCCTCATCAGCGACATTTCGGATGCAAGCCGCCTGGATGCGGAAATGTCACGCACAAGACCGACCGCGATCGACGTGGCCGCCCTTCTGGCCATTCTGACAGAAATGCACCAGACGACACGCAAGGAAGAGGATGCCATTCTGCGCCTCGTCAACGGGGCGGAACCACGCCCTGTTTTCGTGCTCGCCGTGGAGGATCGTCTCGTACAGGTCCTGCGCAACCTGATCGGCAACGCCATTTCGTTTTCGCCGCCTCGCGGAGTCATCACGCTGGAGGCGACCGAAGAGGGTCAGACCGTCGAAATCACGGTGACGGACGAAGGGCCGGGGATTCCGGAGGGCAAGCTGAATGATATCTTCGACCGGTTCTATTCGGAGCGGCCTCATTCAGAGCATTTCGGCCAGCATTCGGGGCTGGGTCTTGCGATCAGCCGTCAGATCATCGAGGCGCTGCATGGTACGCTCGAAGCGGAGAACCAGCATGACCCGAACGGTGCTGTCACCGGCGCGCGATTTGTCATCCGACTTCCGCGCGCCGATCGGGGATAACGCCTGGTCGCGTTCCCACATCTCATCCGCGCGGCAGGGTGAGAACCGTCGCGACCTGGGTATCCGCACTCGCCTGTCGGCGCGCGCGCGCCGCATACATCTGCTGCCGGGCATTCTGACGGGCCTCTTTCTCGCACTCTTCGAGAGCCGGATCAAAAAGGCTGGAACTGCCCGTGATACGCGCGCAGATCTGATGGGCGGTACGGTCGACCTCACGATCGAGCTGCTTCCATGAAGCGTGATCGCTGAGATCCACATTGGTGATGTCGATCGCCTTGCTGTTCGCGTCCACGCCATCCTGCGCGAGCGCGGGCGTGGCAATAGACGCAGCAGCAAGAACGGCGACGAAAAGAGAGGAGCGGAACATGGTCTTGGCCTTTCCAGCCTCGCCTCGGCTGAATTGCCAGGCTTGCCGGACACTCTGCAAACGCCGTGCCAAACGCGTGAAACACGCCCTGATCCATCTTTTTCGTCGTGCAACCTCAAGACAAGTCGATAATTTTTGGGAATCTGCACCAAATAATGAAACTTTGAGATCCTTATTTGCCTTTTCCGCCTCCGTTTTTGGGGTTTTTAATTTCCGATGATCGAACGGCGCACCATTCATGCTTCCTGCGCCGCGCTCGGAGAGGAAGCGGTCATCCTGACGGGCGCGCCGGGCAGCGGCAAAAGCGATCTTCTGTTGCGGCTGATCGACGCCGGGTTCGATCTGGTTGCCGATGACAGGATCATCCTTGAAAACGGTCTGGCCAGCGTCCCGGACTCGATTGCCGGGCTGATGGAAATACGGGGGGTCGGAATCGTGAGACTTCCCCATCGCGCATCCCCCGTGCGGGTTCGACTGCACGTCGCGCTCTCATCCAGCCCGGACAGCACGCGTCTGCCCACGGAACAACGTCATCCGGAAAGCGGGGTCGTGTCGATCAACCTCGATCCCCGGCACGCGGGCGCCGTCGCGATCATCCGGACCACGCTACGATGCCTCTCTAACTGCGAAGCATCGTGCGGCCATGAACTCCTGACGGGCGCGAACGGTGACAATTCTGCGTCAACACCGTTCCCACCCGTAACCGAATGAGGCTAGTCTCATACGATGCATCATGATTGCGACATTTCGTTGGCAGATCATCCACTCTGGAAGTGGAAATGATCACGATTCCGGAAACCTGTGGAGACAGTCTGCGTCGCGTTCTGCTGGTGACCGGTCTCTCGGGCGCCGGGAAGTCGTCAATCCTTCGCATCCTCGAGGATCTGGGTCACGAGGTCGTCGACAACCCGCCGCTCGACATGGTCGACACGCTCGTCTCGCGCAGCGATCAGCCACTGGCCGTAGGAGTTGACGTCCGCACGCGCGGTTTCGAGGCTCAGGCCGTTCTGGACGCGCTGTCACGGCTCCGGGCCCGGCCGGACTGTCGCGCGGAACTGCTCTATGCCACCGCCGAGACCGACGTGCTGCTTCGTCGCTTCACGGCCACGCGTCGGCGCCATCCGCTGGACAACGCTCCCAATGCGGCCCCCGGACTGGCATCGAGCATCGCTCAGGAAACGATTCTTCTCGCCCCCCTGCGTGCCCATGCGGATTTCATCATCGATACGTCGGAACTGCCGCCCCACGATCTGCGCCGCCTGATCGAGACGCGTTTCGGCAATATGCGAGACGGCGAATCGCTGACCGTCACGCTCATGTCCTTCGCTTACCCCGCGGGCCTTCCGCGCGAAGCCGACATCGTTTTCGATGCGCGCTTCCTGCGCAACCCGCATTACGATCCGGTTCTCAAGCCCCTGACAGGCCTCGATCCGCAGGTTCAGGCCTTCGTCGGGCAGGACCCTGATTACAAAACCTTTCTCGATCAGATTCTCGCCCTGCTGCGTCTCGTGCTGCCCCGCTTCGTAACGGAGGGGAAAAAGCACGCCACCGTTGCCATCGGCTGCTCAGGCGGACAGCACCGCTCTGTCACACTCGTCGAAGCCGTGGCCGACACGCTGGCCTCGGAACGCGAGTCGGTCTTGCCAGACGAGCCAATCGTGGTCATGCATCGGGAACTCGCCCGTCAGGGGCGGAGCACCTGGCGCTGGGCACGTCCGCCTCGACAGGACCAGACGATCGACACAGCCCGGACCGAAACCACTTGAACCCGTCGCAGCTCTTCCGATATCTCGCCCGCAATCCTTTTGCGCCCTGTCTGGCAACTGCCCGGCTGACGCGACGGGCCCATTTCACCGGAGCGACCGGATGATCGGCATCGTCCTCATCACCCATGGCCATCTTGGCGATTCCCTGCGCGAAACCGTCGAGCACGTCATTGGCCCGCAGACCCAGCTTCTGAGTGTCCCGGTCGAGCGCGAGGACGAGATCGCACAGCTGCGTCCGGCCCTGCTCGACGCGGTCCATGCGGTCGATACCGGCGAAGGCGTCCTGCTGCTGACGGATATTTTCGGCAGCACGCCCTCCAATCTCGCCCTCTCGGTCCGCGAGCCCGACCATGTGGAGGTCATTGCCGGCGTCAACATGCCCATGCTGGTCAAGCTCGTCAAAAGCCGCGAGCATCGTGATCTCGCCTCGTGCATCGCCCTGGCGACCAGCGCCGGGCGCAAATATATCGCCGCCGCGTCCGAGTTACCGCAATCCTGTCTTCAGGGCGGCAAATGCTGCGAGGAAACCATCGCCGAAGCTCTCGCGCCTCACGCATCCCCTCTTCTGGGGGCGGACAGCCGCGGCGGAATGAACGCCAACGTGATCCCGCTGCGTCACGCCGTTTCATGACCGACATCCAGACCTGCAGGACTGTGGAAATCGTCAATCCGCTCGGCCTGCATGCACGGGCGTCGGCGAAACTCGTGCTGACGGCGGAGCAATATGACGCCGAAGTCGAGGTCGCCCGCGGCGGGCAGAGCGTTTCCGCCCTTTCGATCATGGGTCTCATGATGCTGGGGGCGGGCAAAGGGGAACATGTCACCCTGACCGGCACTGGTCCGCAGGCCGAGGACGCCATCTCGGCGATTGCCGCACTGATCGCCGACGGCTTCGGCGAACGTGACTGAAAGTCGTTCACGAGCAAAAGCGCTTGCACTCCCGCTCGAGTCCGTCCCCGGTCGCCCCATGCGCGTACTCCACGGCAAGGGAGTCTGCCCGGGCATCGTGATCGCACCGGTGGCTTTCGCGTCCGAAAAACCGCTTCCCGCCATCATCCACACGCATGCAAGCACCTCCCCTGAAGAAGAGGGTGCCCGCTTCGACGACGCCGTCGCGCGGACCCAGCGCCAGCTCGCCAAACTTCGTAGCAAGCTCGAAAATTTCCCGGCCGAGGGCCGCGAGGAAATCGGAGCACTCCTTGACGTTTACGAGCGTATGCTGGGTCACTCCAGGCTGATCCGCGCCGCGCGCGCGCGCATTCTCGAAGAAGGTCTGACATCCGAGGCCGCCGTGAAGGAGGAGAGCGAAACGCTCGCGCACCAGACCGGCCCGAAGGACGACACATCCGAAGAAGAACGCGAAGCCGCCACGCGTCGCGCCGGTGAATTTCGCGAGATCGCGCGGCGACTGCTGCGTAATCTCAGCGGCGTATCGTTCCGCACGTTTTCACATCTGCCTCATGGCTGCGCCCTGGCGATCGAGCAGCTTCGGCCCGCCGATGCCGCGCTGGTCAATCCGTCGCATTTCGCCGCCGTGATCACGGAAAGCGGAGGCACGACCGACCACACGGCGATCATGCTGCGCGCGCTCAACATACCGGCCGTGCTCTCCGTCCCGCACCTCGCGACCCTGTTGCAGGATGGCGATCTGGTCGTCGTCAACGGCACGAGTGGCGAAGTTTTCATCAATCCGGATGCGACGACGCTCGCCGCCGCCCGTGCCGCCATGGAAGAAGAGGCGCGCCTGCGTCGTGGCTTTGGTCGGTTGCGCCGTCTTCCGGCGCGCCTGACCGACGGCGAAGACATCGAGCTTCTCGCCAATGTCGAACTCACCACCGAACTTCCGCCCGTGCATCAGAGCGGGGCCCAGGGCATCGGACTGCTCCGGAGCGAATTCCTTTTCGAAGGCGACATGCCCGACGAGGAGGAACAATACGAGACCTATGCCATTTTCGTGCGCGGGATGGAAAATCATCCGGTGACGATCCGCGTGCTGGACTGGGGCGGCGACAAAGGCATCGACCGGCTCCGCGCACTGGGCTACGGCATGCCGGAAGACGGGCAGATGCTGAGCATGCGCGGCCTGCGTCTTTTGCTCAGCCACCCCGACATTCTCGAAACCCAGTTCGCCGCCATCCTGCGCGCATCCCTGCATGGCCCGGTCCGCGTTCTGCTGCCCATGGTGACGGCCCTGTCCGAGATCCGTGAAGCCCGCGAAATCTACGAAAAAGTCGCGCGACGTCTGCGCAGGCGCGGCATCAAGCTGCCGACCAAGCTGCCACCGCTGGGCATCATGATCGAAACGCCCGCCGCGGCGATGACGGCCGACATCCTGGTTCATCAGGCCGAATTTCTGGCCATCGGCACCAACGACCTCACCATGTACACGCTGGCCGTCGACCGCAGCGGGGCCCTGGACTCGAACGTTTACTCGGCCCTGCATCCGGCGATCCTGCGCCTGATCGGCACGACAGCGAACGCGGCCCTGCGCTCGCACCGACCCGTCTGCGTCTGCGGCGAGCTGGCGTCGGACCCGCGCGCCGTGGCCCTCCTGATCGGCCTTGGCCTGCGCTCGTTTTCCATGACCGCGAGCGCCCTGCCGCTCGTCAAGCAGATGGTGCGCTCCCTGTCGCTCGAGACCTGCGATATGCTGCGCCGACAGGCCATGCTGGTGGACGACCCCTCGGAACTCCAGAAGCTGGTGGCGAATTTCCAGACCTGACCGCGCCGGAACCCATGGCCTTCCAGCAAGGGCATACAGCGTCGGCTTCAGGCCCGATCCGTCGCACGACGCAGAGCCGCGGCGACCCATTCCGCCGCCCGGATGCCATCGATTCCCGCTGAAAGAATACCGCCCGCATAGCCCGCGCCCTCACCGGCGGGAAAAAGACCGCGCCATGTGGGGCTTTGCCCCTCCACGTCGCGTGCCATGCGGATGGGGGATGAGGTCCGCGTTTCGACGCCCGTCATGACGGCGTCTTCCATCGCATATCCCCTGAGCTTGCGCTCGAAATGCGGAAGCGCCTCGCGCATGGCCTCGACGGCGAAATCCGGCAGGCAGAGAGACAGGTCCGTCGGGGTCACGCCGGGTTTGTAGGAAGGCACGACCGAACCCAGGTGAACCGAAGCGCGCCCTGCGAGAAAATCGCCGACACGCTGCGCGGGCGCCCTGTAATCGCCGCCACCCGCGACGAAAGCCGCCTTTTCCCAGTGCCGCTGGAACGCCACACCCGCCAGAACATCACCGGGATAGTCACGCTCGGGCGTCACCTCCACGACCATGCCCGCATTGGCGTTGCGCTCGGCCCGGGAATACTGGCTCATGCCGTTGGTCACGACCTGTCCCGCTTCCGAAGTCGCCGCGACGACCGTGCCGCCCGGACACATGCAGAAGGAATACACGCCGCGTCCGTTGCTGGCATGATGGACGAGCTTGTAATCCGCGGCGCCAATCATGGCATGCCCCGCCTGGTCGCCGAAGCGGGCCAGGTCGATGACGGATTGCGGATGCTCGATGCGCACGCCGATCGAGAACGGTTTGGCGGTCATCGCCACACCGCAATCCCGCAGCACCTCGAACGTATCGCGCGCCGAATGACCAACGGCCAGCACGACCTGCGACGCCGCAAGTTCGCTTCCATCCGCAAGCCGGAGCGCCCGCAGCAACGTCGTCGTCCCATCGACGGCCCGATCGCCCACGAGGCCGACGACCCTGGTCTCGAACCGGTATTCGCCGCCGAGGCGCTCGATCTCCGCGCGCATGTGCTCGACCATGCTGACAAGGCGGAAGGTGCCGATATGCGGCTTGGAGACAAAGAGAATCTCCTCCGGCGCGCCCGCCTTGACGAATTCCTCAAGCACCTTCCGCCCCAGATGGCGCGGATCGCTGACGCCGCTATAGAGCTTGCCGTCCGAGAACGTGCCCGCCCCGCCTTCGCCGAACTGCACGTTGCTTTCCGGCGTCAGCACGGAGCGTCGCCACAGCGCGAACGTGTCGACCGTGCGTTCTCGAACGGCCTTGCCGCGCTCCAGAACGATGGGACGCAGCCCGGCCTGCGCGAGGATCAGCGCGGCCATCAATCCGCATGGACCGGCCCCGACCACCACCGGACGCGGTGCGTCGGCCGGTGCCAGGGGCATGCGATAGGCCGTATCGGGCGTCGGCTGGACGTGGGGATCATCGGCAAAGCGTGCCAGCGCAGCGGCTTCATCCCGAATGACGCAGTCCATGCTGTAGACGAGCAGGATGCGCCCCCGACGGCGCGCGTCGTAGCCGCGACGCGCCACATGCAGGTCTTGCAGATCGTCCGGGGCGATGCCCAGGCGTTCCAGCACCGCCGCACGCAGCGCCTCTGGAGAATGGTCGAGCGGGAGCCTGAGTTCGGTAAGCCGGATCATGCCCGGCTGGAAGTCATGGCTTGGCCCCATTTGTCAAGAGAAGGCTCCGGGTGAAACGCTCTCACAGCAGCGGCTCGTCCCGCCCCGTCATCTCCCGGCGGATGATCCGCACGGGCACCAGGGCGCTGCCGAGGAACCCGTCATGAAACGCCTGCAGCGAGAATCGCGGCCCCTTCGCCTTCCGCATGTCTTCGCGCAGATGCAGGATCATGAGCTTGCCGAGCGTATAGGAATAATAGCCGGGATCGGCGGTACCCCGCCGGGCTTCCTTGTAAGCCATGCCCGGAGACTGGAAGCACTGCTGGCGCATCATGGTCGTGGCGTCGGCGAGGCTCATCCCCTGCGTGTGCATGCCGAACGAGGCCAGGAAGCGACAGTCGCGCAGCAGGGCATCCTGCAACTGCATGAGGCGCAGCCTGGCGTCGCCCAGACCCTGTTCGACCATCATCTGTTCGGTGTAATGCGCCCAGCCTTCGGTCGTCGCATAAGACGACGCCGCCTTGCGCACGAGCGACCATTCGGGATGGGCGCTGCGATACAGTCCCTGCGTGAAATGCCCGGGCATCACTTCATGGACGGTGATGTTGAGCAGGGCCGGCCGGTTGAGGTCACGCAGCAGTTCCTCGGTCCGCGCTTTCGTCCAGGTCTTTTCCGGCGGCGTCACGTCGTAGAATGCCGTGGTCGCCTTCGTCTCGAACGGGCCGGGCCAGTCCATGGCCGCGACGAGCAGGGAGCGCTCGAAAGACGGCGTATCGATGACATCCGGCAGCGCATGGGACGGCAGCGTGACGAGCTTCCTGGCGAGCACATAATCCTGAAGGCCCTTGAGCTGGGCCTTCACCATGGGCAGCAGGGTCTCGGGCCTGGGATGATCGGCCCGCACCTCGTCCAGGGCATGATCAGGATGCGCCGGGTCGATTTCGCGTTCCGTGGCCAGAAACGCCGTCCGGTCGCGATCGAGCTGCGCCCTGCCAGCGGCGATGAGGCTGTCGATGGGAAGATCCACCAGGTCGGCCGCCAGGAGCGCGCGTATGGTATCGCGGCCCAGCGCGAACGTGCCTGAGGGCTTCAGATGCTCGAGATAGACGCCATACCGCGCCAGAGCCGCCAGCGTGCGCCGCGTTTCGGCCTTGAGCCGGGATTGCAGGGCCGGATCGTGAACGGCCGCGAAGGCTTCGGGAATGTTGCCGCCGACGAACTGGATGGCGCCTTCGAGATCGGCTCTGGCGATTTCCAGATAGACGGCGGGCACATCCCCGATCTGCGCTTCTGCCTGCTTCAGCAGGGCTGGGATCGCCGCTTCGCGGGCAAGGACATTGCGCAGCCGGTCGGAAGCGGGCGCGAAATCCCGGGAGGCGAGGCTGTAAAGCGCGCCGGTCGCCAGATCGACATATTGGGCGGGCATGCGACGGAACGGACGGATTTTTTCTTCAAGGGTCAACTGGCCGCTGATGATGCCCATGAGAACTTCGCGATCATCACGCTGGGCCTGTGACAGGCCGGACGTCTCCAGCGCGGCGAGGGCCGCGTATTCGCGGTGCAGCCTGGCCACCTGCGTTGCGCGGAACGCGTCGGAAACGTCATCGAGCCGGTCATCGTAAGTGTGAATCCCGGCCTGTGTCGCCCCCGTCGGCGAGGCGGCCCACTCGGCCTTGTAATGCGCGGCTTCGAGGGCTTCCAGCGCCGCTGGTCCCGATAATGGCCCCGATGATGGCGGCGCCGCTGAAACGGGGGCGGCGCATGGAACGACCGAGAGCATGAGAAGCAGGAGGCGATGCCTCCGGATCTTACGAAATATCATAATCGAAACGATAGCCCGCACGCGACGCGTTCACAATCGGACTTTCACCCGCATCCGGCATGGCCTCACCCCCGCGACAGGGTACACCATGCGTGACATGATCCTGTTATAGTATGCGGTCTGCGGAATACGCTATGCGGTCCGTCCACCTCTCGCTTCGAGTCTTCGCCCATGGCCACGCACGACCATCCCCATGATCATGACCATGAAGGTTGCGGGCCTGACGCCGGTCACGGACATGACCACTCTTCCCATGACCATGACCATGACCATGACCATGACCATCATGATCACGGCCTGTTCGGGCATCACCATCACGAGCCGGCGAGCTACGGCGCCGCATTCGCCATCGGCATCACGCTGAATGTCGTCTATGTCATGGCCGAAGCGCTGTGGGGTTTCTGGGCGCATGCTCTCGCCCTGCTCGCCGATGCCGGACACAATCTTTCCGATGTCCTGGGCCTCGCGGCCGCCTGGCTGGCGCATCGGCTCGCCCAGCGCGCGCCCTCGACACGCTTCACCTACGGCCTGAAGCGCTCGACCATTATCTCCGCCCTGTTCAACGCCATGCTTCTGATGCTCGTGACCGGCGGGATCGTCTGGGAAGCGGTGCTCCGGCTCCTGCACCCGGCCCCCGTCGCGGGCTGGACGGTCACGATCGTCGCCGCGATCGGTATCCTCATCAACGGCGGTACGGCGCTGCTGCTGATGCGCGGGAGCCAGAGCGACCTCAACATCCGGGGGGCCTTCCTTCACATGGCGTCCGACGCGCTCATGTCGCTGGCCGTGGTCGTCTCCGGGCTTGTGATCGTCTTCACCGGCTGGACGATCCTCGATCCGATCGTAAGCCTGCTCGTTTCGATCGTCATCGTTCTGGGCACATGGTCGCTGTTGCGCGGTTCGCTGGACATGGCGCTGGACGCGGTGCCGCGCGGGATCGACCCCGACAGGGTCGAGGATGCCCTGCTCGGCCTCGAAGGCGTCCAAGGCGTGCATCATCTCCACATCTGGCCGATGAGCACGACCGAAACCGCCCTGACCGTTCATCTCGTGGCGGATACGCGATCGACACGTCCGGATTCTCTGCTCAGAAACGCGACACGGCTTCTGGTCGAGCGTTTCGACATCTCGCACCCGACGTTCCAGATCGAAGAAGAGGGATGTGCCGGACACGACACGGCGTGTCGCGCGCCGACTCCGGCCCCGATCTGATGCAGGACAGCGTCAAACTGCGCTTCGGGATCGGTTCGGTCCTGATCAGCCTGATCGTGCTGGGACTGAAATATCTGGCCTGGCATGTCAGCGGAAGCGCCGCACTCCTGTCGGACGCGCTGGAGACGGTCATCAACGTCGCCGCCGCCATCGGAACGCTCTGGGCGCTGCATGTCTCAGCCCTCCCCCCGGACGAAAACCACACCTACGGGCACGAAAAGGCAGAATACCTCTCCGCCGTGGCCGAGGGCGTTCTGGTGATCGGCACGGCGATCGGCATCGGCTTCGTCGCGTGGGAAGACTGGCAGCATCCTTCCCCCCTTCTCGCACCGTGGCGCGGCGTGACGCTCAATGCGCTTGCAGGCCTCGTAAATCTTGCCTGGGGCCTCATTCTCCTCGGCGCGGGACGTCGTCGTCACTCTCCCGCGCTCAAGGCCAGTGGCGATCATATCCTTTCGGACGTGTGGACGACGGGCGCCCTCGTGGTCGGCGTCTCCCTGATCCCGCTGACCGGCTATCTGCGGCTGGACGCCATTCTTTCGGCTCTGGTTGCGGTCAATGTGCTCCGGGTCGGGTTCGAAATGACACGCCATTCTATAGGTGGCCTCATGGATGAAGCGCCGGACGCCCAGACCCTCGAACTCATCCGCACCGTCATTTCCGAGCAGGCGCGCGGCGCCATCGAAGCGCACGACCTGCGTATCCGCCGCGCGGGCAGCATCAGCTTCATTGAATTCCACCTCGTCGTGCCCGGCGTCATGACGGTTCACGATGCCCATGAAATCTGTGACCGTGTGGAGCATGCTTTGCGCCGGCAACTGGGTCGGGCCGTGATACACATCCATGTCGAGCCCGACGACAAGGCCAAGCATACGGGCGTGCCGGTTCTGCCCTGAGCATGATGTTTTTTTGACAAAACTCCGCTTTTCCGCCGCACTTAACTTGACCCCTGTCCATCCGACCTGTCAGGACCGGTCTATCCGGGGCGTGTCAGCCGAGCGCCGATCACGATTTTCGCCTCGCGTCTTGAATGGCCCGGCGCCTTGAATGGATCGACATGGGACAGAATTCACCCTTGCACCAGCAGCAACGCATCCGCCATCTGAGCCGGTCCGCCCGCGTGACCACCACGCAGTGGCGGCGCACGCTCGTTTACTGGCTCGGTGCCGTTCTTGTCGGAATCGCGGCCGTGACCTTCGCCAACGCCGCGGACTGGGCCGCGCGGAAACGCACGCTCATGGTTCACTGGTCACCGTGGGTCATGCTCGTGGTCATGCCTGCCGGACTGGCCTTCTCGACGTGGTTGACGCGGAAATTCTTCAAAGGCGCCCAGGGCAGCGGTATCCCGCAGACCATCGCCACCCTGCACATGGACAATTTTGCCGTCGTCAACCGCGTCCTGTCATTGCGGGTGGCCATCGGCAAGATCATCCTGACGACGTTCGGCCTGTTCTGCGGCGCTTCGATCGGCCGCGAGGGCCCGACCGTGCAGATCGGCGCGTCGATCATGCACGGATTCTCGCGGCTGCTCGGCCATTCCAACGTCACGATCAAGCGCGGCGCGATTCTGGCCGGGGGTGCCGCCGGTGTCTCGGCGGCCTTCAACACCCCGCTGGCGGGTGTGGTGTTCGCGATCGAGGAACTGTCCCACTCCTTCGAACAGCGCACCTCGGGAACAATGCTGACAGGCGTCATCCTGTCGGGTGTCACGGCCATCGCGCTGATGGGCAACTATACCTATTTCGGTCACACCTATGTGGACGTTCCCGTCGGCACGGCATGGATCGCGGTGCTGGCCTGCGGTCTCATCGGTGGCGTCACGGGCGGTACGTTCTCGGCGATCCTCATCCGCTTTTCGCGCGGCGTTCCCGGCATGGCGGGACGTTTCATCAGCACGAGACCCATCGCTTTCGCCGCTTTATGCGGCCTTGTCCTCGCCATCCTCGGCCTGATGTCCCATGGCATGACCTACGGCACCGGGTACGCGCAGGCACGCGCCATCATAGACGGGCGGGAACACTATCCGGCGTCGTTCTTCGTGTTGAAATTCCTCGCGACCGTCGTCTCCTACTGCTCGGGCATTCCAGGGGGACTCTTCGCGCCATCCCTGAGCATCGGCGCGGGAATCGGCGGCTGGATCCAGCAGTTTCTCCCGCATACGACGTCCGGCGCGGTCGTTCTTCTGGGCACGGTCGGTTTTTTCTCCGCCGTGGTTCAGGCCCCGCTGACGGCCACGGTCATCGTCATGGAAATGTGCGACAACCAGCAGATGACTCTGGCCCTCATGGCGACGTCTTTCCTGGCTTTCGGCACGTCCCGCATCCTCTGCAAGCGCGCGCTTTACGGCGCCCTCGCCGACCGCTTCATGACGACCGTCGAACGCGCGCCGGTCACGCCGCGCGAAGCCACACCTCCTCCCCCAGCCATCACGTCAGCGGAAGAAAAGCTGCTACACGAAATCAAGGGCGACAAATAAGGACGGCCCCGCGAAAACCGGCATTCAGGCCAGAGGGGTTTCTTCGTCCCTGATCGTCACCGGATACATCAGATAGGCCAGTCGCTTGGCTTCCTGACGGGCATGGGCAACGGAGTGCAGAATCACACCGCAGACCAGCGACAGCGCCGCGATCATCTCCAGGCCGGTCGCGAGCACCGCGGACGGGAGTCTCGGGACAAGCCCGGTTCGAATGAAGTCCAGAATGACTTGCGTTCCCGAGACCAGCCCCGCCACGCAGAAGGCGAGCGCGATGACCGCGTAAAAACCTAAAGGACGCTCACGCTGAATGAGCTTCAGGATCGTGCCCAGGATACGAAACCCGTCCTGATAGGTGCGCAGTTTGGACGCTGACCCTTCGGGTCTCTCCCGATAGGCGGTCTTTTCCTCGGCCATCGGCAGGTTGAGTTCGAGGGCATGCACCGTCAGTTCGGTCTCGATCTCGAAACCGGCCGAAGTGACCGGAAACGATTTGACAAAACGTCTTGAAAACACGCGATAGCCGGAAAGCATGTCGCTGAGGCGGCGGCCAAAGATCGCGACGACGATACCGGTCAGAACCCTGTTCCCCAGAACATGTCCGCGACGATAGGCGGCGGCGCGATCCGTGACGCGCGCCCCGTTGACCAGGTCCAGCCCCTCGGCAGCGGCACGCGCGATGAGACGGGGCGCCGCCGCGGCTTCATACGTGGCGTCACCATCCGTCAGGAGATAATAATCGGCGTCCACATCGGCGAACATGCGGCGAACGACATGACCCTTCCCCTGCATGCGCTCGATACGGACGATTGCCCCCGCCGCCCGTGCGATGTCCACGGTCCGGTCCGACGAATTGTTGTCGTAGACATAGATCCGGGCGTCGGGAAGTGCGGCCCGGAAATCCCGGACAACCGTACCGATCGTGACCTCTTCGTTATAACAGGGGATCAGAACGGCCACACGCAACGACGGCAGACGGGTCATGTTTTGAATGGTCTCCTGAGGAAAACGCACGAAAGGAAAGCTCCGCCGTCCATGCGTAAGACAATCCCGAATTACGCATGGAAAGGACGCCTTCCAATGTCGGTGTCCAAGGCCAAGGACTCAGCCAGGGCACTTACGTCCCTTCACCCGACGTCCAGCCTCACTCGTCCACTTCGCTTTCGGCGGGATCTTCTTCGTACGTCACCACCTCAAAGCGGCCCAGAGGTGCGGGGCCAAACGCGGTGGAGATCGCGACGTCCGTGGCGTCGCGGCCACGCGCCATGAGAAGTCGGCCGATGCGGCGCCTGTCATGACGCGCATCGAACGTGAACCAGCGACCGTCGAGATAGACCTCGAACCAGGCGGAAAAATCCATGGGATCGTCGCAGAGCGGCACCCCGATATCGCCGAGATAGCCGGTGCAATACCGCGCCGGAATGTTCATGCACCGGCAGAACGCCACGGCGAGATGCGCATAATCGCGACAGACACCCACGCGCTCGTGAAAGGCCTCGAAAGCGGTGCGGGTCGAGCGGGCCTGCTGGTAGTCGAAGCGGATCCGCTCATGCACGTAAGTGACGATCGCCTGTACCCGCGCCCAGCCGGACGCCACATGCCCGAACAGGGACCAAGCGATATCCGACAGGCGATCGGTCTCACAATAACGACTGCCCAGAAGAAAGACGATCACGTCATCCGGCAGTTCTTCGATGGGATGCTGCCGCGCCATGGGAACGCAGTCGTCCAGATCTCCCGTATCGTAGACGGAAAATTCAGCATGGATCCTCAAGCCTCCGCTCGGCACCGTGACGCGCGTACAGGCATTGCCGAAGCCGTCGAGATAGGTGTGATGAGCGACATCAGGTTCGAAACGCATGATCTGGGGAGTGCGCAGATCACCCGCGCGGCTCGGATGCAAGCTGAGCATCAGCAGTAACGGCGTCGGATACTCGGAAGAAAACACGATGTCATAGCCTGCGCGAATCAGCATCCTGCTCTTTCCTTATGCTTCCGCCCGAACATGTCCCTCTGGCGGTTCATCCCGATGGCGCGGCCGTGCATCCGTCCCGCCAGACCCGTTCCTGACGACGACGGAAACGTCCATGCTTTCGAAATCGGCCGGAAAGCCCGTCCACGTCCCCGCGAGCGGCACGGCCTGTCGCCAGTCACGCACGCTCGCGACGCGGATAAGATCATGCGAACCGAGAATCCCGTTGGTCGGATCAAAGTCTACCCATCCCAGTCCCGGCACGAAGACCTCGACCCACGCATGGGTCGCGCCGCCGCCATGATGATGCTCGCCACGCGGCGTATGAAGATACCCCGTCACGAAACGGGCCGCGAAACCCAGTGCCCTGACCGCTTCGATCATGAGCACCGCGAAATCCCGGCACGTCCCGCTGCACAGCACAAGCGTGCGAGAGGGAGACTGGGTTCCCTCTTCGAAACGAGCCCGATAGGAAAATTCATCGTGGATGGCCCGCGTCATCGCAGCGAGCAGTTCGAGCGTTCCGGTTTCGCCCGGTTTCAGGAAGCGTCGCGTCCATCGCGCGAGCGCATGATCCGCGTCATCGCTCAGGGGTTCTCGCAATCGAGCAAGGTCGGGAACATCGCCCGCGTCATAATTGAAAGGCCACGCACGGGCATAGGACGCGACCTCGCCCACCACGGGAACGACCGCCCGGTGGTCGACCGTCATGCGGTTGACCACCCTGAGTTCACGCGCCCGCGTGCCGACCGAAAAATGGGTCACCACGTTGCCAAACGCGTCGAGCGTGTGCCGCAGCCGGTCTTCGCCGGGCGTGACGTCCAGCGACCACTCGATCAGGCGTTGATCCACCGTGTCGCGCGGGCGCCCCAGCAGCCGGTGTTCACCGAACCCGACAGGACGGCGGTAACGATAGACCGTCGTGTGTTCGACCGACAGGACTGGCATGCCTTGGAAGCACTCGTTGCGTTGTTGCGTTTTTCAGCATCAGCATTTTTGCCTCCACGCGCAAGCAGCATGCCGACTCACGCGCGAAAAACCGTCGTCGGAGCGAATCGAGCGCGGGCGATCCCGAAGCGCTTTCAGGAAGCGCTTTCAGAGAGAAACGCTGATACCGCCATCGACCATCAGCATATGACCATTCACGAAGCTGGAGGCGTCCGACGAGAGAAACACGCAGGCGCCGATCAATTCCTGCACCTTGCCCCAACGCGCCGCCGGCGTGCGCGCGCGCAACCACCCCGAGAATGCTTCGTCCTGGACAAGCGCCTGGTTCATGTCCGTCTCGAAATAGCCCGGAGCAAGACCGTTGATTTGCAGACCATGGCGCGCCCAGTCCGTCGCCATCCCCCGCGTGAGGTTTTTAACCGCCCCCTTGGCGGCCGTATAGGGCGCGATACCGGGACGGGCGAGTTCGCTCTGCACCGAGCCGATATTCACGATCTTGCCCTTGCCGCGCGCGATCATATGCCGCGCGACAGCCTGCCCGACGAAAAAGACGGCATTCAGGTTGGTCGCCATCAGTTCGTCCCAGTCAGACCGACTGAACTGTTCCAAAGGCGCACGCCGCTGAATGCCCGCGTTGTTGATCAGGATGTCGATCGGACCGACCGAGGCTTCGATCGCATCCACGGATGTCTGGACTTCGGCCTGATCCGTCACGTCAAAGACGCTCGTATTCACCGTATGGCCCAGCTCGCGAAGCTCGGCGGCGGCGGCATCAAGCCGCGCCTCGTCACGTCCGTTCAGCACGACGGCCGCCCCGTGCGCCGCCAGTCCCCGCGCCAGGGCGAACCCGATGCCGCGGGAAGCCCCCGTCACGAGAGCCCGTCGGCCATGAAGGGAAAAAAGTGGAAACGCCTGAAGCAAGGGAAGCTCCTTTCGTGATCGGAAGACGCATCCTTACCGCAAATGAATGCGCGGGTCAGTCCTCGGACGGGGCCATGCTCCGGATCAGATCGAACATGCGCTTCCGTACTGCCGTGTCCGGAATCCGATAATAGGCCCGCACGAGATCGATGGTTTCGCGGCGACCGAAAAGCGTTGCATCCTCGGAGGAGGCATCCAAGCGCTTCGGCGGCGGTCCGCCGAACGTCGAAGGCGCTTCGGCGAAGCCCATCATGCTGTTCAGAGGCTGAGCCGATTGCGACGCCACGCCCGCCATGCCGTCATAGAAAAAACTGACCGGGACTTCCATGACACGCGCCAGTTCGTAAAGACGGCTGGCGCTGACGCGATTGGCGCCTCTCTCGTATTTCTGGACCTGCTGAAAAGTCAGCCCCAGAGCCTCACCCAATTTTTCCTGAGACAGCCCCATCAGGGTACGGCGCAACCGAATTCTCTGCCCCACATGGATGTCGACGGGACCCGCCGCTGCGGGGCCTTTCGCGATATCGACGGTCGGCGGAGCGCTCGTGGCAATCTGAGTCATATCATTTGATTGATACAACAACCGTAGATTGTCAACGTTAACCTTTTATACATGCTTTCGCCCTTGCCGACCTCCAAGACCGGTCAAAGACAACCCGACACAGATCAGTGAGAGCAAAATCGGCACAACCCTGCCGTGCAGCGCGAAAAATGTCTGGGCCAGGGGCGACGGAACGGCCTCGACCAAGGTCGCCGTTTGACCCCAGCCGATCCGCCCGAGTTCATGGCCTGTGACATCGAAAATGGCTGTAATGCCCGTATTGGCGGCCTGGGCGATCGGCAACCCCTCTTCCACGGCGCGCATACGCATCGTCGCCAGATGCTGCCGAGGGCCGGCGGTGTCGCCGAACCACGCGTCATTGGTGATGTTCAGCATCCAGGATGGCCGGTCCGGTCCCACCACGCGTCCCGAGAAAATCACCTCATAACAGACCATCGGATCGACGCCGTCGAATCCGGGGTAGCGCCAGGTCTTGGGGCCGGAGCCCGCCGCCAAAACGCCGGGCACGAGTTTCACGGGCACGAAGCGCGGCGCATATTCGCCAAACGGCACCAGCGTGGCCTTGTCATAGGCGTCCAGGATGGAACCATCCGGGGCCAGAGCGAAAGCGCTGTTATAGTAGCGCCCCTGCGCGTCGCTGCGATCGGACCCGATGATCCCGCCGCTGGCCCCTTCCGCTGCCTGGGCCATCACCTGCCGCGCGAGAGGATCTTCGTTAAGAAGGCCGGGAAAAGCCGACTCAGGCCATACATACACAATGGAGCGCCCAGCCCCCTCCTCACTGGCCAGATGTCGTGCCCGTACAATGCCCTCGCGGGTCAGGGAGAGATAGTGCCTGAAGACGTTCACCGCGTCTTTCTGCCCCAGAATATCGCCTTCGCTGACGTTGCCCTGCGCCAGAACGACGACAGGATTCTGTATCGGCAGGGGATGGACGTTGTGGATCCGTACGATACCGACCGTGAGCCACAGTAACACCGCCACAGCGACCGTCACGAACCACTTCCGCCCCTGCCACACGATCAGAGACCCCAGAATCACGGCGAGCGTCATGCCGTCCACGCCGATCCACGCAGCCGGTTGAATCAGCCAGTCGCCCACACGCCCCGGCAGTTCGAGAACGCTGCCCGGCGGATTCCACGGAAAGCCGGTAAAGAGGAAGACGCGGCCCATATCGGCCAGCGTCCAGCTCCCGGCAAAAAGAAACACGCGCTGCCAGCCGGAGGGTACCAGGCGGCACAAGGCGGCGGGCGCGGCGGCAAAGGGCGCGAGAATGAGCGCCGGTCCGGGCGCGGCCAGCGGCACGGCCCACCAGAAATCATGCCAGCGCGTCAGAGGTGCGGCCGTGAGCCAGTACAGACCGGCGGTGTTGAAGGCCAACCCGAAAACGAAACCGTAAAGCGCGGCTCGTCGCCAGTTCGGCGCATCTTCCGCGCAGCGATAGAGAAACAGGAGCCCTAGCGACAGACATGGTACGAAACACAGCGGAGGAAATGCGGCGGCCGCGAAAATTCCAGCCGCCATAAGCGCGACCGCAAGACGCCAGCCTCGCCAAGGCAGATCAACCGTGTTCATGATCAAGGAGGAAGCTCTGAATCAGGCTCAGTCAAGCGCGTCGCGCAGGCGGCGCTCGTAATGCCGATAGTATTTGTCCGCCAGCAACTCGCTTTTGACAAGAATGGCGACATCCGTCGTGTTGAACTGGTGATCGACGACCGCGCCGTCCCCGACATATCCGCCAAGCCGAAGGTAGCCTTTGATCAAAGGCGGCAAACCGGCAAGACAACGGCGGTGGTTCAGCGCGTGAGGATCACCCCGCTGCATGTCGACATAACGGTCTTCGAGCGCGCGAATCCGCAGGGCAGGCGGGGCGAGATGGTTGTGATACAGATAGGTCAGCTCGTCGGCGAGCGCCTCCGGATTCGTTCCCGGCAGGCTCGCACACCCGAAAAGGACATCGACGCGATATAGAAAAATGTAAGATGCGATGCCACGCCAGAGCAACTGCATCGCCGCCCGACCGCGATAGGCCCGATCGACGCATGAGCGGCCGACCTCCAGAAGACGTCCGGGAAACTCAAGCAACGGGCTCAGGTCATATTCGCCCTGACTGTAATATCGCCCGAGTTGCGATGCGGCATCACTGCGTAAAAGTCGATAGGTTCCCACGACACCCGCGGGACCATCCTCGATCTCATGATCGATTACGAGAAGATGGTCTGCCACTTCGTCAAACGGATCGATGTCGCGTTTGAGCCGACGTGCCTGTTCGTCCGGAACGGCGCCCATTTCTTCGAAGAAAACGCGATATCGCAGCGCCTGGGCCGCATCACGCTCGGCCGCGTTGGCGGCGATCCGCACACCCAGATTGCCCCCACGCAATTCGGGGAAGCCTTTACGCTCCAGATCAAGTGTCGAGAGTGATGCGCCGTGCGACGACCCCTTCAACGCGGACGGCTCGTCCAGCGCGATCGCGCGCAGCAGATCGGCGCGTGTCGGAGCGTTTGTCATTCGGCGTCCTTTTCATCCCCGGCATGACCGGACTCCTTGGAGGCCGCGTCTCCACCGCCTCCGGCACGGCGACCGAAAAGCTCCAGTCGGACGGACACGAGATCGAAACCCAGACGCTCCGCGAGACGACGGATCAGCGTCTCGTGTTCGGCATCCTCGAATTCGACGACACGACCGGTATCGACGTCGATCATGTGATAATGCGTCGTGCCCGGCTCACTGGCCTCATAACGGGCGCGCCCACCACCGAAGTCGCGGCGCTCAAGGATGCCTTTTTCCTCAAGGAGGCGCACGGTGCGATAGACCGTCGCAATCGATATCCTGCCATCCAGTTGCGACGCCCGTCGATACAGTTCCTCGACGTCGGGATGATCTTCCGCGTCTGAGAGAACCTGTGCGATCAATCGACGCTGGCCGGTCATCTTCAGGCCACGTTCCATACACAGTTGGCCGATCCGCGATTCTGCGTTCACACGACCGCTGCGCTTTTCGTCTGCTCGTGCTTCCGGTATCATGATCTATCGCCTAGCGGAAAACGGGACGCATGGCCAGTGGGACCGGCTCACGATCCTGCACAGGTTGTGCTTGCAGCCTCAAACGCGAGTCCCTCCCTGATGCCCGATCATAGAAGAATGTCCGAGCGACCTGCCACTCAAAGCGTCAGCGGTCTTTCATGAAAAGCCGCTGACAGCCTGATCGGGAACACGGTCCGAAACTCAGGAATCGTCACTACCGCGGCGATGCCCCAGACCGATCTTGTGCGCCAGGGAGGATCGGTGCTTGGCGTAGTTCGGTGCCACCATGGGATATTCCGTCGGAAGGCCCCAGCGTTCCCTATAGGCCTGTGGCGTCAGCCCATAAGCCGATTTGAGATGACGGCGCAGGAGCTTGAGCTTCTTCCCATCTTCGAGGCAGATAATATAATCGGGGAAAACTGATTTTTTGGGGTGCACGGCGGGAGTAGGCTTCTCGTCCGCCACCGGCACCGGAGGACTGGCGAGAGAAACAAAAGCCTCTTTTACCTTTCCGATGAGATCCCCAAGATCCTGTTCAGAAACGCTATTGTTTTTCACATAGGCCGCGATGATTTGTGCCGTTAATTTCTGCACCAGCGTCTGGTCAGTTGTATCGGTCATGTCGCTCTATTTCCCACAATGCTTAAACGGAACGATATGAAATCTTTAACTGCCGCTCAAGTGAGGAAATGATGAAATCATGACTGGAGCCATCGCCACGGATACCGAACTCGATATCACCGGAGAGGTCTGTCCGATGACGACAGTCCATGTCCGCCTTGCACTGGACCGGCTTCCTGGCGGTGCCATACTCGGCGTGACACTGACGGGGGACGAGCCTCATCACAATGTCGCGTCAGCGGTCCGCGCTCTGGGACATCAGATCGTTCTGGATGAAACCCTCAGCCGGGCATCCGATCTTTACCGGCTGGTTATCCGTAAATCACAGGCAAGGACGAGCGCGTCGCCGCCATCGGCGTAATAACGACGGCGCGTGCCGCAGGGCAGAAACCTGCAACGCTCGTAGAGCGCGCGCGCCGCAGTGTTCGTCACCGCCACTTCCAGAAAAGCACGGCCGACACCGCTGTCGAGCAGCCGCGCCGCAGCCGATTTCACAAGCGCATGTCCTGCTCCCGCCCGACGGCCCTCCGGTCGCACGGCCAGCGTCAGAATCTCGGCTTCGTCCAGAACCCTGCGATACAGAATGAATCCCACGGGGTCCGCCTCGTCCAGGACGACCAGCGCCTCGACGCCCCCGGTTTCCAGAAGCGTGCGGATCGCGTCCTCGTCCCAGATCTCGCCACCAGCAAATGCTTCGGCATGAATATGAGCCAGGATCGCTGCGCCCGGCGTGCCCATCGACACGATCGATCGCGCCGGGGGAGTCATCCGACAGGCGCGGGTCGCAAGCCCTGCTGCGGAAGCTTCGCTTCCGGCGGATCCACATAGATCGGCTCGAGCGGATGGACCGGTCCGGCGCAAGCCGCCTTCCAGATCGCCTCCGCCGCCGGCTCTTCATAGGCCACGCGCCGCGCGCCGCCCGTCTGCGCGTCCGACAGCCATGCAAGCGCATCGCCCGTTACCGCCGGAACGGACGGCGGCACGACGATATCGGCCGGTGCCGAAGCCCGGATCGGGTGGACGCCGTCATCCACGAAACAGCGATTCCGGCGCGCCACACTCACGCACATCGCACGGGACAGACCCGGCATCGCCCTCTGGGCATCTCCGGCCGTCACACCGAGACCTCGAACACCATATCCCATGGCCAGCCCCTGCGCGAGGGCGAGGGAAGCGCGCAAACCCGTGAAAGATCCCGGGCCAACGACAGCGACGACGGCGTCAGGTTTATCACGCCAGCCCGCTTCATCGAGCATTTCGTTTACGAATATCGCCAGACGCTCGGCCGCCCCGCGCCCCGACATGCGACGCTCGGCCACGACACGTCCGTCTTCAAGCGCAGCCACGAAACCTGAGGTGTTTTCGCCCGCTGCCGCCCCGTTGAGGACGACCACGCGGCGGCTCAACGCCGGGTTCAGAGGCAGAGACATGCTTCGTCGAAAGAAAGGCGAGGCGCACGAACTGGCGCAGACGGCTCGTCCGCATAACCGAGGGCCACGAGAAAGTTGGCTCTCCAACCCGTATCGGCCAACAGATTGTCTTCGACCGCAAATGCGTCGAAACCTGACATCGGCGCAGCGGCAAGGCCGAGCGCACGCGCCGCGAGAATCAGATAGCCGCCTTGCAGGGTGCCGTTACGGAAGGCCGTCTCTTCCGAAAGACCGACATCAGCCGCAAACCAGTCGCGCAGCGCGGGTTCGGAATTAAGGCGCGGAAGATGCTCGAAAAACAGTGGATCATAACAGACGACGACCACCACGGGCGCCGCCGCGCAGAGGGCGGCATTCGCGGGAGTTACCGCATTTTTGAGGCGCGCGCGCGCATCTTCCGTCGTCAGAAAAAGAAAGCGGGCCGGGGTACAGTTTCCGGATGTCGGGCCGAGTTTCACGAGATCGTAAAGCTGCTCGATGATGGCATGAGACACGGGACGCCCATCGAAGCTCCTGGGCGTATGAGCCTCCCGAAAGAGACGGTCCAGCGCCTCGGCCCCGATCGTCATGTCCGCCGCAGCGGCCGACACATGATCCGTCATGTCCGACAAATCTCAGTCCTCGACCTGCTCGACCGCCACGACCTCGGGCACGTAATGCTTGAGCATGTTTTCCACACCATGCTTGAGCGTCGCCCGCGATGACGGACATCCGGAGCAGGCGCCCTGCATGCTCAGGCGCACGATACCGTCACGATAGCCACGGAACACGATATCTCCGCCGTCCCCCGCCACGGCTGGCCGAACGCGGGAATCGAGAAGCTCGCGGATCTGCGCCACGACAGCTTCATCTTCGGGCAGCGTATCCTCGGCATCCTCCATGTGAACGCCTTCGATCACAGGCCTGCCTGCGATCAGGTGGTCCGTGAGAACCCCGAGAACCATCGGCTTGAGCTCTGGCCAGTCCGCATCCGCCGACTTGGTCACCGACACGAACTCGCCGCCAAGAAACACGCCGCTCACACCCGGAAGGCCGAACAGGGCGACGGCCAGGGGCGAGCGCCGCTCAGCCGCCGCAAGGTCGGCGAAATCCGCTGTTCCGCGGTGGCCCATCACATCCCGCCCCGGCAGGAACTTCAGCGTGGAGGGATTGGGGGTGTCCTCGGTTTCGATGAACATGGACTCTCTCGATACTAACGATGATTACCAGACGATCATTCCGGCCTGACATGAGGCATGGAACACGTTTCCGCAAGCCCTTAGAGTACCGATGCGGTCTCAGATACGGGAAGAGTGATGCGCGCGCGAAGGCCGCCCTGCGGAGCGCGCGCCAGCTCTATCGTGCCATTCGCCCGCTCCACCTCGCGCTTCACGATGGCCAGACCCAGTCCCAGCCCGCCCGTCGCGCGCGAGCGTGAGCCTTCCAGACGATAGAACGCCGCCAGTACGCGTTCCCGCTCATGTTCCGGAATCCCCGGCCCGCTGTCATCGACCATGACCGTCACGCGGTCATGGTCGCGACGCAGCGTGACATGGGCGTCACCGCCATAATTGCAGGCATTATCGATCAGGTTGGCGAAAATACGTTTGGTGGCCAGCGGACGCGCGGTCATCTGACACCGATCCGGCCCGTCGTAACCCGTTACACGTCCACGATCACTTTGGGATTCGAGCAACGTCATGAGCGTCGCGGACAGATCCATCATCCGGGTCGGCTCGGGATCGAGATCGCCCGCGAGATAAGCCAGAACGCCATTCACCATGGCTTCCATCTCGTCGACGTCGGATTCTATGGCCATCTGGGCTTCGGGATCGGCCAGGAACCCGGCGCGAAGTCGCAGCCGCGCCAAGGGTGTGCGAAGATCGTGCGAGACCGCCGCGAGAACTTCGGTACGATCGTTGATCAACCGCTGGATACGAACTTGCATGGCGTTGATCGCTCGCGCCAGACCACGCACCTCTCGCGGCCCCCGTTCTTCCAGCGGCACCCAGCTGCCCGCCTGTCCGACGGCATCCGCTACAGCAGCCAGGGCACGCAGCGGCGTACTGAGGGCACGCACCAGCATCGCGGCGGCGATCGCGACGGCCCCTGCCGTGATGGCGGCGGAGGCCAGACCTCGGGTGACATGACGTCGGCCGATGACATCGCGCGCCGTAAATTCGAGACGACTGCCGTCCCGCAGGGACAGAGCGCCATAAACGCTGCTTCCGGAATGCGGATCTGCGGAAACCTGCAATCCGGCACGACCGAGAACCGGATCGACCGCAACGAGCTGCTGGCGAAGCTGCCCGAGCGAATAGGAAAATCGGAGAGGCGCGGGTTGTCCGACCGGATGCCAGCTGATGCCCAGTTCATTATCCGACAGCAAAATCGCCAGGACCGGACGTTGAGACGGCTGGGCGGTTTCAATCACCCGAAGATCCGTGCTGAGCGTTTCCGCGATCTGGCTGATCCGGGCATCGTCGGCGATGTAGGTTTCGGCTTCTTCGTAAAACAGAGCGCTGGCCAGGAAGACCATCACGACCGCTGCCAGCAGAACCATGCTGACGCGTCCCACCAGTCCGACCGGCCAGAGACGGATGCGCCCGGCCGCGGAACGGGCGCCGGAAGTCGTCGGACTCACACCGCTCATGTCTCGGTCAGAGACGCTCGACTTCTGGAACGAAAATATAGCCCAATCCACGCACCGTGCGGATCAACGCATCCGCGTCTCGCCCCAGCTTTCTACGGAGGCGGCTGACAAGAACATCGATACTCCGATCGGAGACATCTCCAAGCCGGGTCCGTGAGAGTTCGAGCAGACGGTCACGGGAGATGACGCGCTGCGGATTATCGAGAAAGCTGGTTAGAAGATCATGCTCGGCGCCTGAAATATCAACGGCCACGCCAGTGGGGTCGGTCAGTTCACGGCGCCGCAGGTCCAGTGTCCAGCCTGCGAATCGGATCGTTTCACGTCGCTGGAGACTGGCGACGGGCACCGGCTGGTTGCCGCGCCGAAGCACGGCACGGACACGTGCCAGAAGTTCACGCTGGCTGAAGGGCTTGGCGACATAATCATCCGCGCCGATTTCGAGGCCCTGAACGCGATCGCGCTCTTCGCCACGGGCGGACACCATGATCACCGGCGTCTGACGCAGAGGGGCCTCTCCGGGATGGGACATCCCTTGCCCCGACCTCAACGACCGGCAAAGCTCCACGCCGTTGGTGCCTGGCAACATCACATCCAGAATGATGAGGTCTACCGGTGCGACCGACAGCGCCTCCCACATTTCGTCCCCGCTGGCGACGCTTCTGACCCTGAAGCCATCGCCCTGCAGGGCACGCTGTAGAAGAGTCCGCATACCCGCATCATCTTCGACGATCAGGATTCGGGCCGGGAGATCAGGATTCTGTGAATTTTCTGTCATCTTATTTTCACGTCTACATCATAAATAGCCGTGATGGACAGAGGGTTTCTCCCTCTGTCCGCACATAATATTCAAAAAACAAACGGCTATTACTTACCGGAAGTAACGGGACGTGAAATCAGCAGTTCCCAAAGCTGAGCAAGATCCTGCGATCCATTATCGCTTTTGACCGTGTTGAACGTCTGGGCCGCATCCTTCTTCAGACCGCCATCCATCTGGGCCATACCGTAATCGAGCAATGCAACATCGGGAAAGCGCGGCTTCTTCGCCAGCCCCTGTTTCATGAGAGCAAGCCCCGCAGGCACCTGTCCCGCAAGCACCATGTTGTAGCCGGTCGTCAATGCCGGTCCCGCTGTCGGTGCGGTGGCGGCAGCGGATGCATCGCCCGCCAGAGCCGCCTTGGTGTCCGCCGCCCGGCTTACCGCCATCGCGCGCAGCTTCGCTTCCCTGGCCGCGCCCGTACCCTTGCCGAGAACGCCATTGCTGAAGCCCTGGTTCAGAAGATTGACGGCCAGTTGAGGCTGACCCGCCTCCATCGCACGCTCGGCCATATCGATGTAATCATCGGGGCTCGTCAGTGTTCCCGTCGCCGCGCGCAGACGCAGCAGGTTGAACTGAAGCGATGCGGGAAGCTTCGGGTTCGCGGCCAGATTATGGATGAGAGCGGCCCAGTAATCAGGCTTGGAGTAATATTTCGCCAGCAGGACAAAAGCATGGGTCTGCTGGTCCGCATCCTTCAACTCACGATAGCAGGCGACAAGAAACTGAAGCTGGTTTTCAGAAGGAATCCGACCCGCTTTGATCTCCGCGTCGATCTGCTCCTTCTGCACCCTTGCAGCATTCGCGAAATCCTTCTGCTGGTAGTAAGCCTGCACAAGCACGGTCTGCATTTTCGGATCGGCTTTGGGACCCGCAGCCTTCAGATAGGCTTCTGTCGCCTTGACGGTCGCGGCATAGTTTTTTGCCTGATATGCCAGACTGGCCTGCGCCATCATCATCTGAAGCTTGGCGGACCCTGGCGTACGCGAGGACGCGATCAGGACATCATAGGCCTTGATCGCCGCAGGCACGTCATTGGACTGCGCTGCGACGGCGGCCCGCATCTGCGCGACCGTATAGGTCTCGTAATCGCTCTTGCCGGATACGGCGTCGGCAGCATCCACCGAGGCCATCGCCTTGCCGTAATTCTTGGCCGCCAGGGCGGTCTGCGCCGCCTGCAACGGCGTCCCGACCTTAACGCTCAGCGTGTCGTCAGCATAGGCAACCCCGACGAGAGGCAGGGAGACCGGTATGGCAACGGAAACCGCGAGAAACGCACTCGTGAGAAATGCGGTGCGTTGGTTACGGAACAAACCCAACTTACTGTCCTTCCATGAACTGATCCTGCCCGACGATACCCAGCTTCGTAATGCCCAGCCGCTGCGCATCAGCAAGAACATGCGCCACAGTCTTGTAATTCGCCAAACGGTTTGGGTGGATATGCATTTCCGGCTGGTCAGCCTGAGAAGCCGCGTTCATGAAACGAGACTGAAGATCCTGCTCGCCGGAAATCGCCTCGCCATTCCACGTGATGGAATTGTCGAAATCGATTGCGACGGTCACGACTTTGGGTTGTTCCGTCGAGGGTGGCGGATTGCCCTGCGGCAAATCCAGAGCAACGGAATGGGTCTGCAGCGGAATGGTGATGATCAGCATGATCAGCAGCACAAGCATGACGTCGATCAGCGGCGTCGTGTTGATATCGACGATACCTTCGTCTTCGTGCGTGCTGTCCGATCCGACATTCATGCCCATGACGGCGATCTCCAACAAAGGGCGACTGCACCGTCCCAAGAAGGGAACGGGAGAACATTGAGATAAAGCTGCCCCGCATCCTTCATGTGACGCGGGACCCGACCGAGAACAGTCGGTGCCGTTTTAAGGCGGATGCCGCCGGTCGCTTCCGATCGACGCTCCGCCCTGTTGATTACTGAGCCGTGCGGGGCTGCTCAGTAATGAAGTCGACATGATAGATGCCGGCTTCCTGGCATGTCGCCACCAACCGCCCGATCGATTCGTAACGCGCTTTGGAGTCGCCGCGAATCTGGATCTGGGGCTGCGGCTTCAGGACCGCGATCTTCTCGAGACGATCGAGAAGATCCTGATGACCACGCAAAGGCACTTCGTTCCAGTAAGCCTGCCCGTTCGCCGTCACAGCGAGAACCACGTTGCCGAGTTTCGTCTGCGTGGGCTGGTTGGCATCTTTCGGAAGCTGCACCTTCACCGTATGCGTGGCGACCTGCTGCGTGATGAGAAAGATGATGAGCAAGACGAGCATGACGTCGACAAGCGGCGTCGTATTGATCGCCGAGACAACCTCGTCTTCCTCTCCACCCCCTCCGACGTTCATTCCCATGATTACGCAATCCGCTCGCTGGTGGTTGTGGTGACCGACGCATCATTGCCACGCACGGTCGGAAGTGCACCGTGGCGGAAGCCGCCCATCAGGACGGACTGGACGTCAGCGGAGAAGTTGCGAACGCGATCCATGGCGCTCTTGTTACGACGCACGAGCAGGTTGTAACCCAACACGGCCGGAACAGCGGTCGCAAGACCGATCGCGGTCATGATCAGCGATTCACCAACCGGACCGGCAACCTTGTCGATCGATGCCTGACCGGACGTGCCGATGGCGACGAGGGCGTGATAGATACCCCACACCGTGCCGAACAGACCGACGAACGGCGAGGTCGAGCCGACCGTTCCAAGGAATGCGAGACCGCCCTGCAGACGCGTGTTGATCGTATCGACAGCGCGCTGGATGGAGATGGCTGTCCAGCTGTGAAGATCGATCGAGTCCCGCATGGAGCCCTCATGGTGCTCGGCGGCCACGATGCCGGTCTCGGCAACATAGCGGAACGGCGAAGACTGCTTCAGCGTCGCCGCGCCTTCCTGGACGCTGCTCTTGGTCCAGAAGACCTTGGCTGCTTCCTTGGAAGCGGCGAACACCTTCGCCTGCTCGAGGAACTTGGTGACCATGATGATCCAGGTGCCAGCCGACATGATCACCAGGATGACCAGAACGCTGCGGGCAATAGCATCGCCATTACCCCAAAGGGCTTTCAGGCCATATGGGTTTTCTGCCGGCTCCGCGGCGGCAGCGTCGGCCGGCGGAGGAGCATCGGCACCGGGCGCCGGGGCGGCAGCATCGGGAGCAGGCGTCGGCGCCGGAGCAGAAGCATCGGGAGAGCTCGGCGCGGCATCTGCCGGAGCCGCGGGAGCCGGGGCCGCAGCGTCAGGCGCGGGCGTCGCAGGAGCCTGAGCAGGCGCTGCGTTCGGATCTGTGGTCGGGGCTTCCTGCGCGAGAGCGACGACCGGCATGGCGACGGCCTGGGCTACGGCCAGCGTCACTGCCAGGGCCGGGGCGGCGAGAGCGGGAAGGCGGAACAGTCTCGTCATTAACTCCAAATCCTCTGAGATAGAGCCCTCCCGGAAGGGGACTCTGGCAGCACCGCCCCGGACACCCCGGAACGGTCCGTGAAGTCATCGGTTGAGTCCCGAACATCGGAACCACCGCTGAAAATCGGGTCGAACCTCCGTCACCGGCGGCCCGACAGTTATATTTAAAGAGCAGATCGCGTTGCGAGGAACACGATACCTGCCCCCGCCTGATCAGTCCCCGTCGCCCAGGGCGAAGTTGATGTGCAGGACGTGATGATGCTCGACAACAGGCTGACCGTTCGTGACGGCGGGCTGGTATCGGGCACGACGCAGGAAGTCCATCGCCGCTTCGACGAAGGCATGTCCGCCTGAAGAGTTCACGACAGAGCAGTTCGAAGTGCGACCGTCCGTGCCGATGTCACAGGCGACCGTCACACTGCCTTCGCGGTTTTCCTCAAGCATTTCCTCCGGAAAAATCGGCTTGGCACCGTTGATCGGCGAAGCGCCCGCGGAATGATCGGCGACAGCGGGACTCGGCGGCCCCGGATGTGACGGCGGCTCGGTCGAGATGTGCTCAGCCGTAGCCGGAGGCTGCGGTGTGGGCGGCTTCTCGTGCGTCACCTGCTTGATCACGTGTTTCTGCGGCGGCGGCTGGATCTGGATCTTCGGCGGCGGAATGTACGGCGGCGGCGGCGTCACCATCTGCGGCGGCGGCGGCGGCGGCGGTGGCGGCGGCGGCTTCTTCGGCTCAGTGATGATCTGCGTCTTGATCGGCGGTCGGAGATGCTGGACGATCGCCGCCCCCAACCCGTTCAACAGGGCATAAATCACCACAATATGGAAGATCACAGCAATCGCGATGCCGACGATGTACTTCGTCGGGCTTCGCTGTTGCTCGGCGTAGTTCATCGAATGAGACCCTCCCAAAACCCTCGATCGTCCAGTACCCCGCTTTTTTTCAAAAGTGGGGCGTGCGCAACGCAACTGCTTCGCAGCTGATACGTTGTACCTGGTGGATCAGAGCGCTCCCGCATCCACGGGAACCGCGTCGATCGACCAGGCCATACCTCAAGAGCATGGCACCTGTGCGATTTGGGCAAATCTATGGCCCAGGTGTCAAGCCGCTTTCGGCATCCATTTTTTATCGGAACCCGTCATCGTAACGATGTGACACAGGCTTACCGCCCGCACATGAGAGCCGTTTGAACGGTGTTCTGCAAGTGTAATATTAATGACTTCGTTCTCAAAGCCGCAGATTTTTTTTCATTTAATATCGTACAGGCGCATCAAACAGTACGATTCTGATAAAATCGCTTCATCAGACACCGCACGCCGAAGAAGGGGACGGACACGTCCGCTCCCCCGACGATGCGGCACATCATCATCTGAAAAAACGTATACTTTATTGTGCGTTGGCACTCGCCTCGGATCGTGTCGCCCCCACGCGCTCTGCCAGAGCCGCCGACATGAAGTCATCCAGCGCTCCATCGAGCACGGCGGTGGGGTTGCCTTTCTCGACTCCCGTACGAAGATCCTTGACCAGCTGATAGGGCGCCAGAACGTAAGAACGGATCTGGTGTCCCCAGCCGATGTCTGTTTTCGCGGCTTCCGTCTGGGCTGCGGCAGCTTCCCGTTTCTGCAACTCGGCTTCATAGAGTCGCGCCTTGAGCATCTGCATGGCCGTCGCGCGGTTCCGATGCTGGGAACGATCTGTCTGGCACGCCACGACAATGCCTGTCGGCATATGCGTGATGCGAATCGCCGAATCGGTTTTGTTGACGTGCTGGCCGCCCGCGCCGGACGCACGGAAAGTATCGACCTTCAGATCGCCGTCATTGACCTCGATTTCGATCGTATCGTCGACCACGGGATAGACCCAGACGGAGGCAAAGGACGTCTGGCGACGCGCGGCGGCATCGAACGGCGAAATCCGGACGAGACGATGCACACCGGCTTCCGTCTTGAGCCAGCCATACGCATTCGCCCCGGAAACCTGCAAAGTCGCCGACTTGATACCGGCCTGCTCGCCCTCGCTGGACTCCATCAACGTGACTTTATAACCGCGTTGCTCGGCCCACCGGGTATACATACGCAGCAGCATCTCGGCCCAGTCCTGGGCTTCGGTACCGCCAGCGCCCGCATTCACCTCGAGATAGCAGTCATTGCTATCGGCTTCGCCCGAGAGAAGGCTTTCAATCTGACGGGCATGCGCCTGCTGAGCGAGGCCGCGCAACGTGGCAACGGCCTCGCCGACCGTGGCCTCGTCGCCTTCGGCTTCCGCCATTTCGGCAAGCTCAAGCATGTCGGAGGCATCACGTTCAATCTGCTGGACGCCTTCGACCTGCCCCGCCAGAAGCGTGCGCTCGCGCATCAGCTTCTGGGCGACATCGGCATCGTTCCACAGATCGGGGTCTTCGGCTCGGTGATTAAGCTCGGCTAGCCGCGCCTGGGATGCATCCCAGTCAAAGATGCCTCCTCAGCAGCGCCACCGACTGCTTGATCTGCTCGAATAGGGCCTCGGTTTCGGCCGACATGTCAAAACTCCTTTTTGAATGACGCCTTAGTACAGTCCGCCCACACCGATGTCACCCGTCTGCGCTGCCGGAGGCGTCGCTCCCGATTTGACTGGCTGACCGTTCTTCGCCACCGGCACGCCGTTCGGCCCGATGGTCTCCGAGCCAGTGCCCGCCGACAGAGTGTCTGCCGGTGCTGGTGCGGCGGCCATATCCGTTTCCGAATCGGAAATATTCTCCGCCCCCGTATCCGCCGCCGTCAGGGCTTCCGTCCCGGCCCCGAAGCCGTTGAGCGCGACGCTCATACCGGGCACCTGATCCGGCTTGAACGCATCCACCGCCATCATGCGACCCGTATCGTACCGGGCAAGGACCATCCCGTCGGGCTGCCGGAAGGAGAGTTTCGGACGCCCCTCGAAAACCGCCTTCATCATCTTGTTCCACATAGGTCCGGCGATGCGACCACCGGTTTCATTCTTGCCCAGCGAACGTGGCGTATCATAACCGACCCAGACAACGGTCACGACGTCGGGAGAAAAGCCTGCGAACCAGGCATCGTGAAAGTCCTGACTGGTACCGGTCTTGCCCGCGACCTCTCGATCGATGCCTTCTCCGGCCTGGGTTCCCGTGCCATGGCGAATGACGTCCTGCATCATCGTGGTGATCTGATAGGCGCTTTCGTCACTGGCGATACGCGGCCTGTTATCGGCAACCACCGGAACTTCCAGACTGCCCGCGACGGGCTCTGCCGGCGTGGCGGGAGGTACGGCCGACGGTACGGCGCCGCCACTGCCGCCACTGGCCGAATCTCCCGAGACCGGCTCCGATGGAGGGGGCGGCGCCAGAGCGGGAGGCGTCGGAGGGGCCTGCATCATCGTGCCCAAGGTCAGCGTCTGCCCCTGCGGCGTCCATATCAGATGTCCGTCGCGGTCCTGGACCGTATCGATCAGAGACGGCACCACGATGTGCCCCTCCGATGCAATGGAAGCATAGGCTGCGGTTTCACGCAGGACCGTCGTCTCGACGGCCCCGAGAGCCGCCGGAAGCACATGGGGCATCTGCTCGACCAGACCGGCCCGAATTGCCATGTCCGCGACCGCTTTCATGCCGAGATGGGCGGCCAGCCGGATCGTGACAAGGTTACGACTTTCACGCAGGGCATCATGCAGGGTCGTCGGCCCCCAGTTGTCCTCCTCGTAGTTATGAGGGTGCCAGTCCCCATAGGAGACAGGCGCATCGTCAAATTTTTCCGATGGCGGAATGCCCTTCTCCATCGCCGTCAGATAGACGAACGGTTTGAACGACGAACCGGGCTGACGCAGGGCCTGCGTCGCGCGGTTGAACTGCGATTCACGGAACGACCAGCCGCCGACCATGGCCAGAACGCGCCCCGTGCGCACATCCATCGTCACGATCGCACCTTCGATGCCCGGCACCTGTCGAAGCCCGACGGAAGAGCCGCCCGCCTGAGGTTCGACCAGAACGAGGTCTCCGCTGCGCACGGCATGCGAGCGCATCCAGCCGCGATCCTTCGCCACGATCGTACCCGATTGCGGCGCGCCGTCCTCAAGCCAGCCGACCTCGGCTCTGGCGGGCGAGATCACCACAGCCAGACGCCACTGCTCGATCAGGCCGGGGGGCGCCTTCGCGGTTTTCAGAGCATGGCTCCAGCTTGAAGGGTCGGCCGCGACGTCAGCGTCGAGATGCCCGACCGGGCCGCGCCAGGCTTCGTGGGCGCGATCATAATCGACGAGGCCCTCACGCAGAACGCGGGTCGCCACGTTCTGCAGAACAGGATCAAGGCTGGTATGCACTTCCAGCCCGCTGCGGGTCGCCACGTCCTCTCCATATCGCTCGATAAGCTGGCGGCGCACTTCGGAGCCGAACCACTCCGAATTGGCCAGCGGACCGAACCGGCGCGCATTGTGGGGAATGAGAGGCTCGGCCATTGCGGCGCGCTCCTCTTCGGATGTGATGGCCCCGATTTCGAACATCCGGCCGATCACGAGATTACGGCGCGCCGTCGCGGCGTCCGGATGCCGGAACGGATCGTAATTGCTGGGCGACTTGGGCAGTGCTGCGAGCGTCGCGGCTTCGGCGACGGTGAGCTGGTCCAGGGTCTTGTTGAAATAGGTCTGGGCCGCGGCCGCCACCCCATAGGCCCGGCTGCCCAGATAGATGCCGTTGAGATAGATCTCGAGAATCTTGTCTTTGGGAAGGGTCTGTTCGATCCGCAACGCCAGGAGCATCTCCCTGAGCTTGCGGGAGATGGACAGCTCGTTGCTGTCGAGCACCATATCGCGCGCGACCTGCTGCGTGATCGTCGAGGCGCCGATGGGTCGCTTGCCGTCGGCGCGCGTCAGATTGGTCATCTCCGCGCGCGCTATGGCCAGAGGGTCGATGCCCTTATGCGTATAGAAGTGCTGGTCTTCGATCGCGATGAAGGCGTTCTTGACGCGGGTGGGAATCGCGGTGATCGGCACGTAAATGCGCCGCTCGGCTGCCAGCTCGGCCATAAGGTGGTCATCGCCGGAATAGATCCGGCTGACGGTCGGCGGCTGGTAATGACGCAGACTGTCCACGCTCGGCAGCCCGGACGCCAGACCATCATATTTCTGCCAGACGACCAGCGTCGTCCCCGCGACGCCCACCAGGACGACGCCGGTCGTGACGGCCAGAATCTGCCGCCAGCGGCGAAAGCGCGGCCCTCCCGGTCCCCGGCCGCCGGATCGACGCCCTCCGAACAGCGATGGGCGGGAGCCGTTCCCCTTTCCCCCTCCATTGCCCGAGGGGGCGTCACGATGCCAGGCAAACGTCATGAAAGCCGAAGGTCCAAAAAACGGGGTTAAGATCATTCTGCGCTTTGTAGCATCGCCGCTGTCGTCCGTCGCCTCCCGGCTCCGGCAACATTCGGAACCGGCACGATTGCGACCGGCGCGGGTAAAGCTGGTCCATGAAGAAAGCAAAACAAGGGCGCGGTCCCCCGGCTCGCCAAAGGCCGCCGGTCCGCGCTGTCAGCCGGAAAAAAAGGGACAGCCCCTGATCCGATGGCTTAAGCCGACAGGACCCGGCTGATCACTTCCTGCGCCTCGTCCTGGATCTCCCTGAGATGTTCGGGGCTTTTGAAACTTTCGGCATAGATTTTATAGACATCCTCCGTGCCCGACGGGCGCGCGGCGAACCAGCCGTCTTTCGTCGTCACCTTCAGCCCGCCGATCGCAGCCCCGTTGCCCGGAGCGGTGGTCAGCTTCGCCGTGATCGTCTCGCCAGCCAGAGTATCGCCCGGATATTGCTCGGGCGAGAGCTTCGACAGCTGGGCTTTCTGCTCCGGCGTCGCGGCGGCGTCGATCCGCGCATAATAGGGCGTGCCGAGTCGAGCCGCGATTTCATGGTAATGCTCGCTGGGATTCTTACCGGTTTTTGCGGTGATCTCTGCGGCCAGAAGCCCGAGAATGAGACCGTCCTTGTCCGTGGTCCAGACCGTGCCGTCACGGCGCAGGAACGTCGCCCCCGCGCTTTCTTCACCGCCAAAGCCGAGCGAACCATCCATCAGACCGGGCACGAACCATTTAAGCCCCACGGGCACCTCGACCAGTTTCCGCCCCAGCTCCGCCGCCACCCGGTCGATCAGGCCGCTACTGACCAATGTCTTGCCGATGCCGAGATCAGCGCCCCAGTCGGGCCGGTTCCGGTAAAGATAGGCGATCGCCACGGCGAGATAATGATTCGGATTCAGCAATCCGTCCGGCAGCGCGACGATGCCGTGACGGTCCGCATCCGTGTCATTCGCAAAGGCAACGTCGAACTGGCGGCCCATGCTGATCAGACGGGCCATCGCATAAGGTGACGAACAATCCATGCGGATCTGTCCATCCCAGTCTGCCGTCATGAAGCCGAATTGCGGATCGACTTCCGTACTGACGATCGTCGCATCAAGGCCATAGCGGTCGATGATGGGCTGCCAGTAGGCGACGGCTGCGCCGCCAAGTGGATCAATCCCGATCCTGACGCCCGCGTCGCGAATGGCCGCCATGTCGATGACCGAGTCCAGATCCGCCACGTAGGGCGTGACGAAATCATAGCGGGTCACGCAGCTTTGGTGGATCGCCTCGTCGAACGGCAGACGTTTCACGTCTTTCAGCCCGTCCATCAGAAAGCCGTTGGCGAGATCCTGAACCGCCTTGGTGATGGACGTATCCGCGGGGCCGCCATTGGGTGGGTTGTATTTGAAGCCCCCATCGACCGGCGGATTATGCGACGGGGTTACGACGATGCCGTCCGCCAGACCGCCGGTTCGGCCTCTGTTATATGTGAGAATGGCGTGAGAGATGACCGGGGTCGGCGTGTAGCCGTCATTCTGGTCGATATGCACGGCGATGCCGTGAGCTGCGAGAACCTCCACGGCGGTTCGCTGAGCCGGAGCGGAGACGGCATGACTGTCGATCCCCAAAAAGAGCGGACCGTCAATGCCTTCAGCCTTGCGATGTCGCGCGATCGCCTCGCAGATCGCCAGGATATGATTCTCGTTGAAGCTCGTATGGAGTGGCGAGCCCCGATGACCTGAAGTGCCGAACGATACGCGCTGGGTGGCGACCGCTGGGTCCGGCTTGCGCTCGTAATAGGCAGCGATCAGAGCCGGAATATCCGCGAGATCCGACGCGGGAAGCCGCTTTCCGGCCAGGGGACTGATGTTTGCCATGATGAATAACGGTCCTCGCGAAACTGTTGAACGATAGGTTGCCGGTTAACAAACAACCTCTGCGACGGGCGGTCCAGCCCCATGGGCTGTTTTGGGCGGCAGAGTTCTTGTAGCGGTTTGGGAGATGAACGTGGCAACCGCATGAGCCGTTGCGTTTCAGACCGATTAAGGAAAGCAGCGGGTCTCCCATTCCGGGCGCTCCACAGTTTCGCATCTCTGCGGAAGGTATCCATACAAGCGGGATCGGTGTTCCGGGGGATACGAAAAGAGTGGAATAGTCAGGCCAGCCCGCCGCGAACAAAGAGTGTACGCAAGATCCTGGCGCCGGAAAAAAGACGTCTGGATTTCGGCACGGACAATGTGGCCGCATTTGATGGCCTCGATGGTTCACACTGCCCAGTGATCATCGTAGGGTGAGGGCAAGCTGATTGTCATCGGACCGAGAAAGACGTCTCATGAAAAAACATGAAATACTATCTTTACCCATGAGAGATATATCCGAAACCGGATTGCCTTTCGTCGAATTGGCGAAAAGCTCGATGGCAATTAATATGACTTTCCATTCTATTTTGGGTGTGACAGACGGAGACGCACTGATGTCTCTTCATCGCAACCCGATTTACGAAGCTGTTGGTTATTACGTCGCTTCAAACGCCATGGTCACTTATGATGGAACAATCATTTATAACGATAACATAGTTTCTTCTCCTACATTAAATGTCTCTGAATTAAACAGGCACGTTCTTGAGCACTTTCTTGAAGGAGAACTTCCCCTTCTTCATCCGATCGGCGGATTGTCGGTTGTACTCTATGGTTTCGGGTGGGTCGTTTATGGACACTGGCTGGTAGAGTTTTTCACACGGGTATACACGGTTCATGCCTTTGGGATGGATCTGAATAAGATTACCTGGATACTACCGAATGATGTCCCCCAATATGTCCTCTCTTTTCTCAGTAAAATTGGCATCCGAAAAGAGAGTCTTTTCCTCTTTGACCATAAACGTGAGATCGTATGCTGCGAAAATCTCTTGATTCCTGTAAATCTATGCAAGTCCTCATCTAACGCACATCCGCTTTTCGAAAAATATTGTCAGTGGTTTAGAAAATTATGCGTCGGTCATGAAGCCGCGCTCGATAAATGTAACAAGCTGTTTGTCACTCGGAAATCGTTCACAAACCATCGTCCGGTCGTGAATGGAGATGAGTTAAAAGAAATCTCACAGGAGTTCGGCTACCAGGTATTCTCGCCAGAGACTATGTCTCTTGATGAACAGATTGAGATTTTCTCGACGGCAGCGAGTATTGCTGGGGAATACGGATCTGGACTGCACAACTCAATTTTCGCTCCCGAGCATGCGGTTATTACGGCGTTGCGTATTAATCGTCAGGCATTTGGCTTTGTGCAGAGCTCCCTCGCAGCCGCAGGTGGGCAGACGATGTCTTATGTGTTCGGTGAAGAGCGAGACGATGGACTCTATATCCGCCCCGACTGGTATCGTACCGCCCTTCAATATGCGGATGACAGCATAAACTCTCGTTTTTAACGTTCGGGCATCTTCGAGAAGACTGTTTTCTGGCGGAAAGCACGGCCGAAGATATTCGGCTATCGCCTCTCGGGAAAATACTCCCGGGCCATCTGCCGTTGCCCGACACTTGCCTGGCACGAAAAGATCAGAGTGCATTCCTGGCCCTGACGCATAAAAATCATTCAGGGCTTCTCACCTCATGACGAAAACCCCTGCACAGATGCTCCACGAAGAACCACGGACCTTATCGAAGTCATTTTTGATTGACTTTGTAGCACAAAAAGTGTATTATATTCTTATGATGCCATATTTGCATCATTTTAGGGAAAAATATAAATGCGCTTTTTATTTTTTATTTGTGCGTTTTTTCTTACGGTGCCCGAATGCTTCGCTGACACTGTTGCTTCATACTACAAAAATAGTAACGGTCAATATATAAAAGTCAATCTTGCGTCTCCTGTAACGGCGACGGGTCTCCCGGGCGTCGTAAATTTTAAAAATTCCGCACGGCAATGGGAAGGCGTCCAAGCAATCAGCCTCGTCTGCGGCCTTGATGCGTCCCAGAACGCCATTCCCTGCGATTACCTTCAGCCAACTCGTATCAATCAGCCGCTTGGAATCGCAGGCCTCGATGCCGGGGGACACGAACTCGCACCGCTCGGAAGCGTCGGCGCATCGGTCTTATTTTCGTCTGACGGCGCGCCGGTCATGTCGGTCAATCCGTCGCAGAATGATCCGACCAAGCCCTATCAGGACAACTACTCTGGCGGCAGTCTCATCAAGCCGCATGCGCTGTTGGTCACCGGCGCGCGCGTGGGTCTTCCGAATACTGACGATGACCATAATGCGAATGGGCAACTTTATCTTGTCGGCCAAACAGATGGCCCCGATGGGCTGGGATGTCTGATCTGTGTGATCAACAGCGGCAATGCCCTGCCAAACACCATGCCGGGCATATCGGGCGGCGGTTCGTCGAACTGGGCCAATGGCGCCTCGGGGATCGCTGAGTATGGCGATGCCGACAGTCCCATGGAATATCTGTTCGAGCAGAACCTTCAGCCCGTGCTGACACTGGATGTGGCGAGTTACACCGCTGGCCAGATTGTCCTGAAATCAGCCATGAGCGCCGCTCAGATGGCGCGCGTTCACTACGGCATGTATGTCCAGACGAACAGTGTCGATCCGACACTGGCAACCCCGACATTCAGCGCGACGACAAGCCAGGGCGGCCTCACATTTTACGCTTCCATCGTCGATCACGTCGTGGACAACACGCATATCGCCGTGCGCGGCTGGGCCGTCCCCGGTTCCGGAAAGACAGGGGGCGTTCCAGATACGTCGAGCCTGGACACCGCATGGACAAATTTTGGCAAGGCCGTCGTCGGCATAGGGTCTCCAACCAACACGAGCCATATCAACTGGGTTTTCGACTACGAGGCCGGACAGTCCTGGGTTCGGAACTACGAGAACGAAATCGACCTGATCAACAATTCAGGTCAGGACGGGCGTGTTCGCATCCGTGGCCTGACGATGACCTATCAGGGCAACGCGGCTCCTTCGGCTGATAGCTGGGCTCTCAATCTCAATACGGCGCCGATGCCGGTCGATATTCATATGGAGGTTGGCGCCAAATCCGTGGGTATCGAGAGCAACGCTTTCTGGTTTCATGGCAACGCGGGCGTCAGCAATCAGGGCGACACTTGGGAAATGATGGAAAGTGCCGCCTTCGCCGGTTCAGCGCAGAATATGCGTCTCGTGAGTTGGCTGGCTCAGGATTGCGCGACGGCGGGATATGGCTGCGTTTCCCTACACCAGGGCCTCATCGTGAACGGGACAACGGGTGCCGTGAGCACTCCGCAGGCACAGATCGTTTATGACCCCCTGCTACCGGGACACACGACGAACAGCACGGGCGTTCTCGGACTCGCCTCATTCGGTGGAATTGACTTCAGTCTGGATGGTGGACATCCAACAGTGCCCCAAGGGAATTTTCTAGTGCTCCAACCTTCGAACTGGACAGAAAGCTCTTCTGTAGCGCCCATACTCCAAGCAGCTTCGGCATCGCAGCTGAACGTTCGTGATACGTCGGGCAACGGTATTACACTGAATACCTATGGCTTGACCGTTGGTGGCGAAGCAGATGTCGGAACGTTAGTTTCGAGCGGGAATGTTAACGTCAAAAACGGCGCTTATTTTCAGGAATCTTTGACTACCCCCGCTTCTTCGACAAGCGCTTGTATAGCGGGTGAATTTACAGACGATCAGAATTATCATTATGTCTGCGTACAAACCAACACATGGAAGAGAGTGGCGCTCAGCAGCTTCTAGTATTTTATTATTTTCATGGATTTTTTATGACGAATTGAAACTATATTCTTAAAATCCAGCGGGGAATTGAGCAGGCGAAAATGCAGAGTATTTTGACTTAGCCTGCATCACTTCCCCTATGGTGGCCAGCAACCAGATGAGGTGAAGAAGACGGTCGGCTCGTTGGTGACTCCCTGCAGCCGATAGTTGTCATGGATGGTCTTCCAAACAATCAAGGGACGACCAATAAACCGTCCCTATTCTTCAATCTCGAGCAATTTTTGAATTATGCTCCCACAAAAGATCTGTTACACTCGATATGTCAGCTTTCTCATTTAAAACGAGTTATGCAAAAAATAAGGAAAAATATCGTTCCCATATAAATCAAAATTATCTGAACCATTACCAATTCCAAATGGATAATTATAAATACTGAACCAGTTCGGCTTTCCGCTACCAATCCACATTTCGCAACTTACTCGATTTATCTGCTCTGGATGGCAAAAGCTTTCATCCGCAAAGCTTTTTGATAGCGGATGCTCCAGACTCCTTACATATTTGGAAGTGGCCCACCAAAAGTTTCCTTGGAAGTGCTCTCGTGGGTGCATATGAAAGTTTATTCCCGCCACGTCGTGAGACTGCAACATTGTAACGCAATCCCTCCACTTCGTAATTGTTCCGTACTCCAGAAACCTTCTCCAGCTATTGACATTTTTTATTACACTCAAATCTCTTGTTTGCGAAAAATGGCGAATACCCTTAGTGTGAAAATACATTACATATTCATATTCTTTGTTTTTATTACAAAAATCAAAAAGATGCTTTAGAGTGAAAGCTTCATATTGACTTTCATCTTCTGATATTTCTATTATTTCTATAAAATTATATTGAGATATATATTGCCTTATAACTTCACCCTGCTTACTATTTATGCAGCAAAATATCCGTGCATTATGCCTTAAACCCGCCTGTATCAGGTTTTTTATCTGCTCATCTATGAGAAGGCACCATGAGACTGAATTTTCAGGTGCCCAAACATGGTAAAATACAGCCGCTTTCTTCATCATAAAATCCAATAATTCAGGTGTTGTTTATATAAATTGTTCAGTAAATTTTGGGAAACTCCTTGTCAACAGGCCTTGCTGCGCGAATAAACGACTGAAGCTGGTGACGGCCATGCTGCTCTTACCAGGTTACCCAATTGGAGCATCCAAACGCTTATCGAGGCTGGTTCATGAACGTGACCAGCCTCATCATCAGTCGTGCCAAGGCGCGCACCATCAGCGGTACACGGCCCGTTTGCGACAAACCCGTCTACAGAATACGCACCGTCAAGGCCCCGTCACCAGCTTGACGTTATCGTCCGGATTGCGATCGACCATCTCTACATACGGGTCAATTCCCGCATAGCTTGGCTGGCGATCAACCGTGAAATGCAAGGTGTTGTCACCCGTTTTGATCGCCCGACGCGCCATCAGAACCACATTCTTCCGGTCGAAGGCCGCTTCCCCAGGCATAGCCGTAAAGAGACCGATATCGACGGGCTCGTTCATCGGCGTTTCCGTCTCATTACCCTTCCCGTCCGCGTAAAGCTTCTTCGCCGAGACTTTCATGTCCACATCGAACCGGCCATCGGGGCGCTTCGTTACGACACCGGACACCGTGCGCAGATCGTAGAGCGTGATCTTTTCGAACAGATCGGTGATGAGCTGCTGCCCCGCCGGTGCAGCATCGCCGATCTGCCCGGCCTGGGCACGGAAGTCACCGACGAGATCAAGCGAGCGTGGCCACGGGGCGCCCTTGAAGCGATAATCGGTAAGCAACTGGCGCAGACCGGCATTCACCCGATCCGCTCCCAGACGGTCCTGAAGCAGATACATCACGACCGAGCCCTTGCGGTAATGGATGTATTGCTGGTTCTCCACGCGCTCGAGGGGCTCTTCTTCCAGGCGTTCCGCACCGCGTGCGCGTAAATACTGATCCAGCTCATATTTGAGGAAGCGACGGATCTTGTCGGGGCCATACAGCTCCCGCATCGTCATGAGGGCCGAATACTGCGCCAGCGTTTCGGAGAGCATGGTCGCACCCTGCATATCCGCGCCGACGACCTGATGCGCCCACCATTGATGGCCCAGTTCGTGAGCCGTCACGTAGGTCACGTAATCGATGTTGTCGGGTTTCGACAGATTGGCGATGAAACCGATCCCTTCCGAATAGGGGATCGTGCCCGCGAAAGCCTGTGCGAACGAAGAATAGGCCGGAAACTCCAGAATGCGGGCATAGTGAAACTGATAGGGGCCAAAATTGGACTCGTAATATTTCAGCCCCGCCTTGAAGCCATTCAGCATCCGGTCGACGTTCCAAGGATGGTGCGGGTCGTAATAGACCGTCAGGGCAATCGGTCCATTGGGACCGTCATAGGTCGCATGACGTTCGGCGTAGCGCGCGGACTGCACGGCGAAGAAGTTGAGCACCGGCGCCGAGGTGACGAAGCGAGCCGTCCGTCGGCCGTCATGCGTCACATCCGAAACCCGGTCTCCCGGCGCGATCGGTGTCTGGTCGGCGTCGGTCGTGACCGTGATATCCGCGGTCGTCCAGCCCGCATGGATGTAGTTCTGCGCCTGCGCCGAGCGATCCTCGAGCTTCGCCATCCGCAATTCCGGCGTCAGTCCATATTTGCGCCTCTTGATGCGGTCCTGAAGCAGCCCGTCGCGCGTCATGCCGATCGTCGGCGCGAAATCGTCCTTGTTGACGAACGTGCCGTTGGGGAAAATTCCCAGTCCCGTATTGGCGGCGTTAGCAAAGCCGCGTTGCCTGCGCTCGGTGCGGAAATCCATCCCGATCGTCGCACCCGGCGCGAGCGGCCGGGCCAGCTTGTAGATGCGGTAGTGGAACCGCGGATAGTCACGCTCCAGCGTCGCGCCGTCGATCCTGAGGTCGAGCAGCTTCGTCTGACGCGTCTCCATGCGTATATGAACACGGTCCAGCGGCACATTCTGATGATTGGTCAGGTCATAATGACCCGTGACCGCCATCGCCGGGCCGTTCGGATGAATGTCGATGTCGAAACGCAATGCCGTCACGTCGGGTTGGGGGACATGCTCGTAGGCCAGCAGCGCCTTCTCGTAATCCGCCATGTACCGGTCGCGCTGGTCCGGCGTGCGATATTCGTTCCAGACATGCGTGTTGATGAAAATGAACACGCCGAGAGCCGCGAAACATCCCAGCGCCGCACCGCCGATCGCCGCGGGCGTCCCGCGGATACGGGATGGGAGCACGGCGAGACGCGCCTGAAGCGTCATGGCCGCGCCGCGCCGCCACAGAAGATGGCACAGCACGACCAGGATGATGGCGAAACACGCCCAGTAAAGATCGCAGACCAGCAATCCCTTCCAGAAGGTGCCTACCCCGTTCATATCGGAGAGCGGCATGCCGGGCGTGCGTCCGTAATTATAGAGAATGTCGTCCAGTCCCAGCGTGCCGCCGATCAGACGCAGCACCATGTAGAGGAACATCAATCCCCAGCCGACGAATTTCTGCGGCGCGAGAACCTGGAAAAACACCGCCAGGATGGCTGTCAGAAGTGTCGAGACGGTCGCGGGCAGCACGAACCAGAGCAGGTAATGTCCCAGTTCCAGATGCGTGTAGCCATGGGCGAGCTGGTAGATCACGCCCACGACGACACCCGCGATCAGCGTCGTGAACAGCACGATGGCGATGGCCGGCACCTTGCTCAGCACGAAGATCCAGCCCGGCAGAGGAGCCGCGCCCACCAGTTCCTGCATCTTGCGGTCCTGTTCGCGCCAGACGACCTCGCCCGCGTAAAACGCCGCCATGATGAACGGAATCATCGTGAAAGCACCCATGAGATGCTGGATCATCACGCGGGTCACGGGCCAGACAGGCGTGCCATACATCTCGTCGAGATCGGTCAGGCCGCCGATCGTGTTCATGATGCCCAGCAGAAGAAGAACGACATAGGCCGGGCTGCGCAGCACCTGCCGGATTTCGAATCGCAGACGCAGGAGATACTGCGCCCGCCGGGCGGACGCATCGAAACGCGGGCGGGGCAGGGCGCGTGGATTGAACACGGGGAGCGGCGCTGACGGGGCTTCATCCCAGCGCCGGGACAGACGCGGCTGGCGTCGGGTGAAGCGGAAGAGACTGCCCGCGAGCGCCAGAAGAGCCGCCGCGATCCCGCACCAGATCAGCCGGTTCCATAGAAGGATGCTCGTCGGTGGCGGCGCCAGCATATTGCGCTCGACCGGGGTCCAGTAGCGCGTTGCCAGATCGACCGCGCCGAACCCGAACGGTTCGATATAGCCGAACGTCTCTTCAAGACGGGGCAACCTGCCGATCATCGTGGTCGCGATCGTCCACACAACCATGAGGGCGACCGCGACGATGTAGGACCCCATCATGGAGCGTGTCAGGGTCGCCGTGGCGAACATGAGCGCGCTGATGAGAAACAGGTTCGGGATCGCGAGAAGGCCGTAAGCCTTGAAGTTGGCGAGCCAATGAACCGGGCCGAGCGTTTCAGGATCGACCCAGGGCATGAATGAGCCCAGCAGCACGCCCAGAGGGACTGCGAGAAACACCACGCAACAGGTGAGAAAAACCCCGAGGAAACGGCCGTAGATGTAAGGCAGGCGTCGCAGACGCGTTGCGTACAGGATCTGGCCGAAGCCGGTTTCCTCGTCGCGGATGACGGCATTGGCCGCGATGGCCGCGCAGACGAACAGCGAGAAGACCGAGAAGATCTGCTCCATCTGAGCGACGGCGTAGGGTGCGTTCTTGTGAACGTTGCCGCCCCCGCCGATCTGAATGACGGATACGGTCGTGCACAGGAAAGTCAGGGTGAAGAAGATCAGGGCGCAGACCCAGAAAGCCGGGCCGCGCATCTGATAGCGGATCTCGAACCGCGCGATACGTGCGAGCATGGATCAGGCCGCCCGGCGGGAGTTGTCGAGCGTACGGAAATAGACGTCCTCGAGGCTTCCCTCCATCGGTTCGAAACCGGCACCGGGATCGCTCTGTGCCTCGACATGAATGATCGTGCGCCCAGCGAACAGGCGCACCGCGATGACACGATAATCCTGCTGGTAGCGCTCCAGATCCTCGCGCGGGATGATCTTGCGCCACAACTGTCCGCGACTCTCGTCGATCAACGCCAGCGGCGCGCCTTCGAGCAGAATGCGCCCTCCGGCCAGGACGGCCATGCGGGGGCAGAGATCGGCGACGTCCTCGACGATATGGGTCGAGAGAATGATCACGACCTGCTCGCCGACTTCCACGAGCAGGTTGAGGAAACGGTTGCGCTCTTCCGGATCGAGCCCCGCCGTCGGCTCGTCCACGATGATGAGGGAAGGCTGCCCGATCAGAGCCTGCGCGATGCCGAAGCGCTGGCGCATGCCGCCCGAGAAGCCCGCGACCGCCTTTTTGCGCACATTCCAGAGATTGACCTGCTGAAGCAGCGTCTCGACCGTTTCGCGTCGCTCGCCCTTACCCGTAATGCCCTTCAGCACGGCCAGGTGATCGAGCAGATCATAGGCCGAGACGCGCGGGTAAACGCCGAAATCCTGCGGCAGATAGCCCAGCGTCTCGCGCAGGCGCTCCGGCTCGCGCAGGACGTCGATCCGATCGAACGTGATCGCCCCTGATGTCGGCGCCTGCAACGTCGCGATCGTGCGCATGAGGGTCGACTTGCCCGCCCCGTTGGGACCGAGCAGGCCGAACATGCCACGCGGTATGTCGAGGGAAACATGATCGAGCGCGCGTGTGCCGTTCGGATAAACCTGCACGAGGTCCGAGATATGCAGCATGGTAGTCGAAAGTCCTTCCGGTTTGGTGGTGAAACGTTACACGAACAATCCGGCGGCGGGCGAGTGCTCTCACATTACATTCGTCATTCCGCGCTCTCCTTCAGGGCAGATTTTTATTGCTTTATTTCGGTGTTTCGCTAAACAACGAAATATGAGTGATGTTTTCAAAGCCCTCGCCGATCCAACCCGTCGCGCCATCCTCGTGCTGCTGCGCGAACGCGCCATGACGGCGGGCGAAATCGCCGAGCATTTCAACCTGACGCGTTCGACGCTCTCCGGCCATTTCTCGACGCTTCACGCCGCCGGGCTGGTGGAGCGGGATCGTGAAGGTACGACCATTACGTACCGCCTGCGCCTGTCGGTTCTGGAAGAAGCCTGGCTCGGCCTGGCCTCTGCCCTGCATCTTGGAGAGGAGACAACCCGTTGGAAAAAGAACGACGTCTAGGTCCGGCGATCTCGGCCACGCTGATCGCGCTGACGACAGGAGCATGTCTGAGCGTTACCTGGCATAGTGCCGCACCGCGCAGTGCGATCCTGACGACGGTCACATGGAGCGTCGCGACACAGGCTGTCACATGGCTTGTTATGTTTTACGCGCCGTATTTTCTCAATCGCGACCGCGAAGCCGGTTTCAGGCGCTCCATGTCCTTTTACGATACGGCGTGGGTCACGCTGACGGCACTGCTCTGCGTCACTCAAGCCTGTCTGGTGGCGAAGATACGAGGATTTGGGGTCTCGATGCCGTCACTCCATGCTTTCAGTCTGGGCATTCTGTTTGTCGTGCTCGGAAATACGCTCGGCAAACTGAGCCCCAATGGCGTCATCGGCATCCGCACACCCTGGACCCGACGCAGCGTCTGGGTCTGGGACAGAACGCATCGAACCTGTGGTCCCTTGATGGTTCTGCTTGGCACAGCCTTTCTGGTCATGGGCTTGCTCGCCCGACCCTCGCAGATACTCCAGATTGCCCTCGTCCTCAGCTTCGCCGCGCTCGCTTACGGAATTTCGTGGTATTATGGACGGATAGAGGCGCGCCGATCATGAGGAGGCGCATATGGGTCCCAATGCCTCCATGGGCCTCATCGCGCTGGTGATTGCAGCCAATGCGATGCGGGGCTGTGTCTTTGGCTGGCTGTTCTGGAAAGCGCAATGATGGCGCATGCGACCGCGCATCTTGCGGTGTTCGGACTTATGGCCGTGATCGCCGCTTGAGGGAGGCAGGAATTATCGGGTTCTGCCCGTACCCGGAAGGAGATTTGTCCCCTTCACCCCGATTTATGGGTTGCCGATTCCGATCTGCTTGATGTCATGGAAAGCCAGATCCGGATTCGCTTCCGTCGTCCGACGCATCATGAAGGCGGAACTGGCGAGAAAGACCGGATCGCCATCGAGATCGTCCGCCATGGACGAGCGGTTGACCATCGAGAACGTCTCGATCTTCGCCTTGTCACCGGTCACCCAGCGCGCCAGCGAGAAAGGCGTCGTCTCGAACCCGATGGACACTCCGTATTCGCCCATGAGCCGCGACTGGAGCACATCAAGCTGAAGCGTGCCGACCACGCCGACGATCGGGGGCAGGCCATCCTGGGGGCGGAAAAGCTGCACGACGCCTTCTTCCGCCAGTTCGACCAGCGCCTGACGCAGCTTCTTGGCCTTCATGGCGTCATCGAGCCGCACGCGACGCAGGATTTCCGGCGCGAAATGCGGAACGCCCGTAAAGCGCAGATCCTCGCCCTCGGTCAGCGTATCGCCGATGCGCAGCGTGCCATGATTCGGAATGCCGACCACATCCCCCCCGAAGGCCTCTTCCGCCAACTGGCGGTCCCGCGCGAAGAAGAACTGCGGCGTATGCAGGGCAAACTGCTTGCCCGTCCGTACATGCTTCAGCCGCATCCCGCGCGTCAGGCGACCCGAACAGACCCGCGCAAACGCCATGCGATCGCGGTGATTGGGGTCCATATTCGCCTGAATCTTGAAGATCAGCGCGGACACGGCCGTCTCGTCCGCCCGCACGGCACGCGTTTCAGACGGCTGGGCGCGAGGCGCCGGGCCATAGGCGACGAGCGCGTCCAGCAGATCGGTCACGCCGATCTCCTTCATGGCGCTGCCGAAAAACACCGGTGTCAGATGGCCCGCATCGAAAGACTCGCGATCGAATTCCGGCAACGCGGCCTCGACCAGTTCGAGATCCTCGGAAAGCTGCACCAGGCGCGGATCGGATTGCGGAAGCCCGGCGGCCAGACCGCGCAGTTCCCGCGTGCGAAGATCATAAGTCCCCGCGAATGTCGCCGCGCGCCCGACCGGCCATGTCGCGGGCGAGGTGTCGAGCGCCAGAGTATTGGCAATCTCGTCAAGCAGCGAGAAGCAGTCCTGCGCCTCACGGTCCATCTTGTTGATGAAGGTGACGATCGGGATGTCGCGCAGGCGGCAGATCTCGAACAGCTTGCGCGTCCGGTCCTCGATGCCCTTGGCGGCGTCGATCACCATGACGGCGCAGTCCACGGCGGTCAGCGTGCGGTAGGTGTCTTCGGAGAAGTCTTCATGGCCCGGCGTATCGAGCAGGTTGAAGACGCAATCGCCATATTCGAACGTCATGACCGAAGTCACGACGGAAATGCCACGATCGCGCTCGATGCCCATCCAGTCCGATTTCGTGCGGCGACGTTCGCCTTTCGCACGCACGTTGCCTGCCATCTGGATCGCACCACCGGCGCGCAGGATACGCTCAGTCAGCGTGGTCTTGCCGGCATCCGGATGCGAGATGATCGCGAACGTACGGCGGCGCGCGATCTCGCGTTCGATGATCGCATCCGGAGCAGTGGCGGTTTCGGACATGACAGATACCCGTCTTCAGAACGACGAACGCCGGGCCGGGGGCAAGGCCCCGGACCCGGCGTTCGAAGGAACATCCGGCCCGAAGGCCGGCGTGGATCAGCGCGAGTAGAACTCGACGACCAGGTTCGGTTCCATCTGCACCGGATACGGCACATCGGACAGGCGCGGGCTGCGGATGAACTTGCCCTTCATCTGGCGATGATCGACTTCCACGTATTCCGGAACGTCGCGCTCGCCGCTCTGGGCCGCATCAAGAACAACCGCGAGCTGCTTGGAACGCTCGCGCACTTCGATCACGTCACCATCACGCACCAGGTAGGACGGGATGTTGACCTTGCGGCCATTGACCGTGACATGGCCGTGGTTGACGAACTGACGCGCGGCGAACGGCGTGATCGCGAATTTGAGGCGATAGATCACCGCATCGAGGCGGCGCTCCAGCAGGTCGATCAGGTTCTCCGAGGTATCGCCCTTGCGACGGACGGCTTCCTCGTAATACTTGCGGAACTGCTTCTCGCTGATGTTGCCGTAATAGCCCTTGAGCTTCTGCTTGGCCATGAGCTGGACCGAGAAGTCGGACGGCTTCTGCTTGCGGCGCTGGCCGTGCTGGCCGGGGCCATATTCACGACGATTGACCGGGGACTTCGCGCGGCCCCACAGATTGACGCCGAGACGGCGATTGATCTTGTACTTGCTTTCCTGGCGCTTGCTCATTGCAAGAACGACCTTTCGGCTTCCGGCCTTCCCCATGCTGCATGGAAGACCGCCTGTTGCACCGGTAGGCCACTTCCCGAACTGGAAGCGGCGGGCGCGTGTCTGATACCGCAACCACGGAGCGCAGACTCCGATCCGGTCACGGCCGGCACGTCCACGTTCCCGGCAATGGCGGCCTCCTATCCGCCGGGGCGCGTCTTGTCAACGAAAGAGAGCCAAATTCCGCCACCTCCGGCCAGGGAACCCACTTCAGCAGACGGACTGTCCTCAACCTGCAACCGCCCGCATCCCTCGTTTCGATACCTTCCTCTCTTGATACTATTCACGGGAAAGACGATAGCCCGTCGCACACCCGAGGGTTTTTCCCGACCAACCAGACGGGAGCGGCGTGCTCAAGCCCCTCCGTCACCAGACCGGCTTCGTACCACCAGATCCCGCCCGAAAATTTGTCCGACAAAGCGAGGTGGAATCAAGAATGATCTCACTTATCCACCATGCTCTCGGGTAACATCGACGGCAACGAAATTTTATCAAACAATGCTTAATCGTAACTGTTTAACTTTCGAAACAGACATGGCAATCTTCTGACAGCAATCCGCACTCATCCGCGTCGCGCCATCCCGGGCCGTGGGAGCGTTTTCATTGCTCTTTTCTGAACCCGCACAAGGACGATAACTCAATGAAACGCCTTGGTTTTTCTGAACGTGCCATAATGGGCTGCCTCCTTGCCTGTGGAGCGCTTCCCGGCGGGTCGGCGTCAGCACAACCTCTCACATTCGTCAGCCCTCTTGCTTCCGAGGAATCCGTGTCTTTCACCGTTGTCCTTCCGCTGCGTGATCGGGCTGGCCTGGAAGCCATGGTCGCCCGTCAGCACGATCCGGCAACGTCCCTTTATCATCACTGGCTCACGCCCCAGGAGGTCGAAACACAGTACGGGCCGTCCGCCACGACAATCGCCGCGGTCACGACCGCCCTCCAGAAAAGCGGCCTCAGCGTGACAGTACATGGCCATACGCTTTCCGTGTCCGGCACGGCTTCGCGGGTCGGACACGCGTTCAACACCAGTCTCGCCTATGGACGCAGCCAGGGCGGGGCGCTTCGCAGCTATGCGATGACGGCGCCCGTTCTTCCATCCGCCCTCACATCGGTGAAAGCCGTCGTTCTGGGTCTCGATAAGAATATCCACGAAGCTCACGTGGACAGTCAGAAAATAGCGCTCTCGCAGTCTGCGATCCTCGACCCCGCCAACCGCTACAGCAAGGACGGCACCTATTGGTACAATGATCTCAAGCAGGCCTATCAGTTCCCATCTTATCAGACGATGATCCAAAAAAACGGCAAGCAGGTCCGTCTTGATGGAACAGGTGTCACCGTGGGCATCCTCATGTCGGCCGACATCAATGATTCAGACCTCTCCGCCGTCTTCAACCATGAACACTTCATGGCCAATTCCGGACAGGCCTCGAATCCGTCGCTCTACAAGCGCGTGGCGGTCGATGGCGGTGCGACGACCAATACCAACCAGTTCGACGAGGCGTCTCTCGACACACAGCAGGCCCTGACCGGCGCGCCGGGCTCGCACGTCATCCTCTACCAGATTCCTTCCCTGGCCAACTCGGAAATGCTCGCGGGCTTCGGCAAGATCATCGCCGATAACGAGGCGGACGTCGTTTCCGCGTCATTCGGTGAATGCGAGCTTTATTTCACAGCCGGATATAATTTCGGTTCCGACTATACGTCCTATTTCGATATCGCCCATGAAATGTTCCTTCAAGGCAATGCCCAGGGCATAACCTTCCTTGCCTCATCGGGCGACAACGCGGGACTGGAATGTCCGGATACGAATTATGTGCTTCAGGGCAATAACGGCAGCTATGTCAAAGGCATCGAATGGCCGGCAAGCGATCCCAACGTGACGGCAGTCGGGGGTACGAACCTGCTCACCCAGAACACTTCCGGCAGCCTCGATTCGACCTATGTCGGCGAAAACGCGTACAGCGATCCCCTTCCCGCCAAAGATCCTTTTGGCATCGGCAAGACGCTCGTCAACGCGCGCTGGGGCGCAGGCGGCGGCCTCTCCGTCTATTTCGCCAAACCCGCTTACCAGACTGACGGCGGCATCAACACCGGCTCAACCGGCTATCGGGCCGTGCCGGACATCGGCATGCAGGTCGGCGGCTGCCCATATGGCGCCATTACCCCGTGCAACGGCGGGAACAGTGTCCTCAATGGAAACGGCAACACGGATCGCTCCGCCGTCGTCGTCAGCACCAACGGGATTTTCAGCGGGTTCATCGGAACGTCCGTCGCCGCGCCGGAGCTTGCCGGCGCCGTTGCCATTCTGATCGAGAAATCGGGTCGTCAAGGCAATCTGAATCCCTATCTTTACGCGCTCGGCACCGCCCAAGCCAGCACCGGATCGAACAATACAGATCGTTCGACGACCGTCTTCCATCGCACCATTCCGGGATATAATGGCGTGGTAACGAATAACCAGCCGGTCAATACGCGTGGGAAATACTTCAACTACACGACGGGTCTGGGCACGCCGGTCGTCTATCGCCTTGTCGGCATGCCTGACGCCGAGAAAGCGGGTGTGCCGCAGAGCGCTTCCAATCCGTAGCTGACCGCGATCACCCGGAAGCTCCGTAAAATCCTCCGGTTTGACGGAGTTTCCGCGATGCTTTCTCGTTTTCTCACGAGAGAGGAGCCAATCAATAACCGTCGGACCGACCTGCGCCCGCTCAACCTTCCAGGGACTGAAGCTGGAACAGGCGACGGTGCATGCCCCCGTCCTGACGGATGAGCTCTGCGTGGGAGCCATCCTCCTTCAACTCACCATGACTGAAGCCCAGAATACGCCAGAATAGGATCGCGTTCCATCACCGTCGTGAGACGATGCGCAACGACGATGACGGTCCCGTCGCGCATCAGCCGTTCGATAAAGCCCGACGCATTGGCGCGATGGGACGCTTCCTCGATCTGCCCCTGTGTCGCCCCCAGGGCGATCATAGGCAATATTTTCAGCCAGCGAGCGGTGAAACAGGATGGACTCCTGCCGCACGATGACAATCCAAGAACGCCGGATCCTGCATACCCGTCAGGATATCCACCCCGCAGACTCCGATCCGATCACGGCCCACACCCCCTACGTGCCCGGCGACGGCCCGCCCCACCTTCTGCCGTCAGGCGCTACGCTGGGGAGGTGCCATGAAATCAGGCTCGATTTCGTCAGGAACGTGTCGCTTGAGAATCGCGTCGATCTCCGCGAGTTCGTCTTTCGACAGCGTCCAGCCCAGCGCATCGCGAATGCCTTCGATCTGCGCGGGCTTGCGCGCGCCCCACAGAGCCACGGTCGGTCCCTGATCGAGCACCCAGCGTATGGCCAGGCTGAGAACGGTCTTGCCACGCTTTTCGGCAAAGGCTTTCAGATCCTCGACTGCCGCCAGATAATTCCTGAAACGGGGCGGCTGGAACTTGGGATCCATCGAGCGCAGATCGTCCTTCGGAAACGTTGAGTCCGCCGTCATCTTTCCCGCCAGCAAGCCACGACACAGAGGACCGTAGGCCAGCACGACCGCGTGATGCTTATGCGCATAAGGCAGCACATCGCGCTCGGTCGGACCGCGCTCGAACAGGTTATATGGCGGCTGGATGGTGCTGAGCGGCACTTTCGCGCGGAACTTCTCCATATCCGCCACCGAAAAATTGCTGACCCCGACGGCCCGGATCTTGCCTTCCTGATGCAGTTTTTCGAGTTCGGCCGCCGTATCCTCGACGGGGGTGAGACCATCGGGCCAGTGCACCTGCTCAAGATCGAGGTAGTCTGTCTTCAGGCGACGCAAAGACTGTTCGACCTCATCGCGGACGCGCTCGGGGCGGCTGTCGCGGAAAACTTTGTGATCCTGCGTCCAGTTCAGACCGAGTTTCGTGGCGATGACGACCTTTTCGCGTCGGCCGCCTTCAAGCGCTCGACCGACGACTTCCTCGCTATGCCCAAACCCATAAACCGGTGCGGTATCGATCAGGTTCACGCCTTCATCCAGCGCCCGATGAATGGTCCGGACGGCATTTTCGTCGTCGGGACCGCCCCACATCCACCCGCCGATGGCCCAGGTTCCAAGCGCAATACGAGTCACCGGCTGTTCGATGCCGGGAATGGTGATCGTGTCTGTCGCCATGACGGACGTCCTTCCTGAAAAAAGGGTTCGGTATCGGGAGCCGCGGAGCCAGTTTGTCGGGATCCGCGATGGCCCCGCGCATGGGAGGTCAGAACGCAACGTCAGCCTCCGCCAAGTGTTCCCCATCGAAACGCCTCAGGCCGGAAAGTGCAACCCGCTCCTGTTTTCAGAGCCTGACTCCCAAAGCAGTCCGATTGATTTTTCGGACCGGACTGGCACGGTTTCGGGACTCGCGCGGTTTTGGGACTGGCATGGCGACGGGTCGCATATCATGAGCCTCCGGACCTGGAAGAAGGGGCGGAGGTCCCCTCCCAAGGTGCGCGGCCGCGCACTCAACCTTCCAGGGACTGGAGTTCGAACAGGCGACGGTAAATACCACCGTCCTGACGGATCAGCTCCGCATGGGAACCGTCTTCCCTCACTTCGCCATGACTGAAGACCAGAATACGATCGAGTTCCATCACCGTCGCCAGACGATGCGCAACGACAATCACCGTCCGGTCGCGCATCAGGCGCTCCATCGCATCCTGAACCAGGGCTTCAGACTCCGAATCGAGGCTGGACGTCGCTTCATCGAAAATGAGGATCGGCGCATCCGCCAGAAAAGCCCGCGCGATCGCCACGCGCTGCCGCTCGCCGCCCGAGAGCTTGACCCCTCGCTCGCCGACCAGCGTCGCATAGCCGTCAGGCAGCCGCTCGATGAAGTCCGACGCATTGGCGCGACGGGCCGCTTCCTCGATCTCCGCCTGCGTTGCCCCCGGCCGGCCATAGGCGATGTTTTCGGCCAATGATCGGTGAAACAGAATGGGCTCCTGCGGCACGATGGCAATCTGCGAGCGAAGGGATTCCTGCGTGACCGTCCGGATATCCACGCCATCGACCAGGATACGTCCGCCGCTGACATCGTAAAGGCGCTGCAGCAGCTTGGTAAATGTCGTCTTGCCCGAACCACTCGGCCCCACCAGCGCCACACGCGAGCCGGGCGCGATCGTGACGTCCAGATCGCTGTAGAGCGGCTTCGTCTGCGCGGGGTAGCGAAAAGTCACATGCTCGAAATGGATGGCCCCATGCGGGAAGCGCGCGACGAGCGCGCCCGGCTGATCCTGCACACCGGCTTCACGCCCGAAGATGGCGACCAGTTCTTCCATCTCGTTGACCGAACGCTGCACCTGACTGACCTGCTGGCCCAGATCCCGCAGATAGCCCTGCACGAGAAACACCATCGTCAGAACATAGGCGACATCCCCCGGTCCCGCCTTGCCGTTCCACCAGAGCCAGACGGACAGGGCAATGAGCTGCATCCGCATGATCAGGGACGCGAGGTTCTGGAGATTCCCGCTATTCGTGCCCCGCACCCATGTCCGGCGCGTTCGGCCACGCCATGCCGCGACCGTGCGGCCGAGCCGACGTTCCTCGCGTCCCTCCGCCCCGAACGCCTTCACCACCGCGTTGCATGTGATGGCGTCGGCCAATGCCGCGCCCATGCGGGTGTCCCACTGGTTGGACTGGCGGGCTGACGGCGCGACGTAGCGCAGCGTCAGCCATATCGACAGCACGATGAACAGCACGACCGACACGCCGAGCACGCCCCCCATCAGGGGCGAGTGCAACCCGAGCACCAGCGTCGTCCCGCACAGCACGATCGCCTCCGGCACGATCATCAGCAGCAGCGTGTCGTTCAGCGTATCCATCGCCCACATGCCACGCGTGAGTTTGCGGACCGTGGAGCCGGCGAAAGTGTTGGCATGCCAGTCCGTCGAGAAACGCTGGACGCGCGCGAAGGCCTTGCCGATCACATCCGTCATCATGGCCAGCGTGAGATCGGTTATGCCGAGGAAGGAAAAGCGGCGCCCGATCAGCCCGATCAGCCCCAGCGATATCAGCCCGCCCACGGTCCAGGTCGCGTCCCGCAGCAGCGCGACCTGTTCGGCGCCATGGGGCGGCCCACCGGCATGCTGTGAGACATCGCTGACGAGACGGCCCGCCAGAACGGGCATGACGATGTCAGCCGCCGTCGCGAGCGCCACCCCGGTCAGCGTGCGGGCAAGTGGCCACGGATGCTCGATCCAGCGGCGCGCGATGAAGGCCACGATGCCTGTGAACGGGATCTCCCGCGTCTTTTTCTCCCGCTGTTGCGGCGTCAGTTCGGATGCGGCAGTTTCGGACACAGACAGGCTCCTCCGCGAAATGAAACACATCGCGGGACGTCAAAGTGATGGATACGGGAACGGTCCATTATGCGCGGCGCCGACTGCCGAGGCAATTCGTGAAAGAACGCTGCATGACGAACGCATCCGCCAGACGTCCCATGACGAAGCCAGAGGCCCGCCGGTTCATCACGGCCCTGGCCGAAGCCAATCCGAACGCCGAAAGCGAACTCGTTTTCACCGACACCTTCACGCTGCTCGTCGCGGTGGTTCTCTCCGCGCAGGCCACGGATAAATCGGTCAACAAGGTGACGGGCGGCCTGTTCCACGATGCGCCGGACCCCGCAGCCATGATCCGGCTCGGCGAAGACGGCATCGCCGCTCACATCCGCACCATTGGCCTGTGGCGGGCCAAGGCGCGGAATGTCTTTCTACTCTCCCGGAAACTCGTCACCGACCATCAGGGCGAGGTTCCGTCGGACCGCGCCAGTCTCGAAGCCCTGCCGGGCGTCGGGCGCAAGACCGCCAATGTCGTGCTCAACGTGGCGTTCGGCGAGAGCGCCATGGCGGTGGATACGCATATCTTCCGCATCGGGAACCGCACCGGCCTCGCGCCCGGAAAGACCACGCGGCAGGTCGAGGACGGCCTGATCTCCCGCATTCCGCCAGACATGCTGCGTCCGGCGCATCACTGGCTGATCCTGCATGGCCGCTATATCTGCAAAGCCCGCAGTCCCGAATGCTGGCGCTGCGCGGGATTCGACCCCTGCCAGTTCAAGGACAAGAAAATCCGTCGGGAAGCCCATGGCGGAACCGCAGTGCCCATGCCGGAACGGCCGGTTGACACGACAGATTGACACAACAGATTGACCGGCAGATCGGGACAAAGCCTCTTCCCGCTTTTCAAACGACGTTCTACCGCTTGAGGCCGTTCTCTCTGGAAGGAAAGCGCTCATGGCCAGCTATATCGTTTTTACCAAGGAAAAAACCACCGATCAGGCTGAACTCGACACCTACGGATCGCTTGTCGGCGAGACATTCAAAGGCCATCCGGTCAAGATCCTCGCGGCCTACGGCCAGCAGGAAGTCCTCGAAGGCACGGGCCCCGAAGGCGTCGTGATCGTCGAGTTCCCCGACCATGAGGCCGCTCTCGCCTGGTATAACGGCCCGGCCTACACGAAAGTGCGCGAACACCGCTTCAAGGGCGGCATCTATCGCGCGACGCTGGTCGCGGGAGTCTGACGAAACGATCCTCTATTCCGCCTGCGCCATGGGAAGATTGGGCACGCCCCGACTGCCTGGCGCAGGCACCCAGAAACGATCGCCACGCCACGCGCGATCGGAAACCAGTTTCCAGCCATGCGGCCCCGCGTAAGCCGCGAAGGCGCCATCCCGCCATACAGAGAACCGGTCGATAAACGGTAGTCCGGGACAAGCCTCGCGAGCAGGCGATTGCGTCACGAACAACGAGGCCTCCCGACAGAACGCCTCCGGAGGGACGTCGAAACCGTCGGAGCGGTCCTGCGGACGCATCAGCACTACACCGCCAGCCGTCTTGACCCGACAGAACGATCCGTCGCATGTCCCCACATCCGCGAGATCCACGGTGGGGAGGGCCAGAGCCTGCGTCCAATCACGGACGACAAGGCGGTCAAGGCCGCTCCCCATGCCGACAGCGAGGCCCTCATCCACCCGAACCGCCATGCTTCCGGCGTCCGGCGCGACAAGCACGTCGGGCCTTGCGACGAGCCAGGGAGAGGCCATCGCGAACAGGATCGGCAGCAACCCGCAAAGACGCGCCTTCCCGCGCCAGAGGCAAAGGAAGCAAAGGCCCAGCAGGTAGAGCAGCAGCCCCCATCCCGGCATGGCGGGAACGGGTGTCACGGCGACCGGAAAGCCCGCGACGCCGTGCGCCATGCGCATGATGAGGGCGATACCGGCTCCCATGACGTGCACCGGCAGCCTCGCGAGCCCCAGCGGCATCAGGAGGAGTGCGATGATGCCTGCGGGCATCACCCATAATCCTGCCAGCGGAACGGCCAGGAGATTGGCCAGCACGAACCAGGGCTGGAAAAGGCCGAAATGCGCCAGACTGACGGGCAGCGTCGCCAGACCGGCCACGACGCTCGTCAGGACCAGCGCCACACCGTGCGTCCCCGCGCCGCGCAGGACCCCGCCCTCGCCACGCAGATTGAGCAGCCCGCCCCGCATGACGTCATAGGCGGCGATCAAGGCCATGACGGCCGCGAACGACATCTGAAAGGAGACGTCGAGCACGACGTAGGGCGCGAACGCCATGATGCCCAGCGCGACGAGCGCCAGGGCGCGCATGGACAGGACCCGACGGCCCGCCAGCAGGGCGACGGTTCCGAAAGCCGCCATGCCCAGCGCCCGGACCGCCGGAAGATGGCTGCCCGTCAGAAGCACATAGAGACCTCCTGCGACAAACCCCACGATAACGGCGATCTCACGGCAGGGCCATCGCAGGGCGACGGGCGGACAGGCGGCCATCAGCAGACGTAACGCCATCACGACGAACCCCATGACGAGGCCGAGATGAAGCCCCGCGACAGCCAGAAGATGAGCGAGGCCCGAAACGGCGAAATCGTCACGCGTCTGCGTTGAAAGCGACGCGGTCTCGCCCGCGAGCAAGGTGGCGGCGATCGCGCCCCGCTGATCTGGAAGCCACGTCATGAGGCTGGCCGCGATCGCCTCGCGCGTGTGTTCCAGCAGCGGCGTTCGACCGCCGGAAAGAACCGAAACCGTGCCAAGGACAGTCCCTGTACCGGCCTGGCCCGCAAACCAGGCTTCGCGCTGCATGTCACGGCCACCAGGCGACGACGGCCAGGGTGTGAGACGCAGCAGCGCCCGCATCCGCAGGCGCGCGCCCGGCAGAAACACGGCGGGATCTCTCGCCTTCAGGCTGATCCTCAACGTTCGGCGCAGGGGAGACATGCCGATATCGAGCCCGCTCTCAAACACGACGCGCTTGAGCACGACACGTCGATTAGCCTGACCGTTGGTTTCGGCGACGGCGTCGATGCGCGCCACCTCGCCCGAGAGGATAACGGCCCGGGAGGGCAGGTAGGGCATGTCGGGCTGGCGGTGCGCGCAGAGCTGAACATCCAGGAAGCCCGCGGACGCGATCAGAAGCGCGAAGCCACCCAACCGCGCGAGGGGACGCCGCCAGAGCGTTGCGACAATGACGAGCGCTCCGCAGAAAACGACCGCGGGGCAAAGAAACCCGGGCTCATGCCGGGGCAGGAAATACGCGATGGCTCCCACGCCGAAAAAGACCGGAAGCCAGGACGGAAGGCGTCGTCCCTGCTCCTGAACCATCGTCCCGATCCGCGACGGCAGGACCATGCGCGCCGTCGTTTCCGGCGTGAGAACGTCGGGCTCGTCGGGATCGAAACGGAAGGCACCGTTCATGACGCGTCAGGGTGCATGAGGTTCAGGACGCTGGATCAGGAAGCGGGCCGGACAACGTGCGAACGCATCGGGCAAGGGCGCCAGGGTATCGGCATCCGGAAAGCGCGAAAGGCCGTCACGTGAGATACCGAAGGTGATATTCGTCAGCATGACGGGCTCGCCCACGAATTCCGAACAGCGCGGCTGGAAATTTTGTGCGGTGGCGCCCGGGACCACGGCCCGGAGATCGGCTTCGGTTACATACTGGCCCTGATGCGTGGTCAGGAAAACGGCGAGCGGACCGTTGGAGACTTTCCGCGCCAGCCTCAGAAGCGTGCGGCCATAAGCTTCAGGCGTGATCCCGAAACAACGCGCTGAAGTGTTGTATTGATATTGGGCGCTCGTCTTTCCGCCATCACCGTCAAGATGGGTGACATGCTGATTGATCGCGGCCAGCTGGGCCGGATCGATCCTGACCTGCGTGAAATCATGGTGACCATACAGTTCGCAGCCATTCAGCCACCACTGGTGCCAACTCTGTCCCTGTGTCGCAAGATCCGCGGGCAGGGTGGGTTGCAATCGTATCGCGACGATCCCCGCGTCATGCGGCAGACCATCATGGCACGCTTCCGTCCGCACGCCGATTTTTTCAGCCGGACAATAACCGGGCTGCCAGGCAAGATCGAGGCGATAGCCGGTGTAGTGATGCGCGCCCGGCCAAGGCCGACCGTCCGTACAGGCGGAAAGCGTCGAAGCCGCGACCAGTAAGCCGATAAGGCGGAGGACTTGCGGGGTACGGCTCATGAAATACGTCATTTTTTTCGTCATGGTCTCGAAAGGAAGGCCCGGCAGAACGTCTATTCATTCCGTCAGCGCTAACAGCTCGTTCCACATCCATACCATGCCGGTAGGATCCATCGCCCTCAACGCCCTGCGCGATCGGGTGATACATCGCCTGAACGTCGAGATGGCTGCCTTCACCCCACGCGGGACGCGTCAATACGAGATTATCCGCCGAGATATCCACAAAGCTGTCCGCAGAAGGAACACGTCCCGCCTGTGGCCAAAGAGCAACAGAAGCCAGCGCTATCCATACTGGACTGCCATCCCGAATCGTGGCGGTTTTCTGCCGGTTTCCGGCATCATTATCAGGACGGCAAGCGAAATATTGAGCGTGCCGATCAACCTTTTCGTAAGGACTCGTCCGCCCCCACCAGAAGAAGGAAAGCAAAATGTTACCCACAACGTCGTCTGGACATCCGGAGTCGATGAGCGGGCTCAATCCTTGGGCACAGTTTTTTCGTCAGGAGACCATCCCTACGGCAGGGGCGATCACTTTGCCGCCGCCGCTTTACCGTCGCGAAACGGAGTCCCGCGCGCATGTATCGGCACGGCGGACATAAACGGGGAGCTGCGAACAAAGACAGTGTTTCATGTGAAACACCTTCGCGAGTGGGCCAGCTCTCTTCCATATCTGTCGTAGGCACCGGACGGCTCACCGAACACGCCGATGACGGCATCGGCCTGTCCAATTCGACACCTCCCACAAGGCCCGTTTCTCTCACGAAGCCCGTGGGGTTTTCAGTTCCGAGGCATGGCCCGGCCGCCAGATCGTCATCATGGCGGCGCCGAAACGCCGGGATATCAGAGGGGTTTCCACAGTAAGAGGCGGCTCGTCGGCACCAGTCTCGGCGACGATGATCGTATCGGGGCCAATCCATCCGGCCCGCTGCAAAGCAGCAACGCCACGCGGAACAAGATCCTGTCCGTAGGGCGGATCGATAAACGCGATGGTCACAGGTCCGGCAGCCCGTGGCGGTCGCAGCACATCGCAGGATAAAACCCGCACCCGGTCCGAAAAACGCGCCGTCGCGATATTGGCCGCCATGATGGCGCGCGCAACAGCATTCTGCTCCATGAACCACGCCTGGGTCGCTCCGCGCGAAAGCGCCTCCAGTCCCAGAGCCGCCGTGCCCGCGAAGGCGTCCAGAACCGTGGCGTCATGCAGCAGTTCACGCCCCCCCCAGGAGGCATGCATCAGAATGTCGAACAGCGCCTGTCGGGCCCGATCCGAGGTCGGGCGCGTCGTCGATCCCGCAGGAGCCCGCAGGGTCAGGCCGCGCCGTTCCCCGCCGACAATTCTCACAGCCCGCTTCTCATCTCGACAACCTCAGTCCTCGCTCTCCGCCGGAGCCACGCTCTCCGGCGCCGCCAACCGGCGCGCGCGCGTCTTGAGGCGCACGGGGGCCGCAAGACCGGGGATCTGCTCACGGAGGATCTTGGTCTGAACCTCTTCGAGTTCACGCTTTTGCAGCGTGCCAAGCTGGAACGGGCCATAAGCCGTGCGAATGAGGCGGCTGACATGGAGATTGAGCCCCATCATGACGCGCCGGATCTCGCGATTTTTTCCTTCACGCAGTGACACCGTCAGCCAGGCGTTATCGCCCTTGCGCGAATCCAGCCCGGCTTCGATCGGCCCGTATTTCACACCTTCGAACTCACTGCCGTTGATCAGGCTCGCGAGACGCCGCTCGTCCACGACGCCGAAAACGCGCACGCGATAACGACGCAGCCACGCATTGCCAGGCAATTCCAGACGCCGGGCCAGCCCCCCGTCATTCGTCAGGAGTAGCAGTCCCTCCGAGTTGATATCCAGCCGCCCGACACTGACCACGCGAGGCATGCCCTCGGGCAGCGATTCGAAGACCGTCGGGCGGCCCTGCGGATCGCGGTGGGTCGTCATCAATCCCTCCGGCTTGTGATAGCGCCAGACGCGCGTGTGTTCCTGCGCGCCCACGACCTGCCCATTCACCTGCACGATGTCTCCCGGCGCGACGAAAGTCGCGGGATGCTCGACCACCGCGCCGTTGAGACGGATGCGCTTCTCCGCGATCATGCGCTCGACGTCGCGACGCGACGCCGTGCCCGCGCGCGCGAGCCATTTGGCGATCCGCTCGCCGCGCGCGGACGCCACGCCATGCTCGTCGGCGGAGCCATGCTCTTCAGCGGGAAGGTCTGGGGGAAGGTCGGCAGTCATCGTCGTTCCTGGGCAGCCGCAATCAGGGCGGCGAAGATTCGGTCGTCGGCGGGATCGATAGCGAATTCCGGGTGCCACTGCACGCCGATACAGAAGCGCGCGCCATGTTTTTCGACGGCCTCTATGATTCCGTCCGGCGCGCGCGCGCAGATTTCCAGCGTTCCGGGGTCTCTCACCGCCTGATGGTGCGAGGAATTCACAGCGAGTTCGTCACGTCCCGCAATCGCGCGCAGTCGCGATCCGGCCACGACGGATACGGTGTGGCCCGCCTCGTCACGCGGGTTCGGCTGTTCGTGAAGCAGCGCGTCGGGACGGGCGTCAGGAATATGCTGGATGAGGCTCCCGCCACATGCGACGGCCATGAGCTGCATCCCGCCGCATATGCCCAGAACCGGCAGGTCACATTTCAACGCGGCTTGCAGGAGCGCCATCTCGGCCTCCGAACGACCCGGCTTGAGCGTGGTCTTGGGGTGGCGATTCTCACCAAACAGGGCCGGGTCGAGGTCGAAGGCCCCGCCTGTCACCACCAGCCCGTCGAGCCGCGCGACCAGGGCTTCCGCCTGCGCGGGATCATGTCCCAGTCCGACCGGCAATCCTCCGGCCCGCACGATCGCATCGCCATAGTTCCGACGCAGCGCATACCACGGCCAGCGCGAGAACGCGCCCGGGGCGCCAGGTTCGATATCGAGCGTCACACCAATGAGGGGAGAAGCAGTCATGGAGCAAGATTAGAACAGAGCCTCGCGAAAGCCCATTGTGTCTGCACGCGGCCAACGGGCATTCTGGTCCTCATGACGCTCATGGACTTGGCATTGAAACAGGCACGACTGGCCGCCGAACGCGGCGAAGTGCCCGTCGGCGCCGTGGTGCTGGGACCGGATGGCGCCATCCTTGCGGAAGCGGGCAATGAAACCGAGGCGTCCCGCGATGCCAGCGCTCATGCGGAACTGCTCGCCATGCGCCGCGCGGCGCAACGCCTTGGAACGGCTCGACTGACCGGATGCACGGTCGTCGTGACGCTTGAGCCGTGCCCGATGTGCGCCGCCGCGATGTCACATTTCCGGGTCAAACGCCTTCTGTTTGGCGCCTATGATCCCAAAGGCGGAGGCGTGGAGCATGGTCCGCGCATCTTCGACTCCGAACGCTGCCTTCACCGTCCGGAAGTCATCGGCGGCGTTCGGGCCGAAGAAAGCGGTGGTCTGCTCCGTGATTTTTTCAGCGCGCGCCGTGCCCCCCGGAATGGCTGACGTGCCGAAAGTCGTCACTCGTCAGGGCAGCGATTCCGGCTCTGCGGGAAATCGGAGCAGATCCGGTTTTTCTCCGGGTTCCATATGAAACGGACCATCTCGCTTGCCGAGCCATCCGCCTGGGCCTGCGCCACCAGCGCGTCGATCGCCCGCACACGGCCATGGACATAGGTGAGATCGACGTTGCCGGAATAGCGGCCCGTGCTGTTGTCCATGCCCTCGAAATGGGTGGGCTTATGTTCCTTGCCCGGCACCCCGAAGAACTGGACGATCTCTTTGGAGGTCTTGTTTTCAAGAGCCTTCAGAGTCGCCTCCGACAGGTCCCGGCACGTAATCTCCGGGCGCTCCTCGTCACCAGGATCGGACGTCCAGCAGGCTGAGTTTCCGGCACCCGTCGCCGCGTGCGCTCGCCCCATCACAGGCGTCACAGCCAGCAACGAAAAGAGCATGACGGTCGGGACAAAAATTTTGGACATCGATTTTCCCCAGTTGGCGGACGTGCCTCTATACCAGTCTTATAAGGCAAGATGCGATCGCTTCAAATTCTGCCATCATCCAGATGGAAATTTTCATTTATACGGGTGAATTCCTGTATTCATGAACCATAAAAATTCTTTTACTTAAAAATATGGAAAATTTTTGAGTATGGGATATTTTTTCTCAAACTATGTCTTACCCATCTTTCATCTGAACTCACTCTTGGTTTTGCGAAATTCCGGTCATATCTGTTTGAGTGTCCTTGCCGCATTGCGGACCGATCCTGACACATCGGCCCGTCAGGCGTTAAGCTGCATATTTTGGTGTCCTGGTGGAAACGAGCATGTCGAACCTTTCCCGTAAGCGCTTCGCGCTCTCGAACTCACGTCGCTTCCTTGCTCTGGCAAGCGCCCCTCTTCTCGCGTTCAGCCTGGCGCAGACCCCCGCCCACGCGGCAGGCCCGATCAAGCCGCAGACGCAGGTCGAGCACCTTCCGAATTTCGTCAATCTGGTCAAGCAGGTGAAGCCGGCGGTCGTCTCCATCACCTCGCATATCCGCGCCGACGTCGCCGCGCGGGAAGAGGGCGGCATGCCGGATCAGGGCGAGCAGCAGGGTTCGCCTTTCCCGTTCCCCTTTCCGTTCCAGATGATGCCGCAGCAGCAGCCCAAGCGGACGGTCGAGGCGCGCGGTTCGGGCTTCATCATTTCCAGCGACGGCTATATCGTCACCAACAATCACGTCGTGAACGGCGCAACCCGTGTCTCCGTCACACTCGATGACGGGACGACGCTGCCGGCCAAGGTGATCGGCCACGATCCGCAAACCGACGTCGCCCTGCTGAAGATCACACCCAACAGCCCGCTCTCCTTCATCGAACTCGGCGACTCCGACGAAGTGCAGCCCGGCGAATGGGTGGTGGCGGTCGGCAACCCGTTCGGACTGGGAGGAACCGTGACCTCGGGCATCGTCTCGGCCCGGGGCCGCAACCTCAATTCCGGCGCCTATGACGACTTCATCCAGACCGATGCGCCCATCAACCAGGGCAACTCGGGCGGTCCGCTCTTCACGCAGGACGGCAAAGTCGTGGGCATGAACACGGCCATCCTGTCGCCATCGGGAGGCTCGGTCGGCATCGGCTTCGCCATTCCGTCGAACACGATCAAGAACGTCGTCGACCAGCTTCGCAAGACCGGTCATGTCGTGCGCGGTTATCTGGGCCTCACGGATCAGAGCATCTCCCCGACCATGGCCAAGGCCCTCGGCCTCAAGCCGGGCGAACCGGGCGCTCCGCCGATGGGTTCGCTCGTCGCCAGCGTCAATCCGCATGGGCCGGCCGACAAAGCCGGGGTGAAGGCGGGCGATGTCATCACCACGCTCAACGGCAAGCCGATCAAGGACGGGCATGACCTGGCGGTCCATGTCGTTTCCATGACCCCGGGTTCGAAAGCCACGCTGGGCATCCTGCGTGACAACAAACCAACGTCAATCGACGTCGTCGTCGGCAATATGAGCAAGGACAAGGCCAGCGGCGACAGCGATGATGCGACCGATGATTCGGCCAGCAACTCCAGCAGCCGAATCGGGATTTCGCTCATTCCACTGACGCCGGATGTGCGTCAGCAGCTCGGCGTGGATGAAACCGTCACGGGTACCGTGGTGAACGGTGTCGATAGCGGCTCGCCCGCGGAACATGCCGGAGTACGCCCTGGCGATATCATCCAGGCTGTCGGCACGACGAAAGTGACGTCTCCGCGCGCCGCCATGACCGCCGCCCGCTCCATTCTGAAGACGAAACAGCCTGTTCTGCTCAGAATCCTGCGCGACGGACAACCGCTCTTCATCGCCATTTCGCCGAATTCCTCCCAGGATGACGACGGCGGGAGCGACGACGGCCAGTGACGATGACCGGTCCCTGAATTCCGGAAAATCATCGAAACGGGGCGTCGACCGCAAGGTCCACGCCCCGTTTTCATCTGCGCTTCATCCCCGTTCCGAAGATTTCACGATCGGCACCAGCCTTATCCACGACAAATTCATGTTTTCTTCTGTTGTTAAGCGCTTCGCGGCTATAGTTAAGACGAACCCGATTGCCGCCATTCCCGTGTCCGCCCATCGCTGGGGCGCGACCTGCCCGCTTGATGACAGGATCGTATTTCTTTGGCCTCGTTCAGCCGCATGACCTCTCCCGGAGCCTCTTCTTCCAAACTACGAGACCAGCTTCGCGCCCGCCTCGCCGAACTCGGCGGGCTGGGCCTGCTCGCCGCGGCGCTGACGCTTGGCGTGGCTCTGTGGAGCTATAACCCGGTCGATCCATCCTTCAACACGTCCACCGGAACCGCCCCGACCAATATGCTCGGGCAGATCGGCGCTTCCCTGTCCGATTTCCTCGTGCAGTGGTTCGGTCTCGCCAGCGGTCTTCCGATCGTCGTGCTGATCGCCTGGGCCTGGCAGATCGTGCGCCGTCATGCCCTTGGCGCTCCCATTCTGCGGATTTTATCTTTTCTGGCCCTGCTTCCGGTTTCCGCCGGTGTCGTGGCGTCGTTTCAGGTCATGATCCCGGCGCTCTCGGGAACCTGGCCCTCCCGTGCGGGACTGGGCGGCCAGATCGGCCGTTCCCTGGCGGAGCACGCCGTCGGTGCGGGCCGGGCCGAGCTTGGCAATATCGGTGCTATTCTCGGCTTTCTTCTCGGATGGCTCCTGTTTCTTCTGCTTCTGCCTCTGGCGATGGGACTGACCCGTCGGGAATGGCGGATGCTCGGGCGCGGCGTGACGATGGCCGCGCGCCAGCCCACGCAGATTGTTCGTCGTCTCAACGGCCATAAAGAGCCTTCTCCCGAACCGGACTGGAAGCGCTACGAGGCGCAGGTCGCGCCGATCGTGGATCGCAACGCCAACAACCGGTCCCCGGACGAGACACGCGAACGGAATTTCACCCCCGCCCGGACCGGTTGGCTCCAGCCCCCCAGCCGACAGAACGAAGCCCCACCGGCCGCGCCGGCAGAAGCCGTCGAAACAAAAGCCCTGACGGTTCCCGCCAATCTCTACGCCAATCAGCTGGCCACGATCGCCCGCGACGGAGAACAGCAGCAACGGCCTTCGACACGTGCTCCAACACCCGCGCCTTATGATGACGACGAGGCTTTCGCGCGCCCGCGCTCCATGACCAGCACCGCGCCGCAGCGTGACGGGAATGAAGGACGTGCGGATGCGGCTGCCGAGACGGCGGAGCCGGTGGGCATGTTCAAGCGCGGTCTTTTCAACATGCTGAAAGGCGAGCGGGCGGCGGCGCGCCCCAACCCCGCCGCCGCGCCAGGCTGGGAGCCGACCGGCTGGAAGCCCCCTCCCCTCTCCCTGCTGACGAAAACGCCGCCTCACGCCATGACCGGCCCGTCGAACGAGGTGCTTCAGGCCAATGCGCGCCTCCTTGAAACCGTGCTGGGCGATTATGGCGTTCAGGGTCAGATCGGCGACATTCACGCGGGCCCCGTGGTCACGCTTTATGAACTCGAACCGGCCCCAGGTATCCGCTCGGCGCGCGTGATCGGACTGGCGGATGATATCGCGCGCTCGCTTTCCGTGCTCAGCGTGCGTATCGCGACCGTGCCGGGCCGCAACGTCATCGGCATCGAAGTGCCTAATGCGGCGCGCGAAACGGTCTATTTCTCGGAATTGCTGGAAGCGCCGGACTGGCGCGATGATCGTGGGCAGCTGACGCTTGCTCTCGGCAAGGACATTGCCGGCAATCCGGTCTATGCCGATCTCGCGCGCATGCCACATCTGCTGATCGCGGGCACCACAGGTTCAGGCAAGTCCGTCGGCGTGAACGCCATGATCCTGTCACTGCTCTACAGGCTCTCGCCAGAAGAGTGCCGCCTTATCATGATCGACCCCAAGATCCTCGAACTGTCAATCTATGACGGCATTCCGCATCTGCTGACGCCGGTCGTGACGGAACCCGCCAAGGCGGTGTCGGCTCTTAAATGGACGGTGCGGGAAATGGACAAGCGCTATCGCGCGATGGCGCATCTCCAGGTCCGCAACATCGCGGGCTATAACGAGCGCGTGCAGGAGGCGCGGGCGTCTGGAGAATTGCTGACCCGCCGCGTCCAGACAGGCTTCGATCCGGAAACCGGCCGCCCCGTGTTCGAGGAACAGGCGCTCAACCTTGAAGCCATGCCCTATATCGTCGTCTTCATCGACGAAATGGCCGATCTGATGATGGTGGCGGGCAAGGAGATCGAGACGGCGGTACAACGTCTGGCCCAGAAGGCCCGTGCCGCCGGGATTCACGTCATCATGGCGACGCAGCGTCCATCCGTGGACGTGATCACCGGCACGATCAAGGCCAATTTTCCCACGCGCATCTCGTTCCAGGTCATCAGCAAGTTCGACAGTCGCACGATTCTTGGCGAGCAGGGCGCGGAACAGCTTCTGGGACAGGGTGACATGCTGTTCATGCAAGGCGGCGGTCGCATCACCCGCGTTCACGGACCGTTTGTCGGTGACAGCGAAGTCGAAGCCGTCGTGGCCGATCTGCGCTCCAAGGGCGAACCGATCTACAACGACGATGTCGTGGCAGGTCTCGACGAGGAGAGCGAGAGCGGTGGCGGCAAGGGTGGGAGCGGCAACGGCCTGAACGGGGGCGCCTATGATGCGGAAGCCAGCCTGTTCGATCAGGCGGTATCCATCGTGGCCCGGGAAGGCAAGGCTTCGACGTCATTTATCCAGCGCCATCTCTCCATCGGCTATAACCGGGCCGCGAAAATCATCGAGCAGATGGAGAAAGAAGGTATCGTGAGCGCGGCCAATCACGTCGGCAAACGCGAAGTTCTCATCAAGCGTCAGAGGGACGACGAGGAATGAAACGTCCGGTGTCGTCGGCACCGGACGCAGCCGCCTTTCCCTATCCTGTCCTTTACAGAAGCCCGCGGCTGATCGTGATCGACAAACCCGCGGGACTGCCGGTCCATGCGGGACCGAAGACAGGACGGACTCTGGAAGATGCGTTCCCCCTTCTTTCTCTAAGAAAAGATGGCCCCTGGCTCGTGCATCGACTGGATGCAGATACATCCGGATGCGTGCTCGTCGCACTGCGGAAACAGGCGCTCATCCAGGCGCAGGCCGCCTTTCAGGGCCGCCAGGTGCGCAAGACCTACTGGGCCGTGGTCGAAGGCCACCCGGCGGACCATTCAGGCGAAAACGCTTCAGGCGAGATCAACGCCCCGCTCCGGCGGGACGAGCAGCGTAACGGCTGGCGGATGATCGTGGATCCCAGGGGCCAGCCAGCCCGCACGGGATGGCGTGTTCTGGGCCGCGATGGCGACAGGTCGTGGCTGGAACTCACGCTGCATACCGGTCGGACCCATCAGGCGCGCGCCCATTGTGCCGCGCTCGGCTGCCCGATCCTGGGCGACCCCGTTTATTATCCACTGGAGAACCGGGCATCTGGAAATCGGGCCGTTCCCCTCCAGCTTCTCAGCCGTCGGCTCGAAATCACCGTCGGCGAGGAGCACATCGATACCTGTGCGATACCGCCCGAAGCCATGACGGCGTTCCTCGGCCGTATGGGCTATCGTCCATCCGATAGTACGAACCAGAAACGGAACAGCCAGGTCTCTGACGGCGTCTGACGCACCAGACCGGGATATCGTCTCAGGAGGCGCGCGCGCGCCCATCGACCACGCGGCAGGGTGTGTGCCAGATCGACGAGCAAGGCGCGGGCCTTCGGGGTTGCGATGGCCGGACGCGACATCAACCCCGCCACGTTTGCGGAGAATGTCGCCATGAACTGATACGGCCCGCGCCGTAACGCCGCGAACGCCCGATGCAGACGCGAGCGGTTGGCTCCCACGACGTTCCGCCCATGCTGGCGATAATAGCTGACGCAGCGTCCGTCAGCGACGACGACCCCACCCGTGGCCGTCACGACGAGATAGGCCCACCAATCGTGAAGAACCTCTTCCGGCGGCGCAAAATCCACCAGAAGAGCGCACGCGGCGGCCGAAAGCATCATCGTGTGACCCGTCACGATATTCTGCGTCAGCGCTGCTTCGAAACCCGGCGGACGAAGAAAGGGCGGCGACTCGCCTTTTACAGTCAGGGAGGCATCCGTCAGATACTGGCGGGCGCAATACAGGGCCGGGCCGGTGCGATGACCAGCAAGCGCTGTGACAGCCCAGTCGAGCTTTTCCGGCAGCCAGACATCATCCTGATCCGCGTAGGCCACCATCGCGCCTGGAGGCACCAATGTCAGGAGATGGGCGAAGGAACGGGCGACGCCGAGTCGTTCCTCACATTCACGGCTTTCGATACAGCGTCCCAGTCCTCGGTGAGCCTGAAAGGACAGCATGATCGCCCGTGACGCATCATCAGACCCGTCATCGCGCCAGTAAAGCGTCCAGTTCCGATGGGTCTGCGCAACGAAGCTGTCGAGCTGCTGGTTGAGGAAGGCTTCGCCGTTATAGACGGACAGTAGGATGGCGACAGGCGCTTCCTGCATGTCGCCCCCCCCAACCATGCGCGGCACCCAGCTTCGAGGTGCGGCACTGTCACGTGCTTTGGAATCGGGATGCCGCACGGAAGCGAGGTTGAGCCGTCAGTTCAGACTTTGGCGAAGAGCTTGCCCACGGTATGCGCCACGCTGTCGCGCCATTCCGGGAGCTTCACGCCGAAGACGCGTTCGAGTTTGCCGCAATCAAGGCGCGAATCCTGCGGACGCTTCGCCGGTGTTGGCCAGTCCTGCGTCCGGATGGCCAGAATTTCCGGCACGGCCTGCCCATGTTTTGCAGCTTCTTCGAGCGTTGCCACCGCCAGACCGTGCCATGTCGTGTCGCCCTGGCCGCTGGCGTGATAGATGCCGGCGTATGAGTCTTTCCAGCCGCCCGTTTCGATTTTCGCGATGATCGCGAAAATGGCCTGTGCGAGATCATCGGAGCTGGTCGGATTACCGCTCTGGTCACCGACAACCTTGAGCTGGGGATTTCTGGCCCCGGCATTGATCATGGTGCGCACGAAATTCTTGCCATGGGCCGAATAGACCCAGGACGTCCGCAGAACGATGGACTGTGGATTGGCGGCGAGCACGGCCTGTTCGCCTGCGGCCTTCGTGCTGCCGTAGACCGTCTCCGGCGAAACGGGATCGGTTTCGACGTAGGGAGCGCCCTTATCCCCTGAGAAGACGTAGTCCGTGGACACGTGTATCAGAGGGATACCCGCCGCCGCGCAAGCCGTGGCCAACTCAGCCGGCCCGGACTCGTTGGCGCGGGTCGCGCCTTCCTTTTCGGTCTCGGCAAGATCCACGGCGGTCCAGGCCGCCGCATTCACGACGATTTCGGGATGATATCTGGCGATCGCCGCGGCAATCGTCTCGGGGCGGTCGAAATCGAATTCGGGCCGTCCCACACGGATTACACGCCCCTGACCGAGAGTTTCGAGGGAAACGGCCAACTGCCCGCTGCCGCCTGTGACGAGGATTTTGCCCTTGTCCTGCGCGCTCATGAGTATTGGAACCAGTTGGTGGCTTCGGTGAAGTGCGGTGCGACAAGGTCCTTGTCGGACAGGACGGCGTCCTTCGGATTCACGGGCCAGTCGATCGCGATATGAGGACAGTTCCAGATGACCGCGCGTTCCGACGCCTTGTCATAGACGTTGGTGCATTTGTACTGCACCTCGGCATTCTCGGTCAGTGTCACGAAACCATGCAGAAAGCCCGGTGGAATCCAGAGCTGGGACCAGTTTTCTTCCGAAAGCTCGGCTGCGACCCACTGACCATAGGTCGGTGAGCCCGTGCGGGCATCCACGGCGACATCCCAGATCGCCCCCCGCGTGCAACGCACCAGCTTGCCTTGGGCATAGGGGGCAAGCTGACAATGCAGGCCACGCACGACGCCCTTCTGGCGCGACAGACTCTGGTTGTCCTGAACGAACGGAAGATCGATACCCGCTTCCGTCATCCGCGACAGATTATAGGTTTCGGAAAAGAAGCCACGATTGTCTCCGAAACGCGGCGGCGTCACGAGAATGACTTCGGGTATTTCGAGACGTTCGACTTTCATGATCCTGCCTTTTTTCTGCCGTCAGCGATGGGGAATCGACCGGTCGCGGACCTTCAGTTCTTGCTGACAGTCGCGAGCGGTTGGCCGTGCTCCGCCAGCTCGCGGAGCATACGGCCGAGATCCGTCTTCGCGACGCGATGGGCGAGCGCCAGAAGCTGCTGCTTGTCGATGAAGCCCATTCGGAAGGCGACTTCCTCCGGCGATCCAACCAGCATGCCCTGACGCGACTGGATCGTCTGCACGAATGTACCCGCCTGCATGAGGCTGTCCGGCATGCCGGCATCCAGCCACGCGCAACCTCGGCCCAGCCGGTCGACCTGCAACGTTCCTTCTTCCAGATACATGCGGTTGAGATCGGTGATTTCCAGCTCGCCGCGTGGGCTCGGCTTGACCCTCTTGGCAAAGTCGACCACACGGTGATCGTAGAAATAAAGGCCCGTCACCGCCCAGTTGGACTGGGGCTCTGTCGGCTTCTCCACGATTTCCAGAGCCCGACCGTTCTCGTCGAACGAGACCACGCCGTACCGCTCCGGATCGCGCACCTGATAGGCGAAAACCGTTGCGCCTTCGGGACGCTTGGCTGCGGCGCGCAGAAGCACGCCAAGATGGTCGGCGAAGATGAGGTTATCGCCAAGCGCCAGCGCACTCGGCGCACCGTCAAGCCATTCATCGGCGATCAGGAAAGCCTGCGCCAGCCCGTCGGGCGACGGCTGAACACGATATTCAAACTTCACGCCGAACTGCGAACCGTCGCCCAGCAGCCGTTGGAACTGGGGAATATCATGCGGGGTGGAGATGATCATGATGTCCCGGATACCCGCGAGCATCAGCGTCGACAGCGGATAATAGATCATCGGTTTATCGTAAACCGGCAGCAGCTGCTTTGATGACGCAAGCGTCATGGGATGCAGGCGCGTGCCGGAACCGCCCGCGAGCAGAATCCCCTTCATGGGGGTCGAGAAAGAGACGCTCGGCATCAGGAATTCGTCCCTAGTCGCTGGCCCGTATAGCGACGGGCGCGGATTTCTTCCCACCAATCACGATGATCAAGATACCATTGGACCGTCTTACGGATCCCGGTTTCGAAATCGTGCTTGGCCTTCCAGTCCAGCGCCTCTTCGGCATGGCTCGCATCGATTTCGTAGCGGAAATCATGCCCTGGACGATCGCTCACAAAACGGATCAGGCGCTCACGCGGGCCGGCGGGGTCGGGCACGAGTTCGTCGAGCACGGCGCAAATCGTTTTGACAACGTCGAGATTCGTGCGCGGTTGCCGCGCGCCGATCGCGTATGTTTCACCGGGCTTGCCGATTTCAACAGCCTTGACCAACGCCTCAGCGTGATCCTCGACGAACAGCCAGTCGCGGACGTTTTCACCCTTGCCGTAAACCGGCAGTTCCTTGCCTTCAATCGCATTGATCGTCACCAGAGGGATCAATTTCTCGGGGAAGTGCCACACGCCATAATTGTTCGTCGTGTTCGTAACGAAGGTCGGAAGGCCATAGGTATGATACCAGGCGCGCACGAGATGATCCGAGGCCGCCTTGGACGCCGAATACGGGCTTCGCGGATCGTAAGGCGTCGTTTCCGTGAACGGCGGATCTTCCGGCTCGAGATGGCCAAAGACCTCATCGGTGGAAATGTGGTGAAAACGGAAGGCTTTCTGCTCGTCTGCGCCCAGACCGCTCCAATATTTGCGAGCCGCTTCCAGGAGGGAATAAGTTCCAACGACATTGGTCTGGACGAAAACGCCAGGGCCGTCGATCGAACGATCCACATGGCTTTCGGCGGCGAGATGCATGACCGCGTCAGGCTGGAAGCTCTCGAAAAGCCGCTGCATCTCCACGCCATTGACGATATTGGCCCGAGCATGGCTGTAGCGATCGTTTGACGCAACCTCGGACACTGTGTCTTCCGACGCCGCATAGGTCATGCAATCGACGTTGAGAACACTATGTTCGGTGTTGCGTATGATGTGCCGCACAACCGCCGACCCGATAAACCCGCATCCGCCGGTCAATAATATGCGCATCGACGGTCTTCTCCCGAACAGACGTTTTCTATCCCATTCCTTAATACTTACCGAGAGGGAAGGAAAGGGCCGCCGCCTCTCGCGCCGATAACGCTCTTGCTTTAGACAGGGGCCACGACAAAGCCACAGCGGCCCTGAACCATGGACCGTCGAAGGAATTGCACATGCTCCAGGACGGGCTCACACGAACGCTTCTTGAAACGCTGGATCGTCCCGATCTGCGGACGATCGCGGGGCCGGTCGATGTAAGTCTGGATGTTCACCTCGCGATTCCATTTCGCGTCTGCGGCCCCCGCGTGGTGCTGGGCGGTCTGGCTCTGGAGCGGCCGGAACTGTCGCCCACCCTTCTGCGGCATGCGCTCGAACTCGCCCGCCTCCGCCTCGATGCGCCTGACATCGGATGCGAATACGCCATTTTCGCCTCGGCCCGTCTCGCCGCGTTGTTTCACGACCTCACGCCCGAAGCATGCTCAACGACGGACATCCTCCCATGGATTGACGTGCTGAGACAGGATCACGTCCCACCGGTGCAGGTGTTGCACACGCTCTGGTCCCAGCTTTCGGGAATGGTCGCCGATGCTCCGGAACAGATCGATGGCGAGGCCGCTGCCAGAGGACTGGAACGCGTCTGGCCGATGCTGGGGCCAACGGAAGCACTCATGGCGGAAGGCGGCGACGCGCGACTGGCGGTCGACCCGGATACGGGCCTCAATCGCTATGGCTGTTCTCACCGGCCTCGTCCCTGGGCGGTCACCTTCGCGTCCTCCACAGCTTCCTCTCTTTCGGAGCGTGGTTTCGAAGGGGCGGAAAATGCAAGACGACGCGCGGTCGTCGCGATCCTGCGCGGGCACAATGTCGATCAGGCCAGAGAGGCCTCGAGCCAAGACGCCAGAATCGCTCTGGCCCGATGTTATGGTGTCATGCCGGAACAGGTGATTCTGGCGGCGTCAGGCACCGATTGTGAACTGGCCGTGCTCGCGATCGCTGCCGACCGTGCGAACGCTCGCCCTCTGTCCAATATTCTCGTCGCTCCGGACGAGACCGGAAGCGGCGTCCCGCTGGCGGCGGCCGGCCGACATTTTGCGGACGAGGCAGCCAATGATGCGATCGTCACAAAAGGAGCACGCGTCGAAGGTTTCCCGGACGCGACCATTCTGCACGGGGTGGCAATCCGCGACGGTGCCGGCTCACCACGAGAAAGCGCGGAAATAGACGCGGAATGTGAAGCGACCATCGCCAGAGAGATATCGGCGGGGCGGCACGTTATCCTGCACCAGCTCGACATGTCCAAAACGGGGCTGGTCGCGCCGCGCGAAGACCTGCTTGAGACGTTGCTGGCGCGCTTCGACGGGCGTCTGGACATCGTGGTGGATGCCTGTCAGGCTCGCCTCGAGCCCGCCCGCATCCGCCAGATGGTCGCAGCGGGGATCATGGTCATGGTCACGGGGTCCAAATTTTTTACCGGACCGCCGTTCTGCGGCGCGCTTCTGTTACCGCAGGCGCATGTCGCCCGACTTTCGAAAGCCCGTCTGCCCCGTGGGCTTTCCGCATACGCGCACAAGGCTGAATGGCCGCCTCTGCTGGAAGACAACGCGCTCCGCGACGGCGCAAATTTCGGCCTCGCGCTTCGATGGCATGCGGCTCTGGCGGAGATGCTTGCCTTTCTCGCCATCCCGCCGGACCGTATCCGTGCGACGCTGGTCGCATTCCTTGAGATGGGTCGTGACGCGATCGACGCGAATCCCGATCTTGAATTGCTTGAACCTCCGGCTCTCATCCGACCGCCGATTGAAGGCCGCCCCGGCTGGGATGACGTGCCGACCATTCTCTCGTTTCTCGTCCGCGATCCTCAGGACCACGAGCGCGTCATGGTCCTGGAAGACACTCGCAGGCTGCATCGCTGGCTGAACGCCGACCTTTCTCCCTGGATCAGGAATTCACCAATCGCTTCGCGCCTGTGCCATCTTGGCCAGCCCGTCCCCGTGAACGCCCCTCAACTGGGTGACGCTACCCTGGCAGGCGCGCTCCGTCTGTGTGCTGGCGCACGTCTCGTCTCCGGGGAGCCCTCGCATGCCGGCATGGATCCTTCCGCGCGCCTGATCCGAGAGTTCAATGACGCCCGCGCGGCATTGGCGAAAATCTCCCTGATCCTGCAAAACTGGGATAGCCTGCGTGCGGCCGATCCCGTTCCGCATTACGCCCCTCTTCAGATGGACCGACAGGGAACCTCATGACGCAGTCACACGGCCACTTTCTCGATGCCATGCAGCTCCCTTCGGGAGTCACCCGTTTCTGGCTGATTCGCCATGCTCTCGTCGAGCCGCAGGCGCGTCTGCGGCTCTATGGGGCTCTGGACGTCGATGTCTGCGGCGACAGCCTCATGGCTCAACGTCCTTATTATGAAGCGATCGCCCGGCGCCTCCCGGAAGATGCGCGATGGGTGGTCTCCCCACTCCGTCGCACCCACGCGACGGCCCAGGCGATTTTTGAGGCTGGCTATGGCAACCGCGACATGCTGATCGAACCGCGTTTCATCGAGCAGTCCATGGGGGAGTGGCACGATCTTCCTCATGGTGACCTTCCACGCAAGCTCCGGCAACGCGCGCATGATTTCTGGTCCACCTCCGCCAGCGAGCAGCCCCCCGGTGGCGAAAGCATGCTGGATGTCTGTGCCCGCGTCGGTCATGCTTTGGATGATCTGGCTGAGGTGAACGCTGGCCGCGATACAGTGGTCGTCAGCCATGGGGGCGCCATTCGCGCAGCGCTTTCTCACGCTCTGCAGGTTCATCCCGACACAGCGCTCCGCTTTGCCATTCAGAACCTGTCCCTGACAATTCTGGAGCGCATCAATGGCGTCTGGAGAGTTGTGACGGTAAACGAACTTCCTGCGGGCTGAAGCCGTGACGACCGCATGACCTCATGCAGCGCGTGTTTCAGGTTCTCAGATCTATAAACGCGTAATTTTTGGAATTTTCAGGAATTTCTCATCGTATATATAAATGCAATCGACGTAATAATTGTCATAATCAACCAGAATATGCTGAAATGGAAGCTTCCATCCGCGTCCATCGACATGGAAACACATACGGCGATCAGGCATAACGTCGCGACGACACCTGTAGCTCCCATCCACGCCATACGGTGCTTGAGCATGAAACTTCCTATCTGTTCATTGGCCGAGGCCACGACCCGCCGAGTGAAAGAGTGGGTTTGTACAATCAGGCCGCAGTATCAGCCTGATTCAAGAGAGACGCAAGCAAACTTGCCAGCATGAGGCTGTTCGCAAAGAAGCGGACTTCCCTCTCTCGCCTCCTGTCGGAGTCCCGGGACTTCATCCATGATCCATGGCGCTTGACACCGGGAACCGGTCGATCAACTCGCCATTCCGTGTCGAATCGATGAAGAAGGAGGAAGGCGGGAGGAACTAAAGCAGGAATGTCAGGCTCTGGGATACTTGAATTTGTTCCACATATGGAACAGCAGAAACTTCCGGTCGATGAAGAATGTGTGTGGCGCAGGGAGGCCAAGATCCGGCGACTTCTTGACAGTGCGCGTAAAATTCGGAGCTTAAGGATTTAAGCACGCTTCCCGATGTAATGGTCAAAATCTGGACGTCATGCTCGTGAGAGTAAGGCTAATCCTTACTGGCTGAACACGCCTGTAGCCGAGCCGCGTCGATCTGCGCCCGAATGCAGGCGGCGATCGACATCTCCTGACATTGATGAGCGAAGAGACATCTGAAGTGGCCGGTTCGCATCACCGCCAAAGACTCAAAAATCTGGAATTTTCCGAGAGAAAGACCGGAAGGAACGATGGTGGGCACACAAGGGCTCGAACCTTGGACCCGCTGATTAAGAGTCAGCTGCTCTACCAACTGAGCTATGTGCCCATCGTTCCGTTCCGGTGGCGGCCTTCTAACAGCGCATTCAGAACCCTGCAAGAGGATTTTTTTGAATTCTCCGAATTCGCCGTCCTATTTATGATCCGGATTGAGAAGGCGAAGGATACCATCAAATTGCTCTAACGAGCGGTAGCCCAGCTGAAGCGTGCCACCTTTTCCATCAAATTTGATTTTAACCTTCAGACCCAGTCGCGACGAAAGATCACGTTCGAGATGCACGATCTCGGTATCTCCGGAGACGGACGTGGGTGCCTGAGCAATACGCGGCGCCTGGCGCGCCAGAGCTTCTGTCTGCCGGACGTTCAGGCCACGCTCAATCACCTGTCCGGCCGCTGCGACCGGATCAGGATGCGCGAGCAGGGCGCGCGCATGGCCCGCACTTAAACGCCCTGCACGGACATGCGCGCGAACCTCCTGCGGGAGTTGAAGAAGGCGCAGGGTATTGCCAATATGCGGGCGCGATTTGCCAACCGAACCCGCCAGTTCTTCCTGCGTGAGCGCGAAGTCCGTGAGCAAGCGCTGGAGACCCTCCGCTTCTTCAATGGCGTTGAGATCCGCACGCTGCAAATTCTCGACGAGTGCCGCCGCCATGGCATCACCGTCATCAAATGCGCGGACATGAACCGGCATTTCATGCAGACCCGCCCTTTGGGCCGCACGCCAACGGCGCTCACCCGCAATGATCTGGTAGTGCCCGGCCTTGGCCGGATCAGGACGCACGAGAATGGGCTGAAGTACACCCCGGCTGCGAATGGAGGCGGAAAGTTCTTCCAGCCGTCCTTCATCCATATCCTGCCGGGGCTGGAAGGGGCCGGGCGCCAGAAGATCGATACCAAGCGTCGTTGCCGCCGGAACATTTTCTGACGACGGACGCGTGACCTTGACGAGATCGGACGCCTGATCGCCCAGCAACGCCGCCAATCCGCGCCCCAGACGTGGAGCGTCCTTCTTCGCCATCGTTTTCAGCCTTTCCGTTCAGGACGTGCGGCAACCCGTGCCGCCAACTCGTCGGCCAGCATACCGTAAGCTGTGGCGCCACTGCTGCGACGATCATATTCAAGAACCGAACAACCGTGGCTTTGCGCTTCGGAAATACGGATATTCCGAGGAATCACGGTTTGCAGAACCTGTTCACCAAAAAAACTGCGAGCATCGGCTGCAACGAGTTCGGAAAGATTATTGCGTCGATCATACATCGTCAGAACGATGCCCGCGATGTGCAAATCAGCGTTAAACGCGCGACGCACACGCTCAACCGTGCGAACCAGTTGACTGATCCCTTCAAGCGCAAAAAATTCGCATTGCAGCGGCACAAGAACACCGTCAGCCGCGACCAGCGCATTCAGCGTCAGAATGCCCAGGCTCGGCGGGCAGTCGATCAGAATAAAATCGTATTGCGAGGCGAGTTGCTGGAGGGCTTCCTGCAATCGATATTCCCGCCGCTCGGATGCGATAAGCTCGATTTCGACACCAGCGAGATCGTTATCCGCCGTGATGATATGAAGGTTCTCGACGCTGGTCTCGCGCGCCCAGGACGCTGCCGGGGCTTCCTGCATTAGGGCCGCGTAACTGCCATTACCGCGCTGATCGTAACCCACGCCAAGGCCGGTTGACGCATTCCCCTGCGGGTCGAGGTCTACGAGCAGGACGCGTTTGGACCCTGCGAGCGCAGATGCGAGATTGATGGCGGTTGTCGTTTTACCGACGCCCCCCTTCTGATTGGCAACCGCGATGATGCGCGCTGCTCTGATCTTGTCGTTACTCGACACGCCGGATGTCGCTCACTTTGATGATGGCACCGTTTTCGTCAGTGCGACTGTTCAGGATCTCGTGGCTCATGTGCCAGTTCGCTTGCGCATCGGTCAACTCATCGGGCAGCGCTTTCCCCTTGAGAAAGAGCGCCTGACCGCCGGGGGCGAGCAATGGCTGGGTCCACTCCAGAAGCTTGGCCAAAGGCGCCAGAGCCCGCGCGGTCACGAAAGAAGCCGGGGCCGGTCGCGCGGCTTCGATGCGTTGCGCCAGCACCTGCGCCCGGACACCGCAAGCACGTGCAGCCTCCCGCAGAAACGCCGCCTTGCGTTGATCCGATTCGATAAGCGTCATTTCCGCATCTGAGGCAATGCCGACGATCAGGCCGGGAAAGCCGCCACCCGAGCCGAGATCGATGACGCGAGCCCCTCTCGGAACAAGCGGCGCGATCTGAAGCGAATCCTCGATATGCCGGGGCCAGAGTTGGGCCAGATCCCGCGCACTGACGAGGTTGATCTTCGCGTTCCATTTGATCAGCAACGCGGCGAACGTCTCCAGCCTCGCCTGCGTTTCACGTGAAACATCCATCAGGCAGCGAGCCTGAGATGCGCCAGCAAAGCGACAAGCGCCGCAGGCGTGACGCCGGAGATACGTTGAGCCGCAGCAAAATTGACCGGACGGGCCGCGGCAAGGCGCTCGCGCATTTCCGAGCTCAGACCGCCGATGGTCGTATAATCGAGATCGGGCGGGAAATTCAGAAGGGCGTCTCCTTCCATCTGTCGGATCTCCCTGTCCTGCCGCTGAAGGTAGCCATCATATCGTGCCTCCGTTTCCACATGACGGCGGATGCGTTCGGGCAATGCCCCAAACCAGGGTGCCAGCTGCACCGCCATCTCCGGGGTGGCGCGCGCCGCGAACGCATCGCAGAGGGAGCGTCGGCGACCATCCTGTGAAATCGCCAGACCCGCGTTTTTCAATTGCGCCGGTGTGAAGACGCTTTCCGAAGCCCGCGTCACCGCGTCGTCGATCAGGGCTTTGGTCTTCGCAAAGACGGCAGCCCGCTGCGCGCCGACACAACCGGCACGCTCGCCCTTGGAAGTCAGTCTGAGATCCGCATTGTCGGCGCGCAGCGTCAGGCGATATTCCGCTCGTGATGTGAACATCCGATAGGGCTCGGATATCCCCTGAAGCGTCAGATCATCGACCATGACGCCGAGATAGGCTTCGCTGCGCTCGAAAATGACGGCATCCTGCCCGACAGCCTTTCTGGCGGCGTTCAGGCCTGCCAGCAGGCCCTGAGCACCCGCTTCCTCATAGCCCGTCGTTCCGTTGATCTGACCGGCGAGAAAAAGCCCCGGAAGAGCGCGCAGTTCCAGACTTGGAAACAGCTCGCGCGGATCGACGTAATCATATTCGACGGCATAGCCAGGCATAACGATCCGTGCCTTTTCCAGACCCGGAATGGACGCGATCATGGCCGCCTGCACATCGGCCGGCAGGCTGGTGGAAATACCATTGGGATAGACCAGGTCTCCGCCCGGGTTGCCCGGCAGACCTTCCGGCTCGAGAAAAATCTGGTGCCCGTTGCGCTCACCGAAACGCACGACCTTGTCTTCGATCGACGGGCAGTAGCGGGGCCCCCGCCCTGAAATCGCGCCACCGTACATGGCCGATTTTTCCAGGTTGTCGCGGATGATCTGATGGGTTTCGCCCGTCGTTGTCGTGATGCGGCAGCAGAGTTGCGGATTGGTGATCCGTGCGGTCATCGTGCTGAAAGGTTCAGGCTGGGCATCGCCATCGTCACGCTCCAGCGACTCCCAATCGATGCTGTCACGCGCCAGCCGGGCTGGCGTGCCGGTCTTGAGACGCCCCATACGCAGACCGAGACTTTCGAGACGCAGCCCGAGCGCGGCCGCCGGTCGCTCGCCGACGCGTCCCGCCTGTTCCTGGGTGTGTCCGATATGAATCACACCGCGCAGGAACGTGCCGCTCGTGAGAACCACGGCACCAGCGCGATAGATCACCTCGTCCGCACAGACGACACCCTGAACCCTTGGACCGTCGAGCAGCACGTCGACCACCTCGCCTTCGCGCAGTTCCAGATTCGGGGTCGCATCGAGGAGCCTTCGGATGGCGGTTCGATAGAGCGAACGATCGGCCTGTGCCCGTGGACCGTGCACGGCTGGCCCTTTGGAACGATTCAGTAGCTTAAAATGAATTCCCGCAGCGTCAGCAGCACGCCCCATCAACCCGTCCAGCGCGTCGATTTCCCGCACAAGGTGCCCCTTGCCGATACCGCCAATCGCCGGGTTGCAGGACATGACGCCAACAGTTTCCAGGCGCTGGGTCAGGAGCAGCGTGCGCGCGCCAAAACGTGCCGCCGCCGCCGCCGCTTCGCAGCCCGCATGTCCTCCTCCAATGACGATGACGTCGTAGGCGCTCACTTCAATTCCCGTCATTTCCCGATGCAGAACTGGCTGAATATCACGTCCAGCAGAGATTCGACATCAACTTGCCCCGTCAAACGACCTAAAGCGCGCATGGACAGCCGGAACTCCTCACCGCGCAGTTCCGGCCATACCTGGATGCCCGCGCGCTCAAGATGCGCCAGGGCTTCCTGGATGCCTGCGCGATGCCGCGCCCTTGTTAGCGGCACGCCCTGACTGGCCATGAGCGCGCGGACGCGACGGCGCACTTCGTCCCGAAGCGCATCGAGACCGTCGCCATTTATGGCGCTGATCGCCAATACGCTCTCTTCCACCATCGCGTCCTGATCGATTTTATTGCGTACGAGCAGGGCGTCTGGCGTCAGGGCATTTGGTGGGTCTCCTTCATAAAGCTGCAAAACGATATCGGCCTGTTTCACGTGAAACATCGCCCGGCGGATGCCCTCCGCCTCGATTTCATCCTCAGTCTCACGGAGCCCCGCCGTGTCGACGAGACGAAGCTTGATGCCGTCGAGCACCCAGTCGACAGCAATCACATCGCGGGTCGTGCCGGGCCTGTGTGTGACAATGGCTGCATCATATCCGGACAACGCATTGAGAAGGCTGGATTTCCCCGCGTTGGGTTCGCCCGCGATGACAATCGTGACGCCACGACGGACAAGTTCGCCCCGGTGATCCGCAAGATGCGCCCTCATTTCGGCCTGAAGATCCAGACGTTCGGTTTCCAGCACACCCTCTACGGCGGCCGACAGGGTTTCGTCAGGAAAATCAATAAGGGCTTCGTGCTGCGCGAGCAGTCGGCGCAAACGCTGCGCCCATCCGTCATAAAGGCGACTCAACGCGCCATCCGCCTGATGGAGAGCCTGTCGCCTCTGCGAGGCGCTTTCGGCCTCGATGAGATCCGCGACAGCTTCCGCCTGAAGCAGATCCATGCGCCCTGCCTGCACAGCCCGCCGCGTAAACTCGCCCGGCTCCGCCGGACGCGCGCCCAACGTCGTCAGAGCGAGGGCGACGCCGTCAATCACCGCTGGTCCCGCATGAAGATGGAGTTCAAAACTGTCTTCACCCGTGTAAGCGTTCGGCCCCGGAAACCACAGCACCACCGCCTCGTCGAGAATTTCGTCGCCTGACATCAGACGCCTCAGACTCGCCCGCCGTGGCTGCGGCAGCCTGCCAGCGCACAAGGCCCTGAGAATACGATCACAACCGCCGCCGCTGACGCGCATGACGGCGATGGCGGCACGACCCATTCCGGTCGCGAGCGCAAAAATCGGGGCAGGAAGATCGGAAAACATCGGAAGCTCGGTCATGGGCGTGCTATGCTCCTATCATGCCACAGCTTTCTTTTCATTCTCCAATCGGCCCGCTCACACTCTCGGAAGACGATGAGCATATCGTCGCTCTCGACTGGGGCTGGGGACGCGATCAGGAAGAAACGCCCCTGCTCGTGCGCGCGCGCGACATGGTCGATCGCTATTTTGACGGCGAAAAAGAGACGTTCGATCTACCGTTGGCGCCATTCGGAACGGCTTACCGCAAACGCGTCTGGGACGCTTTACGGCAGGTGCCTTACGGTCAGACGACATCCTATGGCGAACTGGCCGCAAGGGTCGGCGGCTCAGCGCGCTCTGTCGGCGGCGCGATGGCGGCCAATCCCATTCCGATCCTTATCCCCTGTCACCGCATTCTTGGCCGTCACGGATTGGGCGGCTATTCGGGCAGTGGGGGACTGGACGACAAGCGCGCCCTGCTGCGTCTCGAAGGCGTGGAACTCATCTGAGAGCACGCGGCGCTCCACTGGGGAGCGCCGCCGCCGGACTAGTTGTTCATCGCGTCGAAGAAATCCTGATTCGACTTGCTGTATTTCAGCTTGTCGAGAAGGAAATCCATCGCGTCCATCGTGCCCATCGGCGCCAGAATACGACGCAGGACCCACATCTTCGAAAGCGTGGCGCGATCGACCAGCAGTTCTTCCTTGCGTGTCCCCGACTTCGTGATGTCGATGGCCGGGAAGGTGCGCTTGTCGGAGAGCTTCCGATCGAGAATGAGCTCGGAGTTACCGGTGCCCTTGAACTCTTCGAAGATGACCTCATCCATGCGCGAACCGGTATCGATCAGGGCCGTCGCAATGATCGTCAGCGAACCGCCTTCCTCGATGTTGCGCGCCGCGCCGAAGAAGCGCTTGGGACGCTGCAGCGCGTTTGCATCGACACCACCCGTCAACACCTTGCCCGACGACGGCACGACCGTGTTGTACGCACGTGCCAGGCGCGTGATGGAATCAAGCAGGATGACGACGTCGCGCTTGTGTTCGACCAGACGCTTGGCCTTCTCGAGCACCATTTCCGTGACCTGCACATGGCGGGTCGCAGGCTCATCGAAGGTCGAGGCGACAACTTCGCCGCGAACCGAACGCGCCATGTCCGTCACTTCTTCCGGCCGCTCGTCGATCAGGAGAACGATCAGGAAAACTTCCGGATGATTGGCTGAAATCGATGCGGCGATGCTCTGGAGCATGACCGTCTTGCCGGTCCGCGGCGGCGCGACGATCAGGGCGCGCTGGCCCATGCCGATCGGTGCCACGAGATCGATGACGCGCGCCGTATAGTCACGCTGGTCTTTCTTGCCCTTGGCCGGGGCTTCGACAGGCCCCGTCGGCTCGACTTCCATCTTCAGACGACGATCGGGGTAGAGCGGCGTCAGATTGTCGAAGTTGATCCGCTGCCGGACGGCTTCGGGCGCCTCGAAGTTGATCGTGTTGACCTTGAGCAGCGAGAAATAACGCTCCCCATCGCGTGGCGCGCGAATCTGTCCTTCGACCGTGTCGCCCGGACGCAGCGCATAACGACGAACCTGCGTGGGCGAGATGTAGATATCGTCGGGGCCCGGAAGGTAATTGGCTTCAGGCGAACGCAGAAAGCCGAAGCCGTCCGGCAGGATTTCCAGCGTGCCTTCGCCGTAAATCGCCTGGTCATTTTCAGCGAGTGTTTTGAGAATGGCGAACATGATGTCCTGCTTGCGCATGGACGACGCATTCTCGATATCGAGACTTTCGGCGTAAGCCAGAAGATCTGCGGGCGATTTAGCCTTGAGTTCGGCGAGATGCATGAAAAGTGCCTTGGAAATGGGCTGGTCGCGGATGCTGAGTCACACCTGCTGGCGGGCGTCAGAGTCGTAACGACGTCACGATGAGGTGGTCGCTCGACGGGCCTAATCCTGTAACCGCCTGAGCGATCAGCGCATGAAAAATAGGAAGAATCAATTCGGCAGGACGCCGACTGGTTACCGCGGGTGCCTACGCCTGTTTCCGACCCGCGTCAAGTCTGCCGTCATCTGACCTGGGGTGGCTTCACGGAACCGTTCAGCGGGCGCCGAACCACCCTCTGCGCCAGAAGATCACAAGCGGGACCAGGATCGAAAGCATCATGAGACCGAGGCAGTAATAGTAGCCGTAATGCCAGTCCAACTCGGGCATGGTCTTGAAATTCATGCCATAGACACCTGCGATCAATGTGGGCGTGATCCCCACGAAACTGACCACGGTCAGCAGTTTCATACCGTCATTCTGCTCGATACTGATAAATCCCAAAGTGGCGTCAAGAAGAAACTGGATCTTGTTCCAGGTCTGGGCGGAGGCATCGTTCAGAGAAAGAACGTCCCGTGCCACAATCTTCATGCGCGCGCTGAGGGGGGCGGGCATCATGTATTCGGTATTATCGCCCAGAAAGTGACCGGTCCGGTCCAACGCCAGAAGGCTGTCGCGAATATAGGATGTCAGATCACCGCTATGGCCGAGCCTCCGCAGGGTTTCCCGCAGCATTTCCGCCGTGCGCGCCCGCTTGCGCGGCTGATCGGCGGCGAAGACCTTGCGTGAAATCACATCCAGATCCCGGCCCAGAGCCTCGATCACATCCGCGATCCTGTTGACGATTGCTTCGAGCAGGATCATCAGGATTTCGGGAGCGGACGGCCTTGGTTCATCCTTCTTCCACTCGGCGATATCGCGCCCTACGATATCGAACGCGTTATAATCGGCATATCGGATCGTAATGATCTTGTCCGGCGCCAGGACGATACCGATCGGAAGCGCGGTGACATCTTCCAGATCATTTCGATCGACCATAGGCATGGAGAGATAGACGATGTCTCCGCGTTTGTAATGACGCGATGAACTTTCGATCTCATCTAGCTGATCACGGGTCGGAATTTTCATTCCGGCGATGCGGTTCGCTCGCTCCAGTTGATCGCTGTTCGGTTCTATGAGGTCGAGCCATACGACACCCTGGGCGTCCGTCGGGTCGATGACTTCGTGCGCCGGCTCTCCGAACGGGCGGGCTAGAAACATACGTGATCCCCTGCAAGCCCCTTGTCTTTCCCGCGATCTGATCTTTGAAGCAACCCCCAACGCGGAAGAATGGACGGGCAAGCCTTCCCTCTGGTATCGCTGTGGCCCGAAATGACGGGACAGACAGGGAACGGCCCGACCATGAACACGCTCAACGAAACGACAACGCCATCGCCGAACAGTCTGCGTTCAGGACCGGACTGGCGCGGCCGCTTTGGCATTTTCGGGGGGCGCTTCGTTGCCGAAACCCTGATGCCGCTCGTGCAGGATCTTGAAGCCGCTTATGAGAAAGCCAAGGCCGATCCCGCGTTTCACGTGAAACTGAACTACTATCTGAAAGACTATGTCGGCCGTCCGAGCCCGCTCTGGTTCGCCGAGCGCCTGACGCGCGAGCTCGGTGGCGCGAAAATCTATCTCAAACGCGAAGAACTCAACCATACGGGTTCGCACAAGCTGAACAACGTGATGGGCCAGATCCTGCTGGCCGAGCGCATGGGCAAGACGCGCATTGTCGCGGAAACGGGGGCGGGGCAGCATGGCGTCGCCACAGCCACGGTCTGCGCCCTGTTCGGCATGAAATGCGTCATCTACATGGGTGCTACGGACGTCGAACGGCAAAAACCCAATGTGTTCCGCATGCATCTGCTCGGCGCGGAGGTCGTTCCGGTCACCGCAGGCGCCGGAACGCTCAAGGACGCGATGAACGAGGCGATGCGCGACTGGGTCGCCAACGTCGAGGATACGTATTTCCTCGTCGGCACGGTCGCGGGACCGCATCCGTACCCGCGGATGGTGCGTGATTTCCAGTCCGTCATCGGCGACGAAACACGCGAACAGATCATCGAGGCCGAAGGCCGTCTGCCGGACTGCATCGTCGCGGCCATCGGCGGCGGCTCGAACGCCATGGGCATTTTCCATCCGTTTCTCGACGAGCCCTCCGTGCGGCTGATCGGCGTCGAGGCGGCCGGCCACGGCTTGGATAGCGGCAAGACCGCCGCGTCAATCTCACGCGGCCGTCCTGGCGTTCTGCATGGCAACCGCACCTATCTCCTTCAGGACAAGGACGGGCAGATCGACGAGGCGCATTCGATCAGCGCCGGACTGGATTATCCCGGTATCGGGCCTGAACATTCCTGGCTACATGAGATCGGGCGTGCCGAATATGTCGGCGTTACCGATCAGGAGGCGCTCGACGCCTTTCAGCTTCTGACGCGGAGCGAAGGCATCATTCCGGCTCTCGAATGCGCGCATGGCCTGGGCTACGTCATGAAGCTCGCGCCGACGCTGGATCGGGACAAGATCATCGTCCTCAACGTCTCGGGACGGGGAGACAAAGACATCTTCACGGTCGCCAAGCATCTGGGAGTTTCGCTTTGAGCCGTATCAAGGCGCGCTTCGACGCGCTCAAGGCGGAAGGGCGCGGCGCCCTCATCCCCTATCTTCAGGCCTTCGATCCGGATCTGGAAACATCCTACGCCATCCTGAGCGGCATGCCGGGAGCGGGGGCCGATCTGATCGAGATCGGCGTGCCGTTCTCCGACCCCTCCGCTGATGGCCCGACCATCCAGCAGGCCGCGCTGCGCGGCCTCGGAGTCGGCGCCACGCTGACGCGCGTTCTGGATATGGTGCGGCGTTTCCGCAAGGACGATGACATCACGCCGATCATTCTGATGGGGTATCTCAACCCGATCGACAGCTATGGTCCGAAGCGCTTCTGCGTGGATGCGGCTCAGGCGGGTGTGGATGGTCTGATCATCGTCGACCTGCCGCCGGAAGAAGCGGATCTCCTCGCGGATGACGCCAGCGCCAATGGTCTCGACGTCATCCGGCTCGTGGCGCCGAACACCCCGGACGCACGCCTGCGAGCGATCCTGCCGGACGCCAGAGGCTTCATCTATTACGTGAGCATCACGGGCGTGACCGGCACCCGTTCGGCCAGTGAGACGCAACTCTCGGCGGCCCTGCCGCGCATCCGCGCGATCAGTGATCTTCCGGTTGCGATCGGGTTCGGCGTCCGCACGCCCGAACAGGCTGCGATCGCCGCCAGGACAGGCGATGCCGCCGTAGTGGCCAGTGCGCTCATCCATACGCTTGCAACCACGCTGAAGGGCGGCAAGGCGACGGCGGATACGGTTCCCGCCGTGCTCGATCAGGTCCGCGAACTCTCAGCCGCCATCCGCGAATAGGTCAAGCGCCTGTCGTCCGTCACGGCAGGCGTTTCTCCTTCTGTTACCGGGTTCTGTTACAGGGCGCGGCTTGCGGCTGTGCCGATACCGACCATGGCTGCCCCGGCGAAGATCAGTTCGATGCCGATCAACGTACCGAGCAGCCACAGGCCCGACCACGGCAATGTCATGAAAATCAGGGCGCCGACGAGAAGCGTGATGATCGCGCTCAGGAGCATGCCCCACCAGTTGCTCAGGTAACGATGGCCGCTCGCCCACGCCGCGCGGGCGATTCCTGAAAAAATCAGGCATCCGGCGAGAAAGGCCGTGACAAACACCGAACCGGTCACGGGCTCCTCGATGACCAGCAGACCACCGAGCACATAGAGAACCCCCGCCAGCGCCATGAACCACTTGTTGGACGACGACACCTGATTCTGCGCGAAAGCCTGCGCGAGTTGCGCCACCCCGCCAAAAACCATAAGCACGCCGATCAGGACCACGCTGGCCAGCGTGGTAAACACCGCATCGATCCAGGCAAGGACGCCAAGAACGATCAGCAGGCAGCCGATGGCGATGAGCCAGCCCGGTTTGAGGGTCCGTAACGGTCCTGGCGGCTGAAAAGAATTGAATTCGGACATCTTGCGTGTCTCCCCATGTTTCGCGCCCAAGCGCCCACTCTATCATGGTATAGTACGTTCAGCGCCCGCCTGTCCGATGAATCTGCGGTTCTCGTCAGCGTCGGCTGGACGAAGCGTCGAAACCATCCGTCGTCAACACACTGGCGCAAAGCTGCGTCAAACGCTAAAAGCGTCGCCCTACATTTACGAAAATAGACTTACGGACGTGGGAGGCCGCCCCTTCCCTTCGCGACGGAGAATGATGTCATGAGCTGGCTGACCGAATATGTCCGCCCCAAGATCCGGGGTTTCCTGAAGCGTGAAGTTCCCGACAACCTGTGGACCAGTTGCGAATCCTGTTCCCAGATGATTCTCGTCCGCGATCTGGAACGTGCCCACAAAGTCTGCCCGCATTGCGGGTATCATATGCGGCCGACGGCTATGGAACGTCTGGCATGGACGTTCGACAATGGCGAGTTCACACGCATCGAACTGCCAAAGGTCCCAACCGATCCGCTGAATTTCCGGGATAGCAAGAAATACTCGGATCGCCTCAAGGACCAGCGCAATCGGTCCCATCTCGATGAGTCGATGGTGGTGGCTCACGGCGAAATCGGTGGTCACGCGGCTGTCGTCGCCGTTATGGCCTTCGAGTTCATGGCGGGCTCGATGGGGACTGCCCTCGGCGAAGCGTTCATCGCGGCCTGCCGTCTGGCGATCCTGCAAAAAGCCCCGCTGATCGTTTTCACGTCTTCGGGCGGCGCACGCATGCAGGAAGGCATGCTGTCGCTGATGCAGATGCCGCGCACGACCATCGGCGTGGAAATGCTCAACGATGCCCAAATTCCCTATATCGTCGTTCTGACGAACCCGACGACGGGCGGTGTTTCGGCTTCTTTCGCCATGCTGGGCGACATCCAGATCGCGGAACCACAGGCGCTGATCGCGTTCGCAGGCCCGCGCGTCATCCAGGATACGGTGCGCGAGAAACTGCCGGAAGGCTTCCAGCGCGCCGAATATCTGCTGGAACACGGCATGATCGACCGCGTCGTCAAGCGCGGCGACCTGCCTCGGGAACTGGCGCTCGTCATCGGGCTTCTGACGGCTGGACGCGCGATGTCGTCCATTCCGACACCCGGCACCGAAGCGGCCTGAAGGCCCCGGACGCGTGACCGTAACGGGAGCCCCAGTCAGACTGAGCGACGAATATCAGGGTCGGGCGGGAGAGATTCTGGCCCGCCTTCAGGCGCTTTATCCCAAGCTGATCGACCTCTCGCTCGATCGGCTGCGAGCCCTCCTTGCCCGGCTTGGGCATCCTGAACGGCAGCTACCGCCCGTCATCCATGTGGCCGGGACGAACGGCAAGGGCAGCACCTGCGCCAATCTCCGCGCCATCGCCGAAGCGGCTGGCTGGCGCGCCCATGTGATGACGAGCCCCCATCTCGTCAGCGTCGTCGAGCGCTTTCGTGTGGCGGGTACACTGGTCTCCGAAGATGCGCTCATCGACGTTCTCGAAGAAATCGAACGGGTCAATGACGGCGCGCCCATTACGGTTTTCGAGGTTCTGACGGCGGCGGGCTTTCTGCTCTTCGCCCGGACACCGGCCGATCTCGCCATCATCGAGGTGGGTCTGGGTGGGCGTCTCGACGCCACGAACGTCATCCCTCACCCGGCGGCATGTATCATCACGCCCATCAGCCGCGATCATGAAGCCTTCCTGGGCGATACGCTGGAAGCCATCGCGTACGAGAAGGCGGGCATCATCAAGCAGGGCATTCCCGTGATCTGCGCGTCGCAACCGCCAGAAGTTCTGGCGGTCGTGGAAAAACAGGCGCGCGGGCTTCAGGCGCCCCTCTGGCGCCTCGGCCACGAGGTCGGGGTTCAGGATTCTGCGGAAGGATTGCGTTATCGCGATCCTCTCGGCCCTCTCGATCTCCCCAGACCCGGCCTGCTGGGGGTCCATCAGGTCGAGAACGCGACTCTGGCCGTCGCCGGGCTACGGGCGAGTGGCCTGCCCCTCTCGGAAACGGCGTGGGCGGGCATTGCCCGGACAAGCTGGCCCGCGCGTCTCCAACGCCTGACCGGAAATCTCAGCCGTCAACTTCCGCCGGACTGGGAACTCTGGCTCGACGGTGGCCATAACCCGGGCGCCGGGATTGCGTTGGCGGCGACGCTCTCTCAATGGAAAGACAGACCGCTTCATCTGATCGTCGGCATGAAGCAGAGCAAGGACGCTCGTGGTTTCATAAACCCACTTCTATCGCTGGCCGAGACGACTCAAGCAGTCAGCGAGCCGGGACAGCATCTGGCGCTCAACGTGGACGAAATCATCCAGGCTTCGGGCGGCCGGGCTGTCGCGGGGCCCACGATCCTCGCGGCCCTGACGAGACTGCGCGCGCAGGGCGGACCCGCTGCCCGCGTGGTTCTATGCGGCAGCCTCTATCTCGCGGGCGTGGCTCTCGCGCAGGACGGCACCCACCCGGTCTGACTCCTTCGTCGGACCGTGCGGGATATCAGGAAACGGCCGCCACGCCACGTATGATCGCCCAGATCGTCCAGACCCACCATGCCGCGATCATGGCCCAGGGCACGACGAGAAGAACGCTGCCCGCGCCGAAAGTTATGGCTGCGATGCCAGCCACGAATGTATGCGCGACCGCGACTGCGATGGTCACCAGAACCCCGACCCAGAAGATCTTGATCTGCCAGTCGAATGTCTCGCGCATCAGAGGCCCGTGACGATAGCGGTGATATAGGCGAGGACCACGCCAATCGGGGCCGTGATGGCTGTGAAGAACGCCAGAACGTAGAGCACGTAAACCGTCATGGCCCAGAAGCGACCGCCGGTTCGGCTTTCCACAGGGTAAAAACGCCGCCGAGAGAAGGCATCGTAGTCAGACTGATATCCATAATGATAACGCGTCACGGACTTGTCCTTTCAGAACAATTCATTCTGATTTTTTAAGAGCAAAATTCATGCCAAATTACCTTGACGGCCCGATTATCCTTTTTTCGCTTCCATAATGGTGGTTTGCGCCAAAACAGCTTCGAAATGCACTTTTTTTGCCATTCCAGATGTCCGTGACTTCTCGTTCTCGCTTATCTTTTCATGAAAAGCGGTGTCTACGGCATTCAGCGTATCAATGAAAAAGCGAGAGTGGTTCGATCACTGACGAACCACGTGGACAGAGCCTGAACGCTCAATGTCCAGTGAGAAAAATTCTGGTGTCTTTCGCCGCGTCCGATCCCCAGGCGCCGATTTTTTGACCGGTCTTCTTCCCCCACTTGCCAATGTTCCGACCAGTATCCGCGCCCCAGCGACCAACCGTGTTTCCGGTTTTATGGCCCCATTCGCCCGTGACATGAACCGCGTTTTCCGTACCGTTCTTTACGGTGTTCCAACTCTTCCGGGCTGTCTTGCAGGAAGAAGACGCACAGGGGCGTGTATCGTGAGCGCTACCTGACGTTACAGACAAGGTCACGGCGAACGCCATCAGCAATGATAAAGCCTTCTTCATGGAAATATTTCCAATGGCGCCGATCCCGTCTCGAAGGCAACACGATACGCGCCATCGGGATGAGACCGACCTCCGTCAAAAGATCAGATCAGATTTTTGGCGCGATCCAGGACCATGTTGCAAACCTTTTTCTTGATGCCGCTCGTCAGGCTCGAGAGGGAAAAAGGATTGTCTCCACCTGTAAGAAGTTGGCCTTGCTGGCCGGCCGTATAATCACTTGAGGACGTGACATCCTGCTTGCCGGTCAGGCTGCCGAGAGCGGACGTCGCGCCGCTGCCATTCAGATAGTTGTTCTGGACGCAGTAGCTCAAAACCCCGGCGACATTACCCATGCTGGCTGAGGAAACGTTCGGCAACATGCTCCCCATCGCGCCACTGGCCATATTTCCCATGCCACCCGTCATGCCACTCATCGCACTGCCCGCGCTATCGACCCCGGGCAATGATTGCGCCTGTGCGCCGGAGACCGTGAGACCGGAAACCGTAAGAACCGCCACCGTGAGGCAGACAGCAAAACCGTTCGAATTACGCATCGTTTTATCCCTTCTGAGAAGCGTCGAGGGCAGCGCCTGTCCAGCTTCAGAATGCACCCGCTGCCACGATCAGGTTAACGCACCTCGCGAGAACACGCACCTTTACGACGACAGGAAAACTTACGGATATACAGAAGAGTCGCGCCAAAACCTGCGCTCTTCAAGGATTTTCACGATTTCCGAGGAGAGTTGGCGGAGCCAATCTCCACCTAACTTATGTCTCCGGTCGTCCCTCAGCATCCTTTTAATGCACTGTTTTCTATATTCTTAATTCTTATACCGTCTCTAACCGTCTCGGCGCGGCATCCTGGTATTCGGTGGCTGAACTGGCTGCATTGGCGTTGCCTGGGCTGTCTGCAACAAAGCCGGGTCTTCAGACCCGAGCGGCGTCGGAAGGCTGGCATGCGGAGGATGAGAAGGGGATGACTGTCAGGGCGCGGGATTTTCGGTAGCGAGCGCTCCAGCATCTGACCCGTTCATCAGTGCGCTTTATGCGGGCGGAAATGCCCGGTCGCTTTCCGATGTGTTGTCTTTAGCGGCGGGACCGGCACGACCTCATAGAACGAGTTACCCTGATAATTGCCGATTAGTCGAAAGTTTCTGCCCGGCGCTCCACGCCCGGTCGTGCGCCAGGCGGCGACAGTGGTGGAAGCAGCTCCGCTGGTGGGTGCGGACACCACCTCTATTGCGTCCCTGATGAAGGTCGCGACGGCTGGATACCTGGCCGACTCTGACACCAGCTTTGCAAGCTTGCCAGCCAAGAGCCCCGGAAGTGTCGGATAGTCCCTGAAGCCTGCGAACTGATTGCCCAGCCGGACGATGTCCTGCTCGCTGGTTGCACCGGCTGCCATGTAACGGGCTGGTGTACGCAAACGGTTCTCCACGACCTGACGCATGAGGCGCATCGCCTTCAGCGACTCATCGCGATTGTAGCTGCTTTCCAACGGACCGATCGTTTCCAGAAGCAGCAACCGTACAAGTGCACCCGCATCCGTGTTCTCGGGGGGAAGTGGATCGCTCGCTGTGGCCATTACTTCCTGCCTTCCGGTCCCTCGACCTTCACCGTCACGCCATATCGGCGACAGGCTCTCTCGGTATCGGTGAGCCATTTGCGCGTCACGAGGTAGGTGCTTGTTCCAACCTCCGCGTCCGATGCCACGACATCCTTGGCGGTATCGATCACGTTAGTTTCATCGGCCAGAGACTTCGGATCGTCAACCGTGCTGGGATGCCACGTGATCACCTGCTTCTGAGCGGGCCAGATGACAATGCCTTGCGTCACAGCACTCTGGCGGTCCGCCTGGCCGACGAGACACACGGACTGCTTTCCACCCTTTCCGCGCCTGAGGACGAGTTCCTGAACCTGACCCCTCCAACCGTGAAACACGGCATCGGAATCAGGGGACACCCATCTGACCTGAGCATGCGCAGCCATGGGTGCGGTGAGAACGACAAGGAGAGTGCTCGACCACAGAAATCTCATCACTCGAATCCCCGGTTGCGGCACTATCATAATCGGCCAAATATTCTGCGACGGCAATACAACATGGAGGGATCGAAGAACCGTTGATTGGTTCCCCTTTTGCCTGATTTCAGGTTTTTGGCGTGTTGATTGCTGGTTCCTGGACCTGATTTTCGCTCTGCGTTTTGAGGAGAGAGAGGGTTTCATGCTCAGGATGTCTACGCGGCGGCGTCAATCCACTGCAGGAGGAGAAAGCGGCGCATGTTGTAGACGATATTGGCCAACCAACAGGCTTCGAAACGGAAAGCATGTCTCTGGGTATCCCAGAACGTGCCCAGAAAGCCCATGCGCTATCATGGGTTTCATCGTGGGTACAAAACTACGCCATTTAAAAAATAGCTGTTTTCTGCGATTTTTTTAGTGGAAGTGGTGGAGCCAATCGGAATCGAACCGACGACCTCTTGAATGCCATTCAAGCGCTCTCCCAACTGAGCTATGGCCCCGCCAGATCAGACCGGTTTCCTTGGGGAGAAACCGGTGCGCGCGGTATAGCGAGGCTATTTCTTCATGGCAAGCGACAAAGCGCACTATTTTCAAATGTCATTTCAGCTTTCCAGAACACCGTATTGCCTCAGAGCCTCGAGCACAGCGATGCGGGGCAGACCGAGGACAGCATCAAAAGCGCCGTCAATGGCATCCATGAGCTGGATACCCCGTCCTTCCACGCGATAGCAGCCGACGCAGGAGAGGATCGCCTCGCCTTCCTCTTCCAGATAGCGCTCCAGGAACGCATCCGAGAAGCGTCTGACACTCACGCGTGGCGTTTCGACATGCGACCAGAGTTCCGCGCCGTCCCTATATAGAGTGACGGCCGTATGGAGAGCATGGGTCCGTCCGCGGAGGATCGTCAGATGGTGCCGGGCCTGCTCGATATTGGCGGGTTTGGCAAAAATCTGCCCGTCGAGTTCCAGAATCTGATCGGCCGCCAGGACATAAGCGCCATCGGGCATGGAACGGAGGTCGAAAAGCAGACGCGCCTTTGCCCGCGCCAGTTCCAGAGCAAGGCCGCGCGCATTCATTCCCTGCGTGTCCAGGGTTTCTCGCAACGCATCTTCGTCCAGGGGTACAGGGAGAGCGTCAATGGCAAGCCCGGCTTCTTCCAGAAGACGTCTGCGGATTGCCGATCCGCTCGCCAGCACCAGCTTCGACATCCGTTCCCGCCCAACTCCGACGGTTGTTTCCCTTCTGTCCAAACCGAGTCCCTCCTTTTGACCTGACCGTAAAACCTGTCGACGAGTACCGTCAGTACTGGGGTACATGGGGACAGTACAGACCTTAGGCCACGAGCCTGTCTAGTACCGGGGATGGTACTTCCGGCGGGCGGTACGGTGGGTTGTACACAGGTCGTCTGGGGAGTTTTCGGGATAAGACTCCACAAGCGGCGGAAAACGGCGAGTCGAAGGTTGTACACAGTGTGGGAAAGTCGGGGTACGTTTTCGGAAAGACGGGTACCCCATCTTCCACAGGCATCAACCAATCCGACAGGATTTCTTTATTTTATCTTTCGTGGTTAGTGAGCAGCCATGGTTCGTGATCCTTCTTTCCCGGTGGCTCGCAATGTCGCCGCCAAACCGCTGCTGCGTGTCCTTCATGGCGAAGCCGTATGGCCACCTCCGATCTGGCTGATGCGACAGGCCGGTCGCTATCTTCCCGAATTTCGGGCCATGCGGGCTCAGGCGGATTTCCTGACGCGCTGCATGACGCCCGATATCGCGACGGAACTGACGTTGCAGCCCATTCGACGCTACGGCATGGATGGGGCCATCCTGTTTTCGGACATTCTGATCCTCCCCTGGGCGCTCGGTCAGAAACTCGAATTCATTGAAGGACGCGGGCCTGTTCTCGATCCGATCCGCACCCGTGCGGATCTGGACCGGCTCGATCGGAGCCGCGTCGAAGAGGTGACGGCGCCGGTGCGTGAAACGCTGCGGCGTCTGACCACGGAATTGCCGTCTCACACGACTCTGCTCGGTTTTGCGGGAAGCCCGTTTACCGTGGCCTGTTACATGGTCGAGGGCGGCGGTTCGCGGGACTTCGCCGCGACACGCACCATGGCTTTGACGGAAACGGCCCTTTTCGAGCGCCTGATCGATCTGTTGACCGAACAGACCGCAACGATGCTCGTGGGGCAGATCGATGCCGGCGCCGAAGCCGTCGTGCTGTTCGACAGCTGGGCGGGTCTCCTGCCGCCGTCACAGTTCCGCCGCTGGGTGATCAAGCCGACCCGCCGGATCGTGGATCATATCCACGCGGCGCGGCCTCATGCGAAGATCATCGGCTTCCCCCGTCTCGCGGGCGTGATGACGGCGGAATATGCAAGCCGGACGGGCTGCGATGCCCTGGCCTGCGACACGGGCGCGGATCTTGCGGTCGTGGCCGCCAGCACGGCTTCGACTTTGCCGCTACAGGGCAATCTCGACCCGGTCATTCTTCTCGCGGGCGGTGAAACACTTGTCTCGGAAGCCCGCGCCATTCGTGACAGCATGCGAGGACGGCCCCACATCTTCAATCTGGGGCATGGCGTGATGCAGGAGACGCCGCCCGAACACGTGGCCGCTCTTGTCAAGGCTGTGCGCACTCTGACATGACAGACGCTCTCGACCCGGGATGTCGCCCGAAGCTGGTCATTTTCGACTGTGACGGCGTTCTGATTGACAGTGAGGGACCGTGCATCCGCGAGATCGCAGCCCAGGTCCGTCAGGCCGGGATTGCGATTTCGGATGACGAAGCTCTCTCGATGTTTCCCGGCATGGCCCTTGGCGACGTCCAGAAGCAACTGGAGGCTCGTGGGGGCCTGTCGCTGGGAAGCGACTGGGTCGCGCGGATGCAGGCGCGCTTTGTGACGCTTATGGGCGAGCAGGCGGAGCCGATCGAAGGCGCGGGGCGGGTTCTGGCGTCTCTGGCCGAGGCGGGGCTGCCCTTTCGTGTGGGCTCCAACTCGTCGATCGTGGAAATGGATGCGAAATTCGGGCGTGTCGGGTTTGATCGGTATATCCCTCGCGAGCGCGTCCATTCCGCCAGGGAGCTGGGGCGTCCGAAGCCCGATCCTCATGTCTATCTGCATGCCGCCGCACAGGAGGGCGTGAAGCCGGAAGACTGCGTGGTGATCGAGGATTCCGATCCCGGCGTTCAGGCCGCGCATGATGCGGGAATGGCCTGCATTCTCCTGCGTGAAAGCGGGCCGATGCCGCCGCGACAATGGCCCGGCCTGATCCGGGTCCGTCATCTGGATGAGGTCTTACCGCTGCTCGTCGGGACACGGAGGTCGTCGAACGCATGATCGTTTTTCTGCCCTGGCTTCGCTGGTTGCTTGCCTTCCATGTCATGGCGTTCGTCGCCTGGATGGCGGGCACGTTCTATCTGCCCCGGCTTTACGTCTATCATTGCCAGACGATGGTCGGCTCGGCGGAGAGCGAGCGGTTCAAAGGCATGGAACGCCGCCTGCTACGTCAGATCATGACGCCCGCGGCGATTGCGACGCTCGTTTTCGGCGCCATCATGGCAGCCATTCCCGGTGTGATCGACTGGTCCGCGCCCTGGTGGTGGCTCAAGCTCGCCGGTGTGGCCGGGCTGTTCGCATTTCATGGGGCGTGCGCGCGCTGGCGGCGTGACTTCGAGGAAGATCGCCGGCCTCATCCCGAACGCTATTACAGGATCGCCAACGAGGTCCCCACGCTGCTCATGGCGCTGATCGTGATCATGATCATCATCAGACCGTGGGGGGGATGAGCCTTCTTCTTCCGCTGGAACGGCGGTGAAGAAGGCTTCGGACTACTGCGAGATCAGGCTGTAGGCACGATCCTTGAGCTGTGCGCACACTTCGCCCCGATGATCGTGATCAAGTGAATTGATGTCGAAGGCGGCGGAGCCCGTCTGAAGCAGGCCGGTGCCGCCGAAGGCATACCACGGGTCGTTTTGCACATCGGCGCGCGCGGCGAGCGTCCGAGCCGCCACACGGATCGCTGTTCCATCGTAGTAGTCGGCGCTGATGCACTTGGCGAGAAGACCGGCGACATTGCCCGCATCGGCATGATCGATGAGGGGAACACCGAACGGCCCCAGAGCGCCGGGGGTCGAAACCGTTGCGACGGGCGGAAGCGCGGGAACGGTGATGGATGCGCCGGTCTGTGCGAAAGCCGTCCCCGAACACAAAATCGCGCCAAGCAGACTGGCGGTCATGAAACGGCGCGGTGAAAAGGCGAAAAATCGGATCATCGGGACCTCATTGATCTGGAGAAATTTCGAAGACACGGACGGGAAGCCATGGCTGGATGTCAATAGCCCGACCCTGCCAGGAGGGATGTGACGATGGCGCGCCATTCTGTCTGCAGATCACCATGCTGCATGGTGCGATGCGCACGGCGATACCAGTAGCGCGCATTGGGGATATCGTCTTCCTGCCGGTGAAGCCACGCATGGACCCAGTCGCTGTCTGCTTCTCCCTCGTGCGCCTGAGTGAGGCGATGGGCTTCTTTCCAGTCTTTCTTACCGGCCCACCAGAGGGCCAGAAGGGCCGGAGACAGCTCTGTTGGAGGAATGTCCTCGTCGAGCGTCTCGAGATAGGCCGACAAGGTTATGCTCATGATGCCTTCTCCCAGTCGAAAATCGTGCCAGTCAGTTCTTCCGAAACCTGCCAGAGCTTGCGGGCCAGTTCCGGATCGGCGGCTTTCGGGGGGATGAGAGCGGCTCCTGGCGGTCCGCGCCGTTCTCCCCTGCCCTGTGGACCATAATAACCACCATCGAGCGCATCCGGCGAGAGCGCGGCGTGGAGAAGTGGCAAAGCACCCTGTGAGACGTCTTGTCCCATGGCATGGAATACGGCGCTCCCGATCCGCTCCTGTGCCTGTCGGAGCACACGCTGGATCAGGCTGTTGTTTCGGCCCAGTGCTGCGCTGTTGGCGATGATGTCGCTGCTCGACCAGCCGGGATGGGCGGCGCGCGAATGGATTTTATCGCCATGCAGGCGGGCGCGACGATCGAGTTCGATGGCAAAATTCAGATTGGCGAGCTTGCTCTGGCGGTAACGGCCGAACGGGCTGTAGTGCTTTCGCGCATTGAGGTCCTGAAAGGGCAGATCCCCCTTCCACGCGGCCAGAGACGCCACCGTGACCACGATACCGCTCCCGCGCGTCAGGATGGGGAGAAGCTGAGCCGTTAGCGCAAAGTGACCCAGGTGGTTCGTGCCGAACTGAAGCTCGAAGCCGTCCTGTGTCGCCAGTCGTTGCGATGGTCCCATGACCCCGGCGTTGTTCACGAGAATATCGAGGGCGGGGAGACTGTCTTTGAGCTGGTCGGCACCGTCGCGGATATCGGTCAGGGACGTCAGGTCCAGCTTCAGAAAGCGGATATCGGCATCCGGGACGGCGGCTCTGATTCTGGCCAGCGCGGCCTCGCCTTTCTGCGGGTTGCGCCCCGCAAGAATTGTCCGGATGCCCTGCCTTGCGAATTGATGGGCGAGTTCCAGGCCCAGGCCACCAGTGGCTCCCGTAACGACGGCGGTTCTTTGGGTGGGTTGCGTCGAAACGGCGGGCGTGGAGGAGATCATGGGGTGTTCCTATCCCTGGGGTTTGGCTTTGCTCTCCTCCTGACGCGCATCGGCCAGAGCTTCGTCCGTGAGGCGTTTTTCGTTGCGTTTGAGGAAAATCATCATAAACACGGCGGAGATGACGACCACGACACCAGCGACGATGGCGACGGGGCCCGAGAGTTTGAGAAATCCCTTTCCCAGATAATAGGTGGCGATCGCGTAGCCGCCCGCCCAGCACAGGCCGCCCAGCGCGTTATGCCATAGGAACGACCGCCACGGCATTCGGTTCGCTCCGGCCAGCAAGGCGACGAAAACCCGAAGGATGGCTACGAACCGGCCCAGAAAGACGATCAGGCCGCCGTGACGCTTGAAGAGGTAGCGGCCCAGCATCAGGCGCTCGTCTGTCAGGCCGATCTTTTTGCCGTAACGCCGCAGCAGGCGGTAGCCCAGCGCCCGCCCGATGAGGAAGCCGAAATTATCGCCCATGATCGCGCCCGAGACGGCGGCCAGGACGATCCATCGGATCTCGAGATGATGGGTGGCGGCTGCGTAAAGTGAAGCACCGATGATGATGCTTTCGGCCGGGAGTGGCAGGCCCATGGATTCAAACATGACCACGAGACCGATGACGCCATACCCATACTGGACGAGCAGGTGTTCCAGAAAATGAAGCAGAGCTGCGCCCTTTCGGAAGATATTTGCCGCGTCACAAGCCGTGGCTCCGCTTGTGAAGTCAAGTCCGCTCGCCAGATCGGTACAGGATCTCTATTCTATCGGTATGGCCTCTTCATCTGTCTCATCCTCTGTTCCCGCCGGTTTCTGGTCCTCCTGGGTGACGCCCGATCTTGTGGCGGGCCAGAGCGTGCGGCTTTCCGAACTGCGTGCGGCGGGAGGCTGGCTCTACTGGCTGGAAGGACGTCCCCTGTCAGGCGGAAGGACTGTTCTGGTCGGGGTGGACCTTGAGGGCGGCGCTCGGCGCGTGGATATCTCACCGCCGGACAGCGATGTCGGATCCCGCGTTCATGAATATGGCGGAGGGAGCTACGCCGTCGCGCCGGACGGTCGTATCGTCCTCAGTGATCGAAAAGAGGCCGGCGTCTGGCTCCGGGACAGGAAGGGTGCCTGGCGCAGACTGGGCGGCCTGTCGGGCCGTCGTTATGCGGATTTTGCTTTCGATCCCGGTGGAGAAGGTCTTTTCGCCGTGTGCGAAGATCTCGGGGTCGAGGGTGCGGAGCCGCAGGCGTCCCTTGTATGGTTTGGACCGGACGGGACAGAGCATCGGATCGTATCCAGCGCCGATTTTTATGCGTCACCCCGGCCCGCGCCCGATGGGGCTTTTCTCGCCTGGTATGAGTGGCATCATCCGGACATGCCCTGGGATGCGACGACGCTGAAGGTCGCGTCGATCCTTCGAGACGGATCGGGTCCAGTCGTGGCGGACGTCAGGATCATGGCTGGTGGTGAGGCGCGCTGTAGCGTGATCGAGCCTGTCTGGCAGTCTGCGCGGGTGCTTCTGGCCAATTCGGACGCCGTTGGTGGATGGCGGCCGTATCGTTTTGATCTGGCTGATGAGGGTAGCGCGGGCCGTATGGCATCTCCTCTTCCCGATCCGGAAGCCGAGGTGGGTTTCCCGCCATGGGTTTTCGGACAGGAAACGCTGCGTCCTCTACCGGATGGCGGGCTGCTGGCTCTGGGGACGCGCAACGGGCTGCCCGTCGTGCTGCGATTGAACGGCGAAGCGTGGCAGGAGATGACACTGGGGGCGCCCGCTTCCTGTCCGGTGGTCATAGGCGACAGATTTGCCTGGCTGGATGCTCCGCCGGATCGCGCCTCAAGAGTGGTCAGCGGTCGGCCGGGGGAAGATCCTGTCGTGCTTGGAGAGGCGTTCGCGTGGCCGGAGGGCGTCTTTCCAGACGATGTGGCCGCGCCGATGCCCCTCACCTTCCCTACGACCGACGGTTCACAGGCCCATGCTCTGTTCTATGCGCCCGCCAGTGCTCGTCATATTCTGCGAGCGGGTGAAAAACCGCCTCTCGTGGTCATGGCGCATGGGGGGCCGACGGCAGCGGCCAGCCCTGCTTTTTCATTTAAGGTTCAGTGGTGGACGTCCCGTGGTTTTGCCGTGATCGACGTCAATTATCGAGGCTCGACCGGATTTGGCCGAGCATACCGACAGGCTCTGGATGGCGAATGGGGTGTTCTGGACGTATCCGACTGCCTCGATGCGGTGCGATATGTTCTCGCAGAAGGTCTTGCCGATCCGGCCAGATGTGTCATTCGGGGCAGCAGCGCGGGAGGGCTCACGGTTCTCGGCTGTCTCGCCCGATCGTCTCTTTTCGCGGCAGGCACGTCTCTTTATGGCGTTACCGATCTGCGCTCCCTTGCGGAGGAGACCCATAAATTCGAGAGTCGCTATCTGGATCGCCTAGTCGGGCCCTATCCTGAAGATGAAGCCGTTTATCTGGAGCGGTCTCCTGTTTCTCATGCGGACGGGATACAGGCGCCTGTCCTGTTCCTGCATGGTTCGGAAGACAGGGTCGTACCGCTCGGTCAGGCGGAGCGTATGGTCGAGCGGCTGCGCGCGCGCGGAAAGCGGGCCGAACTTCATGTCTATCCCGGGGAAGCCCACGGCTTCCGGAGTCAGGATACGCTGATGGACAGTTTCGAGCGCGAACTGCGCTTCTACCGTGATGTCTTCACGCGGGATGTCGTCAAAGAGCGCGAATAACGCGGAAAGCGACGAGGACGGCGGCAGTTCCGAAGATCACCACCCCGAGAGACTGTCCGTACAGGATACCGATCGGCCCGTAATGGGCGCCGATCCACACGAACGGAATCGTGCCCAGCGTGGCTCGGCCCCAGTTGAATCCGGTCGAATAAAACGCATGTCCGAGGTTGTTGAACGCTGTATTGGCGACGAACAGCAGGCCAACGAAGAAGTAGCTTGCGACGAGCCATTCACAGAACAGCGTGACGATGTCCGCGCCGATGCCTCTGAGGCCAAAGATGTGAACGATTTCCTGATGGAACAGTGCAAGCAGGAACCACGTGATCGCCACACACAGCGCGGTGAGCTTGAGTGCCGAGACCAGAGCTTCCCGGACGCGATGCACCTGACCCGCACCAAGATTTTGCGACATGATGGGGCCGACGGAGCCGGTAAGCGCAAAAACCAGTGCGAAGGCGACAGGCACGATCCGATCGATCGTCGCTTGTCCGGAAATGGCTTCAAGGCCGAATCGCGACATGAAATGGGTAACGAAGACGGTGCCGAGCGGAGTGGCGAGGTTGGTCGCGATCGCGGGTAATGCGACTTTGCCGATCTGACGTGTCGCAGGCGCTATGGCCCAGAGTCTGGGCCATTCGATCATGCGGTGCTCCCGCACACACAGGAAGCCTGCGACGACGACAGCGCTGCGCGAAATGATGGTCGAGATGGCGGCGCCCGTAAGACCCAGGTGCAGTCCGAAGATCATGATCGGATCCATGATGGCCGAGATCATGGCGCCGATGAGCGTGACCTGCATCGCGCGCCGGGCGTCTCCGACGGCACGTAGAAGGGCGGACTGCGCCATGCCGAAGCAGGTCAGGGGCAGGGCCGGCGCGATGATGTGCAGGAATCCCGTGGCCTGACTCTGGGCTTCGCCGGTCGCACCGAGGGCTTCGAGAAGTTCGGGAGCAAGCAGGGCGGTCAGGATACCAAGAATGGCACTGGAGAAGAGCATGACCACCAGAAAGCCGGATGCGAGGTGCCGGGCGCGGATCGAACGGCATGCCCCGATCAGACGCCCGGTGACGGCGCCAAGGCCAATCATCATGCCGATGCAGACGGAGAGCTGCACGTAGCTGATCGCCGTTGCGAAACCGATGGCCGCGGTCAGCGCCGGGTCTCGGAGGTGTGAAATGTAATAGAAATTGAGCAGGTCCACGGCGAAAACCGCCATCATTCCGATAGCGCCTGTGCCGGCCATGACGGCGACGTGTCGCATGATGTTGCCGGTGACGAAGCGTGCGGGCCGCGTTGCGCTCCTGTCGACCTTGGGAGGGGGCGGGCTCGAGTCGGCTTCATTCAGCCTGTCGGAAGCTTCGTGTGGAAGGGAGACGGTCTGGGGCATCGACGACCATTGTGCACGGTCTTTTGGCCGCTTGAAACGCATGGATCGCGTCAAAGATCACTTTTCATGCGTTTTTCGCGATCATGACTCGGAGCCGATAAGGGCTTTGTTAACGCTTGAATGCGACCCTTCCCGTCTGGGCCGCCTGTCATGCGTGCCCTTGAAAGCACGTCAGCGCGTCAAAGGGGCATCAAGATGTCGATTTTCGGTTCGGTCATCACGGCGGTCAGTGGATTGAATGCCCAGTCGAAGGCATTCAGTAATCTCAGCAATAATATCGCCAACAGTCAAACTGTCGGGTACAAGGCCACGAATACGGCCTTCCAGAACTTCGTCACGACCGATCAGGATTTCACGTCGGACATTGGCGGTGACGATAGCGTGAGGGCGCTGACGATCCAGAACGCGGCTGCGCAGGGCGAGATTACGTCCTCGACCAACAACCTGGCGCTTGCGGTATCGGGTAATGGCTACTTTAATGTTCTTCAACAGGCTGGAACGTCGACCAGTTCGAATCCGGTACCGGGAAATGAACAGCTTTACACGCGCAACGGTGACTTCTCCTTCGATAAGTCCGGCTACCTCGTAAATACTTCAGGTTATTTTCTTGAGGGCTACAATGTATCGAACGGAAAAGTCAGCGGTGATCTGAAGCCCATTCAGATCAAGAACGTTTCCTTCGTGCCCACCCAGTCCACGACACTGACCATGTCCGGCACGTTGATCAATAATGGAAAAACCGTTTCCACGACTTCTGCCGTGTACGATAGTTCCGGGAAAAAAAGTCAGGCTGAATTCGACTGGACGCCGAGCGTCACGACAACCGCGCCCGATGGAAGCGCCCAGTATAACTGGACGGTGACGAGTCCGACGGATTCCACGCTTTCGATTCCGGTTGCATTCAGTTCGGATGGCAGTCTTCTTTCGGTCAACGGGAACTCGACCACATCTCAGGAAGGAAGTTTCACGTCTCAGGGGCTGACGGTTAATCTGGGTACGATCGGCAGCGCTGGCGGTATGAGTTTCGACGCATCGACGACGAGCGGCACCGCTACAGCGCCGGCGACGACATCGGACAGTGTGACGACCGGGAATTTTGAGGGTCTGTCCATGCGCTCCGACGGATCAGTCATGGCGACATTTGATAACGGTCAGTCGCAACTGGTCGCAAAAATTCCCCTGGCGACCTTTGCCGCTCCAGATGGGCTCGCTTTGCAGGATGGACAGGCTTATTCCGCGACGTCCGCGTCCGGGAACGCTCAGATCAATACCGTCGGGCAGAATGGTGCTGGAACGCTTGATACGTCCTCTGTGGAAGCTTCCACCACGGATATGACCAGTGATCTCTCGAAATTAATTGTTGCCCAGCAGGCTTATGGCGCCAATACGAAGATCGTTACAACAGCAGATCAGCTGATGCAGACGACTATCGCGATGATTCAGTAACGTTATCCGCTGATAGGGGTCGACACTCATGAGCTTGAATACTTCTCTCAACATTGCCACAACCGGACTTCGGGTAACGGAATATGCGATCGGGGTTGCGTCCCAAAATATCGCGAATGCCGGAACAAATGGCTATATTGCCGAGATCGCCAATGTCCGCTCGTTGAATACCAACGGACAGGGTACAGGTGTTCAGGCGACCGGGACGACGCTTGCTTCGAACGACGCGCTTAATAACGCCGTTCTCACTCAGAATGCCCAGACGGCGCTGCTGACGGCGCAGAAAGGCGCTCTTTCCGCTCTGACCAGCGTACAAGGATCGACGGACGCCAGTTCGGGCAGTAGCGGCACGCTTTCAGATCAACTGGGCAATCTGCAGTCGTCCCTGATTTCATTGCTGAGTACACCGACAAGCTCAGCGGGTCAGAATACGGCTGTGACCGACGCGACGGAGCTTGTTTCTACCGTTCATACATTGGCCGATACATACCAGACTCAACGTCAGACAGCCCAGGACACGATCGTGTCCAGCGTGGGCAGCATCAATACAGATCTGACGACGATTGGGTCACTATCGACGCAGATCATGCGGTTGAAAGCCCAGGGGCAGAGCACGGCTGAGCTCGAAAACCAGCGTAATACGGCCGTGACGGATCTGTCGACGCAGATTTCCATCAAGACGACGGCGACCGCGAATGGCGATATGGTCGTGAAAACAGGAAGCGGTCTTGTATTGCCCACGCATGATGTGGATGGCAGCACAAACGGCGCGATTTCGTCTTCATGGCCTCTTGATACGTCGTCAGCGACGGTTACGTCTGCGATGGCTTATCCTGGTACGGACAGTTCAAATGCTATCCCGAAAATCATGCTGGGGGACCGGGACGTCACATCCCTCCTTCAGGGCGGGACTTTGGGCGGCAATGTTGCGCTGCGCGACACAATCCTTCCTACAATGCAGGCGCAGCTTGACTCGTTTTCCTACTCCCTGGCCACTCGTTTCGATGCGCAGGGTATGACGTTGTTTACAAATAGCGTTGGAGCGTTGCCTTCAGCAGACGGAACGGCAAATGCGCCGTCCGGGATCGTTGGATTTTCCCAGAATCTTCAGGTCAGTGCTGCGTATACGAGTGATCCCAGTAAGCTCGTCAACGGATCGAGCGCGGATACGTCCGTGTTGCAGGCTGTCATTTCGAAAACCTTTGCGTCTTCCGCGACATCTGCGCCAAGTGCACAGCTTGGTATCAACGGCGATCTGTCAACCGGGTATGATGGTACGGAGGATATTCTTTCTCTCGCCACGACCCTGACGGCCTCGCAAGCTGCTGTTGCCGATAATGTCAGTTCAAACCTGACGACGGCTCAGGCGACCCAGACAAGTCTCGCGACAAGTTTGTCGAGTGCTGTTGGGGTTTCTGTCGATGACGAAATGTCGAAAGTGGTCGCGTTGCAAAACGCCTATACGGCTAATGCCAAGGTCGTCGCGGCGGTGCAGTCCATGTTCCAATCCCTTATGAGCGCGATCGGAGCCTGAAAATGGTCGGAATTTCGACGTCCTTTGGCATGACCGGTCAGGGATTGTCCCTGCGGGCAGGGATCTCCAACCTCTCATCGCAGCAACAGGCACTCCAAACGCAAGTCGCGACCGGTGTCGCTTCCGACACTTATGCCGGCTTAGGCGTCAATCGTGTACAGGCGCTCGCGCTTCAGCCCGCACTGACTCAAATATCTGCATGGTCGAGCAATGTGACTTCGGCGCAGAACACGTTGACCACAACCCAAACTGCGTTGTCGGGCATCAGCGATATTGCGGCTTCGCTATCCAAATCCCTGCAGAATATAAGTGGAACAGCCAATTCGGCCTCCGTAGCGGCTGTGGTCCAGGAGGCACAGCAGGATCTCGCGAGCCTTGGCGGCCTGCTAAATACGAAATCCGGGAATTCGTATGTTCTGGCCGGGCGACAGAGCACGGTTGCTCCCGTGACATCGTCGAATCTGGCGACATCCGAATTGGCTACATCGATTACAAACGTTGTTAAAGCTCTGGGTTCGACAAGCGCCGATGACGTGCTGACTGCGACACAGTCGCTCGCAGCGACAACCAGCGCAGATTCGCCATTTTCTGCCAATTTGTCTGTGAACGGAACGGAGGCTTCATCTCTGACTTCGGTAGTGCAGATCGGGCAGGGAGAGTGGATATCTGTCGGCACGACAGCGACGGCTGGCACAGCGGGGACGGATAGCTCGACGGGTTCTCCAATCAGGGATCTGATGCGGAACCTCATGGTTGTCGCATCTTTGGGAAGCACGACGCCCGGCACGGCAGAATACAAGAATCTCATTCAGGGACTGACGACATCGAATGGTGACGTCACGTCTCAACTATCAGATCTTTCAGCGAATCTCGGCGTTACGCAGAATCGTCTATCATTTCAGAGTAGTAGCTTGTCGCAGATGCAGACGGCGCTGCGCACGCAGTTGGGCAATGCCAAGAATGTTGATTATGCGACCGTATCAACGCAATTGAGCGCGGTCAAAGCCCAGTTGCAGGCATCATATTCCGTTATCGCTGACATGAAGAGTTTGACGTTGGCTCAGTTCATATAAGTCATTGGAATGACCGGGCGTAGTACGGTCATTCAAAGCGGCGGCTGGAAAGCTATCCGTTAACGGATAGCCGGTATCGGCGACAGAAAGTCGTCTCTGAAAACATGAGACGGCTGATCCTGTCTTTCACAGGACAACGGTCGTAACTTCATATCCCTGTAAACAGGATAGGTTTCATTGTATTAAACAGGCGGCTGGCTGCATCGAACCAATGGGGAAACCGTTCCAGTTGCGGAGCGGGTAATTAGCCTGCTCCGTCATGAAGGCTTCATCGTGCGGCGACCAAAGCGACGCGCCAAAACGCTGCAACAAGACTGTAACCGCGACTTCCACTGCACGATTTCCACCATCATCCGCCTTCAGGGCGAACCCCAGGCCCAGTTCCGGCAGAGCCGCGACCATCACGCCTTCCGCTCCCATCTTGCAAAAGACGCGCGTCTGGAAATGTTCCATGATCCGCGTATCGAAGCGTCCTGTGCCTGCGACCATGAAGGGGGCCGCAGCGATCGCTTCGCGTAATTTTGTGGCTGCGACGGCCCGACCTCCGGACATATGGGTGCTGCTTCCGAAGCGAGCAAAACCAGTGGCCAGGGCCCGAAGAGGAATGGCGTAGGTTGGCATTGAGCATCCGTCTGTGCCACGATTCTGCTCGTTATGGGCTGTGCCGGTGAGCGTGGCCAATATTTCCGTTGCTTCGCGCTGGACCGGATGTTTTGGCAGGACATACCCCGTGGGATCGAGGCCCAGATCGCAGGCCGTGCATATCATCGCGGCATGTTTGCCTGAGCAATTGTTATGCAGCGCTGTTGGATGGTGTCCTTCCGTCGCCAAGGCACGCGCGGCAGCCTCGTAGGTGGGCCAATGAACTCCACATTCCAGACAGGTGACATCGCGGCCGACCCTAGAAAGAAGGCGGGCGGCAGCGTCTGCGTGGCGCTGCTCGCCGTTATGGGAAGCGCAGGCGAGGGCGAGTTCTTCCTGGCTGGCTCCGAGACGCTCTGCCGCGCCGCTCTCCACGAATGGAAGTGCGAGGAGAGCCTTGACGGTGGAGCGGGGAAAAATCGGCGCCTCGACATCGCCTAAGGACCATAAAATGTCGCCCTCGCTATCCACGACGACAGCGCGGCCCAGGTGGCTCGATTCGACGCGACCGCCTCGGAAAACTTCGGCAAGAAGACCGGATGTCATCGATACATAACCTTTTTCGTTCAGGATGGTTCTTGATTGCCTGTCAGCAGATAGCAGAAACCTCCGAGGCGCGCGGACTCATCGGGTTCGACTTCGAGCCAGGTTTCTATAAGGGTTTTTCGTATGCGCAGCACAACGGGCAACGTTTCGTCCGGCGTATGGCTTTGTTCGGCCCGGGATTCAATCAGGGAAAGAAGGGCGCCGGGCTCCACGAATGCCAGAGGATGGCGCTTATCAAGGGGTAGTCCGGTTTCCCGGAGTGTCGTCTCGATGACTGGGTCTGTGACGAGATAGAGATATCCGTCGGGCCGATGAGATGCTGGAAGACGACGAAAATCGACAGACGTCAACGGAGCTTCTTCAGGGAGAATATGTGTTCGAAGCGTGTGCTCTGGAGCGATTTTGGTCTGATGAGGTTGTGATGGGAGGGGGCTGAACAGATCGTGCTGCTCGCTGCTATCCTCTTTGGTGACGGAGGCGCGAGTCTGGCGTTGAGGCGGTGTCGCCGTCGTGCTGCCACCTTCGAGCGGCAGGACAGGAATATTCTTTTTCGTGCTCAGTTTTTCTTACTCAGGAAACGTGTTCCGCGCATTGGGCGCAGATTCCTTCGACTTCGATCGTTGTATGTTCCACGTGAAACCCGACGTTCCGAGCGGCGAGATTTACCGCTGATTCCGTTTCGTCATTTTCGAGTTCTTTCACAATGCCGCACGTGCGACAGATGAGGAACTGAGCGCGATGACCGCAAGCCTTGCCGTGATGGCAGCGCAGGCGGTGAGAACAACCGACGAACGCCGAAAGGCGCTCGATCTTATGAATGAGACCGTGATCGGAGAGAAATTCAAGAGCGCGATAAACCGTCGGAGGAGCGGCATTGCGATGATGGCTGCGTAACAGATCAAGAAGATCGTAGGCGCCGATGGGACGGGGCGAGGACAGGATCATGCCGAGAACCTGCCGCCGTGTGTCCGTGAGGCGACTGCCTTGTAGAGCGCAATAGCGTTCCGAGAGAGACAACCGGTCTTCCACGTCGCCTGGGAACCGCATTTCATTCATTTGAACAGATGGTCCCGGCATGTCGGCTCACCTTCTTTCGCTCTTGCCCAGTCGTATCATGGACCTCTATACCCGGTTTGCCCCTGTTATAACATAACGAAGCAGTGCCGCGTGCTCCGACGTCTCGTCTTTTCGCTTTTTCTGAACTGGGTGATTGCCATCGCTCCTGCTCTGGCGCAGACGCTGACCCAGTCTCAGGTTAGGCATGTTGTCTGTGCTGAGGCCGTCTGGTGCGACATTACATCCCAGATCGGGGGCTCGGCCGTGACAACGCAGGCGATCGTCGTGTCTCCACAGGCGGATCCTCATGACGTCATGACGTCTCCCGCGATGGCGCGTGATATCGCCAAAGCGGATATCGTGATCGTCAACGGTGCGGAATATGACGAATGGGCACTGCGTCTCGCCGCGACGTCACGGGGCGCGGGACGCGAGACGCTCGATGTGGGGCGACTGACGCGAGCATCCCCGGATGCCAATCCTCATCTCTTTGATGATCTGGGCGTGGTGGAGGCTTTCGCGCATCATATGACCGCGGAACTGATCGGCAATCAGCCCCGGAAAGCTCCGGAGCTGATGCAGAGGGCGAGCGCTTTCGACGGCGCGATCGAGCGCTTGCGTCAGCGGGTCGTCTCGGTGAAGTCCGAGGTGACGGCGAAGCGGATTGTCGCTACCGAGCCTGTCGGCGGCGCTCTGTTCACGGCTTTGGGCCTTGAGGTGATCTGCCCGCGTTTCGCTCTGGCGGTCATGCATCATACGGAGCCTGCGCCGCGTGACCTCGCGCTTGTGGAAGGAGCGTTGGAGACAGGACAGGCCGCGGCCCTGATCTTCAATCCCGCGGTCACCAGTCCGGCTTTGAATGGGTTGGTCGATACGGCCCGCGCGCATGGAGTGCCAGTCGTGCCGATGTCGGAAATGCCCATGCCGGGGCAGCACTGGCAGGATTGGTATGAGGGCCGCCTTACAATACTGAAACAGGCTTTATCTGTTCGGTGAGCCCTCGTTCTCCTCTTGTGTTTTCAGGTCTCGAACTCAGTCACGGAGAACGCAAACTCTGTGCCGACGTAAACTGTGCGCTGCCGACGGGTAGCGTCACCTTGTTACAGGGACATAATGGGGCCGGTAAAACGACCCTGTTTCGGGCTATTCTGGGCCTGCATAGGAGTCGGGCGGGCGAGATCCGCGTGTTTGGAGGAGCACCGGCGCAGGGGCGCTCGCGCATTGGATATCTGCCGCAGACGCGCCCTCTTTCCGCCCCGCAGCTTGCGGCCCGCGCTTTCGTGACGGCGGCGTGGCGTGGCTCCCGGTTCGGGTTGCCTAGTTTCGGGCGAGCCTGTCGGAACGCCGTCGACGAAGCTTTGACCTGTGTCGATGCGTGCGCTTTGGCGACGCGACCGATGTTTCAGCTTTCAGGCGGAGAACGCCAGCGGATCGGACTGGCAGCGGCGCTTCTGGATCGACCTCGATTGCTTTTGCTCGATGAGCCGCTGGCCGGTCTCGACACGGCTCACCAGGAGCAGCTCGCCGTTCTTTTGCGTCATCTGCAGAGGACGGCTGGTGTCACGATTTTCGTCTCCGTGCATGGTCGTTCGCCATTGGACGATGTCGCGGATTTCCGACTGACTCTTCGTCCGCGGGGGGCATCGTTCCTGCCGGTCCATGTTGATTCCTGAAAGCCGTCGCGATGCTTGAGTTCGAGTTTATGCGGCATGCCTTTATGGCCGCGGCGTTGGTGGGTGCGCTGAGTGGCGTCACGGGGTGGTTTCTGGTCCTGCGCGGACAGAGCTTCGCGGGACACGCGCTTTCCCATATCGGGTTTGCGGGCGCGGCGGGCGCTGTGCTTCTGGGCTGTCCGCCCCTGCTTGGCATGACGTTCACGACCGCACTGGCGGCGTTGGGTATGGGCTGGGAATCGTCCGGGGACAGTCGAGGGCATGTATCGGCGGGGCGGGACAGCATCATCGGCTTGATTCTGGCGGCGAGTCTCGGATTGGGAACGCTTTTTCTTCAGTGGAGCAATGCGCCGTCCAACCGAGCGACGGCTTTGTTGTTTGGCAACATTCTGGGGGTCGATGGAACGACGTTGTTGTTGCTTGGCGGAATGTCCGTGGCCTGTTTCGGCACCCTGGCCTGTATCGCGCGTCCCCTGCTTTTTCTCAGCCTCGATCCGGACATGGCGGTTGCCCGGGGCGTTCCGGGACGTTTGGTGTCGTTGGTTTTTATGGTGCTTGTGGCTCTTTCGACCGCGATGTGCGCTGAAGTGACTGGCGTTCTGCTCGTCTTCAGCCTGCTCGTTGGTCCTGCCGCCACCATGTTGCGGCTGGGGCTATCACCCTGGAAAGGTGTATTTGGAGCGGCGGTGCTGGCGGTCGTCTATGGCTGGGGCGCGCTGGCGTTGTCCTGGTGGACGGATGCGCCCGTATCGTTCTGGATCGGACTTTTCGCGGCTGTCGGATATGGTGCTGCCTGGGCCAGCGCCCGGATCAGCGGGGCAGGCTCCAGTCGAGCCATGCGACGAGGCCGATGAAGGTAGCCAGAAATATGTGCATGATGACCAGCGCTCGATAGCCGATTACCGGCACGTCGTCTTTGACTTTGTTGGCCATGGATTCTGTCTCCGTCGCGATCTGTCGGCAATTCTATGCTGAAATGCCGACAGCGACCATGCCTCTTTCGTGGAGCAGTTCTTGGGGCCGCTCCCTTTTTGTCCTTCGTTCAGGGTGACGGGATAACCGGACCTCCTGGCGCATTCGTCGCACGGAGATTTTCGAATGTTGCCGGGTCCTGTGAAATCGTGACGCCTCCGACCGGGGCCGGGTGATGCAGATCGGAATACTGGAGGGGTTCAATCGACAGGGTCTGGTCCATCGTCGGCATGAGATGCACGTTCCAACCGCCGCCGAGGGCGCGGATAAGCCCGACATCCGCCTGGAAGAGCCGGGTGGCGACTTCGACCTGATGGATGCGGGTATCGAGGGTCTGGACCTGGGAAAAGAGGGCATCGAGATAAGTGCCGACGCCACCCTGATAGAGCGTCATGGTCATGTTTTGCGTGTCCAGCGTTGCGCGGACGGCCTTTTCCAGCGTGTTGTTTTCAAGATTCAGGCGATCGGTACGTGAAAGCCCGTCTTCGACTTCCCGAAAGGCATTGAGGACCTTGCTACGATAGGTATCGCGTGTTTCGCGATATCCTGACCAGCTGCGTTGGAGTTCCGCACGTCGGAGGCCGCCTTCGAAGAGAGGCAGCTCGAAACTGGCTCCGTAAGTCCATAGGGAATTGGCCAGATTGGCGAGATCGAAGCCGTTCTGGGCGAAGCCGCCGCCGACATTCAGTGAAATATGGGGGTAGAAGGCGGCGCGTGCGATACCGATTTCGCGATTGGCCTGGGCCATTTCGCGTTCGGAGGCCGCGATATCGGGGCGACGCTGGAGCAGTTCCGAGGGGATGCCCGTTGGGATCGCGGGTTGTGCTGACAGCATTCTGCTTTGGGAGGCGATGTGGAAGCCCGACGGCGCGGTGTTGGTCAGGACGGCGATCGCGTGTTCCGTCACGGCGCGCGCGGCCTCTACATCCAGTTTGGCGGCCTGGGTGTTGTAAAGCTGGGTCTGGGCGCGTGCGACATCGAGGCGGGGTGCCGCCTGATTGGCAAGCTGGTTCTGCGTAATTTTGAGGGCTTTTTCGTAGTAGCCGATGGATTGTTCGTAGATCGCGATCTGGGCGTCATAGCCCCGTAATTCGACGTAATCCGATGCGAGTTCCGCCTGGAGGCTCAGGCGGGACAGGGCGAAGTCGGCTGCTTTTTCCTGGGCGTACTGCTTCTGGGCGCGGACATGATTGCGAATGGCGGACCAGAAATCGGGCTCCCACGAAGCCAGACCACCATAGCTTTCATCTGTGGCCGTCGTCTCGCCCTTATAGCGGAACAGTCGATCGGCGGACTGTTTGTTGTCGGATGCGCCCGCTGCGAGCGCGAGATGTGGCAGGAGTTCGGAACGGGCTTTCACCACCATCGCGCGTGCCTGGATGAAGCGTTCGGCGGATGCCTGCAGATCGGGATTGGAAGCTGTCAGCTTGGCTTCGAGCGATGTGAGAAGCGGGTCGTTGAACAATGTCCACCAATCCATGGGCATGACGGTATCCGCCGGCGTTGCCCGCGCGAAGGGCGCCTGCCCGTGCCAGCTGTCGGGCACGACGAATTTGGGTTGCTCGTAATTGGGGGCCAGATCGCAGCCGGAGAGCGCAAGCATGGCGGTGGCCGCGCCGCATGCGAGGGCTATGCGGCCGAACGGGAGGAAACGATGGATCATTCGTCGGAGTCCGAACCGTCATTGGTGGCGAGATACCCGGCGGCGGGTTGGGTGACATGCACTTCCTGACCTTCGAGGAGGTCGGCGGGGGGATTGAGAATGACGTGATCTCCGGCGGCGAGACCGCTCTGGATTTCGCTGTCACGGTCTCCCTGGCGTCCGACGACCACGTTACGGAAATGCACATGGTTTGTGTCGTCAACGACGACGACCTGCATGCCTTTTTCCATAAACACGAGGCAGCCTGTCGGGATTTCGAAAAGCTTGTCGTTCGTATTCTTTGCCGTCAGGTCAACCGACGCGAAGGTCCCAGGCCAGAGTTGCCGATCGTGGTTGTCGATCGTGAATTCGGTGATGGCGGTACGGGTATTGGGGTCAAACCCGCGTGCGACGGTCAGGAACTGGGCTATGAAAGTTTTGCCGGGAAACTGCGGAACCGAAAATTTGGCTTCGAGGCCTGGTTGGAGGATGTAAGCAAAGACTTCCGGTACGGAGACGAACAGGCGGAGTTTGTGGACGTCCGCGACGGTGAAGAGTTCGGTGGCCGAACCCTGAGCCGTCAGGTTGCCTCCGCCTGCGTTGACATAGTCGCCGACACTGACGTCACGGGCGGTGACGACACCGTCGAAAGGCGCGACGAGTTGTTTGAATCGTTCGAGCGCTTCGAAGCGATCGACATTGTGTTGCGCGGCTTCCAGATTCGCTTTTTCCGACTGCAGGTTCGCAAGGGAAACAGACACGGACTGCCCGGAGACGGACTGGGATTTACCCATGGCCTGCCACCGTTGGGCCGTGACGGCCGCGAGGTTGTACTTTGCTTCGGCGGCCGCGTAGTCTGCCTTGGCCTGTGCATATTGCGCATCAAGGCTCGGAGCGTTGATTTCGGCGAGAATATCGCCGGCCTTCACTTCTGCGCCGTAATCACGGTACCACATTTTCACGTAGCCCGAAGCCTGAGGATAAATCGGGGCCTGATACCAGGCGTCCAGTGTTCCGGGGAGTGTGATCGCGACCTTCCGTGCAGCATGCCGAGGCGTTACGATCGTGACGTCCTGAATGGCGGCAGCGTTGGTATCCGCGCGAAGTTCGCTGGCGGCGTGAACGCGTCCGACGACGAGGACTGCGATATAAAGTCCGGCGATGCAGACGCCGACGCTGAGAATGGCTTTACGGGAGGCGGCCATCAGATAGACTCCTGGCGACGGGAAGGACGGTGGTGAAGAATGGCGTAGACGCTCGGGACGAACAGCAGCGTCGAGAGTGTGGCGACCAGCAGTCCTCCGATGACGGCGCGGCCCAGGGGGGCGTTACTCGAATTGCTGATTGCCATCGGCACCATGCCGACAATCATCGCGAGAGCGGTCATAAGAACGGGACGGATACGTCCGAATCCGGCTTCGACAGCGGCCTTGAGGGCATCTCCATGTATGTCCATGCGTTCACGGGCATACGAGACGACGAGAATGGAGTTAGCCGTTGCCGTGCCCATGCACATGATTGCGCCTGTGAGTGCCGGGACGGAAAGGCGAGTGCCGGTCAGAAACAGTGCCCATGCGATGCCCGCCAAGGCGCCAGGCAGGGCCGTTATGATGACGAACGGATCAAGCCAGGACTGAAAGTTCACAACGATGAGCAGATAGATGAGCAGGATGGAGACAACGAGACCAAGAACCAGCTGGCTGTAAGCCGCGTGCATCGTTTCGGCCTGTCCGCGCACGTTCACGACTGCGGTCTTTGGCAGGGAGGACTTGGTCTGAGCGAGGACGCGATTAACGCCGGAAAGAACGGAACCGAGGTCTGTTTTCTCGGCAGCGACATAAATGTCGACCTGCGGCATCGAGTTGTAGTGAGTCACCTCTCCGGGTGTGCCGGTTGGTATGATACGCGCGAGGCTCCCCAAAAATTGAGACGGTTTGTTGGAAGGATTACCGTCGCCTTTGGTGACAGGAATTGTCAGGAGATCATTGAAATGTGTGAGCTGATTCTGGCTCACGTAGGTGTTGAGCGGGAACGTCACGTTTTCTTTGGGATCCAGCCAATATTGAGGATCGACCGTGATGCTGCCTGAATCTGTCATCAACTGATTGTTCGCCATATCTCCTTCAGTCAGGTCGGTGGCCTGCATGAAGGTGCGGTCTCCAGTCACGAGCAGTGTCGGGGTTTTCATGGTCTGTTGGATCACGACGTCTGCGGCACCGGGAATTCGACGTAAAGCATCAATGATATTGCGGGCGTAATCGTAGTCAGCGTGAATTTCCGGACCGGATATCTGAATATCGATAGGCGCTGGCGAACCGAAATTCAGAATTTTCGCGGTCAGATCTGCTGGCAGGAAGGTAAAGACCGTGCCTGGAAAGTTGGCGGACAGATCCTTACGCAGCATGGCACGGTAATCCCATACCGGACTTTCGTCATTGGTCAGGTGGATTTCGAGGTCGCAGTCCTGGCTTCCGACTGTTGGTGTCGGAATGAACGCCTGATTGTGTGGTCCTTCCGGCAAGCCGCAGTTACTAATGACGCTCTCAACTTTGCCGGGGAGGTCGTGCTTGATCCGGTCGTCAACCAGAGAGGCGATGCGTGATGCGACTTCGATACGTGTGCCCAATGGTGCCCGCATATGCATCTGCAGCATGCCGGATTTGGTTTCCGGGAAAAAATCCCGCCCGGCAAATCCGTACAGCGCAAGTGAAGCGATTGATACGAAGAGGAAGAAGCCGACAAATTGGCGACGCTTCGCAACGCAACGCGAGAGGGTACGCTCGTAGCTGTCGCGGAAGCGCATGAAGCGCGATTCAAACCCTTGCTGGAAGCGGCCGAAGAACCCGCGTGGTGCGGCGTGTGTGTCGTCGTCATGTGCTCCGTGGTGAACCTGACCGGCGAGAAGATATTTTGCCATGGTCGGCACGAGCGTTCGAGAGAGGATGAACGAAGCGATCATGGCGAAAATGATGGCTTCAGCCATGGGCATGAACAGCCAGCCAGCGACACCTGAAAGCGTGAAAAGCGGCAGCCAGACGATGCATATGCAGGTTGTCGAAACGAAGGTTGGAATGACGATCTGGTTTGCGGCGTCGATAATGGCGATTTCGAGGTCTTTCCCCATTTCAAGATGCGTATCGATGTTCTCGATCATGACGGTGGCGTCATCGACGAGGATGCCGACGGCAAGGGCCAGGCCTCCGAGTGTCATCACATTGATCGACTGGCCCGCCCATCCCAGGCAGATCAGGGCGCAGAGGATGGCGAGCGGAATAGAGGTGGCGATGATGACGGTCGAACGCCATGAGCCGAGAAAGAGAAGGACCACGATGCCGGTCAGGAATGCGGCTGTAACCATTTCCCGGACGACGTCCTTGATGGAGTCGCGCACGAACACCGAAGCATCTGTAAGGATGCTGACATTGACGTCCGGGGGGAGCACAGCCCGTATACGGGGGAGAAGCTTGCGCACGCCATTGACGACATCGAGTGTCGACGCTTCGCCCGACTTCATAGTGACGACTTCAACGCCCTGGCGACCGCCGACGATGACAGCGTTCGTCTGGGGATGACCGCCTCGATAGACGTCTGCGACGTCGTGGATATAGACCATGGCGTTCCCGACTTTTTTCACGGGAATATTGCCTATGTCCTTCATACTTTGAGGTGTGGCGTTGGTCTGCACCATCCAGTCGACCGCGTCGATTTTCTGATCGCCGGCTGGCAGAACGATGTTTTGATCGTGAAGCGCGTTCTGAACATCCATCGCGGACAACTGGTGCGCGCGAAGCTGCTCCTGATTGAGTGCGACCATGACAAAGCTGTCCATGCCACCGTACGGGTGCGGTACAACAGCGCCCGGTACGGTTACGAGCAAAGGACGCACGCGTATCATGGCCAACTTATAGAGATCTGAAGGCGTCTGATGATCCGAGGTAAGTTGCAGAGAAATGACGGGCACTGAGGACGCGTCAAGACGCATGATCATCGGGGCGGGGATGTGGGCGGGAAGCTGCTGGATCACTGTTTGGGATATGGCGACAACATCCGCCTCAGCTGGTCCAAGGTCAGTTCCAGGCTGAAAGAAGATTTCGACAATTCCTCGACCATAATAGGAGTTTGACTCCATATGTTCGATCCCCTCAACGGTCGAGGTGACGCCCATCTCGTAGTTCCAGATAATTCGGCCCGCGAATTCTTCTGGAAGCATGCCGCCGTAAGTCCATACAACTGCAACTACTGGTATTTTTATATTCGGAAATACGTCAGTAGGAGTTTTCAAGATTGACATGACACCAAGCATGACGATCAAGATAGACATTACGACGAATGTTAGGGGACGCCTGAGAGCGGTAACCACAATAGCATTCATCTGTGGGTCTGTCCTTAAGCGGTTACTACCATTCTATTTTTATATAAATGGCAGATGTTGTTAGTTCTATTGTATAAGTCACATTTCTTATTCATATTGTAGCATAGTGTTTTTGACACATAATGTCGCGTAAATGTTATTTTATGTTGCTTCAGAGCGTCCTGAAGCATCCGGACTTGAAATGCGCGGGCAACATATTTGGCAAATAGCCATATTTCTGTGTTGACTTAGTGGCATGGCGCCATTAATAAATCATTAATCGGGGAAGAAGCTCACGTGATCCGATGGCTCGAAGGTCGTCCGGATGATCACGAAAACAGCGAGGGCGTTCATGAGAGCGAAAAGTAATGATTGCTTTGTTCCTGTTTTGTTCCTACTTTGATCTCAATGGTGAACGACTGGCGAATCGGTGGGAAAGGCAGAGCCTGATATGGCTATCGAGAGAGAACCCCTCAGTGGAGGTCCTCATTTGGTTTCGTGGGCGACGCAGGCTTGTCGAAAGGCGTGCTTCTGTCCGTGTGAGTCTCCGTGTCTTGCCGCTGGAGCACCAGCTCTGGGTGCAGAGCCGCAAGTCGCAGCGCCAATTCTTCGTCGGTTCGACCGTTCAGGACACCTTTCAACAGAAAGTCGGTTGATACGCGGAGACGGTTTGATAAAGCCGCGATAAGGAAAACATTGGGTGCCCGGTCTCCCTTTTCTATCTTGTTCAGAGTCGAGGCGTCTACACCGAGCAGGCGCGCACATTCGCTCTGGTTTGGTATGACGAGTTCTCTTGCCCAGGAGATCCGCATGCCGATGGCACGCTGCAGCGTGGCGAGGGAATTGGGTCTCTTGTGTTTGGCCATATGGCATTCATAGCAATGGCTTTATGCCAAATCTAGTGGGTAGTGAAATTTTGAGCGTGGTAGTGGCATATTGCCACATCCCTGGAGTGCGAGACATGTTGGATAAAAGCGCCAGAGTGAAACAGAAACGCGAAAAGGTGAGCGCAGAGGAAGTTGCTGCCGATCTCGCACTGGATGAACATACGAGGAAGTTTCCTCGAGCACCGAATTCTTTTTCGTATCGGAGTTCCGTTGATCGGGACAGTGGAGACGCTTTGCCTTCGGGACACCCGCTGAGTTGGGGGGCTCTATGGCAAACCGAAGTGATACCGCTCTTTCCGGGCCTCATGCCGATGGGCATGCCCGAGGCAGGCATTAGAGAAAGATCGCCGGTCGTTTGGTGAAAAAAACGATTTCCGAACATGATGGGAAATGTGAAGGAGCAGACCGTGCCGCTGACAGTGTCTGAAAATCAGAAAGAAGAATCGTTTCAGGAGCCCACACCAGAGCGGCAGAGAAGAGATATTTTTCGACGCGTCGGGGATGCATACAAAGTCGTCAATACGGTTCAGGTTCTGAGAGAAGCTGGCGATATTGGAGATGATGAGATCAGAGCTGCTGATCGCTGGAGCCGTGAGTATATTTTCTCAACACTTGGTGTTGTGGATCAACCGATACAAACGAGATCTGAATCGATACGGGGCGATGTTCATACCTGGATGCTGGGTCGGGGAAAATGCGCCGAACGCCTCAGTCTGATTCGTGAAACGCTGGGGTTGGGGGCGCATGTCAGGTTGGAAATGATGCTTGGGCGAGAGATGTCTTTTTCGGCAATGGCAAACCGACTTTATCCGGACCTTTCATCGGCCAGAGCCAGAATGAAAGTCTCGGCCCAATGTGCCTTCCTTCTTGAGCAGCTTTCTCATTTTTATAGGAATAATAAATCGAGAAATCATAGTTGACGTATGCGCGCTTTATGTATATAGATTCAATTATAATAGAGTATTTCTATTGGAGCTCGATGTGTTGTCTTGCTCAAAAATAATTTCAGAAAATAATATAGTGTATTCTGGTTATCAATATTTTATTCTCGTGGAGAAAGAAGCGGAGAATCTTCTTATATGTCCGTTTGTGAGAGATGGACAACCTTTCCACCGACATGATCTTGAATTGACCTGGGTTGAATTTTCGGGAACCGGATTGCCTTGCGCGGATATGCGTATACGCGCCATTCCTTGTCGGCGGCATGCGAGCCGTGTGCAGTTTGTCGGCACTGCCGACGTGCGCCTAACGGCTCGCGTCAAGAAAGCTTTACGTGTGGAAATGAAGGCACGTTCGCAGGAGGACAGGAGTTCTCCTCTTCTATCGATGCGGAACATCCATGATAGAGGGCGGCATCGACCCACGATCAGGGCGGTTTATTTTTAATAATTATGACCGTTTTATACGGAGAAAATGAAGGTTATGGACAATAAAAAGCCTTCTACGTCTATCAGACGCCATTCTTCCATTGTGAAAACAAAGCGTATTTTTCTCAATCATCTGGCTCTTAGCGCGAACGTGACGTCATCCGCGCGTGTCGCGCATGTGGAGCGCGGAACTGTCTATCGCTGGAAGGAACAAGATTCCGTATTTGCGGAGGCCTGGGCGCAAGCCCTTGAGGAAGCAACGGATATTTTGGAAGCTGAAGCGCGACGGAGGGCAGTTGAAGGTATTGAGGAGCCGATTCTGTCCGGCGGAAAAATTCTAAATGACCCCGTCACGGGCAATCGTTTAATGCGCAGGCGATACAGTGATGGCTTGATGCGTTTTCTTTTGAGAGCTCATAGGCCGTCGCGCTTCGGGGAGCATGAAGGGGAGAGAAATATATCCATTCATATCACTTGCGATGACGCGGCTCTTTAAATTAAATCCCGGACAAATTGAGGCTAATCGTCTGTTGGGCAAGAGCGCTCGGCATATTCTGCTGCGAGGGGGATCACGATCTGGGAAAACATTTGTGCTTCTCCGGGCAATCGTTATCAGGGCCTTACGCGTTGGCGCAACAAGGCACGGCGTTTTTCGATATCATCTGACGTCTTTACGTGCGAGCGTTCTGATGGACACATTTCCTGCCGTGATGCGACTATGCTTTCCGGGCGTTCAGTATCGTTTTGATCGGCAGGATAGCGTTATTGTTTTTCCCAATCAGTCTTCGATTTTTTTTGGAGGTCTTGATGATGCCGAGCGTACCGAAAAAATTCTCGGGTTAGAATTTTCTACGGTTTATCTGAACGAGGCGAGCCAGATCAGTTTCGGCGCGAGAAATATGCTTTTGACTCGTTTGGCTCAAAAAAGTGATCTTATTGTTCGTGAATATATCGATGCTAATCCGCCTACGATGGATCATTGGCTATATTCTCTTTTTGAGCTTCAGGTTGATCCAAAATCCGGCGAACCCCTGACGACGCCTGAGATGTACGCCACGATGATTTTGAATCCGGAGTTCAATCGGGAGAATTTGAGTTTCGATTATCTTGAACAACTTGAAGCACTTCCAGAGCGGGAGCGGAGGCGTTTTCTGCTTGGAGAGTATCAGACTACCGTTGATTGTGCTTTGTGGCACATGGATAAGATAAGGCGTCTGCCAGCGATTGACGCTCTGAATCGTGCAGACGCTGCTAGAAAGATGCGTCGTATTATCGTGGCCATCGATCCGTCAGGCGCATCGGGACCGGATGACGTCCGTTCGGATGAAATTGGGATTATTGTTTGCGGTCTTGATTCTGATGGCAACGGTCATGTTCTTGAAGACGCCTCCATCAAGGAGGGGCCTGCGGGTTGGGCTGCTCGGGCGCTGAAAGCATTTGACGACTGGGGCGCCGAGAGATTGGTTGCGGAGAAAAATTTTGGCGGCGCGCTCGTCGAGGCGACGATCCGAAGCATTCGTGGGCATGCTCCCGTAAAAATGGTTTCTGCGGCGCGAGGAAAAGTGGCACGCGCGGAACCTGTTGCCGCGATCTATGAGCTTGGTCGTGTTTTCCATCATGGTCGTTTTCATGCGTTGGAAGACCAGCTCTGTCGATTTTCTGCAAGTGGGTATCAAGGTGCAAGGTCACCGGACCGGGCGGATGCTCTGGTGTGGGGATTGAGTACATTGATGCTGGAGACCCAAACCTCGACTACATGGGGGCCTAGCCTGAATTTTGCGCGTTGAGCGCATCTGTTTAAATATGGGAATATCAAATGGACTGGCTGTCGTTGCAGCGTCACTATGTGGCGCCGCCGGGTTTGCCTGCGCGTGCGGCACGACTTCTGGCGCTTGAACGGGTTCTCTCGGGGACGCAATATGATGTTCTCCCCAATCCGTTTTCGCGGGAACGTTCCGGGGCTGGCGAATATATCCCCCTGGCATTGAGGCGTCCGTCTGTTCGCACCAATTTGTGTCGGATCGTCGTGGATGAGGCTGTTTCTCTGCTTTTCGGAGATACGCACTGGCCCTCTCTGGTCGCTGCGGATTCACGGACCGTCAGAGGGCTTGTCGCTTTTGCGCGTGATGTCGGACTGCCTTCTCTTATGACGGAGGGGGCCATTCGAGGAGCCGTGGGTTCAGTCGCCATCTTGTTCGAGGTTGCGCATCACGTTCCGCGACTGTCAATTTTGAATACGGCATATCTGACACCGCGTTGGGATACGCAGACGGGCATACTTCTCGAGGTTGTGGAACGATATCAGGTTATCGGTCACGTTCTCGCCGAGCAGGGGCATGTCATAACTTCTGACATGCTGGAGGCTCATTTCTGGTGGAAGCGGGTGTGGGATGTTGATTCCTGCACGGTTTTTGTTCCCACGCCGCTCGGGGAAGAGCCTTCCGTTCCGGATACGCTTCGTTCAATCCATCATGGACTTGGATTTGTTCCGATTGTCTGGACGCGTAACCTGAGTACGACAGGGATGGGGGAGCCTGACGGTGAATGCACTTTTGAGCGTGCCATCGATACGGTTATCGAAGCCGATTATCTCCTCTCCCAGGCTGGGCGAGGGCTCAAATATGGTTCTGACCCGACGCTGGTTCTCAAAACCAACGGTTTTCCTGAAAATGACGTGCGTCAGGGAGGCGCGGCTTCTGCGTTGACCTTGCCGCCAGAAGGGGACGCCAAATTGCTGGAGATCAATGGCAATGCCGCAGGTGCGGTTCTTGCTCATTACAGAGAGCTTCGACAGCTTGTTCTTGAGCAGTTGCATGGCAATCGTGCGCATGGTGACCGGCTTTCTGCCGGACAGTCGGGGCGGGCGCTTGAAATGATGAGCCAGCCGCTGATCTGGCTTGCGGACAGGTTGAGGCATTCGTATGGGGAAGGGGGATTAATCCCCATTTATCGTATGGCCTGCCGATTTTCTTCTGTCCTGGAGGACGGATTGTATCTCGGCGGAGAAATGGTGCGGAGTATGGACCCCAATGGTCTGGCTCTGCATTGGCCTCCATGGTTCGCTCCGGGGGAGATGGAACTTCTTTCGCTTGCACAGGGGCTCGTTGCGGCATGGCGTGGCGGCATTCTGAGTCGCGAGACTGCAGTACGTCTTTATGCAACGGCGACTGGAAATCCAGATCCTTCCGGAGAGTGGGATCGCGTGTGTGCGTTTATGGCGGACGATACCGCTGAAAACGAGGAGTTTTAATGAGCGAAGATATTGAGTCGTTGCAGCGGTCGCTTTCCGAAACTCGGAAAGCGATGGAAGAAATGCGTAAAAGTCATGAGCAGAGACTCAGCGAAGTGCGTCTTGAGGGAGACAGAGCCGTGGTCCTGGCGACCTTAAAGGCGGAGGCATTGCGCCTTGGGGCTCATAACCCGGAAGACGTCGTACGCTTAATGGACTGGACCGAGATCAAGCGCGACGATGATGGCCAGGTTGCGGACGCGTCATCCGCGATTGAAAAAATGCGGCGGGAACGCGCTTATCTTTTTTCAGCGCTGACTGTTTCCGGAAAATCGAGTGGTTCAACGGTTGGAGGTCTTGCCCCAAGGCCGGGCGCGCCTCCATCATTCGACGCGCGCAAGGCATCTGATCAGGATTATGCCGCAAGAAAGTGGCAGTTTCTGGCAGGGAAATAGCAAGCTTATTGCCTGTGGCTCATAAGCTACGCTGATATTATCTTTATTTCTGACCGTAATTCTATAATAAATTGGAAGAAACCTTCATGGGTATCGAAAATTTCCCCGTTCAGCTCCAGGCCGCAGTTCAGCAGGGGTTTCTCGCGCGTGAATTTGAGAACGGTCTACGTTCGCGTCTTGGCTTCCGTCAGATTGCAGATCGTGAGGTATTTCCGAATGCCATCGGCGAAACACTGACAAAGACACGTAAAAGCCTGAAGGCTCCCGTAACAACGCCGATGCTGCCGACGGGGAATACGAATTTCGATAATGGCCTCTCGCCGAGCGGTTGGTCTATTGAGCAATACACTTTGTCGATCAATCAGTACGGCGACACGATTGACCTGAATATGGTCACGTCCGGCGTCGGGATTGCGTCTCAGTTTTTGGCGAATGCCAATACGAACGGTATTCAGGCTATGCAGTCGCTGGACCGTCTGGCCCGTAACACCCTTTTCGGTGGCGCGCCGAATGGTGTTGGCGGCTATCTTGGCGGGAATACGCGCGTGACGACAACGCTGGGCTCGGCTGGAGATACGATCGAAGTCGACGATATTTCCGGATTCCAGAATGTTATTGTAAACGGCCAAGTGACCTCGATCGGCTCCAGCCATGGGATGACTGTTACCGTCGGATCCGGTGTGTATACTTTGATTGCTGCGCAGGCGGATGCGACCAATGTGTCGACAGCTCCTAATGGTATTTCCGGAACGTTGACGTTTTCGGCTGCCGTCTCTGTATCGGACGGCACAAATGGGAACGCTGTGGTAGCGGCTACGGCGCCTCTTGTGATCCGGCCGAATGGTCGTCTTACAACCGCAGCCCTTCAGACGGCCAGCGTCAATGGTCCGGCGGACACGCTGAGCATTCAGAATGTTCTGGCGGGTGTTGCCGCATTGCGTCGGAACAATGTTCCCGTGATCGACGGAGCTTACCACTGCTATCTGGACGACCTGCAGTTGCTGTCTATGTTCCGTGATGCGGACTTCAAATATCTGTATCGTGGTGCTTATGGTTCGGAAGAATATCGTTCTGGGCAGGTTGTCGAACTGCTGGGGGTGCGCTTCATTCCGACCACAGAGGCACCTCAGCAGGCGTCGCTTGGTGCCGGTTCGATTCATCGGGCACTTCTCGTGGGACAAGGTGCGATTGTTGAGGGTGATTGCGCATCTGTCGGTCATAGCGACATTCCGGATATGGAGCGGTCTCTGATTGAAATTGTTGATGGTGTCGCGATGGTGACGCGCGAGCCTCTTGATCGCCTACGTCAGATTATTGCGCAGTCCTGGTATTGGATTGGCGGTTTTGCACTGCCGACAGATGTGACGGCGAATACGTCTATTATTCCGACGGCGACCAATGCGTATCTCAAGCGTGGTGTGATTATTGAGAGCCTTGGAACGGATGCTCTCGGGTTGGTGAGCTGATTGGAGGAAGGGCATGTCTGAGTCCACGGGTTTTTCGGACATGCCGCTCAGTGACGCCGAAAAAACGGATGTGCGTCGATTCTGCGGTTATCCGGCAATTGGTGCAACGGCGAGCGGTGAAAATTCCTGGCGTTTTTTTCAAACCTATGGGGCGCTTGAGTGGCGGATGAACAATCTTTCCTCAAGCGAACTGATCCAGGCGCGGACTTACGTGGCGCAAATCCTACCGCTTGAAGTCGCGATTCTGGGCGTGTCTGCCAATTTGGATACCGATCAGGCGGCTGTCTGGAAGCATAATGCCAACGAGACAAGGGACCGAATGTCTCTTTTCTGTCTCTGGCGCAAACGATTTTGCGGCTTCCTGGGAGTGCCGCCTGGGCCTGACCTGCAGAGTATGGCCGACATCATAATCTGAAATAAGAGATTTTGACGCCGTTCAAGGAGGATAGGGAGAATATTTTGGAGCGCGATGCACTCGATAGACTTGTGGCTGTCGGCTTCGGACATGCGGCGCTGCATCTTGGCATGAAGGGTGTACAGTATCGCCCAACGGATGCGCTGGCCCCGATGGCGTCCGTATATGCGGCGCCAGTCATGGCGTTCGATCGTCAGCCAGGCTTCAGGTTTCTGGCGCCGGGCGGGTGGGGAGCCATAAGTCGTTTTGTTCTGATGGATGTTTCCGACGTTCTGACGGGTGATATTCTGGTCAGCGGCCAGGATACATATTTCGTGGCGCGAACGGATGATTTCCGGCCGCCGCTCTGTATCCAGTGCAACCGTGTCGTGACCATTAGCAATGTAACGGGAACAAGCGGGAACGTCGTTGCGTCCTGCCCGGCTGCGATCGAAATGAAGGGCAGGGGAGAGGGGGAAAAGAGCGGAATGCCGGGGTCACTGCGACCGGGGCAATTTGTCCTGCTGCTTCCGTCTTTGCCGGGCGTTTTGCTGCAGCCGTATATGACGGTTACGAGTGATCTCGGGACATCCTACACGTTGAATGCGGTCGAAACGTCATCTTACGGCTTTCGCTGCATTATTTCGATGCAGCAGGTATGATATGGCGGATGTGTCTCAGGTCTCGTTAGCTCTTGCGTTTGAATGTGCGACGCTTGTCTACCCGCTCGGGCTGGACAAGGCGTCCGTGACGGGACGACAGACTTTTGTGCGCCGAGGATGGTTGTTGCCCAGCGACGTCTTTTCGGCCGAATCTGTCAGGAGCAATGTTGATTATATCACCGTAACGGCGGCACTTGAGGATTACAAGGGTCTGGCGGAACCGCTGGGGCGACCATGGACCCAGGATCTTAAAATTGATCCCACGATCAGCGTTTCTTGTGACGATAATGTCGCGACGGTTGCTTTTGCCAGTGGAGGCGCTCCTTGTGGTATCGTGGGGTTGCGTTGGGATGGCGGTCCTATCCGCTCGGCGACGAGTGCCTATGCGGTTTCAGCGAATGATACGCCACAAAGCGTCGCGGCGGGATTGGCCGCGGGGTTCAGCGGTGCGATCGCTGTGGGCGCGCAAGTCAAAGTTTTAGAGGGCTCGTTGACGGCCCGCGTGGCGGGTTATGGCCGTTCACGTCGCGTGACGCGACGACAAACCCAGAAATTGCGACTTTCGATATGGACGAGCAGCGCAGACGCTCGCGAGCAACTGGGACAGCTCCTGGACACCTCGCTCAGTGAGATCAACTGGTTGCCGACTGCGGATTGTGGTCAGGCGCAACTTTCGTTCGAGGGATCTGGAGATATCGATACTTTGCAGACGCAGACCCTGTATCGCCGAGACCTTATTTTTCGAACGGTTTTTGACACCTTTCAGAGTGAATGGTCGGCATACATGATGTTCGGCGTGGGACAGCTATCAGGACCAGAATGGGAGGCTGGCTTCGGAGATGCGCTGCCCAGTCTGGACGGGCAGAGCGATCTGGCGGTGCTGGCCGCAGAGGCTGCCGCGACCCAAGGTATTGTGGCTGATTGCTCCTATCCAGGTCTTACGACTGACGCATTTGGAACGGTCCGATCGGCATCGTGAGACAATGATTTTGGCTGAAATTTTACAGGCCGACTCTCACTGCAACCGTCCTGCTTATGAGTGTGCCGCAGTTCGAAGGGAAATTTAATGTCGCGTATTTATCAGGCTGGAACGTTGAACACGTCTGCGCTGACGGTTCCAGACCTTTATGTGCAGATTGCTCAGCCGCAATCTTTAACGCTGTCTGGCGCATCGACGGGTATTCTTGGAGTTGTTGGAACCGCGTCATGGGGGCCGACAAATGTACCCACGCCTGTCGGCGGCATGGGCGACTATATGTCGAGTTTTGGTGCGAAACGGGGCAACACGACGGATGCCGGGCTTGCCGTTAATATCGCTCAGCTTCAGGGGGCGAATCTATTTCGGGTCGTGCGCGTCACCGATGGAACGGATAAGGCGGCCGCAGGGGCGCTCAGTGGCGTAACGCTTACGGCGGCTTGTACGGGATCGGCTGGTAACGACATTGTGGCAACATTGGCTGTTGCGAGCCGGGGATACTCTCTGGTCGTGTCTCATCCGGTACTCGGCGTCTCGAATTACATGGGTGCAGACTGGCCCGCGCTTGCACAGGCGGTCGCGGCCGATTCCGCAGCTCTGGTCGTGTTGGAGATTCCTTCGGAGGCGCCGACGTTCAGCGCGGGTGGAGTTACCCTCTCTGGGGGCAGCGATGGTGGGATTCCTCCGACCTCCGCATTTATTGGTGTGGATGGTGTGAGCCGGACCGGCATGTATGCTCTGCGTGGGCAGGGATGCTCACTCGTTATACTGCATGGTATTACTGACTCGAGTTGTTTCACCATTCAGGCTGCGTTTGGCCTTGGTGAAGGGGCTTATATGGTTGTGAGTGGACCGCAGGGAGATACGCTGGCCAATGCCGTGGCGAACAAGGCATCAGCGGGGCTGGATTCCTATGCTGTCAAACTCATGTTTGGTGACTGGATATGGTGGAATGACGATACGAATGGGCTGATGCTTGTCAGTCCTCAGGCATTTTCTGCGGGAATCCTGGCGGCTCTATCACCGCAGAGATCGAGTTTGAACAAGGCGCTCTCTGGCGTGGTCGGTAGCCAGAAAGCGGGCATGTCCGGAGTGGGAACAACTTATTCTGTCGCTGAACTGGCGATGTTGTTCGAGGCGGGGATCGATGTGATCTGTAACCCCGCGCCGGGTGGTTCATATTGGGCTGTTCGCTGTGGGCATAATAGCTCCAGTAATGCCGCAATTTGTGGCGATAATTATACACGGATGACGAACTACCTGGCCTCGTCTCTGGCGGGAGGCATGGGCGCTTATGTGGGGAGCGTTATCAACGACACGTTGTTCGGGGATATTCGTGCCACGCTTCTTGGATTTTTGTCTTCACTTGTTTCGCAGGGAATTCTTGGAATCACCAATAATACGCTGCCTTATGCGGTTGTTTGTGACGCGAGCAATAACAGCGCGGCCCGGATTGCGTTGGGTTATGTCCAGGCTGATGTTCAGGTCCAATATCAGGGCATTAATGAGAAGTTTATCGTCAATCTACAGGGCGGAACGTCTGTAACTGTCTCCAACTCTGGGGGGAATGTTTAAGCATGACCAAACCATATAGTATCGGTCGTGACTGCCGCGTGACGTTTTTGTGGAATGGCTCTCGGATTGACCTGAGAGATGTTACCGGGTTTCAGGCAATCCAGCAGACGCGCACGCAGAGGGCCGATCCTCTTAACGGAATGCCCGTCGTCTTTAATACGCCGAATGGGTGGAGCGGAACATTTACGATTGCGCGCGCCAATGCCAATCTCGACGAGCTGGTGGCGGCGATTGAATCATCTTTCTGGAATGCAGGCGTCATCGGGAGTGGTACGATTTATCAGTATATCACCGAGCCGGACGGAAGCATGACAACCTGGGAATATCTGAATGTTTCCATGACGTTGGAAACGGATCGTTGGCAAGCTGAGGGCATGATCCATCAATCCGTTCACTTTTTTGCATCTACGCGAGTGAAAATTTCATGACCATGCTTCCTCATGAGATAAAGACCTCTGGGGGGCGGAAGTTAACGCTTCGTGAGGTCGATCCCGCCGACATGTTGGATTTAATCGAAGCTGCTGGCTCGGCCATGAACGGGGCTTCGGCCGCTACATGGCTGGGTTATGCGCAGATGGTTTGCTCGGTCACAGCGATAGACGGCGTTCCAGTACAGATGCCTGCCACGAAGTTGGAGGTCAAGGATCTTGCCCGCCGTATTGGTAATGACGGGGTGTCAGTATTGTGTCCTTTGTTCGAAGGGGAGATCGCTCAGTCGGAGATCGAAGCTTCAGCAAAAAACTGAGTCGGCACCCCGTTTTTGGAGAAATGCTCTATCTTCTTCGAAATGGGGTGCCGTGGGATGTAATGAAGCAATGGTCGCGAGCGCGCCGAATGGCTGCATGTGTGGCAATTGCCGAACAGGATGGGGCCATTTTTGACTGGGATTTCATGCGATATCGTTCCGAATAGGTTGATTCCTGTTCGCGTCCCACGAGCAGCTAAAGTTGCCGTGGGACGGATTCTGAGTGTATCGCGCCTTATGAATGTGGTGCCGCGTCGGAAGGCTATGGATATTCCGCAGAAATCTGCTGAATCCGAGTCTGCGAATGCCGTACATTTGGTGTCCTTATTGCGCGGTATTCGTGATAAATTTGTTTTGCGACATGTGAATTTTGAACGAAAACAATTATTGTCTGGCACGAAATCAAAACATTTTTCGTTCAAGTCCCTGGGAGCTAAGAAGTTTGGCCTGGGTGCTGGCTCGAATGCGAAAATGTCGAGAGTAATGTATTTCTTGGATCGATCTCGAAGTAATAATATTCGTCCTTATTCCGGCCAGTTTATGTCGCCGACTGTCAGGGCAATATTGCATCGCTCCAAGGTGATGGTCGGTCAGACTCTTTATCCGATGGAAAGCGGTGCCAAAAAAGCGCCATTTACGAATAATCGATCATCACTGGGACTTGTTTCTGTGCCTAAAACCAGTTTTGGTCGGCAGACCGACGGTATCCGGTGGGTGCCTCCATATCGTGCGCCGATGTCAGAGGTTAACAAACGAAGGGGTGGCGGAGTTGGGCGATCGGTCGATGATGCGGGCGTCCATATCGACGGTTCGTTTTCAAATCATCTTTCTATGTCTGCGACAATCAACAGAGGCGTCGTGGATATTGTGCCCGGTAGCGGATATCTTGCAGCGAGGAGTCGCTCCGCGATGTTCGATGAGCTGGCACACCCACAATATGCCGGAACGAGTGTTGGATTTTAATAACGCATTTTATGCTTGAGATACGAGACTTTGTCGCATGGGCGTTGGAATAACAGAAATTGAGTCTGTAGTCGGTGCGATAGGACGGGCATCTGCTGCGGCACCTGTCTTGATTGGCAACATGGTTCTGACCGGGCTGGAAGTTCCCGATGAACTTATCGTGGGAGGGCGACAGGAGCTGGTTGTGCATCGCCTCCTTGGTGGTGGTCGGGTTATCGACACGCTTGGTAATGATCCGTCGAGACTGATGCTGCGGGGGAGGTTTGTCGGGCCAGAAGCGCAGATGCGCGCCAGGATACTTGAGCGCATGCGCATGGCAGGCGCAGCTGTCGCCTTTTCGGCCGCGGGGTTATCGTGCCAAGTATGGATCGTGCAATTCCAATACGCGTACGAAGCGAAGGGCGCTTTGTGCCGTTATTGGCTCGAACTTGAGCGTGCCGCGGAACAGGTATCGAATACCGCGTCTCAGGAGAACGGCTGGTCAAATGATGTGGGAAATGCGCTTTCAACGTTAACGTCCTTTGTCGGAGGCGTATCCAGTGCGACGTATGTTCTGGCGGGGCAGATCGGGACGGTGGGTGGTCAAGTTACGCCGCTGGCTACAATGGTCGGCGCAGGTGGGGCCGTTGCCAAGGTTTCCGATGCTTTGGGAGTCGTGAATGGTATCTCCCAGACAGGAGTGGACTTGGCGACTTCTCCAGAATCCGTTGCCTCAATGCTCTCCGGATTTCGACAGGCTGGTGCGGGTCTTACTTCTGTTTTGAGCGAAAGTGGCGCCAATCTGGAGGGAATTGCTCTCATGAATAGCAATTCCCTCTCGGCTCTCACAGTCAATGCCGGACTAGCCAGTACGGCGGCTGACACGGGGGGGCTGCTCAATCGTGCATCTGCGAATGTGTCGATTGCGGGGGGCATAGTTCCTACCGCTGCGAATGCTACCGTCTAAAGTAAAACTAACTTCATATATGGTAAAAGTGGTGAAATGCGAGGGTCGTGACAATGATAATCCAGGTCACAGCGGCGGATATTTCTCTTTTTCACGTAGCCGCGCGGTACTTGGGTGATGCAACTCAATGGTGGCGGATCTCCCAGTTAAACGGTATCTCCGATCCTGATCTGAGTCGTCTGACGTCCCCAATTTCGGTTGCATTGCCGTCACAGAGTGCGACTTTAACGGCAGGTCTGCCGGAGTTGGTCGCATGAGCAACGCGCGAGCGTGGGACATAAGGCTGCTGGTCGACGGGGAGGTTCCACTTGGGACGCCGGTTATGGCCTTCAAGGTGTCAACAAGCCGTTATGCGGAGTGTGATACGGCCGAAATGCATCTCGCGGTAGATCGGCTGGCTCTTCAGGGTGTTCGCCCCTGGTTTGATTCTATGGTTTCGACGCGCCCGGACGTCCAGTTACAGCTTTTGAGGCGGAATACAAAAGGGGCATCATGGCAAACTATTTTCCATGGCATTGCAGACTATGTTATCTGGTCTCGTGATAACTATCGTGTAACGATAGAGTGTCGCGATTATTTATCATTGCTATTGGACGCACGTGTACAGGATGCATGGCTTAATTGCCGCGCTTCGGAGTTGATCGAACGTGTTGTAGCGACGTCAGGTCTGTCTTCCGATATTGACCTTGGGAGCACTGATAGTCCTGCGACAGGAATGACAGGGCAATTCTGGCAGGTTGAACACAAACGTGGGAGCGCTCTGGCACAGCATCGCTTTCAGACGGCGTTTGATATCGCTTTTTTTCTGGCGCGTGAGGCTAATTGTGACCTTTTCGCGTCCGGAAAGACGATTGTCGCCCGGCCCATTCTTTCTTCAGATGACCAGAATGCGATCATACATGAAAACAGCACGGGAGCATTGACGACCTTGTTGTATCGGGATCTTGCAGCTCCGGACGGTGTCGTTGTGCATTTTGCGTCCTGGGATAGTCGCCAGAGAAGCCGTACCGAGACGTTTTTTGATGGACACACATTCTCTTCAGAGCGTCCTGCAAAAGGGTTGATTCATAGTTTTCGTGTGCCTGGCCGAAGACTGGATGATCTGCAGGTTATGGCGCGTGGAAAATATATGAGGATCGTGGCGCAGCAGAGGCACGTACATTTGCGTCTTCCCGGGTGTCCGGATATTCGACCTCGGAGTTTCATGAAGCTACCGGAGAACGCCGTTACGGCTTGGCCAGACATTATGGGCATCGATCGTGTGGTTTCCCAAGTCTCACCGACAGAAGGATTTATTCAGGATATTGTTTTTTCTGAGAGGTTGGCTTGATGGATAACCATTTCGCTGCGGTCACCACAACCAATAGAATCGCTCACACAGTTCATGGTATTGTTTCGGCTGTTGATCCGGCGAATCATGCCGTCAAGGTCTTATTGCAGCCGGAGAATATCGAGACTGGCTGGATTCCGGATGCTGTCTTGACACAAGTTGGAGATCTTCGAATTTCCTGCCCGACTGTTCCTGGAACACATGTCGTTCTTCAACCGATTGAAGGGGACGGGGAGCATCTGGTTGTTACAAGTGTCGTTTACGATGCCGTTGTCATGCCTGTCGTGTCGCCGGCGACAGGTCTGGTGGCCCAGCCCGGAGAGTTGTTGATCGTGACAGGGTGTGGAGCGCCCCCTCAGGGCAACGATGATCCTGTCGGAGCTTCCAATGGCGTTGCCGGGTGGTGCCATGTGACACCTACCGGAGTTTTTCTCGGGGCTGGAGATGCGAGGCTGAGCATAAATGACGGGGAGGTGGTCATTTCTGTTGACGGCACGACGGCAAGTTTATCTTCCGCCGGTCTCAAGTTGGAGGGGGGAGATATCATGACCGATCTCCATTCGCTGAATTCGCATCGACATCCCCTGGGCAACCAAGTGACGGGAGGACCGCTGGGATGAATGCGATCGCGCATGTCATGGGGGCGGACCTTACACTGGCGGCGGGCACGGGTCTTTCTGTAATTTCGGGCGCAGACTGTGTTCGTCAAAAAATATTGCGACGTCTTTGTACCAATCCTGGCGCTTATATCTGGCAACTTGATTATGGTGCGGGGCTTCCCGCGATGATCGGAGATCCGACTTCGACGTCCCTTATCGAGAGCATTGTGAGGGCTCAAATGGCACTGGAGGCGGGTGTCGATCAGACTCAACCGGTGTCGGTCAGTGTCGAGCAATTCTCTGATGGGGGCGTGCGCTGCGTTATAACGTATGTCGATGCTCAGACTCAACAGACGCAATTGCTCAGCGTCCTCAACTAAGGGGAAGCGGCCTGGGTGCGCAAGACGCAATTCTCAGGGCTGACAGCGGGAATATTGGAGAACGGCAGGGCGCTTTTCGGCGCCCTTTTTGTTGGGTGCGGATATGTCTCTTACTTTTCGATCTTTCGCGACGACCGTTGCGACAGCGGTCGCAACGGCGCAGGCATCCTGTGCTCAATTATTAAATATGGATGTGGGGACGCCCGGGCGGGCGTTGATGGAAAGCGTCAGCGGTGTAGGGCTCTGGTTTCAGTATCTGGCCCTGCAAGTTTTATCGCGTACGCGCCTTGCGACATCTCAGGGAACAGATTGCGATAGCTTCGTAAACGATTTCGGAATGATGAGACTATCCGGAACGCCTGCGACCGGCATGGTGACAATGACCTGTTTTTCGTCTCAGGGACAGTCGGCCGTTATCCCTGCCGGTGTCACCGTCCGCACAGTTTCTGGCATAACATTTACTGTCATCGAGGATAGTGCGCTTCCGTACTGGTCTACGACATTGGGGGGATATGTTCGGACTGCCGGGGTGGCGTCAATCTCTGTTCCTGTTCAAGCCGTTATCGCCGGTGGATCGGGGAATGTAGCGATCGGGGCCATCTGCCTGATGGGAACGGCTGTCGCCGGTATCGATACCGTCACGAATTCCGCCCCCCTGTTGAACGGCTCGGATATGGAAACCGATGAGGCGCTTCGTGATCGATTTCCGTTATGGTTGGCGGCGAAAGCGACGGGGTGTCCTGCTGCGGTGGAAAATGCAGTGGCCGGTGTGCAGAGCAACCTGAGTTGCGCGCTGATGGATGGACAATCCCCGGACGGCAGTTCGCGAGCCGGATACTTTACTGTCGTGGTGGATGATGGAACCGGAGCGGCCTCGGATGCCGTTGTGAGTGCCGTTTATGACGCCGTAGATGCGGTGAGAGCCTGCGGGGTCGCCTTTGCTGTCCAGAGACCGAGCGTCATGACGCTCAATGTCTCCATGACCATTACGGTGCCGGTAAATTCGGATACCCAGCTCGTGCAAACGGCTTTGTCGGCAGCCGTTATGGCTGACATTGAAGCTGTGGGCGTCGGCGGTGGCTACGCCTATAGCCGCCTTGCCTATCTTGCATATGTCAACGCCGGTGTCACGGTTCTCGCCGTGACGAATGTGCTTTTGAACGGAAGTCAGGCAGACATTACTTCGCAAAAAAATCGCATTCTTTTGCCGGGATCCGTGTCAATTCAAGTTATCGGAGGATCATGATGCCTGCGTTTAATAATTATCCGAAGCGCGGTACGGTTCGGGGCGATGAAGTTCTTGTTGTTGCTGATAGCAGTGGTATTCAGACCCTGAATGTCACGGCCTCTCAACTTGCCGGCGCTCCGGCTGTTTCACCAGCCACGGGCGAATTCTATGTTGACGATGGCGCGAAAGTCAGTCGTTTTGGTGACCGACTTTTTGTGGGTGCCGCAGTGGATTATCCGGCACAGTCGTCTCGGGATGTGACGCCGCAGGACTGGCTGTCTGGACTGATGGCCGAGACCTCTATCGGACCCTGGGCCATGCAGACCGCGCAGAGTGCCTCTCTCGCAAGATTTGGAACCACGGCATTTGTGGGTGCTTCGCGCACTTCTGACTCACAGTCTGCGGGTTCCATGATGGGCTTCGTGCCGAGTTCAATTGGCATTGGTGCCTGGGGTGTTGCGGATGCGACAGAAAATCCGACGTCGACGACGGCCTATGCTTATTACGGTGAAGGGTGGCGTCTGGCGGGTGTAAATTATCAACCGACGTTCTGTATGGAATTAGAGGCCGTCAATCTCGGCGGACCGGCTTCAGGTATGTCGACCCCGTATCATCCGAATTGCGGCGGAGGGACGTACGCTATTCAGCTTGGAGCGGGTGGAGGGCAGACGTCGGGAACCTCGGACGCCGAAGCTGGAATCGTTTTTGTCAGCAATCCCAATGCGTTTAAGACTGGTATCATATTTGGTGCCTCGTCGCTGACCGGGACAGAGGGATCGGATAGCGGTTACGGAACCGCGATTTCAATGAGCAAGGGACATGGCATCCAATGGCAGACGCCGGAAACAGTCCAGAATGTTCAAGGCGCGTCTACGGGTGCGATGATTTATTCCACAGTAGAGACATCTACCAAGGGCTCTCGGATACAGTTTCTGGATGATGTTCTTGCCATTGAGGACGCGGCAGGAAATGCGGTTTTTTCCGTCGGTATTAATGAAAATCCGACAAATGTTCTGCAGGTGCAAGCCGGTAGCGGTCAGCAGGCGGCGGGAATTTACGTGCAAGGTGGTTTGGGAGGATCTCAGAACCTGGGTCTTTATCCAGGTTTGGGAGGAGAAATTCAGATGACTTCTCCTGTTTCGGGTCTTGCCGGGGCGGTGCCAACGACGGCGTCTGGAGGATTTTTACACATTAATATCAATGGCCAAGACTATCGGATTCCGCTTTTTGAAGCAACGCAGGTGGGAGGCTGATGAGTGAACTGAAAGATGTAGCCTCGGTTACGTTATTGGCAACGGATGGAAAGCCGTTGCTCGATCTCTCTCCTGTACTGGGTTCGAAAGAAGATTTTGCGGGACGTCTGAGATCGTTGCTGCCCACAGGATGGTTTCCAAGTCCTCCTCAGGACGAGGAAATCGAAGAGGCCCCTGCCCTTGCGGCAGTCTTACTTGGTTTTGGTTCTGTTTTTTCCTGGGCATGGGCATTGCTGGGAGGCGTGGCGAAACAAAGCCGCATCGGCAGCATGGACGGGGCCTTTCTGGATATCGCCGCAGCAGATTATTTTGGGAATGCCGGTTTGCTGCGACGTCAGAATGAAACAGATTCCCGTTATCGGGCGAGAATTGCGAGCAGTCTGGTCGATGTCCGTAACACGCGGACGGCCGTCGAAAGGGTTCTGACGAGTATTACGGGTGCCGCGCCGCGTATCGTCGAGCCGATGAATGCCGGAGACTGCCGGGCGCTTGGAGGTCTTGATATTCCGATCGCCGGAGGCGGATACGGTTGGGGATCATCGTCGCTTCGATATGGTCATCCTGCCGGGGGACAGTTTTTTGTGGAGACGGTCCCGGGGAACGCCTCTGGAGCCGTTGAAATTGCAGCAGCGGTCGAGCGGACCAAAGCGCTTGGTGTCATGGCATGGATAAGGGTTGAAAGCTGATGGATCGTGCGATCGTTTATGCGGGCTCCATTCCGATGGATACTGATTTTCTGAAAGCAGGACGCTACGCGAAAGAGGGATTGGGGCGTTTCGCCGAGATGGTGTTCGGTGTGAATGCTACCGCCGCGTGTGGTCTTTCCTGCAGTGTGTCGACGACAGCTTTAGAGATTTCTATCGGGGTTGGTTCGATTGTGGCGCCAGGTGTTCTGGATGCCAATCCTATCGGAGGGGCCGGTGCGGGTCTTGCCGCTGATGAAACGGTGCTTTCCGTTCAGTATTTAAACAGCAATGTACAGACGGTCACTATTCCGACCAGCGGTATCGTTTGCACGATTTATGCTGTGTGTCAGGAATCGGATATCGATTTTGATGTTCTGCCATTTTACAATTCCGCGCAGCCGAGCCAGACATTGGCGGGAGTGTCGAACGATGGGCAGGCTCTTCCGACGCGCCGAACGGGCACGATGAATTTCATCGCGGCAACGACACCGCCGTCAGGTCCCGCAGGTGGTATCGTGGTGCCGCTTTATACGCTTGTCGTCCCCTCGAATGTGACCAGTCTCGCGGGTGTGACGGCAGAGGCGGGGCAGGTCTTCTGGCCGACCATACCGGAACTCGCGACGATGACACTGTTGAAGGCCGTCGCTGCGCCGCCTTCCATCATGTTGAATGGCGGCACACTCGTTATTCCGGCCTGGGCCTCACGGATCGAGTTGCGTGCTGTCGGTGGTGGCGGTGGTGGCTCGACTTCCAGCGCGTCCTCGGCGGATACAGGTTCGTTTTCCGGTTCCGGTGGTGGCGCCGGAGGCGATGCGTGGGGTGTGTATAGTGTGGATCCGGCATCTTCCAATGCCCTGGAGGTGACGATCGGCAGCGCCGGAGGACAACAGGAAACGGGTGGAACGACCCTGGTCAGCTACGGAGGAGTTACTCTCCTGCAGGCTGCAGGCGGGGCGCCAGGAAGTTTTTATTCAAGTCGCGGGTCTTCCGGTGGCGGCGGCGGCGCAGCCTCTGGAGGAACGATCTGGAACCTGACCGGCGGCTGGGGGGGGGACGGCCAAAACAACGCGTATTCTCTGTCCGGCTATGGAGCCGACGGCCCCTGGGGCGGTGGCGGTCGTGCCGGAGCGGATGGTGGTATGGGGGCGACCAAATTCGGCGCGGGCGGCGGCGGCGCTTATACGGTGGCGTCCGAAAACACGGTCTCTTCGGGAGGCTCCGGCTATCAGGGATGCGTTATGTATCGTTTTCTTCCCTGATCGCCAGTTCTCTCATCTTCAGGGTTGTGGCAGCTTGAGAACGCCAGGTTGTGGCGAGCGAGCCTTGACCTCCGGTGAATCCGTGGCGGGCGTATCGCTGTCGTCGTCACCCGTAGGAAAAACAGCGTCGGGAGCGGCGGGTGTTTTCTTTGCCGTGGCGGTGGATGCGGGAATGGCGGAAGATTGAGCCGATGGTGCGTCAGGCGCAGTGTCGCTGGTCGCGGGCGGTGTTTCTGCCGGCGTGTCTCCAGTAAGGTTTTGCTGCTGGATCGCGCCTTCCAGAGGCGCGCCTCCGGCATCCACCAGCCAGTCTTTCAGTGATTTTTTGACCTGAAATTCAAGTTCGACATTCATGTCCTGCATCATCTGGGATGTCAGGGCATAGAGGACGGGGCGAGATTCCGGGTCCTGATCTCCGGGACTCATGGAGCGGCTCACATGGGCCTCAGCATAACCGGCTTTTGCTCCGATTGGAGATTGGACTTCCACATGGACGCTCATGTCGCCTTTTAACGTGCCGCCCGGCTCATGCAGAATGGAGGCGTGCGTAATGGTAAAGGTCGCTGTACCGTCGCTCCCGCTCGCAATCAGGCGGTCTCGAGCCATTTCTTGCAACGCCTGATCGGGTGTCGTCGGGGCCTTGGCCGAAATATCTCCCGCTTCGCTTCCCGGAGGCGCGTGGTCGACAATATCGATACGGCTGACGTTGAGGTGCAGTTGGGAGAGATACGTATAGGTGAGCGGCGGAAAATTCTGGGTTGTGTCATCGTCTGCACAACCCGCCAGCATCAAAGGCAGCGTGAACACGCTACCGAGGATCATTGTGCGTATCGACCGCCTGGAAAGAGCATGCATCGTCTTCGTCTCCCGTGAACTGGCAATATATGCCGCAATCAACGACGCCTGAACATGCCTTTCAGGCGTGACAGCAGTCCCGGACGGTGTGGATTTGTCGCTGACGTGGATCGTGTCTCGGGCTGAGTCGGAGAAAATGCGCCGACGTCGCTGTCCGGCATGTTCGTCAGATATTGCCAAGCTTCGGACTTGGACGTGTTTTCCGTCAGGTGGCCGGGTGCTTCGGGGATTTCGGACACGCGTGACGCAGAACCCAATCCATATTCCTGAGCCGAAAGCACCGACGCATTATGGATGTCCTCAATGTGTTCGGGATGGCTCATGTACCACGCCAGAATGCGGGCTGGCAGCAGGGTCGGATTGGGTTGGTCCGATATCAGGAGCTCCGCTGTCGGGCAGTATAAGGCCGGGGTCTGGTCGAGCTGCGTCTCGTCCCAGGCAAGATAGAAAGCGGAATTCACCGTTTCGTCATAGAATCGGTAGACGCGCTGGCCTTCGATGGAAAAAACGATCTGTTCCAGCAGCGGACGGGAAGAATACGGAGATGTGGTGAGAAGGGGGCCTTCACCTGATCGGGTAGCCAGAGTCAGGTGAATGCGATCGTCCGTAAGATGTTGCTTGTCCTGGGTGGGCGAGATCGCAGAAGGATGGCGCACCATCCAGGCGATGGCGAGCTGGATGGCCAGGAATTGCGGTAATGCCGGGAGGTTGCCCGGTCCCTCGGTGGGCATGGTCGCGAGGCTGCTCAGCGTGAGCGGAATGAGGTCGCGTTCAAGTGGTGCGAGAATGGCGTCCGCCGAGAATTTATGCGTAACTTCGATATGAGAGCCGAGATAGCATCCTGCGGTGTCGAGGTACCAAACAGCTTCTCGACCGGAGTCAGAATCGCGCAGCAGAAGACATTGAACTTCCGGGGAAAGCTGAAGGCGCTGTTCGGGCTCCCACCGATCATACAGATTTCGGATCGGGCATCCATCCTGTGTAATGCCTTCAAGCAACGGGGACTGAGCGGCCGGAATGGCAGCGACGGCGGATGAAGTCATGACGCGGGCACCTTTCAGACGTCTTGGCTATGGGCGCCACTAATATCCGCTTGCGAGAAGTGGAAATCGATATCGCAAAACTCGCATGTCATGGTCACGGTGCCATCCTGACTCATATGGTCTATGTCGTCCGGCGGGAATGTGGCGAGCAGACTGGCCAGTCGTGCCCGGCTGCAACGGCAGCCATAGGCCAATGCCCTCGGCTGATCCATCTCAACGCCCAGTGTCCCGAAAAGTCTCGTAATCAGTCGACGTGAGTCGAGCGTTTCATCAAAAATCTCGTCCTGGCGCATTGTCTCGGCGAGAATGCATGCCGTCTGCCATGTATCTTCCGTGATATCATGGCTGTCGTCCCGAATGCCGCCTTCGCTGGCGATACGCTCGAGGATCAGACCTCCGGCTTGCCATCCGGTATCTGTCATGTCGCAGAACAGCTCGATCCAGCAGGGATGCTGCTCGCTGGTATCAAAGTAATGCATGGCCATTTCGGCGAGAGTTTGCCCCTCAATGGACACGATGCCCTGATGACGATCGGTTTCCGCACCCTGATCGATCGTGAACGCGAAATATCCCTCTCCAAGGAGTTTGGCAGGGGATTGGATGTGTGTGTCTTTGTCCGAGCGCACATACAAGCGGAGATCGCCCGTATCCGTGCAGTCGGTCACAAGCGAGGCGATTGGACCGTCCCCCTTGATCTGGAGGGAAAAGGACCCCTTAAATTTGAGAGCGGAACTCAGTCCGGCGACCAGTGCCAGAGCCTCGCCGCCCAGAGCCAGAACTGCGGGCTGATCGTCTCGTCGGGACAATAGCAGGTCAGCCAGATGACCCAGCCGAATGAGGCGCCCGCGCACGGGGGATCCTCGCAGATAAAACGGCGTTACGCCTCGCGGGACGACGAGATTAGGAACGTCAGGTCGTCGCGTGTCGAGAAATGCCGGGGTACTCATTGAACTTGCTGTCCACCTGAAATGTGTTTGGCAGATACCTGGAACTACGATTCCCGAGCGACAGATTGCCAGTTATCTCCACCCAGCGCCCATAGCAGAAGTCCCTTCTGTGCGTGGAGCCGGTTCTCCGCCTCGTCGAACACCACGGATGAAGTTCCTTCGAAGACGTCTTCTGTGACCTCTTCGCCTATGTGGGCTGGAAGACAGTGCATGAAAAGGGCTTTTGGGGTGGCTTTTGCCATGAGCGCGGCATTCACCTGATAGGGTTTGAGCGTGTCGAGACGGGACTGGGATTCTTCGTCCGACATGCTGGTCCAGGTGTCCGTCACGATGCAATCCGCATTCCTGACGGCGTCGGCCGGGTCCGACGTCAGCGTAATTCTGGCTCCCTGCGCTCTTGCCCAGGCTACGACGTCCGCGGCCGGTTGCATGGATGGCGGGGTGGCGAGCGACAGGGAGAAGCCGAAACGGGCCGCGCCTTCGATCAACGAATTGGCGACGTTGTTTCCGTCTCCAACCCAGGCCCAGTGGCTATCGCGAACCGCCCCCCGATGTTCCTCGAACGTCAGAATGTCAGCCAGAATCTGGACCGGGTGCGAGTGGGGCGTGAGACCATTGATAACCGGAATGCTCGCCCAGTGCGCCAATTCCGTCAGGCGGGAGCGTTCACCCGTCCTGACGACCAGCGCATCCAGAAAGCGTGACAGCACGCGTGCCGTGTCGGCCAGCGTTTCGCCCCGGCCAAGTTGCATGTCGGTCGGGGAGAGAATGGCGACATCCCCACCGAGTTGACGCATCCCGATTTCGAAGGACAGGCGCGTGCGGGTCGATGGCTTGGACATGATCAGTCCAAGAGTCCGCCCTTCGAGGGGGCGACCCGGATGTACAGGACGCGTGCGATCGTGCTGCATCCGCTTCACGGCGGAAGCCACGTCCACAATGGCCCTTAAAGTAGCGGCATCCAGATCGCGCAGATCGAGGAAATGACGGAGTAGCGTTGGGGAGCCGCGCGAAATGATTGTCATTCCGAAGCCCCTTTCATGGCGTCCGTCAATTTCTGAGCGGCGCGAGAAAGGCGCAGGCATGCCTCGCGACATTCCTCGTTCGTGACGTTCAGGGGTGGGACCAGACGCAACACGTTGTCGCCTGCGGTGACACAGAGAAGCCCTTCGTGCAGCGCGGCGTTGAGCACTTCTCCGACGGGTGGCTTGCAGCGCAATCCCCATATCAGGCCGCGCCCCCGGGCCAGTTCGAAAATTTCCGGCCAGTCTTTGGCCAGCAGCGACAGCATCTCGCCGAATGCCGCTCCGGTCGTCTGCACATGCTCCAGGAAGCCCGGGGCCAGAATAGCGTCGATAACGGCGTTTCCGGCCGCGCAGGCCAGCGGGTTTCCACCAAATGTCGAACCGTGCGAGCCCGGCGTCATGTGAGACGCGACTTCTTCAGTAGCGAGGATGGCGCCCATCGGGAAACCACCGCCGATGCCCTTGGCGACTGAAATGATATCGGGTTTGACGTCATACCATTCATGGGCAAAGAGCTTGCCCGTGCGTCCCATGCCTGTCTGGACCTCGTCAAAAGCCAACAGGAGACCGAATTCATCGCAGACCTGACGCAGGCCCCGGATAAAATGGGCATCAGCCTGCTTGATTCCGCTTTCTCCCTGGATGAGCTCGACCATGACGCCGGCTGTTTCCGGTGTGATCGCCGCACGAAGCATGTTCAGATTGTTGAACGGCACATGGTCGAAGCCTGGAGCGGGCTCTCCAAAACCATCGAGATAGGCTGGATTGCCGGTGGCCGCGAGCATGGCGATCGTGCGGCCATGGAAGGCGCCGTCACAGCAGATGATGCGCGTCCGTTCCGAATGGCCCCGACGCGCCTGATCGCGGCGCATCATCTTGACCATGCCCTCATTGGCTTCCGCGCCGGAGTTGCAGAAGAAGACGCTGTCGGCGAAGGAATGCGCGACCAGCTTTTCCGCCAACGTTTCCGCTTGCGGAATATGATAGAGGTTCGAGACGTGAATGACGCGTGCGGCCTGCTCAGCGATGGCCGCGACCAGCCTGGGATGACCATGCCCCAGGGCGGACACCGCGATCCCGGCTCCGAAATCAAGAAATCGTCGCCCGTCCGCCGTGTAAAGCCAAGCGCCTTCGCCCCGCTCGAAAGCGAGGTCGGCACGTTTGAACGTTGGCATCAGAGCGGAAATCATGGAGACGGTTTGCCTGGTTTGAAATTGCGAAGCACGAAACGACGACACCCCGCCTCTGTCCGCCCAGTAAGGAGACAGGGCGGGGCGCAAAGACGTTCCGCTACGCCATGATGCTCAATTTCATGTAAATCCGTCAAATCATGGATGCGCGCGCTCATAAAAGAGATTGCGTGCAAGCCAGCATCCTACGGAAACGCCGCGGATATCACCCTGGTCGCCACGCGTGAAAGCAAGGGTCCATTGACCCGGCGGCGCGTGATCCAGAGCGCGCAGGCACGGCAGTTGCCACAAATCATCGGAAAGCGGTTGCAACTGTTCCATGCGACCGGCTCCCAGCATGCCCGAGAACGTCGCATAAAGCGTGCCGCCGGCGTTCACGATGTGAAGTGCGGCGTCCAGTTCACCGCATAGATATTCCCCCGCGATGTCGAGTTTTCCGATGGTTTTCTCGCGTTTTACCAAAGTCGTGACGCGGTTTTCGAGGGGGCGGGTCACCGTGAGCCGATCGCCGTCCAGAGCGATGCGGGTGCCATCCGTGCCAGCGTGCGTCGGGGAAACGGTGTCGAGATATTCCGCGCCATAAGCGTAACGCAGGCGCATCGATCCTTCGGATGCGTCGACCTGCAGGGCCAGTCCGGTCTCTCGTTCGAAATAGAGTCCCGGCAGGCGGCTATCGACTTTGCCCGGATGAGGCGGAACTTCGATCGGAAGATCGAGCGTCGCAGCCACGAGATCGTGAACGGCATTCAGGGTGTTCGACATATGATTGAACAGGACGATCACGGATAGCCGCTCCGAAGCGATGTGTATCCGGTTGCTGCGCCAACCGCGCAACGCGCCCCCATGCCCTGTGGCGACGAGGCCGAAGGGCGTCGTGCGTGCGAGGCCGAACCCATATCGCGCGGGCGATCCGTTCGAAAATGCGACGGGAGCGCTCAGCCGGTTATACAGTCCATCCGGGTTGTGCCGGTCGCGATCGATCGCTTTTTCCCATGCGATCATGTCGTCGAGGCTGGCGCCGAGGCCGGCATCGCCGGTCCAGAGAACGTTGTTTTCCGCCGCGCGGAAGCCTGAACTTTCGGAACCTTCATAGCCGGTCGTTCCATCGGGCATGGATCGCGTGTCCGCGGCGAGAAAAGCATGCTCCATATCGAAAGGTTCGAAAACGTGCTGTCGGAGCAGATCCGCGAAGCTTCGGCCCGTGTGATCCTGCAGGATGTCGGAAAGGAGGCGGAAGTTCTGGTTGACGTAGGAATAGGCGCTGCCAGGCGCGAATTGCAGGCTTCTGGTGCCGCGTATGACGCGCCCCGCTTCCCTGTCTCCGAAGTGACCTTCCACCGGGCTGCCATGAAGCATGGCCACGGCCCAGTAATCACGCAGGCCGGACTGGTTGTGAGCGAGATGAAGGATGCCGGGCGCTCTTTCCTCGAGGTTCGGCAGTTTCGCGGCCACGGCTGTATCCAGGACCGTTGGATCGCGGAGCGCCTCCAGCAGCACGGCGCAGGTGAACTGCTTGGTGATGGAGCACATCCGGAAAAGGGTGGACGGTTTGAAGGGAATCGCGGCTTCCGCATTGGCGAAGCCCCAGGCATGTCGAGCTAGAACCTCTCCGTCCTTGACCACCGCTGCCGCACCGCCCGGACCGGGATAGCGTATGGGTAGGGAAGCAAGGGTTTCTTCCAGGCGGCTTATATTGGTCATGCTCGGTTCCATTGAGACGGGAAAGTGTTCGGCAAGAGGCTTGGAATTTACAGAAGATTTGGGATTTCACGTCTACTCTCTTCCTGTCGGCCATCCGGGCGGCTAAGAGGCGGCATGTCAAGGACGGGTGTGACGCCATGCCCACCGAGCGGGGGATTTCGAGGCCCGCCGGTTGTTCGGTCCTATGGTGCGGGTCAGGATGGAAGAGCGGTTCGGACACTGGGTCCGGCTGCGCGACATTGGTGTCCGGCGATGGTCATGCTTCCGCCACGAAAAGGTGTTTGATTGCTGTTGTAATGGCAGAAAAGCGCGAAATGACGGCGCCAGTCGCGCCCGATGTGACGACATTGCGAGAGTTCGCTCTCAATCATCTGGCCCGCTTCGCGACGACGGAGCAGGGGCTGGAACAGGTGCTCGTGCGCTACATGCGTCGCTGGGCGCGTCGCGCCGAAAAGGCTCATGTCGAAGGCGACGTCATCGAGCGCGTCGTTGCGTCTTCCGGCGCGGAAATCGCACAGGTCTGTCAGGATATCGTCCGGCTCGGCATCGTCGATGACGGGTCTTACGCCCGCTCGAGGGCGCGGGGCCTGACCCGAACGGGCCGATCGCGTCAGGCCGTGGCGGCGACGTTGATCCAGCGCGGAGTCGCAACGCCCGTTCTGTCCGAGGCGCTGGATGAAGTTCTCGGATCATCGGGCGATGAGGACGGGCGCAGGCATGAACTTGGCGCCGCACTCGTTATGGCGCGGAAACGCCGGCTCGGCCCCTTCTCACCACGCGAGAGTGACGAGGCGCCGGACGACGCGGCGGCCGGAGACGATACGCGCAAGGCCCTCGGGATCTTCGCCCGTCACGGTTTCAGCCGGGATGTTGCTGAAACCGTGTTGTCCATGGATTTCGAAGAAGCGGAGGAGCGCGTGATTGCGATCAGGGGGCTATGATGTTGCCCGTACGCATGGCGATCGGTCTCCGATGCGTCGCGGGAGGGGGAATCGGCCTTCTTCTCGTGGCCTGCGGTGGGCCGTCACGTTATGAATACAGTCGCTCGGCGTTTAACGGTCGGCTGCAATGCGCTCCGTATGCTCGGGCCAGAACCGGCCTTCAACTCCATGGCAGCGCGGCGAGCTGGTGGCCGCAGGCGGCGGGCAGATATCGACGCACCAGCCAGCCTGAAACGGGAGATGTGCTGGTTTTCCGGGCTTCGGGACGTTTGCCTAGCGGGCATGTGTCGATCGTCCGCAAGCTGGTCAGTTCGAGGGAAATTCTGGTCGAGCACGCGAACTGGGAACCGGGACGCATTGATCGCGCAGCACCCGTCGTCGATGTTTCAACCGCCAATGACTGGTCGCTGGTGAGAGTGTACTGGGCGCCGATACACCATCTCGGCGCGCGTTCCTATGCGGCTTATGGCTTCATCGTTCCCGGAGCCCTTGATTCGATCGCGAGCTTGCAAGTTCCCGCGGGCCGCGCCATGTGAGATAAAGATTACGGGTCCCGTCGAGCGGTTCCCGTCGGAAGGAGTTTGATTATGGGTAGCATGAGTCCTCTTCACTGGCTCGTTGTGCTTGCCGTCGTGCTGGTCCTCTTCGGCGGTGGCAGCAAGATCAGCGGGCTGATGGGCGATTTCGCCAAGGGTATCAAATCGTTCAAGAAGAACATGGCGGAAGACGAGTCGCTGGAGCACAGCAATACGTCCGCGCCGAACGGCCAGATCCAGTCTCCCGGCTATCAGCAGGCCAATTATACAGCGCCGAACACCACGCCGACCGGCACGCCGCGTTCTTAAAGACGGTCCTGACATGACGGAGATGGACGCGGCATGGGACGATGCCGCCAGCGAGATCGTGCGCGCGGGCCAGAGAATGGATCAACGCGGCTGGGTGCCCGCGACCGCAGGAAACATCAGCCGCCGTCTGGCTGACGGGCGTATCGCGATCACGCGTTCGGGGGGCCACAAGGGCTTCCTGACGTCGGCGGACGTGATCGAGGTGGATATCGATGGCCGTCCGCGGGTCGAAGGCCAGCGTTCCAGCGCGGAGACGCTTCTGCACACGCAGCTTTATGCGGCGGACCCGGCGATCGGAGCCGTTCTCCACGGTCATTCGGTGGCCGGGACCGTGCTGTCGATGGTCGTGCGCGATGCCGCGATCCCTCTTTCCGGATATGAAGTTCTGAAAGTGTTCGAGGGTCAGGTCACGCACGACACCACGGTCGAGGTGCCGCTCTTTGAAAACGATCAGGACATCGCCCGACTGGCGACGGTCGTCGCGCCCCATCTTGGCCGCATGCCTGCCGGTTACCTGATCCGCGGACACGGGGTGTATGTCTGGGGCGCGGACATGGCGACGGCTCTCGCCCGGCTGGAAGGGCTGGAGTTTCTCCTCGCATGCACGCTTGAAAGGTCGAAGCTATGAGCCGCCTGACCGTCTATCGCGATGACGCGCCCGACCAGCCCGTTCTCGAAACTGCGGATGCGGCACAGATCGCGGGAGCGCTCCGGCCCCTGGGCGTGCGTTTCGAACGGTGGAATGCCCCGGTCGTGCCGCCACGGGATGCGGACGCGGAAACGGTCCTTGAGGCCTATCGTCCCTATCTTGACGGTTTGATGGGAGAGACGGGTGCCGGGTCCGCCGATGTCGTGCGGATCAACGCGCAGACCCCCAATCTCCAGGCGTTGCGCGACAAGTTCCTGTGCGAGCACGTCCACAGCGAAGACGAAGTCCGTTTCTTCGTGCATGGACAGGGCGCGTTTGTGCTGCATGTGAAGGATCACGTGTATTCCGTGCTGTGCGCGCAGGGCGATCTCATATCCGTGCCTGCCGGAATTCCACACTGGTTCGATGCCGGGCTTTCCCCCGACGTCGTCGCCCTGCGTGTTTTTACCGATAAAACGGGCTGGATCGCCGATTATACCGGTGATGACATCGCCGCCCGATTTTCCACCGAACTCGCATAGGTTCTGACGTTATGACCGCCATCCGACTGGCTCTTCTCGATATCGAGGGAACGACCCTTCCGGTCAGTTTCGTTCATGACGTCCTTTTCCCTTACGCGGCCGAGGCTCTTCCCGGCCTTCTGGACACACGCGAAGAGGATCCGAAGGTGAATGTCGCCCTCGAGGATATCGAGCGTGAATTTCCCGGCTCATCGCCTCTGGATGTTTTGCGCGAATGGATGGCGAAAGATGTCAAGGCTGCTCCGCTCAAGACCCTTCAGGGCCTCGCATGGGACGGCGGCTTTCGCGACGGCACGCTTCACGCCAAGCTTTATCCCGACGTCGCGCCGGTTCTGAAAGCCTGGCACGATGCGGGACTGCGGCTGGCGGTCTATTCTTCCGGCTCCGCGAGCGCCCAGCGCCTGCTTTACGGCTACACGACGGAAGGCGACATGACACCGCTCTTCGAGGCGTTTTATGATCTCGATATCGGGAGCAAGAAGGTCGCGGAAAGTTATGCCGAGATCGCGGGACGCGCTGGCGTGATCGCAGGGGAAATTCTCTTTCTGTCCGATATCGCAGCCGAGCTGGAGGCCGCGCGTGACGCCGGGTACCAGATCTGCCAGCTGGTGCGCCCGCAGGACGGAACCCAACCCGCCGCCGACATGCCCCATGCCGCCGATCTGCATGAAGTCTCGTCCCTGTTCGGCCTGACAGGCGCGTGATGCTCCACACGGACTGGCGGGATATCCCCTCGAACGCGCGCGGCACGGCAGCCGCGCTCGGCAATTTCGACGGCGTTCATCGCGGCCATGTCCACCTGCTGCATGCGCTGCACGCCGCGCGACCGGACTGTCCGCTGGGAGCCATGACATTCGAGCCTCATCCGCGCGAATTCTTCCGTCCCCAGGACCCGCCCATCCGCCTCACATTGCCCCCCATGAAAGCCCGATATCTGACGGAGCATGGCGTTCGGCACATCTTCCAGCTTGGCTTTGACAAGGCTTTCTCGCTGTTGACCCCGGAGGCCTTCATCGAGGAGGTTCTTATCGACGGTCTGGGCGTGAAGCATGTGGCCTGTGGGCCTGACTTCGCTTTCGGCCATCGGCGCACGGGCGGAATCGCCTTCCTCGAACGCGCGCTGGAACGTCATGACGTGGGCCTCACGGTGGTGCCTCCGTTGTCCGACACGAGCGGTCCTTTCTCATCGAGTCGTATCCGTCGGCTCCTGCAGGATGGATATACCGAGCGCGCCCGCGCCGAACTGGGACGCCCCTGGGTGATCGTCGGCACGGTGGCGCACGGCGACAAGCGGGGGCGGCTTCTGGGATTCCCGACGGCCAATGTGCCGCTTGGCCGCCATGTCGAGCCCGCGCGCGGCGTCTATGCCGTAACGGTCGCTATGCCCGATGGCAGGACGCGCCAAGGCGTCGCCAATGTGGGGCGTCGCCCGACGGTCAATGACGGGCCGGAAAGCCGCGTCGAAGTCCATATTTTCGATTTCGACGGTGATTTGTATGGCCAGGAACTCGAGGTCGCCCTGCATGTCATGCTGCGCGAAGAGCGCCGTTTCAGCGGTCTTGATGCTCTGAAAGCGCAGATCGCGGTCGATGCGGCGCAGGCCCGCGAAATCCTCGATCAGCGGCTCGACTGACAGCGTCCCCGTTCAGGGAGATCCAGCGGTTCCGGCACCTAACCGGAAGTGCACCGGCAGGCGGAGCTGACTCGCGGCACCGGTTGCATTGGTACAGCGCGCCTCGTGCGCCGCGGCGACGGCGACGTCATCGAGATCGTCATATCCGCTGCTCTGCTCCAGTCGGACCGCCGTGACCGCGCCGCCCGGCGCGACCGTCAGGAGCACGACAGCGGCTCCCGTTTCCCGCATGACGCGCGCGCTCGCGGGATAAGCCGGAGTCATCGCTCTGCAACCAGGCGCCTGAGATGCGGGCGCGGCGGGCATGGAAGACGCCGTCCGGGGCTGCGACGCTGGAGCGGTCCCGGCGCCCGGTCTCCCACGGGCGGCACTGTCCTGAGGCGCCGCTCCGGTGGCGCCGGGCAGGGCGGCAGGTCGATGCGGGGAGGACGACGCGGAGACCGGAGGGCGGGCGACGGGCAGGTGTTCCGGCACCGGTAGGGAGAGTTCCTCCGGTTCCGCTGGCAATGGCTGAGGGGCCGTCGTCATTTCTGACGGCGCTTCCAGAGGGATCTCGGACGGCGGCGGCTGAAGCGCGGGTTTCGCTGGCGGGGTAAAGACCATCTCCACAGCGACATCGCGCACCTGGTGGCGCTTCGAATGAGCCGTCAACGTCCAGAGAAGCGTCAGATGCACCAGAAGCGCCACGACGATTCCCGCCCCGAGAAACCCAAGGCCGTCCTTTGGATTGTCTCGCGAGAGCGCCTGAGACGCATCCGTGCCGTGAACGCGGAGGGGGCTGTCTTCCGGTATCATGGCCGGTAGCTATGTGCCCCTCGCGCGGATTTGACAATGACGGAGTGTGGGAGGACAACGCAGCCATGTCCTGTCGGCGCGCCATGATGGATCTGTCGCGACCCTCCCAATGGTGGGTGATGCTGGCGCTGGTCTCCCTGATCGGCCAGCTCGTCGTCATGGGAGCAGGCCGACCGGGCGAGATGCCACGGGCCACGATCGAACGCCTGATCGGGCAGAGGATCGTCCCGGCCTCCGCCGTCATGCCCGATTGCGGCATGCCCGGCATGGGGCATGTCACGGCGCGTTCCGGAACCGCCGACAAATCCGACAAGCCCGGTCATGACGCAGACGCGCCGTGCTTCCTGTGCCCGCTTCTGACGCTGGCTCCCGCGATCTTTCAGGTCATGCCCAGCCTTCCGCGGCCCCGGAGCATCATCCTGCGACGGGCCTGGGCCGGACTGCGCGCGCGCGCTCCGCCCGCGGCCACGCGTCGCAATGCCCTGCCTCGCGGGCCTCCAGTGTCTCTTCGTGAGCAGCGATTCATCATCGCTGCCTGAGCACCGATAAGCCTGCGTTCGCGCATGGCTGCCGTGGTTACTCCGAAGAGAACGATCTCATGTCTTTTCTGTTTTTCCGCTCGCGCCCTCTGGCGCGACGCATGCTGCTGGCCGCATTTGCCCTTGGGCCGGTCAGCCTTCATGCCGCACCCGTTGTCACACTTCCCGAACTCGACGTGGACGCGGCCGATACGCCCCCGCTTCTCGATCGGACCGAAAATGCCAACGCGGTCTCCGGACGTATGCTGCGACAGCGCGCCCTGAGTTCGCCGGACAGCGCCGATCTCCTGTCACGCCTCCCCGGAGTCAGCCTCTATGGCGCAGGCGGCATATCCTCCCTGCCGGTCATCAACGGCATGGCGGATGACCGTGTCGCCACATCCGTCGATGGCGTGCGGATTCCCCCTGCCTGTCCCAATCACATGAACCCGGCCATGTCTTACATCTCGCCGGATATGGTGACGGAAGCCACGGCGGTCGCGGGCATCACCCCGGTCAGCATGGGCGGCGACAGTATCGCGGGCACGATCAGCGTCGAGCGCAAGGACCCGCGTTTCGCCCGGCGCGGCAAGATCCTGTTCACCGGCTGGGCACGCGGCGCCTATCACAGCAACGGCAACGGCTGGGAAGGCGGCCTGAGCAGCACCGTCGCCGGTGACTGGTGGAGCCTCAATTACAGCGCCTCCTACGCCGAGCGGGGCGATTACCACGCGGGCGGCAGCGGCGGTCGCGTCCTGTCCAGTTCCTACAAGACCTACAGCCACAGCGTCACGGCGGGTTTCCACAAGGACAACCACCTCCTCGCGCTGACCTTCGCCCAGACCGACACCCCCTATGAAGGGTTTCCGAACCAGTACATGGACATGACGAACAACCGTTCGTCTTCCGTGAACGGTAAATATTCCGGCGCTTTCGACTGGGGGACGCTGGATGTCCGGGGGTACTGGCAGCGCGTCAACCATGCGATGAACATGCTGGATGACAAGGGCGGCCATACGGCGACAACCGGCATGCCGATGAACGATGATTCCCGCTCGGCGGGCTACAACATCAAGGCCACCATACCGCTCGGCGCACGGAACACCCTTCGGCTGGGCAATTCCTTCGATCATCAGGGCCTGAACGACTGGTGGCCGCCGCTGGCGGGCAGCATGATGATGGGGCCGGATACGTATCACAACATCAATGGCGGCGTGCGTGACCGCCTGGGCGACTATGCCGAATGGGAGTCGCGAATCACGCCTTCGTTCCACACGCTTCTCGGTTTCCGCAACGACCTCGTCATGATGAACACGGGCAGCGTGTCACCCTATGCCTGGGCCAGCGGCATGTCATCCATGGGCGGGATGAGCGGGATGGGCGGCATGGCGGGCATGGCCGCGACCGACAGCGCGGCGGCGAACGCGTTCAATGCCCAGAATCATCGCCATACGGACATCAATTTCGACGTGACGGCGCTGGCCCACTGGGACGCGACGCGGAATGTCTCGATCGAGGGGGGCTACGCCCGAAAGACGCGCTCGCCCAATTTCTTCGAGCGCTATGCCTGGGGGCAGAGCCAGATGGCGTCACAGATGATCGGCTGGTTCGGCGACGGGAATGGTTATGTCGGCAATAACAATCTCTCGCCCGAAATCGCGAACACGGCGTCCCTGACAGCCGACTTTCATGACGATGCGCGGAAACTCTGGAACGTAAAAATCCAGCCTTACTACACGTACGTGCATCATTACGTGAACGTCACCCGTCTCAAGGTCTTCTCCGACGGGTTCGACCAGCTCAAATTCGTCAATCACAACGCCCAGATCTACGGCATCAACAGTTCCGCAAGCTATCAGGCATGGTCGGCTCCGCAATGGGGAACGGGCGTATTCAGTGCGAAGCTGGACTGGGTGCGTGGCCAGGATCTTCAGACCCATACCGGCCTCTATCACCAGATGCCGACCAACGGCTTCATCGCGCTCGACGAGACCTATGGTGATTTTACGGGACGCGCCGAAATCCAGCTCGTCAAGCGTAAGAGTTCCGTGGACGCCTTGCGCAGCGAACCGCGCACGCCGGGTTATGCCCTGCTCAACCTCACGGCCGGTTATAAATGGCGCATGATGCGTTTCGAGCTCGGGCTCGATAACGTGCTGAACCAGCGAGCCTATCAGCCGCTCGGAGGCTATGCTCTGGGCAACTACAAGGCGGATGGCGACCTGATGCCCGTCGCCGTCATGGGGCGCTCCGTCAATGCGAGCATCATGGCGTCGTTTTGACGTCCGGCGGCTTCAATAGGCCGTAAAGCGTGGATGGTGTTCGGCGGTCAGGCCGAGCATCCTGACGTCAACGGGATCAGGATGCTGGCCGATATCCTGCTCCACCGTAAGGCCGATCTGGAAGGAGAGGGGTTCCGCGACAGGCAGCGCGAAAATCCCGCGCGTGCCGTTGACGACGACTTCTGTCCGTCCCGAGGGGCCGACGGCGATGCGAAAAGCGATGATCCGATCGCGGGTCATCGTGCCTCCCACGGCATCCAGGGCTTTCATGTCCGGGTCAAAGGCCTGGACCCTGATCGTGTCGCCGTCGATCGACAGGCGCAGCCGCGACACCCGATGCGTTTCAGCACCAGCGGAAAGGCCCGTCGTCGCATCGATTTCGGCAATGATGGACTCTCCGCGATGTGGTGGATGCCCTATCCGCATCGTCCCCTCATAGACGGTCGTTCCGTCGCTTGCCTTCCACGAACGTTCTTCCCGGAGCATCAGGCCCGGTGCCACCGTGTGGTAATTGGACGATCGAACGGCGTCGAAAGCCAGCGCCATGCTGCCGTCGGAACTGGGGAGGGGCGCGGCGCGAAGCCGTTCGTGGCCGGAGGTCGAGTCGCTCAGGTCGAAGCCTGCAAAGGATGCGGACCCGGAGGGATGTGTTGCTGCGGCTCCAGCTCCAGCTCCGGAAGACAGCAGCAAGGCGCCAAGGGCTACAAAGCGATACAACAGCATGAGCATTTGTCTTTCGGGTCGGAATACATGGTGGCGGAGGCGTTCATCGTCATGAACGCGACAGGAGCTGGAGGCACAACGGATGAAGGCGGCGTTGGATTGCTTCGACCCGGGCGGAATTTTTTCAGCTGGGTATGCGGAGGTGTCCCCTTGCTCTGAGTGATCCTCGATGGAAACCGATAAAAGACTTTCGTCCAGGCGGCTCTCCTTATGGAAGGAGAGAAAATCCGTCCAGAAGGGTCGCCAGCTGCCGTTTCATGACGTCCGGGCCATGCATGTCCTCCACCATACGCGTCGCCGCATCGGAAACATGCTGCCAGAGAGCGTCGTCTTGCAGCAGTGACAAGGTCATCCGGATAAACCGGGCGTCGTCGGTCGCACAGCAGGTGTCCGTAACCCCGACGGGAAAATCCATGCCTTCCGCGGCGATCGCTGACATCACACAGGGAACGCCTTGCGCAAGACTGCTGATGACCTTTCCCTTCGCGCCCGCACCGAAGCGTAGCGGCGCTACCGTGAGACGCAGTCGTTTCAGGAGTGCATCCAGGTCCGGCACGTGACCATGGATCATGACCGTCTCCGACTGAAGCGCCCGAAGCCAGTCCGGGGCGCCGTCGCCGATGACATGAAAACGTGTGTCGGGCGAATGCGCCATAATGGATGGCCAGAGAACATCCAGAAAATGCCGGACGGCATCGCCATTCGGACGGTGCCCGAAATTACCGATAAAGCCGATATCCCGTCGCCCGGCCGACATGGCCCTGGCGGTTACGTGGCGTGTGAGCGGCAGATGAACGCATAACGCACCCGGCACCAACTGGCGTGCCACGTCGATTTCATAACGTGAAACCATCAGGGTGGCATCGCAGGTTTCCAGCAGATGACGTTCCTGTTCGCGTGTTTGACGGGCCGCCGCAAGAGCCTCACCATCGCCTTGAAGAAGAGCTTCGCGTTCCTCACGTAGAAAATGCAGATCGTGTGGCAGGAACAGAAAACGCGCTTTGGGAAAGGTCGCGCGCAGCGTCTCGGCGAAAGCGCCGCCGCAGCACACGCGGGCGAGAATGCAGACGCTGACGGATGGGAGCGATGCGCACGCGTCGGCGATTCCCAGATCTCCCGTCGCGCCTTGGTCTGGCGAGGGTGAAAGACACAGAACACCTTGCCGCTCTAGCGCCGCGCGTGCCTCCGGGTCCCGTTGATCCGGCGACAGGAAAAACTCCCCGAGCGCCAGAAAAGCAACCTGAAAACCAAGCCCCCGCAAACTACCGATCAGTGCGACTGTTTCGACGGAACCCGCGTCATGGAGCGGGCGGGGGAAATTGCAATCCGCGAGAAGAACTGTGTGAGGCGGAGTGACCGCCGGACCGGAGCGTGACCAAAGACCCGCGAGTTTTTTAAACATGGATTCCGGTCCTTTGCCGCTTCAGGGCGAGGTCACACATTCCGCCAGAAAACGCTCCAGGGCGCGCCCGCGATGGCTGATCGCATTTTTTTCATCCGCCGCCATTTCCGCGAATGTGCGCGTGCTTCCCTCGGGGAGGAAAATCGGATCATAGCCGTGACCATGCGCGCCGCGCGGCGGCCAGGCGACATCCCCTTCCACGCGGCCTTCCACGCAACGCGTCTCGCCATCAGGCCACGCCAGGCAAAGCACAGCCACAAACGCGGCGCTGCGATCCGCATGGCCGCCAAGCTGATGATTGACGCGCGCCATGGCCTTGGCGAAATCCTTGTCCGGGCCGCCCCAGCGCGCGGAATACACACCGGGCTGACCGTCCAGCGCGGTGACGCAGAAGCCGGAATCATCCGCGAGGGCGGGCAGGTCCGCGGCTCGTGCGGCGGCAAGAGCCTTGATTCGGGCATTGTCCTCGAATGTCTCACCTGTCTCATCAGGCTCGGGAAGGCCCAACTCGCCCGCCGAGACGATCTCGATGCCGCTATCGGCCAGCAACGCCCGAAATTCCGCCAGCTTGCCCTGGTTGTGACTGGCGAGGACGATGCGCGCGCCACGCGACAGACGACGTTCGGTGTTCATGCGATGTTCTCCAATGCGTGTTTTTGTGAGTCGAGCAACTGCGCCGTGCTCGCTTTGGCCAGACGCATCCCGTATTCCGCCGTGACCCCGCCTTGTCCCTTGCCGCGGAGAAATGGCGGTACGCGCTTCTCGATCGAGGCCGTGCAGAGCCCCTCGGTGCCGTCGACCCGGATCAGGGCCGAGCCTTCGGCGTGGCGGGCGAAGCCGAGTTCACGGGAGACCGGACGGATTTCGTCCGGAGCGCGACCGGAAGGACGGGGCATGAAAGTCCTTGTGACAGAGGGGTCGGGACAGTGACTTGTGGAGCATTTAGTCCGCCGATGAACGATCCGCCACCCCATCGCGCTCTGGCAACCCTGCGCGGCGAAGCCTAGATTGAAAGAGGTATCAAGGCGGGCAGGAGAAACATCATGGTGGAGTCGAGGTCTTTTCCGCCAGGCGGTTTCGGGACGGGCCCGTTTTCCGCAGGTGGTCTTTCGCAGGGTCTTGATCCCCGCGCCGCCGCCATCCTGCGCGAGATCGTCGAACAATATGTGGCGACGGGGGAGCCGATCGGCAGTCGAACCCTCTCCCAGCGTCTCAACCCCGTCCTCTCTCCCGCGACCATTCGCAACGTCATGGCGGATCTCACTCACGCCGGGTTGCTGTTCAGTCCGCATGTGTCCGCAGGCCGCCTCCCGACGGAAAAAGGCGTGCGGCTTTTCGTCGACGGGCTGCTCCAGTTCGGGAGCCTGAGCGAGGAGGAAAGGCGCCACATCGCCAGCCGTCTTGAATCAAGGGGACGCTCGGTCGAGGACGTGCTCGGGGAGGCGTCATCGCTCCTCTCCGGCCTGTCGGCCGCCGCCGGGCTGGTTCTCGCGCCCAAAACCGATACGCCGCTCAAACATATCGAATTCGTCGCGCTCAGTCCTTCTCGTGTGCTGGTTGTTCTCGTCGGCATCAACGGTCAGGTGGAGAACCGCGTCATCGAGACGCCTCCGGGCCTGCCACCCTCAGCGCTTGTCGAAGCCGCCAATTACCTCAATGCGCATCTGGGCGATCTGACGCTCGATGGATTGCGCATGCGGGTCACCGAGGACATGAAGGCCGATCGTCACGAACTGGACGAACTGGCCGCCAATGTCATCGAGAGCGGACTGGCAAGCTGGGATGCCGCTCATGGCACCCTGTTTCTGCGCGGACAGGGGAAACTTCTGGCAGATATTACGGAAATAGAACGTCTGACCACCATTCAGATGCTGTTCGAGCGTCTGGAAACACAGGAAACCATGCTGCGCCTCCTGCAACTGGCCGAGGATTCCGAGGGCGTGCGAATTTATATCGGCGCGGAAAGTGGCCTGTTCGGCATGTCGGGCGTGTCTATGGTCGTAGCACCCGCGCGCAATAGCGCCCAGCGGATCGTAGGTGCGATCGGCGTCATCGGGCCGACCAGACTGAATTACGGACGCATCGTGCCGGTTGTCGATTATACCGCCCAGATCATCGGACAGATGCTGGGGTAATACGAAAAAACCGGCTCGTCACGCTCACGCGCTTTCCATCCTTCACGTTCGGGGCCTGCCACAGGTCACGATGCCCCGTTCCCTGAAAACCGTGACGCGGCGTCAGGCGAGATCCGGCAGGAACGGCGCGATCGCCGCGCCTGCCAGCGTATCAGCCGCCATCGTCACCCATGGTTTCCTTTGAGGACGGACACCAGCGTCTCGCCCAGAAGAGCCGGGCTGGGCGAGACATGCACGCCTGCCGAACGCATCGCGTCGATCTTGGCGCCCGCCGTGTCGTCCCCGCCCGAAATGACCGCGCCGGCGTGGCCCATGCGGCGTCCCGGCGGTGCCGTCAGACCGGCGACGAAGCCCACGACGGGCTTCGGTGAGCGGGCGTGTTTGAGAAATTCCGCCGCATCGAGTTCCGAACGACCCCCGATCTCGCCGATCATGACGATGGAATCCGTATCAGGATCGGCCAGAAACATCTCGAGCACGTCGATGAAGTCGAGGCCCTTGACGGGATCGCCGCCGATGCCGACGCTCGTGCTCTGCCCAAGGCCCAGAGCCGTCGTCTGCGCGACGGCCTCATAGGTCAGCGTCCCGGAGCGCGACACGATTCCGACATGCCCACGCCGATGAACGGGGCCGGGCATGATGCCGATCTTGCATTCGTCGGGCGTGATGACGCCGGGACAGTTCGGCCCCACGAGACGGCTTTTCGAGCGTTCCAGCGCATGACGAACCCGCACCATGTCGAGCACCGGAATGCCTTCCGTGATGCAGACGATCAGCGGTATCCCGGTGGCGATGGCCTCGAGGATGGCGTCAGCCGCCCCGGCGGGAGGCACATAGATGACCGTCGCTTCGGCTCCGGTCGTCTCATAGGCTTCGGCGAGCGTATCGAAAACCGGCAGATCGAGATGCGTGGTGCCACCTTTGCCGGGTGTGACGCCGCCCACCATCTTCGTTCCGTAGGCCAGCGCCTGCTGGGCGTGGAAAGTGCCCTGCGAGCCGGTGAAACCCTGGGTCAGAACGCGGGTGTCGCGATTGACGAGAATGGACATCAGACGTTTCTCCCCTCGCGGACAGCCGCGACAATCTTGCGCGCGGCGTCTCCCAGATCGTCCGCGACCGTCAGCTTCAGGCCCGAGTTTTTCAGTTTTTCCAGCCCTTCCGCGACATTCGTCCCGGCAAGACGCACCACCAGCGGCACTTTCAGTCCGACATCGAAGGACGCGGCGATCACGGCGTCCGCGATCACGTCGCACCGCATGATCCCGCCGAAGATGTTGATGAGAACGCCTTCGACCTTGGGGTCGCCCAGCAGGATGCGGAACGCGGCCGCGACCTTCTCGCGTGACGCGCCGCCGCCGACGTCAAGGAAGTTGGCGGGCTCTTCTCCCTCGGCGTTGATGATGTCCATGGTCGCCATGGCCAGACCCGCCCCGTTGACCATGCAGCCGATCGTGCCGTCGAGCCCGATATAGGACAGGCCGTAGCGGGCGGCTTCCTGTTCGCGGGGATCCTCTTCGTTCTCGTCACGCAGATCTTCCAGCGTGCGATGACGAAAAAATGCGCTTTCGTCGAAGCTCATCTTGGCATCGAGCGCGAGAAGCGCGCCGTCATGCGTGACGACGAGCGGATTGATTTCGATCAGGGAGGCGTCATAGGCCATGAACGCGTCATAGGCGGACTGGACGACCTGCACGAACTCGCGGATCAGCTTGCCATGCAGGGCCAGACGGACAGCGAGTTCGCGGGCCTGCCATTCCTGAAAGCCCAGAGCCGGGTCGATCAGGGTCGTCAGGACGCGCTCGGGGGTTTTCTCCGCGACCTCCTCGATATCCATGCCGCCATCCCGGGAGGCGACGATCGTCAGGCAGCGTTTCTCACGATCGATCAGAAGCGAAAGGTAAAGCTCGCGCTCGAAACGGCAGCCCGCCTCGACATAGAGTTTGCGGACGAGACGGCCTTTCGGTCCGGTCTGACGCGTGACGAGCACGCGATCAAACATCTCGGAGGCGACGTCCTCGACCTCGCTGGCGGAGTGAGCGAGGCGCACGCCGCCCGTGGACGGCTCGCCGACATAGTGTCCGGCGCCCCGGCCTCCGGCGTGGATCTGGGCCTTGACGACGAAGACATCGCCCGGAAGCGTGCGCGCGATATCTTTCGCCTCGTCGGGCGTATGGGCCACATGTCCCTGCGGGATTGGCATTCCGCAGGATTTCAGCAGGGCCTTCGCCTGGTACTCATGAATATTCATCAACGGTTCCTGAACTCTGCCCTTAGGCGGCCGCGATGTCGGCGATGATGGCGTTCGTGACTTTCCGTGCATCAAGCGGTGAAAGTTTCACGACAAGCCCGCGATCGCCGGCGTTGATATAGATACAGGGCTTGTCGATCGCCTGCGAGGCCATGACAACCGGAATCGCCGTCCGCGCCCCGAACGGGCTTGTCCCGCCGGATTGATAGCCCGTCAGCTCCTGGGCTTTGTCAGGGGCCATCATCTTGCTGTTGCGCCCGTCGAAAAGGGCCGCGACAGCCTTGAAATTGACCTTCTGATCGACCGGCACAAGAACGCAGACCGGTGTTTTGCGGTCCACTTCGACAATGAGCGTCTTGAGCACATTCCCGGCATCCTCGCCGATGGACGAGGCGGCCTGCATGCCGATCAGACCGCCGCCGGGAGCATAGTCATAGGCGTGAACCGAAAAGGAAACGCCCTGCGCGGCCAGAAAATTCGTGGCATTTGTCTCCCGCATCATGTTGTCCTCCGTCGAAATGTCATGTGCCCGTGTAAGGGCGCGCATATGGGCATGGAATCAATAAGTATTGAATACTCATGGCGGGACGATCGATCGAAGGGCGCGCGCCGCGTCGTATCGGGCCTGCGATGATTTTCGGGCGCGAAGACAGATCTCCCGGCGTCCTGCTCAGCCCCCCCCCCCCCCGTCGGCTTCGCGCAGGGGGCTGTTTTGAGACGATGCCCTTTGATGGCAATGATGGTCGCGGTTGTGTTCGAAGGCTAAGAGAAGACGATGTTGCGCGCGTCCCGTCATGCCGTTCTGATTCCCTCCTATAACTCAGGCAGGCTCCTGTTTTCGACGGTTGCCGAAGCGCTGTCGGTATGGCCGGATATCATCGTTGTGATCGATGGCAGTACGGACGGCAGCGAGAACGCGCTGTCTCTCCTGGCGGCCGCTCATTCAGGACTTCATATCGTGAAACTCGCTCGTAATCGCGGCAAGGGAGCGGCGGTCCGCTCGGGGGCGGTCCGGGCAGCGGCACTCGGATTTTCCCATATTCTGACGATGGACGCGGATGGCCAGCATCCGGCCGAGGCGATCGCAGCCTTTGTCGAGCAGTCGCGGGCCCATCCGGCGGCGATGATCCTGGGAGTGCCGGTCTTCGGTCCGGACGCTCCGGCCCTGCGGGTCTGGGGACGCAAGATTTCCAATGTGCTGGCCGCGATGGAAACGCGTCGAGCGGTCGTGGACTGCCTGTTCGGCTTTCGGGTCTATCCCCTGAAGGATATGCTGGCCGTGATGACGTCGTCGCGTTTCATGACCGGCTTCGATTTTGATCCCGAACTGGCCGTGCGCCTATCATGGCAGGGCGTCCCGGTTCTGAATGTGCCGACGAACGTGCGATATCTCTCGACGGCCCAGGGCGGCATTTCGCATTTTCATTATGGACGCGATAATATCCGCCTCGGCTTCATGCATCTGAGGCTGTTCATGACCTGGGTCTGGTATAGGTGCCGCGGAACGCTGCCACCGTCGTCCTGAGTGAGACATGCTCGAAATTACGGATGATGAGACGTCTCAGCCCGGCTTCGGCGATCATCAGGATCACGACGGCGCCGAACGTGCCGCCCTGCAAGGGCCAGCGCCAGGCTCCGGCGGGGCCGAGCACGGAAAGCAGAAGCGGCGCCCCAAGCGCCAGGACGAAGAAGAGGCTCCAGAAAATCGTCAGTCGCCGCGTGTAGCGGGCGACATCGGGCCGCAGTGGGCCGTGCACGCGCCGGGCAAACAGGGAAACGATGGGCTCGCGTCCCTTGCGCAACGAGCGTGCGAACACGGCCAGAAGCGCGCCAAGGGCTCCGGCATAGATCATGACGCCGTCCAGCCCCATCGCGATGGCGGGCCACCGCGTCGCGGCAGGAAGCAGGAGGAGCGTCGAGAACAGGATCAGCGCCGGACGTCCGAAGAGCAGAGCGGCCGACACGCCCTGGAGACACAGCATCCCGATGGCGATCCGTCCCTCCGATCCGGTCGCATGGGGCAGATGGCTGCAAAGCAGGGAGGCGAACAGCAGCAGCGAGCCCAGTCCCCCCCGGAGTGCACTGACTTTGCCGGGTGCGCTTTGCTTTGCGATCGTAACTCGGTGTGATAGCAGGACGACCGGATCCTCGTGTGGCTTGAGACTAGTGGTGAATACGAACAGTTCTACAGCGGCGCAAACGCCTTTTGAGCACGAAGTGGCCGAAAATCTCGTCCAGGCCCTTCAGCTTGAGGTGGCGGCTGAAGACATCGCACCCGATGCGCCGCTTTTCGGAGAGGGGCTGGGCCTCGATTCCATCGATGCGCTTGAGATTGCCCTGCTGGTCGGGCGCGACTACGGAGTGACTTTGAAATCCGACGATCCGGACAACAAACGAATTTTCGGCTCGCTGCGCTCCCTTTGTGATTACGTGCAGGCTCACCGCGCGGCAGCTTGATGCCAGACATCCCTCCTCCGGCGCGACAGGTCTGGCCGGACCTGTCTCTGGTTTATGCGCCGGAGCGTGTACTGTTCCAGCGTGATAATACGCTCATAACGGGCACGGAATTTCTGGCGGCCGCGCATCGCCTTGCCATGCAATTGCCCGATCAGCCCGTCATGAACCTCTGTCGCGAGCTGCGCGGTTTCACCGTGCTTTTCGCAGCCACCCTGCTGCGGGGACAGTATGTGATTTTGACGGGCAACCGGACATCGGACGGGCTGGCGACACTCGCCGCCTCTCATCGCGCCGTCTGTGTCGCGATCGACGGAGATCCGGAAAGCGCCGGTCTTCCACACGGCGCCATCACGCTGCCCGATCCGTTCGGGAGGGGCGTGCAGCCGAGGGACTCCGGCGACGCGCCCTTCAATCCGGTCATCGGGGCCGATACGCAGGTCGCCATCGTGTTTACCTCCGGGAGTACGGGTGAGCCGGTGGGCCACGCGAAGTCATGGGGCGGTCTGGTGACGCGCGGCGTCGCCCGCCGTGCGTTGCTGGACCCCGATCCCGAGCCCGCCTGCCTTGTCGGCACCGTGCCGCCCTACCACCTTTACGGCTTCGAGGCGGTGGTGATCCAGTGCCTCGCCACACGCGTCACTGCCATGACGGGGCCGGGCCGCTACCCGGCGGACTGGCGACACCAGCTCAGGCAGACGCCGACACCCGGAATTCTTGTGACGACCCCGCTGCAACTGGGCAGTCTGGTGCGATCCGGCCTTGCCCTGCCGCCAATCCGGAGAGTCGTTTCGGCGTCGGCCCCCCTCGACACCGAACAGGCGATGGCGGCGGAGACGGTGCTGGCGACGGAAGTGACGGAAATCTACGGGACCACGGAAACGGGTTCGGTGGCGACGCGCCGCACCCTCGATGGCCCGCGCTGGGAACTGTGCGAAGGTGTCGCTCTGGCGATCGACGCCAGAGGGGCGACGGTCACGGCCCCCGGCATGGCCGCCCAGCTTTTGCCGGATGTGGTCGAGCGGGATGGTGAACGCGGTCTGCGTCTGATGGGGCGTATCGGCGATCTGGTGAAATTCGGCGGGAAACGCGCCTCCATGGCGGGGCTCAACGCGGCGCTTCTCGGCATCGAGGGCGTGAGGGACGGCGTTTTTCTCCGGCCTGAAAGCAACATCCGTGAGGCCGCGACGCGGATGCGGGTTTTCGCGGTGGCGCCGGGATGTTCGGCTGAATCCATCCTTGAGGCTCTGAGAGCGCGCGTGGAGCCCGCATTCCTGCCGCGTCGCGTTCGCCTGGTGGCCGCGCTGCCGCGCAACGCCATGGGCAAGCTGACCCTGGGCGCCGTGCGTGATCTGGCCGCGCAAAACGACGGAATGGAAGACATCGGGACGTTCAGCATGTCCGCGACGCATCCCTGTCTGGCGGGTCACTTTCCCGACCAGCCCGTGGTGCCTGGGGTGATGTTGCTCGAAGCCGGGCTGACGCGACTGCGAAACGCGGGTTTCGGGACGGTGCGTCGGATCGGAACGGCCAAATTTCTGCGCCCGGTTCTCCCCGGTGAGTCGGTGACGTTCTTCGCCGGATGGATGGATCACGGCCTGCGCCTGACGGGCCGGTGCGGCGATAAACTGGTCCTGCGCGCCGTGCTGCAGGCCGGAGAAGATGATGACGCGCGCTGACACGCGCTGGGTTGTCCCGGAATGGGGGAGCCGGTGGGTCATGGCGCTGCTGCTGAAGATCGCGCAACGCGTCGGCCGACGGCGGAGCGCCGTGCTGTTATGGCCCATCAGCGTCTATTGCCTTCTCGCCCACAGGCAGGCGCGGCGCGCATCGCGCGCCTATCTGCGGCGCGTTTTGCCACGCGCTCCGGGAACTCTGGACGTTCTGCGCCACTTCCATGCGTTCGCACAGGCCATTCTGGATCGGGCGTTCTTTCTCCTCGGCAGCGGCGACATGCCCGAGATCCGAGTAAAGGGACAGGAGGTCTTTCTCGACACCCTTGCCGCGGGTCGGGGGTGCCTGCTGCTCGGCGCGCATATCGGTTCGTTTGAAGCCATGCGGGCGATCGGTCACGCGCATGGTGTCCGGATGCGGATGCTCATGTATCGTGACAATCTGGGCGGCGCGACGGCCGCGCTCGAAGCCCTCGCCCCCGGCTATGCGGAGGCCATCCTTCCGATCGGTCCGCCCGAAACCATGCTGCGCGTGGCGGATGCCCTCGCGCATGGCGAAGCCGTCGGGATTCTCGGCGATCGCGCCGCGCGGACCGGGCGCACCGTATCCGCGTCTTTGCTGGGTGATCCCGTCGATTTTCCTGAAGGACCTTTTCGCCTGGCGCTGGTCACACGCACGCCGCTGCTGCTGGCGCAGGCGCTGCGTCAGGACGATGGGACGTATGAGGTGCATTTCGAAGCTCTGGGCCTCGACATGCCCGACGCCGGAGAGGACCGCGCGGCCTTCACCCATGCGGCGGCGGTGCGCTATGCCGGATGGATGGACAGGACCTGCCGCGCGCATCCTTTCGCGTGGTTCAATTTCTATGACTACTGGAAGGATCTGACGTGAAGTGGCGTGTCCTGATAGCGCTCTGCATGGCCCTTCATTCCGGGGGCGTGTGGGCGGCGGATGGCGGCCGGGATCTTGCGCGCGCGATCATCACGCAACTCGGACAGGTGCCGGAGCGCACGCGGACATTCCATGAAACGCGCGAGATCGGCGCTCTGACACACCCGCTGGTCTCGACGGGCATCCTGGTTTTCCATCGACCGGCCTATCTCCGCAAGGACACGCTGGCGCCCCATCCGGAAGACATGATCATGGATGGCGATACGGTCTCGATCCGGCGCGGGTCCGGCGCCGTCCATGTCGTCACGCTCAGTCAGAATCCCGCCCTGAGTCTTCTCGCGACCACGCTGCGCGCGCCGCTGGAAGGGGACCGCGCGGCTCTCGAACGTTATTACGCGCTTGCGGCTTCGGGCGACGCACGGGGCTGGACCCTCGTCATGACGCCCCTCGGCGCCGACGGGGCGCGTGTCGTGCGCACAGTCACGCTCACCGGCCGCAACAATGTGATCGACACGCTGCGGGTCGTTCAGGCCAATGGCGATGTCCGAACCCTGACGCTCGATCCGTGATCCGTCCCGTCATTCCTTGGCGGCTGGCATGGACGCTGGTGCTGTCGGCGATTTTTGCCGCCATCGTTTTCGTTGCCATCCCGCTGCGTACGGACATGACCGGCTTCCTGCCGCGCGGACATGATGTCGGCTCGCGTTTTCTCCTGCGCGAAGTGCAGAGCGGGGCTGCCGGCACCGTGATCATGCTCGGGATCGAAGGCGCTCCTCACAAAGATGTCCCCGAGGCGGAGCTTGCCCGTCTCAGCACGGGTCTGCGAAAGACCCTTTCGGGCGATCGCCGCTTCGTCGTTGTGCTCAATGGGGCTTTCGATCCGGTCGAAAGCGAGGCCCTGCATGACGTGCTGTTCCGTCATCGTTATCAGCTCTCGCCGGATAACGCGGCGCGCGATTTCAGCGAGGCAAGCCTTAAGACAGCGTTCGGCGCCGTGCTGGACAATCTCGATTCCGCTGCCGGCAGCGCTTTCGGCGATACGTTTCTGCGCGACCCGACCAACGCGTTCGTCGATACGCTCCATGCCCTGCAACCCGATGTTCACGTCCGGATGCGTCAGGGCGTCTGGTTCGCGCCTGATCGTCCCGGCGATGATCCACGCGCCCTGCTGCTGATCCGCACGCGCGCGACCGGGATGGATCTGCCACGGCAGAAAGACGCGCAGGGCGCGATCCGCGAGGCATTCGCCGCGCTTCATCCCGGCAGCGCGCATCTTCTGATGAGCGGACCCGCCGTTTTCGCGCTGTCGAGCGCGACCGCCATGCGGCACGATGTCGACACGATGGCGCTATTTTCGACGCTGATCGTGGCGACGATCCTGTACTGGCGGTTTCGCTCGCTCTGGGTTCTGGCGGCGATCGGCGTGCCGTTCCTTCTCTCGCTTGGCGTCGCGATGATCGTAGTGCGGCTGGTCTTCGGCTCGGTGCACGGCATCGCCTTCGGCTTCGGCATGACGATGCTCGGCGTCTCGCTGGATTATCCTGTCCTGCTGATCGGGCATCGCGATCGTGGCGAAGGGCCGGGCGCGACGCTGCGGCGGATCGGAGACAGTCTGCGGATCGGCGTGGCAACCGCCATTCTGGGCCTGACGGGGATGATGTTCTGCGGTCTGCCGGGGCTGGCGCAGCTTGGTACGTTCGCGGCCGCCGGGCTGCTGACGGCGGCGATCGTCACGCTCCGCATCATGCCCGGCCTGATCGTATCGGCGGATCTCGCACCCGTCGTCAGCGGCCCGTCGCCTTGTCTGCGGCGCGCCGAAACGGCGCGAACGTGGCGGATCGCATGCCTGATCCCCGTCGTGGCCGGGTTGGCTGCGATGGCGCTTCATCCCCTGCGCCTGGACACCCGGCTCGCCGCCCTCAGTTCCATCCCCGCGCGACGACTTGTGCTGGATGAAGCCTTCCGAAGAGAACTCGGCGTGCCTGACGCATCACTCATGATGGCGGTTTCAGGTCGTGACGCGCAGGACGTTCTGCGCCGCGAGGAAGCGATGCTCCCGGTGATGACGCGCCTGGCGGCTCAGGGCGCGATCACGGGTGCGCAGGATGCCGCGCGGCTCCTGCCTTCCGTCGCGTTGCAGCGTGGCCGTGCGCGGACGCTCCCGGACGCGGCCACGCTGAAACAGGCCGTCACGACGGCCAGGGAGGACCTGCCCTTTCGGGAAAGTGCGTTTGACGGTTTCGTCGACGATGTGACGGCCAGCCGCCAGATGCCCCCCCTGCGTCCCGAGGATCTCAGGGGCACGCCCCTGGCGACGGCGCTGTCTTCGCTCATCTTCGAGCGTGGCGGAAGCTGGTGGGGGCTCGTGCTGCCGGAAGGCGTGAGCGATCCGGAGGCGGTCGCCGCCGCCATGGCGGGCCGTCCCAATGTTCTGGTCCTGGATCTGCATCGGGAGATGGACGGGCTTTCGGCCCATTACATGGCCCGGACGCTGCGCTATATGGCATTCGGTTGCCTGCTGGCGCTGGGGGTGCTCGCAGCGGGGCTGCGCGACGTGAGGCGCGCGGGGCGCGTTCTCGGAGCGGTGGGAGCCGCGCTCGTCACGCTCCTGGGCATTTTCGCGCTTCTGGATGTGAGGCTGACCCTTGTGCATTTCATCGCCCTGCAATTCGTCACAGGTGTGAGCCTCGATTATGCTCTGTTCTTCGCCCGGCCCCAGCTCGATGACGAGGAACGGGCGCGAACCATGCGCACGCTCCTGACCTGCAACGCCATGACGGCGCTGACATTCGGTCTGCTGGCGTTGTGTCAAACGGTCATTTTGCGGCATATCGGCATGACAGTGGCTCCAGGTGTCGTTCTGGCGATGATTTTCGGCTTTCTGCTGGCTGGACAACGGATCGGGACGGGACGGGCACGCATATCATGAAGCCTCTGGTGGTGACGTCGGGAACGGTTGTCAGTGCGGCGGGCCATGGCCTTGCCCAGACGGTTCTGTCTCTGAAAGAGCGTCGTTCCGGCCTGACGGGCTGTGACTTCGCAGGGGTGACAGAAGGATTCATCGGCCGCGTACCGGGTATTGAACAACACGGCCTGACGGCGGTGAATCCCGGTTTCGACTGCCGCAACAACCGTCTCGCCGACATGGCGCTTATGAGCGACGGTTTTTTCGACGCGGTGATGCAGGCGCGGGCTTTTTATGGCGCGGATCGTGTCGCGGTCGTTCTGGGCACGTCCACCTCCGGCATTCTCAGCGCGGAAGAAGCCTATGCGGCGGTCGATCCCGTTGCGGGCATGCCGCCAGACTCATTTGACCAGGCCCGCACGCAGGACCTGTTTGCCCTGCCGCGTTTCGTTGCGAGCCGATTGGGTCTCGAAGGGCCGCTCCTTTGCGTGTCCAACGCCTGTGCCTCGTCGTCGCGCGCATTCGTGGATGCCCGCTACTGGCTTGAGGCGGGGCTGTGCGACGCCGTGGTCGTCGGCGGCGCGGATAGTCTGTGTGGCATGACGCTGCGGGGTTTCGCCTCCCTGGGACTGATCGCGCCGGACATGACGCGTCCATGCGATGCGCGTCGCAACGGGATATCCATCGGCGAGGGAGCGGGATTCGTGCTGCTGGAGCGGGAGGGTGCGCGTCCCGATGCAACGGTCATGATGCGCTGGCTCGGTTACGGCGTCAGCAGCGACGGCCATCACATGTCCTCGCCCGACCCGCAGGCGCGCGGGGCGATTCATGCCATGCGCGACGCGCTGGCCCACGCGGCGCTGGAGCCGTCCGATATCGATTATGTCAATCTCCATGGCACGGGCACCCTCGCCAACGACGCCATGGAGGACCGTGCGGTTCATGCCGTGTTCGGCGATGGCGTGCCCTGTGCATCGACCAAGGGCTGGACGGGTCATACGCTGGGCGCGTCCGGTATCATCGAAACTCTGTTTTCCGCCCTCATGATGCGCGAGGGGTTTCTCGCAGGCTGCCTGAATGTCGGTACCCCCGATCCGGCCTTTCGCAGTCATGTTCTGACCGCCAATCTGGAACGGATGCCGAAAGCGATCATGAGCAACGCCTTCGGCTTCGGCGGCACGAATTGCAGCCTGATTTTCGGAGCGGCATGATGCGTATCGGCGTGCGCGGCGTGACCGTTCGAGGGCCGGGCCTGTCCGGCTGGGCGCAGGCGTTGCGCGTGCTGCGGGGGGAGGAGGACTGGGTGCCGGGTCCGGTGCACCTGCCCCCGCCTGACTGCCTGCCGCCCAATGAACGCCGCCGCAGCGGCGCGGTGACGCGACTGGCCCTGTTGCTGGCGGACGAAGCCTGCGCGCAGGCGGGGCTGGCGGTGTCGGACGTGCGGGGCGTGTTCGCCAGTTCCAACGGCGATGGCGCCGGGATGGACGATATTCTCGCATCCCTCAGCGTGCCCGACGGCGAGGTCTCTCCCACGCGGTTTCACAACTCGGTCCATAACGCCGCCGCCGGATACTGGACGATCGGCCACGGCGCGATCACGCCGGTCGTGGCGCTGGGGTGTTTCGACTGGTCGTTCGGGCACGGCCTGCTGAAAGCGGCGGCGGAATGCCTCGTCGAGCGCAAGCCCGTGGTGCTGGTGGCGTATGACGCGCCCATTCCGGGGCCGATCGGCAGGGTGCGCGTCACGAAAGACATTTTCGGCTGCGCGCTGGTTCTGGATGCGGAGGACGCCGCATCGGGGCTGGCGGTGCTGGACATGTCCTGCGGAGTCGGACCGGGCGAGCCGGAGGCGGAGCGCCAAGGCGTTTACGGCCTGATCGACGGCAACCCCGCGGCGAAGGCCCTGCCTCTCCTTGCAGCACTTGCGCGGGGGCAGAACCGCCGTGTCGCGCTGGATGGCGCATCGGGGCATCTTTCGATCGAGGTCCGGCCGTGCTGATCGATCGCGCGGGCATCATGAGCCGGATTCCCCATCAGGGCGCGAGCTGCCTGCTGGACTCCTGTTTCGCCTGGACCGCCACCACGCTGAGCGCCCGTACGCGGGCACACCTGCGTGAGGATAATCCCCTTCGTTTTGAAGGCAGGCTTGGCCCGTTGGCGGGTGCGGAAATGGCGATGCAGGCGGCAGCATTGCATGGCGCGCTGACCGGTGCCGGCGAGAGGCTGAAGGCGCCGGCCTATCTCGCCGCCCTGCGCGATCTGGAATGGGTCTGCGAGCGGCTGGACGTGCCGGAATACGGAACATTGCATCTGGACGTCGTGCGTGAACAGAGCGACACGGCCGGGATGATCTATGGCTTCAAAGTGACGTCCGCGAATGGCCAAAGCCTGGTGTCCGGGCGGGGCATTGTCATGTTTCGTCCCCTGGGAAGGCCGTCATGAGGCGCGCGCTGGTGACCGGGGGCACCAGTCCGATCGGCGAGGCGATCTGTCGGCGTCTTGTCGCCGATGGGTTGCATGTCATCGTGCATGCCCATCATGCGGGGGAGCGCGCCCGCGTGCTGGTGGATCAACTGCGTGCGGACGGCGCGTGCGCGGAAGTCTGGCGCTGCGATCTCGCCGATACCGTCGCGACCCGTGAGGCGCTGACGCCGGTTCTCGCGCAAGGCGTGCCGCAGGTGATCGTTCACAACGCCGGAACGCATGAAGATGTCACGATGGCGGGAATGAGCGAAGCGCAGTGGCGTGGCGTTCTGTCCGTTTCGCTCGATGGATTTTTCAACGTCGTCCAGCCCCTGCTTCTGCCCCTGACGCGGACGCGGTGGGGTCGGATCATCGCGCTTTCGTCGGTCAGCGCGCGGCTCGGCAACCGGGGGCAGGTGAATTATGCCGCCGCCAAGGCGGGTCTTGAGGGCGCCGTGCGTTCTCTGGCGCGCGAGGTCGGAAGCCGTGGCATCACGGTCAATGCCATCGCGCCCGGCATGATCGCCTCTCCCGCCACCGACTTCATCGGCGCGGACGAGGTCGCCTCCGTCGTGCCGGCCCGCAGGCGCGGGGAGCCGCGGGAAGTGGCGGATCTGGTCGGATTTCTGGCGTCCGGTCAGGCGGGATACATTTCCGGCCAGACGATCGGCATCAACGGAGGCATGGCGTGAGCGTCCAGCCGTCTGCCCCGGGCGCGTGCGATGTCCTCGTCATCGGAGGTGGCCCGGCGGGCAGCACGGCGGCAACGCTTCTGGCGCGCCGGGGGCTGGCGGTGGTCATGCTGGAAAAGGATCCGCATCCGCGATTTCATATCGGTGAGTCGCTGCTGCCGTGCAATCTGCCGATCCTGCGGGATCTCGGAGTTCTGGACCAGGTCCGCGAAATCGGGGTCTTCAAACCCGGTGCCGAGTTCGTATCGGATCGTGGAGAGGGGCGCGTCGCCTTTCCGTTTCGCCTCGCCATCGGCGCCAGGGACACGCACGCCTATCAGGTGCGGCGCTCCGAATTTGACGAAATCCTCTTCCGCAACGCGGCGAAGCATGGCGTGACGACGCGCGAGGGGCTGCGGGTGACGCAGGCGCGGTTCGTGCCGGGCGGCAGGGCGCAGATCGTCGCGATCGACCGTGAGAAAAACGAGCACCATTTCGCGCCGCGCTTCGTCCTGGACGCATCGGGCCGCGACGGGTTCCTCGCCAGTCGGCTGCACGGCCGCCATGCGGACAAGAACAATTCCACGGCGGCGATTTTCGCGCATTTTCGCAATGTCACGCGGCGTGAGCCGGGGATGGACGGGTATATTTCCATCCACCTCGTCGAGGACGGATGGTTCTGGATGATTCCGCTGCGCGACAACATCATGAGCGTGGGGTTTGTCGGGGATAAAAAGGCATTCCAGTCTCAAAACGGACCGAAAACCGAAGTGTTCTGGAAGAAAGTGGCGCAGAGCCCGAGCGTGTCGGAACGGCTGGCGGCGGCGGAGATCCTCGGTGAGCTGACGACGACCGGTAATTATTCCTATCGCGCCGACAGCAACCGGGGCGAAGGCTATTACATGATCGGCGACGCCTACGCCTTTCTGGACCCGGTTTTTTCGTCGGGGGTTCTGCTGGCGATGCGCAGCGCATATCGCGGCGCGCGGGTCGCGCGGGCATGGCTGCGCCATCCACAGGCAGGGCGTCGCGCCGCGCGTCGTGAAGAGCGGCGGACGCGGGCGGAAATGCGCCGCGTGGCGTGGATGATCTACGGCATCAACGATCCCGATCTGCGGGAACTGTTTCTCAATCCCCGGAATGTCCTGCGCATGCGCGACAGCGTCATTTCGCTGCTGGCGGGAGATTTTGCAGGGCGTCTGCGCGTCGAGGCGCCATTGGCGGTGTTCCGGACGGTTCTGTCCGCGATGCGCTGGCGTCGGGCGCGGCATCGAGCGTCGTAAGACCGGTTTCGACGCGTTTTCGCGCGTTGGTCAGCCACGCATAATAGGCGTCGTAAAAGACGGCGAAGTCCGTGGGTTCGCGCCTGAGCCACCATGCCAGCGGTTTTTTCCGGGCTTCGATCCGGCGATACAGCTCGCGATACCACAGGAGACTGGCGCGCAGATCGTGATAGCGCGGGTCATCGAGATATCGGCGGAACGCCCTGTGATAATGACCCAGGATCGGGTCGTCGTAGAAAATCAGGGAGAGATCGGTGTTGTAGACGGCGTTGGGCGCATGTGCCGGATGCGAGTCCAGAATGACGCCGGGACCGCCGGGGAGCCAGCCGTCATGGAGCAGCGTCTGCCGGGTCAGGGGATCACGATAAAGCGCGCGCAGATCACTCGGATCGTGGCGTTCCATGCGATCGAGCAGGTTGACGACCTCGTTTTTCGGGACGGGAAAACTGAAGGCGGCGGCCAGCACGAACTGGTTGATCGGCCATTCGCGCCATAAACCGGCGGCGGCGAGGGCATTATGCGTCAGGTGGTTGCAGTTGTCCTGAAGAACATTGGTCTCGAACGTCTTTTTTCCGTCGCGATAAACGGCGTTGCGCGCATTGAGGAAATCGATGACGCGCCGCATCTGCCCCGGCGTGAGCGGCACGCGGTCGCAGTAGCGCGCGCGCCCGTAGCTGACGGCGTAATCCGTGCCGATCGAAACCTCGTATTTCCAGTTTTCGCGCGACGAGCCTGCGGGACGGTCACGCACGGCCCAGTTCTGGAAATCGATGCTGGCGTAAAGGCCGCGTCGCCGGGCTTCTGCCTTCGTTGCCTGATAGGCCGCGCGTGTCAGGCCCTCATCCGGTTTAAGAATGCCGTCATAGAAGAACGTCCGGCCCGGAACGCCGACCCAGTTGGCGTTGACGAAATGGGAATTCATGCTGATGCCTGTCCCGTCACCCGAGCAGGCACGCAGAACCGGATAGGAAGAGTTCGGGTCGAGACACGCGCCCTGAAGATACATCACGGCGTGTCCTCCCGGACCGCCCGCGATATCGGCGCCATAGCCGGGAATTTTGGAAATCTGCGAGACGGCGCATAGCTCCGCCCATGCGGGGAAAAGCGCATCATAGGCCGCGTCGGCCCGCAGCGGTCCAGGCTTGTGGAAATCCGGCGGTGTGCACCCGCCCAGAGTTCCGATCAGTGCGAGAAGGAGGATAGGAACTCGTTGAACGCGCACGCGATGTCCCGGGGTCGAACAGGAAGTGACCTCCGCAGACCAGCTTGAGGTCACGGAAGCGCCGGACCTTTCGCATCCGACCGTCCTTGTCCTACGCGCCGGGCCGTCTCGCTTCAAGGCCGCTGCGTCTCAGTCTTCGACGCGTGATCCCCCATCGGCGACGCCGTGGCGCCAATATCCCGCGGCACGAACCTGTTCGCGCGAAACCCCGCGTTCGCGAATCAGAATGTCCCGCAACGTACGCGCCGTTTCAATTTCCGCCCCGATCCAGATATAGGTGCTCCGTGCCGGAAAGGACGTATGCCACAGAGCTTCTTGCAAAAGCTCCGACCGTCCGGCCGCGATGCCTTTGCGCGGAAGCCACTGGATGGTGGCGTCGGCCTTCGTGGCGAGAGGCCGTTTTTCCTGCGCGTCGGCGACCTCGATAAGGGCCGTAACCCGTCGACCTGCGGGCATTTCCTCCAGCCGCCGGGCGATGGCGGGAAGGGCCGTTTCATCGCCGATGAGCAGCCAGGCTTGGTAAATATCGGGCACCAGAAGCGACCCTTTGGGACCACCCATGCCCAGCCATTGTCCGGGACAGGCCTGCGCGGCCCAGCGGGTGGCCGGGCCATGTCCGTGCAGGACGAATTCGATGGCGAGTTCCCGTGCGCGCGGATCAAAGGCGCGTGGGGTGTACTGGCGCATGACATGCGGCACAGACGGATCGCTGCCCGGGCTGCCTTCGGGCGCCGTTTCACGGCGGACGGGTCTGTCGTCGCCGAGAAGGGGAAAGACGAGTTTGACGTGATCATCGGGAGCGCTGGTGACGAAATCCCTGAGATCGTCGCCGGTGAAAATGACCCTTCGCATGCGGGGTGAAACCGCTTCGACGCGGGCGACCTGCAGCATCCGTTGCCTGAGCGGATGTCGCACGCGGGTCGGTGCGAGGGAGGGAAATGGCATGTCCATAGGAGAGTCCTGAAACTGGGTGATCAGTCCGGATTGCTGAGGATTTCGGCGGCGGCGCGGTTGAGGATCCGCGCAATGCGCCGGGCCTCGTCAGCGGAGCAGCCACGCTTGCGCATCAGGGCCTGCTTGATCGAACGGCGGGCCAGATGAACGTCTTCCGCGGCCTGCGGGTCCGCGGCGTCGACACCGGCAAAGGCATCGCGCACGTCGCCCATGCGGCTGCCGATGCGGTTCAGCATGTCGAGAATGATATCCACCCGTGCGCGGTTGGCTTCGAGAAAAGCGCGCCCCTCGTCGGTCAGGGTGTAGAGCTTGCGGTTGCCGTCCTGCGTGACGGCGGCGCGGCCGATTTCATCGAGATAGGTGAGCGCGGGATAGACCATGCCGGGGCTGGGGGCATAGAAACCGCCAGATTTTTCTTCGAGCTGGCGGATGAGTTCGTAGCCATGCGCCGGCTTCTCGGCCAGCAGGGCGAGCAGGAGCAGCTGGAGTTCCTCCGAGCTGAACTTGCGGCCTGCCGGGAAATCACCGCCGCCAAATCCCCGACCGAAGCCTCCGAAGCCACGGCCGAAACAGCGCCCTCCATGGGCGCGACCGGCCGCCTGGAAGGCAGCGGCGAAGAAAGAGGGACGACGATGATGTTTGTGCATGTGTTCTCTAGACATGTCGTAAGATATATAGATCTTAAGATATAATTCAAGACTTGTTTGCGAGGACTCGGAAAAGTTGGGATGCGAAAACTCAGAACCCTGAAAAGAAGCAGTATTTACGTTTCAGGACGACGCGCTCGCTGAGCCGCGCCTGCGAGTCGAACGCTTCCCGCGATTGCCAAGGCCGTCGCGGACGCACACAGTTTCGCGGTCTTCTCTCCACAGGAAAATCATGTGTTTCTGCGTCAACTGACCTACCTGATTGCCCTTGACCAGTTCCGGCATTTCTCGCGGGCGGCGGACCACTGCGGGGTTTCCCAGCCAGCGCTTTCCATGGCGATCCGCCAGCTTGAGCATGAACTCGGTCTGCCGATCGTGCGGCGGAACCGCCGCGTGTTCGGCCTGACGGCGGAGGGAGAGCGTGTTCTGGCATGGGCGCGCCAGACTGTGGCCGCGCTCGACGGACTCAGGCAGGAAGCCCATTTTGCTCAGGACATCGCGGGCGGAACCTTGTCGCTCGGCGTCATGCCTCCGGCCATTCAGGTGACCCGTCCGCTGATGGAAAGCCTGCGTGCCGCCATTCCCGCGCTTCATATCGAGCTGACTGTATCGGCCAGCGCCGAAGTTCTGCGCGACCTGGCGGAGCATCGACTTCACCTGGGCCTGATCTATCTGGATCAGGTTCCGTCCGACGGCGCTTTCGAGACCCATGAGCTGTATGCCGAGCAGCATGTATTCGCGGCTCCGGCCGGCATGGCGCTGCCGACGCGCCGGAGCTGTGGCTGGGCCGATGTGGCGGAGGTGCCTTTGTGTCTGCTCGGGCAGAGCATGCGAAGCCGCCAGATCGTCGATGAGTGCTTTGACGCCGCGGGCGTGAAGCCGACCGTTCTTCTGGAAACGAACTCTCTGGAAGTGCTTTACGCGGAGCTGCTGGCGGGGCGGCTGGCGACGATCCTGCCTCTCGCCGCGCTGCCTGACCATCGTATTCACCACAACACGCTTCAGATCCGGCGCATGGAGCCTTGCCCCACACACGGCGTCGGTCTTGTACGTCTTCGGCAACCGGTTGAGACGGCCCTGATGACGCGAAGCTGGCATATTGCCCGCAGTCTCGCTCTGAAAGATGTTCTGCGGGTCTGATGACGCATCATAAATTCCCCTTATGATGACATCACCACAAAGTCTTGGACCTGCCTTCCGGATTTTTGCAGCCTGCGGGTTTTCTGGATGGAGAGAGCGTTACCTGTGGACGGGAGAGCGATTGGCCTCTGGCCTGCGGGTTTGATCGAACGCTGGCGGTGGCTGTTCGCGCCGTCTCTCGGGAATCTGGGATTCGCCCTCCGCACCTCGGTCGCGGCGATCCTGTCTTTGCTCATCGCCATGTGGATGGAGATGGGCAGTCCGCAATGGGCGCCGCTTACGGTCTGGGTGGTGGCGACCGCATCGCGGGGAGAAACGCTTTCCAAGGCGCGATGGCGTCTCGTCGGCACGGTGGTGGGATGTTGCGTCGGGATCGTGCTGATCGCGCTCTTTCCCCAGGCGGCGGGCCTGTTTTTCGCGTCGCTGGCGTTGTGGATCGGTCTGTGCTGCGGTCTGGCGACATTCTTCGACGGATATCGGCGCTACGGTCTTCTGGTGATGAGTTTCACCTCGGCGATCGTTGCGACGGGTGCGATCAGCCAGCCGGATGACGTTTTCAACGTGGCGATGGCGCGCGGCACGTATATCATTCTTGGCATTGCCTGCGAGGCGGCGCTTGCGGCCATATTTCTGCCGGGCGTCCGGCAGGAAGCGCGCCGCCGACTGATCGGACGCCTGCGCCAGATCACCGAGACGATCGCGGCGCGGACGGCCGCGACGGTCCCGTTCGACATCGAGGCCGAAAGCCGGTTGTTGACGGAACTGGTCGATGCGAACACGCGCATCGAATTCGACGTGCTGGAGATGGGCCCCGGGATGCGGCGGAGCGCCGATCATGCCCGGGCGACGCTCGCGCGTCTGCTCGCGGTGCTGGCGCGCACGCGGGGCGGTGGCACCGCGCGCGATCTGGAACCCGATCTCAAGGCGGCCTGGAACCATATCCAGGCCATTATGTCTCCGTTTCGCGGGGATCGCTTTGTGTTCCGGACGCGCTCGTCCCGCCAGATGATCGAAGCGGTCTCCAATGGTCTGCGCGCGGCCTTCGGGATCATCGGGGCGTGGCTCCTGTGGGAGGTGACCGCGTGGTCTTCAGGCGCCGCTTTCGTGTCGTTCGTGGCGCTGGTGTACGGACTTCTGGCGACTCGGGAGGTGCCCGCCCTGGCGTCGGGGGGATTTTTACGCGGTGCCGTGTGGTGCGCGGCGGTTGCGGGTCTCTACGTCTTTCTCGTCATGCCCGCCGTCACGACACCGGAATATCTCGGCATCCTGATGCTGGTGCCGATGATGGTCGGGGGACTCGCGGCCCGTGCCCCCCGGCTCGTCAATCACGCCTTTTCGTTCAATATGTTCCTGCCCGTGCTGATCGGACCGTCCAATCTGGACCGCTACGACGAGATCTCGTTTCTGAATGGCGCGAGCGCGTTTCTTGGGGCGGTCCTTTTTGCGAGGCTGACCTTCGGCGTGGTGTTTCCTTTCCGGGCCGACAGCCATCTGAAGCGCATCGCGGCCTGGGTGGAAACACAGCTTCAGTCCCTGGGACGTACGCGGAACCGCCTTTCCATCCATCAATGGCTGGCGTCCAACGCCGACAGCATGGTGCGGGCCGTCAGGACCTGCCAGGGCGTCCCACGCGAGACCATGCTGGCCTATATGGACCGGCACATGCAGGCCATGGTGCTGGGTATGTGGGTGATCGAACTGTGTGACGCCGTGAAGTCGGCCAGTACGCCGAACGGCGTTCGGTTGCGCCTGCGGGTTTTTCTGCGGGCATGGCGAAAAGACAGTGACAGTCTCTCCGAGACGGCGCTTATGGTCCTGCACGGTCTTGAGAAACGTTCCGATGTCTCGCCCGGCATAAGGGCTGCCGTTCAGGGGCTTGCCGGGCATTTCCATCCCGCTCAGGAGTTGTCGCTCAGTGCGGCACGAGGAGACGGATCGCCCCGGCGGCGAGAAAAATAGCCGCGGTGCTGGCGATCCAGATCAGGACGAACCAGCCCAGTCGCCGACTGAGGCTTTGGGGAGCGGCCTCGCCCTGGCCTCCGACGATTTCAATGATAGGCATCGGCGGCCGTCACCTTTCCGCGAAACACACGATAGGAATAGATCGTGTAGGCCAAAATGATGGGAAGCAGGATCGCTGTCCCGGCGAGCTGGAAAATCTGGCTTTTGGGCGGCGATGAGACGTCCCACAAGGTCAGGGTCGGCGGCACGGCGTAGGGCCATATCGTGATGCCCAGTCCCGTCAGGCACAGGAAAAACCAGCCGAGCGTGCACAGGAACGGGGAAAGGGGATGCTTTTGGCGCAGACCGCGTTGGAACAGGAAGCCGAGTACTACGACCAGAACCGGAACCGGCGCCACGAATGCGATATTGGGCCAGATGGTCCAGCGCGTCAGATATGGCGCGTTGAGAGTCGGCGTCCAGAAGCTGACGGCGGCAATCGAGACGAAGAGTCCGATGGCCAGGACACCGGCCCAGCGTCGACAGTTCTGTTCCAGAACGTCATCCGTGCGCCATACGAGCCAGCAGGCGCCGAGAAGGGTATAACCACACATGACCGCCAGCCCGCAGACCACGCTGAAAGGCGTGAGCCAGTCCAGCGGCCCGCCGCTGAAGGCGCCATTCGTGACGGACACGCCCTGAATGACACCGGCGAGGATGACGCCCTGACAGAAGGCGGCGAGGCCGGATCCGATCATGAAGCCGAGATCCCACAAGGCCTCCGTACCGCGGTCCCGGGTCAGGATACGGAACTCGAAGGCCACGCCACGAAAAATCAGGGCGAGGAGCATGAGCAGGATGGGAATGTACAGAGCTGGAAGGAGGGTTGCATAGGCGCCGGGATAGACCCCGTACAGCACCGCGCCGCCAAGGACCATCCATGTTTCGTTACCGTCCCAGACGGGTGCGATGGTGTTGACCATGACGTCCCGACGGCCACGGTCGCGTTCGACCGCGAACAGCATGCCTATGCCGAGATCGAAGCCATCGAGGACGACGTAGATCATGATCGCCGAAGCCAGGATGACGGACCAGATGACAGGGAGCCAGTATGCGATGCCGGTCATGACCTCAGACTCCGTCTCTGGGACGTTGAAGCACTGTCTCGGGATGGGAACGCGCGGCCAGGATATCCGCTGGTGTTTCCTGGCTGGCATCGTGTTCGTCAGCTACAGGCTGGCGCGATAGCATCCGCATCAGGATGACAAGGCCGGAACCAAACACAAAAACATAGACGATCACGAAGGCGGTCATCGAAATGGCCATGCTTGGAAGCATGATGGGCGAGACGCTCTGCTCCGTCCGCAGAAGCCCGTAAACGGTCCACGGCTGGCGGCCGACCTCGGTCGTGACCCAGCCGCATAGCAGGGCGATGAATCCCGCCGGGGCCATGATCAGTGCAAGCCTGTGGAGAAACGGGCTGACATAGAGCCGTCCGCGCCAGCGCATGTAGAGCGACAGAAGACCGGTCGCGGCCATCAGCATACCCAGCGCGATCATGATACGGAATGAGAAGAAGATGACGGGTGAGGGTGGTCTCTGGTCTCGCGGAAAATCCTTCATGCCCGGCACTTTGCCATCAAGGCTGTGCGTCAGGATGAGGGAGCCCGCCAGCGGCAGCCTGATCGCATAATCCGTATGTTCGGTCTTCATGTTCGGAATGCCGAACAGCAGTTCGGGCGCGCGCCCTTCGCTTTCCCAGTCGCCTTCCATGGCGGCGATTTTGACGGGTTGATATTTCAGGGTGTTCAGGCCGTGGGCGTCACCGGCGAGGATTTGTAGCGGTGCGACGATGGTGGCCATCCACATGGCCATCGAAAACATCAGTCGGATCTGTTCGCTGGGTAGTTTGCCATGACGGCGCGCCCTCAGCATGTGCCACGCGGCCGTCCCGCCGACCACGAACGCGACGGAAAGAAACGAGGCCATGCCCATATGGACCAGGCGGTAAGGGAAAGACGGGTTGAAAATGATCGCCAGCCAGTCGTCCGGCAGGAAACGGCCGGTCGCCGGATCGATGGTGTAGCCTCTGGGTGTCTGCATCCAGGAGTTGGAGGCGAGGATCCATGTCATGGAAATGAGCGTGCCGATCGAGACGACACAGGTGGCGAAGAAATGCAGTCTCTGCCCCACCTTGTTCATGCCGAACAGCATGACGCCCAGAAATCCGGCTTCCAGAAAAAAGGCCGTCATCACCTCGTAGGAGAGGAGAACGCCAAGGATAGGTCCGGCTTTACGTGCGAAGAGAGACCAGTTTGTCCCAAATTCGTAGGACATGACCAGACCCGACACGACGCCCATTGCGAAGACGACCGAGAAAACCTTGATCCAGTAGCGATAGAGGTCGAGATAGGCCGAGCGACCGGTTTTGAGCCAAAGTCCTTCGAGCACGGCCAGATAGGCCGCCAGGCCGATGGAGAATGCGGGGAAAACGATGTGAAACCCCACCGTGAAGGCGAACTGAAATCGCGCCAGCAGCAGCGCGGAGGCCGACGTCATCATCTCACACCTGTTTTCGCGATATAAACCCGCAGATAGATATGAACGCGACGGGGTGAATTGGTTCCAAAATAAAAAGATATACCTGCATACGCAGCGCCTTCCCGTCAGGTTTGGTTGAGGACGGGATCTTGGGAACGTTTCCGTCGATATCGGCGGAGAGAGTGCGAGTTGTTTATGGGCATGGTTGCGATGAAACGATATTCGGGGGAATTCAAATCGCGGATCGCGCCGGAGACGATCCGGGGCGAACAGACGCTGGCAGAGCTGGCGTGCAGGCACGATGTGCAGCTTCACCTTTCCGGAACATCATCCTGGACGCGAGAAAATTCTTTGCGCATCCCGGGGCTTCATCCATTTCTCACACGCCATGGTCCGGCTCCGCTGAGGGAGGCGGTACCTGAAAGACAGTGACGCTCGTGGATGGCTGAATTTGTCTGATGAACGCATTGGGGGGGCTTTCCGAAACTGTCCCGCTCGGGTGGAAACCCTGTTTCTGGACGAGGAGCTCGACATGCGGTTAACGTCGGCGCGTCGGCCGGATGACGCCGCGAATGCAACAGGTCATAACTTAAAGTTAATGCCAGATATCGTTTTTGAAATAGACTGAAAACACTTCGATATCGGATCGTTCCGTTATAGGTGGATTCTGGAGTCCGCCGGAACAGGCGGAGGGGCTGAAGTGAAGCAAGGCTATCTCAAGGCATATAAGCGATCAGTTTTGTCTGCTGGCGTGTCGGTGGTTGCTTTCGCGGTCACGACTTCGGCCCATGCGCAGATCATATCGCTTCCCGGGACGACGAATGGGCAGCAGATTGGCAATCCGAGCGCCAGGAAGCAGTCGGTCTCAAAGACGCAGGACGGCAAGAGCGAGACGATCACGGTCGTCGGAACGCATCTGGGCGCCAGGGAAACTGCTGAAATCCAGCCTGTGGCCGTCATTACGGCCGATCAGATCCAGCAATCATCGTCCATGACGACGGGCGACATCTTTGCCCGTATTCCCTCAATGGGCTTCTCCGGCAACACATTCAGCAACGCTGGCGGCTCATGTCTGAATATTCGCAGCCTTGGCACGGCACGGACGCTGGTTCTGGTCGACGGACATCGCATGGTGAACGGCAACAGCACCGTCGACTGTCCCGATGTGAACTCGATCGCGCCCGCCATGATCGACAGGATCGAAATTCTCAAGGACGGTTCTTCGACGAGCTATGGCGCCGACGCGATCGCGGGGGTCGTCAATATCATCCTCAAGAAGAATTTCACGGGCACGACCGTCACGGCCAATGGCGGCATCAGTGAATACGGAGACGACCAGACAGCGGCCGTCACGATCGCGCATGGTTTCAATTTCGATCATGACCGCGGCAATTTCACAATCGCAGGTTCCTACAACTATCAGGCGCCCATGGCCGCAGATCAGCGCAAATGGGCCATGCAGGAAGCCAAGGTCAACAATCCACCGGGGCAGGACCAGTATTTCGGTTCCCAGTATGGACCCCAACCGGTTTTCGCAGCCGTCAATGGCGGCAAACCCTTGACCGCGCATAGCGATGGCGTCGCCAATTCCGTCATCCAGAATTCCAACGGAACCTATAGTCCCTATAGCTGGGGCGACAATTACGACTATTCTCAGGACAATCAGATCATCTCCGAGCAGCAGATCGGAAACCTGAACGTCACCGGGCATTACGACGTCAACTCGCATTTGCAACTCTACACGTCGAATTATTTCGCGCATACACAGACGGAGGAAATCGGCACACCGATGTATGTCGCAACTCCCGCGACGACTCTGACCGGCAATTCCGGTGCGATGGTGGTGCCGTCGGGAGAGCCGGGCAATCCGTTCGGCGAGGATGTCGCACTCTATCAGCGCATGTTCGGCATCGGCCGCCGTTACGGCTATAATGCCATCAACTCGTTCCAGTTCACGGGTGGCGCGCGTGGGGACCTTCCGAACTCCGGTGGCTGGACTTATGACTGGTTCTTCTCCTACGGCAAGACCGTCACGGGTTCCACCGAGAGCGGGGAGGTCAACTGGCGCAATATGGAGAATGCGCTGGGCTTCCGCCAGACAGGAGGTGCCGGCTCGACCCAGGGTTATTACGACCCCAATCTCTGTGCGCAATCGCAGGGCTGCGCCGCATGGAATCCGTTCGCGGGCCCGATGTCGCAGGCGGCGGCGAATTATATCGGCTTCACGGATACCTATCCGTCCGGCCAGGAAATGCGCGATACCCAGCTCACCTTCGCCAACAAGCATCTGGCACGGCTACCTTACGGTCCGCTCGGTATCGCGGTTGGCGTCGAGCATCGCGGTCTGGACGGTTACTTCAAGGCGTCGCCCGAGGATATCGCAGGACTGAATTCCAATCAGTACCGCAACAACACCAGCGGCGGCTACAACGTCACGGAGGTTTTCGGCGAGTTGAGCATTCCGCTGCTGAAGGATCTTCCAGGGGCCAAGGCTCTTTCAGCCGAGGCGTCGGGACGTTTCTCGCACTACAACACGTATGGCCAGACCTATAATTGGCATGCCGGTCTGATCTACGCGCCGACGAAGGATGTGAGCTTCCGAGCCAACATCGCGACGGGCTTCCGCGCGCCGACGATCATCAACCTGTATCAGGGCGCAACAATCAGCCTGACCGGTACGCGCGACCCCTGCGCTTATGTCGGAACCTATCCGACGTCCCAGCAGGCGACGATCGTGGCGAACTGCCGCGCGCAGGGCGTCAACCCTGCGACGTTCAAGCAGACCAACGGTTCGCTGAAATACGAAACGGGCGGTAATCCAGAGCTTCAGCCGGAAATCTCGCGCACCTATGTGATCGGCTCGATCCTCACACCACGCTGGCTGCCCGGCCTGACCGCGACGGTGGACTATTTCCACACGCACATCACCGAGACGATCGGTTATCCCTCGCTCGCGACCGAACTGAACGGATGCTATACGAGCGCCAATCTTTCAAGTTCGTATTGTTCGATCCTGCATGGTCGCGACATCGACGGACAGCTTTATCCGATTTCACGCTATCATGAGAACACCGGCGCGTTCATCGAGGATGGTCTGGATATCGCAGCCCATTACACCCAGCCGCTCGACTATCAGAACACATTGAGCTTCGGCGCCGATATTCAGGACATTATGTCCTACAAGTCCCAGAGCCAGGACGGCCAGGCGCTCATCAGCTACCTTGCGACCGACGCGGGGGTGCCGAAATGGGTCGGAAACGGAACGGCGACATGGAGCCATGGGCGCTGGAACGTTACCTATATGGTTCGTTTTATAGACGGATTTTCATTTTATCCGAATACGTCCTATGGTCCGGGACTGTCGATGTGGTGGAAAACCAATCAGGCGTGGTATCATGACCTGATGGTGACCTATCGCGGGAATATCTACACGGTCACCGCGGGCGTGAAAAACCTCGCCGGACGGAACCCGAATTTCTACGCGAACGGGTCCTACAACACATCGCCGGGAATGTACGATTACGCGGGGCGCTACATGTATATCAAGGCGCAGGTTCACTTTTGACGATTGATGAGGGTGTCGCCGTCCCCCAGGCGGTTCCGCATCGACGGATCGTCTCCGTCGATGCGCTCAGAGGTCTGACGGTTGCCGTCATGATCGTCGTCAACGATCCGGGAGACTGGGCCCATGTCTATGCCCCGCTTCTGCACGCCGCATGGAATGGCTTTACGCTTGCCGATTTCGTGTTTCCGACGTTTCTATTTCTGGTCGGGTGCTCGATTCCGTTGGCGCTCGACCGGCGCGTCGCCCGTGGAGATTCGCGGTCGATGCTGTCATGGCATATCGCGCGGCGCGCGGGGATATTGTTCGCCCTTGAGATCCTGCTCGGCCTCTATCCCCATTTCACGCTTCATCATCTCGCGCATTTCCGGTTCTATGGCGTTCTGACGCGGATCGTCATCTGCTATCTGACGGTCGGTCTCCTCGTCGTCTGGGTGCCGCGCCCGAAAGCCATGCCCCTGCTGGGCGCGTTTCTGCTGGTCGGATACTGGGTGCTGATGCGTTATGTTCCGGTTCCGGGGCTCGGAACGCCGGGGACGAGTTTTCCGCTCTTCGATCCTGAACGCAATCTGGCCGCGTGGATGGATCGCGGCATCACGGACTGGTCCCAGGCCTGGCTCCATACCGGGCGCCTCTATGAAGGCCGTTGGGATCCGGAAGGCCTTTTGAGCACGCTTCCCGCCCTGGCGACGACCATTTTGGGCGTGATAACGGGTCGTTTTTTGCGACGTGGTTCTGCGTCCGCGCCAAGCGCGCTCGCGGTGAGCGGATTAATCGCACTGGCTGCCGGTGCGTGCTGGGCGCCCTTCTTTCCGATCAATAAATCCCTCTGGAGCAGTTCGTATGTGTTGTGGAGTGCGGGGTGGGGATTGCTGTTGCTCGCTTTTTTCCACCAGATCTTCGACGGCGCGCGTCTGCATGAAAAGAGCCGTCTTGCCGCAGGCCTTCTCAGACCCATGCAGATTTTTGGGACCAATGCCCTTGTGGCTTACATGTTTTCAGGGTTTTTGATCGAAACCTTCATCGCACTGCCCGCTCCGAGCGGGCCATCGGACTCGCTTCTCAGCTGGATTTACGCATTTTTCGCGGTGCCGGTATCCACAAAAGCGACATCCCTGGCGTTTGCTCTTGTTTTCGCGGCGGCGTGTTTTGTGCCGGAATGGATGCTCTGGCGTCGTCGGATGATCGTGAAATTATAAAAAGCGCGTCTCCGGGTGTCCTCAGGCACCCGGGGACGCGCTCGTTCCTGTCAGTTCAGATGCTGCGTCCGCGTCCGAAAATGAAGCTGCAGATCAGCAGGACCACAAAGATGAAGAACAGGATCTTGCCAAGATAGGCGAAGCTTCCCGCAAGTCCACCGAAGCCCAGTACACCTGCGATAAGGGCCAGAATCAGGAAAATGACAGTCCAGCGCAACAGGTCCATGATCAAGGTTCCATTCTTATGACGGGGCCACGGAAGTGACGCCACGGTTGGGATGTTCATTCCCTCAACGCGACGACCCGCGCAGAAGTTCAACACGAAAATAACATCGGCTTCATGTTGACCGGGGACGCGCCGCGTGAGGCCGATCAGGCGTCGTCATGATCCTTCCGAGTGTGATAGATCAGGATCTTCGACACGAGGGAGGCCCGATCTTTGGCTGAGTTTCGCAACCTGTATCGCCACGGCTTCGCGCGGCTCGCAGCCTGCACCGTTCCCGTGCGGCTTGCCGATCCCCAAGCCAACCTCGCCCGGATCATCGAGATGGCCGTGGTCTGCGACGGGCGGGGAGCCGCCATCGTCACCTTCCCGGAACTCTGTCTGTCAGGCTATGCCATCGAAGATCTGCACATGCAGGATGCTCTTCTGGACGCCGTGGAAGAGCAGTTGACAGACCTCGTCGAGGCCAGCCAGGCGTGGCGCTGCGTGATGGTCGTCGGCGCGCCGTTGCGACACGCGGATCGTCTCTTCAACACGGCTGTTATCGTGCAGCGTGGCCGCATTCTTGGCGTCGTCCCCAAATCCTATCTCCCCAATTACCGTGAATTCTACGAGGCGCGGCATTTCGCGCCGGGGATCGGGCGGCGTGGGGAAACAATACGGATCGGCCGTCATCACGTTCCGTTCGGAACAGACCTCCTGTTCGAGGCCGAGGATCTGCGCGGGCTGACGCTCGGCGTGGAAATCTGCGAGGATCTCTGGGTTCCCCAGCCTCCGGGGACGGCTCTGGCGCTCGCGGGCGCGACGATCATCGCGAACCCTTCCGCCAGCAACATCACGATCGGGAAATCCGAGGATCGCGATCTGCTGTGTCGTTCGCAATCGGCGCGAGCCTTGTGTGCTTATGTCTATGCGGCCGCGGGCGTGGGTGAGTCCACGACCGACGTGGCCTGGGACGGCCAGGTCTCGATTTACGAAGCCGGAAGGCTTCTGGCGCAATCGACACGTTTTCCCGAGGGCGCCGATTATGTGCTGGCGGATGTGGATCTGGATCTGTTGCGACAGGAACGGATGCGGATGGGGAGTTTTGGCGCGTGCGCGGATGCGAATGCCAAGATGGAATGGCGACGCATCGCATTCACCCTGACGCCCCCGACAGAGGATATCGGATTGCGGCGGGAGATCAGCCGCTTTCCGTTCGTTCCCAGCGACGATCGCAGGCTGGCACAGGACTGTTACGAAGCCTGGACGATTCAGGTGAGCGCTCTCACGCAGCGCATGCGCGCAAGCGGTGCGAGCCGCATGGTGATCGGCGTTTCCGGTGGACTGGACAGTTCGCTGGCCGTCGTCGTGGCGGCGCGCGTTGCCGATGAACTGGGCTGGGGACGCGATCATGTGGAAGCTTACACGATGCCCGGCTTCGCGACGGGCGGCGAAAGTCTGGGCTATGCCCATGCACTGATGAATGCCCTTGGCGTATCGGCACATGAACTCGATATCCGTCCGACGGCGACGCAAATGTTGCGAACGATCGGACATCCGGCCGGGGACGGCGCGCCAGTTTACGACATCACCTTTGAAAATATACAGGCGGGGTTAAGGACCGACTTCCTGTTCCGGATCGCCAACCAGAAAGACGGACTCGTGATCGGGACGGGCGATCTGTCCGAACTGGCTCTGGGTTGGTGCACCTATGGCGTCGGCGACCAGATGTCGCATTACAACGTCAATGCGGGGATGCCCAAGACACTCATCCAGCATCTGATCCGGTGGCTGGCCCGCGAACCGGAGACGACGGCGGCGGTATCTGAAATTCTTTCAAAGATCGTGAGCGCCGAAATTACGCCCGAACTGGTTCCGGGCGACGTGAAGGGAGTGCAAAGCACGGAAGAGAAGGTTGGCCCTTACGCGCTCCAGGACTTCAACCTGTTCTATACGCTGCGCTACGGCTTCGCACCGTCCAAGATCGCGTTCATGGCGGAGGTCGCATGGCGCGACCCGGCGCATGGCGCATGGCCTGCCCACTTTCCCGCCGAACGTCGGATCGCGTATGACCTCCCGCAGATCCGTCACTGGCTGGAAGTCTTCATCCGGCGTTTCTTTGGTTTCAGTCAGTTCAAGCGTTCAGCCATGCCGAACGGCCCGAAGCTGTCCCCCGGCGGCAGTCTGTCACCCCGTGGGGACTGGCGCGCTCCGTCCGACGGCAATGCCGAGGTCTGGCTCGAGGAACTCTTCCGCAACGTTCCGTAAGGTCGCTTGCCGCCGAGTCCAGATGGTCCTACGCCGCATGGGGACATTCAAGCCGGACACGCGACGGCGGGACTCGTCTCTCATGCAGAGAAAAAGGGAGCCCTGTGGCTCTGTTTTTATGTCCCGCCTTCGCTGGCCGTGGGACCGACCCAGCCAACGAAGGTGGAAAGACGGCCGCGCCTCAGGAAACTTCGATGACCCTTAGCGTGTTGGTCGAGCCGCGCTCGCCGAAAGGCAGGCCCGCCATTAGCACGATCTTGTCGCCGGTTTGGGCAAAATCTTCGCGCCGGGCGAGTTCGACGGCCTGATCGACCAGACCCTCGACTCCGAAAATCGGAATTTCCTGACCGACCGACTGGGCGCGGACACCCCACAACAGACAGAGGCGGCGCGCGACGTCATCGTCAGGCGTCAAAGCCAGAACGGGGCAGGTCGGGCGTTCGCGCGCGATTCGACGTGCACCCTGACCCGTGGCGGAATAGGCCACGATCGCCGACGCCGAGACCGCTTGTGCCAGCAGCCAGCCGGCTTCCGCGACGGCGCCCGCTGTGGAACCGTCATGCTCGGGGCGGAGCACATCGAAACGCGCCCGCCACTCAGGGTCGTTCTCGACCCGGCGCACCACGCGCGCCATGATTTCGACGGCCTCTTTGGGATAGTCGCCCGCCGCGCTCTCGGCGGACAGCATGACCGCATCGGCGCCGTCGAATACGGCGTTCGAAACGTCCGAGACTTCGGCGCGCGTCGGGCTGGGACTCGTGATCATGCTCTCCAGCATCTGGGTCGCCACGACAACGGGCTTGCCCTGCCGGCGTGCCTCGCGAATGGCCCGCTTCTGGGCCAGAGGCACTTCCTCGGGCGGCAATTCGACGCCCAGATCGCCACGCGCCACCATCACCGCGTCGGAAAGCGCGACGATTTCCGTCAGCGCATCCATGGCCTTGGGCTTTTCAAGCTTGGTCATGATCCAGGCGGCGCCATCCACCAGGTCGCGCGCTTCCTGCACGTCTTCCGGACGCTGCACGAAGGAGAGCGCGATATATTCGACGCCCAGCGACAGCGCGAAAGCGAGATCCTTGCGGTCTTTGGCCGTCAGGGCCGGGATCGGCAGGACCACGTCGGGCACGTTGACGCCCTTGCGGTCCGAAAGCGGGCCGCCAACCATGACTTCGGTATCGAGGTGGCTGTCGCTCTTGGAGAGGACTTTCAGCCGCAGCTTTCCGTCATCGAGCAGGAGCGACGAGCCCGGCTGGGCGGCGGCCAGAATTTCGGGATGCGGGAGGCAGACACGGGCGTTGTCGCCCGGCGTGCGGTCCAGATCGAGGCGGAAGTGCTCACCCTTCTGCAGGGTGATGCGACCATTGGCGAACGTTCCGACGCGCAGCTTCGGCCCCTGCATGTCCGCGAGAATGGCGATCGGACGATCGAGTTCGGCCTCGATATCCCGGATGGTCGCGTGCCGCTCCGCATGATCGTCATGCGAACCATGAGAAAAATTGAGACGGAACACGTTGGCTCCGGCGAGCGCGAGCGTGCGGATCATTTCACGCGAGGAGGACGCTGGCCCGAGCGTGGCCACAATCTTGGTTCTGCGAACGGAGGACTCGCGATGATCGCGATCGGAACTCGTCATTTTCTAACTCCCGCCTTGTGTAGCGAAAATCCTGTTCGAACTGTCAGGAAGGTTGGATGACCTCTCCCGGCAGTAGTCCCCAGAACAGTCTTCTCGGCAACCAGCCACTATAACCCTTGACGACAACGCGGCACCATCCGGAGCCTTGGGGACATTCCTTTATGTTACCGACCGTCCCAGGTTCCAGGACGGCGACGACGGCGCTGCCTTCGTCCGCACGTGCGAACAGAATGGAGTCGCCCTTGAGGTCGCGTGCTTCCTGCTCACTGGCGACATGTCCGGTGACACGCGCATCCGCCCGACCGATCACATCGCCTGCTTTCGCAGAAGCTTCACCCACGGCGGCGGTGCGGCCGGTGGGAGGTTCCCCCGGAATCACGAAGGTGCGCTGCCCCACGAGCGTGGCCTGATGGACCCAGCCTTTTGTGCCATCGGCATCCTCGACAAGACGCCACACGTCGAATTCCCGCTCGACTTTCACGGGGAGGCCGCGGCGGTGATAGACCCATTCGATCGGATAGCGCTGACCCGGTCCCTTGCGCATATAGACCTTGTCCGCCCGCATCGCGGCAAAGCGCGGCAGGGGCAGGCCGGTATTGGTGCCCTTGTCCTGCGGCCCTGTCGTCACGGCGTCGGGCGGCAACTGGTCGGTCGCGTCAGGCGCCACCGCGGCGGCTGTTCCCGCGCCCGCTGCCGCCGCTCCGGCTTTCACGGGCGGGGCGACATGAGCGTGGGCATGATGGGGATGACGGGCGGGCGGATCGTCCGCGTGAGCATGAGCGCTGGAGGCCGCCTTCTTGTGATGTCGGCTTTTGTGATGATCGCCGTCCGCATGAGCATGAGACTTCGCGGCTGTCGTCTCCCCGCCATGAGCCTTGGCATGGGCGTGCTTCGCGGTGGCGGATTTGCTCTTATGAGTCTCGGCGTGGGCGGTCGTTCCGGCTGCGACCAGCGACGCCAATGCGACCATGCAGGAAAGAAGACCATAGCGGCGATTCGTCATGGTTGCATGGGTGCCAAGTTGTCGGCCTGAGAGCAAGGGGGGCGTGCCGGAAGGCGGTGCATGTCTGTCATTGATTCACAGACCGAGGAACGGGCCGTTACCGGCACATTCGAGGAAATGAACCGCACCACGGACTTCCACGCCCTCGCATAACGCGGCCGCGTCCAGACCTGTCATGCGCATGCCCGCCTCGCACGCCATGAGCGTGCCTCCGAGATCGATGACGGCCTGCCGCAGGGTCGTGAAATCCGCCACGCCGCATCTCTGGAGGGCTTCGTCCTGTTCCGCGCCGTGGAGCCGGACCCATGTTTCGGCTGTCAGGGCGAGAACGCTTTGCCCTCCTGCGAAAAGAAGCACGTCCCGGCCGAGCGAGAGCGCGCTTGCCGCCATGACGAAAGCCTGGTGGGCGCGGGCGAAAGAGCGGTCGGACAGGGTGATGGCAAGGCGGCTCATGATGTGTGCTGTTCCGGTCGGGTTTCTCCGCATCCCGGACAGTGAGGGTCGCGCTCCAGCGAAAGATATCGAAAGCTGCCTTCCAGCGCGTCCCAGAGCAGGACGCGTCCCTGAAGACTCCGGCCCACACCCGTAATCTCCTTGAGTATTTCCGTGGCGGCCAATGTTCCGATGACACCCGTGACCGAGCCAAGGATTCCGGCCTGCCCGCATGTCAGTGCGTCGGCCTGTGTCATGTCGGGGTAGAGACACCGGTAACACGGACCTCCGAATTGCGGACGAAAGGTCGAAAGCTGGCCCTGAAACTGGGAGACGGCGCCCGAAACCAGCGTCTTTCCGGCGCGTACGCAGGCATCCGACACGGTCTGGCGCGTCGGGAAATTGTCCGATCCGTCAAAAACGAGATCGTAGCCCGCGATCAGGGCGTCCGCCGTAACGCTGTCCACATGGACGTCATGGCCGATGACGGTCGTCTCTTCGTTGAGAGCCGTGAGCCGCCGGTGCGCGGCTTCAACTTTGGACGTGCCGATCATGGAACCGTCAAAGACGATCTGACGTTGAAGATTTGTAAGGTCGACGTGATCGGCATCGACCAGCCCGATCGTTCCAACGCCTGCGGCGGCAAGATAGAGGGCGACCGGCGATCCAAGGCCGCCTGCGCCGATCAGGAGCACTCTGGCCTTTCGCAGACGCGCCTGTCCGATCGCACCCACCTGCGGCAGCAGGATGTGGCGGGAATATCGTCTGAGTTCATCAGGCGAGAAGTCCAGGTCGGGCGCGGCAGGATCGTTCATCGGGCCTATCATGATGGCAAGGACGGAAGAAAAGAAGGAATCGGTGTGGTTTTAGTTGAACTTCACGTAATGATGATGCCATTCTCCCGCCATGATTAAAACGCCGCGTCCGGACGGGCGATAAGGCCGTTGTCGCTGCCAAACAGGTCGTTCCGCTACAGAAGTGTAGCATCCTTCCATGCCGTGAAATGCTTTCAGTTCGAGACATGAGAGACTACAGACCATGAGACGCATCGCCCGCCTTCCACAGATGTCCGCTGCCGGCATTGCCGTCATGGCCCGGGCGTTGCCGCGAGCCCTTCCCGTTCCCCGTCGGCATCACATGGCTGTCGCGGCATTTCTGGTCGTGGTCGTGACCTATGCTCTCTCTCCGTTCATGGCGCTGTGGTCGGTCAATGATGCGTTGCTGGCGCACAATGCCGGTGCGCTTTCCAGCCATATCGACTGGAGTGCCCTGAATGCGAACCTCAAGAAAGACACGATCACCGAAATCCTCGGTCCCCCGCCCACCAATGACGATCTTCCGGATTTCGGGTCGGCCTTTGCCGCGGACGCTGTGTCTCACGCGATCGATACGCGGCTGACGCCCAACATGATCCTTGATCTGGCGGCCCGCATGATGCCGCCTTCGAGCCGCAGCGTCTCCTGGACCAGCCTGCTGTCGAGTATCTCGGCTCACTTTACGGGCCCCGACCGTTTCGAGGCCCGCCTCTACTCCGCGAGCGGCAAGCCGGAAGGCATTTTGCGGATGAAATTCGAGCATTGGCGTTGGCAGATTACAAGCGTGACGATGCCGAAGGCCGCCTGATCTCCATCATCTGCCAGATATCCTTCATCTGAAGGTTCGAGCCGCAAAAAAAATCCCCGCCGTTCCGAGAGGAGCGCGGGGATTTTTCGTTCAGGCCGGAGGAAGGTCTTCCTCAAGAACGATGATGTTGACGGCGTAGGATACTTCGCCTTCGTCTTCGTCGCGGTGAATGGTGCCAATCACCTCGTCATGCGCGGAAATTTCGACCGAAAGGCCGGGACGGGGAGGGGCATTGACCCGAAGGCTCGGGGAGCCCAGGAGGCGGCGCAGCGTGGTTTGCAGTCGCGTGATTTCCGACGCGGAAATGGCGGCCATGGCATTATGCTTTCGATCTGTGGGACGGACGCTGACGCACGTGCCCTGTGGTCTCTGCGTCGCTCTGTAGCAGCATCGACCCCGTTCGTGAAACCGGGAAGCGCGACCTTGCCCCGCAATCGCCGCCTTGCGGCCTCAGGACTGTCACATGGCCCCTGTCAGATCGCAGCATGGTCGCCAAATCATCCTTCCTCGTCCCGCTCTGGTCCGGCCTGATGCACCTGCTGCCGGTGCACGACAGTGCGCAGGCCGTTCTGCTGCGCGAAACCGGGCGTTACGAAACACCGCAGACGCTGACCGACGGGCGACGCTGGTCATCCTTTGCGCGCGACCTCGCCGCGGGCAATCCGGCTCTCGACCCTTCGGTGACACTCACTTTTCTTCATGAGGCTCCGAAGTCCGCCATATCAGGTCTCCAGACAGCCCTGCGTCAGCGTCTCATGCATGATGAGCGCGAGGGCCTTCGCCTGCTCGATCCGGCTCACAGAAGCTCATTCGGAGGTCGGGAGGTTTGTGATGGCGGCTCACTCCGTTGGAAGCGCGTCATGGCGTCGCGTCTCGCGCAGGATCATGATCTGGAGACGGCCTTCCAGCGTCAGGACTGCACGGAAGCCCTTTCCGGCAAGGCACCCTGACCGCACAAGCTGCTTCATGACGACAGATTATCGAAGGCATGTCCTAAAATTTATGTGATCGTATCATTTGTGGTGCTATTTATAACTGATCATATGTTATCTGTTGGATCCAGATGGTTTCCTGTCCGTCCCTTCCAGCAAGACAGCAGATATGCATGCCATGTTCCTATCCAGAAACAAGACTGAATGGCCCGCCGGCACTCAGACCCTCGGTCGTGGTCTCTCCATCGTCCACGCGGTCAGCAACGGCGCCTCGACGCTCACCGAACTGGGACGCGCCGTAGGATGCACGCGCAGCACCACGCAGCGACTGGCATCCGCGCTATTGCGGCAGGGCTGGCTAAGGCTCAATCCGTCGGGACGTTACGTCCTGGGGCCGCAGTTGTCCCGACTGGCGAGTCAGGCTCAATCCGGAACGCCGCTGGCTATTCTATGTCGTCCCGTTCTGCAGGATCTTGCGGACCGAACGCGTGACGCCATTCTTCTGGCGTCCCGGGAAGAAGACAGTTTCGAATGTCTGGATCGCATCGAGAGCCGAAGAGAGGCCGAGACTCGTTTGCGACCGGGTCAACGCGCGCTCCTCGCCTCGTCGGGTCTGGGGCAGGCGCTGCTGATCGACGAGGACGTGGAAGACTGGGCCGATCAGTTTGCCATCGCCTATGGCGAGGACAAGTCGCCCGATGCCTGGATTGACGCGATGCATGCCCATCGTGCGCGGGGTTGCGTCTTTGATTTCGATGTAAGCGAGGCGGGTTCGCGCAGTGTCGCCGTTCCCTTGCGTGACGGCCACAACACCATTGTTGGCGCGATCTGTCTGACGGCGCCTTCGGCCTTCATGGGAGAGGCCCGTGTTCGTACGCTCGCGCCGATTGTCATGCATGCGGCTCATGAGATTTCAGCGAAGCTGGGATGGCAGCCGACCGCCCACGCGGCTGAGTAGATCGGAAATCCTGACCTTTCTGGTCGATCGACTTTGAGACGACGCGCTCCGCTGCCTCCATTGTGATCGTTTTTCTGGTCAGGAGGCGGCTGGTTGATCGATCAAGTGTTTCGTCGCCGGTGGCGCCGGAGTGGTTGGACGCCCTCCCATATAGAATCTCGTGGGGCATGGGTGTCGCGCTGCACTTGTCATTGACCCGACGCGCCCATTCGGGGGATTCCCTGCAAAGACATTTCACACGAACGACCTATGCGATCCTGTGCTCAGAAGCTCGCGGTGCCGTGGTTGATCAGGAGCAGAAAAAGCTGCCGCAGTCCCGGTACGATAATAAATTGAAGCACCAGCAGCACGACGAGGGGCGAGAAGTCCATCATCCCCGTGCGTGGAAGCATGTTGCGAACCGGTGCCAACACGGGCTCCGTGACCCGATTGAAGAAATCGGCTGCCGACCATACAAGCCGGTTTCGCGGATCAAGGACTCCGAACGCAAGCAGCATGCTTAACAGGCACGACAGAATGAGTGCCCATGTGAAAAGCTTTATGACAAGCATGAGAAGATTGAAAATCGTCAGCAGAAGCACGGCATCTGACCTTTGGTCGCGCGGTCGAAGGAGACAGGATCCGAAGAGTAGCCCCGAGCGGTCCCGACCTCAACAGCAGGGTACAGTCTCTCTTTTGCGCCGGGCATGATCTTCCCGTCCCGGACATCCTCGCGAAGGGAGTTGACTTGGGCGAAAACCGGTTTATGTAGCTTAGCGCACCGTGGGGCTGTAGCTCAGATGGGAGAGCGCCTCGTTCGCAATGAGGAGGTCAGGGGTTCGATTCCCCTCAGCTCCACCATGGTGTTTTTCTCCTTATAAAGGATTGGTTTCGCGGCCACGTCCACGATGGCGGGATCGGATATCGGCGATAGCCGTTCCATCGACGAGCTTCCTGGCGAGAGGGGCCGCGGCTTCGGAACTCCTGCTGTCCGTCGCCAGTCTTCATGACTGTCGGATGCTGGAGTCCCTTCCGGATGCGATGCTTTCCATCCAGGGATAAAAAGGACGATGACAGCGTCGCTTCATCGTTCACTACAAACGCGAAGCCGATATCGACCTCTCTTTCACGCTGATCGTTTGACCTGCTTCTCCGGCCTCAATCCTAGTGGATTGAGTTTTCCGCGTCCCTGCGGGATATATCGGAACGATCATCACATTCACGAACTGATAAGAGAGAACTACGTGAGCCGAACGCCACGCGAGTCCGAGCTTGAACTGGCGCAGGCGGACCTGACGGACCAGATAAACTCTCTTCATCGCAGCACGACGGCTACGAAAGAAGACTGGGATTTGCTCGCTGTGCGCGCGAAAGCGGTCAATGACCAGCTCACTGCGATCCGCACGCCTGATGCCCGTCTCACGCAACGGGTGACGATCTATCAGGTCGGGGCCGGGATCACCGTCGCGTTGATTGCGGCGACGACGCTTTACTACACGTTCAAGGTTCCCCATGTTAAAGAGGTCTACCTCCAGAAAGGAGAAGTGACATGCAGTCCGACCAAACCCGGTTCATGTATACTGTCTGGATCGGCGCTGTGGCGCTCGCCGTCATCTACGCCGTAGCGCTGTTCCACTAGAGACGCGACATTCCCCAGACTCCTCTCGCTGCCCATGTCGGCATAAGCGGGAATACCGGCCCTGCTGACAAAAGGCTGCGGTCCGCTGCGATGATTGAGCCCGTTTCGAGCGGGAGGTCCGGGATCGGTAAGGTTCGGGGGGTGGACATCCCGTTCATCAAGGATGACAGGAATGTCCTTATGGCGGCGTTAGGGAAACGTCGGCCGCCTTTGTCCCGTCAGTTCGCGTGGGGCGGAGCTGCCTGCATCACGAAATGCAGTTCACCGCCTTTGAGAATGTCCTGCTGGCGCAGATGGATCAGGTCCACGGCTTTGCCGTTGAGCGTCACGCTGCGTACATACGGATGGGCGTCGTCCAGATAGTCGGCCACCATCGTGAAAGTCCGGCCATTCTGCAGATGGATCACCGCCCTGGGCACGAAGGGGCGACCGACGACATACTCGTTACTGGCGGGCGTGACCGGGTAGAAGCCCAACGCCGTATAGATATACCAGGCCGACATCTGGCCGAGGTCGTCATTGCCCGCCAGCCCGTCGGGGCGGCCCGAATACTGGGTATCCATGATCTGCTTTAGGCGTTGCTGGGCTTTCCAGGGAGCTCCGGCATAATCATAGAGATAGGCGACGTGATGACCGGGTTCGTTGCCGTGCGCATACCATCCGATCAGGCCGGTGATATCCTCGACATTCTTGAAGATCGCCGGATCGACCTTCGTATCGAACAGGGCATCGAGCTTGGCGACGAATTTCGCATTGCCGCCCATCGCCGAGATCATCGCGGGGACATCCTGCGGCACGTACCACGAATACTGCCACGCATTCCCCTCGGTATAATCCGTGCCATAACCTGCGGAGCCGGGATCGAACGGCGTCCTGAATTCCCCATGGCTCAGCCGTGCGCGCATGAACCCGCTTTTCGGATCCCAGACGTTCCGCCAGTTGGTTGAGCGTTTCTCGAATTCCCTGGCGATGTCCGTCTTGCCCATGGCCTTGGCCATTTGCGCCAGAGACCAGTCATCATAGGCATATTCGAGCGTCTTGGATGCGCCTTCGGGTTCCCTGTCGATGGGGACATAGCCCATTTTCATGTAGTCCTTGAGATCGCCGTACGCGCTGTATGTGGCGCTGGAGACCATGGCCTTGAGCGCGGCCTTCGCGTCAAAGCCACGCACGCCCGCGAGATAGGCATTCGCGATGACCGGCACTGCATGGTAGCCGACCATGCACCACGTCTCCAGTCCCTGGTACGCCCAGATCGGCAGGACGCCGAACGGGCTGTCCTGCTGCGATGCGATGAGCGAACGCACGAACTGCGAACTCAGGTCCGGTCGCAGGAGCGCCAGAAGCGGCTGTTGGGCACGATAGACGTCCCAAAGCGACCAGGTCGAGTAAAAGTCAAAGCCGTCCGCCTTGTGGACCTCGTAGTCAGGCCCGCGATATTCGCCGTTGACGTCCATGCTCAGCGTCGGCGCGAGCATGGTGTGATACATCGCCGTGTAGAACTGGGTGCGCTGGGCCGCCGTGCCGGACACGTCGATGATCGAAAGCGCCCTGTTCCATGTGGTCGTGGCGTTCGCCCGTTGGGCGTCGAAGTCCCAGCCCTGGCCTTCCTGGTCGAGATTGGCGATGGCGTTCGCTTCGCTGACCGGCGAGATCGCGGTCTTGACCAGCAGAGGCTTGTCCAGCGTGCCGAAATCAAACACGCCTTCCAGGGCGCGTCCGCTCGATGCGTCCTGATCCACCGGTTGATTGCCAGGCCCCCGGAAGCCCCGATAGGTCACATTCGTTTCGCGATTGTAAAGCGCGCGCGTGATGAGCGGTTGCGAGAAGCGCATGGCAAAGCACAGCACGCGTCCCGGTGCCCAGCCACGTGTCGTGCGACAACCGGTGATCGTGCCGTCCTGGCGGACACGGAGGTTCGACCACAGCACCTTGCCCGGGTAATCGTAAATGCTCGGGCGAAAATCCAGCAGCAGATGGGCCGGTTTATGAGCGGGAAACGTATAGCGATGCCAGCCTACGCGACGGTTCGCGGTCAACTCGGCATGGATGTCGTAATCGCTGAGCTTCACGCCGTAATAACCGGCTTCCTCGACTTCGTCGTCATGACTGAAGCGGGATCGGTAGCCGCTGCCGGGTTTCGTCGCATCGCCCGGATCGAGTTTCACCTCGCCCGCGATGGGCATCACCAGAACGTCGCCCAGATCGGAATGGCCCGCCCCTGAAAAATGCGTATGTGAAAACCCCATGATGGTGGGGTCGTTATATTGATAGCCCCCCGCGTGATCGTACGCATGTTTGAAATCCGGCATCGCCGTATCCGGCGAAAGCTGGATCATGCCGAACGGCACGGTCGCGCCCGGAAATGTGTGTCCGGGGCCCCCCGTGCCGATACGAGGATCGACAGATGCCGCCGGTCCGGTGTCAGCGAAAGCAGGCTTGCCGGTGACTGTCAGGGCGAGGGCCAGAGCCGCTGGCAGACACGGCAATATCGTGGGGCGCTTCATGGATGACCTTGGCTCGAAATTGAAATCGTTTCGAACGATAGATGAAAATGCCCGGTGATCGAAGTCTGTTCGGAAGAAAATGACGATCATGTCTCAAACGTTATGAAGCGCCGTTATCTTCGGTGTTCCTGGCATGACGTCCGTTCGATCGTTCCTGTCAGCGCCTCGGATAGCCGCAGGACTTCCATGCCGGTGAAGGCGCGGGCTGGCATGATGATCGTATTGCGGAGCTCAGCACTCGATATCGAGGCCGATATCGAGTGCCGTAACGCTGTGCGTGAGCCAGCCGAGCGAGAGAATATCGACGCCGGTTTCGGCGATGGACCGGGCCGTGCGGGGCGTGATGCCGCCGGACGCCTCGGCGATCGCCTTGCCGTCGATCATGCGCACGGCTTCGCGCAGCATGTCCGGCGGCATGTTGTCGAGGAGATAGGCGTCCGCGCCCCCCGCCGCGATGGCCTCACCGAGCTGTTCCAGCGTATCGACCTCGAGTTCGATCGTCATGAGATGACCGGCCCGGCGACGTGCGCCGTCCAGGGCGGGTTTCACCCCCCCGCACAAGGCCAGATGATTGTCCTTGATCAGGATGGCATCGTCGAGACGATAGCGATGGTTCGATCCGCCGCCCGCCATGACGGCATATTTCTGAAAGGCGCGCAGACCGGGAAGCGTCTTGCGGGTGCAGCAGATGCGCGTCTTCGTGCCTTCCGTGGCGCGGACGACCTCATGGGTCGCCGTGGCGATGCCGCTCAGGTGGGAGAGCAGATTGAGCGCCGTGCGTTCGCCTCCGAGCACGGTCTCCGCGCCCGCTTCGATCGTGGCGATGACGTCGCCGGGTGCGAGCAGGGCGCCATCCTCACGCGCCACGTCAAGGTGCGCCTTCGGGTCCAGCAACGTGAAGGCCAGTCGCGCCGCGCTCAACCCGGCGACGACGCCCGGTGCGCGCGCGCGGAAGGTGGCGCGCAGTGTTTGCCCCGGTCGCATGACCGCCTGGGTGGTCACATCGCCCCCGACGCCCAGATCCTCCAGAAGCCCCGTGCGGACGATGGGTTCCCACATGATGTCGGGCAGGGAAAACACGGCCATCAGACAAACTCCTCGGACATGCGACAAAGCGCCGCCATGGTTTCCGGCCCCTGCCGGAAGCGCTGGGGTAACCCGGTTTGCGGAAAATCGCTGCGCCAGTGGCTGCCCCGGCTTTCACGGCGGCGCCATGCGGCCTGGGCGATGAGTGCTCCGATCAGCGCATGATCATCCGTCGCGACGCGCGGCGCCAGCGCGTTCAGCAGCCGGGTCAGTCCCGCCTCGTCCCGCAGCAGCCCGGCCTCCGCGCTCATCAGGCGGCCGACATCGCCGTGTTGATGAAGGGGGGGCTGATGAAGGGTAGGCGGCGAAAGCGCGGGCGAATGCGTCGTTGAGAGCGGATGGTTGGCGATGTCCCCGGCAACGTTCCGACCCGTGACGAACGCTTCAAGCAGCGAATTGCTGGCGAGCCGGTTCGCGCCGTGCAGGCCCGTGCAGGCGGCTTCCCCGCAGGCCCACAGGCCCGCAAGCGTCGAACGGCCATGCCCGTCCACCGCGATGCCCCCCATATGATAATGCACGGCTGGCGCCACAGGGATCGGCATGGTGGCGGGGTCGATGCCTTCGGCCCGGCAGACTTGCGTGATTCCGGGGAAATGGGCCGCGAACTTCGCGCCCAGCGCCAGACGGGCGTCGAGGAAAACACGATGACCCGCGCGCCGGTGCGCGGCGATGGCGCGCGCCACGACATCGCGCGGCGCGAGTTCTTCCGTAAAGCGCGCGCCGGTCTCGTCGATCAGAACAGCGCCAGCGCCTCGCACCGCTTCGCTGATGAGCGGACGCTGCCCGGCGCGGCCCGTATCGAGGGCCGTGGGGTGGAACTGCACGAATTCCATATCACCCAGCGCCGCCCCGGCGCGGATGGCGACGGCCAGTCCCCGGCCGGTATTGCCGCGTGGGCTGGTGGCCTCGGTGTAAAGTGCGCCCACGCCGCCGGACGCGATGACGCACGCCCCGGTCGGGAGATAGGAATCATGACCCCCATGCCTGATCCACACGCCCTCGACGCGGCCTTCGGGCGCATGCACCGCTTCCAGCGAGGCGCCTTCCAGCACCGTGATGCGGGGTGTCTCGCGGATGCGGCGGATCAACGCGTCCATGATGGCGGCGCCAGAGCGGTCTCCCCAGCCATGGGCGATGCGCGGATGGCTGTGCGCGGCTTCGAGATGAAGATCGAAGCTTCCATCCGTGCGCCGGTCAAACGCGACGCCCCAGTCCGCAAGCTGTTGCACCGCGTTCGGGGCGGCCTCGGTCATGGCGCGCACGACATCCGGATCGCACAGTCCCGCGCCCGCGGCGAGCGTATCGGCGGCATGCAGGGCCGGTGAGTCGCCCGGTCCCAGGGCGGCGGCGATTCCACCCTGCGCCAGACTGCTGGCCGTATCCGTGCCCAGCGGTGTGGGCGTCAGGACGATGCACGGGCCGTCCATATGCAACGCGACCGATAGCCCCGCGAGGCCGCCGCCCGCGATGACCGGCTGTCCGGCAAGCTTTGGGCTGGCAAGCTTTAGACCGGCAGGCGTCGACCCGGCAAGCCTCGAAGGCATGGACCCGCTCATCGCCTCAGATGGCCAGCATCCGCTCCACGGAGCGACGCGCGGGCAGGAAATGCTCCTGCGGAATTTCGACCTGCTGCGTCATGGTCTCCAGCGCATGGCGGATGGCCGGCAGGGTGATGCGCTTCATGTGCGGGCAGAGATTGCACGGACGCACGAACTGCGTGGCCGGGAACAGGGCCGCGAGATTGTCGCTCATCGAGCATTCGGTGACGAGGAGCACCTTCTCGGGATGCCGGTCGGCCACGAAGTCCAGCATGCCGGCGGTCGATCCCGCGTAATCCGCTTCCGCGACCACTTCCGGCGGGCATTCCGGATGCGCCAGCACGATGACGCCCTGGTGCATCCGGCGATACTGGCGGATCTCCTGTGGCGTGAAACGTTCATGCACTTCGCAATGTCCCGGCCAGGTAATCATCTCGATGCCGGTCTCGTTCTGGATGTTGCGGGCGAGAAACTCGTCGGGAATCATGATGATGCGCGACGTGTTCCATTCCCGGGCGACCGTTTCGACGACACGCTTGGCATTGCCCGATGTGCAGCACACATCCGTTTCGGCTTTCACGGCTGCCGATGAATTCACATAGGTCACCACCGGTACGCCGGGATTGGCCCGCTTCAGGGCGCGGATATTTTCTGCCGTGATCGACTCCGCCAGAGAGCAGCCCGCCCGTTCGTCCGGGATCAGGACCGTCTTTTCCGGGTTCATGAGCTTGGCGGTTTCGGCCATGAAGTGGACGCCCGCCATGACGATCACCGAAGCCTCCGTATTCTGGGCCTCGCGGGCGAGAGCCAGGCTGTCGCCGCGAATGTCCGAAATGCAGTGGAAGATCTCGGGCGTTTGGTAGTTATGGGCGAGAATCACGGCGTTGCGTTCGCGCTTGAGGCGAAGGATGGCCTCGATATCGTCAGCGAAACGCGCTTCCCAGTCGGGTCGTGTCATCACGCGCTCGACGGGCGCGAAAAGGGCATCGCGAGATGGAAGATCGATGGGCGCGAACTGGTCCATTGTTCCCCTCCATTTATGCTCACTTTGAGCATAATCGGGATAAGACGAAACTCGTCTTTACGAATTGGTCCGTGACGCCGTTCTGTCAAGCACACTCTTGCGTGAAGCTTGCCGGCGACGTGCGACAGGCGTCCCGGCGTTGACAGGGCTTCGCGCCCGGTGTTATCAGCCCGCCCTGCGTGAACCGGTAGCTCAGCCGGTAGAGCATTCGACTTTCAATGGGAGCGCTGCGGGGAAACCCGTTGCTGAACAGACCTTAAATTCGGTGAACGCTCTGACCTTCCGGGTCGTGCCAATACCGAGCCAATCCCGACTCAGGTCGGGCAGGTGTAGAGACTTGACAGGGTCCACCTAACGGCTTCGGCCCATGGTGAAGATAAAGTCCAGACCACGAACCTTCGGGGCGGCGAAAGTCGAAGTGGTACGTAATCGAATGGTCGTGGGTTCGAGTCCCACCCGGTTCACCATGGTTCCAAATGTCCGCCGCTTGCTCACGACTCCGCATGGCGCTTGCACACAGCCCGCGTTGTTGACAGGCTTTACCTGCGTGTTCCGCTTGGAAACCGGCAGGGAGATCCCTCATGTCGTTTGGCAACAATGCGTTTCGTCTCCTCACGCGTTATGCGCTGGCCTACCAGATCGAGGAATGGGGCTGGCAGGTCGGGCCGCACAGCTATGGATCGCCGAACGTCATCGAGGCGGGCGAGGCCGGGCTGACGATCGGCGACTACGTCTCGATCGGCCCGAATGTCACGATCATTCTCGGCAACCATCGCCTCGACCTCGTGACCACCTATCCGTTCAGGACACTGTCCCATTTCTGGCCCGCCGCCGCCGAAGGTCAGGCGGACCACGCCACCAAGGGCGATATCGTCATCGGCAATGATGTCTGGATCGGCGCGAATGCAACCATCATGTCCGGCGTCACGATCGGCGACGGCGCCGTGATCGCCGCGAACGCTCTGGTCACGAAGAACGTACTGCCCTACGCCATCGTGGGAGGCAATCCCGCCCGGGTGATCCGCTTTCGCTTCACCGAGGACATCGTATCGCGGCTTCTGGCTCTGGCCTGGTGGAACTGGCCGGAGGATGTTCTGGCCCGGCGACTCGCGCATCTCATGAGCGACGATATCGAGGCCTTCCTGACACTTTACGAACCGCCCTCGCCGGATTGATCCTCCTACCAGCCGAATGGTCCTGAAAAGCCGGGGTCCCAGTTTCCCCACGCGGAGTTCCATCCGTTGAAGCCCGGCATCCACGGGCCCCAGTCCCAGGCCGTGTTCTGATAGTCGAAGGCGGTCGCGCGTCGTTCATCGGCCTGGGCCTGTTGCTGCACATAGGCCTGATAGCGGTCATAGGCGGCGCCGTCGCCCACATACAGGCACCCGCAGATGGTCGGATCGGAATAGACATAAAAGGTCTTCCCGTCCTTCACACGACGCAGGAAGCGATGATCCGGCAATGTGTTGAGCATGTTCTGGAGCGTCGGGGTGTCCGCTGGCCTGAACGCGAAACCGGCCGCCTGCAGGTGATCTTCCTTGTGGATGATCCGATCGCTCGGCGTTTCGCAACCGGTGAGTGCGATCACGGTTGCAAGGACGGGAAAGAGCGTTCTGCGGGCGATCATCATATGTTTTTCCCTGCAAGTGCTGACGGGAGAGTGTGAGCGCTTTTCGGCGCGGCGTCACCCGGCTTTGGCGGGTTTCCAACAAGGTCTGCCGAAGATGTGCGACATGCCGGCCGGTCCTGTATGGATCTCAGGGCGTCAGAACGTGTCCTGAGCGAGAGCATTGGCCTGCTGTCGGATTTCGGGGATCGCTGTGGTCTCGAAAAGCGTTCCGGCTCGGAGAGGACCTATGGCGCAGATGCAGGGAAGAGCCCTGCCCGTCGCGTCGATGACCATGCCCCGATCATTGGTGACCAATGCCGAGCCCATCGCCCCGCTGACAATATGACCGCCTCGCAGGAGTTGATTCAGCAGCGGGGAGGGAACGCGATCATAACGGGTATCCGGCCCCGAACAGTTGATGACCAGCCCCGCGGGGATAAGTGTCGTTCCCTCCGCTGTTCGAAGTTTGACTTCAGCGCCCCGCCCAGAGCGGGTGATGGTCTCTACATGGGCGCGTCGGATAACGAGTGTCCCGGCTTCGCGTTCTCTCTCGATGACAGCGGCGATCGGGGGCGCCATCCTGTGACGCGAGATATTCCACAGGTGAAAGAGGTGTCTTCGGAAGCGTTTCTGCTCGTTGGGAGGCAGGCGTTGCCAAAGGGCATTGGTCACAGGGCGAATGCTGTCCACTGCGGTGCGCCACGCGACGCGATCGGCAAGAGACGCGCGGAAACACCGCAGGTAAGCCAGTGCGGTGGCCGTGGTTTCGAGTGGCACCACGCTTGGAGAAAGGGGGGACGATGGTTCCGTATGCGCGTGGCTCAGAAGTCCGTGCCGCGAGACCATCGTGACGGGACCGCGATGACCCTGTTCGCGTAAATTCAGGAGCATATCGATGGAGGTCAGGCCCGTGCCGATCAACACGACAGGCTCGTCCACGCCAAGGGCGCGATCCGGGAAGGTTCGGCTCCATGCGTCGGGGCGGTAGCAGCCGCTTTCGAGAACATCCGGCGCGTATTGCGGAATATCCACAGGGGGGAAATGCCCGAGCGCCAGCACCGCGCGATCGGCCGACAGAACGGTGCCGTCAGACAGGGTGGCTCGGACGCCAGAGTCTTCGGGCGACAGGGCCGTCACCGTTTGCTGTCGGTGAGCGATGCCGGCTGCGGCGAACAACGCCTCAAGGTAATCCCCATAAAGTTTGCGGGGCATGAACGCGTCCGCATCGGTCGGCGTGTTATTCTTTTCGTTGAGCCATCTCAGGAAATGACCGGGATCATCGGCATAGGCTCCCATATTGCTGGCACGAACGTTGAGAAGATGGCGGCTGTTGGATGTGGAATACGCAATGCCGCGTGCCGGGATCTTTTCCGGGCTGACGACAAGAATATTCCCAGCCCCGATATGGCGTGCCTGATGGAGGGCGGTCAGCGTGCCACTGGCGCCGCCGCCAATGATCAGAAGTTTCACACGCATGGTTTGGTCCCCGCCTTGATGCCGTGTCCAGCATGTGACGCGCTGAAAAGGCTGTCGATGGCCGCCTGAAAAAAACAGACGCCCGTTACAAGATGTTTCGCGAGTTCGCGCTGATCTGGGCTGACGAACGCCCGGAGTGGAGGGCAGGAACGGATGCTAATGCGTATTGTGTCGACACCGGAGACTCGCTCGCATCGCCCATGCTGGTCGCGTTTCTTTTCCCACAACTTCCGGGTGGAGGGTGTGTTCCATCTTGCATTGGGGCGGCGGCCGCGGAGATGAGATTTGCATAAACGCCTTACAGTCAGTTAATCTTCACTCACCTAAGGGCAGGAAGGGGTTATTGATGTCGAATATTGGGGGTCTTATTGCAGACGCTGCTGTGTTCGTTTTTCTGCCATGGATTTTGTGGCGCGTTCTACAGCGTATGATTCCGATTGTTGTTTTGCCAATACTCATAGGTATACTTATTGCGGTCTGGCATATCCCGGTCGGATATATCGGAATTCCTTCTCTATATGGTAATGATGTCGGATGGGTTGCTGTTCTCGTTCTCGCTTTTACTGCTGGACTGGAAATGTGGCTCGGCACGGAAGGTGATGAAGAGCGTCATGCCCTGCCGCCGTCTTCGGTGCAGCGTCTGCTGGGAAGTGCAGCGGTTGCGTTGCTCGGGCCGTTTCTGATCGGCTCCTTTTTTGCTTATGAATTTCTGCTGCCACTCGATGGTTGGCATGCGCCGCGCGCCAAACCCTGGGTAGCCGCGGCTTCGATCGGTCTATGCGTGGCCGTCAGTGCGCTGCCGGTCCTCATCGGGCTCGTGCGTGAACTTGATCCGGCTCGCCGCCCTCTTGGCCAGCTTGCTCTCAAGCTCGCTGTCGTAGACGATGCCGCTCTCTGGATTGGGCTTGCCGCATTGCAATTCGCGGCCAAGGGCACCGCCGCCCTGCATGGCTGGACGGGCCTCGAGGTTCTTGCCGTCGCGTTGCTCGTCGGCCTGGCACTGGCCGGGCGCTGGGCATCACGCCATTTCCGGCATCCTCCGTTGGTGGTAGTCTGGCTCGCCGTGCCCGTTTATCTGGCGGCGGGCTCCTGGGCGAGCATGCAACTCGGGCTTCATGAACTGATCGGCGCCTATTTCGCGGGTGCCATCATGCCGCCAAGCTGGGTTCGCCGTCTGCCGGTGGAGTGGATTGGCACGTTCGCCTTGATTTGGCTGGCGCCGATGTTCTTCGGTCATAGTGGACTGCGTATCGACGGCGATGCCCTGACCTGGCCTTCGGTCGTCGCGTCGCTTTCCCTTGCGGGCGTATCCATCGTCTCGAAAATTGCGGTCGTCTATTTCTATCCCCCCGCACCCGGTCTCAGTCACCGTCAGGCCCTTGGCGTAGGGTCTCTGCTGCAGTGCAAAGGGCTGATGGAAATCGTCGCCGCCACCATTCTCCACGGCCAGGGGATGATTTCCGAATTCGCATTCGCGTCGCTTATGGTGCTCGCCGTGCTTTCCACCGTGCTGACCGGGCCTCTATTCAAGCTGGTGGCTCCGCGCGCAACGTTCGTCCGCCCGGTTGCGGAGCCTTCGGTGAACGCGGTGACGGTCGAATAGAGCGCTGCGAGCGTGTTAAGGACGGCCTGCCGTCCGGACGTCAGGCTTGCTCTTTTCGCCGGAGGTGCGGACACGGTAGTCTGGCCCGCGCGGCTGGAAAGGAAAGAACATGAGAGAGAAGATCGCCCGACGGATCAGGCAGGGACAGGGGCTTGAACCCGCCGATCTTGTCATCCGGGACGTGCGATTGTTCGATCTTGTGACCGGTGTCCTGATCGAGACGGATATCGCGATCTGCGATGACACGATCGTCGGAACCTGCGCGCGCTATACGGGCCAGCGCGTGATCGAGGGGCGGGGTCGCATCGCGGTGCCGGGGTTCATCGACACGCATCTGCACGTCGAGTCGTCGCTCGTCACGCCGTTCGAGTTCGACCGCTGCGTGCTTCCGCATGGCGTAACGACGGCCATTTGCGATCCGCACGAGATGGCCAATGTCCTCGGCACAGCGGCTTTCGACTACTTTCTGGCCTGCGCGACGCGGACCGTCATGGATCTGCGTGTCAATCTTTCAAGCTGCGTTCCGGCCACGCCCATGGAGACATCCGGCGCGTCGCTGAATGCCGCGGACCTGCTGCCTTACCGCGATCATCCCAAGGTGATCGGGCTGGCCGAATTCATGAATTTTCCGGGCGTTCTGGGTGAAGATCCCGTGTGCCTGGAAAAGCTGTCCGCCTTTCATGGCGGCCATATCGACGGGCACGCCCCGCTTCTGCGGGACAGGGCGCTCAACGGCTACCTCGCCGGTGGCATTACGACCGACCATGAGGCGACGGCGGCGGACGAAGCGCTTGAAAAAATCCGCAAGGGGATGACCGTACTGATCCGCGAAGGCTCGGTCTGCAAGGATCTCAAGACGCTCGTGCCGCTGCTGACGCCCGAAACGTCGCCGTTTTTCGCGTTCTGCACCGATGATCGCAACCCGCTCGAAATCGCCCATGAAGGGCATATCGATTTCATGATCCGCAGTGCGATCGCTCAGGGCGTCGCGCCCCTGGCCGCCTATCGCGCCGCCTCGCTTTCGGCGGCCCAGGCTTTCGGTCTGCGGGATCGGGGGATGATCGCGCCCGGACGTCGCGCGGATATCGTGCTGCTGGACGATCTGGAGCGCTGTGCGGTTTCCGATGTCGTCAGCGCCGGACGGCTCGTCGACGGTGCGCTGTTCGCCGCCCGTGAAACGGTGCCGCCCGTGGGTTTGAGCAGCATCCATCTGCCGCGCGCCATGACGCGGGCCGACATGGCGATTCCCGGTGACGGGATCGGACAGCCGGTCATCGGCGTGATCCCGGGGCAGATCATCACGAAGTTCGAGCGTCACGACCTGCCGGTTGTCGATGACGTCGTCGTGGCGGATCCGGCGCGCGATCTTCTGAAGGTCTGCGTCGTCGCGCGTCATGGTGTCAACGACCATATCGGGCGTGGTTTCGTGCGTGGCTTCGGTCTGAAGGCAGGGGCGCTCGCCTCGTCAGTGGGGCATGACAGCCATAATATCTGCGTCGTCGGCACGAACGACGCGGACATGGCCCTTGCGGTCAACCGGCTGGGCGCGCTCGGAGGCGGTTTCGTGGCTGCGCGTGATGGAGACATCGTCGCGGAAATGCCGCTCCCGGTGGCGGGGCTTATGAGCGATGCACCCTTTGAAACCGTACGCGACCAGCTTTCTGCCCTGCGCGATGCCGCACGCACCCTGGGTGGCACGCTGGAAGAGCCGTTCCTGCAACTTGCCTTCCTGCCCCTGCCGGTCATTCCCTATCTGAAGATCACCGATCGCGGCATGATCGACGTCACGACCATGACGCTGGTCTGACCGGTTCGTGTCGAGAGCGCGTTATCATCGCTGGGTGCTGGGTAGCGCCATGGCCATGCTGCCCGTCGTGCTGGTGATGGCGCTCGGGGCGGGCCGTTATGCGTTGTCGCCGCTCGAAGTGCTCCATGCGCTCGCAGGCGACGGCTCGCCGATGGCGCAGGCCATTGTCTGGCACGCCCGGCTGCCGCGCATTCTCGCGGCGGCCCTGCTCGGCGCGGGTCTGTCGGCCAGCGGCGGAGCCTGTCAGGCCGTGTTCCGCAATCCTCTGGTGGCCCCGGACCTTCTGGGCGTGCTGAGCGGGGCCGCATTCGGAGCAGCCTTGTCGATCCTGCTGGGGGCAGGCGTCGCCGGGATTCAGGTCGGTGCCTTCTGCGGCGGTCTGCTCGCCATGGGGGGCGCGCTGGCCGTGGCCCGGCAACTGGGCGGGCGCGGACTTCTCGGGCTCGTGCTGGGCGGGCTGATCGTCAATGCGTTGTTCACGGCGGCTGTTTCCATGCTGAAATACATCGCCGATCCTCAGGATCAGTTGCCCGCCATCATTTACTGGCTCATGGGCAGCCTGTCGCAGATCGGGTGGGGCACGCTGGGCTGGACGGCGCCGCTGCTGATCGTTGCGACCGGCGCGTTGCTGGTTCTCTGCCACACGCTCGATCTTCTGTCCCTCCATGATGACGAGGCCCGCAGCCTCGGGCTTTCGGTCACCGCATGGCGACTGGCCATCATCGGCCTCGCGACGCTCGCGGCGGCGCTGACGGTCTCGATCGCGGGCATCATCGGCTGGGTCGCGTTGCTGATGCCGCATCTGGCGAGGCTGCTCGTGGGCGCGCCTCATGCCCGCATGATGCCGCTTTGCGTTCTCCTCGGGGCGATCGGAGTGGTTCTGGCGGATAGCTGCGCGCGCATCCTGACGCCGGGCGAAATCCCGCTGGGCATGATTACGGAGCTGTTCGGCGCCACCGCCTTCATTTTCGTGCTTCGCGGCGTGGGCTGGCGCCGTGAAGCGGAGTGAAGACGATTTCGGTCGCCCGACAATTGTGTTTGGCATGCATGATGGCGCACCCTGAAGGGCCGGTTTAAAAGGAGAGACGCATGGCACAGGTTTATATCGAGCCCCGTCCGAAAGGGCGCAGGGACGGCGAAGCCATCGAGGTTTTCGTGGTCGAGGATCACAAGGATCATGTGCGGGCCACGTTCAGGACCCAGCATGAAGCCATCGTCTGGGCAACGAAAGAGCGCCACCTGAATGACAAAGCCATGCCCGGACACTGGCGCGCCGTCTAAGGCGCGCGAAGAGCATGAAATTCTCCCTCGAAGCCCGCGACCTGAACTTCGTTCGCGGCGGGAGATCAGTCCTGAAAGGGATTGATTTCCATCTGCGTGGCGGAGAGATGGTCGGGCTTCTCGGCATCAACGGCGCCGGAAAAAGCACTTTCCTGCGCCTTCTTCTGGGACTTCTCAGACCCTCCTCAGGACAGATCCTTCTGGACGGTGTGGATCTCCAGGACTGGCGCCGACGTGAGATCGCATCTCGCATCGCCTATGTACCGCAGGCGTTTGATGTCGAACTGCCCTTTACGGTGCGGGAAATGGTGACGCTGGGTCGCGCGCCGCATCCGAGAGAGGGGCGGTTCAGCGCGGGAGCGGACCGGGATGCTGTCGATCGGGCCCTGACCCGGCTGGCGCTCCAGCCTTTGGCGGACCGGCCCTGCGCGGAACTTTCCGGGGGAGAGCGCCAGCGCGTCATGCTCGCGCGCGCGCTGGCGCAGGAGACGCCTGCTCTGGTGCTCGACGAGCCGACGAACGGTCTCGATTACGGCCATCAGATCCGGCTGCTCGATCTGTTGCGTCGTCTGGCCGATGAGGGGCGAACGATCCTCCTGACCTCTCATCACCCGGAGGAGCTTTATACGCGTGCCGATCGCGTGGCCGTGCTGAAAGAGGGCGACATTCTCGCGGACGGACGCCCCGACGCGATTATTCACGAAAGCGTGATGTCGGCACTTTATGCTGTTCCTCTCGCGCAGATCGATCATGGTCACCACCGGTTTTTTCACAGTCGGGAGACGTCTTCAGACGGATATCCGGACGCGTGATCGCGGGAACGGGACAGGACGATGCGCTACAAAGCTCCGCTGTCAGGATTTCTCCTGACAGGACTTCTCTCGGCTCTGACGCCCCCGATGGCGCGAGCCACGCCTCCACAACGCATCGTGGAAGGCTGGTACGCCCATAACGCGACGCTGATCCTGCTCGGCGCGACGGACCGGATCGTGGCGACGGTCGATAGTCCGAAGCGTGTGCCCTGGATGTTCCGGCTCGTGCCGCGACTGAACGATGCGACACTTCTCGACGTGCCGATGATGAATGCCGAAGAAATGCTCCGCCTGAAGGCGGATCTGGTTTTCGTCATGCAAAGCACCCATTCCGCGACCGCGCTGCGCGCGGCGGGGGTGAAGGCCGTCGAAGAAGGATTCAGCACCTTTCAGGGTCTCATGGACTGCGTGACATCGACCGCGGCATTGCTGGAAGATCCGCTGGCTCAGGCGCGCGCGCAGGATTATGTCGGCGCGCTCAAAATCGAACTGGCGAAATCCCCGTCTCTCGAAGGGCGCGCGCCTCCACGCGTACTGCATATCCAGTCTCTCACGCCCCTGAAGGTCGACGGGGACGGGACGATCATCGATGAATGGATACGCGCGGCGGGCGGCCGGATGGCGGCGCAAAACGTGCATGGCAATATGCAGCCGGTGACGATCGAACAGGTGATCGCATGGAATCCCGACATCATCATCGTGGGGGCTCATGCCGGCGACATCGCGCCGTTGAAAAACGATCCGTTATGGCGGCAGGTCGCCGCCGTGCAGGCGGGACATGTGTACCGGAACCCGGAAGGCGTCTTCGCATGGGATCGCTACGGACCGGAGCTTCTGCTTCAGCTTCAGTGGGCGCGCGGCATCATTTCGGGGAAGGGTGTCGATCGCCCGGCGATGATGGCGCGCATCCGGGCGTTTTATGCCCGATTCTACGACATCAGGCTCAGCGAAGAGGATGCCGGGCGTATTCTGGACGCCCAGCCTCCGGGATGAAAGGTCTCGTTCAGGGCGGGGTCACGTCGCCGATCGCGCGCTGATAGACGGTCGAGAAACGCCGTAATTCCCGGTGCCACGGCGCGTCATCGGCGTTCTCGCCGAGCATCACGCCATCCACGCCGCAGCGGCGCAGATGGTTGGCCTGATCCGGCAGGACGTGGCCTTCGGCCCGGATTTCTCCCGTGAACCGGCCATATTCCCGCAGGGCGCGCGCCTGGGTGAAGCCGCGACCATCACGAAAGATCGGGAAGGTGAGGACGATGAGGTCCAGGCGCGCAAGGTAAGGTTTCAGGGCGTCCCATGCGATGTCCGACGTCAGCACCACGCCGCGCGCCCTGGGGTGCTCGGCGAGTTCCGCGAACGGCACGGCATCGACCGTGCTTGCGGCGCGCGTGCTCAGTTCAAGCCGTTTCATAAGCGGCCTCCCTGAAGGGCGCGTCACCCAGACGCGAGAGGGTGTCAAGGAACGTCTCGCCCAGTTCGCGGATCGAGAGATAGCGGTCCACGATGCGCGCGATCGCGTCCACCGTATCGTCTTCGGGAAGCGCCGGCCCCAGGATTTCACCAATGGCCGCGTTGTTGTCGGACCGCCCCCCGAGCGTGATCTGGAAGAACTCCTCGCCGCGCTTGTCCACCCCCAGCAGGCCGATATGACCGGCATGGTGATGGCCGCAGGCATTGATGCAGCCGGAGATGTTGATGCGCAGCCTGCCGACTTCCTCCTGAAGCGTCGGGTCGCCGAAACGCGCCGAGAGCTTCTGGGCGATGGGGATCGAGCGTGAATTCGCCAGCGCGCAGTAATCGAGGCCAGGGCAGGCGATGATGTCGCTGACCAGCCCGACATTGGGTGTGGCGAGGCCGAGTTCGTCCAGCGCCTGAAACAGGTCGAACAGGCGATCCTGCCGCACATGCGCCAGTACAACGTTCTGCATATGGGTGATGCGCAGTTCGCCAAACGAATAGGAGTCGGCGAGATCGGCCAGTCCGTCGATCTGGCTGGATGTCGCGTCGCCCGGAATGCCGCCCGCGGGCTTGAGCGAAACGGTGACGGAAATATAACCCGGCGCGCGATGGGGATGCGTGTTGCTGCGCGTCCAGCGGTCGAAGGCCGGGTGACGCGCGCGATCCGCCTCAAACGTGGCGGTGGCATCCGGCGGCGCCGTGAGGTCCGGCGCGGCGAAGCGCGCGCGGATGGCCGCGACCATGTCCGGGGTCAGGCGGTAGAGCGCCATGTCCATCTGCGCGAGTTCGGCGAGGACCGCCTCGCGATAGGCGTCGATGCCCAGCGCCTCGACGAGAATCTTGATGCGGGCCTTGTAGATGTTGTCGCGTCGGCCATGCGCGTTATAGACGCGCAGGATCGCTTCGAGTGTGGCGAGGAGGTCTTCCTCGCGGACGGAATCGAAGATTTCCTTGCCGACGGCCGGTGTGCGTCCCATGCCGCCGCCCACGAAAATGCGAAACAGCGTTCCATCCGGCCCCGGTCGGGCGATGACGCCAACGTCATGGAAGCGCGCGGCGACGCGGTCTTCGGGGCTCCCCGAGACCGCGAGCTTGAACTTGCGCGGCAGGAAAGTGAATTCCGGGTGCAGCGTCGACCACTGGCGCAGGATCTCCGCATGGACGCGCGGATCGACGAGTTCGTCGGCGGAAGCGCCCGCGAACTGATCGGAGGTGACGTTGCGGATGCAGTTCCCGCTTGTCTGGATGGCGTGCATGTCCACGCTGGCGAGGCGGCGCAGGATCTCGGGCGTGTCCTCGAGGCGGATCCAGTTGAACTGGATATTCTGCCGCGTCGTGAAATGACCGTAGTCGCGGTCATAGGTCCGGGCGATTTCGGCCAGCATCCGCATCTGGCGGCTGTCGAGCGTTCCGTAGGGAATGGCCACGCGCAGCATATAGGCATGAAGCTGGAGATACAGGCCGTTCATCAGGCGGAACGGCTTGAACTCGTCTTCGGTCAGCGCGCCGTCGATCCGACGGGCCACCTGATCCGCGAATTCGTCGATGCGGGCCGCCAGAAAGTCGCGATCGACGGAATCATACTGATAGTGACCGATCGGCGCGTTCATGGCTCGAGTTCCGTTGCGAATTCAGGATGCACGGTCGGGCCGAAAGCCCGGATGCGTTCACGTACGCTGACGGGGCTGGGGGGAATTCCCGGATGGACCGCGACTTCGTACACGCCGACGACACCCTCTTTCTGGGCGTCGAGCGTTTCGAGCGCGGTCTGCGCGGTGTCCGTGTCGAGCTGCGCCGCGTGCGTGATCGAGGGACGCCACTGCCCGGCGGCATCCCGCCAGACAATATGTCCGTCGAGCAGGCGATTGGCGGTCAAAATCAGCTTCTGGCCTTCACCAAGGCGTGTGGGACGCTTCATTCCGGCAGAACCGTTCGGGTGACGAAAGATGTCAGACGTTGCGTGGTGGCCTGCACGTCCTCGCCGCTCAGATGCAGGGCGGCAGTTTCCGGTGCTTCGTAAGGCGCCGTGACGCCCGTGAACTGCGGGATGCGCCCTGCGCGCGCGGCGGCGTACAGACCCTTGGGATCGCGGGATTCGCAGGTCTCCAGCGGCGTGTCGACGAAGACCTCGTGGAAGTCCGCGCCCACGATCTGTCGCGCAAGCGCGCGGTCCGCACGCAGGGGAGAGACGAGCGCCACGATGACGATCTGTCCGCTTTCGGCGAGAATCTTCGCGACATGCGAGGCGCGGCGGATGTTTTCGTGTCGGTCTTCGGGGGAGAAGCCCAGATCCGCGCACAGGCCCGCGCGCAGCGTATCGCCGTCGAGAACCGTGGCACTCAGGCCCCGCGCGGCGAGATCGGCTTCGGCCCGACGCGCGACGGTGCTCTTGCCCGAGCCCGGCAGCCCCGTCAGCCAGAACACGGCCGCCTTGTGGCCGCGCGCCCTGGCATGGGCCTGGGCGTCCACATGGCTGGCGGTGGGATGAATGGCATGGGCGCCGTCCGGCAGTTCGGCGGCTCCGATCAGCGGCGCGCCGCCGACGATGCGCTGGAAGCGGTCCACGAGCACGCCCCGGCCGCCGGACAGGCCCGGGGCGAACGGATCGAACAGGATCGCGTGCGATGCCGCGAGCGTGACTTCGGCAAAACCGTCCGGCTGGACGTGATCGCCCGGATTGAGCGTCAGATCGTCGAGATCGACCACGGCGTCGATGCTCGCGACGGTGACGTCGTATTCAGCCGTGGCGATGCGCAGCGTGAAGCTCTCGCCCACGCGCAGCGGCTCGGTGCGCAGCCAGAACAGTCGCGCGCGAACGCGCGCGGCGCGGACCGGCGCGTTCGCGGAGTCATGGGCGGGGAAAAGCAGGTCGCCGCGATCGGGCACGAGATCGGGTTCGAGGCGCAGTGCGATGGACTCGCCCGCCCCCGCGACCGGGCGTTCCGGTGCGTGCCAGCGGCACACTTCGGCGACGGTTGCGATCTGCTTCTGCGCGCCGATGGCGATCTGGTCGCCGACGCGGATGGTGCCGCGCTCGATGCGGCCAGCCACATAGCGCACGTCGTCGAAGCGATAGACGTCCTGCACGGGCATGCGGAAAGCCAGGGCCGTGCGCGGCGCGGGCGGCGGGACATTGGCCAGCGCCTCGACGAGGGTCGGACCTTTGTACCATGCCGCGCGCGCCGAGCGCTCGGCGATATTGTCGCCGTCGCGCGCCGAGGCCGGGATCATGGTTTCGGCATGGATTTCGAGCCGCGCCAGCAGGGCGCGGACATCCGCTTCAGCCTTGAGGATTTTGGTTTCGTCAAAGCCCAGAAGATCGGACTTGTTGAGCAGGACGATGACGTGGCGGATGCCGATGAGACGCAGCAGCAGAGCATGGCGGCGCGTCTGTTCCTGAGCCCCTTCCTGGGCGTCCACGACGAGCACGGCGGCTTCGGCGTCGGCCGCGCCCGTGATCATGTTACGCAGGAACTGGCGGTGACCCGGCGCGTCCACGATAACGAATTCGCGGTCTCCCAGGCGGAAGGGGATGCGTGTGGAGTCGACGGTGACGCCCTGATCGCGCTCGATTTGCAGACTGTCGAGCAGGAAGCTCCACTCGACGGACAGGCCACGCTTGCGGCTGCTCTCGATGATCTGTGCGAGCTTGCCTTCCTGAAGGCTGCCGGTGTCATGGAGCAGGCGCCCGATCAGCGACGACTTGCCGTGATCGACATGGCCGACGATGACGATGGGCGTGGCGGCGACGCGATGGGCTTCGATGGGGATGTGGTGATCGGGCGCGGCGTTCATGATGTCTCCCATCTTACAGATACCCGGCGACGCGGAGGCGCTCGAAAGCATCCTCCGATTCGTGGTCCATGGCGCGTCCGGCGCGTTCGGACGTACGGCTGGTTTCCAGCTCGGCGATGACTTCGGCGACCGTTGAGGCCTCGCTCTCGACCGGGCTCGTGATGTCCCGGTCGCCCAGCGAGCGGTAGCGCCTGCCGTCCTTGGCGAAATAGAGATCGACGAGGGGGATGTTCTCGCGCTCGATATAGCGCCAGATGTCGATCTCGCGCCATGCGAGGAGCGGATGGACGCGGATATGCATGCCGTCTTCATAAGGCGTCGCATACTGGTCCCAGAACTCGGGAGGCTGGTTGCGCACGTCCCAGCGATGCCCGGCGCCGCGCGGGCTGAACACGCGCTCCTTGGCGCGCGTCGCCTGTTCGTCGCGGCGGATGCCCGCAATCACGCCCCGGAATTGACGCTCGTCGATCAGCTTCGCCAGACCGGCCGTCTTGCGCGCGGCGGATCGTGCGGCGGGAGGCAGCGACGGGTCGATCTCCTCGACCGGCGGGCAATAGCCGAGAATGAGATCGAGGTTCCATTTTTTCGTGTATTCGTCGCGAAACGCATACATTTCAGGGAATTTCTTTTCCGTATCGACGTGCATGACCGGAAAAGGCACGCGTCCCATGAACGCCTTGCGCGCCAGCCAGACCATCACGTTGCTGTCCTTGCCGAGCGACCAGAGCAGCGCGAGTGGACGCAGCTTCCGGTAGGCTTCGCGCAGGATGAAAATGCTCTGCGCCTCAAGCTGGTCCAGATCGTCCATGGGGCGGGGTTCGATGAGGCCCGCAGCGTGTTTGTCGGCCAGTTCAGTCATGGCATTTTCTGCTTTCGGTCAGCGTTCCGTCTGGATCGCGGTGCATGGTGTGAGGCACAGGGCGTGAGGTACAGGGCATCAGGCACATGGGTGTCAGGCATTCGTGGGCACGGCCAGGGGCTTGTGGATGCCGCATTCGGTTTTCTGCATGCCCGCCCAGCGTCCGGCGCGGGGGTCTTCATCGGCCTCGACCGGACGTGTGCAGGGTGCGCATCCGATGGAAAGGTAACCCTGCGCCATCAGGGGATGGCGGGGCAGACCGCGTCGTGTGATTTCATCCTCGATGGCGCGGGGCGTCCAGGATGCGAGCGGATTGATCTTGAGCTGACCACCGGGTTGCGCCTCGATCAGTGGGAGCTCCGCGCGTGTGGAGGCCTGGCTGCGTTTGCGTCCCGAAATCCAGGCGTCGAAAGGCGGCAGGACGCTGTCGAGCGGCTCCACTTTTCGAAGAGCGCAGCATGCATCCGCATCGTAATACCAGAGCTGGTCGGTCGGGTCGCGGCTCGCCAAGGTGGCAGGGGTGGGCGATATGCTGCGGACGTCGCTGAGACCGAGGCGGTCACTGAGTGTCGCGCGATAGGCCAGCGTTTCGGGAAAATGTTGTCCGGTGTCCAGAAACAGGACGGGAACGGTGGGATCGACGTCCGCGGCCAGCGCCAGAAGCAGGGCCGATTCCGTACCAAAAGAGGAGACGAGCGCAATGCGACCGCGCAACAGAGTCAGCGAGACGCCCATCAGTTCGGTTGCGTCCAGCCTTTCCAGCTGGCGACGCTCATCGGAAGAGAGAGCCATGGAAGCTTCCACCTGCGCTTGTTTGGTCGCCCGGATCATGTGGTGACGGGGCGTGAATAAACAAACCCCATTAAAAGTGCAAATATTTAAACAACAATACAACAAAAACAAATCGTAAAATAGGGCATTCAGTCCGTGTGTTGATTCGCGCCGCGATGCAGGACCACTTTGCCGATGATCGTCAGGGCCGGGCTTGTGATGTTTCGCGTAGCCGCAAGGTGCGCAAGGTTCGCGAGCGTGCCGACATGGACCTTCTGATCGGGGCGGGTACCGTGTTCTATGATGGCGGCGGGCCAGTCCGGTGGCAGGCCGTGTTCGATCAGACGCGCGCAGAGTTCGGGGAGGGGCGCTAGGCCCATGTAGATCACGAGTGTCTGGTCGCGACGCACGAGCGCGGGCCATGCGAGATCGAGCAAGCCGTCGGCACGGGCGTGACCGGTGAGGAAGATGCAACTGCGCGCATGGTCGCGATGGGTCAGTGGAATGCGGGCGATCGCTCCGCAACCGCTGGCCGCGGTGATGCCGGGTAATACGCGGACCGTGAGTCCGGCGGCCATCGCGGCTTCCATTTCTTCGCCGCCGCGCCCGAAGATAAACGGATCGCCCCCTTTGAGGCGCAGTACGCGTTCGCCCGCTCTCGCGCGCCGGATCATCTCGGCGTTGATTTCGTTCTGGGGCAGCGCATGATGGCCGCGTTTCTTGCCGACGAAGACGCGCTCGGCGTCCCGGCGCACGCGATCGAGAATCGTCTCGGGAATCAAATGGTCATACAGGATGCTGTCAGCGTTCTGCATGAGGCGCAGGGCTCCCAGCGTCAGCATGTCCGGGTCTCCGGGGCCGGCGCCGACAAGCCAGACCTCGCCGGCGCGCTCGGACGTTTCCGTTGCGGCATGAAGCGCTTCAAGGGCTTCATTGTCGAGACCCGCCAGTGCGGCTTCCTGACCAGGTCCGTCGAGAAATGCCTCCCATACCCGTCGACGGGTCGCGACGTCTGGCATTCTGACGCGCATATCCGATCGCTGGCGGCGCATGAATTGCGCCAGATGCCCGAGACCGGCTGGCAGGAGTGTTTCGATGGCCAATCGCAATCGGCGCGCAAGGACCGGGGCTGCGCCTCCCGTCGTGATAGCGATCTGTACCGGACGTCTGTCTATAATGGCCGGTGTGATGAAGGTGGACGGAGCCGGATCATCGACGGCGCAGACCGGGATATTGCGTGCGCGGGCGGCGGCGGTCACGCGGCGGTTCGTGAGAGCGTCATCGGTGGCGGCGAAAATGATCCGCTTGTCCGACACATGGGCTGTCAGCATGGCGTCTGTGGCTTCGCTCCTGATCCAGATCACACGGCTTCCGTCGGCGTGTTCGGCAATGGCTTCCGTGACTGTGGGGGCGAGAACGGTAATTCGAGCGGCCCGGCTTATGAGGAGGCGGAATTTATGCGTGGCGATTTCGCCCCCGCCCACCACCAGGACCGCGGCATCGTCCAGTCGGATGGCGATGGGTAGGAAGAAGTCGTCGTTCACCATGGCTCTCAGGGCAGTCCCGTTTGTGAGGCGCGTTTCCGTGCGTCAGTTGGCGTTTAATACGTTATCGGGACTGTAGGAACGGCAGGGCTGTCATGGTGTCCTGACGTGGCGTCCGGGAGCAAGGCTTTGCAAGCGTATCGATTCGACGGGCACAGTCGAAATCAGGACCGGACAGGTATTTAATATGGGCTGAAGAGAAAAGAACGTACCGAAGTCTTGGTGCTGGACGCCATGGTCCGGATGGTTCGCTGGATCGGCGACACGGTGTGTCAGAATAATCGTGCGGTGTTATGCGCGGAATGCATACCGTCGCATGGGTGAGACACTGGGTGTCGATCTGTTCTCAGAATCCCAGAATTGCCTTGAAAATGGCTATGACAGATTAAAAGCATGAAACTTACCGGATTATAACGATAATCATTCTCATTTAGAATCACTTTTTTATCAGATTCATCAAGAGGCTGTGAGGTTTTCAAGGCTTAGATATGCGTTTTTTGCATACTACTCACTAAATCGTAATCGGACGAATGGCGACGAAGATGGCACTTAGGGCCAACGAATTTTGGATTGACGGGGTAACGGTCAATTCTGGAAAGACGGCGTGCTCGTCCTTGCCGGTTCAATTGGCCCTCCCCTCACATCCATCGTTTTGTAGGGATGAGATAGACGGTCGATGAAATCGAATACGAGCCGGCGCTCGCGCGCCAAGCTGCTGCTTTTGAGCGGATGCCTTGCAGCAGTCACAACAGGATTTTCCTTTGCATCGCCGAGCTTTGCCCAGACCGACACCGGCGAGGCCATTGTTCATGCCGATGATCATGCAGGCGACTGGCTGACATACGGACGGACCTACTCCGAGCAGCGTTTCAGCCCGCTGAATCAGATCAATACGAGCAATGTCGGCAACCTGAAGCTGGCTTGGCATTATGATTTCGACACAAATCGTGGTCAGGAAGGCACGCCGCTGGTCGTTGATGGTGTCGTGTATGCTTCGACGAATTGGTCAAAAATCAAGGCGTTTGACGGCGCGACCGGTAAGCTGCTGTGGGCCTATGATCCCAAGGTGCCCGGCAACATCGCCGACAAGGGCTGCTGCGACACGGTCAGTCGTGGTATCGGATACTGGAACGGCAAGGTTTTCATCGGCACATTCGATGGCCGCCTGATCGCTCTTGATGCCAAGACGGGCAAGCTTGTCTGGAGCGTCTACACGATTCCGAAGGAAGCCCAGCTCGGTCACCAGCGGTCCTACACGATCGATATCGCGCCGCGTGTCGTCAAGGGACGCGTGATTATCGGCAATGGCGGTTCCGAATTCGGCGCGCGCGGTTTCGTCTCGGCTTTCGATGCCGAGACCGGCAAGCTCGACTGGCGCTTCTTCACGGTTCCGAACCCCGAGAACAAGCCTGATGGCGCCGCTTCCGACAAGATCCTGACCTCGAAGGCCTATCAGACCTGGGGCGACGGCGCGTGGAAGCAGCAGGGCGGTGGCGGTACCGTCTGGGATTCGATCAACTACGATCCGGTGACGGATCTGATCTATCTCGGCGTGGGCAATGGCTCGCCCTGGAACTACAAGTTCCGTTCCGGCGGCAAGGGTGACAACCTGTTCCTGGGCAGCATCGTGGCGATCAAGCCCGATACCGGCGAATATGTCTGGCATTTCCAGGAAACGCCGATGGACCAGTGGGATTACACCTCGGTTCAGCAGATCATGACGCTCGACATGCCGATCAACGGCGAGACCCGTCATGTGATCGTTCATGCGCCGAAGAACGGCTTCTTCTACATTCTCGACGCCAAGACCGGAGAGTTCCTGTCCGGCAAGAACTACGTCTACGAGAACTGGGCGAATGGCCTGGACCCGAAAACCGGTCGTCCGAACTACAATCCTGAAGCGCTTTGGACGCTGAATGGCAAGCCCTGGTATGGCATTCCGGGCGATCTCGGCGGCCACAACTTCGCGGCCATGTCTTACAGCCCGCAGACCGGTTATGTGTACATACCGGGCCAGCAGGTTCCGTTCCTGTACGACCAGCAGAAGGGCGGCTTCAAGGCGCATCCGGATAGCTGGAATCTCGGCCTCGACATGCGCACGATCGGCCTTCTGGACGACAATACGCCCGAGCACGTGGCGGCGAAGAAGAAGTTCTTCTCCGACCTCAAGGGGTGGATCATTGCCTGGGATCCGAAGAAGCAGGCACCCGCGTTTATCGTGGATCACAAGGGTCCGTGGAATGGCGGTATCCTGACGACGGCTGGCGGGCTGATCTTCCAGGGTCTCGCGAACGGCGAATTCCATGCTTATGATGCGTCAACCGGCAAGGATCTTTATACCTTCCCGGCACAGAGCGCGATCATCGCTCCTCCTGTGACCTATACGGCTCAGGGCAAGCAGTATGTCGCGGTTGAAGTCGGCTGGGGCGGCATTTATCCGTTCTTCCTCGGCGGCGCCGCGCGCACCTCGGGCTGGACGGTCAATCATTCGCGCATCATCGCGCTGTCGCTGGATGGCAAGGATTCGCTGCCGGCGCAGAACGATCGCGGGTTCGTGCCGGTCAAGCCGCCTGAGCAGTCGGCCAAGGCCAACACGGAGTCGCTTGCGGACGGATACTTCCAGTTCCAGACCTATTGCGCGGCCTGCCATGGCGATAATGCCATTTCGGGCGGTGTGCTTCCGGATCTGCGCTGGTCTGGTGCCATCCGTGGCCAGGACAAGTTCTACAATCTCGTGGGACGTGGTGCGCTGACGGCTTACGGCATGGATCGCTTCGACAAGTCGATGAATCCCGAGCAGATCGAGCACATTCGTCAGTTCCTGATCCAGCGTGCCGGCGAAAGCTACGATTCGGAAGTGAAGGCTCGTGACAACGCGCAGGGCGTTCCCACCGACTCGTTCCTCAATGGGGGGCAGCCGTGAGGCCCGTGACCGAGCAAGTCTCAGTTCTTGGATCGAAACGTAGCTGACCGGTGAGTAACATGAAAAAGAAGATGAAAGTCGCCGCTTTTGCGGCTCTGCTCTCTCTCTCGACGGGATTACTGTCCGTCGGGACGGCATCCGCGCAGGATGCCGGAGCTGCCGATGCTGATCTGATCAGCCGTGGTGAATACGTCTCGCGGCTGGGTGACTGTGTGGCGTGTCACACGGCCCTGCACGGTGCCAAATACGGTGGTGGTCTGAAGATTGGTACCCCGATCGGGGCGATCTACTCGACCAATATCACGCCGGATAAAGACACCGGCATTGGTAACTACACGTTGGAAGAGTTTACACGCGCGTTGCGTGAGGGCGTTCGCAGGGACGGTTCGACGATGTATCCGGCGATGCCGTATCCTTCGTTTGCCCGTATGTCGGATGCCGATATCAAGGCGCTCTATGCCTACTTCATGAACGGCGTTGCGCCCGTTCATTCGGCGAACAAGGCATCGACCATACCCTGGCCGATGTCCATGCGCTGGCCGCTTCGTATATGGCGTGCGATGTATGCGCCAAGCGCGAATCCGATGAACGTTCCAGAGGGTTCTGACGGTGTCGCTCGTGGCGAATATCTGGTCACCGGCCCTGGACATTGCGGTGCATGTCATACGCCTCGCGGCCTTGGAATGCAGGAAAAAGCGCTCGATGGTAAAGGTGGCGAAGCCTTCCTTGCCGGCGGCGCGCCAATTGACAACTGGGTGGCTCCGAGTCTGCGTAGCGATCCAATCCAGGGTCTCGGCAAGTGGTCGGAAGACGATCTGGTTACGTTCCTGAAATCCGGTCGCACGGACCATGCGGCCGTGTTTGGCGGCATGGCGGACGTCGTGGGCTGGAGCACCCAGTACTGGACCGACGCCGATCTGCGGGCGACAGCGAAATATCTGAAGTCGCTGCCGGAAGTTCCTGTGACGGCAACCGCGTCCAAGGATCCGCGCCCGACGACTGAAATGCTGGCATCGGGTAAAACGCAGGGTAACGCGGGTGCCGATGTTTATCTGAAAGAGTGTGCGATCTGTCACGCGGTTGACGGCACGGGTGTGAACAGAATGTTCCCGCCGATGGACGCCAATCCTGTGATTGTCTCCGACAACGCGACGTCTTTGGTCAACGTGATCGTCAATGGTGGCGTCCTGCCGCCGACAAATCTGGCCCCATCGTCTGTCGCGATGCCCGCTTATGGTCATAGTGCCCACAAGCTTTCGGATCAGGAAATTGCGGATGTCACGAATTTCATCCGCACGGCATGGAGCAACCAGGCGCATGGCAATGTGTCGGCTGCTGAAGTGCAGAAACTGCGGACGGAAGGCTCGGCGCTTGGTTCAGCGGCCTGGCAGGTCAGCATGACAGGCTTTGCCCATCAGGCGCCGCAGCCTTATGGTGCAGGCTGGACGTTCTCGCCTGAGACGCATGCAGGTGTCGACGAAGCCCAGTAAAGTCTGGTGCCTGGTTGGTCTTCCCGAAGACCAGCTATGGAAAGTTTGGAAAAGGCCGCAGCGGAAGCTGCGGCCTTTTTTCGTTATGGGTATTTGAAAGACACGGGTTTTCAGAGTTTTCTGGTTTTGTATGCCCGGTGTGAAGGGAGGAACCAGATGAATGATCCGGCTGGCAACGATCCAAACATGTTGTTGGAGCGCCTGGCAAAATCTCGTTTCCGAGCAAGTTTTCATCTTGGCCGCTACGAACTCTCATATCTTTCAGAGAAGGGGATGGATGCTGTTCTGGCGCATGCCGCGGAATTTATCAAAGCACGGCTGGCGCCGGCCCTACCCGCCCGTGATGGCCGTCAGACGCCCCTGAAGGGGCATCCGGCTTTCATTGCTCAGCATGCAACCGGTGCGTGTTGCCGCTCCTGTCTCAAAAAATGGCACGGTTACGAGAAGGGAATCGCGCTTGGCGAGGACGAGCGAAACAACATTCTAGCCGTTCTGCACGTATGGCTTGTTGCCGAAGCTCGCAGGGCGAATCTCGAGTGGCGAGACGCTGCCGCGCAGAGTGAGCTTTTCCAAGAGTTCAGCAGTCAATGAAGGTTTTTTGGATCTGTCACTGAAGTTTTTCATTTTTCTTATTGACGTGATGTGTTGTGTCGCTTAGAAGGCCGCTCACCGACGCGGTTTGAGTGTTTGGTTCTTGGGTTTTCTGA
>NZ_JARBJP010000005.1 GCF_029309905.1 Brytella acorum
GGATCAGTCCTGGATGCTTTCACTCCTGACGAATGCGCCAACTTCTTTACAGCCGCTGGATATGAGCCGGAATAAAGTGGACGTGCTCTAGCAAGAATTTCCGGCACTATGGTTAATTTCAGGCTTCACTTCGTGCCGATCGGAAGAAATCTGCGCCGAACGCGGCACCATCTGTTCATGATGCGTTGACTTCCCACCACGTCCTTGCGCATGGTCCGCCCCGATGAGTGCCGCTGTCCAGGGATGATCCATGCCGTTTTCCGCCCTTCGTGAGTCCATCGAAGCCCATTGGGAAAACCGGGATGCGCTCGGCCCCCGCACCGAAGGGCCGGAGCGCGAGGCCGTGGAACACGCCCTGGCGCTTCTCGACGCCGGTACGCTGCGCGTCGCCGAGCCTGGTAGCAACGGCTGGATCGTCCATGACTGGCTGAAAAAGGCCGTGCTTCTGTCTTTCCGTCTCAATGAGAGCCGCGTCGTCGAACGCGCCTGTGCCGGAACGCCGGGTTTCGACAAGGTGCCTCTGAAATTCGATGGCTGGGACCAGTTCCGTTTCGCCGAGGCCGGGTTTCGTGCCGTGCCGGGCGCCGTGGTCCGTCATTCCGCGTTCATCGCGCCGGGCGTCGTGCTGATGCCGTGCTTCGTCAATGTGGGCGCCCGCGTCGACAAGGGTGCGATGATCGACACATGGGCGACCGTGGGGTCCTGTGCCCAGATCGGCAGGAACGTGCATATCAGTGGCGGCGCCGGGATCGGAGGCGTGCTGGAGCCCCTTCAGGCGGCGCCGGTCATCATCGAGGATGACTGCTTCATCGGCGCACGCTCGGAAGTGGCCGAAGGCGTGATCGTCGAGCGCGGTTCGGTGCTGTCCATGGGCGTGTTCATCGGGGCGTCGACGAAGATCGTCGACCGTGCGACGGGAGAGATCTTCATGGGGCGCGTGCCCGCCTATTCCGTCGTGGTTCCCGGAACGTTGCCCGGCCGGACGCCGGAAGCACCGCATCTGGCTTGCGCCGTGATCGTCAAGCGTGTGGACGAGCGTACGCGCTCCAAGACGTCGATCAACGAGCTGCTGCGCGACTGAGCGCCAGATCATGACGCTGGACCGCTCCGGCTTCGACACCGCCGGATTTGCACAGGCGCTGCTGCGCCGTGCCTCCGTGACACCCGCTGATGACGGTGCGCTGGGTGTCGTGGCGGGCGCGTTGCTCAGGCTTGGCTTTGCCATCACACGCCTCGATTTCGGTCCTGAAGGGAAGCAGACGCCTAATCTCTTTGCGCGTCTCGGCACGCGCGGGCCTCATCTCTGTTTCGCGGGACATACGGATGTCGTCCCTCCCGGAGCGGGCTGGACGCATGCACCGTTCGACGGCGAGATCGTGGACGGTCGGATATACGGACGCGGCGCCGCCGACATGAAGGGCGGTATCGCGGCCTTCGTCGCGGCCGTGGCGGATATCGTGGCCCGTGGCGGATTGAAGGGTTCGATCAGCCTCCTGATCACGGGTGACGAGGAGGGGCCTGGCCGTCATGGCACGAAGGACGTCCTCCCCTGGATGGTCGAGAATGGTCATGTCCCTGATTTCTGCCTGGTGGGCGAGCCGACCAATCCGCAGGCGATGGGCGAGGTCATCAAGATCGGCCGTCGTGGCTCGATCAGTGCCGTGATCACGGTGCGCGGCGTGCAGGGCCATGTCGCCTATCCGCATCGTGCCGACAACCCGGTCCATCGCGCGGTCTCCCTGGCGCACGCTCTTCAGACCCATGTGCTCGACCGGGGCAACGAGACGTTCGAGCCATCCTCGCTTCAGATCACCAGCATCGACGTCGGCAACCCGACGACCAACGTCATCCCGGCCGAAGCCGTGATTCGCCTCAACATCCGTTTCAACGATATCCATCAGGGTCATGATCTTGCCGCATGGATCAGAACGGTGGCTGAACGCTACGCGCCCGACGCTGAAGTCGAGACGCATATCAGTGGCGAGGCGTTCCGTACGGCGCCAGGCGGCGTGGTCAGTCTGCTGGCCGATGCCGTGCGCGATGAGACGGGGCGTTCTCCGAAGCTCGATACCGGGGGGGGGACGTCCGACGCCCGATTCATCGCCTCCTATTGCCCGGTTGCGGAGTTTGGACCTGTGGGAGCCACGATGCACAAGGCTGACGAGTATGTCGCACTCGCCGATCTGGAGACGTTGCGGCGGGTCTATGGACGCTTCATGGAAGCGTTCGGTCTGTGATGAGTGGCAGAACCGAAACTCCGAAACCGCGCGGGCCGATCATGGCCGTGATTTACGGGACATGGCGGCTCACGCGTGGCGATCCGCGCGGGCTCTCTCTCTTCGGCGGAGATGTGGACGCTTTCGGCGCGGCCTTTGCGCCCTGGCTCGCGGTGTTCTTCGTAGTCGGATCCGTGTTCGCGCTCAGTGACGGGGCATCGGTCGGTTTCACGGCCATATTGCTGAATTTCACATGTATTCTTGCGCAACTTGTCATTGCCCACGCATTTGCGGCCCACTGGGCGCGCGAGCGACTGTGGATGCGTTATGCCGTTGCCGCGATGTGGACCATGTGGCTGCCGTTCCTGTTGCAGGTTTTCGTGACGCCCCTGCTGCATTTCACCCTGCCGTCGTCGATCATCGACACGAGGGGCGGCGCTATCGGCACGAACCTCGTCTTTTTCGTCTACGAACTGTGGCTGACCTGGTTCGTGGCGCGCGTAGCCCTGGCTCTGTCACGCGGGCGGGCTGTTCTGCTCGTCTCGGCGATCTACGGCGCCGGGATTGTTATGGATGTCACAGCCGCCCTGCTGCCGCCGTACTATAATTTCTGGACCGATTTTTCCACGCCGCTATTTGGAAACTGATGGGCGCAAGCCGACAGTCGCAAACTGACAGGCGCGCGGCGTTCAGGATGCGAACGGGTCGGTCGGGTAGCCGACGCCGGTCAGGCAGAGTCCCTCAGGCGGGGCGGTCGGCCCTGCCTTGCTGCGATCGCGCGCGGCGAGCGCCGCGCCAAGACGCTCGGGCGTCCATTGTCCGCAGCCGACCAGTTGCAGCGAACCGGCGAGATTGCGGACCTGATGATGCAGGAAGGAGCGCGCCCGGGCGTCGATGGTTACATATTCGCCCTGACGCTGGATATCGAGACAATCGAGGGTGCGGATCGGGCTGTTGGCCTGACACGACACCGCGCGGAATGACGAAAAATCATGATGTCCGACGAGGAGCGCCGCACCGGCGCGCATCGCCGCGATATCGAGCGGTCTTCGGATATGCCAGACGTGTTCGGGGTTCAGAACCGGGCGCGTGGGGCGGTTGAGGATCGTGTAGCGGTAGGAGCGCCAGATCGCGGAGAACCGCGCATGCCAGCCGGGTGCTGCGGGTGCCGCGGCGATGACGGCCACGCGATGGGGCTTGAGATGATAGCTCAACCCGTCGCGGACGTGATGGGGGGCGAAGCGCGTTTCTTCGGGAACGTCGAGTTGCACCACCATTCCGGCGGCATGGACACCCGCATCGGTGCGTCCCGCCGTCGCTGTCGCGACCGGGCGGCCGCTGACCATCCGCGAGGCGGCTTCCTCGAGCACCTGCTGTACGGAAAGCCCGTTGATCTGGCGCTGCCAGCCGACGAGACCCGTGCCGTCATATTCGATTTTCAGTGCCCAGCGGACGTAACCTTCCGGCGGCATGTCCTTGGACGACAGGTCCCTGGGCGACAGATTCCCGGGCGGCGAATCCCGAGGCGGGAGATCCGGCTGGACGGAGTTCGGGTCGACGTCAGGTTCCAAGGCGCTCATTCCGCCCGACGGTCTGCCCGCGCAGGAAGGCATCGGCGTCCATCATCGCGCGACCAGGGCGCTGGAGGCGTGTCAGGCGCAGCGCGCCCTCGCCGCATCGCACGGTCAGGCCATCATCCAGAAGTTCGCCCGGCTCGCCGCCAGCTCCGTCGACAGGGGTGGCGCTCCCGATCTTGAGCACTTCGCCCTTCAACGTCGTGAAGGCACCGGGCCAGGGCGTCAGACCGCGGATCTGGCGATCGATCTCCGTGGCCGGGCGCGTCCAGTCGATGCGGCCGGATTCCCGTGTCAGTCGTTCGGCATAGGTGACGCCGCCTGCGGGCTGGGGACGCGCATGAAGCGGATGCGCCAGCGTCTCGACGAGCAGTTTGGCTCCGAGCACACTCAGGCGGCCATGCAGCGTGCTCGCGGTTTCGGTGGCGGCAAGGTCCGTCGCGGCCTCGGCAAGCACCGCGCCCGTATCGAGACCTTCATCCATCTGCATGATGGAAACGCCGCTGCGCTCGTCGCCGGCGAGAATGGCGGACTGAATGGGCGACGCGCCCCGCCAGCGCGGCAGGAGGCTGGCATGCACGTTCAGGCAACCCAGACGGGGTGCTTCGAGCATTTCGACCGGCAGGATCAAGCCGTACGCCACCACGATGGCGGCATCGGCGTCCAGTGCGGCGAAAGCCGCATGCTCCGTCGGGTCGCGACGCACCTTTTCCGGCGTGCGTACCGCGATGCCAAGTGCCGCCGCGGCTTCGTGAACCGGCGAACGCCGCAGGGCCTTGCCGCGCCCGGCGGGGCGGGGCGGCTGGGTGTAAACCGCGATGATATCGTGCCCGGCGTCCCGCAGGGCGTGCAGGGCGGGCACGGCGAATTCCGGCGTGCCCATGAAGATCAGACGCATGGGAAGCTCCCTCCGGGCGTTCAGCGCCGGGCTTTCTGCTCTTTCGCAAGGCGGCGCATGATCATGTTGCGCTTGATCGCCGAGATATGATCGACGAACAGGATGCCGTCGAGATGATCGATCTCGTGCTGCACGCATGTCGCCAGGAGATCGTCCATCTCCCGCTCCTCGGTCGTGCCCTCGAGCGTCGTGTATCGCATGCGGATCGCCGCCGGGCGCATGACGTCCGCATATTGGTTCGGCAATGACAAACAGCCTTCCTCGCGGATGCTCTCATCCTCGCTTTCTTCGATGACCTCGGGGTTGATCATGACGAACGGGGCGCGATCTTCCCCTTCGGCCACGTCCACGATGGCGAAGCGCATGCTCAGCCCGACCTGTGGCGCGGCGAGACCGATACCGGGGGCCTTGTACATCGCCGAAAACATCCCCGGAAGAGCGGCGCGCAGCTCGGGCATGTCTTCAGGGCGCACGACACGCGCCACTTTGCGCAGCACCGGCTGGGGGGCGATCAGAATGGGCGTCGGCTCGACGGCATCGATCCCGTCAAGAAAAGCGAAGGCGTTCATGCGTTGCGATGTAGCGCCCGGGTCGGCGCATGACCAGTGGTTGAGGCGGGAATTTGTCCGTAGCCCGCGACCTCGGTTCATCCCGACGAGGTCAAGGTTTCGCGGCAGCGGGTGCGTTTCTCGTTATCAGCCGGGTGGATCGGATGTCTCGCAATATCGGGACATAAAAGTTCAAAAAACATCGGAAAACAGAAACGCAAGGAAATTTTCGTTTAAAAACGCCGGAAACGCTCACTTTATATATAAACTGTTGCATAAAAGACGCATAAAGAACAGGCAGGCAACAGATTGCAACGTAAATATGGCCTTCGCTAGGGAGGTTTATCACCAGATCCCGTAAGGTTTGCCATTCTTCATGCCCGTCGCTCCCTCCGTTCATTTCATCTCCGGTCTGCCGAGAGCGGGTTCGACGCTTCTCGCAGCCCTGCTCTCGCAGAATCAGGCCATCACGGCTCACGGTCGGACCTCCCCGGTGGCGCCCATGATGATTCGTCTGTCCTCCATGATGGCGGAGGGCGAGCATGCGACGGATTTTACTGACGGCCAGCGTGAGGCGTTGCTGCGCGGCGTTCTCGAAACCTATTACGGGCCGGAGCGTGGGGGAATCGTGCTTGATACCAGTCGGGAGTGGTGCACGCGGCTGGCCCTGATCGAGCGTCTTTATCCGGCGGCGAAAGTCATATGCTGCGTGCGCGATCCCGTGTGGATCGTGGACTCGCTTGAACGCCTGATCGTGCGGGATCCCATCCTGTCGTCGCGCCTCGTGCCGATCGGTCAGCGGGGTACGCAGCACGACCGGCTGGAGTATCTCCTCTCCCGCGAGGGTGTGTTCGGATACGCATGGCGCGTCCTGACGGAGGCTTTCCACGGCCCGTTCGCCCATCGGCTGGTGCTCGTGGACTATCAGAAGCTCGCGACGGACCCGCTATCCGTGCTCGCCTCGCTGACGCGGTGTCTCGGCCTGCCGCCTTGCGCTTACGACCCCATGAACGTCGTCAATCCGGATGCGGCCTCATTCGATCGCGCGCTTGGAACGCCCGGATTACATACGGTTCGGCCCGTCGTGACGCTTCAGTCACGCAACTGCATCCTGCCGCCGGACGTCATCAGTCGTCTTCAGGGCGGCATGTTCTGGCGCAAGCCGCAGGCGACGGGTCAGGGAGCGCGGATCATTGCCTGAATCCCCGAATTTTGCCGATCTCGTGTGGCGGGGCGATCGCCTCGCCCTTCCCCTCGCCTTGGTGGTTGCGTGCTGGGTGAGCATGACGTCCACCGCCTATGCCGGACCGCCGTCATATTTCATGCCACCGCATCCGGTGACGCGGCCTTCTTCCGCCACACCCGGTACCGGGCCCGACGCCAGTGCCCGCAGCTCATGGCCCGGTTCCGTTTCCGTGTTGCGATATCAGAACGAAGCCCAGGCGCCGGTGATGCCGAAGCCGGACTGGCAACCTCTGGATCTCTCCGCTCTGTCGCGGATCGGCCCTGTCGTCGTGGAACGAAGTCAGGGCTCTCCACTGCGGGAGGAAAAAGGCGTGACGACGATCTTCGCCTATCCCCTGAAGGGCGTGCCGGGCATGGATCTCACCGCCAGCTTCTTCGGAGGGCAGCGCAACACGGTTCAGGGTGCGCCCGGCGGGTCGGCAGCCATCACCGCCGGGATTCGTATTCACTGGTGAGCGCGTGATCCATGCCGACGATGGCAGTTCAGGGGTGGTGCCACGCCGCGCCGGTATAAAAGAAACGCCCCAGCCCGACCGTGAAAATCAGGCAACCGTAAAGACTATGTTCGAGGCATGTGAGCCGCAGGGAGCGGTGTCGCGCATAATCGGTGGCGAAAAGGAAACCGCCGACCAGTGTCATGGCGATCGCGATCCAGTTCAGGAACAGGATATGCGCGAAGCCGAAAGCGACGGCGCTGGCGATAACGGTTCCGGTGCGGGCGCGAAAAACAGGCTCGTAGCGCGCGAACAGAAACGCCCGATAGAGCATTTCCTGCGGCCAGACTGAGAGCAGGGGATAGAGCACCATGATCAGGAGCCAGAACCACGGTTTCTGTCGCGGGAGGCTCAGGAAGGCGTCCGGCAGGAACCACCATGTGGCGGCGGCGATCAGAGGGCCGAGGACGGCGAATCGCAGGAGCAGCCGTCGCAGCTCCTGTCCCGGGTCGTGCGGGATCGGCAACGTGCGTCGGACAGCGAACCCCGCGAGCGCGGCGCTGATCCACAATACCGCGAACAGCACGCCCGGACGTCGTAGAAACAGGAGAAGAAGCGGTCCGCCACCGAACAGGACGAGAAACTCGACGAGCAGCCGTCCGCGCGTCGCGAGGCTGATGTCAGAAGCTGGTGTCATGGGATGCGATCATGGGGAGCCCTCGCGCGAACCGTTCCGCGGCGCCATCGACAGGCGAGCGACGATGCGGCTTCGTTCCTATCACGGCGGGTTCGATCATGGACAGTCCGGTCGCGACCTGTCCGGTGGCTCCGGTTGGGGTCGGGTTGCACATGACGGGCAGCTCGCCATATTGTTATCCATGGAGCGTGGTGCCGTCCTTCGGGCCGCGTGACATTTCGTCTCGCTCATGGAGGAGGCTTCTCTGGTGTCTGGCCGACTTTTTACATCACCCATGTTCCTGGGCTTCGATCATCTGGAGCAGATGCTGGAACGCGCGGCGAAAACGGCGTCGGACGGTTATCCGCCCTATAATATCGAGCAGGTCAGTCAGACGACCCTGCGGATCACCCTGGCTGTGGCCGGTTTCGTCATGGATGATCTGCAGATCACGCAGGAAGACAATCAGCTCGTGATCCGGGGACGGCAGACGGATGATACGCAGGGGCGGGTTTTCCTGCATCGGGGAATCGCCGCAAGGCAGTTTCAGAAGGCGTTCGTGCTGGCCGAAGGTATCGAGGTCGGGGGGGCGTGGCTCGATAACGGGCTTCTGCATATCGATCTGCACCGTCCGCAGCCCGAAGTGCGCGTCAAGCACATCACGATTTCGCAGGGACGACGGGACGACGAGGGCATGACCGCCCCGCTTGGCACCCATCTGGACGTTCCCAAGCCCCGTCGGCCGCGCGCCGTGCGTGATATCGACATCGACTGATGTCGGGGTTTCCCGTCGATACATCATTCGGTCTGGCTGACGGAAAATCTCAAGCATCCTTGCGCCCTTGAACTCGACGGGGTGCGGAAGGAAGGACACAGGATATGAGCAGTTTTTCTTACGAGGACGCCAATCGGCCCCGTGCCGTGCGGCCATGCGATCCGCGGCGGATCAGCGGGCGTGAACTGCGTGATCTTGGCATGACGCAGCTCGCCTATGTGAAGGCGGTCGAACATGAGGGCGAGGACGCCTTCGCCATCCATGCGGCGGATGGCACGCCCATGGCGCTTGCCGGTGATCGGGCGAGTGCCGTGGAAGCCATTCTCGACCATGAAATGATTCCGGCATCGGTGCACTGACCATGACCAGACGATATGCTGAAGAAGAGCGGCTGAGTGGCGCGGTTCATCATGGCGGCGTGCTCTACCTGGCCGGTCAGGTGGCGGATGACACCACGCTCGACACCGAAGGGCAGACGGCGGACATCCTGCGACAGATCGACGCGCTGCTGGCCGAGGCGGGAACCGACAAGACGAAGCTGCTCTCCGTGCAGATCTTCCTGACCGACATCACCGAAAGTGCCGCCATGAACCGGGCGTGGGATGCGTGGCTCGACAAGCGCCACAAGCCTGCCCGGGCGACGGTCGAAGCGAAGCTGGTCAATCCGGACTGGAAAGTCGAGATCACCGCGATCGCGGCGTGCTGAACCCGCCTCCGGTCAAGCTGGCAGGTGGGGCCGTCTCCGATGCGCTCGATCGTCAGTGCGGGCGGAAGCCCGCCAGTCCCATCCGCCGCTTTCCGGCCGCGCAGGGTACGCGCACGGGGTCGAGGCATTCCGTCCGGTAGGCGTTGGCATGCAGCCTGACGACGGCGATCGCATCGGCGGCGATGCTGCGCGCGCCCGCGTCGTCGAACATGCCCACGAGATCGCTCTGCGTGTCGGATGCGATGTCCATGACCTCATGGGCGAGATGACCCGTGATGTGCGTGAATTCCATGCAGCCGAAAGGCGTGCGGCAGGTCGAAGCCTGGGCGCAGGCTTCGATATAGGCGGGTACGACCGTGGCTTTGCAGGGCTTGCAGAAGTGACGCTGGTGCCAGATCCGGGCCAGATGGTGCTCCCGTTCGGCGCGCAGATGCATGTCCAGTGAATCGCCGTCCGACGTGTGGGGACAATGGCATGTCCAGGCGGCAAGCCACGCGGCGGCGAAATCCCGATACCCGACGCAGGCCCAGTGCGGCTCGTGCGCTTCTCCCGGCAGTGAGAAACGGAAGCGCCGGGCACCGTCGATGCCATAATAGATCGGCATGTGCTTCGGGCTTCCGGGATCACGTCCGACGATGAGAATCTGATCTTCGTCGCCCGCGTGCATGTGACGCTGCCACGTGAACAGGTCGAAAAAAGCCTCGTCGTCATAGGACCGCGCGACATGGCGCTTCACGTAGCTCAGGAAGTTCGGATTGCTGACGCCGGTGGCGCCGCGGGGACAGAATGCGAAGTCCCACCAGAACGACATGCGGACCAGGTGGAAAGCCAAAGCGTCGCGCAGGTCGGAGAGAGCCTGATGGGAGGAGGGCGCGTCGCACAGATCCTCGACGGCCCGGAAACGACTGGTCATGAGATTGATCTGTCGCGCGAACGGCGTGCAGGGATTGAAATAATCGACCAGCTGAGCCGGCTGGGAATGTGCGAGATGCCACTCGGCATGCTGGAGGATCGTATTCATCGGGCGTCTCCTTTCCGGTGTCGGGCTTTGTTGGCCTGGGGCGTTGTGAGCCGGGGCGTTGAGGGGGATGATCAGTCGGTCACGAGGGAATCGAGCATGTGCTCGAGAGCCGGACGTCGCGCGGGGTCTTTGCCGGTCAGGACATGTTCGCGGGCGCGTGTCGCAATGCTGGCGCTGAGGCGGCCGACGCAGGGCAGTGTGCCAAGCGTGAGAAGCAGGGTCCGGATCGTCGTGCCGCTTTCGGATGCGCGGCGCGCGATGCGAAATGCTAGGTCATCGGCGATCCGCTCCATTTCGACCATGCCGATGGCCGAACGACAGGCGGCCCGTTGGGTCTGGGCCCGGGAGTAGGCCTGCACGAGTTCGGCGTCGCCGTAGGATGCGAAATGACGACGGTGCCAGATCGTTGCGAGATTGTGTTCCTCGCGTGCGAAACGCCATTCCGGCCGGTCTTTTCCCGCTATGTCCCAGTGACTTGCGACGACGCGGGCGGCGATCCATGCCGAGAGGAAGTCCGCGTGGGGCTGGCTGCCCCAGAGCGGCATACCTTCGGGCGCGATCCAACCGAAGCGAAAGCTCCGTCTTTCGTCCAGACCGATGAGGATGGGATGTCGTGTCGTGTCATCACGGGTGAGCACGAGAGCGGAAGGCGTAATTCCGGCAATCGTGCGGCCGGGTTCCGTCAGCAGATCGAGGAAGGTCTCGTCAGTATCGCTGCGACCTGCATGATGTCGGGCATAGGCGGTCAGCGTCTCCCGGGAAAGGCCCAGAAGCACCTGCGGAAAAAGATCCACGCCCCACCAGTGCGCGGTTTTGACGAGATGGAAGGCGAGTTCGTCGCGCAAGGCGATGATGTCTTCGCAATCCGTTCGTGCCGCGTCCAGAGCCAGAACTCCGCGCAACCGCTCGATGAGGGTATCGAGGCGCGCGCGCCAGTTTTCATGAGCATTCCCATAAGACGCCTGATGATCGAGGCGTGAATGGGTGAGATGCCAGCTGATGGTGTCCTCGTGCCCGGTGATCATGGACGCGGCTCCTTGCCTGCAACGCGGTCGGCTTCCAATAATGCGAACGATTATCAGTTGCATTGATGGAATGCAACAGGGAATTGCGTCGCATGAATACGATTGGCCGATCGGCGTCAGTCGCGCGCGGTCTGGCGGAGCCTCAGATGTCGCCGTCTCTGGGCGGAGTTCGCGATGCCCAGGCCTTCACGATATTTCGCCACCGTCCGTCGCATGATCTCGATGCCGCCATCCTGGAGTTTTGCCGTGATCGCATCGTCGGAAAGGATGTCAGCCAATGTTTCCGCGGCGATCATGTCCCGGATGCGCTGGCGGATCGACTCGGCGCTATGGGCGTCCCCTGTCTCGCTGGGAAGCGCGGTCGAGAAGAACGCGCGGAGCGGAAGAACCCCGCGCGGTGTTCCGATAAAGCGCGTGGCCGTGATCCGGCTGACGGTGCTTTCATGGAGCCTGGTCACGCTGGCGACGTCGCGCAGGGTCAGCGGGCACAGGGCGCCGATGCCATGTTCGAGGAAGCCCTGCTGGCGCATCACGACCTCGCGCGCGACGAGGAGGATCGAGCGCGACCGTTGCTCCAGCGCGGTGGACAGCCAGTTGGCGTGCGCGATGCGCTCTTTGCCATACTGGCGCGCCGCCGGGTCTCCGCCATCCAGGCGACGGGCCAGCATGTGGTCGATTCTCACGCGCGGGAGGGTCTCGGCATTGAGCTCGACGCCGAAGCCGTCCGGATGTCGCACGACGAGGACATCGGGGATGGCGGGCTGTCCCGCGTTCCGGGGATCGAAGCCGGGCTTGGGATCGAGCGCCCGGATTTCGCCCAGCATGTCGGCGAAATCCTCTTCATCCACGCCGCAGAGGCGACGCAGACGTACGAGTTCGCCGCTTCCGATGAGGGGAAGATGGCGAAGCAGGGCGTCCATCGCCGGATCGAAGCGGTTTTTCGCCCGAAGCTGGGCCGCGAGGCATTCCCTCAGGTCCCGGGCGAAGCAGCCGACCGGGGCAAATCCCATCATGAGCGTTCGGACGGTTTCGATCCGCGCGATCGGGACATTCAGGGTTTCCGCGATGTCCTCGATCCCGTCGGGGATGCGCCCGATCTCATCCAGAAGACCGATCAGTGAAATGCCGATGATGAGGTCTTCGTCGGAAAGGGCCGCCTGGCGCAGCTGCTCAGCCAGCCTGTCCCGGAGCGACGAGACCGCGGCCTGTTCGAAAGGGCTGTCCTCGTCATCGGGAATGATGCCGCCGCGATCCTCGTCATGCGTGAGCGTGTCGCGGGGCGCGTCAAGGAGCCAGTTGTTGTCCCGGTCGTCGTCTCTCGTGTGGTCCGCGTCCCCGGCGCTCTGGAATGCGTCGTCGATGCCATGCGTCGCGTCGGACGGTTCGCTGCCTTCCCCGGCCGCCTGTTCGGCGGGTTCGATCTCGACGAGCGGGTTGGTCTCGGCTTCCTGCAGAAGCCATTCCAGCGCTTCCTGATTGCTGCGTTGCAGGAGGGCGATGCCCTGCTGCATGCGCGGTGTCATCGCAAGGCCGCTGGTCTGCCGAAGCTGGAGGCCGGGCAGCATCATGGGCGGGCTAGAGGGAGAAGTTCTCTCCGAGATAGACGCGTCGCACGTCCTCGTTGGCGACGATCTCCTCGGGGGTACCTTCCATCAGCACCTGTCCACTGTGCATGATATAGGCGCGGTCAATGACTTCGAGCGTCTCGCGGACGTTATGGTCGGTGATCAGCACGCCGATTCCCCGATCCTTCAGATGCGAGACGAGGTCGCGGATTTCCCCGACCGCGATCGGGTCGATTCCCGCCAGCGGCTCGTCGAGCAGGATGTAGTTCGGCTGGCTGGCCAGCGCGCGGGCGATTTCGAGTCGGCGGCGCTCGCCGCCCGAAAGCGCGAGAGAGGGCGAGCGCCGCAGATGGGTGATGCCGAATTCCGCCAGAAGACCGTCCAGCATGGCCTCTCGCCGTGCGAAGTCCGGCTCGACGACTTCCAGCGCCGCGAGAATGTTCTGTTCGACGTTGAGGCCGCGGAAGATGCTGGCTTCCTGCGGAAGATAGCCGATGCCCAGACGGGCGCGGCGATACATCGGCAGTTGCGTGATATCCGCGCCATCCAGCGTAATGGCGCCTGTATCGGGCTGCACCAAGCCGACGATCATGTAGAAGCTCGTCGTCTTCCCCGCGCCGTTGGGGCCGAGCAGGCCCACGGCTTCGCCACGCTGAACCTGAAGGGAGACGTTCTGCACCACGGGGCGTTTCTTGTAGGTCTTGCCGATCCCGTGCGCGACGAGGCCCGCCTGAATGGAAGACGATGCCGCGTCGCGTGTGATGGCCGTGTCGCTGTCGCTCACTTGCTGCCGCCCGGTTTGCTGCTGCTGGCTTCGTTGGGAATGACTAGGCCTTCGATCCTCTGCCCCGCGCTCGGGTTCATGATGGAAATGCCTGTTTTCATGTTTACGATGGCGGAGGCGCCATTGTTCTGGTTCTGGCCGCTGGTCACGTGAACATGGCCGATGAGCCGGGCGATTTCCGTTGCGAACACATAGACGCCCCGATCGCCCGTCGCCGTTTCATTGGTCGTGCGCATGACCACATGGCCCCATCCATAAGCGCGATCCAGCTTCGAATTGCCGCCCAGAGGACCGTTCCCGCTGGCCGCCGGAGCCGCGCCGGGGGTGGTGACCGACTTCGCGGTCGGCTTGCTGTCATCGGCGGGGACGCTGAAGGCCACGAGCACGTCGGCGCGCACGCGCTTGCCGTCATTCGTCGTGACGGTCGCGTCGCCGCGCCCGACGGACATGTGTTCCTTGGAGTGATATTCCATGACGTCGCGCGCGGTCATGACCTGCTGGGGGGTCGTGACCTTCAGGGCCTTGCCCGTCATGACCAGGACGCCCTGGTCCATGTCATAAAGCGCCTTGTCGCCCCATGCCTGATCGGTCTGGGTGAAGATATGGACATGCCCGACCGCCTCGATGCGGTACAGCTCCATGCTGCCGCCCATCGTCGAATCTTCGCTGCTCTTCTTTTCGGCGTTTTTGTCTTCAGGCGGCGCGCCCGGAGCGGGCGCGCGTTTGCGCAGGAAGCCGATGAGCTGGTCGGCGTCCACGGTCGTGTCACCCCGGACTGCCCGTGCGCGATCGACCATCGTGACGGTCTGGGCATTGCGGTCATAGGTCTGCGGGCCAGACGAACTTAGGAAAACCTGATCGCCATGGGACTGGTCAGGGGCCTGGGACGTCGGGGCCGAAGTGCTGGTTTCAGGCAATGGCTCGACAGCCGTCTGCGCGGTGGCCGCGACAGGGGCGAGGATGATGGCGAGTGCCAGCGGGACGAGGTGGCGTTTCATGGTCTGGAGGCCGTGTCAGGAGTCGCCGCCGCATCGGCGGATTGCGGCGGCATGGCGGACTGGTCGTCGTTACGTATCACCCGTTGCGGTCCCGTGAATTGCAGCAGCCCGGCGTGCTGGTCGATAAAATAGCCCTGTGCGTCGAGAACGCCAAACGGACCTTCCGCATGCACCCAGTCGTCCGAGGCCAGAACGCTCTGCTTGAGGTCGATATCGGATGTGACGCCGTTCATGAGCGTGCCGTCATCGCGATAGAGCACCACATGGTCGCGCAGGTTCAGCGTCTGTTCGTGCTGCATGTAGACGCCGTGTTCCGCGCGGACGTCGGCCCAGCCGCCATCCATGAAAATATCCGCTTCGGGATCGGTCAGTTCCACCCGGTCCGGTCCCGTCTGGTGGGTCAGGCGGGCCGTGATCATATAGGGGCGTCCATGCTCGTCCAGACCGCGATAGATGGCGCCTTCCATGTTGCCGCTCTCGACTTTCATCTTCGCCATTTCACGCATGGCGGCACGATTCTCGTTCACGAGGCGGGAAAGCTCCGGCCAGACGGCGATGGATCCCAGAAGCAGAAGTGCCAGTGTTGGGAGCGCCCATTTGGCTGCCCCGAGAAAGGAGCGGCGACGGGCCAGATCGGCGGGGGTGGGAATGTGGCGATTGCGGGAGGGATCGCGCCCCATGGCTTCCCGGAGCATCTGGAGTCGGTTTGGGCTGTGGGCGAAATCGTCGCGTTGAGGTCTCCTGTCGTCCGCGCCTTTGCTCCCTGTCTCGCGGCCTTCGCTCATATGGACCCCGCGCGCAGCAGATCGTGCAGGTGAACGATACCGACTGGCCTGCCGTCGTGGTCGAGCACGAAAACGCTCAGGATCGGTTTGGTGCGGGCGCTCATCATGCGGAGCGCGTCCTGAACCAGAATGTCGGCCCCGACGGTGATGGGCTGATGGTTCATGACGGCGTCGGCGCGCGTCGCGGCGAGATCCTGGCTCAACGCGGGACGCAGATCGCCATCCGTAATGAGCCCGATCAGCGCGCCGTCTCCGTCCACCACACCCATGCAGCCGAACGTCTTGCGCGTCATTTCCATGATGACCGCGGCCAGCGGCATGTCGGGGCCTCCCAGAGGCATGGCCGCGCCCGTATGCATCAGCGCGCTGACAGGGCGCAGCATGGCGCCGAGGTGGCCGCCGGGATGATAGGCGCCGAATTCGCTGGGCGTGAAGCCGCGGGCTTCGAGCAGGGCGATGGCGAGCGCATCGCCGAGCGCCATCTGCATCAGCGTGCTGGTGGTGGGAGCCAGACCCATGGGACAGGCTTCCGGCGCGCGCGGCAGAACCAGCGGTATGCGACTGGCGCGCGCGAGGGCGGATTCGGGTGCTGCGGTAACGCCGATGACCGGCAGGTCGTGACGCGCGGCATAGGTCAGGATCGAGGCCAGCTCCAGCGTTTCACCGGATTGGGAGAGGACGATCAGCACGTCCTGCGGAGCGATCATGCCGAGATCGCCATGCGCGGCTTCCGCCGGATGGACGAAGATGCTGCGCGTGCCGGTGGAGGCGAGGGTGGACTGGATCTTGCGCGCGACGTGGCCGGACTTGCCGATGCCCGCAAGCACGACGCGACCGGCGCACGCCAGAAGGAGGTCGGTGGCGCGCGTGAACGCGCCGCCCAGCGCTGTGGGGTCCGCGAGAGCCCGGGCGAGCTGCGCCAGACCGTCCTTCTCCGTAGCCAGTGTCGCAAGCGCACTCTTGACCGGCGGCCGGTGCGATCTTTCGGGCGCGCTACGGCTCGGACGGGAGGCTGTTAATACTGTCATCCGCGCTGTCTTCCCCGTTTCTGCCTTTGTGGTCAATTGCCCCCTCATTGCGGCAATTTTCAGGGCGAGCGTCGCTAACGGACGAAGACCGACCGAGAAATGTCCGGGCGTCAGGCTCTGTGCGAGAAGATGTCCGGGTCTTCATAGCCGAGAAGGTCGAGTTCCGCTCGCGCGGGCAGGAAATTGTAGCACGCCTGCGCGAGATCGCGACGTCCTTCGCGATGCAGCAGGGCTTCGAGTTTGGCCCAGAGCGCGTGGAGATGCAGGACGTCCGAGGCCGCGTAAGCCAGTTGCTCGGGAGTCAGGGTGTCCTGCCCCCAGTCCGAGGTCTGCTGATGTTTGGCGAGATCGACGCCCAGCAGCTCCCGGCAGAGATGCGCCAGACCGTGGCGGTCCGTAAACGTGCGGACCAGACGGGCGGCGATTTTCGTGCAGATGACGGGCGATACCGTGAGTTTCAGGGCATGTTGCAGAACGGCCACGTCGAATCGGCCGAAATGCATCAGCTTCGTCACGGCCCGATCTTCCAGCAGCGCGCGGAGATTGGGGCACGGGCGGCAGGTCACGCCGCCGGATATGCCGGTCCGGGCTTCCGGACGGATCTGCACCAGATGAGCCTCGCCGTTCCCTGAGGAAAGCTGCACGAGACAGAGACGGTCGCGATGCGGATTGAGACCCATCGTCTCGGTGTCGATCGCCACCAGCGGGCCGAGATCGAGATCGTCGGGCAGGTCGCCGTCATGAAGATGAATCGCGGCGCTGGATCGGATCATGGCGGAGTTCTTTATGCTGAAAGCACGGAAGCCGACGATTTCTCGCCGGCTTTCCGTTGTGCCTGGTGCCCAGAAGAAGACTCGAACTTCCACGTCCTTGCGGACACAGATACCTGAAACCTGCGCGTCTACCAATTCCGCCATCTGGGCTCAGAGGCTTTCCTGAAGCACGGAACGGCACGAAGCCGGTGCATCCAGGATGGTGTTGAGGCGTTTAGCTTCGCGAAAGGGTGGCGTCAACACCCGCTCTTAAAAATTCCGTCGCAATCGCCGTGGGCGCGTTATGTGCTGGCGAAAGGGCGACGCGTCGAGAAAGGAACGGCCTATGGATCGCGTGGCAACCATCGTGGGAGGGGCAGGCTTCATCGGTCGCCATGTGGTCGAGGCGCTCGTTCGTCGCGGCTACGTTGTCCGTGTTGCTTCCCGCCGTCCCGACCGGATGCGGCGTTCGCGGCGATTCGCCGAGCATATCCGCAGCGGTCACGTCGTGCCGGTCTATGCGTCGTTGGTGGACGAGCCGACGCTGGATCTGGCGATCGATGGCGCGGAGGTGGTCGTGAATCTCGTCTCGATCCTGACGGAAACGGGGGACGAGACGTTTCAGGCGATCAATGCGCAGGGCGCGGGTCGGGTTGCCGATGTCGCGGCGCGTCATGACGTGAGCCGCTACGTGCATGTTTCGGCAATCGGCGCGGATGTGAATGCGAAATCGCATTACGGGACCAGCAAGGCCGAAGGAGAACTGGCGGTTCGCCGCGCCATGCCGCGCGCCGCGATCATCCGGCCTTCCGTCGTTTTCGGACCGGGAGACCATTTCCTCACGATGTTCGCGATGATGGCGCGATTCCTGCCGATCCTGCCCGTTGTCAGCGGCGGGACGCGGTTTCAGCCCGTCTATGTCGGCGATGTGGCGGAGGCGATCGCCCGGCTGGCGGACAGCGCCCAGGAAAGCGCGCGGACGGTCGAGGCGGGCGGGCCGAATATCCTGACGATGCGCGAGATCATGCGGTTCGTGCTGGATCAGACCGGTCGCCAGAGACGCCTGTTCGATCTTCCGATGCCGCTGGCGCGCCTGCAGGCGACGGTTCTCGAACGCCTTCCGGGCAAGCTGCTGACCAACGACCAGCTCAATATGATGCGGACCGACAATATCGTGTCGCCCGGGGCGATGACGTTGCAGGAGCTGGAGATTCGCCCGTCGTCGCTATCCGCCGTCGCACCGCGCTATCTGAGGCGAAAATCCAGCCGTTAAGAATATGTATGGCCGAAACGGACCTTAAGTATGAAATGAAATTGTTGTTTTGTGGTGGATGCGAGAAAGAAACTTCATTATTGGTCAGTATAGCTGACTTATAACCATTCGTGCCCTGATCTAGCTCACATGCATCCGGCAACGAGCCATGTGTCGGACGTGTTCATGGCGCCCTGTCCGAGGGCGCGGTCAGATCGGGGAGTGCGCACGGTGGCCGAGCGTATGCTGCAATTCGTATCCTTGCCGCAGGCACAGCCGGACAAGCGTCCGGCCAGCGAGCGCCGCGAGGATTTCGGCGAGATCTATCGCGCCTTCGCGGTCGAGCGCGCCGAGCAGCAGGCCAGCCGCTGCTCGCAGTGCGGCGTGCCGTTCTGCTCGGTGCATTGCCCGCTGGGGAACAACATTCCCGACTGGCTCAAACTGACGGCGGAGAACCGGCTGGAAGAGGCTTATGCCATCTCGGCCGCGACCAACACCTTCCCGGAAGTCTGTGGCCGCATCTGTCCGCAGGACCGTCTGTGCGAAGGCAACTGCGTCATTCAGAAGGGCTTCCAGGCCGTCACCATCGGCGCGGTGGAAAAATTCATCACGGAGACGGCTTTCGAGAAAGGCTGGGTGACTCCCAACCTGCCGACGTCCGAACGGTCGCAGAGCGTGGGCGTCGTCGGTGCGGGCCCCGCCGGGCTGGCGGCTGCCGAACGTCTGCGGTCCATGGGCTATCAGGTGCATGTCTATGACCGGTATGATCGCGTCGGCGGGTTGATGGTCTACGGCATTCCGAGCTTCAAGCTGGAGAAGTCCGTCGTCGCGCGGCGGCATCGTCTGCTCGAGGCGCAGGGTATCGTTTTCCATCTTTCGACGCCGATCGGTTCGGATGCGGGCGAAACGCCTCTGGAGGATCTGCGCGCGCGCCATGACGCCGTGTTCATCGCGACCGGCGTCTATCGCACGCGCGAAGTCATGGTGCCGGGCGTGGGGCTGGAGGGCGTCGTGCAGGCGCTCGACTTCCTGACGGCGTCGAACCGGCGCGGCTATGACGATGATCCGGGCGAGGACGCGGGGCTGCATGCCCGTGGAAAGCGCGTCGTCGTCATCGGCGGCGGCGATACGGCCATGGATTGCGTGCGCACCTCGATCCGTCAGGGCGCGACGTCAGTGACGTGCCTCTATCGCCGCGATCACGCGAATATGCCGGGTTCGATGCAGGAAGTGAAAAACGCCGAGGAAGAAGGCGTGGCGTTCGCGTGGCTCGCGGCTCCCGAGGCCTTTCTGGGCGATGGCGGGGTGCGGGCCGTGCGCGCGCATCGCATGCGTCTCAGCCTGCCGGACGCCACGGGGCGCCAGTCGGTCGAAGTCATGCCGGAGAGCCACTTCACGCTGGACGCGGATCTGGTCGTGCAGGCGCTTGGTTTCGAGCCTGAACCGCTTCCCGAAATGTGGAACGCGCCTGATCTGGCCGTGACGCGCTGGGGCACGCTGAAGGTTGAGCCAGGGCATTTCGCCACCAGCCTGCCCGGCGTGTTCGCGGGCGGCGATATCGTGCGCGGGGCGTCCCTGGTCGTATGGGCCATCCGTGACGGACGCGACGCGGCCGATGAAATCCATGATTATCTGTCTGTCCATGCCGGGTCCGACCGCGCGGGTCAGGCTCTCGAAGCGGCGGAGTGAGCGCGATGACCGACGGACGCGATTCGATGGCACAGGAAGATTTCGCCCAGGCCTACGCGGCCAACGTCGCCCGGCTCGAAGGTCTGTATGATCCTTCGCAGGAGCGTGACGCCTGTGGCGTCGGCCTGGTGGCCGCGCTTGACGGCCAGCAGCGGCGCGATGTGGTCATGGCGGGCATCAATGCGCTCAAGGCCCTGTGGCATCGTGGCGCGGTGGATGCCGACGGCAAGACGGGGGATGGCGCGGGCATCCATGTCGAGATCCCGCAGGATTTCTTTGCGGACGCCATCCATACGTCGGGCGACGATCATATCGAGGGGCGGATCGCCATCGGCATGGTGTTTCTGCCGAAGACCGATCTGGGCGCGCAGGAGGCCGGTCGCGCGATCATCGAGACCGAAATTCTCGAATTCGGCTATGGGATCTATGGCTGGCGCCAGGTGCCGATCGATACGGCGTGCATCGGCGAGAAGGCCAATGCGACGCGACCCGAGATCGAACAGATCATGATCCGCAACCGCCTTGGCCGATCCGAGGAGGATTTCGAGCGCGACCTCTATGTGATCCGTCGCCGGATCGAGAACGCGGCGCTGGCGAAGCATGTCGATCTCTATATCTGTTCGATGTCCTGCCGCTCGGTCATCTACAAGGGCATGTTCCTCGCCGAGAACCTGACGGATTTCTATCCCGATCTGCTCGACGAGCGCTTTACGTCGCGGTTTGCGATCTATCACCAGCGGTATTCGACCAACACCTTCCCGACCTGGAAGCTGGCCCAGCCTTTTCGACGCATCGCCCATAATGGCGAGATCAACACGATTTCGGGCAATGTGAACTGGATGCGCAGCCACGAGACGCGTCTGGCGGACGAGGCCCTCAATCCGTTCATGGGCGATCTCAAGCCGGTCGTGCAGCCCGCGGGTTCCGACACGGCCATGCTCGACAACGTGTTCGAGATGCTGACCTTCGCGGGGCGCGACGCGCCCATGACCAAGACGATGCTGGTCCCGGCCAGCGTCGGCGCGAATTCGGCCATGACGGAAAAGCAGCGCGCCCTGTTTTCCTACTGCAATGCGGTCATGGAGCCCTGGGATGGTCCGGCGGCGATCTGTGGCACGGACGGGCGCTGGATCGTGGCCGGTCTGGACCGCGCCGGTCTGCGGCCTCTGCGCTACATGATCACGGAGAACGACTTGCTCGTGGTCGGGTCCGAGACCGGCATGGTGCGTTTCCCCGACGCGCAGATCCGCGAACTGGGACGGCTCGGGCCGGGGCAGATGCTTGGCTTCGACATGAAGGAAGCGAAGCTCTACCAGCCCGCCGAACTGCTCGATCTCCTGGCTGGACGGCAGGACTATGAGGGCTGGAGCCAGCGCATCCGCAATATCGGCTCGGTCGTGCGCGACGACGTGGCCGAGCCCGTCTTCTATGCGGCGGATGAACTGCGTCGTCGTCAGCTCGCGGTCAATCTGACGCATGAAGAGCTGGAGACGATCCTCCATCCCATGGTCGAGACCGCGGCCGAGGCCATCGGCTCGATGGGGGACGACACGCCGCTTCAGATCGTATCGTCGACCTATCGCGGCCTGTCGCATTATTTCCGGCAGGGATTCAGCCAGGTCACGAACCCGCCCATCGACTCGCTGCGTGAAACGCGCGTCATGAGCCTGACGACCCGCCTGGGGAATCTGGGCAACGTCATGGACGAATCCGCCGAGCAGTGCGACATGCTGCAACTGCCGAGTCCGGTGCTGACGATCGGGGAGTTCGAGGCGCTGCGGGGTTTCTGCGGCCGTTCCGGCGCGACCGTGGATTGCACCTTCGACGCGTCCGAAGGCGAGGCCGGACTGCGTGACGGCATCGCGCGCATCCGGCGCGAGGCCGAGGACCACGTGCGCGGCGGGTGCGCGCATCTTTTCCTCAGCGACGAAGGGCAGAATGCCGGGCGCGCCGCGATCCCGATGATCCTCGCGACGGCGGCTGTGCATATCCATCTCGTGCGCCAGTCCCTGCGCACGTTCACCTCGCTGAACGTGCGTTCGTCCGACGCCATGGACGTGCATGCGATCGCGGTGACGATCGGCGTCGGCGCGACGACCATCAACCCCTATCTCGCGCAGGAATGTATCCAGGACCGGCTGCGTCGCGGGTTGTTCGGCGACATGACGCTGCGCGAGGCCGTCGAGCGTTATCGCAAGGCGCTCGACAAGGGGCTGCTCAAGATCATGTCCAAATCGGGCATTTCGATCGTTTCGGCCTATCGCGGCGGCTATAATTTCGAGGCGGTCGGCCTGTCGCGCGCGCTGGTGGCGGAGTTCTTCCCCGGCATGGCGTCGCGCATCTCCGGGATCGGCCTGCCGGGCATCGCGCGCAACGTCCTGACGGCGCATGAAGCGGCCTGGGGTGGTCCCGCGGGCGCGCTTCCGATCGGCGGGCTGTACAAGCTCCGCCGCTCGGGCGAAGTCCACGCGTTTAATGGCCAGCTCATCCACATGCTTCAGACGGCCGTGGCGACGGACAGTTTTTCGCTGTTCCGCCGCTATACCGACGCCGTGCGCCGTCAGCCGCCCGTCTCCCTGCGCGATCTGCTCGATTTCCGCCGCACGCGCGATCCGATCGCCGTCGACGAGGTGGAGAGCATCACGCAGATCCGCCGTCGCCTCGTCGCGCCCGGCATTTCGCTCGGCGCCCTGAGCCCCGAGGCGCATGAAACGCTGGCGATCGCCATGAACCGCATCGGCGCGAAGTCCGATTCCGGCGAAGGCGGCGAGGACTCGGCACGCGCGAAACCGCGCCCCAACGGCGATAACGCCAATTCCGCCATCAAGCAGGTGGCCTCGGGCCGTTTCGGCGTCACGGCGGAATATCTCAACAACTGCCGCGAAATCGAGATCAAGGTCGCCCAGGGTGCGAAGCCCGGCGAGGGCGGCCAGCTTCCGGGCTTCAAGGTTACGGAGCTGATCGCCAAGCTGCGCCATGCCACGCCGGGCGTGACGCTGATTTCGCCGCCGCCGCATCACGACATCTATTCGATCGAGGATCTGGCGCAGCTCATCTACGATCTCAAGCAGATCAACCCGACCGCGACGGTGACGGTCAAACTCGTCGCGCGGACCGGCATCGGCACGATCGCCGCCGGGGTCGCGAAGGCGAAGGCCGATTCGATCCTGATTTCCGGCCATTGCGGCGGCACGGGCGCCAGTCCGCAATCCTCGGTCAAATATGCGGGTCTGCCGTGGGAAATGGGGCTGAGCGAAGCGCATCAGGTGCTGATGCTCAACCGTCTGCGTCATCGCATCCTGCTGCGTGCCGATGGCGGGCTGAAAACCGGTCGGGACGTGGTGATCGCGGCGATGCTGGGCGCCGAGGAGTTCGGCATCGGCACGGCGGCGCTCGTGGCCATGGGCTGCATCATGGTGCGTCAGTGCCATTCCAACACCTGCCCGGTCGGGGTGTGCGTGCAGGACGAGGCTTTGCGCGCCAAGTTCGAGGGCACGCCCGAGAAGGTCATCAACCTTTTCACCTTCGTCGCCGAGGATGTGCGCAACATCCTGGCCGATCTCGGCTTCCGCAGTCTCGAAGAGATCATCGGGCGCACGGACCTGCTGCACCAGGTGTCACGCGGCGCGGATTATCTCGACGATCTCGATCTGAACTCGCTGCTGGTTCAGGCCGACCCCGGCCCCTATGCGCGCTACTGCACGCGTGAAGGCCGCAACGAAGTGCCCGAAACGCTGGACGCCCAGATCATCGCCGACGCCAGGCCGCTCTTCGAGCATCGCGAGAAGCTGCATCTGCACTACACGGTCCAGAACACGCACCGCGCCATCGGCACGCGCGTTTCGGGCCTGATCACGAGGCAATTCGGCATGCACGAACTGCCGCCGGACCATCTGACGCTGCGCCTGCGTGGCTCGGCGGGTCAGTCGCTCGGCGCGTTCGCCGTGCAGGGCGTGAAGATCGACGTGATCGGCGATGCGAATGATTATGTCGGCAAGGGGCTGTCCGGCGCGACCATCGTGGTCCGTCAGTCGCCGACCGTACAGCGCCGCACGGAGCGCAATGCCATCATCGGCAATACGGTGCTCTATGGCGCGACGTCGGGCATGCTGTTCGCGGCGGGGCAGGCGGGCGAGCGCTTCGCGGTGCGCAACTCCGGCGCGATCGCCGTGGTCGAGGGCGCGGGGTCGAATGCCTGCGAATACATGACGGGTGGAACCGTCGTGATTCTCGGTTGCACGGGCGATAATTTCGGAGCGGGTTTCACGGGCGGCATGGCGTTCGTGCTGGATACCGACGATCAGTTCGAGAGCCGGATCAATCCGGACACCGTGCTCTGGAACCGTGTCGAAGACGAAAAATACGAGGTCATGCTGCGTGAACTCGTCGAACGGCATGCGAAGGAAACCGGGAGCGCCTACGCGGCGGAACTTCTCCATCGCTGGGAGACGAACCTGCCGCGCTTCTGGCATATCGTGCCGCGCGATTATGCGCGGATCATCGGCTATGAGGCACCCGCCGCCGTTCAGGCGGCGTGAAACCCTGCCGGGCGGTGCACCTGCCCGGCGGGAGTCCTATCGTCCCAGATAGGTCGCACCGATCAGCCCGGCGTCGTTCCCGAGGCTGGAGCACAGGACCAGAGGCTCATCGGTGCGACGCAGGATGCGTCGTCGCGTTTCAATATCAAGCGCGTCGATGAGATCGGCGGCGTTCGAAAGCCCGCCGCCGACGGCGATGACCGTGGCCCCCGTGATGTTGACGGCCAGAGCCAGCGCGGACGACACATAGGACAGGAAATGCGCGATCGCCCGGCTGGCCGCGGAGTCGCCGGTCCGCCAGGCGTCAAGAATGGCCCGGCTTTCGCGGTTATCGTTCCCACCGACCCAACGATAGAGACGTTCGATCCCTCGCGCGCCGCCAATCGTATCCACGCAGCCCCGCTGGCCGCATCCACAGGGAAAGCAGGGAAGAAGATCATGCGCGTTTCTGATGTCGGGAACGAAAGGACCGTGACCCCATTCACCCGTCAGTCCGTTTTTTCCAAACACGGGCTTGCCGCCGATGACGAGACCACCGCCGACGCCGGTGCCCAGAATGATGCCGAACACACTGTCATGACCCCGCCCGACGCCCTGATGGCTCTCGGCCAGTGCGAAACAGTCGGCATCGTTGCCGATGTGAACCGGACGTTCCAGCAGATCGGATAATAGACGGGCGATGGGTCTATTGTTCAGACAAGGGATATTGGCAGCCGAGCAGAGGCCGGTCTCAGGGTCCTGGAGTCCTGCGAGCGCGATATGGAGCGCAACGCCGGGATGAGGGTCCGCCAATGTTTTGAGCGCTAACGCGAAAGCCTGGAAATCATCGCGTGGAGTCGGGACTCTTTGGCGTGCGAGCAGCACGCTGTTATCGTGGACAACGGCGCTGTCAATAAACGAACCACCGATATCAGCGCACAGGATTTTTTCTGGCATCAGATGCGGGCGGCTTTCATGTGTGTATCGGTCGCATGGCTTGGTGCCGCTGGCTTGAAATTCACGGCTGCGTCGTTCGGCACCCCTTTATGACCTGTCCTGTTGGCTTTGACCTCACGCTATCGAGGGAAATTTTGTTCAGCAAGAGAAATAATCATTCCTGAGCGTATACGGTGCGGAGCGTTTTTGGGGCTCGACCGAAATGAGAATATGCCGGTCATGCGACATCTCCTTCACGAGGATGTCTTTTGACAAAGCCCGAGATTTTCGAGGCGCATTTTATGGATGACTCCGCCATGCGGGCAGGAATGATGCGAAAGAAAGTTTGTTCCGACAAACAAATAAAAAGAGATTGACCTCGGGCCGGGAATTAATTCACAAATTTAACATGATCCTGTCCGCCCATGTCCGCGATCGATTTCATGTGGCTCTGACGCTCCTGTGCTGCGGCGGCTTCGGCATGGTCGTGGCGCCAGCTTTTGCTGCTGCCATACATCCGGATGTCGTCGCGCCAACCTCGGCCCTGACTCCAGCCCAGATTGACAGGGTGTGGGCACAGAGCCGGGCGCCTTTTGCAGCGTCCCTTCGTTCAGAGCTTGATCAGATCGAACGCGTCAATGCACAAGGTCCGTTCCGCGCCGACTGGGAGGGGCTGGAACCTTATCGTGTACCGGAGTGGTATCGGGACGCGAAATTCGGAATTTTTATCCACTGGGGTGTTTATTCAGTGCCAGCATTTGGCAATGAATGGTACCCAAGGCTCATGTATCAGGAGGGATCGGCGGACTGGAAACATCACGTCGCAACCTACGGATCTCCCGAAAAATTCGGTTATAAGGATTTTATTCCCCTTTTCCGTGGCGAGCATTTTGATCCGCGTGCCTGGGTCGCCCTCTTTCGCGATGCGGGCGCACGTTATGTCGTTCCGGTTGCGGAACACCATGACGGATTTGCGATGTATGATTCGCATATGTCCTCCTGGACTTCGGTGCTCATGGGACCGCATCGGGATGTGGTCGGCGAACTTGCCAAGGCCGCGCGAGCCGAGGGATTGCGTTTCGGTGTATCGTCTCACCTCGCGGAGCATAATTTCTTTTACGAAGAAGGTCGCAAGATCCGTTCGGATGTGAACGATCCGCGCTATGCCTCTTTTTACGGCCCCGCGCATAAGCGTATTCTGATGTCATCGGACGATGCCGATGTCATCACGGATTACACGCCGATTTCCCAGATGTGGCAGGATGAGTGGCTGGCGCGTTCGGCGGAGCTCGTGGATCTTTACCATCCGGATCTGGTCTATTTCGACTGGTGGATCGGGCATCCGCAGTTCCGTGGCACCCTTCCGAAATTTCTCGCTTATTATTACAATACCCGGCACGCCCGAACGCCAGATGACGAGGGCGTCGTGAATTACAAGCAGAACGGGTTCATGCCCGGTACCGGGGTTCTCGATATCGAACGTGGGGTAGCGGATGGTATTCAGGCTCAACCCTGGCAGACCTGCACGTTCGTCACGACCAAAGCCTGGGGATATGTGAAGGGGGATCATGCGCGCAAGGCGGATGTCCTCTTGCAGCTTCTCGTTGATGTCGTCTCGAAAAATGGCAATCTGCTGTTGAATGTCGGTCCACGAGCAGATGGCACGATCCCTGAGGACGTCGCGACAACGTTGCGTGATATGGGGCAGTGGCTGACGCGTAATGGCGAGGCGATCTATGGCACGCGTCCCTGGCGTGTGTTTGGGGAAGGCCCGACACGCCTGCCGACCGGTTCATTCGCAGAAGCGCATGGCCAGCATTATACGTCGGCTGATTTTCGGTTTACCCGTCGTGACGCCACGATTTTTGCCATCGCAATGGGGCGTCCTGCCGGGCGTTTGACGCTGCACTCCTTTCATCCGGACGATGGCGTTCAAGCCGTGTCCCTGCTGGGGGGCGGCGTGGTTCCCTTCACCGTTGATGCGACCGGACTTCATATTGATGCGCGTGGGTTTGGGTTGTCCGCCATGCCGGTTTTCCGTGTGACTACAAGATCATGATCAAAGGCGCAGACATGGCATTTCTTTTCAAAAAAACCACAGCGCGCCGCTGCGCTGCCCTCGGTTTACTCGCTGCCGTAGCGATGCCGGCATTGCAGGCATCCGCAAAAGCGCCGGAAAAACTGTTCTATATGATCGGGAGCGTGAAATCCTTTAACTCGTTCCAAAATCATATCGATAAAATCGATGTCGTCGTGCCGACCTGGTATAATACCGATAAGGACGGTCTCGTCAGCGGGAACGTCGATCCGCGCGTCCTTGCCATAGCGCACGCTCATCATGTACCGGTCGAGCCAATTCTCGCCTTGATGAATCATGATGATTTTCACAAGCTGTTGGGAAATCCGAAGGCGCGTCACACGATGATCGAAAGCATCGTCGATCAGGCGGTCACGAATCATCTGGATGGGATTCAGCTCGACTTTGAGGATGTTCTTTGGACCGATCGGGACGCGCTGAGCAATTTCGTGCGTGAGATCGGCACGGGGCTTCACGCGCATCATTTGCGCTTTTCCGTTGCGATCTGTCCGAATGCGCCGGGGCGACCGGGTGCGGGCGCGTTTGGCCGCTGGATGTGGCAGTACTGGCGCGGTTCCTATGATCTCAAGGCCATCGGTGCCGCGACGGATTATATTTCGCTCATGACGTATGACCAGCATACGCGCTGGACCGCGCCCGGCCCGGTGGGAGGATGGCCATGGATGGTCGAGAACATCGAATATGCGGAACGCTTCGTGCCGAAGGAGAAAATCTCTCTTGGCATCCCCCTATATGGTTATCACTGGTGGGCGGGCGATCCAGTCCACAAAGACGGGACGACGGGGCCGAATATTTCGGCTGATTATATCGATGCCGATGAATCCCTGCCGCTGGCGGCGCAGTATCATGCGGATATCCAGTGGGATTCCCGGGAGCATGAAGCTTTTTTCTGGTTTGAGCGTGACCAGTTGCGTGAATGGATTTTCCTGCCGCTGGCCCGCAGCGTCCGCGAGCGGTACGATTATGCGAAGGAAAACGGCCTGCTGGGAACGTCGGCCTGGGTTCTGGGCGCGGAAGACCCCGCGACGTGGGACGCTCTGCCTGCCACGCACGGCCAATGAAAACAGCCATCAGCAGGCTTTTGCCGCTCGCCGTTTTTCTGGCGTGCGGCCCGGTTCGGGCCGAAACGGTGGTCCGTGATCTTGATCAGGGCTGGATGTTCCGGCTGACTCCCGGAGAGGCGGCGGGGCGCACGCATCCGCTGGCCGCAGACTGGCAGGAGGCGCGTGTACCGGGAAGCACGCTGGCCGATCTCATCCGTGCGGGCGAAGCGCCGGACCCCTTACAAGGCCTGAACGAGGCGAAAATCCAGTGGATCGGTCTGTCGGACTGGCAGTATCGCGGTCGTCTAACTTTAACGGATAGCGAAAAGCAGGCTGCGCATCTCGATCTCGTCTTTGACGGGCTCGATACGTTTGCGAGCGTGTCCATCAATGGACACACGGTTCTCGATGCCGACAACATGTTTCGGACGTGGACCGTCGCGGATGTGCGGCAATATCTGCGCGACGGTGAGAACGAAATTCTGGTGACGTTCCGCTCACCCATTCGCGTGATGCATCAACGTCTTCTACACGTTGCGCACACGCTGCCGGGCGAATTCGAGACACCCTTTGGCGATGAGGCCGAAGGGCGGCAAAGTCAGGCTTATGTGCGCAAGGCGGGCTATCAGTATGGGTGGGATTGGGGTCCGCGTGTTCTGACGGAAGGCATCTGGCGCGGTGTTCACCTCGTGGCGCGGGATACGGTATCGCTCGCGCATGAATATCCGTCGACCGTCGGGCTGGACGCGCATGTCGCGAGGCTGAACGTCATGGGCGATATCAGTCTCGACGCGCCGGGCACCTATCGGCTGCAGGCGCGTTATCGCGGCCCGGATGGCAAGATGGGGCAGGCCGAACAGACGGCTCAGCTACCGGCCGGTACGACGGGCATCGCGGTTCCGCTGAGCATTCCGGAACCCGCGCTATGGTATCCGATCGGAGCAGGTCCGCAGCCTCTGTATCAGGTCGAACTGGCGGTGTTCGATGTGGCCGGTCATCGGGTGGCGTCGAGCACCCGCAGGATCGGTCTGCGGACTGTCGAGCTGGTGCGGGATCGTGACGGGAAAGGCCGGGCTTTCGGGTTTCGCGTCAACGGGCGGATCCTGTTCGCGAAAGGTGCGAGCCTGATCCCCATGGATATTTTCCCCGGTCAGGAGAGTGCCGCGCATCGCGACCGCCTGCTGACGATGGCGCGCGATGCGAACATGAACATGATCCGCGTCTGGGGCGGTGGGCTGTATGAGAGTGATGCTCTGTATGATCGGGCTGACGAACTCGGGCTGATGGTCTGGCAGGATTTCGCATTTGGCGGCCCGGTTCCACCGCCCGATGCGGCTTATGCCGAAAGCGCGCGGCAGGAAGCACGTGAGCAGATCCTGCGTCTGCGTCATCATCCTTCACTCATGCTGTGGTGTGGCAACAACGAAGTTGAGACGGGTTGGGAATCCTGGCCGGATCGTAAGGATTACGCGCGCGCCATCGGGCCGGTGCGGCGGGATGTCGTGGTGGCGGGCATGGCGCACCTGTTCGGTGGTGTTCTGCCGCAGGAAGTGGCGTCGCTGGATCCGCAAACGCCTTACTGGCCGACCTCGCCGGGAACGGATTACGACGGTCCGGCTAATGTGCCCGAACGGGGAGACATGCATGTTTGGAACGTATGGTCCGGTTCAGCGCCGATCGCGGATTATCTGAAAACGACGCCGCGCTTCCAGTCCGAATATGGCTTGCAGGCCATGCCGCCGATGTCCACCCTGGCCGACGCGATCGCGCCGGATCAGATGGGCGAGAACACGCAGGTCATGCGAGCCCACCAGAAATTTGCAAGCGGCGATGGCAACAGGCGCATCGGCTTTTATCTCAAGGCGGAATACGGTCGGGCCCGCGATTTTCCGGCCTTCGTCTACCTGTCGCAGGTCATGCAGGCTGATGGGATCGCGCTGGCGGCGGAGCATCTGCGAGCCAGCCGTCCCTGGACACTGGGATCGCTCTACTGGCAGCTGAACGACCTGTGGCCCGGACCGTCATGGTCGGCTGTCGACAAGCATAATCGCCCGAAAGCGCTCTGGTATCGGACGCGCGCGTTTTATGCGCCGCGCATGGTGACCATTCTGCCGGAAGGGGACGGTTTTTCCGTGAGCGCGGTTTCCGATCTGAACGCGGCGGAACCTGGGCATGTGGACGTCGAGCGCGTCAGCATGAACGGCACGAGAACCCTTCTCCTGTCCAGAGATGTGATCCTGGCGCCTGACGCCGTCATGGCGATTGGACATCTGGATCGTGCCAGGCTCGATCCCACGCGGGACGTGCTGGTCGCGACCTTGCGCGTGGACGGCAAAATCGTTTCTCGCCGGATCTTGCCGGTGGGGACTTATCGTCAACTCGCGCTGCAAGATCCTCAGCTTTCCTGGATCTGGTCCGCGAACGGTGAGACGGTCACTTTCACGGCGCGGAATTTCGCGCATGCAGTGTCTCTGGGTGTTGATGGGCCTGATACCCTTCCCGACGATGATTTTTTCGATCTTCTGCCGGGCGAAAGCCGGATGATCCATTTTTCGGGTCCGGCACTCTCTAAAGCGGTGCGGGCACATCTGAAGCCACGCTCTCTGTTCGGTGCGACACGATGAAAGCATATGTGTTCGTGCTTCTGCTTGTCATGATGGGAAGCCTACGCGCGCGCGCGGATACGATCGACGATCTCGTCGCGCGCATGTCCGTCGATGAGAAAATCGGACAAGTCCAGAGCTCCGCTCCCGCTATTCCCCGTCTGGGCGTGGCGGCCTATGACTGGTGGAGTGAGGGGCTGCACGGCGCGGCACGCAATGGGGCCGCGACCGTCTTCCCGCAGGCGATAGGGCTGGCGGCGACGTTCGATCCGGCGCTTGTGACCCAGATTGGGCAGGATATCGGCGCCGAAGCGCGTGAAAAATTCATGGTTACGGGGTGGCACGCGGACCATGGCCGTTTCGATGGGCTGACGCTCTGGTCGCCGAACGTCAATATTTTTCGCGATCCCCGTTGGGGACGCGGGCAGGAAACCTACGGCGAGGATCCCTGGCTCGCGGGTGAACTCGGGGCTGCCTTCGTTAGCGGCATGCAGGGGCAGGATGTGGCGCGTCCCGTTGCGGCGGCAGCCGTCAAGCACTTCGTGGCGCATTCCGGGCCGGAGCCGGGGCGCGACAGTTTCGACGTCGATCTCGCACCGTCCGATCTGGGCAATACCTATCTGCGCGCCTTTCATCGTGTAACAGGGGCGGGCAGCGCGGGTCTCATGTGCAGCTACAACGCCGTGAACGGAACGCCGAACTGCGCCAATCCGAAGCTCCTGCACGATGTCGTGCGCAAGCAATGGGGTTTCGGCGGGTATATCGTCGCGGATTGTGATGCGGTGATGGATATTACGGCTTTTCATCATGCCGTGCCGACCATGGCGCAGGCTTCCGCAGCCGCGCTTAAGGCAGGGGTCGATCTCGATTGCGGTGCGGCCTACGCGGCGTTGAAAGAGGCGTTGCGTGAAAAGCTGGTGACGGAAGCGGATCTCGATCGCTCGCTGAAAAGGCTGCTGCGCCTCCGTGCGGCGCTGGGCTGGACGCCAGGGCGGGCATCCGTCGCGGAGGTTCCCGTATTTCCGAAAGATACGCGTAGTGCGGAACGACATGCGCTGGCCTTGAAAGCGGCTGAGGAATCGCTGGTTCTGCTAAGCAACCCCAAAGGGACTTTGCCGATCAGCACGCAGAAAATCGCGGTGATCGGACCGGATGCCGACTCCCTGCCGGTTCTGGAGGGCAATTACCACGGCACGGTCCAGGACGCCGATACGCCGCTCCTCGCGCTTCGTCATGCGATCGGGGCGCAGCGCGTCGTTTACGCGCCTGGAAGTGTCCTGGCGAGCCATGTCCCGCAGACCGTGCCCGAAACGGCGCTCGTAGGTGGAATGCTGGAAGCTGTTTTCGCGCATGATGATTTTGCGTCCGCGCCTGTTGTGCTCCAGTCGGCGCGTCTGGTGGATGTGGACTGGGACCGTGCGCCTCCCGCGCCCGGCGTGGCGACATCACATTTCTCGGTGCGCTGGAGCGGGGTTCTCAGTGTGCCCGAGGGCGGTGCACAGCTCTCGGTCCATGTGGAGCGTTGCTTCGACTGCGCCGGGCACGATCCGGTGCGACTGGAAGTGGACGGGCGCACGGTCCTGACACATGCGGGAGACAGTCAGTCCGACATGGTCATGGCGGAACCCGTTGCGGCAGGACGTCACTGGGTGCGGCTCGATGTCGTCCATACGGGGCAGGATGGTGGTGTGCGAATGCAATGGCAGGTCGAGGCGGTGCCGCAGAGACGGGAAGCGCTGGCCGCTCTGGCACAGGCGGATATGGCGATCGCCTTTCTCGGCCTGTCGCCGGAAGTCGAGGGAGAAGCGCTGTCGGTGCACGCGCCGGGGTTTCTGGGCGGCGATCGGACTGAAATCGAATTGCCGGAGCCCCAGCGTGCTCTGCTTGACGCGTTGATGGAGACGGGCAAGCCGGTTGTGGTTGTTCTGCACTCGGGCGGAGCGGTGGCGCTTGGTCCGGCGCGCGAAAGGGCGGCTGCGGTTCTGGCGGCATGGTATCCCGGCGAGGCGGGTGGTGAAGCCATTGCGAACGTGTTGCTGGGGCAGGCTGAACCTGGAGGGCGGCTGCCGGTCACGTTCTACCATGCGACTGATGATCTGCCGCCATTTGCAGACTATGCCCTGTCCGACATGCTCGGTGGGCGGACCTATCGTTATTTCTCAGGGAAGCCTGACGCGCCCTTTGGATATGGGCTCGGCTATGGCGATGTTGTTTTCGGCCAGACGCATCGGGCTGGAAAGGGATTTGAGGTGACGCTGCAGAACAGAGGCAGACGGGCGACGACAGCCGTGCCTGAGTTGTACATTTTCCCGCCTGGTGGCGAAGGGCGGCCCGGTGTTGAACTCGGCGGCGTGCAGCGTGTGCCTCTCCGGGTGGGCGAAAGCCGTGTCGTGCGATTTGATGTTTTGCCGGAAGCTTTTTCTTTCGCAGATGTTCAGGGCGTGATGCATCGTGTGACAGGCACTTACCAGGTGGCTGTTCTTCCTGCGGCGCCTGTCGCCGGAAAGCCGCCATCAGGTGCGGCGACGTTTTCTGTTGGAATGGGCGCGCCATGAGCGCGTCCCGGTCACGCAATGGGCTGTGGATGGGGCGACGTGTTTTCGGCTCGACGCTCAGTGCGGCGATGGCGGGTCTGTCGGGGGCCTCAAAGGGATGGGCTGCGACGGCCGCATTCAAGGCCACCCCCGTGCGTTGTCCCGCTCTTGAACATGAAATCCGCCATGTGGCGGCTCGGATCGCGGATCAGAAACTCGCGAACCTGTTCAGCCGCTGTCTGCCCAATACCCTCGAAACTGCCGTTGTGCAGGGTGAGCTGGATGGGCGTCCCGATACATTCGTGCTGACAGGGGATATTCCCGCCATGTGGCTGCGGGATTCGGCATGTCAGCTTCATCCGTATGTGGCTTTCGCAAAGGGCGACAAGGGGCTGACGCGCCTGTTTCATGGGCTTTTCAACCGCTACATCCGCTCGATCGCCATTGATCCTTATGCCAATGCGTTCTGGCGCGACCCGGTCGATACGCGGCGCCTGGACTGGGCGGTGCATGATGAGACTGAGATGCGTCCGGGCGTGGCAGAACGGAAATGGGAACTGGATTCCCTCGCTTTCCCGATCTGGATCGCTCATGCCTACTGGCGGGCGACGGGAGATGGCACGCCGTTCGATGCGCGCTGGTGGGAGGCCATGGCGCGGATCGTCGCCGTATTTTCGGAGCAGCGCCGCTTGATGGGGAAAGGCCCCTACCGGTTCCGACGGCTATCTCTACAGCCGAGCGAGAGTCAGTTCGGAGAGGGCTATGGCAATCCGACGCGACCGGTCGGGCTCATTCACGCCGGGTTTCGCCCCTCGGATGATGCCTGTCAGTATCCGTTCAATATTCCGGGTAATCTGTTCGCCGCCCACGCGCTGCGACTGATGGCGGAGATGGCGCGCGCGATGGGCGGTCCGACGGCTCTCGTCGAGGATGCCGAAAGGCTGGCGGCGTCCGTGCAGCGGGCGGCCGAGGATCACGGACAGATCCGGGATCGGGACGGCGCCGTGTTCTGGGCTTATGAGGTCGATGGATACGGCAACACGCTGTTCATGGATGACGCCAATCTACCGAGCCTCCTTTCTCTTCCTTGGCTGGGGATCAGGACGGCGCGTGACCCCGTTTATGTGCAAACCCGCAAGCGTGTCTGGAGCGACGCCAATCCGTGGTTTTTTACGGGCAGGTTCGGTTCTGGCATCGGAGGGCCGCATGAGGGAGCGCGGATGATCTGGCCGCTGTCCCTGGTCACACTGGCCATGACGAGCCGCGACGACCTGGAGATCGCGTCGTGCCTGCGGGAACTGCGCGACACGGATGCGGGCACCGGATTGCTTCATGAGTCGTTCGACGTGGACGATCCCGCAAAATTCACGCGTCCCTGGTTTGCGTGGGTGAACGGCATGTTCGGCGAGCTGATCCTCGATCTCGCCAGACATCGCCCTGATCTTCTTCGTCGTCCTCTTCCGGCCCGATATGTGGGCGCGCTTTCTCTCTCCCGTCCCTGAATTTTCCGGAGTCTTCGCCATGTCTTCACGCTTTTCGCTGCGTCGCCGTTCGCTTCTGGGCTCTGTTCCCGCAGCATTGATGGCCGGTGGTCTTGGCGGATGCGCCGGGGAGAGGGCGGACGAAGTCACAGCGGTTCCTGGCTTGAACGCGTCGGGGGCGTTCGACCTTGTCGATCCTTTCATCGGGACGGGCGGACATGGACATACCTACCCAGGCGCTTCCGTGCCGTTCGGGTTCGTGCAGGTCAGTCCAGACACCGACAACACACGGTGGGATTCCGTTTCGGGCTATCACATGGATGATCCGACCATGCTCGGTTTTTCCCACACGCATCTGAGCGGGACGGGCGTGGGGGACATGCTTGACGTGCTGTTGCGTCCGGGCGTGGGCGAGCCCGTGCTCAATCCCGGCACGCTGGCCAACCCGGAGGGCAGCTATCGCGCGCGATACGCCCATCAGGACGAATATGCCGAGCCGGGTTATTATCGGGTGCTTTGGCGCGAGGAAGGCATTACGACCGAAGTGACGGCAACCTGCCGGACGGGTCTTCAGCGCTATCATTTTCCAGCGACAGGCGATGCTTTCGTGCTCGTGGATTTCGCCCATGGCATGCAGGATCATGTCGGGGTGCCAACCCGCATCAAGAATGCCTCCCTGCAATGGACCGGCGTGCGGCTCACGGGCTCGCGTCAGGTCTATCAGTGGGCGTCGGGGCGCATGATCGCGTTTGCCATGGAGTTTTCGCGCCCGCCGCGCTCGGTCACGCTTTATTCGGAAGACCGGCCTGTGGGCGACGGTGCGACGCATGTGACGGGTGAGCGTCTCAAGGCGGTCGTACGGTTCGACGGCACGCAGCCGGTCACCGTGCGAACGGGACTGTCACCGGTCGACGAAGCGGGCGCGCTGGCCAATCTGACGACCGAGTTGCAGACCTGGGCTTTCGACACGGTGCGACATGCCGCACGGCATGAATGGACGACTCTGCTGGCCCGCGCCGAGGTCGAGGGGGGGACGATCGACGAGCGCAAGAGTTTCTATACGGGGCTCTATCACGCGGCGCTCGGCCCGACCGTCGTCAGCGACGCGGACGGGCGGTATCGCGGGCTTGACAAAGCCATCCATACTGCACCTCAAGGCCGGGCGGTCTACTCGACCTACTCCATCTGGGATACGTATCGCGCCGAGCACCCGCTTCTGACGCTGCTGTTTCCAGAGCACGTGCCGGATATCGTTCAGAGCCTCGTCCTGATGATGGAGCAGACGGGCCGGATGCCGATCTGGCCGCTTCAGGATGCGGAAACGGGCTGCATGACCGGGCGGCATGCGGCGTCTATTATAGTTGAAGCCATGAACAAAGGCTTCGAGGGATTTGACCGCCGCGCCGCGTGGCGCGTCCTGCGCTGGAGCGCTTTTGAAGAACAGCAGGATGGGCTGGACTATTATCACCGGCAGGGATGGATTCCCGCCGATCGGGTCGAAGAATCGACGACGCGGACAGTCGAATACAGTTTCGACGACTGGGCGTTTTCGCAGCTTGCGGCCCATATGGGAGACACTCGCGCCGCCGAGCGGCTCAAGGCACGCAGCGCGTCCTATCGCCATCTTTATGATCCATCGACGGGGTTTATTCGTCCGCGCCTCTCCAGCGGGCGTTGGGCCGAGCCTTTCGCCCCCAACGAGATGGGACATATGAAGCGGTGGCGGGACTACACGGAATCCAATCCCTGGCAGGCCACGTTTCTCGCCCAGCATGACGTGTACGGCATGACGGCGATGATGGGCGGTGAGTCGCGTTTCATCGAGAAAATCGATGGGATTTTCGCCGCCGATCCGGCGCTTCCGGCGGATGCGCCGCCCGATATCGCGGGGCAGGTGGGGCAATATGCGCATGGCAACGAGCCCAGCCAGCATATTGCCTATCTCTATAGTTTTGCCGGTCAGCCCTGGAAAACTCAGGAGCGCGTGCGGATGTTGCAAAAAACGATGTATGCGGCGTCTCCCGATGGCCTTGCCGGGAATGAAGACGTCGGCCAGATGAGCGCATGGTTCGTCATGAGTGCGCTCGGTCTTTATCCGGTGGATCCGACGACGGGGATTTACGTGTTCGGCAGCCCGCTGTTCGAGAGGGTGACACTGAAGCTCGCGCAGGGCAGGACGCTTCGGGTGGAGGCGCCCGGTGCGAGCACGGATGCACGTTTCATCCAGAGCGTGACGTGGAACGGCCAGGCGCTGAGCCGCATGTGGATCTCCCATCAGGATATTGTCGCGGGCGGCACTCTTCGATTCGTTATGGGTACGAGTCCCAACGTCATGCTCGGGGCGGCTCCGGGTGATCGACCGCCCAGCCTGGGCAGGATTTCGGTTGCCGGATAAATTTCCTTTTAATTCAATACTATTCCATTACGATACAACTCCGTATCGGAATGCATCTAAAAAAAGAGCCCTCCGGGGCTCTTAATTTATTTCTGCGAATAAACTAATAGAATTGATTTACGTTGCGATATAGGAATATCCAGAAAGGGAAGAGGCGGTAGCGAACGGCAATGATTGAATGCAGCCGGGCGGTCCCTCCGGGTTGTTTTGTAAATTAACAATCTCCTGGGTGAACGGAATGAAACTGCGCGCGCGCAAGATTGCATTACTGACAACGACACTCGCATGGCCAGCATGTGCTCTGGCGGCTCAGACATCGGCTCCAGTCAGCACCGATACGGTTCATACCGGCAAGGTCCGGACCCATGCACGCTCCGTGAAGACGAGCGCACATCCGCCTGCTGTTACGCAGGACGCGCCTCATACAGTCCCCGCACTGAAGACGGCTCCCGCTGCGAATGCGACGGTTCCGGCCGCCGTGACGCCGACGATGGGCAATACGGCGAGGAATGCGGTCCCGGCAGCAGAAAATATCAGCGTGACCGGTCTGCGCCGCTCCATTCAGCAGGATATCGCCCTGAAGCGTCGGGCGAATGCGGTTGTGGACGTCATTACCGCGCAGGATGTCGGGCGTTTTCCGAATCTCAACGTCGCCGAAGCGATGGCGCATCTTCCGGGCGTCAGCGTCGATCACCTGTTTGGTGAGGGCGAAAAGGTCTCTATCAACGGCACCGATCCGGCTCTGAATCGCATTTTCATCGACGGACACGACGTCGCATCGGCTGACTGGGGCGGAAATCCGAACGATCCGACGAGCCGTTCCTTCAACTATTCCTTCCTCGCGCCGGACGTGATCAACACGCTTGAGGTCTATAAGTCTTCCGAAGCACGTCTCGACGAAGGTTCTCTTGGTGGCACGGTAATTGTGAAGACCCGCAAGCCGCTCGACATGAAAGCTAATACGGCCATGCTTCAGGCGGGGTGGCTGTATAACAGCAACTCCGGCACCAGCAATCCGAAGGGGTCGGCGCTGTGGAGCTGGCACAACAAGAAGGGTACGTTCGGTATCATGCTTTCTGGTGCGTATCAGAAAGAAAATCTTGCGCGCGCCGGTGCCGAGTTCTTTGGTTATGCCAGCGGTTCGGCGTTCTCTGCCTACAATCCGACCATTACCGGCGGGACGTCTGACGACCTCAAGAACGCCCGTTATCCAGCGGGTATCAACGCCGCCTATTTCCAGCAGCAGCGTGAGCGTCAGACGTATCAGGCTACCGCGCAATGGCGTCCGACGGAAGAACTGCAGTTCACACTGTCCGGCATGGTCATTCATGGAAATTATACAAACTATAATCAGTCAGAATACATCGATCCGACCTGGGCTGCAGCCTCAGTCCAAAGTGTGACGGTCAGGAAGGGCCTGGTGACCAACGCGACATTCGGCCAGACATCTTCCGCCCTCCCTGCGGCAGAACTGGATTCGATTTATCGTAAGGACCCGATGGGGAATTACTCCATCAATTTCGCGCCGCAGTGGGATCACGGCCCCTGGCACCTGAAAGCCGACGCGGGTTACACGCGTGCCGTTGGCGGTGCGGATCCTTATTACATGTTGACGGCCAAAAGCACGGTTCCGTTTAGCTACAGCTTCACCGGCAAAAGCACGTCAATCAACTATGCACAATCGCCCACCGATCCGGCGACATTTTCGCGCAATGGCGTTACGACCCAGACCGTCAACGGTCAACAGGTGACCGGCATCAATGTCGGTGGGGCCGAGTGGGACATGACGTATGACAAGGAAGTTTATGGCCAATTTTCCATGACCCGCGACCTGAATATTTCCTTTCTGAAGGATATTCAGTTCGGTGCGAAATATGTCGACCATGACAACCTGATCCAGGCGTCATCGGTTTCCTACTATGCCAATGACGGTTTCAACCTTGGAGATCTGAATTACGTTCTCACACCGAACGGAATTTTTGATGGTTTGAACATCAGTGGCAACGGGACACAATATGCCAGTGTGCCCAAGGGCGAAGTGGAGAAATATCTTTCAAGCCAGCAAACCATCTGGGGCGGCACCGACTTCGGGGCGAGCGAGGATGTGCGTGAACAAATTGCTGCTGGCTTTGCCCAGCTTGATTTCGAGGGCCATCGCTGGCGCGGCAATCTCGGTATTCGTCTTGCGGAGACGGTCGACAATTCAAGCTATTTCACGACTGAAGACAGCGGGCTGACCTATACCCGGACCACGTCGCGCAACGCGTATTTCCGGCCGCTTCCGGCCCTCAACCTCAGCTATGACGTGACGCATAATCTTCTGGCGCGCTTTTCGGCCGCAGAAGTCATCGCCCGTTCCCGTTATGCGGATCTGGCGGGGGCGCTCACCCGTGATGACCAAAGTCAGACGGCAAGTGGCGGCAATCCCAATCTCAAGCCCTATCAGGCCCTCAATCTTGAGGGATCTCTGGAATGGTATTTCGGGCATGGCGATCTGCTGGCCATCGAAGGCTTCTACCGCGACATCAGCAATTACGTTCTGGACACAACGCATGTCGAAAACATGTATAACCGCCTGCGCGACGTGGTGACACCCTATCAGGTCACGTCACCGATCAACGCGGGGGGCGCCAAGGTTTATGGATTTTCTCCCAGCCTGACCTGGCAGATCTGGAACGGTTTTGGTGTTCGCACCAACTATACAATGGCCTTTTCCGATACCGGCGCCAATTACAACATGCCGTTTCTGTCACGTCATAACGTGACCTTCTCTCCCTTCTACGAAAAGGGGAAGTGGATGACGACGGTCAACCTCAACTATCGCTCCAACTACTTCAATCAGGTCGGACGCCTAAATTCGAAGGATATGACGGCAGGTTACATGCAGCTTGACTACACATTGAGCTATAATTTCTACAAGAACGCCGTATTTACATTCAACGCTCAGAATCTTCTCAATGAAACCTACTATCAGTATTCGACGGTCAAGGACGCTCCGACCGCGTTCTACAAAAACGGACGCTCCTTCAACGTCAATATCAGCTATCGTTTTTAAGGCGATCCCGGGAGAGCGGGCTGCACGCATGAAAATGTCGCGGCCCTGTTTTTCCTGACATGAAACGGCGAGAACTCCTTGGAGGTTTGGCCGCAGTCGGAGCGGGTGCGCAGTTTTTTCCGTTGCGTGCGTCTCTCGCTGGCTCCGGCAGATGGGCTGTGCCGTCCGCCCGGCAGATTGCATGGCAGTGTCGAGGACGAATGGCGTTCATTCATTTTGGAATGAACACGTTTACCGATCGCGAATGGGGGTTCGGAAATGATCTCCCCGATCTTTTCAATCCCACCGATTTTTCGGCGGATCAGATTGCGGATACGGTGCGGGATGGTGACTTTGCAGGCCTGATTATTACCGCCAAGCATCATGATGGCTTCTGTCTCTGGCCCAGCCAATACTCCGATTATTCTGTCAAACAGGCGCCCTGGCGAAACGGACAGGGAGATGTCGTCGGGGATTTGGCCGCTGCGTGTAAAGCGCGTGATCTGAGGTTCGGGGTTTATCTTTCACCGTGGGACCGTCACCGGGCCGATTACGGGCATGAGGGGTATGTGCAGTTTTACATGCGCCAGCTTCACGAGCTTCTCACGCGGTATGGGCCGGTTTGCGAAGTCTGGTTCGATGGCGCCAATGGTGGTGACGGCTGGTATGGTGGAGCGGCGGAGACACGTCACATCGACGCCGAAACCTACTATCGCTGGCCCGAGATTTTTGCGCTGGTGCGAAAGCTTCAGCCGGAGGCTGTTATTTTCGCCCCACAGGGCGGCGACGTGCGCTGGATCGGCAATGAAGCTGGACGGGTGACGTCTCCCTGCTGGCCTACCGTTCCAAAGGGCTCTCTCAATTCGGATATTTTGCCCCATGGCATGTTCGGGGCTCCCGTCTGGCGCCCTGCCGAGGTGGATGTATCAATCCGGCCCGGCTGGTTCTGGCATGAGGAGGAAAATGGAAGCATTCGTTCAGCAGCCGAACTTTTCGACCTCATGTTTGCCACGCTCGGTTCGGGTGCCAACCTGCTTCTGAATCTTCCTCCTGACCGGCGTGGGCGTATTCCCGCTCTGGATCGGGACGCGGTGCGGGGGATGGCCGCGCTCTGGCGCGGCATGTTGGCGCGGGACTACGCCGGGGCGGGTCACATAACCGCAAGCGATACGGAAAATGGACGGAGTGGCGACGTGCTACTCGTTGATGATGTTCGATATTGGCAAGCGCCTGCCAGCGTGCGCGATGTCTCGCTGAAACTCATGCTGCCCACACGTCGTCGTTTTGATGTGGTGATGCTCAGTGAACCGCTCTCATGTGGTGTCACGATCCAGCATTATGAGATCGAGGTTCAGGAGCACCCTAGAGGGGCCTTCCGGCGTGTCGCTGGTGGTGAAGCCGTTGGGCATTGCTGTCTTGTGGCATTGGGCGGCCCGGTCGAGGCGATTGCGATGCGTGTGCGACTTTTCTCTTCCGATCGGGCACCGGCGTTGCGTCGTCTGGCACTGTATCGGGAACCGAAACGCGTCTATCCGCCGACGATCATGCGGGACGAACGCGGGCTGGTGGTCATAACGGCGCGCGACGGCGCTGCCGTGCTTTATACGGCCGATGGAACAGACCCGGCTTCTTCGGGAACGCTTTATCGAAAGCCTTTCCTTTTTGCCGGTGGCACCGTCAGGGCGTGCCTCGCCATGCACGCTGCGGAAACAGGCCGGGAGGCGATCTATGGTCTTCTTCCGACGTTGATACGGATTGTCGAGGCCAGCGCTCCGGGGGCCGAGGTTCTTTTGACGGGTCGGGGAGGGGGGTGGCGCTCATCTGTCGGTCCCGGGCATTCCGCGCGGATCGTCATGACGTTTCCAGCCAGAACGTGCATCTATGGTGTGGTTCTGACGCCGGTTGAAGGCGAGCCTGCGCCTGTGACTTATGCCGTTGCGAACGGGGATGACGGGCGGGAAATTCTCTCCGGGCGTTTCGACAATATGGCCGCGAACGCCGCGTCTCGCGAGATCCGATTCCGCGAGGCCGTTTGTTGCACGCGCCTGGTCCTGACCTTCTCTCGCGCAACGGGCGAATCTCCCGTGCTGTCGATTGGCAGTCTTAAGCTTCTGTCACGTTAGTCGCGCAGTCTCTCTGGGGGCTTGCGCTGCAAACTATGTCCGGGCGTTATGATCTCACCGGAACGTGAACAGAAAGGCACAGCCATGGACATCCAGACGATCGAGCAGGGTTACAATCAGCTTCAGGCACAAGGGCAGCAAACGACCCAGGCGCTTCAGCTCCTTGGCGGCAAACTTCAGGCCGCGGCGAATGCCGGTGATCAGCAGGCTCGCGAATGGTTTCTGGACCTGCGGGAGTTGGCGCTCTCTTTTCAGGCCGAGCAGCAGCAGGTGATGGCGCTCCTTCAATCCCTTCATGCCGGGATCGCCACGCAGGTCCAGTCTGCCCAGCCCTCCTACGCCGAAGCGCCGCCTGCCGCGCCTGCTCCCCAGCCGTCGCAGGGCGGCTTTCTCGGGAATTTGATGAATTCCGGATTCGCACAATCGGTCGCAGCCGGGGCGGGTTTCGGCATCGGCGATGATCTGATCAAGGAAATCTTCTGAGAGACGGGTCAAAAGAGGAATTTACTCGCTTGCCTCTTCGTGAGACGTTACGTTCAACGAACCATGAAGGAGGGAAATCATGCGCGATGTGATCGAGGGAGTTTCCGCGTTTTCCCGTGCCCGTATCGAACTGGCGCGGCGGGCGCCGTTCGTAACACCGCCGCTGCTTCTCGTGCTGGGAGCCGGTGCCGCGCATAATGCGACGATCGTGATCGTTCCCGTCGTCGTCGCGCTCCTGTTCGTGGTGATGAATGCCGCGCAGGTCTATGGCACCAATGCGGGGGCGGTCGAGCGCACGCGGGCTTCGGCTGCCGCCCAGGGATCGGGCGCGGACGTCCCGCAGCGTCGTCCCCTCTCTTTCTGAACGGTTTTTTGATCCTGCCGGACGCCAAATCTGGCAGGATCGCTTTCAGACCCGGATTACAGGCCGCCGAGCGGGGGCGGAACGCGTGCTTCGGCAAGGGCCGCGCTCTGGCGTGCCGCCAGTTCCGCTTCGTCGAAGTCCGCGATGACTTCCTGGAACAGCCGATGCCAGTTCAGTTTCGCGCCCAGGCGCAGGAACACGCTGCCAAGGCCGATGGCCGAGCGATCCACCAGCACGAATTCCCGTGACGGTTTGACGCCTCCCGTCCGCTTGATCCCTTCATAGACCTTTTCCAGCAGTTCGCGGCCCTCATTGGGATTGTCGCTGAACTGGATCGGCCGTTCGCGATCGTCCATCAACGGGCCGTAGAGGAACGCCGCCCATTCGTTGAGGATACTGGCCGTCTCGCGGGAAATGCCGGTAATGCCCCACATCTCGTAGGCGTGGAACGCTCTCTCCTCGTCCTTTTCGCTGAGTGCGGTGAAGAGTTCGATGATGCCTTTGACGAGACGTGGCGGCAGGATACGGATGGCGCCGAAATCGAGCAGGTTCAGGCCGGAGTCGTCACGGACCGTGAAATTGCCCATATGAGGGTCACCGTGAATGACGCCATAGCGATAGACGGGTACATACCACGCACGGAACAGGGCGCGTGCGATGGCGTTGCGTTCTTCCTGCGTCGGATTTGCGTCCAGAACTTTTTGCAGGGCGCGTCCGTTGACCCAGTCCATGGTGAGCAGACGGCTGGTCGTGAGTTCCTCGACCGGGGCCGGGACCGTGACCTCGGGCGTCTGGGCCAGCATCAGCCTGTAGAGGCGCAGATGGGAGGCTTCGCGCTTGTAATCGAGTTCCTCGCGCAGGCGTTCGGTCAGTTCCTCGATGACGTCTTCCTGCCGGATGGCGGGCGCGACTTTCTGGAAAATGCCCACGGCGGCACGGAACTGGCGCAGATCGGATTCGACGGCGGCGTGCATGTCCGGATACTGGAGCTTGCAGGCGACGTCCCGTCCATCGGTCGTCAGGGCTCGGTGGACCTGTCCGAGGCTCGCGGCTGCGACCGCGTCATGACTGAAGGAGCGGAAGCGGCGTTCCCAGCCCGTGCCGAGCTCGGCTGTCATGCGACGACGCACGAAGCTCCAGCCCATCGGGGGGGCATTGGCCTGAAGCTGGGCCATTTCCCGGGCATAGTCGTCCGGCAGGGCGCCGGGGATGGTGGAAAGAAGCTGGGCGACCTTCATCAGCGGTCCCTTCAGACCGCCCAGGGACGCCTTGAGATCATTGGCGTGGATCGCACTGTCGGTTTTGAAACCGAAGCGGTTTCCCGCCACGCGGGCGGCGATGCTGCCGACGGCGCCCGAGGTGCGGGCCATGCGCTTCAGCTCCCCGAAGAAGCCGCTACGGTCCATGTCCTTGCGGTCACTCATGACGGATTCGGCTCCTCACTGTCGCGGGCGAGATCGTCGATGAAGCCCGAGATCACGTCCAGCCCCTTGCGCCAGAAGGCGGGGTCGCCTGCGTCAAGTCCGAAGGGGGCCAGAAGTTCCTTGTGCCGTTTTGTTCCACCCGCTTCAAGCATGGCGACATATTTGTCCTGAAAACCGGGGAGGCCGCCCCGGAAGACGCCATAGAGTGCGTTCACGAGACAGTCGCCAAACGCGTAGGCGTAGACGTAGAAAGGCGAGTGCACGAAGTGCGGAATATAGGACCAGTAGAGGTCGTAATCGGGTGTGAAGTCGAAGATCGGGCCGAGACTGCGTTCCTGGATTTCGCGCCAGATTTCGCCCAGGCGCTCTTTGGAGATCTCGCCCTTGCGGCGTTCGTCATGGACGCGGGTTTCAAACTGGTAGAACGCGATCTGACGGACCACCGTGTTCAGCATGTCCTCGACCTTGGCGGCCAGCATCAGGCGGCGGCGCGCCGGATCGGTCTCGGCGTCGAGCAGGGACTGGAAGGTCAGCATCTCGCCGAAGACCGAAGCGGTTTCGGCCAGCGTCAGCGGCGTGCCCGACTGGAAATAGCCCTGCCGGGCGGCCAGGATCTGATGCGCGCCATGGCCGAGTTCATGGGCCAGAGTCATCACGTCGCGCACGCGGCCATGGTAGTTCATGAGGATATAGGGATGCGCGCTCGGGACCGTCGGATGGGCGAAGGCTCCCGATGATTTGCCGGGCACGGCGGCGGCGTCGATCCAGGGATTGGTCATGAACCGATTGACGAGAGCGCCGAGACGCGGGTCAAACGCGGTATAGGCCGAGCGCACGATGTCCTTGGCCCGCGACCAGGGGATCTGGCGCTCGTCCGCGCCGGGGAGGGGCGCGTTGCGATCCCAGTGTTCGAGCTTTTCAAGACCCAGCCATTTGGCCTTGAGCGCGTAGTAGCGATGCGCCAGACGGCCGTAATCGGCATCCACGGCGGCGACGAGCGCATCGACGACTTCGTCTTCGACCATGTTGGAGCGATTGCGATACGAGCCGGGGCGCGGATAGCCACGCAGCGTATCGCTGATCGCCTTGTCCTTGGCGAGGACGTTGGTGATCATGGCCAGAACGCGACTATTGGCGCCCAGAACCCGGCTGATTTCTGCTGCCGCCTCCCGCCGCTTCGCGCGGTCGGGGTCGGACATGCGATTGAAGGCATCGCCGAGCGGTTTCGTCTCGCCATCGAGCGTTACCGTCAGCTCCGCCATGGTTTCGTCGAACAGACGGTTCCAGGCGTTGCGTCCGGTGACGGATTTCTCCATCAGCACCTGCTCGACGTCATCGGAGAGCTGATAGGGCTGGAACACGCGCAGATCGCGCAGGAACGGCTGCCACGCGCTCAGGGCCGGATCAGCGGTCAGGGCCGCCATCGCGACATCTTCGATGCGGTTGAGTTCCAGCGTGAAGAACAGGAGATGTGCGCTGATCGCGGTGAGGCGCTCGTTCATGTCCTGCGCAAAGCGACCGCAGGCCGGGTCACTGGTATGGGCGGAAAAGGAGAGCTGAGCAAAGGAGCCCAGACGGCCCAGCCCTTCATCGATGTCCTGATACTGGTCCAGCGTCTCCGCCAGTTCGGCGGCGGTGAGGGCCGCCACACGCGTTTTCCACCGGTCGGCGAAAGTGCTTGCGCGGGCGTCCAGGGACTGGAGGTCGCGCTCGATGGCGGGGTCCGTGAGCGACGCGTAGAGATCGGACAGATCCCAACGTGGCGGCTCCTGGCTGCCAGCGGTCGAGACGGGATCGGACGCCGCGTCACGCGGGGCGGGCATGGGATGAATGATCATGACCCGAGATTAGTATGCCCCGCGACGGGAGCAACCCCTGATGCCCGGACGCATCTCACATTTGGGTTGCGTCCGGTTCCAGGCCGATCCGTCCATAGCGGCGGGCATAGGCGAAAATCGCCAGGTAGATGGGTGCGACCAGCACGACGAAAGCCAGCTGGAAGCCGAGAAGAGGCTTCAGCAGGACATAGAACTGCGGGATGATCGCGCCGCCGCTATAGGCCATCACCAGCCAGGCGGAGGCCAGCGGCGTCGCGGCGCCTGCGCCACGGATGGCGACCGGGAAGATGGTGGGCATGATCATGGCGTTGGACAGGCCCATCAGCGCCACGAACAGCACCGAAACATAGCCATGTGTCAGGAAGGCCAGCATGGCGAAGACGATGCCGAGTCCGCAGGAAATTTCCAGCAGACGCTCCTGCGGCAGAACGCGCGGAACCAGCAGGAAACCCGCGATATAGCCCACCAGCATCGCCGCGAGGGTCAGGGTCGTGAAGAATTTCGTCTGGTCGATCGGAATGCCGAAACCTTGCGCGTAAGTGCCGATGGCGTCGCCCGCCATGACCTCCACGCCGACATAGATGAACATCGCCAGCACGCCGAAGACGAGATGCGGACGAAACAGCCGGGACGTCGCCTCTCCGGAAAGCGCGGGCATCGGAGGCGCTTCGAGCTGGGGAAGGGCGGAATGCCAGACGATGACGGCCAGAAGGACGAGGAGCGCGGCCATGCCGAGATAAGGCAGGTAGATGGCATGGACGAGGCCCGCGAGAAGTGCCTCGCGCACGGCCGGATCGGTCGCATCCTGCGCGCGCTGCGCGACGGCGCCGATGTCGTGCATGACCAGGGTGCCGAGCACGATCGGCGCCAGCATGCCTGCGAATTTGTTGCTGATCCCCATGATTGCGATGCGTGTGGCCGCATGGGTCGGCGGGCCGAGCAGGCTGACGAGGGGGTTGATGACGACCTGCATGAGCGCCAGCCCGGCGCCGAGCACAAGCAGGCCGGTCAGTGCGCCGCCGTAAATCCGCATGTTCACGAACTGACCGAAGATGGCGACGCCGATGGCCGAGACCACGATAGAGGCGGCGAGTCCTTTTTTGAGGCCCAGCCTGCTCGCGATCTTCGATGCCGGGATCGAGAAGATCAGATAGGAGATGTAGAAAACCATCGGTACGAAGAACGCGTTGAAATCGTTCAGGCTGAACGCGACGCGCACGAAGGTGATGAGCGGCCCGTTGAGCCAGGTGACGAACCCCATGGCGAAGAAAATCAGGGCCGCGATGATCAGCGGTCGCCATCCATGAGCGCCGACCAGGCCGTTTCGGGGGGCGTTCGTTCCGACAGGACGTGAAATCGTGTCCATCGTCGAGGTCTCTTTCACGAAAGATCCGCTCGCCGCACGGCGCGGCGCGTCGGGGAAACCTGGAAAAAAAGAACAGGCCATTGCCGCGCGACGGGCGCAGGTGAGAGGATGCCCGGGCGGCGCATGTCGATTCGATAGGGAATCATCTATCATTTCGATACTTCATCCTCTAGGCTTTCTTTCCGACAAGTTGTTTCATGAATTGAAATAAGAGGCGCGCGGCGTCGGAGGAGTGGTGACGTGTTCTCGGCGGGTCATCATCGCATTCTCAGCACGATCGGACGGCTTGGTCCGATGAGCCGGACGGATCTTTCGCGCGTGCTGGCGTTGAGCAAAGCGAGCATTTCCATGCTTGTGCGCGATCTGCTGACGCAAGGGGTTCTGCGCGAGCAGGCGCTGGTTTTCGGTCAGGGTCGGCCTTCCGTGACGTTGGGTCTGCGCAGCGACGCGGCGAGCTTCATCGGCATTTCCCTCCATGCCGACCCGGTCACGATCGTTCTGACCGATCCCTACGGCGAAGTTCTGGCGCGGCACCTCCAGCCCCGGATCAGCGAGCCGGAAGCATGCTTCCGCAGCCTGGCCGCGGTCGTCGAGGCCGTCACGCGGGAGATCGGCGAGGGGGGCGGACCCGTCGCCGGGATCGGGATCGCGCAGCCGGGTTTCGTGTCGCGCGATCGTCGGGTGTGTCTTGCATCCGCGGCGCTCGGCTGGGTGGACGTCGATGTCGCGGGCCGCATGGGCAGCCTCACCGGGCTGCCGGTCTTTGTCGAAAATGACACGAATGCGCTGATTCTGGGCGAGCAGCTTTTCGGCGGCTTCGGTGATCGTCCCGATTTCAGCCTCGTGTTTCTGGGCGACGGGATCGGGAGCGCGCATATCATCGGTGGCCGACTGCACCGGGGCGCTCATGGCGGCGCGGGCGAGATGGCCCATTCGCCCATCGCGATCGACAGCCACGCAGCGCTTCCCTGTCGATGCGGCAACAAGGGCTGCCTTGAAACCGTGGCTTCTCTGCGCGCCATTCGCGGCGCGGCGCGGCAGGCCGGGCTCGAGGACGATCTCGCGCTTCTTTCGGCGCGCGCGGCGGATGGTCATCCGGATGCGCTGGCCATTCTGCATCGTGCCGGCGCGGCGCTCGGCGTCGCGCTCGCCCAGCTCGTGCAGATGATCGACCCTGCCCAGCTGGTCGTGATGATCGAGCCCGATCTGGAGCAGAGCGTGTTTACGCGCGTGATGCGGCAGGAAATGGAGACGCATGTTCTGCGGCGCTCCGGCGTGCAGATGGAACTTGTGCTGCGCGCGCCCGAACCCGACAGCTTCGCCAAGGGGGCCGCCGGTCTCGCGGCCAAGCATTATCTGTTCGGCGAAGACTGGGCATGACACCCGGCGTCACAACTGCGGGCATCGCTCCCACGGCATGGCATTGGAAAGAAGAGGAATGGACGTCAGCATGATATGTATTCGACACGCCCGCCGGGCGCTGATGGGCGCAGCCTGTACGATCGCCCTTCTCGCTTCAGGCGTAGCGCTGGCAACACCCACAATGATGCCCCTGCCGCGCGTGGCCAGCTTCGATGGCGGCATGTTGCCGCTGGGGGGCGGAGTGCGCGTGAGCTGGGATCAGGGACGTCCCACGCCGCTTCTTGAGCGCGCGGCCTCGCGCTTCGCCACGCGCCTCTCCATGCTGTCGGCGCCCCGCGCGGGTGTGGCGCCTGTTCTGGTGCATATCAGCGTCGAGGAGGACCCTGCCTATCTTTCGGTGCGGGAAAAGGAACATTACACCCTCCAGGTTGACGCCAACGGCGTCGTGCTGAAGGCGGACGGTCCGGCTGGCGTGCTGCACGGGCTGGCGACGGTCCTGCAACTCGTGGAGAAAACGCCGCAGGGCGACGCGCTGGCGACGGGTTCCATCGATGACACGCCGCGTTTTTCGTGGCGCGGAATCATGCTGGACGTTTCACGGCACTTCCTGTCCGTCGAGACGGTCGAACGCCAGATCGACGCCATGGAACTGACCAAGCTCAACGTCCTGCACTGGCATCTGAGTGACGGCACCGGTTTTCGCGTGGAAAGTCGCCTCTATCCGAAATTGCAGGCGGTGGGCGGCCATCACCAGTATTATACCCAGGCGCAGATCCGGGCGATCGTTCGTTATGCGTCGGACCGTGGCGTACGGATCGTGCCGGAATTCGATGTGCCGGGTCATACGCTTTCGCTGCTTCAGGCCTATCCCTCCCTTGCGGCGCAGCAGCCCGTGCCTCTGACGCAGGCATGGCTCAAGACATGTCAGACCAAATTCGGCGATGGCGGTTCCACGACGAGTTGCGGCAAGGGAGTCAATCTCAACAATTCCGCGATGGACCCGACGCGCCCCGACGTCGTGCATTTCGTCGCCGGTCTTTTCGGGGAAATGGGCGGCCTGTTCCCGGATCGTTATTTCCATTCGGGCGGCGATGAAGTGGTTTCGAAGCAGTGGACGACCAATCCGCAAATCGCTGCCTACATGAAGGCGCATGGATATGCGGACGCACCGGCCATGCAGGCGGCGTTCACCGCCGCCATCCAGAAGGTTCTCGCCAGCAAGGGCAAGATCATGATGGGCTGGGATGAGGTGAGCGAAGCGCCGATCCCGGCGGATGTCGTCGTCGAAGCGTGGCGCGGATCGAAATGGATTGCCTCGGCGACGAAGGCCGGTCATCCGGTCGTGGTGTCGTCGGGATATTATCTCGATCTCCTGCGGCCCTCGCGCGAGCATTATGCCGTCGATCCGACGGATGTTCAGGGAGAGGGATCTCACGGCGACGCGGGTGGCAAGGATGATCCGTTCGCGGCCGACCCGACATTGCCGCCGCTGACGCCCGAGCAGGAGAAGCTGGTGCTGGGCGGCGAGGCGCCGCTGTGGTCCGAGGTCGTGACGGACGAGATGACCGATGCGCGCCTCTGGCCGCGTTCGGCCGCGATCGCGGAGCGCTACTGGTCGTCCCGGGATGTGCGCGACATTGATGACATGGAGCGTCGCCTGCCGGGCGTTTACGCCGAGCTTGAGGCGCTGGGACTTGAGGCCTCGCAAAACCGTGCGCGCATGATCGCGCGTCTGACACCTGCGAACATCACGCCGTTGACGGTCTTCACCGATGTGACCGTGCCGGTGATGAATTACGCCCTGAACAAGCTCAACGGGCCGAATTCGGACAAGATGCTCAGCGCGCCGGTGGCGATCGCCGAACCGGACAGCTTTATCGGAATCCGGTTCAATGCCCTGGCTGCACGCTACGGCGCGGGGGATCATGCTTCCGAGGCCGATCTGCGCTCCATGCTGACGATGTGGCAGGCCAATGACGCGGCTTACGCCACGATTGCGACGACGCCGGACCTGCAACTGGCGCGGCCGGTTTCTCAGCGGCTCGCCGCCCTGGCGACCACGGGGCTGGAAGCTCTCGAAGCGGGTCGTCATTCCAGAGCGTGGCGTGAGAAGGCGCAAGCCCAGCTGGCCGAGCAGGATGCCGCCTTTGCATCCTGCGCGACCCATGCCTCGTCGCTCAAAGAGCCGTTGCCGCCGAGCGGCCTGCTGATCTCGATCGTGCCGGGTCTTCACGCGCTGGTGAATACCGCGCGCTGAGACCGACGACGGGCACGGCGGCTGTGGCCGGAATATGTGGGATTTGAAGCCCTATCGTTATTTTGATCGTTGTCCGGTCGGGCATTTTTATCCGACCGGATAAGCCCATCCGGCCGCCTGCCGTCCGGATGGTGTTCCGGGTGTTCCGTTCGCCGGTTTACAGCCGATCAAACGCGCGCTTTGCTGACATGGAGAGAGTTTGAAATCTCACGTCAGCAAGGAAGGAACGGAGCATGACGCGGATCGACGGGGCAGGTGTGGACGTATTGGACGGGAAGGCGCTCGTCATCCATGCCGCCCGCGATCTGCGTCTGACGCCGATCAGCACGGCTGCGCCCGGCGCGGGCGAGATCCGCGTCAGGCTGGCCTGGGGCGGCCTCTGCGGGTCCGATCTGCATTATTTTCTGCATGGCGGGGTAGGGGCCTCCGTTCTGCGTGAACCGATGGTCCTGGGCCATGAAGTGTCCGGCACGATCGATCGCCTCGGTCCTGGTGTGGAAGGGTTCCGCATAGGGCAGGACGTTGCCATTCACCCCGCGCAACCGTGCGGCGTATGTCCGGAATGCCAGCGCGGGCTTCGGCATCTCTGTCGTTCGACCCGCTTTTTCGGCAGCGCCGCTTTTCTGCCCCATACCGATGGCGGCTTTCGGACCTCGATGATCGTGCGCGCCGATCAGGTCCGCGCTTTGCCGCCGGGCCTGGATGCCCGCCGAGCGGCTCTCGCCGAACCTCTGGCCGTCGCCCTGCATGCCATCGCGCGCGCCGGTGACGTGCGGGGCCGGAGCATCCTGGTGCAGGGCGTCGGACCGATCGGGGCTCTGGTGGTGGCCGGGTTGTCCGATCACGGTGCGGGGCGGATCGTCGCCACGGATTTGCAGGACTTCGCCTTGTCTCTGGCGTCGAAGCTCGGCGCGCACGCCACATGGAATGCGCGTGAAGAAGCGCCGGAAGAGGAATTCGACGTGGTTTTCGAGGTCACGGGCGTGGCCGCGGCCCTTGCGAATGCCGTCGCACGCACGCGTCGCGGGGGGATTATGGTGCAGGTTGGCATGTTCCCTCCGGGTCTGGTGGAGACGCCTCTGGCGCAGATCATCAGCCGCGAGATCGATTTCCGCGGCACGCTTCGCTTCGACACGGAGTTCGACGATGCGCTGCGGTTGCTGGCGAAGCGGCCGGAGATCGCGGATATTCTCGTGACGCACCAGCTCGCGCTCGACGATTATCAGGATGCTTTCGCGATCGGCACGGATCGTAGCCGGGCCGCGAAGGTGCTTCTCGACCTGAACGCGTAACCGGGTCGGCTGGAGGCCGGAACAACTCGGCACGCTGCCCGATCTTCCGAAGCCCGCGTATTCCGGTTGCCCTGTTTTTCCGTCAGCCGATAACCGCGCGGGCGCGTGTTTCCGGGGAGAGATTGGAGGCGGCATCCTCGTCGAGGATGACGGTCACGTCGTGATGCAGGCGAATGGCGGAGGCGCTGACCTGGGGGCTGACGGGGCCTTCAAGCGCATCGGCGATGATGCGGGCTTTGACACGGCCGGTGGCGAGCAGCAGCAGGCGTCCGGCATCGAGGATCGTGCCCACGCCCATCGTGATGGCGCGGGACGGCACGGCGTCCGCGTCGCCTCCGAACATGGACGCGTTCTGCTCGCGCGTTTCGTCGTCGAGTTCGACGACGCGGGTGCGTGTGTCGAACAGGGACGGCGGTTCGTTGAAGCCGATATGGCCGGTATTGCCGATGCCCAGCAGTTGCAGCGCGATGCCGCCCGCATCCGCGATGGCTTTTTCATAAGCCGCGCATTCGGCATCGAGATCCGCTGCCGCGCCGCACGGGACATGCACGCGCGCCGGGTCGGGGCGCACGTGATCGAACAGGTGTTCCTGCATGTAATGGCGATAGGAATGCGGATCACTGGCGCTCAGCCCGACATATTCATCGAGATTGAACGATGTCATCTCACTGAACGATGTCTCGCGGGACTGCACCGCGCGCACGAGATGGCCATAAACGCCCTCCATCGTCCGACCGGTTGCCAGGCCGAGCACGCTGGCCGGTTCGGCGCTCAGGGTTTCGGCGATGATCGCGGCGGCCGTGGCGGTCGCCTGCAGGGTGTCCGGGGTGACGATGAGTTTCATGGAGTCTCGCTTGCCGGTTCTTGCGGAAAAGAGCTTGCCCTTTTTCGGGCGAGCGCATGAAATAGGCCAGCCCGGTTAGTTCGGCGAGAGAAATTAATCCCTTGCCGCCTCGGAGGCGACTGGACCGGTTTCCGTTGGGCTGGCTGGTTGCGAAGAAGAAACGTTGACGCGACCGGATCGCCCCTGAGCCGTCGTCAGGGCAGGGGACATGGAGAAACGGATGCGGCTGCGACATATCGAGGTGTTTTACAGCATCATGGCGACCGGGTCCCTCCGGCGCGCCGCGGAAGCCCTGCATGTTTCCCAACCCGCGGCGAGCAAGGTTCTGCGCCATGCCGAGCAGTCTCTGGGCTTTGCCCTGTTCGAACGCGTCGGGGGGCGTCTCGTTCCCACGCGCGAAGCCGAGATCATCATTCCGCGGATCAACTACATCTACGAGCAGATGGTGAGCCTGCGTCGCCTGACCGAAAATCTTCGCCTGGGACGGGGTGGGCACGAGCTGCATATCGGTTGCGTGCCCAGCCTGGGCCTGAGCGTCGTGCCGAAGGTCATCAAACGGTATACGGAAAAAGCGCCTGGCAATGTCCTGACGGTCGATGCCATGCACGGCGCGGATATCGTCAGCCGATTGCTCAAGCACGATCTGGATTTCGGCATCGTCTTCGGGGAGCAGCGCGCTCCCGGTCTGCGGCTGGACAAGATCGCGCGCGTTCCGCTGGTGCTGCTGGATTCGACGCTCAGCGAAGGTCCGGTTCGCTTGCAGGACATCGATCCGGACCGGTGGATCGGACTGAGCGAAAATGACCCGACCGCCTGGGCCGTGTCTCATATCTGGCGCCGTCTGGATCGCGAGGTCAGTCCGGTCATCCGGGTGCGGACGCATTACATGGCGGCCGAACTGACGAAGCTGGGAGTGGGCTGCACGATCGTCGATGCGTTTACCGCCCTGCACGACAAGACGTTACCGAAACCCCTGATGCTGGACCCGCCGATGTCTGTGGATTGCAGCGTGGTCTATCGCGAGGACTATGCGCTTGGTAAAATCGCGCAGGACCTCATCACGATCCTGAAAGACGAGTTTCAGGATCTTCTGGCGCAGTTCGAGCCTGACGGCAGTCATTAACCGGGGGTTATGCCTCAGGCCTCACTCCGACATGGGAACGTGAGATCGTTTCGCTAGGATGCTTTTTTCAGCGTGAAGGAAAAGGTGCCGCCGGAATGGAGACGTCGCGTCATATCGTGGTGATCGGGGGCGGTGTCGTGGGGCTGTGCGCCGCCTATGCCCTTTTGCGGCGCGGGCATGAGGTCACGTTGATCGAGGCGCTGCCGCAGGTCGGGCATCAGGCGAGCTATGCCAATGGCGGTCAGTTGAGCTACCGTTATGTCAGCCCCCTGGCCGATGCCGGAGTTCCCACGGACGCCATCCGCTGGCTGTTCCGCGCGGATTCCCCCATTGCGCTGACATTGCGGGCGGACTGTCGACAGTGGCGGTGGCTGCTGGAATTTCTGCGTGCCTGTCGGGCCGACATCAATCGCGCCCATGCGGCGCTTCTTCTGGAACTCGCCCTGCGCGCGCGGGATAGCCTGACGTCGTGGCGCCATGAGGGGCTGGGCGCATTCGACTGGCGACAGGCCGGCAAGCTCGTCATTCATCGCAGGAGCGCGGCGCTGAAAAAAGCGGCCGCGCATATCGTTCAGCAGGATTTGCAGCATGTCCTGACGGCGGACGAGTGCATCGCTACGGAACCCGCGCTGGATACAATGCGCGGACGGTTTGCGGGGGGTATTTTCACGCCCGATGAGGAGGTCGCGGATTGCGCGAAATTCTGCGAGGTGCTGGACGCGAAAATGTCTGAAAATCCGCTTTTCTCTCGCCTTAAGGGGGAGGCGACATTGCATTCAGGCAGCGGCGGGGGGCGTGAATTGCGGGCGTCCGTCATGGTGGAGGGCGTGACGGTCGATGCGGATGACGTCGTCGTCGCGGCGGGGCTGAATGCCGCCGGGCTTCTGCGGCGCTGCGGGGTCGACGTTCCGATATACGGGCTGAAGGGATACAGCCTCACGGTCACGCATCCTCAGGGCGTCGTGCCTTCGATCAGCGTGACGGATTATGCCAACCGCGTCGTTTATGCCCGGCTAGGGGATCGTCTGCGGGCCGCGGCGATGGTGAATATCGGGGCGACGCAGGCCGCTCCGAATCCCCGGCGCATCGCGCAGCTTCGAAAGCTCGCGCAGGATATTTTTCCGCTGGCCGACGATTACGCGCATGCGGATGTCTGGGCCGGTTTCCGGCCCGCGACGCCGACCGGCCTGCCGATCGTCGGGCGGGCGCCGGGATTTTCCAATCTCTACATCGATGCCGGACAGGGTGCGCTGGGCTTCACGCTGGCCCCGGGCTGCGGTGAAGTGATCGCGGATCTGATTTCAGGTGACACCCTCCCGTCGTCCATGACGGCGTTCGGGCTGGCATGAAGGGGCGGCCATTGGATCAGGAGCAGGGCATGAGCGGTCGCGTGACGCGGCGCGCGGCTCTCATGGGGAGTGCGGCGGCTTTTCTGGCGGGCTGCGTCGCCTCTCCGGGAGCGCCGACACGCCGTGTCGTCCGGGGCGCGACGGCGGATATCGAAATCCTGACGGACCGTCTCGGCGTCCCCCATGTGCGCGCGCGGACGATTGCCGATGCGTATTTCGGCGATGGATACGTCGCGGCGCGCGATCATCTCTGGCAACTCGACTTCGATCATCGGCAGGGACTGGGACGTCTGGCCGAGGTGTGGGGGCCGCCCCTGGTCGAATGCGATACGGCCAACCGGCTCTTTCTGTACAGGGGCGATGTCGGCGCGGAACTCGCGGCGCTCGATCCCCGCGTTCGCGGATGCGCGGAAGCGTATGTCGCGGGCGTCAACGCGTTCATCGGCGAGACGGAAAACCGGCCGGACCTTCTCCCCGTCGTTTTTTCGGCGCTCGGCTATCGACCGCTATCTTGGAAAATCGAGGATCTGATCCGCCTGCGCGCGGAGGCGACCGGCAATACCAGGGCGGAGATCCGCCGGGCGCGCCTTGCCGCGCGCGGCGCGCTGGAGATGGACGCGCTCATCCAGCCGCTTCAGCCCGCATGGAAGCTGCGTGTACCCGAAGGGCTCGACGTGCATGCGGTGCGGCCCGAAGATCTCGGTCTTTTCGCGGTGTTGCAGAAGGGGCCGCCCTTCGGCGCGGCGCTGGGGCGACCCGTGCGGCGTCGGCGCAATGAAGGCAGCAATGCCTGGGTGATCGCGCCGTCGCGCACGGCGACCGGGCGTCCCGTTCTCGCCAACGATCCGCATCTGGGCTTCGGCATTCCGGGGCCGCGCCATGTCGTGCATCTCAGCGCGCCCGGCCTGGATGTCATCGGCGGCGGCCTGCCGGGGATGCCGGGCGTCATGCAGGGGCATAACGATCGCATCGCGTTCGGGCGGACGAATTTCCATATCGATCAGGAAGACCTGTTCGTTCTGAAAACGGACCCGCTACGGCCCACGCATTACCGGCATGGCGGCGCATGGGTGCCGATGACGGAGATCACGGAGACCATCGCCGTCAGAGACGCGCCGTCGCGTTCCGTCACGCTGCGCTATGCGGCTCAGGGGCCGGTCGTCTCGGAAGAGCCGGACAAGGGCCGGGCGGTCGCTGTGGCGACCACGTGGCTTCATGCCGGAGCCAATGGATTATTGGCCAATATCGGCATCAATCTGGCGCGCGACTGGGACGAATTCCGTCAGGCCCTGAAGCTGCATACGAGCCCGACCAATTTCGTCTATGCCGATGTGGACGGCCATATCGGTTGGCAGGCGGCGGGCGGGCTGCCCGCGCGCGCCGAGGGTCATGACGGATTGCTGCCCGCGCCGGGCGACGGGCGCTATGACTGGCGCGGCCTCCAGACGCTCGACGATCTGCCGCATGTGCTGGACCCGGCATGCGGCTGGTTCGGCACCTCCAACCAGATGAACCTGCCCGAAGGCTACGATCAGGAGCAGCGGCGCGTCAGCTTCGAGTGGAGCCCGCCCTATCGCTATCATCGCGTTTCGGAATGGCTGACGGAGAACGCGCGCAGCACCGTGCGCGACAGCGCGGCCCTCCAGCATGATACGCTGTCGAAATTCGGGCGCTCTCTGGCGGTGCTGATGCCGGACTTGCCCGGATACGAGGCGGAGGTTGCGCGGCTGCGGCAATGGGACGGCGACGTTCGGGCCGACAGCGCGGCGGCGGCGCTGTACGAAGTCTGGTGGTCGAAATTGCGGGTGGCCCTGCATGAACATGTCGTGCCGAAGGCGTTGCACGATCTGGTGCCGGAACTGGACGTGACCGTCATCGAAGCCTTGCTGAAAGCGCCGGATCGCCGTCTCGGCGCGCGGCCCGTGGCGGTGCGCGACGCGCTCATGCGCCAGGCGCTCATGGCGGCGCGGGAAGAACTGGCGCGTCGTCTGGGGCCGGATTCCGCGATGTGGCGCTGGGGCGCGCTGCACAGCGTCACCGTGCGCTCTCCCCTGGCCCGGGTGCCGGGCATGGCCGATCTCTTCCCGCCTGTGGGGGGGGCGGGGGATGCCAGCGGCGGGGACGCCTATACGGTCATGGCGCGCTGGTATGACGCTACCCGCAAGGTGCCGAACCCGTACGAGGCGACGGGCGGGGCCAGCTATCTGATGGTCTGCGATGTCGGCGCGTGGGACAATTCGCTCTTTCTGAATTTCCCCGGACAGAGCGACGATCCGCGCTCGCCGCATTACGGCGATCTGATGCCGGAGTGGCTCGCCGGGCGCATGCAGCCCTTCACCTTTTCCAAAGAGGGCGTCGAAGCTGCGACCGTGCAGCGCGAAACACTGACGCCGGGAGATCGGACATGAAACGTTTTTCTGCGCTGGCGACGGCGCTCGTGCTGACGACGCCCCTGTTGACGACCTCCCTGCTGGCGATTCCCGTTCACGCCCAAACGACGACGGCGCTCGATGCCGAAATGGCCGGTATTCTCGGTCCGGCTTCGGCGCCGCGTCTGGAAGGGATCGCGGCGATCCGGCTCCATGACGGGCGGGAGATCTATCACTATTACGGCGGCTTCCGGCATCGGAAAGGTGAGAAAACCTGGCCGGTCCGGGCCGATACGCTGTTTCGCGTGGCGTCGGTGTCCAAAGTGGTGACGACCATCGGGCTGATGGAGCTGGTCGAGCAGGGCAAGGTCGATCTGGATCGCGACGTGTCGGACTATCTCGGTTTCAGGCTTCGCAATCCGTCCTTTCCCGACCGACCGATCCTCGTGCGGATGCTGCTCGACCATACATCGAGCCTGCGCGACGCGGATGGCTACTCCTTTCCGCCGGGCACGACGCTCGAATCCGTGCTCGGGGCGGGCGCGCCCGTCGGCAAGAGCGGCGATCATTTCGCGCATGAGGCGAACAGGGCGCCCGGAACATGGTTCGAATATTGCAATCTCGGCTATGGCATCGTCGGCACGATCATCGAGCGGGTGAGCGGCGAGCGGTTCGACCGCTACATGCGCGCGCATGTTCTCAGGCCCCTGAAGATCGAGGGCGGTTACAACGTCTTCGCTTTGCCGCATCCGGATCGTCTCTCGACGCTCTATCAGCGCACCCCCCAGGGCTGGAGCCTCGAATATGATGACTGGCCCCCGGAGGGCTGGACCGAGGACGCACTGAAAGATGACCGCATCGGCAGCAACGCCACGATGTTCTCGCCTCAGGGCGGCCTGCGCATTTCCATGCCGGATCTGGCGAAGATCGCGCGGCTGATGATCGGGCGCGGGGCGGTCGATGGCGTGCGGTTGCTGAAGCCGGAAACCGTCATCATGATGGAAAAGCCGCAATGGACCTATGACGGCCATAACGGCGTCACGGGTGAAAACAGCGCGGGGCCGTTCGATGCCTATGGTATGACGATCGCCACGCTTACGGGCTGGAAAGATGCTTCGGGCCGGGGCGATACGCCGTTTCCCGGCTATCATGGCGGTCTGCGCGGCCATCTGGGGGATGCCTATTCCCTTCACTCCGGCCTATGGTACGATCCGGCAAAGGGAGATGCCTATGTCTTCGCCTCGACAGGCTATCCTCCCTATGGCGCACCGGACGAGAAAGGCTTGTATTCCTATTTCACGCGCAGCGAGGAACGTATTTTCACGGCTCTGTCCCATGCTGGGGGCGCTGCTGATGCCAGCGCTCCTGATGCTGGCACTCCTGATGCCGGGGCTGGCGGCCGCTGAACCGCCCGGCGTCGGCGACCACCGGGGCGGGACGCTGCATCTGAGCGCGGTCGGATCGGGGGGGACGCTCGATCCGCAGGTCAACTACACGTCCGAATATATCAATCTTTTCGCCACGATGTATGACGGGCTCACGGGTTTTCGGAAGGCGCGCGGGCTGGCGGGCGACGGGATCGTGGCCGATCTGGCCGAGGCGCTCCCCGAGCCGCAGGATGGCGGCCGTACCTATGTGTTCCGACTGCGTGACGGCATCCGGTTTTCCGATGGGCGTCCGGTGACGGTCGAGGACGTCGCGGCCTCGATGCGCCGGATCTTCAGGGTGGGATCGCCGACCGCCGGATCGTTCTACGGCGCGATCATGGGCGCGAAAGCCTGTCTTGAACATGGCGCGGAGTGCAGGCTCGAAGGCGTCGTGGCTGATCCGTCGAACCGCACCGTGACATTTCACCTGACGGAACCCGACAGCGAGTTCCTGATGAAACTGGCTTTTACCCATGCCAGCATCCTGCCCGCCGATACGCCCGATCACGATCTGGGCAATGACCCGGCCCCCGCCACGGGACCGTACCGCATCGTGCGGTACGATCCGCAGGGCGGCATTTTCGCCGAGCGAAACCCGTATTTCCATGTCTGGAGCCAGGAGGCCCAGCCCGACGGCTATGTCGACAGGATCGAGTATCGCTTCGGGCTGACCGACGAGGCCGCCGTGACGGCGATCGCCAACGGACAGGTGGATTTTCTCTACGATCCCGTGCCGCTCGACCGGCTGGGCGAACTGGGTTCGCGCTACACGGCGCAGACGCATATCGAACCGCATCTGACCGTCTATTTCGCGCCGATGAACGTCCATATCCCGCCCTTCGACAATCTCAAGGCGCGTCAGGCCGTGGCCTATGCGATCAATCGCCACGCCATGACCATTCTCTATGGCGGCCCTGCGATCGCCGGGCCGCTGTGCAGCATGGTGCCGCCCGAACTGCCGGGACGCATGACGACGTGTCCCTATACGCGCGGCGCGTCGCTCGAAAATCCGGCGCCGGAATGGAAGGCGCCCGATCTGGAAAAGGCGCGCGCGCTGGTGCGCGAAAGCGGCACGGCGGGGCAGAAGGTGACGGTCGTGGTCGCCAATCGCAGCGTGGACAAGGCGATGGGTAACGAGCTGCGCGACACGTTGCGCGCCATCGGCTACGAGGCCGCTCTGCGGCCGCTCCAGCCCGCGTTGATGTTCAGCTACATTCAGAACAGCGCCAACAACGTGCAGATCTCGATCAAGGACTGGTCGTCGGATTTTCCCTCGCCATCGAATTTCCTCGACGATCTGTTCGGCTGCGAGAATTTCCATCCGGGATCGAGCAGTTCGATCAATATTCCCGGTTTCTGCGATGCGCCGACGCAGGCGCTGATCGACCGCGCGAAAACCGATGTGACGCTGACGGACGCGGCGCGCAACGACCTGTGGGCGCAGGTCGATCACTGCATCGCCGGGCTGGTTCCCGCAACCCCGGTGATCCACAAATACGACGTGGTGTTCGTCTCGAAACGGCTCGGTAATTTCTTTTACACGCATAATTTCGGGCTCTTTTTCTCGCAGGTCTGGGTTCAGTGAGCGCGACGGATTTCCTCGCTCTCGACGCCGTGGCGCTGCGCGACGCGATCCTGCGACGGGAAGTGAGCGCGCGCGCGCTTGTGACGGCGGCGCTCGAACGCGCCCATGCCGTGCAGGCGCGGCTCAATCCCTTCGTGGCGATTCGGGACGCTGGCGCGCTCGCGGAAGCGGCGAACGCCGACGCGGCGCTGGGGGGCGATGCGCCAGCGGGGCCGCTCCATGGCGTGCCGGTCGTCATCAAGGACATGACGCCGACGCAGGGCGATGTCTGGACCGAGGGTTCGCGCCTGTTCGCGGGGCGCGTGGCGGAGCGCGACGCGCTGATCGTCGAGCGTCTGCGCCGCGCGGGCGCGATTGTCATCGGCAAGACGACGACGCCCGAATTCGCATGGGCGGGGCGGACGGACAGCGCGCTCTGGGGCATCACGCGCAATCCGTGGAATCCGGCCCATAGCTGTGGCGGCAGTTCCGGTGGTTCGGCGGTGGCCGTCGCGACGGGTTGCGCGCCGCTTGGCGAAGGCTCGGACATGGGGGGCTCGATCCGCATTCCGGCGAGCGCCTGCGGGATCGTCGGGTTGAAGCCCGGCCTCGGGCGCATTCCGTTCGACGGGAGCGCCAACCGTTTCGATCCGCTGGCGCATTGGGGGCCGTTGAGCCGCTCGTGTCGCGATGCCGCCCTGTTTCTCGACGTCACGCAGTCGCGCTACTGGCACGACATCGCGGGCGCGCCCCCGCCCGAAGATTTTCTCGGCGCCCTGTCGGAAAGCGGCGCGGCATCTCCGCTCCGGGTGGCGCTGTCGGTCGATCTCGGCTGTTTCACGGTCGATCCGGCCATCGAGGCCAATCTGCGGGCGGTGGCCGCGCGGCTCGAGGGCCAGGGCGTTGTTGTCGAGGAGGTGGCGCTGGCTTTCCCCGCCGAGGCGTCCGCCGCCTGGGATCGTGAATGGGATGTCTGGCAGGCGTTCATGTATGGCGATGCCGTGCCCGGATGCGGGGATCTTCTGACGCGTGATGTGCGCGGGCTGATCGAACGCGGGCGGGACGTGCGCGCCGTCAGCTATCGTCAGGGCGAGCATGTGCGCACGCGCATGGCGCAGGCCCTGCAACCGGTGCTGGAGCGCTGCGATGCGCTGCTATGTCCCACGCTGGCCCGGGATGTCCCGCCGGCCGAGGGGTTCTATGCCAGCGCCGCGCCTGTGGACAGGAAGCTCAATGACACCACCATGACGGGGGTTTTCAACCTGCTCGCGCGTCTGCCGGTTCTCTCGATGCCCAGCGGTTTCGCGCCGTCCGGTCTTCCGACGGGCGTGCAGATCGTCGGGAGACCGGGCCGTGAACTCGACGTGCTGCGGCTCGGCCAGAAGCTCGAGCCCTGCCCGCGACCGCCGCTCCGAGTGGAGCGCGGGGCATGAGGGATGGTCCGTGGTCGCGGGTATGGCATGGGCTTGGCCAGCGGCGGGGTGCGATGGCGGCTCTCGGTCTGCTGGGGCTGATCGTCGCGGCGAGCCTTGCCGCGCCGTTCTATGCGGCCTGGGTGGGCGTCGATCCGTTCGTGTCCAACGTGGCGGGCACGACGCTGCGTCATGGGCAGGTCGTCGATCTCATGCAACCGAACGACAATCCGCTGCATCTCGGCCTGACGCCGCTCGGGCCGGACTGGCGGATCGGCGAAGCCTATGGGCTCGGGTCGGATGCGCAGGGGCGCGATGTGGCCGCCCGCGTGCTGTACGGGGGGCGCAATTCGCTGCTGATTTCGGCGGCGGCGGCGATCCTGTGCATGATGACGGCCACGGCCATCGGGCTGTGCGCGGGGTATTTCGGCGGGTGGGTCGATATCGTGCTGAGCCGGATGCTCGACGTGCTGTGGGCGATTCCGGTCTATCTGCTGGCGATCTCTCTTTCCATCGTGACCGTGGGCCATGGGCTGCGGCTCGGACCGGTGACGATCGGGGCGGATAACCTGCTCATTCCCGTCATCATCATCGCGCTCGTGTATATCCCCTATGCCGCGCGGCCCCTGAGGGCGCGGGCGCTGAGCCTGTCGCGCGCCGAATTTGTCATGGTGTCGCGCGGTCTCGGCGCTTCGCACTGGCGCATCCTGACACGCGAGATCCTGCCCAACCTGGCCGATACGCTCGTCGTGCTCGCGCCGCTGCTCATGGCGCTGTGCCTGCTGGCGGAGTCCTCGCTCTCGTTCCTCTCGCTGGGCGTGCAGGCTCCGGCGGCCTCATGGGGGACGATCATCCAGGACGGCGAGGGGCTGCTCTATACGCGGCCCGCTGTCGCGATCCTGCCGGGGCTGATGATCGTCGCGACGGTACTGTCGCTGAACGTGCTGGGTGATGCGCTGCGCGACACGCTCGACCCGAAGCGGCGGGGGCGTTCGTGATGCTGCGTATGCTCGCGGCCCGGCTGGGGCAGATGGTTTTCGTGCTGTTCGGCATTTCGGTGCTCGTCTTTGGCGTGTTCTTCGCCACGCCGGGCGCGGACCCGACGGCGCGGATCGCGGGGCGCGGGGCCAGCCCGGAAGTCATGGCCAGGGTGCGGAGCGCATATGGTTTCGATCGCCCGCTCCCCGTCCAGTATGCGCGGATGATGGAAAAGCTGTTCGTGTCGCGCGATCTGACGTCCTTCGTCGATCATGGCGCGCCGGTCGTGCCGGAAGTCATGGCAGCGGCGCCGGTGACTCTCTCGCTCGTGCTCTGGGCGTCGTTGTTCTGGGTCGTGTTTTCGCTGGCCATCGGCATCGTCTCGGCGGTGCTGCGCGATAGCTGGGTGGACCGCTTCTTCATGGGGATCGGGTTGCTGGGCCTGTCCATGCCGGTGTTCTGGCTGGGCGAGGTCGTCAACCTCGTCACGCAGAGCCGTTTTCACGACACATGGCTGTTTTCCTGGGTGCCGCCGCTCGGCTACGTGCCGTTCTCGGAAAGCCCGCTCGGCTGGGCCAGGGCCCTTCTCCTGCCCGCGCTGACGCTGTCGGTGGCGTTCATCGGGCTTTACGCGCGCGTGTTGCGGGCCGAGCTTCTGGCTGCGATGGGCGAGGACGCCATCCGCACCGCGCGCGCCAAGGGGGCGGGACCGGCGCGCGTCTGGCTGTGGCACGGGCTGCGTCTGTCGTGGCTGAGCTATGTTTCGCTGTTCGGCATGGATTTCGCCCAGCTCGTCGGCGGCGGCGCGTTGCTGACGGAAGTGGTGTTCGCTCTGCCGGGCGTGGGGCGGCTGACCTATCAGGGGCTGAACACGCTCGATCTGCCGCTGATCATGGCGACGGTGATGTATGCCGCCGTTTTCGTCGTGCTGGCCAATGCGGTGATCGACGGCGTGTATGCGCTGCTGGACCCCCGGATCGCGGAGGGTCGGCATGGACGCTGAGACGCTGCTCTCCATCGAGGATCTGCGTCTGGCCCTGCCGGATGGTCGCGTGCTGCTCGATGGCGTGTCGCTCTCGCTCGCACGTGGCGAAGCGCTGGGCGTCGTGGGCGAGTCCGGTTCCGGCAAGAGCCTGACGGCCATGACGGTCATGGGACTGCTGCCGGACGTGCGGTCCTCGGGAGCTGTGCGTTTCCGGGCGCGGGACCTGCTGATGCAGGACGCGCGGGCGTGGCGACGGCTGAGGGGCAAGGAAATCGCCATGATTTTCCAGGACCCCATGACGGCGTTTCTGCCGGTCCGGCGGGTCGGCGCGCAGATCGACGAGCAAATCCGCCTGCATGAGAAGCTGTCGCGTCGCGAAGCGCGGGCGCGCACGGTGCGTCTGCTGGGCGAGATGGGCGTGCCGGACCCCGCAGCGGCGGCGGAACGTTTCCCGCATCAGCTTTCGGGCGGCCTGCGCCAGCGCGCCATGATCGCCATGGCGCTGTCCTGCGCGCCCGCCCTGCTCATTGCCGACGAGCCCACGACGGCGCTGGATGTGACCGTTCAGGCGCAGATTCTCGTGCTTCTGACGCGATTGCGCGAAACGGGCGCGGGGCTGATGCTGATCACCCACGACATGGGCGTGGTCGCGCAGGCCTGCACGCATGTGGCCGTGCTTTATGCCGGTGTCGTGGTCGAGCGCGGTCCGGTCCGTGCCGTGCTCGATGCGCCGCTGCATCCTTATACGCGCGCGCTGCTGGCCGCGATGCCACCGCTCGACGGGCCACGTCCGGCGCATCTGCCCGCCATTGCCGGTCAGCCGCCAGCGCCGGATGCGCGACCACCGGGGTGTGTGTTCGCGCCGCGCTGTCCGCAGGTGCGCCCGGACTGCGCGATCCGGCCGCCCGTCGTGAGAATGGGCGAACAGGAGGTGGTCTGCGTGCTGTATGCGTCATGAGCGCGCTGCTGGAAGCGAAGGATCTGGAGCGGCGCTACAGGTTGCGGGATGGTCGGGAATTGCAGGCCGTCGCGGGCGTTTCGCTGACGATCGCGCCCGGCGAAGCTCTGGCGCTCGTCGGTGAATCCGGTTGCGGCAAGTCCACGCTGGGGCGGCTGCTCCTGCGGCTGGACGATCCGACTTCCGGCACGCTGCGCTTCGATGGGGAAGAGATCACGACCCTGTCCGAACGTCGGCTGCGGGCGCTGCGGCCACGCATGCAGATGGTGTTTCAGGACTCCTATGCGTCTCTCAATCCGCGCCGGACGGCGGGAGACGCGCTGGCCGAGCCGCTACGCATTCATCGCCGACCGGGCGTGGCGGCGCGGGTTCGCGAACTGCTCGGGCTGGTGGGGCTGCCGGAAGCGGCGGCGGCGAAGTTTCCGCATGAATTTTCGGGTGGCCAGCGTCAAAGGCTGAACATCGCCCGCGCCATCGCGCTCGGTCCGGCGCTGATCGTGGCCGATGAGCCGGTTTCGGCGCTCGATGTTTCCGTGCAGGCGCAGATCATCAATCTGTTCCGCGATCTACAGGCCCGGCTTGGGCTGGCCTGCGTGTTCATTTCGCATGATCTGGCCGTGGTACGGCAGATGGCGGACCGGATCGCGGTCATGTATCTCGGCGCGATTGTCGAGGAAGGCGAGGGCATGGCGGTTCTGGCGGCGCCCGCCCATCCCTATACCCGAGCACTCCTCGACGCGGTCCCGCGTGCCGACCGCCCGTTGCCGCCGCCGCTTTCAGGCGAGGTTCCCAGCCCGATCTCGCCGCCGTCCGGCTGTCGTTTCCATCCGCGCTGCCCGATCGCGCGGGATCGCTGCGGCATCGAAACGCCAGCTCTCCGCATGACAGGAACGGGGCGTGCGGTGGCGTGTCATTTTCCGCTGGTGTCGGAAGCGGGGAGCGGTTTTTCCTCCTGAAACGCTTTTGGCAGGCGGTTCCGCGGCACGATGGCACCTGGCGTTCGCAGGGGCAGTTCGGCGGGGCGGATATGTGTGGGTGTGGGGAGTATGATGGCGCGCTCCGGAGGGATGGGCTCGCCGGGATGATAATAGGGGCCTTGATAATTGGCGTTGATCTGCGCGTCGTTCAGGCGGTCCACGGCGGAGTCTCCCGTGCCATCGGGATAGGTGGATGTCGGTTTTGCCGCTGGTGACGCGACGGTTACGGGTGTTTTTGTTTCACGGGCGAGAGGAGGCGTGACGGTTGCCAGAACCGCGCCTGTCAGGGCGAAGATCAGTGTTCTTTTCATGGCTCGAAGACCTTTCCGCCGACATATGGGTCCACCGACACATGGGAGCGGAAGGGGGGCTTTCGCAAGTGGGGACCATGCTTTCCGATGAGCCGTGCGGACAGCTGAAAGGCTCCACTCATAAAAAATTAAGACTTTCATGCGAGATTGGGGCAATCGTCCTCAGAAGGAAGGTCTCGGTCCTATGTCAGGCAGCATTTCCTCCATGTCCGGCGCATCGGCCGTCAGCAGACTCTATGGCAGCCAGGGCGCATCATCATCCGCGTCGTCGTCTGCTAGCTCGTCTTCCTCGTCTTCGAGCAACACCACGACCACAACCCGCATGAACGCCAACGGCTCCATCACCACCATCGTGACGGACGGCTCGGGCAATATCGTTTCTGAAACGACAAGCGGCGGAAGCAGCAACAGCAACGGTAGCAACAGTTCATCGAACAGTCAGAGCCGTCTCGATCTGTTCGCCTGACCGGGCGGGTTTAAGAACCGGACGGGTTCAGGAGGAGAAACCCCGCGTTTCTCCTCCATGTCCGTTCTTTTCAGCGCCCGTTCGCTCCAGTGTCTGTCAGCATTCGGTCTGTCAGCATTCCGGGAGATTGACGGCCAGTCCGCCAAGGGACGTTTCCTTGTAGCGGTGGTTCATGTCTCGCCCCGTTTCGGCCATCGTGCGAATGACCTGGTCGAGCGAGACATGATGATCCCCGTCTCCATGCATGGCGAGGGACGCCGCATTGATGGCCTTGACCGCGCCGAACGCGTTGCGCTCGATGCAGGGGATCTGTACGAGACCCGCCACCGGATCGCATGTCATGCCGAGATGATGTTCCATCCCGATTTCCGCGGCATTCTCGACCTGGAGAGGGTTGGCGCCCAGCGCTGCGGCAAGCCCCGCCGCCGCCATGGATGACGCGACGCCGACTTCCCCCTGACAGCCGACTTCGGCGCCGGAAATCGAGGCGTTCAGTTTGAACAGCCCCCCGATCGCGGCGGCTGTGAGCAGGAAGTCCCGCATGCCCTGACGCGAGGCATTCGGGCAGAAATCCCGATAATAGCGCAGGACGGCGGGGATGACGCCAGCGGCTCCGTTGGTCGGGGCCGTGACGACCCGACCGCCAGCGGCGTTCTCTTCGTTGACGGCGATGGCGAAAAGGCTGACCCAGTCCATGATCTCATGGGCCGGACGCTGATTCTGCAAGGCGCTTTCGCGCAGGCGCGCGTAGAGGGCCGCGGCGCGTCGGCGCACCTTCAGGCGTCCCGGCAAGGTGCCGGTCTGGTGCAGGCCGCGTTCGATGCAGGCCATCATGATGTCGATGATGCGATCGAGATAGGCGTGGATCTCGGCTTCGGATCTCAGCGCGCTTTCATTGGCCGTGACCACACCGGCGATGCTCTGCTGGCTTTCGACGGTGCGGGCGAGCAGTTCCTTGCCGCTGGTGAAGTCGAATGGCATGTCCGGCAGGGCGTAGGTCGCGCCTTCGGTGTGGGTTTCCGGGACGATGAATCCGCCGCCGACCGAGCAGAAACGCGCGCGGGCAAGGCACGTCCCGTCGGGCGCGAGCGCCTCGAATTGCAGCGTATTGGGATGGAAGGGGGGCACCGTTTCCTTATCGAGTACGATGTCCGTCGCGGGATCGAATTCGATGCGGCGGTCGTCGATCAGGAGCGCGCGCCGCGCTGTGACGCTCTCGACGATGCCGTCCGCCGCGTCCGGATCGATGGTCTCGGGAGCCTCGCCGACGAGGCCGAGAATGACGGCCTTGTCCGTGGCATGCCCGCTCGCCGTCCAGGCCAGCGAGCCGTAAAGCGTGACGCGGATGCGCTCGACGGGGGCATCGGGCTCCAGATGGGTCATGAAGCGCCGCGCGGCGCGCATGGGGCCGATCGTGTGGGAAGAGGAGGGGCCAATACCGATCTTGAAGATGTCGAAGAGGCTGATCATTCCGTCCGGGACTCACAAAAAGCAGAAACACACGCAGCGTAACATGCCGCGTGCGTTTCCAGGAAAGCTTTCGGTTCGCCCGATGGACGGGAAATATCAGTGGTCGGTCCAGCCTTTGTACTGGCCGACATTGTCGCGCGTGATGAGAGCGGGCGCGATCAGCTTGACGGAACCCTTCTTGAGCTTGCCATCCATGATGTCCTGCCCAGCGGTCACCGCATCGATGCCCATCTGGTAGGGGTCCTGGCTGGCCGAGGCGACGACGGAGGAGTTCGGGTCTTTCAGCGCGGCGACGATATCCGGCGCGCCGTCGACCGACGTGATGACGATGCCTTTTCGATGGGCCTGGCGGATGGCGAGGTCACTGCCGACGGCCTGCGGGTCGTTGATGGTGAAGACGCCGCTCAGGTTGGGGAAGCGGACGAGGTAGCCCTGCATGACCTGGAAGCCGATATCACGCGCCCCTTCGCCGCTCTGATCATCGCTGACGATCTTGATGCCGGGGAACTTGGCCAGGGCCTCCTTGCATCCTTTCACGCGCTCGATGATGGACGTAACCTGCTGCCCGTTCTGGATGGCGACTTCGCCTTTCCCGTTGAGTTTCTGGGCGAGATATTCGCAGGAGAGACGCCCTGCGGCGGTATTGTCGGTCTGGACGGTGGCATCGACGCCGGTGGCGCCCACGTCCACGGCGACCACGGTGGCTCCGCCTTTCTGGGCGCGGCGAATGGCGGGCAGCGTCGCCTGCGGGTCGACGGCATTGAGTAGGATCAGCTTGGCGCCGGACGACATGAAACTGTCCATCTGGGAGAACTGCTTGTTGAGGTCCCAGTCCGCCGAAAGCGCGTTGACGCGGGCGTCAGGGGCCGTCTTGTGGATGGCGGTCGTCGCGCCTTTGACGAGGGTGACGAAATACGGGTTGCCGAGCGAGCCGACGGAGATTCCGACGCTGGAGATATCGGCTGCCGTGGCGCTTGTGGCCCCCGTGGTGGCTCCCATGGTGGCGACGAGAGCGAGAGCGCTGACGAGCAGAGTGGATTTGAAGGTCATGAAACGATGTCCGAAACAGTGAGGAAAGATAAAATCGGCAGGTGAGGTGAAAAGATTGCCCGCGCGTCAGGTGCGCGTGGCGGGCTGGCGGAAACGGTCAAGAGCGACGGCGATGATGATGACCAGTCCCTTGACGATGAACTGCCAGATGTCGGAGACGCCGATGAGGATCAGTCCGTTGGTCAGCACGGCGATCATCAGCGCGCCGACCAGCGTGCCCCAGATCGATCCCACGCCGCCGACGAAGGATGTGCCGCCGAGAATGACCGCTGCGATGGCGTCGAGTTCGTAGGACTGGCCGAGCTGGAGGCCGTTGGCCGCGTAGAGGCGCGCCGATGACATCACGCTGCCCAACCCGGCCAGGAAGCCGGAAGCGGCGTAGACGAACAGCAGCACCGCACCGACGCGGATGCCCGCCAGACGCGCGGCGGCGGGATTGCCGCCAATGGCGTAGATGTGGACGCCGAGCACGGTGCGCCGCAGGATGAACCAGCTTGCGGCCACGACGGCGAGCGCGATGACCGCGAGCCAGGGAATGGTCAGGGTCGATGTCACCGCAATGCCGTCATTGCCGATCCAGGCAAAGGACAGATCGGGATTGAAGATGGTCCTGTCTCCGCCCATCAGCCTCGCGAGGCCGCGCACGGCCGTCAGCGTGCCGAGCGTCACGATGAACGGGGGGATTTTGATGCCCGCGATCAGCACGCCGTTGAACAGGCCGATGAGCAGTCCGGCGCCGAGGCACGCCGGAACGGCGAGCCATCCCACCGATGGCAGGAGCGAAACGCTCAGCCCGCACATCGCGGCGAAGGCGAGCGTGGAGCCGACGGAGAGGTCGATGCCTCCGGTCAGGATGACGAAGGTCATGCCGGAGGCAAGGACGGTATTGATCGAGGCCTGCTGGGCGACGATCGAGAGATTCTGACCCGTCAGGAAACGGTGGCCGCCAAAGAAATGAAAGCCGAGCGCGATCAGGATCAGGACCGGCAGCATGCCCGCAGCCTGAAGGATGCTGCGCGTGCGTTCACGCGCACCGATCTGTTGCGAGGGGGTCGGCAGGGCGGCCGGTGTGAGTGTGCTGGACATGGCGAGGACTTCCTCAGGCCGCGATGGAAGAAGGACCGATTCCGGCGGCAAGAGCCATGATGGCCTCCTGCGTGATCTCGGAACCGTTGAGTTCACCGGTGACGACGCCTTCGCGCATGACGAGCACGCGATCGCTGACGCCGATGATTTCGGGCATCTCGCTGGAGATCACGATGATCCCGAGACCCTTGGCCGCGAGTTCGCCGATGATCCGGTAGATTTCCGATTTTGCGCCGATATCGACGCCGCGCGTCGGTTCATCGAGAATGATGACGCGCGGGCCGGTTTCGAGAAGACGCCCCAGCAGGACCTTCTGCTGGTTGCCGCCCGACAGGCCGCCGACATTGACGAGCGTGCTGGCCGCGCGCACGCGCAGCGTCGAAAAGGCTCCGGTGGCGCGCTGGCGGCCCTTGGCCCTGTCGAGCACGCCGCCACGGGCGTCCTTGCCGAGCACGCCAAGATTGAGATTGCCCGCGCACGACATGTCGAGGAACAGCCCCAGGGCCTTGCGGTCTTCGGTCAGATAGGCGATCCCGGCGGCGAGCGCGTCGCGCGGCGTACGGATATCCAGAGCTTTGCCGTCGAGCCGAATGGCGCCCCCGGTGCGGACGTCGGCCCCATAAATGAGGCGGGCCAGTTCGGTGCGGCCGGCGCCGACCAGCCCCGCGATGCCGAGAACTTCCCCGCGCCGCAGGGCGAAGCTTACGGGCTGCACGCGGGCACCGTCGGTCAGGCCGTCCACTTCGAGGACGGCTTCTTCCTCGGGCTGGGCGTGACTGCGGTCTTTCACGTAAAAGCCCGAAAGGTCGCGGCCGACCATCATGCGGACGATCTGCGCGGATGAGAGTTCGCCTTTTTCGAGTGTGCCGACATAGGCGCCGTCGCGCAGGACCGAGACGCGATCCGCGAGTTCATCCACTTCGGCCATGCGATGGCTGATATAGATCAGGGCAATGCCTTCGGCGCGAAGCTGGCGGATGAGCTTGAACAGTTGTTCGGTTTCGCGGTTCGACAGTGCGGTCGTCGGTTCGTCGAGAACCAGGATACGCGCCTTGCGGTGCAGCGCGCGCGCGATCTCGACGAGCTGCTGCTCCGCGACCGAAAGGGAGCCGACGATGGCTTCGGGTCCGAAGGGCGTGCCGAGCCGTTGCAGGAGAGGACGGCAGGCATCGTCCATGGCGGCGCGGTTGATCATTCCGGCCCGACGGATTTCCGCCCCGAGATGAATATTCTCCGAAACCGTCAGGTTCGGCGCGAGCGCCAGTTCCTGATAGATGATCGCGATTCCGGCCTCACGCGCCGCCGACGGACTGCCCATTCTGGCGAGTTCGCCATGGATGCGAATTTCCCCGCCGGGGTCTGCCGTATAGGCGCCGGAAAGGATTTTCATCAGCGTGGATTTCCCCGCGCCGTTTTCACCCATCAAGGCCAGGATTTCGCCGCCATAGGCCTGGAGCGAAACGTCCCGCAGGGCCTTGACGCCCGGGAAAGTCTTGGAAATTCCAGACATTTCCAGGATCGGCCTGGGGTCATGAACCTGTGAGTCTTCTGAATGAGGCATCGTCATGGAGCCTGCGCCCTGATTGAAACGAGGGAGTGCCGGAACCCGTCTTTTCAGGGGCGCGTTCCGGAACCTTACAGAGCATATGGCACATTAAAAATCTATAATAATAACCCAATAAAGTGACGATTATCACGTAACAGTGTTAATCGTTCGATTTGATCTTGTTTTGTTCTTTGGGGCGCATTAGGCTGCGCGGCCATGACGGGTCTTTCGCCCGCGCCGGAGCTCCGGCGCATTCTCCATATCGATATGGATGCGTTCTATGCGTCCGTGGAGCAGCGCGATGATCCGGCCCTGCGTGGCCGTCCGGTCGCGGTCGGCCATGCCAGGGCGCGCGGCGTGGTGGCCGCCGCCAGTTATGAGGCGCGCCGTTACGGCGTCCGGTCGGCGATGCCCTCTGCGGTGGCGTCCCGGCGGTGTCCGGAACTGGTGTTCGTCCCGCCGCGCTTTGACGTCTATCGTGCTGTGTCAGGTCAGATTCACGAGATTTTCTCGCGTTATACGCCGCTGATCCAGCCGCTCTCCCTGGACGAAGCCTATCTCGATGTGACGGAGACCGTGTCCCAGTACGGCTCCGCCACCGTCATCGCGGAGCGAATCCGCGCTGAGATTCACCGCGAAACCGGACTTACGGCATCGGCGGGCGTGTCCTACAACCGGTTTCTGGCCAAACTCGCCTCCGATCAGAACAAGCCGGACGGGATCTTCGTCGTGCCGCCTCAACGCGGCGCGGCCTTCGTTGCCGCCCTGCCGATAGAGCGTTTCCATGGGATCGGTCCGGCGAGAGCCGCGCGGATGCACGCGCTCGGAATTCGCACCGGCGCTGACCTGCGGGGGTGGGACATCGAGACCCTCCGGCGGCATTTCGGCAAAGCCGCCGCGTTTTATTACGGGGTTTCGCGCGGGATCGACGAGCGGCCGGTCGAGCCCCATCGCGTCCGCAAGTCCATCGGTACCGAGACGACGCTCGCGCGGGACCTGCATACCGAAATGGATGCGCGCACGGTTCTGGAACCCCTGGCCGCCAAATTATGGGAGTCCTGCCATCGGCGTGGTCTGACCGGTCGCACGGTGACGCTCAAGGTGAAATATGCCGATTTTCGCATTGTCACCCGTGCGCGCTCCCTGCCGGAACCCGTGACGGGCGCGGAAGAGATCCTCATCGCGATGACGCCGTTCCTGAAAGCGCTGTTTCCAGCCCGTGAGGGGGTGAGATTGCTGGGCGTGACCCTGTCCGCGCTCCTGTCCCTGGAGGGTGCGCATGGCTCCGGGCAACTGGCGCTTTTTGAAAGTTGATGGCGGCTTCGTGAAGGGATCGAGCCGTGCCTCGGCCCCTGAAAGACGCCAAGGTCTCATGACGATGGACTGAGGGTCCGCTATACCCATGAGGCGGCTCAGGGCCGTGTGAGCGAAAGAGGACTGCGGACGTCATGGATCAGGAGCACGACCCGGTGATCGAGTCACCGACCCGGCGCATCTTGCCTGTCGTGCTTCTCAACCTGCTTGTCTATCTCGACATCGGCATGCCCATGGCCGTGATACCGGTCTTTGTGCATGGCGGCATGCACCTCAATGTCATTCTCGCGGGTTTTGCCGTTTCGCTTCAGTATTTCGCGACGTTCGCCTCGCGTGCCTCCGCCGGTCATCGCATCGATTCCGGCGGTCCGAAACCCGTGGCCCTCGATGGTCTTCTGCTCTGCGCCTTCTCGGGTGTGCTCCTGACCGGCGCGGGGTTGGCCAAGGGGAATGCCGCGCTGGCGCTCCTGCTTCTGCTGGCCAGCCGTCTGGCGCTGGGCTGGTCCGAAAGCTGGGCCTCGACCGCCGCGATCATGTGGAACATCCGTCGTGTCGGCGTGCGCAACACCGCCCAGGTCATTTCCTGGAACGGCATCACGTCCTATGGCGGAATCGCCTTGGGCGCGACGATCGGAGAAATGCTGTCGCATGTGCCCGGGCCGCTCGGAGGGCTGACGCTCGTCGGGCTGCTGTCGCTGCTGCTGCCTCTGGGGGGGTGGTGTCTGGCCCGCAGCTATCCCGCCGTCGAGACCATGCGGGGGACCGCCCCGCTGATGCCGTTTCGCAAGGTTTTCATGCGTGTGCTGCCTCACGGTAGCGCCCTGGCCTGCGGATCGGTCGGATTCGGAGCGATTTCCTCGTGTCTGTCCCTGTATTTCGCAGCCCATGGCTGGTCCGGCGCCGCGCGGGCGCTTTTCGCGTTCGGCGTGGTGTTTGTCATCGTGCGTTTCATGTTCGCACGACAGATCGTCCGGCTCGGCGGGCTGAACGTCGCCATGGCGTCCCTTCTGATCGAGGGGCTGGGATTGTTCGTCCTCGCGGTGTTGCCGACACCGGCGGGGGCCATGCTCGGGGCCGCCCTGACCGGGGCGGGCTTCTCGCTGGTTTTCCCGGCGCTGGGCGTCTTGGCCGTCGAACGTGCCGGGCCGGAAAACCGGGGGGCCGCTCTGGGTGCGTTTTCAGTGTTTCTGGATCTGGCCATCGGCATATCCGGTCCGCTGCTGGGCTTGATCATTCATCTGTCCGGCTATGCCGCCCTGTTCCTTTTTTCTGCCGCCGTGACATTGATTGGCGCGGCTCTCGGGGCGATGCTGGGGCGAAAGCGGTCTGCGGCGAGCGGGTCGCGCTGAGCGGCGCGCGCTGAGCCTGGCCTGAGGCATGATATGACGCACGTCGACACGGACTGACGGGGCACTGAAGGAGAGAGATTTCGATGACCATTGCTGCTGCGGCTGTTTTCTGCGGCTCCCGTCACGGGAACGCGTCGGTCTATAGGGAAGCCGCCCGTATGCTCGGGCGCGGTATGGCGCAGGCGGGCATCCGTCTCGTCTACGGAGGTGGCGCCGTCGGTCTGATGGGAGAGGTCGCGGACGCGGTGATTGGTGCGGGCGGCGCCGTGAGCGGGATTATTCCCTCATTCCTGCATGACCGCGAAGTGATGCATCGCGGCGTCGACGACCTCGTGATCACGGAGTCGATGCATGATCGCAAGGCGCTGATGTTCGCGCGCGCCGAGGCGTTCATCGTGCTGCCGGGCGGTCTGGGCACATTTGACGAGTTGATGGAAATCCTCACATGGCGTCAACTCGGGCTTCACGACAAGCCGATCCTGATCGTCGATGTGAATGGCTGGGCGCATGGCGTGAAGCTGATGTTGGAGAACGCTGTCGCGCAGGGCTTCGCGGCTCCCCAGACCCGGAATCTTTATGAGGTTGTGGACGATGTGCCAGCGGCGCTGGACCGTCTGCGCACGCTGGTTCCGTCTCGGGCCGAAATGGATGCCGCGCGCATTTAATTTGCGATCAGCTACTTGCGGACGCTGCGTGCGGGCGTTATAGCCGCATCCGTCGGTTCGGAGTGTAGCTCAGCCTGGTAGAGCACTGTGTTCGGGACGCAGGGGCCGGAGGTTCGAATCCTCTCACTCCGACCAGACTTTTCAATGAGTTGGGTCTAATCGACGCATTGACTCGGGTGTTCCTATGAGCACAATGCCCTGTCTTCTCCCCGATATTCCCCTGTACACCGCCCCGGAACATGCGCTTCTGGCCAAGCTGCGGTGGCGTGAATGGATACGCGGAAGAGGGTTCTCTCCAAGCGGGATCAAACGGATCTCCTGTCCAGATCAAGCGTCATAACCGCCTGAGACGCCGCGTGCAGGTCAGGCCCTAGATTTCCCTGATTGCATTTCGGCTGGGTTGACCATCCTTGAAGCGCGAGCCGATCATGCGTGACGCGCCGACGGGAAGGGACAATTGTCATGCATCTCGCCCGAGCCATTCTGCTGCAAAGAGCCTGAAGGGCGGACAATGATCGAAAGACGAAGGCTTATGGCCGGAACGTTCGCTGCGGCATTCTGTGCAGGAGGTTCATCCGCCGACGCGCGCAGTGAAATTCCGTGGAGAGTTCCGGTTTGGCCGGGTCAGCCGCCAGGCGGTGGCGGTCCAGAGGGGCAGGAGCGGGTCTCTCGGAAAGGATCGGTCACAAATGTCGTTGTCCCAACCTTGACGGTCCTGCGTCCCATGAACCCCACGGGGTCTGCGATCCTCATCGCTGGAGGCGGCGGATATAAACATATCGAGAATGGGACCGAAGCGATGCCCTCGGCCCGATGGCTGGCGTCGATCGGGATAACGGCTTTTGTGCTAACTTATCGCCTGCCTCGGGAGGGCTGGCGAGCCGGCGCGCGTGCCCCTCTTCAGGATGCTGAACGCGCTATTCGGGTCATTCGCGGTCAGTCGGCTAGTTTAGGCATCGATCCGCGTAAAGTGGGCGTTCTCGGTTTTTCCGCCGGGGGGCATCTGCTCGGAATGGAAACCGTTCTTGCCAGTCGGCTCAGCTACCAGCCCGTGGATGCGCTTGACCGGATATCGGGCAATCCGGACTTTTCGCTTCTTATATACCCCATCGTGACTCTCGAGCCCCCCTTTCAGGATACGTCAACACGGCGCGTGCTGATTGGCGAAGATCCCAACCCGGTTGAGAGCGTGGAGTGGTCTGTCCAGACCCATGTTCATCCCGGTTTGGCGCCGTTCTTTCTCGTGCAGGCCGCAGACGATCCCATATCCAACCCCGCGAATACCGCGATTTTGCAAGCGGCGTGTGAACGCAACGGAGTTGACGTCGACCGTCATCTGTTTCCGACAGGAGGGCATGGTTTTGGTCTGGGAAGACCGGGAACCGAGACCGTGGACTGGCCCCGTATGGCGGAAGCCTGGATGGCGAAACGTCATTTTCTATAATCCGTTCCTGCCTTACATCTATGACGAGACGTCCGTGACGGGTTTTATGAAGCGCGGCGCCTCAAGCCAGCCTGGCAGGCGGCATCGACGGACGAGTCGTCGTGATTTCGCCATATAGGCGTTTCAGTCTGTCCTCGGGGCCGGAGATTTTCGGGACCAGAACTTTCTGCGTGTCGACCATCGTGAGGATGCCATGCTGCTTTCCTGTGTCGTCAACAGGTTCGGGTTGGGTGAGCGCGGCGGTATGAATGCCGTTGTGCCGTCGCGGGACTGGCTTTCGAACCAGTTGAGACAGCCCGATGCCGCGAATTTCGTGAATGTCGGCGATACGGCCGACGGCCTGATTGCCTTGCGCGAGCAGCGCCGCGCGAAAATGCAGGGGGATCCTCTGGTCAAGCCGATTTTCCAGGCGGAAGTCGCGACCCAGCTCGACAATCTGCTCCTGACCGAACAGCCTTTTCGCGAACGTCTCGTCTGGTTCTGGTTCAACCATTTCACGGTCAGTCTGCGGCAGGGCGGCACGCGCGGCGTCGTAGGCGCCTATATGCGCGAGGCGATCCGACCTCATGTGACCGGACGTTTCGTCGATATGCTGATGGCGGTCATGCATCACCCCGCGATGTTGATGTATCTCGACAACGCATCCTCCATCGGTCCGAACAGTCCCGCGGGGCAGCATGGCCGACATGGCCTGAACGAAAATCTCGCGCGTGAATGCCTGGAGTTGCACACCGTCTCTCCCGCCGCGGGCTATACTCAGGCGGACGTCACGGCCTTTGCGTCCATTCTCACCGGCTGGGGCCTCGACATGAAGGCGGAGCGTCCCGGTTTCGCATTTCGCGACAGGGCGCATGAGCCTGGTCCGAAAACCATGATGGGACAGGTCTTTCCCGCGGGCGTGGAAGGCGGGCAGCAGGCCCTGCATTTCCTCGGCACCCATCCTGCGACGTATCAGCACATCGCAAGGCAGATGGTCACTCATTTCATCTCCGACACGCCATCGCCGCAGGACGTCGGACATATCGCAGGAGTTCTGCGGGAGAACGAAGGCGATCTCGCCGCCGCGGCTCTTGCCCTGGCCGATCTTGCGGATGCCGGGCAGCCCGGACGCAAATTCCGCTCACCGTTCGACTACGTGACCGCCATCATGCGCGCGCTTTCCCTGGGCGGTGCGCCGAGCGCGCCTGACGATCCCCATTCCGCCGCTCATGGTCTTTTCGCGGGGATGGCGGCGCTCGGCCAGCCGCTCTGGACGGCGCCTCTGCCCAATGGCTGGAGCGATCGCGCGGCGGACTGGTCCGCGCCCGCGGACATGCTGGCGCGGGCCGATCTGGCGTGGCGCATGTCCGCCCATGTCCGCGTCGACGATCCCCTGGAGATCGCGCGGGCGTCCCTGGGGCCCGCGTTGCGCAAGACGACCATGACGGCCATGCGTCACGCCGGTTCACGGCAGGATGCCCTGACCCTGCTGTTTTCCTCCCCCGAATTTCAGAGGCGCTGAATCATGATGATACGCCGTCGTTCCGCTCTTCTGGGGCTGGCCGCAAGCTGGACTCTGGGCCGTTCATCCGTCGCGTTCGCGGTGCCTGCCCGGGGCGCGACCGATCCCAGACTGGTTGTCATCATCCTGCGGGGAGCACTTGATGGACTGGCCGCCGTCACGCCTTATGGCGACCGAAATATCGTCGCGCATCGAAAGGACCTGCTGCTCGCCGAGCCGGGGCAGGAACATGGGCTGCTGGATCTGGGGGGATTTTACGGGCTGCATCCCGCGCTCGGAGGCATGCATGATCTTTACGCGGCGGGTCAGTTGCTGCCCATTCACGCCGTCGCCGGTCATTATCGCAGCCGCTCGCATTTCGATGCGCAGGATTATCTTGAAAGCGGCGCCGACGAACGCCTGAACAGCGGCTGGCTGAACCGTGCCGTCGCGGCCTTGCCCGCCCGTGGCGGACGACCGGACGGGTTCGGTCTGGCCATGGGCCTGACCGTTCCCCTTCTGCTGCGGGGTTCAGAAAGGGTCGGCAGTTATGCTCCCGCAGGTAGCCAGCACCCTGATGCGGGGCTTTATACGCAGATCGCCGCGCTCAATGCGTCCGATCCCCTGACGGGGCCGGCGTTCCGGGACGGCCTGAAAGCCAGGGGTTTTTCTGACGCGCTCATGGAAGGTCGCCCGGTTTCCCCTTCGACTCAGGGGCGAAAACCCGATGCTTTCACCACCCTTTCCACGGCGGCGGGAGAAATGCTCGCCGATCCGCGTGGTCCGCGCGTGGCGGCGCTGGAGATCGGCGGCTGGGACACGCATGCCGGACAGGTGGGACGTCTCAATGGACCGCTCGCCCAACTGGATCGTGGCGTTCTGGCGCTGCGTCAGTCCATGGGCGCGGCATGGGAAAAAACGGTCGTGTTGGCCATGACCGAGTTCGGGCGCACAGTTCGGATGAACGGCACGGGTGGGACGGATCATGGCACGGGGACGGTGGCTTTTCTGGCTGGAGGCGCTGTTCAGGGCGGTCGTGTCGGAGGAACATGGCCCGGACTGGCCGCCGGGCAGCTTTTCGAGAACCGTGATCTCGCGCCGACGACGGACCTCCGTGGCGTGGCGGCCGGAATTCTCTGCGATCATCTTCATCTGCCGCATAGTGCGATCGCACGCGTTTTTCCGGGCGCCACGCCGACGCCAATCCAGGGGCTGGTCCGTTCGGTGTAGTCCATCGGCATGGAGGCGGCGCGACGTTTCGATTACACGCCGCAGTCCTGCCGAACGGACAGGCGATCACATAAGGCCGTGCCTTGATTTGATCGCCTCGATGCGGGTCATGCGTGCGTTCGCGGCGGTCATCCCTTCGCCGGCACCCGTGGTCGCCGTGACGATGCTGGCGAGGATCGATGCGACATTGGCGACGTCCGCGGCGACGGCTTCGACCCTGGACATGACGCCACCGTTCATGGCCGCGCTCTCGGAGGTTGCGATGGCCGAGAGATTGGCGCTGACCGTCTGGACATCATGGATCAGACTCTGGATGGCGGCTGGTACGTTCCGTGTGTCAAAGGTCAGGGAAATATCGGATCCGGCATAGGTCTTGAACGCCGTGATACCCGTCTGAAGCAGCGAAATGGCTTCATTGACAACCGTTACGATGGTCGCGGGGATCGGCGCGAACCCCAATGCCGTTTTAACCACGGAGAGAGCGATATTCGCGTCATAGGCGAACTCCGCGACATTCAGCGTGATGGTCGTCACACCATGGGTCGTCGTGAGCGTGCAGGCCGCCAGACCAGCGAGCGCCGAACCCGCGCCAAGGGCGCGCAGGAGCGAACGGCGGGAGAAATCAGCCATTTGTGATGGTCTCCGATGTCTTGGCCTGCGCGATGGCCGTCTCGACGCCCTTATAGGCCGTGTCGATGCCCGAAAGGCCCGTCGCCAGGGCGGTTTCGAGGGTCGCCCAGTCGATCCTGCCGTTGATCTCGGGAAGGATCGCGTTCATCGCCGAGCCCAGAATGCCCGTGTAAAGCGCGATTTTCGCCTTGGCATCCGTGCTCATGGCGTTTCCGGCCGCCTCCTCGATCAGAGTGACGAGGCCGGTTAGCAGTGTGTTGGCGTCAGCCATTTCGGGCTCCAATAAAAAAGCCGCCTCGGACGAGGCGGCGTGTGTGTGGTGAAAAATGGGCAAATTCTGGACCGCGTGCAGTCATGTGTCGGGCTTCTTCGGAAGAAGTACCTTCACACCGGAGGCGGTCAGGGCGGTTTTGGCGGTTTCAGCATCGTTGCGAGCCACCATGATGCCTGTCCGACCAACCTGCAGGCGGTTCGCGGCCCAGCCGATATTCAGCGCAATGGTCGAGATGATTTCGTAAGGAACGGCCCAGAACGACGATTTGGCGGGCGGTCTTACGAAAACGGTCACGATCTTGCAGCCAATGACCAGCAATGCCGTGCAGAGCGTGTACTGCGCCGGCAAGGCCGCGAGCAGGAGAGAGGGGTCCATAAAAATTTCCCGATTGTTTGAGATTGAATAGGGTGGGGCCGTAGGCTCGGAACTCTTTCCGCCTGGAAAGAAATGAGGCAGAATTCGCGACTACCCCCGTTCGGGAAGGGAGTTCGACATGAAGCTTTATTATTCACGCGGCGCGTGTTCACTGGCCTCGCACATCGTTCTTAATGAAATCGGCAAACCGTATGCGCTCGAAGCGGTCGATCTGAAGAACAAGAAGACGGAATCCGGTGCGGATTACCTGAAGATCAATCCGCGCGGCGCTGTTCCGGCCATCGAGATCGAACCGGGTGTCGTGCTGACCCAGAATGTCGCGATTTTACAATATCTGGGCGATCACTCCGACATTCCGGCCATGAAGCCGCCTCTTGGCTCGATCGCACGCGCGCGTCTGGAAGAGGCCCTTGGTTTCTGCTCCGACCTGCACAAGGCTTTCAGCGGCCTGTTCGCGTCGGACCAGAGCGAACAGGCCGTCAAGGCCGTGCACGCCGACATCCATCGGCGGATGACGCAGTTCGAGGACATGCTGTCGGCAGACCATACGTACTGGCTTGGAAACGCATTCACGCAGCCCGATGCGTATGCGGCGGTCATCATGACGTGGGCTGTGTTCAAGAAAGTCGATATCGCCCACCATAAAAAGGCATTTGCGTTGCGGGAACGCGTGCTTGCCCGCCCCTCGGCGCAGGCGGCGTTCAAGTCCGAAGGGCTGGCCTGAACGGCCGACCGACCCGATGCGTCTTTGGACGCATCGGGTTCAGCTCTGTCGGATTTCCGCGATCAGATCCTCGACGTCCTCGCCGAAAGGGGAGAGGCCCTCGACCTCCAGCCAGTTCTGACGGCTGACAAGCCCCCAGCACTCGTCGACGATCCGGTCCCAAAGAGCCCATTCCATGTGACGCGTGCCGCCCCAGGTCATGAAACGGATCCCCGCGTCGTCATAGCCGACGGCGGCGACGCAATGACCGCCGACAGGCGTCCAGTCGGCCTCGGCTTCGAACGTCCAGTCACCCTCGATCTGCATGATGTAACGCGGTACCTGGAGACCGACATAGAGACCGCCCAGTGCGCAGATTCCGCGCCGTACGGCTCCATGATCCTGCGGTGTCACGGCTCCAAACGCGGTAAGATAGTCCCGCCCAGGCTGTCCCGGACGCACGAAACCCGTGCGTCGCCACATATTCAGTGCGTCGAGCAGAACAGTACCGTTATCATTGGCCCCGGTGTCCGGATCGAAGCCGGTGGCCTGGGCATAATTTTCCAGAACCTGCTGTTCAGACAGGCGGATCGGAGCCTGCGCATGCGTTGTCATGGTCAGGATCAACGCGGCCTGACTGGCAAAAGCACAATTCCCGAACCGGTCATTGCCGTTCATGTCGTAAGTAATGGCATGCGACCAATCCATGGTCGGGGGGACATGGATAAGGCTGTGATGCAGTGTGTTGTCGAGCCGGTACGTACGCGGATCATGCCGCGCCGGCTGTTTGCCGAGCTTGTAAGTCACGTCGTCGATGTCCTGAAAACGGTGCAGCGATCGGAGCTCCGCTGACGCGGATAAAGACTCCGATGGCCTGGGCATAAAAAAAGCCGCCCCGAAGGACGGCGCATTCTGCCTTGGTGGCATTGTGCCACAGATAGGCGATTTCCGACGTTCATGCAAGACCTCCGTCGAGGATCTTCGTCAGGAAATCCCGAAGGCCCTCATCTTGCGATACAGCGTGGCACGACTGATCCCGAGGCTTTTGGCTGTGACGGTGACATTGCCCTGGAGAGCCGCCAGGGCGGAACGCACGACACTCTCTTCGGCCTTCTGAAAGCTGATCTCGTTACTGTCCTGCAATTCGGCGAGGAGATGCGGCTGTTCGAGCAGAGTGGCATCCGTCCATCCCATCAGGCACCGTGCGGCATGCGTCGCCCCTATGACCTGCCCGTTGTCATCCACGCCTACGAGGGGAGAAGAGCAGCCTTCCGCCGTTCCGAGTGTCAAAATCCTGTAACCCGCATAACGTTTTCGGAATAGCTCTTCCTCGATGCGGCGACATGACTGCATGATCGTATCGATGAGCAAAGGCGCCGCCTTGCGCGTCATGCAGCCATTGGGCGTCGAAAGCGCCAGTGCTCCCGACAGGCCGCCCCGCGCGTCGAAAATCGGGGCCGCATAGCTGGCGATCATCGAAAAACAGTAGCGCCAGTGTTCGCCCTGGTTGAGGGCGACAGGCGCCTCGTCCATGAGCGCCGTGCCCAGACCATTCGTACCGGCGGCCGTTTCGCTCCACATGGCACCTTCCTGCAGATGAATGCGACGGCATATGGACACATGGCTCTCGTCGAAGCACCGCGTCAGAACGGTGGCCTCATGGTCCGCAAGCACGACCATGAGGCCAAGCCCGCGGACGAGTTCAAAGAGGCGACGGGTTTCCGGAATGGCGGTGCGGAGCAGCAGGGCGGACTGCATGCTGACATGGCGGAATTCGGCGCCGCTCAGGACGTCCGCCGACCATTCCTGAGCCGGATCCAGATGGTAGCTGTCCACGCATCTCTGCCAAGATTTTTCCAGGGGAGCAGCGCTCAGCGGGAGACTGGAATGCATCATCGAAGAAAAGTTGAGTCCGTTCCAGAAGTAAGCCCATACGCCGAATGGCCCATGCACCGGGAACAGAGGGTTTCCATCGGTAGCTAAGCGGAAGTATTTAACACAAATTGCCGGGACATTTCTTCACGTTAATGCGATATGGAGAAGGTCCGGCGCGACGGCACGCACTCACGCGCCTTCATGATTCCGCCGTTGAAGGAACGCTGCTTACCAGAGATAGACGAATTTGATGTAGTAGGCATTGCTTTCAGGTGTGTTGCGGCCTTCGACAGAATGCGAATAACGCACCGTGAAAGAATAGTGTTTTGAAATATTGAACATGATGCCTGTGCCGAGCGCCACTTCACGACTGTTGGAATCGTCAATGTAATGGCGCTTCGTGTTGTTGTAGGTTCCGGTCGCGTTCTGCCAGTCCAGCGCGAAGAAGGGTTCGATCAGCTTCGTGGCTTTCCAGCTGAAACGCAGGTTCGTGTAAAAATTGACACCCGGCCGAAAGCTGTCATCGCCCCTGACGTGCTTGGTCGATCCCGTGACGGCGCCCGCATCCCCATCGAAGCTGAAATGGTCCCATTCGTAATCGAAGATGAAGCTCGAGATATTCAGCCAGTAATTGGTGGCGATGTTGGCCTGCGTGGCCGTTGGCGTCTGCATGAAAGTCTGAAAACCGAACGTGCTGTGCTTGTTGGGTTTGAACCATGCCGCCGGTCCGACGATCGTGCCGCCCAGACCACCAAAATTCGTCCCGTTCGCCAGTGTGAAGCTTTCGGTCTGAATTAATTCAAAAGCGAAGCCGACATGCGGGATGGCATCGAAGCTGCGAAAATGGACATATTTGGTCATGCCCGACCATGTATGACTCCCTCCCGTGGGACGTCGGGCGCCGCCGCTGTCATAGGTGTTGCCCGCCGCGTTGCCGTCGCCATATTGTACGAGGACGTTGAACGGGCTGAAATCCACCGGCAGATCATATTCGTGTGGCCCGATGATGCCGAGGGTGACATCCGAGGCCCTGGCCCCGTGAATGCACGCAAAGGCGAGGCCGGGAACGCAGAAGCGCAATAGAGAACAGACTCGTTTTGGCCATTCCGTCATACGCATGAGGATATTTTTCCGTTGAAGGAGTTTGGCGCACCGGAAAATCCGATGCGCCAGACCTGTTGTTCAGCTGAATTCAGGACACGGATCAGTGCGTCGGTGAATCCTGCTGACCGTCGAGGGCATAGGCGACAATCGCGTCGCCACTGCGCGTTCCGAGACCGCCATGGCCACCGGCGGCGATCAGGACATACTGCTTGCCGTTGATCTCGTAGGACATCGGCGTGGCCTGTCCGCCCGCGGGAAGGCGGTCTCTCCAGATCACGTCGCCCGTCCTGAGATCGAAGGCGCGCAGATAGTCGTCGGCCGTGGCCCCCATGAACACCAGACCGCCCTTGGTCACGATGTTGCCGCCCACGTTATACATGCCCGTCGGAAGCGGGATGTTGTTGTGCGTGCGGAACGGCCCCGTGTCGCGCGTGGTGCCGACGGGATGCTGCCAGACGATTTTCTTCGTCACGAGGTCGATCGCCGTGATCGTGCCCCAGACCGGGCCCTTGCAGGGAATCTGCAGCGGGTTCAGCCACGGGTTCGTATAGGCGATATAGGGCGTGCCGTAGTCCGGCGAGATCGAAAGCGCGTCACCCTTGGCGGCGGGCTCTTCGCCCTGTCCATTCCATTTCGGCAGCGTTCCGCTGGCTTCGAGCTTGTTGCGGTGATCGAGCTTGATGCGGAAAGGCAGATAGCTCGCATTCGCCAGCAGCAGTTTGCGCTGCGGGTCGATCGTGATGCCCTGCCAGTCGACGATGCCATAGAACGCCGGATAGACGACCGTGGTCTTGCCGACATGCGGCGGCGTAAACTGCCCCTCATAGGCTGACTGACGATACTCGATGCGACAGATCATCTGATCCAGCAGCGTCGCGCCCCACATGTCGCGTTCCTTCAGATCCGGCGGCGTCAGGCTCGGCATCGCGGCCGGGTAAGGCTGGGTCGGGCTCACATGGTCGTCGGGCGCCACACCAGCCGTCGGAACAGCGCGTTCCTCGACAGGATAGCCCGGAACCGGCGTGCCGGTGCGACGGTCGAGCACAAAGAACTCGCCACGCTTGGTGCTCTGCACGAGCGCGGGGACGGTTTCGCCATGCGCTCCCGGAAGATCGACCATCGACGGGCCGGACGGAATATCCATGTCCCACAGATCGTGATGAACGGTCTGATAGGTCCAGCGACGCTCGCCCGTCTCGATGTCCAGCGCGATCGTGGCCGACGACGTGGCGTCGTCGAACGGACGGCGTGTGCCGCCCCAGTTGTCCGGCGGCGAATTGCCCGTCGGGATATAGACGAGGCCGAGATTGAGGTCCGCCGTGTAAACGCCCCAGGCATTCGGTGTGTCGCGCGTCAGTTCGTCCGTCGGACCCGGCTTCCAGGTCTCGGGCTGGTGACCCGCATCCCACACCCAGGCAATTTCGCCCGTCGTGGCGTCGAACGCGCGGATCGCGCCGGATGGCTCGAAATTCGCCTGGTTGTCGAAGATCCAGCCACCCGTGATGACGCGGTTCTTCGCCACCATCGGCGGCGACGTTACGAAATGGAACCCGTGAGGCACGCTGCCGAGATACTGGCGCAGCGAAATGAAGCCATGATCGCCGAAGTCGTCGCAGGGTTTGCCGGTTTCGGCATCGAGCGCGACCATGCGCACATCGGCGACGGGCGAGTAGATGCGATTGCGGCAGGTCGTCTGGATGTCGTCGGGGATATGGTAGTAGCTGACGCCACGGCAGGCCAGATAGACGTTCTTGTCCAGATCCGCGGTCGCGGGTTTCGGATCGAACTTCCATTTGACCTTGCCGGTCGCGGCGTCGAGCGCCATGACCCAGCTATGCGGCGTGCAGATATATAGCGTATCGCCCACCTTGATCGGTGTGAGTTCGAGATTGAACTCATGGCCCTGATCGGGACCAGCCACAGTGCCTTCCCCGACCTGCTGCACGTCGCCCGTATGGGTCAGCCAGGCGCGCGTCAGATGAGAGACGTTGGCGGGGGTGATCTGTCCGAGCGGCGAGTAACGGTCGCCGGCAGCGGTGCGGCCATAGGCCTGCCAGTCGCCATCGGGCATGTCGACCGACGCCGTGTCGGACTGCCCCTGAGCGCTCATGCGCTCTTCCGGCACTTTTCCGTCGATCGAATAGGACGTGAAGCAGCTGATCAGCAATGCAAGGCTGCTCATCCCGACGGCGCCGAGGATGTCGCGCTTGTCCGCGAACCAGGCCCCGTTTGTCCGCCAGACCCATGGCAGCAGCATCCAGACGCCGATGCCGACAAGAGTGAGGAGACGAACTTCAAGGCCCCAGATGTCGAAGCCGACTTCGAACAGCGACCAGATCGTCGCCAGCACCAGGAAGGCCGCGTAGATCCGCACGGCCCGTCCGGGATTCCGGAAGCCGATCGCGGCCGCGCCGAGCATGACGCCACCGGCAAGGATGTAGAACCACGATCCTCCCAGAAACATCAGCTGTGCGCCGCCGATGAAAAGGAAAAGCCCGACCAGGGCCAGTAATACGGAGGTTACGATCGAGAGTAACCTCGGACCACTCTCTTGCATGCTCCACGTCTTTCTTGATGTTGCGGGTCCCGACCGCACCTTCGGAGCATTCCGGCAGGGATATCGGGTGTGGAGGCTTCACAGCATGCGCCCTTCGGCAACGGCCAGAGAGCGCATGCTTCCCTTCACGCGAACGTGTCTCGACGCCGCGCAACTGTCTCAGGGATGAGACAGTTGCGGGCTTTCCGACGTGGTTTTGAGGGCTCGTCGGAGCCTGGTTTAGATCCCGTTGTTGCGAGGAATTCGCATGACGCGTGCGAACTGAGCACCGGTTTCCGTCAAGGAGCGGCCGTCAAACACGTGCGCAGGGGACCTCACCGGAACTGAGCGTGCACCCGCGGCCTTCAGACCGAGAACGGCGAACAGGGCGCGTGTGGTGTCCGTCGCCTTCCCATCGGCCATGCTGTAGAAAATGGCGCGCGATTCACGCCGTGCCGCAACGAGATTGGCCCGGCGCAAGGCGCCGAGCTGCTGACTGAGGGTCGGTTGCGTGATCCCCGTCTCGTTTTCCAGTTCACTGACCGCCCGAGGCCCATCCAGTAAAAGGGAGAGAATGAGAAGCCGCTGAGGTTGAGCGAAAAGCTTCAGACGCTCGGTCAGTTCCCGGGCCTCATCCAATGTCATGCGGGTCATCTAGTCAGTCGCCTTTGGATGGGCCAGTTGCATGAACCATGCCCCCTCGGTGCGGGCGAGAGCATCCTGGGTCTGCGGCGGCGGCGCGAATGTCGGCTCTCCTGGCATCCATCCTTCCGGCGTCAGCGCTTCGCCGTCAGCGGCGGCCTGAAGAGCGGCGACAAGACGGAGCAGTTCGGCGACGGAACGCCCGACGGACATGGGATACCACGTCATGGCCCGGATCACGCCGCCGGGATCAATGACGTGGACGGTGCGGACAGTGGCGCTGTTTTCGGAGGCGGCGTCGAGCGTGCCATAGGCGCGCGCGATGGCCATGGTCGGGTCTTCGACGATCGGGAATGGCACAGTGACACCGAACTGCGTGCGGATCGTCTCCACCCACGCAAGATGCGAAGGCAGACTGTCGACCGAAATGCCGACAAGGGCACAGTCGAGTTTTTCGAAATCTTCCGCCGCCCGGGACAGCGCAATGAACTCACTCGTGCAGACCGGTGTGAAGTCGGCGGGATGAGCAAACAGCATGACCCAGTGGCCACGCAATGCGCTCAGGGTCAGGGGGCCCTGGGTCGTCCGGGCGCTGAAATCGGGAGCGGGCTCGCCGATCTTGGGTGCGGTCTGCATGGCGGGTGAGGGGGGCTCGACGATGTCGTTCATGAGGCTTCATTAGGCCACGAACTTCACCTTGACGCAAGAAGGTTTAATCATTAAATAAAACGAGAAATTATAGTTAATTTAAAAATGTAAAGGTGTGCCATGAGCGATCCCGCGATTGAAGCTGCCACGGCTCAGGTTTTGGAGGTGGTGCATCATACCCTGTCCCGCCCGGTCGTGCGGACCTTCTTTGACGCCGCGACCTTCACCGCGACGCACGTGGTCCACGATCCTGCGACCCGGCAGGCCGCGATCGTCGACAGCGTGCTGGGCTACGATCAGGCCTCGGGCCGGACCGACCATGTCGCGGCAGAGGCCGTCATGGCCTATGTCCAGGCGGAAAATCTTCACGTGCAGTGGCTGCTGGAAACCCATGCGCATGCCGATCACCTTTCCGCCGCTCCCTGGCTGCAAAGCCAGCTGGGCGGCCAGATCGGCATCGGGCGGCAGATCATCCACGTTCAGGATGTATTCGGAAAGATCTTCAACGCGGGAACGGAATTCGCGCGTGACGGATCGCAGTTCGATCGCCTGTTCGACGACGGCGACCGATTTACACTGGGATCGATTCCGGTCGTCGCGCTGCATGTGCCGGGGCATACACCGGCCGATATGGCGTTTGTCATCGGCGATGCCGCATTCATCGGCGACACGCTGTTCATGCCGGATTATGGAACGGCACGCGCGGATTTTCCGGGCGGGGATGCGGCTCAGCTCTTTCGTTCGATCCGCCGCCTTCTGACTTTGCCCGGTGCGACACGACTTTTTCTATGTCATGATTACAAAGCGCCGGGACGGGACGAATTTGCGTGGGAAACCTCGGTGGGAGCCGAAAAGACAGGCAATATCCACGCCCATGACGGCGTCACTCAGGAAGACTTCGTTGCCATGCGCACGGCGCGGGATGCGACGTTGTCCCTGCCCAATCTCATTATGCCATCGGTGCAGGTGAATATTCGTGGCGGTCGCCTTCCAGAGCCGGAATCCAACGGGACGCGCTACATCAAAATTCCGATCGATAAACTGTGATGTCGACGTCCGTCTTCAATCTGGCTGGCAAGGGGCTGCGCCGTGTTCGGACACGTTCTGCTTGAGATCTTCTGCGGGTGCCTGATCGGCTTCACGCTGGGGCTGATCGGCGGTGGCGGCTCGATCCTCGCGGTGCCGCTGATGGTTTACGTCGTCGGTGTCGAGAACCCGCACGTCGCGATCGGCACGAGTGCGCTGGCCGTCGCGGTTAACGCTTTGGCCGGGCTGGCGCAACATGCGCGGCTGGGGACGGTCAAGTGGCGCTGTGCGGCCATTTTTGCCGGATGTGGCGTCGCGGGGGCTTTTGGCGGGGCCGCGCTGGGCAAAGCCGTGGACGGACAGAAGCTGCTGACGCTGTTCGCGCTGCTCATGGTGCTCGTCGGCGTGCTCATGCTGCGAGGCCGTCGGAATCCGGGCTGTGAAGGGGCCGCCTGTCATCGCGGGAATGTCGGGCGGGTCATGGGATGCGGCCTGGGCGCGGGCGTTTTGTCCGGGTTCTTCGGAATCGGTGGCGGATTTCTGATCGTCCCGGGTCTCGTGGCTTCCACCGGCATGCCGATCCTCAACGCCATTGGAACCTCCCTCGTGGCCGTGGCGGCCTTCGGAGCCAGCACCGCGCTCAGCTATACGATGTCCGGCTACGTCGACTGGGGGATGGCAATGGCCTTTATTGCAGGCGGCATTATAGGAAGTGCCGGAGGGATGCGCATGGCCCGACGCATGGCCGGTTCCCAAGGCCGGTTGACCACATTTTTCGCGGTCATTATTTTCCTGGTCGCCGGATATATGCTGGCGCGTATTTTCTGGTGAGGACGCCAACGCGCGCATGACAACGGCTTTTGCTGGACGATTTTCGCGAGATCATGCACGTGGTCCGGTCATGTTGATGCTTCGGGATGGCGGGCGCGATGTACGCGGGAACGGAGCGTCCGGTTTCCGGCGGACGCGCGCGGCTCGCGTGTTACGTCTGATCATGGTGGTGCTGGTCTCGGGCAGTGGCTGCGGCGCCTCCGCGGCTTTGGCGGGAGGCAGATCCTGTCTGCCCATGCCCGACGGGAGCAATCCATGTCCCGTGACGTTGCGTCGCCCGGCGATTGGCCCTCTCTCGGCGATGGCAAAGATTGGCGAACAACTGTTTTACGATCGGGAACTGTCAGGTTCCGGCCGGCTGTCCTGCGCATCATGTCACGTCCCGTCCGCGCATTATGCGTCGGTGGACGCGCAGGCCTTCGTGCCTGGCGGCCAGGAGATGGAGCGCCGGGGTCGTCGCGCGGTCCCGTCGCTCATGTATCTGGAACGCGAGCCCCCGTTGAGCATCGGGCCGGACAATCCCGTCAATGAAGGAGAGGCCGCGCCGACGCCTGCCCCGGCGGCATCGGGGCATGTGAGCAAAACCGCGGGAAATGGCGCGGTCAATGCCGTGCAGCTCGTGCCGCAGGGGGGGCTGTTCTGGGATGGTCGGGCGGATACACTTCAGGAGCAGGCCCACGGCCCCTTGTTTGACCCGGCGGAAATGGCATCCAGCCGGGAGATCGTGATCCGTCGGTTGCGACATGCGCCGTATACGGCGGAGCTGATGAAGCTGGCAGGCCCGTCGGCGGATCGGTTTTCTGATTTCCTGGTGTCGGAGGCCCTGTTTGCCCTGGCGCGGTATCAGATCGAGAATCCGGCTTTCCATCCCTATGCCAGCCGTTTCGATGCCTGGCTCGAAGGGCGAATTCGTTTCACGACGGCGGAGCGGAAGGGGTATCTCGCCTTCAACGACCCGCTCAAGGGCAATTGCGCCGCATGTCACACGGATACGGTCGGGGTGGGCAGTCTGCCGCCCCTGTTGACGGACGGGCAATATGAAGCCCTTGCCGTGCCGCGGCACACTTTGTCCGGCGAGAAGAGTTTTGATCTCGGCTTATGTCGTGCGCCACGGGCAGATATTGCGCTCACGGATGATTATTGCGGCATGTTCCGCACGCCAGGACTGCGCAATACCGCTGATCGACGCTTCTATTTTCACAACGGCGCCTATGACAATCTTGCGGGTGTGCTCGATTTCTATCGGTTTCGTGAGACGAAGCCCGAAGCCGTCTATCCGGTGGACCGTCAGGGGCGGCTCAGACCCTACGACGATATTCCCCTTCAATATCGCCGCAATATCGATGTCACGGATGGACCGTTCGATCGGCATCGGGGAGATCCGCCGGCTTTCGACGACGAGGAGAGGGACGATATCGCCGCCTTCCTTCGCATGTTGACGGATACGCCCCAAAAAGACGGTGTCGCATCACCCTAACGTGAGGCAGGCGCCGGAATCCGACTTCCCGGAAAAGTTTTAGGCTGTCAGTGCGCCGCCGCTAGAGGAAGAAAAAATGCACAAAACAAGAACAAAAACATTTTTCCTTTCTTGACTCATGGTCGAGGCTTTATGCGAATCGATATTCTGACGGGACACGGAACTCTGGATGGCCGGAAGATTCACCCTATGTTGCGATTCCAGGTGTTCTTGGAGCGTGCCTTTCGCAGTTAAAAACCTCTGCAAAGCATACCATCTCCCCGGATATGCCTCCTGTTAGCGAGTAACAGGGTGGGAATCGGCCGAACAGAAGGGGGATATTGTTTCGAAAGTTTTCATGGAGGGTTATCCTGTTTTTATGGAAATACATTGCGTATGGGTGTAATTTTTGGACGACCTCAGGTGAAGATAAGGCGGTTAAATGTAAATACTTTGAAAATATTTTTTTTAAAAACAAAAAAATAAAATTTCAGTATATTCTCATAATAAATATACGAGAACTACATAAATCTGCATGGCGCCTGTGCAAAAATTCGGCGTTTGCGGAGGCGATTATTTGTCTACATTTCCCTCAACGCCAACTGGTCAACCCGAAGCGGGCTTCCAGACCGGATACAAAGGAAATGATTCAATGAGCATCATCAAGACATTCGCCGCTGTCGCCACTTTCGGCTCCATGATCGTTGCGGGTCACGCAATGGCCGCGGAGCACCGCTCGATGGGCAATCCTGTTCCGCAGGTCGAGCACCGTTCGATGGGCAACCCCGTTCCGCAGATCGGACATCGTTCGATGGGCAATCCCGTTCCGCAGATCGGACACCGCTCGATGGGCAATCCCGTTCCGCAGATCGGACATCGTTCGATGGGCAATCCCGTTCCGCAGGTGGCTGTCTGAAGCTTCCTTTGACGGCCTCGGGTTGATCGTCGGATCCCGATCGCCCTGCCATGTAATTTTCTTCGGTGTGGCCTGACGCGGATTTTTTTCGCGTTCAGGTCTTCCGATGGAAAATGACCTGAAATGTGTCGGACGTCACTCCGCCCATCGGAAGTTGTCGGGCGTCACAAAGAAGCAAAATGGTGGAACGCGGCCTTGGCCGTGTGCATCTTCCAGAAAATATTATTCTCGCCGACGGTCTCAATGATGCCGTGACGCGCCATGTCGGCGTGCAGGAACGGCGATACTCTTGCAAACATCATTGTGATGCCGCCTTTGCCGCAGTCCTCAATGACGCCGCGCACAAGCCGCGCTGCCGAATAGTCAAGATCGGTGATTGCACTGCAATCGACGATAATACACCGTACAGGCACCTTGGCGTCGCGCGTGAGGGTATGGATATCGGCTGAAAACAGTCGGCAATTCGCGTAAAACAGATCCGCACCGAAGCGATAGACGACAAGCCCGGGTTCTATTTCTCCATCGGGGTGAACAGTCTCGACTTCAGGTTCCCCATCCGATGCCAGAACGACGATGCCTGTATGCGGTCGATAACTGTGACGTACGTGATGCAGGAGGGACAAACCAATCGCAATCAGAATGCCCTGCTCCACGCCGATCCCGATGACGGTCGCCGCCGTCACGATGGCCAGCCGAAATTCCCCCGGGCTCTCTTTGCGGATGTCGCGCAATGTCTGGATCCGTATCATCCCTGCGGCGACGCAGAAAACAATGGCGCCCAGCACGCAACGCGGCAGGTAACGCAGCGGTCCGCTCAGAAAAAGCAGCACGCAGAGCGTGACGGCAGCATAAACGATCTGGGTGGTCTGGGTGCGCGCGCCAGCCTGCACCGCGAAGGCGGACTGGGTGAGACTGCCATTGACGGTGAAAGTTCCGGTCATTCCTGCGGCCGCGTTCGCCGCGGCCAGCCCCAGAAGGTCGGCATTCTCGTCGAGGGGCTCGCCGAACATGTCGGCGAAGGTGCGTGATGCGGCGGCGCTCTGCGCAATGATGACAAACACGCATGAGCCGACGACCGGCATCAGCAGCAGCATTTCATGCCAGGATATGATGGGAATGGAGAACGAGGGGAGGCCTCCGACGAAGGGACCGATGACGGCGACCCCTCTCGCTTCGAGTCCGGTCGCCCAGCTCAGCAGGATGCTGCCCGATACGGCGACCAGAGCAATCGGGAACATCGGCATCACACGGCGCGTCAGATATGTCGCTACGCATGTTCCAACGGAAATCGCCGTTGCGATTGCTCCGAGGGAGGAGATGTGGGTGAGGATGGTGAAGGCTTGCGCAAGTGTCGCGTGCGCCTTCACCGGTATGGACAGCATGTCCCCCAGCATGGCCACGCCGATCTGTACCCCCACGCCAGCCATGAATCCGACAAGAACGGTGCGCGACAGGAAATCCGCCAGAAAACCGAGTTTACAAACGCGCGCGATCAGAAGCAGCGCCGCATTCAAAAGGGCGATAGCGCTGACGAGCGTGATGTAATGCTGACCAGCGGCAGGATCGCTCAGCGATAATCCGTTGGAAAAAATGGCCGCGGTGGCGGAATCGGCGCCAACCATGAGATGACGCGAGGAGCCGAGCAGAGCAAAGGCGACAGGCGGAAACAGAATGGTATAGAGCGCCGTCAGGGGCGGTACATTGGCGATGCGGGCATATCCCATGACGGAGGGTATGCTCATGGCCGCCACGGACAGCCCGGCCCAGATGTCGCTTGAACGCGATGCGATGGCTCGGACTGCGGTTGCGGGGACAAGGCGCTCTGGCAGCGCTCGTATCGTTTCCAGAAACCGGGACATCCCTCCGCCTCTCCTGTTCGGACTCCGGTTCGCTCTCTCGAATCGAGCGTGTCGTCAAGATGGCTGTAACGGAAATGACACGGATGCAACGTCCTCGGCGCGGAAGGAGACGTTTGCCGTGAAACGGGCGGTCGATGGGTCGCAGCGATACAGTGCGGCTTTTTCGGATGCCTCGCTGGCCAGCGTATTCACAGCCTTGATGATGGCATCAACTTTGCCATCGTCCATCAGGACGCTGAAATTCAGACGTACCCAGCCTGGCTTTTCAATTTCCTCGCCCGAGAGAATGGCCGTGCGCATCGCGTCCGATCCAGCCGCATCGATGCCCAGAAGAGCATGCGCGTAAGGGCCTGCGCAGGCGCAGCCGCCACGGGCCTGAATGCCGTAAAGGTCCGAGAGCATGCGGGTGAACATCTGCTGATGGATCAGGCCACCGGCGGCGTCGCGAACGCGGAACGAAAAGATGGGAAGGTGGCGCTTCGCCGTTGGAGAACCGAGCAGTTCGATATGGGGATTTCGTGACCATACATGGTGCGCACGGTCATAAAGTTCGGTGTTGCGTTGGGCCATGACACGATCGCCGATGGCGTCTTTGACGACGAAGCACAGAGCCGCACGGATATCACCAATGCCGTTCGGGGTTCCGGCTTCCTCGCGGGCCTCGACCGAAGTGCTGTAATCATGCCCCCATGGAGAGACGAAGCGCACGGTCCCGCCACCTGCCAGCGAGGGCGACGTCGTCATGACCGCGGCCTTGCGCACGATCAGAACACCTGACGCTCCCGGCCCGCCAATGAATTTGTGGGTCGAGATGACCACGGCATCTTTCTCGCAGTCGGTTCCCGCTTTCATATCGATCGGAAGATAGGGGCCGCCGCCCGCATAGTCCCAGACAGACCGGGCGCCGTAATGCCGGAGAAGACGCGTGACGGCATCGGTGTCGGTGATGATGCCGGTAACGTTCGACGCGGCGGAGAAGGCGCCGATGACGGGCCGACCCGCTGCCGCTTTCAGTTGCTCTTCGAGCGCCGTGAGGTCCGGGCCGCCCTGTGGCGCTTCGGGAATTGTGATGATTTCGGCGCCGCTTTCGCGCCAGGGGAGAATGTTGGAGTGATGTTCGTACGGGCCGATCAGGACAAGCGGCTTTTCCCCGGACTGGACGGCCTGGGGCACGCCCAGCAACCAGACGAGGCGGTTCAGCCCCGCTGTCGCCCCGTTGCCCGCGAAAATCGTGGCATATCCGTCATCGGCCTTGCACGACCGCGCGATCGTGGCGCGCGCGGCGTGACGGAGCCTGTTCATCACCTGTCCACAATAGGACGCCTCGGTATGGCTGTTGGCGTAATAGGGCAGCACTTCGCTGGTGATGGCCTCTTCGATGCAGCGCAGGGCGCGACCCGAGGCCACGTAGTCGGCATAGATGAGGGGTTTGGAGCCGAAAGGACCGGGAACGTCGAATCCTTCTCCCACGAGATCCCGACTTAATGAACCAAGCGGGTCATGTTCCTGCAGGCGCTGTGCGAAGCGGGCGATAAGCGTTTCAGGATCATGGGCCACGGGCGATCTCCAGTTCGGGGGGCGCCGAAACGCTAGCGAAACTCCTGATGAAAAAACTTTCCTATTTTTGCGTCGTTTGTCTTAAATTCCGATCGTATGAACGAAAAAACGGAAAAAATTGATCATATCGATCGACGCATCATCCGAACGCTTCAGAAGGATGCGTCTCTGTCCCAGCGTGAACTGGCCGAACGGGTCGGTTTGTCCCAGAATGCGTGCTGGAGACGGCTTCAGCAGTTGCGTGAAAGCGGCATCCTCGCCGGAAGCCGGGCGCGTGTCGATCGCAAGGCGGTCGGCCTGGATCTCACGGTTCTGATGCTCGTACGCACGCGTAAGCACTCGCAGGAATGGCTCGGTGATTTCCGCAGGATCGTCCTGGCCGATCCCCATGTGATCGATTTCTTCCGGGTCGCGGGGGAATATGATTACATGCTGAAAGTCGTTGCCGCGGACATGAACGCTTTTGACGCCATCTATCGGCGCATGATCGAGAAGATCGATCTCGATACCGTGACGTCCTATATTGCGATGGAAGCGATTGCCGACGGCAGAGACCTGCCCGTCTGACAGGTCGGGTGGCCGTCGATTTCAGGAGGAGAGAGCAAGATGACGGAAACAGCGTATCTGAAAGTCGAGGGCATGCATTGCGACGGCTGCTCCAGCAAGCTCAGGAAGGCGCTCGAAGCCGAGCCGGGGGTCAGGGAGGCCGATGTTCTCCTCGAAGGTGGCAAGGTTACGGTCTATTTCGATCCTGCCGTTGCCGACCCCAGGAAGTTCGTGGGCGTCGTCGAGGAACTGGGATTCGACGTCGTTCCATAAACGTCGTCCTTGACGCTGCGATGTTCGTGAAATTCATGGCGAAAGACCTGGAAAAGCGTTTCACGCAGCCAGCGATGCACCGGGTCGGCGTCCTTGCGGGGATGCCAGGCCTGAAACGCCTCGATCGCCGGAAGCACGAGCGGAAACTCGAAGGTCGCAAGGCCCAGCGCCTCGACCGAAATATGATCGAGCACGATCCCGGGCAGCGGCAGCACCAGATCGGTGTGTCGCATGCTCTCGACCATGGCATGGTAATTCGGAACGACCATGACGACCCGTCGCTTCAGCCCGTGATGATCGCGCAAGGCATCGTCGATCGGGCCGAAGGCCCGGCCACGGCGTGAGACGCTGATATAATCGTAGCGCGTCATGCTTTCCGGCGTGATGGGCTCGTCGAAAATCGGGTGGTCGCGGCGGACGAGCCCGATCATGCGGTCGCGCATGAGAGTCTGGCGCCGGATCTCCGGCTTCATCATGTCGGTCGCGCCGATATAAAGATCGGCGGCTTCATGACGTAACGCGTCATAGACGAGATCATCCCACTCGGCGGTGAAAACAAGTTCGCAGCGTGGACAGTCCTTGCGCAGCGCCCTGAGAAGCGGCAGGCCGATGGCCGCGACGATCAGGTCATTGGCGCGGATGGTAAATTTTGGCGCGATATTGCGCAGGTCCATCAGCGCGCGGGTCTTGATCAGCGTGTCGGCCGAGCGCACGACATCCTGAACGCGGTCGAGCACACCTTGCGCGAAGGATGAGGCGCGCAGACGTCGGCCTTCCGGCACCAGAATGGGATCGTTGAAGACGGAACGCAGCTTGCCGAGATGGCGGCTCATGGCCGGTTCGCTGACGCGCATGCGCCGGGCCGCCGCCGAAACGCTTTCCTCTTCGATCAGAACCTGCAGATAGCGCAGCAGGTCGAGGTCATATCCGCGCATGCCGCTCTCCATAGGTCACGCCAGTCGCAGATACCATGCGCGACAATTCCGGAAAGTGGAATCGTTGACTGTCGGTAATGTGGGTTTTCTGCGTCCGGTTTCTGGAGAACATGCCTCCCATGAGCGCTGTCATCCATCCACCGATGTCTCCCGAAACCGCGAGTCCACGCGCCGTCGATCCGGGAGGGAGCCCCGTCGCGCCCGTCATCCATGCTTCGCCACCTCTGCCGTCCTACATCCCTCCATTCGGGCTGCGGACGGTCATCGGCTGCGTCGGGATGCTGCTCGCCGTTCACGTGGCGGGCTTCAACGAGCACGTGACGCAGATCGGCCTGTCCGATATCCGGGGCGCGCTCCATATCGGGCATGACGAAGGCACCTGGCTGGTCACGAGCTACGAGGCCTTCAACATCGCGGCCATGGCCTTCACGCCATGGTTTTACATGACGTTCTCGATCTACCGTTTCTCGATCTTCATGACGGCCATGCTGGCGCTCCTGTCGATCCCGGCCCCCTTCATGCCGGATGTGACCTCTCTCTGCGTGCTCAGCGCTTTCCAGGGCATGGCGGCCGGATGCCTGCCGCCGGTCCTGATGACGGTCATGCTCAAATATCTGCCCCCTGAACTCCGGGTGTTCGGCATCGCGGGCTATGCGATGAGCGCGACATTCGGACCCAATCTGGGATTGCCGCTGGAAGCCTTCTGGTTCGAGCATGTCGGCTGGCACTGGCTGTACTGGGAGGTGATTCCGCTCGCAGTCCTTTCGATTGCGATGATGGCCTACGGCCTGCCCCGCGATCCGGTGCACATGGAACGTTTCAAAAGCTTCAACTGGCTTGGCATCACGGTGGGTCTGCCCGCGATCGTATCACTTGTCACCGTGCTCTATCAGGGTGATCGCCTGGACTGGTTCCGCTCGCCCGTCATCACGAACCTGACGTTCTGGGGCGGGGCGGCGTTTCTGGTATTCGTCGTCAACGAGGCGCTTCATCCCAGCCCGTATTTCCGGATTCAGTACTGGCGGTCGCGCAACATCCAGGCCGCGCTCCTGTCCCTGGTCGGCATTCTCGCGATCTGCGCGCTGATGGCGGAAATCCCGGCGACCTATCTCGAAGAGGTGCGCGGCTATCGCCCGATCCAGACCGTGCCGGTATCCCTCATCGTGGCGCTGCCGCAGCTCGTCATGCTGCCGCTGATCGCCGCGATCTGCAACAGCGCCAGAGTGGACTGCCGTTATGTTTTGGCGGGGGGCATGCTGTGTCTGGCGGCCGCCGCGTGGCTCGGCACATGGCTCACGCCGGACTGGGTGCGCGACAATTTCTATGCCCTGCAGATCCTTCAGGTCTTCGGCCAGCCGATGACCGTCATCCCGACGCTGATGCTGGCCACCCTGGCCATGGGACCGGCGGACGGTCCGTTCATTTCGGGGATGGTGAACATGCTCAAAGGGCTGGCCAACGCCGTGGCCTTTGCCCTGTTCTCCGCCCTGACGCGTCGCCGGGAACAGTATCATTCGAGCATGCTTCTCGATCATCACGGCACGCACGGCCTCGCGTTGCAGGGCATGGACAACCCGATCGACCGGCAGCTTTCGGGCCTCTCGCCCGATCTGGGCCGCATGGCCCGCAACACGCTCGAGGTGTTCCACACCTATGTGCGCGAGCAGTCCATCGTGCTCGCGCTGGCCGACATCTACTTCATCCTGATCTTCGTCTGCGTCGGCTACGCGATCATGAATCTCATCCTTCCCCGGCGGGTCTTCCCGCCGCGCGCTCCTTCTCCCAGCGCCCCTGCACGCTGAAGCCGGAAACGTCTCACCATGATCTACAAGAAACCTCTCCTCTATGCCGGTTGCGCGGCCATCGTACTGACGGCGGTCGCGTGGGGCGCAACGCGCCTCGTGAACGGCAACGGCGTGGACCAGTACACCAACGACGCCTATGTCACCGCCGATTTCACGACCGTGGCCCCGAAGGTCCCGGGCCGTATCGATCGTGTGCTGGCCGAGGATAACGAGCACGTCCATGTCGGCGAGGAACTCGCCCATATCGAGGATGACGACTATCGCGCAGGCCTTGATGTGGCGCGGGGAAACGTGCTCGCGGCCCAGGGCGACGTGGATAATCTGGGCGCTGAAATCGAACGTCAAGATTCCGTGATCGCGCAGGAACGCGCCGCGCTGGACTCCACGAGGGCGGCGCTTCTGTTCGCGCATGAAAATGCCGTGCGCTACAGGAATCTCTCCTCCGGCGGCGCCGGGACGATCGAGCAGCAGCAGAACTCGGCCGCGAAGGAAAAGGAGGAAACGGCGGATGTCGCCCATGCGCAGGCTTCGGTCGACGCGGCCATCCGGCAGGTGGCGGTTCTCAAGGCGCAGCTTTCCCGCGCCCGTGGCGTGCTGGCCCGCGCGCAGGGCGACGAGAAACAGGCCGAACTGAACCTGTCCTACTGCACCATCCCCGCGCCGGTCGAAGGCGTGGTCGGCGAGCGCGGCGTGCGCGTCGGGGCCTATGTTCACCCGGGCACGGGCATCCTGGCCGTCGTGCCCACGCAGGCGGCCTATGTTCTGGCGAATTTTCAGGAAACGCAGCTGACGAAGGTCCAGACGGGTCAGAGCGCGACCATCTGGGTGGACACGTTCCCCGGCCATCCGCTCAAGGCGCATGTGGACTCTCTGGCGCCCGCTACCGGCGTGGCTTTTGCGCCGATCCAGCCGGACAACGCGACGGGCAACTTCACCAAGGTCGTGCAGCGCGTGCCGGTCAAGCTGACCTTCGATCCGGGCCAGCCGCTGGCCTCGAAGGTGCGCGTGGGCATGTCCGTCGAGGTCAGCATCGACACCGCGTCGCATCCGTCGGGCCCGCATGCGGGGGATGAGCGTTATGTCTGGCGCTGAAATTCCCCGCATGAGCCGCAGGCCGTTCGTCTGGCTGTTGCCGCTGCTGGCGGGAGCCTGCACGGTCGGGCCGGACTACCATAAGTCGAACATCGCGGCGCCCCAGGCATGGCATGAGAGCCTGCCTGCGGCGGAGAGCCGCGTGACGGCGGCGGCGGCCGATCCGCAATGGTGGCATCTCTTCAACGATCCCGTGCTGACGCAGCTTGAGAAGGATGTGGCGGATGCCAGTCTCGATCTGCAAGCCGCCTCGTTCCGTCTGGCCGAGAGCACGGCGGAGCGTCGGATCGCCAGCGCCGCGCAGTTTCCGCACATGGAAGGCAATGCCTCCTATGCCCGCGAGCGCGCCAGCACGAACGGCATCCTCGGCCTGCTCGGCAGCATGGAGCGAAACGGCGAAAATCCCGGCAGCATCGCCAGCGGCGCGCAGGGCTTCGGCCCCACCGCGATGCCGGGCAGTGTCGGCAATCCTTCGTTCAATCTGCCGCAATACGGCATGAGCGCCTCATGGGAAGTCGATTTCTGGGGACATGTACGCCGTCAGGTCGAAGCCGCGACGGCGGCGATGCGCGCCACCGAGGAAGAGCGCCGGGGCATTCTCGTCTCGCTGATGGCGGAAACGGCGCAGGACTATATCAATCTGCGCGGCGTTCAGGCGCAGAAGGCGATCGTCAGCCATAACATCGACATCGCCCGTCGCAGCGTGAAGCTGACGACGCTGCGCTTTCAGGAAGGTGCCGCGACGCGGCTCGATGTCGCGGATTCGACCGGGCAGCTTCATACGTTCGAGGCCCGTCTTCCGGCGCTGGAAAGCCAGGAAGTTCACCTGCTGAACGCGCTCAGCTTCCTCGTGGCGCAGCAGCCCGGCGCGCTGAACGCCCGGCTCGGGCCGCCGAAGCCCATTCCGCCCGTGCCCGAAAACGTGCCGACGGGCCTGCCGTCCCAGCTCGCCGAACGACGGCCCGATATCCGCATGGCGGAAGAAAGGCTGCATGCGGCGACAGCCAGCATCGGCGTGGCGGTGGCGGATTTCTTCCCGCGCGTCACGCTGTCGGGCAGCCTCGATATCCAGGCGCTTCAGTTCAGCGGTCTCGGTTCATGGGCGTCGCGCCAATATGGCTTCGGGCCGACGGCGACATTGCCGCTGTTCGAAGGCGGACGGCTGACGGGGCAACTGCACCTGCGCAAGGACCAGCAGCGGGAAGCCGCCGTGCTGCTCCAGCGGACGGTTCTCCACGCCTGGCAGGAGATCGACGACGCGATGGCGGATTTCACGGCGGCCCAGCGCGAGCGGGACCGGCTGGAGGAAGCCGTGCATGAAAACGAGATCGCCGTGCAAACGGCTCAGGCGCAATATGTTCAGGGATCGTCGGACTTTCTCAATGTGCTGACATTGCAGAACGCGCTTTTGAACGCGCAGAGTTCGCTCATCACGGCGCGCACGCAGGTCTCGCGTTCCGTGACGCAGATTTACCGGGCGCTGGGCGGCGGCTGGGAGACGCGCTATCCGCGCGAAATCGCGGATCGGGATGTCCCGGCGCGGCATGGCTGAGGAAAGGACGCGCGCATGACGATCACAATACGCCGCGCCTCGTCTCTGGGCGAGACGAAGCTGGGAGACGCCGCCTTGCGCTGCCATTTTTCCTTTCGCGACGCGCTGGACGGCCGTCATGTTCATGACGGGCGGCTGCGTGTCGTCAATGCCGGCGTTCTGCCTGAAGGGGGCGCGTTCGCCCTCGGCCCGGAAGAGAATATCGACATTCTCACATGGTGCGGGCATGGGGACCTGTCGGCCACGGTCGAGGGTTTCGAGCCTCAGACGCTGGAGGCCGGATCGCTGCATGCGGTGAGCACCGCGAGCGGCGTCTCGAAGCTGGTATGGGCCAGCGAAGCCGGAGCGACGTTCCTGCAATTCTGGTTCCTGCCCGATCTTGAAGGCGGCGAGCCAACCCAGGAAACCCGTCCGGCCTTTCCCGCGCTTGAAGATGGCGCGTTCCGGGTTCTGGCGTCCGGTTTTCCGGAGGACAATTCCGAAGATGGCGAGATCGTCCGTGATGGCGCGCCAGTGCCGCTGCGGGGGAATGCAAGGCTCCTCCATGCCGATATCCGGGCTGGAGAAGGAGCGGCCTACGGCACGCGACCGGACCGCGATCTCTATCTCGTGGTCGTTGCGGGCACCGTCTCTCTTGGCGCTACGGCCCTGTCCGCCGGTGACGCGGCGGCCATCGCAGGCGTGACCGAGATCATCGTCATGGCGACCGCCACGGCCTGCGTTTTCCTGACGGATACGAGCGCCACCTGATGAAGAGTTGAAGAAAACAGACGAACCTCGGGCTTTCCCAACTGTTTCCCCCCCGACGTATCACGCTCATAGTGTCGAACCATGTCGCCATGACTGATGCCCGGAGGGAAGAAGACCATGAAGAAACGCACCGTCCGCCTCTCGCGCCCTTCATCCTGTCTCCTCGGCGGGGTGCTGGTGTTTGCTTCGGGCTTCTCCGTCGCCGAGGCCGCCCCGATCGCCCTGACCCATGTCCGGGTGATCGACGGACGTGGCGCAGCGCCCGTGGAGGATGCCACGATCATTATGGATCAGGGGCATATTCTCGCCTTCGGTCGTGACGTGAGTGTTCCGGCTGGTGCGACCATCCGCGATCTGAGCGGCGATACGGTCTTGCCGGGGCTGATTTCCGATCACAGCCATGTCGGTCAGGTCGGAGGCGCGAAATCGGGGCCGGAGAATTACACACGCGAAACCATCACCGCCGAACTGGCCCAGTTCCGGCGGTATGGCGTCACCACCGTGACGGCGCTCGGCAATAACGGACCGCTTTTCGACACGCTTCGGATCGAGGCGCATGAAGGGCGTCTGCCCGCCGATCTGTTCGGCGTGGATCAGGGGATCGGGGTGCCGCGCGGTGCGCCGCCGGTGAAGGTCGCGGCCGATCAGCTTTTCCGCCCCTCCACGGTCGAGGAAGCGCGCGCCGATGTCGACAGGATGGCGGACGAACACACCGATCTCGTCAAGATCTGGGTGGATGATTTCGACGGCACCCTGAAAGTGAAGATGGACCCCGCGATCATCCGGGCGGTCGTCGATGAGAGTCACAGGCGCGGTCTGCGCGTCGCGGCGCATATTCACGACCTCGAGGATGCCGAGCATGTCGTCGAAGCCGGTGTGGATATCGTCGCTCACGGCGTGCGCGACAAGCCCGTCCCTCCGGCGTTCGTTCAGGCGCTTCATGACAGGCATATCTGGTATATCGCAACGCTTGAACTCGATGAATCAACGACCGCCTGGGCCGATCGGGCACCATGGACGCTGACACCTTTCGCACAGGCGGGATTGTCGCCCGCGCTGAAAGCGGAATTCGCCGATCCGAAATGGCGCGCTGAGAACCGGACGGGCCGCAAGGCGCAGGATGCGCGGCGCTCTCTGGCGATGAACCTCCGCAATCTCAAGACGCTTTATGACGCGGGCGTCCGGATCGGCTTTGGCACGGATAGCGGGGCGACGCCCCTGCGCATTCCGGGACTGGCTGAGCACAGGGAACTGGCCCTGAGTGTGCAGGCCGGTCTGACGCCGCTGGATGCGATCCATATTGCGACCGGCAATGCCGCCGCGCTGCTGGATCTTCATGATCGCGGCGTTATCGCGCCCGGCAGAAGGGCGGATCTTCTGGTCGTGCGCGGAAACCCGCTGCGCGACATTACCGCAGTCGACGATGTGGTCGAGACCTGGGAGAACGGTGATGCCGTCTCCGGTCCGCTCGTGGCTGCCGCGGAAAAAGGAACGAACTGATGGACTATCGTCTTCTGGGCCGCTCGGGCCTGAAAATCTCGACGCTGATTCTCGGGACCATGACATTCGGCGGCAAAGGAGCCTTCGCCAAGACGGGGGACACCAATGCTGACGGCGCGCGTCGGCAGATCGATATGGCGCTGGATGCGGGCGTTAACATGCTCGACACGGCGGATATTTATTCCGACGGGGCTTCGGAAGAGATCATCGGCGAGGTTCTGGACGATGCGCGCCGCAACCGCCTGATGCTGGCGAGCAAGGTGCGTTTCCCGACCGGCACGAAAGGTCCGAACGAGCGTGGCCTGTCGCGGCATCATATCATCAAGGCCTGTGAGGCGAGCCTCAAGCGCCTGAAGACCGATCATATCGATCTCTACTGGTGCCATGAATGGGATGGCGTCACGCCGGTCGAGGAAACGCTCGCGGCACTGGACGATCTCCGGCGTTCAGGGAAGATCGGCTATGTCGGCGTGTCGAACTATTCCGGCTGGCATATCATGAAGACGCTGGCTGCCGCCGAGAAAGACGGTTTCGTACGTCCCGTCGCGCAGCAGATTCATTACACGCTTCAGGCCCGCGAGGCGGAATACGAACTCCTTCCGATCGCTGTCGATCAGGGCGTGGACGCCGTGATCTGGTCGCCGCTCGCCGGTGGTCTGCTCTCGGGGAAATATCGTCGCGGCAAGCCCGAGCCGGAAGGCACGCGCAAGGCGGCGCAGTGGAACGAGCCGCCGGTTTACGACATCGAAAAGCTCTACGACATCATCGAAGTCGTCGTCGCGGTCGCTGACGCGCATGAAGGCGTCACACCCGCGCAGGTCGCGCTCGCCTGGCTGCTGACACGCCCTGGCGTGGCCAGCGTGGTCGTCGGCGCGCGGACCGATGCTCAACTCGCCGACAACCTCAAGGCCGCCTCGGTCGAACTGACGCCCGAAGATCTGAAGAAGCTCGAGGAAGTCAGTCGGCCGCCGCTGCTTTATCCGTACTGGCACCAGCAATCGACGGCGGCCGATCGGCTCTCGACGGCGGATCTCGTCCTTCTCGCGCCGTTCCTCGACGCATGAGGCGGTCCGTTCTGATGGCATGCGCGGCGCTCGCCGCCATGCCGGTTTTTCCCGCCCGCGCCCAGTCTGGCGCTCCGACGATCACCGACAATACCGATCCCGGTTTCGGCGCGCGCGGGACGGTCGAAATCGTCGCCAGCATTTCAGATTTCAATCTCGGTCCTTCGGGAATCGTGGTGACGGCAGGACGGACGTTCCTCAGCTTTCCGAGACATGACGTCGATCATCCCGGCCCGACGCTGGGCGTGTGGGAAAACGGCAAGGTCGTGCCTTTTCCCTCCGAAGCGATGGCATCGCGCCGGAGTGGCGCGCCAGGCGATCGTCTGGTGTCGGTTCACGGGCTGACGCTCGACGCGAAAGGGCGTGTCTGGGCCATTGATGACGGCAAGGTCAAAGGTCATGACATCCCCAGGGGCGGGGCCAAGGTCATAGGTTTCGATCCGCGGACGGGCGCCGTGATCGGGAAGGTCATTCTCGACGCGGCTCTTTTGCCGGACAGTCACATGAACGACCTGCGCATCGATTTGACTCACGGAGTGCAGGGGACCGCCTATGTCGCCGATAGCTCGTTCGGTGGTCATCCCGCTCTGGTCGTCGTCGATCTCGCCACAGGCCGTCAGCGTCGCGTGCTGGCTGGCGATCGTTCGACCTCGCCCGATCCGGGCTACCAGACGGTTCTGGACGGGCGCGTGCTGCATGTCGATCCAAAACATCCGCAGTTTCCGGGCGGGGGCGCGGACGGCATCACCCTCTCCAGGGACAGCGGCACGCTCTATTATTCGCCGCTCTCCAGTCGTCGGCTCTACAGTCTTCCCACCGCTCTGCTCTCGGATTTCTCCAAAGATGATGCCGCGCTCGCGGCGGCGGTGAAGGATGAGGGCGAAAAAGGTTCGGCCGACGGTCTGGCGAGCGACGCCTGGGGGCGGATCTACACGACCGCCGCCGATCACGACGCCGTCTTCCGGCGCAATCCCGATGGCTCGTTCGATCTGATCGCGACCGATCCACGTTTCGTCTGGCCGGACGGCATTTTCGCCGATGATCGGTTCGTTTACGTCGTGCTCGGCCAGTGGACGCGGCTGCCGCGCTTTCATGACGGCAAGGATCTGCGCAAGACACCCTTTCTTGTGGCGCGCATGCCGATTCAGCCGCCGCAAAACTGAAATTCAGCCCGCAACGTCATGCCTCCCTGTCCGGCGCGCTGCTCGGCAGGGAAGCACCCGCTTGGTCAGGCTTCGCGGGAAGCGTCTTTTCGGGGCCGTCCCCAGACGCCTGATGATGCCGTGGCAGAACAAATCTTCGCCGACATCGGGTCGTGAAATGACTTTCCCCGCTCCTCGTCACAACATTGCCTGCGATCCGCCTATGGGTTGGAGCCCTGAGAAAAGCATTGTCTTTTGCCTGGAGGTCCGGTTCTCCCATCCGGCTGGAGCAAAGCGCGGGACATAAGGGGCGGGAGAGCATCACCCCGTCGCGCACCATGGGATGGTGTGTTTTTGGAACGCGCCTCCTCGTGGAGGAGATGTAACCTTATCGTGTGAATAAAATGATATAAAAAACGTTCTTCATCGTGGACTCCTGCGGAATTAATGTTCTACATACTCCCATAGTAACGTTATGGATGTGAGATATGGCATCCGACACGAACATTCCGATTTCGTTCCCGGCATCTCAGAATTGCCGGGTGGCGGAAGGAAAGTGCCTGTGTCGGACTCAATTCTCAAGGAACGCCGGGCCAAGGATCTCTCCCGATGCCAGGCCCGAGCGGGCGACATCCTGACCATTCGCTCATCAGCCCAGGCCCAGAACTCCGCGTCTGACGCTGGAGATGCGTGGGGGAGAAAAAGACATGAACACGATTTCGGACGTGATTATGGTGAAGTCCGAGCGGCATGACGTCGCTTACGTGCTGAGAATATGCTCTGTCGCGGCACTCGGAGGTATTCTTTTCGGCTATGATACGTCCGTCATATCGGGCGCGATCGGGCCGTTGCAGACGTTTTTCCACCTCTCTCCGGCAGCGACGGGATGGGCTGTCTCGAACGTGGTGGTGGGCTGCATATTCGGCGCCCTGGCATCGGGATGGCTCGCCCATCATCTCGGGCGTCGCATGACGCTCTTCGTCTGTGCGCTGCTGTTTTCGATTCAGTCCATAGGTGCGGCGCTGGCGCCGGATTTTTTCTGGTTCGTCCTTTATCGCATGCTGGGCGGCGTGGCCGTAGGCATCGCCTCGGCCGTATCTCCGATGTACATGTCCGAAGTTTCGCCCAAGGATATGCGCGGCCGGGCCTTGAGCATGGAGCAGTTCGCGATTGTTTTCGGGCAGGTCGTCGTTTTTATCGTCAACTACTTCATCGCGCGCACGGCTTCGACCGAGTGGTTGCAGACGATGGGTTGGCGCTGGATGTTCGCATCTGAAATCCTTCCCTGCATCCTGTTCTGCGCCACGATTTTCCTGATCCCAGAATCTCCGCGCTGGCACATGCTCAAAGGCCGCGAGGAAGATGCGCGCAAGACTCTGACTCGCATTTCCAACGAACGTCATGCCGGAAGCCTGATGAACGAAATTCGCGAATCGATCGGATCTGAAGAAGGGCGGTCCAGTTTCGGTCTCGCCGGGCTTCTCCGCGATCGCAATGCGCGCTGGATTGTCTTCGTCGGTGCTGCCGTGGCCGCGCTTCAGCAGGTCACCGGTATCAACGTAATGATGTATTATGCACCGATGGTGCTGAAGACGACCAGTGGCAGCATTCAGGAAGCTCTTTTCCAGACCATTTGGATCGGCGTCTCCATGCTGGTGGGCTGCATTGTCGGCGCATGGATCGTCGATCGCAAAGGACGTCGGCCGCTGATTCAGTATGGATCGATCATTATGATGGTCAGCCTTCTGGTTGTTTCGTGGGCCCTTTATTCCCAGAGTACGGGTTTGCTTGCCCTTATTGGTATGCTTGGCTTCATGTTCGCCTTCGGATTTTCCTGGGGGCCGGTAGCGTGGATTCTGGTTTCTGAAATTTTCCCCAATCGCTTTCGTGCGATCGGCATGAGTGTGGCTGTGGCCTCCAACTGGGCGGCCAATTTCATGGTGGCGCAGGGTTTCCCGATGATCAGCCAGAACGCGTGGCTGAACGCGCATTTTCATGGTGCTTTTTCGATGTGGCTCTTCGCGGCGCTGGGTGCCGTGGCGATGTGGTTCGTGATGCGATATGTGCCTGAAACGAAGGGTATTTCTCTCGAAAAAATCGAAGCGACCATGATGAGTCTGGCACCGGTGCGTCATGCGCCGATCCCCGATGAGATCGACACAGATGGCGTCAAGTCTCCGCTCACGCCGTCTCGCTGAAACTTCGCGCGATAGTGACAGACCCCGGATCGGTGTCTGTCACTATCGTCACGAAACGACGGTATGAAACCATCCGCAACGCGCGAGGATGTGAGCGGCTGGAGCGCCTTATGTCTCTTTTGTATCGTGACATATACCGGAACATATGTTCTCTCTTGCTCTGACGGATGGAATGCCGGTTGCCATCCAGGCATGGATGTGGATCGGCTTCAGGAGGACGGGCATGACGATGTCGAAGATGTTGCGTGAGGCGTGGCGTGCCGTTTCGAGCGGGGCTCGTCGGAGCGCGGGTCACGTCGCAGGGACGCCGGAGCGGGATGCAGCACTCTCACCGATCGCACTTCCGGTGGACGGACATAAATTCTCGGATTTTTTGGCGCTTTCACAATTTCTGACGGAAAAGTCTGATCTCGATCCCGCCGTCGCAACACGTGCTTTTCTGGCGTTGACCGAAGCGGACGAGGCGTTCGAGGGGCATGCAAACCGCCTTTTGGCCGCGATCCAGGATGGTCGGCTTGCGGATATGGACGGGTTCGACAGCTTCATGGCCGCGCATCCCGCTCTCAGGTCCACGGCCATGCGCATCATTTCCGCCTGGTATCTCGGCTATACCGGAACGCCCGCTCCCCTCGACACAGAGGACGATGCGCGGTTCGTCGCTTATGAAAGCGCGCTCATGTTCCGGCCCACGGCGGACGCCACCGCCGTGCCATCCTATACGCGCGGCAGGACGGATTATTGGCGCCATCCGCCCGCGTCGCTTGCGACTGACTGAAAACGTTCCGCGTTCGACCAGAGAACATAATGATGCCTATTCAATATGACGCCGACGTCATTGTCGTCGGTTCCGGCGCCGTAGGCAGCAATCTCGCCTATGAACTCGCAAAACAGGGAAAATCCGTCCTCATTCTGGAGGCGGGCGTATGGGTGCCGCGCTGGAAAATCGTGGAGAATTTTCGCACTTCGCCGCGCAAGGTCAATCGTAACGATCCCTATCCCAACGCCCCATGGGCGCCGAATTCCTATACGCCCGGCTATATTGAAAATACGGGAGAATTCGATTTCCGGCCCGGTATGTTGCGCCTTGTCGGTGGTACCACCTGGCATTGGGGCGGTGCTACGTGGCGTTTCCTGCCCAATGACATGAAGCTGCGCACGCTCTACGGCGTGGGCCGTGACTGGCCGCTTTCCTATGATGAATTGGAGCCGTATTACACGCGGGCCGAATATAATCTCGGCGTTTCCGGTTCCGATACGCAGGACCAGTCCGGTCAGCGGCGCGGCGCGGCCTATCCGCCGCGCTCCGCGCCATATCCTGTGCACAACGAGGAAGAAACCTACTATTTCCAGCGTTTGAAGGAACGCATCGGCGCGGAAGGATACGAGTTTCTGCATGAGCCGCATGTGCGGACCAACAGGCCGTATGACGGTCGGCCCGCGTGCTGCGGGAACAATAACTGCATGCCGGTTTGTCCGATCGGCGCCATGTATTCCGGCGAAGTCCACGCGAAACATGCGCAGGCGCAGGGCGCGCGCGTCATTCCCGACGCCACGGTATTCAGGATCGAAAAAGGCGACGGCGGGAAAATCGCCGCCGTGCATTATCGTACGTCCCTGGGGAATGATGCGCGCCTGACAGCACGCTATTTCGTCATGGCCTGTAACGGGCTGGAAACGCCCAAACTTCTGTTGATGTCCGACGTCGCCAATTCTTCGGACCAGGTCGGACGCAATCTGATGGATCACACCGGCATCGGCTTGCAGTTCCTGGCGGATGAACCGCTATGGACCGGACGCGGCCCCATCCAGCAAGGTGGCGTGTTCAACTGGCGGGACGGCGCGTTTCGAAGCGAGCATGCGGCGATCAAGCATGCGATCAACAATGCCGTGCCCAATCAGGAAGTGACGCGCATTCTGCTGGAACGTGGCGTGGTCGGAAAAAAACTCGATGAACAGATCCGGCATATGTCCGCGCGATGGGTCGAATTTTCAACAACGTTCGAAATGCTGCCCCATGCCCATAACAGGGTGCAGCCCTCCACGATCCGCACAGATGCACTCGGCATTCCCACCCTGAAAGTCCATTACGAAACGGATGACTATATCGCGAGAGGCGCGGCCAGGGCGCGGGAAGATTTCGCCCGCTTCGTCGCCATCATGGGCGGCACCGTTATCGAGGATCATACCGGCTGGCAAAACCGCGATCATCTGATGGGCACGGTACTCATGGGCGACGATCCGCGCGATTCCGTCGTCAATCACGAGTGTCGGAGCTGGGATCACAGCAATCTCTTCATGGCGACTACGGGCGTGATCCCGGCCAGCGGGGTGGTCAATCCCACGCTTGCGGCGATCGCTCTTGCAATCCGTTCCGCTGATATTATCGCGAAAGAGATCTGATCCATGACCGTCCGTAAAATTGCGGGTCTGGTGCTTTGCGGGATCCTTATGGGCAGCGGGCCGGCGAAGGCGTCGGAAAGCGCTTCGATTTTTTCGTCGCAGACGGGGCCTGGAGAAAACCTGGCGCAGCTTATCGCGCGCGGCGCATATGTAGCGCGGACAGCCGATTGCGCGGCCTGTCACGTCGGCGCGGATGGCGCGCCCTATGCGGGCGGGTATGAAATCGCATCGCCACTAGGCACGATCATTGCCACGAATATTTCTCCCTCGCGCACGTTCGGAATAGGCGGCTGGTCGGAAGAGGTTTTCGCGCGTGCTCTTCGCATGGGCGTCACGCCGCACGGAAACCTGTATCCGGCCATGCCTTATCCATCCTATGCCGGAATGTCGGACGAGGACGTCCACGCGCTTTATATCTATCTCACCCACGCCGTGAAACCGGTGGAGCGGGGGCCGACTGTGGGCACCAGATTGTCGTTTCCTTTCAATCTGCGCACGCTCATGACAGGCTGGAACGCTGTTTTCTCACGTCAGAAGCCCATGGCTCATGCGGCGACGGCGCCCGGAGGGATCGAGCGCGGGCGTTATCTGGTCGAGGTGGTCGGGCACTGTTCGAGTTGTCATACGCCGCGCAATTTCGCCATGGCGGAGGATCGGTCGCAATTCCTGGGCGGTGCCGCAGTGGGCGGATGGTTCGCGCCCAACATCACGTCTGATCCGATCAGCGGCATCGGGGGATGGAGCGAGGACGAACTGGTCACCTATCTGCGCACCGGTGCGGTTGCGGGGAAAAGCCAGGCGGCCGGTGGCATGGCGGAAGCGATCGAGCATGGTCTGCGACATCTCGCGGATGACGATCTGAGAGCGATCGCCCGCTACCTGAAATCGGTACCGCCGATCCGTGAAGCGGGCCAGAGAGAACCGGCCTACGGCGTCGCCTTCGCCCAGCCCTCCAATTTCGAAGCGCTCAATCTCGGTCATGATCGCTCGCCGGCCGCCATGAGGGACGGCGCGAGCACGCAGGGCGAGCAGATTTACGTGGCGGCCTGCGCGGCCTGTCATCAACTGCATGGCGAAGGGACGTCGGACCAGTTCTATCCCTCCCTGTATGCCAATACGGCGACGGGCGGAACGTCGCCCCGCAATCTCGTCATGGCGATCGTCAAGGGCGTGCATCGTGAAACGAATGACGGCACGGTGGTCATGCCCGCTTTTGGAGCCGAGTTGAACGACGCGCAGATCGCGGCGGTCTCCAATTACGTGCTCAGCCGCTTCGGCAATCCGCATCTGAGTGTCTCGGCCGCGGAGGTGGCGGGATACAGGATCGGGCGGGAAGAGCCGCTTGTCGTCAAACTCTTCGGCCCGGCCGGTGTCGTGGCCGCGCTTGGCGGCTTGGCGGCGGGGCTGGCGGGCATGTCTCTTGCGCGGAGAAGGCGAGGCGATGGATCCGACGGGGCCGTTGCGAAAATGAGGATCGAGGATTGAGGCGTGTGTCGAATGCTATTTCCGGCGTTCGGCGATGGCGGTCGCGAGCGTCATGATCAGCACCATCGTCGCGGCATTGGAGCGGAAGCCCTGGAAATCGGCTTCCATGACGTCGAGCCACAATCCCGTCGATGGAATGACCGGACTGGCCGGGCTGTCGGTGACGGCGACGATCGGCACGCACCGACGCTCAAGTTCCTTGAACAGTTCAACCGTGCGCGGCGCATAGGCGGCGAAACTGATGACGATCGCCGCGTCGCGCGGTCCGGCGGACAGCATGGCTTCCTCCTCCATGCCGGATTCCAGTCCGATCACCTGATGGAGGATTTCCATTTTTGTCAGCAGATAGGAAAGGTAGCGCGTGACGGGCATGGAACGACGCAGACCCAGGATGTAAATACGTTGCGCGCCAACGAGACGGGTGATCGCTTTTTCGAGCTTTTTCCGGTCGAGATGGTGGTGCAATGCGTCCAGAGATGCGATCGCGGCGTGGTAAAATCCGTCCAGGACGGCCACGGATGTGGCGGGTCCGCCATCCTCGCCATGCAGGGCATGCAGCCGTTCACCATAAGACGTGGATCGGCTGCGAATACGCTCGCGAAAAATTGCCTGCATTTCCGAAAAGCCGTTCAGGCCGAATGTGCGGGCGAACCGGATGACCGTGGAGGGCTGCACCTGGGCATCCGCAGCCAGACTGCTTACGGTTCCCAAGGCGATATCGTCCGGCTTTTTCAGGATGGTATCCGCGATCTGACGCAGACGGGTCGGCAGGGTCGCATAGCGTGCCCGCAATTTCTGATGGAACGCGTCGTAGCCGTCTGAGACGAGGTCGGGCTCGTGAGTCGCGGGCTGTGCTGTGCGGACATGCGTGGACGACATGGGCAGTGGCTCCGATCTGAAATGTCCCTTTTTGAAGGGAAGGCCCAAGCCAATGCGGCTTCTGAGACGTTGCAATATCACCATACGGTGAAATGAGTGAAAAAGAAAAGAAAGCACGTTCTATATGATGACAAATAACAGAACGTGTGTTCTATATGGCCGACAGATCAACCTCAGGGGTTACAAGAGATGGAATCGTCTGATTTGGACGTCATCGCGATAGGCCGCTCCTCCATTGATATCTACGGTCAGCAGATCGGTGGCCGTCTTGAAGATATGGCCAGCTTCAGCAAGGGCGTGGGCGGTTGCCCCGCCAATATCGCGATCGGCACGTCGCGCCTCGGTCTGCGTTCCGGTCTTGTGACCCGCGTGGGCAATGAAAATTTCGGCCGTTTCATTCGTGAGCAGCTGGGTCGTGAAGGCGTCGTCACGGATGGTATCGTCACAGATCCGGAACGTCTTACGGCGCTGGCCATTCTCGGCGTGCGTGACCAGAACAGTTTTCCGCTCCTGTTCTATCGGACGGATTGCGCGGACGCGGCCCTGAACGAAGAGGACATCGATCCTGCTTTTATGCGGAGGGCGAACGTCGTCGTCGTCAGCGGGACGCATTTTTCGCGCCCACACAGCGCGGCGGCCCAGCGCAAGGCCATGAAGATCGTCCATGAAAATGGCGGCAAGGTCGCGTTCGATATCGATTACCGTCCCAATCTGTGGGGCCTCGCGGCGATCGGCGAAGGGGAGTCACGATATGTCCGCTCCGATGAGGTCACGGATCACCTGATGACCATCCTCCCCGAATGCGATCTGATCGTGGGGACGGAAGAGGAGTTGCACATCGCGGGCGGAAGCGAGGATACGCTGACCGCAATCCGCAATATTCGCGCGGTTTCCAAAGGTACGATCGTCTGCAAGCGTGGCCCGATGGGCTGCGTGGTGTTCGAGGACGAAATTCCCGACGACCTTCAGGACGGCATCAAAGGGGCGGGCTTCCCGATTGAAGTCTACAACACGCTCGGCGCCGGGGATGCCTTCATGTCCGGTTTCCTGCGGGGATGGGTTCGCGGCGAACCGCTGGCCGATTGCTGCACCTACGCCAATGCCTGTGGGGCTTTTGCGGTATCGCGCCTGCTTTGCTCGTCGGAAATCCCGACCTGGGAAGAATTGCAGTATTTTCTGAAAAACGGCAGCGAACATCGCGCGCTGCGTCACGATGCGGAGCTTAATCATCTCCATTGGGTGACGACGCGCCGTCATCAGCCGACGCCGATCATGGCGTTTGCATGCGATCATCGTCTGCAACTTGAAGACATCGCCCGCGAAGCGGGTGCTTCGTTTGAAAAAATTCCGGAATTCAAGAAGCTGGTGATCGCGGCGGCCACGCGCGTGGCTCAGGGACGTCCCGGCTTCGGCGTATTCATGGACGGTATTTACGGACAGGAAGCCCTGTTCGCGGCGTCGCATGAAAAACTGTGGATTGCGCGACCGATCGAAAAGACGGGTTCACGCCCTCTGGAATTCGAATGCGGCGGCAGCCTTGGCGCGCATCTGACGGAATGGCCGACGGAACAGACCGTCAAATGCCTTGCCTTCTATCATCCGGACGATCCGGAAGATTTGAAGCTCCGACAGGAGCGCGAGCTTTTCCGCGCCTATGACGCCTGTCGCAGGATGGGTCGCGAAATCCTTATCGAGATTATCGCGGGCAAAAATGGTCCGCTCGGGCCGGACAGCGTCGCGCAGGTTCTTGACCGGCTCTACGACATCGGCATCAAACCGGACTGGTGGAAACTCGAAGGGCAGAAAAATCCGGCGGCGTGGCAGGCCATCGCCCGCGTGATCGAGGCGCGGGATCCTCATTGCCGTGGCGTGGTGATTCTTGGTCTCGATGCGCCGATCGAAGATCTGCTTGAGGCTTTCGAAGCGGCGGCCGTGACGCCCTGGGTCAAGGGTTTCGCGATCGGCCGCACGATTTTCGGCCCGTCGGCACGGGCATGGCTCGCCGGTAAACTGGATGACGAAAGCGTGGTTGCGGAAATGGCTCGGCGCTTCGCGACGTTCGTCGAAGCCTGGACGGCCATCGAAAAGCGTCGGGCGGTCTGAGGCCGGACGCTTCCAGATCGGGATTTTTGAGGATCATGACGATGAAAACGATCCGTTTAACCATGGCTCAGGCGCTGGTGCGCGCCATAATCGCGCAGAAGACGGAGATTGACGGGACGATCCGACCGTTCTTTCCCGGCATATGGGCGATTTTCGGGCATGGCAACGTGGCTGGTCTCGGTGAGGCGCTTCAGGAGAAGCGCGACGCCTTGCCGACCTATCGCGGACATAACGAGCAGGGCATGGCTTTTGCCGCGACGGCCTTTTCCAAGGCGGTGCGGCGTCGTCAGGTGATGGCCGTGACCAGTTCGATCGGACCCGGCGCCCTTAACATGGTGACGGCGGCGGGTGTGGCGCATGTCAATCGCATTCCGCTGCTCCTGCTGCCCGGCGATGTGTTCGCCAACCGGATTCCAGACCCCGTCCTGCAACAGATCGAGGATTTCGGAGATGGCACGATCAGCGCCAACGACGCCTTCCGGCCGGTTTCGCGCTATTTCGACCGTATCGCGCGTCCGGAGCAGTTGATTCCGGCCTTCCAGCAGGCCATGCGTGTATTGACCGATCCCGCTGATTGCGGACCGGTCACACTCGCATTGTGTCAGGATACGCAGGCCGAGGCCTTCGATTATCCCGAGAGCTTTTTTGCCGAGCGCATTCACCGTCTGCGTCGTATCGCGCCGGATCAGCAGGAACTCGAAGAGGCAGCGGCGCTGCTTCGCGCCGCGAAAAACCCGCTCGTCATCGCAGGCGGTGGCGTGCTGTATTCGGGTGCCGAAGCGGAACTCGCGGCGTTTTGCGCCGCGAGAGGAATACCGCTCGGCGAGACGCAGGCCGGCCGTTCGTCCGTTGCGACGTCGCATCCCATGAATATGGGCGGCATCGGCGTCAGCGGTAGTTCGGCGGCAAACGCCATGGCGGAGGACGCCGATCTCGTGATCGCGATCGGCACGCGTCTACAGGATTTCACCACGGGTTCCTGGGGACTGTTCAGGAACGCCGACGCCCGGATTCTGGCGTTGAACGTGCAGCCTTTCGACGTGGCCAAACATGCATCCGTCCCGCTGGTGGCGGATGCCAGGACGTCTCTGGCGGCGCTGGATGCAAAGCTCGGCGCATGGAAGGCGGACGCGGCATGGACGGCCAAGGCCGAGCGTGAGCGCAGGGCGTGGCTTGAAATGTCGGCGCGGTATCAGGACGCGCCAGCGGCGAGCCAGACCGGCCTTCCGACGGACGCCCAGGTGATCGGTGCGGTGCAGCGCGCGACGCGGCCGACCGATACGGTCGTGTGCGCGGCGGGCGGTCTGCCAGCCGAATTGCAGAAGCACTGGCGCGCGGAGCAGCCGGGCGGCTATCATATGGAATATGGTTTTTCCTGCATGGGTTACGAGCTGGCCGGCGCGCTTGGCGTGAAAATGGCCACGCCCGAGCGCGAAGTCGTCGTGATGCTCGGGGATGGTTCGTTCCTGATGCTCAATGCCGAAATCGCGACCTCCGTCATGCTGGGGCGGAAACTGATCATCGTGCTGCTCGACAATCATGGTTACGGCTGCATCAACCGCCTTCAGAACCATACGGGCGGCGCGCCGTTCAATAATCTCTGGCAGGACTGCAAGCAGGAGATTTTCCCGGAAATCGACTTCGTGCAGATTGCCCGTGGCCTCGGCGCGCGCGCGGAGAAGGTGGCGACTGTCGAGGAACTGACCAAGGCCGTGACCCGCGCCCGTAGCGCCGATCGCACCAGCGTTATTCTGATCGACACGGACCCCAAACCCACGACGGAAGACGGTGGCGCATGGTGGGACGTGGCGGTGCCGGAAGTGTCCACGCGTGAGCCGGTCCGCGAAGCGCGCTCGACCTATGAGCGTCTGCGCGGCATGCAGCGTCTGGCGAACTGAGGTTCGTATGATGGAGCCAATCATGCCGCAGCAGAAAAAAAAGGTCAGGATCGGCGCCAACCCGATCATCTGGAGCAGCGACGACCTGCCTTCCATCGGGGGCACAACATCGCTTGCGACATGTCTGGACCAGGCCCGTCGTGCCGGGATCGAGGGGATGGAGCTTGGGCACAAGTTTCCGACCGATGTGGAGGGTATGCGCGCGGCGCTCGCGCCCTATGGACTGGCTTTCATCTCCGGCTGGTGGTCGCTCAATCTGCTGACGCGCAGTGCGGAAGCGGAAATCGAGGCGCTTCAGCCACGGCTCGCCTTGCTCAAGGGCATGGGATGCAAGGTCTGCATCGCATGCGAGACCTCCAATGCGATCCATTCGGATTTCGACAAACCCCTATCGGAACGGCCGGTCCTGAGCGAACACGAATGGACGACGTTCACGCAACGTCTGACAGCGGTAGCAGAGTATCTGCAAAGCGAGGGGATCGATCTCGTCTATCATCATCACATGGGCACGATCGTGCAGTCCCGTGAGGATATCGGACGGCTGATGGATCTCACCGGCCCGGCCGTCAAGCTTCTGCTCGATACGGGACACGCTCTGTGGGGCGGGTCCGATCCCGCCGAACTGGCGCGCACCTATCATGCACGTATTCGTCATCTGCATGGAAAGGATATCCGCCCGATCAACCGGGCGAGGGCCGATGTCAACGACTGGAGTTTCCTGCGTGCGGTCCTTTCGGGTGTGTTTACGGTGCCTGGAGACGGCTGCATCGATTACGTGCGTATTTTAAACCAACTGCCGGATTATTCAGGCTGGATCGTTCTGGAAGCCGAGCAGGATCCGGATATTGCGGACCCGCTGATTTATGCACGGATGGGCCGTAATTATCTGGTCGATGTTCTCACACAGACGGGGCACAGATAATGTCTTCAGAACTACGCGTTCATTCGCATGCCCGCGATGAGGCCAAACGGACAGTGAAGATCACCCCGCAGAGTGCGGGCTGGAAGTTCATTGATTTCGAAGTGCGCAGGCTGGAGCCGGGAGAGTCGACCGAGGGGAACACGGAAGGCACGGAAGCCTGTCTCGTTCTCGTCAGCGGCAAGGCGCGGATCGCGGGCGCGGGCCAGGATTTCGGTCTGATGGGCGAGCGGATGAATCCGTTCGACGGTCTGCCGTGGTCGGTTTACCTGCCGCCACGGAGCACCTGGACGATCGAGGCCGAAACGCCGGTCGAGGTTGCCATCTGCCGCTCTCCGGCGACGGGCAAGTTTCCCGCGCGCGCGATCCTTCCCGACGAGGTCGGTGAAGTCGCGCGGGGGGAGGGTACCAATCAGCGTTTCATCCGCAACATTCTTCCTGATAACGCACCAGGCGAGACGCTGCTGGTCGTTGAAGTTATAACCCCGGGCGGTCACTGGTCGAGTTATCCGCCTCACAAGCACGATACGGACGACTTCCCCAACGAGACCTATCTCGAGGAGACGTATTATCACCGTCTCAAACGGGGCAGCGGTTTCGCCCTCCAGCGCGTTTATACAAAGGATGGGTCTCTCGACGAGACCATGGCCGTGTCGGATGGGGACGTCGTGCTCGTGCCCCGGGGCTATCACCCGGTCGGCGCACCGCACGGGTTTGATCTTTATTATCTGAACGTGATGGCGGGTCCGCGCCGTGTCTGGAAGTTTTCCATGGACCCGGATCAGGCTCATCTGCCGTATTGAGAACCGGGTTTCTTAAGAGACGGGCTTCTCGCAAGAGAATACGGCTTCCATTTTTCCGATCGTCGATTTTCGGATCGCCGATTTTTCTGAAGGATATTTCCCATGCCTCTTCTGCATTTCCATATTCTCGAAGGCCGCAACGAGGCCGAAATCAGGAAGCTCCTCGACACGGCGCATGAAGCCATGCTCGAGGTCTTTCAGGTCCCGCGTCGCGACCGGTATCAGCTCGTCTCCGAGCACAAGCCGTCTCACATGATCGTGGAAGATACCGGTCTCGACATTCCGCGTACGGAAAAGGTCGTGCTGCTCCAGATGTTCAGCCGCCCGCGTGGACCGGAAAAGACAGCCGAATTCTACAAGCTGTTGACGGATCGGCTCAAAGCGGAATGCGGCATCGAGCCCTCTGACGTCATGGTGTCCGTGGTCGAGAACGAAGATGCGCACTGGTCTTTCGGCAATGGTCGGGCGCAGTTCCTGACGGGCGAACTGGGCGGCAAGCCCAAGGGCTGACAGGGCCAACCACACGGCTCGGGCTCCTCTTCGGGCCGTGTGCCGGGAACAGTGCCGACGCGGCAGGCGGGAGGCGTCAGGCGCCATAGGGATAGAGTTCAATGACAGAAGAAAACGGTTTCACTCTGGCCGTCTGCGCCGAGATGGTTTTCCGCGACCTTCCCATGACCGACCGTGTGCGTGAAATTTCCGCACGCGGGTTTTCCGTCGAGATATGGGACTGGACGCGTCACGATATCGATGCGCTGGCCGCGACGGGCGCCGATTTTACGTCGATGACCGGCTATATTCGCGGCACGCTGGCGGATGATGTGGGCGCCGATGAACTCCTGGCGACAGCGGCGGAGTCCATTCCCATCGCCAGGAAGCTCGGAATCCCACGCCTGAACCTGCATGGAACGGGGCTCGATCCCAACGGTTTGCCCCTCAAGCCGTCATGCGGCGAGACCGGCGCGATGTGGCTCAAGGCCTATGACACGCTGAGCCGCATCGCGGAACTCGGTGAAAAGCATGACGTGATGTTCGTGCTGGAGAACCTCAATGCACAGGTGGATCATCCGGGTGTACCATTCGGCACGGCACAGGCATGTTACAGCCTGATCAAAGCTGTCGATCACCCTGCGCTGCGCATGATGCTGGATCTGTACCACGCCCAGATCGGGGAAGGAAACCTGATTGCGCTCCTGCGTGAGACCTTCCCTTATATCGGCGAAATTCAGGTGGCGGATGTTCCGGGGCGATGCGAGCCGGGGACCGGTGAGATCAATTATCCGGCCATTGCCCGTGAACTCCGTAAGCTCGGTTATCGGGGCACGATCGGCATGGAAGCCTGGGCATCGGAAGATGACGTGCTGGCGCTGGACCGTTTCAGGGCCGCGTTTACGGTATGATTTTTCCAGTGCGGCAATCCGTGAACGTCTCGTGGCCTTTATCTTAGACTTGTGCATGGGTCGTGCGTGTTCCCGGCTCGCCTGAATATGGCCGCACCGCACGCGTGAGCCGTTTTATCGTCGGTCTCGGTATGGAATGGAGAGATTTTATGACCCTTGCACAAAATCTTGGCGCCATTATCGCGCAGGAAAAAGGACTCGTATTTTCCAGTTTCGATGAAAATATCGCCTGGAAAATCGGATGTATGCTGCATGAGCGGGCCGTGACGGAAACTCTTCCCCTGGCGATTGACATACGTTTTTTCGACCGGCAGCTTTTCTTCGCGGCGACGCATGGCGTGGTCGCGGATAATCACGACTGGGTGCGACGCAAGGCGAGGACGGTGCAGCGCTTTCTTTGCAGTTCCTATCGCGTGGCGCACGAACTGGCCCTCGAAGAGACCAATATCGAGCAACGGTATTTTCTGTCTCCGGTGGAATACGCCGCATGCGGCGGCGGCTTCCCTATTACGATCAGGAACGTTGGTGTCATCGGCAGCGTCGTCGTTTCCGGTCTGCCGGATCGGCGGGATCATGAACTCGTCGTGGATGCGCTGTGTGACGCGCTGGGAAAGGCGCGGGCTGATTTCCTCCTGCCGACCTGATCGCCGATCACGGGATCTCCGCGGGTGAACTGTAAATTGAAGGACATGAGGGATATGGCGGGATCTGGTATCCGTGTCGGGCTGATCGGCTATGGTTTTGTCGGAAAAACCTTCCATGGACCGATGATTGCGGCGACGTCGGGCATGACGCTTGTGGCCGTGGCGTCGTCTCGTCCCCGGGAGGTCGGGCGGGATTATCCGGATGTGGAAGTGGTTCCGACGCCGGAGGATCTGATCGCCCGTGATGATCTGGATCTCGTCGTGATCGCCTCACCCAATGAGACTCACCGTCTCCTCGCGGAGGCGGCACTGCGGTCCGGAAAAAACGTCCTTGTCGACAAGCCTTTCATGCTGTCCCTGTCGGACGCACGATCTGTCGTCGAAACCGCGCGGCTCTGTGGAAAGAGTGTCTCCGTTTTCCAGAATCGCCGATGGGATAGTGATTTCCTGGGCGTGAAGTCAGTCATCGATTCAGGTCGGCTCGGGCGGATCGCTCATTTCGAGTCGCATATCGAGAAATTTGACCCTGTTCCCGGCCCGGGCTGGCGCGACGCTTTTGTGCCCGGCGCGGGTATGTGGTTTGATCTGGCGCCTCACATGGTGGATCAGGCGCTTCTGCTGTTCGGATTGCCAACAGCGGTCATGGCGGAGATTGCCGTCATTCGTCCGGAGAGTGAGGTCGATGACTGGTTCGAGGTCATCCTTCGATATCCGACCCACCGCGTCACGCTTCATGGCAGCATGGTCGTTGCGGGCGGGACATCCCGCTTCAGCGTGCATGGTGCCGCGGGATCGCTGATCAAACACGGCGCGGATCGTCAGGAGGATCGTCTCAAACAGGGATGCATTCCCGGTTCGCCAGGTTTCGGTGACGATGACGATGCCATGATGTTCCATAAAAGCGACGGAGAGACCGAAACTCTGCCGACGCCGCCGGGCGATCAGATGGCGTTTTACCGGGCCCTTGCGGCCGCCCTGCGTGGAGAAAAGCCCAATCCCGTCTCGACGAACCAGGCGCTGGGCGTCATGGCCGTGATTGAAACGGCGATCGAAGCCTCAAAACAGGGGCGCACCTTGCCTCTGCCCCTCAGCGCGGAAGAACGGGCTGGCTGGGCGCGTGCCGAAGAGGCGCTGACATAAAATTTTCATGGGCGCCCGACCCTGACGAATGTCTTTTTTGACGCATGTCAAGGTACGGAACGCCCATTCATGATCTAAGGAACTCTGGCTCCGGGCATGACCCGGATGGCCGGAGTACTCCTTAGGGGCGATCGCTGCCGCCCGCGCGTAGATAAGGAGTGTTTCGCGCTCGACACTCAATACGACGCGGGGATCAAACATGGCCTTGAAAATAGCGGCACTTAAGGAGACAGACGCGGGAGAGCGGCGCGTCGCGCTTGTTCCCGACGTGGCGGCCCGGATATCCAAGCTGGGTTGTGATCTGGCGATCGAAGCCGGCGCGGGCACGGCCTCGTCCTACGTCGACGCGGCTTACAAGGGCGTATCCGTCGAGGCGTCCCAGGCGGCCATGATCGCTTCGGCGGATATCGTGCTCTCGGTCAATCCCCCGTCGGTCGCTGCGATTTCGGCCATGAAGCCGGGGTCGATTCTCATTTCCCTCATCTACGGTCGCAATCATCCCGAGCTGGTCGAAGCGCTTCGCGACGGGAAGATATCATGCTTCGCGATGGAGCAGGTGCCTCGTATCAGTCGTGCGCAGGCGATGGACGTGCTGTCGAGCCAGGCCACTCTGGCCGGTTATTACGCCGTCCTGCTCGGCGCGACGCACATGCAGAAGATCCTTCCGATGATGACGACGGCGGTCGGCTCCCTGCGGGCGGCCCAGGTTCTGGTCATGGGTCTGGGCGTGGCCGGGCTTCAGGCGCTTGCCACCGCGCATCGTCTGGGCGCCGTGACCGAAGGTTATGACGTCCGCCCCGAGACAAAGGAGGAGGCGCATTCCCTTGGCGCCAAATTCGTCGATACGGGCGTGGACGCAACGGGTCAGGGCGGATATGCGCGCGAACTGACCGACGACGAAAAGGCCAAGGTGCGTGCGGTTCTGACCGATCATATCGCCAGGGCCGATCTCATCTTGACCACGGCGGCCGTTCCGGGACGCCGCGCGCCGCGCCTGATTGACGCGGACCAGATCGCGAAAATGAAACAGGGCGCGGTGATCGTCGACATGGCGGCTGAGGGTGGCGGCAACTGCGAAGGCACGAAGGCGGGTGAAACCGTCCAGGTCGGTCCTGCCGTGATCGTCGGCCCGGTCAATCTGCCATCCTGCCTCGCCGAGCAGGCGAGCGAGCTTTACGCCAAAAACGTTCTCAACCTGCTTCAGCAGATCGTCAAGGACGGCAAGCTTTCGCTCGACATGACCGATGAGGTCATTGCGAAAACGCTCGTGACGCATGACGGCAAGATCACCAATGACGGCGTGCGGCAGGCTGTCGAGGGGCCAGCGTCCCCTCCTGCCGCTTCCGCCACCGCGCCTGCGGCGAAAGGATAATCCGATGGCCATTACCTCAATGACCTTCGTCATCGCCCTCTACATCTTCATGCTTGCGGCCTTCACCGGCTACGTGGTTATCAGCCGCGTGCCGTCGATCCTGCATACACCGCTGATGTCCGGCTCCAATTTCATTCACGGCATCGTGGTCGTGGGCGCGCTTTCGGCGCTGTTCTCCGCGACCACGGTTCCCGAGCAGATCATCGGTTTCGTCGGCGTCCTGTTCGGGGCCGGTAACGTCATGGGCGGTTATGTCGTAACGGATCGCATGCTGGCCATGTTCAAGCCCAGCGCCGCGACCACGACCGCGAAAAATGCGGCGAACCAGAAGGCGGCGTCATGACTGTCATCGAATATATCATCGGCCTGAGCGGCCTTATCGCCTCGGCGCTGTTCATCTACGGTCTGAAGGGGATGTCGTCTCCGGTGACGGCCGTGCGCGGCATCGTCATCGCGGGCTGGGGCATGGCGTTCGTCGTGCTCGTCAGCTTCCTCGGGATCGTGAATGTTTCCGACGACGTGCGCGCCCATCTGCCGGTCAATATCGGTCTGGCCGTGCTCGCGCTGCTGATCGGCGGCCTCTGGGCGGGCCGTCAGGGACGCACCGTTCCGATGACGGCGATGCCGGAGATGGTCGCGCTCTTCAACGGCATGGGCGGTGGCTCGGCATCCGCCGTGGCCGCCGTCGCGCTGCTGCGTCATCAGGAGAGTTCGGCGTTACACCTCGGCGTGACGGTCGCGGGCGGCCTCATCGGCTGTATCTCGTTGACGGGTTCCGTCATTGCGTGGGCCAAGCTTGCCGGGCACATGAAAAACCCGATGCGTTTTCCCGGTCAGCGTCCTTTCAACGCCCTCGTTTTCGTGGCGACGCTGGCGCTTGGCGTGATGACCGTCGTAACGGGCATGCAGGGCGCGGAGAATGCCGGGATCTATTCCGGTCTCTTCTTCGCGGGCGCGCTGTTCTTCGGTGTGTGCATGACCATGCCCATCGGTGGCGCGGACATGCCGGTCGTGATCTCGCTCTATAACGCTTTCACGGGGCTCGCCGTCGGACTCGAAGGGTACGTCATGGCCGATCCGGCGCTGATGATCGCCGGTATGGTCGTGGGTTCGGCGGGCACACTTCTGACGGTGCTGATGGCCAAGGCCATGAACCGGTCGATCGCCAACGTTCTGTTCAGCAATTTCGGCGCGACTTCCGCCGCCGCCGCGGGGCCGCAGGGCGAAATGAAATCGGTCAACGCCGACGACGCCGCGACGACGATGCGCTACGCGTCCAGCGTCATCATCATTCCGGGTTATGGTCTGGCCGTCGCACAGGCGCAGCAGAAACTCTACGAGATGGTGAAGCTGCTGGTCGCGGCGGGCGTGGATGTGAAATTCGCGATCCATCCCGTCGCAGGTCGCATGCCGGGTCATATGAACGTCCTGCTCGCCGAAGCCGGTGTGCCGTATGACATGATCTTTGACATGGATGACATCAATGACAGCTTCAAGACGACTGATGTCGCTCTGGTCATTGGTGCCAACGACGTGGTCAACCCCTCCGCGCGCACGGACAAGTCATCGCCGATCTATGGCATGCCGATCCTGAACGCGGATCAGGCCAAACAGGTCTTCGTCATCAAGCGTGGACAGGGCACCGGTTATTCCGGCGTCCAGAACCCACTGTTTTTTCTGCCGAATACGACCATGGTCTTCGGCGATGCGCAGGCAGTCCTGAGCAAGATGGTCGAATCCCTGAAAGCTTTGGGCACCAGCTGATTCGCCGGTCTTTCGTGCCGGGCCGCGTGTCCGGTCACGAAGGCCGGATACGAGACTGAGAGTTCAGAGAAGAGGATAAAGACGATGTCGGGAAAAATGAAAGCGGCTGTCGTTCGCGAATTCGGCAAACCGCTCACGATTGAGGAACTCGATATTCCGACCATCGACCAGAATCATATTCTGGTGAAGATGGAAGCCTGCGGCGTCTGCCACACGGATCTCCACGCCGCACGCGGTGACTGGCCGAGCAAGCCGAATCCGCCCTTCATCCCGGGGCATGAAGGCATAGGGCGGGTGGTCCAGGTCGGCGGCAATGTCAAATGGGTCAAGGAAGGCGACCTCGTGGGCGTGCCCTGGCTTTATTCGGCCTGCGGTCACTGCGAGCATTGCCTCGGCGGCTGGGAAACGCTCTGTGAAAAACAGGACGATACCGGCTATACCGTCAATGGCTGCTTTGCAGAATATGTTGTCGCGGACCCGAACTACGTCGCTCATATCCCCGCCGGGGCCGATCCCATCGAGATCGCGCCGGTACTCTGCGCGGGTCTGACGGTCTACAAGGGTCTGAAAATGACCGAGGCCAAGGCAGGGAACTGGGTTGCCATTTCCGGCGTTGGGGGTCTTGGGCAGATGGCGGTGCAGTACGGCGTCGCCATGGGCCTCAATATCGTGGCCGTCGATATCGACGATGCAAAGCTGGCGACGGCGCGTAAACTCGGAGCAGCCTTGACGGTCAATGCCAAAGACACCGACCCTGCCGCTTTCGTGCAGAAGGAAGTGGGCGGGGCGCATGGGGCGCTGGTTACGGCCGTCTCGCGCACGGCCTTTTCGCAGGCGATGGGCTATACACGCCGCGGCGGCACGATCGTGCTCAATGGTCTGCCACCGGGAGAGTTTCCGATCTCGATTTTCGACATGGTGATGTCGGGGACGACCGTGCGGGGTTCGATCGTGGGGACGCGTCTCGATATGATCGAGGCGCTGTCCTTCTTCGCCGAAGGAAAAGTTCGCACGGTTGTGAAGACAGACAAACTTGAGAATATCAACGGCATCTTCGACGATCTACAGAATGGGCGGATCGATGGACGGATCGTGCTCGACTTCCGCAACTGAGACGGTTCCCGTTTTCTTCCTGTGCGGCTATTCCTTTGGATGCCCGCAAGCGACAACAAGGATCTGAGTTATGGCATACGCTACCACCAATCCGTTTACGAACGAGCAGATCAAGGTTTTTCCGAATTCGACGGATGCCGAGATCGATACGGCGCTCGACAAGGCGCACGCTGCTTTTCTGTCGTGGCGTGAGACCTCTTTCGCAGAGCGTGCGAAGGTCATGCAGAACGCGGCGGATATCCTGCGGCGTGACATGGATGCCTATTCGAAGCTTCTGACGCTGGAGATGGGCAAGGTTTTCGGCGAGGCAAAGGCCGAGACGGAGCTTTCAGCCGCGATCTTCGAGTATTACGCGAAGAACGCCGAAAAACTCCTCGTTCCGGAAGCGCTGCCGGTGGCGGATGCGGCGGAAGGCCGCGCCCAGATCATTCATCAGCCGCTTGGTATTCTCCTCGCGATCGAGCCCTGGAATTTCCCGTTCTATCAGGTTGCACGCATTATCGCGCCCCAGCTCTCCGCTGGTAACACGATCGTCCTGAAGCATGCTTCCAACGTTCCGCAATGCGCGGCCGCGATGGATAAGCTGATGGTGGAGGCCGGGCTGCCCGATGGGGCTTTCCGCAACCTCTTTCCTTCCCATGCTCAGGTGTCGCGTATCATCGCCGATCACCGCGTGCGCGGCGTGGCGCTCACCGGTTCGGAAGGGGCTGGTGCGAAGGTGGCGTCTGAAGCCGGGCAGGGCCTGAAGAAGTGCACGATGGAACTCGGCGGCGCTGATGCCTTCATCGTTCTGGAAGACGCTGATCTCGAAAAGACCGTCAAGTGGGCTGTGTTCGGTCGTCATTGGAACGCCGGGCAGGTCTGCGTGTCGTCCAAGCGCATGATCGTCGTAGACTCGATCTACGACGAATTTCTGAGCCGCTATCGGGAAGGTGTGACCAAGTTGAAGATGGGCGATCCGATGGACCCGTCGACGACATTGGCACCCCTGTCCTCGCAAGGTGCTGTCGACTCGCTGCGTGAGCAGGTCGAGGGCGCCGTAAAGGCTGGTGCGAAGTCTGAAGAAATTCCGCTCGACATGCCGAACGCCGGAGCATTCTTCCGCCCGGTCATTCTGACCGAAGTGGATCAGGCCAATCCTGCGATGCGCGAAGAGTTCTTCGGTCCGGTATCGATGCTTTTCCGTGCCAAAGATGAAGATGAGGCAGTTCGTATCGCGAATGACTCGCCGTATGGTCTGGGTGGTTCGGTCTTTACGAAGGATGAAGCCCGCGGCGAACGGGTCGCGAAGCGCATTGAAACGGGCATGGTCTTCGTCAATCATCCGACGATGGTCAAGGCGGATCTGCCCTTTGGCGGCGTGCTGCGTTCTGGCTACGGACGTGAACTCGTCGGTCTGGGTATCAAAGAGTTTGTGAATCACAAGCTCATCGATGTTGTCGATATCGACGCGCCGTTCTGAAAATAAAGACCGTCTGAAGGTCTGAGGCGTGGGACGGTGCTTCGTCCCACGCCGGGAAGAACTTGAAATTTTTTCCGCTTGAAACCCTGAATGCGGCTTCGTGTTCTTGATTTCATGGCGGAATACCCCTCTCGCGGGAACCCTCTTTGAAAGGGGCGGTAAGTAGTAGTGTTTTTTTGACTTGATTAAATCTCGCTATTCTATTCTTTGGTTAAAAAATTGCATGTTTCGACCAACTGGAAGTTCCGACTGGTCCCGCAGTGGGAGGTCGCCGACGTTCCGATACCGCGCCCGATATCTGGCTCGATGCCCTGTCGGTCAAAAAGCCAAAGATGCCTTTATCGAGCGGATCAGTGCTGCCGCATGACAGTCCTGGGTGCAAGAATTTCAATCAACGGTTCGTCGATCCCTTAGGTTCTGAAAGCAGTCCTTTACGGTCCAAACGAGGTGCAGCCGCGAATTCGATAAAATCCTTCAGATAATGAATCTCGTCGTCGGTTTCCCGATGACCAAGAAATATCTGTTTCGCAATGCCCTTTTTCCCGAGTTTTACAGGATAAAGCTCGAAGCGAGCCGCATACTCCTCTACGAGCCAGCGCGGAAGTGCCGCAACGCCTCTTCCATGCGTCACCATCACCAGCATGATGTCCGTCGTCTCGATCTGTTTTTGCTGCCGTGGCCCAATACCGGCCGGCTGCAGGAATTGCGTATAAATATCAAGCCGATCGGATGGAACTGGATAGGTAATCAGCGTTTCGTCGGCAAGCTGCTCCGGCAAGACGAACTTCGCATTCCGCAGAGGATGACCGGGGCCAACGGCCAGAACGAGTTCGTAATCGAAGACCGGTGTGAATTTCAGACCGGGTTTATAAAGTGGATCCGGTGTGACTACGATATCAATTTCATTACTGAACAATGCACCGATCCCGCCAAACTGGAACTTCTGCCTTACATCCACATCGACCTTCGGCCATCTTTCGAGATACGGTGAGACCACCTTCAGGAGCCACTGATAGCAGGGATGGCACTCCATTCCGATGCGCAATGTGCCACGCTCACCATTCGCGAATTGTTCAAGACGATTCTCCGCGAGTTCAAACTGTGGCAGCAGTCGGTTTGCCAGCGACAGCAGCCATTCGCCGGCTTGGGTAAGCACGAGGGAGCGTCCTTCCCGCCTCCATATCTTGACGCCAAGTTGCTGCTCGATCTTGCGGATAGCGTGACTGAGCGCTGGCTGGGTCAGGTTCAGACGTATTCCAGCGGCCGTCAGCGAGCCTTCTCGCGCGACTTCCCGAATGATCGTCAGGTGACTGCGCTCCAGAATGGCCATGTTTTGTCCGATGTATGCACGAAATTCATACTAATGAAAAAATATATCACTTCAGTTTATTTTTATAAACTCTTATCGTGATAGATCAATGACTCACTTGGATCTCCCGCGACGGTCGTCGCTCATAGTCCAGACCTTCCTCGCCCTGCGTTCAGACGCTCAACGAAGTTTCCGACGGACCCACTCAGGAAAAGAGCCGGATTCTGGTGCTTTTTGCGACGAACATGACGGACGTGCTGATCTGGGCAGCGCTCTGGCCTATTCAGGCAGGCACAAAAGCGGTCGCTCACTATTTAACCCGGGACTGATGTTTAAAACTCTGGTGATCCAGATGCTGAATAATCTGTTCAGTGGATGGACGGAGGATCCGATCAACGATAACCTTTCCTTTATACGCCGCTTTCTGTTCCTGACGCGCACAAGCGTCCCCACGTAGCAAGCCAGAACACCATGTTTTCCGCTCTGGTCTCCATACAGACCAACTATCATCGCAAAGAACCGTCAACCTCGCCTCGTTGAGAGCCAAAAAATCAGGTTATATTCGCTTCAGTCAAGAGTTTTCGTATAAAATAAATAAAACCGCTTATTGTTTTAAATATAAGATGGGAATCCTGATAATGGAGGGATGGTAATTTCTAATGTTTGTGAACTGCAAAAAATCTCAATTCGATAAATTAATGGGTCTCGAGCCTCATGACGCTTCTTCCGCCGGAGATGTTGTATCGTCGTGGTGCAGCGTCCGGGGGAAAGCGGTAGGATTCAATGCGGCCAATACCAGGCCGACAAGAGCTGTGAGAGCGGCAGCAGGACAAAGAACCGCAAATCCAAGGGTGCTCAGCAGATGGCCACCGATCGCTGATCCGAACAGGATACCGAAATTGCTACTGCTGTTGATGGCGGCGCCCGCCACATCCGCGCTGGTCGCCCGTGCGCGAATGGCGCCAGACATGACAAAAGGAATGATGGCGGCATAGCCCATGCACCACAGTCCGACCGCTGCGACGGTTTCCCAACCAGCAAGCAGACGGCCGTAAACCAGCCCGATCCCGGAGAGCATGGCAAAGCCGCCGCCGAACAGCCCCGCCGCGGGCCAGCGATCCACGACCAGTCCCGCGCCCCACAGCCCGCAGACACTGACGGCGCCTGTGATCAGCAGGGCGACGCTCAGAGCACGTTCAGGCAGACCATGCGCGAGCAGGAGCGGTGAAACATAAGTATAGAGAAGGTTGTGGGCGAAGAAAAAGACGGCATTGATCATGACGACGACGGCAAAGATCCGCACGGCCTGTCGCGACTGAAGCGACGGCAGACGCAGGGTTCGCGTCATGGGCGCTTCGATGCGGGGTAGGCAGAATGCGATGAAGACGGTGAGCAGGGCCGACAGGATGGCCATGACGTAGAGGGCCGGTCGCCAGCCTACGAAGTGACCGATAGCTGCCGCTCCCGGAACACCGAGGACGGAACCCAGAGACGTTCCGCCATATACGAAGGAAATCGCGCGGCCGGTCATCTGCTTGGGTACCAGATACGCGGCATAGGCTGATGCGATGGACATCAGGACAGCATGGGAGACGCCTCCGAGTGCGCGCCCCAGACAGAGAATAAAAAAGGTCGGGGCCACGGCTGAAACGAGATTGGAGACAACGTAGCCGCCCAGGCAGAGAAGCATCAGGAGCTTGCGATCTACTCTGGCTGTCGCGATGGTGAGCGGTACCGCGCCCAGAGCCACCAGCAGCGCATAGGCGCTTACGGCGAGGCCCGCGTGACCTTCCGTGATCCGAAAACCCTGGGCCATGTCGATCAGAATGCCGACAGGTGCCACCTCGGTCGTGACGGCTATGAAGGTCGAGGCGAACAGGGCCCACAGTCCGAGAATCGCCTGGGTGGAAAGTGATTTGAACAAGATGAGGTTCCCGACGGAGACAGGGGTCTGAGCGTTTGTGTCTATTGACACGTTTGCCCGGACGACAGGAAGCAGAAGATGACCTCGCTGCCACCTGGCGACGTCTCTGCGAAGAGACGGGCATGGCAGTTCACGCCTGAACCGTCACGACCGGTAAGAGCGGCAGTGTCAGTGCTTCCGCACGGACCCCCGAGCGATGACCGTCGTGCATCATTCCGGCAACGTCTGCTTCCGTGTGTTATCCGGCTCATGGAAGAGCTTGGAGTGCCTTACGGAAGCCGCTCTCAAAGACATGTTCCAAAGACAATGTTGCCGCAGATCGTCTTCGGAACACTCACCTATACGGCACGTCACTGATCATGATCGACGAATAGGTGATGGTTGATGAAAATGGGGCGATCATCGCATGGATACCGGACGTCCATGGCCTCAGGCATCCAGGATGGGAGAAAAACTGCGGATTGTCGGGATTCCGTGGACTGGCTGCTTTATGCGGAAGGGACGGCGACGTCTGGAAAAGTCGGTCAATAGGGTGGTGGGAAAGTTTGACGAACGGGCCAGCCGCTTCGCTTCACGGTTCTTTTTCGAACTCTCGACGTCTTTGACCACAGAGTTATAAACTGCACCAACCCATGAATGATATTTATATTTTTATGAAATAAAATCATTTTTATTCACTGTGCCGTTTGGGCATAAAGCAGACATGACGATGGCCATCATTTCAGAAAGATAGAATTAAAAACCATGTATTCATGTAAAATATAAAATAAAATTCTGACTTTCTGTGAGATAAAGGACGAAAGACCATAATGATCCAGGATTCAACCTTCAGTATCCATCGACTTCGCTTCGATGAGAACTATCATCCGTCGGACAGGACGCGGCTTACGACCAATTTCGCCAATCTGGCGAGAGGTGAGAGTCGCCAGCAAAACCTGCGTAACGTTCTGTTGATGATTGAAAATCGTTTCAATGATTTGGCGTCCTGGGATAATCCCAGGGGAGATCGCTATTCGATCGAACTCGAAATCGTTTCCGTCGAGATGGACCTTGCTTTTGCCGATAAGAACGGCAGCTTTCCGCTGATTGAAATCCTTTATAGTACGATTGTCGATAAAAAAGCCGGTATACGCATGAAAGGTCTCGCAGGGAACAGTTTTTCTTCATATGTCCGAGACTACGATTTCAGCGTGTTATTGCCGGAATACAATAAAGACAAGGCAGAATTCACTGTTCCTCTTAATTACGGAGATCTGCATGGAAATCTCTTTAAGGCGGTTGTAAATTCAGCGGCATATAAGAGGGATTTCAGGAAGCCACCTGTCATATGTCTCAGTATTTCAACCAATCGAACCTATCACCGGACAGAAAACCGGCATCCTATCCTGGGTGTCGAGTATCAACAGCATGACTTTTCTCTGACGGATCAGTATTTTAATAAAATGGGCATGAAAGTTCGTTATTTCATGCCTGCCAATAGTATGGCGCCACTGGCATTTTATTTTTCCGGTGATCTGCTGTCTGATTACTCTTTTCTTGAACTTATCAGCACCATCAGCGTGATGGAGTCTTTTCAGAAAGTTTATCGTCCTGAAATCTACAATGCCAATGCTGCGGCTGCCGAGTGCTGTCAACCCAGTCTGAAACATCAGGATTATTCAAACACCCGAATAATCTACGACCGTGAAGAGCGGAGCCAACTGGCGACCGCACAGGGAATATATACGGAAGAGAATTTCATCAAGCCGTATCACGATATTCTTGAACGGTGGTCTGCCCGTTACGCCGCCTGATCGATTAGAAGCATAAGGTCACTCTCATGAAAACACTCCTTCCCACGTCGACGGCTGGTAGCCTGCCCAAGCCGTCCTGGCTCGCTAAGCCTGAAACATTATGGTCTCCCTGGAAATTACAGGGCGAAGAACTGGTCGAGGGCAAGCAGGATGCGCTGCGCCTGACGCTGGACGATCAGGATCGTGCCGATATCGATATTGTCAGCGATGGCGAACAGACGCGTCAGCATTTCGTCACCACGTTTATCGAGCATCTTGGCGGTGTTGACTTCGAGAACCGTCAGACGGTTAAAATTCGTGACCGCTACGATGCAAGCGTGCCGTCGGTCGTGGGCGCCGTGACGCGTGAGAAGCCGGTCTTTGTCGAGGACGCGAAGTTTTTACGCAGTCTGACGAAGAAACCGATCAAATGGGCTCTGCCTGGCCCCATGACCATGATCGACACGCTCTATGATGGCCATTACAAAAGCCGCGAAAAGCTGGCCTGGGAATTCGCCAGGATCCTCAATCAGGAGGCGAGAGAACTCGAAGCGGCTGGCGTCGATATCATCCAGTTCGATGAACCTGCCTTCAATGTTTTCTTCGATGAGGTGAACGATTGGGGTATTGCCACTTTGGAAAAGGCCATAGAAGGACTGAAGTGCGAAACCGCGGTTCATATCTGCTATGGCTATGGCATCAAAGCCAATATCGACTGGAAAAATGCTCTCGGGGACGAGTGGCGCCAGTATGAACAAATATTTCCCAAACTCCAGAAATCCAATATCGACCTGATTTCTCTGGAGTGCCAGAACTCCCGCGTTCCCATGGATCTGATCGAGCTCATTCGCGGAAAAAAAGTCATGGTCGGCGCCATTGATGTCGCCACCAGAACGGTCGAGACGCCCGAAAAAGTGGCCGATATTTTGCGAAAGGCACTCAAGTTTGTCGATGCGGACAAGCTTTACCCCTGCACGAACTGCGGCATGGCGCCATTGCCGCGTGAGGTGGCGCGCGGCAAGCTCAATGCTCTGGGCGCGGGCGCGGAAATCGTGCGAAGGGAGCTTTCGGCCTGATAACTGTCGGAGCACGGCTCGTGTCGATGGAGAGGCGCGGAGACAGGCAGTCGATGCGTTTCTCCATCAGGATGCGTGAAGCGCTTTCAGCCGTTTATAACGTCAGGAAGAAACATTGGTGCTCTTTCATGGCTGTCGTTGCGATTGTCTGAACAGCTTGTGTTCGACTCAAAGCAGCCAGGGGATCATGCAGCACTGGCAGCCGAACAGGTCGTTGTCATCGGTGGCGCCGCCTTTCGAATCCTCACATGTCAGGGACAAGCCGTCAGGCGCGTCATGGACTCTCTCCTTCGAGATCGAGACATCCGTTCCGATGGGTCGGCATTCTGCTTCATCTTTTGTGCCGTCAGGCTTCATTATCAGTTCCATAATAGAGCGTTTGCCGAACTCGATCGCTGGATGGCCCTGAAACTGATCGGCCCCTGTCTTGCACCGAAGGTGTGGAGTCCGGTGAGCAGGCTTTTGATCCAAACAACCTGAATTGCGTGGGCAATCCCGAAAACAGCTCTCTGCCACAGACGCTGCCGCTCGACGAGGGACGCGGCAGCGCGTTCGCCGTCCAGATCATATGACTCAGATATCGAAGCTTGTCGAACGGGAAACTGTCTCACGGGCGGTGATTTGCGAGGTCATCTGCTCAAGCTTTTGGCGCACGAAACCAGGAGCGTCTCGGATATGTCGTCGAGCGCAAATTTTCTGCCGCAGTAAAAGCTGATACCGGGCTTTGTGATGAAGCCGCTCATGGATGTGACATTGACGATATGCCCATGCCGCACTTCCCGCCTTCCCGGCAGCACGGCCTTGATCATTGCCACCACGCCGAAGACGTTCGCATCGAACTACCTCCTGAGATCATCGATGGAGCCAGGAATTTTCTCGCGGGTCAATTGGCATTGGCTTTCCACGGTTGCATTACGTTCCGGTCAGCCAGTGAAATCAGGGATGAAGGCCCGCGCGCGCCCGGACGGCCATTTTGCGGGGACGCTCCTGTTCGGTTTCGTGAAACCCGCTGACGAGGCGCGGTTGATGCGTTTTTTTACAGCGGATGGGCGAAAAAGCCAGCTTGGCGGAACACCGTTTTCTCGCAGATCACGCTGCGTGGGTCATGTGTCCCGCACTGTAACCATCGGGACGTGCGAGAAGAGCGGTCGGAGCATCGGCGCCAGGTACGCCGGATGACGCTTCCACGAAGCGTACGCTGTCGGCTGACAACCAGTCAGGCAGCGTGATGCGTGTACCATTGCCGGACGAGAGATGGAGCCATCGTCCGTCCGCCAGAAGACTGTGGATGGTCGTCGATGTTCCGTCCGCCAGCGTCACGGGGTGATCGGGCACCCGTTCGCCGCTGCCCATCCGGTTTCCGAAAAGGCCGCCAGCGGGATAGCGGAGATCGAACCCGGACAGCACGCCCGCGAGCCTGCGATTGACCTCGGGCATTTTCAGCAGCTCCGACATTTCAGCACGCAACGCCAGATGAGCCGGGTCGAAACGCGTCATCAACGCACCTTGTGCCTCGGTATTGCGTGCAAGCTGGGCACCGATCGGCCGACGTTCGATTTCGTAACTGTCGAGCAGCGCGTCGGGCGCTTCGCTCTTCAGGACCGCTGCGAGCTTCCAACCCAGATTCATCGCGTCCTGCAATCCGACATTCATGCCCTGTCCGCCCGCGGGCAGATGCAGATGAGCAGCATCGCCGGCTATGAAAAGATTGCCTTCGCGGTAACGCGCGGCAAGCCGTGTCTCATCGCCGAAGCGGGTCAGCCATGACGGTTCGCTGAGCCGGATACCGGCACCCAGTATCCGTTGAGTAGATGTCGTCAGCTCATCGAGCGACAGAGGCTGGGCCACAGGAACATGCATACGTTCGGGGTCCGCCATGATGACGCGCACCGTGCCGTCGGCCGCGACCGGCACGATCGCCACGCCACCATGTTCGTTCGTCACCATACGGACTGGCGGGCCTTCAAGGCCATCTATGCGCACATCGCCCATCATGATGCTTACCGTTGCATCATGCCCATCGAACGAGATACCTGCCGTCTGTCGCACGACACTGTGTCGCGCGTCCGCGCCGACCACCGCGCGGGCATGGAAGGTGGAATTGCCCTGCGCGTGACGGGCGACAAGGTCGTAGCCGTCAGACGTATTGCCGGTGATATACTCGACATGATGGCCGCGCAGGATATCCACACCCAGTTCGCGCGCATGGTCCTCGATCAGGGCTTCGGTGCGGCTCTGCGGCAGAAACAGTGTGAAGGGAAAGCGCGTGTCGAAGCACGAAAAATCCAGCCGCGTTTCGAGCCCTGCATAGTGGCCGTTCGAAATGGGACGCCCTTCGGCAAGAAAACGTTCCGCGATGCCGCGCATGGCGAACAACTCGATCGTCCTGCCATGAAGGGTCAGTGCCCGGGATTGCGCGACCCTTTCCGTGCGGCGTTCAAGCACCGTGACGTCAAGTCCGCCAAGCCTGAGTTCGCATGCTGTCCACAAACCCACAGGGCCGCCGCCAACCACAACGACATCGAGATTTTTCATATCGAAACTCCAATCTAACGTTGTTAGACTGGCCCTAACGATGTTAGGGAGTCAAGCATGGCAATTGATAAACAGACCGTCCTGCGCACGGCGCTGACACTTCTCGACGAAGTCGGCAGTGATGGATTGACCATGCGTGTATTGGCAAAAGCCCTTAACGTGCAGGCACCCACGCTTTACTGGCACTTTCCATCGAAGCGGGACCTGCTCGACCAGATGGCCGATGCCCTGATCGCGCCCGTTGCCGGTATGGTGAATGTGACGACAGAGCCAGACGACGTATTATGGTCTTTGGCAACGGCGTTGCGTGCGACATTGCTGTCGCGTCGGGATGGAGCACGGGTTTATGCGGGCACCTATGTCATGGGCGAAAACGTTCTGGCAGTGGCCGATATCGCGCTTGCAGCCTTGCTGTGTAAAGGGCTGACACAGCAGACGGCGGTCGATGCCATGTTCAATCTCGTTTCGTATGTTCTTGGTTTCACAATCGAGGAACAGGGTTTTCGCGAGCGATGGAGCGGCGAAGAAAGCGTTGAGTCCGTGCGGGAACAATTCATCTCTGCGATGGGCGGTCGGTTTCCAGCGTTGTCCCAAAGCCTCGACGCCGTTCTTGCCGGTGATTTCGACGCGCGCTTCGAACGAGGGCTGGACGCGTTTTTCGGCGGTCTGTCATCTCCCGGCTGACGCCCATACGCCGCGAGGCAGGCGTTACCGGACGGTTTTTCAGTCGGACCGTATTATCAGATGGATTTCGTCTGATAATACGAGTGCTTGCACGTTATGTCGAAGAGGATAGGCTTTCAGCGAGCGCTGTCCAACCGTCCTGGACCGGGGAAAGAGCCGCTTCAAAGGTCACGTCATCAAGAGGGGCATTTTCTCGAATGATGGCGTTTGAAAGAGTCATCGCGGGCATCGGAGAAACAGGCCTCATTTTGAGTCCCTCAGCCACCTGATGCAGTTGTGCCGCGCATTTCCCGCCGCCATGACCGCCATAGGTGACGATCATCAGGGGTTTTCCTTTCCATTCGAGATAGCAGTGGTCGATGGCGTTCTTCAGCGCGGCCGGATACCCCCAGTTATATTGGGGTGTCACGAAAACGAAGCCATCGGCTCGCGCCACCTTCTCGCTCCAGGCTTTTGAATGGGGTTGCTCGTAAAGACCGAGTGCTGGGATGCCGGGCTCGTCGTCCATGGGAAGCGACCATTCCGCGAGATCGATAATCTCGATTGCAAGATCGGTCCTTTCCTGTCCGATCCTGGAAACCCACCGTGCGATGGTCGGACAATGACGCCCGGCCCGCACACTGCCCATGATCACCAGAACCCGTTTCGTCATTTTTGCGGCCAAGACTTCCGATGTGTTCGTGCGGTTTCCGTCCATCCTACTTCAAGCCACTCTCCTGTCGCACGCGTTCCAGCAGCACGACGAAATCGCGATCGGCGTCTCCGGCACTGACGGCGCTGAGCAGGCGATCGCGGACGACCGAGGCATAAGGCAGCGGAACGCCGTAATCGCCTCCGGCATCCATGAACATCTTGACATCCTTTAGGCCGAGCGTCACCGGTGCGCCGGGATAATCATAATCGTGCTCGATCATCAGCTTGCCGTAGTTCCTGTGGACCGGAGCATTATAGAAGCTACCCGTCATGACTTCGAAAATTTTGCGTGGGTCGGTTCCGGCCTTCTCGTTGAGCGCAAACACCTCCGCCATTTGTTCGATGGTCGAATAGATCATGAAATTGAGCGACAGTTTGGCCAGATTGGCCTGAATGGGGTCGTCACCCATTCTGAAGATATGCGGCCCAAAACACTTGAGCACCGGTTCCAGGCGGTCCAGCGCGTCCTGGGCTCCTGCCGCCATGACGAACAATTCTCCTGCTTCCGCCGCAGGTGGGCGCCCGAGAACATTGGCGCTGACATAAGTCTGCCCACGCTCCGCATGACCGTCGCGCAGACGGCGCGCCTGGGCGAGGGAGACCGTGCTACAGCAAACGTGAATGGCCTTCGACGACAATCCGGACGCGATCCCGTCCTTGCCGAAGGTTGTTTCCTGGGTGGTCGCATCGTCGAACATCATGGAAAAGACGACATCGACTTCCCACGCGACGGCGGCGGGCGTTTCCACCAGGGCCGCTCCCATAGCCACGAGATCGTCCGCTTTGGCTGCTGTTCGATTATAGACAACGAGATGGTGTCCCGCGTCGAGCAGGCGTCTCGCCATAGGATGGCCCATGGCGCCAAGTCCGATAAATCCGATTTTCATGATGATGTCTCTTTGCTGTGGTTGCACGAGATCCGCAGGGGGCCCGTGTCGCTTCATGCGAGATTTTAAAAGGGCGGGGCTTGGCGTGCTTCATCACATAAGCCACATTTCGACTCATGCGCGCCACTTCTTCCCTGATCCCGTCCTGTATGGACAGTCCAGACGCGGATCTTCCCTGGCTGTTGGGGGGACATATGCAGCAGGAAACACGCCGGATTGCGGACCTGCATGCCCATTCCCGTGGTCAGATCTTCGGGATAGGGCATGGGGTGATGGGTATGCGGACGGACGAGGCATATTGGCTGATCGGCCCCGGCCAGGCTTTGTGGTTGCCACCTTATCTGTGCCATACAGCCCGCTCGCACGGCGCCGTGCGCGGCTGGAGCCTGTTCATCAATCAGGCACGATCCACGATGTTACCCGCGCAGCCGTTTCTCGTGCGGGGTACGCCCCTTCTGATCGCGCAAGCAGAGCGGCTAGCGCATTGTGTGTCAGATCCATTCTGGAGCGATAGTCTCGCCCGTCTGGCCGAGAGTTTCTGGGATGAATTTTTGTCCTTGCCCCGCGCATCGGTTTCCCTGCCTTTTCCGACGGATGGCCGCTTACGGCGTGTCGCTGATGCGCTGAGCGAAAACCCGGCCGATGCGCGCGAGCAGCAGGACTGGGCGATCGAGGCATCCATGTCCGTGCGCTCCTTCGTCCGGCATTTCGGGGCGGAGACGGGAATGCCGTTTACGGCCTGGCGTCAGCGGCTGCGTATCCTCAATGCCCAGGAAAGGCTGGCACGCGGGGAGGCCGTCACCAGCGTCGCACTTGACGTCGGTTACGAAAGTCCGGGCGCTTTCGCGGCAATATTTCGGAAGATCACGGGACATAGTCCCGCTGCCTATATGAAACTTTGCAGGTCGAGCGATGAAGGTTCGTAGTATCCATGACTTGCGAGTCTGCCGTAGCGGGACGTAATCAGTCTCGGCATGTCGGTTCAAATCATCAAGCGGATCACTCGGAAGGCAGCGTTTCTCCGGCAATGGGGTCCGGTTCCTGGTCGTCGATCCAGAGAGAGGCTTGGACTTCGGTCGTAAAAGGGCCTTCGTCCCGAATGTCAGTGCCATCGAGAATATACCAACCGTCTTCACGCGGTGCGGCCGGTTTCGAATCTTTGTCGAGAAATACGGGCATCATGATGTTTTCTTCCCGATCGAGGTCAACTCACTAGAAAAACCGGATGGCAGTCACTCATTGTCCTTGAGGTATTTCTCCTCATCACCCCGCGTTGCGAACGGCACTTCCTGCTTGTCGTCGAGTTCGTTCATGCTGCCACCCGGATTGCCGAGGTTCTCCTCCAGCCACGCCTCTTCGAGAGGCTGACCATACGGTCCGACGGGCACTGGCGAGTGGACGGGAATCTGGCCAGCGTCGGGATCGCTCTCCATTCCGATCAGATCCGAAGCCTGCTCCCTGTAGGCATCGGGACCGCAGGCCGGCTTGCCGTCGGCCGCCCACAATTCTTTTGCCTTGGCGAAAATGCGCGCTTCTTTTTGCGGAGAATTTTCGAGCGGATTGTCCATGTCAGTCTTCTTTCCTGCGGGGCTGTTCGTGGGCTATCGGAAGAGGAAAGACTTGGGCGATAACCCGCGAACGCATCTGTCGGTTTTAAAGTGCGATATCGATATCGTGGATTTCCGCTCTGACCCTGGCGTCCCGATGGCCTTTGTGGAAAGCTTTCTCGGGCATGATCCGGCCTCATTCAGGAAGAAACGATAAAGAGATTTCCGAAAGGTCACTCTTATTTGTCTTCGAGGGTCTTTTTCCCGAGAATGACCAGTTCGTCCGCTTCCACGCCTTCGGGATTATGGGTCGTCTTTTTGGCGATTTCCTTTTCCAGTTCGCTGGCATGCTCGCCCCCTTTGAGGACGTGTTCGGCAATACGGATAACCTCTTCCCGAGAAAGAAGTTTCGGAGAATGCATCGCTTTGCGGCCAAGATCCCGTAGGGAACTGGCGGCATGCGGAACGTGGTCGTGAGACATGTTCTATCCTGTTGTTAGAATTGAAAACTGATCGTCTGAATCCGTTCGTCAGAAAGGTTGAACGTGGAGCGGGTGGTGGATGTTCCGGCTTAGGGCGTCGAAATCGCTTTCGGGACCGTATTATTGATCGCTACAGTCGCCTCGCTGGTCAGGACGCGGAAGATGAAGCTTTCTTCGAGATACAATTCGACCGTATCGGCCGTGTGGCTGAGATAGCCAATCGAAAAATCCTGCCCGATATCGAGCACCAGATCGCCGCCCCGCATGGTGACGACGAAGGCGCCCTCGATCGCGGGCGCCCAGATAATCTTGCCGTCGATCAGGCTTTCAATGTGCTTGCGCACCGGATAGCCGTCATCGTCACCGGCGCTGACGGCCAGATGGGCCTGCGCGCCCAGAACCACCGAATAGGGGCCGTTCACGCCCGCCAGTCGGAGCGTGTTGAGCGCTTCGGCAATGACTCGTGGATAGTCCTGGACCGACGCCGGGAGCGTGAGGGGCGTATTGGAGGTTGCTTGACGAACGCCCTGGATGCCCGCGGCGGCGTAACCGTCGAATATGGCGCGATCCTCGGCGAATGCGATGGTCTTCGCCGCATCCTTGACCGGCTGCCAGTCCGAATCCTGGGAGCCGCGATCGACGGCGTCGATCTCTTCGCGGGACAGGGTGAACGGAACCCGCAGTTCGACGAGCGGAAGGATTTCCCGCTTTATGGCGCGAACGCCGCTCTGCGGCGCATCGATCCTGCTGCCGCGTCCCGTTCCGATTCCAGCCAGCGCAGTCCCGCGCGGTTCGGAGGTATCGACCACACGCCGACCCGCCAGATGTCGCCGGATCGTGCGCGCGGCTTCGTCTTCGATCTGCTCCCAGGCCGCGCTGGAAACAGGTGCGAGATGGCGATGGAGATTGTTCATGTTACGGTTTCTCTTTCAGTGAGCCGATACCCAGAGACGTGCGATCGACGTCGCGGGTTTCAGGCGCCGGATTCCCGGACATGTGGTGGTCTGTCGGTTGAGAGGCGGGCAAGTCAGGCGCGTCGTCCAGAAAATCGGCGGTTGGAATGAAGAACAGCCCGCCCGTGATGGCGGTGCTGACATCCAGGATCCGGTCGTAATTGCCCGGCGGCTTACCCACGAACATGTTTTGCAGCATCTGTTCCGTGCGTGCGGGCGATCGGGCATAGCCGATGAAATACGTGCCGAATTCGCCTTTGCCGACCTCGCCGAACGGCATGTTGTCGCGCAGGATCTGAAGCTGTTCGCCGTTTTCCTCGATATTCGTCAGAACATTATGGGCATAGCTCTTCTTGTTGAAGTCGCGCTGCTCGATATCGGAGAGCTTGTGCCGACCGATGACGTCTTCCTGCGTTTCGACCGGTATCGCGTTCCATTTTTTCAGGTCATGCAGGTATTTCTGGATGATGACATAGCTGCCGCCGGCAAAATCCGGATCCTCGTCCCTGATAATGGTCGCATCAATCGCCGCCTGACCGGACGGATTTTCGGTGCCATCGACAAAGCCTAGCAGATCGCGTTCGTCGAAATATTTGAACCCGTGAACCTCGTCGGTCACGGTCGCGGCCCCTTCGAGGCGCGAGACGATCGTGGCGGCCAGTTCGAAGCACAAATCCATCCGCGTGGCACGGATATGAAACAGCAGATCGCCAGGCGTGGACGGCGCGTGATGCACCCCGTGAATTTCCACGAACGGATGCAGATCCTTCGGGCGCGGCGCACCGAAGAGCACGTCCCACGCGTCCGAACCGATGCCGGTCACGCAGCTCAGACGACCATCGGGAATACGGAAACCGACGCCCCGCACCAGGGAGGACATATCGCCCAGCAGATCCCGAACCTGCGCGCCGATCGCGGTATCCTCGCCGTTATTCAATGTCACGATCAGGAACATCGCGGCTCGGGTCAGTTTTGCGTCGACGGGTTGAAGCGTGGTCAATACTCGAAAACTCCTTGCCGGTTCATGCTTGGCCGGACGTGTCCAGAGATGAGGAATGCCGGGAAAATCGCATCCTTGCGTGACGCTTTCCAGTATAATCCATAATCAGGATAGATGGAAATTCCACATCGATATAACCAATATGCATATTGTTATAAGTAGAAGGTCTTGGACGAATGCGCAGGGAAATCTTACGATAGGAATCAGCTTCCCGCGAGATGTTCACGCATTTCTCATCGGTGTTCAGATGTGACCCCCTACGGATTTCCGATGCGGAAAATAACAGACATCTTCCTGTCGATGTCGAGAAAAATTTTGGAAGGTATGGATGCAGAATGCTCACGATATAGCGTTCCTTCTGGCGCGGTTTCAGTTCGCCTTTACCGTGGGCGTTCACATCATCTTCCCTGCCTTTTCGATCGGACTGGCGGCGTATCTGGCTGTTCTCGAAGGGATCTGGCTGGCAACGGGGCGGCAGGTCTTTCTTGATCTCTACCGATACTGGATCAAGGCATTCTCCATTGTTTTCGGGATGGGCGTCGTGTCCGGCCTGGTCATGGCCTACGAATTCGGCACCAACTGGTCGGTCTTTTCGAAGAAGGCCGGCCCGATCACGGGTGTCCTGCTGTCCTACGAGGTGATGACCGCGTTCTTCCTGGAAGCCGGCTTCCTGGGCGTCATGCTGTTCGGCATGAACAAGGTCGGACGTGGACTGCATTTCGCCGCGACCTGCTGCGTATCCGTCGGCACGCTGATTTCCATGACCTGGATTCTGGCATCCAATTCCTGGATGCAGACGCCGCGTGGCTATCGGATCGACCCGTCCAGCGGGCAGTTCCTGCCCGATGACTGGCTGGCCATCATCTTCAATCCGTCCTTTCCCTTCCGTCTCGTGCATATGGGCCTCGCGGCGTTCCTTTCGGTGGCCTTCGCGGTCGGCGCGACCGGCGCATGGCACCTGCTGAAGGCGCGACGGCAGGGCAAGATGTCCACTGAACCCGTGCGGGTCATGTTTTCGATGGCGATGTGGATGGCGACCATCGTGGCACCCATCCAGATCATGGCGGGCGACGCCCATGGGCTGAACACGCTGAAATATCAGCCCGCCAAGCTGGCGGCCATGGAAGGCGACTGGAACAGCGAGGGACGTGCGCCGGAACTTCTTTTCGGCATTCCCAACATGACAACCGAGCGTACGGATTATGCGGTCGGCATCCCGCTCCTGGGTTCGCTGATCCTGACGCACAGCCTGGATGGCAAGGTGCCGGGGATGAAGGATTTTCCCCGTGACCAGAGACCGCCCTCTCCGATCATCTTTTTCTCGTTCCGCATCATGGTGGGGCTGGGTGTTCTGATGATGCTGGTCGGCCTCTGGTCGCTGTGGCATCGGCGGAACAGCACGCTTTTCCTGAGTCCGCTCTTTCACCGTGTTGCCCTGTGCATGGCGCCCGCAGGGTTTCTTGCTCTACTTTGCGGCTGGGTAACCACCGAAGTCGGACGACAGCCCTGGACCGTCTACGGCCTTCTGCGGACCACCAAAAGTGTCTCGCCGATCGTGCTGTCGAGCATGGTCGTGTCGATGACGGTTTTCGTCGTCGTTTACGTGATCGTCTTCGGGTCCGGTCTCGGCATTCTCGTCAGGATGCTCGGTCGCGCGCCCGAGGAAGGGGAGCGGAATGCCGATCCGTCGCATGCCTCCGATCTCCTGGCGACGCACATGCACCCCGCGGTCGTCGACGCCTCCACCACGAAAGGGGCCTGAGCGATGATGGATTTCGCACACTGGCTGCCTATTGTCTGGGCCATCATCCTGATTGCCGCGATTTCGATCTATGTCGTGCTCGACGGGTTCGATCTCGGCATCGGCATGCTGTTCATGACGGAACGCGACGAGACACGGCGCAATGTCATGATCAGCACGATCGCGCCGGTCTGGGACGGCAACGAGACCTGGATGGTGCTTGGGGGTGCCGTTCTTTACGGCGTCTTCCCCGGCGCCTACGCCACGCTGCTGCCCGCCTTCTATCTGCCGATCGTGCTGATGCTGGTTGCGCTGATCTTTCGCGGCGTCGCGTTTGAATTCCGTGTGGTGACCAAGGGCACGTCGAGGGCGCGACACTGGGACTTCGGCTTCATGACCGGCTCGGCGGTCGCCGCATTCTGTCAGGGTGCGATCCTCGGTGGCGTGATCCAGGGCGTTAAAGTCACCGATGGCGCCTTTTCGGGGGGCTCACTGGACTGGCTGACGCCGTTCACCATCCTGTGTGGGCTGTCCGTGATGTGCGGGTACGCCCTGCTTGGTGCGACATGGCTGGTGTGGCGCACGACGGGCGGGCTGGAAGAGTCGTGCCGTCACGCGGCCAGCCGACTGGCCGTTGGACTCTTTGTCGGCATTGTCGCCGTCAGTTTCTGGACGCCGCTGCTGCATGCGCCCTATCTGCGTCGCTGGACGGAGTGGCCGAACATCGCGTTCGTCGCGCCCGTTCCGGTTCTCGTGGTCGTGTTGGGCTTGCTTCTGGCGGCAAGCCTGCGGAAGGGACATTCGCGCGTGCCCTTCCTGTGCGCCTTGGGGTGGTTTTTTCTATGCCTGTCGGGGCTCGGCATCACCGTCTGGCCCTATGCCGTGCCGCCGACGCTGAGCCTGTGGGATGTGTCGTCGCCACCGTCGAGCCAGTTCTTTCAACTCGTCGGCACTGCCATCATGTTGCCGATCATTCTGGCCTACACGATCTACTCCTATCACGTTTTTCGCGGAAAGGTGTCGGACGCCGATGGCTACCATTGAAATCGTCAAGGGCGACGGATCGGAGGCGCCCCGGCGCTGGAGCGCCCGCTTCGGCTGGCTCGTGGGAATCTGGGCAGTCAGTACCGCCGCATTCTTCATTGGGGCGTCGCTACTTCATCTTCTGGTGCCCAGATGAGAACGACGTCCCTCGTGACGGGTGAAAGGGCAGGCGCGATGTCCGAGCATTCCATGATTTTCGAATTCGAGCGTGATTTCGCCGGGTCTTTGCGCTGCATTCCCATGATCGCGCGGCAGAAACTCGATATCGTCGGAATCAAGATGACGCTCCGGCAGTGGAGTCGGCTGACGCGCCAGGAGCGTGTCCTGCTGGTGGACGGGTCATGCGAGACCGACGGAGAGCAGGGGGATTACCTCGCGCTCGTTCAGGATCTGATCGCGGCGCGGGCGGATGAGCCTGTTCGTTTTCTGCCGCCCCAGGCGTTGCAAGACTGGCGCGAAGAGAACCGGATGCCTGATGCCGTGTCGATGCAGGCCGAGGCGGATGGCGTTCCGGCTCCGACCCCTGAGCAATGGGCCGGACTGGCGCCGCTCAAGCGTTTCGCATTGATCAAACTTGCGCGCTCGAAACATGAGAACGAGAACTTCGTCCCGGCGTTGAAAGAGTTCGGTATCCTTCAGGGAGAGGATTGAGACCATGAGCAAAGAGAAAAAATCCGAGTTCAAGCCCTATCATCACCCTGCCGGTGGCTGGGGCGCCGCAAATGCCACGGCCAAGGTGCTGATGGAGCAGAGCGTGCTGGTCAAAGGGTCGCGCGGCCTGCTTTCCATGAACCAGCCCGGGGGCTTCAAATGCCCGAGCTGCGCCTTTCCCGACCCGGATCATCGCAAGACGCTGGAATTTTGCGAAAACGGCGCCAAAGCGCTCGCATTCGAGGCGACCAAGGCGCGTGTGACGCGGGAGTTTTTCGCGCAGCACACCGTTACGTCGCTGATGGAGCAGAGCGATCACTGGCTGGAGATGCAGGGCCGCCTGACCGAACCGATGCGCTACGACGCGGCAACCGACAAATATGTGCCCATCGCGTGGGACGATGCCTATGCGTTGATCGGCAAGCATCTTCAGGCGCTCGACAGCCCGCATGAGGCGGAATTCTACACCTCCGGCCGGACGGCGAATGAAACGGCGTTCCTGTATTCCATCTTCGTGCGCGAATTCGGGACCAACAACTTCCCCGACTGTTCGAACATGTGCCACGAGCCGACATCACGCGGCCTACCGCCCGCGATCGGAATCGGCAAAGGCACCATCGTCATGGCCGACTTCGACCAGACGGAGGCAATTTTCGTCATCGGTCAGAACACGGGTACCAACTCGCCACGCATGATGACCAATCTGGTCGAGGCCCGCAAACGCGGTGTTCCGGTCATCCTGATCAACCCGATGCCCGAACGTGCGCTGATCCGCTTCACCGAACCGCAGGACGTCCTTCAGATGGGGACGTTTGGGTCGACGGCGATTTCCACGGATTTCGTGCATGTCCGGATCGGCGGCGATCTGGCCATTTTCAAGGGCATGATGCGCGCCCTGTTCGAGGCGGACGCGGCTGGCGAGGACGTGCTGGACAAGGCGTTCATTGCCGAGCACACCGTCGGCATGGAAGCGGTACGCGCGGATGTCATGAGCACGTCCTGGGCCGACATCACGCGTATCTCCGGCATCTCGGAAGAGCAGATCCGTCACATCGCCGGGATTTACGCGAAGTCGAATGCGACGATCATCTGCTACGGCATGGGCCTGACGCAGCATCAGGAAGGATCGCATCTCCTTCAGCAGCTGGCGAACCTCCTGCTGCTGAAAGGAAATTTCGGAAAGCCCGGCGCCGGAATCGCGCCGATCCGCGGCCACTCCAACGTACAGGGAGACCGCACCGTCGGAATCGACGAGAAGCCGACCCAGGCCTATCTCGACCGTGTACGCGACGTTTTCGGGTTCGAGCCACCGCGCGAGCACGGCCATCATGTGGTCGAGGCCGTCGCGGCGATGGAAGCGGGTACGGCGAAGGTGTTTTTCGCCATGGGCGGCAACTTCGCCCGCGCGATCCCCGATACCGAACGCTCCTATGCCGCCATGGCGCGCCTGAACCTGACGGTGAACATCACGACCAAGCTCAATCGCGCGCATCTGGTCCATGGCAAGGATGCGCTGATGCTGCCGGTCGTCTCGCGTTCGGAAATCATTCGCACGACAAAGGGCGAGCAGTTCGTCACCATCGAGGACGCGATGGCGAATGTCACGCCGTCACGCGGCGTGTTCGAGCCGGTGAGCGGGGATGTGCGTCCGGAGACGGAAATCATCTGCCGGATGGCGATGGCGACGCTTCCGAACTCGAAAACGCCCTGGGCGGATTATATCGAGGATTATACGCTGATCCGCGACAGGATCGCTGATGTCTATCCGGACATTTACGCTGATTTTTCGGAGAAGATGAAGAACCCGCACGGTTTCCATCTGGATATTCCGCCTCGGCGGCGGGTCTGGAAGACACCGAACGGCAAGGCGAATTTCCTCGTCATGCCGGGTCTGGAGGTGAACGATGTGATCGCGGACCCTGCGATGCTGCGGCTGGCGACGATCCGTTCGCACGACCAGTACAACACGACGATCTACAGCAACAGCGATCGGTATCGCGGGGTTTATAACAACCGTCTCGTCATATTCATGAACAAGCAGGACCGTGAGGATCGGGGCCTGGAGAATGGTGCGGTCGTGGGACTGGAAACCTATAGCGACGACGGCTACCGGCGTTATGTCGATGGACTGACGATCCTCGATTACCCGATGCCGCGCGGTGCCATCGCCGGATATTATCCGGAGCTCAACCCGCTCCTGCCGCTCGATTTTTACGACGAGGTCAGCGGAACACCGGCGGCCAAGGCCATTCCGGTCAAGATCGTGCCGAGCGTCGCTTCGGCGGCGCCGATCCGTATTGCCGGCTGACCGCGTTCCATTCGTCGCGGCGTCCTTCATTGATGATGGACGCCGTAGGATGGAGAGTGGAGATCCAAGGCTATGAGCGCGGGAGATTTATCGAAAGAGCAACCTTTGAGGAAGCGACGGAACCGTTCGCTCGGGGAGTGGCGCGTCTCGGTGATGGAGCGGTGGAACATCCACTCTCCAGCCCGCGACGAACGGCTGAATTTTGACGCAATCGAACCTGGGACAGCGCAACAAGGTATCCCCACACGGCACCTGAAGGGTGGGAAAATGCTGCCGCGTTCCGGCTGGCCAAAGCTGACGAAACGTCAAGTGTTCGCATTGGCGTTGCACGATATCGGAGGCGCGCACGCTCCATGATCCCGCTGTTTCATACGCGCAAGGTCACGGTTCTTGGTCGCGCGGACGAGGCGATCGACCTGAACGTCGCCGAGGAAGTGCCGATCAGGCTCGTCTTTGGCGGAATTTTTCCGCACGGCATGATGATGATGACGCCGGATCATTTGACGGATTTCGCCTTCGGCTATTGCCTGACCGAGCGGATCGTCGAGTCCGCGCAACAGATTCAGGCGGTGTCGGTGTCGAAAGATGAGGATGGACTGACGCTCGACGTAACGATTGCGGGGGATCGTCTCTCGATGCTGCTGCGACGCAGACCACATGCCCATACCGGCCATTCGAGCTGCGGCATTTGCGGCAGTGCCGAAGTGCCATCCGTCAAAGCGGCCGGGCAAACGCCCTTCCCTCTGGAGCCGCCGATTGCCCCGGCGGCGATCCGCCGTGCCCTCCATGATCTTGACCGCTGGCAGGAATTGAACGCCCGCACGCGCATGGTCCACGGCGCGGCCTGGGCGAATGCGGAAGGCCAGATCCTTCTGATCCGGGAAGATATCGGTCGGCACAATGCGCTCGACAAGTTGATCGGTGCCCGCATGCGCGACGGCACGCTTTCCGAGCCGGGCATTTGTCTGCTGACCAGCCGCTATTCCTATGAGATGGCGCTCAAGACGGTGTGTGCGGGCATGAACACTGTGGTTGCGGTGTCAGCGCCTACCGACCGCGCCCTGCGTCTGGCGGAGACGATGAACCAGACGCTGATCGCCATCGCCCGACATGACAGGCAGTTCGTCTTTTGCGGCGCTCAACGTCTGGTCGGGTAATGACCAGAAAGGTTGGCGGACCCATGATGGCACCAAAGTTCGCACGCTGGGACTGGTTGCACGCGTCGCGTGAAACGCGCATTGCACGAGATCGTTGAGAACGCAGTTTCATCCGAGACTACGACGATATACGGATCGCCCGGTTTGACGCGCCATCATCCGCGAGAGGCATGAGATGTTTTTGAAGCAGTTGCAATATCTGCGTGAAATCGAACGCCACAAAAGCTTTTCCAAAGCGGCTACAGCATGCGGCGTGTCGCAGCCCGCCTTGTCCCGAGCGATCCGCCTGCTGGAGGATGAACTGGGTGTCATCATCATCGATCGCAAGAAAAAAGTATTTGGGATCACGGATGATGGAGCGCGCGTTCTCAAATGGGCGCATGATATTCTCAGGGGGGTCAGCGAGCTGCGTCATGAAGTTTCGGTGACGAAACAGGCGATCGCGGGGATCGTCAAGATCGGCGTCATTCCGACGGCCGTGCATATCGTGCCGATATTGCTGGAAGCCGTGCAGGAGCGATGCGGTGATTTCGCCAGCGAGGTACATGTGCTTCCCAACGGTTCGATCATCGAGAAACTGGTCAGTAAAGATCTTGATATCGGGATCATGTATTATGATCAGTGTCCTCAGGCGAAAGCGTTTCAGGTTCGTACCCTGTATGCCGAGCAACAGGTTTTGGCGGCATCCAGAAGTTTTCGGCTTCCTGAAGGAGACGATATCAGCTGGGAGGCCGCATCTAGGCTGCCGCTCGCACTGCTGACCAAGGAAATGCGCTGCCGACAACTGGTCGATATCGGATTTCAGACGGCCGGTGTCGAGCCGATGATTCGCCTGGAGACAAGTTCACTGGAATTGATTCATGCCCAGGTCATGATCGGGAAAGTCGCCGCCATTCTGCCGATTTCATCCTTTCCGCTCAGGGTACCGCCGCCCGGTCGGCTCAAGATCCAGCGATTGCCGGGTTTTTCACCCGGCGCCGTGGGGGTGGTGCGTCTGAGTGAACAGGCCATCCCGGAATTTGTGTCGGACGTGTGGGACAGCGTAATGAAAACGCGTCTTCAGGACGACCTCGACCTGCTCTGTAAGCCCGTGACGGCATCCGGGAGGAGGCTATGAAATTTTATCCTTGTCATCGGCATGTTCTCTGCATTCCGATATTTTCACGTCCGATCCGATATCGCCCGGAACGTCTGGAGCCAAACGCGGCTTCATCCCGTCGCCGCGGCGATGAGGCGGCCAACGCGGGATGGATACGTGCCGAAGCAGCAGAAAACCCGGAACCGTGGTGACAACAGATGCTTCTTGGCCATAGCTAGTGACATGTTGACGCCCTTCGTGATGTTCTTGGGGACCAAATAAACGGTATCGATGAGTGTTGCAGAGGCGAAAGGTATCGCCGGGGATCAGTCAGATCGGGCCTCGTATCATTCGTCAGCCATAAGCCGGAAAAGGGTGAGTGGCAGAAGGCTAGGCTCGCCCTGTCCGTCTTCGCTCTTGCCAGAGTCAACCTGCTCTTGATCCGCAAACCATTGTGACGGGAGAAGACTCCCGGAGGATTCACGGAACCATGAAACGTCGGGGCAGGGCACCGCGCTCGGCGGTGATCGGGACACTGGCGTCCCGCCGGATGCAAGTCGCGATCATACAGTCAACGCTGGAGAAGCCCGAAACCAGATTGTCGAGAAATAATCAGGGCACTCGTCACTGGCCGCCATCGGCCCCGCCCTGTTTTGCGGTCTAAATCTCCTGGAAGGCTGCAATGGAGGGTCGTGGAGCCAGCGCATTGGATAATTGATTCATGTCCAATATCCGTGGGAGTATTTGTAACGAATTGGGAAGACCCACCGCCGTCAAGCATGAATACCGTAGTCGAATGAAAATGCTCTATCATATAATCCGCGGCCTCCCAAGGATAAAGTCCGCTCTTGCGCGCGTCTCGCCGTCCTGGCTGGAAAACCGCGACCACCATCTGATAAGGGTTTATTTTTCTGTTATCGCCAATGCCGATGACGGTACGAGCGGCTGGATACTGGCTTGCGATCGGAATGCCGAGGCATCTGTCGAGGGTTTGCCTGTCGCAGCTTTCCAAAAATGGTTTGCCGTTCTCGGCGATAATAAATCCGCTGACCGCTGTGGTGACACCATTTTTTATAAATGCATATGTGTCTGGCGGAGGCTCGTTCTCATTACTGTTCCAAAAATTTCGAGTGGTCGTGACGTCCTGTAAATGCTGTGAGTCTTTATAGCGGAAGGACAGAATATCATAACCAATGGCGTGCTTTCTCTGGCCATTTCCTTCGATAGAACGGGCATCTGATAGGATCTTGCCCTCTCCAATCAGGCTTCCAAGCGGAACACTGCACGGCTGTTCGTAATAGACATTTCCATCGTGCCTCTGTCCTGTTATCCGGCTTTTTGTCGAAAGGAAGTTGGCATTGATTGCCACAAGCATGCCTTTTTCCAATTGCGCTCGCACAATCTGCTCACTGACCGGGTAGAGTGGGAGTTCTTGAGCATGTCCGTCCATCGAGTTCGGATACAACTCGCCACAGAGTGTCACTCCGGACCGACATCGCGAATCAGGAATACCCCTGCATTCGACTGGAATGTCAGACGTAACGGGGACGGTGAACGTCCATTTACGATAATCCGAAATATGAAAGGTCGCGCCCCGTAAACCGAAAACCGTACGCGCGGAGGGCAGTTGCCGAGGCTGGAGAGGAAATGTCTCCGCCCCCCGAATTGCTTCTATTTTCCACTGTGTAGACGCGACGCCAGACTGACGACCCATCAAGGGTGACGCGTTCGATATGGCGGGAATTATGCATATCGCTACGCTCCAGACTCCATATCGAAGTGATGCCACAACTCCGTGGTAGACCCTATGTTTCATGATAAGAATCCGAGATTTTGTATCATATCATTGAGAAATTACGCTTCGTCTGGCGGGCGGCGGTGACGTGCGCATGAGCGGATTGCATGAAACCGTCTCGGTCTCTGCTTTTGTCCCCTGGCCTTCTGATGAAACGATGAAACGGATATTGTATAGACTTATATGAAATAAAAATTACACCGACGTGCGATATTTTTTCCTAAATCCATTCAGGGCAAGCATACGATGAGATGTCATAAATCGTTTATGAATTCGCGTATATCCAGATTGCCATTTCCCGGTTAATGGAAATTCCTCCTTTCTGCAACAGCGAATTATACGGACGTTGGAAATATCACAGTAGGTTGATGGACACCGAAATTAATTTTGAAACATGATTTTTAACATCCGAATCGATACGAAGTGATTTAATAAATATGTCATATCCGTTTATTAAAAAGTATATACAAGAGCCAACCGAACCGAAGCCCGGCGAGTTGGATGTATTTCAGGGCTCAGGAAAACATGGTCCTTCCAAGGCGATATTCGCGTCAAACCGGAGTAATGATGATGTCCTCCCGAAGTCCCCGCGTCAAAAACTGTCTCTTGTCGAGGCCCTCAGGAAAGGTGCTCCTCATGGCAGGCGTGACCGGGGTCGGCATGTCGATAAGCGGCATCGCGCAAGCACAGGTGATTGCCATGCCCGGCACGACAACGGGGAAGTCAATCGCCAGTGAATCGCGTTCCGACGCCCGCAAGACAAAAAAAACAAAGACTGAAAAGAAAGAAATTAACCCAGCGTCCGAGACCATCGTCGTCATCGGGACGCATCTGGGGACCAAGGCGACAGAGGAAATTCAGCCTGTCGCCCTGATCACGGGGCAGCAGATTCAACAATCTTCCGCCATGACGATGGGCGAAGTGTTCCAGAACATTCCCGCTATGGGTTTTACGGGCAGTGCGCCTTCAAACGCGGCGGGCAGTTGCGTCAGTCTGCATAATCTGGGTGTCGAACGGACGCTGGTTCTGGTCGACGGTCACCGTGTCATATCTGGCGGAACGGGAGCAACCGTCGCGGGCTGTGTGGATATGAATACCATATCGCCGGACATGGTATCTTCGGTGCAGATACTGAAGGATGGTTCGTCGACAAATTACGGATCGGATGCGATCGCGGGCGTCGTAAACGTGTCGCTCAAGCATGATTTTACAGGCACGACAATTACGGGGAATGGCGGAATTTCTCAACGGGGCGATGCGTCCAACTCGGTCCTCGCGATCTCTCATGGTGAAAATTTCTGGAATGGACGCGGTAATATTTCGTTAAGCGGCAGTTTCAGTAATCAAGATCCTCTCGAACAAAAGAATCGTAAATGGGCGCGCGAGAACGTCAATTGCAGCGATCCACCGGCCGGACAGAGTGCGACGAATTGCGGTTATACGTCGTTTAGCTCGGCAGGGCTGCTCTGGGCTGCCAACGGTTCGCCTTCTCTAAGGCCGGCAGGTGGACAGTCCAATCCGACCGGCCAAGCTTTGACGCCGGACGGCGGCGGCGGTCTCAGATTCGAACAGCCCGGCGATTATTATCAGCAATGGACCGATACGAACATTATCCAGCCCCAGCGAAAAGGATCTCTCAGCGGATCGGCTCATCTGGACGTCACGGACGATTTGCAGCTCTATATCGACGGGATGTGGTCAAAGACGACGTCGCAGGCCAGTGTCGGCACGGCGACCGTATCGACGATGCCGACACGTCTGGTAGGCCTTTCGAATACCATCATCGTTCCGAAAGGGAATCCCTACGCTGAAAATCTCGGAATCAATCAGGACGTCCGTCTTTATAAAGCTTGGGATGATTTGGGAAAAGAATACAATAACTTTACAAATGATATGTATCAGGTCACCACTGGCGCACGGGGAACTCTATCGTTCGCCCGTGACTGGAATTATGACATATTTTATTCATATGGAAAATATGTCGGCTCCCAGGATGACAGCAACCATATCAATATGGAAAATCTCGAACGTTCGCTCGGTTTTAAATGGATGCCTGGACAAGCCGCAGGGGGAACTCTGGGAACATTCGATCCCACCGTGTGCACAAATTCGCCAGGATGCAGCCTGATCAATCCTTTCTCAAATTCGTTAACCAGTCAGCAGAAAAATTACATAGGCTATACAAAAAGCATCACGAGCGGGTTCGAAATGCGTGATGTACAAGCGACTGTTTCGAACAAGCATCTTGCCAAGTTACCCTACGGCGCGCTTGGCATCGCGCTCGGAGTTGAGCATCGCAGCTATGACGGCTTTTATCACGTGGGTCCCGTCGCGTCACAGGGTCTCGATGGTGAAGGCTCGACCTCCAGCTTCTCCGGCGGTTACAATGCAACGGAAGCATTCGGTGAAATCAGCGCGCCGCTTCTGCGCGGATTGCGAGGCGCGGAGAGTCTCGCCGCGGAGGCATCGGGGCGTTATTCACATTATAACAATTTCGGGGATGCCTTCACCTGGCATGCGGGCCTTCTATACAGCCCTGTAAAAGGGATTTCCTTTCGCGCAAATATGTCGACCAGTTTTCGTGCCGGGTCGCTTTCCGACCTGTATTACGGACAGACACAATTTACTTATACGAACGCCAATTTCGATCCTTGTGTCAACCCGACCAATCCGGTTGTCTACGCCAACTGCGTGAAATCTGGTGTCAAAAATCCTGAATCCTACAAAGAGCCTGGCAATCAGTATCGCGTCATATCGGGCGGCAATCCGAAACTGATGCCTGAAACGGCGAGAACCTTTGTTATCGGCACTATCTTGCAGCCGGAATTTATAAAGGGTCTTTCTGTTACGGTCGATTATTGGCACACTACAATGTTCGATACGGTCGGCAAGATCAATTTGCAAAGCTATGTGCAGAATTGTTTTGCATCTCAGAATTTGTCCGGTCCTTCCTGTTCGGTTTACAATGGACGGGACAATTCGGGACAGCTCCTGCCATTGACCTACTTGGAAACGAATGTCGGCGAGATGAAGACGAGTGGGCTCGATATCGCAGGAAGTTACACGCGGCCCCTGACCTATCTGGATAGTCTTATTTTCTCCGCTGATATTCAAAGAACCTTGACGTTCAAAGAGCAGAATAACGGTAATTTGTTTACGAACTATCTTGGTACTTCTGCGAGCCCCAATCCGCGTTGGCTGGCCGTCGCTTCGGCGGCGTGGCGTCATGGACGCTGGACTGTGCAATACGGCATGCAGTTCATAGATTCTCTGACCTATGAAAATGAGTATCTCTACGACAAAGATGCCTATAAAGGCTTTAACATGGTTTTCTATCATAATATCGGCGTGACATACAGCGGGGATAAATATACCGTTACTTTCGGCGTTAAAAATTTGGGTGACAAGGACCCGCTGTACTATCCGTTGAGCACGACGGGAACGAATCCCTCCGTCTATGACGTGCGAGGACGTTATTTTTATCTTAAGGGTCAAGTCCATTTCTAATGCGGAATACTATGGAACGAAACGGAACGAACCTTCCGTTCGTTCCTTGCTCCTTTCCCGGAGCAAATCATCAACTGTGTCCGTGTCATGAAACGGGAGATCCGCGTGTTGCAGATGCCGTCTCAACCTGAAAAATGTCGTGGAAGGGCGGCGAGGAAAGCTATCGCCGCGTTCATCACCCTGCTTTTTCCAACAGAGATCGGTCTCGCGGCCGATATGCCTGCGGAGATTCTGCCCAGACCCGCGCATATGACGGTTGACTCCCGGGCGATCATTCTGCCGCAGCTGCTCCAGCTTGAGGTTCAGGGCGTACGCTCCGCGCTTATCCGGCGGGCAGTCGAGCGCTTTCGCTCTCAGTTGACCCGGATGTCGGGGCAGGAGATGACCTTTTCAAAAGTCCGTAACGGGTCTCTGCCGATTGAAATCCGTTTCGTGCATGATCCGCGATACCTGACGCTGGACATGCACGAAGGATATAGTCTGGATGTCGATGACAAAGGCGTGCGCCTAACCGCTCAGGGTGAGGCTGGCGTTCTGCATGGGCTGAGCAGTCTTCTGCAACTCGTGCATCGTGAATCCGGGCACGCTCTGCTGGCGGCGGTTCATGTCAATGATGAGCCGCGATTGCACTGGCGTGGCCTCATGTTGGATGTCAGTCGCCATTTTTTCCAAGTTACAACGCTTGAGAGGCAGATCGATGCGATGGCGTTCGTGAAACTGAACGTCCTACATTTGCATTTGTCGGACGGCGAAGCCTTTCGGGTTGAGAGCCGCCGCTATCCGCGCCTCCAGCTGATCGGGGGACATGGCGAGTATTATACGCAGGACCAGATCCGGCACCTTGTCGCCTACGCCGCTGACCGTGGAATCCGGATCGTACCGGAATTTGATACGCCGGGCCATGTCTTCAGTCTGCTGGAAGCTTACCCCGCCTATGCCGCGGTACCGTCGCTCAATCGCGACGACCGTGCGACGATTAACCGTGCGGCTCTGGATCCCAGCAATCCGCAAACATATCTCTTCGTAACGAATCTCTATCGTGAGATGGCGGGTCTATTTCCCGATCGCTACTTCCATATTGGGGGAGATGAGGTGCGGGGCGCCCAGTGGACGACGACACCCCGTATTGCGCGCTATATGGCAGAACGACATATCGCCTCCGTCGAGGCCATGCAGGCCGCTTATACAAGTCGCATCGTCAATGCGGTGACGCGCATGGGGAAGACGGCGATCGGATGGGACGAGGTGCTTCGGGCGGATATTCCCAGAAATACTGTTATTCAGGTCTGGCGTGGCCGGGAACATATTGCCGATGCCGCCGCCGGAGGGCATGCGGTCGTTCTGTCCAGCGGGTTTTACCTCGATCATCTCATGCCGTCCGACGCCTATTACCGCCTGCCGTTGCCCGATGCTCCGACCGTGTCACCAGGTCACGACGACGACACGGTGGCCCCCCCCCTCTCGTCTACGGTGCCGGTGATCGGGGCCGAGGCCGCGCTGTGGACCGAAATCGTTTCGGACGAGATGCTGGATGGACGCCTCTGGCCGAGAATGGGCGCTATTGCCGAACGTTTCTGGACCCCGGATGCGGCATGCGATTCCGCAACACTTTATCCGCGCCTTACGACCCTCTATGAGCGGATTGAACTCCTGGGGTTGCAGGCACGCGCCAACGCCGACGCGATGCTGGCGCGTCTGGCGCCAGGTCAGGCAGACGCGGCGCGGATTCTGCTCGAAGTGACTTCGCCCGTCCGGAATTATGGGCATAACCACGAATTCATGCAGATCCGCCATAAGAAACCCGCCATCAGGCAGACGCTCGATTCACTTGCCGACATCGCACAGCCCGATAGTTTCCGCGCGGAAGCCTTCAATGCAGAAGCGGAAGCTTTTTCCAGAGGCGACAAGGCCGTCAAGCCAGATCTCATCCGATGGCTGATTTTATGGGCGAACGATGTCGAACCGTTCGAACGTGAAGCGGCGCAATATCCCGGACTGAGAGACGGGATCGGGACCGTTCGTGACTTGAGTAATATGGCAAAAGTCGGCTTGGCGGCGCTCGATGTCGAACAGGACACAAATTGGCGCCAGCGGGCCAAGGCCGTGATCGCCGATGCTGATGCCGACTATGCGGCGTCGGTGGACACCTCGATCGTTACGAACTCAGTGCAGCCGCCTGCCGATCTGCTGCAACGCATACTTCCTGGGATTAAAACATTGGTTGAAAAATCGAACCGGAGCGCAGAACGATGAGTGCCCTCTCTCCTTTTCGAGCAATCCTGTGCGGCGTTTTCGTCGCCACGCTCATGCCCTGTGCTTGCGGGATGGCGCAGACAGCATCCGGAGAGGAACGACATGCGACAAGTCGGCATGTCGTCATCATTTCCGTCGACGGGCTGAAGCCAGAATTCCTGTTCAGGCACGATCTGAAGCTCCCGGCGATGCGGGGCCTTATGAAGCAGGGCACCTATGCGCGGGGGGTCGTCGGCGTGACGCCGACTGTGACGTTTCCCAGCCATACCACGATTATTTCGGGCGTTACGCCGTCCCGCCACGGCATATGTTCGAATGCCCATCCGGATAATGACGGTCACCTCGTATCTTATGCCCGTTATTCCGAAATCAAGTCTCCGACAATATTAGACGCCGTGCATGGCACCGGTCTGACCACCGCGGCAATCGGTTGGCCGGTGACGGTCGATGCGCCCGTTGATTATCTCATCACGCCTCAGGCGCCCGACGGGGCATCGCCTCTGGCGCGTCAGATTTCTTTTCCCGACAGCCTGCGTGCGGTTGACGATGATGCTCGTAGCATTTGGGCATCGCTCATCATCAAGCGTTATAATCCTAATCTCATGCTGCTGCATTTCAATGATCTCGATCGCATGGAGCATAAATACGGTCCCGACAGCGATGAGGCGGCTCAAACGGCCCAGCGGATCGATGCGCGGATCGACGCTGTCATAGTCATGGAGAAGGCGCTTAATCCGGATGCCACGATCATCGTCGTATCCGATCATGGCTTCGCGCCACTCCGTCACGACGTCGCACTTTCTGTTCCTCTGCGCGAGGCTTTGGACGCGAACGGCACCTCAGAGGCAGGGAGCGACAAGCGGGCCGGGCGCCGGTTTCTTGTCTGGTCGACAGACGGGTCGGCTTATGTTCTGGTTCCCGACGCGCGAGACCGGCCTTTCATTCAAACCGAGCTTCAACGTCTGAAAAACAGAGACGATATGGGAATTGACCGCATCTTGTCCGAGACGGAACTTGCACAGGCTGGCGGTTGTCCCGATGCGGCATTCATGGTGGGTATGAAGCTGGGATGGGGTGTATCGGGCGCAGTGGACGGTCCGGCTGTTCGTGATATCGCACACGGCGGCACTCATGGCTACCTGCCTGATCAGCCGTCGATGCGATCGACCTTTATCATGACAGGACCGGATATTGCCCATGATCATGATATCGGCATCATCGACATGCGTCAGATCGCACCGACGATCCTGCATATTCTCGGTGTCGCGCCCGAGCCGGGAATGGTGTCGGCTCTCGGCGTTTCAGGCCATGTGCGAGCTGCGAGGTCGAGCGCGGATGCCCGATAAGGCGACGGAATCGTGGTTTCCTTTTCCGGATATAATTTCGATGCTATTGATGGAGAATCCCGTCCTGTGATAAGTGATGCCGTTCTTCTTTGTCCGGCAGATTTTTAATGACGATAAAATGGGAAGATATCCCGCTCGACCGTAAGAGTTACATACCGCTCTACGCCCAAATTCATGAGCGTGTTTCGTCGCGTATAAAAGCCGGGGTGTTTTCCGTTGGAGACTTGTTGCCGTCGGAAAACGAACTGGCGTCATTTTATGACGTCAGTCGCATGACGTGTCGGCAGGCATTGCAATTGTTGACGACGCAAGGCTACCTCACGCGCGTCAGGGGGGCGGGCAGTATTGTCGCCTTGCCCAAGGTCGATAAGGATATAGCCCATTTGCAGGGCTTTTCGGCTGAAATTCGTGCTATGGGCGGCCAGCCTTCCAGTCAGGTTCTGAACCATGACGTCATCGCGGCTTCGCAACATGTCGCCTCCTGCCTGAATATTCAGGCAGGAGACCCTGTTTTTCGGCTTGTTCGCCTTCGGTTCGCCGACAATGTTGTTCTGGCTCTCGAAGAGACGAACCTGCCTCTGAAACGATTTATTGGTATCGAGAAAAAGGATTTTTCCCGTAATCAGTCGCTATATCAGGTCATGACTGAAACATTCGGTATCCGATTGCTTTGTGCTGAAGAAACGATCGAGGCGCGTATCGCTTTGAGAAAAGAAAGTCGTGCGCTGGACCTGAAACCCGGCGGAGCCGTTCTTGTTATGGAACGGATTCTGTTCGATGTGGAAGACAAGCCGATCGAATGGGCGCGATCAGTCTATCGTGGCGACAGGTATCGCGCCAAGATCCAGATCAGCCTCTAGCAGGCTATCGGGTTGGGGGCTGTCGTAGTGACGATTGACGAGGCGCGGACGTTTATGCGGCAGCCAGCCGGGTGATCCGGCGGCGATTATGTGCAAGGGCGACGTCGGCGAAACCCATATCGGCGAGGATTGTTCGGCAGGCCGATCCCGCCCTTCATATCCTGGATCACATCGGCAAAGCTTACCATGATTCCCTTTTCTACGATCAACTGGCAGCTCTCGGCGCAAACCATGCTCTGGACGTTGTAAGCGTGCCGATATCCATGCGCGACGGAGACTGAAGTTCACGAAAGCGGCGCGGCAGGAGGAAGGTGGAACGATCTCGTCAAAGGATATCGCCGCCAGCGATGGTGCGAGATTGAGAGAAAGTCTGCTCGATCGCAATACGACAGCATCGAACCTCTGGGCGGACACAGCCTATCGCCCAAAAGCCCAGGAAATCTTCGTGGAAAGCGTGACTTTGTTTCAAAAATTCACAGGAAAAGCTGGGTCTCGAGGCCATGTCGCAGCAGATTCAGAGATCAAATGCCGGAAAATCCGCCGTTCAGGCCCGTGTCGAGCATGTCTTTACGTGTCAGAAATCACAGACCGAGCTGTTTATCCGGATAGTAGGTATCACCCACGCTGACACGAGGACCGGCTCGGCCAATCTTGCCTATGATATGCACTGCGTTTTATTTCTGGAGCGGATTGGCGCCATCATGCGGCAATCCAGAACACCATGTGTTCCGCTCTGCTGCCGATACAGAGCAAATATCGTCGCGAAGAACTTTCAACATCCGGCCGTTCAGATCCAGATCAAGACATATCGCTTCCGTCGACAGTTCTTCGATCCTTCCAGTCTTATCTTCCCTTCCCTCTCAAAAAATGACCACCGAGTCTGGAGCGTTGCTTGTTTGGTTTTCCAAAAGAAAACTGTCAGGAGATTGTCCGATCGATGGCGCGCAAAGCCGCCTCGAAAATGGCGTGATGGAGCGCCGCCGGCGTCATGTCTCTTTCTGCATTGCTCAATAGGGCATGACTTCCGAATTCACATACCAGATAGGGTGTATGCCGTTCGCCATTCGGCGTGACGGCATCCGGAATGGCGGGCCGATGATCGCCATAGAAAGCCAGGACGGCTGGATGACCGGACTGCTCAAGACAGCCGTGGATCGTCCCGAGCATGGCGTCCCCATGCATCAAGTGCTCAAGATAGCCTGAAATTCCTTCAGGCCAAGGGCCGTGGTTCTCGATCGAGACCGCAAAAATGAACGTGCTCTCATTGCGCTGGACGGCCTCTCCGATCAAATGAGTGAGGCGTTGTCCCAATTCATGATCGCTGATATGGGGTCCGCATATCTGAGCGCCGGTGAAGGCGTCATCGCCGAGCACCTCGTTGAATCCAGCCGCGGGCATCAACCGGTCCCGCCCATAAAACCGCAGGTCATGAGGATGAACGAAAATACGACGGTCGAAAGCCCGGGATAGTCTCGACGGAAGAGCATCCCGATACTGGGATTGCACGCTCAGATACGGGTCAAAGCGTCGGAAGCCGAGCGCATCTTCATCGTGGCCAAACAGGACGCCGTATTCGGTGCGCATCGTGTAGGCTCCGAAACCCGACATGTACAGACGGCCATGCTGTTGCGCGGTGCGGCATGTACGCTCGAGGTTCGGCAATCGCGGAGCTGCCGTCCCGATTATACCAAAATTTTCGGGATCTGCGAATGACTCGCATTGCACGACTACGACGATGGGTCGCTTGATCCGGGGGGCATCGTAGCCGCGTTTCAGTTCCAGCGGCGGATGCGACGGCAAGATATTGCGTCGCTGATGCTCCCATTGCAGCCAGCTCATGGCGGTCGTCGCCAGAAAACCATGTACCGGAATGGCCCGATCGCAGTCGGGCACAGGCATGAGCCGATGCGAAAGACCGATATGTCCCAGGAGTTTCAATAAAAGCCAGGATACGAGGGCAATGGAAATGCCAATAAATCTCAGTATAAATGTCGAGTACTTATTATTAATAAAATAAAATATATCAATAAAAAATAACACTATTATGGATGCTGTTACCAGAAAAATACTCAACAGGACGAAAATCCGTGCGGGGAAAGTTAATGCGCTCACATAAAAGCGGGGATGCTGAAAGCAGGCCTTGATGACGGCCGCGTCGCTGAACAGCAATGGTTCTCCAAGCAGACCACGTTTGAGGTTGGATCCCAGAACAAGAAGACCGACAATCACGACGGTCAGGACACCCGCGCCTGTGGAGCGTCCGGTCAACGTCAGAAAACAGCCGAAAAGAAACGTAATCGCCAGCAGCCGGAAGGGTATTCCCGGGAGCCAGGCGCCACGACATCGTTTGTTCGGATGCGTGAACTTTGTCGGCTGTGCCAGACGGTCAAGGCATGCAGAAACAAAAATGGTGGACGCCAGTGTCGCCAGAAGCAGGATGATCATGATCGATTATCCGATTCCGCCGGATAGCATCGTATCATCCCGTTGGATTTCTGACGTTAATGTTGCTGACATAAATACACGGTGGTTCAAGGCGGATCGGGATTGCATCATGGCTCAATATCAATGATCTCCCGTGTTGACAGGTCAGTCTCCACCTGACAAGCGTCGTCGGCAAACACGTACACAATGACCTGTAGGCACCTTTCTCTGCTCAAGTTTCCAAGATATCCGGTTCGGGGGTTGCGCCTGTTGAGGCCTGAGTTGCCTGCAAACGTTGGCTTGGCGCCGGTGTTGTTGTCGGTGCCTCCTTTCGTTCCACACGATCTCGTGCTCGGTACGGTGAGCGTCGCTTGGAGCGGGATCGAACCGCGTGTCTTGGATTGCCGGGACGAGCCGGTCATACGATCCGTGTGGGAAGAACGGATCGGAGATACGTTCTGGGCGCCGGACGCCCTTGCTCAGCGAGCAACCATCCTGTGTGTTCCGACGAACCTGAAGGCGGCCGAAGCGCTGTGGGCTACGGCGAAAACGGGCCGCCTCGCCAGCGCGATGGTCGTGATCTTCCCGGACCGTTCGCGGCACTGGCACGCTTTGCGCGCGCGCGTCCTGGCCGACGGCGGGGCGGTCGTCTGCCAGCCTGTCAATCCGTTCTCGCTGCTGGAGCAAGCGCGCGACATCCTTACGATGCCCGGGGCCATTCAACCCCTGGCCGCTTTAGGCGCTATGGCCGGTCTCCCCCTCTGGATCTTGGACCCTTTTGGTCGCTGGCCCTCGGCTCCTGACGCCGACGCGCGGGGGCAAGCCGCCGCTTTGTTGCTGGATGCCACACAGTATCGATGCCCGTTCACCGGCAAAGCCCTCTCCGTTCAGGATGCTGTAGGTTTGCTGATTGAATGGCGTGACATCATGCGGCGCAACCGCGCGGTGCCGGTATGCGTCGGCATGGCGTGGTGGAAGCGCAACCGGATTGGCGATTTTTTTGCCACGGCTGACACGCGTCGTCCGAAACCGCTGTTTCGCCGGGATGCAAAACTGGCCGTCTCCGTGGCCCGGCGTCTGAGGGGGCGCGTGGCTGTGTGGTCGACCCGCATGCCCGGGAGGCTTGAACAATATGCGCGGATGGCGGGCGTCGGCGTCTGTCGGGTGGAGGATGGCTTCATTCGTTCCGCGGGGCTGGGGAGCGGTCTGTTGCCTCCGGCCTCCATCGTCGTGGATACGTCTGGTATTTATTACGATCCAACCGGGCCGAGCGATCTTGAGACGCTTTTGGAGAGCCATCCCCTCGGACCCGATTTGCAGCTACGGGCGGGACGCCTTGTGGACCGGATGATCAGCGAAGGCGTGTCGAAATACGCCCTTGGCGGCGCTGTCCCGGACCTTGCCGCTCCTCCTGGCCGGAAGATCGTCCTGGTGCCCGGTCAGGTTGCGGACGATCTTTCGGTCGTTCTCGGGGGCGCTGGTACGGATGGCAATCTGGGCCTGTTGCGTCAGGTGCGTGCGTCGGAGCCTGAAGCATACATCGTTTACCGTCCTCACCCCGACGTCGATGCCGGTCATCGATCGGGCACGATCCCGGACGCGGTTGTGCTTCGGTTTGCGGATTGTATTTGCCGGGAAGGTGCGATGGCGCGCCTGCTGGACATCGTCCATGAAGTCCACACTCTGACCTCTCTGACCGGGTTCGAAGCTCTGATGCGGCGCAAGCCGGTTACGACATACGGACAGCCCTTTTATGCGGGATGGGGCCTGACACATGATCGTGCACCTGTCGCGCGTCGGACGCGTTGTCTCAACATGGAACAGCTTGCCGCCGCCACATTATTGCTCTACCCGCGCTATATCGATCCCCTGACCCGCATGCCATGCGGGCCGGAAATTCTTGTCGGGCGCTTTGGAGAGGCGGAGTTGTGGCGTCCCTCCTTGCTGATGCGCCTGAGGCGGCATCAGGGAACGCTGGTCAAGGCGATCAGAAAAGGAGGCCAAAGTGTGTTTCGACGACTTTCGCCCCATCGGGGATTTTGAGTGAGCGCAGGAAATATTTTGAGCGTGGTCAAGTCACCGGCGGCGCATGACGCGCCCCCGCCTGTTCAGCGCAACGTGCTGCTGCTGCAAGGCCTGATGGGGCCGTTTTTCCGCATGATCGGTCAGGCGCTGAGGGAGGACGGTTATGGCGTCTGGAAAGTGAATTTCAATGGGGGCGACCGACTCTTCTGGCGACTTCCGAATGGCATTGACTTCACGGGCCGCCCTGACGAATGGCCCGACGCCCTTGCCCAGATCATCGCGACCCGCGAAATCACGGATGTCCTGCTTTTTGGTGACTGCCGTCCGCTGCACAGCGCGGCGATTGCCGTTTGCGCCCGACTTCATATCCCGGTGCATGTCTTCGAGGAGGGCTATATCCGTCCCGACTGGGTGACGTTGGAACTCGGCGGCGTGAATGGCAATTCGAGCCTGCCGCGAGATCCGGAATACTATCTGCAACGCGCGCGGGAACTCCCTCCGGCATCCGAGCACAAACCGGTACCGTCGTCGTTCAGGACCCGCGCCCTTCAGGGGCTCGCCTATAACACCGCAGATCTCGTGTCGCGCTGGCACTACCGATACTGGGACAATTACCGCCCATGGCATCCTCTGACCGAGGGGATCGGTTGGCTGCGAAAGCTGAACGCAGGCAAGGCGCGCGATGCGCGCACGGCTGCGACATTCGCAAAGTTACGGGATTCTCAAGCACCGTTCATGCTGTTTCCCCTGCAACTGGACGCGGACGCGCAGGTTCGCCTGCATTCCAGTTTCAGTGGCATGGCCGAGGCGATCCGAACTGTCATCGCCTCATTCGCGGCTTACGCTCCTCACGGGATGCGTTTGGCCATCAAGGAACACCCGCTCGACAACAATGTCCGTAACTGGCGCAATGAGGTGAGTTTGCAGGCCGCGGCCTATGGGGTCGCCGACCGCGTAGATTATTTTGAAACGGGCGATATCGCAGAACTGGTGCGTAGCGCTCTCGGCGTGATTACAATCAACAGTACCACGGGAACCCTGGCGTTGGCCGAAGGAAAGCCTGTCATTACACTGGGGGATGCAGTCTACAGTCTGCCAGGCATTACGTTCCAAGGCAGTCTGGCGGAATTCTGGGGTGATCCAGGCCAACCCGATGCGGCTGTTTTTGCCGCTTATCGCCGTGTGCTGATCGACCGGTGTCTTATTCCGGGCGGGTTCTTCTCCACCCAGGGAATCGACAAACTGGTCCGGGGCGCCATCGATAGACTGACCAAACATTGTCCACGCGATTTTGCCGCCGCTTCGCGCGCTGAAATGTTACGTCGTGAGGCGCTGCGGCGCGAGTTGGCGCGGAATCCCCGGCAGCTTCGGGATGTTGTTTCTTCGGCGCGACAGCTGACGACATGAAAAGATCGAAGACGTCTTTGCCAGCGTTTTTCACGCTTGATATTTCCAGACTACTCTCACGCGCGAGCGCCTGTGTACCGACCGGTATCGACCGTGTTGAGCTGGAATATGCGCGTTATCTCCTGACGACGGCGCCTGACAGAGTGGAATTTGCGGCGATGCATCCGATGGGACGTTTCGCCGCTTTGCCCTTTTCCATGGCTTCCGATTTCATATCGGCCATTGGAGCGATGTGGGACCGGGGGCAGGGCGATGCAGCGTATACGACGCGTCTGGCCTTTCGTCTGAAGCATGGAATATTGACGCCTCGTCTCGGCTCGATTGCGCGTGTGGCGCGAGGAACGCGGCCGACGAATGTTTATCTGCTGCTCTCGCACCATCATCTGATTCGTCCTGCCGTTGTCGTGGCGGCTCTCAAAAGACGAAAGCGCACCTTGTTCGTGCCGATGGTGCATGACCTCATTCCCTTGGAATACCCGGAATACTCCCGCCCGCGTGAGTTTGCCCGTCACCGTCAGCGTGTCGAAACCGTCGTGCGCTATGCCGATGCCGTCCTGACGCCATCTGAGGCGGTGCGAACGTCTCTCCAGCCCCACTTTGCTACGGCCGGGAGGGAAGCCGTTCCCATCTGGGCCATTCCGCATGGCGTTCATCTCCGGGCACTGGACGATGAACCAGACGTGACCCCTGTCTCGGAAAGCCCTTATTTCGTTTTTCTCAGCACGATCGAGGCACGCAAGAACCACCTGCTGCTGCTCAATATCTGGCGCCGACTTGTGGAGGAACACGGAGCGGCAGCGCCGAAGCTGATCATTGTCGGCAAACGTGGCTGGGAAAATGAACAGGTGCTGGACATGCTGGAGCGCTGTCCAGCCCTGCAAGGCTTTGTGGAAGAGCACAACGCCCTGCCCGATACGCAGGTTGTCAGTCTTCTGCGTGGAGCGCGCGCATTGCTGTTTCCGTCATTCACCGAAGGGTTCGGACTGCCTCTGGCTGAAGCCCTTGCGCTGGGCACGCCTGCCATCTGTTCCGACATTCCGGTTTTCCGGGAGGTCGGCGGCACTGCGGCGCATTATGTCGATCCCCTGGACGGCCTGGAGTGGATGCGCCGTATCGACGCGTTTGCACGGATGACAGCGCAGGAAGCTCGCGCGCTGAACCGTTCGGGCCACAATCCTGGGATCGATTGGCGTGAGAGCGTAAGCCGGGCTCTTGGCCAGATAGAAGCCTTTGCGGCCCGGCAGTGACGGGACGGACCGTCGGAAAAAAGACCCTTGGCCTCCGGTCGCGATATGTCGATATACGAGCTGCGGGTCGCAGGGATGGATATCCCTTCTCTGGTGCCTCACGCCACTATGCATGACGAGCCGAGATCCGCGCTTTCCTTCATGCTGACCTTCCAGCTCGTTCCTCAGCCTCAAAACTCATGCCGGGTGGCCTTGAAAGACGGCCCTATCGGATGACACGACCAAGGATCGCGGTCGTTGAGCGGTCGGGCGTAAGCTTGGCGAGCACGACCGTGCCTCCCTGGGCTTCGACAAAATCGGCCCCGATGACCTGACCGAGTGTATAATCCGCTCCCTTGACCAGCACATCGGGACGGAGACCCTGGATCAGATCGAGAGGCGTGTCCTCATCGAAAGCCACGACCGCGTCCACCTGACGCAGGGCGCCAATGACTTCGGCGCGGTCTGCGAGCGGATTGACGGGGCGGGATGTGCCCTTAAGGCGACGCACGCTTGCATCCGTGTTGAGGGCGACGACAAGCCTGTCGCAGGCGGCGCGTGCCTGGGTAAGAAGCGAGACATGCCCGGGGTGCAGCAGGTCGAAGCAGCCATTGGTCAGGCCCACTTTCATACCCTGCATTTTCCAGCGCTCGACAAGCGCGGCAGCATCCTCTTGCGAAAGCAGCATACAATTCGCCGGTGGAGCATTTTCCGCCGCCGTGTCGAGTTGAGCTTCGAGTTCAGCCGTCACTTCCACGATATCGGCGGTCGCTGTGCCGAGCTTGCCCACGACCACTCCGGCCGCCGCATTGGCGATGTGCATGGATTTTTCGAGTGAGGCACCTGAGGCATGAGCGAGCGCCATGGTTGCGATAACGGTGTCTCCAGCCCCGGACACGTCAAACACCTCACGCGCGCGGCTGGGGACCGAACGAATGGGTTGATCGGCGACGATCAGGGCCATGCCCTGTTCGGAACGCGTGGCGAGCACAGCATCGATTTCGGCCTGCGACATCAGTTCGCGCGCGGCCTGTTCCACTTTTTCGAGCGTGTCGGTGACAAAACCCGCGGCGGCACCGAGTTCCCGGGCATTCGGCGTGATGCAGGTCGCGCGACGATAACGACGGAAATCCAGTGATTTAGGATCGACGAAAACGGGGATGTCCCGCGTGCGCGCGGTTTCGATCACGGCGGCGATGAGATCGGGATGGCAGACGCCTTTGCCATAGTCGGAAATGATGACAGCCTGCACGTCGGGCAGCAACCTCATGGCGGCGGCTTCGAGGTTCCGGCGCTCTTCGGACGTCAGTTCGGCAACGCTTTCTTCGTCAGTCCGGATCACCTGCTGGTTCGCCGCGATGAAGCGGGTCTTGCAGGTGGTGAGACGCGTATCACTCGTGATCGTGTGATCGTCGATTCCCTGGCTCTCGGCGATCAGGGCGCGCAGAGCGGTTCCGGGCGTGTCGTGTCCGCGCAGTCCGAGAAGGACGGCGCGGCCGCCGAGACTCCGGATATTGTTTGCGACATTGCCGACGCCTCCCGCCATCTCCCGCGTGTTGGTCAGGCGCAGGACCGGCACGGGCGCCTCTGGGGAGATGCGCTCCATCGCTCCGTAGATAAAGCGATCCAGCATGAGATCCCCGAGGCAGAGAACCGAGACGCGCGTGAAGTCCAAGATCTTCAGCCTCCGACAACATGGGGCGCGAAGCTCGCGACCATCTGTGCCAGCCCGGTCTGGCGGACGGTTTCAAGCCGGGCGGCGATCAGAATCGATCGGGCCGCGTTGACGGCCCGATCGAGTTCGTCGTTGACGATCACATGGTCGAACTCGGCCCAGTGAGAGATTTCATCACGTGCTGCCGCCATGCGTCGCTCGATCTCCGCAGGATCGTCGGAAGCCCGGGAGTGCAGGCGACGTTCGAGCTCCGCCAGAGACGGAGGAAGAACGAAAAGGCTGACCACGTCTTCCGGCAGCGCGGCGCGGAGCTGGCGGTGGCCCTGCCAGTCGATGTCAAACACCATGTCGCGCCCGCCAGCCAGCGCGGCTTCGACAGGCGCGCGCGGCGTGCCATAGCCCCGCCCGAACACTTCGGCCCATTCCAGAAGTTCTCCTTTCCGGGCCATCTCCCGGAAGGTTTCCATGGAGCGGAAATGGTAATGGACGCCTTCGTGTTCTCCGGGACGTGACTGACGGGTGGTCACTGAAACGGAATGGCTGAGGCGGGGCTCCGAAGCCCGAAGCGCATTGGCGATAGTGGACTTTCCGGCGCCCGAAGGTGCCGAAATCACGAGACAGACACCACGTCGTGCTATGGCAGTCATCCGGGATGGTTTTCCTTTGACAGGGATATGTCTATGCGCCCTCGGGACGTGCTCGCTCTCATACCGGATCTGCCGCTCTCCGTCACGACCGGCTGAAGACGGGACATATCGATGTTATGGTTTACGTAATCGTAACCGAATGCGACTAGCCTGCTCGGTGCGCACGGGTTCGGTATCAGTTATCCTGATGCATATCGTGAGCGGAAAACGGCGGAACATCATGTTTCGGCAGGGTTTGGAAATTTGTTGTCTGACGCTTCAGATGTCGAGACGAATGTGTTGAGGGGCGAGATTCTCAACGCGACCATTGATGACGTCCTGATTGTGGCCATCACCGATGCGCGTGGCATCATTCGTCATGCGAATACCAAATTCTGCGAGATCAGCGGGTACAGTGCTGACGAACTGGTTGGGCGGACACATCGGGTTATCCGTTCGGGCTATCACTGCCGCAGTTTCTATCGCGCCATGTACGCCGCGATCACCTCCGGTAAAATATGGCGTGGCAATATTTGCAACCGTGCGAAAGACGGGAGTCATTACTGGGTCGCTACCACCATCATTCCCCACATGGACGTTGCTGGAAAAATCGATGCTTATATTGCCTATCGTTTTGACATAACGGCTGAAATAGAAGCCGGTCAGCGTATGCGCAAGCTTGCGCTCCAGGATCCCCTGCTGGGAGTCCTCAACAGGATCGGCTTCAGTCAAAGACTGACTTCTGTGCTGCATCGGCATCCCACCGACGCCAGGGATGTCGCGCTTGCGCTCGTTGATCTCGACGGTTTCAAGGAACTGAACGAGCAGTACGGGCATGACGGTGGCGATGTCGTGTTGGAAACCATTGTACGGCGCATGGGCGAAGTGTGCGGCGACAGAGGGATTATCAGCCGCATCGGTGGCGACGACTTCACGCTTCTCTTCCCTTTCGCGGAGCCGCCGGAATTGATGGGGGCAATGCTCCGGAGATTGCAGGCGGCGCTCGAACGGCCGATTTCCCTGAGCCACACGGACGTCACGGTCTTCGTCAGTATCGGCTACACGTTCACGGGACCTGAATGCCACACCGAAGCCGCTCTGATGAAGAGAGTCGATCTTGCGCTCAAGGAAGCCAAGAAACACGGTGGACATTGCATCATCGCTTATTCCGAGCGGCTCGGAAACGAGGTGCTTTACCGCCAGAGAATGCTGCGCAACGCGCGAGAAGGCATGCGTGATGGCGAATTCAAGGTGTACTACCAGCCGATTGTCGACATTCGGAGCGGAGAAGTTACCGCCTGTGAAGCCCTTCTGCGCTGGGTTCACCCTGTAAGGGGCGTGCTGACGCCGTGTGCTTTCTGGGAGATTTTTCTCGATTTTCCCCTGACGGCGGAAGTGGGGCGTCTCGTCCGCGACGTCGTGGTGAACGATCTTGCCGCGTGGCGCGCGAGCGGGGGCTTCTCCGGCGCCGTCTCCATCAATCTGACCTCGGCCGATCTCGCGGAGGATAATTTCGTCAAAGCTTTCACGGATCAGGTTGCGGCCAGAAATCTGCCACCGGACTGCATCGTCTTCGAGGTGACGGAATCGATGCTGCTGACCGGCGCCCGGGCCGAGCGCACGCGCCAGGACCTCCTCGCTCTGACGGCGGCGGGTTTCGCGATTGTGTTCGATGATTTCGGCACGGGCTATGCCTCTCTGGGGCAACTTCGCGAGCTTCCGTTGCAGTCCATCAAGATCGACAGGAGTTTTATCGCCAATATTGCGACCAACGAACGTGACAGGCAGATCGTGGCCGGAATTACCGACCTGGCCCACCGCCTGTCCATACGGGTGGTCGCGGAGGGAATCGAGAATGAAGAGCAGTGTCGCATCCTGAATGAGATCGGCGTTGATGCGTTGCAGGGCTTCCTTCTGGCCTGTCCTGTCAATACGCACATGCTGTCCCTTGCTGTTGCCAGTGCGCGAGAAACGCTCCTGAAGATCGCGGACTGGCCCCTGACAGAGCGCCCGTCGCGAATGCCGCCTGTGACCGTCGGGGTTGGAAGCGCCTCACGGCCGGGCTAATGGCCCTCCATGACGCTCAGAACCATCCTGATTACAGGCGCCTCGTCCGGCATTGGACGTGGGCTTGCCCTCTCTCTTGCTCGTCACGATACGATTCTGCATCTCGGGGGGCGGGATCGTGGGCGTCTTGACGCCACGGTCGAGGCCTGTCGACGGCTTGGCGCGGATGCTCGCCCCCATGTTCTGGATGTGACGGACCGGGCCGGGATGGAACGCTGGATTCGCGAAGTCGGCGCAGATCGTCTCGATATGGTTTTTGCGAGTGCCGGCATTACGGGTGGCGCTCATGCACGGGACGACGAAGGGGCGGCGTTCGAGACCGCCGGACAGATCCGACGTATCATCGCCGTGGATCTCGATGGTGCGTTGAACACGATCCTGCCCGCGCTGGACATCATGAAGGGGCAGGACAGGGACGGGCAGGGCCGGCGCGGGCAGATCTGTGCCATTTCGTCGGTCGCAGGCCTCGTATCCTACCCGGGGACAGCATCCTACAGCGCCGCGAAAGCGGCGCTCGACCGTTTCATGGTGGCCACGGGAGCCTATGCCGGGAAAGCTGGCATTCATCTGACAAGCGTGTGCTGTGCTTTCGTTGATACGCCCATGGTGGCGCGGAACCGTTTTCCGATGCCCGGACTTGTCAGCGTGAACAAGGCCGTGAGGATCATTCTTCGCGGCGTGGCGCTGCGGAAGAGGCGCGTTATTTTTCCACGCTGGCTGGTAATGGGTTCACGATTCATGGACATGCTGCCTGTCGGGGTCGCGGAGGCCTATTATCTGCGGCAGCCTACCGGAAAGCCCGGTTCCCTGCCGCCTGTCGAAGAAAAAGGGTGAGCGCCATCAGGCACTTGTCATGACGAAATATGTCGATATCGTCATGAAGACTTGGGGAGTTGTTGTCGCTATAATGATGTTATGAATCTTTGTCGTCCGTTTATCCTTCGACCGGTCATGACGACCCTGCTGGCAATCTCCATCCTTGCCGCGGGCGTGCTGTGCTATCCGCTGATGCCGGTCGCCGACATGCCGAACGTGGGCGCTTCAACGATCGATATCCGCGTGGAGGAACCGGGCGCGAGTCCGCAACAGATGGTGACCTCGGTGATTTCACCCCTGGAGCGCCATCTGACGACGATTTCCGGCATCGAGGAGATGGAGTCCGACAGCGACAACGGAGAAGGCAGCATACGGATCGACTTTGTCGCGTCGCGCAATATCGATGGAGCGCTACGGGATGTGCAGGCCGCTCTGAGGGCGGCTCATGCGGATCTGCCGAGCGGAACGCTTCAGTCCGATCCGACCGCCAACAAGATCGATCCGACCGAAAACCCGGTCTATCTGCTTTCGCTGCAGTCGAAGACCATGCCGATCGCCCAGCTCTATGACATCGCCGAGACGAGGGTGAAGCCGTTGCTAGCCCAGGTCAGCGGGGTCGGGCAGGTCGAGGTGGTCGGATCCGCGCGCCCCGCCGTGCGCGTGGACCTCAACCCCTATGCGTTGTTCAAATGGGGGATCGGCTTTGAGGATATTCGCCAAGCGCTTGCATCCGCCAACGCGAATACGCCCAAAGGCTTTATCGATGCCGGTGGTCAGAGGCTCATGCTGGCTTCAAACGATCAGGCGGGGAAGGCGTCTCAGTATCGCGATCTGATCGTCGGTTACCGGACGGGTAATTATCCCGTTCGGCTGTCGGATGTCGGCTATGTCTATGACGGCGTGCAGGACGTAAACCAGAGCGGCTTCTACAATGGGGAGCAGGCCATATCCCTGGTCGTGCATGCCCAGCCGAAAGCCAACAAGGTCAAGATCGTCGACAGCATCCGGCAGCACATGACCGTTCTTCGGGCGGCGCTCCCCGCTGGAATCGACATGTCCACATCCATGGACCTGTCCTACACCATTCGTGCGGCGCTGGTTGACACGCAGCTGACCCTCGTCATCTCGGTCGTGCTCGTCGTGGGCGTCATTCTCTTGTTTCTGCGCCGACTGCGTTCGACGTTGATCCCGGCCGTGATCGTCCCGATCGCGCTCGTAGGCACCATCGCCGTCATGAAGCTTCTGGGCTTCAATCTCGATATCATGTCGCTCATGGCCCTGACGATCGCTGTCGGGTTCGTCGTCGATGACGCGATCGTCGTCGTCGAGAACATTGCGCGGCATATGGAAGATGGCATGGACCGAATGGATGCCGCCCTTCTGGGGTCTGGCGAGATCGGTTTTACCGTTCTTTCCATCACGGCGTCCCTGACGGCTGTCTTCGTTCCCATCATGTTTCTGCCCGGTATCGCGGGAGCCATTTTCTACGAATTTTCGATGACGATCGTCGCGGCCATCACGATTTCCCTTTTCCTGTCTCTGACACTGACCCCCATGATGTGCGCGTATCTGCTTGAAGTGGATAACGGCCACGAAAAGCGCCGCCCCCTGACGGCCAGGTTGGTTCGGGGAATCGACTGGGGTCTCGACGGCATCACGCATCTTTACGACGTGACGCTCAGCTGGAGTCTGCGGCACCATGTCATCGTCTTTCTGACATTGCCTCTGAGTTTCGTGGTTCTCGTCGGTTCGATCTATTTCATGCCCAAGACAGCCATCCCCGCGCAGGATATCTCGCTCCTGGTGGGCTTCGTGGCGGTCGATGAAACAGCCTCCTTCGAGCATCTGTCCCATCGTCTGAAGCAGGTGAGCGATGTTCTGCTCGCGGACCCGGCTGTACAGGGTGTCACGAGCTGGAACGAAAGTGCCGCGGAAGCGCAGATGTTCGCGACGCTCACGGACAAGAACACGCGCGTCAACGATCATGTCGTGGCGGATCGCATCCGGGCAAGGCTCAAGAATATTCCCGGCTTGCGCATGTCCCTGTTTTCGGCCGGTGAAATGAATGGTGGCGGCGGTCAGAGCCGACAGGGCACTTACCGCTACGTCCTGCGGGCCCAGGACCCGGACGCGCTCTATGCGTATATTCCCAAGCTCGTTGCCGCGCTGCGCAAGGATAAGACGGTCATCACCAATGTCACCAGCAATTTCGAAGGCCGGGGTGCCGCGGCTTACGTGATGCTGCAGCGCGATACCGAGGCGCGTTATCTGATCACGCCGCAGCTTGTGGGCAACACGCTGTTCGATGCCTATGGACAGACGATTGCCTCGCGCATCCACACGGATATTTCGACCCATTCCGTTGTCATGCAGGTGGCGCCGCAGTATCGCAGTACGCCAGACGTCCTGAAGAGCGTTTGGGTGTCGGCGGCTGCCGGAACGCCGGGAGGTGCTACGGTTTCCAACCAGATCCGCGCCAAAAGCACCACGACGGCGACGTTGAGCGAGGCGGCGCAGCTCAGCCAGCAGTCCCTGCGGAATTCGATTGCCAACCAGATTACCGGCAATGGCTCAAACGGTTCCGCAGTCGCATCGTCGAGCGAAACCATGGTGCCTTTGAGCAACGTCGCGACGATCCAGATGCGCCCGACGGCAACGGAAATTTCTCATCGTGACGGCTATGTGGCTGCCGCGATCAGTTTCGATGTGGCCGCCGGGAAGAGCTATGAGGACGCGCAGAAGGTCATCGAGCAGATGATTGCCAACACCCAGGCGCCCATCGGCATAACGGGCAAGTTTTCAGGCCTCGCGGGCGATACGAGCAAGATGCTGATCAACGAGCTTCTCGCTTTTGTCGCAGCGATCGCAGCCATGTATATCGTGCTGGGCGTTCTCTACGAGAGCCTGATCCACCCCCTGACGATCATGTCGACGCTGCCATCGGCGGGGATCGGCGGTGTGCTGGGCTTGTGGGTTTGTGGAGAAGAATTCAGCGTGATCGCGATGATCGGCATGATCCTGCTGACGGGTATCGTGAAGAAGAACGCCATTCTGGTGATCGATTTCGCGCTGCATGCTGAAAAACAGATGGGTTACGCGCCGCGAGACGCGATTCATAAAGCTAGCATCACGCGCTTTCGTCCTATTCTCATGACGACGCTGGCGGCCGCGTTCGGCGCCGTTCCTCTGGTCATCGGCAGTGGCTATGGTGCGGAAATGCGCCGTCCACTGGGGATTGCCATTATCGGCGGCATGGTCATCAGCCAGTTGCTGACACTTTATACCACGCCGATCGTCTATCTTTACATGGATGCCATCAGTCGCGGCTGCATGCGGCTATGGCGCAGATTCGTTCCTGAATCCCGCGCGGCGGAAGATCACGCCGCGCCTGTCGCACTTTCTTCCCGCTGAATGGCCCTGTCTGGAACTTCGAATGCTCATGCGCGAACACGTTTTTGCCCTTTTGCTTCTTGCGGGTGCCTCAGTACCCCTCGCTGCGGCGCAGGCGGCTCCACTCATGCATCTGTTTTCCGAACCCGCACTGTCTTCGGATGGGAGGCATCTGGCGACGCTTGAGGGCGATGAAAATCCGAAACCCGGCGAGCACGTCATCAAGCATATTGTGCTGCGCGATCTCACGGGCCCAGCGGATGCCGTAACGACCACGGTCGATACCGGCTGCCCCACCTGCACGCTTTCCGATCTTACATGGAGCCGCGATGGGCAGCACCTGGCGTTCATCATGCGCCAGCCGGGGGACGCGATGCGTCGGGTCGAGATCGTCGATGTCACCGGAGCGCATCGTCAGGAGCGCCTCGCCTTCAAGGGCTCCTTGCAGGATCTGCGTTTCGGCCCTGATGGCACGCTCGCCGTGCTCGCCATCGAAAACGCGCGTCGCGATCCAGGCGCGTTGCAGGCAGGTGCGCCGCAAACTGGGGAAATCGATGCGCAGGAAGACGAACAGCGTATCGCGACCGTCGTGGATGGCCACCTTGAGTGGCAGTCACCTGCTGATCTCTACGTGTACGAATATGACTGGCGCACGGATGGCCCGTCCGGAAAGGCCACCTTTGTTGGAACCGGCGCGGCGGGCAACGGCGACAACAACTGGTGGCTGGCCCATCTTTTCGCGTTCGAAAACGGGCAGTCGCGCTTGCTCTATGCTCCGCCGATCGATCAGCAGCTCGGCTTGCCGCATGTTTCGCCCGACGGACGTTCCGTCGTGTTTATCGGTGGGCTGATGAGTGACTTCAGCTTCTTCGGTGGCGATGTGTTCAGTCTTGAGCTCGACACGTCGCATGCAAAGCCACGCAATCTCACGCCGGGACTGCCAGCGACCGTGACAGGACTTTCCTGGTGTGGTTCGAGGCTTGTCGCGTCGGCGCTCCAGGGCGCGCAAAGCGTGTTTTTCTCAGTAGGGGCTGGCAAGCCCGAGGAGATGGGACGGAGCGACGATCTCATTTCCACCGGCGGCGGCGAACCGGGACTGGTCTGTGCGGGCGATCAGAGCGCGGCGGTCAGGCAAAGTTTCACGGTCGCACCGGAACTCGTTGCCGGACCGATTGGGCGCTGGAAGCCTCTGACCCGCGCCAATGCCGATATGCCCGCCAATGCGCATGCTCGGAGTGTGACCTGGAAAAGTGACGGTTTTACCGTGCAGGGCTGGCTGTTGACCCCTCTTGAGCGCAAGCCGGGTGTCGAACATGAAGGCAAGGTGCCGCTCGTGACCAAGGTGCATGGCGGCCCGTCCGGCGCCGTAACGCCGCGCTATCTTGCGACGCGAACCATGAACAAGGAACTGCTTGACGGAGGGTATGACATCTTCATGCCCAGCCCGCGTGGCAGCTATGGACAGGGTGAAGCCTTCACACGTGCGAATCGTAAGGATTTTGGCCACGGAGATCTGCGTGACATTCTGCGAGGCGTGGATGCGGTGGAGAAAATCGCTCCCGTGGATGATGGACGCCTTGGCATCATGGGGTATTCCTATGGTGGCTACATGACGATGTGGACGGTCACCCAGACCAATCGCTTCAAGGCCGCCGTCGCGGGTGGCGGCATCGCGAACTGGCAGTCCTATTATGGCCAGAATGGTATTTCCGGCTGGATGCCGCCGTTCTTCGGCGCGACGGTCTATGACGATCCGGCGGTCTATGCAAAGTCGTCCCCGATCAATTTCATTCGTAACGTCAAGACGCCGACTTTCATTTATGTCGGAGCAAATGATGAGGAATGTCCCCCTGCGCAGAGCCTTGAGTTTTATCGTGCGCTGAAATTTCTCGGTGTCCCTACGAAGCTCGTGATATATCCGGGCGAGGGCCACGGCATTCGCGATCCTCATCATGATCAGGACTCGAACGAACGCAGTGTCGCGTGGTTCGACACCTATCTTTCAAAATAAACGGTCAACATACGGTCGCGCGAGCGGTCGTATGTCCAAGTTTGCAATGATATTACAGAAAAATTTCCTCGAAAGATCGACAAAACTCCTGACGTGAACTCGATAAAATCGAGAACCGGGAATGCTTCTCATGTGGGGTATCATTATCTTTATTTGTTGTTTTCGATCCGTATGTGTTAGCCCTCTCCTATCGTGGCATATATAAAGTCTATTATCATTGACGTCTTCCTACGCAGCACTTGATCTTATTCCTGATTTGGTGGGTCTGTTTCGAGCCGATGGGAGATATGAATTTTTCAATGAAGCTTGGCGAGAGCGCGCCGGGATCTATGCGGAGCATTTCCTGTCATCCCGGTGGATCGAGTGCCTTCATGAGGCAGACCGGCATGTCGTTCATGAGCTGTTCGCGAAATCCTTTGCTTCTCGCAATGCGTATGATCTCGACATTCGCCTGGTAGAAAATACAGGCGCGCGCCGCTGGTATCGTCTGCGGTTGCAGCCGGCACCGGAAAGCGCCTGCGAAACGGACCTTTGGCTTTGTATCCTGAGGGATATTCACCAACGCAAACAACGTGAAATCGACATGGAGCGCAGACTGACGGCCCAGTCGAGCATGCTGGACGCTACCCGGGACTGCATCAAACTGATCTCGACCGATGGCACGCTGATGCACATGAACAAGGCAGGTTGTGCCGCTTTGAGCGTTAACGAAGCTTCAGGTTTCGGTATGAAGTGGCTGTCTCTTCTGCCGGAAGATATTCATGAGGCTGGTGAAGAGGCACTTCGGATTGCAGCGAGTGGTCAATCGTCGCGTTTCCCCGGCATGAGCGCAGCCCCGGGGGAAAATGTGCGTCACTGGGACAATATGCTGACCCCGTTGCTCAACAGGCGGGGGGAGACCGAGACTATACTATGCGTTTCGCGTGACGTGACGTCTCAGTGGGAAAATGAGCGCCGCATCGAACTTCTCCTGCAGGAACTCAATCATCGGTCGAAAAATATGCTTTCCGTCGTGCAGGCTCTGATCCGTCGCAGCGTTCCCGATCCGCAGGCGGATTTCGTCGTCGCACTTGAGCAGCGTCTCGTGTCCATCGCCCGAAGTCAGGATATGCTTGTAAATGGCGAGTGGGTCGGCATGACCGTTTGCGAACTGGTTCGGTCCCAGACAACCATCGTTGGCGACGTGCACGAAAAGCGCATTATTGTCAGGGGGGACCCTGGTCTTCGTTTGCGTGCGAATGCGGCTGGAATGCTAGGACTGGCCCTTCATGAACTGGCTACGAACGCTCTCAAATATGGTGCGCTTTCCAATGATCGCGGCGTGGTCACTATTTCATGGACGCTCATGGATGGCGCAGGAACGGGTTGTCCGCAGTTCTGCTTGCGTTGGGTTGAGTCGGGCGGTCCGGAAGTGTCGTCCCCGCGTCATCGTGGTTTCGGAACCGCCATTATCGGACGCAATCCGCTCTCCCGTCATGGTGTGAATGTCACACATGCATTCGAACGAAGCGGTGTACGTTGGGAAGTGAGCGCACCTGTCGCAGATATTTTGGCGATTACTGTACCGCAGGCATCTGTGGAGACAACAGGCATCCGAGCGGAACAGCCGCTTGCAGACTCAGTATTGGGTTCCTCGTCCGTGCTCCTTTGAGACTGCGCCCGCGCGCTAGCGAATTAAAACGCGGATAGATATTGTCCGTGTATGGCACTTATTGGCGTCTGTACCGAATATGGCCTTCATAGTCTGATCTGGCTGGTCGATAATCCCGAACCCGTCCTAAAGTTTCGGCCACGCCCGCAACCATGGTTCGAGTGAGAGCCGTGGTATCCTTAAAGGGTTGATACGCGGATAAAAAGCCTGACGCATGCGTGGCCGCTGGTGAGACGTCGCGACAAATTCTTGCTTATGTGTCTGAGGACACCAGTCCGCGGAGCCAGGTTTCGCAGCGGCCAAGTTGCTCCAGTGTGACAAATTCGTCTGCTTTGTGGGCGTGGAGGATCGATCCGGGTCCGCAGACTAACGTCTCGATTCCGGCTTTCTGGAAAAGCCCTGCCTCTGTGCCGTAAGAAACACATCCGCCATGCATCTTTCCCAGCGAAGAAACAATGGGTATCAGGGCGTCGCAGCGCAGTGTCCGCATGGCGGGAACGTGGGCGCGTCGATGGAGAACAACATCGGCGTTGCGATCCTCCCGTCGCATATCAGGCAATATTGTCTCCGATATGTAGGTTCTGATGGCGGTTTCGACCGCTTCATCATCGTGGGTGGGTAAAGTCCGGAAAGCAAAAGTGAAAACACAGCTTTCAGGGACGGTATTGGTTGCGACCCCGCCCTGAATGGTGCCGACGACGAGCGTGCTGAAAGGAGGATCGAAGGCGAGATCCTGTTTCTCCTCGGAGCGCATGTTCTCGGCGATTTTCTGAAGAAACATGATAAGTCTGGTCGCATAATGGATAGCGTTCACTCCGTGATCGGGGTCGGCGGAATGACAGGCCTTACCCTGCACATGGCATTCGAACACCCGTGACGCTTTGTGGGATACGACGGGCATCATGTCGGTCGGTTCGCCGACGATGCAGGCGCGCGGACGATAGCCCCGCGCGACCAGGTCGGAGATCATCGAAGGGGCGCCAAGACAGCCCAGTTCTTCGTCGTAGGACAGGGCATAGTGCACAGGGCGAGAGGGGGGCCTTGCTGCAAACGTCTCGGCCAGGGCGATAGCGACACCAAGAAATCCCTTCATGTCACACGCGCCCCGTCCGTAGAGACGGTCCTGACGGATATCCATCGCGAAAGGATCGGATGACCAGTCCTGTCCGTCCACCGGCACGACATCCGTATGACCCGAGAGGATCAGACCATCCTTGTGACAGCCTGACCGGCCGGGCAATGTCGCGAAAAGATTGGCTTTGGTCCCGGCCACATTCGTGGTGAGACATACGTCCAAGCCTAATCCCGTGAAATGTTCGGAAACCTCGTCTATGAGCGCCATATTCGAGTCGGAAGAGATGCTATGGTGCGCAATCAGGCGTTCGATCCACCCGAGTGAGCTTTCTGTTGGCCTGTCCGCCATATCTTCCCGGTCTTTCCAACAGAAAAGGCATGCCGTCATGGCATGCCTCAATATATCGCGGATCGGAAAAATCAGAAATTGGCGCTGATCGATCCGAAGAACATGCGCGGCGCGCCGACCAGAAAAGACTGGTAGGCGAGCGCGCCGGTGGCAATGTTCGTCGGGTTGCCGTTCTCACCCATCGTCGCGATGTAATGCGTGTTTTGCAGGTTGGCGACGCTGAACGAAAGCGTCAGATCCTTGGCGGGTTTCAGATTGTCATGGATTACAGGCAATTTGCTGAGATTATACTGAATGCCAAGGTTCGAAAGCCAGTAAGACGGCACCTTGACGTCGCCTGTATAGCTGAAATTCCGGCGGCTGTTGTAGCTGGCATCGATATAGGCGGTCAGGCCTTTCCAGTCATAGGATAGACGGGTTTTGTACATGTAGCGCGGATAGTTGACGATCTGCGCGCCCTTGAGATGATAGATGGTGCCAGCTTCGGTGATGTTGTTGTCATAGGTTGCGTGATCGTAGCTGAGACTGTTCGTGAACATCAGGTTGCGGATCGGCATGATGGTCAGGGCCGCGTCCACGCCGTTCATGGTGACACCGCCGACGTTGGCCACGGTTGAGATCGGGTTGACCGAGGAGCCGGATGTCACCTGTTGCAGACGATTGTTGAAATTGGTGCGATAGCCGTAAAGTGACAGGCCGACGCGCTCGCTGGAATAACGATAGCCGACGGCATAAGTCCAGTCCGTTTCGGGCCTGAAAGAGGACTGGCCCGCCTCGAAAGCCGTCTGCGTCACCGCGAAAGGCGAGGCGCATAACTTGTAGCCACATTGCGCGTAGGTGTGGACGTTCTCCGAAATATCGAAGAACAGCTCATGATGCTGGAGAAAATGCCAGTCGGCGCTGATATGCGGCAGGAACGCCTTCGCTGTGGTCAGGCCGACGCCGCTCGCAAGTTGGGTTCCCGCGCCGTAATAGTCTGGATTGGCATAACCATTCCCCACGCGCGTTGTGCTCAGGACAGATTTGAAACCGAAATGCAGCGCGAGATGCTCGATCGGATGGTACGTGTCCTGAACGAAGGCCGTGAAGGTATTGGTGTTATAATCCTGATTGAAGATCTCGGCGAACGGATGCTTCCAGTAATTCAGCGGATTCGGCAAAGCCGACGTCATTTTTCCATCGACGATATTGGGCATTTCAAAGTCGTACTGGGGAGAGCGGAAATTATTGTTCTCATACCAGACGCCGCCGCCAAGCTGATTATTCTCGGTATCGTAATGGATGCGTGACAGGATGCCGAAACGCTGAATGGCGGGGGCTTTTCTCAGCTCCGAAAGAGGAGAACCGTTCGGAGAGGGGTAATAAGGCGTGGTCCATGTCGACTGGTTGGTCTCGCCATGTCCGTAAGCCGTCGTATCCCACAGGAGGTGATCCGTGAGTTGCAGATGAGCGCGCAGACCACCCATATAATCCTCACTGTTGAGGGTCGCGTCGTAATAGGCAGAGTCCTCGGGGTCTTCCAGGCCCGCAAACGAGGGTTGGAAAATACCGTTGGCGGCGTCGATGGCCGTCTGGAGGCCGCTCTGCTTGCCATTATAGTAGTTCGTGACGTTATAGCCGACTTTCCTGATGACTTCGGGAGAAGCGTCCGGCGTCGAGAACTGGTGTTCGTCCGCCCAGTCGAAATAGGCCGACAAGAAACTTTCCGCACCGAGAGGCTGGATGAGCTTCGCATTGACCTGCTGGACGAACTGGTCTCCGGTCCCTTTCCAGATCTGGCCGTCCTGGCGGCTGTAGGAGGTATAGAAGCGCGTGCCGGTCCGGTTCAGGTCGCCGCTGTCGAAGCGCAGGAACGTGTGGTAGTTCGCGTAACTTCCAAAGCCCTGGCTGATCGTGCCCCCCAGTTTGTGCAGCGGGTCGCGCGAGACGTAGGCCAGCGATCCGCCGAGATTGCTCGTCGAGGCGACATCTTCGGCGCCCGCCGATTGTGAGACGTCGATCCGCGCGACGTTTTCAGATGAAATCGCGAGGAGTGTGTTCAGGCCGTTATAATTTCGCAACGACTGCTCGCCGAGCGGCATGCCGTCGAGCGTAAAGCCGATCTCCTGCTGTTGAAAACCATGCATGAAGAGCTGCTGCGACCAGATGTCGATGCCCTGTGGTTCGGCCGACTGGAACATGACGCCGGGAAGTTGCGAAAGCACTTTCAGCGGATTGGTGCCGGCAGGTGCTTGCGATAACAGTTTCTGACTGACCGTCACCAGCGCGCCATGCGTGATGTGAGCCGCTTTGACGTCGAAGGTTTCAGACGTCGAGCTCAGGTAAAACGCGGGCTTTTTTTCCGGTAGCGGAGTTTTGGCGGTCACGGCTGTTTTTTTTGTTTCGGTCGGCGGTGTGGACCGATGCTTGACGGTCCGCGCCTTCACGGGGGTTGCAGTCTGCGCGGAAGCGAGGCCCGTGCCAATCGAAATAAGCATTGTGGAGAACAGACACAATTTCGACAGGGGTATCATCCGCATGTTTATCCACCCAATAGGCAATGCGCAGGCTGCTTGAGCCTCGCTGTGATGAGACAGTGCCATTTCCTCAAATCTGCCGTAACGGCGTCGCTGCTCGTTTCGAGCCTAAAATGTCTATACGAGTATAGTCAACGGGATTCGTATCGAAACAGAAATTAAGAGAGTCTGGATGTCGCACGTACGACCAGGACGTACGCCAGACCTGTCAGAGACAGACCAAAAATCCACGATAGATCCGCACCACCGAAGAATTGCGCGATCGGACCTTCATAGAGCTCATTTGAGAGAAAAGGGATCTGCACCAGAAGGCCGAAAACATAGGCGAGCAGGGCGGGAACATTAAAGCGGCCATACACGCCGCCATCAGCCGCGAAAAACGAGGGGATGTCGTAGCTGCCGTGACGCAGGATATAATAATCCACCAGATTGATCGCCGACCATGGGACCATGATCGCCATCAGCAGTTCAAGAAAGCCAGCATAGGCTGAGTCGAACTGCGAGGCCATGGCCATCGCCACGAAGAGGGACGCGGCGAGCAGCCCTGTCGTCAGGCCGATTCGCCAGCCGCGCCCGAAATGTTTCCAGGGGATGATTGTCTGGAAAACGGTAATCGATGACAGGGCGCCGCAATAGAGGTTCATCGCATTGGCGACGATAATGCCGAGCGAGAGAACGCCGAGAACGGGCGCGCCCCATCCGCCGAAGGCGCGTGTGAGGACGGCCGTCACCTCCGCGCCCGTGACGATCCCCACGAGCATGGCGATGAAGGAGCCCAGAACGCATCCCCAGTAGGTGGAATGAAAGGCCTGACGTTCTCCAGACCGACTGCTCGGCAGATAGCGCGAGTAGTCGGAAACATAGGGGGCGTAGGCGATCTGCCATAAAGCGGCGATCGACATCGCGCCCAGGAATCCCGGGATCGTATCGTGGCCCCCGGTGATCCACCATGTCGCCGTATGCGGAACATTCATGAATGCGACGGCGAGGCACGCAAACACCGCGCCACCACATAGAACGGCCGCGATACGCGTCGCATTGTGAATCGCGCGATAGCCGAACACCGCGGGTATGAGAGACAGCAGGGAGACGACGATCATGCCCGGTGTGCCGTCGAGGCCTGGGATGATCGACGATAACCCCTGACCGCCCAGAACAAGGTTGGATGCCGAAAAGCCGAGGAACATGACGACAATCAGCGCCGTCATGGGGGCCGCTCCCAGCATGCCGAACTGCGCGCGGGACTGGACCATCTGCGGGATGCCGAGATGCGGGCCCTGCGCCGCATGGAGGGCCATGAAGAGACCGCCGACGAGATTGCCCACGAGGGCGGCGGCGAGAGCCGTAAGAGGCGTCAGATGAAACGTGCCGCGCATGACGCCGCCTGTCGTGACGGTAAGCATGGTCATGTTGGCGCCAAACCACAGTCCGAAAAGATCCCTGGCCGTTCCGTGACGCTCGGACGTCGGGACCGGGTAGATGGTCTGGAACTCCACACCCGTATCAGCCGGGGCGTCGGTCATGGTCGGGTGTGCGGTCATAATCACCTGCGTTAGACATTCGGGAAAAATCGGGACGCTACGCTCAGTGCGCGGCAGCGGCCATAAAAGTCCGGATACGACCGGGATTCGTTTTGTGCAGCAGAAGGGCGGGCGATCCGCTTTCGAGGATATGACCATCGGCGCAGAAATGAACCGTCGTCGCAATGCTTTTTACGAGGCGCATGTCATGCGTGACGATCAGCATGGTCATGCCCTCCGCCGAAAGGTCGCGCATCACGCTCTGGACTTCCTGGACCAGTCCCGGGTCCAGCGCGCTCGTCGGTTCGTCGAACAGGATGAGCGCGGGTGACATGGCCAGCGCGCGTGCGATCGCCACGCGCTGCTTCTGGCCGCCCGAAAGCTGATCGGGATAGAATTCCGCACGATCGAGCATGCCGACGCGCGCGAGGCAGGTGCGCGCGCGTTCGCGCGCTTCGTCCTTGTGGCGACGCAGGACGACGATCTGACCTTCCATGACGTTTTCGATGACCGTCCGGTGCGAAAACAGATTGAAGTGCTGAAAGACCATCGGCATACGCGCGCGAGCGGCCTGCAGGGCGCGTTCCGGAGCGGTATGGAAAACATTCCCGTCTTCGGAGCACAGGCGCTCGCCAAAAAAGGTGATTTCTCCCGCTTCCGGTTTTTCGAGAAAGTTGATGCAGCGCAGGATGGTGGACTTTCCGGCCCCGCTCGGCCCGATCAGGCATGCGATTTCGCCCTGGTGGACGGAAAGATCGACGCTCTTGAGAACCGGGTTACCGGCATAGGACTTGCGGAGTTGCCGCACCGAGAGAACGGGCGTGGAGGACGGGGCGGAAAAGGCGTTCAACGCGCGCCCTCCTTGTCCATGGTCAGCGGTATCGTGATGGTGCCGCGCCTGTTGGACGGCGTCAGGCGGATTTCAATCTGGCGGATGATCCGCGCGCTGACGAAGCTCATCACGAAATAGATGATCGCGACCATGATATAGGTGTTCATGCTGTCGAACGTGTCGGAAATGACGATCGTTGCGTGCCGCAGGAGTTCGTTGACCGAAATGAACGAGACCAGCGAACAGTCCTTGAGCAGGGCAACGAAATAGCCGCCGAGCGTGGGGAGGCAAGCCAGCCCGGCCTGTGGAATCACCACGCGCCGGTACACGGCGACAGGCGACATGCCCAGCGATATCGCGGCGGCCTTCTGTCCCGGATCGACGGCCGAGATGGCGGCGCGGAATACTTCGGAAAGATAGGCCGCGAGATTGAGCGTCAGACCCGCGATTCCCGCCCAGAACGCACTCAGGACGATCCCGGCCTCCGGCAGCGAGAAATAGATCAGCAGCAGTTGTACGATCAGCGGTGTATCGCGGATGATCTCCACGAAGACGTCGAGCGGCAGGCGGAGGACACGTCGGGGTGAGAGGCGACCGATCGCAAGGAAAAAGCCAAGAAGCGTGCCGAGAATCATGGAGATCAGCGAAAGTTCGATCGTGACCAGCGCGCCTTTGAGGAGGAACGGCAGGTGTTCGGGTACTTCGAGAAAAAAGAAATTATACATGCGGTACGCTCAACCCTGTTCGCCTGTTCGGGCGCGGCCCCCGGGCGTCGTGGAGGACGTCTTGAGGAGGTGATCCTGTTGCGGTTCCCATACGCCGTAACGTTTGAGGATCGTTCTGATGGTGCCATCTTTTCGCATGCTGTCCAGAGCGGTATCGATGGAGGCCAGCAGATCAGGACAATGCTCCGGCACGACGACGCCCTCGCTGCCGAGGCGGTAGGGCGCGGCGGCCTCGGCGGCGACCCACCGGGGCTTGGGCGTGTAGAAAAGCGGGCTGCCGACCGTGCGCAGGCCTTTGAAATGCGTCTGCTGGGCGTGGAGCGTGCCCTGATCGACGACGACCGCATCGACCTGACCGTTATGCAGCGCCAGGAAAGGATCGCCGAACGTGTCGTAATCGGCGACGCTGGCGGCGATGCCGCGTTCGACCAGACCGTGAGCCGTCGCCGAATCGTTGGTGCCCAGAACCGAGCCGATCGTCCTGCCCTTCAGATCGGCGAGCGTGTGGATCGGCGAATTCTCGGGAACGATCACATAGTCGTACAGCATGAAATAGGGCGACGAGAACAGCACATGCCCCATCACGCGGCGTTCCTGCGTGATGTTGACGTCCGACAGAACGATGTCCCATCGGCCCGCCTTGAGGCCAGGAACCATGGTGGACCACTCGGTAATCATGAATTCCGAGCGCGGAAGTCCCATGCGGCGCGTCAGTTCATGCAGGAGATCGGCGTCGATGCCGTGATAGACGCCGTCGCGATCCTGCCAGAGCGACGGGTGCGCGCCGAGTAGTCCGTTGCCCACGCGCATGACGCCTGCCGCGCGGATGTCATCCAGGCAACCGGCCAGGGCAGCGCCGGGCAGGAGGCAGATCGAGAGCGCAAGCGCGCAGAGGAGCCACCGCAATTTCACGCCGGAGCAGGATACAGGAGAGGAAAATCGTCCCCGACGAGCGGGTCGCCGTCGTGCAGGGAGAGGTGGGAAAAAGGCGGTGATCCCTTGCCGCCCCGGTCGGCGAAGGTGGTTTCGTCCCCGACGAGCCGCGCGGAAAACACACGTCGGCGATCGATGGCCCCGACGGTCGCGGCAGCGCCATGCACGGTTCCGAAGTCGAATGCGACGGCGTCTCCGGGCGCCATGTCCCAGGCGAGAATCCGATAGTTTTCGCGGGCGGCGTCGATGTCCGGCATCGGCGTGCTCTCGTCCCCGGCATAGAGGGGCGTGCCGTCGAAGCGCATGGGCTTGTGGTCCCGCCCCCATCGATGGGAGCCCGCGACGCATTCCAGCGCATTGGCGGCCGGCACGGGATCGAGGGGAATCCAGAAACTGACCGTCTTCGGTCCACGAGCGCAGTAATAGGGGCGATCCTGGTGCCAGGGCGTCACCAGAGATGTACCGGGTTCCTTGACCAGAACATGATCGTGAAAAAACCGAACCTCGCGCGCGCCCATGAGTTGGGCGGCGAGCGAGCCGATGCCGGAACGTTCTATAAAGGTGCGGAATTCCGGGATGCGTTGCCAGTTGCACAGATCCTGAAAGAACGGGGCTGACCCTTGAGGCTGGTAGGAGCGTTCCAGAGGACTCGGATCCGCCATGAGGCGCTCGATTCCGGCGCGCAGGGTATCGGCCCAGGGCGAGAAGGCGCCGCGAAGCACGGCGGCGCCATCGTTGCGGAAGGCGTTGATCTGTGAGTCCGAGAGAGGCGTTGGTGCGGGCGATGACATCGTCCGTGAAACTCCTGCATGGCCGCGGAAGCACTGAGCCTATGTTGTCTGTACAAGAATGGTCAATCCTATTTCGAAACGAGGAGGCCGTTTTTGTCCGATCGGCGCTTATGGCGTTGCAGAAGCGAAAAACGTTTCGATAACGCTCGACCTCCGCATGGGCTTATGCTTGTATATACGTGACTGAACAGGAGAGCCGGTCATGTTGTCCGAACCCCCGTCTTTTGGTACGCCACTCGCCTGCCGCCCGGAAATCGCGCGGTTGCCGCCTTATAATGCGGGGCTGGGCACCGACGCCGTCAAGGCACGATACGGGGTTGCGTCCGTGGTGAAGCTGGGGAGCAACGAAAATCCGTACGGTCCGCCTCCGAGCGTCAGGGATGCCCTGTCCGATCTCGTGAGCCACGTCGCCCTCTATCCCGAAGCCGATCGGCCACTACGCAGCCTGATTGCCGGGGGACTCGGCGAAGCCGAATCGCGCATCGTACTGGGCAATGGTTCCGAACAGATCATCCGCATGATTCCCGAAGCCTATGTCTCGCCGGGTGATCGGATCGTGACGGTCATTCCTTCTTTCGGCCTGCATATTCTGGACGCCGAGGCGATGGGCGGGCTCGTCGAGGCCGTGCCGGTCACCGATTCCTGCGAATTCGACCTGCCCGCGATGATCGAGGCTGTCTCAAAGCCGCTCAGGATGCTGATTTTCTCCAATCCGTCCAATCCGGTCGGCTGCACGATGGGGGAAAGCGATCTGCGCGCGCTTATCGCGGCCTGCCCGCCGGATTGCCTGATCGTCGTGGACGAAGCCTATCGCGAATATGCCGAGCTTGATCCGTCCTATCCGCAGGCGCGAGAGATCCTGCGCGCGCAGAGTCGGCCATGGATCGTCCTGCGGACGTTCTCCAAGGCCTACGGCCTGGCAGGACTGCGCATCGGCTATGCCGTGACGTCGTCCGACGAGATCGCCCGAACGCTGGGAGTCGTGCGCGACCCGTTCAATACGAACATCGCCGCCCAGTTGGCCGCGATCGGGGCCTTGAAAGGCGCGGACCATGTGCGCCGAAGCGTCGAGCGCACGGCGCTCGATCGGGAGTTCCTGCGCGCGGAACTTGAGACTCTGGGGCTCGAGGTCGCGCCGTCGCTCGGCAATTTCCTCTTTTTTCGTTCTCCCGTGCCGTCTGGTGAGTTGGCCGAGCTGCTGCTGCGTCAGGGCGTGATCGTCAAGCCGTGGAAAGAGAGCGGCTATACGGACCGGGTGCGCGTGAGTATTGGCCTTCCCGAAGAAAACGCGCGCTTCCTTGCGGTTCTCTCCAACGTCCTCAAAACTGTGGCCGTCCCAGAAACCGTGGAGGCCTGACAGACATCATGAGCGCGGAGAGGATCGAAGCCGCCATTGCGGAACTGGCGGCGCATTTTGGCGATCGCCTGTCACGCAATATGTCCGTGCGCGAGTCGCACGCGCATGGAGAGGGCTATCATGAGCAGCATTTCCCGCATGCCGTGGTCTTTGTCGAAAGCACGGAAGACGTTTCCGCCGCTCTGAAGATCTGCGACGCCCATCATGCGCCGGTCATAGCCTTTGGCGGCGGCACGTCTCTCGAAGGGCAGCTGAACGCCATCGAGGGTGGGATTTCGCTCGATCTGTCGCGCATGACGGCCGTGCTCGAAGTCAATGCGGGCGATCTCGACTGCCGCGTTCAGGCGGGCGTCACGCGGCAGGAGCTGAACGTTTATCTGCGGGACGAAGGGCTGTTCTTTCCGGTCGATCCCGGCGGCGAGGCCACGATCGGCGGGATGTGCGCGACGCGTGCGTCGGGTACCGGCGCCGTGCGATACGGCACGATCCGCGAGAACGTGCTGGGGCTGACGGTCGTGCTGGCGGACGGGCGCGTCATGCGGGTCGGGCGTCGGGTGCGTAAATCGGCGATGGGCTACGATCTGACCCATCTCATGATCGGCTCCGAAGGCACGCTCGGCATCATTACCGAAATCCAGTTGCGGCTTCACGGCATCCCCGAAACGACGGCGGCGGCCGTCTGTCAGTTCGAGACGCTGGCGGATTGCGTGGAAACGGCGGTTCAGGTCATGCAGATGGGCGTGCCGATCGGCCGCATGGAACTGCTTGACGACGTGCAGATGGATGCGTGCATCGCATACTCGAAACTCGAGGGCTATCGCGCGGTGCCGACGATGTTCTTCGAATTCGCGGGCGGACCGGCCTCTGTGCGGGAGCAGATCGAGACCGTCGAGGCGATCGTCGCCGAGAATGGCGGTTCGGCGTTTCGCTGGAGCACGCAGCCCGAGGAGCGGGCCGCGCTGTGGAAGGCGCGACATGCGGTGTACTGGGCCTGTCTCGCTTACCGGCCCGGCTATACCGGCATTTCGACGGACGCCATCGTGCCGATCTCGGCCCTGACGGAGATGATTCTCGGCGCCCGGAGCGATATCGAGGCCTCGGGGATCACCGCGCCGATCGTCGGGCATATCGGCGACGGCAATTTCCATACGGTGATGCTCGTGCCTCCCGGCCCGGATGGCATCGCGAAAGCCCATGACCTCGATCGCAGACTGATCGCGCGCGCGCTCTCCCTTGGTGGATCAGCGAGCGGAGAGCATGGCGTCGGACTGGCCAAGATGGAATTCATGGCCGATGAGCATGACGCCGTTTCGCTCGATGTCATGCGCGCCATCAAGGCGACGCTCGATCCGAACGCCATTCTCAATCCCGGCAAAATGCTGCCGCCCGTCACGACATGACGATCGCGGTTTCGCTCGTCGCGTCGTTTCCATCGCGTCCCTGGCGCAACGGGAGAGGCATGACGCGTGAAATCGCGGCCGGTGAGGGATGGCGGGTCAGTCTCGCGGATATCGACGCCGACGGAGAGTTCTCCACCTTCCCCGGACTGAAGCGCAGTCTCGCGCTCGCCTCGGCCGGGCGGCTTACCTTGACGGGCCTGTCGCCAGCTGCCGTTACGCTTGAGGCGCGCGGCGATATCGTTCGTTTCGACGGGAGCGAGACCGTCTCGGCCTGCTGTCACGGCCAGTCTCTCCGGGCCTTCAACCTGATGGCCCGCGCCGGGATACGGGCCGGGCTTGCGCTTCATGACCGCGCTTTCGCCCTGCCCGCCGGGGCGCGGTTCGTTCTGCTGCCGCTTGCGGGCGTCTGGTCTGTCGAGGGCGCATCCCGCAGCGTCTCTCCCGATTGGATCGCCATGGGGGGCGGTGACGGGCGATCTCTTTTTCTCCGTCCGGATGGCCATGCTTCGGCCTGTCTGGCGGCTTGCGTTTTTCAGACAACCTGATTTCCCGAGGGCGATTCATGAGCGAGACGGCCTATCTTCCCATCATTGATCTCGGTCCGGCACGCGCGGGCGACTATGCCCCGACCGGGGCGCTCATCAGCAATGCCTTTTCGACGTCTGGCTTCTGCTATCTGCGCAATCACGGGATTTCCGAAGACCTGATCCGCCGCGTCCACGACGAGGCGCTCGATTTTTTTCATGCGCCGATGGACGAAAAGCTGGCCTGCAAGCCGAAGGAAGCCGTGCGCGGCTTCAACGCCCTGAACCGCACGACGATGTATGGCGCCGAAAACCCGGACTACAAGGAGTTCTACCAGATCGGTCTGGAGCTTCCGGCCGATGATCCCGTTGTTTTGGCAGGGCAGCCTTTGCGTGGTCCGAACCAGTGGCCCGCGGACCGGCCCGCGTTTCGCGAGGCCATGACGGATTATTTCGAGGCCGTCGGGGTCTGCGGGCAGCATCTGCTACGCGCCGTGGCGTGCTCGCTCGGGATCGCACCGGATTTCTTCGTTTCCAAATATGATCGTCCTTTGCAGCGGACCCAGGCCATCTGGTATCCGCCGCACCCGCCGGAGCGCGAGAAGGACCAGTTCGGGGTCGCGCCGCATACCGATTACGGATGCATCACCCTGCTGTGGCAGGACGGCACCGGTGGCCTCGATGTGCAGGGCGTGGACGGGCAATGGGTGCCCGCGCCGCCCATTCCGGGGACGCTGGTCATCAATATCGGTGATCTTCTCTGTCGCTGGTCCAATCGACGCTATAATTCGAACATGCATCGCGTGACCAATCGTTCGGGCCGGGAACGTCTTTCGATCGCGACGTTCTACGATCCCGATTATGACGCCATTGTCGATCCGCGTGATCTGAACCTGCCGGACGGGGTGGACTCCCTTTTTCCGCCCGTTTCGGCGGGCGATTACATCATCGGGCGAATTCGGGATTCGCAGAAGCCGAAGAGCCCCTGACACCAGGTAAAGGCAAGGGCGCTGCCCTTGACCCGCCAAAGGCCCCGGCCTTTGGGAACCGATGCGTTGATGTCGATGGGGTAAAGGGGTTTAAACCCCTTCCGGGTGCAGGCAGAGCCCGAGGGGGATCCTTCAGGACGGCAGAGGCCAGAGCGCCGTTCGTCCGGCCCTTCGCAGCGCCGCGATATCGCACAGCCCCGCCAGCGCCATGACGTCGCGGAGTTCGCGCTCCAGATCCGCGAGCGCCGCGCCGACGCCGCGCGCGCCATAGGCCGCCAGTCCCCACGCCCAGGGACGTCCGAGCGAAACGGCGGAAGCGCCCAGCGCCAGGGCGGTGACGACATCCCCACCGCGCCGGATGCCGCCATCAACGACGATGTCCAGCCGCCCGCCGATGACGTCCGCGATGGCTGGCAGGACATCCAGCGTTCCCGGCGCGGGGTCCATCTGGCGACCGCCATGATTGGAGACGATGATGCCATCCGCGCCGTGTTCCGCCGCGCGCAGGGCGTCGTCCGGATGCATGATGCCCTTGACCACGAGCGCGCCGTTCCATGCGTCGCGCAGCCAGGCCAGGTCGTCCCAGTCCAGCGTCGGGTCGATTTGTGCGGCCACGTCGCGTGCCTGTGCCATGACGCCGCGCGCCGTCGTGTAACGGTCGATATTGCCCACGGTATTGCGTCCCCGCCTCACGGTATCCGTTAACCACAAGGGGCGTTTCAGCAGCCCGACCATCTGGGCGGCGGTCGGGCGCGAAAGATGCCGGAAGCCATTGCGCACATCGCGCTCACGCACCGGGGTGATGGCGGTGTCGATGGTGACGATGATGCCCGACATGCCGCAGGCGCGGGCACGGGCCAGCATGTCACGCGTGATGCCGCGATCGCGCATGACGTAGATCTGCGCCATGAGATCCGCGCCGCTGGCGGCGACGGTTTCCATGGCGTGAATGGAAAAGGTCGAGACGCCCATGCCGACCGAGCGTCTCGCGGCCTCGTTTGCGGCCCCCGGTTCGCCGTCGGCATGGAACATGCCCGCGAAGCCGACGGGGGCGAGGAAAAACGGCAGCCGCCAGGCGCGCCCGAAGCAGGATGTGGTCAGGTCGATGGATGAGACGTCGCGCAGGCCGCGCGGCATGACGCCCCAGCGGGCGAAGGCGGCGCGGTTGCGATGCAGCGTGTGCTCGCCATGCGCGCCGCCATCGATGTAGTCGGCGAAAAGTCGCGGCAGACGACGGCGCGCCTTCCGGGCAAGCCCAGAGAAAGCGCCGTCGTCGATGCCGTGTCCCATCATCGGGTTTTACGCGGCCTCGACGCCGGGCAGGGCGAGCGTATCGGCGGTGACGCGCGTCAGCGCACCGTCGGCGATCAGGCCGTCCGCCACTTCCATGTCCGGTGTGAAGAGCCGGTCCTGCGCGTAGAACGGCACATGTTCGCGCAGCAGGGCCGCCGCCGCCGCCAGAGGCGACGAGGATGTCAGCGGCGCCAGGAAGTCGAGGCCCTGCACGGCGGCGAGATATTCGATCCCGAGGATGGTCCGCACATTGGCGTTGATATCTCCGACGCGACGGGCCGCGAACGTGGCCATCGACACATGGTCTTCCTGATTGGCCGAGGTCGGCAGGCTGTCCACGCTGGCCGGATGGGCGAGCGTCTTGTTTTCGGACGCCAGTGCCGCGGCGGTCACCTGCGCGATCATGAAACCGGAATTGACGCCGCTGTCATTGACGAGGAAGGGCGGCAGGCCACTCATGCTCGGATCGACCAGCAGGGCCAGGCGGCGCTCGGCGATGGCGCCGATCTCCGACACCGCGATTGCGAGCAGATCGGCGGCGATGGCCACGGGTTCGGCATGGAAATTGCCGCCGGAGATCATTTCGTCCGTTTCGGGGAAATGGATCGGGTTGTCCGAGACCGCATTCGCTTCGATCAGCAGAACGCGGGCGACCTGACGCAGGTTGTCGAGCACGGCCCCCATGACCTGCGGCTGGCAGCGCAGGCAGTAAGGGTCCTGCACGCGCTCGTCATCGACCTGATGGGAGACGCGGATGGCGGAACCTTCCATGAGCTTGCGATAGACCGCCGCGCATTCGATCTGTCCCTGCTGGCCGCGCAGCGCGTGCAGGCGCGGATCGAACGGTGCATCCGTGCCGCGCGCGGCGTCGAGCGTCAGGGAGCCGGTCACGAGCGCGGCCTGGAACAGGCGCTCGGCATCGAACAGCGCGACGAGGGCCAGCGATGTCGAGGCCTGCGTGCCGTTCAGCAGCGCGAGGCCTTCCTTGGGGCCGAGTTCGACCGGCTCCAGCCCGGCGGCGCGCAGGGCCTCGCGGCCCGGCAGACGCCTGCCATCAAAGAACGCCTCGCCCTCGCCGATCACGACAGCGGACATATGGGCCAGCGGGGCCAGATCGCCCGAAGCGCCGACCGAGCCTTTTTCCGGAATGACCGGGATGACGCCGCGATCCAGCATGTCCAGCAGGATCTGGACCACTTCCAGCCGCACGCCGGAAAAGCCGCGCGCCAGGCCGTTGGCCTTGAGCAGGAGAATTAGCCGCACCACGCGCTCGGGCAGCGGCTTGCCGATGCCGGCCGCGTGGCTGAGCACGAGATTGCGCTGGAGGTCGCGCAGGCGGTCATCGGGAATGCGCGTCTTGGCGAGCTTGCCGAAGCCGGTATTCACTCCATAGACTGCGGCGCCCCCGGCGACGATGCGCTCCACCGAACGCGCGGCGGCATGAAGCACCTCGGCCGTGTCCGGGCTGAGAGTCACGCGCGGCGTGGTGAAGACGAAGTCGCGCAGTGTCGCGAGATCGAGCTGGCCGGGGTGGAGAACGAGTGTCTGCGTCATGGCCGTCAGCCTTTGGTGATCATGGGGAGGTTGAGGCCCTTTTCGTGGGCGCAGTCAATCGCGATGTCATAGCCCGCATCGGCATGGCGCATGACGCCGGTGCCGGGATCGTTCCACAACACGCGCTCTAGACGCCCGGCCGCGTCCTCGGTGCCGTCGGCGACGATGACCATGCCGGAATGCTGCGAAAAGCCCATGCCGACGCCGCCGCCATGATGCAGCGAAACCCAGGTCGCGCCCGAGGCCGTGTTCAGCAGCGCATTGAGCAGCGGCCAGTCGGACACGGCGTCCGAGCCGTCGCGCATGGCTTCGGTTTCTCGGTTGGGGCTGGCGACCGAGCCGCTGTCGAGATGGTCGCGTCCAATGACGATCGGGGCCTTGAGTTCACCCTTGGCCACCATCTCATTGAAAGCGAGGCCGAGGCGATGGCGGTCGCCCAGACCGACCCAGCAGATGCGCGACGGCAGACCCTGGAAGTGGATCTTCTCGCGCGCCATGTCGAGCCAGTTGTGGAGATGCTTGTCGTCCGGCAGCAGTTCCTTGACCTTGGCGTCGGTCTTGAAGATGTCCTCCGGATCGCCGGACAATGCGGCCCAGCGGAACGGGCCGATGCCACGGCAGAAAAGCGGGCGGATATAAGCGGGCACGAAGCCGGGGAAGGCGAACGCGTCCTCGCAGCCGACCTCGAAAGCCATCTGGCGGATGTTGTTGCCGTAGTCGAAAGTAGGGATGCCCATGCGGTGAAAGGCCACCATGGCTTCGACATGCAGGCGCATGGACTCCTTGGCGGCCTTCTCGACGGCGGCAGGGTCGGTCACGCGCATCTTCGCGGCCTTGTCGAGCGTCCATCCGGCGGGAAGATAGCCATTGAGCGGGTCGTGCGCGGAGGTCTGGTCCGTCACGCCATCGGGGCGGATGCCGCGTCGGACGAGTTCGGGAAAGATCTCGGCGGCGTTGCCGAGCAGGCCGACCGAGACGGGGTTGCCGCTCTTGCAGGCGGCGTCGATGATTTCGAGGGCCTCATCCAGCGTGTCCACGCGGCGATCGAGATAGCCCGTCTGGAGGCGCTTTTCGATGCGGCCCGGTTCGCACTCGACGGCGAGCAGCGAAGCGCCCGCCATGACGGCGGCCAGCGGCTGCGCGCCGCTCATGCCGCCGAGGCCGCCGGTCAGAATCCATCGGCCCTTGAGATCGCCGCCGTAATATTGACGGCCCATTTCGACGAAGGTCTCATACGTGCCCTGAACGATGCCCTGCGTTCCGATATAGATCCACGATCCGGCGGTCATCTGGCCGTACATCATCAGTCCGGCGCGATCGAGTTCGTTGAACTTGTCCCAGTTCGCCCAATGCGGAACGAGGTTGGAATTGGCGATCAGCACGCGCGGGGCGTTCGGGTGAGTGCGGAACACGCCGACCGGCTTGCCGGACTGCACGAGCAGGGTCTCGTCGCTTTCCAGCGCCCGGAGGCTGTTGACGATCTGATCGTAGCATTCCCAGTTGCGCGCCGCGCGACCGATGCCGCCATAGACAACCAGTTCCGAAGGCTTTTCGGCGACTTCCGGGTCGAGGTTGTTCATCAGCATGCGCAGCGCGGCTTCTGTCTGCCAGCTTTTGGCCGTCAGATCGGAGCCGTGATCGGCGCGGATGACGCGATCATTGGAGAGACGGGAAAAGGTCGGACTGCTCATGACACTACCCTGACTGTACTTGTATATACATCAAGGAGTGCCGCAGCCTCCCGCTTCTTGTCAACGGGAAATCGTCAGCAAAGCGTATCGAGTCGCCTAGCCTTGAACGCATGTCCGGTCACAGGCGCGTTTTTGGAAGCCCTACGGGCGGTAGCGACCCACGAAGCTGTAGCGGCTGCCGGAATAGGTGAAGACGCCTTTCATCACGACGCGGCCGTCCACCCAGGTGCGGCGCATGAGTTGCAGGCAGGCTTCCGGCTCGTCGAGGTCGAGCAGGGTGCAGATGTCGAGGCTCGGCGTGACCGCGAAGACGACATGCTCGATTTCCTCGGGATGGGCGATGGCCGAGAGGTGCCGGTGCGGATGCGTCAGGGTAAAGTCCTGATCCAGATAATCCGGCGCGAAATGGGGAGATACGAAACGTTCTTCAACCTGAAGCGGCGTTCCGTCTTCGTAATGGACGATGATGGAATGAAAAAGCCGCGCGCCGGGACGCTGCCCGAAAGCCATGGCGAGGTCGCTGTCGGCGCGAATGGAGTCCAGCGTTATGATGCGCGTGCTGTGAACATGGCCGTTGGAGACGATGTCATCGGCGATATCACGCAGTTCCAGAAGTTCGACGCGCTGCGCCGGTTCGGCCACGAAGGTGCCGACGCCCTGGGCGCGCGTCACCACGCCATCGACGGTCAGTTCGCGCAGCGCGCGATGAACGGTCATGCGCGAGACGCCGAGGATTTCGACAAGTTCGCTTTCCGATGGGAGGCGGTGGCCGACGCCCCATTCGCCGGTTTCGATGCGTTCAGTGATATACAACTTTACCTGTTCATAACGGGCCGCAGGTCTGTCTTTTCCCAAAGTTGTCGCCACTGAGCTTTACCTTATTTTAAACGGCAGATGTCTATACTGGCATGAACCATGTGGGCGTATCCATATCTTACGTTACGCTTCCGTCCGGAACGCCGCCGAAAATGCGTGTCACCGGAACGACGCCGCCGATCCAGTAGGACAGTTCATGTGGACCCGACACGTTCCAGAGCGCCATGTCGGCGGCCATGCCGGGTGCCAGACGGCCGACAGCGCCATCCAGCCCAAGCGCCCTGGCTGCGATGTGGGTGTGCCCGGCAAGAGTCTCGCCGGGGGTCAGACGGAAGAGCGTGCAGGCCATGTTCATCACGCCGGTCGGCGAGAGAACGGGCGATGTGCCGGGATTGCAATCCGTGGCGAGGCCCATGGGCACGCCATGCTTGCGGAACAGCGCGACCGGTGGAAGCTGATGTTCACGCACGAAATAAAACGCGCCGGGAAGCAGCATGGCGACGGTCCCGGATTCCGCCATGGCCGCGACGCTGGCTTCGCTGGCATATTCGACATGATCGGCCGATAGCGCCCCCCATCTTGCCGCGAGATGGCCGCCGCCGAGATCGGACATCTGGTCGGCATGCAGACGCAGGGGGAGATTCCAGCGGCGGGCGGCCTCGAAGATGCGCTCAACTTCGGCGGGCTGGAACGCGATGGTTTCGCAAAAGGCGTCCACGCTGTCGGCCAGCCCTGCGTCGGCCACGGCCGGCAGCATCGTCTCGCAGAGATGGGTGACGTAGTCGCCCTGGCGTCCGGCAAACTCGGGAGGCAGGGCATGCGCTCCGAGAAAGGTGGTGTGCACGCGGATCGGCAGATGTTCGCTGACGGCGCGTGCGACGCGAAGCTGTTTGAGTTCGTCGTCCAGCGTCAGGCCATAGCCCGACTTGATTTCCACCGTGGTCACGCCATTGGTGATGAGGCGGCGTGCGCGTTTGAGGGTGAGGGCCAGAAGCTCCGCCTCGCTCGCCTCCCGCGTTGCCCGCACGGTCGAGAGGATACCGCCGCCGCGTCGCGCGATGTCCTGATAGGACACGCCTTGCAGTCGCTCGGCGAATTCCGCGCTGCGATCGCCACCGAAAACGAGATGGGTATGCGGGTCGACCAGCCCGGCGGTCATCCAGCCGCCCTGGCCGGAAATCACTTCGCTGGCGAGGGTTTCCGGCGCGGCGGGCAGATCCGCCTGACGGCCGACCCAGACGATTTTTCCCTGGTTCGCGGCGATGGCGCCGTTCCGTACGATCCCGAAATCATCGCCGCCCGGCTGTCCGGTGCCGTGGGCGTCGGTTGCCAGATGAACGTCAATCCACAACCGCTCCCACATGCGCCTCTCCGTCATTTCGGGGTCTTGACCAATAACATATATACATGTCTAGTTCTTGCGTCGTCACCGTGCAACGACAATTCCCTCGACATTGATTGACAGGCGGCTCCATGTCCTCACCGACGCGCTCCGTTTTTGCCCGCCAGGCCCTGTTGCCGGGCGGCTGGCGTTCCGATGTCCGCCTCGAATTTTCGGGCGGCCGCTTCACCGCGATCGATGCCGGTGTCGCTGCGCATCCCGCGGACGAGCGCGCCGATATCGTCCTGCCTCCGCTGCCGAGCCTACATTCGCATGCCTTCCAGCGCGCCATGGCGGGGCTGACGGAAACGCGTCGCGATCCTGCGGATTCATTCTGGACATGGCGCGAGCAGATGTACGCGCTGGCCTCGCGCATCGATCCGGACGGCATGCGGGCGATCGCGGCCCAGCTTTACATGGAAATGCTCAAGGCGGGTTTCACGCAGGTGGCGGAGTTTCACTATCTCCATCGCGCGCCGGATGGCCGACCTTATGACCGCCCGGCGGAGATGGCTTTCAGCGTTGTGGACGGCGCGGGCGAAGCGGGGATCGGCATGACGCTGCTGCCCACGCTCTATCGCCGCGCCGGGTTCGGTCGGCCGCTCGCCCCGGAACAGAAGCGCTTTGAAAGCGCGCCCGATTTCATCGTCGGGATCATGACGGACATCGCAGCCGCGCATCGCGACAACGGCCGGGTCCATGTCGGTGTGGGGCTGCACTCCCTCCGCGCCGTCAATCGCGAGGACATCATCGCCATGCTGGCGCTCGTCCCCCAGGATGTTCCCATCCATATTCATATTGCCGAACAGCAACGGGAAGTCGCGGATTGCGTGGAGTTTCTGGGCCGTCGTCCGGTGGCGTGGCTGCTGGATGAAATCGCGGTCGATGCGCGCTGGTGCCTCGTCCATGCCACGCATCTGGACCCTGGCGAGACGCGTCGTTTCGCCGCTTCGGGCGCGGTCGCGGGGCTTTGTCCGATCACGGAGGCTAATCTGGGAGACGGTCTCTTCCCGCTGGTCGATTTCATCGATGCCGGTGGGCGCTTCGGTATCGGGACGGACAGCAATGTTCTGGCCAGCGCGAATGAGGAGCTTCGTCTGCTGGAATACGGGCAGCGGCTTTCGGCCCGGAAGCGGTGTCTTGCGCTGCCGGGCGACGAGAAGGGGTCTGTCGGGCGTTATCTTTATGACGCGTCCCTGAAAGGCGGGTCGCTGGCCTGCGGGCATGGGGGCGGGGCGCTTGCCGTCGGACAGCGCGCGGATCTGTGTGTCGTGCGCGAAGCGGCGCTCCCGCTGCCGGACCTGCGGGGGGATGCCGTGCTCGACAGCCTGGTTTTCGCGCGTGCCGCTTTCCCGGCCCATAATGTATTATGTGGTGGAGACTGGGTCGTGCGGGAGGGTCGTCACGTCCGTGAAGACGAGATTTCCGCGGCGTTCCGGGCCGCGATCCGCCATCTGCGTTCCTGAGAGGAAGGAAGAATCCATGTCCGAGCTTCCGGTTTTCAGCTTCGCGCGCGGTGATGCGCCCGTTCTGGTCACCATCCCTCACGCCGGAACGGCGCTCATGCCCGGCATGGCCGGACGGATGACGGACACAGGCGCGGCCCTGCCGGATACCGACTGGTATATGGAGCGGCTTTACGCGGGCGCGTTCGCTCTCGGTATTGGCGTATTGCGGGCCAATTACTCGCGCTACGTGATCGATCTGAACCGGGGCGCCGATGATGCGACGCTCTATCCCGGCCGCCCCAAGACCGGTCTCGTGCCGGAACTCACATTCGATGGAGAGCCCATCTACCGCGAAGGTGAAGCGCCGGATGAGGCGGAAATCGCGGCGCGACGCCTGGCGTACTGGCAGCCTTACCATGACGCCGTCGCGGAAGAACTGGCGCGGCTGAAAGCGCGCTGGGGATGGGCCGTGCTGTGGGACGGGCATTCCATCCGCGACGAGATCCCGCGCCTGTTCGAGGGACGGCTCCCGGACCTCAATTTCGGGACCAATGAAGGCGCGTCCTGCGATCCCTCGCTGATGGCTCCGATCATGGAAAGCGTCGGGAAGCAGGTGCGTTATACGCATGTGCTCAACGGACGTTTCAAGGGGGGTTACACGACGCGGCATTATGGTCGGCCACCGGAAGGACTGCATGCGATCCAGCTTGAAAAGGCGCAGAATGTATATCTCGACGGGCAGCGCGCGCCCTGGCCGATCAGCGAAACGAAGCTGCGGGATATGGCCGGGATCGTGGCCGGTTTTCTGCGCCAGGCGAAGGCGTGGCGTCCCTAAACCGTAAAGGCTCTGTCATACTTCTGTCATAAACCGTTCATCGGAGCTTCACACACCGATCACGAAGTTGCGACTAGGTTCCGCCCGTCTCGACCCGCCACGTTACGGAAAGATCATCATGCCGCACTCTTCGCTGGGTTTTCGACTCTTTCTGGCGGTTTTCTGCTCGCCGCTGGCCGTGGCCACGGCTCTTGCCGCCCCGGCCAAGTCACCGGCTCGACCCCTGGTCCAGGCTCCGGCAACGAGCAAAAAGACGCCAGCCTCTCAGCATAAAGCCAAGGCCGCGGCCCTTGCCGGTGGCAGTGAGCAGCTTGTGATCACGGCACGCCGCACCCGGTCCGAGCAGGCCCTGGGTCATGTGCAGATCCAGCGCCTCCTGCCCGGCGTCAACCCGGTCAAGGCCCTGGAGATTCTTCCCGGCGTCGTGTTCAACGATGCGGACCCCTGGGGAAATAACGAGCAGAATTCCTCGCTCTACGTTCACGGTTTCAACCAGAACCAGCTGGGTTATACGCTGGATGGCGTTCCGCTCGGCGACCAGGCCTATGGCAATTATAACGGGCTTTCGCCGCAGCGCGCGGTGATCAGCGAAAATGTCGGGTCGGCGTCGGTTTCAAGTGGCGCGGGCGCGCTGGGCACGGCCTCGACGTCCAATCTGGGTGGAACGCTTCAGTTCACGACACAGGATCCGCTGCACCAGCGCGGCGCGCAGATCGAGCAGGTCTTTGGCAGCTGGTCCACGTTCCGCACCTTCGCGCGGGTCGATACGGGCGATTTCGGCAATGGCAACTCGGCCTATGTATCGTTCGTGCGCCAGGACGCCCGTGCGTGGGATTTCGCCGGGCATCAGGGTGGTTATCAGGTCAACGCGAAATTCGTGCATAACAGCGAGCGCGACCATGTTTCGGCGTTCTTCGACTGGTCGCAGAAAGTCGAGCCGAACGAGGATAGCGTTACGCTGCCACAGGGTTATGGGACCTATGTGCGCCCGTTTACCTATCCTGATTTCAATTACGCGAAGAATTATATCAATTCGGCTGCCTATAAAAATGCCGGTCTGAATTATCGCAATTATTATTCCGCCGCACAGCGCGAGGATTTCCTCGCCTATGCGAAGTGGACGCATGATTTCAGCGAGAACCTGCACTGGGACAATACGATCTATTATCATCACGATCTCGGCGAAGGCGTGGTGGCCGGTCCGATCACGGCCGCGGGCCTGCCGACGCTTTTCGCGGCATATTTCCCCGGCCAGGAGCTGAACACGGTTTTCGGCGGCTCGGGCTACGCGACCCGCACGACCGAATACTGGGACAATCGCGGTGGCATCACCTCCGCGTTGCGCTATCACCTCGGCAATCACTCGATCGAGCTGGGCGGCTGGTATGAGCGCAACAACAACACGCAGGCGCGCCGGTGGTATGCGCTGGACGCTGATAATCCCACGACGCCCTATGAGCGCCAGCAGGATCCTCTGATCCACCAGTATACCAATAATTTCTATACCAATACTTTCGTGACACACCTTCAGGATACCTGGAAAATCACGAAGAACTTCTCGTTGATGGCGGGTTTCAAATCCGAACTCGTCTACACCAACGGCACTCTGCCGGTCGCAGCCAAGCCGGGCTCTCTTTCGCCGTCTTACGCTGTCACGGCGCCCGGCGGGGAAATCGATGCGGCCAAGCCGTTCCTGCCGGCTTTCGGCGCGGTCTGGAATATCACGCCCAATGAGCAGTGGTTCGCCAATATCCAGGAAAACATGCGGTCCTATCAGGATGCGGGTTACGGCAACGCGACGCCCTGGGGCGCCACCAGCCAGGCGGCTTTCGAAGAGTTCAAGCAGCACGGCAAGCCCGAGACGTCCTGGACCTATGAAACGGGTCTGCGCGAGCATCGTCACGTCAATCTCGGCCCGCTGACGGATATCGAGGGTCAGGTCGAATACTACCACGTCCATTTTTCGAACCGTCTCCTGGCGATCGCGACCACGCAGACGCTGTCTTCTATCATCGGTTCGGCGACGACGCTTGCCAATGTGGGCTCGGTCACGACGGATGGCATGGATTTCTCCTTCACCACCCATTTCGGCCCGCATTTCTCTCTCTACAACGCGCTGTCGTACAACAAGTCGATCTATAACGATAACTACGGCAACGGGAAAACGATCATCCAGACGGCGGGTAAAAACGTTGTTGGCATGCCGGACTGGTCGGAGAAATTCGTCTTTTCCACCAACTGGGGAAATGCCTATGGTCAGTTCGTCGGAGACGTGATCGGCAAGCGTTACGCCACGTACACCAACGACATGTGGGCCGCGCCCTATGCGCAGTTCAGCATCAATGCGGGATACACGTTCCACCATATCCCCCATATCGCGGCCCTGAAGGTTCAGGGTAACATCACGAACCTGACCAATACCAAGGGCTGGTCGACGATCAATGCGACGCAGACATCGGGTCAGTTCTCGGCCTATCCGATTGCGCCGCGCATGTTCTTCCTGACCCTGAGCGCGTCTCTCTGAAAGGCGAAACGATGCTGACACGCCGCCATTCCCTGGCTCTTCTGGCGACGGCTCTCTGCGTCCCGCAGGGTCGTGCGAAAGCGGCTCCCACATTGGCTCCGAAGCCTCTGGTCTTCGCGCATCGCGGCGCTTCGGCGCTGCGGCCGGAGCACACGCTCGCTTCTTACGCGCGGGCGATGATGGACGGGGCCGATTTCATCGAGCCGGACCTCGTCATGACCAGGGACGGCCATCTGGTCGTCCGGCATGAAAGCAATATCGCGGACACGACCGATGTGGCGGATCATCCGGAGTTCGCGTCCCGCCGACGCACCGTCGAAATCGACGGCCGGAACGAGACGGGCTGGTTCACGACGGATTTCACGCTCTCCGAACTCAAGACCCTGCGCGCCCGCGAACGTCTGGCGCAGATCCGCGTCCACAACACGCGCTATAACGATCATTTTGAAATTCCGACGTTCGAGGAAGTCATCGAGCAGGTGGCCGCCCAGTCCGCCGCGACGGGACGGGTTTTCGGTCTGGTGCCCGAGATCAAGAATTCCACGCATTTCCACAGCCTGGGTCTGGACCCCGAGGCGGCTTTCCTGCGCACGATCGCCGCCCACGAATACACGCGACAGGCTCCGCTCGAAGTCCAGTCTTTCGAGACGGGCAATCTCCGGCGCATCCGTGCGGACATTCTGGCGATCAACCCGCAGGCGCGGCTGATGCTGCTGATGGGAGAGCGCAAGGCCGTGCCGCCCGATCTTCTCAAGGCCGGAAAATCCACGACATTCGCGGACCTCATGACGCCGCGCGGCCTGGCCGAGGTGCGTCGCTATGCCGACGTCATCGGTCCGTCCAACACGGATCTTATTCCCCGTGACGCCAGGGGCGCATGGCTTGAACCGACGACACTGGTGACAGACGCGCATCAGGCTGGTCTGCTGGTTCATTCCTACACGGCGCGGCCCGAAAACCTTTTTCTTCCGGTCCAGCTGCGGAACGCGGCTGGCGATATGGCCCGCAATCCGGACGGGATGATCGCGGAACTGCGCCGCTATCTGGACATGGGGATTGACGGCTTCTTCACCGATGATCCGGCGCTGGGGCGCGTTGCCGTCGATGGGACCCTCTGACAGGGGTTTTTACACCGTGCGGCGGAAGGCTGTAACGTCCGGAATATGGCAGATCTCCCGCCGATCCTGAGTTTGGAGAGGTATGTTTCCCCTGTCGGCGGCCGCGGCGTTTGACGCTTCGTGACGAACTTCATAGGTTCCGGAACGGATTGTCGTCGAACGGGTGAAGTTGCATGGTTTACAGGTTCAGGGCGCACGCGGCGTGCGCGCTCTCGGTCATATCTCTCATGGCCGTCAACGCACGGGCCGCCGGGACGAACCCGCTTTTCAGCGCGAGCACCCTCCCGTTTCAGGCGCCGCGTTTTGATCAGATCAGGGATAGTGACTACGCGCCCGCTTTCGAGAAGGGCATGGCGGATCACCTGCGCGAAATCCAGGCGATCGCCGATAGTCGCGCGGCGCCCGATTTCGAGAACACGATCATTGCGATGGAACGTTCGGGGCGTCTGCTCGACCGCGTGGGAGAGACGTTCTTCGCGGTGTACCAGGCCAATGGCGACGATGCGCTGAATGGGGTTCAGAGCTCTGAGGCGCCGCGTCTGTCGCAGCATTGGGACAGCGTTTATCTCAACGCGCGATTGTTCCAGCGCGTAAAGACGCTGTACGACAGGCGCGCCACCCTGTCGCTCAATGACGAGCAGGCGATGCTCCTCGAGGTCTATTATCAGCAGTTCGTTCATGCGGGAGCGCTGTTGTCGGCGCCCGATAAACGGCGGCTGGAAGCGCTGAACACGCGAATATCGACGCTTGAGACGCTGTACGCCCAGAAACTCGTCGCCAGCGCGCGCGATGCGGCTCTGGTCGTGGACAGCGCGCAGGCCCTGGCCGGTCTCGACGCGGGCGAAGTGGCCTCTGCCAGCAAGGCTGCGGAAGCGAGAAAACTGACCGGCAAATGGGTCGTGCCTTTGCAGAACACGACCCAGCAACCGGCCCTGTCATCGCTGAACCGTCGGGAGACCCGACAGACGCTGTTCCAGCAAAGCTGGACGCGTGCCGAAAAAGGCGATGCCAACGACACGCGCGCCATCATCTCCGAACTTGCCCAGCTTCGTGCGCAAAAGGCTGCTCTTTTCGGCTATCCGGACTTTGCCAGCTATACGCTCTACGACCAGATGGCCAGGACGCCGCAGGCCGTCGAGACGTTCATGCGGAAACTCGTTCCGGCAACGGCGGCGGCACAGAAGCGGGAGGCTGCTGTTCTGCAAACGGCCATGCGAAAGGACGGGAAGGATTTGACGCTCCGCCCGTGGGACTGGGCCTATTATTCCGAACAGGTCCGCCGTGAGAAATATGATCTCAACCAGGATGAGGTGAAGCCCTATTTCGAACTCGACACGGTCCTGCGGGACGGCGTGTTCTATGCCGCGAACCAGCTTTATGGGATCACGTTCCGACAGCGGTCCGATATTCCGGTTTACAATCCCGATGTCATGGTTTTTGAAGTGACGGACAAGGATGGCTCGCCGCTCGGGCTGATGTATTTCGATTACTTCAAGCGCGATAATAAGTTCGGCGGCGCGTGGATGACCAATATGGTCGGACAGTCCAGCCTTCTGGGCACACGCCCGGTGATCTGCAATGTCGCGAATTTCACCAAGGCCGCGCCGGGGCAGCCCCAACTCATCACGTCTTCGGACGTGACGACCATGTTCCATGAATTCGGCCATGCGTTGCACGGGCTGTTCGCCAGCCAGACCTATCCGATGCTTTCCGGCACCAGCGTGGCGCGGGATTTCGTCGAGTTTCCCTCGCAGTTCAACGAAAACTGGGCGACCGATCCCAAGGTTCTGGCGCATTATGCCCGTCATTATAAAACCGGGGCCGCGATGCCCGAGGCGCTCGCGGCCAAGATCCGCAAATCGGCGCATTTCAACCAGGGCTTTGCGCTCGGCGAGGTCGTGGCGGCGGCGCAGCTGGATATGAAATGGCACGCATTGCCCGGCACCGCGCCGCGTCAGGACGTCGATGCTTTCGAAGCCAGGGCCCTCGCGGAGACCGGGCTGGATGTCACGGATGTGCCGCCCCGGTACCGGTCGAGCTATTTTCTGCATATCTGGGGGAACGGATACGCTGCCGGTTACTACGCTTATCTCTGGACGGAAATGCTGGATCAGGACGCGTTCTCGTGGTTCCAGCAGCACGGGGGGCTGACGCGGGCGAACGGGCAGCGGTTCCGCGACATGATTCTCTCCAGGGGCCATACGATGGATTACGGGCCGATGTTCCGTGCTTTCTATGGCAAGGACCCGGATATCGGCCCGATGCTTGCCCATCGTGGGCTGGGGGAGGTAGCGCCGTAAAAGTGGCTGAAGGTGTTCGGCGCGCCCGGCAGGTGTAGGGTGACGCGCGTCGGCGGATTGCGGCGTGCAAGAAGTTTATTGTCTCGTCGTGATCCGTGCGGCATGAGGGACACCATTCGACGCCCCCTCAGTCTGCAAGCAGGTTTTACATGTCAGCGCACACGCCCATCGGTCTTGAGAATGCCACGACGATCGTCAGGGCTCTGACCCATTCGGGGAATTTCCACGTCGATGAGACGCTGGGCTATGTCATCCTCCATTATGCCCTGGCTCCGCAGGGGGATCTGCGGGGCCGCGTTCTCGGCGAGGCGGGCGCGGACAGGCTGACGTTCGAGCGCACGCGCGCGCCGGAGCGCATCGCGGCGGCCGATATCGTGTTCGATGTGGGGGGCGTCCATGAACCCGCGAAAGGCCGTTACGACCATCACATGAAGGACAAGCCGCTGCGCGCGGACGGCACGCCTTACAGTGCTGCGGGGCTTTTGTGGAAGGATTACGGTCATGCCGCCATCCGCAACATTCTCCAGACGCAAGCTGACGAAAACACGGTGTCCTCGATCTGGGAGACGCTCGACCGGGCGCTGATCCTGCCCGTCGATCAGGACGACAACGGCGTTGTGAAGATGGGCAAGCTTTCGCTGGCGGATATTGTATCGGCCTGTAGTCCTGCATGGGATACGGCGGAGCTGTATGGCGTTGCCGAGGCGCAGAAGAGGGAATCTCTTGGGTTCGCAAATGCCGCTACGGCGGTGGAGCGGCATCTGGTCAATATGGTGGACCGGGTGCGTGCCAGCTTGAAAGCCGAAAGCCGGGTTGTGGCCGCGTATGAGGCGGCCGAGGATAAGCGTATCCTCGTCATGGACACCGGCATGCCCACGGAGAAGGTGATCTTCGCGCGGGATCTCCCGGTGGTTTACGTGGTGTCTCCGGCCTCGCCTGACCGTTGGAACGTGAAAGCGGTGCCGCCGACACGGGGAGAGTTCGGCCAGCGCGTGTCTCTGCCTGAAGCGTGGCGCGGGCTGGATGGAAAGGCGCTCGCAGAGGTATCGGGTGTGCCCGACGCGGTCTTCGCCCACCCGGCGCGCTTCATCTGTGGCGCGGCCAGCCGGGAAGGCGCGCTGAAAATGGCGCGTCTGGCCCTGCAGATCGACGAAGCCGAGAAGGCTGCCGCCACCTGACGCAATTTGGGTGGGGAAATTGGCCAGAGATCGGCACGACGCATAGATTGAGTGGCGATTGCGGGTCGCCACTCTGCGAATCAGGACGCTGGCTTGGCTCTGTTCCAGAGCGCGGGTATCTGAAACCGGCCCTCGAAGGATACGGATTCGAGCGGCAGGCGATCGGATGGCGCTTCGCGCGCGCTCAGACCTTCCGGCAGGACGCTGGGGTCGCCCTGCTTGCCGATGACCAGCGCGGCGTTGAGGGCATACTCCTCGGGTAATTCCAGCCCGGCACGTGCAAGGTCATGATCGAAGCCACTCACCGGGTGGGTGGCCCAACCGGCCTGGCTGGCCTGAAGCTGGATCAGGACACTGGCCGCCCCGGCATCGAACGCATGGGTCGGCGCCGGGCGTGGCTCGGGGCTGCTGGACGATGTGGTGACGCTGCGTGAGGCAATGTAGACGATCGCCGAGGCATTCATTGCCCAGGACTGGTTGAACGGGATCAGCCACGACAGGAAGCGCTCCCAGTCTGGCGTGTCGCGGCGTGCATACAAGAAGCGCCAGGGCTGGCTGTTATAGGCCGACGGCGCCCATCGTCCGGCTTCCAGGAGCGCCAGAAGCTCGTCCTGCGTCATGGAGGCGACTTCGAACGCGCGTGGCGACCAGCGGTCGAGGATGAATGGTGCCGCCGAAGAGAGAGCGGCGCGGGAAGGGGCCTTGGTCATGCGGTGGGTCACTCCGTGGTTTTTGTTCGGGGCAGAGCGTGGAAGCGTCGATCGAACCACGTCAGGAGGTCAATGTCATCAGCCCCATGCCGAATGGCCTTCACATGACACATCAGGACATCATGGGTGCCGGAAACATGAACGGCTTCGACCGTGCAGTCGAGAGAGACCACGGCCCGGTCCAGCAGGGGCGCGCCGGTCAAGGCCTGATGCCACGTGCCGTGGGCAAAGCGTTCTTCCGGCTGCAGGCGGGAACTGGCAAAGGCGGCGGCGAGAGCCTGATCGCCTTCACCGAGAATGTTGAAGCCCAGCACATGATTGCCGGCGAAAGCCGTATAAGAACGATTGGTGCGATTCAGGCAGACCAGGAGCGTGGGCGGCGTATCGCTGACGCTGCATACGGCGGACACCGTGAGACCGTGTCGCCCTTCCGGCCCATCGGTGGTCACCACCACCACGGGGGCCCCGAGCCGGCTCATGGCGGCGCGGAAAGCGTCGACCGAAATATCCGGGGGCGGAGCGGACATAAGATTGTCTCCTGTCATGAAGCGGCTTCATCGGGCCACCAGGCGACGCTGGTCATGCTGAGGGAGCCATGCTCGATGTGCCGCGGCTCGAAATCGGGACGGTCGGCAGCGGTGGTCGCGCCCAGCGTGTAGAGCAACGGCCAGTAATGGTCTGGTGAGGGGACGGAGAGCGTGGCCGCGTCCCCGAGCACCTCGTAATCGACCACACCGTCAATGTCTCTGGTGGCGATGGCGTTGACGATATGGTCGTCGAACGTTCTGGCCCAGGGATAGGGGGCGCAGTTCTGCGAGCCCCAGTTCATGCGCGGCAGGTTATGCACGATATTGCCCGTGCCGATGACGAGCACGCCCGCGTCTCGCAGCGGCAGCAATTTCCGGGCCAGGGCGTAATGATCCCGGGGTGAGCGCCGGGCATCAAGGCTGAGTTGCACGACGGGAATATCAGCATCGGGCCACGCTTTGCACAGGACGGACCACGTTCCGTGATCCAGACCCCAGCCACCTTCATCGAGGACAACATGTTCCGGCGCCAGAAGAGCGGCGACCTCACGGGCGACTTCAGGGCTGCCCGGTGCGGGATATTGGATATCGAACAGCGGGCCGGGCAGCGAGCGGCCGAAATCGTGAATGGTTTTTGGATGCGCCATGGCCGTTACGCCGACGCCGCGTGTCAGCCAGTGGGCCGAGATGGAAAGGATGGCGCGTGGTCGACCGTAATCGCGCTCGATCCGCAGGGCGAGGCGTCGCCAGAGCTGTGTGGTTGCGTTGTCCTGCAAGGCGATGGCCGGGCTTCCATGTCCGAAAAATATGACAGGCATCCGCATGGATCGTTCCTTTTGCGTTTCATAAAGGCCCCTGAAGGCTCTTGAAATAGCATGACTGTGGCGCGGCGGGCGTGCCAAGTGTCTTGATGTGACCGTGAATGCAACTTGCTTTTCCATGATAGTCTGCGTCGCATTCAGGCAAGCGGCGATGCCGGAACAATGTCTAGATCGAAACGACAACATGTGACGCACGTCGCGGCGACGTCCAGAGGAGAAGCAGAAGATGGCGGACTCGATGGCAACCCAGACAGCTCTTCGCATTGCACCGCTCAAGCCGGGCTCCGGTTTCGGGGCGGAAATCATCGGGCTTGATATCGCCACAGCCGATGACGCCACACTGGACGAAGCCGTGGACGCGTTCAATCGGCATGGCGCGCTTCTTCTACGCGGGCAGAAGCTCGACCCGGCGGATCTGATGCGGTTTATCCGTCGCGTCGGAACGCCGGAGGGACATACGATCCAGGACTTCACGCTTCCCGGCTTTCCGGAAATCTACGTGCTGTCCAACCGGATCGAGAACGGTCGCCCGATCGGCGCTCACAATGACGGGGTGGGTTGGCACACCGACTATTCCTACAAGGAAGAGCCGGTCATGAGCACGATGCTTTACGCGGTCGAAGTGCCGGCGGAGGGAAGCGATACGCTGATTGCCGACGGCGTGGCCGCCTATGAGGCCCTTCCGGCCGAGCGTCGTGACGCGCTCGAAAAGCTCAGGCTGCATCACTCCTATCGGCATTTCATGGAAACCCGCGAGCATCAGCGCCGCGAACTGACCCCCGAGCAGATCCGCGACAATCCCGATGTCGTCCATCCCCTGATCCGCGTTCATCCCAAGGATGGTCGGCGCGCGCTCTGGCCTTCGACGGGCACGGTGACGGAGATCTCCGGGCAGGACGACCCGAAGGATCTGTCGATCCTCGATGAGCTGGTGGCGTTCATGACGGGCGAGGAATTCGTTTACCGCCATAAGTGGCAGGTAGGCGATCTCCTGATGTGGGATAACCGCTGCACGCTTCATACGGGCACGCTGTTCGACGACAGGAAATATATACGGACGATGCATCGTCTGTGGGTGAAAGGCGATCGCCCCACCTGAGCGACGGACTTTCGGCAGGTTTCATGACTGGCCGCCGATCATGGAATGGCCAGCGTTTCGTTGGGATGGGATTTTATGCCTGATACACTGATTTTCGTCGATATTCCTGCTGACGATCCGTCGGCGGCGGCAAAATTTTATTCCGAAGTGTTTGGATGGCGGAACGACCCGAAGCCGGAAGGTCTTTACCATCGGATGGTGCCGGGCGGACAATTCCGCAATCCCGATGGAACCGACAGCGAAATCGGCAATCTGCATATCGGAATTTTCAAGGCCGATAATGCGCGGCCCCATCCACAGCCCGAGGGTGTCGCGCCCCGGGCCTTGTCTCATGAGGGACGCAAACCGCGTGTCTGGCTTCTGATCGGCGATGACGACACGCCTGAACGCATTCTCACGGAAGCTGTTGCGCGCGGGGCCACGGAGCTGTGGCGTGATCATTACTGGTCCACGTTCAATGGCTACAACCACGCGTTCATGGACCCTTGGGGGAACGAAATCCTTCTATGGGGCAAAGCCGGATCTGATCCCGCCATTCCAGATCATTATACGCGCGAATAGGCCCGGCAGGGGAGGCTCCGGCCTCCCTTTTTTGTCTTTTCCGGCTTCCTGTTGTGCCGGTGATCGAGGAGTGTTGAGGAGGAGACGGCGTGATTTTCACTTAAAACCGAAAAGAACCCGGCGAGCGGGTCTTGGATAAAGTGAGAGCGGATATGGAAAAGACGTTATATGCGACGATGCGTGCCTTGTCGGGTCAGGAGGACGTCGTCGCCCGGCTTCTGGCTGAACTCACCGTTCATGTGCGGGCGGAGCCTGGGAATGTCCGCTTCGTAGCCTATCGACTGAGCGCGGACCCGGCGGCTTTTCATGTCGAGGAAACCTATCGCGACGAAGCGGCCTTCGAAGCCCATATGGGCATGGCTCACGGCGCGCGCTTCAACAAGGCGATCGAAACCCTGGTCGAAGGCGGAGCTTCAAAGGTCGTTTTCCTGACGCCTGTCTGATCCGTCGTTCTTTACGACCTCCAAGTCTCGTTTTTTTATCGAGGTCTCTTTTCGATGTGTGGGGAGCGCGCCATGCCGGGCGTATGGCCGCTTCAGGGAGGCCGATGAGGTCACCGTCAGGTGCTGGTTCCAGCCCATGCACGCTTTATTCCTCCGCGACGATACCCGTCGCCTGACGCCGCCATTCGCGCGGCGTCAGGTCATAGGCCTGTCGGAAGCTGCGGCTGAAATGGGCCGCGTCGTTGAAACCCCAGCGGAAACAGATCTCCGAGATGGAGAGATGGGCGGAAAGCGGGCTTGCGAGGTCGTCGTGACAGCGCGCGAGACGGCGCTGCCGGAGATACTGACTGAAATTCTGTCCTGTCGCGGCAAAGAGTTTCTGCAATCCACGCGGCGAGATGCCGTGCTTGCGGGCGATGGCCGTCATGGTCAGATCGGGATCGGTGAGTTCCGATTCGATGAGCTGACAGAGACTGTGCATGGCGGCGATGCGGCGATTGAGTGGCGGATCGCCGCCGCCATAAGCCGGGTCGCTCAGAACGCAGCCGATCAGCAGTTCCGACAGCGCCAGCTCGATGGTGCGAAGCTGGCGTGTATCCATGGCATCCAGGGACTGACCGAGGGACTGGAGAAATCCGGCGAGAACGCGTCGGATTCCCGGCGTCGGGTCCAGCACGCCGACACGCAGGGGTGTCGGCGCGAGAAGCCGGAAATGGAGGGCCAGTCTCGGGAGCCGCACATAAAGCATCGAGAACGAGCGTGGCAATGTCAGGACGGCATCGGCGGCCAGAGGGCCGCAACCGATCGCGCCCGCAACCAGCGGCCAGCTCTTGCCATTCGACGCCAGGGTTGCCGTCGGCCCGTCGGACGTGTCGCCTTCCGAGAGCAGGATCGCCAGCCAGACACCGTCCGTCTGCGCCGAATAACGTCCGGCGATCCGCTGCGGCGATCCGGTCAGGCGCGTCATTTCGATGCCCAGTGGGGTGATGACCTGGGTGACGCGTCCGATCGTTCTCTGGCGCGGGTCCGCGCGACGTTCGGTGTCGGTGGGTGTGAGCAGTGTCGCTTCCGGAAGAGAGAGCCGCGCCAGCGTCTGTCGCCAGACCGTCGCGGCGGGCTGATCCGCATGATCTGCAAGGTCGAATGTCCAGGGTTGCACTTTGATCTCCCGCCAATCGCATGGGATCATACAAATGAGCATCGCATTCAGACAAGAAACCGAGTGGAACGGATGCGTAATATTCCTGTGGATTTTGCAATCGGTTTGCGAAACGATCGGCCAGCAAGAAGGAGAGGGCCCTATGCCCACGATCTCATCCCCGGTGTTTGACCTGCCTTCCGAGAAGGGTGGAAAGGATTTCGGGATTTTCATGCCGATCGCCAACGGGGGCTGGATTCTGTCCACCACCGCGCCGAAGGTGGACGGCTCCTATGAGTATAACCGTCGCGCGGCCCTGCTGGCCGAGGAGATCGGGCTCGACTTCATCATGTCGATGGCCAAGTTCCGGGGCTATGGCGGGGCCAATCATCAATGGGACGTGGCGCTCGATTCGACCGTCCTGATGAGCGCGCTCGCAGCCCAGACCAGACGGGTGAAGATCTGGACCACGTTTCAGACGCTGCTGCACAATCCGGCGGTCGTCGCCAAGATGATTGCCACGCTCGATCAGGTCAGCAATGGCCGTGCGGGTCTCAATGTCGTGCCGGGCGCATTCAAGGACGAGTTCTCCCAGATGGGCGCATGGCCCGAGACGCTGGGGCATGATGCGCGCTACGACTATGCCGGAGAGTGGATGGAAGCCGTTCGCCGTCTGTGGGAAGAGGACGGTGAGGTCACGGTCGACGGCAAGTATATCAAGCTCGATCACTGTCTCTCGGAGCCCAAGCCGCTTCAGAAGCCGCGTCCCTTCGTCGTGGCTGCCGGTCAGTCCGAAAAAGGCATGGATTTCGCCATCCACAATACGGACGCGCTGTTCATTGGCGGTCGGGACGATGCGGAGATGCGCGCCATCAGCCAGCGCGCCAAGAAGAAGGCCAGGGCCGCAGGGCGTCGTCTGCGGACCTACGCCATGGCCATCATCGTCCAGGGTGAGACGGATGCCGAGGCCGAGGCCACGATGGATGTCTTCCGCGAAGGGTTTGACGCTGAAGGCTTCCGTAACATGATGCGGGCCTATGGTGTGATCGATGCTGAAATCGGCAAGGAAAACGCCATGACGGCGCGGGCGAGGACCGGTTTCATGGCGCCGCATATCGCGGGTTCGGCGGCGACGATCGTCAAGCGTATCGAGCAGGTCATCGACGACACCGATCTCGACGGCCTCATGTTGATTTTCCCGGATTACGAGCGGGGACTGAAGAAACTGTCCAAAGATGTCCTTCCGGCACTCCGGGCGCGCTACGGCGCATGACGGACGCGCTCACCCGGCGTCTGGACGCGCTGCTGGACCGGGATGTCCTGCGTCGGCGCATCCTTGAGCTTTGCAGCATTCCCTCCCCTCAGGGACATGAGCGGGAAGCGGGAGAATACGTCGAACGCTGGATGGCGGAAGAAGGCTTTCGCCCGCGCCGCCTCGCCGCCGTTCCTGAGCGTTTTCATGTCGTCGGCTGTCTTGGCGGTCATGGACCGGCTTCGTCACGCGAGTTGTTGATGGCTTCGCATCTCGACACCGAAGGCGGCCTGGACCCGCAGGACGCCCGCTGGTGCGTGCCGCCCGGAGCCGCGCCGGAGGAGCCCGTCGCGGAACGGGACGGCGTTTTCACCGGGGCGGCGGTGGCGAATGATCGCGGCCCCATGGCGTGCTTTCTCATGGCGGGTTCGCTCATCCGGAAGGCCGGAATCCGGCTGGCGGGCCGGTTCCACATGGCGGCCTGTCCGGGCGAGATCGGGCCTGATCCGGTGGATGGACGCGAGGGCGTGGCGCAGTCGGGCAAGGATGTTGGCGCGGCCTATCTGCTCGCGAATGGCGGCATGGCGCCCGATTTCATGATCGCCGCCGAGGGGACGGACTTCGCGGTTACGGCGCAGGGAGCCGGTTATGCGATTTTCCGGCTCAGCCTTTATGGCGAGCAGATCTTCACGCCCCTGTTCGATGCCAGCCTGCCGCTGAAAGACCACCCCAATCCGGTGTATCGCCTGGGGGGCGCCATTGCGCGGTTGCATGACTGGGCGCCCCGTTTCGAGCAGGCGCACCGTTTCGAAACGGCCTGGGGGACCACGATCCCCAAGGTCCAGATCGGCGCCATTCGCGGCGGTCTGCCTTATGCGCTCGGCGGCGGGACGGGTGTCTGCGCGCTCTATGTCGAGGTCGGGCTGTCCGCCATCGATCGCGTGCAGGATATCCGGCGGGAAATGGAAATCGTGCTCGACGGGATCGGTCCGCACGCGCTCGACTGCGTCGCCTATCGTCAGGGTGGCGTTGCGGATGAAGCTGCCGTCACGCCGCTGCTTGGAGCGATCGCGACCGCCAGCCGTGCGGTGCGCGGGGCGGAGCTTGAAGTTGCCGACCCGGTCTACGCCTCCATGTGGCGCGACCACAATGTCTACAACCGCGCGGGAATACCGGCGGTCACGTTCGGGCCGCGCCGCTGGCGCCCGACGCTCGACGATTTCGTGACGGCAACGCTGCTCTATGCCCGGACCGCGATCGAGGTCTGTGGCGTGGCGGCTTCGGAGGTCCAATGATGCCCGGTAATTTGGAGATGGGAGATTTGGGAATGAACGTGATCGCGCTTGAAGGTGATGTCATTGCCCGTCCGATGACGGCCCGGATCGGCGCGGAGATCGAGGGCGTGGATCTGACGCGTCCGCTGGACGCGCGCACGCTGAAGGGCCTGCGGGACGCGCTGCTGCGCCATCAGGTGATTTTCTTCCGCGATCAGCCGATCTCGCATGAAGACCATCTGCGCCTCGGTCGCGCTTTCGGCGAGCTTGCGATCCATTCGGGTGTCGCGGGCCTGCCGGACTACCCCGCGGTCGTCGCCATTCACGCGGATGCGAATTCGAAATTCGTGGCCGGTGAGAACTGGCATTCGGATCTTTCATGCAATGCCGAGCCGCCGCTGGGCAGTATTCTCACGATGAAGACGGTCCCCGAATATGGCGGTGATACGTGTTTTTCGTCGATGTATGCGGCCTATGACGCGCTCTCCGAACCGATGCGTCATTTTCTCGACGGGCTGACCGCGATTCATGACGGCGAGCACGTTTATCGCCCGATCGTCGGCCATAACGGCCAGACCTTTCCGTGCAGCGAGCATCCTGTCGTGCGCACGCATCCCGAAACCGGGCGGAAATGCCTTTTCGTGAACGCGTCCTACACGACGCGGATCCCGCAGCTTTCCAAGCCTGAAAGCGACGCCGTCCTGAACATGCTCTACCGCCACTGCATGGCCGCCGATTTTCAGGTGCGCTTCCGCTGGCAGCCGAATTCCGTGGCGTTCTGGGACAATCGCTGCACCCAGCATCAGGCCATCTGGGATTACTTCCCCCAGACGAGATCCGGGTTCCGCGTGACCGTTGCGGGCGACAAGCCCTTCTGATCCCCCTTCCTTTGCGATCTGGATTGACCATGACGAGCATTCCCCTCGACGATGCCCTGTTCGACGCGATGGAGACATCCATCCTTCCGACGGAAGAGGCCGAGAGCCTGCCGCCGCTCTGCTATACGGATGCCGCGTTCTACGCATTCGAGAAGAAAGCGATCTTTTCAAAGGAATGGCTCTGCGTCGGACGTGAATCGTGGGCAGCGAACCCTGGTGACTATTTCACGTCGTTCATCGCCGATGAGCCGTTGATCGTCGCGCGGGGCCGTGACGGCGTGTTGCGGGCCATGTCCAGCGTATGCCAGCATCGCGCGATGCTGGTCGCCGAAGGCAGTGGAAAGGCGCGTGCCTTTGTCTGTCCCTATCATCACTGGACCTATGCGCTGGACGGCACGCTCGCGGCGGCCCCCGCGATGGAGCGTTCGTGCAAGTTCCACAAGGAGGATTTCAACCTTCCGGTCTTTGCGCTCGAAATCTGGGAAGGCTTCGTCTTCATCAACTTCGACAGGGACGCCCTCCCGCTGGCGCCGCGTCTGGCCAAGGTGTCGGAAGTCCTGCGCGGTTATGACCTGCCGAACGCCCAGGGCGACAAGCCCGCCGGGGAGCAGCGCTATCCGTGGAACTGGAAGGTCATGTTCGAGAACAACAATGACGGGTATCATGCCAGCAAGCTTCACCAGGGGCCGCTGCATGATTTCATCCCGAGCGAACTGGCCGAATTTCCCGATGATCTGGGCGAGGATACGGCGGGTTATTACCGCACCAATCGCACGCTCCACCCGGATGCGGCCTTCAATGCCACGCAGCGCGCCGTTCTGCCGGTTTTCCCGGATCTGACGGCGGATGAACGCCATCGGATGGTGTTCGCCAACGTCCCTCCCACACTGTCTCTCGTCATGACGGTCGACTCGGTGATTTATCTCATTCTGCGCGCCGACGGCCCCGAAAGCCATCGTGTGGATCAGGGTGTCCTGACAGCCCCGCGCGCCAAGGCCGATCCGGCCTATCATCAGAAGATGGCGATGGGATTTCTCGCGGCCACCGAGATCATCGACCAGGACCTGCATGTCGACGAGATGGTGCAGGTCGGGCTGAGATCGCGCTTCGCTCCGCGTGGTCGCTATTCCTGGCAGGAGGGCGCGCAACGCCTGTTCAACACCTGGCTCGTTCCGCGCTATCGTCAGGCCTGGGGCGAGGTAGAAACAGGAAAAAGCTGAGATCATGGCTGTGTCCGGTGTATGCCGGCGACTTTGCAATGGCTCAGCCGTTTCGGAGACACTTTGAAACGGTTTTTAAGCGGGTCGGATTTGTCGAAGTTGCGTAAACGGAATATAATCCGTTCGCGTAGCGCAAGAATATCCCTGTGGCGCGGTCTAGCGTTGCGAGAGGTCTGGTCGCGTCTCATGGGCGCTGGCGGCCAGTGTTTGGACAACCCGACCCGATCCGCCTATGCGGGTGAGGGTCCGTGAGATGGAGAACCGCCCCATGCCTCTCGCCATTTCCAGTGAGGACATCGTCGTGGTGACGACCGCGGACCCGACCGTCCCTTCGACAGTCAGGCGATATTTCGCCCTGGCCGCTGTCACGGCGCTCTATTTCTTTCTCATGGCCGGTTCGTTCAATGCGCTCGGTGTCGTCCTGCCCGCCATGGTCGCGGACATGAAGCTGAGCTGGAGCGATGCCGGTTTCGGCTTCACGCTGCTGGGGCTCGCCTGCGGACTGACCAGCCCCTTGCCCGCCATGGCGATCCGGCGCTTCGGGATCGTCGCGACGCTGGTGGCGGCTGGCGTGCTTCTGGCGCTGGGTTTTGCGCTGCTGGCCAGCGCGTCGAGCAAACTGCAATACGATCTGGGGACGCTGCTGATCGGATGCGCGTTCACGATCGGCGGGACGGTGCCCGGCACCTATGTCGTGGCCAATCTCTTCGAGCAGTCGAGCCGCCCGATGGGGATTTATTTTGGCGTTGGCGGTCTCGGTTCGATCGCCGGGCCACTTTTCTATCTGGGCGTCGACGACGTTTTCCATGCCTGGCGTCCCTTCTGGTGGCTCTGTGCGCTGGCGACGGGTCTGTGCGGCATAGCGGCGGCCCTCGTTGTACGTGGCATTCCTTTCGGTCATGCCCATGACGATACGATCCGCACCGCGGGCTGGCCCGCCAGGGCTGCGCTCAGCGTTCCGGCGTTCTGGGTGATCGTCGCCTCCTATACGGGTTGCCTTGCCATCAGCACGACGTTGCATGGCTTTTCGGTCCAGCATTTCACGGAACATGGCTTGTCATCGGCGCATGCCGCCGAAATCATGTCGCTTGTGGCGTTCTTTGCGGCGGCCGGATCTTTTCTTGCCGGTGAGGTCGGGCGGATCATGGGCGCACGTGTCCTCACGGTCGCGGCCACCGGCGCCATGACGCTCGCAGCCGTCGATCTTCTGCTTCCCCAGAGCAGCCTGACGCTCGGTGTTTTCGTGTTGACGATGGGGCTGGGCGTGGGTTTGTCCTACGTGGCCAGCGCCATGCTTCTGCTCGAATATTTCGGCACGCGGCACAATCTCGAACTCTATGCGACGATGTGTCTGATCTCGACGGCGGCGGCGTTCGGTCCCTGGTTCGGGGGCGCGATCCATGACGACACGGGCAGCTTTCGCGCGATCTTCATGGCATTCGGCGCGCTGGGTCTGGTGCTTACGATCGCCGTTTCCTTCCTGCGGCGGCCTCGCTTGCGGGACGAGGCATGATGCTCTCGCCTCAGGATATCGCGCCCTCCCGAACCGCCTTGCTGGTCATCGATATCCAGAACGATTTCGGAGCGCCGGGCTTTGCGATGGCGCGCGCGGGCATGGCGCTTGAACCGGTCGAGGCGGCCATCTCGCGAACGGAAACACTGATCGCCGCCGCGCGACGGGCCGACGTGACGCCATGGTTCGTTCGTGTAGTCACGCGCCCTGAAACCGATCCGCGCGCGCTCAGGCGCTTCATGGCGCGTGCCGGTATGGCTGAGGACATCGCGATCTGCCGCGCGGACACGCCGGGCGTTGATTACTATCGGGTTTCTCCGGCGGATGGAGAGCCGGAGGTCGAAAAGCTTCTCTACAGCGCCTTTGCGGGCACGGATCTTGAAGCGCGCCTGCATGAGCGTGACGTCGAAACCCTCGTCCTGTGCGGTCTGACGACGGATTGCTGCGTCGATGCGACCGCGCGCGATGGTTTTCACCGCGATTTCGATATTTTTATCGCCAGCGATGCGTGTGCGGCTTTTGATCCGCGCACGCATGAGAATGCGCTGGCGATCCTGTCCACGCATTGCGCCACGTCGGTCATGACGCAGGAAATCGTCACGGCATGGGATGTCGGCTGACGCGCTGAAACGACGCGCCGGGTCGGATGTGGCGTTAGGTCCGCTCAGTTGCCCGCAGGCGAGCGGGGTAGGTCGGCAGGGCGCATAAGGCAAGGCTGCCACAGGCGAAGACGATCGTCATAACGCGCAGAGACCATCCGTAGTCTCCCGTGTGATCATAGGACATGTCCATCAGGACGGGGGTTATTCCCTGTGCCATCATGACGGTCGCATACATGACGCCCGCGATGCGTCCATAGGCCGCAAGCCCGAAATACCGGGAGACCACATAAGGCAGCGCGCCGAACTCCGTTCCCATGGCGATGCCGACGGCAAATCCGCCACCCAGAACGGCTGCGAAACTGCTGCTCCGGAGCAGCAGCACGCCAGCGAGCGCCACGAGATAGAAAGGGGCGATGGCGCGGCCCGCGCGTGTCCGGTCCCCGCAATACCCGATACTGACACTCCCGAAGCCCTGGCTCCGGGAGTGTTCGTGTTTCTGGCCCCCTGATCGCGTGAGGCGGCGAAATCC
>NZ_JARBJP010000006.1 GCF_029309905.1 Brytella acorum
GACGTCAAAACCCCCAGCGCCCATGATACTGTGTCTCAAGGCACGGAAAAGTAGGTCGCCGCCAGGTCCCCTGATCCACCCTGAAAACCAATGTCGCTTGCTTGCGACCAAAACATCCATTTTTTCAGCTATGATAGACCGTCTGGTCGTTCTTCCGTGAATGCGGAAAAGCTTCTATGTTTCCGTTATTATTTTCACGGGGACTGGACGACGTTCGTGTCAAAAAAAATACTTGAAGCTTCGCCGCTATCGAAAGATTTTGCCGCGCCGCGTGGGCGGGTTTATCGCTCGATTACAGAAACAGTGGGCGGCACTCCACTCGTTGCACTTCCCAGACTGACCCAGCACGACAAACTTGCGGCAACGGTGTTGCTCAAGCTTGAGTTTTTTAATCCGCTTGGGTCCGTCAAGGATCGCATCGGCGTGGCGATGCTGAGTGATGCGGAAGCAAAGGGAGAGATTGCGCCCGGAAAGACGGTTCTCATAGAGCCGACCTCTGGAAACACAGGGATTTCTCTTGCTTTTGCCGCAGCCGCACTGGGATATCGCCTGATCGTTACCATGCCGGAGAGCGCGTCCGTCGAGCGTCGCCGCATGTTGCGCATCATGGACGTTCAGCTTGAGTTGACCCCCGCAAATCTAGGAATGGCCGGGGCTATCCGCCGGGCCGAACAACTTGTTCGCACCATTCCGAATGCCTGGATGCCAAGTCAATTCGAGAACGCCGCGAATCCGGCGGTTCATGCGCTTACGACGGCTGAAGAAATATGGGCGGATACGACTGGAGAGGTCGATGTTGTCGTCGCCGGGGTCGGGACAGGTGGAACAGCGTCGGGTATCGCGCATGCCCTGAAACCGCGCAAAGCCTCGTTGAAAATATTCGGCGTCGAGCCTGCTGAAAGCGCCATTCTGAATGGTGACGAGCCCGGACCACATGGCATTCAGGGCATCGGTCCCGGGTTTTGTCCGTCCACGCTCGACTTGAAAGCATTGGACGGCGTATTGGACGTGTCAGAGCGCGACGCGATCGCCACCGCGCGCCGATGTGCGCGGCTTGACGGCATTCCTGTTGGAATTTCATCGGGTGCAGCCCTTTATGGTGCCCTGGAACTTGCGGGACGTCCGGAATTCGAGGGCAAAACCATTGTGGTCATCGCGCCGTCTTTCGCGGAACGATATCTCTCCACTCCGCTATTTGCGGGACTTTAAGCCTTTCATAAAATTCGGCTCATTGTGCCAAAGTAAGTTTTCCCGAAATCTCCGCCGGAGCGGAGAGGTGATAATCGAGAATGAAAACCTCGTTGCTCTGCTTTTTGAGCCATTCCTGCGGGCAATAAAGTCGCTTCTGAGGACCGGCATCCCAGAAGCGACCTAACAGGTGACCATTGATCCAGACATAGCCCTTTCTCCAGGCGCTCATGTCGAGATACGTACTGGCGGCCGCCGGAAAGTCGAAGCGCGCTTTAAAGAGAAAGCCGCCTGCCGACTCAGGAAGAGCCATCAATTGCGTGACATCACGGAAATCAAGCGGAAGGCCGAATAGGGACCAGTCATCCAGGATGTGTGCACCAAGCGTGGCGATACCTTCCAGTCCCTTCAGATCGCCCAGCGCGGCGCCGTATCCAATATGGCCGAACGTATCCACGAGCACATCCAGGCGACGGGCCTGCGGGGCTGCTGCGATTGTCACTGTCTCGCTCGCAGACATACGCGACAGAGTCCCGATATCCTCGCCGTCCAGAAACAGGCGCGCATAATCGTGAATCGGCGGGAGATTCAACTTTCCTGACGCGCCCGCGGGTACCACCGTCCTGTATAGAGCCATCCCCTGACCTTGCCGGAGGGCTCGCTCGATGCTGACCGGATTGCCAATGAAGAGAGGATTGGTGAAAAAATCCCAAAGAGATCCGGCCTTTTGACACAGGACCGGTGGGAATGTGGCCATCGGAGGGGATGGAGGAACGGCGGGAACAGGCAAGCCGGTCGCTTCGGCGATCATGGTTCGAAATTGACGATAGGTGGATGTCGGAGCGCCGGTTTCATCGATCGGCGCTCCGTAATCATAGCTCGTGATGACAGGTTCGAACTGCAATCCGTCTTTTCGGGCATTGGCACCGGCACCAAAGCCGAAATTGGTGCCGCCATGCACGACATAGAGGCTGAACGACAGCCCAGCCGCCAATATGGCCTGGAGGTCCTTGCCGAAATCAGCGCGCGCGAACGTTTTATCCCGCCAGTGCGTGAGCCAGCCGGGATAGGCCTCGCTGATCCAGATTGGTGCGGAAGACGCCAGTCCTTTGGCGCCTGAAATACTTTTCTCGCCATCCAGTCCGATCGCTACGCCTGGAAGCGTCGTGTGGGTCTCCAGAAGCTGGGAGAGGCCGTCTGCGATCGAGAATGGACCTTCGATCCCGTATCGCTGCCAGGTCTCGTGGACCCATTGCATATAGGCGTCGTCCTTGCCGAACGAAGCATATTCGTTCTCGATCTGGGTCATCAGCACCGATCCGCCTGCTTTCGCCAGAAGGGGGCGGAGGATGGGAGCGATCGTGGCGATATAGCGCTCGGACGCCGCGAGAAAAGCGGGATCGCGTGTCCGAAGCGCAATGGGTCCGCCTTCGAGCAGATAGGATGGCAGTCCGCCCAGATCCCATTCGGCACATACATAGGGGCCGGGGCGAAAATAGACCCACATTCCGCATTCGGCGCAGAGCCGTATGAAAGCGGCGAAATCCCGGCGATCCGTCGTCAGATCGAACACGCCCGGCCTGCTTTCGAGGCTGTTCCACATCACATAGATGGAAATGCAGTTCAGACCCATGGCGCGCGCCATTTCGATACGCTGACGCCACGCACTGCGCGGTATGCGAATCGGGTGCATTTCCCCGGCGCGGATCTGGAACGGCCGTCCGTCCAGTCTGAAGCCTTCCGGATGGAGCGTGAACAAATGGGGAGACCCGTCAGGGACAGGCTCGGAATGGCGATCCGCGGCGTTCGCCCGTGCCAGCCCGCTCGTGGCCAGCCCGCTCATGGCAAGCGTGGAAAGACTGGTCGAGAGCAGGAGGCGTCGCGTCAACAGAAATGTCATCGTCCAAAAACTCCTCGACATCGCGCAGGCTCGCTGCCGGACGCAGGCCATCAAAGCATGGACGTTGCAAAACGAGAATAAATCGGGCGGAATTTCGTTCAAGGTCGATGTGAATTGGACTCCTGCTCGATGGTCCAGTCGAGCAGGATAAGAAGAGCCTTCAGGCGATCAACTGCGTGACGGCCGCATTCACGTCGGCGGATTTCTCCATCTGCGGCATGTGACCCGTCTCAGGCAACAGGGTGATCTTCACCGATGCTGGCAGACCTTTTGCCGATGCGGCGGACAGAACTTCGTCGTTCTCGCCCCAGATCACCTGTTTGGGCCCGGTGAAGTTCTCCAGCGCCCCGTGCAGGTCATCCGCCTGATGACCGTCGGGGAAACAGGCTTTCGCAACGGTCTCCAGCCCGGCAACCGCGCCATCCAGACGTTTGAACCGGATGATGCCTTCGATCATGTTGCGGGTGATCAGAGACTTGTCATGGACAAGATAGTGCAGCACCGGCTCCAGCGTCTTGCGGCGATCCGCCGAGATGAAGCCGTTGATGAAGTCCATGTTGATGTCTTTGCCCAGGCCCGCCGGAGCGACGAGAGAGAGGGACGCGACTTTCTCCGGATGCGACTTCGCCAGTTCGAGGGCGATAGCGCCGCCCAGCGAGTGCGCGACCACATGGGCCTTCGCGATATCGAGTTTGTCCAGCAGCGCGGCCGTCGTGGCCGCGAAGGTCGCGGGTTTGCCGTCACCAACGTTTTTGCTGGAACCGCCATGACCGGGAAGATCGAACGCGACGGTCCGGCGGCTACCGGAGAAGTGGTCCTGATTGAACATCCAGTTGGTCAGATCGCCGCCGAAGCCGTGGATGAAGAGAACGGGTGTGTCGTCGCCATGCCCGCTGTCCTGCACCTTCAGTTTCAGGTCGCCAACCTCGACGACAACCGGTTCGGCGCTTTCGCTGGCGCCGGTCTCCGCCGCCTGAGAGGAAAATTCATTCTGGAATTTCTCGACGAACGCGTCGATATCCGCGTCGCTGACGTCTTTGTCGGCCAGAACGCCGATCAGCGCGCCGACAGCCAGCGTCTCTCCTTCGGAAGCAACCTGCCGGCGCAGAATGCCGGAAGCCGGGCTCTCATAGCCATTGGTGATTTTCGTCGTCTCGATATCGGCGAGTTCTTCACCGACATCGACCGAAGAGCCGGGCTCGACATTCCAACTGGCGATCTTGCCCTCGGTCATGGCGAGACCGAATTTCGGCATGGTGATAGGCGTAATGGTTCCGGCCATTGTCAGGCGTCCTGCTTTGCTTTGTAGCCCATGACGGACCGCACCGCGGCTTCGATGCGCGCGCTGTCGGGCATGTAGAGTTTTTCGAGAACCGTGGCGAATGGCACGGGCGTATGCGGCGGCATCACGCGGCGGATCGGCGCCTTCAGGGCGTCAAACGCCTCTTCGGCCACGAGGGCCGCGACATCACATGCCAGATTGCAGCGCGGGCTGGATTCGTCCACGACCACGAGGCGACCCGTTTCGGCCACGCAGTCGAGGATCGTTCCCGTGTCGAGCGGCGAGGTGGTGCGCGGGTCGATCACCGTGCAGGAAATCCCGTCTTTTTCCAGACGATCGGCTGCCTCGTTGGCGAAATTCACCATCCGGCCGAAAGCGACGATCGTGACGTCATCGCCCTCGCGGGTCAGGTTCGCCTCGCCGAAGGGGATGGTGTAGGCCTCGTCGGGAACCTCGTCCTCATCATCATACATGACCTTGTTTTCAAGGAAGATGACGGGATCGTTGTCACGTATGGCCTCGATCAGGAGACCCTTGGCTTCATACGGATTGGAGGGAATGACGACCTTCAGGCCCGGAATATGCGTGAACAGCGGGTAGAGCGCCTGGCTGTGCTGCGCCGCGGCGTTGAAGCCCGCGCCGTACATCGCCCGGATCACGAGCGGCGTGGTGGCCTTGCCGCCGAACATGTAGCGGAACTTGGCGGCCTGGTTCATGACCTGATCCAGACACGAGCCGATGAAGTCGACGAACATCAGTTCGGCGACGGGACGCAGTCCGGTCGCGGCCGCGCCCGCGGCGGCTCCGATATAGGAAGCCTCGGTGATGGGCGTGTCGAACACGCGATCGGGGCCGAACTCGGTGAACAGGCCCTTGGTGACGCCCAGAACGCCGCCCCAGGCATCCTTGACGCCTGAAGATCCGCCCTGACCGCCCGCGACGTCTTCACCCATGAGGATGACTCGCGGATCGCGCTGCATTTCCTGCCGCAGGGCCTCGTTGATGGCCTGACGGAAACTCTTTTTGGACATGGATTTACTCCGGGGATTTCCGCGTGGAGATCAGTAAGAAACGTAGACGTCGGCCAGCAGGTCTTCCGGTTCCGGAAGGGGAGCGGCCTTGGCGGCGACGACCGCTGCTTCGATTTCGTCGCGTACGCTGGCGTCGATGCCGTCAAGCGAGCTTTCGTCCAGCAGGCTGATTTCCGTCACGCTCTTGCGGAAGTTTTTCAGGCAGTCATGATCGTTGCGCAGTTCCGCCACTTCGCCATTGGCGCGATAGGACATGGCGTCGCCTTCGAAATGACCATACCAGCGCGACAGATGAACGTGCAGCATCGCTGGCCCATTGCCGGCGCGCGCATGCGCGATCGCTTCACCGGCAGCTTCATAAACCGCGAAGAAGTCGTTTCCGTCGCATTCAAAATACGGCATGCCGAAACCGGCGGCGCGCGCCTTCTGAGTGCCGGCCACGGCGTAGGAAGACGCTGTAGCCTCGCCGTAACCGTTATCCTCGCAAACGAAAACCGCCGGAAGCTTCCACACCATGGCGAGATTCAGGCTCTCGAGGGTCGTGCCTTCGTTGGATGCGCCATCGCCATAGAACGCGACAGCGACCCCATTGTCCTTGAGCAGCTTGTGAGACAGCGCCGCACCGCAGATCAGCGGCGGGCCGCCGCCGACGATGCCATTGGCGCCGAGCATGCCGAGCGAGAGGTCGGCGATATGCATCGAACCGCCCTTGCCGCGGCAGACGCCGGTGCGACGACCGTAAATTTCAGCCATCATGCCATCCACCGCCACGCCCTTGGCGATACAGTGTCCATGGCCGCGATGCGTGCTGGCGATGGTGTCGACGTCACTCAGATGGGCGCAGACGCCAACGCCCGAGGCTTCCTCGCCACAATAGAGATGAACGAAGCCGGGAATCTCTCCGGTTGCGAACTCGACGTGAAGACGTTCCTCGAAATCGCGGATGGTGCGCATCGAGCGATAGGAACGCAGGAGAATGTCGCGTGCGATCTGCATGTTTACTTCCCGGGCGATGACGCCCCCTGGGTTGCGAAAAGACAAGGCGGATCAAGGACCGCCTCGGTCACAGCGATGTTGTTTGAGTGGAACCGCTGCGTCCGGTATGCGCGAGTAAGGGGGGCGAAGACGGCAGGGGTAAAGCCAGACGGCGCATTGCGTCACGCGCATGTGAGAGTAAAAGGAAAAAAGTGTCGCACATACGAGACATATGTATCGTATGGGGCTGCTGGTACGAATGAGAGATGGCATGAACCTGATCACCACGTCTCATGGGGCTCTGGCCGCATTACCCTCCGCGCTGCGTCCCTCGTGGCTGCGCTGTGCTGAAACCTACGGTATCGTCGCGGGTGAGCCGATCGCTTCGGACATTCTTTGCTCCGCCGAACTTCGACAGGCTCGGGAGCGCATGGGCGTCACCATGAAGATCTCCGATCCGGAACTGGATCGGCTTCAGGGCATCGTTTCCACGCTCGATTACAATGTTCTGCTCGCGGACCGCTGGGGGGTGGTCGTGGCGCGGCGGGGGGCGCCTCCCTTCGAGAAGGGGTGTCGCCGCTGGCATCTCTGGCCTGGCGCCAACTGGGCGGAAGCCGATGCAGGGACCAACGGGATTGGAACCGCCCTGGTCGAAGGTACGGCGGTGACGGTTCACCGCGATCAGCACTGGCGTACGGGCCTGCGTTACCTCACCTGTTCGGCCGTACCGTTTTATGGCCCTGACGGGCGCATCGCAGGGGCGCTGGACGCCAGTTCCATGCGACCCGACCCGACCGGACGCATCGGTTCGATGATGGAAGCCGTCCTGATCGATGCGGCGCGGCGTCTGGAGCGACGGAGCTTCCTTGAAGCCTATCCCAGCCGTTCCGTTATCCTGCTGGGCGAAGGAAACGGCATTTCGCTGCCGATGGTCGCGCTGGATGAGGCGCGGATCGTGGTTGGGGCCACGTACGCCGCGCGGCAGCTTCTCAAGATCGATGATCCTGAAAAAGCCGGTGTATGTTTCGATCTGGGCGCGCGCGCTGCCGGGGTGCCCGATTTTCAGGAGGCGGAGCGGGCCGTCATCGAAGGGGCTCTGGCGATGTCCCAGGGCAAGATCGCCCCAGCGGCACGTCTTCTCGGCATCAGCCGCTCGACGTTGCACCGCAAGATACGGGCCATGGAACAAAAAGATGTCGCCGGGAACGAGTCCTAGAAAACAGTCCGCCGAGCCCCCCTCAACCGACATACATGCCCTGACGTCATCTGACCTTCAGGCGTTCTCCCCGGCATTCAGCCCGATCCGCGGATCGCTGCGGCTGGGACGCCCGGTTTCCATATGGCCAGCGAGCCGTACGATGACTTCACCGCTCGCTTCGTCCATTATGCTGAGGTCATACCAGTGATCGGCTGACGCAACGGCCACGCTATGCGTCAGCGGGCCTTCCGATTTCGCGAAATGCGTCGACTGGTCGGCATAGTGGTTCCTGACGATGACTTTTGTCGGCGGCTTCATGAGCAAGCCGACGATATCTTTCTCCCGGTGCTCTGTCAGACGGATCGGAATGGCAGCGCTTTCATGGAAGAAACGGTAAAAGCCGTTCGGCGCCGTGATACTGACGGATCCAGCGACGGGGATGAGCAGTTCATGCCCGGCGTCCAGCGTGTAATGACGTGTCCCCCCGTCGTCCCGAAGCCGGAATGTCGCGCCCTGCGGCCCGGATATGGCCAGCCGGACGGCCCGATCCGGTCGCTCCACGAGGTCGGCATGCAGGACATAGGGCAGGGCGCGCGAGAGGCGCTGGCCCGCTTCCTGGATCGGCATCGTCTGCTCGGCCGGGATGACCGGGGGCGGCAGCTTGCAGGAGAGTTCCGTCTGGCTCCGGTAGCGCGCGGTGACCGGCAGGTCCGATGTCCACCGCGCATCCGGATTTTTGAAGTCGAAGGCGGAGGTCAGATCGCCACAGACGGCCTTGCGCCATGGCGTGATATAGGGCGCTTCCACGCCGAAACGCGCTTCGAGGAAACGGAGCACGGAGGTGTGATCGAAAACCTGCGAGTTGACCCAGCCGCCTTTGGACCACGGCGAGATCATGAGTGCTGGCACGCGCGGCCCCAGCCCGACGGGTTCCGCTCCGTAGGCCTCTCCCCGTGTCGAGACGGTGCCGCCACCTGCCGTCGGGTCGAGGGCTGGCACAGGCGGCGGAACATGATCGAAAAAACCGTCATTCTCGTCATAATTCAGGATGAAGACCGTTTTCGACCACACGTCCGGGTGGCGCACGAAAACGTCCATCAGCTGCGAGATCAGATGCTCTCCATAGCCCGGCGGAGCATCGGGATGTTCCGAAAGCGCGGAGGGCGGGACGATCCATGAAACCTGCGGCAAACGACCCGTGGCGACATCGTGTTCGAACGCTTCGACAAGAAAGCGTCCTTCCGATGTCTGCATGTTTTTGGCGTTGGACCCTTCGACGATGTGTCGAGCGTTGCGATACTGCCAGGAATTCTGCGCGACACCCCGGAACGCCGCGAACGAGGCTAGCGGATTGTCGCCGAAATTATCGTATTCCTGATAGACCTTCCACGAGACGCCCGCTTTCTGCAGCCGTTCCGGGTAGGTCGTCCAGTTGAAGGGCGTGAAATCCGGCCGGTCATGGGCGATGTCGGCCGACCAGTTGCCGTCGTCCACATTCTCAATGGCCTGTTTGCCGCTGTTGCCGACAGCCAGGCCGCTCGTGCCGCTGAAAAGGAAGAGCCGGTTGGGGTTGGTCGGGCCGAAGATCGAGGCGTGATAGGCGTCGCAGATCGTGAAAGCGTCGGCCAGGGCGTAGTAATAGGGGATTTCCGCGCGCGTGAAATATCCCATGGTCATGGGTGTCTTGCGGGGAACCCAGATGTTCCAGTCGTCCCACGCTCGCTGGGAGCCTTTCCAGCTATGGTCGAGGCTTTTCAGGCACGCGCTCGACGTGTGAGCGACCTCGAAGCGGAAGGGCAGGATTGCCTTCCCCTGTTCGTTCCGCTGCGCGAAAATCGATGTGCCATCCGGCTGATGTTCGGCGCGCGGGTCATCATAGCCACGGACGCCTCTGAGCGTTCCGAAGTAATGATCGAAGGATCGGTTTTCCTGCATGAGGATGACGACGTGTTCGACATCCTGGATGGTTCCGGTCCGGTTGTGCGCGGGAATGGCGAGAGCCTGACGCAGATTGAGGGGAAGCAGGCCTGCGGCCGTCGCGGACGCTCCGAGTTTGAGGAAATGGCGACGGCTACCGTTCTGACGCATCCTGAAGTCCTTACGCGATCTCGATCATCGAGCATGATTTTACGCCTGCCCGCAACTCATGACGGGCGCACAGGCCGGGAAAGATTTTTTTTCGCTCCTGAAACGACAAGGGACTTGCCCGCTGCCGAAAGGTGTCGGACGGTGATGCCACATCAGACGTATCCAGCAATGTGAAAGGTTCTTTGCAGTCATGCGGCATTCGACTTCCCGGCGGACATATCTGGCCTGTGCGTGCGTGATTGCCACCTTGGCCGTCTTTATGCCGCCTCAGGGCGGGCGTGCCGCCGAAATGCAGGCCGGCGCGTCGCTGCCGATCAGTCCCGCGCGCATGTCGGATACGATGAAGGTGCTTTCCGACGACAGTTTCGAGGGGCGCGCGCCGGGAACGCCGGGGGAGGAGAAGACGGTTGCGTGGCTGATCGCGCAATACAAGGCGCTGGGGCTGGAACCGGGCGGCGAAAAAGGCGGCTGGACGCAGCAGGTTCCCATGATCCGCACCAAGCCTATGCTGAGCGGCACGATCGGCGCGCGCACCGGAAACAGGTCGCAGAGCTTCGTGCAGCTCCGCGATATCTGTCTCATGACCCGCCAGGATACGGACCGCATCCAGATCAAGGACGCCCCCATGGTCTTCGTGGGCTATGGGGTTTCGGCGCCGGAGCGGGGATGGGACGATTTCAAGGGCGTCGATCTCCGTGGCAAGATCGCCGTCATGCTCGTCAACGATCCCGATTTCGAGGCGCAGCCCGGTGAACCGGTCAGCGGACGTTTCGGCGGCAAGGCGATGACATATTACGGGCGCTGGACATATAAATACGAAGAAGCCGCGCGGCGCGGCGCTGTCGGTGCGCTCATCATTCATGACACGCCCGGCGCTTCCTATCCCTGGAGCACGGTCGTCGCGCCGCATGGCGAGATCTATGACAACGTGCAGGACGCCGACGCACCCAAACCCGTTCCCTTGCAGGGATGGCTGGAAGGCGATGCCGCCACTCGGCTCTTTCAGCAGGCTGGCCTGGATCTGGCGAAGCTGCGCGTGGCGGCGCGATCGCCGGACTTCCGGCCGGTTTCTCTGAAAAAAACCCGCTTTTCCGTGGACGTTCCTGTGGAGAGGCAGCACCTCACGAGCCAGAACGTGATCGGCAGGATCACGGGCGCGCGATACCCGGACGAGACGGTCATGTTCGGCGCGCACTGGGATGCGTTCGGCAAGACCGTAAGGCCGGACGGGCAGGTCGAGATCCGACATGGCGCGATCGACGATGGATCTGGCGTCGCCGCGGTCCTTGAAATCGCACGCGCGTTCAAGGCGGAGCCGAAACCCGCACGGACAGTCATGTTCGCGTCCTGGACTGGTGAGGAACGCGGTCTGCTCGGATCGCTGTGGTACACGCAGCATCCTCTGGCCCCGCTGGAGAAGACGGCCGCCAACCTGACCATGGATGTCTTGCAGATGGCCGGACCGGCCAGGAATGCCTTCATCATCGGTCCGGGACAGGATACGTTGCAGGACGATTTCGCAAAGGCCGCTCTGGAGCAGGGGCGTCAGACACAGCCTGAGGCGATGCCCGAGCGCGGCGCGTTCTATCGTGCCGATCACTTGCCGTTTGCGCGCGTCGGCGTTCCCGTTCTGGCGGTCATGGACATGGCGGGTGCATTCGATCTGCTGAATGGCGGTACGCAGGCAGGGGCCAGGTGGCTCAAGGATTACATGGTCTGCTATCATCAGCCCTGCGATGCCTGGAGCGCCAGTTGGGATGTGCGCGGCGCGGCGCAGGATGCCGCAGCTGTCTGGAAAGTGGGACAGATGGTCGCCAATTCCCATGACTGGCCGACGTGGAAACCCGGCTCGGAGTTTGCCGCTATGCGTGCGAAAAGCGCGGCGTCGAGAGGGGCGCCGTAAGGGCGCCCGCCCGGTTCGTCAGAAGCCCGTGGAGACGGATACCACAAGTCCGAAGCCGCCGCCGATCGTGTAGACGGGCGAGCTGCCCTTGACCGTGGAGCCGAAAACACCTCTCGTCGTTTGGGCATTGAGGCCACCGCCTCCGGCAGCAAGATACTTGTTGTCGCTGATATTCTGGGCGTTGACCTGCACCTGCGGGTATTTTGCGATCCAGAGTTTCTTGAAACGATAGCCGAGCGTAACGTTGCCGATCGCGTAGGCGGGCATTTTCTCGTCATTCATGTAGGTCGCATATTGTGAACCGACATAGCTCATATATCCGTTGGCGAAGAAATGTCCGTCATCGTAGGACAGCCCGACATTGACCGTATATTCCGGGCTGTTGATGGCGATCTTGCCTTTCGTCGGCAGGTATTCCAGTCCCTTGGGCAGATTGTTGTCCGTGGTCGCATGGAGGTACTGGAACGATACATAGGGGCTGAAGCCGTGCCAGGGGCGAAGGCCGAGCGCGAACTGCGCGCCGCGCGAGGTCTGTCCGCCCGCGTTCATGTATTGTGAAACAAGCCTGCCGTTGATGTAGCTCGATACGGAACTCTGACGGTTGGTCATGTTGTAGTTGAACAGCGAAGCCGTCACATTGATCAGGCCCGTATGACGATAACCAAGTTCCTCCGAAATTGAATATTCCGCTTTCAGATTGGTGGAATGGGAGAGATCCTGCGTCGGTGACTCCGCGTCCCAGTAATTGCCGTAAACGAGAATGCCCTGCGGCTCCTTGAAGGCCGTCGCCGCGTCGAGATAGATCTGGTCGTTGGGCGTCAACTGATAGCTTGCTGAAACCTGCGGCAGGGGCTGGGCATCGTTTCGGCCGTAATTGTAATCGTCGCCCGGGATCAGGTTCGTCGATTTGTAGGACATCATGACGAATTTCAGGCCCGCATTAAGCGTCAGCCTGTCATGAAACAGCTTGTAAGTGTCGGATACGAACAGAGAGTTCACCTGCTGTATCAGGTGAATATTGAACTGCATGAGCGGTGTGCCGTATTGATCCTTGATCGGATACTTGCCCCACCAGTTCGTCGCCGTGCCGTCCTCGCCGATGGCAGCCATGGGCGATTTCTCTGTCTGATCGTAATAATTGTACCAGTATCCGACCTCGAGTTCGTTGTGCCCGGCTTTCCAGGACAGCGAGTTGTTGAAACCCGCGGTATGCTGGTTCCAGACGTCGATTCCCAGCACCGGCGCCACGCCGTCGACCGCACCTGGAATATTGAGATTTCCGGTGGGTCGCGTGCCGTTATAGCCGTATTCGGTCTGGGTCATGCCATTATTGCCGGCGCCGTGGATGTGCATGTAGTAGGGCGCCGACTTGAACGTCAGCCCATGACCGAGATTGAAGACCAGCGGCGCTCCGATAATGACGGAATGCTGCTGGCTCATGTTCAGCTTCCAGTAGTTGTAGTCGCCCGGCGTATAAGTCGGATCGTAATAGGCGCCCGAGCGCCCCGTCGTTTTCCACTGCGCCATCGTTAGGCTCAGGAAGGATGGCGTGCTCTGCTGCGTGTAGGACATGAAGACGCGTGCGCTGTTGCCGTCGCCCCATTCCTTGACGGCCTTGGCGTCCACATGAGAGCGGCGGTTGCGTCCCGGTCCCATCCACATGGCGTTCGTGCCGTAGGAATAGGACGCGAAGGTCTTGATGCCGCTATGGCCGATTTCACCGGAGTCCAGACGTATGAATTCCCGTGCGAGCTGGTGATTGCCGTAGGACAGATCGATCTTCCCGCCGAAATGTTCGGCGGGATCGGACAGGTATTCTTTGATGGACCCGGCGATGGCATTGTAAAGCGGCAGCGATATGTCGGCCACGCCCTGCTGGACCGTCAGCTTCTGGATGTTTTCCGTGTCCGCCGCCTCGGATGTGAACGGCGTGTAGTGTGACGGATCGGCGACGGGGATATCCTCGAGCGTGAAGCCCACGGATGTCTGGCCAAGGCCGCGCATGGTGAAGCTGCTCTGGTCCGACTGGCCGAAAGCGTCGGCGTTCGAGAGCGTCAGACCCGGCGTATACTGGATCAGGGATAGGGGATTGCTCGTCGGCGCCTGCTTGGCGATGAAATCGCGCGTGACGGATTGCTGGGCTCTGGCCGCGGTTTCAGGGGGAAGAAGACCGCCGCCGGGCGTGGTGTTCGTCACGCCGTTCGAACTTCCGATTCCACCGACGACCCGAATGTTTTCTGTCGTAGGCTTTGCAATTTTGATCGCTTTTGATTGCTTTTGCGATGCCCGATCTGCCTTTTTCGTATCCGTTCCCGTGCGCGGCTTCTCCGCCGCATAGGCGAGACGAACGGGAAGGGTCACGCCCGAAAAAATGGGAAGAAGGCTCGCGCTTATGAGAAAGAAGCATCTTTTCCGCATGGGAGGCCGCGACATTCCAAAGGCAGGCATAGAGGAAGCTCCATGATTTGAGAAGAAAATGTGTCATGGGCAAGCATACGATTGCAATACCAAAACGACCAATCCCGATCATAAAAATGACGCTATAAAATTTCATCATCTATTTTAGGAGCTTAACGTCTTGTCGGATGTGCGCGACTCACTGAATATGGGCCGATATCGTCCTGATGATCGTCATCGGAAGCCTATGACTTTTGTGATCTGATCGAATCAGATCGTTTAGTTCTTGACAGGGCGGAGGCAGATCGGAATGTTCGACCGTTGAGTCAGATTGCGGGCGCGATGAGGAGATCCATGGTTCGACACCCGATCCATTTCAGTGCCGTCGGGCGTCTGGCATGACGGAAGTTCTGGGCCTTGACGGGGGTGGAACCAAGACGATTGCCGTCGTGGCGCGGCAGGACGCTTCGATTGCGCAGGTCGTTCGAGGCGGCGGCATCAATCCGTTCGACGGTGACGCATGGATTGGTCGTTTTTCGGAGTTGCTCGGCCGGATCCGGAAGCCTGTCGCCGCCGCGGCGCTCGGTCTGCCGGGTTATGGCGAAGACGTGCGGCTGACCGCGATGCAGGATGCGCGGGTCATGGATCTCCCGCATGGCCTTGCGACGACGGTGAACGATGTCGAACTCGCCTGTTTCGGCGCGTTCGCTGGCGGGGCCGGGATTCTTCTGCTGGCAGGTACAGGGTCCATGGCCTGGCGTCGTGGTGTGGATGGTCAGTCGGCGCGTGTGGGCGGCTGGGGGTCTCTGTTCGGCGACGAGGGCAGCGCGTACTGGATCGGACGCCAAGCCCTCGCGCTGCTGTCACGGGGGCTCGACCGCCGCGCCAATGTCCCGGCGCGTGATATGATGGCGCTTCTTGGTCTGCTGGGCGGTCGCGCTGGCGACGAGCCGGCGCGCGTGCTTCTGGGCTGGTATGCGTCGCTGACAGCGCCGCGTCAGCAGGTGGCGCGGCTCGCTGAAGGCATTGACGGTCTGGCGAGACAGGGACACATCACGGCGCGGGATTTGATGGATGCGGCCGCAGAGCAACTGGCGACGCATCTCAGGGTTCTGATGGCGGAACAGTCGATGCCCTGGAGTTACGGAGGGAGCGTCTTTCGCAGTATCGGCGTCCGCGACCGTTTGGAAAACGAATTTGGACCCGCGGTTCCTCCGAGACTGCCTCCGGTCGGCGGTGGTGTCCTGAAAGCCGCGCTTTCGGCGGGCTGGGTCGTGGATGATCCGTGGATCGAACGCCTGAGTGGCAATCTTGCCGCCGAGGGCATCATCTAGACTGAACAGGATGAACCGGTCGGCCTCACTGCCGATCGGAATGACGGGGAGTTACAGAAATGAATGCGACAGAGCGTGGAATTCGGGAGCAGTTCGCCCTTTGGAACGCGGCGCCGCAGGAGCGTGTCGCGCCGCTGCCCGAGAAGATGCAGGTCGTCGTCGGATGCGGAACGTCCGTCCATATCGCGGACTCGATCGCGGCCGGGCTGAACGAGCGGGGACGTCTCGCCCGGGCGGTTCCAGGCAATGAATGGACGCGCCGGTCAAGTGATTACGTGCCGTCTGGCCTTCCCGTCGAGGTGGTGGCGCTCTCGCGCAGTGGCGAGTCGACCGAAACCGTGGCCGCGGCCCGCTTCAGCCGCGCTTCGGGCGTGCCTGTGCTTGGCATTACCTGTGCGCCGGGCAGCACGCTTTCGCGGGAATCGGACCGGCTGATCGAGGTTGATACGCACGCCGAAGAAGGCATCGTCATGACGGCGTCCGCCAGTCTGATGCTGCTGATCGGCCTGCGTTACGCGGGCTTCTCGATCGGAACGGATACGACGGCCGCCGCGGAAGCCCTCCTCAAGGCCGCCGATCCCGCCATCAGGGAACTGATCGAGGGGCGTTCGCACTTCGTCTTTCTCGGTGGCGGGAGCTATTATGGCGTAGCCCGTGAGGGCGCGCTGAAAATGCAGGAAATGAGCCTCAGCCAGAGCGAGGCGCACCATCCGCTCGAATATCGCCACGGTCCGATCAGTCTGATCGACGAGCGCTCGCTGGTCGTGTTGATGTATCATCCCGAAACCCGCAAAGAAGAGAGCGTTCTCGCGGAGGAACTGATCTCCAAGGGCGCGCGGGTCCTGGGGCTTGGCGGTCCCGGCACGGTGTCCTTCGATGTCGGCGGCGATGTCGGGGCGGGGCCGCTGGTCTGCCTGCCCGTTCTTCAGCTTCTGGGCGAATATGTCGCGCGCATGAAGGGGCTCGATACCCTGGCGCCCCGGCACCTGACGAAGGTCGTGACCATTGCCTGACGCCGCGTCTTTTCTGCTGGCGCTGGCCCGGCAGATGCACGACCCTGCGATCTCGCATGGTCGTCGTCGCGGCATCGCCTCGGTCTGCTCCGCGCATCCCTTCGTCCTCGAAGCCGCGCTTCGGCGCGCGGCGCGGACCGACACGCCGGTCCTCATCGAGGCGACGTGCAACCAGGTCAATCAGGAGGGTGGCTATACGGGGCTGACGCCTGACGATTTTCGTGAACGCGTCTGGTCGATTGCCGACAGGGTCAGTTGCCCGAGAGAGCGCATCCTTCTCGGCGGCGATCATCTCGGCCCCAATCCCTGGCGGCATCTCGGCGCCAACGAGGCCATGGAGCGCGCGGGCGTCATGGTGGAAGCCTATGCGCGCGCGGGATTCGTCAAGCTTCACCTCGATGCAAGCATGGGCTGCGCCGGGGAAGATCCCGTCCTGCCGGACGACACCGTCGCCGAGCGCGCCGCATGGCTGGCATCGCGGGCCGAGGCCGTCGCACCCGGCCAGTCCGTTTATGTGGTGGGCACGGAAGTGCCCGTGCCGGGCGGTACGCAGGAGGGCATGGACCACCTCGCACCCACGGCGCCGGAGGCCGCGCGCCAGACGGCTTTGGTCACGCATGATCTCTTCACGCGTCTTCTCGCCCCCGATGTCTGGAAGCGGGTCATCGCGCTCGTCGTGCAGCCGGGTGTCGAGTTCGGCGCGGAGGACGTCGAACTGTATGACCGCCCCCGGGCGGGCGGTCTGGTCGAAGCCCTCATGACCTTGCCAGGTCTGGCTTATGAAGCCCATTCGACGGATTATCAGAAACCCGCCGATCTGCGAGCGCTGGTCGAGGATGGTTTCGCCATCCTCAAGGTCGGCCCGCAACTCACCTTCGCCATGCGCGAAGCCCTCTATGCGCTGGACGCCATCGCCAATGTCCTGAAACCGGGCCGCCGGAGTCTGCGCGACGTGATGGAAGCCGAGATGCAGGCCGACCCCTCCAACTGGCGGACGCATTACGATCCCGCGCGTGCGGGATGGCTGCGCCACTACGGCTACAGCGACCGCATCCGTTATTACTGGGCGAAACCGGCCGCGCAGGTTGCCGTGACCGCGCTGGTGACGGAACTGAACGACACCGGCCTGCCCGAACCTCTGGTCAGTCAGTTTCTCCCCGCTCTTTACGAACGCCTCCGCAACGGGCAGATCGCTTCCACACCGGAACAAATCGTCATGACGGCGATCGATGATGTTCTGGATGCTTATGCAGGGGCGTGCGGCCCGGTGGAGGGATGACGATGCGGCAGCAATATGCCAGCGACAACTATGCGGCGATCTGTCCGGAAGCCTGGGAAGCCATGCAGGAGGCCAATGTCGGCTCCGCCGTATCCTATGGCATGGACGACTGGACGACGCGCGCTTCCGATGCGCTGCGTAAGGCTTTCGAATGCGACGCCGACGTTTACTTCGTCTTCAACGGCACGGCGGCGAACTCGCTGGCGCTGGCCAGCCTCTGCCGCTCCTATCAAAGCATTCTCGCAGCCGACATGGCGCATATCGAGACCGATGAATGCGGCGCGCCGGAGTTTTTTTCCAATGGCGCCAAGATCCTTACGATCCCGACGGAAGGCGGCAAGCTGACGGCGGAGGCGATCCGCCGCATGGCGAGGATGCGTACCGACATCCATTTCCCCCGCCCGGCGGTCGTCACCATCACGCAACCGACGGAAACGGGGCTTCTCTACAGTCTCGACGAGATCCGCGGCATCAGCGCGGTCTGCCGCGAACTCGGACTGAAGCTGCATATGGATGGCGCGCGTTTCGTCAATGCGCTGGCGGCGCTGGACTGTTCACCCGCCGACATGACCTGGCGCGCGGGCGTCGATGTCCTGTGCTGCGGTGGCACGAAGGGCGGCATGGCGGTCGGCGAGGCGGTGATTTTCTTCGACCGCACCCTTTCGGATGGCTTCGATTTCCGTTGCAAACAGGCCGGACAGCTCGCTTCGAAAATGCGCTTTCTCGCCGCGCCATGGGTCGGCGTTCTGCGGGACGGGGGCTGGATCGCCCATGCGCGCCATGCGAACGGTGCCGCGCAACGTCTCCATGAAGCGCTGAAGGACGTGCCGCACGTTCGGCCCGTCTTCCCCGTGCAGGCCAATGCGCTGTTCCTCGACATGCCGAGCGAGATGACGGCGGCGCTTCGTGAGCGCGGCTGGGTGTTCTACGAATTCATCGGAGGGGCCGCGCGTTTCATGTTCGCCTGGGACGCGGACTATGCGCAGGTCGACCGACTTGCCCGTGACATCGCTGAATGTGCGCGGGATTATAGACAGGACGCGCGCTGACGTTCAGACGGGCAGGGCCGGATCGGCCTTGACCTCCTCCATGACCGTGTAGGTATGCGTCTGCCGGATGCCCGGCAGACGCGTCAGCGTGCGCCCGAGGAAGCTGCGATATGCGGTCATGTCCCGCACGCGCGCCTTGATGAGATAATCGAAGCCGCCGGTGACCATGTAACATTCGCTGATCTGCGGAATGGTCTGCACGGCGTTGGAAAACTGCTCGAACAGATCCGGACTGGTGCGATCCAGGGTGATCTGCACGAAGACCAGCAATCCGAGCTGCACGGCCTCGGGGTCGAGGCGCGCCGCGTAACCACGGATCGTGCCTCCCTGTTCCAGCCGCCGGACGCGCTCAAGCGTCGCGGCGGGGCTGAGATGGATCGTACGGGCCAGTTCGATATTCGTCATGCGTCCGTCACGCTGCAGAAGGCGCAGAATTCTGCGGTCGATATCATCCACTGCGGCGCAGGGCTCCTGAATAAGGTTCGGCTTAAGAGACATATATGTATTTTATATTCGGCAGTATATCCCGAAAACGATATTTCATTCCTGCGGAAACAGGATAAGTGCCCTTTGTTTCGATTCCATGTGGAGTTCCGTCGTTGAGCGAGTCCTTTGCCTCTCTGCGTGTTGCCGTGCCCGAGCGTTCAGCCCTGCGCCGCGCGATTACGGATCACACGCGCGTGCCTGAAATTCCCCGTGTGGAAGCCTTGGTCCGGGACGCACGGCTGTCTTTCGAGGAAGCGCCGAAAGTGGTCGGCATCGCCCGCGCGCTCGTGACGGCCCTGCGAGCGCAGAAGACGCCGGGCCTCGTTCAGAGCCTCGTGCAGGAATATGACCTTTCCACACGGGAAGGCGTGGCCCTCATGTGCCTCGCCGAAGCGCTGCTGCGCATTCCCGATACGGCGACGCGTGACGCCCTGATCCGTGACAAGCTGGCGGAAGGCGACTGGCAGGAGCATCTCGGCGCGGAGTCCTCGCTCTTCGTCAATGCGGCGACTTGGGGACTGGTCGTCTCCGGAAAGCTTCTGTCTCGCGCCGAAACGAAAGGCCTCGGTGCGAGCCTGAAGAAGCTCGTCAGCCGCGCGGGCGAGCCCGTGATCCGCAGCGGTGTCGATTTCGCCATGCGCATGATGGGCGAGCAGTTCGTGACGGGCGAGACGATCCATCGCGCCTTGAAGAACAGCGAAAAATTCGTCGCGCGCGGCTTTCGCTATTCCTACGACATGCTGGGCGAGGCGGCGACGACGGCGGCCGATGCCGAGCGCTATTATCGCGATTACGAAACCGCCATCCATGCCATCGGTCGGGCGTCGAACGGGGCGGGGATCTATCGCGGCCCCGGAATCTCGGTGAAGCTCTCAGCGCTCCACCCGCGCTACTCCCGGCTTCAGCGCGACCGCGTGCTGGCCGAACTGCTTCCGCGCGTGGCCGAACTGGCCGCGCTGGCGGCACGATACGATATCGGCTTCAACATCGACGCCGAGGAGGTGGACCGCCTCGAACTGTCCCTCGACCTTCTTGAGGCCCTGTGCTTCGACCCGCGCCTCGACGGCTGGGAGGGGCTGGGCTTCGTCGTCCAGGCCTATCAGAAGCGCGCGCCCTTCGTGCTCGATTTCGTGATCGATCTCGCACGGCGTTCAAAGCGCCGCCTGATGGTCCGGCTGGTCAAAGGCGCCTACTGGGATAGCGAGATCAAGCGCGCGCAGGTCGAAGGACTGAGCGATTTTCCGCTTTTCACGACCAAGGCGCATACCGATATTTCCTATATCGCCTGCGCGCGTAAACTTCTGGCCGCGCCGGAGTCCATTTTTCCGCAATTCGCCACGCATAATGCGCAGACGCTGGCGGCGATCTACACGCTGGCCGGGCCGGATTTCAATGATCGCCGCTACGAGTTCCAGTGCCTGCACGGTATGGGCGAGGCTCTCTACGGCAATGTCGTGGGTCCCGATAAGCTGAACCGCCCCGTGCGGGTTTATGCGCCCGTCGGAACGCATGAAACGCTGCTGGCCTATCTGGTGCGTCGTCTGCTGGAAAACGGCGCGAACTCGTCTTTCGTGAACCGCATCCAGGATGAGGCGATCTCGATCGCCGAGCTGATCGCCGAGCCGGCGGCTTCGTTCTCGACCGAGACACGCTCGGCGGCTGTCGTGCAGCCCCGCGACCTGCTCCAGCCGCAGCGCGAGAACTCCCAGGGCATGGATCTGACGGATGAAAACGTCCTGCGCGCCCTGACGGACGTGCTTCCCGCGATGTCGGCGCCGATACACACGGCGCCAGCACCCACGGCACCCGCCGATGGGGCGGCCACCGCAGTCATCAACCCGGCCAACCGCAACGATGTCGTCGGCCATATCGCGTTCCTGTCTCTGGATGACGCTGACGTGGTGGTTGCCCGCGCGACGGAGGCGTTTCCGGCCTGGCGTGACACCACCCCCGCCGATCGTGCGGCGTGCCTGTTCCGTGCGGCGGACGCGCTGGAGCAGGACATGCCGCGCCTGATGGGCGTCATCGTGCGCGAAGCCGGAAAGTCGCTCGGCAATGCGGTCGCGGAGATCCGCGAGGCGGTCGATTTCCTGCGCTATTACGGCGCCCGGGTCCGCGATGGTTTCGACAATGCGCTTCATGTCCCGCTCGGGCCGGTCGTGTGCATCAGCCCGTGGAACTTCCCGCTCGCGATTTTTCTCGGTCAGGTCTCGGCGGCCCTGGCGGCCGGGAATACGGTCCTCGCCAAGCCTGCCGAGGAGACGCCGCTGATCGCGCGCGAAGCCGTGCGGGCTCTGCATGCGGCGGGCGTTCCCGAAGACGTGGTGCAGTTTGTCGTGGGCGCGGGCGATGTCGGCGCGCGCCTCGTCGCGCATGTCGATGTGCGAGGCGTGCTGTTCACGGGCTCGACCGAAGTGGCCCGGCTCATTCAGCGCACGCTTTCGGCGCGTCTCAATCCCGACGGCGCGCCGGTTCCGTTGATTGCGGAGACGGGCGGCCAGAACGCCCTGATCGTGGACAGCTCGGCGCTGGCGGAGCAGGTGGTCGTCGATGTGCTGTCCTCCGCTTTCGACAGCGCGGGCCAGCGATGCAGCGCGTTGCGCCTGCTCTGCGTGCAGGAGGACTGTGCCGATCGCGTCCTGACAATGCTGCGCGGCGCGATGGACGAGCTGGTGACCGGCCGTCCGGACGCCCTGCATACTGATATCGGTCCGGTTATCTCCGAAGACGCGCGGAAAGGCATCGTCGCGCATATCGACGCCATGCGCGAGCAGGGTTTCGCGGTTCATCAGGCGCCCGTGAAGGACGAGTGCGCCGGCGGCACGTTCGTTCCCCCCACCCTGATCGAAATCGACAGCGTGAGTGCTCTGCGGCGCGAGGTTTTCGGTCCGGTGCTGCATGTGCTGCGCTATCCGCGCGCCGAGATGGAGAACGTCATCGACGCTGTCAATGCGACGGGCTACGCGCTGACATTCGGCATTCACACCCGCATCGACGGAACCGTCGATGCCGCTGTCTCGCGCTCCCACGCGGGTAATATCTACGTCAATCGCAACCTCGTGGGCGCGGTCGTTGGCGTGCAGCCTTTTGGCGGTCACGGGCTGTCCGGCACCGGCCCGAAAGCGGGAGGACCGCTCTACCTGCGACGTCTGCTGGCGCGCTCTCCGGCGATCGAGGGGGAACTGGTGCGGCCCGTCCCGCCACTGGCGCGCACGTTCCGGACATGGTGGCATGTGGAAGGCAGGGTCAGCGCCACGCCCGCGATCGAGCGGACACCCCTCGGCACGCATCTGGCGCTGCCGGGGCCGGTCGGCGAGGAGAACGTTTACGATCTCGTGCCGCGTGGAACCGTGCTCTGCGCCGGTCCGGATGTCGCTTCGCTCGGCACGCAGATCGAAGCGGCGCTGGCGACGGGCAATCGCGTCGCCCTGCCGCCTGGGCTGCTGTCCTGTGCCGAGGGCCTGCCGGGCGAACTTCTCGGGCACATCAGCGTGCCACGGGGCGACGACAGTTTCACCGCGGTCCTCTGCGCCAGAGACGGCGAGACATGCCTGGCGCTGGCGCGCGGGCTTGCGGAACGTGACGGACCCGTCGTGAACCTGCTCGTCCCCGATGAAGCGGGGCGCTACCCCCTGGAGTGGCTCGTCCTTGAGCGTGTCGTTAGCACGAACACCACGGCGGCGGGTGGCAACGCCGCGCTCATGGCCTGTAGCTGACGCGTTCAGACGATCCATCCGGGGGTTTGGGAGAAGCGCGACCCGGAGTCTGGCGGATGTTCAAAAACTATTGAGCCGCCGCTCCATGTCTGGCGTCGTTTTTTGCGCTAGTTCCTTATGCACGCGCTCCGCGACCGGTGGCATCCGTCACAGTGTCGCAACGTGCAGCGGAAGGGTGGCAGATGGGTTCGGATACGATGCGTGATGCGGGAGGCGATACAGGCCTGCTCAATCTCTATTGGCTCACGACAGCGCTTTTCCTCTCTTATCTGCTGGTCGCGATGTCGATGCCGACGACGACGCTTTTCGTCGTCACGCGTCTTCATCTGGGCAGCGGGCTCGCCGGGCTGGCGGTCGGAATCGCCTTTGCGTCGACCATCGTCACGCGCGGCTGGGCCGGTCGGATCGCCGACGAACATGGCGGTAAATACTGCGCCTGTCGGGGACTGGTCCTGTATGTCCTGGCCGGTTTCGTCTGCCTGGGAGCCACACTTCCCGCCCTGCCGGTGGCGTTGTCCTACGGCATCCTGATCGCGGGCCGATTGCTGCTAGGCATCGGGGAGAGCCTGACGATCGTGGGTGTGATCCAGTGGGGCCTGGGTCTTCTTGGCCCGGCGCGGTCGGGGCGTGTCATGGCGCTGGTCGGCATGGGGCTTTACGGCTCGTTCGCCGCAGGGAGTCCGCTTGGCCTGACGATCTATGACCGATGGGGATTTGTCGGCCTCCTGGCGGTCGGATTGCTGATGCCAGCCCTTGGTCTCGCCATGGCGCGTGCCGTTCCGCGTGTCGAGCCGCATCGCGGACATCGCAAACCCATTCTTTCCGTCCTGCGCGAGATATGGGCGCAGGGGACCGTCATCTGTTTGCAGGGCGTGGGATTCGCCGTGATCGGGGCGTTCATGCCGCTTCTCTTTCTGCATCACCACTGGCCCCATGCGGGGCTGGGCCTGACGGCATTTGGCGGCGCTTTCGTTCTGGTGCGTGTGTTCTGCGGGAAATTGCCCGACCGGCTGGGCGGGGTTCCGGTGGCTCTTGTCTCGATGAGTGTGGAAGCCTGCGGTCAGTATACGTTATGGGCGGCGACGGACCCGTGGGTCGCTCTGGCAGGGGCATTTCTGAGCGGTCTGGGCTGCTCGATGATGTTTCCCGCGATGGGCGTCGAGGTTGTCAGGCGTGTTGCGCCGCAACTGCGCGGCACCGCCATGGGTGCCTTCGCGGCCTGTCAGGATCTCGCTTACGGGCTGAGTGGGCCGCTTCTGGGGGGCATGGCGGAAAGGGAAGGGTTTTCGTCGGTCTTTCTCGCGGGCGGGATCGCGGCCACGCTCGGATTGGGCCTGGTCGTTGTGATGGCGCGGGTGCCGCACGAAGACCGCGCCTGAACGCGGAGCGCGATATTCACGTGCCCGCTCCAGCGCCGCGACCCGACAGCAGGCGGCGGCGCGCGTCGAACAGCGCTGCTGCCAGATCCGTCTGATACACCCGGATTTCTTGGACAGGCCCCGCGAGCGACAGGCAACCGATGAGACGTTTGTGGCCCGGCGTCTGAATGGCGATGCCAATGGCTCCAATGCCGAATGTCACGTCTTCTTCGGAGAGCGCATAGGCGCGTTCGCGTGTTCGTGCGATATCGGCGCGGATCGCGTCCGGGTCCGTGAGGGTGCGCGCGTTGAAGACCTTGTGCGGAAAGCTGCGTAGATAGGTATTGGCCACAGCGTCTGGCAGTGCCGCGAGAGCCGCCCGACCCGCAGCGCCCGCGTGGAACGGTAAAACCTGGCCAGGCCTGAGCATCAATGCGTCCATGCCGCGCCCCTGTACCCAGTCGATACAGACCGTGTCCGTTTGCCGGGGGACCGTCAGAAAGACAGTCTGTCCGGTGCTTTTGTTAAGATCTTCCAGGATTGCATGGGCGCCTGACCATTCGAACATCCCGCCGCGCGCGGCATCCGCGAGATGCAGCCATTTCAAAGCGAGAGCGGAGCGCCCGTCGGGCATGGGCGCGACCAGACCAATGTCCGTCAGCCCCTCCAGAAGCCGATAGACGGTCGATCGCGGAATGGCCGTGAGGGTCGCCAGTTCGGCGGGGCCCAGTTCGCCATGCCGGGCAAGTTGCTCCACGAGGAGATCGGCCTTGCCGATGACGCCGGCTTTTTCCTGTTCAGGCCGCACGGGGATTGCCTCTCTCGGGCGTAACGGCCGCTTCGTGCGGACCCGTGAGCCGGTGTCCGAGCGCGGCGCTCACCGTTTGCGCGGCGTCCAACAGACGCTCACGCGCCATGGGCGGCAAACTTTCCGCCGGTGAGAATCCGCTGACGCACAAGGCCGCCTCGATTTCCCCGCGATGATTGAAAACGGGTGCCGCCGCCGACAGGACGCCGGGGGACGTCCGGCCGATATCCTCGCCGTATCCCTGCTCTCGGATCATGGTAGCCGGTTCTTCGAGATCCTGGTTTTCGCGTAGAGTGGTGGCGATGGAGTCCCGTTCTGACTGCGGCAGAAAGGCTGTCAGTGTCGCGCCCGCGGCACCACGATCGAGAGGCATCGAATCGCCCACTCGCAGCGGAAAGCGGCGAATGAGGTCGTCTTCCGCGACGTCGATGCAGACGGCCCGCAGTCCGCGACGGACGAAAAGGCTGCATGCCGTACGCAGCTCGGTACTGACGGCGCGCATCGTCGGCCAGGCGATATGCTGGATGCGAAGACGGCTTTCCACCATCCCGCCAACCCGCACAAAATAAATCCCCAGCCGGTAAAGACCACGCTCATGGGCCGGTTCGATCCAGCCGAGAGAACCTAGCGTGCGTAGGAGGCGATAGACCGAACTGACCGGCTCGTTCACATGCGCTGCCAGATCGGTGACGCTCGACGGGCCACGCCGCTGCAGGGCGTCGATGACCGCGCCCACTTTCGTCAGGATTTCGACGCCGTTCGCGCCGCGTTCTTCAGACATCATCGTCCAGCCATTATCGTCCTGTCGGCGGGTTGCGGGAAGTCCGGGCGCGGCGCCGGGAACACGACTGGCACAGATGGCATGATCGTCACGCGACGGCCCTCGGTCAAGCAACGGTCTATTTCAGGAAAACGCCCGTTGCGCGCGCAGCGGGCCACGACCATCGCGTGGATGCCAAAGCCCGGTTTCCACGACGGAGTTTGGTCTTTCGCCGGACACGGACCGTGGTTTCAGGAAAGCTCACCGTGCGGCGGTCTCACCCGGTCCAAGCAGTTCGAATTCCCCGATTTCGGCGGAGTGGCTTTCGCTGACAACCCAGCGGTAATAGCGATGTTTCGTCGCATCCGGGACCAGGAACGGGCGCGTCTGACGCTTCCACGGGAAAACCTCCTGCTGACGACGATCGATGACCTGCCAGCTCCTCGCGTCGTCGGATGCCAGCAATTCCCAGGCTTTCGGGGCCTTGTCCGGGTTGTCCGACGACGTGATCGTGTAGGCCAGCGCCGTCGAGGGCGTCGGCAGGCTGACGGTCAGCCCCGTTTCCGGCACGGAGGCCTTCGTCATGGAGTCATTGTCGAAGGCTTCAGCGGGGCCTTCGCGTCGCGCTTCGGGGCGGTCGGCCAGATCCGTCGCCGGATCGGGCGCGTTCGTGCCCTGCGTCAGAGACGGCAGCGCGGCGTCTGGTCCTGTGCCCCAGCGGGACGGATGAGCGCCCATCGTGAAGGCAAGCTCGCCGCCCGCGGTGATCTCGGCATGGGACAGCCACCAGCGGGTGAGAGGATGCCCGTTGAGCGTGACGGACTGAATATAGCGATTGCGATCGCTGATGCCCGGCGCGCGAATGGTCAGGATGTGACCATGCCCGACTTTCATGCGCATGATTTCAAAGCGCGGCACACCGATCGCGTAGGTTGGCGTTCCCATGCGCAGAGGGTAGAAACCCGCGGCGCTGAACACCCACCAGGCCGACATTTCCCCGTTATCCTCGTCGCCCGGATAGCCCTGTCCGATCGCCGTGCCGCGATAGAGCCGGTTCATGGCGTCGCGGATCCTGTCCTGCGCTTTCCAGGGCTGACCGGCGACGTCATAGGTATAGAGAATATGATGGGACGGCTGATTGCTGTGGCTATACTGTCCCATGCGAATGTCGTGCATTTCGCGCATCTCGTGGATGACGCCGCCATACGCGCCGACATGATAGACGCCCGGTGTCGCGAAATACGTATCCAGCTTGCGGGCCAGTCCGTCGCGGCCGCCGTAGAGATTGGCCAGCCCCTGTCCGTCCTGAACGGGATCGAACGCCATCGTCCAGGCATTGGTTTCGGTGTAATCGCCGCCCCATGCCAGGGGATCGAACGCATCTTTTGCGACGCGCCACGAGCCGTCCGGTTTGCGACCCACGAAAAAGCCGACGTCGGGGTCGAAAAGCTGGACGTAATTCAGCGCGCGGTTGTGCAGATACCACGCTTCCGCTTCCAGATTCGCTTTGTCCCTCGCATTCGAAGACGTCGCTTTCGCCAGATCTGACGCCATTTCACCAATGGCGAAATCGTTGAGGGTTGCGGCGTTCGACCAGGACAGGGCTTCGTCCGTATCCGTGTCGGTAAAGCCTTTGAATGCCGAGCGCGCGAGACCCTTGCGCCCGACGCCCGGGTCGTCCGGAACCACCGTCGCGTCCTTGAGGGCTGCGCGATAGAATGATGGCGCATCGAAGCCGCCGATGCCTTTGCGCCAGGCATCGGCGAATGCGACATCGGCGCTGGTGCCCGTCATGAGATCCGCATAGCCGGGCGAGGACCAGCGCGCGATCCAGCCGCCCTCGCGATATTGCTGCACGAACCCGTCGATCATCTTCCCGGCCTCATCGGGAGCCAGCAGGGCGTAAGCCGGCCATGCCGTACGGTAGGTGTCCCAGAAACCGTTATTGACATAGAGGGCTCCGTCGCGGATCGGCGCTCCGGTGCGCCGATCCGTGCCTGCGTCATCCGCTTTGATGACCGGGCTGGCATGAACGATCCGCGGTTCGTCGGCCGTGCCGATATTTTCATGCGCTTCGTTCGGATAGAGGTGCAGCCGATAGAGATTGCCGTAGAGGATGCGCTGTTCGTCGGCGGGAGCGCCGGGAATGGCTATCACGTCGAGACGTTGATTCCACGCGGCTTTGGCGGCGTCCGCGACGGCTTCCAGGCTCGTGCCGGTCGGAATTTCCAGCGCCAGATTGCGTCTGGCCTGTTTGAGACTGATGAGCGAAGTGGCGATCCGAACCGTCACGATCTTCCCGGCGGATGTATCGAACGCCGCCCAGCCCTGCACGTCATCGCGCTTCTGCCCGGTCATGCGGCCCTGCGCCTTCGCCGGGCGGTCGAATTCCAGATGCACGAACATGCGTGTCGATCCGGTCGAAAGCGAGCTTGCGACGTCGGTATAGCCGTCCGCGCTCAACCCGTCGGAGGCGAGGCGAAGGCTCCCATGGTCGTTGATGTTGTCGAAGGCAATCTGTCCCGTATCGCCGGGATAGGTGAAACGAAAGATCGCCGCGTGGTCGGTTGGCGCCATCTCGGCCACGATCCCGTTGTCGAGCGAAACGGCGTAGCGATAGGGCAGGGCCGTCTCATGCGCGTGATCGAAGGATGCGGACCGGGCCGTACGGTCGGCGGATGGCGGCGCGCCGCCCGGAACCGGCATGAGCTGGAAGGTCTGCCGATCTCCCATCCACGGGCTCGGCTCGTGGCTGAGCGACAGGGCTTCGAGCCTGGGCCGGTTATCCGCGCCATTGCGTTCCTGATACTGATAAAGCCAGTTCGAATCCCCGCGGGTGACCGGCGTCCAGAAATTGAATCCGTGCGGCATCGCGGTGGCGGGAAAATTATTGCCTCTCGAATATCGGCCATTCGCGTTGGTGCCCCGACGGGTGTCCACGAGATCGGCGGGGCTGACACCGTCCACGTTTTCTTCCGTGCCGAGCGTGATGCCGTCGAGATAAAGATGGTAGGGCGTGGTACGGGACGGGGCTGCTGACACGAGCTCCAGCGCGGCGATGCGTTTGCCCTGCGCCACAGCGCCCAACGGTACATCGACGCGATTCCACTGATTGGGGTAGAGCGCGCGTCCCAGACCCTGCCCGCTGGGAGTCAGGGCCGAGCCCGTCCGATCGGTTGCACCTTGCATCGAGGCCCGGGGCATCGAGGCCCGGGAGCCATCGGTAAACACGACGTCGATGGCGCTGAACGTCGCAGGATTGACGAGGGATTGAGGGTCGGCGACCGGGAAAACCATGTAGCTGAGCAGGGTGTCGTGCTGGACGACGGGCCGGGCGTCGGGTGCGGGTCGCATGATGACCGCGCGGGCCTTTCGACCGCTGACGTCCAGGCGAAGGACGTGCAACCTGGTCAGTCCGACGTCCGGACGGGCGGTCAGCACTTCCTCTTTCGTGGGGCCGCCGACGATGGAGAGCGCCCAGCCCGGTCCTTTCTGGGGCGAAACGGTATCAATCATGTCGGGAGCCGAGGCGAAACGCGATGCCGCATCGCCTCGCGCCGGATTCGAGAGACCTGAAGCGCAAAGCGCGAGCATGGCCGCGCTTCCGGCCCAGTGATGTCGTTTCATAAGAAGGGCTTTCTCTCGTGTCGGTCCTGATAAAGAGCGAGCGCCCGGGCCACGGCTCCATGCTCCTGTGCGCGTTCGGAGACCGAGGTCATCATGAAAATCCGCAGGAGGCGCAGCCTGTGCCCTGACACTGTGCTCTGGCACTGTGAACGTGGCGCGGCGGAAGTGCAAACAGGAGAGATATATTCCGTGCCGTTAAGGCCCAGATGCCGGATCAGGGCGCGTCCAGCGCAATGCGGGCGATGACGTAGGGACGCTCCTGCAGATCTTTTCCATCATGGAAAGCCGGCAGGCGTGACCACTGGCCGACCGTCATCAGCAGCGCGCGCGGCCCCGCGGCGCTGGGACCGTCGGATGTAAGGCCGTCCGGTCCGACCAGACGCGGATCATGCGCGACGAGGGAAAGAGACCCATCGGCGGCGCGACGGATCAACCCGTGATGCTCTTCATCCGCCATGTAAATGCTGCCGTCGGGCGCCGTGAACATGCCGTCCACCACGCCCGCTTCGCCCTCGTCATGCACGGCCTGTTTGACATCGGAGGCGGATGCCGACGGGTCCGCGAGGACAGCGGTCGGCGCGCTGTAAAGGCGGCGTGAAGAGAACGGTGCCCAGAAGAGGCGCGAGGAGTCCGCGCTCAGGGCGATACCGTTGACGCCACCCTGCGCCATGGCGGGATGCCTCGCGTCGTAACGGATCAGCTTGCCATCCACCACCATGGCAAATCCCGGATCGGCGCTGACCGATCGGTCGTCGGCGAGAAGACGGCGGGCCTGACCGGTTTTGACATCGATCGCCAGCAACGCCGGATGCTCGGTCAGGGACGTATCGGAGACGAAAGCGGTACCTTCCGCGCCATGCGTGAGATCCACGCGCACATCGTTGATGTGGCTGTCCGGCAGAACGGCTGGCGCGGCAAGCGGATAACGCCGGAGAATGACGTTTTTCGATGGGTCGATCAGAACAAGGGCCGGGGTGGCGGATTTTTTACTCCCCGCGCGCATGCCCTCGTCAATCACCCAGAGGCGTCCCCGACCATCCACGGTCATGCCGAGCGGCGATATGATTTTCTTCTGCGCGGCGGCGGTGGGAAAGGGGATCAGCGTCGTGCCGCCTTCCTGCCATACAGCGAGGATCGGACCGCCATGCGCCTGTGCGCTGGTCGGAAAGGACAGCACCAGACGCCCGTCCGGCAGACGCGCGATGCCCGAGGGCTGGACGTTTTCAAAGCGGCCCACGATCGTGATATTGCCCGATGGAACGGAACCGTGATCCACGCTGTCGGACGCTCTCGCTCTCGGCGTGCCCAGTGCCGCGCCGAGAGCGAGCATGGCGCCCATGGCCGTGATGCTCGGAAATGTTATTCGGTTCCGGGGCCTGAGATGCTTTGTCATTCCATGTTCCTGCTTCGATCCACGCATCTCGTCACGTTAATGGGATCTTGCTTCCTGTTCTTCACAAAGATCTGTGATCGTCTCCTGAAGCCAAGCGGATTTATGTCCGTTATGTTATCCAGGACCCAGAAATCGCGTGTTTCATGCGGCACGGTAACAGAAAAAGTGAGTTCAGGACGGATGTATATTGGCATCGACGCGGGTACATCAGGGATCAAGGCCGTTCTGGTTGATGACGCTCAGCAGATCATCGGAACGGCGCGCGCGTCGCTGACGTCGCAATCGCCGCATGACGGGTGGTCCGAGCAGGATCCCGAAGCGTGGTGGAACGCGCTGCTCGACGTCATGGACCAGCTTCATCGCGCCCATCCGTCTGAAATGGCGTCAGTGCGCGGCATCGGTCTATCGGGCCAGCAACACGGTGCGGTCCTGCTCGATGAGGACAGACAATGTCTGCGACCGTGCATTTTGTGGAACGACGTTCGCTCGGAAGCCGAGTGCCGGATTTTCGAGGAACGCTTCCCGCGTAGTCGGGACGTTACGGGCAATCTGGCGATGCCCGGCTTTACGGCGCCGAAACTCATCTGGGTTCAGAAGCATGAGCCGGATATTTTCGCGCGGACACGTTACGTTCTGCTACCCAAGGCGTGGCTCAGGTTACGTCTTTCGGGCGAAATGATTGAAGATATGTCGGATGCGTCCGGCTCGCTCTGGCTTGATGTCGGCGCGCGCCGCTGGTCCGAAGAAGCCCTGAACGCCTGCGGGCTTTCCATCGATGCCATGCCGCGTCTCTGCGAAGGGACAGAACCGGCCGGGGTACTGAAAGCCGATCTCGCGCGGCGCTGGGGCATGCGGGCCGCGCCGGTGATCGCGGGCAGTGCCGGGGATAATGCCGCATCCGCTGTCGGCCTCGGCGCCGTGAAAACCGGCGATGCGTTTGTATCGCTCGGCACATCCGGCGTCGTATGGTGCACGACCGATCGGTTCCGGCCCAACGCGGACTCGTCCGTGCACGCCTTCTGCCATGCCATTCCCGACAAATGGCATCAGATGGGGGTGACGCTCTCCGCGGCGGCGTCCCTGGCGTGGTGGTCCGATATCGTGGGAAAATCCGAACGTGAATTGCTGGCCGAGTTGCCTGAGAAGATCGAGCGACCATCGCGGGCGATATTTCTTCCCTATCTCGCGGGCGAGCGCACGCCGCATAACGACGCTCACGTGCGCGGCGCTTTTCTCGGTCTCGACAAGAACATGCCACGTTCGGAACTGACGCAGGCGGTGCTTGAAGGTGTCGCGTATTCCTTGCGGGACGCGCAGGATGCCATGACGGCGGCGGGAACCCGGTTCGAGACCGCGGACGTCGTCGGTGGCGGCGCGCAGAGCCGCCAGTGGGTGGAGATCCTGGCATCCGTTCTTGGCGTAAGACTGTCCCGGCTGGCTCAGGGAGAGCAGGGAGGAGCTTATGGAGCCGCCCGGCTGGGTCGCCTGGCTTCGACCGCCGAAGACGTCACGACCATATGCCTGCCGCCTGAACGTCTGGAGACCATCGAACCATCCCCGTCACTTGAGGCGGCTTATGGCGAGCGGCAATCCCGGTACCGTGCGCTCTACGAGGCGGCCAGAGCGCTCAATCGCGTAGGATAGGCGCCCCCCGCAGGGGCGCTATTTTCTGACCCGCGTCAGCGCTTCGATCCGTTGGATCTGTCGGGAGAGTGCGTCGATTTTCTTGCGACGACGCGTGTTGGCATGTTCATGCGCTTCTTCGCGCGTCAGAAAGCAGTCTTTTCCCAGGCGGAAGGACGTTGAGCCGTCATCGGGGGTGAACCAGCCGTCTTCACGGGCGGTACCCCGAATGCGCTGTACTTTCTGGGTCAAGATATGTTTGGCAAGCCATACTTCCTTGATTTCTGCGAGCGCACGCACTGTCAGCTGCCGAATGGCTCCCATACTGGTGCAGTTGGAACGCGGGCCCGGATCGTTTTTCGGTGAGGGCGGCTGTGCAGTATGGTTTAGGAGCATGAGGCTTCGTGAGATCTTTAAAATCTTCTGATCATCCAGGGTTGCGAAGGAGCGCATAAGTTTTCTCCTGATGCCGGGTATATTTTTTGTTCCCCGTTATCATGTCAGAGCGGAAAAATATCTTCAGGCTGCGAGAGAAATTTCGAGGCTTCCATGCAGGGGGCCGTCCAGCAGGGTGGCGAATATTCTCACGATACTATCGAAGTCCTGCTGTGTTCCGGGCAGGAATGTCACAGTACGGCGGATCACGCCGGTCGGATCGACAATATAGGCCATCTCTTCATCCAGGGCGGGTTCGCCCGACGCAAACTCAGTCTCCACGCCCTGCCATCGCGTCAGGATTTCGCCCTCGGGATCGCACACCAGTGGAAAACCATTCAAGATGGCTTGATCCGAGAAAAAGGCACCGGCCCTTTCGATCAACGGATGGCTTACCACCGGCGCAAGCAACCGAAATGGATATTGCCGCGAGGCGCTGACGGCCTGTCGATGCCCGTCAGTGGAAAAACCAAGCGGATTTGTTACGAAAATGCACCATAGACCATCGCGCCATGCGCGAAATGATGTCGGCTTGCCTGAGAGTGTCATTGCGAAATCGGGAGCGTGCCAACCTGGGAACAGAGCCATGGTGTCTCTCCAAAATGAGGAAGACGGATGCGATTTTTCGCAGGACAAAACTGTCAGGATCGCTGCTTGACCAGAACGGACGACGCTTTTGGTTGAGCGTGGCGGAACTGTAGCGCAACCTGCCGCTTGAGCGCGTCCAGACTGGGCAGGGCGCGATTATGCAGAGGCCGAACGCTCTCATGGGCCGCATAAAAGCGACGCGTCGCCCGATCACCCTCAAGGATGGCCGTTCCGACGAAGGTTCCGTCAATTTCGACGATATCTGATTTTAGCATGGACATGAGTCGTGCTCTTTCCTCTTCCTGGTGGAAGGGTGTTCGCCGACCATTTTCCGGTCGGCCTTTACGGTGATCCGGGACGGTGCCTCTGTCGGCGACATCGTCCGGCGCAACACATTCGCGTGCAGATCGCGGCCATCTTGTTTCTCTTCAAACTCGAATTTCCAACGTGCAGCCGAAGATAGCCAAGCAGGAAAGTACGTCAAGGAAAAACTTCATGACAGCGTTATATAAATCATACGGCTCATTATAATAGTGCTTTAAAAATCTGTTGAATATGACCGGAGTGAAATCACAACAAGCTGATAAATATGATAAAAATACGTTGGTCGCTGGCGAGTGATTGATCTCAGAGATCATAATCACAAAAACGATGTATAAGAGTGGAATAAACTCCGCGTTATCATGTTGGTTTGAGGATGACGGTTTGTGTGCATCCCCTGGTTCTGCGTGTGCATACCGGTGCTACGCAGCCGACGGTTTTGTTGGGGTCTACCTTCGGAAAGGCTCGATAAACCGTCATCCATCATCGCGAAATGCGGCTTGCCCGGCGTCTTGGGGGCGCCAGGCAAAGCATCTGCCGATCAAAACCGTGCGTATTTCCTAAAAATGCCCTTTGTCAGGAACCGTCACTGCAAACGCGCTTCCGGTGCTGGTGAACCATGTGTGAATTGGCCACTGCGGAGGCGTTTTTCGATTTCTTCCAGTGTCGTTCCTGCCGTTTCCGGAACGAACGCCCATACAAATCCGAAAGCGGCGACATTCACGAGACCAAAAAGCCAGAAGGTGCCAGTGGGACCGAGTGCGTTGACGAGTGTCAGTGTCACAAGCGAGACGAGTGTGTCGGAAAGCCAGACTGTGGCGCTGGCAAGGCCCATGGCTTTGCTGCGTATGGCGAGTGGAAAGACTTCGGCGGCAATAAGCCAGACTGCGACCGAAAGTGAGCCGAAATTGAAGAAAATATAGCCCAGAAGCGCGGACACCATCAGAACCATGCGCGGTCCGGAAATAGCGGCGGGACTAAGGAAAATCGACCCCAAAACGAAGAGTGACAGGGCGGCCATGGGCAGCATGACCAGCATCATGCGCCGTCGTCCGATCCGGTCGATCAGCGTGATGCCCATGGCGGTCGTGATCGTCGAAGTGACTCCCACGCCAACGGAGGTGAGCAGAGCGGCGGAGTGGCCAAGGCCAGCCTGCGCGAGAATGATCGGCGCGTAATAGACGATCACATTCGGGCCGGAGAGTTGAGACAGGGCCGCGATGCCCAGCGCGGCGATCAGGGCGGGACGAACCCAGCGCTGTCGCAGTGCCGCCCACCCGTGGTCGCCGTTTTCTTCTTCGTTTGCAGCGAGGAGATCTTTCAGTTCCCGATGGACCGGCTCGTGATGCCCGCGCAAACGGTAAAGAATGGAAATTGCCCGCTTTTCGTGCTCGTGATGCAGGAGCCAGCGTGGACTTTCCGGCAGAACCAGCATCCCCATAGCGAGCATCGCAGCCGGGATGACCCCGAGAATGAACATCGTTCGCCAGCAGTCGGGTGGACCGGCAAGTTCGTATCCGATGAAAAAAGCGCAAAGCAGTCCGAGCGAAAACGCCATCTGAAACAGTGAAACGAAGGCGCCTCGCCGCGCGGCCGGTGCAAGCTCGGCGACATAGACGGGCACGATCTGCGTCGTGGCGCCGATCGCGGCTCCGAGAAACAGGCGTGCCACGATTAACGTCGCCTGTCCCGGAGCGAAACCGCATCCCAGGGAGGCGAAGATGAAAATCGCGGCGGCAAAGATGATGGCGGGGCGGCGCCCATACCGGTCCGATACGGGGCCGCTGGCAAGAGCGCCGACGACGGCGCCTAGATTGAGGGCGGCCGCGATCCATTCCTGACCTGCCGTCGAGAGCGAAAAGCTGCGGGTAACGTAGATGAGTGCCGACGCGATGATGCCTGTGTCATAGCCGAAAAGCACGCCGCCCACAGCTGCGATGGCCGCGGCCACCATGACATATCGGCGCGCCTGGGGGCGGCAGTCTTCGTGATGTGAAAATTGAGGCAGAATTTCCAGGACGCGACGTCGCATGCGGTCTCGATGCCCCGGCGCGGATTCCTGGGTCTTCGAGTTGGCTGGCATGGCGGATGACCCTTCAACTTGTCGCAAGTGGCGCTCCCGGTCTGACGATGATCCGGCAAACCGAGCACTTTTCCGATAGGAGGCAGATCAGTCAGAGACGTTGAAAATATCCTGAAGCGTCTGGACCATCACATCCGCGGACGGCTTGCGATCGAGCCATAGTTCGACGCCGATCACGCCCTGATTGACGAGCATGCCGAGGCCGTCGAGCGTCGTGCAGCCACGCGCCTTGGCTTCCCGGAGAAGTTTTGTCATCGGAGGGTTGGGGATGACGTCAGCCACGACGTGGTTTGGCCTGAAACTGTCACGATCGATTTTTGGCATGGCTTGCGCGTCTCCAAGGCCGATCGAAGTCGCATTGATGACCACGTCGATACCATCCGGCACGGCAAGGTCGCCCGCCCACTCGATGGTCGTGGCTTCGCTCTTCGTGTTGTCACGGATCAGGGTCGCGATCGCCTCGGCTTTGTCCCGGTTTCGATTGGCGATGGTGATGTGGGCCGCACCGGCGAGACCCAGTTCGACGGCAATCGCCCGGGCGGCGCCGCCGGCACCGAGGAGAAGCACCTTCTTGCCCTTCGGGTCGGCCGCTTTTTGCAGGGAGGCGAGGAAGCCCTTGCCGTCCGTGTTGTCGCCGATCAATCGTCCATCACGGATGCTGACGCAGTTGACCGCGCCGATGATCCGGGCGGATTCCGCCAATTCGTCGAGATACTCGATGACCGCGACTTTATGCGGCAGCGAGCAGTTGAACCCGACCCATTCCATGGCGCGCGCACCGGCGACCGCGGCTGCCAGATTTTCCGGCTGGACATCACAGTTGATGTAACGGGCGTCGATGCCGTCATGCCGATAGGCGGCTTCGATCATGGCGACCGTGGGATTGTCGGCGCAGGGGGTGGAAAACGAGCCGGTCAGAACGGCGCGGAAGTTCATGTCTGTCATCAGATCGCTCCTGAAAAATGAACCACGGATGATGTTGCATAGCTATGCAAAAACCGGCGGACGTCAAATGGTTGCTTCGTGAGCGCGCATTATCGGACTTGAGGAGGCGCTTTTGCGGTGCTGCGGCGAACCACGAGGGCCGCAGCAACGACGATTTTCCGCGACAGGGCCTTCGCGCCCGGCCGGAAGGCGTCGTTCAAAATATCCATCGCCGCGTCTACGAGTTTCTCGGTTCTCTGATCGAACGTCGTCAAATCATAGGCATGCCACGCGCCCTGTGGAATATTGTCATATCCGATCACGATCACGTCTTTCGGACATGCGAGGCCGCCGTGATCGCGCAGGGCGTCCATGGCGCCGCAGGCCATCAGGTCGTTGCTGCAGAACAGCCCGTCCGGGCGAAAATTCCGATCGAGAAGATCACGCATGGCGTTGAAGCCGCTCTCATAGGTGTCGTTTCCCTGAAGTTCCAGGATCGGGTGTGGCGACGGCGTATCGCTGGTCAGGGCGTGGTCGATCAGGGCGTGGTCAATCAGGGCGTGATCGGTCAGGGCGTCGAAAAAGCCATGCCGCCGTTCCCGCGAGGCGGCGTTGCGCGCGGGTCCGGCCAGCCACACCGGAAATCTCACCCCACATTCCCGCATGATCTTCGCGGCCATCGCGCCGGATTGCCGGTTGTTCGACGTGATCGTGGAAATGTTTCTCCCCACGAACCGGGAATTGAAGCAGATCGCGGGTATGTTCAGCGCTGACAGGGCCTCGGCCGTGTCGCGCGTGCCAATCGCCAGGGCCGTGATGACCGCGTCGACACGATAGCTGGCGAGCTGGTTCAGGGCCGCGTCCAGCGTCAAGGCGTCATCGACATGAACCAGGAGGACCTGAAAGCCGGAGGCCTGGAGGGAAACGGCCACCTGCTCGAGGGCCGACGCATAGAAAGGGTTTGAAAGGCCTCCCACGATCACGCCGATCATGAGCGAACGCCCCGAAAGCATGATGGCCGGAATGCGACTGGGCCGGTAATTCAAAGTGGCGGCGGCTTCGAGGACACGTGCTCTCATGGCCGGGGAAATGCTGGCCTCCGGCGAAAAAGCACGCGACACGGCGGACTGCGAAACACCCGCGAGCCGCGCGACGTCAACGGAGGTGACGGGTCGTCTGGTCATGGCTTGGCGATATCATGGCGCCCGGCGCATGCCTATAAGATGGTTCGTCGCCGGTTGTTCAGTATCGCAGCGATACGGGGCCAGAGCGGGCAGGCGGCATCGAACCGGCTCTCCGTGCGTCCGGCCTGTTTCGGATTCAGCGCGCTTTGGCGGCCTGCCGCGCGGCGAGTTTTTCTTCCTCGGTCCAGATTTTACGTTCGCGGATTTTCTGCGGCTTGATCTGCTTGACCGGACCGCCCCCCAGCACCGGCGCGCGCATCTTCGAGTTTCGTGCGTCTTCCGAGTGCCAGGGGTGATCGTCCTGAACCGTCAGGGTGCGGCCAATTTCGCGCTCCACATCATGCAGCCATGCGCGCTGCTCCGCGTCGCAAAGAGTGACAGCAAAGCCGTTGCGACCGGCGCGGCCCGTGCGACCGATGCGATGCACATAGCTTTCCGGCAGGCTTGGCAGATCGTGATTGAACACATGCGTCACCGTATCGACGTCGATCCCGCGCGCCGCGATATCGGTCGCGACCAGGACCTGCGCCGTTCCGGAACGGAACGCCTCCAGCGCACGCTCGCGCTGGCCCTGGGACTTGTTGCCGTGCAGGGCTTCCGCGGTCATGCCCGCTTCCGTGATGAAGGCACACACATCGTTGGCGATGTTTTTCTGAAGCGTGAAGACCACGGCCTGACCCATGCCCGGTGTCTGTAGCAGGGCCAGAAGAGCAGCCTTCTTGTCAGCCGCGTTCAGGAACATGACCGATTGTTCGATCCGGTCCACCGTGGTCGAGGGCGGCGCAATCTCAACCTTGGCAGGGTCGCGCAGGAGACTCTCGGCCAGCGCCGTGATGGATTTCGGCATGGTGGCGGAGAAAAGCAGGGTATGCCGATCCTTGGGCAAGGTCGCGACGATCCGCTCGATCGGTTTCGCGAAGCCCATGTCGAGCATCTGGTCGGCTTCGTCCAGAACAAGTGCTTCAAGCTGCGACAGATCGCAGAGCCCCTGGTCGATCAGGTCGAGCAACCGTCCGGGTGCGGCGACGATGATATCGACACCGTTCTCGAGCGCCTTGATCTGATGGAACGGACTGACGCCTCCGAAGATCGTTGTGACGGAAGGTTTTGCGTGTCGGCCAAAGCTTTCGAAACCGTCGGCGATCTGTGAAACCAGTTCGCGCGTCGGTGCAAGGACGAGAACGCGCGCGCCGTTTCGGGGTGCGGGACGGGGAGTGGCCGCCAGGCGATGGAGGAGCGGCAGCGCAAACGCGGCGGTTTTGCCCGTGCCCGTCTGCGCCATGCCCAGCAGGTCCCGGCCTTCCAACAGCATCGGGATTGACCGGGCCTGAATGGGGGTCGGGCTGGAATATCCCTCTTCGGCCAGCGCCCGCAGAAGGTGAGGCGCCAGGAAAAGATCGTCGAAAGTCATGGACATGGTCACGCGGCGCCTCCGGCGCTGATGTAAAGCTGCGCCTGGTCGGGCTTCGCGGGGTTGATGGCCCGGAGTTTTAGGGGTGATGGTTCGCATCGTCAACGCGGAGGAACGGACTGGTCGGGTGATCGTCTTCGCCGATGCGCCTCAAGGACGGCTGGCGCTGCCTTCAATCTATTGTCCTCGTGTATCCGCTGGTGCCGGAGTTCGGATCTCGAATAGCGTCGGCCAGTATTTGCCGGTGACGTAAAGATGCTTGCCTGCCCGATCATATGCGATCCCGTTCGGGACGGCGTCCCGGTCCGTCGCATGGACCTGTCTCGCCAGCGGGGTAAGATCAATCCAGCCTTTGACATGACCCGTATGCGGGTCGATGCGTGCGATCTCGTTCGTCATCCAGACATTGGCGAGAATTTCGCCGTTCACATATTCCAGCTCGTTGAGATTGGAGACGGGAACTCCGGCTGCCGTGACCCGCAGGGTGTGAGTGACGCGAAAAGCCGCCGGGTTCAGGAACCTCAGGACCGGCGTGCCGTCGGAGAGCACGATCTCGCTGTCGAGGGTCGTCATGCCCCAGCCTTCACCCGTGTAATGAAGGGTGGCAGCCCGGCGGAATGAGGGCAGGGACCATCGAAATCCCAGACCGTCGCGCCATGTGACGCTCAGCAATTCGTGGTGCCACGCGGCTATCCCTTCGCCGAAAAGATCCGGGGGAAGAGCCGTCTGACGCAGGACAACGCCATTTTCAAGCTTTTCCTCGCGGATAAAGGAGTGTCCTTCGTAACCGGTGCTCTCGAAAAGCACGCCATGGTCGAAAAGAAGTCCTTCGGTGAACGCCGTCGGATCATGGGGGAAAGTCCGGACGATATGGGCCGTCGTCACAGGAAGCGTATCCGGAACGGGCGTCGGCAGGATCGAATCGGTCTGCGCGAGCGCGCTGTCTGTCATCAGGCATAATGAAAGCAGGGGCAGGGCATGGAATGCTTTCATCGCGTGCCTCGATAAGCGGGAAGAGAGATATGGCGGCTGATCGCGACAGCCCGAAGACCAAACCCAAGGACGAACGCCAGAAGCGCCGCTGGCGTTGCGGAAAGCCCCAGAGCGCTGGCGACGACGAACGTCCCGGAAGCCAGAGCCGCCGCTGTGACGTAGAGTTCCGGCCGAATGACGATGGAGGGCACACCTGCGAGAACATCGCGAAAAATGCCCCCCATGCAGCCGGTCGTGACACCCATAAGCACGGCCGGAACGACTGGAATACCCGCGCTCTGTGCTTTGGCGGAGCCGTAAACCGCATAGGCGGCCAATCCTAGACCATCGAACCAGTCGATTGCGCGCGCCGACCACAGCCGTTCCGGGGTCCACCAGACGACCAGCGCCATGCACAGGCAGATCGTGATGGCGGTCGGATCGTGCATCCAGAAAACCGGCGCGCCGATCAGAAGATCACGCAGGGTGCCACCACCCACGCCCGTCGCGGCGGCGAAAAACATGAACGTCACCAGAGTCTGGCGCGCGCGCGCGGCGACCAGCGCGCCTGAGACGGCAAAAACGGCCGTGCCCGCCATGTCGAGGACCGTCAGCGTCACGGGGGGAAGCGGATAAGGGTTCACGCTTTCGCAGGTCCCACCATCCGCCAGATCTCCTCGAGCGCGGCCTGCAGGGTCGGCTGCGGTGTACCCCAGGTGACGCCTTCGTCGGGGTGTTCCAGGCCGATGCTCCAGCCACCGCCGGGAGGGCGCTCGATCTGTATGCCCCATTGATCCGGGATGCGGTCGAGCAGGCGCTGTAATCGCGCATCCGGCGTTGCCGGTTTTGCGTAATTGTGTCCCATCAGGCTGTGCCGCCCACCGTCAGGCCGGAAATTTTGAGCGTCGGCTGCCCGACCCCGACCGGAACGCCTTGACCAGCCTTTCCGCAGGTGCCGATGCCGGGGTCCAGCATCACGTCCCTGCCGATCATCGAAATCTTCTTCATGGCGTCGGCGCCCGCCCCGATGAGGGTCGCGCCCTTGACGGGACGCGTCACCCTGCCGTCCTCGATCAGATAGGCTTCGGACATGGAGAAGACGAATTTTCCCGATGTGATATCGACCTGGCCGCCGCCGAAATCGACGGCGTAGAGGCCGCGTTTGGTCGAACGGATCATGTCTTCCGTCGTGGCGTCGCCCGCCGTCATGAGCGTATTGGTCATGCGTGGCATCGGTGCATGCGCGTAGGACTCACGGCGTCCGTTGCCAGTCGGCGCGACACCCGTCAGGCGGGCATTCAGACGATCCTGAATGAAGCCAAGAAGGACGCCATCCTCGATCATGACGGTGCGGCCGGTCGGCGTGCCTTCGTCGTCGATCGTCAGTGATCCGCGCGCTTCGGGAATCGTGCCATCGTCAACGACCGTGATGCCCGGTGCGGCGACGCGCTTGCCCACCATGTCCGAAAAACATGACGTGCCCTTGCGGTTGAAGTCGCCTTCAAGCCCGTGCCCGACAGCCTCGTGCAGGAGGATGCCCGGCCAACCCGGGCCGAGGACGACTTCCATCTCGCCCGCCGGCGCGGGCTCGGCTTCGAGGTTGACCAGCGCCCGGCGAAACGCTTCGTCAACGGCGCCTTTCCATGTTTCCGCAACCATGAGGCGGCTGATCTCGTAACGCCCGCCCAACCCACGTCCCCCGCTTTCACGGCGTCCGTCCTTTTCGACGACGACGGAGACATTCAGGCGGACCAGCGGGCGCAGATCGGCGACGTCGTTCCCTTGCGCACGCATGATACGGACCGCCTGCCATTCGGAAGAAATGGTGGCGCTCACCTGCACGACTTTCGGGTCCAGCCCGCGCGCATAGGCGTCGATTTCGCTCAGGAGAGCCGCACGCTGGCCGAAATCGCTGCCATCACGAGGATTCGTGTCCATGTACAGGCGGCGATTGGTCGCTGCAGGCGGAGCGGCCATCGTGCCCGATCGTCCCTGTCGTACGGTCGAAACAGCCTCGGCGGCACGTTTCAGGGCGCTGGCACTAATGTCGTCCGCATGGGCAAAACCGGTTTCAGCGCCGAGCACGGCCCGCAGCCCGAAACCTGACGACGTATCGAAATTGGCCGCCCGAATGACGCCATCGTCCAGAACGAGAGATTCGCTTTCACGGAATTCCAGGAAAAGCTCCCCGTCATCGGCGCCCGCCAGGGCTTTGGTGACCAGGCGTTCCGCGTCATCGCGGGTCAGGCCGATCTGATCACGCTCGAAAAAAAGCCGTTCGGTCAGAGCGAGAGGGGAGGCGAATTGCGCCGATAAAGAGGAAGAGATTTCGGTCATGATAGGCTCGATCGGGACGCATGATGGACAGACATGACGTTAACATGGCTGCGTCCGGACGTCATTGCGAGGGAAAAAGCCCCGATGTTTTCCTGGGGTGGCTTATTGCCGATATGACTACCCGGACGATCGAGAGCGAACAATTTAGAGAAATATTTACCTTCGTCTTCTAGCGTGAACGCGAGGAGCGATCATCGTATGACGACTGTAGAACAAATGGAAAATACTCAGGCGTCCGAGACTTTGTCTGTCCAGACGATTCAGGCGATGATTCTGGAGGGCGCTCTCGACGGCGCGCGTCGACATGTGCTGCGTCTGCTTGCGGCAGGCTGTCGGGAGCCTGAAGCCTACGCTCTTCTGGGAGAAATCGCGCTCCGGCAGGGAAATGCCTCGCGTGCCCGATGGTCGCTGCACAGGGCGAATGAGATAAGGCCCCGGTTTGGGTGGCGGCTCATGTACGCGGACAGCCTGCGCGCGAGCGGGCGGCACGAGGAGGCGAAGATCCAGAGAGATCTTGCGGTCGAGGAAGCGCCTTCGACGCCTCTTTCTCTCTATGCCTGTGGCCGGGCGTTTGAACTCGATGGCGAGATCGATCAGGCAAAGCGGTTCTATGGTGAAGCGTTGGCTCTGGATCCGAAATGCGCTTTGGCACTGCACAGTCTGGCGCGTGTCGCTATTGGCGAGGGCTGTCTCGAGGAAGCCTTTGTCCTTCTCGAGACCCTGTTGCACGAAGCGCCGACCCTCGCGGATGCCTATATTGATTACTGTTCCGCCCTGGCCGACCGTGGACGCTACGAAGAGGCCAGGCGTATCGCGGAGAAGGGCATCGCCATTGCGCCCGGTCTGCACGGGCTTTGGCATAATCTTGGACATATCCTGCAAAATCTGGATCGCAGCGCGGAAGCTGTCCGGGTGCTCGATCATGCCCTGACGTTGAAGCCGGATTCCGCCGCAACCCAGTTTTCACGCGCGACCGCTCTTCTGAAAGCCGGGAATTTCGACGAAGGCTGGAAGGCTTATGAATGGCGTTGGCGAAAGACGCAAAAACCCCGGACCGACATCGCGGCGGCGCTGTGGCAGGGCGAGGATCTGGCCGGTCGCCATATTCTTGTTCATCACGAACAGGGATTTGGCGATTCGCTACAATTCGTCCGTTTTGTGCCGCTGCTATGCGCTCGAGGCGCAATCGTTACCCTTCAGGTGCCTCCGACGCTGACGCGGCTGTTTGAATCCATGGAAGGCATCCACAAAGTGGTTGTCGCGCTCGATTCGGCGGATCGTTTCGATTTTCACTGCCCGGTCGCCAGTCTTCCATGGCGATGTGGTGTGACGATGGACACAATTCCGTTGCCTCCTTATCTGTCTGTCGCAGAAGAAGAGATCGATCGGCAGGGCGGGTCCGTGAGGCGGCACATGGCGGGCGGTGCCGAACATCCGGATCTCGTGGTCGGGCTGGTCTGGGCGGGAGATCCGCGCAAGCAGCGTATCGACGCCAATATCGTAGACCGTCGCCGGTCCATGCCGCTCGATGAGATGGCGCCGCTTCTGAGTGTGCGGGGCGTACGCTTTGCCAGTTTTCAGCTTGGGGATGCCAGGGAGCAACTGGAGAATGCGGGACTCCCTATCGTCGACGTCACGGACGGAATTGTTGATTTCGCCGATACGGCGGCAAGGCTTTATGGGATCGATCTGCTCATCGCGGTGGATACCTCCATCGTGCATCTCGCAGGTTCGCTCAATCTGCCGGTCTGGACCCTGTCTCGAGCGGATGGCTGCTGGCGCTGGCTCGAAAATCGCGATGACACGCCCTGGTATCCGAGCATGAGGATCATCAGACAGGCGACGTCCGGAGACTGGGGAAGCGCGGTCGAACAGGCCAGAAAGATGCTTGAACAGGTGTCATGCGCCTATCGTGGAATCCTGAACGGGGCGGCTTTGAAGAGTACAGAATTTTAATCTTCGAGAACATGAAAATCTCTGCGTCGTTGGAGGTTTGTTAACCAGTGGGGAGTCATGAATGGCGGGCGAGAAAAAATCGCAGAACCGGAGAAAAATTCCATGACTCTTTCGATCAACACCAACACCGCCGCCCTTGCTGCTCTCCAGAGCCTCAGCCAGACGTCCGCTGATCTTACTCAGACGGAAAATCGCGTTTCGACGGGCAAGGCTGTGAATTCCGCCTCCGACAATCCGGCCGTCTATGCCATCGCTCAGACGATGAACTCGCAGATCGGCGCGCTGAAGGGCGTTCAGTCCGGTCTGTCCTTCGCGGGGCAGGTCGTGAACACGGCTGCCGGTCAGGCGACCTTGATTTCCAACGTTCTGTCCAGCCTGTCGCAATCCATTACGAGCGCGGAAACGACCGGCTATAACGTCGGCATCATGAATGCGGCGCTGTCTCAGGCGATGTCGCAGATCAATTCGGCTGCCAGCGGTTCGACCTTCCAGGGTGTCAATCTTCTGGGTGGCGCGATCGGCAACGGCGTGCAGTACACGTCCGTCTCCACGGCGATGGACGTGAATGGAACGCTGTTCACGCAGGGTGGATATAACGCCACGGCAACAGGCCTTGGATTGAGCAACCTGAATGTCGCGCAGAGCGGAGCGGAAATTACGTTTGGTGCCACCGACAAGGGGCTCGGTGGTCTCGCCGCAGGTGACTCGCTGGCGATCAACAATATTAAAGCGGGTGCGGATGGCAAGGGCACAGGAACCGCCGCCGATCCTGCCGTGCAGTATCAATTCCTCGCTTCCAGTTATGCTGGCACGGGCACGTTAAGCGTGGCGGACAAAGGTGTTACGGCGGCTCAAACGGCTTTGGCAACGGCTGTGGGTAGTGCTGGGGGTACCACGGCCGTAGTGATTGCCGCTGACGGCTCTCTGACTTTTACGGGCGCGAAAAACGTCACGTCTCAGACTCAATCCGATGGAAGTGTTGTTTATTCTTTCGGCAGCACCTCGGACGAGACCGTTACGCAAGCGCGCGACGCGAGCGGAAATTTCACCTATTCCGTATCGACCGCGTTCGATAAAAACGGCGCGGCAACGGCCTTCACGAATATTTCACTCGCCGATATCGGACCCACCGGCGCTCCCGCGAATAGCATTGCCAGCAGCTTCACTTCCGCTGTCCAGAATGCGGGCTTCGGAGTTTCTCAGGACGCCAATACCGGCGCTGTAATGATTGCCGGTAATAATATCGATGCGGCTGATGCCGGAGCGACCACCTCTTCGGTAACGCTTACGAGCACCGGAGCGGGTACGCCAGCGGTTCAGGAAGTTTCAGGCTCGGCCTCGGCGCTTCTCACGGTCCAGGCCGCAATCTCGAAGATGAACACGATCGCGAGTGGTCTGGGTGCCGCGGCCAATCAGGTGTCGCAGCTCAGCACAACGACGAGCAGCCTTTCCAATGCCCTGACGACCGGCGTTGGCGCTCTGACAGATGCCGATCTGGCCGCCGAAAGCGCGAAGTTGACGTCGCTGCAGACGAAGCAGCAGCTTGCTATCCAGTCACTGTCGATCGCGAACTCGCAGTCGTCGTCGATCCTCAGCCTCTTCCGCGGTTAAGGTTTCGACTGATGGGAGGGCATTTCAGCCTTCCCATCACCTTTGCTTTACGAGAGGAGAGTCTCATTGAACTACGGTGCGTCACGGTATCAGCAGCAATCAGGTGCCGATCTCTCCTCTCGCCAAGTAGAAGCTCTTGCATTTAAGAAAGTTAACGAACTTATGGCCAATCCCAAAAGCGGTGTAGACCGCAGGGAGGCGCTGTCTAAAAATTATCGTCTTTGGTCAATTTTGTTGCTCGGGATCGGGCGAACGGATAACTTGCTTCCGCCTGTTCTGAAAAGCGACCTCACAAAAATCGCAACTTGGATGCTTAGAGAGACCAATGTTGCTTTCAACACTGTTGGATCACTTCAAAAAATCATTGATGTTAATGCTGATATGATTGCTGGTTTAAGTGCCGTTACGGCGGCTGAGATTACAGGTCAGCCAGAGACCACGTCCGCTTTCAACCGTATGAGTATGGTCGGATAAAGGTAATATTATACGTCTTTATTTGAGATATTGTAATAGACTTGCTGAAATATCTTTCTGAATATTAAGGATTTTTTCTTTTGTAAAACGTTGATGCTGCTATTTATTGACAATATATAGTGTTGATTGTCCTCAATTGAATTTGTATTGCCCCGATTTGTGTCCTGTTTGCACTTGAAGTGCTTGCTATATCGTGGGAAATAATGACGGATTCAGAATAATTATTTTCACGGATGATACATTGGAAGTCTGGAAACCTCTGATTGAGGCGATTACGGCCTCGTGGCAAGACATGTAGAATGTTCCGCGCTCCGAGCCAGAAGGCTCGGAGCGTCGCGATCTCACTGCCCGCGACTTAAACGGCTCTGATTTCCATCGACTTTTTGCCCATCCCGATGTCCGGTCGGAAGGTTCTCTCCCCATTGTCGGATCGGGCCAAACTGTCAAAGATTCGCCTGTCTTCAGCGTCGCGTTATAGGGCTGTCAACTCGTCGTTCTGTATCGAGTGAGGAATGATTCGCTTATGTCCATCCGTCATCTGACTGGGCTTGTTCGGTGTGTCCTCCTCGTTTGTGCAACAAATCAGTCATAAATCGAACGCAAGGGCATCGAGCCTTCCGCCTCCGGTCTCTTGGCTCAGCCTCCCATTGCTGGTCGCAGGTTTTTTTTCAGTTCATCGAGAACCTTCATAGTAGGACGGGACTGACTGCGGGATTTGAGCATCAGGATTCCGTAAGAGCTGATTGCGATGTTCACATCGGATGAGATGATCTGGATCTGCTTGTATTTGGCCTGTTGATTGGCCACAGCAGTGGAAAGAACCGTCAACGCTTCGGTTTTTTCCAGATAGGCAAGTGTCATCAGCAGAGAGTCACTTCCGATGATGTCTTTTGGAAGGGGCAGGTTTCTGTCCTGAAATATGCTCTCGAGCCTGCTGCGCGACTTCCCTCCTTTCCGTTGCAGAACCCATGGAAAAGGCGCCATATCCTCAAGCCGAACGGGAGTTGCCTTCATGAAGAGTGGGTGGTTCTGACGCGCTGCGATGACCATAGGTTCTTCGCCGATCGGGATATAGTGACACGACATGCTCCGCGCATCTTCCGGCGCCCGGCCGATCATGATGTCGATTTCGCCATTCATCAGGTCATGAAAAAGACCGACACTCGATCCGGTACGGATTTCGAGAGATATGTTCGGGTTATCACATTGGATGTTGAGGACGGCCGTCGTCAGGAGATCGACCACAGGTCCGTCGATGGCACCGATTGATACTGTGCCCGCCCCACCTGAGAGAAGCTCGTTAAACTCATCGCGCGTGCGATCAAGTTCGTCGAGCAGATTGTTGGCATGCCGGGTCAACACACTCCCATAGGCGTTGATAACGAGACGGCGTCCTTCCCGATGAAAGAGCGGGATACCAATCACATCTTCGAGATCCCCAAGTAGTCGCGACGCGGCAGGCTGCGCCAGACCAAGACTTTCAGCCGCGCTCTGGAGCGTGTTGTGGCGTGAAAGAGCCTGTAATAGCTGGAGATGCCGGAACTTTAGCCGGATATCGACGAACCAGGAGGGAGATAACGGCTGCTTCTCTTGCATGGATTCAACATAACATGAGGAACATGGAATATAACAGTTTGGGAATTAGACCTGTCATCAAACATGTGAATTATTCCCCTTCAATCACTTCTGCTTCGCGCAGTGGTGCGAAAGACACTTGAGCGCTTCAGGAAGGGGACGACGATGCAGGGTAAGGATCGGACAGGTCAGATCGGTGTGATCGGGCTCGGGGCGATGGGTCTTGGTGTTGCGAGATCATTGTTGCGTGCGGGTTTTGAGGTTGGCGTCTACGACGTACGTGCAGAGGCCCTGACAGCGTTCGGAACTGAAGGAGGCAAGGCCTACACGTCGCCTGCCTCCCTTGCGGCGTCCTGTGACGTTCTGATCATTCAGGTCGTAAATGCGGAGCAGACAGAGCAGGCCCTGTTCGGCGAACAGGGAGCAGCGGACATGCTAAAACCTGGTTCTCTGGTCATCTCCTGCGCTACTGTTGCGCCAGCCTTCATCGAGGGGCTGGAGACGTGCCTGAGAAAGCGAGACATCTGGCTGCTCGATGCGCCGATGTCCGGGGGCGCTGCCAAGGCCGCTTCCGGCGAAATGACGCTGATGACGTCCGGCCCCGAAGAAGCCTATGCCCGTGCGGAAGCCGTGCTCTCTTCCATCGCTGGCAAGGTCTATCGGCTCGGTGCCAAGGTGGGGGTCGGTACTCGCGTAAAAATCGTCAACCAGCATCTGGCAGGCATTCATATCGCCGCGGCCGCTGAAGCCATGGCGCTGGGACTGCGGGAGGGCGCCGATCCGGCCACCCTGTTCGAAGTCATCACCAATAGTGCGGGCAACTCCTGGATGTTCGAAAACCGGGTGCCTCATATTCTTGCGGGAGATTATACGCCGCTGTCGGCTGTGGATATTTTCGTCAAGGACCTCGGTCTCGCGCTCGATACGGCCCGTCGGACGAAATTTCCTCTTCCTCTGGCGGCAACCGCGCACCAGATGTTCCTCAACGCGTCCGCCGCGGGGCATGGCCGGGAAGATGACTCGGCTGTCATCAAGATTTTCCCGGGGATCACGCTGCCGTCTTCTCACAAGGGAGAGGGAGTATGAGCCGTCCCGGCGTGCTCATCGGCTGCATTGCCGATGATTTCACGGGCGCGACCGACATTGCCGGCACGCTCGTCCGTGCGGGGATGAAAACGGTGCAGACCATTGGTATTCCTGATGCGCATGATCCGATGATTGCGAATGCCGAAGCCATTGTCGTCGCACTCAAGTCGCGTACCATTGCGGCCAGGGACGCGGTGACGCAGTCACTGGCAGCTCTGGATTTCCTGAGGTCTGTCGGCTGTCGGCAGATTGTTTTCAAATACTGCTCCACCTTCGATTCCACGGAAAAGGGCAATATTGGTCCCGTCACAGAGGCGCTGGCCAAGGCTCTGGGACAGAAGGTGACGATTGCCGCCCCCTCTTTTCCGGCCAATGGACGCACGGTCTATAATGGCCATCTCTTTGTCGGTCATGTGTTGCTTAATGAAAGCGGGATGCAGAACCACCCGCTCACACCGATGAAGGATGCAAATCTCGTACGTGTGCTTCAGGCACAGTCCAAAGGGGCTGTTGGCCTGATTGATCTGTCGACGGTCCTCAAGGGAGCGGAGCATATCAGAGCAGGGATCGAAAAAGCCACAGCCGAGGGGGTCTCCCTTCTTGTTGTCGATGCAATTTCGGAAGCTGATCTGAGGATAATCGGACAGGCCTGCCGCGATCATATCCTGATTACGGGCGGCTCGGGAATCGCGCTGAATTTGCCCGATAATTTCAGGGCGAGCAACGTGCTTTCCGGTGTAGACGCGGCTGTTTTGCCTACCATAGCTGGAAAAGATGTCGTTCTTGCGGGCAGCGGTTCGCTGCGGACGAATCTTCAGGTGGCACGGTGGATGGAGGCGGCGCGGCCAGCTTATCGAATCGATGTCATGAAGCTGGCTGCTGGTGAGCCGGTTGTGGAAGAGGCGGTTGCTTTCTTCGACGCTCACGCGGATCAGACCGTTCTCATCTACGCGACCAGCCCGGCCGATGAACTCAGGCACGTGCAGGCGGCGATCGGCGCCCAGAAGGCGGGGGAAATGGTCGAGCATGCTCTGGGCCGTATCGCGCAGTCCTTGAGAAACCGCGGTGTCAGACGTTTTGTCGTCGCAGGCGGAGAAACGTCAGGGGCAGTTGTTCAGGCGCTGGATGTCAAAGGGCTGCGCATCGGAGCGCCAATTGCGCCGGGCGTTCCTGCAACCGTATCAACGGACGACGCGCCGCTCGCGCTTGCTCTGAAATCAGGTAATTTCGGAGAGGTCGACTTCTTTGAAAAAGCGCTGCTGGCGTTATCGGGAGGTCAGTCATGACGGATGAAGCGGCATGCCGTAAGGAAATCTGCGCGATCGGCCGGGATCTATACGCGCGCGGACATACGAGCGGAAGCGCGGGAAACATCAGCGCACGCGTCTCTGACGGATGGCTGATTACGCCGACGGATGTGTGTCTGGGGCGCCTCATACCCGAGGGGATCGCCAAGGCCGATTTTGAAGGAAACTGGGTTTCCGGTCCGCGCCCCTCCAAAACGGTGACGCTGCATCGTAAAATCTATGAGCAGAGACCGGATTGCAATGGCATCATCCATACCCATTCCTCCCATCTCGTCGCGTTGACGCTGGCGGGTGTACATACCGAGAATGCCATCCTGCCGCCGATCACACCCTATCAGGTCATGAAGATCGGGCGTGTCCCTTTGATTCCCTATGAACGTCCGGGGTCTCCGAAAGCGGCAGCCCGCGTGGCCGAACTGGCCCCATCGGTCAACGGAGTGATGCTGGATCGTCTCGGACCAGTTGTCTGGGGCCGCAGTGTAACGAGTGCAAGTGATGCGCTTGCAGAACTCGAAGAGACGGCGCGCCTATGGTTGATGACTACACCCCGTCCCGCCCCGCTGGATGATGCCGCACTGGCAGATATCGCGACTGTGTTCGGGGTGACGTGGGACTGACTTGGCCTTTTCGAAAGCAGGAGAAGTCCTGATGACTCCAATGGTCCTTCTGGCCAGCGCCATTGCCGGCATTGTGCTGATGCTGGTTCTGATCATCCGTTTCAAGCTTCATCCGATCCTGACGCTCCTTATCGTCAGCATGTTTGTCGCTCTTTTCGCCGGGATGCCCGCGGCCAAGATCGTTCCCGCGATCGAAGCGGGCATGGGCAAGACACTGGGACATATCGCCGTCATTATCGCTCTAGGGGCAATGATCGGAAAGATCGTGGAAATTTCAGGCGGTGCTCACGTTCTCGCCCGCGATCTTATTGCACGTTTCGGAGACCGGCGTGCCCCGCTTGCCCTGACCCTTGCAGGATTTCTGATCGGCATTCCGGTCTTTTTCGAGGTCGGCGTGATCATGGTCATGCCGTTGCTCTATGGCGTGTCGAACGTCAGCAGGCGATCTCTCATGATTTTCGCACTCCCGATGTGTGCGGCTATGTTGACGGTGCATTCGTTCCTTCCGCCTCATCCCGGCCCTGCCGCCGCCGCAGCACAGATCGGCGCAAATATGGGACGTATCGTGGCGTTCGGGGTGCCGATCACCCTTATGGTCTGTGGAGCAGGGGCTCTGATTGCACAGCGGATGACACGCCGCGAGTTCACATATGCTCCCGACATCCGGGCCGCGATCAGCGCGTGTGAGGACGGAACGTTCGACGCCGCACCCGACGTATCCGCCCATGCGCTGCCTTCGGCTGATCCGCCCGGGTTCTGGCTGATTGTCGGGCTGATCCTGCTGCCGATCGCCCTCATCATGCTTGGCACCACGGTGTCGCTCATTCTTTCACCCGGCTCTTCCTATACCGGAACTGCCCATCTTATCGGCTCACCCGTCACCGCCCTGCTGCTCGATACCCTCCTTGCCGGGTATACTCTGGGACTGCGTCGGGGATGGAGCTTCGAACAGGTCTCGACTGTCATCGGCTCCGCTGTGCCCGGTGTCGCTATGGTGATCCTGATCGCAGGCTGTGGCGGGGTATTCGGGAATATTCTGGTGGAAAGCGGCATCGGCCACGTCATCTCTGGCATACTCCGTACGACCGGACTGCCTGCGCTTGTACTGGCTTTTATATTGAGCATGATCCTGCGCGCGGTGCAGGGATCGACAACGGTGGCGCTTGTGACGACCGCAGGCATTCTAGGTCCAATGATCTCGGAGATGCATGCCAATCCCAACCAGCTTGCTCTGCTCGCCCTTGCCATGGGGGGAGGGGGGCTATCGGTTTCCCACGTCAACGATGCAGGGTTCTGGATATTCACGAAACTCTCTGGAATCGACGTAGCCGATGGACTGCGTACCTGGACCGTTTTGACAACGACACTTGGTGTTTTGGGGTTTCTGGCAACCTGCCTTCTGTGGCCTTTCGTCTCGTAATGCATCGCAAAGGAAATCTCTCATCATGCCTGCTTTTGCCGCAAACCTGACAATGAACTACCCGGAGCTAGAATTTCTCGAGCGTTTTGACGCTGCCGCGCGTGATGGCTTCAGAGGAGTGGAATTTCTGTTCCCATACGCATTTGACAGGATGGAAGTGAGTGCGCGCACCCAGGGAAATGATCTGCATGTTGCGTTGTTCAATGCTCCACCCGGCAACTGGGAGCAAGGAGAGCGTGGATTGGCGGCACTCCCCGGACGTGAGGAAGAGTTCCGCCGCGCGATCGGGTCGGCACTGGAGTATTCTCAGGTTCTTGGGAACAGCCGCTTACATGTCATGGCCGGTTTGCGCGACGACGAAATCCCGTATGAACGACAGATGGAAACCTATCTGCGGAATATTGAATACGCGGCCTCACAGGCGAAATCTCTCGGCCTGACCATCGTTCTGGAAGCCATCAATACGCGTAACATGCCCGGCTATTTCCTGAATTATCAGGAAGAAACGAAAGCAGTTTGCGATCTGGTCGGTGCGGATAACGTAAAAATCCAGTTCGATCTGTATCATGCGCAGATCATGCAGGGTGATCTCGCTGTGCGCTTGAAGACCCTGTTTGAATCGATTGGCCACATTCAGGTGGCCAGCGTCCCCGATCGGCATGAGCCGGATGAGGGTGAGATCAACTATCCGTATCTTTTCGCTTTGCTGGACCGCGTTGGTTATCGTGGCTGGATTGGGTGCGAATATAATCCCCGTGCTTCGACATCCGACGGCCTGGGCTGGTTACATCCATGGCGTGGCACCATCGCAAAAACGCTGTAGGTGTTTCGTTCCGGGATTTTATGGGTTGGATTGAAGATGAAGCGCTCTGGATCGAAATATGATTAACCGGATATCGAACCGGTCGAGAGACATCCGAATGGGCAGGGCATTGGCGCTGCGTGAAAATTATGATGCGGCGGATCTGCGTGCGCTTGTGGTCGATTGAGCGTCGGATCAGTTCGGGGAGTTTCGGACGATGCACTATCGTTTTCTGGCGGTCGACAGTCCTGAGCGTTCTAACGATCTCAGCCATACGGCTTGTTTTCGACCCGAAAACTCGTCCGACATGCTCGCGACGCTCACGGGGAATGTGGAAGCGGACACTCCTTATCCGAGCGCCGGGAAACATTGTGCATGTCGGTCATCCACCCAGCTTAGAGGTTTAACGCTGGACAGGTAACGACACTATAGCATGGTCGTAACGTCAAAGAGCGTTAACTCACTGTTTTTACATGGGTGTTTGTATCATGGCGGAGAGGGTGGGATTCGAACCCACGGTGAGCTTGCACCCACAACGGTTTTCGAGACCGTCCCAATCGACCACTCTGGCACCTCTCCGGTCCGGCGAACCGGGGTCGTGCGGGGCTTATAGGTGCGGCTGGAAAGCTCGACAAGGGGATAAAATACGCAGGGTAAAATTTATCATCGAAAAACGTGAGTCGGCGTTCTGTTTGTTGACTTACAGGGTGCAACTCTTGTAGGGAGCGCTCCTTGCCGCGCTATAGGTGCGGCCAAAAACAAAAAGCGACAGGGCGGTGCCGATCGGGGGAAAACTCTGACAGAAGAATCGCCGAGAGTTCGGGTTTAATATTAAGAGAGTTTCAACATGTTCGCAGTTATCCGCACGGGCGGGAAGCAGTATCGCGTGACGCCCCAGGCCACGCTCAAGGTCGAGAAGCTGGAAGTCGAAGCCGGCAATACGGTGACTTTCTCGGATGTTCTCGCGCTTGGTTCTGATGCAGGTGTCACGATCGGAGCGCCGCTTGTGACCGGTGCGACCGTCACGGCGACAGTGATCGCTCAGGATCGTCTGGCCAAGGTTATCATCTTCAAGAAGCGTCGTCGCCAGAATAGCCGTCGCAAGAACGGCCATCGCCAGCAGGTTACAGTGCTGCGCATTGATGCGATCAACGCGGCTTAATCGGCCCGACAGGTAAAGGGGAGAAAGACCTATGGCACAAAAAAAGGCAGGCGGTTCGAGCCGCAACGGACGCGACAGTGCTGGCCGTCGTCTCGGTGTGAAGAAGTTCGGAGGTGAGAGCGTTCTTGCGGGCAACATTCTGGTCCGTCAGCGCGGTACTAAGATGATGGCTGGCTTGAACGTTGGCGTTGGTCGTGACCACACGCTTTTCGCTCTCGTCGATGGCCACGTGAAATTTCAGCGCCGCGCTGAAGGCCGCGTGCATGTTTCCGTAGCACTTCCGGAAGCCGCCGAATAAATCCGGCTCATTTCTGTTTCGCGTCCCTGGGACGCGGGCTTGAGGCCGGGCCGCAAGGACCGGCCTTTTTTCTTTTGAGCTCGCGCATCGATCGTCGGGCCAGCACGGACATAGTGATGAAGTTCCTCGATCAGGCCAAAATTTACGTGCGTTCGGGCGATGGCGGGGACGGCGTTATTGCGTTCCGGCGCGAGAAATACATTGAATTCGGTGGTCCTGACGGTGGGAACGGTGGGCGTGGTGGCGACATCATTTTTCGTGCGGTCCCGAACCTGAACACGCTGATCGATTTTCGCTATACCCAGCACTTTCGCGCGCGGAAAGGCGGTAACGGAGCGGGATCGGACAGGACGGGCGCGGGCGCTGAAAACGTGATCATCAATGTTCCGATCGGAACGCAGATCTTCGACGAAGACCGTGAGACAATGCTCGCCGATCTCGATATTCCGGGCAAAGAGGTGACGCTGTGCAAGGGCGGTGATGGCGGATTCGGCAACGCGACCTACAAAACCAGCACCAATCGTGCGCCGCGTCGCGCGGACAAGGGATGGCCGGGCGAAGAACGATGGGTATGGCTGCGCCTGAAGCTCATCGCCGATGTCGGGCTGGTCGGATTGCCGAATGCCGGGAAGTCCACGCTCCTGTCCGTCTGTTCGCGTGCGCGTCCCAAGATCGCCGATTATCCGTTCACCACGCTTCATCCCCAATTGGGGGTCGTGCGCATTTCCGGAACGGAAGAGTTCGTCATAGCCGATATTCCCGGTCTGATCGAAGGGGCGAGCGAGGGGGCGGGCCTCGGAGACCGTTTTCTCGGACATGTCGAACGATGCGCGATGCTGCTGCATCTCCTCGACGGTACGGAAAGCCAGTTGGTTCGGAATTATCGACTGATCCGTGGCGAGTTGCATGCCTATGCCGAAACGCTCGCGATGAAACCTGAGTTTATCGTCTTGAACAAATGCGATGCCCTGACCGCGACACAGATTACGGCGAAGCGCCGAGCCCTGGAAAAAGCATCGGGGGCACCGGTTTTCCTCCTTTCAGGGGTCACCGGAGCGGGCCTTCCGGAGTTGCTTAGGGCCGTTCAGGACAAAGTGACCGCCGCGCGGCAGGAAGAAAAAGCGGGTATCGTTGGGGCATGACGGACATTGCGGCCGCCGCAAATCCGCTCGCGGGGTCGCGTCGGGTCGTCGTCAAGATCGGTAGTGCGCTGCTGGTCGACGTGAAGAACGCCGTGCTACGCGAAGCTTGGCTGGAAAGCGTCTGTAAGGATATCGTCCGCCTGCGTCGTTCCGGAATGGAGGTTGTCGTCGTTTCGTCCGGCGCGATCGCATTGGCGCGGGCCACGCTCGGTTTAGTCGGACGGCGTCTGCGGCTCGATGAGAAGCAGGCTGCGGCCAGTGTTGGCCAGATTCGCCTGGCTCAAGCCTGGTCCGGCGCGCTGAAGCAACATGATATCGTCGCAGCCCAGCTTTTGCTGACGCCCGACGATACGGAGATACGCGCACGTCATCTTAACGCGCGCGCGACGATCCAGACGTTATTGGCGCTGGGTTGCGTGCCCGTCATCAACGAAAACGATGCTGTCGCGACAACGGAAATGCGTTTCGGCGACAATGATCGCCTCGCAGCGCGCGTTGCGCAGATGATCGACGCGGATGGCGTTGTGCTGTTGTCCGATATCGACGGCTTATATACGGCGGATCCACGTCTGGACCCGCGGGCCGAGCATATCGGGCTGGTGGAGCGCCTTACCGACGATGTCATGAAAATGGGGGGCGCGCCGCCTCCTGGTTACTCTTCAGGCGGAATGCATACCAAGCTTCTGGCCGCTCGGATTGCGACGGCAGCCGGTGCCTGGATGGCCATTGCACAGGGCCAGGGCGACCGTCCACTGGGGCGTCTTCTCGATGGTGAGCGATGCACTTGGTTTCGGCCTGCGGAAGAGAAAAATTCGGCGCGGAAGCGCTGGATTGCCAGTGGCCTGCATTCACGCGGTCGGCTGGTCGTCGATCAGGGCGCCTGCGAGGCTCTGCGACAGGGAGCGTCGCTGCTTCCGGCGGGGCTGAAGAGCGTCGAGGGAGATTTCGTCCGTGGTGACCTCGTTGCGATCGTGAATGAAGAAGGGTACGAATGCGGGCGTGGACTCGTGGAGTACGATGCTCGCGAGATCGCACGGCTTGCAGGTCATCGTAGCGACGAGATGGACGCGATTCTCGGATATCGCGGGCAGGCATGTCTTATCCATCGCGATGATCTGGTCATGAGCTCCGTCCGGGGCTGACAGCCATCATACGGACGGTGGAAACACTCCGGTATATTTAGATCACGGATGTGGAGGCCAGCGGAGGGTTGGCTCCGAGCGAGGACGTCCATCGCGCAGGCTCTCATCGGATCGACGACGGCGATCCTCTTCCGGTAGTGGCCGTGGTGACATTTCCTCACGACGACGCAACAGGTTCGGGTCCGTACTGACATCTGGAAGCGGCGAGAAGCTTGCGGGACGCGGCGGTGTGGGTGCTACAGGCGCATCCCATGTTGTAGCGGGGGGAGGACGAGGAGCTTCTCGCGCCGGTGGCGGCTCGAAATGCGTGGGACGCAGGATCTGGGTGACGTGATCTGGCGCGGGAAGATCTTCATAGGCCGGCATATCTTCGAAAGCGAAGGGTTGAGATGGCGGCTTCGAGGGTGGGGAGGCGCGATTCTGCGACATGTCTGAAGGTGTCGCCGAGCCGGTGGAACCGTGCGGCGATGGCTGCGCTCGCGCCCTCTGGGGTTCGGACGTCGGAACGGGATCTGCCCTATTCGACTCGGAAGCTCGATTCCACGGCATGGGCGCGTCGCGGTGAACAGGTTGAGGCGGCTGCCCAGTCATCGGGGCCGCATGTCTCTCCATTTTCTGTGGAGGATGCTGGACCGGGGCGTCGGCTGGCATTGGTGATACGGGGCGCGCATCGTCATGGCGGGATGCTCGCAGGCTCAGCGTGCGCAGCTCGGCCCGCAACTCACTCAGCTGAAGCTCGATTTCTTCCAGGCGCGGCTTCACGCCGAAGATTGCAAAAGGAAGGAGAAGAAACACCAGTCCAAGCGCCAGCCCCCCCAACATGAGGACGGACTGCGCCCAGAACGGCAACGCGGCGAAAAGTGGGTTCATGCCGCGATCTATGCGAATTTCGTGATGTCAGCCAAGTGTAAAGTGAAGAAAGCCCCGATGGCTCTTTCCAACACAGGACAGCGCGGAAGGAACGTAATGTGTCAGAGGGGCGTCAAGGATCTCGGCTTACATGCCGAGGGCGCGGCGATAGATATCCAGAAGGGTTTCCTGCTCTTCTACTTCGGCGGGCTCCTGCTTGCGCTGCCGGATGATCTGACGGATCACCTTGACGTCGAAACCTGCGGATTTGGCTTCCTGGAAAATGTCTTTGATGTCGCCTGCGAGCGCCTTGCGCTCCTCCTCCAGACGCTCGACGCGTTCGATAATGGAGCGCAGCCGGTCCGCTGCGACGCCGCCGACCGCAGCCTCATCATGGGGCGTTTCATTGTCCATTTGCGTCTCCTGTCCGTTCTTCAGATGAGTTCGAGCGCGGGCTTATCGCGCGGTTGTGTAGGCGGTCAATGGGGAAGGCCTGTGTCGCGATCTTGACACTGTTGCGTTTCAAGCGAAGTAGAAGGGCGCGACCATGACTGGAATATGACGTCAACTTCATAAATGGTCTGGAACTCCCCGGGCGCCCGCATCTTGGGTTGACCTGCATTTCGGGTTGATACGGGAGCGACCGGTTCCCCGACAGGAAAGGTTCTCATCATGAACGCAGCCCCACAGGTTGAGCCGTTCGATTATGTCATTTTCGGAGGGACGGGCGATCTTGCCATGCGCAAGCTCCTGCCTGCGTTCTATCACCGCTTTCTGGACGGCGATGTGCCCGATGGATGCCGCATCGTCGGCACGGCCCGTGCCCAACTCGATCGAGCCGGCTATCAGGCACGTATTCACGACGCGCTGAAGCAGTTCGTCGATCACGCGAGCTATGATGAAAAACGCGTCCGAAAGTTCCTCGAATGCGTGTTTTATCTCAGCCTTGACGGCTCCCGCGCGGACTCGGATTGGGACGGTCTTTCCGGCCTGCTCGAGGGCGGAGAGGACCGGGTCCGCGTTTTCTATTTCGCGACGGCGCCGCGTCTCTATGAACCCGCTTGTGCGAACCTGCATGAAAAGGGGTTCGTGACGGCCGGGAGCCGTGTTGTTCTGGAGAAGCCGATCGGAACCGATCTCGCCTCGGCGGAAGAGATTAATGCGGGCGTCGCGCGCTACTTTGACGAAAAGCATATTTTCCGGATCGATCACTATCTCGGCAAGGAGACGGTCCAGGACGTGCTCGCGCTGAGGTTCGCCAATCCGGTTTTCGAGGCCGTGTGGTCGGGCGAATATATCCAGTCGATCCAGATCACGGCCGCCGAGACGGTCGGAGTCGAGGCGCGTGCGGCCTATTACGATACCTCGGGCGCCACGCGGGATATGGTTCAGAACCACCTGCTGCAGGTGCTGTGTCTCTGCGCCATGGAAGCGCCGAAGTCCCTCGAAGCGGATGACGTCCGCGATGCGAAAGTCGCTGTCCTCAAGGCGCTCCACCCGATGACGGATGAAAGCGTGCGTTCCGATACGGTGCGGGCGCAGTACCAGAAGGGCGAGATAGCCGGGCATGCCGTTCCCGGATATCTTGAGGAACTGGGGCATCCCAGCCACACAGAGACTTATGTCGCTCTGCGGGCGGAAGTGGAGACGCCGCGATGGAAAGACGTGTCCTTCTACATTCGCACGGCGAAGCGGATGAAAGCTAAGACCAGCGAGATCGTTGTGACCTTCCGCGCGTCATCGAGCCAGCTTTTCCCGGGGGCGTCCCGCCCCAATATTCTGGTCATCCGCGTGCAACCCGACGAGGGGCTCTCCTATCGTCTCAGTGTCAAAGATCCTCAGGATGACACGTTCACGCTGCGATCCGCCGAAATGAATGTCGGTTTCCCCCAGCAGTTCGGTGTCCGGTATCCGGACTCCTATGAACGCCTCCTGCTCGATGCGGTGCGTGGCAATCCGATCCTTTTCATTCGGCGTGACGAGGTCGAGGCCGCCTGGCGTTGGATCGGTCCCGTGCTCGATGCATGGGCGCGGGACGTCGCGCCCATGTCGTCCTACGTAGCCGGAAGCTGGGGACCGGATGAAGCCACGAGGATGCTCGACCTTCACGGCGATGTCTGGCACGAAGCCATGGACGATATGTGAAATTGGCGGAGAAGACACAGTTGGCAGATCAGGACACCACAGCGAGACCCGGTCTCGGCGCTGGCCGTAAGGGTATACGTCCGCGCAAGCCGCGCACGCTGAAACAGCATCTGATACGTCGTCTTCTCGTCGTGATTCCAGCGTCCCTGTTGATGATCGTGGTGATGAAGACGGGCTGGCTCGATATGGCTGCCGATCGCCTGACGTTCAACAAACTCGCCTGGTTCGACAATACGAAGCTGGTCGAGCATCTGCGGGTGCTGGTGCGGCATAACGGCATGACGGACGAGCCCGCGCGATGCCTGGTGTTTCTCGTCAATGGCGATGATCCGCCGACCGCGATGCGGGTGGACGTGATGGCAAAGCATACCGAAGGCTGCCCGCATCCCGACAAGAAGCCGCAGCAGCTTTTCACGGTGCGGGTCGACAAGGTCGACCGTATTCTCACGACCGATGCGGGCTCGCCCGGTGTCTTTCACCCGATGGGTTCCTGACCGGGGCCGCGTTTCTGGGAGTCCGTTCCTGTGGTTTCCCTTTGTTCTTGGGAAACCACAGGCGATGAAGATTCTGGATTTTCGTCTTGCTCGGGATTTTTATTCAACCCGATGAGATCATCCGGTCGGAGGATGTTTGGCCCCGGGATCAGGACCGGCTTTTGCGTCCGCGTGAAAGCTCGGTGACCACGCCATGCAGCGTGCGCAGTTCCTGTTCCGTGACGTCTCCACGCTGAAACAGATGCCGCAGGTTGCGAATCATGCCGGGGCGCTTCTGTTCGTTGCGCAGAAAACCACATTCATCCAGATCGCGCGTCAGGTGGCCGAGGAAATTCTCGAGTTCGCCCTTGGTGGCAACATGCGTCTCATTGGTCATGAAATCGCGTGTCGGCGTTTCATCGCATGCCATCCACCACTCGTAAGCCATGATGAGAACGGCCTGTGCGAGGTTGAGGGACATGAAATCCGGGTTGAGCGGATAGCGGATCAGCGTATCGGCGCAGGCCATATCCTCGTTGTCGAGCCCGGCCCGCTCGGGGCCGAATAGCAGGCCGGTGCGCAGCTTCCGGTTGGCGCAGGCTCGAAGTTCGCTGGCGGCGCCGCGCGCGGTCATAACCGTTTTGACGATGTGACGCGGGCGAGGGCAGGTCGCCATCACCCGATGAAGATCGGCCACCGCGTCCGCCACCGTTTCATGTACGGTGGCGGCATCGAGAATGCGGTGAGCCCCTGAGGACGCGAACCAGGCGCGCTCCTGGGGCCAGCCATCGCGTGGCGCCACGAGGCGTAAATGAAACAGACCGCCATTGGCCATGGCGCGCGCCGTCGTGCCGACATTTTCCGCCAGTTGCGGGCGGACGAGAATGACGACCGGACTGTGCTCGCCAATGGGTCCGATATCCGCGCCGCCGTCACGCCCCGTCATGCGCGCCTCCAGGTCGTGCCCTGGGGGCCGTCCTCCAGCAGGATGCCCTGACTTGTCAGTTCGGCACGGATCTCGTCGGCGCGGGCGAAATTTCGCGTCTTACGGGCATCGATGCGCTCCTGGATGAGGCGTTCGATCGCGTCTTCGTCCGCACCGGCGCGAAACCAGTCATGCGGCGACTGACTGAAAAGACCCATCATGGCGCCACCGGCTTTCAAAGCCGATGAAGCTTCGACATCTCCCTGAATGGCGGCGTCAGCGAAAGGGTGGAGCGCCGAGATGGCAAGCGGTGTATTGAGATCGTCGCACAGGGCGGCCATGACGGCTTCGGGCACTGCCGCGCCTTCGAGAGGCGGGCTCCGCTCCAGCGCCCGATAGAAGCGATCCAGCGTTCGTTTGGCTTCGTCGAGTTTTTCCCATGTAAAGTCGAGTACGGAGCGATATTGCGTGCCGAGGTACAACAGGCGCAGTGCTTCCGCGGGCGCGCGGGTGATGGCCTGTCGGATCGTGTAGAAATTGCCCAGAGATTTCGACATTTTCTCACCGCCCGAAAGCAGCATCGCATTGTGCAGCCAGTGACGGGCGAACTGACTGCCGGGAAAGCAGCACAGGGACTGGGCACGTTCGTTTTCATGATGCGGGAAGATCAGATCGTCGCCACCACCGTGAATGTCGAAGGTTTCTCCGAGATAGCGATGGGACATTGCCGAACACTCGATATGCCAGCCCGGCCGGCCGCGGCCGTAAGGACTGTCCCACCCGGGTTGCTCATCCGTGGACGGCTTCCAGAGAACGAAATCTCCCGCATCGCGCTTGTACGGTGCCACCTCCACGCGGGCGCCAGCGAGCAGATCGTCGGGCGTGCGGCCTGAAAGTGCCCCATAGGTGGGGAAATCCCGCACGGAAAACAGAACGTGGCCCTCGGCTTCATAAGCATGGCCATTCGCGATGAGGCGCGCGATCATGTCGAGCATGTCGGCGATGTGATGCGTCGCCCGCGGCTCGATATCCGGCGGAAGGACGTTCAGTTCGGAAAGATCCGCATGGAAATTTTCCGTGGTCCGCGCCGTCAGCACCGAAATGTCTTCGCCGTTTTCTCTCGCCCGTTGGGAAATACGGTCATCGACGTCGGTGATATTGCGCACGAAAGTCACGCGCGGATACAGTTTGCGCAGCAGGCGTACAAGGATGTCCGCGCTCAGCATCGCCCTGAGATTGCCGATATGGGCGGCATCATAGACTGTCGGTCCGCAGTAATAAACGCGGACATGATCAGGGTCGATCGGCGTGAACCGCTCTTTGCGGCGCGCGTGGCTGTCGTGCAGTGTCAGGCTGAGGGCGGGGCTGTCCATGGTCGCGCCTAGATGCGCTACGCCGCCTTTCCGTGCAACAGTCTTTCTCCGTGAATAAGGCTCTGTTTCAGGGTTTTCGGAGACCGACCGGGAGCCTCAGCGGATGCCGATCATGCGTACGGCGTCGATGCGGACCAGAAACGCCCCCGGACTGCGGCGGTTGCGTCTGATTCCGGAGACCAGAGCATCGCCTGTGGCGCGATGCCCCGCGTGCGATCGACCGACGGCGCCAGGGAAGCGGGGCGTCCCACCCAGACCGTCACGGCAACGACAATGACCGCGATGATGATCGCGATCGTGATGATCCGATATCGTGACATGATGACCTCCACTGCCTGACGCCTGTATTGAACGCGCTTGCAACGGGCGGCCTTCGCTGAAAGTTTGGCTGGCATGAAACGAAATACTGCATACGCATGAGGTGCAGGGCAGGCATGCGCCCGTCTCGTCATTACTGGCTAAGGTCGTAGCGATCTGCGAAAACCCCCGTCATGTCCGATATAACTCACGCCGAGCCCATGGCCTCTCGGGTCGCCGCACCGCGAATCAGTCAGGAGTTGAGGCAGATCGTGGGCATCGCGCTCCCGCTCAGCCTGTCTCAGCTCAGCGAAATGGCGATGGGCATTACCGATGCCCTGCTGCTCGGGAGGCTCGGGGCCACCGCTCTGGCTGTCGGTGGTCTCTCGACGTCGCTGTTTTTCGTTGTGCTCGTGACATTCCAGTCCGGACTTAGCGGCGTCAGCGTCCTGATCGCCCGTGCGCGCGGAGAAGCACATCATGCAGCCGGGCAGCAGACCGATGGCGCTGCGGAGGAGCGCGTGCTGTCCGGCGTCGTATGCGCGGGGCTGTTGTTGGCCTGCGTCTTCTGTCTGCCGATGGCGCTGCTCCTCGGCCAGATCAAGCCGATTCTGCATGCTTTCGGCGAACCTCCCGAAGTCATAGCCCTTGTCTCCGACTTCATGCATCGCCTGATGCTGGCGTTACCGCCCTATCTGGCGGTGATCGGGCTTCTGCGCGTGATTCTGCCGGCGTTCGGCTATGCGACGTTGTTGCTCTGGACGATGCCGGTCATGGCGGTGCTCAACGGGCTGACCAATGCGGGCCTGATTTATGGGCTCGTCGGGTTGCCGCGTCTGGGACTGTTCGGCTCCGCGACAGCGACGGCCTTGACCGGATGGGCCGTCGCCCTCGTTCTTCTGGGCGTGGCGATGTCCCGCACGAAACTCAGGCCGCATCTGCGCCTCTCGATCCCGGACTGGGGCGCCTTGAAAGAAATGGTCGCGCTTGGTTTGCCCATGATGTTTGCGACCGGAGCGGAGGTGACTGCGTTTCAGGTAACCGGACTCCGCGCCGGGCATTACGGAACGGCGGCGCTCGCGGCTCACCAGGTCGCGCTGAGCGTTACATCCACGTTGTTCATGGTGAATCTGGCGCTGGCCCAGGCCGCCAATGTGCGCGTCGCTTTCTGGATCGGCGCCCGGCGGGTGGAGCAGGCCCGCAACGCGGCGATCGGCGCGATCGGTTCGGCCATATCATGGAGCATGATCAGCGGGGCGGTCCTGCTGCTGTTTCCTGGGATGATCTGCCGCCTCTATCTACGTCCGGACACGCCAATGGGCGTGGAATCGCTGCACGTTGGAGTCCAGATTCTACGGATCGCCGCGCTTTACCAGATTTTCGACGGCATACAGGTCACATGCGCGGCGGCGCTTCGGGCCTATGACGACACGGTTCTGCCGATGCTCATGATCATAGGCAGTTACGGACTGGTCACATTGCTGGGCGGAGGCTGGCTGGCCGACTCGATGGGGTTGGGCGTGCTCGGCCTGTGGTATGGTCTTGCGGGCGGTCTGACGATGGTGGGTATCGTTCTGCCGATCCGGCTATGGCTTCGTTTCAGGCGCGAGATGCGGCGTCCCAGATTGCCAGCCTGACGTGGTTCGCCGTGACGGCGTTCCTGAACAGTGGAGAGGTAAGAGCAGCCAGTTCTCCACGATGATCGTAATCCGGCATCAGGGACTGGAGTAGCTCGTTCTTCGCCGTGGCCGGATGAAAGTAGATTTCGGACAGGCCCGGCGGAAGATGTGCCGTAAGATCCGCCACCCGGCCCGCGGTCATATGGCCACTCCAGGCGATGCCGAAGCACCAGTCGTTGGTCGTCATGCCCGCGCGGCGGATCTGTCCCCGCAAGACGCCGCACCACCGTCGAAGGGCAGCGGCGCCGAGCGTGTCGAACCGGGTTTCAACGGCGGCGAGCGGGGCGGGCGGCTCGATCGGAAGGCGAACATGGCGCAAACCGAACTCGGCGCCTGTTCGGATGAGATAACGTCCGACGGTCGGATGCAAATGCATGTGCTTGTGTGCGTTCGCATGATCGAGAGTCAGGCCCGAAAAGGCGAAGGCCCGGAATTGCGCTTCGATCTCGCGTCGGAGCGCGTGCCGCGCGACGGGATTGAAAAAGTAATCGACGCCGAGGCCAAGCTGGCTGCGCCCCAGCTCTCCATCCGCATCGGTGATGCTCGGGATCGCGGCGTGCGGAAGCGTGGCCTCGCCCTCGATCGTTACGAGATGAAGGCCGACCCGGAGATCGGGCAGACGCTTCGCCCGTTTGACGGCGTCCACGCTGGCAGGTCCAGCCACCATGAGGCTGGCCGTGGAAAGCAGGCCATCGCGATGGGCGATCTCGATGGCCTCGTTCACCTCTTCGCTAAGCCCGAAATCATCGGCCGAAACGATGAGGCTCCTCGTCGATGATCGTATCGGCGACATATCAGGCGGCGTGACGGTCTTTCAGGAACTGGAAGAATTCGACGCCCTCGCGCAGGCGGCGCTTCATCATCTGCGGACTGCGCACCATCTCACCCACGATGGAGGCGATCTTCGGCGCGCGGAAATAGAACTTCCGGTAGAAATCCTCAACCGAGCTGAAGATCTCTGTGTGCGACAGATGCGGATAGTGCAGCGGCGCGATCTGCACGCCGTGCTCATCGATCAGCTCGGCTTCGCTCTCGTTGAACCAGCCGTTCTCGGTCGCCTGCTTGTGCAGGAATGTGCCGGGATAAGGGGCCGCGAGGGAAACCTGCAGGGTATGCGGGTTGATGTCCTTCGCGAATCGGATGGTTTCCTGGATGGTCTCCTTCGTCTCGCCGGGAAGGCCGACGATGAAGGTGCCATGGATCTTGATGCCGAGCTCGTGGCAGTTCTTCGTGAACTCGCGGGCAACCTCGACGCGCAGACCCTTCTTGATGTTATGCAGGATCTGCTGGTTGCCGCTCTCATAGCCGACGAGCAGAAGACGCAGACCATTGTCCTTCATGATCTTCAGCGTGCTGTAGGGCACGTTGGCCTTGGCGTTGCACGACCAGGTCACGCCGAGCTTGCCCATTTCGCGCGCGATGGCTTCGGCGCGGGGAAGATCGTCCGTGAAGGTGTCGTCGTCGAACATGAACTCTCTGACTTGCGGAAAATACTGTTTCGCAAGGCGGATTTCAGCGGCGACGTGTTCCGGGCTGCGCGTGCGGTAGCGATGGCCACCCACCGTCTGGGGCCACAGGCAGAACGTGCAGCGCGACTTGCATCCGCGACCCGTATAGATCGAGATGTAAGGGTGCATCAGATAGCCGATGAAGTAGTCGTTGATGTTCAGGTCGCGTTTGTAAACCTCGGTGACGAAGGGCAGGCTGTCCATGTCCTCGATCATGGCGCGGTCGCGGTTGGCGGTCACGACGCCCTCCTTGTTGCGCCAGGTGATGCCATCGACGTCCTTGAGATCGCGCCCTTCGGCGATTTCCTTGATCGTGAAGTCGAATTCGTTGCGCGCGACGAAATCGATGGGGCCGCCCTGGGCCATGCTTTCGTCGGGCTGTACCGCGACCTTCGCGCCAACCATGCCGATCGTCAGGTTCGGATTGGCATCCTTGAGCATCTGCGCCACGCGCACGTCGGATGCGAAAGACGGTGTCGAGGTGTGCATGACCACGAGATCGCGATTCATGACGTCCTTGAGAATCGGCTCCATGCCCATCTTGGCGGGAGGGGCATCGATCAGGCGCGAGCCGTCGACCATCGCTGCGGGCTGCGCCAGCCAGGTCGGATACCAGAATGAGCGGATTTCCCGTTTGGCCTGATAACGGGATCCAGCGCCGCCGTCGAAACCATCAAACGAGGGGGGCTGAAGAAAGAGAGTGCGCATCATGAACAGGTATTCCTAACTGGGCGGGCGGAGATGGCGCCCTTGCGAATGGTCTCTGGTCAGTTCCAAAAAGCTTTTTAATCGCCTGGCTCGAGAGGCTGTCTCAAATTCGTGACAGGTACGTGACGCTCGATATGGAGCGTCTGCCCTCTCCACGCAACCTCCTTGCCGCGTGCGCTTCCGACCATGATCGCTGCGGAAATCCATTCCCGGAGAGGAAGCAGCGGCAGCATCGCCCAGGCAGGCACGGCCGTTGCGATATTGACGCCGATCGCCGTCATGGCCCGGATCAGCCAGACCGTCCCGAAAAATACCCAGGCCCAGCGGGCGTCATGACAGCACAGAAGTGTCAGAGTCGCCCAGAACAGGGGAAGCTGGATGGCCGACATGCCATATCCGACGGGCTCCAGGTTTTTGACGGTCCGCCCCCATCGCAACTCGTGCAGAAGGAGTTCGCGCATCGAAGATTCGCCAATGGTCGTCCAGGTGAGGCAAGGGGCAAGTGCAATGTCGAGGTCCAGGGCCCGGACGGCATGTCCGAGCACGGCGTCATCCGCGACGTGGTCCACCAGAGCTTCAAGGCCTCCGATCTGCTCCAGAATCTCGCGGCGTAACGCCATGGTCGCGCCCAGGCAGTCGCGCCGTCCGAGAAGGCGCGACATCATGACACCGGGGAGGAAGTTATGATTGATCTGGATGGCCCCCATCTCGCGCACGAGCGTCTTGCTGGCCGGGAGGCCTGCATAAAGCGTCGTGACGAGGCCAACCTGGGGAGATTCGAGGGTGCGGACGATGTCGCGGAGATAATGGGGGCCGGCATGGATGTCGGAGTCGGATATGACCAGCACGTCGTGCCGTGCGAAGGCATACATATTGATGAGATTGCCGACTTTTCGGTTGATACCATGCTGCTGCGGGTCGATCACAAGTGTGATGTCGCGTGTGGGATACCGTGCCTGCAGGGCGCGGACATGAGAGATCGCGGTGTCCTCGGTGCTTTGCACGCCGAAGACGATCTGGAGATGTGGGTAATCCTGCCGACAGACACTTTCGAGCGCCTCCGAAAGCAGGGGCTCGTCCCCGTGAAGGGGTTTGAGGATCGTGACGGCTGGCAGGTTTGAAGCGTCAGGGCACGGCGGACGTTTTTCCTGCCAGCGGAATCGGGACAGGAGAAACGAACCGATGATCGCCTGACCGCAACCTGCGACCGAGATGAGCGCGGCCGCGCCGCCGAGCCATGTCAGGAAACTGGGCAAGAGAACGTCGCAGTCAGCATGGCCGACCGTTCACTCATGAACGAAAACCGTTTCAGGTTAGGGCGTAGGCGGGCAAGAGGGGACATCCCTCAGTCATTCATCAGCTTGTGGGCTTTGGTGCTCAGTTGGCCAGCCAGCGCGTCGGCACCGCCGGTCGAAAGCGTGTGACTGAATTCGGAACGTTGGGCGGCTACCTGGCTCACGCGCTTGTTATAGAGGACGTCCACGATGCGGTAGCCGCCATCGCCCGGCTTCATGACGTAATTGATGGCGACCGGAGCATCGGTCGCGCTTCCGATCGTTGTCGTCACCACGGTGCCGCCGCCGATCGCAGCCGGAGCCGTCACCGGCGCCACGGTAAACTGGGCGCCCGCGCCGGGCTTGAAGCTCGAGATGTAGCGGGCAATCGTATATTCCCGGAAAGCCGCCAGAAGTTTCTGTTTTTCGGCGTCTGACAGGGACGCGTATCCCATGCCCACTGAACCCTTCAGAATGGAAGGAAGGTCGAAGACCTGGTCGACCACGGGTCCGATGACGCCGGCTCGCGTGGCGACGGCGCCTGCTTTGGGCGCCTCTATGGTCTGGAGCGCGGCGTAGAGGTTTGAAATGGCCGTGACGGCTTCGCTATCGCTGGCCTGAGCGCGGGCGGTGACAGAAGCGCTGCCCAAAACTGCAAGACTCAGGGTGGCAATCGCGAACAGGCGGTATGTGGCGCGCCCGTTGCTCGTCTCAGGGCTGTTTGTCTTCGTCATGCCGAAGTCCCTCGGTTCTTTTGATGGCTCTGGGCACCGGTATGACCGTGCCAGACACTGTTTCCTGATCGGATATACACCGGGAAACGGCTGATGAAACTGCCCCCGGCGGAGCCTCTCTGACCTGTGGCTCATATACCACAGCGAATACTGCCCTTTATGCAGGTCATTGAGAACGGTCGGGGTGTGCGTATATAAGGGCGGAAATATGTAGGGTCCCGTGCATGGGGGTGTCCAATTTGTAATAATGTCATGGACATCTTGCAGCTAAGCCTCGAACGCTCTTTGTTATTGCGTATCGAGGTGATAATGCCCATGCCTCGGGCATAAGTTATGACGAATGGACGCGCGTCGCCGCACTGGGTTCCCCTGTGGTGTCTTTAAAGTCGGCAACACCTGCCGCGTCGGGCGTAGGAGCAAAAAAATACATGGCCGTTCCTTTGATGCAGGCCGTCCGGGTCGGACGTTACGTGGTCAAACAGCACCTGATTGGTCGGAAACGGTATCCGCTGGTGCTGATGCTCGAGCCTCTGTTTCGCTGTAACCTCGCCTGCGCCGGCTGCGGCAAGATCGATTATCCCGCGCAGCTTCTGAACCAGCGCCTGAGCCTTCAGGAATGTCTGGATGCGGATGCTGAATGCGGTGCGCCGGTTATCGCGATTGCCGGCGGTGAGCCTCTTCTGCACAAGGAGATGCCGGAAATCGTCAAGGCGCTGGTCGCGCGTAGAAAATATATCTATCTGTGCACGAACGCCCTCCTTCTGGAAAAGAAGCTCGACGATTACGAGCCGTCGCCCTTCTTTTCATGGGACGTCCATCTCGATGGCGACAAGATGATGCACGATTCGTCGGTGTGTCAGGATGGCGTGTTCGAGCGTGCGACAGCGGCCATCCGAGCCGCCAAAGCGCGCGGTTTCCGCGTTTCGATCAACTGCACGCTTTTCGACGGCGCTGATCCCAAGCGTGTTGCGGCCTTCTTCGATGAGGTCATGGCGATGGGCGTTGATGGCGTGATGACAGCGCCCGGCTATGCTTATGAACGTGCACCGGATCAGGAGCACTTTCTCAACCGCCAGAAGACGAAGCAGCTCTTCAGAGACATCTTCCGTCTCGGCAAGGGCAAGAAGTGGCGCTTTACGCAGTCGCCGCTCTTCCTGAACTTTCTTGCGGGCAACGAGAACTACCATTGCACCCCCTGGGGCAAACCGCTGCGGACGGTCTTCGGCTGGCAGCGCCCCTGCTATCTGTTGGGTGAAGGCTACGCCAAGAGCTTTCGTGAGCTGATGGATGACACGGCGTGGGATCAGTATGGCACTGGCGCCTACGAAAAATGCGCCGACTGCATGGTTCACTCCGGTTATGAGTCAACCGCCGTCATGGATGCGGTGCGCCGTCCGTGGCACATCGCGAAGGTCGCGCTCTTCGGTCCCGAAACCGAGAAGCCGATGGTGCCGGAAATTTCGCTCGCCAACCAGCGGCCTGCCGAATATCGTTATGAGCAGCAGGTTGAAAGCCAGATGAGTGAACTGGCTTCCCGCAAGCCGGCGCGTGGTCCGCGTGTGCGTGTGCACAAGGCCGCCGAAGCGGACGAGGTGATCGCGGATGCTGCGGATTGATCCTCTCTTTGTAACCGAATGAGATTAAAGAAGCCCGGCATGACTTTCATGCCGGGTTTTTTTCTGGGTTTTTCCAGCTTCTGTCATACGTTCGAATGCCTGACGGTATCCCCGCGATGGCTCCTCGACTAGGTAAGGACAGACCCGTTTAAAGCGTATGGACCGATGCTCACACCTATCCTGATTATTTGCCTGCTGATCGCCCTCAATGCCGTATTCGCCATGGGCGAAATGGCGCTGATTTCGGCCAAGCGGCCACGGCTCGAAGCACTCGTAAAAAGGAATGTGCGAGGGGCGGATCGCGCTCTGCGTCTGTCAGATGACCCCCACGCCTTTCTGCCGACCGTACAGATCGGCATGACGCTTGTTTCCATTCTTGAAGGTGCGTTCGGCGGCAGTCAGATCGAGGAGGATCTGGCGCGTTTTATCGCCCGCATACCCGTCTTCCGACCGTTCGCGAGTGACCTGGCTATCGTGATCGTGGTTGTGATCATCACTTTCGCCATGCTCGTCTTCGGCGAACTCGTTCCCAAGCAGATCGCCCTCCAACAACCCGAGCGTATCGCGTCACGACTGTCTTTCCTGCTCGTGGGGCTGTCGCAGGCGGCCCGACCCATTGTGCAACTTCTCAGCGGAACGTCGTCGCTCGTCCTTAGACTGATCGGTGTCGGCCCGTTACAGCGTTCTGCGGTGACCGAGGAAGAACTTCGAGCTGTGCTGATCGAAGGTGCCCAGGCTGGCGTGCTGGAGGCCGAGGAGCGTGTCATGATCGAACGTCTCCTGCGGATGGCGGATCGTCCGGTGCGAGCCATCATGACTCCGCGCAACGAACTGTTCTGGGTGGATCGCAATGCCACGTCGGATGAACTGATTGCCAAACTCCGTCAGTCAACCTTTACGCGGATCGTCGTCTGCGACGGCGATGTCGACCACCCGGTTGGTGTCCTGCTCGTGCGCGAAATCCTGCATCGTCTGCTTCAGAACCTGCCGGTTCTGATTGGAGCCTCCCTGCGCGCGCCGATGACGGTTCCCGACAGTCTGCGAGCGCAGGACATGATCGAACGCATGCGGGGTTCCGACCTTGGGATCGCCTTCGTACTTGATGAATATGGTTCGTTCGAGGGGATCGTGACTCCGTCCGACCTGTTCGAAGCCATTGTCGGTGATGAGCGCCGCGAACACCAGACGCCTGAACAGGAAGTTTCCGAACCAAAGGACGAGTACATCCTGGACGGTTTCATGCCGGCGGACGAGCTGAAGGATGTGCTCGGTCTCACCGATCTGCCCGCCGCGGGCAGCTATCATACGCTGGGCGGCTTCATGCTGGCCCTGCTCAGGCGTGTTCCGGCTGTCGGAGACAAGATTGTTTTCGGTGGTTGGCTTTTTGAGGTGCTCACAATGGAGCAGAGACGGGTCATCCGGGTGCGGGCAAGCCGACAGCCATTGGCGGCAAACTGATTTTGAGCAGGGCGCGGCGTGGAAGCCGCCGTCGTGTCTAATGAAGCGTCACACCCGCTCGTGCCGAAGTTCGTTCTTCCGCGAATTGCGGCCATTCCGCGTGGGCCAGCCTATGCAGCGATGGTGTGGGCAGACTCAGCTTCGCTGCATAGATCCATGTATACATCAGGGCGCGCCGGACATAATCGCGGGTTTCCACGATGGGAAGCGTTTCCAGGAACATGAGCGGGTCGGTGAGGCCGCCGTCATGCGAGAGCTGCTCCCAATGTCCCAGGGCATTGGGACCTGCGTTGTAGGCCGCGAGAACGTGGATGAGGTCGCCGAAACGCGCCGGATCGTGAGATGGCTCCGTAAGCGTCGCCAAGTATAGCACGTAGAGCTGTCCGATCTCGAGATTGAGAGACGGATTGTGAAGGCGGCTGATGATGTCCGCGGGAACGTTCACGATCGTATTGCCGTGAGAGTCGTAGGTCTGTTTTGGAGAGGTTACAAAACTCGCGGTCAGCGGACGAATCTGCATGAGGCCGTGAGCGCCCGCGCTGGACGCGGCACCAGCGTCGAAATTCGATTCCAGCCGGGTGAGGGCGTAAATCAGTGCCGGATCGACGCGGAAGCCATGTCGCGGGTGCAGAGGCGGCAGAGGAAAGTCGGACCGATTGGGCGGCGTGCCGGACCGTGCCGCCAGAATGGCATCGACCTGTTGTGCGAAACTGTCCATGCCTGCTGCTGCGGCGACAAGCTGAACCGACCGGCACAAGGCATTGTCGCGAGAGATGTGAGGCCACATGTTGCGCAACGCAGATTCCGCCCGCGCGGTTTCACCAACCTGCAGAAGAGCGAAAACTCGACGCCCCTGCGGCGTGGCGGCCACGGCCTCCACGTCAATTTCAGCGAGTACGGGGGCCGGGCTGTCGGAAACGGCAGCTCCGCTGCTGGCGGAAAGAGAGCGTGCTTTCGGACGCTGTCCGAGCGCCTCGTGAGCCAGCATACCGTAGAACGTATCCGGCACTGAGGCGGCGTGGTGAAGCCAGAGAGACGCCAGCTTCGGGGCTTCAAGCTTGCGCTCGCTGCGTGCCGCCCAGTAGGCCGCACCAGCGCGGACCGCGTCACTGCTCAGAGCGGCGTGCGCCGCATTGGTGAACATTTCAAGGGCGTTGCGGGTATCGCCCTTTCGCCAGGCGGCGAGGCCAGCCACATAGGCGGCCTGACCCAGACGCCTGTCCGTGCCCTCATAAGCCGTGCGGGCCGTCTCGTAAGCAAAGTCGCTTTCCCCGATCCCAAGCATTGCCAAGGCGATTTCGCTTCGCAGGGTGGCACCGTAGAGGGGAGTCATGCCCGGGGTCGTCTCGACCAGATGAAGAGCGCTGTTAGCGCCTTTCAGCCCCCAGGCGAGACGTTCCGTGACTGTGCGATCGAGCAGAGGGTTGCGCGTAAAAAGGTGAGCCGCCGGGTCGGTGTCGCCGTCCATTGGCGCCACCGTGACCGCCGGCGAGAGCGGGGTCACGAAATGGCGCGGCGGCACGCTGCCCTTGGGGGCAACCTGGAGGAGGCGCTCCTGTATGGCGGCCGCGTCCGCCAGATCCGGGTAGGCGCTCAGCCAGCCACGCAGTTCCGACGCTTCAGGGTGATAGGCGGGGCTCAGGTAGCGTTCCGCGAGAATATCGCCCAGGAGGGTCGGATCTTTGAGATTACGCGCTTTGATGCGCGCGAAATCAAACTGTCCTTCCCGCTGGATGCGCAGAATGTCCCGAACGGCCGCGGCATCGCCGGCGGAGAGCGGATGGGGAAGGCTTGCGCCCTCGCCATGGTCCGGCAGGCGTGGCACCGCGAACGCACTCTCTTCACTCTGCGCGCTATCGCGATCTGTCGGCGATTTGCTGTTTTTCAGGCTCTGTGCGCCAACCGGCGCCAGCGTCGTGCCCAAGATCATCACGCTTAACAGCATCGCACGGGCGCTATTGCCAAGAGTGAGTGATGAATAATTCCCTCGCATGGTGGGCGGGGAAATAGCCGGTTAAGAATTTTTTGGCAAGTCTTCTGCGTTTTGGCAGGGCAGCGCTCTCAGTCATTCTAGGCATAATGTTGCCATCTTACTAGAGGTGCGGCCGAAAAAAACGGCAGTTTTCGCAGGTTTTTTGCATGATTCGTCGGAGATGGTCCCGGCCAATGCCGTTCATGCCCCGAAGACCGGTAAATCGAGTGTTTCGGCAAGCAAAAGGAGGTCTTTCCACATGTCCCGGCGAGCGGCTGCACTGGTCCGAATCTGAAGCGGATGGCGCAGTCCAAGCGTGGGCACTGTGCCTAGCGAATCGATTCGCACGTCTGTCCACTTTCCCCGAACTCGCGCGGGAGAGGCCGTCTCACCCAGCAACATGCGTATCGCGGTTCCTCCGAGCACCACGAGCCGCCGGGGGCGAATCAGGGCAATCGCGCGTTCGAGCGCCGGACGGCCGTAACGCATTTCCAGGGGTGAAGCGTCCCGGCCGCCGGGAGGACGCCAGGGCAGGGCCGCCATGCGTGACTGCGCGGCGATGTTCAGCCCGATGGTTCCCAGAAGCTGGCCCAGAAGCTCCGATGTCTCTCCTGCCAGCGGAATGCCGCTACGATCCTCATCGGCATTCGGCGTCTCGCCGATGATCATGAGGTTCGAGCCGGGCACATGGATCGGAAGGACGGGATGCGTCGCCGTCCGTGCCAGCGGGAAATCGCTGACCGCCCGTATGATCGCCGCCAACTCCTCCAATGAGGATGCGCGTGCAAATCTCCGATCGTCATCGGCGTCCTGCTGAGGCACGCGAGACGCCGACGATACCACCGACGCGGTGGGGGGAGGCGCGGGGATGACGCGACGAAGGGAGACTTCGCCGAACCGGGAGATTCCCTCCTCGTCGAGCGCGCAGTCTACGCCCCAGTCGAGATACTGGCGCAGCAAGGTCAGAGCCTCGCTGTCATGCAGGCCGGAATCTGGAAGGGAGATCATTGCATGCAAACCTGGATTGCGCGGAAATCTTGTCGCGCCATTGGAACGCGTCGAGCCGAAAGCCGGTATGTTTGGCCTCAGGCACGGAACAGTTTAGGTTGAGGCATGATGCAAACCAAGTCTTCGTGTCGACAGCTGATATCGCTTGGCGCGGCTTTTGCTCTGTGCTGGGCGATTCCGGTGCAGGCTGGAGCGCTGCCAGGGGGCAAGCCGGTCCAGTCGAGCAGGATCGCGGACGAAGCGCCCCTCTCGTCGTCTCTGACAGGCAATGTGCTCGCCGCCGTCGTCTTTATGGAACGGCGGGATGTTTCCAATGCCGATATCGCGCTTTATCAGGCCGTAAAAGCGGGCATGACCGATCCGCCATTCATTTTCATGGCGATGCGGACGGCGGCGATCGATGCCGGACCGGAAGCGGCGCAACGGGCGGTCGAACTGGCGGCCATGTTGCCGGATGGTAACATGGTCCAGATCCTGCGGGGCAATGGCGCCGTCTATGCCGGACGTTGGGCGGAAGCTGAGCGGCTCTTCATGGCGCCCAGCGTCAATCCGGGTCTCATGGAACTTGCCAGTCCGGTGTTGCGGGCATGGAGTCGCTTCGGAGCTGGCAACCCGGCGGCTGCGATCGCGCTGCTTGAGCAGACGCATCAGATCGGCATCGTGGGTGCGATCAATGTCTTGCAGGCTGCGCGGATCGCGGCGTCTGCCAACGATCCGAGGACCGAAGCGCTTTTCAGACGCCTTCATGGCGCCGGATCAGGTTTGCCGCCGATGTTGGGGTACATTCTCGCGGTGCAGGAAGCCGACTGGCTTGCCGCGAAACATGACCCGGCCGGGGCGGAGCGCGTTCTGAAAAGCGCAGCCACGGACATACCGCCGCTGGCGCTGGTTCTCGAACATGTTCGCCCGAACGCGCAAAGGGTTCATGGGCTCACTGCGCGGCAGGGACTGGCGTCATATTATTTCGAATTGGCTTCGATGCTGGCCGACCCCGCTGATGCCCGATCGCCAGAGCATCGGCGGCCAGAGGACAGTGAGAAGAATGAATTCCGGCAAATGCTTTTGCGCCAGGCGATCTGGTTCATGCCGGATCTTGCCATCGCACGGATTTCTCTCGCCGAAGAGCTGCATCGTGAAAAACGTCTCGCGGAGGCGGAACCGTTGCTGGAGGGCGTCGCCGCCGATGATCCGCTATCACCGGTTGCTGATCAGGCGCTCGCATCCATCGCGCAGGAGCTTCGTGATCTCCCCGCTGCTCTGGCGGCCCTTCAGAGGCTATGCCGTTTCCAGCCGAAGGATGTGACCATACTGGCCGAGATTGGTGACATTCAACAGCAGCTCGGTCACTCCAGGGAGGCCATTGACGCTTTTACGGCCGCGCTTTCGGGCGTGTCGGGGATGAGAGCCGGAGTTTGGCCGCTCTATTTCGGGCGAGCACTGGCCTATGACGCTCTTGGAGAGCGGAGCAAGGCGCAGGCCGATCTGGCCCATGCGCTCGCCCTGGCGCCCAACGAACCCGAACTGCTCAATTATGCAGGCTATTCCGACGTTCTGCGTGGACGAAATGCCGAACAGGCCCTCGCACTGTTGAAGCATGCGACGGCTCTGGCGCCGGACAACGCGGAAATTCGTGACAGCTACGCCTGGGCCCTTCTCAAGCAAGCCGGGGATGTCGCCGCCGCCATGCCACTCTTCGTGAGTGCGGCGGACGCGCTGCCGACGGATCCCGAGATCGCTTACCATCTGGGTGTTGCCTATTGGTATCGGGGCAGACATCTGGAAGCCCGCGATCAGTGGAATCAGGCGCTCGGCTTTCATCCTGAGAAGTCGACGCAGGCGCTCATCGAAGCCGCTCTGGAAAAGGGACCGGGTCTGGATATTTTCGAAAAGAAGGCAGCTGTAAAAAAACAATGAAATCCATGAGTCTTCAAAGCCTCGCTCACGCGAAAATCAATCTCTACCTCCATATTACTGGACGCCGGTCTGACGGTTATCATGAACTCGATAGTCTGGCTGTTTTTGCACCAGCCGCAGACCGGCTCGTTCTCGAAGAGAGAGACGATTCAGACGGGGCAGCGTTTCTAACGATTGAAGGTCCCTTCGGGGCCGGCCTCGCAGCGGATGACTCCAACCTCGTTCTGCGCGCCGCGTCGGCTTTGCGCGAATGCTCGGCTTCGCCCGATCATCTGCCCGCCATCACGATGACGCTGGATAAACATCTGCCTGTGGCCTCCGGAATCGGTGGGGGTTCGGCGGACGCGGCAGCGGCACTGCGGCTGGTCGCGCGCGCCTGGGGACTGGAAAAGGTGGATCTCCAGACACTGGCCGCGAAGCTTGGCGCGGATGTGCCGGTATGTCTGGATCAGGTCCCACGCCGCATGAAGGGTGTCGGGGACATGCTTTCAGACGCACCGGCCATTCCCGACTGCGCGATACTCCTCGTCAATCCCGGTATCGCCGTGCCGACTCCATCGATTTTCAAACACTGGAAGGAGGCCTGCCATCGGTTCAGCCTAGCCCCGGAGCTGCCCGTGTCCTGGTCTGACTTCCCGGACATGCTCAGGACGTTGAAGCAGACCGAAAACGATTTGCAAGCCTCGGCCATTGCTCTTTATCCTGTGATTGGAAACGTGATCGACGCCATAGCGGTGCAACCGGGATGTGGCCTTGCTCGTATGAGCGGTTCGGGTGCCACATGTTTCGGCCTGTTTGGTAATGACGTCGATGCTCAGGCGGCGGCAAAGGTTCTGTCGAAGCGGGGCTGGTGGTGCGACGCTGGCATGCTTCACGGTGCATCTGTCGGATATTGAACGATTTTTCTTTCAGAATACGGTAATGGGGAGCGCGTCATGACCGCACGCATGATGGTCGAACTGAATGATGACGGCAAAAGCGCAAAATTGAATTTCCTCGAAGGGAGTGGCGTTTCGGGGACGATCAATCTTGATCCGCATCAGTTGACCCAACTCATCGCCAGCCTGGGAACCGTGCGTGAGGCGATCGCGGAAAAAGCGCCCCCTACGCCGATAGAAGGCGCGAAATTCAAGCCTGTTTATCGCACGAACTGGGCGCTTCAGATCGATGCTCTGACCGAGGGGTCCGTTTTCGCGTTTCAGCATCCGGCCTATGGACCTATCGGCGTCGTGTTCACGCCGCAGGACGCCCAGAAGCTGCTTTCGGGACTTCAGCGCCATCGCGCCATCGTGCACTCGACGCCCGACGCCGCGCGCCGACCAAGCTAAAGGCCAGCCAGGCTGCGGACCGAAACCTTCGGCGTCAGGCCGGGTTTTCGGCCCTCAGCTTCTGACGCGCCCCCGGACCAGCAGCGCGACGAGGGCCATGGCTGCGGTGATCAGGCCGAGACGAAGCGGAGCCGTCATCATGAGGGGCGGCGGCCCTTTGTCCTGATGGGGAATCCCTTCAAAAGCGCCATGAGCCGCAAAGGCGCCATCCAGACTGCCGTGAAAGTTGTCCGGCTGCTTCTCGTAGGGTTCGGAGGAATACTGGGCCTTGATGCCACGACGCCCGAGGAATCGGTCGCGAAGGGCTGGCGCAAGAGACTGAACGATCCCCGGCACGACGTGTCCGATACCGACCCAGACATCGCGGTGATGGCCGAATATGGCTTTCATGATCGCCTGAGCCGCCACCTCCGGCTCATAGACCCGTCCGACCGGAAGCAGAGCATGACCCGTGACGTTGCGCTGCCAGCCGAAACGCGGCGTATTGATGGACGGCAGGTGTACGACCGTAATGTCGATGCGGTCGTTGAGATGATGGATTTCGGGCCGCAGGCTGTCGCAGAACGCGGCAATCGCCGCATGCGCTCCCGCCACGATGGAATGGAAGGGCTGTCCGCGCAGCGCGTGGGACAGGCCGAGATTGACGATCGTTCCCGTACCGCGTGCGCGCATGCATTCGAGAGCCGCCTGCGTTCCGTAAACGCTGCCCAGATACGTGACTTCGGTGACGCGACGGATCGTGTCGTCGTCCAGCGAGAGAATGGGACCGACCGCCGAGAGACCGGCGGCATTCACCCAGACAGTGATCGGACCAAGCTCATCCTCGACATGTCGCGCCGCCGACCTGACCGCCGCAGCATCCGCGACATCCACCTGCAGCGTCGCCACACGGACGTTTTTGCCCGTGAGTTCGGCTGCGGCGTCTTGCAGGCGGGCCTCGTTGCGCCCGAGGAGCGCAATATCGAAACCGAGCGCGGCAAGAGCGCGAACCGTCGCCCGCCCGATGCCGGCTCCGGCGCCGGTAATGACCGCGATCTGTTTGGGCATGAGAGAGCTCCTCGGGCAGTCAGAAATATTTGAGTGCCAGGATACCGGCAATCACCAGGAAAAGGACCCCCAGAAGCACAAGTGTCAAGCGTCGTTCGATAAAGTCCTGGATGGGGGCACCAAACATCCTGAGCAGGCCCGCCACTAGGAAAAAGCGCGCGCCGCGCGTGACCACGCAGGCGGCGAGGAAGGGCAGCAGGGCGAAATGGGCGGCCCCTGCCGCGATCGTGACAATCTTGAAGGGAATGGGGGTGAGCCCCTTCACCAGAACGATGAGTACGCCGTAATGCACAAATCGAGCCTGAAGCGCCGCCAGTGTCGTTTCCGCGTGATACAGATGCACGATGGGCATGGCCACGACTTCAAGCAGAAAAGCCCCGATGCCCCATCCGGCGACCGCGCCCAGAACGCTTCCAGCCGTGCAGATCGCTGCGAGCGGCCACGCACGATCCCGCCGCGCCAACACCATGGGAATCAACATCAGATCGACGGGAACCGGGAAAATGCAGGCTTCCGCCGCAGCAATTATGAAAAGCCAGAGCGTCGCGTAGGGGGATGCCGAAAGGGCGAGCATCCGGTGATAAAGTCTATGAAACAAGATAGGCCGGTTCCGAGTGCGGCGACGGCGGCGTCCGACGTCCCGGGATATGGAGGGGCCACTGATCGCAGAAGTGGTGGATGTCTTCAAGGCGCGCCATTCGCGGTCATTATGCCAGAAGTTTGACGACGGCCCGCAATCCCAGCTTTGGACGGTTTTCCAGTCTCACGTCGCCGCCCTGTTCGCGAATGATACCTCGCGCAATGGCAAGGCCAAGGCCGCTGCCGCCTGTCTCGCGGTTACGACTTTCCTCCGCGCGAACGAAGGGTTCAAACATCCGTTCCAGTTCGTCTTCGGGCAGCCCCGGCCCGTGATCCTCAACCGTGACCACAGCGAAGCGTTCGCGCTGGCCCCGATGCGCGGCAGGGGGCGTCAGGACGATCTGCGCGCTGTCTCCATATTTCACGGCGTTGACGACCAGATTGGTTATGGCGCGCTTGAGGCCAAGGGGGCGCGCGCGAATTTTGACGGCCGCGGGCGCAGGCTCGAAAACGATGCTGTCGGCGAATTGAGGAAAGCTTTCCGCCACTTCGTCCGCGAGCGTCTGGATCAGGGCGTTGAGTTCGACATTGACCATCGGCTCCTGACGTGAAGTGTCGCGACCAAAGGCAAGCGTCGCCGCGACCATGCTTTCCATTTCGTCGAGATCGGCGAGAAACTTGTCGCGGAGATCGTCATCCTCGATGAATTCAGCGCGGAGCTTCAGGCGCGTGATCGGCGTGCGCAGATCATGGCCGATGGCCGTGAGCATGAGGGTGCGGTCCGAAACGAAACGCCGGATACGCGCCGCCATGTCGTTGAAAGCGATGGCGGCACGGCGGATTTCCGTGGGGCCACGCTCTGGAAGGGCCGGTGCATTGACATCGCGTCCCAGAGCCTCCGCCGCATGGGCTAAAGTGCCGACCGGCGCGATCAGTCTCTGAGTGCCCCACAGGATCATGGTGCCGCCGCAGATCGTCATGAGAGCGAACGCGATGAGAAATGTCGGTGAATCGAACGGGGTCGGTCTGTTGACCTTGAACTGTATGACCAGCCAGCCGCTTTTGTCCGGAAACTGGAGAGAGTAAATGTAGCGCCAGCTTCCTGCCTGATGACCCACGAGAATTTTTTGCGGCATCAGTCGCCGCGGAACCATCGGCGCATGCATCATGGGCGGCATGCCGTCCCCGAACGGAGCGCTCCGCTCATGGCTGTTGCCGAAAAATCCGAACGACAGGGGAGCGCGCGTATAGGCGTATGGTTTGGAAGTCGGTTCCATCGCGCCGATTGGATGACTCTGACCGAAAGTCGGGGCGTTATCCTCCGGTGGCCGACCGCTCTGGATCTGGGGGGGCGGACCGTGATGATCGAAGCCCGCGTCGCTCTGTCCTGGCGGGCCGGAAGGCCCCATGAAGGGAAAGCCTCCCATGTTTTGAGGCATCAGGGGAAGTTCGCGCCGGGGTTCGAGTGGATCGGGATTTTCGGAGAGGGTAACTTTGAAATTCGAGGGGAAGCCGAAAGCTTTCAATGCGGCTTCACGTGCGCCGGGTTCCAGTTCGACGACCGATCGATAGGCCACGAAGACCTGATGTTGTGACTCGCGAAGCTCGTTGCGACGCCCGAAATCCACGTGATCGAGGGCATGAATGGTCAGTCCGGCGGCCTGCGTGACGCACAGGCCGACGATCAAGAGAACGCTTGTGCGTGCCCGCAGGGATTGCGGGATAAAATGAGGCATCGCCAGGCGCGTCAGATCCGCTCTACGTCCGCGGCCAGAACATAACCGCCGCCCCGGACGGTTTTGATCAACTGGGCGTTGCGGCCATCATCTTCAAGCTTGCGCCGTAACCGGCTGACCGCGACGTCTATGGCTCTGTCGAATGGGCCTGCCTGACGCCCGCGAAGCAATTCCAGCAGCATGTCGCGCGTCAGGACGCGATTGGCACGCTCCAGCAGCGCGACGAGCAGATCGTATTCCCCTCCCGTGAGGGGGACTTCGGTGCCTTCCGGATTGACCAGCCGACGTCGGCTGGGTTCGAGGATCCATCCACCGAACTTCATGAAGCGCGTATCGGAGGCGGCACGTTTTTCCTGTGCCTCTCCGGTGCGGCGCAGTACGGCGCGAATCCGGGCGAGCAGTTCACGGGGATTGAAAGGTTTGGCGACGTAATCGTCAGCGCCGAACTCCAGGCCGATGATACGATCGGTCTCGTCGCCCATGGCCGTGAGCATGATGATCGGGACATCATCCTGGGTCCGCAGCCAACGCGCGACATCCAGGCCGCTTTCACCGGGCAGCATCAGGTCGAGGACGACGAGCTGATAATGTCCGGCCGTCCATGCCCGCCGGGCCTCACGCCCGTCGCGCGCGGCCGTGACCCGATAATGATTGCGTTCGAGAAATCGCGTCAGCAGCTCGCGGATCTCACGGTCGTCATCAACAATCAGAAGATGGGGAGGCGTTTCCATGATTGTAACAATGATCCGGATTTTCCGAGTTGAACAGCCGGTGTTGCAATTGGTTTCAACTCGTCAGATTTCGCGAGAAAATTCCATTCTCAATCCAGCCAGGCGGGCGTGGGCAGCCCTCGTTCGCGCAGGAAGGCCGTATTGAACAGTTTGGACTGATAGCGCGCGCCGCCATCGCAGAGGATCGTGACGATCGTATGCCCCGGACCCAGCTTGCGGGCCGTGCGGATGGCGGCCGCCACGTTGATGCCGGCGGAGCCGCCGACGGAGAGACCTTCCTCCGCGAGCATCGAGAATATCTGTTCGAGGGCTTCGGCATCCGGAATGCGTTCCGCATCGTCGAAAACCACGCCTTCGAGATTGGCCGTGACACGGGACTGCCCGATTCCCTCGGTAATCGAACCACCGGAAATGCTGAGATCGCCGTTCTTGACCCAGCCATATAATCCGGATCCTTCCGGGTCGGCCAATACGATTCGAGGGCGGGCGACGCCATGTTTCTTCGCGGCGTCCGCCAGACCGAGCGCGACTCCGGCCAATGTGCCCCCCGTGCCGCACGCACAGGTAAAGGCGTCGATCCTACCGCCCGTCTGGGCCCATATTTCGGCCGCGGTCGTGCGCCGATGGCCCTCGCGGTTGGCGGTGTTGTCAAACTGGTTGGCCCAGACGCCACCGCTCTCCTCGGCGAGCCGCCGCGAAACATGAACGTAGTTCCCCGGGTCGCGGAACGGCTTTGCGGGCACGAGACGAAGATCGGCACCGATCATGCGGAGAAAGTCGATCTTCTCGCGGCTCTGTGTTTCCGGCATCACAATCACCGAGCGATACCCGCGCGCGTTCCCGACGAGCGTGAGACCGATGCCGGTATTCCCCGCCGTGCCTTCGACGATCGTGCCGCCGGGCTTGAGGACTCCCCGGGTTTCGGCATCCTCGATGATCGCCAGAGCCGCGCGATCCTTGACCGAGCCGCCGGGATTCATGAATTCGGCTTTTCCGTAAATCTCGCAGCCGGTCGCTTTCGAAGCGCCCTTGAGGCGGATGAGAGGCGTGCCTCCGATGGCCGCGGTCATGCCTGCGGATGTCGTGGTCCATCCGGTATGGGTTTGAACTGTCTCATCGAAGTGGGTCATCGCCAATCCGTCCTTTCCGTCTGCGCTTTCTGCAATTAACATTTTACTATGAAATCTGGATGGAGAAAAACAGCATGACAGAGCGGGTTTTATCGCAGGAAGCATGGATCAGATTGGGCAATGAGTCCCGTTCAGTCCTGATTGATGTCAGGACACCCCAGGAATGGACCGAAATCGGTGTTCCGGCACTTGAGGCGATCGGTAAATCGCTGTTGCGGATCGCCTGGGATCCCTCTGACGCGCAAGGTTTCCTGAGGAAGCTCAATGTGGGGGTGCCGGATCGGACGACGCCGCTCTACTTCATCTGCCGGTCGGGGGCGCGTTCCCAGATGACGGCGGAACTCGCGGCGTGGTACGGCTATACGACGACGATCAACGTGGCGGACGGATTCGAAGGGCCGCCGGACGCCACCGGCCTGCGGGGGCGCATCAGCGGCTGGCAGGCGGCGGGGCTGCCGATCGAGAGTGTGTCGCGGGAGACGTGATGAGCGTTACTGTCCGCTGTCGGGCTCGCGGTCGGCGTCGTACTGCACCTCCAGCACGGTGAGCCACGGGTAGCGCGAGTCGTAAATGTGGCCGTCGGCGTCACTGAGTGCGCCCCGCGCATCGGTCGGGACGTGGGTCAGCGAAACGGCATCGTCGACATTGCCGCCGATGATGCTCAACTGATGTCCAAACGGGGCGCCGACCTGTCCGGCGGCGACAACGATGCCGCAGTGGGACGGAAAACCGTATGAGGTCGGGAGCATGCTGAACGTGATGCTCTTGCTTCGGCCCCGGCCCACGCAGAGCAGGTCGCCGAGCTTCGGGATATAGCTTTTGGGGTCCTGCGCCTTGAGGCCCGTGCTTTGCCCCGTCGCGGCGGCGTTGATATAGGTCGAGTGATTCGGGGAGTAGGGGAAACGCTCATTGGCCCCGGCGACGCGCATCACGTAGGAAATGAACGCGGCGGACCAGGCATAGTGTCCGTCGTGTTCGGGAGCGAAAATGCGGCCGTCACCGTCCTGTTTGCCCGTCCAGCTGACCTCGGTTTCACCCGGGTCCTGGCCGATCCACCAGTATTCGCCGATACGTTGCCACAGTCCCGGAATACGCTCGGGTTTCAGGGCCGGGAAGGCGGCTTCGGGGCGTTCTTCGGGATCGTCGTCGCTGACCGGATTTCCGAACATCCGCCATTCACGCAGGGCGATCGCCACGACGTCCTGGCGGTTGAACGGCTCGAAATTACGCGTCGCGAAATCCGGGACGTGGCTGTCATAGCCGAGCGGCCCGGTCGTGCCATTAGCGTATTGCGCGACCGGCGTCCGATTGGGCGTGGACTGCGGGACACGACTATCCGCGCATCCCGAGAGGATGGTGGCGATGGTCAGGCAGAGAGAAATATGAAGCGGTCTTGCCGGATTTCTTGTTCTTTCCGCGTTCATACGCTCGTTCCTGAGAGTTGTTTCGCATGGCGACCATCATGATCGGCCCGTCCTGTCAGAGACAGACAGGACAAGCTTAGGCGCTCTGGACCAGATCTGGAAAGAGCCGCGCCAGGCCGCTCATGCTGGCCTCGCAGGCGCCGCGCTCCGTCAGCAGACCGGAAACCAGGCGCGCCGGGGTGACGTCAAAGGCGGGGTTGGCCGCGAATGTTCCCTGAGGCGTTACCCGCACACGGGCCGGATGGCCGCGTTCATCCAGACCGCCGACATGCGTCACTTCATCCGGAGAACGCTCCTCGATCGGAATTTCCCGGACGCCGTCCGTGACGCGCCAGTCGATGGTGGAGGACGGGAGCGCGACCCAGAACGGCACATTGTTGTCATGCGCCGCCAGAGCCTTGAGATAGGTGCCGATCTTGTTGGCCACGTCGCCCTGGCGCGTGACGCGATCGGTGCCCACGATCACGAGATCGACCTGACCGTGCTGCATGAGGTGACCGCCCGCATTGTCGGCGACCAGCGTGTGAGGGACGCCATGCGCGCCGAGTTCCCAGGCGGTCAGGAGCCCGCCCTGATTGCGCGGACGTGTTTCATCGACCCAGACATGGACGGGCAGCCCCTTGTCATGAGCCATGTAGATCGGAGCGAGCGCCGTCCCCCAGTCCACGGTCGCGATCCATCCCGCATTGCAATGGGTGAGGATGTTCAGCCGTTCCTGTCCCGGACGTCGCCGCGCCCACAGGTCTTCGAAAAGCGCCAGCCCGTGGCGCCCGATGGATTCATTGACCGCGACGTCTTCGTCGCAGAGGGCGTCGGCTTCGTCATAAGCGGCCTGTGCGCGTGAGGCTGCGGGCAGGGCGGACAGGGCCGCGACCATACGCTCAATCGCCCAGCGCAGGTTGATGGCCGTGGGCCGCGTTTCCACCAGTTCCTCAGCGGCCTTTCGCAGACCTGAATCACTCGGGTCCTTGTTCATGGCAAACGCCAGCCCGTAAGCCGCGACAGCACCGATAAGGGGCGCGCCGCGCACCTGCATGGAGCGGATTGCGTGAGCGACAGCGTCCTGCGTTCGCAGATCGAGAATGTCGATGGTCCAGGGCAGGCGCGTCTGATCGAAAATATGGACGCAGCGTGGGTCCGTCGCATCGCGCCAGACACTTCGGTAGGGAATGCCATCGATCTTCATGTGATGCCCTTATCAGCTCGCGTGAAACATTTTGCAGCCATGTGCGTCAAATAGATACGGGACTCAAGCTTCAACATGTGATGGATGAAGCCATGTCGCCAGCGCCGCGGGGCCGATATGTTCCCCGCGGCAGACGGAGAGGTGAGGATGACGGAACCGGATTGGCTACGGTTCGCCCGTGAGATGCAGGCCATTGCCCAGTCGGGTCTGGCGTTCTCGCGCGATGTCTATGATCGGGAGCGCTATGTCCAGTTGCGGGACCTCGCAAGCCATATGATGAGCGCCCATGTCGATGCCGCGCCCGAGCGCATTACGCGCTTTTTCACTGCGGAAACAGGCTACGCGACCCCGAAAGTCGACGTGCGCGTCGCGTTGTTCAATCCCCAGGGCCAGGTTCTTATGGTTCGGGAAAAAATCGACGAAGGTCGATGGACGTTTCCGGGCGGATGGGCGGACGTCAACCTGACGCCTGCGCAGAACGCGCTGAAGGAATTGCGGGAGGAGAGCGGTTTTGAAGGCAGGATTCTCAAGCTCGCGGCTGTATGGGACCGTAACTCGCAGGGACATGATCCTGACGTGTTTTCGATCGTGAAGCTGTTTTTTGTCGGTGTGCTGACGGGCGGGGAAGCCAGGGAAAGCGCGGAGACATCCGGCGTTGGCTGGTTTCATAAAGTTAAAATTCCGTTGAATATTTCGACTGCCCGCATTCTGCCTCATCAGGTCGTCAGAATGTTCGAACATTGGGAAAATCCTGGATTGCCGACTGATTTCGAATAGATGACCGTTCTTACAATTCTGCCGCCACGTGAGAGTTATTCTTCCAACAGCGCTGGCGCGATCTCGCTTCTCGTGTCCCGTCTGGCGTTCCCTGGCGATGTCGTCCTTGGAGGTCCTGTTGATGGAGCGCCATTGAGCGGCGGTCGTTTCCGACCGATCCATGATCTGGGTCGAGCCTGGCACTGGCTCTCTCACAGCGCGCGTTACCAGCTTTCCTGCCAATGCGTCGCGCGACGCCTTCGTCCGAACCTGATCGAAGTGCACAACAAACCGCAACTTGCACTCGCGATGAGCCGCTTCGCGCCGGTACAGCTTATTCTCCATAATGATCCCCAGGAGATGCGGGGCGCGCGTTCGCCACGGGAGCGCGAGAAACTGCTGTCGAAACTTCACGTCATCACGGTCTCGGACTGGCTGCGTCGCCGCTTTCTCGAGGATATCGATGCCGCCCCCGTGACGGTCATGCCCAATTGCATCGATCTTGCGGGGCTGCCGCCGCGCGCGGAGCCGCGCGCGCGAGAAATCCTGTTCGTGGGTCGTATCGTGGCGGATAAAGGCGTGGATGCTTTCGTCAGAGCCTGGGGGAATGTGGGCCGTCGCCTGCCTGGCTGGTCCGCGAGCATGATCGGGGCGGACCGTTTTCAGAAGAACGCACCGCGCACCGCTTTCGTCAGCGCGGTGGAACGCGAGGCGGATGTCGCGGGGGTCGCGCATTGGGGGTACCAACCCTACGAAGTCGTTCTGCAAGCGATGGCGCGGGCCTCGATCGTCGTGGTGCCAAGCCGATGGCTGGAGCCTTTCGGACTGACCGCACTCGAAGCCATGGCCAGCGGGGCGGCCGTAATCGCTTCACGCAACGGCGGTCTGCCGGAAGTCGTCGGAGATGCCGCGCTTCATGCGAACCCGGACGTCCCAGATCAACTCGAAAACGCAATATTGCATCTTGCAAGTAATGATTCGGAAAGAAAAGCGCTGAGTGAACGCGGTCTGGTTCGCGCCCGGCAATTCGACGTCATAATGGCACGCCAGAGACTGAAATTTATCCGCACGCAGACCATGGAACTATCGGGCCGGTCACATCGATGACTTATTTCATGCTTAGAAGGGCGGCGGTTTCGAGTTTTTAAAAGGTATGATTTCTATGAAACACCTTTCCGCGGTTGCAGCCGCTTTCAGTGTGATTTTTGTCTCGGGAATAGCCACGACCGCGCATGCACAGTCATCCGCCGCCACCACGGGCTGTCAGTCGAGCACAAGCGGCATGAGTGCGCTGGGACGGATTGCCAACAGGGAAAACTGTCTGAACGAGCAGGCGCAGAAATATCGATCGGGTACTGCGGCTGAACGTGAAGCGCAGGAGAAGAAACTCGCGAGCCTGAAGGAAAAATATACCAATGCTTCGGCCTCGGATAAGGCGCGTTTGCAGCGGAAAATCGACAAGGCTCAAGGCAGGCTCACCAATCTCGAGCAGACACCGTCCAATACGGTGAGCAAGTTTCGTGATTCAGCCACAGGTCAGCGTGACCAGATGAACGGGATCGTGAACAAATCGCGCTCGGACCTCGGTAATTTCCTGAAGGGCGGCTGACGGTCAAGGTCATACCCAAGCGGCATTCAGAGAGGGCGTCCCCGCGAAGGACGCCTTTTTCGTGTCCGGGGCGGAGGTTCAGGCATCTTATCGTCGGCTGATGCTATCGAATATCGGTATCGTCGCCGCCACGTTCGAGATGGACGCGGCATTGACCTCGTCCATCCACGGAATTTCCGCGAGAATGCGCACATTGCTTCTTTGCGCGATGGCTGCGCGATTTCCTTCATTGATCGGACCGACGAGAAGGACCCCGGCAACCTCGATGCCCCGATTTTTCAGGGCTTCCAGGCTCAGAAGTGTATGGTTGATCGTGCCGAGCCCGCTGCGCGCGACGAGCACCACGGGCATGCCGTAAAGCGCGATGAGATCGATCATCATAAGGTGCTCGCTGGCGGGAACCAGCAGACCCCCGGCCCCCTCGATCACGAGCGGCGGCCGGACGCGGTCCGGGAGGGCGAGCCGTGCGGGATCGATCACCATGCCTTCGGCGCGCGCGGCATCCAGGGGTGAGAGCGACGCCTGGAGCGCATAGGCGGGAGGTATCATGCGCGATGGCGGCACGCCCGCGAGGTTCATGACCGTATCGGTGTCTCCGGGCTCGTCCGCAAGTCCGCTCTGAAGCGGCTTCCAGTACGTCGCATTCCAGGCCTGTGTCAGACAGGCGCTCGCGAGTGTTTTCCCGACTCCCGTATCCGTGCCGGTCACGAACACCCCGGGAAGCGGACAGGAACGCCGAAAGCAGCCGATTGCGACCTGATAGGTGACCGTCCCGGTCGCTCTCGCATCGAAATTGTGGATGGCCGCCCGCAACCGTGCGCCCGTCGGAACGGCGGCAGGATGCGGGGTCGCAGCCCCTATGCGTTTCAGATCGCGCAGAAAAGCGAGCCCACTTCCAACACGGTCGTAGACGGGAATTACGTCCCAGGCGCCGCTGCCGCAGAACGGCCATTCCTTCTGAAGCTGCCGGGCGGAAGGATAGACGGGGAAGCCGCACGGCACGTCGCTGAGCGCGCAGGCGCGTCGCCACTCGGCAAAACTGCCTTCCGCAAGCGTGGTGACCATCAGGCGACCGCCGGGGGTGAGAAGGGCGGCGAGTTTCGCAAGGGCGGTGGCTCGGTCGGAAAGCCACTGCATCGCGAAGTTCGAGCAGATCAGATCATAGCGGTTCGCGCCATGAGCGTCGTTCGCATCCATCAGGGCGTAATGTGTCGCATGGTGGCCGACGCGTGAGGCCGTCTGCTCGAGCATAAGCGGTGCGATGTCCGTCACGGTCAGTTCCGCATCGGGAAACATCGCCCGGATTTTTGACGTCAGCAGTCCCGTTCCGCACCCGAACTCGAGGATGCGACGTGGAGCCTTGTCCGCGAACGCGGCGCGGATGCGCGTCGCTAGCAACGTTGCGCTTTCGGCCTGGACTCGCGCGGCCCCTTCATACGCCGCTGCCGCCGCATTGAAGCGTCCTGCGATCGTCGAGCCGTCAGACACATTCATAAAGCCATATCCCTTATCCAGGTCGCCAGCCTGTTCGGCTCCTCGAGAGGCAGGAGGTGGCCGCCCTCATAAATCAGGCCGGAGGAAACGGGCGAGAAGCTCTCATGGGTCATGTAGCTCGAAATGAGCGGGTCCCGCGCGCCCGCGATCCAGGCAATGCGTTCCGCGTTTTCGCGGGCGGGCTGGCGCGCATCAACCTCGCATAGACGCTGCAATCCCGCTTCCAGGCGAGCGATGTCCGGCGCTCCTTCCCAGCTTTCCCGACAGCCGACGCGAGCGCGAAAATCGCCTAGAGTCGTCTCGGGTTCGTTTCCGAGTCTCTGGCGCATGCGGGTCAGGATGCGGAGCGGGATTCCGGACCTGAAGTCATCGGCACAGGAAAAGCGCGCAAAACCGTTGATCACCAGGAGTTTCCGGCACCACGGCGGCATGCGCTCAAGGAACCACGGTGTTCCGGCAGAATGCGTGATCGCGACGAACGGTTCTTCCGGGAGCGCCAGATGGGGCGGCGCTCCGAAATAACCGGCTTCGAAGACCGTTGCCCGGCTGTCGTCGAGATCCGGCATGGAGAGCAGAGGCTTCCAGAATGACGCATCGAACCCCCATCCATGGACGAAAAGAAATCTCATGGCGCCGTCTCGTGCATGGCTTGAATGACGGCATTGGCGATCGTTGTAATGTCCTTCTCATCCTGCATGGCATTGAGAGTCAGGCGTAGTCGCGCGGTCCCGGCCGGGACCGTGGGAGGGCGGATGGCGACGGCGAGAATGCCATCGCTGGCCAGACGGTGCGCGACATCCATCGCGCGCGCGGCGTCGCCAATCCGTACCGGCACGATCTGCGTCGTCGAGCCGCAGCTATCCAGTCCTGCCGCGGCCAGCGCCTTGCGAAGCGTCTGTCCGCTGGCTTCGAGGCGCGCACGTTCGGCGGTGAGACCCGGCACGACTTCCAGCGCCGCGTCGATCGCGCCCAGCATCGGCGGTGATGGCGCCGTGCTGTAGATGAACCCGGAGCACGCGCTGACGAGATAGTCGCAAACGGCGCGAGATCCGGCGACATAGGCTCCCATGGCGCCGAGAGCTTTGCTGAATGTCCCCATGACGAGGTCCACGCCATGGTCTGTTGCCAGTCCCTGTCCGTGGCTTCCAAGCACGCCCGTGGCATGGGCCTCGTCGATATAAAGGAACGCTTCATGACGATCGGCGAGCAGGCGCAGCGCCGCGACATCCGCGCGGTCTCCGTCCATCGAGAACACGCTTTCGGTGACGATGAAGCGGAGTCCTTTCTCATGGGCATGTTTCGCGAGCAGGCTTTCCAGATGCGCCATATCGTTGTGCCGGAAACGGTGCTGTCGAACGCCTGAGGCCACACATCCGTGATGCATGCTCGCGTGATTCAGGCGATCGGTGAAAACGAGCGCGTCATGGCCGGTCTGCTTCCCCGACAGGGCGAAGAGGGCGGGCAGCACGGAGGCGTTGGCCTGCCATCCTGATGCAAAAATCAGCGCGCTTTCCACCTTCTTGAAGCGGGCGAGGCGATTTTCCACGGATGCGTGAAGGTCAAGCGTTCCGGTCACGAGTCGTGAAGCCCGTCCGCCGGTTCCGTAAAGCTCCGCCCATTGCGCCGCGCGCTCCGCCAGGGCGGGATGCGAAGCGAGCCCCAGATAGTCATTGGACGCACAGTCGATCAGCCGCGCGCCATCGCGCCGCACGACTTTCGGATCCATCCGGCGATGCCCGACCGGGCGCAGGGTGCGCCTCAGGCCCTTGGCATTGAGCGCGTCGAGCGCGCGCTGGAAATATGGGTCGAAGCGCGTCATGAGAGACCGTCCGTGCCGGATGTGGCGTTCCGGGTCAATTGGCATGGACAGAGTATTGGCGCACGAGCGGGATGACGACATATGACCAGAAACCGGGTTGAGCGTGGCCTGTCCCACATTTGGCTGCCCTACACGCAGATGCACACCATGCGCGCACCCGTCGTCGCGGAGTCGACGGATGGCTGCGTCATCAGGACGGCGGATGGACGGTCGCTGATTGACGGCATCGCGTCATGGTGGACGGCCTGCCACGGCTACAATCATCCCCATATCCGCCAGGCGGTCGAAGAGCAGCTCCACCGCATGCCGCATGTCATGTTCGGAGGGCTCGTCCACCGGCCCGCGCTTGAACTCGCCACCCGACTCAGCGCTTTGCTGCCCGGCGATCTCGAACGCGTCTTTTTTACGGATTCCGGTTCTGTCGCGGTGGAGGTCGCCCTCAAGATGGCGATCCAATACTGGCTCAATCGCGGTGTGAAGGGGCGAACCCGGCTTCTGTCGTTTCGTGGCGGCTATCACGGGGACACCATCGCGACGATGGCCATCTGCGATCCGGAAGAGGGCATGCACGCCATGTTCGCGGGCGCGCTTCCCGACCAGATCATCGCGGATCTGCCGACCACGCCCGGGAAACGCGCGGCTCTGGACGATCTTCTCGCAAGGCAGGGGCATGAAATCGCGGCGATCGTCGTCGAGCCGCTCGTACAGGGCGCGGGCGGTATGGTGTTCCATGCGCCCGAAGTTCTTAGGGCCTTGCGCGACGTCGCGGACAGGAGCGGCAGCTTGTTGATTCTGGATGAAATATTTACGGGATTTGGACGGACGGGAACAATGTTCGCGTGTGAACAGGCCGGAATCGTACCTGACATCGTCACGCTCTCGAAGGCTCTGACCGGCGGCACGATGGCGCTTGCGGCGACCGTCGCGCGCCGTCACGTGTTCGAGGCATTTCTGTCGGACGATCCGTTACACGCGTTGATGCACGGCCCGACATTCATGGCCAATCCGCTCGCCTGTGCCGCGGCCAATGCATCGCTTGATCTTTTCGAATGCGAGCCGCGGCTGGAGCAGGTCGAGGCGATCCGGCAGCAACTGGAGACGGAGCTCGCGCCATGTCTAGACCTTGAAGGCGTGAAAGACGTCCGTGTGCTCGGAGCGATTGGCGTGGTGCAGCTTGAGCGCATCGACGACCTGAATGCTCTCAAGGACGCCTTTCTTTCGGAAGGGGTCTGGGTGAGGCCGTTTCGCGATATCGTCTATCTGACCCCGGCGTTCACGATACGCCCCGATCAGCTTTCACGGCTGACCGGGGCGATCTGCAAGGTGCTTGCACGCAAAACGGTTTAGGCCCGTCAGGGCACCCAAAGATGCGTTTTACTTCTCGAGGGTAAAGGTCAGCCCTTGGGCGCCGGCGGCGAGGCGGGCGCCACGGGTAACGCTGTCGAGCTTGAGCTTGACCCCGTTCGAGTTGCTCAGCAGTGCGCCCCCAAGACCGCGATCCAGCGTCGCTTCGCCATTCAGCGCGCCATAGGTGCCGTCGAAATCGTGCAGATTTTTGAGATTATAGACGGTCGCATGGGCGCTGATCTTCGAGTAACCCACGGCTGCGATGTCGGCGCCGCTGACCTTGAAACGATATTTGTGGTGGCCGTATGTCAGCGTGCCTTCACCCCAGCTGAATCCGACCCCGACATCGGCGGATTGCGCGGATAGGGTCAGGTGGCCGACCGGCGTGCCCAGAGCATCTTCGGCTTTGGCGCTCTGTGAAGGAAGAGCGAAAGCCAGACCGGCGCCCAATGTCACAGCGGCGAGACGATTGATGGTGATCGACATCGGTTGATCCTTCTTGTTTGGTTTTTCCCGTGGAAGTCGTGTCAACCAACGGCGATGAACGGCGTTCGTTTCATTAATTTCCCTTACAAATACGCCATGCGATTCTCTACGGCTTTCGGAAACGATCCGTTGCTTGCCTTCGCGTCGCTTGTGCCTCATGTCGTTAACCCATGGTTTGCAAAGCAAGAATTTCCAGGTTCATGGATGGCGTTGGGCGCATGGCGACACTCGCCCTGCCGCTGTTTCTGACGCATGGACGCGGGCCCGCGGAAGTGACGATCGACATACTGGCAGTACTGCTCCTGGCACGCAGCTTCGTTGAGAAGGACTGGTACTGGACGCGGCCCATCTGGGTACGCATCGCGCTTGCCTGGTGGGGATGGCAACTGTTCTGCTCGATCCCGGTCGCGTTCCTGGGATCGGGCGGGGCAGGCGCTCTTGGTGAGGCGGTCCTGTCCATTCGTTTCATGCTCATGGCCGCGGCGCTTCAAAGCTGGACCTTGAAAGACGAGCGTTCCCGCAGGATCATGTGTGCACTCGTCTGCTTATGCGGCGGCTATATCGCGCTGCAGATGCTGATTCAGGCGGCGTTCGGTTATAACCTGTTCGGAATGCCGCGATTTGTCGACGGAACCCTGACGGGCCCGTATGCGCAGCCCCGTGCGGCAGCCCCGCTTTCGCGCCTGCTTCTGCCGATGCTCATGCTTGGCTGTGCATGGATTTTCGCGAAAGCAGGGCCTGATCATCGCCTGCGCGGCGCTATGGGCGCTGGCGTCATGACGATCGCAGCCGTGGGTGTCATGGTGCTGGGCGGCCAGCGTATGCCATTCGTTCTGCTGCTGTTCGGGCTACTCGTATGCGCGGCGCTGTATCGCCCTGTGCGTCCCGTAGCGGTCATGGCGGCTCTTTCGGTGCCGCTGCTTGTCCTGATGGCGCGCGTCGCGTCTCCCGGCAGCTTTCGGCATCTCGTTCTGCTGGCGCGCGAGCAGCTCTCCCATTTCGGACATTCGCCTTATGGAGCCATCTATACGCGCGCCCTGGTGATGGCGAAAGCCAATCCGTGGACGGGGCTGGGCTATGACGCCTTTCGCCACCAATGCGCCAATACCGCCTATCTGCATGGTCTTTCGTGGTTCGATGACGTTCCCGACGGCGGGGGCGTCAACATATGTGCCCAGCACACCCATAATCATTACCTGCAAGCCCTGACGAATGCCGGGTTGCCCGGTCTTTTGTTGTTTTCGGCTCTGGTCGTGGCGTGGCTGTGCGCGCTCTGGCCGCGCGTGCGCTCGCAGGACACGCCGACAGGATTTGCGTGGCGTACCGGATTGTTCGTCGCCGTGCTCGTTCAGGAATGGCCGATCGCCTCGACGAGCGATCTCATGAATCTGCCTCTCGGGGGGTGGGCGTTCATGCTGCTGGGTGTCGGCCTGGCGGAGGCTTCGCCGCCTCTCACCCGGTCTGGCACATCATCGGGGCCAACGTGACACTGGCCCCTGTCACGCCGGGCCGGGCGACACTATATGGATCGGCGACAAGACCATCGGGACGATAAGGAACATCATGTCCGAGACAGAGACGAAGACCCCGGTTACGGTCCTTACGGGATTCCTCGGGGCAGGCAAGACGACGCTCCTCAACCATATTCTTTCCGCCGAGCACGGTCGGAAATACGCGGTTCTCGTCAATGAATTCGGTGAACTCGGTGTCGATGGCGATCTGGTGATCGATGCCGACGAGGAAGTGTTCGAAACCAATAACGGCTGTATCTGCTGCACGGTGCGCGGCGATCTGATCCGCATTCTTGGCAGCCTGCTGCGGCGTCGGAACAGGTTCGACGGCATTATCGTCGAGACGACCGGCCTCGCCGATCCGGCGCCGGTCGCCCAGACGTTCTTCGTTGACGAGAATCTGCGCGCAAAATCCCGCCTCGATGCGGTGGTGACCGTAGTGGATGCGTGCAACGTCATGCAGACTCTCGAAGAGAGCCATGAAGCCGTCAACCAGATCGCATTCGCTGACGTAATCGTGCTCAACAAGGTCGATCTCGTCGACGAACAGACCCTCGACGCCATTGAAGCGCGTTTGCGTCAGATCAATGCCAGCGTCCAGATCCACCGGACGACGCGCAGCAATGTCTCCATGAGCGATATTCTCGATCGGGGCGGATTTGACCTGAAGCGGGCTCTCGAAACCATGCCGGATTTCCTCGAAAATACCGCGCATAGTCACGAGGAAGGCGTCACCAGCATGTCCTTCTCCGTCGATCGGCCGCTCGACGAGGCTCGTTTCCAGGCCTGGATCGGGGCGATCCTTCAGGAGCAGGGACCGGATATTCTGCGTTCGAAGGGTATTCTCGATTTCGCGGGACAGCAGGAGCGCTTTGCGTTCCAGGCGGTCCACATGATGGCGGATGGCGATTACATCGGCCCGTGGAAAGAGAATGAAGCCCGTGTTTCGCGCATCGTGTTCATCGGCCGCAATCTCAATCGTCCCCAGCTACGGCGCGGCTTCGAAAGCTGTCTGGCGGCATGAGCGGCATGACGGAACTGCTTTCGACGCGTGGCGCGGAGCGCAATGTCGGATCTCCCATATGCGCGACGGCTGCGTCGCGGGACGGCAGGCATTTCGCCATCGGGACCGTTGACGGTGAAATATGGATCGTCGCGGTTGAGACGCTCCTTGAAGCGGCGACATGGACATGTGTCGAAGCGCATCAGGGCGCGGTGCTGTCGCTTTGTGCTGATGCCGGTCCTTCCGGCTTCCTGAGCGGTGGCGAAGACAACCGGCTGGTGCGTATCAGTGCCGTAGGGGACATCACGGAACTGCACAAGGGGCGACGCTGGATCGACCATGTGGCGGCAACGGCGTCCCACATCGCGTTTTCGAGCGGCAAGCGGCTGGAACTGCGTGACGCGAAAGGGGTCGAGACGCTGAAGGCCCTGGAGCATCCCTCGACGGTCACCGGCATCGTCTTCGATGCGAAGGGCAAGCGTATCGCGGCTTCGCATTATAACGGCGTCTCGATGTGGTTCGTCCAGGCCAAAGTCGATACGGTGCGTCCGCTGGAATGGAAAGGTAGCCATATCGGGCTGGCCATTCATCCGGGCGGCGAAGCGCTGGTGACATCCATGCAGGAGAACGATCTGCACGGATGGCGTCTGTCGGACGGACATAACATGCGCATGAGCGGCTATCCGAAGCCGGTCAGGTCGCTGGATTTCACGCGGAACGGGCGCTGGCTGGTCACTTCGGGCGCTGACGCGATCGTCATGTGGCCATTCTTCGGAGGCGGCCCGATGGGCAAGCCTCCGGCGGAGATCGCAAGGCTGCCGGGCGTGTTCTGTTCCGCCGTCCGCGCGCATCCGAAGCACGATATGGTGGCTGGTGGCTATGAAGACGGCACGGTGCTTCTCGCCGATACCGGATCTGAACGCGTCCTGCCGGTATGCCTCTCCGGTCGAGGTGCGGTCACGACGCTGGCTTTCACGCCGGGCGGCGGCGCGCTCATCTTCGGCACGGAAGATGGCGTCATCTGCGGCGTGGATCTCGCCTCCCGTGAGCCTGCCTGAAACACGAAAAGGGACGCCGCAACGTCCCTTTTTTCATGGAAAATCCGATTGCTTCTTCCAGGAGGGCGCGCCTCCCGGAAGATAACGGGTCAGTTACGGCGTGGTGACGTGGCCGTTCTGCGTCGCGAGCCAGTCATGCAACTGGGTCTGCATGACCGTCTTCGTCTCGATCCGCGAATTGGCACGATCAAGGGCACGCGCGGTCTCGACCTTGGCGCCGGTCGTCCTGTCGGCGGAGGGGTCGGACTTCAGCGCCTCGATCGTCGCGGGATTGCTGGACTGACCCGCGATGGAGGGTAGCAGACCGTCCTGCGACCACGGAGCGAGATGGCTGCGGATGTCCTTCTCGTGCTCCTTGACGATCTGCCAGACGAGATCTGGCTGTTCGCTCTCGGCCGCGATGCTGCTCAGCGCCATCTCGATGCGACCGTTGGGAATGGCGCCGCTATAGGCGAAAGCGACGTTCCGGCGGATCAGATCGGGATTTCTGACAGAGGCGAGGGCGCCGAACAGACGAAGCTTGACCTCCGTACTTTGGGCGTCACGCACCTTTTTAGCCATCCACTGCCAGGTTTTCAGATCCGCGTCGCGCATCGCAATCGATGCCACCACGCCGACCAGGTCCGGGCGGACAGAAGCGGGGTTCGACTTCCATGCCTGAAAGCGGGTGTGGGCTTCGGCGAGGACCGCCTGATCGCCGAAATCGCCCAGGGCTCCGATCACGCTGGGGCGCAATATGGTGTCGAGCACGCTCTCGCCCGGTTTCGGGTCCCAGCCGAGACGCGCGAACACCGGCGCCAATACGCTGCGCGCATAAGCGTGGAACGCCTCGCGGTCCGGGCTTCCGATTTCGTACGTATCCGTTGCGTCCAGCCCGGAGATGATTTCGCTCAGAACCGCGATGTCGCTTTCATGTGCGGCCGTCAGTACGTTCACGAGATCGAAATAGGTCGAGATCGGCGCCTTGCCCGCGCGGAACAGCGCGAACTGGTCGCCGAGCAGGTTGGCGCGATCCACGGCGGCGAAGGAGGGCGCGGCCTTGAGCAGGGCGGCAAAAGCTGCATCATCATAATGCACCCGATAATAGCCGCTCTCGCCGAGGTCGAGCTTCAGCGGCGCGCCGCAGGGCTTGACCTTGATCTTGACCGGCTTGTCGCCGAGCACGAGCTTCTGCGTTTTCAGGCCCGGTCCACCGGCCACGACCGGGATGTTCCATGTCTGCGCGGTCGGATGGGGATCATGGATCGTGAAGCGGCTCTGCGTCAGCGTGTAGACGGTCTTGCCGCCATGGCAGGCGCTGGCGACGTCGACTTCCGGAATGCCGGGCTGGGTCGTGAAGGTCTGGGCCACGCTTGCGACATCCAGCTTCGAGGCTTCCGAAAGCGCGTTCCAGAGATCCTGGCTGGTGGTGTTGCTGTAGGCGTGCGCCTTCATGTAGAGACGCATGCCGTCGCGGAAGGCATCCTCGCCGAGCCAGCCTTCGATCATGCGGATGACGAGCGAACCCTTGCCGTAGCTGATACCGTCGAACGCCGTGTCGGCCTCGCTGACATTATGGATGACCTGCTGGATCGGGTGGGTCGAAGGCAGGGCGTCCGACGACATGGTCGCCTCGCGCGTATGGTGCTCACGCGGCCAGATGTCCCATTCCGGGTTCATCTTGTCCGTGACCTTCGTCTGCATCCAGGTGGCGAAACCCTCGTTCAGCCAGATATTGTCCCACCAGGCCATGGTGACGAGATCGCCAGACCACTGATGCGCCATTTCATGCGCGACGACTGAATAAATCGTTTCGCGCGTACGTGGCGTGCTGTTGGCCGGGTCGAAGAGCAGGGCGTTGTCGATATAGGTCAGGGCCCCCCAGTTTTCCATGGCGCCCGCCTGATAGTTGCCGGGAATGGCCAGCATGTCGAGCTTCGGCAACGGATATTTCACGCCGAAATATTCGTTATAATAGGGCAGGATCTGTGAAGCCGCCTGCACGGCGTACTGGCCCTGGTCCTGCTTGCCGGTCGGTGCCCATGTCGCAATCGGCGTGCCGTCGGCTTCGCCCTGAACCGAGCTCATGTCGCCGGCGACGAGCGCAAGCAGATAGCTCGACATACGAGGCGTTGCGCCAAACGACACGCGTTTGGTTTTCGCGTCCGACTGTGTCGTGCCGATGATGGGCATGTTGCTGATGGCGGCGTAGTCGAATGGCAGCGACACGTTCAGTTGGAAGGTCGCCTTGAAGGCGGGCTCGTCCCAGCCCGGAAACATCCGGCGCGCATCTGCGACTTCGAACTGTGTCACGATCATGCGCCTGGCTTTGCCGTCTGCGCCTTTGTAATCGTCGATATAGATGCCATTCGGCGTTTTGAGGATAGGGCCGGAATAGCTGATCGCGAGCGTGTGCTTGCCGGTGCTCACCGCGCCAGGGAAATGCAGGGTGGCCGTCTGGGCGCTTTCGTCCTGACTGATCGTTGCGGTCTGATCGCCGTCAAGAACGGCCTTGTGGAGTTTCAGACCGGCCTGATTGATTACGACATCGGAAGTCGGCGCCGTGACGTCGATTGTGACAGTTTCGTCGCCGGTCAATGTCAGTTTCGCCACGTCCGTACGCAGATTGATGACATAGGACGAAGGCACCACGTTCTTCGGAAGTTGTCCCGGAGCTGTCGCAAAGGAAAAGGGCGCCTCGGCATGGGCGGCCCCAATCACGGGCATCCCTCCGAGCAACGTGGTGAGGGCGAGAAGACGACGCATCAGGCCGGGATCCTTGTTCAGTTTTCATGGCGCCACGCCGGACGGCGTGAGTGATCCGCACGATGACACAGCGATACGAAACCGCAAAGATGTGACAGGAACACGATAAGGCGGGATAAACTATATTTTATAGATGAAGCAGGTTTGTTAAAATATTTTTTATGAACACATTATTTGCATAATGCATAAATGATCAAGAAATAATTCATTAATGATTTGCACTAATAATTATTTATTTTGATTAAAATTCTCTTTTATATAAAAAATTTAAGCTCTGCCTCTACGTTGATCAGTTCCGTGACACCGAAACAGAGTTTCCTAACCCGGGATCATATCGTGTTCATCATGAGCGGGCTGGAGCAGCGTCGCAATGCGGCCGCCGAGTTGTGCACGCGTAAAGGGCTTGGCGATCAACTCGATCCCTTCGTCGAATTTGCCCTGATGAATAAAGGCGTTCTCCGTATACCCCGACATGAACAGCACGGGCACGTCAGCGCGGTATTTTTTCAGGAATGCGGCGATATCATGCCCACGTACGGTTCCCGGAAGCATCACGTCCGTCAGTAACAGGTCGATGTCCGCATGGTGGCGTTCGATCTGCCGATAACCATCTTCCCCGCTCGAAGCTTCGATGGTCGTATAACCGAGACCACGCAGGATCGCCGTCGTGACTTCGCGTACCTCGTCGTCGTCATCGACGACGAAAACCGTGGAGGATTGCCGGGCCAGGATGGCGGGGGATGGAGGAGCGGGCTGTGTCGTCTGAGCACCCTCGTTATCCGCGGCGCGGGGAAGGTAGATACGAACCACTGTACCATTGTTGACTTCTGAATAGATCTGGATATGTCCGCCGGATTGCTTGACGAAGCCGAAGACCATGGCAAGGCCCAGCCCCGTGCCGCGTCCCTCGCTCTTGGTCGTAAAGAACGGCTCGAAAACGCGTGTAAGGACGTCGCGTGGAATGCCATGGCCCGTGTCGGTCACGGCGATCATCGTATAGTCGCCGGGGGTCACGTCCGATTGCAGGCTCGTATAGTTTTCGTCGAGGACGGCGTTCGCGACCTCGATCGTCAGAGCGCCGCCATCCGGCATGGCATCCCGTGCATTGAGCACCAGATTAAGAACCGCGTTTTCCAGTTGCGCGGCATCCGCCATCGTCGGCCATAGATGGGGCTGGGCGACATAACTCACATCAATATGGGCGCCTAGAGTGCGCTGAAACATTGGAACGAGTTCCGGCAGCGACTGGTTAAGGTCGATGGCGGTTGGGGAGAGGGGCTGACGACGCGCGAAGGCCAGAAGCTGACTGGTCAGCGTGGCGCCCCGGCGGGCTGCCCAACTCGCGCGTTCGATTTTCTTCAGCAGGTCCGGTCTGTCGGAGAGCTTCGCCTGACAGAGTTCCAGATTGCCCAGTACGACGGTCAGAAGGTTATTGAAATCATGCGCCACCCCGCCGGTCAGCTGTCCGATCGCCTGCATTTTCTGCGACTCGCGCAGGATGGTGTCCGCCTGGACGCGCTTGGTCGCATCCGTGACCGTGACGACAAATCCGCCATCCGGAAGGCGGGAACGCCGAATTTCCAGATAACGGCCGCTGTTCAGGACGATGATGTCATCCGCGATTTCCTCACGATTGCGCGAAAGATTTTCGTCCCGTGGCGCGGGTTGGCGTGGGGCGCTCTCCCGCGCGTTGACGTCGTCGCAAATATCCGCATAGGCGGCGCCGACATGCAGCGTGTTCGGCGAGAATTCGAGGAGGTCAATGAAGCACCCATTCCAGTTGACCAGAACGTTGTCGGACGAAAAAACACCCACACCCTGGGTCAGGCTGTCGAGACTCGTGCGCAGATGCTGGGCTGCCATTCGCTCGCGGGTTTCACTGAGATACGTGCTGGCCCAAAGCCGATGCATGGTGCGAGCCGTCCAGATGAGACTCATGACGCCGAGGATGGTCACGCTGGCGACAAGCCAGTTCATAATGGAGACGCGCCGCTCAAGCGCTTCCTGATGCGCCTCCAGTGCGGCGCGTTCCACACGCGTCATCGCGTCAAGGAGTGAAACAATTTCGACGGTATAATTGCGCCCGACATCGGTAAGAATGACCTGCATGGCGACGTGGAGGCCACCTGCCCGACGCAACGCAATGGTGCGTGCCAGTTCATCCAGTTTGGCGTCCAGCACGGCGTTCAGGATTTTAACGCGCTGTTGCTGCTCCGGCTGACCGACCACGAGTTCATCGAGATGGCGGGTCAGGGACGAAATATGGTCGGTCGCCTCCAGATAGGGGCGCAGATAGTCTTCGCGTCCGGTCAGAAGAAAACCGCGCTGTCCGCTTTCAGCCTGCCGAAAGGTCGCGTTGAGATCCTGAATGGTGAGAAGCGTGTCTTCCCCCCGTTGTGTCCATGTCCGGGCGGCATGAATTGCACGCACTTCGAACCACGCGATCCCTCCGACGAGGACCACGATCACGAGGGCGATCGTTACAACCATCAGGTTGGTTCTGGCGGCTTTCTTTTTTGTCATTCTTGTCCGCGTCTGTGGTCCGTCAGCATGATCCGAAATGACGGTTTTTCGCCTCGGGACGCCTGTTCATTGCTCTATCACAGCTTTTCCGGTCTGTACGATCTTTCGCTGTCGTTACAGGACTGACGCAGGATCGCTTCGAAATTGGCCACGGGACCGTCGCGATGGGGCATGCGGGTGGCGATCGCGATCGTGGCTCGCGGGCTTGGCCCCAGAATGGGATGAAAGGTCGCACCTTCCGCATGGATCTGATCGAGATAGGCCGGAACGACGCTTACGCCCATGCCCGCCGCGACCATCGGGATTGTTGCGGCGACCTGTGGCGCGGATTGGCCCAGTCGCGGCGTGAACCCGGCCTGTAAACAGGCTGAAATGATCGTGTCGTAGAAGCCCGGACCGAGATGACGCTCGAAGATGATGAAAGGTTCGTCCTGGATGTCGGCCAGATGCAGCCCGCGCTGTTGGCATTTCGCATGGCCACGGGGCAGCGCGATCATCGTCGGCTCGTCCATGAGGGCGCGCACGACGATATCGGGATCATGGACCGGCGGCCGCACGATGGCGATGTCAACGCGACCTTCGCGCAGCGCTTCGCACAGGGCAGGGGTATTGCTCTCTTCCAACGTCACGACGACGTCGGGCCAGCGGTCGCGGAAAGCCCGGATGGCCATCGGAATGAGCGGCAGAAGCGTCACGCCGCCAGCCATGCCGACGCGCACACGCCCCTGTTCGCCACTTGCGAGACCGCGCGCCAGCGAACGGAACTCCTGCTCCAGGGCCAGGAGACTGCGGGCTTTCTCGATGAGCAGTCTACCCGCGTCTGTCGGCGTGGCGCCGCGTCGCGAGCGTTCAAACAGCTTGAGGCCAAGCTCCTGTTCCAACTGCTTGATCTGCTGGCTGAGCGGAGGTTGCTCGATATGCAGGTGTTCGGCGGCGCGGGTGAACGTCCCACATTCCGCGACAGCGACCACATATCGAAGATGTCTCAGATCCATTCCATACGTCTATCATATGGAATAGAGATGATCCATATATTGGACGCAGGGTTCAGTTAGGCGCATGCTGCGATCAAATCACTGAACAGGCAGAATCCGATGACCTACACCGTTGGCATGTATCTCGCCGAGCGTCTTGCCCAGATCGGCCTCAAGCATCATTTCGCCGTGGCTGGCGACTATAATCTCGTGCTTCTCGACCAGCTCCTGCTCAACAAGGAAATGGAGCAGATCTATTGCTGCAACGAGCTGAACTGTGGCTTCAGCGCGGAGGGCTACGCCCGTGCGCATGGGGCTGCCGCGGCAGTCGTGACGTTCAGCGTGGGAGCGATTTCCGCGATGAATGCGATTGGTGGCGCTTATGCTGAGAACCTGCCTGTCATTCTGGTCTCCGGTTCGCCGAATTCGAACGATTACGGCACGGGCCACATTCTGCATCACACGATCGGCACGAACGATTACGGCTACCAGCTTGAAATGGTGCGCCATCTGACCTGTGCGGCCGAGAGTATCACGGACGCGGCTTCGGCGCCGGCCAAGATCGATCACGTGATCCGGACGGCGTTGCGTGAACGCAAGCCCGCTTATCTCGAGATCGCCTGCAACGTCGCAGGGGCGGTCTGCGTGCGGCCGGGGCCGGTCTCCTCCTTGCTGGGCGAGATGCGCGCGGACGAGACAAGCCTCAGGGCCGCGGTCACCGCCTCGCTGGAATGGCTGAAGGGGCGTGAAAAAGTCGTTCTGCTCGTCGGCAGCAAGCTCCGCGCGGCGGACGCTCAGGCGCAGACGGTGGAACTGGCCGATCATATGGGCTGCGCGGTCACGATCATGGCGGCTGCCAAAGGTTTTTTCCCGGAAACGCATGCGGGCTTCCGGGGGGTGTATTGGGGCGAGGTGAGCGATGAGGGCGCGCAGGAACTTGTCGAGACCGCCGATGCGGTGATCTGTCTCGCGCCGGTGTTTAACGACTATTCCACAGTGGGCTGGAATGCGTGGCCCAAAGGCGACAACGTGCTTCTCGCCGAACCCGATCGCGTGACCGTCGACGGCCAGTCTTTCGAGGGCTTCACGCTCCGTCATTTTCTGCGCGAACTCACCGCGAGCGCTCCGAAGAAAGCCGCGACCACGCAGGGCAGCACCGCGCCGAAGCTCGAAATCGCCCCTGCAAACCTCGATGCGCCTCTGACGAATGACGAAATGACCCGCCAGATCCAGGCGATCCTGACGCCGGATACGACACTGGTAGCAGAGACGGGAGACTCGTGGTTCAACGCGGTGCGCATGAACCTTCCGAAGGGCGCGCGGGTCGAACTCGAGATGCAATGGGGCCATATCGGCTGGTCGGTCCCCTCGGCCTTCGGTAACGCTATGGGATCGCAGGATCGCCGCCACGTTCTCATGGTGGGCGATGGCTCGTTTCAGTTGACGGCGCAGGAAGTTGCGCAAATGGTGCGTTACGAGCTGCCGGTGCTCATCTTCCTCGTGAATAACAGAGGTTACGTGATCGAGATCGCCATTCACGATGGCCCGTACAACTACATAAAGAACTGGGATTATGCAGGTCTTATGGAGGTGTTCAACGCGGTCGAGGGTCACGGGCTGGGCCTCAAGGCCGCGACCGGCGCGGAACTTCAGGACGCCATCAAAAAGGGACTGGCCAACAGAAAGGGGCCGACGCTGATCGAGTGCAGTATCGATCGATCGGATTGCACCAAACAGCTGGTCGAATGGGGAAAGCGCGTGGCCGCCACCAATGCCCGCAAGCCGCAGATCGTCTGATCGCGACAGGGACTGCTACGCTTGTTTCGCGTCGCTTTCCCTGGTCTTGGTGGCCCCGTGGCGGGGTCTGGACGTGCTGGGCTCTGGTCCGGGAGAATAGCTGTAATCGGGGCGTTGCACGATACGATGCTCTGTCCATTCGGCGACGCGCCGCGGATCAGCGCGTCGTCGTTCTTATGGCCTTCGGGATGCTGAACAGGTCAGAGGATATTATTCCGGGTAGGCGTCGTAAATTCTTACGAACGCTTCTTCGCGTGATGGGCCGCAATAGCGACGTGCTTGCCAACTTTTCGGCGAGACGCATGATGTGAAGATTTGCCGGGGTCCGCCGCCGCGATCGCCGCCTCGCTGGTGGCCTGAGGATCTGCCTCGGCAACTTCCATCGGCTCCGGCTCCGTCCCGCCCTCGGGCAGGGGCGCGATCTTCACATGGGCCGTTCCGGCGCTGAGCATGCCGAGGCTTGCGGCAGCGCGCGGAGATAGATCGATAATGCGACTGTTGAACGGACCACGGTCATTGATCTTCACGATGACCGAGCGGCCCGTGTCTTCGGACGTTACCAAAACCCGCGAACCCATCGGCAGGGAAGGGTGCGCCGCAGTGAGGCCGGTCGCCTCCATGGCTTCACCGCTGCTGGTGCGATGGTGATTGAGATGGCGGCCGTACCAGCTCGCGACGCCATGCTGGGTCCACGCCACGACATGATGGGCTTTGGTCATGGCTTCATGGGCTCGTTCGGCCAGCGCGGTGCGAACGGAATTCGTCCAGGGCGTATGAACGGGCTCATTACTGGCCGCGATCGTCGCAGCCGGACCGGGCTCCGCATGAGCCTCGCAGATCAAGCTTGACGCCACAACCAGAAAGCCTCCGGCGACACCTGCCAGATTCGGCCACCCAGCCAACGCTTTCCGTGTGTTCGAAGGGTTTGAATCCCGGTTTCCGTTGCGTGTCACGCCATCATCCGTTGCAGTTGCGGCCTGCCAGAAGGGGAAAGCGACGGTTCCTGTCGTCTCCCCCAAAGGCGGCCTTGTTGGCATCCCTAGCACAATCGGACGGAAAGCGCGAACACAGGCTTTCCGCCGCACGGCAAGGGGTGCCAGCCGAGTGTGGGGAGATTAGGGCGGCTCGGAAAGCATCGTCCAAAGATCCGCCACACTTGCCGCGACCAGACGTTCATCTGTTAGTCCATCATCCGTCAATCTGCCCGAAATCCGCGATCTCGGACAGCGTAGCTTCGATGCGCGCGAGAAGTTTAAGCCGGTTGCGGCGCAGCGCCGAATCAGCATCATTGACCGTCACCCCCTCGAAAAAGCGGTCCAGAGCCGGTCGCAGCCCCGCCGCGTTCCGCATGGCGTCCGTAAAATGCTCATCGTCAAGCGCGGCATGAATTTCGTCGCTCGCGGTCTTGAGGGCTTCCGCGAGGGTCTGCTCTTCCGCCTGCCGGTAAAGAGCCGGATCGGGCAGGCCGACATGCGGCCCGTCCTTGCGGTTCTCGATCCGCAGGATGTTGGCGGCGCGCTTGCTGGCCGCGAGAAGATTGCGGCCGTCGTCGGTGCTGAGCATCCGGGCGAGCGCTTCGGTGCGCGCCAGCAGACGCACGAGATCCCCGTCGAGGCCCCTGGCGAGAACGGCGGAAAGCACGTCATGGCGCTCGCCTTCGTTGCGGAGCTGAACGCGCAGACGTTCCGCCATGAAGTGCATGAGCGCGTCACGGCAGGACACCGGGTCTTCCACCGTCGTCGCGTGTTTCGCGATCTGCGTCAGGGCCAGATCGAACAGCGCGCCCAGATCGAAACGCAGCCCGTTGTCGCGAACGATGCGAATGACTCCCAGAGCCGCGCGCCGCAGCCCATAGGGGTCTCCCGATCCCGTCGGTGTCTCGTCGATGGCGAAGAAACCCGCCAGAGTGTCGAGCCTGTCCGCGAGGGCGACCGCGATCGAAACGGGATTGCGCGGTATGTCGTCATTCAGGCCGCGCGGCATGTAGTGCTCCGCGACCGCATCGGCGACCGCATTGGTCTCCTTGTCATGGCGCGCATAATAACCGCCCATGACACCTTGAAGTTCCGGAAATTCGCCGACCATGCCCGTCGTCAGATCCGCTTTCGCCAGATAGGCGGCACGGGCGGCATCGCGTTGCTGCGTGGCATCCAGCGCCATCGCACGCGCGATCTCGCGGGCCAGGAACTCGATGCGACCAACGCGGGCGGCCTGCGTACCCAACCTCGCGTGAAACGTGACGGTCTTGAGGGTGTCGACACGCTCCGCAAGCGGCGTCCTGCGGTCAAGATCCCAGAAATGCCGGGCGTCGGAGAAGCGGGCGCGCAGTACGCGTTCGTTTCCGGCGATCGTCAGCGCGCCCTGATCGGCGAACTCCATGTTCGCGACAAACGCAAACCACGGCGCGGCCTTCCCGGCGTGATCGCGCAACGCGAAGTAACGCTGGTTCAGCTTCATCGAGACCTGCATCACTTCGGGCGGCAGGTCCATGAATGCGTCATCGATGCGGCCGAGCAGGGCATTGGGCCATTCCGTCAGGCCGGCCACCTCATCCACAAGACCTGCATCCGGAACCACGCTCAGCGCTTTCGTCTCGGCGGCGTCGGAAATGCCCGAGAGAATACGCTCGGCACGTGCGGCGGCGTCCGCGATGACCTTGCGCTGGAGAAGCGACGTCTCCCACTGGGCGGCGGAGGTCACTTCGAACAGGCCCGGCGCCATGAAGCGATGGCCTTCCGTCTGCGTGCCGGAACGCAGGCCATGGGCATAGTCGTCCTCGCGGCCAAGCGAAAACGGCACGCATGTTCCGTCGAGCAGGCAGACGATATGCCGCAGCGGCCGGACCCAGGTGAAATGGCTGCCGGAGCCCCAGCGCATGGATTTCGGCCAGGGGAAACGCCATAGAAGCTCAGGCGCCGCTTCGGCGATCACATCGGTCGCCGAGATGGCCGGAACGCTCGAATTGAGAACCCAGAAACCGTTTTCCAGCGTCAGACTCTCGCGTGTTGCGCCATGTTTGCGCAGGAAGCCATCGAGAGCCTGTTCAGGCGCATTCTCGCGGGGGCCACGTTCGGATTTTGTCGATGCGGCGACGCCCGGTTCGACCGTCATGCTGACGGCGATGTGGCGCGGTCCCCAGAACGTCTTCTGCTCACGGGGTCTGAGACTGTCGAGGGCGGCGGAGAGAAGGCGGTTCAGGTCTTTTGCGCCATTCTCCTGCATGCGGGCAGGAATTTCCTCACAATTGAGGACGAGCAGGAGTTCAGCCATGGGATGTCTCCTCCGCGCCGGTCAGCCAAGTTTCGCAGCAGATTTTTGCCAGGTCGCGGACCCGGCCGATATAGGATGCGCGTTCCGATACGGAGATGACGCCTCGCGCATCCAGCAGGTTGAACAGGTGACTGGCCTTGAGGCACTGGTCATAGGCAGGCTGCGCGACGCCTGCCTGCGCCAGTCGACGCGATTCCTGCTCGGCGTCGGCAAAATGACGCATCAGCATATTCGTGTCCGCCAGTTCGAAATTGTGTCGTGAATAGTCCCGTTCGGCGCGCAGGAAGACGTCGCCATACGTCATGCCCTGGCCGTTGAAGTCCAGATCGTAGACGTTCTCCACGCCCTGCACATACATCGCGAGGCGTTCGAGGCCGTATGTCAGTTCCGTGGAAGGAAGGGCCACCGGTATGCCGCCGACCTGCTGGAAGTAGGTGAACTGGGTGACTTCCATACCGTCGCACCACACTTCCCAGCCAAGGCCCCAGGCGCCGATCGTCGGATTTTCCCAGTCATCTTCCACAAAACGGATGTCATGCCTCGTCAGATCGATTCCGATGGCGCGGTAGCTGTCGAGAAGAAGCTGCTGGCTGTCTTCCGGCGTTGGCTTCAGCAGAACCTGATACTGATAGTAATGCTGCAGCCGGTTGGGATTTTCGCCATAGCGCCCGTCGGAAGGGCGGCGGCACGGCTGCACATAAGCGGCTTTCCATGGCTTGTCGCCGAGCGCGCGCAACGCCGTGTGCGGCGACAACGTACCGGCGCCCAGCTCCGTATCGTAAGGCTGGAGAATGACGCATCCGCGGTCGGACCAGAAGCGGTGCAGACGCAGGATGAGTTCCTGAAAGGAAGGCGGGCGGTCGTCGTGTCCGGACTCAGGGCGCAAGGTAACGTGGCTCCGAAAAAGGCGATATATCGCGCTTCCCTTACTACTACTTGTCCTGTCCTGCCAGTTCCGCGCCGCGACCGCTCTGATGTCCGCCCCTTGCGACGCGTCGAAGGGCAGGCCACATAGAAAGGGAACTGCTCTCCGGTTGAGGGGTTGGAGAAACATGACGAACGAAGAACGCGATCTTATCGCCCGTTTCCTTGCAAGGGTTGGCGGTGCGGCCAGCCCCGGCGCCTTTGGCGGCCCTGCTCAGGCGCCCGCCAGTCTTCCGCCGATTGACCCGGAAGCCGACCGGTTCATCGCCGAGAACTTCCAGAAATTTCCGGAAGCGCGCTATCGCGTCACGCAAATGGCGGTCGTTCAGGAAGTGGCGCTGGCGGAGGCGCAGAACCGCATCCGTCAACTGCAATTCGAGCTTCAGCAGACCCAGGCGCAACTGGCCCAGACGCAGCAGCAGCGCCCGGCTTCCGGCGGCATTTTCGGCGGTCTGTTTGGCGGCGGCGCGCCGCGTCAGCAGGCCGCTCTCCCGCCGGGTTGGGGACAACAGCCAGGCTATGCTGCCGGGCCGCCGCCCGCATACGCGCCTGGCGTCAATCCCGGGATGTTCCAGCGCGGGGGCACCGGCTTCCTGGGATCGGCCCTGACCACGGCGACTGGCGTCGCTGGCGGCATGCTGGCGGCTAACGCGCTTGAGAGTTTGTTCAGCGGTGGTCATGGCCAGAACGCCGCCGGGGGTTTTGGCGGTGGTGAGACCATCGTCAACAACAATTATGGCGACGCCGCGGGTAGCGATCCTTTCGCGGGCGACGGCACGGATGCCGGGTCGAGCTTCGATGCGGGCAGCTTCGGTGACGATGGCGGCGGCGGATGGGACGACAACTCGTTCTGAGCGCGTGGGACCGAAAAGATCATCATGAAGGGAACCCGGCTCGACAGCCGGGTTTTCTTTTGCGCTCGTGCCGTGGGTTGCCTGGACGGTTGAAGCGCGCTTGAGTGTCAAAAGATGTCGGGCTGTCGCGAGATGTCGCGAACCCCGAAACGAGGCCGTCGAACTGGCCTGAAACCTGTCGGAAGGGAACGCCTATCATGAACGCGAGCGAAACGGTCTGGATCGATGCAGGTGCGGTCAGCGATCTGGCGGAGGACAGGCCGACCGCGGTTACGATCGGCGAAACGCCTGTGGTGCTGATCCGCGACGAGGAGGCGGTGTATGCGCTCGGCGGGAAATGTCCTCACCGCGGCGCGCCGATGGAGCAGGGCACACTCTGCCGCGACGCCGAGGGTGTCCAGGTTCTCGTCTGCCCCTGGCACAAGGCGGTTTTTGACGCCGAGGGCGGTCATCTCATCGATCCGCCGGCACAGGACTGTCTGCCTCGTTATCCGGTCGAGCTTCGTGATGGGCGTGTCTTTGTCCGGGAGGCGCAGATCGTCCCCGAGGCCCGTGAGCCGATGCGCGGGAACGAGATCGTGGCCATTCTGGGTGTTGGTGCGGCCGGTGTCACGGCGGCCGCGACCCTGCGACACCTTGGCTTCGCGGGCAAGATCGTCATGGTCGGCCCCGAGAAGGGGAACCCCTATGAGCGCACGGCCCTTAGCAAGGCCTATCTTGCAGAGCCAAAAGAAGAAGCCAGCCTGCCCGACATTCTTCCCGAGGCGTTTTATACCCGGCATGATATCGAGCGTGTTCTCGACAGTGTCGAGAAAGTCGATCACGAAACGCGCACAGTGCGGTTGCGCAGTGGAGATTCTTTTCAGGCTGACCATATTCTCTGCGCCACGGGTTCACGGGCCGTTCGACCCGAGCTGCCGGGGGTTGACCTGCCGAACGTCTTTACCCTTCGCAGCGCCGCTGACGCGGAAGCCCTTTCGGACGCTATCGGGCCGGACACGTCGATCGCGATCGTGGGCGGCGGTCTGATTGCTCTCGAAGCCGCGGCGTCGCTGCGTAAACGCGGCGCGGGTGTTACGGTCATCTCACGGGAAGATGTTCCGCTGATCGGGCAGTTCGGACGGGAAGTGGGCTGTCGCTTGCGGGAACTGCATGAAGGCAACGGTGTCGCATTCGTGCCCTGCACCGAGGTGAAGGCCATTTCGCAACAGGGCAATGCCCTCAAGCTCGCCCTCGACGACGAGACTGAACTCAAAACGGATATCGTCCTTCTGGGCGTGGGCGCCGAACCTGTCGTTCATTATGCCGATGTCGGCGTGCGCGCCGACGATGGCGGTATCGAGGTTGACGACCATATGCGTGTGGCCGGGCGGGTTTACGCCGCCGGTGACATCGCGAGTTTTGTTCATGAGGGACGACGTATGCGCGTCGAGCACTGGCGCACGGCGGAGTGTCAGGCACGGATCGCGGTGCATGCCATGCTCGGCTTCCCCATCTCGTCTCTGCCGGTTCCCTGGTTCTGGACCCAGCAATACGATCAGAAGCTTGAATATGCAGGGTGGTCGCCGTCTTTCGACGAGGTGGCGATCGACGGCGATCTCAGCGCTTTCGACTTTCTCGCGCGCCTGCGCAAGGATGGGAAGACCGTGGGCTTCATCGGCTCCAAGCACGCGCGCGAAATGGGTCGGATCGCTGTCGATTTCCCGGCGGCGTGCGAAGGGGCAGCTTGACAGGAAAGGGCTTGCCCGGCTTCCTGCGCGCAAATCCCCGCCCCTGACCGGGCGGCTGTCGTTATCCACCGTTGCCGAGCAGGATCTTTGCCCATGCACCCCTATCGTACCCATAGCTGCAGCGCCCTGCGCGCTGGCGACGCGGGACAGACCGTCCGCCTGTCAGGATGGGTGCATAGCAAGCGCGATCACGGCGGCCTGCTGTTCATCGATCTGCGCGACCAGACGGGCATCACCCAGGTTGTCGTTCCCGCGGGGACGGCTCTTCTGGAGACGGCCGAAAAGCTGCGTGTCGAGAGCGTCATCACTGTCACCGGCGAGGTCGTCATTCGCGAGGACGGGCAGCGCAACCCCCATCTTCCCACGGGTGAAATCGAACTGCGCGCGCAGGAGATCGATGTCCGCTCGGCGGCTCATGTGCTGCCGTTCCAGGTTGCCGGGCAGGAAAACTACCCGGAGGAGCTACGCCTCAAATATCGCTATATCGACCTGCGGCGCGACAAGATGCACGCCAATATCCTCCTGCGCTCGCAGATCATCGCGAGCCTGCGTCGCCGCATGCAGGCCCATGATTTCACCGAGTTGCAGACGCCGATCCTGACGGCGTCCTCGCCGGAAGGCGCACGCGACTTCCTCGTGCCGTCCCGTGTTCACGCCGGGAAGTTCTATGCCCTGCCGCAGGCGCCGCAGCAGTTCAAGCAACTGGCGATGGTCGCGGGTTTCGATCGCTACTTCCAGATCGCGCCCTGCTTTCGCGACGAGGCGTCGCGCGCGGATCGAAGCCCGGGCGAATTCTATCAGCTCGATTTCGAAATGGCGTTCGCAACCCAGGACGATGTGTTCGCCGTCATGGAAGATGTTTTGAGCGGCGTGTTCGCCGAATTCGGCAAAGGTCGCACGGTCACGGCCGCGCCGTTCCCGCGCATTCCCTACGAGGAAGCGATGCGCGTATACGGCTCCGACAAGCCGGACCTGCGCAATCCGCTGCGCATCAGCAATGTGACGGATGCATTTGCCGACTCCGGCTTCGGGCTTTTTGCGAAAATCGCGGCGGCGGGCGGAGAAGTGCGCGCTATCCCCGCGCCCGGAGCGGGTGATCGCCCGCGCGGGTTCTTCGACAAGCTGAACACATGGGCTCGCGAGAGCGGAGCCGGTGGTCTGGGCTATATCATTTTCGAGGATGAGGGCGGCAAGGGTCCGATCGCGAAGAACCTCGACCCGTCCCGTGTGGAGGCCATACGCGAACGCTGCGGCCTCAAGGCCGGAGACGCTGTCTTCTTCGCGGCGGGCAAGGGGGACGAGGTCGCCAAGTTCTCGGGGCAGGTGCGGACCCGAATCGCTCAGGAGATCGACCTGATCGAGAAAGACGCTTTCCGCTTCTGCTGGATCGTCGACTTCCCGATGTACGAGATCAACGAGGAAACGGGCCGGATCGATTTCTCGCATAATCCGTTTTCCATGCCCCAGGGTGGCCTGGACGCTCTCAACAATCAGGACCCGCTGACGATCAACGCTTACCAGTACGATATCGTCTGCAATGGTATCGAACTGTCTTCGGGGGCGATCCGTAACCATCTGCCGGAGGTCATGATCCGGGCTTTCGAAATCGCGGGCTATGGCGAGGAAGAAGTCGAAGCCCGTTTCGGAGGCATGCTCAATGCGTTCCGCTATGGCGCGCCCCCGCATGGTGGCTCGGCACCCGGCGTCGATCGGATGGTCATGCTGCTTGCCGATGAGCCCAATATCCGCGAGATCATTCTCTTCCCGCTGAACCAGCAGGGGGAAGACCTCATGATGAACGCTCCGGCGCCGGTCGAGGCAGCGCGTTTGCGTGAACTTTCGCTGGCGATCCTGCCGCCGAAGCCGAAGGCAACCACCGCCAAGGACTGATCGACAATGCCGAGAGCGGGTTTTCGCTGGTGCGCCGTGCTGGTTTTGGGGGTTGGCTGCGCTGGCGAACCGCGCGCGGCCTCGGCGGCGATACCGGCTCCGGCGACGATCGTGCCGCATGCGGCAAGCTATGAACTTTCGCTGGCTTCGATCCGCCCTGGCGACACGATCGACGCTGCGGGCGAAATGGCGTTCAGCATCGCGGATGAATGCGACGCATGGAGTACGAGCCAGCACCTCCATATGAGGACCGTTTCGCGCGAGGGCGATGCGCTCGATACCGTCTCGGATTATGCGACTCTGGAAAGCAAGGACGGACGGCATCTGACCTTCGTCGACGTGCAGCACGCCGCCGGTGGTGATCAGAGCCGGGTGGCGGGGACTGCCGACCGCATGAAGGACGGGCGTGTCGTGGTGCGTTTTACCGCGCCATCGGTCAAACAGATGACTTTGCCCAAGGGCACGCTGTTTCCGCTCGCGCATACCCTGGCCATTGTCACGGCCGCGCGCGCGGGCGCGAAGGCGCTGTCACCCTTCCTGTTCGACGGGACATCGGCCGACGGCGCTTTCTATACCTATGTCACGATTCAGGGCTGGGTACCGGGCGTCACAGACCGGCTGGACAAACGAAGCGCCACTCATGGTGCGGCTTTGGCCCATATTGCTTTTTATGCGCGTGACGACCGCGTCGGAATGCTACCGGATTTCGAACTGGCTTCCCGCTTTTTCGATGATGGTGTCACCGACCACCTGAAAATGGATTTCGGCGACTTCGTGCTGGATGGCAGGATGACGAAGCTGATACCCAGACGCCGCTGCCACTCAGGTTCTGCGACGCCTTAGAGGGGACGGTCGGCGCGAAGGGTGACGACAAGCGGGACGTGATCCGAAGGTTGCGGGCGCGCGCGCTCGTCGCGGTCGATATGCACAGCCTCCAGACGGTCGGCCAGTCGTGGTGAAAGCAGGGCGTGGTCGATCCGCAACCCCATATTCCTGTCCCATGCTCCGGCCTGATAATCCCAGAACGTGTAGAGGCACTCTCGCGGATAAAGCGCGCGGACGGCGTCGGTCAGGCCGAGCCAGCACAGGCTTCGCCATGCCGCACGGGTTTCCGGACGCAGAAGAGCGTCATGCGCGCCGAGAGCGCCGGGAGCCAGATCCTCTGGCGCGGGACAGACGTTGAAATCGCCAATCAGGGCGAAGTCTTCATCGCGTTCAAGCATCTCCCGCGCATGATGAGCGAGTGTTTCGAAAAACTCGATCTTGAGACGATAGCCTTCCTCGCCGCCCGAATTGCCGTTCGGAAGATAGAGGCCGCCGATCGTCAGCCTGTCGATTTCGATTTCGATGTATCGCGCCGCGTCATGGCTGAAACCGGGAAGGCGGCGATGGCGCACTTCAAAGGGTTTGCGGGCAATGACGGCAACCCCGTTATAGGCTTTCTGCCCGACGATGGCGACGTGGTAGCCAGCCTCGGCGAAGCTTGCGGGAAACTGGTGTTGCTCGCACTTGATTTCCTGAAGGCACAAAACATCGACCGGATGGTTGGACAGCCAGTCCAGAACGAGAGTTTCGCGTTGACGGATCGAGTTGATGTTCCAACTCGCGAAAGAAAAACTCACGCTCAGGCCAGGGAGAAGCTTGTTCCGCAACCACAGGATGTCGCTGCGTTGGGATTGCTAATCGTGAAATGGGCGCCCATCAGCTTATCGACGAATTCAAGCTCGGCGCCCGCGAGCAGATCCATGCTGACCGGGTCCACGAGAACCTCGGCGGAGTCACGCTTGATGAGGATGTCGTCGTCCCGTCGTTCACGATCCAGGCGGAACTGATACTGGAAGCCGTTGCATCCTCCCGCTTCGACGGAAACCCGCAATGCCAGACCGGCATTGTCGGGCTGCTGGGAAATGATATCGACGATACGCGCGGCAGCCGATGCTGACATCGAAAATGCGGGTATATCGGTTCCGGCAGGGAGCGTGCTCTGGGTCATGTCTCCCTATATAATGTGGACACCTTAAGTCTGAAAGGGAAAGCGCGCGTGATGATCGGCCAGAATGTTGCATCTTACGCGGTGAGGGTGGATCAGGCGCGCGGGCGTCTGCACCCCGAATCCGAAGCACCGACGCGCTCGCCCTGGCAGCGTGATCGCGACCGGATCGTGCATTCGACCGGGTTTCGCACGCTGCAATACAAAACCCAGGTCTTCATCAACCATGAAGGCGATTTTTTTCGCACGCGCCTCACGCATTCGCTGGAAGTGGCGCAGATCGCCCGTTCCATCGCGCGACAGTTGCGGCTGGACGAGGATCTGACCGAGGCCCTGGCACTTGCGCATGACCTTGGTCATACGCCGTTCGGCCATGCCGGCGAAGATGCCCTGAAACTGAGCATGAAGGGCTGGGGGGATTTCGACCACAATACCCAGTCGATCCGCCTGGTGACGTTCCTGGAGCGCCGTTACAACGATTTCGACGGCCTCAACCTTACCTGGGAAACGCTTGAGGGACTCGCAAAACATAACGGTCCCGTCGTCGATCCATCGCTCTATCTGCGGGATTACGACTCGCGGCATCACCTTGATCTCGGAAGCTATGCCTCGGCCGAGGCGCAGGTCGCCGCCCTTTCCGACGACATCGCCTATCACGGGCATGATCTCGATGACGGGTTGCGCGCGGGCCTGCTCCAGTTCGAGGATATCAAAGACCTGCCGATCGTCGGGGAGGAACTGGTGCGCGCCCGGTTGGGGGCGACGCGGGGAGAGGTCTTCGATCGGGACGGACGGATACGCCATGAGACCGTCCGGCAGGTGATCAACAGGCTCGTGACGGACCTTCTGCGGCAGACGCGCGCCAATATCGAGGCGCTGGCGCCAAAGAGCGCGGATGACATCCGTCATGCCGTGGCGCCCGTCGTGGCGTTCAGTCCCGACATGGCGGCGGCGAATGCGGCGATCCGTGCGTTCCTGTATGAGCGACTTTATCGGCACTGGCGCGTCAAGCGCATGACCCGCAAGGCGCGGCTCGTGACGGGTGAAATTTTCGCGGTCCTGGCCGAAGATCCGACGCTTCTGCCGGACGGATGGCGCGAGCGCGCCCTGGTCGAGGGCGGAGAGCCGCATCGGGTGGTCGCGGATTACATCGCGGGTATGACGGATCTCTTCGCGATGGAGGAACATCGACGGTTGACGGAACTCTCTGCACTGGGCTGATAAGGCGACCATCGAACCTCAAGGAACCGATCAAGCGATGTCCGACCCCGTACCGACCACCGACTGCCTGTTCGCGCGCTATCTGACGCAGGTGCGCGAGGCGCTCCGGGCTGTCGTGCCGGAACTGCCGGACGAGCTCATCGAGCGTGTCGAGCTCACCCCCGCGCGCGATGCCGCTCATGGCGACATGGCGACCAATGCGGCGCTCCTCGCGGCGAAACCGGCCCGACGCAAGCCGGTCGAGATCGCACGGGAACTGGCGGCCCGGCTCGTCGCATTGCCGGGCGTCGCCGCCGCCGAGCCTGCCGGTCCGGGCTTCGTCAACCTGAAGCTCCGCCCCGAGGTCCTTCAGTCGGTCGTACCGAGCGTGCTTACGGCAGGGCGGAGCTACGGCGATTCCCGCATCGGGCAGGGTCTTCGCGTCAATGTGGAATACGTATCCGCGAATCCGACGGGTCCCATGCATGTCGGTCATTGTCGCGGTGCTGTCGTCGGAGACGCGTTGGCGAACCTGCTTGCGAAGACGGGCCACGCGGTTCGGAAGGAATATTATATCAATGACGCGGGCGGGCAGGTCACAGCACTCGCCTGGGCGGCTTACTGGCGCTACCTTCAGGCGATCGGGACAACGCTGACGGAAGAGGCTTTCGCGGCGCTGACGCCGAGTGGCCTGCAATATGGGGGCGATTATCTCGTTCCCGTGGGTGAGGCGATCAAGGCGCGGCACGGAAATGCGCTGGCGGGGCCGGATGCGACACCCGCTGATCCCTCCGTCTGGTTCGACATCGTGAAGGCGGAGACGCTGGAAGTCATGATGGCGTCGATTCGTGAGGATCTGGGCCTGCTCGGAATACATCACGAGCTGTTTTCCAGCGAGGCCGCCGTTCTTGCGAGCGGACAGGTGGACGCCGCCATCGCGGCGCTTGATGCGAAGGGACTGCTTTACGAAGGAGTGCTCGAGCCGCCCAAGGGAAAGACACCAGAGGATTGGGAACCTCGACCGCAAACGCTGTTCCGTTCGACGGAATTCGGCGACGATACGGATCGTGCGCTGCGCAAGTCCGATGGGACGAACACCTATTTCGCCAACGATATCGGCTATCATTCCCAGAAAGCCATGGACGCCGATGTGCTGATCGACGTTCTCGGGGCCGATCACGGTGGCTATGTGTCGCGCATGAGGGCCGCCGTCAGCGCGTTGACGGATGGAAAGACAGGGTTCGAGGTCGTGATGTGCCAGATCGTGCGCATCGTGAAGGGCGGCGAACCGGTTCGCATGTCGAAGCGGGCAGGGACGTTCGTGACGATGCGCGACCTCATCGACGAGGTGGGAGCGGGCGCGGTCCGTTTCACGATGCTGACCCGCAAGGCGGACGCGCAGATGGAGTTCGATCTGGATGCCGTCGTTGCCCAGACGCGCGACAATCCGGTTTTCTATGTGCAATATGCCCATGCGCGTTGCTGCTCGGTCCTGCGCGGCGCGGCCGAGGCGTTCGGCGCGGAGTTCACCTCCGGCCCTTCACTGCTGGCAGCGGACACGGCATTGTTGTCGTCCGACGCCGAGCTTGCGCTTCTGCGCCGGATTTCGACCTTTCCGCGTCTTGTCGAGGCTGCGGCACAGGCGCGTGAGCCTCACCGGATCGCGTATTTCTGCGGCGAACTGGCTGGAGACTTTCATGCGTTGTGGAACCGGGGGCGCGAGGACACGACGTTACGTTTCATTCATGAAGGTGATGCGGCGGTGAGTCTGGCCAAGGTTGCGCTTGTGGCGGCTACGGCCTCATGCCTGCGCGCGGCCCTGGCCATTCTGGGCGTTGAGCCGCTTGAGGAACTGCGATGAGCGAAGATCAGGACTGGCGCACGGATCGCGATGCAAAGCGCCCGCCATCGACGGCGGAACGCGCGCGCGAGCGCATGAGCGCGGATTACGACGACGATGATCTTCCGCGTCGTCGGGGATCACCGGGGAAACTGGCGGCGCTGCTCGGCTCGGACGAAGCGACCCGCAAGCTGCTTTTCGGGGCGATCGGGGTTGGTGGAGTGCTGCTGGTCGGCATTGGCGGCTGGTCGCTGATGGGTCATCACACAAGCGGGATTCCCGTGCTCGGACCGCCTCCCGGTCCGGTGCGCGATGTCCCGGTCGATCCTGGCGGCATGCAGATTTCCGGTTCTGACGATGCGGTTTCGGATACGACGGGACAAGGGGAGGCCCATCTCGCTCCGGCTCCCGAGCAACCCCATCCGGATGCGCTGGCTCGTCAATACGGGCAGCCCGCGACGCCGCCGGAAACGCAGACGAAGACGTCATCGCCACCATCCGCCGAGACTTCGGGGGCATCAAAGGCCGATCTCGGAGACGGTGATACCGGGGACGATCTCGCACCGGTTGGTTCGGCCCCTGCCAAACCGGCGGAAAAGCCCGCAGCGGTTGCTCCGGCCCCGAAAGCAGCGCCTGCGTCCGGAGCGGCTGAGAAGAAAGCCGCGGAAGTGCCGCCCACGCCCCGGCAGCCCGCACCCGCTGCTTCTCCGGTCGCTCCTCCGGCAGCGCCGTCTTCTACGACGACGGGTGGCTTTGCCGTCCAGCTGGGGGCGCTCGATAGCGATGCGGAAGCGCAGCGCCAGTGGGAGATCGTCCGGAAGCAGGCGCCGGACCTGTTTGCCGACCGCAAACCTGTGGTCGAGCGTGCGGATCGCGGAGGGCGGACCTATTTCCGCCTGCGGGTCGCAGGCTTCGACAGCGCCCAGAGCGCCAAAGCGTTCTGTATCAAGGCTCATGCGCGCAGCGTCGCGTGTACGCCCGCCCGTTTCTGATTCGCTCGTTACCGGATGGATGTGAGCGGTACTGTCATGGAAATGCCCGGCGGGGGTGACGGGGTCATTCCCGCGCCGCATCTCTGTCTGGACGGCTTCGAGGGGCCGCTCGATCTGCTGCTCGATCTGGCCCGCGCCCAGAAGGTCGATCTGGCCCGGATTTCGATCCTGCAACTCGTCGAGCAGTATCTGACGGTCGTGGAGCAGGCGCGCTCCATCCGCCTCGAACTGGCTGCGGACTGGCTGGTCATGGCGGCATGGCTGGCATGGCTGAAATCCCGGCTCCTGCTACCGGCCGAGAACGCTCCGGACGATGACGCCGAGGAGGCGGCAGGGCTTCTGCACGAACGTCTCATCGAACTTGAACGCATGCGGGCCGCGGCGTTGTGGCTGGCCACGCAGCCGCGGCTGAGGGATGACGTCCATGCGCGCGGCATGGAGGAGAACTTCCGGGAGATCGACCGCACCGGGCTGCGTGTCGAAGTTTCGGCCCTGATCGGTGCCTATCTCTCGGTCATGCGACGTCGCAACCGGCGTCGGCATTACGCGCCGGTACGATTGCGATACTGGACCGTCACCGATGCGGTCGCGGCGTTGCGCCGTCTTCTGAACGCGCCCTCGGCTCCCGGATGGCAGAGCCTCACGGCGCTCGTGCCCGCCACGGAAACGACGCAGCAGGCCTGGCGCGCGGCGATGGCGGGCGCGCTCGTCGCCGGTCTTGAAATGGCGAAGGAAGGCTCAGTCGAACTGCGCCAGGAAACGCCATTCGCGGCTATTCTGTTGCGCGCGGCTGAAACGACGACGGCAATCCCTCATGGAGAGGAGATCTGACATGACTGTGCTGTCCCGTGCCATCGAGGCCATGATTTTCGCGAGCCAGGAGCCTGTTGGAGAGGCGTCTCTGCGCGATTTTCTCGAACAAAACGGCGCGTCACCCGAGGATCTGCCGCAGATGATCGCGGAGATTTCCGCTCGCTATGACGGACACGGCATCGAATTGGTGTCTGTCGCAAAGGGATGGCAGTTTCGCACATGCGTGGAGTTGGCGTCCATGCTCACGACGGTTGTCGAACGGCCCCGTCGCCTCAGCCGCGCCGCGATGGAAGCTCTGGCGGTCGTTGCCTATCATCAGCCATGCACCCGTGCGGAAATCGAGACTATTCGCGGCGTCGCTCTCAATCAGTCCGTGCTCGATGCCTTGCTCGGCGATGACCTCATCGTTCCCAGGGGTCGCAAGGAAGTGCCGGGGCGGCCGGTTCTTTGGGGTACGTCGGGAAAATTTTTAAGCGCGTTCGGACTTGTGGATCTGAACGCGCTTCCCCGGCGCGAGGAGCTGCTGGTCGAGCCGGTATCCGCCGAGGCGCCTGACGAGGACGGTATCGCGCCTGTTTCCGAGGACGGGCCCACGTGATACTCATGCGCGCTCCGCCGGATTGAAGATTGGGTGCATGTTCGATTTCAGTTGGTCCGAAATTGCGCTGACGGTCATCGTCGCGCTGGTTTTCATCGGACCCAAAGACCTTCCCGTCGCTCTGCGCACCCTCAGCAAGGGTGTTAAAGCCATCCGTCGCATGGCCTCTGAATTTCAGTCCCATGTCGATGAGATGGTGCGCGACGCCGATCTGGGGGAAGTGCGCGATCAGTTCAGGGATCTGAAAACCTTTAATATCCGGGATCGCTTCGACAGGGCGATCGACCCCGACCGCAGTATCGTGCGCAGCTTCGAGCCGCCGCCATCCCTCTCCGTCCCACCGTCGTCTTACGCGCCTGTCGCGGAGGTCCCGGTTCTGGAAGAAAGCGTTTCGGCGCCGGCCATTCTGCCTCCTGCTCTGGGACGGCGTCTGGCGCGCGAGCGGGCAAAATGGTACGCACCCGCGATCATTCCGCCGCCGACGGTGACACATGGCCGTCGTCGGGTATCACTTGGTCAATATCCCGATGTCACGGAACCGGATGCCCATACTTCCGGCGTCGCGGAGACGGAAGAGGGCATGCGCTGATGTCTCAGGACGGCAACCCCATCGAAGATCAGGCCATGCCGCTCCTCGATCACCTGATCGAGCTGCGCAAGCGCCTGATCTGGTCGATCGCGAGCTTCGCGGTCGCTTTCATGGTCTGCTATCACTTCGCGGGCCGCATCTATCTTTTTCTCGCGGCCCCGTTGGGCGAGATCATGCGCCAACAGGGCGAGCAGCCTCACCTCATCTACACGGCGCTGTATGAGGCATTCTTCACTTATGTGCGTGTCGCGGTGTTCGGCGCGGCATTCCTCTCCTTCCCCGTAATTGCCATTCAGGCGTGGATCTTCATCGCGCCAGGCCTTTACCGGAGCGAGAAGCGGGCCTTTGCGCCCTTCCTGATTGCAACGCCCATCCTGTTCTTCACCGGCGCGGCGCTGGCCTATTATTTCATCTTTCCCATCGCCTGGCGGTTCTTCCTATCGTTTCAGACCGCTTCAGGCGGCGAGCAGGGGATGCATATTGAATTACAGGCGAAGGTGTCGGAATACCTGACGCTGGTCATGAAGCTCATTCTGGCGTTCGGCGTGTCGTTCGAACTGCCCGTCGTTCTTGCGCTTCTGGCACGCGTTGGCATTGTCAATTCCAGGCAGCTTCGCAAATTTCGTCGGTATGCCGTTGTTATTGCAACTGTTGTTGCGGCGGTTCTCGCGCCGCCGGACGTTATCACCCAGGCAGGCCTCGCGATTGCGCTCGTGATCCTGTACGAAGTGTCGATCGCGGTGGCACGTCTGGTCGAGCCCCGTAGCCTCCCTGAAGACGCCTAATTTCCAGGACGGATAACATCCATGCATGATCTTCGCGCTCTTCGAGCCGACCCTGAAGCTTTCGACGCCGCGCTCGCGCGACGCGGTCTTCCTGCCGTGGCTGGTGCGATCGTCTCCCGGGACGAGCAGCGTCGCGCCGCGCTTCATGCGCTTCAGATGGAACAGGCTGCCCGGAAAACCCTGGCCAGGGATATCGGTCTTCGTAAGAAATCCGGGGAGCAAACGTCTGATCTTGAAGAAAAGGCGGTAGCCCTGCGTGATAAGATCACCGCTCTGGAAGCGCAGGCGACGGCTGTTGATCGTGAGATCGCCGACATGCTTGCCCGGTTGCCGAACCTGCTGGACGAGGGCGTCCCTGACGGGGCGGATGAGAGCGACAACGTGACCGTCAAGCAGTTTGGCACGCGGCGGGAATTCGCTTTTACGCCAAAGCAGCATTTCGAACTTGGCGAGGCCCTGGGCATGATGGACTTCTCCACGGCCGCCAAGCTGTCAGGATCTCGCTTCACGGTCTTGCGCGGCGCGCTTGCCCGTCTCGATCGGGCGCTCGGCCAGTATATGCTGGATGTGCATACGGATGAGTTCGGCTATTCCGAGACAGTCGTGCCGCTGCTGGTCAATGACGATGCGATGTATGGCACGGACAAACTGCCCAAATTCGCCGAAGACTCCTTTCGTACGGAAGACGGGCGCTGGCTCATCCCGACGGCGGAGGTTCCGCTAACGGCCAGTGTGGCTGGTGAAATTCTCGACGCCAGACAGTTGCCCATTCGCATGACCGCGCTGTCGGCATGCTTTCGCTCCGAGGCGGGATCAGCAGGGAGGGATGTTCGCGGAATGCTTAGGCAGCACCAGTTCTCGAAAGTCGAACTCGTTTCTGTGGTGTCGCCCGAGGAGAGTGAGGCCGAGCATGAACGCATGACACGCTGCGCCGAGACCGTGCTGGAGCGACTGGAAATTCCGTATCGTCGTCAGCTTCTATGTGCGGGCGATACCGGGTTCGGTGCGGCACGAACCTATGATCTTGAAGCCTGGTTGCCGGGGCAGGAGGCGTGGCGGGAGATTTCGTCATGCTCCAATACGCGTGCTTTCCAGGCGCGACGCATGAACGCCCGTTACAGGGCTGCAGAGGGTATTGCCTTCGTTCATACCTTGAATGGCTCGGGACTTGCCGTGGGTCGGACCCTCATCGCGGTCATGGAAAACTATCAGGAAGCGGACGGCAGCGTGGCCGTGCCCGAAGTGCTACGTCCCTACATGGGTGGGCTTGCGAGCATAACGACCTGAAGGGCATTTCCGCCCATGCCATGGCGCATCGCGCATGGTCGTGACGAGAGCGTAGAGGTGGCCAGTGTCTAAAGATCACGCGAATGACAGAGGCGATCCAGGAGCGCGAGGGGAGCGGCCGACGCTGGAGAGATGGACGAAAATCGCATTTCTTGCGGCGCATACGCCCGTGGCTCAGGCCGCGTTGCAGTCACTTGCGACCCGCTTCGGGAATGTGGCGCTGGACGAAGCGGAGGTTCTGGTTTGTCTGGGGGGAGACGGCTTTCTTCTGGAATGCATGCATCGTGTTCTGACGCTGGGGATTCCAGTCTACGGCATGAATTGTGGTTCGGTCGGCTTTCTCATGAATCCGATGGGCGAGGTGGGTCTGCTCGAACGCCTTCGCCGCGCGCAACCAACGGTGTTGCACCCGTTGAGGATGTCCGCCTATGACGGCGCCGGTGGGCTGCATGAAGCGCTCGCCTTCAACGATGTGTTTCTTTTTCGCCAGACACGACAGGCTGCGAAGATACAGGTCGAGGTTGACGGGCGCGTTCGTCTGCCGGAGCTGATTTGCGATGGTATCATCGTCGCAACGCCGGCTGGTTCAACCGCCTACAACCTGTCTGCGCATGGCCCAATCGTTCCGCTGAACGCGAATCTGCTTCCGCTGACGCCGATCTCGGCATTTCGTCCGCGCCGATGGAGAGGAGCGCTGCTGCCGTCCACGGCGGAAGTGCGCTTCACGCTCCTGGAGAGTGATAAACGACCGGCTGCGGCGGTTGCGGACTTTACGGAAATTCGCGGTGTCAGAAGCGTTGTTGTGCGGGAAGACAAAACGCTGCGCACGACGGTGTTGTTCGATCCGGATCACGGGCTGTCCGAGCGGATCATCGCCGAGCAGTTCGCGGAATAGACAAGTGTTCTTTCGTGACGGTCAGTTCATAAAATCGTTATTTTCCAGAGGTAACGGCGGTTTTCCTTGCGCTATCACGAAAACCGAACGAACGCACTGGGATTTATAACGTAAAATTTCTTTGTAATCTCATATCATGTTGTTCTATGAGGGCGATCCGATGGGACGAGGCTTGTTCGGCCTGCAACTTGGTATGTTACGTGCGTCATTGTGATCTGCCTCTCTAAGGGATGGGATTTCGTCGCCTTGAGTTCAGTGGCTTCAATCCCGGGCGAAAAACCTCTTGTGGGTGTGTTTTGGAAAGTGAAAGACTGTTGACTACGCTGCGGAATGATACGTTTTCGAGATCCGATCGTCGTGCCTCGAAGGGTACAAGCAGACGTAGTTCCAGCCGGAGCGTGTGCGAGGTGAGATCCGCTCGCAGGGTCGTGTCCGCGTTTGCTGGGATGGTTCTCGCTGGGGCGTGTTCAATCCCATTGGCCCGGGCGGACGACATCCTTTCGCATTCTGATCGGCAGGCTGCTGTTTCGCAGGCGGCTTCGCCGCGCACTGATACCGACTCTGTCGGACCGCTCGATCAGCAGATCCCGGGATTTATGCAATCTGCTTATGGACCGCCGTCTTTCGGTCCTCCTTATGGCACGACCCATTTTTTCGGCGACTGGGGTGGCGTGCAGCCCTGGTTGCAGAAGCACGGCATCTACTTCGCGCTTGATGTGTATGAGAGTCTTGCCGGCAACGTGACGGGCGGTCGTCATCATACGGAAACCAATGCGGGCCAGGTTGGCAGCACCCTCGACATCGACTGGAACCGGCTGCTTGGCGGAGAATGGTCGCGGGATTTCTGGCTGCATATGCTGGTGGTTAATGGACACGGGCGGAGCCTGAGCAACGATATCGGCGACAATGTTTCAGCTGTTCAGCAGATTTACGGCGCTCGTGGTAACGTCGTCGCGCATCTTGTCTGGGCCTATTTCGAAAAATCCTGGCTCAACAATCGTGTCGACTGGGCCATGGGCTGGATTCCCACAGGAACGTTTTTCAACAACTCCCCCTGGGTCTGCAGCTTCATGAACGTATCGCTCTGCGGTAACGTTACACCCACCAAATACCTTAATGGCGGTCGCGATTGGCCGTCGGGAAACATCGGCACCGTTCTTCGCCTGATGCCGTTCCGGCGGGTTTACATCATGGGGGGGCTTTTTGCCGTGTCCCCTCATTCCTACAACGGTGGCATTTCCGGCTGGGCATGGGCGCAATCCGGACTGAAGAAGCTGTCCACAGAAGTCGAAATCGGGTGGCTCCCGGAATGGGGACCTGACAAGCTCATTGGTCATTACAAGGTTGGCGCCATGTATGACAACTCAAAGTACAATGACTATTATTCGGACATCAACGGAAACCCCTGGGTATTGACGGGTCTTCCCGCGCGGCGCCAGAGCGGTCAGACTTCACCCTGGGTAATGCTGGATCAGATGTTGATCCGTCACGGCAAGGGAGAAACCAACGGTATGGTTCTTGCCGGGCAATATGCCTATGCGTCGGGCCAGACCTCTGCGGTTCGGGATCATCTCGTGGCGGCGCTTCTGGACACGGGCAAGGCCTGGGGACGTCCGAAGGACAGTTGGGGCGTGGCGTTTCAATGGTTCAATTTCAGCCGTTCAGCCATCCGGCAGCAGGAAGTGTCCTATGATTACGGATTGCCGTTCCAGGCGACCAATTTCGGAACCCCCCACGGCATTCAGTCTCACATGGATCTGTACGAACTCTTTTATACGTTCCATGTCATGAATGGCATGACGCTACAGCCTGACTTTCAGTATATTAATCGCCTGGGTGGAACCACAAAGTATAAGGATGCCGCCGTTCTTGGACTGGCGTTCAATATGCTTCTGTAAATCTATCGGACTTCATTTCCGTTCAGGGCGGAAAACTTTCTCCGCTTGATAAAAATATTGTTATCTGTTATTAATGCTCCGCCGTGTTCATGCGGCAACGAGATGACAGATTGAGTGTTCGTGAGCAGGGTCGAGCGAATGAAGCCATCATTCGCTTCCGGGTGGTTTTCCATAGCTGCCTGTAATGCCTGTTTTCCACGATGTGACTGCGCGTTCCAGCCGCAATCTCTCAAAACATCGACATATGTTTCCCTCGTGCCGTGAGGGAACATTTTCCGCCCTTGCGCGTCGTTGTCGCAACTTACCGAGGTCGCGTGGCTCGCTGACTTCGCCAGTTTGAGTGAGGAGACAACCAATCAATGATCGAGGCCGTCAAAGACCAGCAATCCACCGATAGCGGGACATCCGACAGTAAAAGTCAGATCAACAAAATCGACGTTCTTCCTTCGGCAAAGCGCACCCTCATGCTCGCAGCCGTCGTGGCCGCCATATGTGGCGGCCTCTACGGCTACGATACAGGCATTATCTCAGGTGCATTGTTGCTGATCACCGAAGATTTCAGGCTGGGCAGTACGGCCCAGGAAATAGTGGCGTCGGCGATTCTGCTTGGCGCTGTGATCGGTGCCGTCGGCATGGGGGCCGTTTCCGAGCGTTTCGGTCGACGTACAACAGTGATCATCGTGACCGCTTTGTTCGTGATCGGAGCTATCGCGTGCGCTCTGTCACCAGACGTCTATGCTCTCATTGCGGCTCGCGTGTTTCTGGGCGTGGCCGTGGGCGGCTCTACCCAGGTCGTTCCGATGTACATTTCCGAGCTCGCCCCCGCCGATAAGCGCGGCAGCCTGGTCACAATGTTCAATGTGGCGATCGGCATCGGTATCTTCACTGCGAATGTGATCGGGTTTGCGGCGCGTGAAGCCTGGGGCTGGCGACCGATGGTTGCGATCGCCGCGCTTCCCGCCGCTTTTGTATTCGTCTGCATGTTCTTTTTGCCGCGTAGTCCCAGATGGACCGCGGAGAATTGCGGGATCCCCGAGGCCATCGACGAATTGCGAAAAATTCGTGAGACCCCGAAGGAGATCCGCCAGGAAGTCGCCCAGATCCGGCAGAACGCCGAGGACGTCGATGAGCGTGATCGCGGCTGGAAAGGGTTGGCGCGGCCGTGGGTCCGGCCTGCGGTCATCGCCGCGCTGGGTGTTGCGTTTTTCACGCAATGCGGCGGTCTGGAAATGATGATCTATTATGCGCCGACCTTCCTGCGCGATGCGGGTTTCGGGGCTTCGTCGGCGCTCCTTGCGAGCCTCGGAGTATCGATCGTCTATCTGATCATGACGCTTTTAGGATGCCTGTTCGTCGATCGCATCGGCCGACGCCGCCTCATGCTCATCATGGGGCCTGGCTCCGTTCTCAGCCTGATCGGGCTTGGGACGATGTTCCTCATGCATCCTGACAAGGGAACGATCGGGTCATATCTCATCGTCGTCTTCCTCCTGCTTTTCATGATGTTCAATTCCGGGGGCATCCAGGTGGTCGGCTGGCTGCTGGGAGCGGAAATGTTCCCGCTGTCGATGCGGGGGCAGGCGACGTCGCTTCATGCATCCATGCTGTGGGGCAGCGATCTCCTCGTGACTTCCACGGCTTTGACGCTGGTTCAGATGATCTCGCTTGGCGGAACCATGTGGTTCTATGCCGGGGTCAATCTGGCCTCGGTAGTGTTCGTGTATTTCTTTGTGCCGGAAACGGCTGGCGCTACACTTGAGGACATCGAACAGGCTCTGAAAGACAAGCGTTTTCGTCCGACACCTGGCGACACGGCGATTGTCGCTCGCTAGGAGGCTCATCCGAACCGATCAACGCACCGCTAGACAGGAGCAGCATAGGCTTCTCAGGTTGAGCGAACTGAATTGATAATCTGCGCGATATCAGGCGGCCGGGACCTTGCTCCCGAGCCGCCTTTTTTCTTTTTGGATATCCCGTGGCATATGATCGTCTGTATGGACTTCGAGAGATCTGTGATTTCAGCGAGAGAAATCACCAATAAATGACATTAGATATGATTGAAATCTCATTAAAAATAGGAGAGATATCGCCAGCCGAGTTAGAATCGGAAAGGTGAGATAAATGAGTCGTATAGCCGTCATTGGCAGCAACATGGTGGATCTGATCACATACGTGGATCGCATGCCGAACGCTGGTGAAACACTCGAAGCGCCGCGGTTTGCGCTTGGTTGTGGCGGGAAGGGGGCAAACCAGGCGGTCTCCGCGGCTCGGCTCGGCGCCGACGTGCTGTTCATCACCTGTGTTGGCGATGATCTTTTTGCCGATGGCACCGTCGCGAATCTCGAGGCGTGCGGCATTGATACCCGCTATGTCCGAAGGATCTCCGGCGCTTCAAGTGGCGTTGCGCCGATCTTTGTACAGCCCGACTCTCACAACAGCATTCTTATTATCAAAGGTGCGAATAACAGTATACGCCCTTCGACGATCGATGAAGCGGCGGATGCTTTGAGGCAGTCCGCTTTGATCGTTCTTCAGCTCGAAATCGCGCTCGAGACTGTGTACGCCGCCATAGATTTCGCGAGCGAAAATGCCGTGCCGGTCCTGCTGAACCCTGCCCCCGCCGTGGCTGATTTCGATCCCGCTCGCCTTTCGAAGCTGGACTTCCTCATCCCCAATGAGAGCGAGCTTGCGTTGCTGAGCGGCCTCGAGGTTTCGTCGGTGGAGACGGCATTTGCCGCCGCACGCTTACTGGTCGAACGAGGTTGCCGTCATGTGATCGCAACGCTTGGCGAAAATGGTGCGCTTTATGTCGGTCAGGACGGGGAGTGGACCGTGCCGGGGCAACGTGTCCGCGCTGTGGATACAACGGGGGCCGGAGATGCTTTCGTAGGCTGCTTTGCAAAGTTCTGGAGCGACGGACATGACATCCGCCAGGCAATGCAGGAGGCGGTCGCTTATTCGGCGTGCTCGGTCACCGCTTACGGCACGCAGTCTTCCTATCCGGACGCCGCGGCTTTTCAAACTTTCTGTCATGAACGTTCCGCGGCCTGAGTGCAGCGACAACCGTCATCTGGCGACAACACACCGTGCCAGTTTGACCGAGGCTTATCATGAATAACGATCCGATAAGACAGACCCCCGACGGGCTGTATCTGAACCGAACCCCTTGGTTCGCATTCGTCCTGTTGTGCTGCATTTTCTCGCTATGGGCGGCTGCGGCAAGCATGAATGACGTACTGATCGCGCACTTCAAAAAAGCATTCGTGCTTTCGGATTTTCAGACGGCGTTCGTGCAGTCGGCATTTTATCTCGGCTATTTTTTTGTTGCGATCCCGGCCGCGCTCTTCGTTCGTCGCTTCAGCTACAAGGCGGCGATCCTTCTGGGTCTTGCTCTTTATATGCTCGGATGCGGTCTGTTCTTTCCAGCCGCCTATGCCGCGCGTTATGAAATGTTTCTGATTGCTCTGTTCGTGATCGCTGCCGGCCTGTCTTTTCTTGAGACATCGAGCAACACGTACTCCACTCTTCTCGGGCCTCGCGATGCAAGCACGAGACGTCTGAACATATCGCAGACGTTTCACCCGTTCGGTGCGATTACAGGTGTGTTCGTAGGCAGCCATGCGATGTTTCACGAGGCCGCGCCAGCAAGCGGGCTGACGTCCACACAACAGCAGTTGGTTATGATTCAGGATACGCTCGTTCCTTATAAATGGATGATCGTGGTCCTGTTGGCCGTGTTCGTGCTGGTGGCGGTTACAAAGTATCCCGCATGCAAGGGGCTGCCCCCCACCCGGAGCGGCGCCGATACAGAGCAGTTTTCCGGAGTTGACAGCACGCTTCGTCGCCTCTCCCAGAATCCGCGATTTGTGTTCGGTGTGCTGACACAGTTCCTCTATGTGGGCGCCCAGGTCGGCGTGTGGAGCTTCACCATTCGCCTGGCGATGCAACTTGGCCATATGCACGAACGTGACGCTTCATGGTTTCTGATGGGCACATTCGCGGCGTATTTCGCCGGGAAAATGATTGCCAACCTGCTGATGCGCAGGATGTCGGCGGCTCGCGTCCTGACACTTTATTCCGTGCTGTGCATCGGAACGCTTCTCTACGTGATACTCGTGCCCAACATTTCGGCGGTCTATGCGGCTGTTGCCGTCAGTGTGTTTCTGGGACCGGCGTGGCCTACGATCTATGGTCTGACCATTGAAGGACTGGGCAAGGACACAGCACTTGGTGGGTCCATTCTGGTGATGAGCATCGTGGGCGGTGGCGTCGTGCCTCTCATTCAGGGACTGATTTCCGATGCCTCCGGCGGCAATATGCAACTGGCTTACATCGTGCCGCTCGTCTGCTTCGTCGTGATTGTGATGTTTGGCCGTTATTGCGAGAAGCGCCCCGTCGCGCGCGTGCCCGATGTTCGTCCTCTGGCGGCGGAGTAATCTTCATGACAATCCACATCCCCCTTGATCGCAAGGCTTTCGGGTCCACGGCACAGATTTTGGTGAAATCCGAGGCATTTACGGTGACTGGATGGACCTATCCGTCCGGCGTGATGGCTGTCGCCATAGAAAATACGAGAGGGAGGCTGGTAGTTCTACCTTTCATGGGGCAGATGATCTGGTCCGCTGTATTTGACGGCTGTAACCTTCGGATGACGAGTATTTATGACGAGCCTCTGCCGTCCGTGGATATTCTTGGTACATATGGATGCTTCATGTTTCACGCGGGTCTGCTGCGAAACGGATGTCCAGGGCCGGATGACACGCATCCGCTCCACGGAGAGATGCCCTGCGCTCCGATGAATGAGGCATGGATTGACATCAATGCGGATGGGAAGGCGCTGACTCTGGGTGGTGTTTATCGCCATGTGGAAGGGTTCGGGAGTCGTTATGACGCCTATCCTTCCGTGACCCTGCGCGATGGGCAGGCCATGTTCGACGTTTCAGTCGAGGTCGTGAACCGTGGCGGAAAGACGATGGACCTCATGTATATGGCTCATACCAATTACGCTTATGTTCCGGACGCCGTGTTTGTCGAGCCTTTTGGTATTGGCCGCGTTGATGTGAGAACGAGCGTTCCGGCCCACGTACATCCAACCGAGCAATGGCAGAATTATATCAAGGCGCTGAAACATAAACCGGGTGGTTTGCAGAAGCTTGATGCGCCTGAAATGTATGAGCCTGAAATCGTCAGTTTTCTTCGTGACGTTGGCGTGGATTCCGACGGGCAGGCTCATTTTTTTCTTCGTCACCCCGAGGGAGCGGCGTTCTATACGCGCTATGCGCCCATACAGTTCACGGAAGCGACCCGATGGGTTCTGCATGATCCCGATTACCATGTCGCAGGATTCGTGCTTCCCGCGACATGCGATCCTGAAGGTTATCAGGCCGAAAAACGCAAGGGGAAGGTCCGGCAGCTCAAACCTGGCGAGCGGGCGGAGTTCGGCATCCATACCGGCTTTCTGAATGCCGAAGAATATAGAGACGAATTAAAGACGTTGAATAGAAACCAATAAAACCAGACGATTAATAGGGAGAATCAGAATGGATGCCGCCACCCTTTCCGCTGACAAATATGCAGCATATATTGACCACACACTTCTCGCCCCGGATACGACCTGCGAGCAGGTCAAGCGGCTCTGTGAGGAAGCCCTTGAATTCAAATTCCACTCTGTATGCGTCAATTCAAGCCGCGTGCCGCTGGCGTCACGGCTCCTGCGACATTCGCCAGTTGTCGTATGTGCGGTTGTCGGGTTCCCTCTCGGCGCCATGCTTTCGGACGTCAAGGCCATCGAGGCGTCTCACGCGATCGCAGCGGGCGCCGAGGAGATCGACATGGTTCTCAATGTCGGCTGGCTCAAGGATGGCGACCTGTCATCAGTAAGAGACGATATCGCGCAGGTTCTTGAAGCTTGTGGTGGCATACCTTTGAAAGTCATCCTCGAGACCGCGCTTTTGACAAAGGCCGAAAAGGTGGCCGCATGTGAGATCTGCCGCGACCTCGGCGTAGCGTTCGTCAAGACATCGACCGGCTTCTCCAAGGGGGGGGCTACCAGCGAAGACGTCAAATTGATGCGCAGCGTTGTCGGTGAGAAAATTGGCGTTAAAGCTTCGGGCGGTGTGCGGGACCAAAAGACCGCGGATAGCATGATTTCGGCGGGGGCTACGCGTCTGGGCACAAGTTCAGGTATTGCCATTGTTCAGGGAAGCGTCGGACAGACGACTTATTGAAGCTCGTCAGGAAGAGGGGGGGTTCTAGATCCTCTTTCGTGCGCCTCTCTTGCTTCTGGAGCATTTTCCTCTCAATCTGGTTCATATCATGCGGCGGAGATGAACTTCACGCATTCTGGGGGTGAGAACTGCTCGGTCAGGGCGGCGCTTTAGTCCCATAAGGCGCCGCAGGTGTTTTGAGCCGTGTGCGGTGGGCATCGAACCAGTCCTGCCGTCGCGTCGGGATGTCCGATCGGCGCGTTAGGGGGGCGTTTTTCCATGTGATCTGAGGGCGGTCGAAGAAACTCCACAGCGTGGCGATCGCAAAATGATGCCGGTTCCCGGCCAGCCGAGCGCGAATTTCAGCCGGCGTGAGATCGTCCTGCTCGGCGATCAGGGCATGAATACGCCCCGCTTGCGCCTCGATCCGCTGTGACAGGCGGTCGCCACCGCGCGACCTGGAGACGGCTTCCGTTCTCGGCAGTAAGCGCACGCCAGCGCACCGCGCGAACCGTTCGGTGGCCTAGCTGCGCGATAGGCCATACGACACGGTAGCAACAACCAGGTTACGCAAATCGAGAGGCGGCGTGCGTGTGGACATGCAGCGCCGACCTTCATCTTGAATCAGATCACCGCCAAAACGGGAATCCAAAAAACTTAGTCAGCGCAGAAAACGCTCTAAGCGTGTCCGAGACAAATCCACACTCAATCACTGGTTCGGTCCGTCGGGCAGCATCATCCGCATGGTGTAATGCATAGCTCTTGGTCTTTGGATCCATGCCAATGAGTCAGCAGGTCCATAGCCGCGAATAATCCTGTTCGGTCATCACCGAGATCACTGCGTCTTCCCGCAAGCTGGGTGTCGCGAATTTTTTGCCAGAAGGTCCTTCATCGTCTGTCTTCAACGGTCAGGCCTTACTTCAGCTCGAAGACGTTTCACGAGGAAGGGGCAAGCGCGACTGGAACCTCGGCTTTGGCTGAAAACGGCCAGATTTTTCACCTGTATATTTCTTCCACGGCTTCCACGCTATACGCATCAGGGTGCGCTTGTCGATTTCCGTAAAGCACCGAAACTGCCTGATGTGGACATTTTCGGCGGATCAAGATCGAAGACTGCCTTGTTTCCGGCGAATTCTTCTATGAAGAAGGGGTGGAAACGCTGATCCGTGGCATCCGCGATCATCTTGGGCACGGTAGAGAACAGGAGCTTCCTGATGTCGCAGACATTTTCTCCGTCGCCAGGAGCCGATATGGCTATGACGGGTCCAGTCTATCCGCTAGATATCTTCCGCCTTCTGAGCTGTGCCAAGATGTCGGGTTCAGCCGGAAATGATCAGGCGGATATCGCCTATGCCGAATATCTGCCGAATGGACCCTCTAAACAGACGCAATCCCGAGCTTCATATCTATACGGGCGAATGGACCGCATCAGAGTCGATCCGGCCTCTGCGTTCATTCACGTCCCATCGAGCCCGTGGAGTTATACCGGAAAAGTGGAGATTATGGCCAGATCGCGGTGGGAAATGAGTTTCGCGCTCCTGTGGGGGCATTTGCCGCGCCGGCCCGGTATCGTCCATCTTCCATTGTCATATTCTTGTCCGGTGAAAAGTCGAACGATCGAAAAATTTCTTAAGCGGACTTCCAGGTTTTTCGTTCCGACCACTCACAATGTCATGCAGTTGAATGTTCCGGAGCGTGGCTGCCCGCGCAAACAGAAGCGGCCGCGGTTGAAGAGCGTGCCGGGTCAGGCAGATGACATCCTTGTTCCGTTGGACGCTATCCGGCATGACTTGGTGACGATTCTGCGTGACGTCAACAACCTTCCAATATGGGCTCTGCCACATAGTACGTTCTCGGTTGGTGTATATAAAGCGGGCTGCATCATTCCAGAGCAGCCCTTTCCTGTCTACGCCAGCGTCATTGAGCCCAGGAAAAACCGTATGACGCTTTTCCATGCGTGGGGGAAAATGGTTGAAACAGCACTGCGAAGCGCGTGGACACTCGTTCTCGCCGGAAAGCGTGGGGGGGAAACGAGAATATCGTCGACCGGTCGGCGAGTTCCTGCCTTCTCTGGCCCATTCTCATCACGTATAACGGTCCGCTCGATGGGGAAACGTGTGTATCTCCCGGAAAGGAGGGCACGCGCTTCTCCTATTTGCTTACAGAAGGTTATGGGCAGTCGGTTGCAGAGGGGTTATGCGTGGGTGTTCCAGTCATCCGTTCAAATATTTCTGCTCTGAGGAAGATCGGGACGCAGGCTCAGGAGCGCATCGACCTCCTAAATGGAACAGTCTGGTCGGACATTATCATTGAGTATATGCGTAATAGTCTGCGGCGACGGAGCCGATTGCAACAATACATGCAGACCAACGTTTGCGTGGGATGATGACGTTTCCATGGCTTTCGGACGGATTGAAAGGCATCTCTGCGCAGGAGGCAAGCTGACACCAAGAAGGGATGGCCCCTCAGCCTCATATTGTAATACGGTTTTTTGAGATTTTTAAATGTATGGATGCCAGTATCGCTGGGTGGGGAGATAAATAAACGTGTCTGTCAGGTTATTCGAAAATAAATGGCTGGAATTGGTGACTGTTACCCCTATTAAGGTTTTTCTTCCTTTTTGGATTTGTGTCCTCATACCTGTCATTTATTCGATTTACCCGATTTCATTCCTGCGGGATGCTCTGATGGTTCTATCAGGTCTTTTTTTATGGACCATCGTTGAATATCTTTGCCATCGATACTTTTTTCATGCTTCGTCATCGGTTTCGTGGGTAAACAAGCTTGTATTCATCATGCATGGCAATCATCATGAGGATCCGGACGATCCGCTTCGTAATCTGATGCCACTTATCGTTACAGTTCCTTTGGCCGTGGGCCTCTGGTATCTTTTCGGGCTCGGGGGAAAGGATTACGGACGCCCCGCTTTCGTCGGATTCCTGATCGGCTATATCTGTTATGATTATGTGCATTACATGTGCCATCAGAGCGCCATGCGGAAACGCTTGGGTTTTCTGATCAAACGTCATCATATGTTGCATCATCACGCTCTTGAGAGCTGCAACTTCGGCGTAACGTCGACATTTTGGGATGTGGTTTTCAGAACCGGCTTTCGGAAGCTGACGAAGCGAAGCGATGCGCGTCGTCATTGATACCCGCAATATGGGCCAGAACGGTGGAACCGGAATAGCAACATACGCTCGTATGCTGTCCAGCACGTGCGAGGAAAGAGATTTTTGTGTCGCGTGGCTGAATGCGCAACACCGCGGCAAGGAGGTCAGGTCCGGTTTTTTCGGGCGCTTCGGGCGTTCGCTCAGAGGCAGACGCAGACCGTTGGCCATAGGGGGCAACTACGAGGTTGCCGATCTCTATCGAACTGCTGTCAGCCGCTATCGTATATTTTCCAAGGTCACTATCCTTGAGAACGATGCCCCCCCGGATATCATGCACTGGAGTTGCCCACTGCCGCTTCGCTGGAATGGCGTAGCCAACATTGTCACCATTCACGATCTGATCCCAATGCTACATCCGACGCTGGCACCCACCGTCTACGGGAACATCAGGAAATTTCTTCAGGACTGCTGTGATAATGCGAGTGCGATTGTCACAGTCAGCGAAGCCGTGCGCGACGATATCCTCTGTCATCTTGATGTTCCTGCTGCCAAGGTCGTCAATCTCTCACAGGCGGTCTCATTTGATGTCGGGCTCATGGCGGCGGCGGAGATTGCCGAACCGATCTGTCCTGAAGGGGGGTTTCTCTATTTTGGTCTTCTGGAGCGACGCAAGAATCTCGTAAGGCTGATCCGAGCTCACGGTCAGTCCCGTTCGCGAAGGCCGTTGACCCTGATAGGAACGCAGGGTCATGGTGGGGACGAGATATTGGCGGAGAGAGAACGTCATCCGGAGCCCGAGCGTGTCCGCATCATTCCATGGGCACGTCGGGAGCAGTTGCTGAGAGCGATAAAGGTGTCCCGGGCCGTTGTTTTTCCCAGCTTGGCGGAGGGCTTCGGGCTTCCCATCATCGAGGCGATGCTGCTTGGAACCCCTGTGCTCACCAGCCGAGGGCATGCAACAGAAGAGGTGGCCGGTGGAAGTGCGCTTCTGGTCGATCCTCTCAGCACGGCAGAGTTGGTCAGGGGGCTTATCGACCTGGATGAAGATGAGGCCCTCATTGACAGAATGAAAATACAAGGTGCTAAAAGGGCGGCTTCATTCTCCACGGCGGTTTACGGCGAACGTCTTGCAGCCTTCTACCGCAATGTCGCAACCTTGTGAGCACATACTCTCGCCTCGTAATCAGTCAAAGGTTTTTCCGATCTATGCGTGTTGGTCGCTTTTCAGGGAATACTCACTCATCCATTGTCATGGGATTGCTGCTCAATCTTCTGTCGCTCAGTGGCTGCAGTGCTCTGCCTGGAAATGCGCCTACCGAACATGGCGTGCTGAAGGTGGCGGCTGAAAAGAAGAATCCGCTGGATTTTCTTGTTTTGCCGATAACCTCAGAGGTTACTCAGGTTTTGGCCACTGAACATCCCCCGTTGATTTCGTCCCTCTACGCGGATAGTGCATATTCCGTATCCAACGACCGCATCGGTGTGGGAGACATTCTCGATATTACGGTCTTCGAGCTAGGGAGTGGATTATTTTCGGGTGCCGTCCCTGAGACCAGTGCGAATGTTTCGGTCTCTCCAGGAGGCGGGACAGCCAGTGTAACCCACCAGGCGCTTCCTCCGACTGAAGTCGAAGCTGATGGAACGATTACCATTCCCTATGTTGGACGGATGCATGTTGCGGGTGTCACGCCGCAGCGTCTTGCCGAACAAATTCGCGTAGCCTTCACCGGGAAATCGCAGAACGCGCAGGTCATGGTCCGTATTGGTTCCGATATCGCCAATACCGTGATTGTCTCTGGCTCCGTTCACCATCCGGGACGCGTTCTGCTTAGTACGGCGCAGGAGAGACTCTCCGACGTTGTCGCGATTGCGGGAGGAGCGAACTATCCGCCTGAAGATACCTTCGTGCAGCTCGTGCGTGGTGACAAATCCGGAGGGACAGATCTGGGTACACTGGAGACATACACGAAGGAAGATATTCAGGCGCGTCCCGGAGATCGCATTCATGTCGTCTATCAGCCAAGAAGCTATACGGTTTTCGGTGCGGCCTCGAAGAATGCCATGCAGGTTGATTTCAATTCGCCTACTGTGAATCTGGCAGAAGCGATTGCCCGTGTCGGAGGGCCGAACGATAGTCTTGCTGATCCGAATGCAGTTTTTTTGTTTCGATTTGAGGATCCCGTAGCGGCCAAAGCTTTGCATCTGAGAACTCCAGAGACGTTTCAGGGAATTCCGGTTATTTACAAGCTAGATATGATGAACCCGACGAGTTACTTTTTTGCTCAGAAAATTCCGATCAAGAGCAAGGACGTGATCTTGATTGCGAATGCGCAGACAAATCGCTTTTATAAGTTCAATCAGCTGATTGGTACTCTTATCAGTCCCGCCATTACGGCTGCATGGATTGCGAAATAGCTCTTATGGACGTGATAAGACTATGACCCGAGATCTAATTTGTCGTTTGAAGGGCCGGGAGTGGGATTGACAACCTTGCCTGCTCCCTCAGCGCGGCCGCAATCAGGGCCTGAAATGCTTCATGGCGATCGTGTTTGTTCAAGAGGTTCTATCTGGAGTGGGCGCGGGTGTTCCGTCGATACGTTGTTCATTTTCTCCAGAATTGGCGTTGTTTCCCCATCGGCATGCGGTAAAGGTTCACTTCGTTCATGAATGGCGTAAAGAAGATTTTCTCCGATTATTTGTTTATGGGGTTTGTTATCGTTCCGACCCTGCTGGCGGTTCTCTATTTTGGGTTTCTTGCATCAAGCGTTTACATTTCAGAATCGCGTTTTGTCGTGCGTTCGCCCGAAAAGCCTTCGGCGAGCGGACTCGGAGTTATGTTTAAAAGCGCTGGAATCGCCAATTCCAGTGATGAAGAATATGCAGCAGATGACTACATCCTCTCTCGGGATGCGCTACGCTCCATCAACATGGACCGTAGCTTTGTAAAAGCCTATACGGATCCGCATATCTCAATTTTAAATCGCTATGATCCACTAAATCTCTCTTCATCTTTCGAAGATATGTACCTTTACTTCAAGCATAAAGTTAAGGTTGATAACAACTCCACTACTGGAATTACGACTCTGACGGTCCGGGCTTATCAGCCTGAAAATGCTAAGAAATTTAACGAAGAACTTCTGAAAATGGCGGAGGATACCGTTAACCATCTTAACGAGAGGGCCCGTACGGATCTGATTGAATTTGCGAAGCGGGAAGTGCATGACGCTGAGCAGGAGGCCCAGAAAGCCGCTGTTGCCATCGCCGATTATCGGAACAGCCATCGGATCATCAATCCTGAGCAGCAAGCGTCGGGACAACTCCAGATGCTGTCGAAATTTGAGGACGCATTGATCTCAGCGCGTGCTCAGCTTGCAATGATGCAGAAGACGGCAGCAGACAATCCTGGTATCGCGGTTCTTGAAAGCCGCATCATGAGCATATCAAAAGAAATGGCGAGCGAGGTAAGCAGAATTTCTGGTACGGATACCTCTCTCGCTTCTCAAGCCTCTGAATATCAGAGTCTAATACTTGCAGATAAAATTGCGGCTAAACAGCTCACCGCGGCCGTCTCTTCACTCGAGCAGGCGGAAATGGAAGCACGGCGTCAGCAGAGTTATGTCGAACGGATCGCTCAGCCCAGTCTTCCCGATGCTGCCGGAGAACCTCATCGATTACGTGATATTTTCGCGACGTTCCTTATGGGGATTATTCTCTGGAACATAGCACGCATGTTGAACGCAAGTATTCGTGAGCATATGGATTAATGGGAATGATTACGCATGGCTCGCTCACTCGTTCTCTGATTATTCAGAGACGTGTTATCTGGGCATTGTTCCTGCGTGAAACCTTGACGCGTTATGGCCGACACAACATTGGTGTCTTATGGCTGTTCGGTGAGCCTATGTTGTTCACAATGGGCATTACAACTTTGTGGAGCCTGCTGCATCTATCGCACGCATCTCATATTCCGATCGTTGCCTTCGCGTTGACGGGGTATTCTACGGTTCTCGTCTGGCGAAATATGCCGAACCGTCTGAATAAAGCGATCGAGATTCACCTCGGGCTGATGCACCACAGGAACGTCCGGCCGATTGATATCTACATCGCTCGAGTGCTTCTGGAAGTAGGAGGAGTCACGACGTCCTTTGTCGTTCTCTCGGCGGTATTCTGCAGTCTCGGGTGGATGGACCCGCCAGAGGATATTATGGAAGTGATTGGTGGCTGGGCGCTAATGGTCTGGTTTGGTTCTGCTCTTGCAATCCTTGTCGGATCCGTCAGTGAGCATTCGGAACTGTTTGAGCGTCTGTGGCATCCCATTACTTATCTGTTGATAGGATTTTCCGGTTTGGGGTTTCTGGTCGATGCGATGCCTGCCGCCGCGCAGAAGTACCTGGTGTTGATTCCCATGGTGAACTGTTCTGAAATCATCAGGGATGGTTACTTCGGATCACTGTTTGTCGCACATTATGATGTTTTATACGTAGTGATCTGGAATATTGTCTTGACATTTCTTGCCATGATCGGCGTCAGGTCCGTGTCCCAAGGAACATCGCTGCAATGATTGAATTTCAGGATGTCCGTAAGAATTATCCTGTCCGAAAGGGGCTTAACCGGGTGCTGAGAGGCGCCGATCTGCTCATTCATCCGGGAGAAAAAGTAGGAATTCTCGGTCGCAATGGTGCTGGAAAGTCAACCACGATTCGCTTGCTAAGCGGCTCGGAACTTCCAACGTCGGGAACGGTCGATCGTAGGATGTCTGTTTCGTGGCCGTTAGCTTTCGGAGGTGCCTTTCAGGGAGCACTGACAGGGCGGGACAACGCGAAGTGTATCTCACGCATCTACGGGCGGGATATCGAGGATACCCTCGACTTTGTGCAGGATTTTGCCGAGCTTGGTATTTATTTTGATGAACCCGTAAGAACTTATTCGTCAGGAATGGCAGCGCGTCTGGCTTTCGCAATATCGATGAGTATCGAGTTCGATTGTTTTCTAATCGACGAAGTTGTTCATGTCGGAGATCATAAATTCCACGAAAAATGTCAGGTTGAACTATTTGAAAAACGAGCGGATCGAGCGCGAGTCATCGTTTCGCATAGCGAGGATTTTGTCAGGGAGCATTGCGATCGTGCTTATGTGCTTAAGGATGGTTTATTCCGGCCGTTCGATGACGTTGATGAGGCGATAGATTTCCACATAAATTCTATGCACGAGAAGAACGACGCGAAAGATATCGACAGGACGATTGCTGCCATGCCATCGCATGATCCGAATTCTATCTATTCCCCCCATCCGTCAACAATACGTCGACTGGATGTACCGCAAGGCACTCAGATCGAGTTGCATCTTCCGCCGTCCTCGTTTTTTCCTGAATGCCAGCATCGGACCTGGCTTTACAGGCCCGCCGGATACGATGGGAGTAGCGCTCTGCCGCTTATAGTTTTGCAAGACGGTTGGTGGTTCAAGGCTGATGACGGCCCCTGGCAAACACCAGTCGTCCTGGACAATCTAATTGCTGATGGTGTCATTCCGCCTGTTGCGGCGTTGTTGGTGGAGCCTGGAAAAGCAAACCATGAGCATGGACTTGCGAGCGAGCAGAGATCCTTTGAATACGACAGCCTGTCGGACCGCTATGTTCGCTTTCTAGAGGAAGAGGTCTTTCCTGAGGCTCGCAAGCATATCACGATCGCCGATGACCCGGCAATGAGGGCAATCGGGGGTTTCGGTAGTGGTGGCATCTGTGCGTTCACGGCTGCCTGGCAGCGCCCTGACGTATTCGGACAGGTCTTTTCGTTTTGTGGGAGCTTTGTCGATATTCGCGGTGGTGGCTCGTATCCTGATAGCATCATGCAGACAGATCCGAAGCGCCTGCGTGTATTCCTGCAGGTTGGGATTAATGCGAGGCCTTCAGGTCGTTTTGACGGATTGGACTGGCCATCCGGCAACCGCGCGATGGCGAGGGCTCTCGCGTTCAAAGGATATGATTATCAGCTCGTGACAGGGGAAGGGGATTTTTCCCACATTCATGGGGTATCCATTCTTCCTGATGTTCTGAAATGGCTTTTGCGTTAAATCGCTTTCTTTTGCAGTTTGGAACGGAAAGTTTCCCCAAATACGTGTGATATGTCTCGAGATGATAACTGCCATTGGGGTGCCTCTGGATATCATCAGAGGTTTTATCTTCGGACTTTTACGATCTTGTGGCGACCGCCGTTTCGAATGGAGCGTCATGTGGTCAGCGAGCGGAAAGGTTTGGCGCTAACTCGTCGAATACGATTTGTTAACGCTCTTCAGTTGTTGGGAGCGGTAATGTCACCGTTAGCCTGCGGAGCAGGATCATGAGGCTGAATTGTGCGATCGGCGGCGACAGTGCTCAAGCCCATATCGATCGCATCGTCGTGTGCGATTTGCGACGCTGTGACAGCTTTATCATGGGTAATCTTGGATCGTGAAAAAGACTGGACATTTAGATCGCGCTCAGAGTCTCATCTGTCGCCGTAAAGTATCTCCCGTTCTACAGTCCTGACACATCGGGCCTTAGAAGACCGTGATGGATGAATCAAACCGACGGGAGACGTAAGTTCCACCAGAGCGGCGATGGTGTGAGCTAAATTGAGAGGAAAGCACTTCAGTGGGTTCTCTTCCACGATAGGAACATGGTATCCATTCTTCAATCAAGAAACTTCTGATGGTTTTTTTTTCTTATTCGTGGCGTCGGTCTTTCGGAGAGTTTTGAATGCGTTATCTTGTTACCGGTGGGGCAGGTTTCGTCGGTAGTCATGTTGTTCTTGCTCTGCTCGATGCGGGTCATGATGTTGTTGTCCTGGATAATCTGAGCACAGGGTATCGCAAGGCCGTTCCCGCTGGCGTAACCTTTCACAAGGTGGATCTTCTGGATTACGCTGCGACCTCGGCCGTGGTGGGGCAGGGAGCATGGGATGGCGTTCTGCATTTCGCGGCTCTTTCTCTGGTCGGCGACAGTATGCGTGATCCCTTTTACTATCTTCGTCAAAACTACCTGACAGCGCTGAATCTCGTACAGATATGCGTTGAGCATTCCGTCAAGAAGATCGTATTTTCTTCGACTGCTGCCCTTTTCGGTGGACCCGAACGGCTAGGCCCTATCCCGGAGACCGCACCCGTTCAGCCTGGATCCCCGTATGGTGAAAGCAAGTTCATGATCGAACGCGTGCTGAATTGGGCTGACGCGATCTATGGTCTCAGAAGTGCATGTCTGCGATATTTCAATGCTGCGGGGGCGGATCCTCAGGGCCGCGCAGGCGAAGATCACCGTCCTGAGACTCACTTGATTCCTCTGACCGTTGACGCTGCGCTCGGCCGCCGATCCGCGCTGAAGTTGTTTGGTACAGATTATCCGACCCGAGACGGTTCCTGTATTCGTGACTATATTCATGTCACGGATCTTGCCGATGCTCATGTGAGGGCACTTGGTCAGATCGACCATCGCAGTGTCACATATAATATTGGCAATGGCCAAGGATATTCGAACCTCGAAGTCCTCCAAAGTGTCGAGCGGGTCAGTGGCCGAAAAGTTCCTTGGGAAGCTGCTCCCAGACGAGAAGGAGATCCTGCCTTTCTCGTGGCGGATTCCACAGCTCTAAAAAATGATACGGGATGGGCGCCTCGCTTTGGGAGTATTGATAGTATCGTCGAGACAGCATTGCTGTGGCGTAAAAAAAACCCGAACGGTTACGAAGTGTAACTAGAAGAAATTAACGGATTACGGATAGAAGATAATGAGATTTTGTATTGTTGGTGCTGGATTCAGTGGTGCCATTATTGCCCGTCATCTTTCAGAGAAAGGGCATAAGGTCTTGCTACTGGATGAACGGTCCCATATCGCCGGGAATTGTCACACTGAGCGGGACGATAAGACAGGCGTGATGGTGCATCGTTATGGACCGCATATCTTTCATACTGCTGACGAGCGTGCCTGGAGTTACATCCAGAGTTTTGGGAAATTCCGCCCCTATATCAATCGGGTGAAAGCGATTTCCCAGGGACGTATTTACACTTTGCCGGTCAACCTCCTGACGATTAACCAGTTCTTCAATGCAGTGATGTCGCCCGCTGAAGCACGCATGTTCATTGAAGAAAAGGCCGATAAATCGATCAAGGATCCAAAAAATTTCGAGGAGCAGGCACTCTCGATGATTGGTCCGGAGCTATATAAGGCATTTTTCTACGGGTATACGCGAAAGCAATGGGGACTGGAACCGACGGAACTTCCAGCTTCCATTCTCAAAAGGTTACCTCTTCGCTTTAATTATAACGATAATTACTTCAATCATCCTTATCAGGGAATGCCGGAAAACGGATACTCTGCGATTGTCGAAAATATTTTGAAGTCTGAAAATATTGAAATTCGTCTCAATACAAAATTCGAGGACCTATCAGAAGACTTCCAGCATATTTTTTATACGGGTCCAATAGATCGTTATTTCTCGTTTGATCTCGGACGTCTAGGATATCGCACACTTGATTTTGAGCGCATTGACAGCGATGGCGATTATCAGGGTGCGGCAGTGATTAATTACTGTGATCAGCAAGTGCCGTTTACGCGCATTTCGGAGCACAAGCATTTCGCGCCATGGGAAGCGGAGTCCTTGCAAAAGACAGTTGCCTTCAGAGAATATAGTCGTCTGGCTGAACCTAACGACATTCCTTATTATCCTATCCGTCTCGTCAATGAGAAAACCATGCTCGATAGCTATATCGCTCGGGCACGGGCTACAGCAGGCGTTTCTTTCCTTGGCCGACTTGGAACGTACCGGTATTTGGACATGGATGTGACGATTTCCGAAGCTCTCAACGCCTGTGATCAGATTGATCAGCGATTGGAAGCAGATGCTCCACTTCCGGCGTTCTTTATCGATCCGTCTTAAATCTCTCTCGTGTTTCTGTTCCCTGCGATTTCTTTTATCGTGGGGAAGAGATAGACTCGTATCAATGATCTTTCGAAGGCTTCGGCGCGTTAATGACCAATTCAAATCGTGATGCCGCGACACAGACTTACTCACATGTCGATCGTTTTCCATTCTTTCCGATAAATTTTTCTCCAGATCAGAGAAGCAAGCCACTGTATATGGTCAAGCCGTATACGGATTTGGACGACGCAGGGAACATTATCGTGGAACGTGGTCGCGTTGTCACGTTTGATGGTTTCATGACTGCGCTTTACGAGCGTGAGATCAATCAGATTGTTCCGAACGCCAGGCTTTACCTCGAACTGGAAGTCAGCGGTAACTGCCGCGTCGGTCTGTTCCATCGCTCTCAGGCCGGAGAGGTCATTGAATACGCGATGGAAAAGCACGTCGCGGCGACCCGAGATGAGGTCCGCACCATCCGGATTGATTTCGATATTGTGGGAGCCGAGGCCAAGCTCGGCCGGTGGTATTTCACGATCGAAGCGCTGGATTTCTATTCCACGACCTCGGAAGTTGCGGATAAATCCCCCTCAGAAGCAGAAACGCTTATGCATAAAGCGTATCGCAGTGCGTGGAATGCTTTGGGGGCTGAGGGCACACCGACAGATGTCATCCTGCGACGTGCAACGTGGGGGCTGCATAATGCAAGGTTGCAGGATGTGCGCCCCTGTTTCGTGATCTGCACGTTCCGACGCGAGAAGCAGCTTGTTGGTAATGTTGATCTTCTCGTTAAAGCGCTTGAAGCTGAATATCCGTCCTATGGCATCATCATTGTTGATAATGCTCGCACGGTTGAGCGTCAGAATTACTGGCCCGAAAACGTCCGTATTATCCAGCAGCGGAATGTTGGTGGTGCCGGTGGCTTCGGCCGCGGTATGTTCGAGGCATTGGAAGATGGCGGTTACACTCACATTGTCATGCTTGATGATGATGCCGACGTTGAAAAGACAGCCATTGCGCGTATGACCAATCTTTTCCGAGTCAGCCTGGACCCAGAGGTTTTCATCGGTGGCGCGCAGTTGGATGTCTACGATCCCGTGCGGTTGGCAGATGGAGGCGCTCACTGGGTGCCGGATCGCTTCGAGCGTCCGTTTGCGCGGCTGGCGCCAAGCGATCTTGGAGAGCTTTCGGCGAAGGACGCACTTATGCGTAACCATTCGCTCAACTTCAATGGTTGGTGGCTTTTCGGCGGTCACGTAGACGGATTCCGTAAATTTGGAATGCCTCTTCCCTGTTTCGTACATCTTGATGACGTGGAATACGGTGTGCGGCTTACTATGCGAGGCGGGCATGTTCTCTCGGTTCCGGGTATCGCGGTTTGGCATGAACCGTATTATGCGAAGCCGGAAGGTTGGTTTGCTTATTATAACATCCGTAACGAGCTGATCCGCCTTTCTTGTCATATCGAAGTGCTTTACGCGTTACTTGTTGGCGATGATTTCGAAGATGTCCGCGTTCAGGTTGAGCAGCGTATCTCTAAGATTATGAGGCGTGTCATGCGTCTTCTCTTGCGACGCTTTCGCGGCTTCGCAGATATTTATCACTATGGTTCAGCGATGCTGCTGGTTCTGGCCGTCGAGGATTATCTCAAAGGACCGAGTATTCTTGCCACGACTGATGCTGCGGATCTGCATGCAGACATTATGAACGTTTACAAGCGGTTCAATTCTAATTATCGCTTTGCGGCGTCGCTGCCTGCGGGTGTTATTCCAACTCCACCGGGCACTTCGGATAAGTTCGTTGTGCCGTGGGTCAGTAACACGAAGCGTGGGCGCAGCATGTTGTTGCGCGGGTATAATATGTACCAGCGCCTGAGCCGCAATGGAAACATTTCCCTTCTACCGAAGAAAAAGACGTCCCTGGATGCGATTTCCGCCCGTCGACGTCAGATGACGGTCTTCAACAGTCGGAATGATATTAACTGGCGTGATATTCGTTCCGGACGTGACTGGGCCTATTACGATCCTCAGAAAATCGGATATCATATTTTCTCCAACGATCCTGAGCTTTATAAGGAAGCGCGTGAGCGTCTTGCAAAGGCGCTCCAAGCGTACCGCAAGGATGTTTCTCGTGTGCAGCCTGAGTGGGCGGCTAATTACGATCATCTGATTTCAGAGCCCTTCTGGCGCGAACTGATAAAGACGTTTGACCGTAACTGAGCGTGGATAAGCCGCCAGTCTGGTATATGCTCCAGCCATGGAGAGCCTCGGCTTCGTTACCTTTTTTTTCGAAGTCGCTCTTTCCTCTGGCCTGGGGTGGCTATGCACGATTTGAACAACTTGGGTTGCAGATTCGGACGGGGATTCCCATTGTCGTCAAGGTGTTTCGACAATGGGGCCGGGAGGGACCAGAGCAGGTTTCCGAGCATGCTTTTGCGCCCGGACATTCAATTCTTGCTCTACCAACCCTGAGCGAGGCAGGCAGTCGACTGTTTTACAGTTTGCATGGGATTGATCAGGCGAGCCTGCCAGATAAGTCGGATGTTATTATAGACTGGGTTTGTGACAGGGCCCCGGAACATGCGGTGCATCTTGCCGTCGTTATATGCACGCGCGATCGGGAAATACAGATTCAGACGCTTCTGGATCAGATCGATACTCAACGTGAGGATCTGACGACATGCGTCATCGTCAATCAGGGCGCGACGGGTCTGCATGAGCGGTTGACAGTACGTGAGGCTCAAAAATATCTTTTTGTCGAACAGGAGAATTTTGGCGGAGCTGCGGGATTTACCCGTGGGATCATCGAAGCCCTAAATAATCCTCATATTACTCACGTCGTGCTTATGGATGACGATGTGGAAATCGACTCAGGTGTCTTGTGTCGTATCCGCTTTGCTCTGGCCTATATCCCCCCAGAAATTTGTATAGGCGGTGTGATGGTGGACCGGGATTGCCGACAGCACCTCTTGTCTGTTGGACACGATTTCGATTCCCGTCGTGCCATGACGACTGATCGGCTCGTTCGCAGAGACTTGCATCTGGAGGACGACATGGCTCGTTCCTTGTTGGAATATCCTCTGAATGTTGGGTTTTGTGGCTGGTGGTGTTTCTGCTTCCCTCGACAGGTCGTAGAAACCTGCGGATTGCCGTTGCCTCTGTTTCTTCGGGGAGACGATGCGGAATATGGCTTGCGATTGAAGCGTGCCGGATTTCCAACAGTCATGTGGCCCGGTATTTACGTCGCCCACCCTAATCTACAGAATCAGACGCGACCTTGGCATAATTATTACGACCGTCGAAATGCCTTGATCTGCGCCCTTCTTGAGCGTGGTATCGTATCATCCAAGGCTATAATGCGGCTTATGCGAGGGGTATTCAACGCCTTAGCCTTGTACCGCTATGCTGAAGCACGCGCAAGTCTGGACGCATTGAGGGCATATCTCGGAGGGGCAGACAGTCTGGAGTGCTGGAATGAAAACATACATCGCGCGCGTGTAAATGATGATGAGATGTCAAAAATTCTTCCAGCAGGGAACCTTGTTTTTCTTGCTATTCATCGTACATCTTTTGTCAGGACAGTCGTTACTATATTGCGGGTTTGTAGGGATATTTTTTCACTTGGCTGGGGTAAAACCACGATTTCCAATGATTCAATTTTGCAAATTGATGAGGCGAGTTGGATGGTTGGTACCGTTCAACGCCCTGAGAGAATTCAAGTTGTCAGCGGACGCAATGTAACTGAGTTAAGGAGGGATCCATCGCAAGCGCGTAATCTGTTTTTCAGCATGCTTCGTATCCTATGGTTCACTATGACACATCTTGCGCCAAAGCCTGAAGATTTTTTGAGGTTATCAACGCCAGTTTGGTGGAGCGCACGTCTGGAAACGATCAATAGGAAGTCAAAATCTAAATAAATGTGGTCCGGAATGGAGGGAAGAAACGATCTTATTAATCGATTTCGTTCTCTTATTCTATATTTATGGTGAGATATGAAGTACCAACATAAACCATATAAATAACTTATAAATATATCGGACGAACGAAGAACAACGGATTGGTTCCATTGCATCCTGATTTCGGGCACGCGGAGTGTCTGTTGAAGTGCTCCCTGAAAACCCGGCTAATTTGAATTGGAATTTTCCACATATGATCCCGTAAAGCGGGATGAGGAAAATTTCATGAAGGCATCGAAGTCCACCGAGGTGCAGATCGCGTTTATTCTGAAGCAGGCGGATGGAGGAACACTTGTCGCCAGAGTTTGGCGGAAGGCAGGCATTTCGGATGCGACGTTCTACTACTGGTGGAAGAAATATGCCGGTCTGATGCCGTCCGAGATGAAGCGGTTGCGGAAGTTTGAAGACGAAAACGCGAAGCTGAAACGGATCGTGCTGGACCTGTCGCTCGACAAGTTGAGGCGTGGCACGCAGGCCGAACCGACCCAGCGGATCCGGGAGATCTGCGCAACCCGTGTGCGCTATGGCTATCACCGCGTTCGTATCCTGCTGCAACGAGATGGCCTATCTTCAACGTCGGGAAAACCGTGACGTTTCCTACTGCTATCCCTCCAATCAAAACCAAAGGAAGGAAGTCACAGTGAGTGGTTCGTGACAAAAGAGGTTTCCTGACTCCCCGATTACAGCTTTCTGTTGCCTATCTTTAAGAGAGTCTTGTAACTTATAGCTTCCTGTGTAGTTAGGCTCTCCGATCTGGAGAAAATAGCCCGATGACGCACGTTTCTGTGGATGATCCGAAGACAGGGAAGTCACAAGGAACTCTGTCAAACCGCGCATTATTTTCATTATGTGCCCTGAACTTTTTCATGGCCGACGTGCAGGCCGGTATTGGTCCCTTCCTGGGCGTGTTTCTCCAGCGTCACGGCTGGCAGACAGGGCCGATCGGATCCGTCATGACGGCTGGCGGCATTGTCGGAATGCTCGCCACCATTCCTGCCGGTGCGCTTATCGACCAGACGACAAAAAAGCGTCTTTTCGTTGTTGTCGCAGCATTATGCACCATTTCTGCCTCACTTCTTTTACTGAGTTCCCAATCGATTTTTGTCGTGACCGTCAGTCAGCTCGCTACCGCGCTGGCGGGAGCAGGGATTGGTCCGCTGATGGCCGGTATGACACTCGGGATCGTTCGCCAGAAAGGTTTCAACACGCAGATTGGGCGCAACCAGGCATGGAACCACGCCGGTAACATGGTGGGAGCCGGTTTGTCCGGCTGGCTCGGCTGGCAGTTTGGTTTGTCCGCCATTTTCTTTCTTGGAATCACATTTGGGCTGCTGGCTATCGCTGCCGTACTCCTGATTCCTGAGAAATCCATTGATCATCAGGCGGCACGCGGACTGGAAGATACAGACAGTCAAGATACCGGCAAGGCCGAGGGACTACGGTCATTTCTGCGGCACAAACCTCTGCTGATCCTCGCGGCCTGTCTATGTTTCTTTCATCTCGGCAATGCTGCGATGTTGCCGCTTTACGGTATGGCGGTGGTTAGCGCCGGGAAAGGTAATCCCGCGATGTTTACGGCGATGACCGTGGTAGTGGCTCAGGCCGTGATGATCGGTGTCAGCCTTCTGGCCATGCGTTTCGTAGCAAACCGTGGATACTGGATCGTATTGCTGGTTTCATTTGCCGCCCTGCCGCTGCGCGGCATGATCGCGGGTACGTTCGTCCAGCATTGGGGTGTGTGGCCCGTGCAGTTTCTGGATGGGATAGGGGCCGGACTACAAAGTGTTGCCGTGCCGGGTCTGGTGGCAAAGCTTCTGAATGGCACGGGGCGAGTCAATGTGGGGCAGGGTGTCGTCATGACCGCACAAGGCATCGGAGCAAGCCTTTCGCCCGCGCTGGGCGGCTGGCTGGCCGAGGATCTGGGGTATGCGACGGCATTTTATACTCTGGGCTGTTTTGCAATCCTGTCGTTAGGACTGTGGATTTCCTCAGCATCAGTCATGCGTTCTGCGGATCGTGCACCAGTATGATGCTGCATCGTGAGGCGATCTGCGCGGTCGCAAGCCTGACGACTGCCGGGGTCATTACCCGGCCATTTCGGATTGCCGAGTGGGTGTGGGCTGTAACAGGAGCCGCGCTGTTGGTCGTGACGGGCCTGATCCCCGTTTCCATGGCGGAAACAGGTATTCTGAAAGGCGGAGATGTCTATCTCTTCCTGACCGGCATGATGCTGCTCAGTGAAACGGCGCGGATCAACGGCCTGTTTGACTGGATTGCGACATGGGCCGTCAATCATGCTGCGGGCTCAACGACCCGATTGTTCACGCTGGTCTATCTGGCTGGCGTCGTGGTGACGACATTCATGTCCAATGATGCGACAGCTGTCGTGCTGACACCTGCGGTTCTGGCTGTAGCGACCCAAGCAAAAGCGGACCCTCTTCCTCTGCTGTTCGCATGCGCGCTCATCGCCAACGCTGCCAGTTTCGTCCTGCCGGTTTCCAATCCGGCCAATCTGGTTCTCTACGACGGCGCTCTTCCGGCTCTGGGATCGTGGATGGCATCCTTCGCGCTGCCGTCGTTTATGGCAATCGCGACGACCTATCTGGTCCTTCGCGTGGTTGAACACAAACATCTCAGACAGGAATACGCGCCTCAGGTTGAGACGGAGCGTCTGACGACCGGTGGCAAGGCTGCCTTCGGGGGAATCGTGTTGACGGCAATCCTGCTTGTGACGATTTCGGCATTCGACCGTCCTCTCGGACTGCCTACAGCGCTTGCGGGTCTCGTAACGGCCCTTGGTGTATCCGCATTGGCGCGACGCTCACCACTGACGCTGGCGCGGGAAATTTCATGGGGCGTTCTGCCCCTTGTGGCAGGGCTATTCGTTTTGGTCGAAGCCATAGACAGCACCGGACTGATCGGGGAGATCGCTCGGATACTTCGAAATGCGGCCCGGTCTAACCCTGTGATGACGGCTTGCGGCTCCGGCACGCTTCTGGCTTTTGTTTCAAATATCATGAACAATTTGCCTGCCGGGCTGATTGCGAGCGAGGTTGTGGCACAGGCTCATCCCCCGCGCCTGGTCGTCGATAATCTCCTGATTGGCGTGGATCTTGGTCCCAATCTTTCGGTCACGGGCTCTCTGGCCACAATTCTGTGGCTTCAGGTGATCCGTCGCGGCGGCGAGGATGTCGGGTTTCTGCAATTTCTCAAGGTGGGCGCCGTGGCCATGCCTGTAGCGCTGTTTGCGGCCCTCGGTGCGCGATTGCTGATGGGGTGAGGTTTTTGCTCACGGTCCCATGGAATTCATGTTTCCCAGCACATGTTCGAGGCGAGAGTTATGTATCTCATCGTCGGTTAGAGCCTTCGTCGTTTCAGAATTGCCCTGACGGAGCATTGCGCGTCCTGCCGGAAGTTTTTCCAAGGTTGCAGCCGTCAATGAAACGAAGCTGGAGCGTTTGTCCTCGGGATCCGGCACCGCTACACGATGCCGTCCCGCTTCATCCGGGAAAGCATCCGCGCCATAGTCATTATTGTAGGCAGTCTCCCTTGTCCGTGGCGCTTTCGTGCATCAACGCGATCGGCACCAGCGCTGCCAGCGAGAGCAGGGCAAGGAGAGTATAATGGGCGCCGAAGCCCATGTGATCGATCAGCCATCCCGCCACGGGCGCTGCGATCACCCCGGAGAGACCCAGTCCGATCCCGACCATCAGTCCCAGTCCGGATGCTGCTGATTTGGGAACGATATCGATGACGGCCGCGTAAAGAACGGGATAGGGCGAATTACGAAACAATCCCCACCCCATAAGAAGCAGCCATGCCATCGACACGCTACTGATGTAGCCCATAAGGAAAATGCTGACCGCACTTCCGATCGCCAGAAAATTCAGCGAAAATTTACGACCGCGATGATCGGAAACGGTCCCCCAGAAGATCTGCCCCATCCACCCGGTGATTCCCGAAGCACCGGAAATGGTTGCGGCCTGTGCAAGAGAAATATGAATTTCCCGGGTAAGCTGGAGCGTCAGGAAGCCTGTTACAGCGGCCTCGGTCCAGAGAAAGAGGAAGTTGGTGATGACGGCCAGAAGCACGTTACGATCGCTCCGCATGGCGTGCATCAGGATGGGAAAGGGATTTTTGAGATAGGGGGAGGGCTTGTCGTCTCGTGTCAGAGAAGGCGTCATGCCCTTGTCGTTGATCCAGGCATTGACGCTGTCGAGATGTTGCCAGCGCGCCAGGACGATCTGGAGGATGACGACGGGCAGGGCGAGAAGAGGAAGTACAAGAAAGGTTTCACGCCACGTGGCGAAAGCGACAATTCCCGCAATCATCAGAGGTCCTAGGAACTGACCGATGGGAAAACCGGTATGATGGGTTCCGACGGCGAAGCCACGATGCTCCTTGGGCCACCATTCGCTGATCATCGCGACGTTGATCGGCTCGAGGCCACCGGTGCCGATACCCATGGTGACGCGCAGGATCTTGAAAAGCGTCATGCTGCGCGTCCAGGCCGTGGCGACGGATGAGAGGATGACGATCATGACCGTGACCAGCCATGCCCAGGCGCGGCGCGGACCACCTCCCATGGCGTCTCCGAATATTCCGAGAATGACACCACCGATAGTGCTTCCGATGAAACTCAGCGAGACCAGTATGCCGCCCTGCGTGGCATCAAGATGAAAATCCGTCAGCAGGGCGGGCAGGACTGTCGGCAGGATCGCGCGATCAATGGAGGTGATCAGAACAGCCCCGGTCGTGACGAGAAGCATCCACCATGAGATGGAATGGGCGCGAGGAACGAAGCGTGTGAGGGAGCGCATCGTGGATTTCTTTCGAACGGGTGGAAAGAGGGCACGAACCGATTTACTGACTGATATCTTCCAGTTCCTGGCCGGGAGGAATGTCGCGGAACAGGAAGGTGATCACCAGGCCGCAGGGCACGAAGACTGTCAGCACGAGCCATGTCACGTCCGGGGCGTAATGGTTGCTCAGGAAGGTCCATAGGATCGTGCCCAACACGAAGCCCAGAACCTGCATGGCGCTGAGAAATCCGATCGCGGTGCCACGCATGCGCGTCGGAAAACTCTCGCCCTGATAGGCATAGCCGGCGCCCGACCATGTTCCGTTCGTCGCCTGATAAAGGCAGAAATAGATCACGCAGACCAGCCAGGGAGCCTGTACGAGCCAGAACAGGAGGCCGAGCGGAGCGATGGCCAGGCTCGTCCAGATGATGACGGCGCGACGTCCATAGCGCTCTCCGAGCATCCCTCCGAGAACGTAAAAGAAAAAACCGATGCCGCCGCTGACGAGAAGGAGCAGGCTGGTCGCTTCGCTGGAAAACTGTTTGTGGGTCGTGAGCCAGTAGGCAATGTAAAAATTCGAAGCAACGAAGCTGGTCGCATAGATGATCCATGCGCACGAAAGAATGACCAACTGCTGGCGCAGAACGCCGGGCGTGGAAAAAAGCTGTTTCAGACTGACGCGTTCCAGTGCCCCGACATCGACCGCGTGGTGTTCGAGCAGACGTGAGATCGCTTCCGAATTGCCTGATTTCTGCGCTTCCTTCAGTTGTTGGACATGCTCGAAACGTTCTGATTCCCGGATAAACATCCGACCGATGATCACGGCGAACAGAGGTATGACGCCGAGAAGAAACACGAACCGCCAGCCCAGATGGCCGAACATCAGATAGACGCCCGAGGCCAGGAAAACTCCGATTGGCCATCCGCCCTGCACAATTGAGTAGAGCAGACCGCGACGCGCGGCGGGGACCTGCTCGTTAACAATCGTGATCGATACGGCAAGTTCCGCATAGGCCAATCCTGATGCCAGCGCCCGGACGGCGACGAGTTGCCAGAAACCCTCTACGAAATAGGTCAGCCCCGTGAAGACGGCACTTCCCGTCAGACAGAACATCCAGACCTTGCGGCGCCCGAATGTATCCATGCCGTAGCCCGCGAAGATCGTGATGCAGAATTGCGCGGCATAGACGAAGAAGCCCAGCGTCCCGAGGGCTGCCTGGGAAATATCGAGACTTTTTGCGATATCCGGCAGCGCCAGCACAAGCAGGTTGACGTCGTAGGACGCCAGGGACCAGCCCATGAGCGCCATGATGACCAGATAGAAGATATAGCGGTTCTGGGAGTCCGTCGTGGTGCCTGAAATGCGCCGGAGACGGTTTGTGAATGTGCCCGTCCCGGAGGAAGGGCCGATCATGTTTTTCATCGCAAGGCCTTCTTCATGACGAATGTCACGAATCAGATTGTTCTTGTTCCGTTATCGAAAAGATAAACGCTGTAGAGGGAGGTTGTGCCGCAGATATAGAGACGGTTGCGATGCAGCCCTCCGAAACAGACATTCGCTACGGTTTCGGGGACGCGTATTTTCCCGATCAGCGTTCCGTCAGTCTCGATGCAATGAACGCCATCCTGGGCGCTGCTCCAGATGCGGCCGCGTTCATCGATCCGAAATCCGTCGAAAATACCGCTCGTGCACTCGGCGAACACCCGTCCGTCTCGCAGGCGACTCTCTGACGAGACGTCGAAAACGCGGATATGAGCGGGATGGTGATCGCCATGGGTGCGACCGGTGTCGCTGATATAGAGTTTCGTTTCGTCCGGAGAAAAGGCGAGACCATTGGGCTTGACGAAGTCGTCGGCCACGCGGGTCACTTCTCCCGAGAGCGGATCAATGCGATAAACATGGGAGGCGCCGATTTCACTTTCGGCGCGGCCGCCTTCGTAGTCGCTGTCGATGCCGTATGTCGGATCGGTGAACCAGATCGAGCCGTCGGACTTGACGACAACATCGTTAGGGCTGTTGAGACGTTTTCCCTCGTGATGCGTGGCCAGAATCGTGATCGATCCGTCGTAGTTGGTGCGCGTGACTCGCCGGGTGTGATGTTCACAGGAGATCAGGCGGCCGGTGAGATCGACGGCATTGCCATTCGAGTGATGGGACGGCACCCGAAAAACGGAGACGTGACCGTCATTTTCGTCGTAGCGAAGCATCCGGCTGTTCGGGATGTCGGACCACAGAAGATATTTTCCGGCGGCGAAATAGGCCGGCCCTTCCGCCCATCGACAGCCATCGTATAATTTCTCGATCCGCGCCGTCGGGTTGATGAGCCAGCGAAAACGCTCGTCAATAATTTCGTAGGGAGATTGCATCATGATGCTTTTCCATGTCCATCAACGCCGGAAAGTCGATGTTTTTTCAACTGCGCCAGCTTCGTCGAATTTCTAAAATGTTCCGATTTTATCATCCAATATTATTTATGGTGGTCGTAATCGGGGAATGGAATTGCCATCCCGAATAGCGGGATCGTTCAGAAAGCCGAGCGCAGGATCATATCCTCGGTGATATCCTCTGGCATGTTGACGCCAAGGAGCGCCATGTCGATATCGATCTCGGTTTTCAAGCGTGAAATCGCTTGCGTCACCGCACGCTCCCCGCCCAGCGCGGCGGCGAAGAGGAAAGGGTGACCGATCAGAATGCCGTCTGCGCCCAGAGCCAAGCCTTTGAGAATATCCGTGCCTCGCCTGAAGCCGCTATCCGCCAGAACGGTCATGGTTCCGGCTTCGGCTCGTATGGCCTGGAGAACATCCACGGGCGAAACCGCGCTGTCGAGCTGACGGCCGCCATGGTTGGATACGACGATCCCGTCGGCGCCGATTTCCCGCGCAAGGCGTGCGTCACCCGGTGAGAGAATACCCTTGAGCACGAAAGGGCCCTTCCAACAACGGCGGATCTGCTCGGCATGACGCCATGAAAATCCCGCATGGCCGGTGACAGCGCCTATGTTGCGGGAGAAAATACTTGGCCGCGCGATAGGATCGACGTTGCTGATGCGGGGAAGGCCCCGATGACGCATAGTGCGGAGCATGGTTCCAAGGGCCCATCGCGGATGCCTCAATACATCGAATCCGAGTCGTTTCGACATGCGAAACGGCATCGTGTAGCCGGTACGGACGTTGTTCTCCCGGTTCGAGGCGACGGGAACGTCCACCGTAAGCATGTAGAGCGACAACCCCGCATCCGCGACACGCAGACACATGTCCTCGATCTTGCGTGCGTCGGGAGACTGATAGGCCGCGAACCATGCACCGGGATAGGTACGGGCCATTTCCTCGATGGGCGTGATGGAGTTGGCGCTGAGTACAAAAGGAATGCGCGCGGCTCTGGCTGCGCGAGCCATGCTGTTGTCCGCGTCGTAACCCACGATCGAGGATGCTCCCATGGGAGCTACAAGAAAGGGCGCGGAGTAGGTCTGGCCGAAGAGTGTCGTTTCCTGCGTCCGGGTCGAGACGTCTACAAGCACTTTCGGGATCATGCGGATTGACCGGAAGACCTCGCGATTATGGCGGCATGCCTCTCCGTCATCGGCACCGCCCTCGACATAGCCAAATACGGAGCGCGGGAGGCGACGCCGCACGAGGCGTTCGTAATCTTCAAGGTTCAGGGCATGGCGCAGACTGGAGGGACGAGGGCGGGTCAGGCGTTTGGACATGGTCATCTCGCAATCGGGTGAGCTTCAGAAAGAGGCGTCACGATGTCTGGTGTCATCCGGTCTGCTGAAAGAACGAGAGGTTCAACCCGCCCGACGATGAACAGATAGGACAAGGCGCCCAGCACGCTGAACGCGCCCGTGACGCAAAGAGGAATGATGAACGACCCGTTTGTGAAGCCGACCATGATGCCTGTGAAACTGGAAGTCATGATACCTGCCACGTTGGCCGCGCTGTTCTGAAGACCGGCCAGGGTCGCCACATGTCCGGGATCGGGAGCGACGTCACTGGGAAGCGACCAGATGTTCGCACCCGTGAAAGCGATCCCCGAGAACGATAGGCACAGCAGGACAATGCACCATGACGCGCTGCCGATAAAAGCAGTCAACGCGATCACGGATGACACGAGAAGGCCGCCGACGAGGCATGTCTTGCGCGCCGCGGTCAGGCTCCAGCCCGAGCGGTGCAGACGATCGGACGTCCAGCCTCCCAGCCAGGCGGAGGGAACGGAGGCGAGGCCTGGCAGCATGCCCGCAATGCCGAGATCCCGGAGCGAAAATCCATGAGCCTGCACGAGATAGGTGGGAAACCAGGTCGCGTAGAAATAGAACACGAAATTCGTACAGAAAAAGCCGATCATCATCCCCCAGACCGTGCGCCGTCGAAGCATGGCTCTCCATGAAGCATGCGACGCGGGCTGGACTGGCTGGGCTGCGCGCAGCGCACGGAGTTCTGACGCCGAAACGCGCGGATGAACGTCGGGGTCGCGATAGAGGATCCACCATGCAAACGTCCAGAGAACGCCGAGCGACCCGGCAGCCACGAATGCCAGCCGCCAGCCGAGCGTCGCGATCAGGAAGGCGACGAATGGAATGGAAACAGCGGCCCCTGCGCGCGATCCGCTGTCGAAAATTCCGGCGGCGAGTCCTCGCTCCTGTTTCGGAAACCAGAGGGAAGCGACCTTCGTGTTGGAGGGATAGCTGCCGGACTCTCCTATGCCGAGCGCGAGGCGCAGTCCAAAGATCGAGACCGCCCCCTGTACGAGCGACGTCAGGGCGGTACACACGGACCACCAGAGAACGGCAAGGCTGTAACTTTTGCGAACGCCCAGGCGGTCCACCAGCAGACCGAAGGGTAACTGCATGAAGGCGTACGTCCAGAAGAACGCGCCCAGAAGAAAGCCAAGCGTAGCCGGGCTGATATTCAGGTCTTTCGCCATGAAAGGGGCGGCGACCGCGATCGTCGCGCGATCGACATAATTGATGGTCGTCGCGGCGAAACACAGCGCGATCATCAGCCAGCGTAAACGGGGCATGACAGTCGTTCCCGCGATCCCCGGCGGCCATGTCGGGGATCGCTTTTCCATGCTTTTATTGCGGCAGGATACGCCGGAGATATTCGCGGTTCGTCGCACTCACGCTCAGACCGTCGCCGCCGTAATGTTCGCAGAGGAAAGCGCTCTGGAAACCATGAGCCAGCGCCATGCGGATCGCGGCGCGGTAGCTGATCACCCCGAACTCCAGTGGAGCGGGCGCGGTGACGATCATGCCGGTCGTGGCGTCTTCGGTGCGGAAATAATTTTTCGCGTGCCAGTAGCGCGCGAACGGCGCCACCTTTTCCATCATGGACGCCCAGTGTTCAACCGGACGGTGCAAACGCACCAGATTGCCCAGATCCGCGTTGAGTCCGACCGACGGGTGATCGACGTCCTGCACGAAGCGGACGGCGCTTTCCGCGCTGCCGAGATAAGTGTCTTCATACATTTCGAGCGAAATGCCGACACCGACTTCCTCGGCGTGGCGGCCGAGTTCGCGGATGCGTTCGACGGCTTTTTTCCATGTCGCCGGATCGTCGGGACTGCTGTAGCCTTGAGCGGTCCAGAACCAGAGCGCCTTTTTCTGTGCTTCGTTGAGGGGATAGAACAGCCCGAACGAGACTTCCTTCGCGCCGATTTTCGCCGCTGTATCGAGTACGCGATGGCAATATTCCAGAAATTCGTCGCCACGTTCAGGATCTATGACGGAGCGACGGGACGTCGAAATGGCCGGAATGGTCAGACCGGCATCCCTGATGAGGCCGAGAAACGTGTCGAGCCGTGCAGGCGAGAGATCGGCAAGGCGCAGCCATGAGTCCGTCGGATCGATCTCGGTGAAGCCGGCGTCGGTGACGTCGGCCAGCGTGGCGGCCCAGCCTTCCGGCGATTGGTCCTGCACGGAGGAACCATCAGGCAGAATGTTGGGATACTGGATCATGGCCGCCGCGATGGGCCAGTTGTGGCGGTTGAGCTTGGTTGTTGTCCTGGACATGGAGAAATCCTTCCGATGAGGGGGAAATCAGAGAGCCGGACGCACGGAGGCTGGCGTGCGTGCCGGCAGGAAAGCGGTAATGACGAGACCAATCACGCCAGCGGTCGCCACGGCGTAGAGGCCCGCCATGGGGGTCTGCCAGAGGTGGATGGCGAGGGAGCGGATATTTGGGGCCGCGAAACCACCCAGATTGCCGACGGCATTGATGAGCGCGATGGCGCCTGCCGCCTGAAGGCCGCTGAAATGGGCCAGCGGGAAGTTCCAGAACACGGCCTGCACTGTTACGACCCCGGCGGCGGCGAGACATAGTCCCGCCAGCGCGAGCGGCCCGAAACCCGAGCCGGACATGACCAGCCCCACAGCCGAGGCGACGAGGCATACGATCACGCCCGTCCGGGGCGCGTTGAAACGTTGAACGAAGCGCGACATGACATAGGTCGAGAGAACCGCGCATCCCCAGGGAAGCGCGCTGACCAGGCCGACTCTCGGGCCAATTTTTTCATGCAGGATGCCGGAGACCTGCTCCGGCAGGTAAAATACGACGCCATAGCTTGCGATCTGCATGACGCCATAAAGAGCGAGAAACTGGAGCAGCTTCGCCGAGCGCAGCATGGCGAGCATGTCGCTGCCATGTCCTCCCTTAAGCGCGCCTTTGCTCGCGTCTTCCGCGGCGAGTACGGTTTGGAGCGTCTGTTTTTCCGCGTCGGTCAGCCATTTCACGTCGGCGGGACGATCCGGCAGCACGAACCATGTCATAACGCCGACAATGACCGCCAGCGCGCCTTCGATGAGGAACATCCACTGCCAGCCGCGCAGTCCCAGCATGCCGTCGAGACCAAACAGAGCGCCTGAAAGCGGGCTGCCGAGCGTCATGGCGAGCGGATAACCGAAATAGAAGAAGCCGAGCACGCGCGTGCGTTCTTTTTCCGGAAACCAGAAGGTGAGATAGAGCATGATGCCGGGGAAGAAACCCGCCTCGGCGATGCCGAGCAGCGAGCGCAGGGCGATGAAGGATTTATCGCCCGAAACGAACATCATGGCTGACGATACGACGCCCCATGTGATCATGATGCGCGTCATCCAGCGCCGCGCTCCCACACGATAGAGGATGAGGTTGCTGGGGACCTCGAAAATGGCGTAACCGACGAAGAAAACCCCTGCTCCGAACGCGAAGACGGCGTCGGAAATGCCGATATCGGTGTGTAGCGCCTGCTTCGCCGATCCGACATTCGACCGGTCGAGAAACGCGATCATGTACATCAGGATCAGGAAAGGCAGCAGTTTCCAGAGGGCTTTTCGTACGGCGTTCGTGCGCGCAGGGTCCTCGACAGGAGGCAGCGTTGTGATGGTATCGGACATGACTGGCAACTCCCAACGCGTGATCCGCGCGATCTCTTCACGCGATATGACCGCCGAGCTCGTCGTCGATGTGAGCCCGGATGATGTCCTCGAAGTTCGTCTCGGCGACGAAGCCAAGGGCCAGGGCACGCTGCGGATCGAAGGCGCGCGCCCATCCCGCGACGATGCGGGCGATCACGGGGTCCGGCTCGCGTCTGATATGTGCCACGGCCTTTTCCCCCGCGACGCTGCGCAGCGCTTCGATCTGCTCGCCCACGGTGACGGAAAGCGCGGGCATGGTCAGGTTCGGACGATCACCGACCCGCGCCGGATCGAGGATTGCCGCATGTCGCAGGAACTGCACGGCCGAACGCGGGCTGGTCATCCAGTGACGGGTGCTGTCGGGTACCGGCAGAACAGCGTCCAGCCCAACGAGAGGCTCGCGGATGATGCCGGAGAAAAATCCCGAGGCCGCGCGGTTTGGTTTTCCCGGACGGACGCAGATCGTTGGCAGGCGCAGGCCGATTCCGTCGAAAAATCCGCGCCGCGTATAATCCGCAAGGAGGAGTTCGCCGATGGCTTTCTGTGTGCCGTAACTCGTCTGGGGGGTGAGAATGTAATCGTCCGGAATGACGTCCGGAAAGTCACCACCGTAAACGGCGTTGGATGATGCATAGACGACGCGGGGGCGCCAGCCCTCTTGCTGGTTCGCATGGCGAATGGTTTCGAAGAGCGCGCGCGTGCCGTCGAAGTTGACGCGATAGCCTTTTTCGAAATCGGCTTCCGCTTCTCCCGAAACGATGGCTGCCAGGTGGAAAATGATGTCGGGCCGTCCCGAAAGAAGATTTTCCGCCGCTCCCGTCTGCGTCAGGTCAACGGTCAGAGTCGTGGCAGGGCCGGAAAAACCGGATGGAACGGTGGGCGCGACGACGTCGGCCAGGGTCAGGGCTGAGACGCGCGCACCATTTTCAAAGGGGTTTCGAACAATATTCTCGGCGAATTTCCGACCGATCATCCCGGCCGCGCCGATAATAAGAACATGCATGAATCGTGCTCCTGTCCGGTCATGGCGGCTTGGCACGATCCAGGCAGCGATGACGGCGAACGATGGTCATGAAAATGTCTTCAGAAATTCCCTGCTGCCTACAAGCAAGTTTGAACCGGCCGATCGGCTTTTCCGATCACGTGCTCCAGCAGGGCGTCGCGGACGAATGAAGCCGCGGGTGTCAGCGGTCGATCCTCGGCGGCAATGAGGGAATAGGCGCCGAGAAATTCGGGTACGGGAACCGAAAGACGTCGCAGAATGCCGGTGTTCTCATAATGCCTGCTCACGCTGCACGGTATGACAGCCAGCATCTTGCTGTGTTGCAGCAGGTCGATTGTGGCGAACATCGACGAGGCTTCAACCGGATGTGATGGAAAAGGCAACATCGCTATGGTGAAGGCGGCCTCGACGGCACGCCGCATCGGACTCGGTGCGGTCTGCAGGATCCAGCGCTCGGAGGCGACGTCGCGGAGGCTGAGCTGACCATGGTCCACGATCGGGCTGCGACAGCCTGCCACCACGCAAAGGGGCTCCTGCGCGAGTTCCACGCTGGACAGGGCCATGGGACGGGGAGCGCCCAGCATTCTGCCGACCATGAAGTCGATACGGCCATCTTCGAGCGCCAGAAGGAGGGCATCGCTCGTATCGACGGAGAGTGACACGCTGATGCCCGACGTGGTGTCCGATATTTGGGCGAGGACCGGGGACACCAGTTCGGGCAGGGAGGCGACGATGGCGCCCAGCCGCACGCTGCCGAACGTGCCCGTGCGCATGCCGTCCATGTCTCTTTGCATGCGCGCGAGATCGTTCAGCATCAGCCGCGCGTGACGTGCGGCGAGGGTGCCGAAGGGCGTGGGAAACACGCCTTGGGACGAGCGCTCGAAAAGCGGTACGTGGAGGGCGTGTTCGACTTCCTGAAGCAGCTTCGAAACCGAAGGTTGCGAGAGGTTCATGCGCTCGGCGGCTCGATGCAGGTTATGAGTGGTCTCGAGTTCGAGGATCAGGCGCAGATGCCGAAGCTTCAGCCGGTTGAGGAGCGGATATGGATCGGTCATGAACAATGTCATGCGAAGAGCTCAGATGACTGCTGCGTTGAAGATCGCGTCGGGCTGAGGGCAGGGGCCGCGATGGACGAGGCGACGAGGTGCTGTTCACACGTCTCCAGAAAGCTCGAAAGCGCGGGCGAAACGGGACGATGGCGAGGGCGGATCAGACCATAGGCCGCTCCGCCGAGATCCAGGGTTACGGGGATGATCGAAAGCTGCCCGCAGGCTGCCTGTTGCAGCGCCACAGCTTCCGAAATGACGGATAGGGCGTCGCTGCGTTGCAGATAGGCCAATGTCATCAGCAGGGAATTCGTGTTGACGATATGCCCCGGCAGCGGCAGGTCCGTGCCCGAAAATATGGCCTCGAACCACAGGCGAAGAGTCGAGCCGCGATTTTGGATGACCCAGTCGAATTTCTGGAGAGCCTCCGCATCAAGGGGGCCGGCATTCGCCTGTGGGTGGTCCTTGCGGCCAACGATTGCGAAACGTTCCATCTCGATCTCACGATAGCTGAACGCATCGGGGTTGAAGGCCGGAATCACGCGCCCGAACATGACCTCGATCTCGCCCCGGGAGAGGCTTTCAAACAACTGCTGGCTTGAACCCGTTTCCACTTCCATTTCGATCAGGGGGAATCGCGCGCGCATGGCGGCCAGAACGTCTGCGAGATAATTGACTGTAGGACCGTCGATTGCGCCGATCGTCACGCGTCCGCGTCGTCCGTCTATGAGCGCGGAAAGTTCGTCCGAAGCCTGTTCCAGTTCGCGAAGCATGGCCTGGGCCCGGTGAGTCAGAACGGTACCCAGCGTGTTGGGAATGAGCGTGCGCCCCCTTCTTTCAAACAGGATATGCCGAACCGCGTATTCGAGATCCGCCAGCAGCTTCGATGCGGCGGGCTGCGAAACGCCGATCTCGGTGGCCGCACGGTGCAGTGCGGGGAAACGCGCCAACGCGGCCAGCAGGCGGAGATGCTGCAATTTGATGCGACGTTCCATGAACCATTGTCGCGGAATGCAGGACGAGGCGGACATTAAAAAATCTCACATAAGAACATTATCTATCAATGAATTAATCATATTGGACGGCGAGACAAATCATATGCACGTTATATACGTAACGTAACGATGAGATAGGCGTCGTCCCCGCTCACAGGACCGGGTTAGGAGGCGCGCCTCGACAGGGAACGCGAAAACATGATCAGGACCATCGAAACAGTCGCTGTTGTGGGCGCCGGATATATGGGAGGCGGCATCGCCCAGTCTCTGGCCTCCGTTGGAATCCGCGTCGTCATCGCGGACGTTTCCGCCGAAGCGACCGCGGCGAACTATGCGCGCCTGTTGCGTGAGGCCGACGAATTTGAGGCGCAGGGGTTGTTTCCAGAAGGGGCTGCGGCCGCGGTACGTGCAAATCTTTCTGCCGCCGATACGATCGAGGAGGCGGTCCGGACCGTCGATTTCATCGAAGAAGCCGTGCCGGAAATTCCAGCGATCAAGCAGGCGGTCTATGAACGCATCAGCAAGGCGGCTCGGACGGACGCCATCATCGGGACCAACACCTCTACATTGCCCGTTCATACGCTGGCGCCCTATGTCAGCCATCCCGAGCGCTTTCTCACGGTCCACTTCAGCAACCCTGCGCCGTTCATTCCGGGCGTCGAACTGGTGTGCGGCGCCGAAACAAATCCGGCGGTCATTCCCGTGATCAAGGAGATGCTCTCTCGCGCCAAACGTTGCAGCGCCCAAGTGGCCGACACGCCGGGTTTCGTGCTGAATCGCCTTCAGTATGTGCTGCTCAAGGAAGCCGCGACCATCGTTGAGGCGGGAATCGCCACGCCGCGCGATGTGGATACGATCGTGCGCAGCACGTTCGGTTTCCGGCTTCCTTTTTTCGGACCTTTCGCGATCGCGGACATGGCGGGGCTCGATGTCTATGTGAACGGGTTCAAGACGGTCGAGGACGCGTTTGGTCCTCGCATGGCGGCTCCCGAACTGCTCAAGACGCTCGTGTCCGAAGGCAAATACGGTACCAAGAACGGCGAAGGATTCTACGGGAAATTTACGCCCGAACAGGTCGCGCAACTCGTGGCTTATCGGAACAAAGCCTATGCGGGGATGGCGCGTTTGATGGAAGAACTCGGCCCTTCGGTCTACGATGACCCGCTCATGTCATGACATCAGCGGAAAGGGGAACTGTCAGGGCAACTCGATATCTCAAAGCTTTTGCAAAAACCGTGAAGGCGAAACTCCTTTGGCGATCGGCCAGAAGCATGCGTCAGGAGGTCGAACAGACCATCACACGCAGCTTCGACGATTTCCGCAATCCGCAGAGGCTTGCTTTGCGAACGCCGCCGGTAAAAGCGCAGGGATCATGAGCGCGAAGCCGCCTGACAGGTAATCCATCGTTCAGAACTGAACCGTGACGCGCCCGGTGTTTCATGAAACACCGGGCGCGTTCATTGGACATTCTGATTTCCCGCCAAAGGAGTGTTCGTCAGACGTCGAAGCTGTGAGGCAGAAGGACGAGATCGCGCACGACCGTTCCTTTGCGGCGGGTCAGCATGAACACGAGGGCTTCGGCGACATCCGCGGGCTGCATCATGGCGCCAGCTTCGATGTTCGCCTTGAGGCGTTCAGGATCCCAGTCATTGAGCAGAGGCGTGACAACGGGGCCGGGCTGGATGGCGCCGACACGGATCCCGAAGGGAGCGAGTTGGCGACGTATGGTATGGGCAAATGCCTGCACCGCGTGTTTGGACGCGGTATAGATTGGTTCCGCCGGAATGGGGACGATGCCCGCGATCGAACTCGTCAATACGATGTCGCCGCTTTTCTGCTTCATCATAGCTGGCATGACCGCGCGAGCTGATCGAAAGGCGGCGTTGATATTGAGATTAAGCATTTTATCCCACGCGTCGGGATCGCCTTCCCAGATATTACCGCCGATATAAGCGCCTGCGTTGGCGTGGAGAATATCGATATGATCCTGTTCGGACAGGATGGTCTCGATGGCGCGATCAACCGTTTCGTAACGGAACAGGTCGACCTCAATCGTATGAAGGTGCTTTCCCAATGCCGCCCGCGCCGCTTCGAGAGCCTGATGGTCGCGATCGAGAACATAGACCGTTGCGCCGTTCTCAACGAGTTGGCGTGCGCATTCCAGGCCGATACCCGAGGCGCCGCCGGTGACGATGGCCACCTTATTCTGAAGTGAGGAAGTCATTCTCTGTCTCCTTGGTTGTGTATCTTCGCGTCAGTGAGCCGCGCCAGGGCGGGTTTGACGGCTGATGAATATGGCCAACAGGATGATTGCTCCCTTGATGACGTTCTGGACATAGGGCGAGACGTTCATCAGGTTGAGGCCATTGTTGAGGACGCCGAGCAGGAGCGCTCCGACCAGCGTTCCGATAATCGAGCCGCGACCGCCCGAAATGGCCGTTCCACCGAGCACGACGGCTGCGATGGCGTCCAGTTCGAAGCCCATGCCCGCGTTGGGCTGACCGCTCATGAGCCGCGAGCTCAGCAGTATCCCCGCGATGGCGGCGGTCACGCCGCTGATAAGATAGACGATGATCTTGTAGCGTCGTGCATCGATGCCCGAGAGGCGCACGGCGTCTTCATTTCCGCCGATGGCGAGGATGTAACGGCCGATCGGCATCCGTTGCAGCAGGATGTAAGCGATCGCGTAGGTCAGGATTGTGATCAGGACCGGCGTCTGGATGCCGAGCACGGAGCCACGCCCAAGAAAGGAGAACCAGTCGGGAAGGCCCGTGATGGGATAGCCGTTGGTATAGATCAGTCCCAGTCCACGCGCGATGCTCATGGAGGCGAGGGTGACAATGATCGGTGGCATGTGCAGCCGTGCGATGCACAGGCCGTTTCCGAGGCCGAAGATCATGCCCGTGCCGATGCCCGCCGCGATCGCGACGATGCCCGGCACACCGCTGGCCAGCAGCCCGGCCGTGAGCGTGCCGATGAAGGCCATCGTTGCGCCGACCGAAAGGTCAATGCCGCCCGTGAGAATGGCAAATGTCATTCCGACGGAAATAATGGCGTTGATCGAAACCTGCCGCCCGATATTTTCGAGGTTGCCGACCGACAGAAAGCGACCGTTCAGCAGGATCATGCCGAGTACGACGACAATGAGCCCCATCGCGGGAAGAAAGGCTGTCGAGCGCCGCGCCGTTTTCCATAGATGTTCGACCCGGAACGTCGGCTTAGTGCTGGACGGGTGTGGGAGCGCTTGCTGTTGCATGACGCATGACCTCCTCGGCGTTGATGTCGGCTCCTTCGAGAATTCTCGAGATCGCGCCACGATGGAACACGGCGACGCGGTCGCACATCCCGATGACTTCGGGCAGTTCCGATGAAATCATAATAATCGCGTAACCTTCCGCCGTAAGCGCGCGCATGAGGCGGTAGATTTCCGCCTTGGCCCCGACGTCGATCCCGCGTGTCGGTTCGTCAAAAACAAGAACGCGACTGCGCCGGTTGAGCCAACGGGCGATGACGACTTTTTGCTGGTTGCCGCCACTGAGCGAAACGGCCGGCGTTTCTTCGGACGGCGCCTTGATCTGAAGTTCGCGCATCAACGTCAGCGTTGTTTCGCGCTCCAGCCCGCGGTCGATCCACCCGCTTTTGCGGGTATATTTCGGCAGGTTATTGATCGAGATGTTGTCGCGGATGCTGAATGGCAGGATCAGGCCATCCGCCTTGCGGTTCTCGGGCAGGATGCCGATTCCCGCCTTGAGAGCCGCCGCCGGGCCGTCGATCGCCGTGATCTTGCCGCCGATCGTGACCTGCTTGCCGCGACACGGGATCGCACCGATCAATGCCAGGGCCGTCTCGGTGCGCCCGGAGCCGACCAACCCCGCGAAGCCGAGGATTTCGCCTTCCCGCAGATCGAAATGGCTCTTCGGGCCGCCATCATGAATGCTGAGGTCTCTGGCTTCGAGCAGCACTTTATCCGGCACCGTCGATGGCTTTGCCGGAAAGCTGTTCTCGATCCTGCGCCCCACCATGACTTCGACCAACTGGTCCATGGTGCAGTCGTCAACGCGCGTCAGACCGACATTGGCCCCGTCGCGCAGGATCGTGATGCGGTCGCAGACCTCGAAAATCTCATCGAGATGATGGGAGACGAAGAACAGGCCGATACCTTCATCGCGCAACTGACGCATGACGCGAAAGAGGAGGGCGGCTTCGTTGGGCGTGAGCGGCGCGGTCGGTTCGTCCAGGATCAGGATACGCACATCGAGCGACAGCGCCTTGGCGATCTCGATGAACTGCTGCTCCGCGACGCTCAGGCGACCGACGGGAAGAGTCAGGTCGATGGATACGCCGATCCGTTCAAAAAGGGCGCGGGCCCGCTCCGTCATGACACGCTTGCGCGACAGGCCGAAGCGATCGCGCATTTCGCGCCCGAGGAAAATATTGTCCACGGCGTCCAGATCGGGGACGAGGCTGAACTCCTGAAAGACAATCCCGATGCCGCGGGCAATGGCGTCACGATAGCTGGAAAAGCGGCATTCCTCGCCATCGAGCAGAATCCGCCCTTCGTCGGGAGATTGGATGCCACCGATGATCTTGATGATCGTTGATTTTCCGGCGCCGTTCTCGCCGAGCAAGGCATGGATTTCGCCCCTGTCGAGTTCCAGCGAGACCTCGCGCAAGGCCTTGACGCCTGGAAAGCTTTTGGAGATGCCTTCCAGTCTCAGGAGCTGACCTGTCATTGTGCTGTTCGTTGCTGACATGGCGCGTTTCGCCTCTTCGTGGCCGTGTCGCCGCTCACCAGTGGAATGTTTTCGCACCATTCGCATCGACGAGCTGCACATCGACGGGAACGGTGGCCGGAGGCGTCGCGCCCCACAGCTTCGCCAAAGCCATGGCGAGTGCGAGGCGGATCTGCTGGCGCGGGAACTGCGCGGCCGTGCCGATAAATTTCGATCCGGGCTTGGCGATGGCTTTTATGGCTTCCGGCGCGCCATCGACGCTGACGAGCTTGACATCCTGGCCGCTGGATTCGATGGCCGACAGCACCCCCAGGGAGCCGTTGTCGTTGACGCTGAAGATCCCCTTCAGGTCCGGGTTGGCCTGGAGCATGTTCTCCGCCACCGTCAGGGCCTGGTCCCGCTCCTGCTTGCCGTTCTGGACACTGACGATCTTGATATCGGAAAATTTGCCCAGAGCGGCGCGACAACCTTTCACGCGCTCCAGGATCGGCACTACGGGGATGCCATCGACGATGCCGACATTGCCGCTTTTGATCGTCTGTCCGAGATAGGCGCAGGCCTTGTAGCCCGCGTCGTAATTCTTGGAACCGACGAAGGAGTCGATCGGACCGCTGGCCTGCGCATCGACCGAGACGATCGGAATATTCTTGTCGTGCACGGTTTTGACGATGGAGGAGACGCCAGCGGAATCGGTCGGATTGATCAGGACAAGCCTGACGCCCTGCTGGAGCATATCTTCGATGTCGTTGACCTGCTTGGAGACGTCGTGATGGGCGTCGCTGACGACCAGCGTCGCACCGATGGTATTCGCGGCATCCTGAAGCGCATCTTTCATTGTCACGAAATAAGGATTGTTCATTTCCTGAAAGGAAACGCCAATCCGCAGCGGTTCGGCCGCGGAGGCCATAGCGGTGCTGCCCATCAGAAGGGATGCCATGAAAAGCGTGCGAAATTTCTTCATATCACAACCGTATTGAATGGGCTGTCTGTCGCAGCCATGTTCAGTGAAGCGTCCATCCGCAACGGGACAGGCGCGGGATGGGCGAAGAGGTGCGAAAGGCGTGTGAAACTGGGAAGAGCTTCAAAGAGCGGTGTAGCCGCCGTCCACGAAGATCTCCTGACCGTTGACCATCCCCGAGGCCGGAGAGGCGAGATAGAGAACGAGGTCGGCAACTTCCTCAGGCGTTGCGACGCGGCCCGCAGGAACCTTTTCGAGGAACGTCTGGAGCTTGTTGCCGACGCCCCAGACGCGCTCTCCCATCGGCGTCCAGACGACGGTCGGACACACAGCATTGGCCTGAATGTTGTGGCGGGCCCATTCCGCTGTCATGACTTTGGTCAAACCATTGAGCCCCGCCTTGGAGGCCACGTAAGAGCCGTGATCGGTGAGGGCGATCGTGCTGGCCATGGAACTGATGTTGATGATCTTGCCGCCGCCGCGCGTGATCATGTCCGGCGCAAAGGCGCGGGCCATCAACCAGGGCGCGCGCAGGTTCAGATCGAGAACAGCATCCCACTCCTCCACGCTCTGTTCGAGGAGGGATTTCGGAAGGCTCATGCCCGCGTTGTTCACAAGAATCGCGGCTTCGCCCAGCTCTGCGCGGACGTGTTCCACGATATTCCGGGGCGCCGTCGGATTGGCAAGGTCGGCGGCAATCGTCACGCAGCGGCGACCATGCGCTTCGACGATGGAACGGGTTTCGCCCAGCAGGGCCTCATCGCGTGCGACGGCGGCGATATCCGCGCCTGCCGCGCTCAGCACATCGCAGATCGTAACGCCTAATCCGCGCGACGCGCCGGTGACGACGGCAATGGTTCCAGCGAGGGAAAATCTTTGAGGTAGTGTGGTCATGAATTTCAGCTTTCCTGTAGGGCTGGCGCATTGACGATCTGACGGGACTGGCGTCGGAAGTCGCGCGGGGTGCAGCCTCGGAACCTCAGGAAGGTCCTGTTGAAGTTCGAGATGTTGCTGAACCCCGACGCGCAGGAGATATCGGTGATGGGCTCGTCGGTCGTCGCCAGAAGATGGCAGGCATGGCCGATCCGCAGCCGCTGCAGGAAGCTCATCAGCGTCTCCCCGGTCGTGGCACGGAACTGACGCGAAAAAGTCGACGGACTCATGCCCACCGATTCCGCCAGTGTTTCATGTCGGATTTCGGCTGGATCGGACGAGAGCAGCGTGCGGATGAGCCCGTTCATGCGACGGATTTCGGGGCGGTCTATGTCCGGCGCACCAGCCCGAATGGCGAGCTTGCGAAAGGAACATTCGGACAGGCTCGCAATGATGGAAATGCACGCGGAAAGCCGCGCGGTCCCTTGCAGCGTGCCCAGATCTTCCAGGGCCATGCCGAGGCGCAATGCACGGTCACCCGTAAATTCAAGGCCATACGAAGCGTCCTTGAAGATGCGTGCGACCGCTCCGAGTTCCGGACAGAGCGCGATGAGGCCCTCGATCCATTTCTGGGTGAACTGCAAAACGACATCGCGACCCTGAAGGGTCTCGCCCTCGGCCAGCGGACTGAACCAGGCATGGGGCAGTCCCGGCCCGATCAGGACGAGCTGCCGGGGAGCGAATGTGCCGATATGATCGCCGATCATCATGCGTCCCGAGCCGTGCGTGATCAGATGCAACTCGTATTCGGGATGATAATTCCAGCATGCGATTGAAGCGGGATAATCATGTCGGTGCCAGCGGAAGCTCTCGTCACGTGGCGGAAGAATCAGTTCACAGACCGCCGCCCGCCGGGCTTCGGCGTGGTGCTGTGCTCCTGAAGGGTTGCGCATATGCGACATAGTAGCCTGAGACTGCTTCGCTTACAGGGCGATCTGGATCTTGACGTCAGCGGGACGGCCTTCCGCTGCGCGTTCGAACGCCGCCACGGCATCGCGGAAAGGGTAGGTCGCCGAAATCAGAGGTTTGAGATCAATGCTGCCGGAGGCGACCAGCGCGATCGCGCGGTCATAGACATGGGCATAGCGGAACACCGTCTCGATGCTGAGTTCCTTGGCCTGGGCGGCGACGATATCGAAACCGACCTTGTGCGGCGGCATCCCGACCAGGACGAGCGTTCCGCCCGGTCTCGTGCAGGCGAGCGCGTCGGCATAGGCGCTTTCAAATCCGCTCGCCTCGAATGTTACATCCACGCCCCAATCGGCCCCGCAAGTCGCGTCCACGGCATCGCGGATGCCGGCATGAGTGAGATCGACGGGCAGCACGCGATCATAGGATCCTGCGATGCGAAGCTTGGCTTCCGAAATATCCGTGATCAGGACGCGGCTTGCCCCGGAAGCCAGCGCCGACAGAGCCGTCATGATTCCGATCGGGCCCGCGCCTGTGACAAGGCAGATATCTCCCGGCTTGATCCGCGCCTTGACGCAGGCATGCACACCCACGGCGAGAGGCTCGATCATCGCGCCTTCAGCAAACGAGACGTTGTCGGGCAGGCTGTATGTGAACGCGGCCGGATGCACGACGGTGGGCGTCAGACATCCGTGTACCGGCGGCGTGGCCCAGAAACGTACTGCGGGATCAATGTTGTAAAGACCCAGTCGGGAAGATCGCGATCCCGCATCGGGAATGCCCGGCTCCATGCAGACCCTGTCGCCAATGCGGAGATGTCTGACATTCTGACCGATCTCGATGACGGTTCCTGCCGCTTCATGACCGAGGATCATGGGTTCGCGCACCACGAAGGGACCGATCGCGCCATGTTTGTAATAATGCACATCGCTACCGCAGATGCCGACCGTATGCACGGCGATCCGCACGTCGTCCGGCCCGAGTGTCTCGGAAACGGCAATATCCCGCAATGCGATTTTGTGGCGTTCTTCCAGAACGAGTGCCTCGGCCATATTGGGTATCCTGCCCTCTGCGCTGTTACCTGATCTTGCGGATATCCCTCTTTCATATAGGCCGGTTATATCATTAAAAAGGTTTGTATCTCATAAAGTATGATACTTTTTTGTCGATAAATAACACAGATTCGTGATACTTTAGTGGAACTCGTTGAAAGCCTCCGAGAGCATTTCAGGACTTGTGTCTGACAGCCAATCTACGAACCCCGCCATGAATGCTTTGGACGCGGCTTGCGTAAGAATTTCGGTAAAGCGCCTGAAACCGCATGGTGACATGACGTTCGCCTCTCAGCTTTCGATATCGCCATTCTGTATGGCGGTGCGGATGGCCTGCGCCGTGGTCGATGCGCCCAGACGCTTGCGAATACGGCGCAGATGATTCTCGACCGTGCGTTCCGAAAGCCCGAGGATCGCCGCGAGATCGACCTGACGACGTCCGGCGGCGGTCCAGGACAACACTTCCCGTTCCCTCTCCGAAAGCCGTGTGATGATTTTTTCGCTTGGACCATCAATCAGCCTGCGCGCGGTTGTGAAAGCAACTCCTGCAACCATGCACAGGGCGAGGTGCACCGTGACCGACGCGTCAATCCTCGTCCCTCCCAGACTCATGGCTCCTTCGAGGCCAAGTGGTCCGAAGATCGGAATCTGGATGCCGTGGATACCTTCACCGTGCGGCGTATCAACCATCCTGTAGTCATCGCCTGGTGCTTCCGACGTCTTGCTCCAGAAAAAGGGTTCGTGAGCCTCCGGCATGTGATGCGTCACTGGTCAGCACCGGACGTAACTGGCGGCATCGATCTCCGTGCCATCCCCGACCCAGTCGCCCTCGACCCAGTATATACGGTCCACGATATCCTCGCGCGCCGACGATGCCGCGAACAGTACGAAGCGGTCATACCCGAGCTTCTGCCCGAACGACCGGATGGCGTCCTCGATGGTGCCCTGCGTTTGAGCCCGAATGATCATGGTGGCGGTTTTTTTCCTTGCCGAACGTTCGGACGTTACACGTCCAGACGCACCAGCGTCTTGCCGGTGTTGCCACCACTGAAAAGTGAGAAGAACGCCTCCGGTCTTTTATCGAGACCGTCGAAAATTGTATAACGACTTTGAATAAGTCCTTTGGACACCCAGTATCCCATCTGCGCCATGCACTCACTGCGGCGGGATATGTAATCGCTGTTGATGAATCCCCGGCTCTGCAAGCGTTTGGAGATGACGGCGAACAGGTTGGCAAACCCGATCCGTGCGTCGGAATTGTACATGCCGATCATGCCGCAGATCGCAAATCGGGCATTGCGTTTCGCTACGCCCATCGCCGCATCGAGCTGTTCGCCACCGACATTGTCGAAATAGACGTCCAAACCGGCTGGTGCCGCCGCGCGCAGCTTGTCCTCGAACGGGCCGGGAGATTTGTAATCGATGACATGGTCGGCATCCAGAGACCGCACGAAGTCGCATTTCTATGCTCCACCCGCTGAACCGATGACCGTCATGCCACGCAGTGTGGCGATCTGTACCACCAGCGATCCGACCGCACCTGCGGCTGCCGAGACGAACACCACATCGCCCGGTCTGGCTTCAGCAACGTCGAACAGCCCGAAATAGGCTGTCATGCCGATAGTGCCGAGGACATCAAGGAAATATTCGTCCTTCAGGTTTTCGCCCGGCAGCGGAAGTGCACCCTCGGCCCTGAGAGCGGCGCTATCCCGCCAACCCAGAAAATGACTAACCCGGTCGCCAACCTTGAATCGCCCGGACCGCGTTTCAACCACGCGTCCGACGGCAGCCCCCGTCATGGGGTCGTTCAGTTCGAACGGGGCGATATAGCTGTCCCCCTCGTCCATACGGGCACGCATGTAGGGATCGACCGAGAAGAAGCTGTTCGAGACCCTGATCTCACCATCTTTCAATAGCTGGTCCGGTATGTCCCGCAGCGCGAAGTTCTCCATGGTCGGAGAGCCTTTCGGACGGGATGCGAGAGTCCAGGCATGCGACATGCGTTTTGCTTTCTGCTCAGGACGCACGGGACGAGTATGACCCACTGAGCGTCCGTGGGATCGGGGAGGGGCGTCGATCCACGCCCTAAACGGCAGACTCAGGCGATTGCTGGCGATCCGTCAGTGCGTAACCGCCCGAACCTTCCGCCTTGTTGTCATGCGTTGACGGCTTCAAGAAGTGTTTCGGCCGCGAGCTTGCCAAGGTTGTTCGACGCCAGCGGACTATCACCTGTCAGCAGCAGCCGATCGCGATGGACCTGTCCGGTAATACCCGTGTTGAGGATCTTGACGTAGTATTTGCGTAGGTTTTCACCCACCAGCCATGCCATCGGTCCGGGAATGTAGCCGATTTCGATGTTGGCCCCGGTGTCCAGGCTGTCCGGGAACACGCGCATCTCATAGCCTTCATAGGCGAATTTGCCGCCGTCGATCGCCTCGGCCAGCAGGCTGGCCGGTCCGTGGCAGAGCGAGATCGTAAAGCGCTCGTTGGCTTGCGCCCAGCGCAGAATGTCGTCGACGTCCTTGCTGAACGGGATACCGTTGAGTACGCCGTGACCGCCGGGGATGAAGATGCCGATATAGGGGGGGCGGCCGTGAAACCCTCACCGATCACATCGGCCAGCCTTCTGGGTTGCTTGAGTTGCTTTTCGTATTTTTTGTAGGTCGCCTTGACGGCTTCGTCCTCGTGCGGAAATGCCCACCATTCGAACTTGACCGGATCGCCGGAAATGGTCGCGACTTCGATCTCGAACCCTGCCGCATCCAGATGATACATCGGCAGAAGCATTTCCACCGGATGATTGCCGGTCGAGAAAAATTCGCCACCCTTCATCATCAGGTAGCGCTCCTGCGAGCCGATCATCAGGATCTTCCACTTTCCGCCCGCATAGGGCTTCGGGTAGGTCGCGCCGTCGAAATCGGTCTTCGAGGACGTGTATTTGGTCAGGGAATATGCCGACGGGAAGAAGGCGCCGGCTTCCGCGCGGTCGGGAACCGGAGCGCGGCTCAGTTGTTCATCGCTCATGGATCTTCTCCTGTTGTGAAGCCTGTCGCGTGCATTGTCGAATAACGGGCCACGTAACGGATCATAGGCAGCTTAAGGACCGAGAAAAATGAGGGAAAACCCTCAATGTGGCATGATACCGCTCGGTCTTTTCCTGCGATCAGTTTCCGGGAATCCTTTTGCTCGGATCGAGCGCATTATCAGAATGGACGATCGACATGTCTGCCACATAAGGCAGGGACGTCGGGTGTATGAAAATCTGATAGATAATCTTTGAGTTTCATTCCGATATCATCTCATTCACTGCGGCTTGTCTGAAGTTCTTCGGGGTATCCATTTTCGGTTCCAATAAAGACGTGTCTCACCCCGGCCGTCTCCGCAGCAGAAGGATGCCGGCTGGCAGGTGCGTCACTGTCATCCCCGCTGTCGCGGCGATGGTCGTGATGGCCGCATCCGCCTGATCGATACGAAAGGCACCGCTGATGCGCGGTGTTTCCGTATCGCTGCCCAGAACGTAGACGCCCCCCCTGCGGTATCGTGCAATGGCCGCGATGGCTTCGTGGATCGGCGCGTCGTCCAAAATGAGATCGCCATGCGCCCAGGCCGCGATTTCCTCCGGCGTGATTCCATGTTCGACCCGTGCGACCATGGCGTCGGTGTAACTCGTGCGATCTCCCGTCCTCAGTCTGACGGCGGTCGGAGCGCCAAGCGGCGCATGAACGTCGACAACGCCACGAGCGACCGCCACGCGAACGCTCGTCTCCTCCTGACGGACCTCGAATACCGTTCCCACATCCTCCGTCACACCATCGCGCGCCAGGACCCGGAAGGGACGGTGCGGATCGTGCTTCACTTCGAACAGTGCGTTACCTTTGAGAAGCGTGATCGTACGGTCCGTTGCTGTGTAGCGTATGGCGATGGCGGTATCGCTATCGAGAATGGCGCGCGACCCATCGGTCAGGGCCAGGGTCTGCACAGTAATTCCTGACCAATGATCGGCCCGAAACCATAGCGAGGCAACCGGGGCATACAGCACGAGCATGGACGCGACCATGGCGGCGCTGCCGAGAAACAGGCCCCGGCTCACATGGCCTCTCCGGCCCAGCCGCTTCCACGTGCTGCGGGTGATACGATCCTGTTCCGGCGTGAGGTGAAGCGCGCGCCACAGCGCCCGTTCCCGCTCAAAAACCGCGTTGTGCTCCGGTGAGGCTGCCCGCCACTCCCGGAACGCGCTCAATTCCTCGGCGGTCATTGCGCCGGACGCCATCCGGACGATCCAGCGGCGCGCCGTTTCCGCGATATCCTGCGGTTCGTCTGTCACATGGTGCCCTTCGCCGTGTCCACGCCCTTCTTCCTCAGACGAACGGGCATCGCATGATTTAACAGACGAAGCATCGAACCGGGAAGGTCAGCCCGATCGGGACGACGCAATGATGTCCAGCGCGCGGCAGATATGGCGGCTGACAAGCGCGATGGACCGGCCCATGTGCGCGGCGATGTCCTTCTGGGGAACGCCATGGAAACGGTTCAGGATGAAGACGGTTCTCATCGGTTCCGGCAATGCCGCGACGGCCTTTTCGATCGCCTCCAGTTCGTGTCGGGCACACAGCGCACGTTCGGGCGACGGCGTGTCGTCTTCGATCCAGAGGAGATCGTGGATGTCGCCCTGGACCTCTTCGCGCCGCCTGGCCTGTCGGGCGCAGTCGATCGCGAGATTGGAGGCGAGACGATAGAGAAAGGCGCGCGGATTGACGATGTCCGTCGCGTTTTCGATGCGTCGGATCTTCTCAAACAGTGATTGTACGGCGTCCTCAGCCGTCTCCGGGTTGCCGACGATCCTCTGGATGACATTGAGTAGTTTCCGCCGTTCCGCAGAAATCAGATCCGTCAAAACCGCGATGTTGTCCTGCATGGCGCGCCGCCTGTCCGATGATCTTTTCCGCCTCCTACCATTCATGAGAATGGTTCGCAAATTTACCGGATGTGCCTGCTGGTCCGCGCGATCTGTGAAGCCACCGATCCCATTTTCGGAGCGAACGGAAAAAAAATGCACGGCAAGTGTAGAGAGCGGCGATCCCCCGTCGTCATAGATCTGTAGTTCTTAAGAATACGTTTCATTTGCAACGGGGAAAATTTCGGTGACAGTCCACAGCCGCTATCGCGGAGTCCGGTCGTTCTCGCGGTTTTACGCCATCGTCCAGCTGACGGGTTCGTGCCTTGCCGTGTCGGGAGCCCGCGCGGCCGAAGGGCAAGTCGCACTCACGCCCCCTCCGGCGATCCGGCATTTCTCGATCCCCGCGCAACCGTTGCAAAGCGCGTTGCAGGCGTATCTTCAGCAAACAGGTGTCCAGGTCGCCTATCCGACGGCCGATGCGGGGGCTGTGCGCAGTACCGCCGTGACAGGTGATTTCACGCCTCGGGATGGACTATCCCGTCTGCTGGCCGGCACGGGCCTGACCTATCGTTTCACTGGCGCGAACAGTGCGACGCTCGGCAAGGCGACTTCGGCCATCATGCTCGGTCCCGTGCGTGTCGGCGGTACGGCAAGGTCCACCGGCGGGGACGCGCAGTCCGCCTACGGCCCCGGCGTAGGCTTCGTCGCAACCCGGAGCGCGTCGGCCACCCGGACCGATACGCCACTGATCGAGACCCCGAAGACGGTCTATGTCGTGACGCGCCAGCAGATGGACGATCTGCAGCCGCTCTCCATTGGAGCGGCGTTGCGGTATACGCCGGGTGTGGTCAGCACGACTGCCAATGACAGCACACCTTCGGCCAGTCTGTTCCAGCCCGTGCATCAGCGTGGTTTCGAGTCCTACACCTTCGTGGACGGGCTGCTGAATGGCACCTCCGTGAGCGATCCCTTCTTTCTGGACCGGATCGAAGCGCTGAGTGGGCCGTCATCGGTTATGTATGGGCAGGCCAACCCCGGCGGTCTCATCAACATGACGCTCAAACGGCCGACTGAAAAGGCGCAGGGGCAGGCGAATGTGGGTTTTGGCAATTACGGGCGTTACGAAGGGCAGGTTGATTTCAGCGGTCCGCTCAATAAAAGCGGGACGTTGCTTTATCGGCTTATCGGTGTCGGTATCACCCAGGGATCGCAGATCGCTTACAACCACTACAAGCGGGTCGCCGCCCAAGGCGATATTGAGTGGAAAATCGACAAAAAAACTGATCTTACCATCATAGGGCAATTTTCTTATGACCCGGAGACATTGGATCCATGGATCGGAGTTCCCGCCTATGGCAGTTTGATCAAGGGGAGTTCCGGTCGCCTCCCGGTATCCAGATATTACGGTGATCCGTCTTTCAACTATAACTGGAATCGCGAATATATGGTGGAGGCTATTTTCCATCATGAGTTTACGCGGGATCTGCAGTTCAATTCGACGGCACGGTTTGACGCGCAGAGTAACGCTGGATGTGGTCTCTGGCTTAACAACGTTGATCGGACTACCGAGACGATTACCAGATCAGCATTTTGCAATAGCTCGATCAAGGGACGATCATCTCAGATGACGGCCAATCTGAGCTATAAGCTGAAAACGGGGCCAGTTTCGCATTCCTTCCTCGTTGGCGTCGATTACCGCTCACAATGGTCGGATGGTTACTGGGGGTTCGACTTCGCGACGGTTCCGGACGCAAGTATTCTCCACCCGGTATACGGACAATACACATTTTCCGACTACAATAATTATCGGCAGGGAAAATCCACATGGGCCAAGTATGCATATTGGCAGGACGGTATTTATTTTCAGGATCAGATAAAATGGCGCCGTTTTTACGTGAACCTCTCGGGCCGTCAGGACTGGAACGGATATGGCGATCTCTTTAATCGCCCATTCACATGGAATGCCGGAATTAACTATGTGTCCAGTATCGGGCTTGCACCTTATTTCAATTATGCGAAATCATTCATGCCGCAAATCGGTAAGGTTTATAGCAACGGCAGTGTTAGGCAGCCCGACCCATTGAATGGACATCAGTGGGAAGTCGGCCTGAAATATCAGATTCCGAATACTCAGTCTCTTTTCACAGCAGCTTATTATGACCTCGCCGAAAATAATGTTCTGGTGAACAATCCTGAATTCCCGCAGTATAGCCGTGAGGTCGGTCAGGTACGGTCGAAGGGTGTCGAACTCTCCGCCCACGCCAATCTGGCGCAAGGGCTGGATCTGATCGTGAACTATACATGGAACCGGGTTTATAACGCCCGTACGAACCTGACCGATCAAACGATTGGCGGCGAGACGGTCTCCCTGATGGGCAAGCGCTTGGCGCAGCAGCCGACGAGTGCGGCGTCCGGATTTCTCGACTACCGCTTTCCCAGAGCGCTTGCACCGGGACTGTCGGTCAATTTTGGCGTTCGCTATCAGGGTCAAAGCTGGGCGGACCAGGCAAACTCTTTCCGTAATCCCTCTTATGTGCTGTTCGACACAGGCTTCAACTGGGAAGTGGGGCAATTGTTCAAATCAACCAAAGGTCTGAACATCCGGTTGAGCATGACCAATCTCGCGAACAAAACCTATGTCCAGTGCAGTTCCAGCAACCTTTGTTTTTACGGCGATAAACGAATCGCTTACGGAACGGTCGGCTATCGTTTTTGAAGAACGGTACCCTCGGGTCGAAGGGGATTTTCCAGAGTAAAATTTCAGAATGGCCTGCGCGCAAGTTTGTTCTGAAAAATTTCTTTTGAAAAATTCGCCATCATAATCGTCTTGAAAGACGAGAGGCCTGTATCAGGCGGGTCAGCTTACGGGCTGACAGATTAAGGTGAGACAGGGCAAAGATGGGACTTTACAACCGTCGAGAATGCGACTCATTATCACGCTCATCTGCGGAGGGTGACTGAACGCCATGACCACCACGACGCTGCGTCGCTGGTTCGTCGTCCATAAATGGACGAGCCTGATCTGTACGCTGTTTCTGCTGGTCGTATGCGTCACCGGGCTGCCGATGCTGTTCTCCGAGCAGATCTGGGACACGTTCGTCGGTGACGACGATCCACCTTACGAGGTTCTGCCGCCCGGCACGCCGAACACCAGCTTCGATATCATGGTCGCGAAGGCGCGGGCGATGTTTCCCGGTCAGATCGTCACCAGTGTCAATCCGGACGACGACGAGCCGGCGGTGCTGGTGTCGATGGCCCCAAGCTGGCAGGCGCTCAAGGACGACGAAAAATATCCGGATCGAAATTCGGGGCACTGGATCAAGTTCGACGCCCGTACTGCGAAAGTGCTGAAACAGTCTCCGCTTCCCGATGCGCCGAAGAAGCCCCGCACCTGGACCGGAATCATCCTTGGCACGGCGACACGCCTGCACATGAATCTGTTCGCGGGTCTGCCCGGCGCGCTGTTCATGGGCGTCATGGGCGCTCTGTTCGTCGCATCTCTCGTCTCGGGAACGGTGCTCTATGGACGCTATATGAAGCGTCTGTCTTTCGGCACGCTGCGCCGGGATCGGGCGGTGCGCCTGACATGGCTGGATCTGCACAATCTGCTGGGCACGGTCACGCTGGCGTGGGCCCTGGTGGTCGGCTTCACGGGCTTCGTCAATGAATTGCAGACGCCGCTTTTCGGACTGTGGCGCATCACGGATGTCCGCCAGATCCTCAAGCCTTACGTCGGGCTGCCGGAAGTATCACAGGCGAATCTGTCCTCGGTGCAGGCGGCGTTCGACACGGCGGCGAAGGCCGCACCCGGCAACGAGGTGACGGGGCTGTCCTACCCCGGCGCGCCGTTCGGCAGTCCGGTGCATTACGTGCTGTGGACGCATGGCGCGACACCGTTGCGCGGGCGGCTCTTCACGCCGGTTCTGGTGGACGCCCGCACGGGCGCGCTGACCGGGGCGTACCCGATGCCGTGGTATCTGCGCTTCCTCGAAATCTCCCGTCCGCTGCATTTCGGCGATTACGGCGGGTTACCCCTCAAACTGCTCTGGGCGTTGCTGGATATGGTTGTGATCGCCGTTCTTGTCAGCGGCGTCGTACTCTGGGCCGGGAAGCGCCGGATCGCGACGGATGTGCGTCTGCGTGCGCTTGGCTTTGATCTGGAGAACGTGCCGACACCCGGGGAGGCAATGCAATGAACGCCACTCCGCCGATTCCGCCATCCCTGTCCTCCGCATCCCGCGCGCCTGTCGCGGTCTGGCCGTGGCCGATGGCGCTGGGTCTGCTCACGGTGTTCGGGCTGCTGTCGGCGCTCCTGGGGCAGCATGGCGTCTGGCTTGCGCTGTCCTGGATCACACTTTCCGTTCCCCTCGTCGTGACGCTCGCCTGCCTGATCCGGGCCTGGCGTCGCGCACCGTCTGTCAAAGGAGGTCCGTCATGACCCCGATATCCTTCTCCCCGTGGGAGATGTTCCTCACCGCAGGCCCGGTCGTACGTGCCGTCATGACCCTGCTGGTCGTGGCTTCGCTGCTGACCTGGACCGTCTTCATCGCCAAATCCGTCGAGTTTTTTCGCCTTCGCCTGCGGCTGGCTCGCGCGGAGCGCGTCCTGACGGAGGCCAATACGCTCACTCTCGGCGAAGAATGGACGCGTGATTATGGCGGTATCGCCCATAATCTCGTCATGGCTGCCGCGGCGGAGCGTCAGCAGTCGCAGGACATCCTCGAAGACCGGGAGGGCCTCAAGGAACGTATCGTGCTCCATCTCGAACGGCTCGAAGCGGCCGAGGGCCGCCGCCTGATGCGCGGCACCGGGCTGCTGGCCACCATCGGCGCAACGTCGCCTTTCATCGGGCTGTTCGGGACGGTCTGGGGAATCATGACCTCGTTCACCGGCATTGCGGCGGCAAAGGCCACCAGCCTCGCCGTGGTGGCGCCGGGCATCGCGGAAGCGTTGCTGGCCACTGCGCTGGGGCTGGTCGCGGCCATTCCGGCGGTCGTGATCTACAATCATCTGGCTCGTCAGTCCGCCTCCTGCCGCGCGCAGGTGGCGGATCTGACATCACTGGTCATGCGGCTGGTCTCGCGTGATCTCAGCCGCATGGGCCTGCCGCTCGTAACCGGTCAGGTCGTGCGCTTCGACGCACGGGCCGTCACGGCGGAGTGACATGTCATGATCCGCATCCGCCACGCCGACGAGACGCCGCACGAGGCCAGCGAGATCAACGTCACGCCCTTCATCGACGTGATGCTGGTGCTGCTGGTGATCTTCATGGTCACGGCCCCGCTGACCACGGTGAACGTGCCGGTGGACCTGCCATCCTCATCCGAGAAGCCGACGCCACGCCCGGACGATCCGGTGTTCCTGACCGTCAAAGCCGATCATGGTCTGGCGCTGGGCGAGGACACCGTCGCACCGGACGGCTTGGCGTCCGCTCTCGCGGCGGCAACCAAAGGTAACAAGGACCAACGCATTTTCCTGCGTGCCGACAAGACGGTCGATTACGGTACGCTGATGGGCGTTATGGATAAGCTGCGCGCCGCCGGATACCTCAAGGTCGCGCTGGTCAACCTCCAGGGCCAGGAAGAAGGCAGCGCGGCGGGTCTCACGCCAGGCGGCACACCGTGAGCAGTACCACGCATATCCCGAGCAACGCGCGTCCGACCGCCTTTGTCGACTGGCAGCGCGACCAGCTCCATAGGGCAGGGCGTGAGGACGCCATGCGCTGGGGCCTGTCCTTCCTCGCAGTGCTGGCGGTCAGCGGCGGTATCGTTTGGTACGTCATGCGTCTGCCGTCCCCGATCATGGCCGTCCCGGAACCGCCCCCGGCTGCCATTGCCATCGATATGGCCCCGGAACCGGTTTCCGCGCCGACCCCGCCGACGGATCAGCCGCCGGGGCCGCAGCAGACGCAGTCCATTCCCGACCCGGCGCCCGTTGAGCCACCCAAGATTACCGCGCCCCCATCGCCCGCGCCCAATCCGCCTGTTCCGGTGCCCAAACCGGAAAAGCCGCAGAAACTGGTGAAGAAACACAAACCGGTGCCAATGCTCAAAAAGCCGATTCCGGACAGGACGCCACCTGCCGAGGCAACCACGGCGCCTCCGTCGTCAGAGGCACCTCCCGCACCGAGTCAGGCGGCACCGGCACCAGGCGCATCGTCGTCACAGGCATCGCATGATCCGGTGACCTGGCAGGGAGCGCTGTTGGCGCAGCTTGAAAAGTTCAAGCGCTATCCGTCCGACGCCATGGCCGATCATCAGGAGGGCGTTCCGACGGTGACCTTCACCATGGACCGAAAAGGGCATGTGCTGTCCGTTACGCTGGCGAGCAGCTCCGGCCATGCGCTGCTGGATCAGGAAGCAGTGGCTCTGCCGAAGCGCGCCGATCCTCTTCCGCCACCGCCCGACAGTGTCACCGGCGATCCGGTGACGCTCACCGTGCCGATCGAGTTCTACATCAAATCCGACAGGAACTGAGGTTTTCCGCCCATTCGTTATCCAGGATCGTGACAGGATCAAAACCATGCTCGTCTTTCCCGAACACCGCCGCTCACCTCCTGACGTCCAGAAAATCCGACCCGGCATGGAGGCCAGTGGCAGGCTGGTACGGCAGATCGAACGACGCTGTCGCGCGGTGGGCTTCAAGATGACCGGTGTGCGGCGCGTTCTCCTGCATGGTATTCTCGAGGCGGGCGAGGGTGCCACCGCTGTCGAGATCTGGAAGACGCTGGGCATGATGATCGAGGGACATGTCCCGAGCCATGGCTCACTCCAGCGGAACCTGAACCTCCTGGTCGAGCATGGCGTGCTGCATCGCGATGTCGGCGCGGACAGGATCTGGCGCTATCGCGTCGCGCCGAAAGATGGAACGATGGGGATGGCCGTCACGTTCGTGGAAGCCGACACCGGTCGGGAGATTGCGTGTGATGCTCCGGAGGTCGCGATCCTGCTGCGTCGCATTGCCGCCCGGCATGGCCTCGCGGTGCGCGAAGCCTCCATCACCGTCGCCCCGTCACCGCTCCACGCCGTGGAGGCTCGCTGAATCCCAGAATATTTTTCGCCCGACCGCTGAAAAGCCGCCGCAGTTGATCGTCTTATAAACAGAGCCCTCCCGCGGGGACGGGGCATTCCCTTTGAGCTTCATCGCCTTTTTCATCCGTCGTCCGGTTGCGACCACGCTTTTGCTGCTGGCAGCCGTGCTGTCGGGCCTTTTGGCCCTCCCGTCGCTGCCGGTTTCGGATCTTCCGGATGTCAGTGTCCCGGTCATTTCAGTCTCCGCGAGCAACGCCGGGGGCACGCCGGAGGTTATGGCACGTACGGTCGCCGCACCCTTGGAGCGCCATCTCGGCACCATCGCTGGCGTCACGCAGATGCAGTCGGTTTCCACACGCGGCGAAACCATGATCTCGCTGGGCTTCGAGGTCGGGCGCGATCTCAACGGCGCCGCGCGCGACGTCGAAGCGGCGATCCGTGCGGCGCGGGCGGATCTGCCGAAAACACCAGGTTCCGACCCCAGCTATCATCGCGCCAATCCGAATGCGACGCCGGTGCTGATCCTTGCCGTCACACCCGGAATGATGGCGATGCCGCGTCTCTATGATCTGGTGAACGTCACGCTGCGTCCCATGCTGCTCCAGGTGCCGGGGGTGGGCGATGTCGAACTCCTGGGCAGTTCGGCGCCTGCCGTGCGCGTGGCCATGAACCCGCTGGCCTTCTTCAAATACGGTATGGGTTTCGAAAACCTGCGCGCGGCACTGGCCTCGGCCAACGCCCATGCGCCGAAGGGCGTCATCGATACGCATGGCCAGCGTTTCCAGCTGGCAGTCAACGACCAGGCGGAACATGCGGTCGACTACCGAAATCTGATCATCGCATACAAGAACGGCCGTCCGGTCAGGCTCAGCGACGTCGCGACCGTGAGCGACAGCATGCAGGACGTCAACGCCGCCGCCTTCTTCGATGGCAAGCCAGCCCTGACGCTTCTGGTGCGCGCCCAGCCGGGAGCCAATCTGCTCGGCCTCGTCGATGCGGTGAAAGCGCGCCTTCCTCGTCTGCGCATGCTGATGCCACCAGGGGCGAACGTCGCCGTGGCCCGGGACGGCTCCGTCGTGATCCGCTCATCCCTGCATCATACGGCCATTACCCTGCTGCTCGCATGCGTGCTGGCGCTGGGCGTGGTCTGGGCGTTCCTGCGCTCCGCTACCGCGGCGCTGGCAGCGGCGATCGTCGTGCCGTGCTGCCTGATCGCCAGTCTCGGCCCGATGCATCTGGCCGGGTTCGGGCTGGACAATCTCTCGCTCATGGCCCTGACCGTGGTGACGGGACTGGTCGTCGATGACGCGATCGTGGTGATCGAAAACATCATGCGCCATCGCGCTCTCGGTCTGTCGATCGAGGAGGCGGCGATCATGGGTGGAAGCGAAGTGGTGTTCACCCTGCTGTCCATCACGATCTCGGTGGTGGCGGTATTCGCGCCGATCGGTCTTGCGCCCGGCCTCACCGGGCGGCTGTTCGGGGAATTTGCGGGCACGGTCGGGATCGCGGTCACAGTGTCTCTGGTCCTGTCGTGCACGGCGACGCCGTGCCTGACGGCCACCTTTCTGCGGCTCTCCGACGCGTGGCGGCCCGCGATGAGCCGGAGCGCGCCTGCCCCGAGGAACAATCGGCCAGCCAGTCTCTATCCTCACATACTGGATCTCTGTCTGCGACACCCGGGCAAGACGGTGCTGCTGCTGCCGATGACGCTGCTGGTCGCGTTTGTCCTGTTCGTCCGTATGCCGAAGATCGTGTTTCCGAAACAGGATATCGGTATCGTTTCGGGCGGTTCGCGCGCCGACGGCGCCACGCTGGCCGATACGAAGGCGCGCATCGCGCGCTTCAGTCGCGTCATGCTGTCCGATCCTGGCGTCTCGCATGTCGTGGCCTATCTCGACACCTCCGAGGGATCGAGCCATGGCATGGTCTTCGCGACCCTGCGCGATATGGCCGACCGTCAGGACAGCGCCACCACGATCGCCCGGCGTGCCGCAGTGACCATGCGGCACGAACGCCACGGCGAATATCACGCCCAGGCGCCCGGCAACCTGATGATGCGTGTGGGATCGAGCAGCTCCGGCCTCAGCTATATCCTGCGTAGCGACGACGAGCGTGTTCCCGGACCTGCGGCCCGACGACTGGCGCAGGCGCTGAAACGACATCCCGAATTCAGCGATGTCGACGAGGATAGCGATCCGCCGGACGAGAGCCTTTCCTTTATCATCAACCGTGATGTCGCAGCCCGCCTGGGTGTCACGCCGCAGGTTATTGGCTCGACCCTGTCCGATGCATTCGGGCAGATCACCGCTTCGGTCGTCTATAGCTGGCGCGGGCAGTATAATGTCGTCATGACGTTGCAGGAGCAGTTCCTACACGATCCGGCGCTGCTCCGGAATTTCTGGGTCAGCCCTTCCGGCGGTTCGGCTTCCGGCAGCGCGGCGTCGAACACGATCCGCGCGATCACGCAGGGAGCGGTCGGCGGGCCGTCCACGCTCGCAGCGGCAGCGTTTCGCAACCAGATCGCCAATGGGTTGGCTGGCGGCGCGACCGCCTCCACAGGGGCGGCGGTCGCGACAGGGACGGAGACGCTGGTTCCGCTTTCAGTGGCAGCAACGCTTGTCTCGACCCGCGATCCCACAAGCGTCACGCATCTCGGCTACGCCAGTTCGGCGTCCATCGCGCTGTCTTTGCCACCGACTCTCAGCGGTGTCCTGCAGAGCGATGAAGGGGACGCGGCCAAAAGCACGCGAGACAGCGAAATGCTGATACTGGGTGCAATCGTCGCGGTCTATCTCACGCTGGGGATCCTTTATGAAAACACGTTTCGCCCGCTGACGATCCTGTCCACCGTGCCTTCGGCAGGGATCGGCGCGGTGCTGGCGCTGGAGCTGTTCGGGTTGCCGTTCTCGGGCATGGCGGTCGTGGCGATGCTGCTGCTCACCGGCGTCTCGCTCAAGAACGCCATCATGCTGGTCGATTTCGCGGTGCTGGCACAGCGCATGCAGGCTCTCGCGCCCCGTGCGGCGATCCGCAAAGCGGCCCTGCTGCGGCGCCGGCCCATCCTGATGACCACCGCCGCCGCCGCTCTCGGCGCGCTGCCCCTGGTCGTCATGGGCGGTTACGGCATGGAATTGCGCCAGCCTCTCGGCATCGCCCTGATCGGCGGCCTCGTGGTCAGCCAGATCCAGACCATGTTCACCACGCCCGCGCTTTACGTGCTTGTTGCGCGCCTGCATGGCGTTTTTGGAGCTTGTCCGGTTCGGGACATGGAAAGAGGATTGGAGGCGGCCGAGCGTAATGCACCGAATGATCATGGTGAGTAGGGTTCATGCCATATCCCGTGCCGAAGGCTTTTCACTCGCATGGGGTATTTACGCCCCATCCGCGGCAAAGAAGTTCGACTATCCTCCCGACCTGTCGGCTCCGGAATACCGTTGCGCCATGTATCGCCCGGGTGGCGTGCCCAGCACTTTGCGAAACATGGTCACGAAGCTCGGGACGCTCTCGTAGCCCAGATCGTCGGCGACCTGCTGGATCGTCGCACCGCCCGCCAGCCACTTCACCGCAAGCATCACGCATAATTGCTGACGCCAGCGGTCGAAACTCATACCGGTCTCCCGAACGATCAGCCGGGACAGCGTTCGTGCGCTCAAACCGGCCCGGCTGGCCCAGACAGCTAACTTCTCCTGTTCGGCGGGCGCTTCGATCATCCGGTCGACGATCCTGCGCAGACGGCTATCGTCGGGCATCGGAAGATGAAGGTCTTCGGTCTTCGCCGCAGCGAGTTCGTCGAACAATACGTCCAGCATGCGCATGGTCGTGTCGCTCGTCTCGTAGTACAGCGGCAGTTCGGCGGCCCGGATGAGAAGTTCACGCAATAGCGGCGTCACCGCGATCGCTCGGCACGATCGTGGCGATGCTGGTCCAACCGCCGGGTCGATGAAGGCGTTATATCCCTGAAGCTCCCCGCTGGCGCGGATGGCGTGACGTGCGCCGCCAGGGATCCAGAAGGCGCTGCGCGGCGGGACGATCCATAGTCCTCCGTCCACCTCGCAACTGAGCGTGCCGCGCTGAACCAGCATGATCTGGCTTTTGACGTGGCTGTGAAAAGCCAGATCGATGTCGTCCAGACGTTCCGCCAAATACCCGTAGGTCACGATCCGACGCGGGACGTCGTCCGGTTCGATCCAGTCTTTCACCTTCGATGGTTCGGTCCATATCGGCATGACGCCATTGTCGAGGGTGAGTCAGTATATGGCAAGATCGAATAATAAATTGGCCAGACTTCGAAATGACGCCAGGCAGAGCGCGGTGGTAATTATCGACCGCGACCGCAGACTGTCCCGAGAGGAAAGCACGAACCATAAACGAGGTTCCTGTCGGCTTCTTCACGGCGCGATGATCGAAAGGAAGCTTCGTGAAGGCTCGAAAGAAAATTCTTATATGCGGTGCTGGCATAGCCGGTCCCGTATGTGCGTACTGGCTGCATCAATACGGCTACGACGTCGTCATCGCTGAAAAAGCGCGCACCCTGCGCGACGGCGGTCAGAACATTGACGTCAAGGGAGCAGGGCAGCAGGTCATCAAGATGATGGGGCTTGCCGAACGTATCGAGGCCAAGAACACGCGGGAGCAGGGCCAGAAATATGTCGATGCAACCGGCAAACTCGTCGCGGTTTTCCCGAAAGGGGCGTTTGCGACGCTGACGAGCGATTTTGAAATTCTGCGTGGCGATTTCGCACACGTCCTGTTCGAGGCCACGGCGGAGATCTGCGACTATCGATTTGAGACATTCGTGACCCATCTCGATCAGCGCGACGACGGCATCGCGGCGACGTTCAACGATGGTAGCGTAGAGGAGTTCGAACTGGTCATCTGTGCCGAGGGAATCGGTTCATCCACCCGGGAAATGATTCTGCCCGAGCAGACCAGCTTTCGCTACCTTGGCGCCTATATGTCGTTTTTTAAAATCAGGAAACGCCCGGAAGATGGCTTATGGGCTCATACGGTCAACGGTATTGACGGGACGTTCATCACGTTGCGACCTGGAAACGACATGGAAACGACCGTTCTGATCACATTTCCGCGGAAAAAGCCCGACCTTGCATGGGATGATCGGGCCAGTATGAAGAAACTGCTGCTCGATGCCCTGAAGGGCAGGGGAACGATTGCGGATCGCATCAGCGCGGAACTCGATACGGTGCGCGACTTCTATTGCGGACCGATGAGCCAGGTGCGGGCCTCGCGCTGGTCGAAAGGTCGATTTGTAATGGTGGGTGACGCCGCCTGCTGTCCGACGCCCTTCACGGGCGAAGGCACCGCCCTGGCTCTGGTCGGGGCTTATGTGCTCGCGGGCGAGATCAAGCGGTGCGCGGATCCTGCGGACGCTTTCGAGGCTTATGTAAAACGCGTCCGCCCTTATGCGGAAGCATCGCAAAACCGTATGAGCCCTGCCTTGATCCGCCTGCTCCATGTCAGGAGCGGGATCGCGATTGCGCTGACACGAGGTGTTCAGAAAATCCTGGCGAGCGGCATTGTCCAGAGACGGCTGAAACCCGGTGCCGCGCAGCGTGAGAGAAAAATCGCGGAAGATTTCGTGTTTCCTGATTACACATGAATTCCGCAGCCGGTTTTGTTTCGGAAGAACGACAAATTCGGGAAGGGATATGAAGCGAGGACTATAAAATACGGGCGACATGCCTGTGGCACGCCGGACATGTCGCCGGTTTCACGATCCTGCCTATAGAAAAAAGATATCACGGGTGCCGCACATGGCCGGACGAAGCCGTGTGCGGGAGCTTCAGGATTCGACGCTCTGTAGGACCTCGAACCCTTCGAAAACCGGCGGTCCAACCGTCAGTTTCCGGCCGTCCCCGGCGCTGGCATGGGCCTGGCGGAACTGTTCGGACTGCGTCCAGCCGATGAAGGCTTCATAGGAAGCCCAGACCGTGTGCGAGGCGTAGAGCGTGCTGTCCTCGCCGACCGGTCCCTTGAGGAACTGGAAGGACTCGAAGCCGGGGACTGTCTTCAGCAGGACTTCGCGGTCGAGCCAGCGGCGCTGGAACGCTTCTTCGCAGTCCGGAGCGACCCTGAAGCGGTTCATGGCAATATACATGGTGCTGCCTTTCTTTCTGTTTCCGACGCCTGAGCGGCGGTGATGTCATGTGGGACGACGAAGGGTCGGCCCGATCTATCGTGCATATGAACGCGGGGCGCCGCCACAGCGAAAGTCTCCTTCAGCATGTCCGGCGTCAACACCGCATGCGGCGGTCCTGTCGCGCAGACGCGACCCTGACTGAGGACCATGATCGAGTCGGCGCGGGATGCCGCCCAGTTCAGGTCGTGCAGTACGACGAGACAGCTACCGCCGCGCCGCGTATGCTCGCGCGCGATGTCGAGGACGAGGGCCTGTCGCGGCAGATCCTGCGCCGACAGGGGTTCGTCGAGCAGCAGCAGGCCGGGCGTATCCGACAGGGCTCCGGCTTCGAGCTGAGCGAGAACGCGCGCCAGATGGACCCGCTGCCGTTCGCCGCCCGAAAGGCTAAGAACGTCGCGTCGTGCGAAATCCGCGAGCCCGACGCGCCGGAGGGCCAGGGCCGCGAACGCATCGACCTGTTTCGCGGGAACGCCGCGCAGGCCGGTGCGCACGAGGTCCATGACGGGAAAGCGCGTGCGCAGAGGACTGTCCTGCGTGAGCATCGCGCGTCGCATGGCCAGACGCTCCGGTGTCATGTCTTTCAGAGGGATGCCGTCGAACGTGACGTCGCCCGCCTCAGGTTCGATCAGACCGCTGGCCACTCGCAGCAGCGTGCTCTTGCCTGCTCCGTTTGGCCCTACGACGGCGACCATGGCGCCGCGAGGAACCTCCAGCGAGACGGCGTCGAGCAGGAGCCGGGAGCCTACCCGACATGACACGGCTTCGAGGCGCAGTGTCATGACGGTGCGTCGCCGCGCTCTGCACGTGCGAGGAGCCACACGAAGACCGGCGCACCGATCGCCGCCGTCACCACGCCGACCGGCACATCGGCCGGAATGGCCACGATGCGCGCGATCGTATCCGCGCATACCAGCAGGATCGCGCCCAGAAGCGCGCTGCACGGGAGCACCACGCGATGATCGGGGCCGGTCATGAGCCGAACGAGATGGGGCACGACCACGCCCACGAAACCGATCACGCCCGCGAACGCGACGACAGGGCCGGTCGCGAGCGCCACGCCGAGCATGGCGAGACGCTTGGAGCGCTCGACCCGGTATCCCATCAGGGCGGCGTCGGTGTCGCCCAGAAGCAGGGCGTTGAGCGGGGTCGCCAGCACGCCGATCAGAACGGCCGCGACGATCAGAAACGGCATCAGAAGGCCGATCCGTGTCCATGTGGCGCCTGCCAGGCTACCCATCGTCCAGAATGTCAGATCGCGCAGGGCCGTGTCGTTGGCGCGGAAGATCAGGATACCGGTCAGAGCGCCGGAAAATGCGCCGAGCGCTACGCCCGCGAGAATGACGGTGTTCGTCGACATCACGCCGTCACGCGTCGAAAAACCATAAAGCAGCGCCGTGCTGGCAAGGCCGCCCGCCATGCCGCCGAGCGGGACGGCCCAACTGGCAAAGAGGCCGCCCAGTCCGAGGACGATCACGAGCGCGGCCCCCAGCGCCGCACCGGATGAGACGCCGATCAGGCCCGGATCGGCCAGCGGATTGCGGAACAGTCCCTGCATGACGGCACCTGAAGACGCGAGCGCCGCGCCAGCCAGCATCGCAAAAGCGACGCGTGGCGCGCGGATCTGGGTGATGACCAGCCGCGCGACGTCGCCCGAAGCGTCTGTTCCGAAAACGGCTCCAAAGCCGAGACCGGTCGCGCCGATAGCAAGCGCGCCGATCCCTGTGACAAGAAGCAGTCCGCACAGGATGGCGATGATCGTCGAGGACGAAAGAGGCGCAACCCTCATGCGGGCTGGGACGCAATCATCTTCGCGAGATCAAGGGCCGCCTGTGGCGTCCGCGGGCCGAAGCCGAGCAGGCGCTCGCCCTCCATGGCGATGATCGCCTTGTTCCGGCCCGCCGGGGTGAGGCCGAAGCCGGGATCGGCCAATAAGGCAGCGCGAATGACATCGGCGTCCTGGCTCATGGTGAGGATGACATCGGGACGCAGCCCGATCAGGGCTTCGTCCTCGACGATCTTGTATCCCTGCATGGCGTGGCCGGCGTTCAGGGCGCCCGCGAGACCGATCACGGCGTCCGCCGCCGTGCCGGTGCCGGCTGCGAGCGCATGACCGCCGGTCATGCGCATGACGAACAGGACGCGCCGGGTCAGCGGGTGGGTGGCCCGCCAGTCTGCCAGCGCGCGAAACCGGGCATCGATTGTCCGGCAGAGCGCGTCACCCTGCGGCTGGGCGCCGACGAGAGAAGCGAGAAATCGCGTGCGGCCGACGATCGCCTCGGCCGAAGGCGTCGCATCGACGAAGATCACGGGCGTCCCCGATGCGACGATCTGGTCCATGGCGGCGGGAGGGCCGGCGTCGTTCATCGCCAGGATCAGGTCCGGTCGCAGCGACAGCGCACCTTCGGACGAAATCATTCGCATATAACCGAGCGATTTCTTGTCGTGCAGCGCCTCGGGAGGCCATGTCGATGTCGTATCGACGGCGATGATTCGATCCGTGGCCCCAAGAGCATATAGCGTTTCGGTAATCGTGCCGCCGATGCAAGCGATCCGCTGACTGCTGCGCAACGCGACCCTTCGCCCCCGACAATCTGTGACGATCCGTTCAGCCGCACTCGCGGGCACGAGTGGTACGGCAGCCATGCCGAGCGATCCCAGTGCTGCGCGGACGAATGTTCGTCGGTCCAGAAAATGCTGTGCCATGCGGGGAGGATCTCCAATGGATCAGGACAAACGGCGGCATCGGAAACCGGTGCCTCAAGGTGATACATCGTCGCGATCTGTATTGCAAATAGGAATCGTTCGCACTAGGAATCGCTTCCATCGTTTTGCTGAAATTCACGACAGGATATTGCCCCATGTCCTCCACCCGCCGTCTGCTCTTCTGTTCAGTCGCCTCTCTGGCGCTCAGTTCGCTGCCCGTCGCACAGGCGTCTACATCGCAGGATGGGAGCGGTGATCGACCCGCGCGTGCGGCGTCACTGTCCACACGATCGCAGCTCCGCAGCCATGCCCCGATCACACTGCCGAAGGTTCGGGTGAGGGGAGACGGATCGGTGACGGTGCCGCAGGCGTCGTCGAGTCTGTCACGCGCCGATATCCAGCGGGTCCAGCCCAACGAGCCCTATGCGATTCTCACCGGCCTGCCGGGCGTTTATTTTCAGAATGATGGCACGCCATCGCTGGCCGTCTCGATGCGCGGCATGCAGGATTTCGGGCGGGTCAATGTGATGATCGACGGCGCGCGCCAGAATTTCCAGGAAAGCGGGCATGGCGCCGATGGGAGTGTCTATGTCGATCCGGCCCTTCTGGCCGGGCTCGAAGTACGTCGCGGCACGGTCGCGACTGGCGACGGCGCAGGCGCGATCGCGGGAGTCATGAATCTGCACACGTTCGATGTCGACGATCTGGTCGATCCGGGCAGGCGCTACGGCGTGCTCGGTCGTGCTCTCGGGGGCACCAACAATTACGACGGGTCCGGTGTCGTCGGTGCGGGCGCGCGGATCAATGACTGGCTGGGCGTCGCGGCGGCGTTCAGCATGCGGAGTTCGGGTGATTACGAGGACGGCAACGGCGATCGTGTGGCCCACACCTTCCAGCGCCTGCAATCGGGCCTGTTCAAGATCGACATCAAGCCGGGAATCGACCAGACCCTGAAGCTGGGAACGGTGATCTATCACAACGCGTTCGGTGTGGGCTCCGAGGGGATCGCCACCGCCGACAGCGTTCAGAACGATACAGGCACGATCGACTACCGCTTCACCCCGCGCGACAACAAACTCGTAGCCCTGCATGTGAAGGGCTATGTCGTCAGTACCAGCATGGCCAACTATACACCGTCCTTCATGGGCGTGAGCGTGGCGGCGGCGGACCTCACGCATTACGGTCTGACGACGCTCGGTTTCGAGGCGGACAACACCACCCGCCTGCGTGGCGGCCCGATCGATATCGCCCTGAATTACGGGGGTGAATATTACCATGACAGTGTCCGGACCACGGATCAGACCGGCTATATTGGTGCCACGCCGAGCGGTGGCCGAAGTGTCGGCTCTGCCTTCACGCAGGCGACGCTGGGCTGGAAGATCGTCCAGCTGACGGGCGCGCTACGCTACGACAGCTACGGCCTGTCAGGCGGAGGGGTGAACGAAGCGGGTGGCTTCACGAACGCGGTCGCGGGACCGTTCCACGTCGGAAAGGGATCCGATGCGGTCAATCCGAAAGTGACGCTGGCCATCAATCCCGTTCGTGGCTTGCAGATTTACGGCAATTACGGACTTGGTTTCCGGCCGCCAGCCACGACCGAGACGCTTTATTCCGGCTCCCATCCGGGACTCGGATTTCTGAAGTTCATCCCCAACCCCGCGCTCGATCCTGAGCGGACATACGGGTGGGAAGTCGGTACGAAACTGAATTACAGCGATATTCTCGCCGACCATGATCATCTGGAATTCAGCGCCGATTATTTCGACACACGGATCAAGGACTATATCGGACAGACTCTGGTCGTAGGGGCTCCCGCCGCGGGATCTTACATTCCGACTTATGGCTATTTTTTCCAGAATATTAGTGGAAACACCCGAACGAGCGGCGTGGAGGGACAGGCGAAATACGACTCCCGTCTCGTTTTCGCGACTCTCTCTTACACGAATACCACCACGAAGCTGCCGGGGCCGGATTACACGGGATACGACCAGATGGTCACTACGCCGCCGCGTTCCGTGATGGCCGGCACGCTGGGATTTCACCTCCTCGACGACAGGCTGACGCTGGGTGGACGCATTCGGGCGGCGACGCACACACTCGGCCAGATGAGCAGCGATTCCGGGGTCGCCGCGCTGCGCGCCGGCTACGTAGTCTTTGATCTGTTCGGCTCTTATCAGATCACGAAACGGCTACAGCTTTTCACGAGCGCCGATAACGTCACGAACCGACAATATTACACCAGCGCGCTGGCCTCGATCCCCAACCAGGGGCTGACGGTGATGAGCGGCCTGAGTTTTGCTCTCTCGCGCTGAACCCGGTTGAAAGCGGTCATTAGCTCTTCTCAGCAGCCTGCCGAAGGCTCAATGACTGCTGGCGGATCAGAGTCGCGACGCCGACCGGTTTCGTGACGCTCGTCAGGCGAAATGGATCAAGCCTTGCATCCTGGGACGGAAAAATCCTGCGCTCGCCCCGTCAAGCACGACAAGCGGCGCTATAAACGCCGCAAACGCATCGAGATCAGCTTTGACAGCCTCCAGGACTGGAGGTGAGCCGCCACGCGCTACGATAGGTGTCCGACAGCCTTCTTCTTCGCCATCTGTCTCCGCTGCCACGCTCCTCTTCTGGTTATGAGATCTGAGCCTAACAGATCGCGTTGAGCCGCTCAGGTTCCTCGACGCGTGCTCGGGTCGAGTGTCGGCAAGGCGTATCCATCAGTTCAGAATCTGCGCGTCCGGTGCTGGATTAAGGTTAGATACACGGAAAACAATGGGAGAGATGCAACAGGCAGATAATGCCTGGGCGACATTTGGGATGCAAATTGCGCGGTCAGCGTGATGAGACATGCCGCGAGCGTTATAGTGCGGACTCCCGCGATTATGCAGGTTGAATTTGTAGACTCTTTTTGAAAAGGGGATAATTTCTAAGCGTAGAAAAAAACAAAAACAAGCATATTTTTATTTCTGTAAAGCTACTCTAAAACAAATTTCGTGATATTATTCAATTAAAACTATGAGGTGTTAATTATATCGAAAAATAAATAATGCTATTATGCTCGAAAATAGCAGACATTCTGAAGTTTATAAAAATTCTTACCCAAGGAGGAATAAGTGGAAAAAGAAGTTGAAAAAAACATACTTAGGAATTTGATGAATAACACCGTGTGGATATATGGAACGTCTTCAGGTTATACTTTTGGTTCTTTTTTTAAATTCAACGAAGATGGTACGATTTCGGGGTATCGACACCCGATTGAAACATCTTGGGGCGTAGAAGATGGAAAAATTGCCATTTTTAGTGATCGCGGCGAGACGAGTATTTTATTTAATGTAAATATAGAAAATGGGTCCGTAATAGAACTTTATGGTAAGTTCTTGCTCCATGATGAGGGAAGTGAGCTGAGAGTATTAAAAAAATCTGATCCCGGCAAGGATCATTACCCTCTATTGCTATCTTGGTCAGAAGATATGGAAAACTTCTGTGTCGACAACCGGGTATTTCTCGCTCCAGGATTCAATATACGAGGTGTTATACCATTCGGTTCCAGCGTTAGATTTGATCATAAAATTCTTGTTGAACCTTATGCATCTTTGCCGCGAGACGGATTTTGTAGCATGGGGGCCTTTTCTTACTCCGAAAGTAAGCTCGCTCAGAATTTCGTCATCGGTCGGTATTGCAGCATCGCTGAGCGGGTCCGTCGCATGGGAGATGACCATCCTTCAAAGCGTTTGACTACAAACACTTTTACATACGATCATATTTGGGAGAAACTCGCACGAGAAGATTTCGGCCAAGATTTTAAGATAGAAGACTATCCCGTTGAACATCCGATTTGTGCGCACATAGAAAATGACGTTTGGGTAGGATCAGGCGTATCAATTAAGGACGGCGTGACAATTGGCACCGGGGCGATTGTTGCTTCCGGAGCAGTGGTCACAAAAGATGTTCCCGCCTATGCAGTAGTGGGCGGGGTTCCAGCCAGAATTATCAAGATGCGCTTTCCTGAGGACCTAATTGAGCGTCTGCTTGCATCCAAATGGTGGGAATACAAATTTACTGACATCCCTTCATGCTGGTCCGACGTCCCACGGACATTGGACGAATTGGAAGAGAAGGCGGGAAAAGGAGAAATTATCAAATTTCTTCCCGAGAAAATAGATCTGGTGAGTGAATTTAAGCGTCTATCTTTGGGCGCATAGTAGGAATTGTAATGGACCGCCAGCACTGATCGGTCCGGGTTTATCGTTAGGTGGTGCGGGGCCCGTTTCCAGCGTAGCCGCTCGGCGACGCCGGAAACGGGATCGTTCCGGGTCTGGCGCTCGGTTCAGCTCGACCGGAAAGCCTCAAAATCCCCAGTCTGGGAAAACGCGTCGAGTGGGCCATCCCGTCCGCTCACCCGGACACGAATTCAATCAGATCAGTGAAAACACGGGTCGTCGAAAAGCAGATGTCCTCACAGTTCCAGAATGAGTTTGATTTCGACCCACGCCATCCGACGCCCGCATTCGCCTGAGTGCCAGATAATCGGATAATGAACTCTACCGCCGCCATCGTATCGACCACGCGACGATGGGCCAGGTTGCGGTGCCGAGGAATGCCGGGCAGGACGAAAGCACCAGTGGCGAGCCGAAATCCAAAAAGCCGAATAGTGAAACTCCAAATTGCCCTTAACGACTTCGCGTGCCCGTACGTCTGCGGCTACAGGAAATTTGCCGGAGCGAGGAAAAGCGTCACGGAGCAAAGAGTTCCTTCTCCGCAGACACTGAGGTTTCGCACTGAGTTGCCGACGCACTCTCGATTTCTGTTATGAGGGCTCTGGTTCCGCGATATGCAGGACGAAACGTACGGCCCCTGGTGTTTCCAGGCCGGGTTTCAGTTCCATCGTCGGGATCTGATAGTCGCCGTCGTTCTGCTTTCGGTAGGGGATCGGCCCCGTCGTCGCAAGCGTGCGCATACGCTGCCGAAGTTGTTCGGACACAATTTCAAAGCGTGGTTCGTCCAGACGATCGACCCGGTAAGCTACGAAAGGCGGCAGCACCGTGAAGCCTGGATAGAACAGGATGCCATGATTGATGGGAAACAGCAGATCGTCGATCTGGCCGTTGATCCCTCGCTCGGAATAATGCTCTGGCCAGCCTCCGGCCGTAACAATCAGCATGGCGCGCTTTCCCGCCATCATGCCCTCGCCGTAGCGGTCGCCCCAGCGACGATCGCTGTGCTCTCCAACGCCATATGCAAAGCCGCAGGCATAGACGCGGTCGACCCAGCCCTTGAGAATCGCGGGCATGGCGAACCACCAGAGCGGAAACTGGAGAATCACCGTGTCGGCCCAGCGGAGTTTGTCCTGTTCCGCTTTAACATCGTCCGTCAGACCGTCCTTCGCGAATTCACGGGAAGATGCTGACGCCACTTTCAGGCGTTCGCCAGACGGCATATTTGGAAAGTCGCTCCTGTCGACGGCTGCTTTCCAGCGCATGGCATAGAGATCCGAAACTTTGACCTCGTGCCCCTGCGCCTGCAGTTCGGCGATGGCGGTATCGAGTAGGGCACCATTGAGGGAGTGTCGTTCAGGATGCGCGAAGACGATCAGGACATTCATGAGCGGGCCTTGTTATTGCGGGAAACGATTCTTGTTCGCCAAGACTAGGGGATGGGATATTCTTGTCCCATATGGAGATAGCGGAAGGTACCGTGCCGAAAAATGGAACAATCCCTGATTTCGCTGGAGCGAATGCGAACCTTCGTGCGCATCGCCGAAAGGGGTAATTTGGCCGCCGTTGCGCGGGAAACCGGCGCCGGGCAATCGACGATTACGCGGCATCTGCGTGAACTCGAAGACGCTCTTGCTGTCTCTCTACTCACGCGCACGACGCGCCGCACCGCGCTGACGGACGAAGGAACACGGTATTATGCGCATTGCGTACACATTCTTTCTCTCGTCGAGCAGGCGAGCCAGGAAATGCGCGAAACGCGGCAGGCGACGGCCGGGACGGTGCGTATTTCCTGCACCGGTGCGCTGGGTGTCCTGCATGTCGGTCCTCTCATCTATGCTTTTCAGGACCAGAACCCCGGAATACGGCTTGACTTCGGCCTGACGGACGAGCGGGTCGATCTGGTGCGTGACGGGGTCGATATCGCCATCCGTCTTGGCCCTCTGAGCGATTGTGCGATGAAACTACGCTCTCTGGGCGCGAGTCAGCGCGTACTGGTTGCGTCCCCCGAGTGGCTTGGTCGCAACGGTCCAATAAGGCGCCCGGAGGACCTGCGTGACCTTGAAGGCGTGCGGATGTCGCGTGTGCATGGATCGGAGCGGTTGGTTCTACGAAGCCCGAAAGGCAGAAATCATGTCGTTCCGTTCCATGGTCGGTTGATCGTCGATCATGGTTTGGCGGCTCGCGATGCGTTTCTGGCGGGGCGAGGCTATGGGCCTGCCCATCGCTGGCTGGTGGAGGACTGCTTGCGGGATGGTCGTCTCGAACATGTGCTGCCGGACTATATGCTGCCGCCTGTGTCGCTGAGCATGCTGATCGCGCCGGAACGGACGAACCTGACCCGGGTCCGTCTCTGCGTGGATTTTCTTGCAGATAGACTCAGCCAGGTCGCCGGCATCAGTCGGTGATAGACCGGGATCTGGCGCGACTTTCCACCTGCGCGCGCACCGAGGCTAACATGCGTCTTCGGATGAGCCCGCTGACGGGCCGGATGAGATACCAGTAGGGCGCAAAACGCCGTCGTGTCGCTGGCGTGGGGCAGAAGACACTCGTCTCGGTCGTGAGGCGGTGTGTCCCGCGTGTCAGTGGCCGAAGTGTGTAGGACAGCACAAGCTTGCAGACGTCCTGACGTGCGCACACCCGGAAATCTTCTACCGAGGGGCAGGGGAGCAATCCGTAATCGGCTTCCCAGAATGCGCCGATCAGGCCGAAAGCAAGGGCGTTGTCCCGATCACGCCCGAGAAAGGTAAAATCGTCCCGGTCGAAGGGTGGCCGAGTGGTTCGTCCCAGCATACGTGCGGGCAGTTCCCGCAATGCTATGGCGGCACGGACGAGTGGGTCGTTTTTCAATCGATAATCGTCAACGCAATCAAGAATGAACCCGGGAGGAGCGAGAATATCGATGCGGTGCCGTTCTCGAAAGTCGATGTGAGGAAGAAGCGTCTCAATCCAATTCGCGGGAAGCTGTGTGGCGCCGTCGTCTCTCATGCGTCACTGCCGGGTGTCGGCACGAATGCTGGCAGCAGTGCACGGACACGCTGGATCACACCTTCATGTGCCAGCGTGAAATAGGGAAACAGGGCGCAATCCGCGATGGTCATCAATGTCTCGTTTCGTCAGGACCGACCTCAAGGGGCAGTCTTGAATCGCAGTCTGTTACTCAACCGAATCCCAGAATCCGATAAATTATCACTGTAATCTAAAGTAGGGGGCGGCATCATTTGATTCACGCCGTACATAGCGGTCCTTCGGGCAGGTATGATGTCGCCCGTATTTACATGGTATGCGACAAGAAACGAATATTTTCCGTTATCGCTGCTCCTGGCGTTTACGAAGCCGTATCAACAAGGACCATTTCGGCGTCTGCGAGTGCCTGAACCTTCAGGATATCCGTGTCTGAGATCGCAGCGCCATCACGCTCGCTTACGGTTTTGCCTTCAATCTCCACAGATCCTTTGGCGACTACGAGATAGGCAAGTCTTTCAATACCAAGATGGTATTCGGTGGTTTCTCCTTTTTTCAGCGCCACACCCAGCACACGTGCATCGGTATGAATGGAGAGGGCATCGACGTCACTCTGATAACCGGATGCCAAAGTAACGAATTTTCCTGCGCGGTCGTCTTTCGGAAAAGTGCGGGTACCCCATGACGGTGCATGACCCGCGCGGTTTGGCATGAGCCAGATCTGGAAGATACGAGTTGTCGCACCTTCCAGATTATATTCACTGTGTCGGATTCCCGTGCCAGCCGACATGACCTGAACGTCACCGGCGATAGTTCGGCCCTTGTTGCCAAGACTGTCCTGATGCGTGATCGCACCCTCCCGGACATAGGTGATGATTTCCATGTTTTCATGCGGGTGGGTGCCGAAGCCAGTTCCGGGCGCGATCGTGTCGTCATTCCAGACGCGCAGAGCGCCCCAGTTCATCCGGTTGGGATCGTAGTAATTCGCGAAGGAGAAGTGGTGCTTTGCATCTAGCCAACCATGGTTGGCGTGGCCGAGTTCATCGAAAGGGCGAATTTCAATCATGATCAGTTTCCACTGGGTAATCGTATATTTTCTTTCGGGATCAGATTATCCGCAGACCCCAAGAGGGTATACGGCAATCATAGAAAACTATCGTTTCTGATTTTGACACGCAAAATGACGACAGGCTTCTGAAAGAAAGATATGGAAATTATAACCATCAACTATTTCCAGGAACACTGTCATGCGCCTTCCAGATTTTGAAGCATGGGCCATTTTTGCAAAAGTGGCCGAGCTCGGTTCATTCGCCAGAGCGGCGGAAGATATCCAGCTTTCAAAGCCTACTGTTTCCAAAGCGATAGGTCGTCTGGAGCAGGCACTGGGAGTGGCACTTTTTAACCGTAACTCCCGCCACCTTTCCCTGACAGAAATGGGACGAACACTTCTGGGGCACGCCAATCGTATCCTGGCTGAAGCAGAAGCTGCGGAAACAGAGGCCAAAGGCGGCACACAACGTCCATCTGGGCTTATCAGAATTGCGGCTCCCATGGCATTTGGCATCGGTCACCTCTCCCCCGTTTTACCCGCATTTCTTGCGCGATATCCGGACATTGATATTACGGTCGATTTCAGCGATGCGCTCGTGGATCTTGTGGCCGATGGGTATGATGTTGCTTTGCGGATTGCTTCTCTGGCAGATTCATCCCTGCGAGCTCGCAAACTTTGTGATGTCCGATTATTGCTGGTGGCAAGTTCCGACTATCTGGATCGGGCGGGACGTCCTGATCATCCTCGTGATCTGGAGACGCAGAAAAGTTTCGTTTACACCAATACGTCTGCACCAGGAAAAATTCGGCTCCGGCAGGTTGAAAACGGAAGTGAGTTTGTGCTGACACAAACATCTCGCTTCCGGGCTGATAATGCTGAGGCCTTTCTACCGTCTCTGACGGCAGGGTTGGGTTTTGGTCTGTTTCCCGAATTCATGGTGGGAGACGGGCTGGCTTCCGGCCGGTTTGAACAGCTCCTGCCAGATTGGGAAGCTCCATCCATCGCTCTGTATCTTGTCACGCCGTCCAGTTCTCTCAGACCGGTGCGGGTCACTGCATTGCTTGACTACCTGGTGGAATGTTTTGGTCAGCCGAGATGGTTGGGGTTGGCGAGATAGGCCTGTCGTTTTGATACGTTTTTCATGGATGCGTGCGCAGAGGTGAATACGCAGAAATATAATGGTCTGCAAAAGAAACTTCCCATGCCAGTTTGGAGCCGGCACGGGAAGAAGAAACAGAACAACGACGTCCTGACGTATTACTGGCTCAATTTTCTTGCGATACCTGCCACGTGCTGACCAAGGAATTTTGCGCCGTTCAATTCATTGACACTCGGCTGGCGTGATCCATCACCAGCGGCAATAGTGGTAGCGCCATAAGGTGAGCCGCCAGTGACTTCATCCAGCTTGAGCTGTCCTTGGAAGCTGTATGGCAGACCGCTGACGACCATACCATGGTGGATGAGGTTGGACATCAGGGAATACAGGGTTGTTTCCTGTCCACCATGCTGGGAGGCGGTTGAGGTGAAGACGGCGCCGACCTTGCCAATCAGTGCGCCTTTGAGCCACAGACCACCCGTCTGATCCCAGAAATTCGCCATCTGGGCTGGAAGACGCCCGAACCGTGTGGGCGCGCCGATAATAATCGCATCATAGCTAGGCAGTTCGTCCGTTGTCGCAATCGGTGCGCTCTGCTCCGTTTTAAAGTGGTGCGCTTTGGCGACGTCTTCAGGCACGAGTTCAGGAACCCGCTTGATGTCAACCTCAAGGCCCGCGGCCCGAACACCTTCGGCTACAGCACTGGCCATTGTTTCTATATGCCCGTAAGACGAATAATAAAGAACAAGAATTTTAGCCATCTTGGGATCCTCCGTTATTGTTGAAAGCAGTTTCCGTAAAGTATTCAGAAACACCATGACGATACGTCCTGTGTTAAAGATGGATACGCAAAAGGCGGAAACACTTGGTTTCCGATTTTGGTATCTAAGGCTTGTCAGGTCTTGAAAGACGGGCAAGGCGCGTCACTCATTGTGATGAACATGATGCAGCCTGTCTTTTCCGATGATGCGTGGTTGGTCTGGGAACCTCTGATTGAGGCAGTCCGTCCGAAAGGGAAAACGTCGCCGCGCGACATGCGACGGACCATATCAACGATTTTCGGGCGGCATCAGAATGGGGCGCAGTGGCGATCCATCCCGTCGGAGCTCGACCCATGGCGGACCGCAGCCCAACTCTTTAGTCGCGGGGCGAAGGCTGGAATGTGGCAGGGCCCTCTTCGAACGGGTGAAAGACCCGGACCCTGCTTTGGGCATGGTGTTCCTCGGCGGCACGCACATTCGGGCTCATTACAGGCCCGCAGGAGCGACCAAGGAAGGGGAAATTAGAGGACGCCGAGACGGTCTTGAAGCACTTGACCATCGGCATCGCAGCAGCAGGTCATCTCAAGACTTAACAGGTCCTAGAGCACGTCCACTTTATTCCGGCTCATATCCAGCGGCTGTAAAGAAGTTGGCGCATTCGTCAGGAGTGAAAGCATCCAGGACTGATCC
>NZ_JARBJP010000007.1 GCF_029309905.1 Brytella acorum
GCCATCACCATCTCCATCAATGGAAACGGTGAATCACAATCTATGCCCCATGTCACCCCACACGATTCATCGTTCAGTGGACGTGCTCTAGTTCCCACGCTCATGAAAGCACCCCGATTCTCCGGGCCTGTTGCCAGCCCTTCCGACCCCACCATCGAGCCTTCGCCGATTCCGGCGACGATCGATACCGCTCTGGTATTCTCTCTCATGGAAAGTCGGGAACGCTGGCGAAGGCTTGGACGGGCGATTTTCGATCTTCTTTTCGAGACGGATGCCGATGGCGCCCTGACGGCCCTCGTGCCGTTGAACTGGTCCGGTGCTCTCCCCTCACTGGGAACCAATGCCAATGCCATATGGGATGACAGGACCACGCCCTTCGATGCGAGCATTCCCCACATCCGCGAGATCCTTCCCAACAATGTCCATCTCTGCGCCCTGCCCTATCTGGATCCTGACGGGCTGTTGCGCGGATCGCGTGGGGGCCTTCTGCGAATGCCTGTCTCTCTCGCCACCGCCATGACTTCGAACGCGGGCATCCTTGTCGGTCGCATCGTTCTGGATGTCTTTCGCAAGACTCCGGACACGCGCATTGCCTGTCAGGATGCGCTGGACGCGCTTCGTTCCTTTTTCGACGCCCACGCTGCGATCCTCTTCACGGACAATGCACTGGGTGTGGACGCGGCAGCGACCGGCACGTCACGATGGACGCTCATGAAAACTTCCGGGCCGCCCCTGGACGCGCATCTCCTCGCCGACTTCGCGGTTTTCGACGAACCCGCCCCCTGCCGACGCGTCAAAGATGCGAGCGAAGGCGTCGCTCTCTGGTTGACCACGCCGCTTCGCGCCATCGGGGAACTGGGCCTCTTCCTTTTCCGTAACAAGCCATGGTCAGATCATGAAATCGACGTTGCCGCTTTCGCGCTGGATCTGATGGCCGGCTTTGTGGAAACGGACACGCTGCATCGCCATATCCTCAAGACCCTGCCCATTGACCTGTCGTCTCATCTGCTGAACACGCGCGGTTTTCTCGCCGCCGTAGACCGACGCCTTTCGCGCCTCGATCAGTTGGAACTGCCCGCCAGCCTGATGGTGATCCGCGTCGAGGGACTGATCGATCTCCTCAACACCACAGATACCGATCGTCTCCTCAGCATAACGGAGCAGATCAGCAAGCTGCTCGAAAAATCAGTCCGGGCAACGGATGCCATTGGCCGCCTCGGCGTCGACACCTTCGCCATCTGGATGGACAGCGCGGATCGCTTCGCCGCGGCCGAGCGTGCAGATCGTATCTGTCTGCACGGGGCGCCGCTCCTGCTGGACGAACCTCATCATCTGCCCATTCGGATCGGCGTCATGTGCCGGGAAAGCGGCGTGACGGATGACCCGCAGGAACTGATCGAACACGCCAAGCGCGCGCTCATGCGCGCCGAGGACAGCAACCGGCCATGGCAGTTCTGCCATGAGGTGCCCTGAACACGCCTCCCCATAGAGATCCCGCCGCGCATGCGCCGGGCACGGGCGGGCGCGTCACCGCGCCCGGATCAACGTCCCCGAACCCGTCTTGGTGAACAGCTCCAGAAGACTGGCATGAGCCACGCGACCATCCATGATCACGGCCGCCTTCGCACCCTCGCGCACCGCGCGCAGACAGGTTTCGACCTTGGGGATCATCCCGCCCCGGATCTGACCGTTCTCGATCAGCCGATGCGCCTCTTCGGCCGTCAGTTCGGGGATCAGATCGCCGTTCTCGTCGAGAACGCCCGCCACATCCGTGAGCATCAGCAGACGCGACGCGTTGACGGCGGACGCGATGGCCCCGGCCGCCGTATCCGCGTTGATGTTATAGGTCTCGCCGTTTTCGCCGACGCCGACTGGCGCGATCACAGGGATCAGACCGGACCCCAGCAGCGCATACAGCACGCGCGGATCCACACGCACCGGCTCACCGACAAAGCCGAGATCCATCACGCGTTCGATCTGGCTGTCCGGATCGCGCGCGGTGCGCATCAGCTTGCGGGCCCGGATCAACCCCCCATCCTTGCCTGAGAGACCCACTGCCAGCGCCCCGGCGCGGTTGATGAGATCGGCGACCTGTTTGTTCACCGAACCCGACAGCACCATTTCGATGACATCGACCATCGCGGCATCCGTGATCCGCAGGCCGTCGACGAAGTTGGACCGGATCTGAAGCCGCTCCAGCATGGCACTGATCTGCGGCCCGCCGCCATGCACCACGATCGGATTGATCCCAACCAGTTTGAGCAGCGCGATATCCCGCCCGAACGCATCGGAAAGACGCGCCTCGCCCATGGCATGGCCGCCGTATTTCACAACGATGGTATCGCCTGCATAACGCCTGAGAAACGGCAGCGCGCTGGCCAGGATCGCGGCCTGCCGCTGCGGATCTTCGTACGTTTCACTCACCGGGTCGGTCATGTCTGCCCCTCCGCTCATGATTCGGCGTGTGCCTGGCGCGCCTCTCCCATTTCGACCAGCCGCGCCATTTCGGCACGCAGCGTGTCGATCCCCATACCCGTCTCGCTACTCGTCAGCACGAGATGCGGATATGCCGCCGGGTGTCTGGCCATTTCCGCTTCGACTTCACGCCGCTTGGCGTCCAGACGTCCGGGTTTGAGCGCGTCACATTTGGTCAGGACCACCTGAAACACCACGGCCGCCTTGTCCAGCAGTTCCATGACGTCGCGATCGGAGGGCTTCAGTTCGATGCGCGCATCCAGCAGCAGAAGCACGCGCTGCAGAACGGTGCGCCCACGAAGATAGGTGAACATCATGTTCTGCCAATCTTCCTTGACCGCCTTGGCCGCCTTGGCGAAACCATAACCAGGCATGTCGACCAGGGTGAGGCGGTCGCCGAGATTGAAAAAGTTGAGCTGTTTGGTGCGCCCCGGTTCGGATGAGGCGCGCGCCAGCCGGTTGCGGCCCGTCATGGCATTGATCAGACTCGACTTGCCCACATTGGACCGCCCCGCGAAGGCGATTTCGGCAACTCCGGGCGGCGGCAACTGATCAAGCGTCTGCGAACCGAAAAAAAATGTGCATTCGGACGCAAACAACAAACGACCCGCTTCGATCTGCTCGGGCGTCAGGACGGCGGATTCATCAGGACTCATCACGACTTGCCGGGCACCTTGCTGTCCGCGACCTTCGTGCGATGCTGGATCAGGCTCTGCTGAGCGAAGGTCAGGACGTTGTTCCACGTATAGTAGATCACGATGCCAGCCGACAGACGCCCGAGGAAGAAGACATACAGGATCGGCATGAACTGCATCATGCGCTGCTGCGCCGGATCCATCGTAATGCTGCTCTGGCGCTGCATGAGCCAGATCGTCCCGCCGAACAGGATCGGCCAGATGCCGATATGCAGCATCTCGGACAGATGGGTCGGATCGAACGGAATCAACCCGAACAGGTTGAAGATGTTCGTCGGATCGGGCGCGGAGAGATCGCGAATCCAGCCGAAAAACGGTGCGTGACGCATTTCGATCGTGATGTTCAGGACCTTGTAGAGGCAGAACGCCACGGGTGCCTGGATCAGGATCGGCAGACAGCCGCCAGCGGGATTGACGCCCTCCTCGCGATAAAGCGCCATGATCTGCTGGTTCATCGCGGTCGGATCGGATTTGGCGTGTTCGCGGATCGCCTGAATACGCGGCGACAGCGCCCGCATTCTCGCCATGGACGTGAAGGACCGTGTCGCCAGCGGATAGAGAATCAGCTTGACGATGAGCGTCAGGACCATCAGGGCCAGACCGAAATTGCCGATATGGCCATAGAGCCAGTGCAGGATATGGAACATCGGGCGCGTCAGGAAAGCGAACCATCCGAAGTCCACGGCCTTGTAGAAATAGGGGATTTTCAGCTCGTTGGTGTAGTCGTCGAGCAGTTCGACTTCCTTGGCGCCGGCGAAAACCCGGCTGCCGGTCTCAAGGCTCGCACCCGCGGCCACGCTCTGCGGCGCCTGGGAGGTGAATTCGACGCGGTATGAACCACCCTCGCCCTGCGGGAGATACTGGTAATGGATGGACACGGGCGCCGTCTGGTCGGGGACGACCGCCGTCAGCCAGTATTTATCCGTGATGCCGCCCCAGCCGCCGGTTCCGTTCGCGCCCCAGGACTGGTTGCCCGGATTGCTCGCGCCCTTGCGCATGTTCTTGTAGGAATCCTCGTTGAGGCGGTTGTTGATGACCGACAGAGGTCCTTCATGAACGATCCAGCCGCCCGTCTCCACCGGCGTAAAGTCGCGCTCGACGCGCTGATAGGGGATCAGAGAGACCGGCTGCTCCGAGTGATTCTCGACCTTCTGCGTGACTTCGGCCATGTAACGGCGGTCGATGGTCAGCACGATCGAGAACAGAAGTCCCTGACCGTTATCCCAATGCAGGGTCACGGGATGATCCGGCGACAGTTCCTTGTCGCTCGTCGACCAGTCCGTATTCTCATCGGGCAGCTTCGCACTGGAGCCCGGCGCGTTCTGCCAGCCCACTTCCACGAAGCTCGGCTCGGTGCCTTCACGCTTCTCCAGAAGGCGAACCAGCGGGCTGCCTTTGTCGAGGGTCTCGTGATAATGCGTCAACACGAGATCGTCGAAGCGCGCGCCGCGCAGATTGATCGAACCCTGCACATCCGGCCCCTCGACATGCAGCCGCGCCGCTTCCGATGCGGGGGCCGCATCAGCCGTGTTCGAAGGCGAGGACGAAGCGGGCACGCCAAGCGGCGTTTCCTTCTTCTTCTGCGGCTCGGTCTGAGACGTCTTCTGCTTCGCGGGATCATCCTTGGGATGATTCGGCACGAAATAATCGAAACCGATAAGAATCGCGAAGGACAGCGCGACGGCCACGATGATGCGCTTCATTTCCATCAGCGGAGTGCCGGTCTTTCTTTTCGGGCAGCACGCAGGGACAGCACGCCACGACCCGTTGGTTCACAGAGGAGACAGGCATTCACGACAGAACGCCCGAGGATCACGCGTCAGTTGGCCGAAAATGCCGCGCAAAACAATAGGCGCGAACAAATTAGCTCGGCTGGTCACTTGCATTTCCGGTGGTCGTGGCTGTCCGGCACTGGATCGTGACCGCCGCGGGAGAAAGGATGACAGCGTAGCACCCGGCGAAAAGCCAGCCAGCCGCCCCGTATGGCGCCGTGGCGCCGAACGGCCGTCATCGCATAGGCGCTGCACGTGGGATTGAAACGGCAATTACTGCCAAGCTGGGGGCTGATGAACCACTGATAGAAACGGATCAGCACCAGAACGAGGCGCGCGCCAGGCCCCGGAGCATTCACCCCTTCAAAGCGCCGCCTTTGCGCAGCGCCCGTCGCAGGTCCTCGACGAGAACGCCGAATCCGCGGGCGCGAGTCGCATCCCGCCCGATGAGCACGATGTCGACAGGCGCGAGAGCCTCTTCGCGGGCCACCGCGCGCAACGCCTCGCGCAGCAACCGGCGCGTCCGGTTGCGGACCACGGAATTACCCACTTTTTTTGTCACGGTAAAACCGGCTCGTGGCGGCGCCTCATCCTTATGGGCGAGCACCTGCAACACGACGCCGGGCATGGCGACCTTGCGGCCACGCCCGGCAACCCGCAGAAACTGCGGGCGTTTCCTCAGCCTGTCAGGCTGAACGGGCATAAAAGCCCGTGATCTTCAAGCCGAGAGCTTCGCGCGTCCCTTGGAGCGACGGTTCGCCAGAACGCGACGACCACCGACAGTCGCCGTGCGGGCGCGGAAACCATGACGACGCTTGCGAACGATCTTGGAAGGCTGATAGGTGCGCTTCATATCTCTAATCCCTTCTACGGTATGCGCGGCGCATGCCGCACAGGAACGACGCGTCTCGCGCCTCTCATCTCAGGCGCGGGCTTTTACGGACCCCGCAGCCAACTGTCAATGAACTCCGCCTTTTTACGGCGAGAAAAGGATGATCATGCCACAACCCGACGAACACGAGGCAGACTCATGCATGGACCTGAAGAAGCTGCGCCATGATCTGCGCAACCGGCTGTCCCCGGCCCTACTGACCGCCGACATCCTGTCGCAGCACCCCGATCCGGACGTCCGGCGTCAGGCCGAAACGATCATTGCCGCGATCGAATCGGCGACCGTACTTCTACGGACAACGACAAAGTCCTGAAAACGCTTCAGCCCGAAGCGTCTCAGAGCGTGCCGCGCTGGATGAACTCGATCTTGTAGCCGTCCGGATCTTCGACGAACGCAATGACCGTGGTGCCGAACTTCACCGGCCCCGCTTCACGCGTTACCTTGCCGCCAGCCTCGCGCACCTTCTCGACCACGCGCGCGACGTCGTCATAACCCAGCGCGAAGTGACCGAAGCCGGTACCGACCTCGTAAGGCTCGTCATGACCCCAGTTATACGTCAGCTCGATTTCCGCCTGTCCATGAGCATTGTCTTCGAAACCCATGAAAACGAGCGTGTATTTGCCATCCGGCACCTCGCGGCGACGCAGTTCCTTCAAGCCGAGCACCTTGTAGAAAGCAATACTGCGCTCGAGATTGCTGACGCGGACCATCGTATGCAGATAGGAAGCCAATTTCTTTCTCCACGTGAATGATAAGATACGGATAATTCAGGTCGAAGCCGACGCCACTTCGCGCTCGCCCATCTGGGCAGCGTCGATCCCGAAGAGGAAAAGTCCGAGTTCATCGGCGGCCCGCACACAGGCCTCAGGGTCGGTCAGCAAAGTGCTTCCGGCCTGAAACGCGACACCGCGCAGCCCGGTTGCCGCGGCATTGCGGATTGTGACCGGCCCGATCGTCGGCATGTCGGCTCTCGCCTCCTGACCGGGTTTGAGCGTCTTGACCAGAACACCTCCCGGCCCGGGCTGCTTCAGAGCGTGGCAGCGGGCCAGCATGGCATCCGTCCCTTCGAGAGCCTCCACCGCCAGGACGAGGTTATCCTGAACGACGCATCCCTGTCCGATATCCAGTGCGCCGAGGGCACGGATCACAGCCACACCGCGCCTGATATCCTGCAAGGCCTGCGCATCGGGGCGAACCCGTCCCATGGCGCCGGGACGGCCGAGTGACTGGTCGAGAAATTCATGGGCGCCCCTGATCCGGAACCCCTCTTCGCCGAGAACCTTCACCAGCGCGCCCAGCAGTCCGTCATCGCCGCCGAACAGGGCGCGGCCGATGCGCGCCATAATCCGCGCGCCTTCGGCATCGGGCCGCAGATCCCACAGGGCTGGCCGACGAACAGGCCCGATCAGCACGAGATCGCGACACCCGGCCTTTCTCAACGTCGAGAGAATCTCACCGGCCGCAGCCAGCCGCACAACGCGATGGGGCCAGCGTGCAAGACGCGACAGATCGGCGAAATCCTGAAAGGCGATGACGAAGACATGCCCGCCGCGGGCTTCGATCGCTTCCGCAACCTGCGCGGGAAGAGGGCCGCCTCCGGCCAGAACGCCGACCGGCGAGGCCGTCATGCGCCCTCGATGTCGCTCGTGTCGCTGCCAGGACGCCGACCTCTTACGAGTCCGCGACGGCTGGGCGCTTCCATGAACGCCACGATTTCCAGCACACGCGGGATATCGGCGAACTCGCGACGCACGATGTTCACGCGCTCCTCGAGAACACCGTCGCGCGCCGTGGCTCCCGTGCGCGGATAGAGAATGCGAAAGGCCCTGCGCATCGCCTGGATTTCGGCTGCGTCCACGCCCTGCCGACGCAGCCAGATCCAGTGCAGGCCGACGAGACGCGCACGGTTTCCGAGCACACTGCCGTAAGGAATGACATCCGCTTCCACACCGCAGACGCCGCCGACCAGCGCACCATGTCCGATCCGCACGAACTGATGCAGGGCCGCCGATCCCATGATACGCGCGCCATCGCCGATCACGACATGACCGCCCATCACCACGTTGTTCACGATGATGACGCCATCGCCGATGAAGCAGTCATGCGCCACGTGCGAATTGGCCATGATGAGGCAGTGAGCCCCGATCTTCGTCAATTGATGGCCCTGCGCGGTGCCACGATGGATGGTCACGTTTTCGCGGATCACCGTTCGGGAGCCGATCTCGCATCGTGTCGGCTCGCCACGATATTTGAGATCCTGCGGCGCCATGCCGATGGTTACGAACGGAAAGACCTCGACGCCGTCTCCGAGCCGCGTATGACCGTCGATGACGACATTGGCATGAAGACGAACGCCGTCGCCCAGCACGACATCCGGGCCGACCATGCACCACGGGCCGATCTGCGTTCCCGCCCCGATCCGGGCGAGCGGATCGACGATCGCGCTGGGATGAACGATAATCGACGAATCGCGTGAGGAGGTATGATTCACGTAGGGATCCGCCTAGCCCATGATCATGGCGCTGAACGTGGCCTCGGCCACAGCGTGTCCGTCCACGCGCGCCACGCCCTTGAAACGCCATACATTCGCACGGGCGCGCTCTTTCTCGACGTGAATACGCAGCTGATCCCCCGGAGCGACGGGGCGACGGAACTTCGCACTCTCGATCGTCATGAAATAGACGAGCTTGCCTTCAAAAGCCGCGCCAAGCGTGAGGACCACCAGCGTCGCCGCGGTCTGCGCCATCGCCTCGATGATCAACACGCCCGGCATGACCGGCTGCGAAGGGAAATGACCCTGAAAGAAAGGCTCGTTGATCGAGACATTCTTCACACCGACGGCGGATTCGCCCAGCACGATGTCCACCATCCGGTCGATCATCAGAAAAGGGTAACGGTGCGGGATCGCAGCCATGATCCGCATGATGTCGATTGCTTCGATGGTCGCGGGTGCGTCCGGCATGTCCGTCAAAACCTTGACCTCACCCTGTTCCGCCGTCGAATCCATTAGAAACCTCGCTCCCGTGGCCTGTTCCCCGATGTGAACCCATCGCGGGATTTCGCCTGTGTCTCATACCCAAAAACGTCCCGCCACAGGTGGCGTTTCCCCGCCCTGTAGCAAACGGCGACCGCACTTGCCACCAGTCGTATGCCGGCAAGACGCTCCATCGTGCTAACCGGCAGCCTTATCCGCTTCGGATGAAGGCTTGTCCGGACGCCGCGCGAGTTTGCGCAATACGGCGACGTTGCGGAAAAACTCCCTGAACGGCATCGCCGGACTGCCAATGACATCGGCACCCGCTTCGACGTCGGACATCACGCCGCACTGTGCGCCGATGCGCGCCTTGTCTCCGATCTTGATATGCCCGATCAACCCCGCCTGTGCGGCGATCGTCACATAGTCGCCCAGTTCGGTCGAGCCGGAAATACCGGCCTGGGAAACGACGATGCAACAGCGGCCAAGCTGCGCATTATGCCCGATCTGGACCAGATTATCGATACGCGAACCGGCTCCGATCACCGTATCACGCATGGATCCCCGGTCGATCGTGGCATTGGCACCGATTTCGACATCGTCTTCGATCACGACCCGCCCCAGTTGCGGGACGCTCTCGAATCCGGCCGGTCCCACCGCGAAGCCAAAACCGTCCTGACCGATGCGCGCACCGGAATACAGCGTCACACGATGTCCGATCAGGGCATGAGACGCCGCAACATGCGCCCCGATCCGGCAGCGCTCGCCGATCCGTACTCCATCACCAATGACGGCGTGGGCACTGATGGCCGTCCCCGCGCCGATCACCACCCGATCGCCAATGACGGCAAAGGGGCCAACCTCGACATCCGGCGCGATCGAAACGTCGGCGCCCACGACCGCTGAAGGATGTATACCGGGCCGGGCTGGCGTGACCGGATGAAACAGGCTCGCGACACGCGCCCAGGCCAGATAGGGCGATTTGCACACCAGGCCGATCGCATGAGGCGGAATCTGGTCGCGAAAGGCCTGCCCAAGCACAACTGCTCCCGCGCGCGTCTCGCCCAGAAGCGGGAGATAGCGACGGTTATCGAGAAAACTGATGTCCTGCGCCGTCGCCGATTGCAAAGGTGCGACCCCACGAAACAGGACGTCCACCGGTGCGGCACTGCCCGCAACGATTTCGGCGTCAGCCGCTTCAGCCAGACGCGAGGCCGGAAACGGCCCCATACGCGTGAAAAAACGCGCATCTCCCGGAAGCGAATGATCCGACATGATCAGCGATGCCGCCTCAGGACAGAGTCACCTGGAGCGGAAGCCGATTGCGCCGGAGCGGAGGCCGGAGCCTGATCCTCGGCCTGCGCGGGATCGGCGGTCGTCGGGAATTTGCCGGACTTCGCCATGACCTCCGGATCCACATCCTCGGCGGGAATGAAGACATGCGGCAGGATCTTGTTCAACTGGTTGGCGACTTCCTGCGTGATGTCCTGCTCGGGAACATGCAGCGCGATCTGCTCGCTATGCATCACGATATTCATGCCGTGAGCCTGAGCCACCTGACGGACGATGCGCACCAGTTCGCGTTCGATCTGGTTGAGCGAGACGTTGGCGGCTTCCTGGATAATCCGGGCCCGGTTCGCGAAATCACGCTGGGCCTTCGCCCGACGTTCCTGAAGGTGGCGTTCCCGCGCCTGGATCTGGTCGGACGACAGCGAGCGCGCATCGTTCTGCAGCTTCTGCTGCTCGGCGCGCCAGGCCGACTGCTCTTTCTGAGCCGCAGCCGCGAGTGTATCGCGACGACCACCGAGAATATGCTGCGCCTCGTCGGCGGCTGACGACATCCGCATCACGCTCGGCACGCTGATCACGCCGATGACGGAGGCTGGCGGCGGCGCTTCCTTGGGAAGGTCAGGAGAATCAGGAATCGGAGGGAGCGGGAGAACGGGCGCTGTTTCCGACTGCTGCGGCTGACCACCCTCGTCACCCTGCCCTCCATCGTCAGCGTCCTGAACCGGAACGGCACGACGCACGACACGTTGCGCGGGGGCGGCCTTCGGCGGCTCGGCGGCCTTCGGCACGAACCAGCCGCCATTCCCGCCGGACGCGGACTGCGCGAAGACCGGCGCGGCGAAGGCGGCGCTGGAAAGGAATGTCAGAACGAGAGCGCCAGATTTCAGACGGGCGCCGGAAAACAAGGACATCGAAACCTCGGCGTAATATGACGGATGCCGGGACAGCACGGCTGTCCCGGCAGAAAAAATCGGCTTGCGCGTCAGAACTGCTGACCGAAACCAAAGCGGAGCGGATAGAGACGGTCGTTGCGCGACTTGAGGATCGGCAATGCGCCATCGATGTTGACGAGACCGAACGGGCTCTTCCACGATATACCCAGACCGCCTGAAACGCGCGGGACCATCGTATCGCCCGTGACGGGCGTGTAATTGGCGCCGTCCGTGGCCATGTCGGTGTAGCGGTTCTTGACACGCAATCCGGCGACGCTACCAGCGTCGATGAACCCGCGTCCGGAAATGCCGACGTCATCACCCATGGGCAGCGGGAAGTTGAGCTGAGCGGAAGCCGTGTAGATAAAGCGACCCCCGATCAGATCTTCCTGACCCTGTGCCGGCAGAACCTTGCCGTCCTGGATATAGTGACCCGATCGCGGTCCGACGCCACCCTGAAGGAAGCCACGCAGGTTTTCACCACCAAGATAGAAGTTATCGATGATGTTGACGTTGCCGTGGCCCCAGTCCGCCATATAACCGGCACCCGCCTTGAATTGCAGCGTCCAGTCATGGCTGCCGGTCAGGGAATCGAGCGGAACATAATAGGCCGCGTCGACCTTGCCACGAATGTATCGGGTGTCACCGCCCAGACCTGCGACATCGCCCGCCACGTTGACCACGAAACCCTTGTGCGGCCGCGTACGATTATCACGACGATCATAGGTCATCGTGCTGCTGAGCTGGGAGAGAACCGACCAGCCACGTGACTGCTGCACATAGATCGACGGCACGTATTCGTAGCCATACGTCGAGGCTTCGTCGAGACTGTAGAAGCTGCCGACGTCACGATCGATGATCGAATAGCTCCACGACTGCGACAGGTAGCGGTTATACGAATAGCCCAGCCGCAAGGTGGCGCCGAAACGGCCTTCCTTATAGGACTGGTAAGTCATGTAGTTGTTCTGGATACCGAAAATATCGATACCGGCGACGAGGTTGCGATCCAGGAAGTAGGGATCGGTAATCGCGAGATCGACCTGCTTTTCGTAATAGGCGACCGTCCCGGAAATACCCGCATCGACGCCCGTACCGAGCAGGTTGTGCTGCTTGAGCGCGATATTGCCGAGCACGCCGACGTCCGTCGAGTAACCGCCACCCAGAGAAAACTCGCCTGTGGGCTTTTCCACGACATTGGCCGAGACATTCACCCGATCGGCGGAAGAGCCCTGGGCCTGGTCGACGGAAACGGTTTTGAAATACCCGAGATCCTCAAGGATCATCTTGGAATATTTCTTGTCCGCCGGAGTGTACGGGTCGCCTTCGGCCATGGGAAGCTGGCGACGCAGCACCTTGTCCTGCGTAATGGTGTTACCGTTGATGTCGATGCGCTCGACATACACTTTCGGCCCTTCGGTGACATCAAAAAGAAGGTTCACGACCTTCTTCTCCGGATTGCGCGCGATCACCGGACGGACCATCGCAAACGGATGCCCCTCGGCCTGCAGACGCTCCTGCATACCCGTGGCGTTGTTCTGGATCGCCGTGCCGTCATACCACTGATGCTGGAACAGATCGGGATAGTTCTTCAGGGATGCCGAATCCACGTGACGAAGGCTCGAACGCACATCCATCCGTCCGATCCGATAGCGCTCGCCTTCGGAGAAGGTGAACGTCACGTAGAACGTCTTGCGGTCGGGAGAGAGCTCGCCCGTCGCGTTGATCATGTGAAAATCGACGAAGCCGTTGTGTAGGTAGAAACGACGCAGGAGTTCGGCGTCATACTTCACGCGTTCCGGGTTATATTCATCCGAAGACGAAAAGAACCGGTACCACTCGGTCTCCTTCGACGAGATGACCGAAGCAAGGCGGGCCTCGCTGAAGAAGCTGTTACCCACGAAGGCGATCTTGTTGATCAGCGTCTGGCGGGCCTCGTTGATCTTGAAGACCACGTCCACGCGCTTATGGGAAAGATTGATGATCTGCGGCGTCACGGTGGCACCGAAACGGGCCTTGGACGCATAGAGATCAAGGAGCTTCTTGCGATCGGCGGCCACGGCCTGCTCGGAATACACCGCGCGCGGACGCATGGCGATTTCCTTGCGCAGATCCTCGTCCTTGATCGCGCTGTTTCCTTCGAACGCGATCCGGTTGACGATCGGATTCTCGACGAGATCGACGATCAGCGTGCTGCCCTCGCGGCGCAGGGTCACATCCTTGAACAGTCCCGTCGCATAAAGGGTTTTGAGGGAGCGATCGAGGTTCTCCTGATTGAAGGAATCACCCGGCTGCACCACCATGTAGGACATGACCGTGCTCGTCTCGATCCGGCTGTTGCCGTTGACCGTGATGGCCTCGATGCGGTTGTTCGCCCCCGATACCTGACGGGCGGGTTCCGCACGATGGCGATGTGGTGCCTGGGCCGCGGCTTCCGAAACCATGACACCCTGCACGAACAAAGGAGCAAGGCAGGCCGAAGCCAGCAGTACGAGACGTTTACCTGACAAGACGGGCGTTCCCCACTTCATACCACTCCGGCGTGAGAGGCTGCTCGGTGCATCATATCAGCAGCCGACCGCAACCCCAAGGCACGCACGTCCAAACGCGGAGGTATCCGAATTTTCATGTATCGCGCAAGCACCCCCACCGACGCGTTACATCGTTTTACCGGACAGATCGCCCGATCACCCGCTATGTGGCGCAAGCCAGCGGAACAGTCCGAGGTTACTCAGGTCGTTGAACGTGGAAAACAGGAACAGTCCGGCGATGAGCGCGAACCCGGCCTGATAGCCGATTTCCTGCGCCCGGCGGGACAGCGGCCGCCCCTTGATCGCCTCGAGCGTATAGAATGTCAGTCGCCCGCCATCGAGTATGGGGATCGGAAACAGGTTGATCAGCCCGAGATTGACCGAAAGCAGCGCCATGAAGGAAATTATGCTGACAAAGCCGTATTTCGCGACCTGCCCCGACATCTGGGCGATCCGGATGGTTCCGCCGAGTTCGCGCGCGCTCCGGTGACCGCTCAGAATCTGCCACACACCCTGAAGCGTCTCGATCGAAACGGTCCATGTCTCATGAATGCCGGCGACGAAAGCCGAACCGACGGACATGGGTTTTCCGGGCACCGCCATCGCCATGACGCCCAGACGGCCCACGGGAGCACTCCCGGGCGCCGCGCCGGGCGCGCTGCCAACCATCGCGGGCATGGTGATTTCATGTCCATCGCGCATGACTGTCAGCATAACCTTCTGGCCAGCACGCGGGGCGATCTGGTGCTGGAGATCGGCGATGTTGAAAACGCCCAGACCATCGACATGCGTGACCACGTCTCCCGCCTTCATTCCGGCCAGGGCCGCCGCGCCGTCGGGCTCGACGTCGTAGCGCATTTCGGGCTTGCCCGCCAATGTGAAGCAGAGCGCGAACAGCAATATCGCGAAACCAAAATTGAAGAGCGGGCCCGCGACGATGACGATCGCACGGGACAGAACCGGCTTGTCGTGAAAGGTCTTGCCGGGAATCCAGGCGGCCTTCTGTTCATCGGTCGCGTCATCAGGCCCTTCGAAGCCGTGCGGCTTTACATAGCCACCCAGAGGAATGGCGCTCAGGCGCCACTCCGTGCCCCACCGGTCATGCCATCGGCACAACGCCGGGCCGAAACCGATCGAGAACACATCGACCTTCACGCCACGCCAGCGCGCCGCGAGGAAGTGTCCCATCTCGTGCACGAAGACCAGCAGTCCCAGGATCAGGACATAGGCGACGATCGTACGAATCAGGTCATGCATGGGCCAGGGAAGGTCCTTCAACAGAATTACGCGCGCCACGTTCGACGAATGCCTGGGCGACGCGGCGGCCCTCGGCATCCCAGTGCAGAACCGCGTCGAGATCGTCGACCACCGGCGCTCCGAGAGCATCCATGGACGCGGAGATCACATCGCCGATCGCCAGAAACCCGATCCGGCGGGTCAGAAAAGCCTCAACCGCGATCTCGTTGGCCGCGGAGAAGATGGTGGGGGCGGCACCGCCCGCGCGCAAGGCCTCGCGCGCGAGACGCAGGGCAGGAAAACGAATCATGTCCGGCGCTTCGAAATCGAGGCGCCTCAACATTGCGAGATCGAGGCGGGGCGCGTTCGTCTCCATTCGGTACGGCCAGGCCAGCGTATTGGCGATCGGCACGCGCATGTCCGGCGCGCCAAGCTGGGCGATCAGGCTGCCATCGCGGAACTGCACCATGCCATGCACGGCGGACTGCGGATGGACCAGCACGTCAATCTGCGATTCCGCAAGATCGAAGATGCGGGCCGCCTCGATCACTTCGAGCCCCTTGTTCGCCATCGACGCCGAATCGATGGTGATCTTCGCGCCCATGGTCCAGGTCGGATGCTTGAGCGCCATCTCGACCGTCGCCGCCCGCATCGTCTCCAGAGACGCCGTGCGGAACGGACCACCCGACGCCGTCAGGACGATCTTTTCGACGCTCCCGATCGGTGCGCCCGCGAGACTCTGGAAAATCGCGTTATGTTCGGAATCGACGGGCAACAGCGTCGCCCCCGCCGCCTTCACCGCGCGCAACATGACATCGCCCGCGCAAACCAGCGCTTCCTTGTTCGCCAGAGCGATCGCGCCCCCGTTCCGCGTCGAAGCCAACGTCGGCTCCAGACCCGCCGCCCCCGTGATGGCGGCCATCGTCCAGTCCGCCGGGATGGAAGCGGCTTCAAGCACCGCCGCGCGCCCGCTGCCGGTGCGGATGCCCGTGCCCGCCAGGAGAGCCTTGAGGGCCTCACCCTGCGCCTCATCGTTGATGACGGCGAACTCGGCGTTCAGAGCCTTGGCCTGTTCCGCCAGAACCTGGACGTTCTTTCCGCCGACCAGGGCCCGCACCGAAAAGTGGTCCGGGTTGGAAAGCAGCAGATCGATCGTCGAGCCCCCGATGCTGCCTGTGCTGCCGAGCACCGTAACGCTACGCACATCGCGATGAGGAAGGGTCGTGGTCATGGAATTTCACACTCCGCGTGGGTCACGCTCAAAGTTGGTCGCATCCAAAGTTGTTCTCACCCAAAGTTGTTCTCACCGTGGGCGCGCGCTGCGCGACATCCGTCCCGCCGGACCGCGCAAAGGATGCCGTCCATCATGATAAGACCGTCCAGAACGGACCGCCGGTCAGGCCGTCCGTCACCGCCATCGAGATCAGCGCCGCCAGCGGGGCGGCCGCGAGAAGCCCGTCGAGACGGTCGAGAAGTCCCCCATGTCCCGGAATGAGGCGGCTGGAATCCTTGACGCCGAGCCGCCGCTTGAACGCACTCTCGGCGAGATCTCCGCATTGCGAAGCCACACCGAGAACCAGGCCGGTAATCAGACCGCCGAGCCACGTGCCCGGAGCAGCCAGTTGCGCGACGACCCCGCCGACGATCGCCGCCCCCACGAGACCGCCCAGCGCCCCCGAGCGGGTCTTGCCCGGCGAGATCCGGGGGGCGAGCTTCGCGCCCCCGAAAATGCGCCCGGCGGCATACGCACTCGTATCGCTCGTGATCACGATGCACAGCACGAACAAAACCGAGACCAGTCCCCAATGCGGAAGATCGCGCAACCAGAGCAGCGACAGGCCGCCGATCATGGCGATCACCGCCAGCAGGCCGACACGTGGCCCGGCGACGAACATCAGGGCGAGAAAGAGAATTTCGGTCATCGGATCGAGATGGCCGATCCATCCGACCAGCAGGACGCCGACATTGGCGAAGACCACCCAGCCCAGCAGGCCGATATCCGCGCTCCGGCGCCGCAGAAGGAGTGCCGCGCCCTCATAGACGATTCCAAGCGTCACGAACACGATCAGGACGTCGTAGAAAACCCCACCGGCCCATATGCCGCCGAAAGCCAGCGGCAACATGATGGCCGCCGACAGCAGGCGCGTGCCGAGATCATGCCAGTTGGTGCCCGAAGGGGCGCTTTCAGAAGGCTTGTTCATGATTTTCAGGCGTTCCGGCCACCAAAACGGCGCTCGCGCCCCGCGTAATCGTCCAGCAGCCGCGCGAAATGCTGTTCCGTGAAATCGGGCCACAGGACATCGAGAAAGGCGAGTTCGGCATAAGCCGACTGCCAGAGAAGGAAATTGGAAAGTCGGCGCTCGCCGCTCGTCCGCACGACGAGATCCGGGTCCGGCGTGTCGCCGGTCTGGAGCAGGCCCGCGATCATCGTCTCATCGATGGCGGAAAGGCTGATCTCACCACGGACAGCCGCTTCGGCCATACGGCGGGCCGCCTGGAGAATATCGGCGCGACCGCCATAGGACAGGGCCAGAACGAGCGTCAACCGCGTGTTGCCGCGCGTCAGCGCCTCGGCCCGATCCATTTCTTCGCGCAGCGAGGGCTCGAAGCGGCCCAGTTCCCCGATCAGGCGCAGCCTTACGCCCTGCGCATGCAGTTCGGCGACCTTGTGCCGGAGATAGTAACGCAGGAGATTGGTGAGGTCGCCGACCTCGCGCGGGCCGCGTCGCCAGTTTTCCGACGAAAACGCATAAAGCGTGACGTAGCGTACGCCATGAGCCACGGCGGCGCGCACACAGCGCCGCACGGCCTCGGCACCCGCACGATGCCCCGCCAGCACCGGCAATCCCCGCGAGCGGGCCCAGCGCCCGTTGCCGTCCATGATGAAGGCGATATGGGAGGGTAGCGCGCCCCCGGCCGTCACGGGCGCATCACGCCCGGTTTCGGGCTGCACGGAGGCGGACATGACCGATCAGACCTGACGGATTTCACGTTCCTTGGTGGCAAGAATCTCATCAAGATTCTTGATGTACTGATCCGTCAGCTTCTGGATGCTGTCGGTCCAGGCCTTCATGTCGTCCTGGCTGATTTCGCTCTTTTTCTCGAAACCCTTGGTCTGCTCCATGCCGTCACGACGCACGCCGCGCACCGCGATCTTGGCGTTCTCCGCATAACGTCCCGCCGCCCGCACGAACTCATTGCGGCGCTCCTCCGTCAACTGGGGGATCGGCACGCGCACCGTCTGACCATCGGCCGACGGGTTCAGGCCGAGACCCGCATCGCGGATCGCGCGCTCCACGGCGCCGACCAGACTCCTGTCCCAGACGGAAACCGTCAGCATGCGCGCTTCGGGGACAGCCACCGTGCCGACCTGCCCCAGCGGCACCTCACCGCCGTAAGCCTCGACACGTACGGGCTCCAGCAGGTTCGGACTCGCGCGGCCCGACCGCAGACCCGACAGGTCGCGACGCAGGCTCTCGACCGCGCCGTCCATGCGGCGTGTCAGATCTTGTATCAGGTCATTCAGATCGGCGGGCATGGCCACAGCTCTCCTCAGTCACTCTGGCGCCGTGGGACGGCGCATATGTTCAGTCAGCCTCGACGATGCGGGTAAAGCGACCTTCGCCACGCAGAACCGCCGGAAAGGCGCCTTCCGAGTGCATATTGAAGACCACGATCGGAAGGCGGTTCTCGCGCGCCAGCGAAATCGCCGCCGCATCCATCACATTCAGATCCTGCGCCAGGACGTCCATATAGGTCAGCGAATCATAGCGCGTCGCGTTTGGATCGCGGCGCGGATCGGCGGAATACACGCCGTCGACCTGCGTTCCCTTGAACAGGGCGTCGCACTCCATTTCATTGGCGCGCAGGGCCGCGGCCGTATCCGTCGTGAAGAACGGATTGCCCGTTCCGGCGGCGAAAATCACCACCCGTCCCTTTTCCATGTGCCGCACCGCGCGACGGCGGATATAGGGCTCGGCAATCGCGGACATCTGGATCGCGGACATCACGCGCGTATTCACACCGACGTTTTCGAGCGCGTTCTGCAACATGAGCGCGTTGATGACCGTCGCCAGCATCCCGGCATAGTCGCCCTGGGTACGATCCATTCCCTTGGCCGCGGCCGCGACACCCCGGAAGATGTTGCCACCGCCGATCACGAGACAGACCTGAATCCCGGCCTGGGCGACTTCCGCGATATCGCGGGCGACCATCTCCACCATGGCGGGCTCGATGCCGAAAGAGCCACTGCCCATCAGCGCCTCTCCCGAGACCTTGAGCAGAACGCGGCGGTACTGTGCTGGTACGGTGGTTGCGTCGGTCATCGGCCCCATATCATTCTGGAAAACGGCATCATTCGGCAGGCTCACCCCCATGACGGGGTGAAACACTTCCGGCCTGTCTTATCGTCCGAGCCGGAACCTCACAAGCTCGGTTATGCATCCACCTCACGGAGAACGACTGTCCGAGGGCCGCTCAGACGCTGTCGTCGAGACCGATCGCCCGGAGACGGGCGCGCTCCTCATCCCATCCGGCCCGCTCTTTTACATTGATAAAAAGATGGCACGGACGCTCAAGCAGACGCACGAGTTCATGACGCGCCTTTTCGCCGATGGAACGGATACGCTGTCCTTTTTCGCCGATCAGGATCGCCTTGTGGCCGGGTCGCGAAACGTAGATCGTCGCCTCGATCCGTACCGAGCCGTCTTCACGTTCCTTGAAGCTCTCCGTTTCGACGGTCGCCTGATAGGGAATTTCCTCATGCGTCTGCATGAAGATCTGTTCGCGCACCAGTTCCGCGGCCAGCAGGCGATCGGGCAGATCCGTCAGGTCATCCTCAGGATAGAGAAAGGGCCCCTCCGGCATGGCATCGGCCAGATGCTGCACCATCGCCTCGACTCCATCGCCCGTTCGCGCGCTGAGCATGAAAACATGCTCGACCGGGACCAGCGCCGACAGTTCCTGCGTCAGGGGCAGCAACTGTCCCGGCGTCACGAGGTCCGTCTTGTTCAGGACCAGCCAGACGCGGCGCTGCTGCTTCGCCAGGGCTTCGACGACCGCGCGAACCTCGTCGCGCAGCCCGACTTTCGCATCGATGAGCAGCAGCGTGATGTCGGCATCCTGACTTCCCGTCCATGCGGCGGCCACCATCGCGCGGTCGAGCTTGCGACGCGGCTTGAAAATGCCGGGCGTATCGACCAGCAGGACCTGCGACTGATCGTGCATCAGCACGCCGATCACACGGAACCGCGTGGTCTGGGCCTTGGGACTGACGATCGAGAGCTTCGTGCCCGTCAGGCGGTTGATGAGCGTCGATTTACCGGCATTCGGCGCACCGACCAGAGCTGCGAATCCGCAACGGGTGGTCATGAATTTTCCTTTCCTGCGTCGACATGAACGGCGCTTCGAACCGCCGCGCCGCCCTTCCGGGCGCCAGGCCCGCGCCCGAGCGTCTCCAGCAGATGGGCCGCCGCCAAACTCTCCGCCTGTCGTTTGTTTCCTGCGGAGCCCTGAGCCTCCGCCCCCATCGCCGACACCGAAACCGTGAAGCGCGGCGCGTGAGACGGCCCTTCCATGGATCGGGTTTCATAAACCGGCAGCACCGCGCCACGGCCAAGCACCCACTCCTGCAAGGCCGTCTTCGGATCCTTGGGCGGGTCCACCTGACCTGTCATCAGATCCGTCCAGTAACGCCGCACGAAATCGCGCGCCGGAGCCAGCCCGGCATCGAGATAGATCGCCCCGAGAACCGCTTCCAGCGCATCCGCCAGCACATTGGCCAGTTGCCTTATGCCGGCCTGCTCTTCATGAACCGCGATCGTCAGCGCTTCGGGCATCCCGATCTTCTCGGCCACGCCCGCAAGAGCGTTCCGGGAAACAAGCGAGGCATGACGAGGACCGAGACCACCTTCAGGTTCGTGCGGAAAGCGCTCCAGAAGCCACTCCGCCATGATAAGTCCGAGAACGCGATCGCCGATGAACTCAAGCCGCTCGTTCGAACCTGAATCGCGCGGCGGCGCATGGCGCCGCACCTGCCGACCGCGCGCCGCGACGGCGGAACGATGTGTGAGAGCCTGCAGAAGCAGTTCGGGCCGGCGGAAGCGATGACCCAGCGTCTCCTGCAGAACCTCCGCAGGATGCGAAAGGGCGTTTCGGGTCACTGGACAGCCTTGAACAGCCGCGACCAGCGGATCTCCAGCGGCCACTCCCAGACCTGCCAGAACGGGTGGCTCTGGTCGATGGAGAGGAAGACGAACTGCGCCTTGCCGACCAGATTCTGCATCGGCACGTAGCCGAGGTCCTCAGGCTCATCGCCCTGAAAGCGGCTGTCCGCGCTGTCGTCACGGTCGTCGCCCATAGCGAAGAACATACCCGCCGGCACCACATATTCGGGCGTGTCGTTCTGCTCGCCGTCTTCGGTCAGCTTGAGAATTTCGTGATGCACGACGCCACGTCCGCCGCTGCCGGGCAGATCCTCGTCATAACGGGTCCCGGCAAGACGGGTGCGATTCTCGTCATAGGCCGCGTAAGGACCCATGGAATGACGCGGCACCAGCGTACCGTTCAGGTAAAGTTCGCCGCCGCGGACCTGGATATGATCCCCCGGCAGCCCGACGATCCGCTTGATGTAGTCGATGGACGTGTTCTTGGTGAAACGGAACACCGCCACGTCGCCACGATGCGGTTCGCTGGCGAAGATCCGACCGGGAATGATGTTCACACCGAAGGGCAGCGAGAAGCGGGAGAAGCCGTAATTATATTTCGTGACCGCGACGTAATCGCCGACCTGCAAGGTCGGGATCATGGAACCTGACGGGATGTTGAACGGCTCGACGATGAACGACCGCACGACGATGATGATCGTCAGCCACACGAGCACGAAGCGTATGAGATCGCCGGGCGTCTCGCGCCTGTCCGTCGTTGTGGCAAGGTCCGGAGAATTGGCCGGATCGGTGGTTCGCTGGTCTGTCATGAAATCGCTCATAGCGCATGGTGGGAAAACTGGCGATGGTCCATCGCAGCGGGCGGCCGGGTCACGTGCAGCTCACGGGCGGCTCACGGGCGGATGTGGATGGGATCAGCCGCGCCGACGGATTCGGGCAACGCCTGGATCAGCACGACCGCCATGGCGGTGGGGGGCTCGTCCGTCAGACTGAGATGAATGTCGGGTATCATGCGCGGGGGAATTTTCGCCAGAAGCACGTCCAGAGCCTGGCCCCGCAACGCAAGGCCCGGCGCACCACCTGGACGACGCGTCACATGGATGTCGGCCAGATGAACGCCGTTGGCAAAACCCGTGCCGAGCGCCTTGACACAGGCCTCCTTGGCCGCCCAGCGCTTGGCGTAGATTCCGATGCGCGCCTCCCCGGAACGCCGGTCGGCATAGGCGCGCTCCTCGGGAGAGAAAGCGCGTTCGAGAAAGCGCGTCCCGAAACGGGATATGAGACGCTCGACACGCCGCATGTCGCACAGATCCGTTCCGATCCCGACGATCATCGTCTCAGCCTTTGGCGCGCTCGACCTGCATCACGCCCTGCGCCGCCCGGAGAGCGGCAATCAGGGTCGCCAGATGGCGCAGGTCGCGCACTTCCAGATCCACGAGAATTTCCATGAAATCGAGCTGGCGATTGACGATCTTGAGGTTCAGAACGCTGCCATGATGCTTCGACGCGGTATTGGTCAGCGTGGCCAGCACCACCGGCTCGTTGGTGGCCACGACACTGACGCGCCCGATATGCGGCGCTCCGGCGCTGTTCTGGGCCAGTTCCTCATAGTCCCAGTCGATCTCCAGAAACCGCTCCGGCGTGCCCGCGAAACTGCTCAGATTGTGGCAGTCCCGCATATGGACCGTCACGCCCTTGCCCTGCGCGATGATGCCGACAATCGCATCTCCCGGAAGCGGATGGCAGCATCCGGCGAAATGCACGGAGATCCCGGGTCCGATCCCCTTGAGAACGGCCCCCGCCCCGCCGCCATAGCGCTGCGACATGGAGGGCGTACCGATTCGTGGCGCAAGACCGGGGACCATGCGCGGCGCGCGCGGCGCGGCGCGCAGTTCCGGATAGGCCGTGTTGACGACGTCGCGCGGCCCGATCTGACTGTTGCCGACCGCGACATATACATCCTCGACGCTCGGCTGGCGCAACTCCTTGAGAATCGATTCCAGAACCTTCTCGCTGCCATCCACGCCTTCCTGACGAAAAGCCTTGGCGAGCGCCGCGCGTCCGTTGTCGATGCTGGTCTGGCGCTGCTGGAGCGCGACATAACGCCGGATGCGCGCGCGCGCCTTTCCGGTGACGACGAACCGCTCCCACGACGGCGAGGGCGTGCCGCCGCGTGCGGTCATGATCTCGACCTGGTCGCCGTTCTGCAACTCGTGCCGCAGCGGCATCAGCCGTCCGTTGATCTTCGCACCGACGCAGGCATCGCCGACCTGGGAATGGACCGCATAGGCGAAATCCACCGGCGTCGCGCCGCGCGGCAGGGAAATCAGCTGCCCTTTCGGCGTGAAACAGAAGACCTGATCCTGATACAGTTCGAGCTTGGTGTTTTCGAGAAATTCGTCGGGAGCGCCTGAATCCTCAAGGATTTCCAGCAGGTCCTGCACCCAGCGCAGCTTGTGCAGCCCCAGCGCGACGACTTCGCTATCCGCGGGAATGGTGCCCGGCGTCTCTTTATAGGCCCAATGAGACGCGACGCCGTTCTCGGCGAGATCGTGCATTTCCGACGTGCGGATCTGCACCTCGATCTTCTGGTTACGCGGATGACGCAGGGTCACGCCTGTATGAAGACTCTGATACCCATTGGCCTTCGGCGTGGAGATGTAGTCCTTGAAGCGCCCGACGATCATCGGATAGGCGCCATGCACGGCACCGAGAGCCATATAGCAGGCGTCGCGAGAAGGCACGAGGACGCGAAACGCCATGATGTCCGACAACTGCTCGAAAGCCACGTTGCGCATCTGCATCTTGGTCCAGATCGAATAGGGCGATTTTTCGCGTCCCGTCACTTCGATCGCCTCGATTCCCGCTTCCCTGCACAGTCCGGAAAGCTCGGTCCGGATCTGCTCGATCACGCCCGCGCCGTGGCCACGCAGAAAGTTCAGCCGCGCCCGGATCGTCGCATCGGCTTCCGGCTCCAGTTGGGAGAAGGACAGGTTCTGCAATTCCGTTTTCACGCGATCCATGCCGATGCGCTCGGCAAGCGGCGCATAGATATCCATGGTCTCGCGGGCGATACGCTGCCGACGGTCGATGCGCTCCACATAATGGAGCGTGCGCATGTTGTGCAGCCGGTCGGCCAGCTTGACGATCAGAACACGGATGTCGCGTGACATCGCCAGGACGAGCTTGCGAAAATTCTCGGCCTGTTTCGTGCGGCTGGACTGGAGTTCCAGACGCGTCAGCTTGGTGACGCCATCGACCAGATTGGCGATATCCTCGCCGAACTGGTCTTTCAGCGTGGCATGGGTGACACCGGTGTCCTCGACGGTATCGTGCAGCAGTCCCACGGCGATCGACGCCGCGTCCATGCGGAAGCCCGCGAGGATATTCGCCACCGCAATAGGGTGAATGATATAGGGATCGCCGTTATCGCGCTTCTGTTCGCGATGGGCCTCCTCGGCCACGACATAGGCGCGGCGAATGAGGTCCAGATCCGCCGCCGACGCGTAGCTTTCGACACGCCTCAGCAGTCCTTCGATCGAACCGCCCTTGTCCTCGGGCCGTCCGGCGTGCCGCTCCGGCATGGGGGCGTTATGCCCGCGCTCGCCATCGGTCAAAGCCTGTTCGGTCGGAGCTTTTTCGGCCGGAGCCTTTTCGGAGAGTGTGTCAGACATGGCGCGCGCCCTCCCCGAACGTCAGATACCCCTGAATGCACATATCCCTGAATGCGCAGGGGCGCCGATTTCACTTCATGACCGGCGCCGCAGGACTGGATCAGCGGCGGCCCCGTCCTTCATTGGCCATCGCCTCGATCTCTTCTTGCGACATGTTCTCGGCCATGTGCGCATGCTCTTCCTCGGCCGAAACCTCCTGAAGTCCGAAGATGTTCTGATCAGTCGGAATCAGATCCATCACCTCTTCGTCAACCGGTTCCGGCTCCGGAGCGCGGGCCAGCGAGCGGACGATCCCGTCGCGCAGCCCCGCCAGAGGGACTGTCTCGTCCGCGATCTCGCGCAGGGCAACGACCGGATTCTTGTCGTTGTCCCGATCGATCGTCAGCTCCTCGCCACGCGAAAGGGAGCGCGCGCGCTGCGCCGCGAGCAGGACGAGCTCGAAGCGGTTGGGAACTTTCTCGATACAGTCTTCGACGGTTACGCGCGCCATAGCGGCCACCTCACATGGTAAAACTTGAAAACAGGCTAAAGACGGTAAATAGCATGGCGCACAGACTGTCGCAAACCGGATTCGTGACGGGCCTGGCCGCCATTCACGCTGTTTTGGAAGTTCGGCTCCTTCAAGCGTATACTATCCCGTCGGGTGCCGGGAGCGCCATGACCTCAACCCACTCGCACAATGTGCGCTTGGCTTTCATCTTTCAATTCACCACTCGCACATTCATTAACTAAAGAGATTTTTATGTCGAACAGTTCAGAGCGTACCTTTCTTTTTATCGATGGCACCAATCTTTATTATTCATCTCGCAATCTAGGTTTTGATGTCGATTACAAAAAACTTCTCACTTACTTTGAAAGTCGCTGCAATCTTGTCCGCGCCTACTATTACGCAGCACTCCCGGAAACGGAAGAGTATTCTCCGCTCAAGCCCCTGACGGACTGGCTGGCCTATAACGGCTATGCCCTCGTGACCAAGGCGGCCCGCGAGTTTACGGATTCTTCAGGACGACGCCGTATAAAGGGCAACATGGATGTCGAACTTGCCGTGGACCTGCTCGATCAGGCTGACAGGATGGACCACGCCGTGATCTTCAGCGGCGATGCCGATCTGCGTCGCGCCGTGGAAGCCGCGCAGCGTCGCGGCGTGCAGGTGACGGTCGTGTCCTCGCTGCGCGTTTCTCCGCCACTGATCGCGGATGAACTGCGCAGACAGGCGGATCGTTTTCTCGACCTTGCCGATATGGCCCATCATTTCCGACGTCACACCCCTGAAAACAAAGTGAAAGCGCCGCCGGTGCGGCATCCTGCCGATATCAGCAGCGAAGAAGCGAGTACGCGTTGACCTTTCCTTACTCCGATGGCGCGCCCGCGCACCGGAAGCGGGCCACCCCCGCCATTCCGCTCGATCTCGCTCACGTCAGGACGCCCTATTCGGGCGTCGAGGCGCTTTTCGTCATCGGCGGCAGCCTGCCGTCGTCCCGCCGCAAGGCGCTGGAAGATCTTCTGGATATAAACGATTTTCCGCGCACGGCCGAAGCCCCCGGCACACCATCGGAAATTTTCACCCTCACCAGCGCCACGGATGACAGCGCCATACTCCCCTCCGTGGGCCCGACGCGGCTGGGCCACGAGAAGCTGAAGGCCCGGCTTCGTACATTACCCCGGCTGCGCGTCGCCATCGCGATGGGGATCACCGCGCATGTCGCGCTGCTGGAAGCGTGCGGCATGCCGCGACACCGGATTCCCTTCCGCCGGGACACGCTGAGCATCCTGCCGGACGGACTTCTTCTGGCCGATATCTGGCACCCGCTGCGGCGCGAAACGCTGCCCGCCCTGCGCACCCTCCTGCACGATATCCGTCGACATCTGGATACGGGCAACCTCGAACGCCCCGAATCCGGCACGGAACCGCATGCCGACGAATACGTGTAATCTCCCTGGGACGCGTGCCTGAGGACACGTGATCGTCAGGAGGCCTTATGAACACGACCCACACTTCAGAAACTTCCCCTGTGGACACTTCTGCTGTCGGCTTCATCGGCTACGGCGCGATGGCCCGGCGGATGGGCGCCCATCTGCGCGCAAAAGGTCATCGCATCGTCGCTTATGTGCCGTCCGGCCGCACGTCCGACACGGCGGCGACACTTCTGCCGACCCCGAGAGCGGTGGGCGAAGCTGCGGAGATCGTCATCATCTGCGTGCCGAATGACGAGGCGCTCGCCTCGTCGAGTTACGGCGATGAGGGCGTCCTGAGCGGCCTGCGGTCCGGCGGACTGCTCATCAACACCAGCACCGTCTCACCTGAAGCGACCCAAACGCTCGTTGCAGCCGGTGCCAGACACGGCATCACGGTTCTCGACGCCCCCATGTCCGGCAGCACGCCCGAGGCGGAAAAAGGCGAGCTGGTCATGCTGGTGGGCGGAAGCGTCGAAGATCTCCAACGGGCCCGTCCCGTTCTGGCGTGTTTCAGCAAGTCGATCGTGCATGCGGGGCCCGTGGGCGCCGGGACGCGGATCAAGCTCGTCATCAACGGGATCATGGGCGCCACGCTCGACATCATCGCCGAGGGCGTCTCCTATGGTCTCTGCGCGGGGCTCGACCGGGACGTGCTCTACGACACGCTTCAGCAGGTGGCGGTGATTTCGCCGCATCACAAGCGCAAGCTGAATGCCGCGCAGAACCACGATTTTTCACCACAATTCCCGACTCGGCTGATGTCGAAGGATATGAACCTGCTCACCAATGCGGGCACGACGGTCGGTGCCTTCATGCCCGGCATGGCGGTCGCCGCCCAGGCGCTGGCGCTCTCGAACCGCCGCCATGCGGATGAGGACTACAGCGCCCTGTTCGGCGCGCTCGAACACAGCGTCGTCCAGACGAGAGAGACAACAAAGGAAACGTGATCGGTCCCGGGCGTTGACGGGTGTGCAACCCATGCACAGCTCGGCTAGAGTCGGGACCCGCGACTCACGCAACCAAGAACGGAGAGGCAATCATGGCCTTTACACTGCCCCCCCTTCCCTATGACACCAACGCTCTGGCCGCCGAAGGCATGTGCCAGGAGACGCTGGAACTGCATCACGGCAAGCATCACCAGGCTTACGTGACAGCGCTGAACGGCTTCGTTGAAACCAAGCCCGAGCTTCAGGGCAAGACGCTTGAAGAGATCATTCTGCTGGTCAAGGGCAATCCGGCGCAGGCGCCCGTCTTCAACAATGCGGGCCAGCACTGGAATCATATCCTGTTCTGGAAGAATCTCTCGCCCAAAGGTGGCAAGATTCCCGGCAAGCTGGCCGCGAAGATTGATGAAGATCTCGGCGGGCTTGACGCGTTCAAGACGACCTTCAAGCAGGCCGCAACGACGCAGTTCGGCTCGGGCTGGGCATGGCTGGTCCTCGACCCGTCGGGCAAGCTGGCGGTGACGAAAACGCCGAACGGTTCCAATCCGCTGGCCGAAGGCCAGGGCAAAGCCCTGCTCGGCCTCGACGTGTGGGAACACGCCTATTACCTCGACTTCCGTAATCGCCGTCCGGATTACGTGACGAACTATCTCGACAAGCTTGCCAATTACGAGTTCGCCGAAGCGGAACTCCTCAAAGCCTGATCACACGACAAAGGAGCCGGACGCCACAATCCGGCTCCCCCGCCAAAGAGGCCACCCGTGAAGGGTGGCCTTTTTTATTTGCCTTTCGGCAGGTCGTTGGCGGGCCTGGTCGTGGAAGACAGGATTGTCGCGATCGTCGAACGCACGACCTGCACCTTTACACCAGGCGCGATCTCGACATCGATTTCCGGGGTGCCTTCCTTGGCCAGTTGAACCGTTCCGATGATACCGCCGGCGGTCTGAATCCGATCGCCGCGGCGCAGGCTGTTGAGCTGGGCCTTCAGTTCCTTCTGCTTCGTCTGCTGAGGGCGGATGAGCATGAAGTAAAAGACGATGAACACAGCGATCATCGGCAGGAAGGAGACAATCCCGCTATTCATGGTGACGGATTCCGTTTCATGGTAAGAATGCTGCCTCGGCATGAACTTGCCGGACACTGGTGCGGACCATAGTTTCTGCACCCGTCGCGTCAAGATTTCCGGAGATTTCAATTGGAAGCGCCGCTGCTCGAACATCTCTCCCGCATCGCCTCGGCGCTTGAGCGCATTGCCCCGCCTCTTCCCGACGCCCGGACACTCGAAAGCTGCGATGCCTTCGTCTGGCAGGGACAGACCGGCACCCTGAGTCCCGTGTCCCATGTCGCCGGAGTCGAACTCGCCCTGCTTCGCGGAGTCGAACGTCAGTCCCGCCTCGTGCTTGAAAACACGCGCCACTTCGCCAGGGGCCTGCCGGCCAACAACGTCATGCTGTGGGGCGCTCGCGGCATGGGCAAGTCCTCCCTCGTCAAAGCCGCGCACGCGCATGTCAACGCTGAGAGCCCTGGAGCGCTGGTTCTGATCGAGATCCCGCGTGACGATCTTTCCACCCTGCCGCGACTCCTGACGCTTCTGCGCAGCCAGAAACGTCGCTGCATCGTCTTCTGCGACGATCTGTCCTTCGAAAGTCAGGACGCGGACTACAAATCCCTGAAATCGGTCCTGGATGGCGGCATCATGGGTCGGCCGGAGAACGTCATTTTTTACGCCACATCCAACCGTCGGCACCTGATGCCCCGGGACGCCTCGGAAAACGAGACCGGAAACGCCATCAATCCTCATGAGGCGGTTGAGGAAAAAGTCTCCCTTTCCGACCGATTCGGCCTGTGGATCGGGATTCACGGCGCCAATCAGGACATGTATCTGTCCATGGTCGAAGCCTATGCCAAGGCCCGCGATCTGCCGATCAGCGAGGAGACTCTGCGCCGTCGTGCCCTGCAATGGGCCATGGAGCGCGGCAGCCGGTCCGGGCGCGTCGCCGCGCAATTCATCGACGGGCTTTCCGCCGAACTCGATCAGGCATCGTCCGGCGCGCACAAAACGCCCTGACGAAAACCTCACGAAACAACCGTACGGTCAAAGAAGCGGCGCTCGATTACTCCGCTTCAGACCGCGACCGGCCGCATTCCGGAATCGTTTCAATTTCCATGGAAAACCGTTTCTTTTTAAGGGACTGAAACAGTCTCTTTTCATGAAACATTCTTTTGGAGGGTTCCTGCCAGAACCATACTTTCCCATGCCGTCCTGTCGCTGCTAAAGGGGAAGCCAACACGTTTTCCACCTTTCCGCCAGGAACCTCCCAGCAAGGAACTCCATGTCGCAGAGTCTTGTCCCCGAGATCGCCTCAGCTCACAGCCCTGGCGACGTGGATGCCTCCACCGAGGCCCGGCCGCGTGACCTTCGCACGGTCAAGGCCGACCCGAACTACTGGTATCCCGTGGCATGGTCACGCGAACTCAAACGCGGCAAAACGATTGGGACGCGCTATGCCGGCCATCCGATCGCGCTCGTCCGCCCCATGGACGGGACTGTTTTCGCGCTGGAAGACCGATGCGCGCACCGCCAGGTACCGCTCAGCAAGGGGCAGGTCGAAGGCGAGGCCGTCAAATGCTGCTATCACGGCTGGGCTTATGGCCGGTCGGGCCGCTGCATCGACGTGCCGTATCTCGGCAAAGGCAAGCTGCCGAACGGCGTGAAGACGTATCCCTGCCGTGAGGTCGAGGGACTGATTTTCATCTTTCCCGGCGATCCTGATCTGGCCGAAAGTGTCCCTCTGCCGTCCCTGTCCCGTGCGGCGGATCCCGGCTACAAGACGCGCCGCTTCGGCGAGCGCGTGAAATGCCATTACAGCTTCATGCATGAGAACCTGATGGATATGAACCATCAGTTCATGCACTCGAAGCAGATGGGCAAGATGAAGCCGCGTTTTCTGGGCGGTCGGGACGAGCCCAGGCTCGTGGAAGCCCGCTACAGCTTCGCGCGCACCGGCGGCAAGCAGCCCTGGGGAGAAGCCCTCGTTTTCGGCGAGCGTCGGGGCACGAACGCGAAGGATCAGCATCGCGACGTGATGACCATTCGCACGACCTACCCCTACCAGACGCTCTCGATCGCAACGGGCGACGAGCCGCCGGTCATGGATCTCTTCATCGTCTATGTCCCGCAGGACGAGGAGCAACTGACCTGCCGCGTTTTCGGGATGCTCTCCATCAAACGTCCGAAGCTCAAGGGCGCGCTCGAACTGGCGTGGCCGCTCTTCGTGGGCTTCACCAACCGCATTTTCGCGGAAGACCGTGAAATCGTCGAACTCGAACAGCAGGCCTGGAATGCGCAGGGCGGAGACCGGAACCAGGAGGTTTTCCCCGTCATCAACACATTGCGCGATCTCCTGCGCCGGTGCGGCATCCAAGCGGACGCGTCCGACGCGTGAATCCGACCCTGCGAACAGGATCACTGACGCTTCGCCTTCTTGAAACGGGAGATGCCTCCGCGCTGCATCGCCAGGTCAATGACTGGAGCGTGGTGCGGATGCTGAGTCAGCTTCCGTTCCCCTACCCGCGCGAACTGGCGGATGCGTGGATCGCCGATACCCGCAAACGCAGCCAGCAGGGCGACGCCTATCACTTCGCGATCATGCGTGACGACATCCTGCTCGGCTGCGTGGGACTGGTTACGGATCACCGCAGTCGTAGCGCGAGTCTCGGTTATTGGCTGGGCCGCGATCACTGGGGGCAGGGAATCGCGACACAGGCCGCGGGACGCGCCGCGCGCTGGGCCCTGACGACCCTTCCCATCGACAGGGTCATCGCCGACGTAGCGCTCGACAATCCCGCCTCGGCGGCGGTGCTGCGGCGTCTCGGCTTCTCGGAAACGGGCGTGGCCAGCAAGTCCTTTCTGTCGCGTGGCGGAGAACATCCCGTCACGCAATATGTCGGCACGCGCGACACCCTCACCACCTCCGATGCTGAGGCCGATACCCACGACGTTGCGCACGACGAAGCGCCCGCCAGCGCACCACCGCGACGCACCCTTCTCGTCGTGGCCGCCGCTCTCATCGACGAGAAGCAGCGCGTCCTGCTGGCCAAGCGCCCCGAAGGCAAACCACTGGCAGGGTTGTGGGAATTTCCGGGAGGAAAGGTCGAACCCGAGGAGAGCCCGGAGCAGGCGCTCGTCCGCGAGTTCCGCGAGGAGCTGGGCGTCGAACTGTCGACGGCCTGCACGGCCCCGTTTACCTTTGTCTCGCAGGATTGCGGCCGGTTTCATCTGTTGATGCCGCTCTACCTCTGCCGCCGCTGGCGTGGCACGCCCATGCCTCGGGAAGGTCAGGAACTGGCCTGGGTCGAGGCCGGACGTCTGGACGCTTATCCGATGCCCGCTCCCGACAAGCCGATCATTCCGCTCCTGCGCGAACTTCTGTAAAACGCGCGCACGGACGAATTTTTGCGTCCGCCCCAGCGCCGCCCTCAGCGGAACGTTTCGAATCAGGTCGGATAATCTTTCCGGAATCGATAAAAAACCTCATAGCTCAGCGAGCTGGAGGCTTATACTATTACCATCATAAACGTTTTTGTATCGTATTGTTTCCTGAGCTTTTAAGATACTACTTCGCAACGTTTTTACGTTGAATTTTTCCGTCGGCGATTATATTTCGTATTCGTTACGTTTTCCGCTTGCCCGCCTTGAACGAAACGGACAGAAACTGATGAATAAAAAAACAAGCCGTCCCGGCGCCAATATACACGTCTTCCGCCGTTCACTTCTTTTGAGCGCCGTAGTCATTTTTCCGAGCTTCGCATCCGCCGAGACGACCTCATCCGGCAGTATCGACAAAAACAAAGTTCAGTCGCCATCTTCGGCTAAAAGTACGTCCGCAAAAACGACGACCCGCACGGCCGTCAACCGGTCGGCCCTTCGCTCGGCGTCTTCGGAAACCATTATTGTCACGGGATCAGCCGTCAGCACGGCAAACAACCAGAACGCCAATCCGGTTCAGGTCATCACATCGGCGGAAATCGCGAAAACCTCGGCATCGACACTTGGCGACTACTTCGCGCGACTGCCTTCCATGGGATCTTCGGGGTCGACGAACTATTCGCCCAATGGCGGTGGCGGAGCATCCTGCCCCGATATCCGAAATCTCGGTTCCAATCGAGCACTCGTCCTGATCGACGGCAAGCGCCAGACACCCACGACCACGGGCTGCGTCGACATGAACACCATCCCGATGGACCAGATCGCATCGGTGGAAATCCTTAAAGATGGCGGCTCCGAACTTTACGGCGCCGATGCGGTTTCCGGCGTCATCAACATCAAACTGCGTCATAACCTCGATGATGCCGGTATCCGGGTCCGTGGCGGCATTTCAGATGTCGGAGACGCCATGCAGGGCCGCATATCCGGATATAAAGGGTTCAATTTCGACCATGACCGCGGCAACATTACTGTCTTTGGTCAATACATGACACAAAGCGGCATCCTGGAAAAAAACCGTCCATGGGCCGTCAACAATCCCTGGACCAACAATCCAGCGCCCGGCCACGCCTTCACATGCTGCAGTTCCGTCACGGTGCAACCACATATTTTCCCGCAGACCTCGGGCGGCTCTTACATCACGACGACGGATGGCACTATCAGGCCTTACACGACCGCTGATCATTACAGCTATGCCCAGGATCAGTCACTGAGCAACAACCTTCAGGAGGCGAACCTGTCGGGTGAGATGCACTACGACTTCGACAAGCACTTCCAGGTTTACGCCAATGTGCGCTACGCCCATCGCCAGTCGGACGAGCAGATGGCGGGCAATCCGGTGAGCGGCTCCATCTACCCCTCCACCCTGCCTTCTCCTTTCATGATTCCGGAAGGCAATCCCTATCTTCAGGCGGTTCTGGCGCAGGCGGGCCTCCCGGCTCAGGATGCCGTCATCTACAAGCGCACGAACGACATGGGTCTGCGCGAATTTTCGAACGGGGTCGATACGTGGCAGGTATCCGGCGGCGCACAGGGTCAAATCGTCGATGACTGGAACTACGATCTTTCCATGACCTATGGATCGTCGATCCAGACGGACACGACCGAAAACATGGGCAATTATCGTCACATGAATGAGGAGCTGGGCGCAGTACAGTCAGACCCAAGCGACCCTTACAGCTCGGTTTATTACGATCCGTCAGCCTGCACCAGCAAACCGGGCTGCGTGCTGGTCAATCCGTTTCAGCCATGGACGGGTGCCGCGGCAAAATATGCGACCTTCACCGAACATGATCATGATTATTACCAGATGCGCGATTTCAATTTTCGCGTGAACAACAACCACCTCGTCTCCCTGCCCTACCGTCATGCGGGCGAGGTCAAGTTTGCCGGCGGCATCGAACACCGCAGCGAGCAGGGCGCCTTCGTTCCCGATCCAATCGTTTCGACAGGCGATACGACCGGCAACGTTTCCCAATATACCGGCGGCGGCTACAACGTCACTGAAGTGTATATGGAGGCGCAGCTCCAGTTGCTGAAGGATACGCTCCTCGCGAAAGACCTGACGATCGACGGACAGGGCCGTTATTCCAACTACAATACGTTCGGCGACGCGGAGAACTGGAAGCTGGGCATCAACTGGGCGCCGATCCGCGACATACGCTTCCGCGCCACGCTCGGCACGTCTTTCCGTGCACCGAATATCAGCGAGATGTATGGCGGTCAGGCGCTCGGATATCCGGGTGGCAACGACCCCTGCGCGCAGGTCGCAAGCTACGGCTCCCTCGCACCGATCGTTGAGGCGAACTGCCATAAATACGGCAACAACCCCGCCACTTTCGTCAATCCCAATTCAGGCCAGATCCCGACGGTCACCGGCGGAAACCCCAAACTCCAGCCCGAAACGGGAAGGACGTACACCATCGGCACGGTCATCACCCCGCGATGGATACGCGGCCTCTCGGCGTCGGTCGAATACTGGCATTACACGCTTAAAAACATGATCCAGACCTATCCTGTCCAATACATCGTGGATCAGTGCTACACCGGAATGGCTCCGTCATACTGCTCTTTCGTCGCGCCGCGAACGGGTCAGGGTGCGATTTCCCAGGTGTTCAATCTGGACAACAATATGGGAAGCCTGATCACCAGCGGCATCGATTTCGATCTGAATTACCGACTGCGGGTCACACCGTTCGATACGTTCTCGCTGTCGAACAATTTTCAGTACCTCACGAGCTATCTCCAGAATTATCTCGATGGTGGCGCTTATTATAATTATGCCGGTCGCCTTTTCGAAAACGGCGGCAGCGGCCAGCCCCGCGTGCGGGATTACGCGCAGGCGACCTGGACGCATGGCGAGTTTTCGTTCACCTACATGATGACCTATACGGGCGGCATGCTGAACAACAACGGCTCCAATGACGAGATCTGCGGTCAGGTCGTTTACTGCAAGGTGCCCGGAATTTTCACGCATGATATCACGATCGGCTATCATCCCGGACGGTGGGACCTCCAGGCGGGCGTGTCCAACCTGCTCGACAAGAAGCCGCCCTTCGTTCCGCTTTCCGGTTACGGCACCAACATCAACCAGTATGGCGGTCTGCTTTCGACCGGGCGATATGTCTTCCTGAGCGCGGGCGTCAATTTCTGACGCACGATCTCCCGCGCCCTTCCGGCGCGGGATTGGCCGTCCCCGAACGGCGACAGGTCGTAGAGCCTCAGGCTTCCAGCCTCGACATGTCGCCAAGCTGAAAAACGTGCTGCGCCAGCCCGGGGGTTTCCACGCGAAAGGCGAAAAGACTGCCCGCCTGCGGCTCGCGTGCTCGCTCCGCCTCACTCAGATCGCGCCACGCGGTGGTCACGTAAGCCGTGCGAAGGTCGTCTCCGCCGAAAGCGAGCTTGGTCGGGAATGTGCAGGGCATGGGGATTTCCTCAAGCTTCGTGCCATCCGGCCCGAAACGGATGATCCGCCCGCCCGCGAACATGCAGCACCAGAGCGTATTGGCGCTGTCGCAGACGATGCCGTCGGGATAGCCGTTTTCCACGCGTGCAAAGACGCGACGCGTTCCCGGCGTTCCGTTCTCGTCGAGGTCGAAGGCGTAAATCGTCTGGCCGGGTGAGTCGCAGGCATACAGCGTAAGGCCGTCCGGTGAAACGGCCGGACCGTTTGAAACCACATAGCCTTCGTCATGACGCGTCACCTCCAGACCGGCCGGAGTTCCGCGCACGCGGTAGATCGAACCCCGAGGGTGGGATTCTCCGTCATCCATGGTTCCGAACCAGAGCATTCCGCGCGGATCGATACAGCCGTCATTGAGACGATTACCTGGATGTTCGGGTTCGATGGAGACCAGTCGAGCGAACTGACCCGTACGCGGATCGAAGCGATACAACCCATCGACGCCGCCGCACAGGAACACGCCGTCCGAGGTCGGGAACAGGAATGCGATGCGCGTGGGCGCTTCCCATGACTGGTGCTGGTGCTCGGCGTCGCGATCTCTCGCGGGCATGTAGCGATGGACGCGCGCGCCGGGAATATCGACGAAATAAAGGGCGTGCTCCTCGGCGATCCACACGGGGCCTTCGCCGAGATTGGCCCGGAGATCCAGAATGCAGGTCGGGCTCGGGGACAGCTGTGTCAGGGACATGATGACTCCTTCAAAATCGCGGCCCTCAGGCCGTGGCGGACATAGGACGCGCCTGAACCGTCAGCGTTCCGGGGCGGAGGGATTGTTGATATGCGCCGCCGTCCTCCTTATCCTCAACGCCGAAACGGAGACTTCCCATGACCGTGACCGCCTGCCTGCTCGTCATCGGCAACGAGATCCTCTCGGGCCGCACCCAGGACGCCAATATCCGCTTTATCGCCCAGGGGCTGGGCGCCATCGGAATCGCGCTCGACGAAGTGCGCGTCATTCCCGACAAGCGGGAACGCATCGTCAACACCGTCATCGAATGCCGCGCGCGTTTCGATCACGTCCTGACGACGGGCGGCATCGGGCCGACACATGACGACATCACCTCGGCCTGCATTGCCGAAGCCGTGGGCGTTCCGCTGGAGATCCACCGCGAAAGCTTCGACCTTCTCGAAGCGCATATGGGCCGGGAAAAGTTCAACGCGGCCCGGCAGCGCATGGCCATGCTGCCGCGCGGCGCCACGCCGATCCGCAACGCGGTCTCGGTCGCGCCCGGATTCTCCATCGCCAATATCCACGTAATGGCTGGCATCCCGCGCGTCATGCAGGCCATGTTCGAGACTCTGGCGCCCACGCTGAAAGGCGGTGCACCTCTCGTCTCCGTGGCGTGGCATTCGACGCAACTGAGCGAAGGCAATCTGGCGGAGGGCCTGGAAGCCATTCAGGCGCGCTACCCGACGCTGGACCTCGGGTCTTATCCTTTCGAGCGTCCGGACGGACGATATGGCGTCACGCTGGTGACCAAAGGCTATGACGCCGCAAGGGTCGAAGCCGCGGGCCGCGAAGTACATGCCCTCATCGAAAGCCTCGGATGCACGCCGGTCGCCGGCGAGCCGACATTCACATGATGTGACGCCGGTCTCGCCCCTGGTTTCAGTGTTTGGGGTTTCAGTGCTGAGCGTCGCGACCCATCGCGAGAAACTTTTCACGCCGTTGGCGCACGAGCGCTGCGGGTTCCAGCACGGTGAGCGCCGGAAGCTCGGCCGCAATCGCGTCGCCGACAGAAGTGATCGCGGTTTGCGGTTTGCGTTGAGCGCCACCGAGCGGCTCGGGAATAATCCCGTCGATCAGTTTCAGACGCTCGAGATCCTGCGCCGTGATCTTCAGTGCTTCCGCGGCGGCGCCCGCCTGTTTCGGATCGCGCCACAGGATGGAAGCGGCGCCTTCGGGTGAAATCACCGAGTAGATGGAATGTTCGAGCATCAGGACGCGATCCCCGGCCGCGAGCGCGACCGCGCCGCCCGAGCCACCCTCGCCGATGATCGTCGCAATCACGGGAACGGGCGCGCGCAGGAACGTGTCGGTCGAGCGCGCGATGGCTTCGGACTGACCGCGCGCTTCCGCGTCGATGCCCGGCCAGGCCCCTGACGTGTCGACGAATGTCAGAATGGGTAGTCCGAAACGTCCGGCCAGTTTCACCAGACGCTGCGCCTTGCGATAACCTTCGGGACGCGGCATGCCGAAATTATGCTCCAGACGCGACTCCATTTCCGTGCCGCGCTGCGTGCCGATGACCACAACGGCCGTTCCGCGGAACCGCGCCAGACCACCCACGATGGCCTTGTCCTCATGGCCGAGGCGATCACCGGACAGCGGCATATAATCCGTCAGCAGCTCACGGATGTAATCCAGGGCCTGCGGCCTCTGGGGATGCCGGGCGACCTGAACTTTCTGGGAGGGCGTCAGCTTCGCGTAAGCCGTACGAAGCTGTTTGTCAGCCTTGTCCGAAAGCTTGGCGATCTCATCGGCGATGTTGATGCCTTCGCCGCCCTGCGCCATCTGGCGGAGTTCGGCGATCTTGTTTTCAAGCTCGGCAACGGGCTTTTCGAAATCGAGATATTGGCGCATGGGGCGCCCCGATAGCACGGTCCGCCCATTGCCAACAATCCATGATGCGCATTCGGCGTCACACGCCCATGTGATTCTTCTCTGGCGGCTTACGCCGCCCCGGGCGTGGCCAGAGGATGATGGGCCTCGACCAGTTGGCGCAACCGTTCGGTCAGCACATGCGTGTAAATCTGTGTTGTCGCGATATCCGCATGACCCAGCAGCATCTGAAGTGCGCGCAGATCCGCGCCGCGCCCCAACAGATGGCTGGCGAAGGCATGGCGCAGCACATGGGGCGTGACGCGTGCCGGATCGATATCGGCGAGAAGCGCGGACTGATGGAGGATCTTGTCGAATCCCTGCCGTGTCAGGGCGCGCGCTGGATCGCGACCGGGGAAAAGCCAGGGACTGCCCAGCTTCCGGTCATGCGCGATGAGCCTCTTCGCCGCGTTACGGGCATCCTCGGAAATGGGCACCAGCCGTTCGCGGCCGCCTTTGCCGCGCACCAGAACCATCGGCGCCTGATTCTGAGGCAGGCTCGCGGGGAGAGAAAGCAGTTCCGAGATGCGAAGACCGGTCGTGTACAGGAGCGCGATCGCGGCATGAGCCACGAGATCACGGCGCGGATCATCGTGCCCGGTCGTTCCCGCCTCGATCAGATGACGCACTTCCTCTTCCGACAGCACCTTCGGAAGACTGGCGGGAAGCTTCGGCGCCCGCTCACGCGCGGTCGGGTCATCCTCGCGCAGACCTTCCCGCAGGAGAAAACGATAGAACTGCCTCAGACATGAGAGACGTCGCGCGCTCGTGCGCGCGGAAAACCCAAGCGCACCGAGAGACGCCATATAGGACTGAACGACTGCCGGACCGGCCGTCAGCAGGCTTTCGCCGCCGTCAGCCGGACGCCGTGCGACCATATGCGCGGCAAAATCCGCAAGATCGGACTCATAGGCCGCTCTCGTACGCGCCGCGGCGTTGCGTTCGGCCGCGAGCATTTCCAGAAACGCCTCGACATGACGGTCGGACGAACCGCTCAACGGAGGTCAGCGTGGCGAGGCCGGAGCAGGCGGTGTGGACTTTGTCGCACTCGGAACCGGCGCCGCCGGGACACTGGCAACCGGAGCGGCCACGGGCGTCGGGACGGCCAGAGGAGCCGGGGCCGGTGGGGCGAGCGCGAAGCGATCGGGAGGCAGGTCTTTATGTACGAGGGTCTGAGCCGGTGGCGTCACATGGCTACCGAGCCAGAGAAGGCCACCGCCAGCCGCCAGAATGACCGCCAGCACCGCAGCCGCGAGAATTCTGGGAACGCTATAGATCATCTGTGCTCCGTCGAGTTGGCGAGCCATTGCAAAAACACCCGCTGAACACCGCATGGCGGCTTGCTTCCCTCTATGGTAAGCTCTTGGAAATGTCACGTCCCCCTTGCACACGCACGACATCATGACCGACGCGCCCCCGAATCTGGACCCGCAAGCCGGGTTGGCGATCCCCTTTGCCGTCCGGGACCTCTCCGCATCCGGCATTATCGTCCTGGTCGGGCTCATGGGTGCCGGAAAGACCACGATCGGACGCCGCGTCGCACAACGCCTCGGCGTTCCCTTCATCGATGCCGACCACGAAATCGAACGTGCGGCCAGCTGCACCATTCCTGAAATTTTCACCCGTCATGGCGAGGCGGCCTTTCGCGACGGGGAACGCCGCGTGATCAGCCGCCTCCTCCAGGGTCCTCCATGCGTCCTGGCGACCGGCGGCGGCGCATATATGGATGCGCGGACGCGTCAGATGATCCGCCGGAATGCCGTCTCCATCTGGCTCCGCTGCGCATTGCCCGTTCTCGTGCGCCGAGTCGCCGGGCGCACGGGTCGGCCCCTGCTCGCCCAGGGCGACCCTACGGCCATCCTCGAAGAACTTCAGATCAAAAGACATCCTTTTTACGCGGAGGCGGATATCATCGTGGATTGCGGCGACGACAGCGTGGAAACCAGCTCGAAGCGGGTTCTGGAAGCCCTCTCCACTCATCGGCACCCGCCGCGCGTGCCGGTCCATCTCGCGTCTCACCGCTACGACGTGATGATCGGTCCGGATCTGATCGCGCGCGCGGGTGCCCACATCGCACCCGTGATCCCGCAGAAACGCGCCATCGTCATCACCGACGAGCGCGTAGCCGCGCTGCACCTGCCCCGCCTGATGCAGGGGCTGGCGGAAACCGGCATCACCGCCAGGGCGTTCGTGATCCGCGGCGGTGAGGAATCGAAATCCCTCGCCGTCTATGCGGAGTTGATCAACGACATCCTGGCTCATGGCATCGAACGTCACACCACGATCATCGGATTCGGTGGCGGCGTTGTCGGCGATCTCGCCGGCTTCATCGCCGCGACGGCCCTGCGCGGCGTACCGTTCGTTCAGATCCCCACGACTCTCCTCTCGCAGGTCGACAGTTCCGTCGGCGGCAAGACCGGCGTGAACGCCACCAGCGGCAAGAACCTGATCGGTGCGTTCTATCAGCCCCAGATCGTGCTCGCGGACACATCGGCCCTGTCGACCCTTCCGCACCGGGAGCGGGTCGCCGGATATGCGGAGATCGTAAAAGCGGGACTCATTGACGGCCCCGACCTCTTCGGCTGGTGTGAAACCCATGGCGCCGCCGTGCTGGCCGGCGATCCGGCCGCCCAGGCGGAGGGCGTGCGCAGAGCCTGCGCCTTCAAGGCCCGCGTCGTACAAGCCGATGAACGCGAGCAGGCGGCGCAGGGCGGTCGGGCCCTGCTGAATCTCGGGCACTCCTTCGCTCACGCCCTCGAAGCCTGGTTCGGGTATGACGGCCGCCTGCTCCATGGCGAAGCCGTTTCAATCGGGTTGCATCTCGCCACCTCCCTTTCGGTACGACTCGGTTTTTGTGAAGAACACACCCTGACCCGTCTCGATGCTCACCTGCGTCAAAACGGTATGCCCGCCGGGCTGGACTGGTTCGGGGAACCGCTGAGCGCTGGAACCCTCGTCTCGAACATGGCGCGCGACAAAAAGATGCGGGACGGGCAACTGGCGCTCGTCCTGATTCGCAGAATCGGAGACTGTTTTACGACGCGCGACGTGCCGATGACGACCGTCTTCGAGTTCCTTCAGGACGAAGGTTGCACCGTCTGAACGAAATTTCATCTCGTTTACATGGCGAAACCAGAGAATACGACCAGATACTACGATAACGATGTAGAACTGGCTTCGGCTTTCAGCTAAAGCCGGTGTCGCCAACAGGCGTTCGTCTTTCCGACGGAATGAACTGTTGCAGTTTAGCCACGGGGTCCCGGCAATCGGGACCCGGGGCACTGCAACCCGCTTCCTCCAAGGGAACCGAGCGCTCTATACGCACTTATGCATCGCGCTGAGTCTGTTGCACGGCGCCCCTGGAGGGGTCCCCGGCAGCAGCTCGAATGGATGAATTAATGAGGACGAAATAAATGCGTCTCCGCACCGCACTTCTGGCCATGACGTCGATGGCCGTTGCCCCGACACTCGCCATGGCGAGCACGATCACGGGCCCGTACGTCGACCTTGGCGGCGGGTACAACCTCGTGCAGTCCCAGCACGCTCACTTCTCCGGATTTAGCGAAGCTGACGGCACGACCAACAACGCCGGCTCCAAGTCGCGTTATCGTCACCATGACGGCTTCACCGGCTTCGGTGCTTTCGGCTGGGGCTTCGGCAACGGTCTGCGGCTTGAGGTCGAAGGTCTCTACAACTACTCGGAGATCAACCATCGTCGCCCGACGTCTGTCCAGGGTTCGACGCACGGTTCCGACCAGTCTTACGGCGGCCTCGTCAATGTCCTTTATGACATCGATCTGGCCCAGTTCGGCATCAACGTGCCGGTTACGCCGTTCGTCGGTGTCGGCGCGGGCTATCTCTGGCAGCATTACAACCCGATCACCACGAGCTACAGCAATGGCAACGTGAACCGGGTCGGCGGCACGAACGGCGGCTTCGCCTATCAGGGCATCGTCGGTGCGGCCTATGACATTCCGGGCGTTCCCGGCCTGGCCGTCACGACCGAGTACCGCATGATCGGCCAGACGTTCATGGATGGGGCCTACCACTCCACGGCGTGGAACCAGACCGGCCTGCACAAGGGTCACGTGAACTTCGATCAACGCTTCAACCACCAGTTCATCCTGGGTCTGCGTTATGCGTTCGACACGGCTCCCCCGCCGCCGCCGCCGGCGCCGGTTGTCGTGCCGCCCGCTCCGCAGGTCGCGCGCACCTATCTGGTGTTCTTCGACTGGGACAAGTCTGTCCTGACGGGCCGCGCTCGTGAGATCGTTGCTCAGGCCGCCCAGGCTTCGACCCACGTCCAGACGACGCGCATCGAAGTCAATGGTTACACCGACAACTCCGCGGCCCATCCCGGCCCGCGTGGTGAGAAGTACAACCAGGGCCTGTCCGTCCGTCGCGCTGACAGCGTGAAGGCCGAACTGATCCGTGACGGTGTCCCGGCTGCTGCCATCGACATCCACGGCTACGGCGAACAGCACCCGCTGGTCCCCACGGGTCCGAACACCCGCGAGCCGCAGAACCGTCGCGTCGAAATCATCCTGCGCTAATCCCGCGGATCACGTTCGAACGCGGCCTCCCCTTCACGGGGAGGCGGTTCAGGAAAAAGGCACCTTCGGGTGCCTTTTTTATTGAAAACTGTGTCAGGGCCTCTTTGCGTCTTCGCACCCAGGCAGCCAGCCTCTATCCTCACAGATGGCATGGAATGCGTGGACTCACGCAGTTTATCCTCCGCATGGTGATGTCGAATGCTCGTGGAACGAAAAGTCCTGTCCCAGTTTCTGAGATTCGGAACCGTCGGTGTGCTCGGACTGTTCTGGGACACCGCCACCGTCTATCTGCTGCGCCCGATTGTCGGTCTCGCGACGGCCATCTTCTGCGCCTATTTTCTGGCGGCCTCGATCAACTGGGCCCTGAACCGCCTGTGGACGTTCCAGGGCGCAGGCTCTCACAAGCATATCATGTTGCAATGGCTGCATTTTCTCGCGGCCAACAGTCTGGGCTTCGTGCTCAATCGCGGCACGGTCTATACGCTCTGTTTTACAATCCCGCTCTGCGCCCGATATCCTGTCCTTGCTCTGATGGCCGGGTCCGTGGCGGGGATGCTGGCGAATTTCAGCCTCTCGCGGCGTCTTGTTTTTCGCGAGAAGTCGCCCGAGACCCCGGCCGAGCTTATCCATATGACCATCGAGCCGCTCGATGCCTTCCTTCAGCGGGGTAAACCGTCTTCACCTGAAAAGCACTGAGGCGAGATGATTTCCTTTAGACGCGCAATGTTCTAGTGAAAGGACACTTTCACCGCCTCTACCGGAACTGCCTTCCCTCCATGACCAGTTCAGCACCCGTCACGACCAACGAACTCCGCTCTACGTTCCTGACGTATTTCGAGCGCAACGGCCATCGTATCGTCCCCTCGGCTTCACTCGTTCCCCAGAACGATCCGACGCTCCTGTTCACGAACGCGGGGATGGTCCCGTTCAAGAACGTGTTCACCGGCCAGGAAACACGCCCCTACAATCGCGCGACGACCGCGCAGAAGGTCGTCCGGGCAGGCGGCAAGCACAACGATCTGGACAATGTCGGCTATACGGCACGCCATCTGACATTCTTCGAAATGATGGGCAATTTCTCGTTCGGCGACTACTTCAAGGCCGACGCGATCGAGTTCGCCTGGACCCTGCTGACCCGTGATTTCGGCATCCCGAAAGAAAAACTGCTCGCAACCGTCTATGCGGAAGATGAAGAAGCGGCGGAGCTTTGGCGCAGGATCGCGGGCCTGCCGGATGAAAAGATCATCCGCATCGCCACATCGGATAATTTCTGGCGCATGGGCGACACCGGACCTTGCGGTCCGTGTTCCGAAATTTTCTACGATCACGGACCCGACGTCTGGGGTGGGCCGCCGGGCTCGCCCGACGAAGACGGCGACCGGTTCGTCGAGATCTGGAACCTCGTCTTCATGCAGTATTTCGAGGATCCGCCGGGCACGCGCACGCCTCTTCCCCGCCCGTCCATCGATACGGGCATGGGGCTCGAACGTTTCGCGGCCGTCATGCAGGGCAAGCGCGACGTTTATGACACCGACACGTTGCGCGCGCTCGTCCTCGGATGCGGCGATCTGCTCAATACCGACCCTGACGGGGCTTTGCGCGCCAGCCATCGCGTCGTTGCCGACCATCTCCGTTCGAGCGCCTTCCTGATCGCGGACGGCGTCATGCCCTCGAAGGACGGCCGGGGCTACGTCCTGCGCCGCATCATGCGCCGGGCGATGCGCCATCTTCAGCGTCTCGGCGCGACGGAGCCCACCTTCTATCGTCTGCTGCCCAAGCTGACCCAGCAGATGGGCGCGGCCTACCCGGAACTGGTGCAGCATCAGACGCTGATCGCGGAGACGATGCGCGGCGAGGAGGAGCGTTTTACCGCACTTCTCGAACGCGGCATGTCGCTGCTCAACGATGAGACCGATCGTCTCGGTGAGGGCGAAGCCCTGGCGGGCGACGTCGCTTTCAAGCTCTACGATACGTTCGGCTTCCCGCTGGACCTGACGCAGGACGCGCTGCGCGAACAGGGTCGCACGGTGGATGTGGCCGGTTTCGAGACGGCGATGGCCGAGCAGCGCCAGCGCGCACGCGCGGCATGGGTCGGGTCGGGCGACACGGCCATGGAAACGGTATGGTTCGATGCCCGGGACCGCTTCGGCGCCTCGGAGTTCCTTGGCTACAAGACCGAAAAGAGCGACGCCGAAGTCCTGCTGGTCGCGCATGGCAACGAGATCCTGAGCGAGGTCGGTCCCGGCAGGGACGTCGCGATCCTGCTGAACCAGACGCCTTTTTACGCCGAAAGCGGTGGTCAGGTCGGGGATCACGGCAAACTCTCCGCCAATGGCCTGATGATCGAAGTCACCGACACGCAGAAGCGTAACGGAGACATGATCGTCCATTATGGCCGGGTGATCGAAGGCACGCTCCGCCCCGGCATGGCCGTCACGGCCCAGGTTGACCATATGCGCCGTCAGGCGACGCGCGGGCATCATTCCGCGACCCATCTGCTGCATGAAGCCCTGCGCCGGGCGCTGGGCACGCATGTCGCGCAGAAAGGCAGCCTCAACGCCCCGGACCGTCTGCGTTTCGACATTTCCCAGCCGCGCCCGATCACGCCCGAGGAACTCGCCGCCGTCGAGGCCGAGGTCAATACCCGCATCCGTGAGAACACGGCCGTCGAAACCCGCATCATGACGCCGGAGGCGGCGGTCGCCGAAGGCGCGATGGCGCTGTTCGGTGAAAAATACGGCGATGAGGTCCGCGTCGTGTCGATGGGCGCGGGCGACGACGAGCGCGGCGCCTATTCGATCGAATTGTGTGGCGGCACGCATGTCGGACGCACGGGCGAGATCGGTCCGTTCCGCATCGTGTCCGAAAGCGGCGTGTCGGCGGGCGTGCGTCGCATCGAGGCGGTCTCGGGCCTCGCCGCCGAGCGCATGGCGAAAGAGGACGAACGGCGTCTGGCCGATATGGCCGCACTGCTCCGCACCACGGTCGCCGACGCCCCGGCGCGCCTCGCGGTTCTGCTGGAGGAGCGCCGCACGCTGGAAAAGCAGGTCTCCGAGTTGCAGCGTCGCCTCGCAACTGGCGAGGGCGCGGCAGGAGCCGAGAACATCAACGGCGTGACGTTCGCGGGTCGCGATCTCGGCGAGGTTTCGCCACGTGAACTCAAGAGCATGGCCGAAGCCGTTGCCAAACAGATCGGCTCCGGTGTCGTCGCGCTCGTCTCGAACGCCGAAGGCAAGGGCAGCGTCGTGATCGCGGTCACGCCCGATCTCCTGGATCGGTTCAACGCAGTGGATCTCGTTCGCGCAGCCAGCGCCGTCATGGGGGGCAAAGGAGGCGGCGGTCGCCCGGATATGGCGCAGGCCGGCGGACCCAACGCGGACGCCGATGCCGTGTTCGCCGCATTGCGCGGCATGATCGCCGGTTGACGAATTGTGTCAGGCGTGTCCTTTACTGGACATGCCGATGAACCTTGCGGCATCCGTCGCGTAGAGCACGCGAAGACGGCACGTTAACGCTGCCCCCATGGATAAAGGCAAGGACGATATGGCACCCAACCCGAATGCGAGCATGATCGAACTCCTCAGGGGCGTTCAGAAGTTCGACCGGGAGGTTTACCCCGAGCATCAGGAACTGTTCGAGAGTCTGGCGAGCAGCCAGTCTCCCTCGACGCTCTTCATCACGTGCTCGGACAGCCGCATCAACCCGAACCTCATCACGCAGACGAAGCCGGGCGAACTGTTCATCGTTCGCAATGTCGGTAATATCGTGCCGCCTTATGGCGACATGCTCGGCGCGGTATCGTCGGCCATCGAGTATTCGGTTCTGGTACTGAAGGTACGCAACATCGTCGTCTGCGGTCATTCCAACTGCGGGGCTATGAATGCCCTGTGCGACCTGTCGTCGGACAAATTCAAGACCATGCCCACCGTCCGCCGCTGGCTGGGCGCAGCCGAAGCCGCCCTCGCCGCCGTCGGCCCGCTGGAAGCGACCGATGTCGGACCCGCGACCATTCGTGACCTCGCCGAGCGCAATGTCCTGCTGCAATTGACGCATCTGCGCACGCACCCCGCCGTTGCAGGCGCTCTTGCACGCGGCGATCTCGCGATCTCGGGCTGGTTCTACGACATCGCGGAGGGCAAGATCACGGTTCTCGACGAGAAGACGAGGCATACCTGCACCGTCGAAGAGGCGCTTGTCACGCTGCAAGCCGAAGAGAGCTGATTGCCCTCTCGGCCATCGGGCGAGGGGTTGCGATCCTCGCCGTCACTTCGACGCTGCTCATCAGCCCGATTCAAGCACGCGACTTCAAGCTGGCGACGTGGAATCTTGACTGGCTTTCCCTCCGCCCCGCCGGTGATCCGGCGCTTCCGCCTGATGTCATCCGCCGCAATCCGACGGATTTCGCGCATCTGGCTCGATATGCGGCCCATCTGGACGCCGATATCGTCGGATTGCAGGAAGTCGATACGCCAGCAGCCGCCGCGCTCATTTTTCCGAAGCCCGAATATCGCGTCATTCTGACCGACGACGCCATTCCCCAGCATGTCGGGATCGCTGTCCGGCGAGGGATCGACGTCCAGATCAATCCGGAACTCAAGGCGCTGGACGTCGCGCCTCCGGGGGCGCTCCATCATCTGCGCGGAGGCCTCGACGTTACGCTCCACGATCATACCGGCGGCCCCGATCTGAGAATTCTCGTCATTCACCTCAAAAGCGGTTGCTGGGATCGCCCGCTGAAGGAACGGGGCTATTCCTGTCCGATCCTACGCGAGCAATTCGCGATTCTCGACGACTGGGTGCTTCAGCGCCAGGATGAAGGTGTCGCGTTCGCGGTCATGGGAGACTTCAACCGTCGCCTCACCGCCGCGGACCCGCTGATGCAGGAACTAGAGGCCGATGCGCCGATGACCCTGACGACATCGGGCCGTGCCAATCCGTGCTGGGGCGGCAATTATTTCATCGACCACATCCTGCTGGGTAACGATGCACGGCAATGGCTCAGGGCCGATTCCCTGCGCGTCATGCTGTTCCATCCGGCCGCAGACGAAGAGAAAGCTCGGCTTTCCGACCATTGCCCCGTCTCGGTGCGGCTGAACCTCCCCGCACGGGAGACGGGTTCCGCCGTCACACCGGCAGGCGGCGATGCACGAGGTCGTGGATAAAGGCCATTTTTCTCAGAACCACGTCGGTCAAAACGAACGGATAGGCATCCCTGACGCCCATCGAGCGGTTGATGCTGTTGACCAGACTCGTCAGCGGCAGCCATGCCCGGGACAGCAGATCGAACTCCTGGGCGGTATAGGGATTGAAATCGAGCACCGTCGTCAAAGAGGCCTTTTCCACGACGTGCGGAGCGGTTGAGAGCCCATAGCTGGCGCCGGTTTCCAGCGTCGCTACCATGTGCAGATAGTGCGCCCAGGTCTCTGCGAAATCTTCCCATGGATGCATGGTGGCATAGGCGGACACGTAGTTGTCCTGCCAACGAGGCGGGGCGCCCTCACGATAATAGCGATCGAGAGCTTCGCCGTAATCCGCGCGGTCATCTCCGAACACGTCCCGGCATTGCGCGAGATGACCGCCATCGCGCACGAGCACGTTCCAGAAATAATGCCCCACCTCATGGCGGAAATGTCCGAGCACGGTGCGATAATACTCGCCCATTTCGACGCGCATGCGTTCGCGCTCGACGTCGTCGGCTTCACGCAGGGCAATCGTGATCAATCCGTTATCATGCCCGGTCATGACGCGTGGCCCCGCATCCGTATCCGCGAGGAAATCGAATGTCAGCCCGTCCGGCCGTTCCCAGCGGCTGGCCAGAGGGAGGTTGAGCCGCAGAAGCGTGTAGAACAGGCGGTGCTTGGCTTCCTCAAGCTTGCGCCAGCGTGCGAGATTGGCCGCGTCACCCAGATTGGGAACCGTGCGGTTATGGCGGCAGGCCACGCAGAACCGTTCTCCGCTCTCCGCCGGAATCAGCCAGTTGCAGGCATCCAGTTCGGCATTTTCACAAAAGCGATAGGTGCTGCCGCCACCGACCGGCCGCCAGATCCCGCCTTCCGGTTCGAGCGCGAGAAGCTCGTTCGCATGCACGGCATAGCCGAGCCGGGCTCCGCAACGCACACAGTCCCGATTTTCAAAAAAAACGGTCAGGCCGCAGGAAGGGCAGGAAAACAGACGCATAAGAACAGTTTACAACGAACCCGCGATGGCCAAAGAGAGATTTTTTTGACGTTTGGGACGAAGTGGTCAAATCTGCCGCATCCGCCTGTCCTGCCTGAAAGCATCCTCCGTCCTGCGTGGATCGAAATCGCTCATGACCGCCTCGTCCCGCGTACCTTCCGACTGGCTCGTTACCGTCCTGCATCCGAGCCTGCGCGTGGTGACGACGCCGTGCCCGGCCGCGCCCGACCGCGAGACCATGGCGCGCATCGACGCGCTGTGGACCGAGGCGACGCGACGCCATCCCGCGCTTTATAACGGCCGGGTCTTCAGCGCGACCGCGATCTCCGCAGACAGGATCGAAGGCTACTGGGCGGAATACCGCATGGTGTTGGCCCAGATGCGCGCGCCGGACCTGTTCCGCGTCCTGCGACTGCGCCCGCTCGCCGTCACGGGCATGCTCCGTCTTCGCGGCGGTCTCGTCTTCGGCCAGCGCGCCGCGACAGCCATTTACCACCCCGGTTGGTGGCAGGGCGTTCCCGCGGGAAGCGTGGAGACGCGAGAAGGCGATGTCCCCGTCGACCTGCACGAGCAGCTCGTCGCCGAGATCGAGGAAGAGCTTGGCCTGAACGCGCGAGATGTGACAGTCGGGCCGCCGCTTCTCGCCTGTGAACATCCGGGCACCCATATCGTCGATATCGGCATGGTTCTCGATACCACGCTGGATTTTTCCGCCGTCCATGCCGCATGGGCCGAACGCGGGAACGACGAATACGCGGCGCTGAAACTCATGAGCCCCGTCGAAGCCCTTGCCTGTCCCGACATGCTTCCCACCACGCTTGCCATGATCGAAACCCTCGCCCCATGACCCGCTACCGCACGCTCAGCCCTCCGGACCTCCGTGTCTATCTGGGAGCGCACGACGCGCTCGGCGCGCGTCTGGGCGGTCCACACGAGGGCTGGGCCGTCCGCGAGGTCAGCGACGGCAATCTCAATCACGTCTTCATCGTCGAAGGCCCGGCGGGCGCGGTGTGCTGCAAGCAGTCCCTCCCCCATGTGCGCGTCGATCCGGACTGGAAGATGCCGCTGACACGGACCGATTTCGAAGCCCGCTACATGCGTCGCGTCGCGCCCCATGTGGGCCATCTCATGCCCGCCCTGCTGCATTTCGACCCCGATCTGCATCTGATCGTCATGGAAAGCCTGCACCATCATCACGTGCTGCGCGGCATGTTGGGAGAAGCGACCGCACTGGCGGGATTTTCAGCGCGTATCGGCGAATACGTCGCCCAGACAGCGTTTTTCACGTCATGGCGGGGCCGTCCCTTTGAACAGTCCATGGCGGACTGCGCGGCTTTCGCCGGGAACACGACGCTCACCCGCATCACGGTCGATCTGGTTCTTACCGATCCCTATCGGGCCGCGTGTGCCCGCAATCACTGGATGACGCCCGAACTCGACGCAACGGTCGCCGAACTCCAGACGGATGCCGCGCTGCACGCATCTGTTTCGCACTGGCAGGAGCGTTTTCTCGGCGCCCCTCAGGCCCTGCTGCATGGCGATCTGCATACCGGCTCCATCATGCTGCATGGCGACGACGTGCGCGTGATCGATGGCGAATTCGCGCTCATGGGCCCGATCGGCTTCGACGCGGGGCTTTATGTCGGCAACCTGCTTTTGCATGCGGCGGCTCGACGCGATCACGCGACCTGGATGGCTGACGAAATCGAGACATTCTGGCGCAGTTTCACGCATGAATATCGCGCGCTCTGGGAGACCAACCCCACATCCGGGGATGTCGGCGCGCTACTCGACGCCGCTGGTCGTCACCAGGCGCAGGCGCAGGAACTCGCCATGGTGATGCGCGATCTTGCCGGCTTCGCGGGCATGGAAATGATCCGCCGCACGATCGGCTATGCCCAGGTCAGCGACTATGCGCTGTGTTCCGACCGCACGGGCGAAAAGGAAGCGCGTCTCCGTGCCCTGACGCTGGGCCGAATGCTGATCACGCGTGGCCGCAGGATCGAGACAATCAACGCGCTTCTTGAAACCATCGAAGAACCGGGCGGCTTTTAGGCCGTCCGATTTTACGACAGCTCATTCCATGTCGGGATGAGGTCCCTTGCCGCCATTGTGGATGAAGTCGTCGATGTGGTCTTCCATGGTCGAGAGCGGCACGGAGCCGGTCTGGAGAATGGCGTCATGAAAGGCCTTGATGTTGAATTTCGGCCCGAGCGCCTTCTCCGCGCGATGACGCAGACGCCAGATCTCGTCTTCGCCGAGATAATAGGACAGCGCCTGACCGGGCCATGAAATATAACGGTCGACCTCCGTTTCGATTTCATGATCGGCCAGAGCCGTGTTGTCGTGAAGATATTTCTGGGCCTGCTCGCGCGTCCAGCCCTGGGCATGAATGCCTGTATCGACCACGAGCCGAGCCGCGCGCCAGGCCTGATAGGAGAGCATGCCAAAGGTTTCGTAGGGCGTGTGGAACATGCCCATCTCAGCCCCCAGACGCTCGCAATACAGCGCCCAGCCTTCGCCATAGGCGGAAATATACTGCTTGCGGAACTCCGGAATGGAATGATCTTCCCGCACGAGCGACATCTGCATCGAATGGCCAGGCGCGGATTCATGCAGCGTCAGCGCGGGCATCGCGTAGAGCGCCCGGGCTTTCAGATTATAGGTATTGACGAGATAGACGTCCTCGCCACCCCGCGCCGAGGTATAGAACGGCGCTTCATCCGCCGGAACCGGCCTGATGGCGAAGCGGTTGCGCGGCAGGAAACCGAAAAAGTGCGATGAGACGCCATCGAACTCCTTGGCGATCCAGGCGGCATCCTTGAGAAGTTCATCCGGCGTTTTGGCATAGAATTGCGGATCGCTGCGCAGGAAGGTCAGGAAACCGTCGAAGCTGCCTTTGAAACCCGAGGCCGCGATCGTATCGGCCATTTCCTTGCGGATGCGGGCTACTTCCTGAAGGCCGAAAGCGTGAATGTCCTCCGGCGTGCGGCTGGTCGTCGTGAATTCGTAGATCTGCGCCTGATAATAGGCCTTGCCATCCGGCATGGTGTTCGCGCCGAGTGCTGTGCGGGCGCCGGGAACATAGGCCTGATCGAAAAACCGCAGCAGGTCACGATAGGCGGGCATGACCGATTGCGCGATCACATCATGCGCGGCCTTGCGGAGTTCCTCCTGTGTCGCGGCGGGGATGGTGGAGGGGAACTGGCGGAAAGGCGCGTAGAAGGATGTGTCTTCAGGCGTCCTGGCATTCGTGATCAGCAGAATGCCCGTATCGCGTCCGACGAGGCCGATATGGGGCGAGGTGAAGCCTCGCTTCAGGCCCGAACGCATATTGTCCGTCTGTTCGCGGAAATAGCGCGGCAGGTCGCGCATCTTCGCCAGCGCGTTGCGATATTGCGATTCCTTCGTGAAGTGCTGGCCATCCTCGGCCAGTTCCCCCCAGAACGACGTGTCGGAATTCACCGGCATTTCGTATTGCCGGTATTTTACGGCATTCTCGACGACGGTCGCCTGATATTTCAGGACGTCGTAATTCATCCGGTCCGCCGGAGACAGGCCATTCCGGTCGATCTTCGCGAGCGCCGCAAGGGTTGCGTGCCAGTGCGCGCCTTTTTTCTCGAACGTCGCCGGATCGACATGAGGCAGGGCGTCGGGTTTCTCATCCTGCGTCTTCTGCCATGTCTCCTCGCTGGCAATGAGGGATACGAGCGCTGCGTGACCGGTCGTGGCGGCCTGCGCGGCAGGCAGGCTCAGCAGAACGGAGCCCGCCATGAGCGCATATTGGAAAAGAACCGTCAGTCGCATCAGTCGGATATCCCAAAGCCGGAGAAAATATAAACGAAGGCGATCCGTTCCGCCTTCCGGACGGTTACCTTGCCTCAGGAAACAGGCTTCGTCTATCGTATACGCAGAAACGGAAAAGAAACGGATGCGTCTTCATGCGGATCACCTGCGATCGTCCTTCGTGCGCGCCACGTCATCCAGCACGATCTGTGATCCGGGCCGCCATCAGCCCGATACCGCTGATGGTCCTTTGCGGGACCGGCCACGCCACGCCCACGCCGCAGGATTATCAGCGTTCCCTGAATTTGCGGCATGACTGGAAACATCTGACACGCGACATGCCGTTTCCCGCGACATGGAGCGACGACGGCAAAACGCTCTATTATCGCAAGACCGTCGCCAACGGATTTGCCTATATCGCCATGGACGCGCGCAGCTTCCGAAAGACGCCCGCCTTCGACACCACACGCCTCGCGCCTGCGCTGTCCAGCGCCCTGAAGCGTCCGATCCCGGCCACCGACCTGCCTTTCGAGACTTTCTCCATCGAGCCCGGAACGGGACATGTCACGTTCGAGCTGCATGATGAGGCATGGTCATGCGACTTAAGCCGCCAGACATGCGCCGTTATCGATAGCGGTCTGCGTCCGCGCGGCTTCGATGCTGTCCGGGATCTCAGAGTGGCCGCGAAAAACACGCCCCAGCCGTCTCCGGACGGACAATGGTCCGCTTTCATTCGCGATCATAATCTCGTCCTGCGCGCGACCAGAGATGGGAGCGAGCGCTTGCTCAGCACGGATGGCACGACCGGCGATTTTTACGATCCGGAGTCCCTGCGCTGGTCGCCGGACTCGCGTCACATCGCCCTGCTGCGGGTGCGTCCGGGCTATCCGCGTTACATCACCCGCGTCGAATCCTCACCCGTCCATGCCCTTCAGCCCCGCCTCCAGACGCAGCTCTATCCGAAGCCGGGAGATGCGATCGACATCGAACAGCCGGTGCTGTTCGATGTCTCTTCCGGCCAGCGGACGGAGATCGACACCGCCCTGTTCGCCAACGCCTACCCGCTTTCGCTTGAGGATATGGCGTGGAGCGAAGACGCCCGCGCCTTCATGTTCCCCTTCATCCGGCGCGGCTATCAGCGCGCGGGCTTCGTCATGGTGGACGCCGCGACCGGCCAGGCCCATCTCGCGGCCGATGAACGCTCGAACACCTTTGTCGATGGTGATCGTCTGTACCATCACGTCATCGGCAAGGACGCGGAAAGCCTGGTATGGGCTTCTGAACGCAGCGGGTGGCGGCAGCTCTATCTGATGGACAGCACCAACGGGCAGATCCGCAATGCCATCACCCATGGCGCATGGCCCGTGCGCGAGATCCTGCGCGTCGATCCACGCAAACGCCGTATCTGGTTCGGCGCCAGCGGCATGAACAGGGACGAGGATCCGTATTTCGTCCATTACTACCGCGTCGATTTCGACGGGTCGCATCTGGTTCCGCTCACACCGGAGCCCGCGAACCATCACGCCTCTCTCTCGCCGGACGGCACGCGCCTCTCGGACACATGGTCGCGCGTCGATCTGCCCGCCCGCAGCGTCCTGCGCGACGCCGAAAGCGGCCATGTCCTGACGACCGTCGAAACCGGCGACGATACGCCCTTGCGGGCGGCGGGCTTCCATCCCCCGGAGGTCTTTCATACCAAAGGCCGCGACGGATCGACGGATATCTGGGGCATCGTGGTGCGTCCCGCGACTTACGATCCGCACCGACGCTATCCGGTCATCGAGAACATCTATGCCGGACCGCATGGCAGCTTCGTCCCCAAGGATTTCTGGCCCTTCGGCTATCATTCGGGTGGCGACAAGCTCAGCGGCATGCAGGAACTCGCCGATCTCGGCTTCATCGTCGTGCAGATCGACGGCATGGGCACGGCGAACCGTTCGCGCGCGTTCCATGACGTCGCCTGGAAGCATCTCGAAGATTCGGGGTTCCCCGATCGCATTCTCTGGCACAGGGCGATGGCCGCGCGCGACCCGTCCTACGATATCGGGCATGTGGGGATTTATGGCGGATCGGCGGGCGGACAGAGCGCCTTGAACGCCCTTTTGTTCCATCCCGAATTCTACAAGGCCGCCGTCGCTTTCGCGGGCTGCTACGACAACCGGATGGACAAGATCAGCTGGAACGAACAGTGGCTCGGCTGGCCGGTCGATGACAGCTATCGCCGTGCTTCAGGCGTGGAGAACGCCTCGCGCCTGCGCGGACGTCTGTTGATGATCGTGGGCGAACAGGACGCCAATGTGGACCCGTCCTCGACCCTCCAGGTCGCCAATGCGCTCATTCACGCGGGCAAGGACTTCGAACTGCTGGTCATACCGGGCTACGGCCACACGGCGGGTCGTTCGGACGGACCGATCGCCTATGCGGAACGCCGCGAGTTCGGCTTCTTCGTGCGCGCGCTTCAGGGCGCCACGGAGCCGGACTGGAATGCGATGGACCTGCCGCTGACGCAAGATCCGTAAAAACAGAAAAAGCCGCCCGTGAAGGCGGCTTTCCACACACCGGAAGTGCGCGTCGAGGCGTCAGAGCGCCTTGATGCTCACGGCCGATGTCTTGCCGTTCCTGCCAGCTTCGAGCTCGTAGGAGACCTTCTGACCTTCGTTCAGCGTATGCAGACCGGCACGCTCGAGTTCAGAGATATGAACGAACGCATCCTGGCCCCCGTTCTCGGGCTGAATGAAACCGAAACCCTTGGTGGGGTTGAACCATTTGACGGTGCCTGTTGCCATAACGAGGCTCCTTTTTAACAATAGCGGTCGCGTACAAAACACACGCGAAATCACGACTTTTAAGGATGAAGCTGACGCGGCATGCGTCGATTACCCGGCTAAAAGCGCCCACTGCCACCGCAAGAACGCTCAAACGGACAGAAATGCAAGAAAAAACGCTCTAGAAAGCCGGATGAATTGTAACGCCCGACGCGCCGAACCTCGACGCCCCGGGCTGTCCAGCCCCTCAAAACCCAGGCGGGACCACGGAATGGCGCGTCGTCGGGCCCCGCCTCCTCCTACCGGGAGGAAGCGGACCGACAACGCTCCGCGCGCCTCAGGCCAGCGTCTCGAGGAGGCTTTTCAACACGGAAAGCGTGCCCGTATTGCGGATGCGCGCCACATCATCGGCAATCTGCGCCACCAGTGCCGGATGGGACCGGAACTCCACGTCCGCGAAGAGCGGAAGCGACACCAGGGCCTTGGCGGGATCGCGGCCCAGAGCCCGCGCCGTGACATCCAGATGCGGCTCGAACGGATCGAACGCCTCGCCCCTGTCGTCCTGTCCGCCGAGATAGCGCAGGAAGCAGGCGATGCAGAAAGCAAGGCGACGCGTCTCGCCACCCTTCTCGAGGATCGTCGCCAGAGTCGGCAGCAGGAAAGTCGGAAGCTTGCTGGCGCCGTCTCCCGTGATCCGCGACAGGCGGTCGCCCACGCGCGGATTGCTGAAGCGCGCCAGAATGGTGTCACGATACCGGCCGAGATCCATGCCTTTGGGCGCACTCAGGATAGGCATGACGTCGAACGTCATGAAGTCATGCACGAGCTTGTGGATGAGCGGATGCTCGACGGCGTCGCGAACCGATTCCAGCCCCGCGAGCTGGCCCGGATAGGCCAGCATCGAATGGGAGGCGTTGAGCATCCGGACCTTGGCCAGCTCATAGGGATGCACGTCATCCACAAGCTGGGCACCCACGATCTCAAGCGGCGGTCGCCCCTGACAGAACCGGTCCTCGATCACCCACTGGGCGAAATCTTCCGAGATGACCGGCAGACGGTCATGCACACCGCATTCCTCATTGACGCGATCCGCGTCGGGTTTGAGCACCGCGGGCGTGATCCGGTCCACCATGCAGCTCGGGAATGTGACATTGGCCTCGATCCAGTCCGCAAGACCGACATCGAGCGCACGGGCGTGGCCGAGAACGGCGGTATGCGCCACGACACCGTTATCGCGCAGATTGTCGCAGGACAGGACCGTGAACGGAGGCAATCCCGCATCCCGGCGGCGACGCAGGGCCTCGACGATGTAACCGAACGCCGATTTCGGCGCGTGCGGCGCGGCAAGTTCGGCCTGTGTCACCGGATTGGAGAGGTCGTATCCGCCTGTCCGGCTGTCCTGATTATAGCCACCTTCCGTGATCGTCATCGAGACGATCCGGATCGAGGGATCGCTCATCAGATCCAGCACCGCCGCCGTGTCACGCGGCGCGAACAGATAGTCGACGAGGCTGCCGATCACCTGATGCGCGCTCGTCCCGTCCGGGGCATAGCGCGTCAGGGTATAGAGATCGTCCTGGGCCGGAAACGCCTCGATCTTCAGGCGCTCATTGGCGTCATCCAGCAGGCCGACACCGACGATCCCCCAGCTTTCCTGCCCTGCCTGTTCGAGCAGGCGGTCGATATACCAGGCCTGATGCGCGCGGTGAAAATTGCCGACGCTCAGATGGACGATACCGGCCCGCACATGGCTCCGATCATACGCGAAGCGCCTGGTACGGGGGGGAATCTCGGCAAGAGTCGCGCTGTTGAGATCGATCATGGTCTGTCCTGTTCCACCATGGCGGTCTGAAAGCCGCCCGGGCGATGTCGTGCGCAGAGGATTCGGGCGCAAAAAATTTCGGGCGCAAAGACGGTGCCCCGCCCCTCGCGCGGCACTCAAAAGCGATTTTTTCCTGTTCGCACAAGTGAAATCGAGGCTAACCGGCGCTTCACTATCTGGGCGCGGCGAACCAGACTTCGACGGTTGGCAAAAGACGCGACACAGGCGAGATAGTTGCGCCGATGTCTCACGCTTCCACCCTTTCCGTCACCGCCCCCCGGATCGCCGTCATCGGCGCCGGCCCCGCCGGGCTGTTCGCCGCCGAAATCCTCTCCGGCGCGGGGCTGCGTGTGACCGTGTACGACCGCATGACGCACCCGGCGCGAAAATTCCTCATGGCTGGCGCCAGCGGCCTCAATCTCACCCATGCCGAACCGCTCGAAACGTTCCTGACGCGCTATGGGCACGCCCGGCCTTCTCTCGAAGCGGCGATCCGTGCCTTCCCGCCCGAGGCCCTGCGGGCATGGGCGGAGGCGCTTGGCCAGAGCTGCTTCACCGGCAGCAGCGGGAGGGTCTTTCCCAATGCCATGAAGGCTTCGCCATTATTGCGCGCATGGCTGGAGCGGCTGGAAAAGCGCGGCGTCACATTCGCACCGCGCCACAGATGGACAGGCTGGTCCCGGGAAAGTCCGGTGTTCGATACGCCCGAGGGCCGGGTTTCGAGCCGCGCGGATGCGACCCTTCTGGCCCTGGGCGGCGCTTCATGGTCGCGGCTCGGATCGGACGGCGCCTGGATCACCCTGTTGCCGGACAGCGATATCGCCCCTTTCGCACCCTCGAATTGCGGCTTCCTGCCGAAATGGACGCGCGAGGAGTTCGAGCGCTGGGACGGCGCGGTGCTCAGCGGCATCGCCCTGCGTTACGGCAATCGCACTCATCGCGGCGATCTCAGCTTCACGCGCCACGGAATCGAGGGTGCGCCGATCTATGCCCTGTCCGGCCCGATACGGGATGCCATCGCCACACAGGGCGGAGCCATCGCCTTCGTCGATCTCCGACCGGGCACGACCGAGCCGTCCCTCGCGACCCGGCTCGGACAGATGCGCCCGCGCGAAAGCCTCGCCAACCGCCTCCGCAAAGGCGCGGGTCTGTCGCCTCTCGCCCGCGCGATCCTGCATGAAGCCTCCCGTCATGAGAGCGTCCCGGCGTCGGACCCCGGCGCTCTCGCCGCGCGTATCAAGAACGCCCCGTTACGGCTGACCGCGCCTGAAGCGATGGATCGCGCCATTTCGGTCGCGGGTGGCCTGCGCTTCGAAGCGCTGGACCAGCACTTCATGCTGCGTAATCGGCCCGGCGTGTTTGCCGCGGGCGAAATGCTGGACTGGGAAGCGCCCACGGGCGGCTATCTGTTGCAGGGCTGTTTCTCGACCGCACGGGCCGCCGCGAACGGTCTTGTCGCATGGCTGAAAGCGCATCCGAAAGGCTGACTTGCGCGCCCGTTTCCTGTAGGACGCGCCCATGACCGTATCCATTGCCCTTGGTCGCGGCCGCGACGGCGCGGACGTGCCGCTCGACCTGCCCGAACTTCTGGCCACCCGCCTTCTGGTGCAGGGGAACTCCGGCTCGGGCAAATCGCATCTCCTGCGCCGCCTGCTCGAACAGACCGCAAGCCTCGTGCAACAAGCGATCATCGATCCCGAGGGCGATTTCGTCACGCTCGCCGCCCGGTACGGCCATCTCGTCATTGACGGCGCCGAGCAGACGGAGGCCACTCTACGCGCCGCCGGTGAGCGCGCGCGCGTTCACCGCGCCTCGGTCGTGCTCAATCTCGAATCCCTGGATGCCGAAATGCAGTTGCGCGCCGCGGGCTCGTTCCTCAACGGCCTGTTCGACGCCCCTCGCGAACACTGGTATCCGGTTCTGGTGGTCGTGGACGAGGCGCAGCTTTTCGCGCCCGTTGCGAGCGGCGACACGTCGGACGAGGCGCGGCGTCTTTCACTGGGCGCGATGACCAATCTCATGTGCCGTGGGCGCAAGCGCGGCCTGGCGGGCATCATCGCGACGCAGCGACTGGCGAAGCTTGCCAAGAACGTCGCGGCCGAGGCTTCGAATTTCCTGATGGGCCGCACCTTCCTCGATATCGACATGGCGCGCGCCGCCGATCTTCTCGGCATGGAACGCCGGACGGCCGAGGCCTTTCGGGATCTCGCGCGCGGCCAGTTCATGGCGCTCGGTCCGGCGCTGTCGCGGCGCCCCGTGATGGTCAGCATCGGCGCCGTCGAGACCGCCAGCCATGCGACCGGCCCGAAGCTCGCCCCGTTCGAAGCCATGGACGCGACCGAAATGCGCGACCTGATCCTCGAACCGGTCGAATCCTTCACGCCCCGTCCGCGCGAGCGTCGCACCCCCGCGCCCGACCTGCTGGCTCAGCTCGACGCCTTCGCCGCCGACCGCCCCGCCAGCATGGTCGCCCCCGATGCCCCCCCGTCGAAGGATGCGGACCGGGACACGTTATGGCGGCTGGTCTCGGACGTCACCGCCGAACCCGACGCGGATTATCGTCCTCTGGCCACGCTCTATCAGGACTTTCAGCTCCGGGCGCGGATTGAAGGACTGGGACGGGACGCGCTGGACATGCCCCGATTCCGCATGTTGCTGGCCACCGTCCGCTCGGGAATCGAAGCCGAACGCGCCCGGAGCGAACCATGGCTTCAGGCGGAAACCATCGCCAGCACCCTGCCGGAAGACGTGCAGGGGCTGGCACTTCTGCTGGCACGCGCCGCGATGGACGGCCTTCCCTGCCCCGATGACGCGGCGCTGGCACGCGCCTACGCCACACATTCCCTCGGACGGGCACGGCGGCAACTGGCCTATCTCGAGGAACGCCAGATCATCGTCGTGCGCGAAGACGGGCCGCACCGGCGCGTCGCTTTCGTCGGTCTCGGCTGGCAGACGGCCTGATCTCCCCCCGCGAGAGCTTTCAGGCTCCCGTCGCGAATCATCCCGACGCATGATAGAAATAGCGGGTGAACATGATCGACACCCCCTCCGCTCCTCCCCATCCCGCCGACTCCAGCGACGGCCTGACAGCCATGCTGCGCCGTTCGCCGCCCGCCAATATCGAGGCGGAGCAAGCGCTCCTCGGCGCGCTGCTCACCAACAACAAGGCGTATGAACGGGTTTCGGACTTCCTGATCCCGGCGCATTTCGCCGATCCGGTCAATGGCAGGATCTATGAAGCCATAGCGCGCCGCATCGATCGCGGCAGCCTCGCCGATCCCATCACCATGCGCGCCGAATTCGAGCATAGCGGCGTGCTCGACGATGTGGGCGGCACCAGCTACCTCGCGCGGCTCCTTGGCGCCATGGTCGGCATCGTGAACGCAGGCGATTACGGACGCGCCATTCATGACGCCTGGATTCGCCGCGAATTGATCGATATCGGCGAAACCGTCGTCAACAATGCTTACGGCACCGCGGATGGCACGGACGGCACGACGCAGATCGGCATCGCCGAGGAAACGCTTTTCAAGCTCGCCACGGACAAGGGTCAGGATGGTGGCTTCGTCACCTTCGAACAGGCCCTCACCGGCGCGCTGGAAGTGGCGGAGCTGGCCTACAAGCGCACCGGCGACGTCAGCGGCCTGACATCCGGCCTGCGGGACTTCGACAAGAAGACCGGCGGGCTGCATCCGTCGGATCTGCTGATCCTCGCGGGTCGTCCCGCCATGGGAAAGACGGCGCTGGCCACCAAGATCGCCTTCTCGGCGGCCAGGGCTCTCCAGCGCGAGGCCGAAGACCAGAATCGCAAGCCCTCCGGCGCGGTCGCGATTTTTTCGCTGGAAATGTCGTCCGAACAGCTTGCCACACGTATTTTGTCCGAACAGGCCGAAGTGTCGGGCGAGCGGATCCGGCGCGGCGATATCGGCGCCAGGGAGTTCGACCGTTTCGTGCGCGTCTCGCGGGAACTGGCCACGCTGCCGCTCCAGATCGACGACACTCCGGCCATTTCGCTCTCCGCGATGCGCACGCGCTGTCGGCGTCTCAAGCGCACAAAAGGCCTGAGCCTCGTCGTGGTGGACTACCTTCAGCTCATGCGCCCGGCGCTTGGCACACGCCCGGACAGCCGCGTCCTCGAAATCTCGATGATCACGCAGGGCCTCAAGGCCATTGCCAAGGAATTCGAGGTGCCTGTCATCGCGCTGTCCCAGCTTTCCCGTCAGGTCGAATCCCGCGAAGACAAACGACCGATGCTGTCAGATCTGCGTGAATCCGGCTCGATCGAGCAGGATGCCGATGCCGTCATGTTCGTCTATCGCGACGAATATTATCTCCAGCAGCGCATGCCCAAGGACAGCGCCTATGACAGCATGGACAAATATCAGACCGCCGTCGAAGAATGGCAGCGCAAGATGGCGCTGGTCCACAACAAGGCGGAACTGATCCTCGAAAAGCAGCGTCATGGACCGACCGGCACGATCCCGCTCTACTTCGAGGGCGAATTCACGCGCTTCGGCGACCTGGATACCCATCACGACGCATGATCATGACCAGCCTCCCGCGCTGGCCGGCCTCCCGTTCAGACGGCCTTTCGCAAATTGGGACTGGCCTTGAACCGTACGGTCTTGCGCGCCTTCACCTTGACGGACTCGCCGGTGCGCGGGTTCAGCGCCTTGCGCGCCTTGAGCTTGTGAACCGTGAACGTCCCGAAAGACGGAAGCGTGAATTTTCCTTCTTTCTTCAAATCCGCGACGATGGCAGCCAGCAGGTCCGTGGCGGCCTGATTGGCGGCAACGCCGGTGCACTGCATGGAATCCTGGATAACGGCAGTGATAAAAGCCTTGCTCATAGAGGTCCGATCCTTGGCGATGCAGTCAGTCCGTCAAACAATAAAGGTTTGATACCGGAACATACTGACACAGGAACCAAATTTGTATCTTTTTTTCCGGCATTATCACGCAAAGAACCCAAGTAATGACAGCGACCTGTCTTTTTGCACATTATGACCCGGTCCCCACCATCGCGCCCCAGACGCAGCACCTGCTGCGACAGATCGTCGAGTGCGGCTACCGCGTACATGTCGCCCTCTCGGGTCATGACGACGCCTTGCTGGACGTGGCGAAGCGTATGTTTCCCGGTCTGCCCATCACCTTCCACCTGCGACCCAACGCGGGGCTCGACTTCGGGGCATGGCAGGATCTGATCGCCAAAGGCGTCACGGAGGGGGCGACGGAAATCCTGCTGGCCAATGACAGCGTATTCGGCCCCCTGACGCCCCTGCCGCCGCTGGTCAGGCGTATGCGCGCCCGAAACACCGACGTCTGGGGTATGGTCGCCTCACGCGCCGTCGTCGATCATATCCAATCGTGGTTCATCGCGTTCAGCGCGGAAAGTTTCGCCCACCCTGCCGTCCGGCGCATTTTCGAACAGCCCTTCGCGGACATGACCAAGGAGGAAATCGTTCTTCACGGCGAACTCGGGCTCGGCCTCGCCCTGAAAGCCGCAGGACTGCGCGTCCAGGCGGCATGGGAGCCGAAACGCGGTCTGGCGAAGCTTCTTGCCACCAATCCGATGCACACCGACTGGCGTGCCGTCCTGAAATCCGGGCGCGTCCCATTCATCAAAACCGAACTTCTGCGCGACAACCCCAGCGGAATTCCGGACACGCAGGACTGGCGCAAACTCATACCCGACCCCGCATTTTTCAATCCGGCCTGGATCGACGCCTATCTCGCTTCCCATCCGCCACGTCCGGGTGTGCGACACGCAACATGGCGCGGCCGCCTCGTTCAGGCCGTCGCCGCCGAGGACCGGTGGTCGAGCCTCGCCCGTTTTGCAGCCGCTTCCCTCAGAACACGATCGTAAAAGGCGCTCAACTCACGAGCCTGGGTATCGTAATCCGACAACTGGTCCTTGAGCGGGTTCGTGTATGTATCGAACTCCCCGACCCGGCCGATGAGCGTGCCCATGGCGTCGGCCAGAGCCTGGGGATGACCGTTCAACGGGATGAGCGTGCCATTGACGCCGTCCGTGATCGGTTCCGCCTGCCCTCCCGGACTGGTGCTCACCACCCAGACGTCCCGTGCAAGCGCTTCGCGCACGGTCAGGCCGAAACTTTCCTTCCATTGTGAGGGAAACAGCAGGACGTCGATCTCGTCATAGAACGCGTCCATGGTGTCCTGCGTATAGGCCGCCACGACGCGCAGTTCACCGCGAATGCCCCAGTCGACCCGATCTATCGAGTGAAAACCCAGATTGATCTTGTTATCGACGAGCGTCAGGGACCAGGCATTCTCCTCCAGCATGGCCGCCGCGCGCTTGAGCACACCGTAACCTTTGATATTTTCCGTCCCTCCCACGAACCCGAAGCGCAGCGGAGCCCCTGGAACACGCGCTTTGCGGGGCCGGGTCGGCCACCGGAAGCCGTTGCGATGAAGGGCTATTTTCTCGGGATCGACGCCATTGGCCACATAGAGCGCCCGATGCGTCTCGGACGGACTCAGCAGCAGGGCGGCGTTGCGCAGACCATGACGCATGACCGCTGCCCGGCTTTCGAGATGGGCCGCGCCCTTGACGCACTCCTGACAGATCCGCAGGTCTATTTTCTTCTGGAAACAGTAACGTCCGTCTTCCCTGACCATGAACTGACGATCGCAAAGCCACCATGCGTCATGCAGGGTCAGGACATACGGAACGCCGCGCTCCTCGCACGCCCTGAGCAGCCCGACGCCGAGTCCCTGCAGAGCGTGGATATGCACCAGATCGGGCCGGAAAACATCGATCCACTCCGCGAAAACCGCGGCGGCTTCGGGATTCTCGATCGCTCCGAGGGCATCTTCATTTTCCGACGCCCTGACAGCGAGAACATCGAGCCCCTCTGTCTGGTAACGCGATGCCGATTGGTCATACGCGGCGATGACATCCTGCCCCGTGAAGATCGCGAGCTTCATCTCGTAAGCAGCGAGACGCCGGGCCATCTCTTCAACGACGATCGTCGCGCCTCCGAACGAGAGCGGCGCGAAATAGATATTCACCAGCAGAACCCGGGGAACGGACCGATCCAGCGATGGAACGGGACCGAAGGCGGGGGCGACCTGCTCCCGAGCCATGGCCTGCGGCGCATAACGCGCCAGAACGTCCGCATAAGCCCGTTGACCGAGTCTGCGCCTGAGAGCCGCGTCGCCCGTCAGCCGGATGAAGGCGTCTTCCCATTGCACCTCGGTTTCTGCGGTCAGACCGTTTTCACCGCTCCGCACCACCACGCGAAACGCGGCGCGGGGAGAACAGATCGAGGGAAGTTCAAGAATAGAAGCTTCGATATACTTTATATTACTTTTGGCATCGTTGAAGCGCGTCTCTTCCAGAGGCGCGATGGCGATATCGGTGTTGGCGAGTTCCTGAAGATAGAGCGCGTAATCGAGCCCCTGACGCCGTTCGACCCTGTCACCAAAACCCTGCAACTCCTCGGGCAGGGAGACATCTCCAAAGATTCGAAGACATAGGGACGGCTCCCGCCGCATGGCACGTGCCAGTCCCCGCGAAGCGATGCGAAAATCGGCGTCATGCGTGTTAGTCCCGGAGCCGTAACAGACCCAGACACGCCCATCCCGGTCTGAGCGATGTTCACGGGCTGTCGTGGCAAAAGCCAGAGTCTGCGCATCCAGAGCGTTTTCAACAACGCGGACATCCTCAAGACCCGCTTCACGCATTGCTTCCGCGAGCGCATCCGTCGAAGCGATCCCGCGCCCGCAGGCCAGCATGCATTGCCGAAACAGCCCCACGCCAGACAGAAGAAGGTCGCGCTCCACCTGGGGAAGGGAATCTATATTTCCGTTCTGACGATATTCCGCAGCGTCGAAAATCAGATCGTCGACTTCCCAGACCGGATCGAGAGCGAGTCGATGGGCCTCGGAGACGAGCGCCATGACCGAGTCGAAGCCCGGTGTCCGATAGAAAACGACATCCGTCGCACCCTGAAGGGCCGTCCAGGCCGCGCGACTCGCGCGCCAGTCCACGACCGTCACCTGCCAGCCCAGTGTCTCAAGGGCTTCGCGCTTCTGCCACACACGGTACTTCGCGCACTGCTTGAGGCTAAGCTCCGCGATGATCACCACATGGCCGACCAGCAGATCAGGTGAGCGTATGACGGGCTGGCGATAGGCCTGAGCCGCCATGTTAATCCGTTGCTGAGCGAGGCGGAGCTTCCCTGGTTCGTCGCGCCTGACCAGCCGCTCCCACAGATGCCCCTCGCGCCAGATCTGCCGGAAACGCCCTGGCACTTCCCGCAAGGGACGCCCCGAGGGCAGACGCCCCAGGGAAAGCGCACGCACGAATCGCAGGGGCGCCGTTACACGCCAGGAAAGGGAGCGCTCACGCAGGGCCAGAAGCTCACGCAGCCCGTCGATTTCCGCACGCATGTCCCTGACGCGCAGCCCGGCAATATGATTGCTCGAACGATAGCTCCCGATCAGCTCGTCACGCGCGTTCGAAGGAAAAGGAGTTTCTTCGTGAAGGAAATCTTCGGCCGGCTTCTGTATCATATGGAACGTTATACACCTCGCAAGGTGAGGTGCCATGTGGTGGTGACAATAGAAAAAGCCGGGCACAAGGCCCGGCTTTCCTTCAACACATCCTGAAGCGGAGAATCAGCTCAGGTTGAAGTTGGAAGCGCTCAGATCCGTCACACCCACAAAGGTGATCTTGGAGTTGTCCGCCAGCTGGATCGTCGTGTTGCCACCAGCCACCGTCGCCGCATCCAGAACGTTATGCAGACCGCTGCTGTTCTGCAGGCCATAGCCATACAGCGCCATGATGTTCCCAGCAGCCGAGCCAAAGTCGGTGATCGTGTAGTCACCGCCAGCAAGACCATCCGTAATGACAAACAGGTTCGCCGCGCCCGAACCACCCGTCATCGTCGCATTGCCCGTGCCGCCAACCAGCGTATCGCTCGCCGAACCGCCAATCACCGTGTTGTCGCCAACACCAGCAAACGCATGCAGACCCATCGAAGCCGACGAACCGTCAATCGTCTCGTTGCCGTCGTTGGCCACGAACAGCGCAGCACTCGACGTCGTGTTCACGAGCGCATCCAGCCCAGCCGCGCCAAAGATCGTCGCCGTACCAGCGTTGATCGTCGTCGTGCCCGTGCCGCTGATGAACGTCAGCGCGCCGCTGGCATCAATGTCGTTCGAAACGCCATGAACCACAAGCAGCGAGCTCGCCGCCGTGATGGTGTCGCCGATCGAGCCGACAACCGTTCCCGTGCCGCCGGAGAAGTTCACCGTCGAACCAAAGCCGCCAAACACGGTGCTGCCGTCGCCAACCGTGATCAGGTCGCTCGAAGCCGCGTCAACAACCGCAGCATGCGTCGCAAGCGTAACGGTCGACGAACCACCAAGCAGCGTGACCGTATCGTTGCTGCCAACCCCGTCGATCGTGTCCTGACCTTCGGAAACGACGTAGTTCGAACCCGAACCAAGAGTGAGCGTGTTCTTCGTGTCCATGCCCGTGGAAATCGTCCACGAACCGTCGCTCTTGCTCGAATCAAACGTGCTGGTGCCCGCCGTGGCAACATATTTGCCAGACTGGTCGCCAACAGTGACGTCCGTGTTGCCAAGATTGCTGGTGAGAATGGACAGCGAAGAGCCCGTCGAGCCCGACGCATCAACCGTCACCTGACCATCAAGAACCGTCGAACCTTCAGAAGCAAGGGCCGCAACCACAAGGTTCGTATACGCACCCGTGACGCTATACGCACCACCCGCCGTCACAACACCCTGCAGAACAGACGCTCCACCAGGAAGCGTGTCCGAATTGCCGCCAGGCTTGAGATCGAATGCAGCGAGGCTGTTTGAGGTCGACGCTTTGAGGATCGAGTTCTGATAGTCGATCGCCAGTTTCTGATTCAGACCACCATCCACTGTGACCTGAACCGTCGTGCCTGAGGCACCGACGACGGTGATAATTGCCATCTGTTTTGCTCCTTGGCTCTTTGCAGAACACCCAAGACTGAGCGTGAACAAAGATCGCCCAAATCTTCGTATCGGGACTAGCAAACGCCCCTACAACAAGCAAGCTTTTGTTAACCAACGTTAGGCGGTTGTTAACCAGCAAGACACAGCCTCGCCTTGCCTTCGAAAAGAATAGGAAATCGAATTAAAGTAAAACCGTCGGGAAAGTGGTATATTTTGCTTGCGCATTTATAAAAAAAATACTTAATATGTATATATTATGAAATAAATTATAAATACATTATTTATTTAATAAATATTTATATAAGTATTTATATAAGTATTTATATATATTCTATTTTATAGTAAAAGTTTTTGAATATAAGGATATTTCATTTTAAATAACAAATATGAGCTTAATTTTTTCTTCCGCAAAAGTCGTGCCGCTATCACACATTATCCAGCACCTTCGATTCGGATGCATCTGCTAAACGCAGCGCCTCGAACATCGCATTCGCGACGAACGACATCTCTATCTCGCCCCAACCTCGCAAGGTGAGGTGCCATGTGGTGGTGACAATAGAAAAAGCCGGGCACAAGGCCCGGCTTTCCTTCAACACATCCTGAAGCGGAGAATCAGCTCAGGTTGAAGTTGGAAGCGCTCAGATCCGTCACACCCACAAAGGTGATCTTGGAGTTGTCCGCCAGCTGGATCGTCGTGTTGCCACCAGCCACCGTCGCCGCATCCAGAACGTTATGCAGACCGCTGCTGTTCTGCAGGCCATAGCCATACAGCGCCATGATGTTCCCAGCAGCCGAGCCAAAGTCGGTGATCGTGTAGTCACCGCCAGCAAGACCATCCGTAATGACAAACAGGTTCGCCGCGCCCGAACCACCCGTCATCGTCGCATTGCCCGTGCCGCCAACCAGCGTATCGCTCGCCGAACCGCCAATCACCGTGTTGTCGCCAACACCAGCAAACGCATGCAGACCCATCGAAGCCGACGAACCGTCAATCGTCTCGTTGCCGTCGTTGGCCACGAACAGCGCAGCACTCGACGTCGTGTTCACGAGCGCATCCAGCCCAGCCGCGCCAAAGATCGTCGCCGTACCAGCGTTGATCGTCGTCGTGCCCGTGCCGCTGATGAACGTCAGCGCGCCGCTGGCATCAATGTCGTTCGAAACGCCATGAACCACAAGCAGCGAGCTCGCCGCCGTGATGGTGTCGCCGATCGAGCCGACAACCGTTCCCGTGCCGCCGGAGAAGTTCACCGTCGAACCAAAGCCGCCAAACACGGTGCTGCCGTCGCCAACCGTGATCAGGTCGCTCGAAGCCGCGTCAACAACCGCAGCATGCGTCGCAAGCGTAACGGTCGACGAACCACCAAGCAGCGTGACCGTATCGTTGCTGCCAACCCCGTCGATCGTGTCCTGACCTTCGGAAACGACGTAGTTCGAACCCGAACCAAGAGTGAGCGTGTTCTTCGTGTCCATGCCCGTGGAAATCGTCCACGAACCGTCGCTCTTGCTCGAATCAAACGTGCTGGTGCCCGCCGTGGCAACATATTTGCCAGACTGGTCGCCAACAGTGACGTCCGTGTTGCCAAGATTGCTGGTGAGAATGGACAGCGAAGAGCCCGTCGAGCCCGACGCATCAACCGTCACCTGACCATCAAGAACCGTCGAACCTTCAGAAGCAAGGGCCGCAACCACAAGGTTCGTATACGCACCCGTGACGCTATACGCACCACCCGCCGTCACAACACCCTGCAGAACAGACGCTCCACCAGGAAGCGTGTCCGAATTGCCGCCAGGCTTGAGATCGAATGTCGCGAGCCCACCCTTGGCCTGTGCGCGAAGAATCGAGTTCTGATAATCGGCGACCATCTTCTGGCTCAGGCCGCCATCCACGGAAACCTGAATCGTCGCGCCTGAAGCGCCTACGACAGTAGTAATGGACATATCGCTAACTCCTAAAGCTCTTCTGCTGTGGATCACCGGGCATTAGAGCCCGAGGCAACAAACCAAGAGCGGCTTATATTTCGATCACTTGAATTCAGTCTTCTGGGGAGAGATGATTGACCTCATCGTTCTGCACGCCGTTTCCGGGGAGTTTTTGACTGCGAATCCTCCTCCCCAAATGCTCTCCATGACGGTTCACCCTACCGCGATTTTCTTAATCAAAAGTTATCGGAACACCCGGGAATTCTCCCTCCATTCCGAAATAAAGTCTTTTTAAATCCACAACTTAATAAGAATTCACCTGAGGCGGGAGACCGTTTTTTACAGTCGCGACACTCGCATGATAGAAGAGATGCGCATGTTCAAACGATGTCATGTCTTAACGAGGTAACTCTTGACCAACCCTCTGCATTTTACATTTTCAGACATCGACATTCCGGCTGAAACGATTCCACCTTCGGCCTGTTCTTATCCGGGCTCCGAATATCTGCCTTTCGTGTCATGGCTCGTTCGCAGGACGTTCATGGGCCTGCCGAAATCAGCCGTTCTCACCGTCACGACACCCGCCGACTTCGTCTGGCTCCTGGGAGAAATTCTGGGCGACGACCGGCTTGATGGCGGCATCCGAATCCGCCCCTTCCCCGATCCTGACATAGATTCCGTATGGTCGATCCGGATTGAAACCGCGCTCCCTCCGGACGGGCAGCTCCTCTCGGCCCATATTGCCTTGCGCGATGAGATCCTCGGCGAAGCGCCGAATACATGTTTCCGGCTGGACGTTCACGCTTGCCTTTCTTCGGACACTCCGTCCGGCTGGGTCGGCACGCCTATCGCCCGTCTTCTTGACCCCGGACAACGTCAGTTTCGTGCGGACATCCGCCGTCAGGCGGGCCTTGCCGCCGAGATCATCCGTCTGCGACGGGCGCTGATATCCACGACCAGACTGGCCGATCAGAACCGACGCATCCTGCTGGAGCAACGCGAAGCAGGACGCAGCCTCGACGCATTGACGCAGGCGTGGCTGGAGGCCGACAGGGTGCGGAAAGCCGCTGAAAACAACCGGACGGCAGCGTTAGCCGAACACGATGCAGCTCAGGAACAGACCGCTTCCGCGTCACGAGGATTGCGTCACCGCCTGGCGCGGCGCCTGTCTCCGGCCTCTTTTCCCCTCGCGCCATCGCCCGCACCCCTATCGCCTGAGCCCCTTCGGTCCCAAACAGCGCGATGCATTCTTTTCATCGCCGGAGAGCCCGACACACCCGGCGTCGCCTATCGCTGCGACCGGCTTGCCATCGCCGCGCGCGTGGCGGGGTACGAAGCCCGCGTCACGCCGTGCGCCGCAATCGGCCCGCATGATATCGCGTGGGCCGATATCATGGTTCTCTGGCGCGTCGAATTCAGTGGCCATGTGGACACCCTGCTTCGCCTCGGACAGGAAAAAGGCACGGTGACGATTTTCGATGCGGACGACATCGTGTTCGTGCCGCACCTCGCCCGCATCGATATCATCGACGGCATCCGATCCATCGGCGCTACAGAAGAGAGAATCGAACGCTGTTTCGCGGATATGCGTCGTACAATGTTGCGCTGCGACCTCGGCTTCGCCACGACGAAGGAACTGGCCCACGTCATGCGCATCGACAAGCGTCTGACGTTGCTCGTACCCAATGTTTATGATCAGGCTACTTTGGCGCGAGCGCGCATGGCTCACCGCATGCGCCCGACGCGCGAAGACGGACTCGTGCGCATCGGCTACGCCACCGGCTCACGCACCCACCAGCGCGACTTCGCACCTGTCGTACCCGTCCTGCGCGATGTCCTTCTCGCCCGCCCCCATGCCCGTCTCGTTCTGTTCCGGGAAGCCGGGAACAAGCGGCCTGTGCTGCTCATGGAAGAATTTCCCGAACTGTCCGATGTCCAGGATCAGATCGAATGGCGCGACATGGTCCCGCTCACGGATCTCCCCGACGAGTTCGCGCGCTTCGACATCTCGATCGCGCCGCTGGAAACCGGGAACGTCTTTTGTGAAGCCAAGTCCGAAATCAAATATGTCGAACCTGCTCTGGCCGGCACGGTCTGCGTCGCATCGCCGACAGGCCCGTTCCGCCGCGTCATCCGCGATGGCATCACAGGCGTCCTCGCCGATTCCGCCAAAGCGTGGAAACAGGCGCTTCTGGTTCTGATCGACGACCCGGCGAAACGCGCCCGCATGGCGCGCGACGCGTACAATGACGTGCTCTGGCCTTTCGGCCCGCAGGCACAGGCACAGCGCCTGCGCACGGTTTTCGACGGGCTCGGTACGGGCGATCCTTCCGATGCGGCGCGTTCCGCCGAAACCCTGATCGCCCGGCAGATGCGCCCGCGCGCGCCACTGCCGACAATACCGGAAAGTACCGCCCTCCATACGCAGGACTGTCTCCGGGAGGCCGAAGTCACCGTTGTCGTGACCTCCTACAATTACGCCAGCTATATCCTCGACGCGCTGGATTCCGTGCGGGACCAGACCCTGGAATGCCTCGACCTGATCGTCGTGGACGACGGATCAACCGACGATTCGACAGATCTCGTCCAACGCTGGATGGAACGCAACGCCTCCCGCTTCAACCGTCTGGCCCTGCTGCGTACCAATACGAATGCCGGGCTGGGGGGCGCGCGCAATGTCGGCATGGACGCGGCTGAAACGCCGTTTGTCATGCAGCTCGACGCCGATAATCGTCTTCTGCCCGAAGCCTGCGCCGAACTGCGCGACAGCATGGCTGACGATCAGACGGCCTATGCCTATCCGATCATGAGAATTTTCAACGCGACCGGCGTCGTCATGGTGGCCGCCACCCCCGACGATCCGCAAGGACATTCCAGACCCGCCCTCCTTGGCGATGTTCCTTTCGAGCCTCTCGCCATGACGGGCGGCAACCATGTCGACGCGACAGCCATGATCGCCAAATGGGCGTGGGCCGCGGTCGGCGGATATTATGTCGCGCGCGATGCAATGGGATGGGAAGACTATGATCTGTGGTGCCGTTGCGCCGAACTGGGCCTGACGGGCCGATACGTGCCGAAAATCCTGGCGGAATATCGTGCCCATGACGCCTCCATGACCAATGGCGTTACGGAACGCGCCAGGCACAAGGCCCGCATCGTCGACTTCGTTGAGCGCCGTCATCCCTGGATCGACCTCGTGGCGGCCGACGCCCGTCAAAGACAGTAGAGCCTCCACCGAAAGGCGGCTTCAGGCCGCCTTACCGGCGACCGGGTGCCACCGAGCGGAAAAACACCTGTCGCGTGGCATAGGACAGCCAGACGTCATGGCGCGCGAACCAGTCCGCGCCCATCAGCATGTCCGCGCCATCCTGCACGTCCGATACGGTCAGAACGGGCTCCCGCCAGAGACCGGCGCCGCTCTCCTCGTGACCCTCTCCGAGAGACAGGAGGTGGAATCGATGCCAGACATAGCGTTTCGCATTCATGTCCACACCGCTCGAAATCCCGCCGGGATCGCGCGCCAGAACGGCGTCATCGACCCCGGTCCTGCGCGCGAACGCGCGTGACACCACATGCGAACGCGCGCCGCTATCCACCAGCGCCCGCCCGGCAACACCGTCGAGCCGGAACGGCACCGTCAGCCGTCCACGATCCAGCGCCGCGGGCAATGTCTCGAACGGCGCGGGCCATGACGGCACATTGCGACAGGCGCCTCCACCCACGGCCCAGAAGACCAGACGCCCGTGCGGGACATCGATCTCCAGATCGTAACCGCGCCACAGATCCGCGCCCATCAAGCCCATGATCGGCGGTTCGAGATCGTCAGGAACGCCGGGCAACGCCCCCAGCGGCATCGGACGGGGCCCGAGTTCGAACCCGCCAAGCCGCAACGACCTCACGACGACCACCGGCGAAAGCGTTCCACGCCCGTTCGCGCCACGCATGACCGTCATGATGCGCGGATCCGCGCGCAGATCGAGGCGCTTCTGCGTCTCCGGCGTCACCAGACTGCCTTCCGAACCCGTATCGACCAGCATCCGCCCGGCATGACCATCCAGCCGAACCGGGGCATTGAGAAACAGGGAATCGCTGCGGATCGAGACCTCCAGCACGGGCGCCACATGGCACGACTCCGCCCTCGCGACATGGCTCCCCAACGCCATGAGCGCCGCCAGAACCCCGGCCCGTCGCCTCATATCTTCTTCCCCGCTTTCCCGTCCGTAACCGTCGCCTCCGGCATCCCACCGGCCATCGGATGGGCCGACCGCCAGACGGAGAGCAGATGGCGCTCATCCGCCAGCGTATAGACCTGCGTGGTCGAAAGACTGGCGTGACCCAGAAGTTCCTGAATGGACCGAAGATCCGCGCCGCCTTCAAGCATATGCGTGGCGAAGGAATGACGGAGCGCATGCGGCGTCGCGCTCGATGACAGACCGGCCTGTTCGCGCCAGGTCTGCATGGCGCGGCGTGCGACAGGCGCCTGCAACCGGCCGCCACGCACACCCGTAAACAGCGGCGCGTCAGGCGAGGGTGCGGGATGAACGCGCCGCCATGCCTCGAGCGCCGTCACGACGGCGGGAAGCAGCGGCACGATCCGCTCGCGCCCCCCCTTGCCCACGATCCGCAGCAGACCATCCCCCGCGCCGCCGAGATCCCGACAGTCCAGATCCAGCGCCTCGCCGATGCGTAATCCCGCGCCATAAAGCAGCATGAAAAGCGCCTCGTCGCGCACCGCCCCTTCGGTCGTATGCGACAGCGCCGCGATATCCTCCGGCGCCTTCAAAGCATCCTCGCGCGACAAAGGGCGTGGCAGACGCTTTCTGGTTTTCGGCGCGGCAAGGAGCTGCGGCGCGGGGTTCTCGATCCCGTATCGCTCGGCGAGATAGCGGAAAAACGAGCGCAGGGCCGAAAGCCGCCGGGCCCGACTCCGCGCACGCCCGTCCGTCGTCACCACACGCCGGGTCGGCTTCTGCTCCGTTCGGGCGGTTTCATGCGCGAGCCATGCCCGGAGATCCGCCACCTTGAGCTTTCCAAGCGCCGCGAGATCCGGCTCTCCGCCCAGATGATCGGTCAAAAACCCCAGGGCGAGACCAAGATCATGGCGATACGCCGCCACCGTCCGCATGCTGGAACGGCGCTCGCGCGCCATCCATTCCAGCCAGGTTTCGACGGCCTCGCCCGCTTTCATGCCCGCGCGGCCTCAACGGAAAACAGATGGAACCCCGCCGTACGGCGACGCGCGCGCTCATTCGCGCTAGGCTCGATCCGGAGCAGGGAGCCATCGACAGTCAGCATGATGCGGGAAACATTAGTCGAGCCGAAGGACAAGCGCGAGAGCCGCGAACGCCTGCCCGTTCTCCTGCCGCTCCCTTTCCCCGGCCCGCTGGACTATCTCCCCCCCTCCGTCGGCGACATTCCGGAGCCGGGAACGCTCGTCCGCGTCCCGCTCGGACGACGGGAGGAAACCGGCTGCGTCTGGGACGTCGACTCGACCGTGCCCCCCGATCTCGCGGCCCCGCCCGGACCCGCCATCGACGTCAGGCGGCTGCGTCCCATCCGCGCGACCCTCGACATTCCACGCCTGCCGCAATCCCTGCGCCGCTTCGTGGACTGGCTGGCCGCCTATACGCTGACGCCGCCCGGCCTCGTGCTCGCCATGGCCCTGCGTGCCTGCAACACCGACACGCCCCGCCCCAGGCTTGGCTGGACGCGTGGCGAAACCGACCCCGCCGACATTCGCATGACCCCGGCCCGCGCACGCGTTCTCGGAGCCCTCGGCAACGCCCCGCGCTCGACGGGCGACCTCGCAAGCCTCGCCGATGCCAGCCCCGCCGTCATACGCGGCATGGCCGCCATCGGCCTTTTGCGCGAAACACCCCTGCCGCCCGAGGCGCATTTCGCAACCCTCGACCCCGCCTTCAACCCGCCCGTTCTCTCCCCCGGACAGGCGGAGGTCGCGCAGGAGTTGCGCGCCGGTGTGGACGCGCGTTGTTTCAGCGCGACCTTGCTCGAAGGCGTGACCGGGTCCGGCAAGACGGAAGTCTATCTCGAAGCGGTCGCCGAGGCCCTGCGGCAGGGCCGTCAGGTTCTCGTGCTGCTGCCCGAAATCGCGCTCTCGGCGCAATGGGCCGAGCGCTTCACGAAGCGCTTCGGCGCGCAGGCCGCCATCTGGCATTCGGACCTCGGCACGAAGCGTCGCCGCATCACGTGGCGCGCCGTGCTCGACGGTCAGGCGCGCGTGGTCGTCGGCGCGCGCTCCGCGCTGTTCCTGCCTTTCGTGGATCTGGGGCTGATCGTCGTGGATGAGGAACACGACACCGCCTTCAAGCAGGAAGACGGCGTGACCTATCACGGTCGCGACATGGCCGTCGTGCGCGCGCGCCTCGCCGATGTGCCGATCGTCCTGGCCTCCGCCACTCCGAGCCTCGAAACCGTCGCGAACGTCGAAGCCGGGCGCTACCGCCATCTGCACCTCGCGGACCGCCACGGCGGCGCCCTCATGCCCGATGTCGAACTTCTCGACATGCGCACCCATCCGCCCGAACGCGGGCTGTTCCTCTCGCCCGTCCTGACCGACGCCATCGAACAGAGCTTCGCCCGCGGCGAACAGGCCATGCTGTTCCTCAACCGGCGGGGTTACGCGCCCCTGACCCTCTGTCGCGCCTGCGGTTTTCGCATGGAATGCCCGAACTGTTCGGCCTGGCTGGTCGAGCATCGCGTCCGCCACGAACTCGCCTGTCATCATTGCGGCCATACCGAGCCCATGCCACCGACCTGCCCAGGCTGTCAGGCCGAGAACAGTCTCGTGCCGATCGGCCCCGGCATCGAACGCATCCTCGAGGAATCCCGCGCCCGTTTCCCTGATGCGCGCATTCTCGTCATGGCCTCGGACACGCTCGGCTCACCCCAGGCCACCGCCGAGGCCGTCCGTCAGATTTCGGCGCGCGAGGTCGATCTCATCATCGGTACGCAGATCGTCGCCAAAGGCTGGCATTTTCCGCATCTGACGCTCGTCGGCGTGGTGGATGCGGATCTCGGCCTCGGCGGCGGCGATCTGCGCGCCGCCGAACGCACGGTCCAGTTGCTCCATCAGGTGGCCGGCCGCGCGGGCCGCGCCGAAGCGCCCGGCCACGTGTTTCTCCAGAGCTATGTCTGCGAGCATCCCGTCATGAAAGCGCTCGTCTCGGGCGACTATCAGGGCTTCCTGGCCCAGGAAGCCGCCCAGCGCCGTCCGGGCTTCTGGCCGCCCTATGGCCGCCTCGCCGCGCTGATTGTCAGCGCCCACACCGCCGAAGCCGCCGATCGTCTCGCCCGCACGATCGGCGAGCACGCCCCCCGGATCCCGGGCGTGCAGATTCTCGGTCCCGCCCCGGCGCCGCTCGCGCTGCTGCGGGGGCGTCACCGTCGCCGCCTCCTGCTGCGCGCGCCGCGCAACATCGCCGTTCAGCCTATCCTGCGCCATTGGCTGGCGGGACTGCGAACCGCGTCTCAGGAGAAAGTTGAAATCGACATCGATCCCGTGTCGTTTCTCTAAATGCGTGTGGTTTTTATGAAAAGAACACAAAAAGAGCGCTCTACGCCTCTTTTTAGTCATAAATATCCCAGCATTTATCGAGGCGATACCGGGAGCGTGATGCAATGTATCCCCGGTATCGCACCGCCCAGAATGTGACCTCATGGCCGCGCCCGTGACGATCCCGGACCAGCCCCCGCTCCACGGCCCGACTCTGCTTCGCCCATCTCTCCGATCAGATCCAGAAAAGCGGCGACGGCCCGGCTGCGACTGCGTTCCCTGTGACTGAGTCCGAAGAAAGGGCGCGGCCCGAAATCGAGCGGGGCCGCATACAAGGCCCCTGAAGCCAGCGCCGCGGAGACCACGAGAGAAGAGAGCGCCGCCACGCCCGCGCCCGATTCCGCCGCCGTCCGCACGCTTTCATTCGAAGGCAGAACCAGAACATCGCGAAGCGTCGACGGATTAATCCCTGACTTCCGGAGCGCTCTGTCGAGAAACGAACGGGTCCCCGACCCCGGCTCACGCGCGATCCAGGCCGCGTTTTCAAGCCAGTTCCGATCGACGGTCTCTCCGTCAAACGGCGTCGACCGCACGAGCCGCAGACGATCGAAGCCCACGGTCCATGCCATAAGCGCCGGATCATCGACATGGCCTTCCACGACGCCGAGTTCGGACCGCCCTTCGCGGACGGCATTGGCGACCTGCTCCGTATTGCCCAGTTCCACCAGAATCCGGATCGCGGGAAAGCGCCGTCGATATTCCACAACGAGCGGCGGCAGCCAGTAACCCGCGATCGTCTGGCTCGCCATCATCCGCAGCGTGCCGCGCCTGAGACCGCCCAGCTCGTCGAGAACGTTCCGCGCATGCTCGGCATCGGCCAGAACGCGCCGCGCCTCGTCGAGAAAAATCCGCCCGGCCTCCGTCAGAACGATACCCCGTCCGACGCGATCGAAAAGTCGGATCGCGTGACGGGCTTCCAGCGCCGCAATGGACGCGGACACTGTCGATTGCGTGACGTTCAGGGCCCTGGCCGCCGCCGTCACGTGCTCGCGCTCGGCCACGCTGACAAAAATCCGAAGCTGCTCCAAAGTCATTCATCGAATTTAACGAACGAAACAAACAGATCAATTCATTTTTTTGATTGTTTGAAATCCACTATCCCGGCCGTCGGGAGAACCTTTCATGCCACGATCCAGGCCACACCCGACCTCGAACCGTCTCATCGCCGCGACGCGCGCGCGCCTGCCCGGCCTCGCGGCCTGCGCTGGCGTGACCGCGATCGCCTATGCTCTCGAGGCCGCGGAACATGCCGCTTTCGGCCGTGCCTGGCTCGAAGCGCTCGTCCTCGCCATCGTGACGGGCACGGCGATACGCAGCGTCTGGACGCCCGATCCGCGCCATCAACCCGGCATCGCCTTCTGCGCCAGCACGCTCCTGGAAATTTCGGTCGTCCTGCTCGGCCTTTCCGTGAGCACGACCAGCCTTCTCGCCATCGGCCCGCTGCTGATGGTCGGAATCGCCGCCATCGTGGCGGTCACCCTGCTGCTCGGCTTCGCCATCGGTCGGACGCTCGGCCTGCCCGCACGCATGGCGCTCCTGGTCGCGTGCGGCAACGCCATCTGCGGCAATTCCGCCATCGCCGCCGTCGCGCCCGTCATCCGGGCCGACAGCAGGGATGTCGCCGCCGCGATCGCCTTCACGGCCGTTCTGGGCGTGGCGGTCGTGCTGACCCTGCCATTCATCGGCATCGCCCTGGCCATGCAGGACAGCACCTATGGCGCTTTCGCGGGCTTGACGGTTTATGCGGTGCCGCAGGTCCTGGCCGCCACAGCCCCTTTCGGCAGCGTCGCCATGCAGGTCGGCACGGTGGTGAAACTGGTGCGCGTCCTGATGCTCGGACCCGTCTGCGTGACCCTCTCGCTGGTCGCCGCGCTTTTCTTCCCCGGGAGCGACACCCCGCACGACGAGACGCGCAAACACGGACGGATCTTCCGCTTCGTACCGTGGTTCATCATCGGCTTCCTGATCCTCATCGCGTTCCGTTCCACCGGCCTCGTGCCCGGCACGCTGGTCGCGCTGGCCAAAACCATGGCCACGGGACTCACGGTGATGTCCATGGGCGCGCTCGGTCTGGGCGTGGATCTCGGCTCCGTCGCCCGGGCCGGACTTCGCGTGGCCCTGACCGTGACGCTCTCGCTCCTGGGCCTCGCCACGCTCAGTCTCATCGTCCTGCGCCTGCTCCCCGGCGCATGACGCGGCTTCCGCCCCGGCTCACACCGTCAACGCTTCGGCAAACATCGCCCTGTTCGCCGCCACGTCGGCCGCGCCCAGAACGGTGTTGTAATACCGCTTGTGATAGGCGCTCAGAGCCGCGGCATCCCGCGCATCGGGCAAAGGCGCGGGTGCGCGCAGATATCGCACCCGCGTCATGGCGCAGGCATAGCGCAGATTGCTGACAAGCTGCGCCAGCGGCGGCAGGTCGGGCGCCAGCATCGCCCTGATCGTGACATGCAGCGCATGGCGCACCGGAAAATTCAGATAATTCACCCAGCAGTCGTCATGCGTCTCCGGCTCCATCTGCCACAGACCAAGCGCCGGCCCCGCCCCGAGTTGCCGGAGATAGACACATCGCGTTTCGACCAGCGCCGTACCGGTCACGAGGTTGATCGCCGCGGGCTGCGCCAGTCCCAGCGCCTCCAGCGTCGGCACGACGACACAATGCTTGAGTTGACCGAGATCCAGCCCGTTCATCCGTTCTGCCCCAGCGAAAACGCGAAATGCACCGCTCCCGTTCCGAGAACGGAGGTGATCAGCGTGATCAGGCCGGTCACCACCGCACGTTCGCCCAGCAGTCGATCGAGCTTTGAATTCACCTCCCGGTTGCCGCTATCGACTTTCACTTCCAGCGATTTCATCTGTTCGCGTAGCGATAGGATTTCGCGACGCATTTCCGCCCGCATCTGCTCCTGCTGATCCGATAACGTGCCGGACAGCGTTTCCAGTCTCAACACACGGTCCTCAAGGAGCCTCAGTCCCAGTGGTGCGGCGCCCAGCGGGGTCATTTGCAGTTCAACAGTCATCAAATTCTCTCGGATTTAAAATGCAGGCATAAAAAAAGCGCCCGAAAAGCGGACGCTCATAATTGGCACTGTGCCATAGACATAGGCAAAACCATTCCGTCTTGCAACATTTTCCTTTTGAACAAACCAGAAACCACCCGCCTCGATGACCCATGAAGAGACGCCCGGAACGCCTCGACACGTTCATGAAAGCCAACCCCGGCAGGGTAGATTTAGCCGCGCGCTTCCAGCCCCAGCGCCCGCGCCGCCAGTGTGGCGACATCGCGACGCAGAGCCACGACATTGCCCTTTCCATCGGGATGAACACGATTGGTCAGGATCATCACGGCGCTGTCGGAGAAGGGATCGAACCAGAGCGACGTGCCGGTATAGCCGGTATGGCCGAAAGATCCCGTCGGAAAAATCGCGCCCCGAGGCGATGAAAAATGGGTCGCGATATCCCACCCCAGACCCCGGATATCCGTGGCCTCTTTCAGGGGCTGCTGCGGCGTGGTCATGAGTTGCAGCGTTTCCCGTTTCAGGGGAAAGGCGCTGGCGCGCCCCTTCAGCCGATCCATCAGCGCGAGCGCGTAACGCGTCGTGTCTCCGGGTGTCGAGAAATACCCCGCATGACCGGCCACTCCGCCCATGCGCCTAGCCGTCGGGTCATGCACCACGCCGTCCAGGATCACGCCATTCTCGTCATACTGCGTCGGCGCGATCACGGATTTCAGCGCGGCGGACGGCAGAAATCCCGACTGGTCCAGCCCCATCGGCTTCAGGATATGCTGCCGCGCATAGACGTCCAGCGGCAACCGGCTGAAATGCTCGACCAGAAAACCGAGCGCGAGAAAATTGATGTCGCTATAGACGAAATTCGTCCCCGGCGGATGGTCCGGCGTCGATCCGATGACCCGGCGCAGCCCCTCCTCCTTGCCCGTCCAGGGCGTCTTGAGATCGACATCCGGCGGCAGGCCGGAATAATGCGTCAGCAACATCCGGACGGTAATGCCGTCTTTGCCGTTCGCGGCAAATTCGGGCCAGTATCGCGCGACAGGATCGTCGAGCCCGAAAAACCCCGCCTCCCAGAACTGCATGAGGCTCGGCGCGGTGATCAGCACCTTGGTCAGGGACGCCATGTCGAAATGCGTCTCCCACGTCATCGGCAGACGCTCCGGCACCAGCGCGCGCGCGCCGAAAACACCCCGATAGACGAGCGCCCCGCGATGACACACGGTCACGACCGCGCCCGGCGTATGCCCCGCCGCGATGTCCCGCCGCACACGCCGCTCGATCGGCGCAAAGCGTTCTCCCGGCGTCGCCGCACATCCCGTTACCAGAAGCGGAGCCGTCCAGACCGGCAGCGAGCCCCAGACCGGTAGCGAACCCATGAGCGCACGGCGGCTCATGCGAAACGAATCACGCGCATCATTGTGTTTCATGAACGCCATCCTGTCGCGATCTTCCGGGACCGACAATCCCCTCCCCGCGCCACGGGCGATAACCCAGGCTCATGGAACGGACACGTTCAGGATGTTTGCGAAAGGCGAACGACGGGGTAGGCAGGAGCCATGTCCATCGCCGTGCTCGTCATCGTCGCCTATATGGTGCTCCTGCCCACCATCTCCCTGGCGCTCTCACGCGGCCAGCACGGCGACCCCTCGCGCGCCCATCACGATCTGCCCGCCTGGGCCATCTGCCTGTCGATCGTGGCCACGGAAACCTCGACCCTGACCGTCGTGAGCGTCCCCGGCGTCGCCTACGGACGTTCTTTCGTCTTCACGGGCCTTGCGATCGGCTATCTGATCGGGCGCGTGATCGTGGCGCTTTTCTTCCTGCCCCTGTTTCGCGACCGGGACATGGCGAGCGCCTACGAATATCTGGGCCAGCGCTTCGGTTCCGTCACGCAACGCCTCGTATCGGCCACCTTCCTCGTTACACGCGTTCTGGCGGAATCCGTCCGCCTCTTCGCGGGCATGCTCCCCGTCGCCGCGTTATGCGCCGCCTCGGGCCTGCCGGGCGTGACGAGCCCGTTCGGACGGCTCGCCCTGCTAATCGTCATCATGGCGCTCACCCTGTCCTACACGATGCTCGGCGGTCTGCGCGCCGTCATCTGGTCGGACTCCATCCAGCTCGTGCTCTATCTCACAGGCGCCTTTGCCGGCATCGCGATCCTGCTCCACCGCCTGCCCGACGGCGCACTCGCCGAGACGATCAGCCATGCCCGTCTTTTCTCGCACGGCCTGCCGCCGCTCACCGATCCCTTCACCTTCGCCGCCGCGATCCTGGGCGGGACGGTGCTGACACTGGCCTCGCACGGCACGGACCAGCTCATGATCCAGCGCTGCCTCGCGGCGCGCAGCCTGCGCGGCGCTCAGAGCGCCATGATCGGCAGCGCGCTGCTTGTCGCCGTGCTTTTCACGTCGCTTTCCCTCATCGGCGCGCTCCTGAGCACACAAAACCACGCCGCGCCGCTGGCCACCCCCGATCACCTTTTCCCGGATTTCATCCTCACGCTGCCGCCAGCCCTGTGCGGCCTTCTGGTAGCAGGAATCCTCGCAGCCACGATGGGATCGCTCTCGAGCGCGATGAACGCCATGACAGGCGCGGTCATGGGCGATTTCCGCCCCCTCCTGGCCCGTTTTCCCTGGCCCGAAACGGCACTGTCACGCGGCATCACCGCCTTCTGGGGAGCGGCTCTGATCGTCGCTACGCTCGCCTTTTCCGGCGGCCCGCAATCGACCGTGCTTTTCGCCTTCTCGATCACGTCCTACTGCTATGGCACCGTGCTGGGCGTCTTTCTGCTGGCCATGACAAGCCCGCGCGCCACCGGGCGCGACGCGCTCATCGCATTTGCAATTTCCGTGCTCACCGTCGCCACGCTCTCCCGGATTGAGCTGGACGGGCACGGCATCGCCTTCTCATGGCTCGTGCCCGCCGGAGCTGTGGCCGGGCTGGCAGCCGGACGCCTGAGCAGCCTGCGAACCTGACAGAGCCTTTCTGACAGCGGATCAGCCCGCGGGAACAGCCCGCGGCTTCCCGTCATGATCGATGGCCACCATCACGAACACCGCATGGGCGCAATATTCAAGCGCCTCGTCCCCGGGCTGGCGCGCCCAGAGCTCCGTCTGAAACTGCATCGATGTCCGCCCGACATGCACCGGATGGCAGTAGATCTGTATTTCATGCCCCGGCAGCAATGGCCGCACCAACCGCAGGTCATTCACCCCCGCCGTCATCACCCGTCCCTTCGCACGCGCATTGCCCGCCAGCGTCGCCGCGATGTCGAGCTGCGCCATGATCCAGCCGCCGAACATCGTACCCACCGAATTCAGATCGCTCGCCAGACACAACGTCCGCAGGAAGACATCCCCCGTTGGAGCCGTCGGTTTCTCGCGGCGATGAGGATGGGTGGGAGAAGAGGTGCCGCTCATGGGTTCCATGTCCGTCGTGAAGGAGACGTTATTGTTGGAACCGTCCAGGAAACGCGACAAGCCTCCGAAGCGGCCCCGGCGATCACGAACGACTGAACGGCTTCACTCCAGCGGCGCAATGGCTTGCGTCGCGGCATAGGTTTCCGCCTCGGCCGGAAAGCTCCGCTCCCGCACGGCCTGGGCATAGGCTTCGACCGCACCGCGCGCCGCATCGCCCAGCGTCCCGAAACGCCGGACGAATTTCGGCGCGCGCGGCGTCAGCCCCAGCATATCCTCCAGCACGAGAATCTGCCCGTCGCACCGCGCGGATGCACCAATGCCGATCGTCGGAATCGAAAGGTTTTCCGTAATCCGCACGGCCAGAGGCTCAACCATTCCCTCAAGAACAACCGCGAACGCACCGGCTTCGCTCACGGCCAACGCATCGGCCTCGATTATTGCCCAGTCGGCCTCGTCACGACCCTGCGTCCGAAACCCGCCCATCGTCATGACCGATTGCGGCGTCAGTCCGATATGGGCCATGACCGGCACGCCACGACGTGTCAGGAAAGCAATCGTCTCGCGCATGGCCACACCGCCTTCGAGCTTCACGGCGGCGCATCCCGTCTCGCGCATCACACGCGACGCATTTTCGAAGGCCTGTTCCGGACGGCTCTCGTAGCTGCCGAACGGCAGATCGACGACGACCAGCGCATGGCTCGCCGCTTGCGCCACGCTCCGACCATGCAGAATCATGAGTTCAAGCGTCGCCCCCAGTGTCGACGTCATGCCGTGCTCAACCATCGCCACACTATCGCCGACGAGGATGACATCGACATGCGGATCGACCAGCCGCGCCGACAGGGCGCTATAGGCGGTCAACGCCACGATCGGCGCGCCTCCCTTGCGCGCGCGGATTTTCGGGACCGACAGGCCGGAGGAGGAACTCTGAACACTCATGAAAACGAGTCTGCCCGATCGCCGGGTCGCAAACAACATGCGGAATCAGAGAGATTAAGGTCCCCTTGCAGAACCCGGAGGCCGGGCGCTCTCCTTCCAGGACCTACCCTGAAACGGCGAGGCGCGTCAGAAACGCCTTCATGGACTGCCGGGCGCGGGCCGCTTCGCGACCCAGCGCGATCAGCGCACCGATCTGCCCCGGCTGACGCGCCAGCCCCCCGATCAGCCGCGGCACGGAAATCCGTCCACCGGCCAGCACATCGCAGGCGACCGGCGGCAGATCACGACGCGCATCGTCACAGACCACGCGCAGCACGGCAAACGGCAGCCCGCTTTGCGCCACCAGCCCGCTTTCCATATCAACAGCCAGACAGCCGCTCCGCTTGTACAGCGCCTCTTTCTCAGCCGCCGTCACGACCAGCGTATCGCTGTGACGCAGCCCGTCTCCCAGCGCATCGGGCAACGCCGCCCCGAAACGCGCCCGCATCGCGGAGTCCGTTTCGTAGGTGACGCCATCGACATCCACCCAGGCCGCGACCTGAACGGCTCCGGCGCGAACGTCCGGTGAAAGACCCGCCGAGCATCCGAATGACAGCAGCGACGTCGCGCCCGACCGTCGCAGACGATCCATCGCCCCGCACGCGCCCTCGAACGTCGCGCCGCTCACGGCGATCGGCGCATCCGGCAGAAGCATCCGCAGAAGCTTCGCTTCGGCTTTCAGGCCAACCAGCGCGCCAAGCATCAGAACCCGTACTCGACGCGCCCGGCATTGCTCAGGCCGAGATTGCGGAAACGCGACAGCGCCATGAGCGGAAAGAACTGCTTGTAGCCGTGATAGCGAAGATAGAAGACCTTGGGGAAACCGACGGCGTTATAAGGCTCTTCCTGCCACTCGCCGTCCTCGCCCTGCACGGTCACGAGATACGCGATGCCACGACGGACAGCCTCACTGTCGCGGCGTCCCACCGCCATCAGTCCCAGAACGGCCCAGGCCGTCTGCGTCGGCAGGCTCGTCTTGTATTCTCCCGGCGGTCCGCCTTCGTAGCTCGCGCAATCCTCGCCCCAGCCACCGTCGGAACGCTGCACACTCTCCAGCCAGCGCACCGCCCGCAGGACCGCCGGATCGTCATGCGGCACGCCCGCCGCGTTAAACGCACACAGAACCGACCAGGTGCCGTAGATATAGTTCGTGCCCCAGCGCCCGAACCAGCATCCCTCCGGCTCCTGCTCCCTGCGCAGATATTCGAGCCCACGGTCCATGACCGGCCGGTCATCCGGATCGCCAAGCTGGGCCAGGAAGGAAATGCAGCGCGCGGACACATCCGCCGTCGGCGGGTCGAGCAGCGCGCCATGATCGGCGAACGGAATGTGATTGAGAACGTCGAGGTCGTTGTCGATATCGAACGCGCCCCAGCCGCCATCGGTGCTCTGCATGCCGATGATCCATTCCCGCGCGCGTGAAATGGCTTCCCTGTTCCCCTCGGGATCTTCACGATGCATCAACATACCGACGACAGCCGTGTCATCCACATCGGGGTAATAGTCGTTCTCGTACTGGAACGCCCAGCCGCCGGGGCGGACATCCGGGCAGTTCAGCGCCCAGTCACCCTTCACATCGAGAATCTGACGCTCGCGCAGCCATGCCATGCTCTTGCGCAGGCTGGCTTTCGTCTCGGCCGGTTTGGTCGCCGCCGGGCCGGAAGACGCTTCCGCCATGGCCAGACCAGCCAGTCCGGTGTCCCAGACAGGCGAGACGCAGGGCTGACAATAGGTTTCATCGCCATTATGGACGAGAAGATCCTGCACGGCCTGCCATGCCTGCGCCGCGCGCGGATCATTATCGGGAACGCCGAGCGCGCGATACATCATCACGACATTGGCCATGGCCGGATAGATCGCACCCAGACCACCACCGCTCAGACGCGGCTCGATGAACTCGATGGCCCGACGGAACGCTTTCTCGCGCAGAGCTTTGGGAAAGCGGTACTGAAGCGGCTGCAGCGCCACATCCACATATTTGAACGCATGCCCCCAGATGGAGCGGAACGGTCCGCGGATCCAGTCTTTCACCGCGTCGGGCGGCGTGACGAACAGCTCCTGGATATGGATGCCGCGCGGATTGATCGCCCGTGGCTCCTTAGCCCGCAGCACCAGCAGAGGCGCTATGACCGAGCGCGACCAGTAGGACATGTTCCACATCGAAAACAGTGCCCGTTTGGGCATCAGCATCAGCTCGATCGGCATGGCCGGCGTCGCGCACCAGGGCACTTCACCGAACAACGCCATCTGAAACCGCGTGAAAACATTGCTGCGCGCCGCGCCGCCACGATCCAGGATCGCCTCGCGCGCCAGTTTCATATGCGGGGCGTCGATATCGTCGCCGATCGCCTTCAGCGCGAAATAGGCTTTCACGGACGCCGAAAGATCAAAGCCGCCATCATGATAAAGCGGCCAGCCGCCGTGCTCGCCCTGAATGCGACGCAGATAATGACCGATCCGAGCCTGAAGCCCGTCATCGATCCGGTCCAGATAGTGCTCAAGCAGCACATATTCCGCCGGAATCGTCGCATCGGCTTCCAGCTCGAAAACCCAATGCCCATCCTCGCGCTGCCGCCCGCTCAGGGCAGCATGCGCGGCTTCCACGGCCTGCTGAACCTGGCGCGCATCGGCAGCGGCCGCATCGGGCACCACCGGCGTTTCAGGCCGTTCCAGAACGTCGGAATAGATCAACATCGTCGGCTATCGTCCTCAAATGACCATAAAAACAGGGATTTTACTCCATTGTCGCAAATCGGTCATCATTCTTGATGCATCCGAGCCGTTCAGCCCCCCGGCAGAAGCCCCGAAGCCCGGCTTGCCGTCACCCCTGAACGGATCGCGCCCTCGATGGTCGAAGGCAGTCCCGTCTGCGTCCAGTCGCCCGCGAGAACCATATTCCCGAACGGCGTGGCCGCACCGGGACGTAGCCTGTCCTGCGCAGGCGTGGCGGCGAAGGTCGCACGCTTCTCCCACACGAGTCGAACCGGCGGCATCACGACAGGCAAACCACCGCTCACGACCGGTCCGATCACGCGGCGCACCTCCTGCCAGATGGTTGCTTTCAAATTTTCGTGATCTCTTGACCCATATCGGTTGGCCGCGCTCACCGTCACCGAAAGAATGTCGTCCTTGACGAACACCCACTCCGTAATCCCGCCGACCACGCCGACGAATCCGGCCTGCGCGACGCGCCCGCGCACATCCGGCACTTCCGGCAGGCGGTAATGCACGTTGACGATGCTCTCGAACGCGTCCGGCGCCGTGAAACCGGGCCAGTGGGGCGCCAGAAGACCGGAGGCCACAGGGGCGGGCACCGCCATCACAACATGATCCTCCGCCCCGAGCGCCATGGTTTCGGCCCCGAAAACCAGAGCCGTCACACGTCCATCACGCGTCTCCAGCCCCGTCACGCGCGCGCCATGACGCACTTCGCTCCCCAGCGCACCCAGATGCGCGACGGCCGGGTCCACAAAGCTCTCCGACAGCCCTTCGGACGGATACCAGGGACAGCACGCCATGCCGCCCTTCGCCAGAGACTGCTCGACGATGTTCCCCAGCAGCCGCGCGCTGCCCGTCGCACAATCGGTGTTGAGCGCCGAGACGGCGAAGGGTTCCAGAAGGCGGCGGCTCAGCATTCCCGGGATCAGACAGGACTCGACGGTTGCCGCGTCATCCGCCTTCAGCAGCCGGAAGAGCGAACCCAGTTCGCGCATCTTCATGCCCGGCACGCGCGCCCCGCCCGGCAACGCCCAGAACGGCACCCGTCCTCTGGAGAGCCTGAGCGCCCAGGCCAGATCGGCTTCGAGATCGAAATAGGGGAAAATCGGAACGCCGGGGCCTTTGAGGGATTTCTCGGCCCCGATCAGCCCCAGATAGCGAAACACAGCGTCATTGGCGGAGAGCACCAGATGATTGCCGTTATCGATGCGCGTGCCGAGCGCCTTGTCATGATAGGAGCGCGCCCGCCCACCACAGGCCGGCCCCGCCTCATGGACCGTCACGAACGCGCGCCCCGCCAGCTCGATGGCCGCCGAAAGCCCGGCGAGCCCGCCGCCGATCACATGCACATGGGTCATGACGTCGCCCTCAGACCGCGTAGGCAATCAACGACCGCACGCCGCGCACGAGCTTGCTGACCTTCACCGGCCGTTCCGGATGACGCCAGCCGCGCTTCATCAGAGCCGCCAGAACACAGGCATAGGACGCCGCCATCATGCGCGCCGGTCGCATCGCCCGGTGATCGCAGCGCTTCATCGCCACGACCGCCGCGCGGAAATGATCCTGTGCCCGCGCCGCGAGAACGCGGCACAGCGTATCCAGCCCCTGCGCATAGAGCGCCTCGTTCGGATCGAGCGGCACATCGTAACGCTGCAACAGCTCGCGGGGCAGGTATAGCCGTCCGCGCCCCGCATCCTCGTCGAGATCGCGCAGGATATTGGTCAGCTGGAGCGCGCGGCCCAGATGATACGCCACCCTGTCCGCCGCTTCCGAGGCATCGCCGAAAGCCCGGACCGACAGACGACCCACCGCCGAAGCCACCCGATCGCAATAGAGGTCGAGCGTCGCCTCGTCAGGCGCCACGATGATGGTCTCGGCGTCCATGGCCATGCCGTCGATCACCGCGTCGAAATCCGCCTGGCGCAGATCGTAGCGACGCACGGCGTCATACAGCGCCCGATCCAGCGCATCCTGCGTCTCGCCCGCGTAAATACGCACGATGCGTTGATGCCACCCGGCCAGCGCCGCGCCGCGATCCGGCACGACAACGTCGCCATCGGCGATATCGTCGACCTCGCGACAGAACGCGTAGATCGCGAACATGGCATAGCGTCGATCCTTCGGCAGGACCTTCATGCCCCGCGCGAACGATGTGCCCGACCGGGTCACCACCGCCTCGACATGCATACGATCGGTATCGGTTACGCGGCTTTCGCCGGCTTGCCATCCGCTCAAGGCTCTCTCCATGCCATGCCGGGACGTCCCGACCGTAATGAACCGCTGGCGCTTCTAGCCGTAAAACATCAAGACGACAAAGTGACCGCCGTTTCATGCCGTTCCACGTCATGAAAATCTGACGTTTCGTCTTTCCTCCACAGAGCACGGAGAATTTCCAGCATGTCCATATCCCTGTCCATGTCCCGGACCACCATTCTCGCCGCCCTCTGCTGCGCCATACCCGTCGCTGCCCGCGCCGCACCGCCGAAAAGCGCCACGGCCCACGCGCAGACGCTGCTCAAAGACGATCACTCCTGGAACGGCGTCGCCTATGAGCACTATCCGACCACCCAGCCCCAGCTCACGATGCTGAAGCTGACCATTCCGCCCCATACGGCGTTGCCCTGGCACCACCACCCGGTTCCAAACGCGGGATACGTCCTCGAAGGGCAGTTGACGATCCAGGATCGGGAAAGCGGCAAAGAGAAAACCTTCCATCAGGGCGAGGCGTTCGCCGAGAGCGTCAACGACATCCATCGCGGGGTTTCGGGCGACACCCGAACGGTTCTGCTGCTGACCTATTCCGGCACCCCCGGCACGCCGACCTCGGTTCCCGAAGACCAGAAAAATCCGGAATACTGAGCGGGTTCCAACCCGAAGGTTTTCACGTCGGAACGACATTGACAGCGCCATGCCGCCCTCCCTAGCGTGGTGCGGGATTCAGAAATCGCCCGCAGCACAGGGAGACGCGCATATGGCCACGGTTTTTTCGAAAGAGGTTGAGGACGATCTCCGCGCCCGTGGCTATTCACGCCGCCAGTTCGGGCGCATTTCTTCCCTGCTGTCGGTGGGCGCCGCATTCGGCAGCCTGATGCCGGAAGCCTTCGCCGCCGCCCCCAGAAAAGATCCGGGCTTCGTCGGCCATACCGACATGATCCGCATCAGCACCAACGAGTGCTGGACGGGACCGTTCCCTTCCCCGGCGGCGGCCGGACAGGCGATCGTCCTTCAGGGCAACCGCTACGAACCCGACCACCTGCGCAAAACCCTGATCGAGACCGCTGCCACGGTGGAAGGCGTTCCGGTCGGGAACGTTCTGCCCTGGCCCGGCTCGTCGGAGCCTCTGCTACGCACGGTCATCTGCTTCTGCTCGCCGACGCGCGGCGTCGTAACCGCCAACCCGACCTATGAGGCGGTCTGGGGAAGCGCCGAATGGCTCAGGACCAAGCTGACCCGCGTGCCGCTCTCGGCCGCCAACAACTACGCCACCGATGTCCGCGCCATGCTGCGCGCCGACCCGAACGCCGGCATGTATTATATCTGTTCGCCGAACAACCCGACCGGCACGGTGACGTCGCTCGAAGACATCCAGTGGCTGGCCGACAACAAGCCGAAGGACGCGGTGCTGGTCGTCGACGAGGCCTATATCCACTTCTCGACCGCCCGGAGCGCCATTCCCCTCACACAAGGCCGTGACGACGTCCTCGTTCTGCGCACCTTCTCCAAACTCTTCGGCATGGCCGGTCTGCGTCTCGGCCTTACCTTCGCAAGCCCCGCCCTGCACGACCGCATGATGCGTTTCGACGGCGAGAACCTCATCAGCATGCTGAGCGTCGTCGCCATGGCCGTCGGTGGCCCAAGCCTCGTCGAAAAGGACATGATCCTCCAGCGCCGCAATGACATGATCGCCGCACGCGACATGACGTTGGCCCATCTGACCAGGCGAAACATTCGCTTTATTCCCGGAAGCCAGGCCAACATGATTCTGGTCGACTGGAAAAAACCGGCCCCCGCCGTCAAGGAAGCCTTCGCGCGGCAGAAGATCGAGATCGGCCGCAACTGGCCCATCTGGCCGACCATGTCACGCGTGACGATCGGATCGATGCGGGACATGGAAGGATTCTGCGCCGCGCTGGACAGGATCATGGCGTGATCACGCGAACCGGTGACAGGCTCCGCCCCAGAAGAGATGGAGTTTTCACATAAAAATCGAGGCACGGCATGACATGGCGATGCCGCGAAATCTATGGATGCTGTGCCTCTGACGACGGGCTCGACGTCAAAGGCGCGCAGTAGCCCGTGCCGACATGGCGTTGCGGGTCGAAAGCTTCCTTCTCGGGACGACGCTCCAACACGACGTGTCTGGGCGTCGTGTCCCACGGAGAGGTCATCATCCCCTCCAGAGCCCTGTCGGTCTTCACGCCGTCAAAAGACAGTCGGCGGGAGCCGCCCGGCAATGAGGCCACAAAAGCGAAACGTCCGGGCGCCCGCGCGTCGTTGACGATCTTCGCAGGCGCCGGTTCCATGAAAACACCTTCGGACCAGTAAATCCAAAGATCCGGATGCGGGCCACCGCCCTGCTCTTTCACGACGTAGCCCGCGACGTCCCCGCTTTCCTTTTCGTAACAGCTATTGGTGTAGAACGCGGTCTCTGAAGTCTTTTCCGCTCCGGCGCAAGGATGCGCGAAAGTCGCCATGGCCAGCAACGACGATCCAGGGAAACACACCTTCCTCCGAATTTTCAGGGCCCACATCCAGACCTGCGCCAACTCCGTCTCTCCCTTTCCCATCGCGCGCGATAGACGACCCGATCAGGGCACGGAAACATCGCGCACATTATCCGTCCGGTCCGGCTCCGGAAGCTTGTGATCCGGATCGAGTTCGGCCCGCGCGACCCGCTTGCCGTCCGGCAGGGTGATCGTCACATGATCATGCAGATACCAGCTTTCCGTCGGCACCACCCGATCCTCATGAGAGCCATCCGCATAGGTGACGCACAGCGTCACCGGCAGGAGCAGCTTGCCCGTGTTGCGCACGACGACCATCGTGCCGCCGTCCTTGGCCGCCGCGACGCTGTCGAGCGCGTAGCCCGGCGCCCAGTTCTCGAAATACCAGCCCCGCCAGAACCATGTCAGATCCTCGCCCGTTTCGCTGCTCATGAAGCGGAAGAAATCCGAAGGCGTCGGATGGTGGAACGCCCAGGAGGCGATATAACGCCGGAAAGCCGGGTCGAACCGTTCCGGTCCGAGGATCTGCTCGCGCAACAGCATCAGCCCGTAGGCCGATTTGAAATAGGTCACCGGATGGCGGTATTTTTCCGATACCAGTTCGGACGGCGTCATGAGCGTCGGCGCCTGCGGATCGGTCAGAACCGGCAGGATATCCTCCGCCGGACGACCGGTTTTCGGCGCGAACTCGCTATCGCTCTTGGGCGCGTATTCCCCGTGATTGAAATGGTCCGATGCATAGACGTCGATGAACGTGTTGAAGCCTTCATCCATGAAGGCGTTGCGACGCTCGTTGGAGCCGACGATCATCGGAAACCAGTCATGGCCCAGCTCATGCGTCGTGATCCAGAACAGTTCCGGCCCGTGATCCTCCCATCCATCGAACACGATGCCGGGATATTCCATACCCGCGCCATGACCGCCCAGATTGACGGCGTTCGGCCAGGGATAGGCGAACCACTGCTGCGAAAAATACTCGATGGCGTGTTTGACATAATCCGTCGAGCGATCCCACGCCTGCGGTCCGATCCCCTCGCGCGGATAGACCGACATCGCCAGTCGCGGCACCGGCTTCATGCCCGGCGCGGGGGCGACCGGCGGCAGGTTGATGCGAGCGGCATCCCACACGAAGGCATCTGACGCCGCGAAAGACACGTCGCGCGTGTTGGTCATGTGGAAGCGCCAGGTTTTCTCTCCCGCACGGGCCAGATGGCTCGCGGGATCGGTCACGTCCTCCGCCGTGCGGATCATAACGCGCGTGTCGCTCTTCCCGGCGGCGTCGAGGCGGGATCGCTCCTTCGGCGTGAGAACTTCCGCCGGGTTGACCAGCGCGCCGGACCCGGCGACCGTGAAGTTCCACGGAACCGTCACCGCATAGTCGAAATCGCCGTAATCGAGGAAGAATTCCTGCCCGAGGAAGGGCAGCGTGTCCCAGCCGCGCCGGTCATCGTACACGGCCATGCGGGGATACCACTGCGCGACCTCGAAGATCGTGCCGTCCCTGACCGGCGTCACCGCCGTCCGGCCACCCCAGACGCCCGGTATGGTGTGATGCCACACGATATGCAGCCGCACCCTGCCGCCATGGGCCAGCGCAGTCGGAAGACGCACCTGCATACGGGTATCGGAGACGAGCGTCGCGACCGCCTGACGGTGAGCAGCCTCTCCAACCTCCACCCGTTCGATCACCATGCCGTCCGTATGGTGCGGATGACGCTCCGGGTTGGAGAACCCGGCCCGCGCGCCGTCCTTGTAGATGTTCTGATCGAGCTGCACCCACAGGACATCCAGCGCATCCGGGCTGTTGTTCGTATAGGTGATGGTCTCGTCGCCGCCCAGAACGTGGGAAGCCGGATCGATATGCGCGCTAATGCTGTAATCCGCGCGATTCTGCCAGTAATCCGGCCCCGGCAGCCCACTGCCCGAACGATATCGGTCAGAGGCGTCCGGCAGAACCAGAGGCGCGAAGACCTGCCGCATCGCCAGAGGCGCATTCTGGCTGGGAGCGGGAGGCTCCCCCGCGCTCGCCGTTGCGAGCAAAAAGGCCGGGGAAGACAGGAAGATCGTCGAACACCACAGGAAAAGACGCCGCATACCACCCCCGGGAACATCAAGAACGTTCCTATGCGGTACCGTAACGCTTTCGATCCGGCAAGACGACCGTAGGCCGAACCTTCTATCAGAACTCCTGGTAGAAGGACGGATCCTGATTTTTGGTGCGTCCGTCCGGACGGGCCAATGTTGCGATCGCGGCCATATCATCCGCAGTCAGTTCGAAGTCGAACAGGAACAGATTGTCCTTCTGTCGCTCGGGCTTGGCGGATTTGGGGATCGGCACGACGCCAAGCTGCGTATGCCAACGCAGGATCACCTGCGGAACGCTCCGGCCCAGGCGCTCGGCAATCTTCGTCAGGACCGGGTCCTTGAGCATGGCGCTCGCACGGCCAAGCGGACTCCATGCCTGGGTTACGATATCATGCGCCTTGTTCCAGGCGCGCTGCGCGTCCTGCGGAAAATACGGATGCAGCTCGATCTGGTTGACGCTCGGAACCTCGCCGGTCGCTTCGATGATGCGCTCAAGATGCTCGGGCAGGAAATTGCACACCGCGACCGAGCGAACCAGACCGCGCCGCCTGGCTTCCACCAGCGCCTTCCAGGCCTCGACATACTTGCCCTCTTTGGGATTGGGCCAGTGAATATAATAGAGGTCGTAATAGTCGAGCTGGGCGCGATAGAGCGACTCCTCGATCGTAGCCAGCGCTTCGTCATACTGATGATGACGTCCCGGCAGCTTCGAGGCCACGATGAGCTTGTCGCGGGAAACACGCCCGTCTCGCACGGCTTTGCCGACCGCGCCTTCGTTTTCGTAATTGAACGCGCTGTCCAGCCATACGTAACCTACGTCGATCGCGCTTTTCATCGCCTCGACGCCGGCCGAACCATTGAGCTTGTACGTTCCGAACGAAACGGCGGGCAGCGTCAGTCCATCATGGGTTTTGAGAACTGGGATGGTCATGATGTGTCCTTTCACCGGATGGCGGCATATCCGGAGTTAAAGACTCACATCGCCCGACGGTTCAATTCAGGCCACGCGTTTATGACCGCCGCGTATCCGCGAGCGCGCCCGGCCGCACGAGTCCGACGATCACGATGGCCGCCAGAACCGCGGAATAAACGCCTTCGAGCGCCGCCATCGAGAAAGGGAGTCCGAACACGTAGCTTGGCGCATCACAAGGTTTTGTCGGCCGCAGCGGCATGCTCAGCAGCCTCTCACGATAGGTGCTGCCATGCACGATCGGCGCCCGACACGACGGAAACGGGCTCTCCCACCAGTGATGCTCGACCCCCACATGCACAAATGAGAGCAACGCGCTCGCGGTAAGCAGAACAAGCCCCGCAACCAGAGACCAGAATCCGACACGCCGGGGCACGACGAACGCCAGAACGCCCGCGACAAAAATAAACCGCCACGGTACGCGCTCGACCAGGCAGAGTTCGCATGGCACTTCACCGAGAACGTGCTGCGAATACCACGCCGTTCCCAATGCGAAGAAACTTGCGAAAATCAGCAGAACCCCGAGACTGCTCTGAACGGCCGAACGTGTCATGATGGACTGGCTGTCTCCCCAAGCACCTCAAGAAAATGCCGCGCCCAATGCGCCGCGGTATTGCGCGTCACTTCCTCGTTCAGCGCTTCCCATCGTTTTTGCCGCTCGTCCAGAGGCATCGTCAATGCCTGGTCGAGCGCATCGGCCACATCGTCGCAATCATAAGGATTGATGAGCAGCGCGTTTTCCATTTCCGGCGCCGCTCCCGCGAAATGGGACAGAACCAGCACGCCGGGATCCGCAGCGTCCTGAGCCGCCACGAACTCCTTGGCGACGAGGTTCATGCCATCGCGCAACGGTGTGACGAGCGCCACATCCGCGAGCCGGTGAAAGCTCGCCAGCAACGCACGCGGCACGGGCTGGGTCAGATAGCGGATGGGCGTCCAGTCGAAATCGGCATGCTGGCCGTTGATGAAACCCACCAGCTCATCGAGTTCGCGGCGCAGCGTCTGATAACTGGAGACCCCGGCGCGTGACAGCGGCGAGATCTGCAGGAAAACAGCGCCCCGCAGATGCTCCGGATACCGCTTGAGAAGGGTCTCGTAACCCCGAAGCCGCTCGGGAATGCCCTTCGAGTAATCCAGGCGATCCACGCCCAGGATCAGCTTGCGTCCGCGCAGGCTGTCCTTGAGGCGTTTCACTTCGGGATCGCGAATGTTGTCAACGGCCTGCTGCGCGAATTCCTTGGGATCGATTCCGATGGGGAAGGCCTGCGCCGCCTTGTCGAGACCGCAGCCACGGAAGCATTCGTTGAGATTGCGCACGTCCTCCTCGGTCTGAAGACCGATCAGATCATACGAAACCATCTCCCGGAGGAATTCCGCCGCCGGAGGCAGGACGCGCATGACGCTCCACGGCGGGAACGGAATATGCAGGAAGAAACCGATCTTGCATTTGACGCCGCGTTTGCGCAGTTCGGCACCCAGCGGCATCAGATGATAGTCATGAACCCAGATCGTATCGTCCGGCTTCAGAAACCGGACAAGATGATCGGCGAACATCGCATTCACCTCGCGATAGACCCTCAGATCCTCACGATGAAAGTCGATGATCCCGATACGATAATGAAAGAGCGGCCAGAGCAGGGCATTTGAGAAGTTTTCGTAAAAACGCTCGTATTGCTCCCGTGTCAGATCCACCGTCGCAAAAGTGACGCCTTCAACCTTGTCGAAAACCGGCTCCTGATCCGCTGAGTCTTCGGAATACTGCCCCGACCAGCCGAACCAGACGCTCTCCACCCCTTTCATCGCATCACGAAGCCCCACGGCGAGGCCGCCGGCGGGCTGTGTGCGCTCGCGGGGCGACGGCACCCGGTTGGAAACAACGATCAGACGTCCCATGCACGCACCTCCGCGTAATGTCGCAGCCACATGCGGAAAGCATGAGGGGTCGGAAAGTCTTCCGGGATCCGGAAGCCCACACCGCCGACGAGTTCGGCCGCCCTTATGCCGTCCATATCGGTCACATCATCGCCCACGAAAATCGGGCGACGTCCCGCGAAGGGAGCTGCCTCCATAAGGGCGCGCACCGCGTTCCCCTTGTCGATCCCGGCCGGGCGAATCTCCCATGCCATTTTCGCGGGATGAAGCTCAAAGGCGCTCTGGCCCTCCAGCCATGATCGCATCGCCGCTTCCATCGGAGATCCGGCTTCCGGCGCGCCACGATAATGCAACACGAACCCGGCCCGTTTGCGCTCAAGACTGGCGCCAGGCCAGGCCGCGACAAGACGTTCGGCCTCCATCAGCCATGCCGGAGGCAATTCCAGCAGTGTATCCCGGCTGATCGGATCGCCAGGATGGCGGCGGATGGCCACCCCGTGCTCGCCACAAACCGCCGTCGGGACGCCCGGCAGGAAATGATCAACCTGTTCGATCGGGCGGCCGGTCACGATCGCAAGCGCCCCTCCGCAGAGGTCGCGCAGCCGTATCAGCGTTTCGGCAAGTCCGGGCTCGACCACCACGCTGTCAGGCGTCGGTGCGATATCGACGAGCGTCCCGTCAAAATCGAGCAGAAAAGCAGCGTGCCCAGGCGCGATGTCGATATGCGGCGATACTGTCGTATCCCGCGTCGCAGTCGTGTCTGTCATGGTCCAGTTTCCTCCTTTTAAGGCGGCTTCACCCTGACCAGGGACGGTAATCGGTGCATTGTGACATCATATCGTGACAAAAACAGGGGACGTCGCGATATTTCCTCTGTCAAGGGTCCTGCAAAGGCTGCGGAGGCGGCAATCTGTCGCCGTTCCGAGCCGGATCCGGGGGCGGGGAAGGCGGCGAGAGCGGCAGAGGCCCCGCACCCGCCGGAGCGGAAGGTTCGGCGGAAGGCGCCAGCATCATCGGCCCGGACGACGTCTCGTTCGAAGGTGAAGATGCCTGCCTGCGGCCGGATTGCGGGGGCGCCTGAAGAGGCTGAACCGCGCCCGGTGTGGGGGCCAGCTGGATGACGCCCGCCTCACCTGTCAGAGCTTCCCCGTCACCCGAGACGGTCTGCTGGGCAGTGGGCGTGTCGGTCGAGATCCGGGGCTGAGGGGCCGCCGGAAGAGGGCCGACCAAAGGCGCGCGCACATCCCCGCCACAGGATACGACACTCACCTGATAAAGCGGACTTTGCAGGACGGCGAGAGCGGGTTCGGCGGCCATCATCCAGCCGTCGAATTTCACGGCGGGATCGGAATCATCGGTCATCGTCGCCTGGATCGCGGCGTCTCCGGGCAGCGTCGGCGGCCGATCCACGCAGCGATGCAGCGCGATATGCAGGCTGCCGTACCGCCCTTCCCCGTCAACCGGAATGGTCAGAAGCTCGATACGCGAGTCCACGCGATTGAGAACCCGCAGAACAGCCGCGCCACGCCCCTGCCAAGTGACCGCCGGATACATCACAGGACCCGCCACGGGCGTAGCCGCCACAGCGCAAGGCGCAAATCCGAAACAACCGGCCACCAGAAACGGAATAGAGAGCGGAATCGAAAAGGGATGGCGCACGTTCAGGCCCCGGGCTCGCGCAATCGCGCCACCATATCGTTGAAAAAAACCCGCATCGCCTCCGGCGCGACGCCCATCAGCACCGCGTCCTCGAAGGCATCCTGCATGACCTGCCGCAGCTCTTCCTCGTTCTCGCGCAGAACCTTCAGCTTTTCCACGCAGCCGATCGGCGCGCCGTCGCGGTCCAGCCAGGCCGTCGCAGCACTCATTCCAGCCCTCCCGAGGCCTTCCCCGACTGCGGCTTGGATTTCTGCAACGTATCCGTCACCGAGAAGATGAACTTGCTCAGCAACTGCTCCAGACTGATGGAGCCCTGCGTCTGGATAACTTCGCCGCCCGCCTTGAGCATCGTCTCGCTGCCACCCGGCGAGAGCGCGATGTACTTGCCGCCCAGCAGGGAGTCGGACGTAACGATCGCGGCGCTGTCGACCGGCAGTTTGATATCGGGACGCACTGTAAAGGTCACGCGTGCCCTGAAATCCTTGGGATCCACGACCTCGCCCGTCACATGCCCGACGGTAATGCCGGAAAGACGGACGTCGGAACCGACATCGAGACCGTCAATCTGATTGAAAACCGCGTTCAACGGATAACCGTCGCTCCCCGAACGATGTCGGCCGCCAATGGCGACCACGATCAGGACGACTAGAACCCCCAGCACCAGCAGACCGGTAACGAGTTCTACAGTGGCAGGGCGCGCACGGACGCCGGTCGCTGCACTCATGGAAGTCAGGCCCCGAAGACATCAAAGGTGAAGGACATGCCGTCAGTACTACAGGCTAAACCGGGTGGCGTCCATGCATCCCGTCCCGCGCCTCATCCGATGTTATCCCCCATATCCACGTTATACGGAGTATTATCCACCATATCGCAGGCTTTAAGGCGCTTTCTTGCGGTCTCCCGCAGGCCTAGGATCACGACATGACAGCAGCCCGCCAGTATTGGAACGGCGTTCGCATGCGCACTGCGCACGTCACCGCCGACCCCGATGACCCGACCGTCCAGTCCGTCATCCTGCCCGCCCCGTGGGACGACGAAGCCGCGTGCGCGCTGCTTCAGCTCGCACCGCCACGCGGCCCGGAATCGATGGCCGCCATCCGGCTGACCACGGAAGCCGGTCGCTGGCTGGCGGAGATGGACGCCCTGCCCGCGCCCGCTTCCGGCAAAGATCTCCTGCCACCCGGCAAGGCGCTCGCCTGCCTCCTCCTGATGCGTCAGCTCGCGCCGATCGCGTCCGTCTGGCAAGGCATGCAGGATCGCAACGGCGGTTTCATCGTCAATCTTGCGGCCTTCGTTCAGGACGGACTGTTCGCCACCGACGCGTTCATCGCCAGCATCCGGCTGGCCTGCGACGTGCTACGGCGCAAATACGGGGTCGCGGCCGACACGCTGAACGGTGAACTCCCGCTTTTCGAGGCTCTCGCTCCACGTATGCCGGACGAAGAGACTCGAACCGGCCCCGCGGGCACGCTGCTTCTGACCAACCTCGACGCCTGCCTTGCCCTGCTGGGTATGGACTATGACAGCCATCTCGGCCGCGACGCCGCCTGCGCGCTGGCATGGCTGGCCTCATCTCTGGCCAGACAGGGAGCCGGGCCCGTGCCCCTGCCCCCGGCATCCCTTCCGATCCCCGGGCTGGCCGAGCATGCTGCCCTGATCCGCGACGAGAGCGGTATCGCCGAAGACGCGCCCCGTCATGCGCCGATCGAAACCGGCTTTTCGTCGCCAGGTCCCGTGGATGCGCTGCTCGGCGTCGAATCCTGCGGACTGACGCCCATCTTTTCCCCTCTGGACGCGGAAGGGCATCTGCGGCCTAGCACGATCGCGCGTCTGGCCCATCGCGGATTCACGCCCGAAACGGCTCTGGCCGCCGCCATGACCGGCACGTCTCCGATTTCCCTCCCCGGCCCGACCGCCCATCAGGCCATGCATCGCGCGCTGAACGGCTTCGTGGATCGCATGCCCGCGCGCCCGGACCCGCTCGCCCTGCCAAGCCGCCCCGCCCGCCTCGAACGCGGAACACGCCGCCCGCTCCCCGCACGGCATGGCGGCTTCACGCAGCGCGCTTCGGTCGGCGGTCACAAGCTCTATCTGCGGACGGGCGAATACGAAGACGGCTCGATCGGTGAGGTTTCCATCGTTCCAGCCCGCGAAAGCGCGATGGTGCGCGGCCTGCTCGACAGCGTGGGACAGGCGGTGACGGTCGGTCTGCAATACGGCGCGCCACTGGACGCCTATGTGGCACGCTTCGCCCATACGCGTTTCGGTCCCTGCGGAACGGTCGAGGGCGATCCGATCGCAGCCTATGCCACGTCTCTGCTCGATTATGCGTTTCGGGCCCTGTCCGAAGCCTATCTCGGCAAGCGCCTGCCGGACGCGGCGCCGGAGGCCGAACCGGAAGCCATGGAAGATCCCATGCTTCCCTTGTCCATGCCCGAAGACTCAGGCACGCCGCGCCGCAGGGCGGGGCTGAGACTGGTCGGTTGATCGTCAGATCGAACCTTCACAAACACCACTGCCACAAGGTTGAAGAACACAATGTCGGAAACGCCGCTCGATCGCCTCGCCGCCCTTGGCCTGACCCTTCCTCAGGCCGCGACCCCCGTCGCGACCTATGTCGCCGCCGTACAGACAGGCAATATGCTCGTTATCTCCGGGCAACTCCCGCTTGTTGAAGGCAAGCTCAGGGCGACAGGCAAACTCGGAGACGTGATTGCGCCCGAACTCGGCAAAGAATGTGCCCGGCTCTGTCTGCTCAACGTTCTGGCCCAGGTTCAGGCCGCCATCGGCGATCTCGGCAAGGTCAAGCGCGTCGTCCGCCTGGGCGGTTTCATGGCCTGCACCCCGGACTTCACGCAGCATGCCGCCGTCATGAACGGCGCATCCGACCTCGCTGTGGCCGTGTTCGGGGACGCTGGCCGCCATGCCCGTTCGACTGTCGGCGTTCCGTCGCTGCCGCTAGACGCACCGGTCGAGGTCGAAGCCCTCTTCGAAGTCGGCTGACCAGCCCCGTCCATCCCTTGCACCCACCCTTTGCAATCGAGGCGCGCACGCTTCACACTGGCCGCCATGCCGGAATGGTCACTGACACTGCACGCCTCGATCCATGAGATCGACTCCGCCCTTTGGAACCGTTGCGCGGGAGGGGACAACCCCTTCGTCAGCCACGGCTTCCTGTCGGCCCTTGAAGACAGCGGCTCCGTCGGCGCCCGCACGGGCTGGATTCCGCGTCACGCCGTTCTGCGCGACCAGACCGGAACGATCGCCGCCGTCGCGCCCCTTTTTGGAAAGGGACACTCCTACGGAGAGTATGTTTTCGACCAGACATGGGCGCAGGCCTATGAGCAGGCGGGCGGACGCTACTACCCCAAGTTTCAGGTCGCCGTTCCCTTCTCTCCGGTCACGGGTCCACGCCTGCTGATCGATCCGGCCCAGCCGGAGCCGGAAATCCTCGCGCACGCCATGGCCGAAGCCCTCGCCCAGGCTTGCGACGAACTCGGACTTTCCTCAATCCACGCAACATTCTGCACGGCCACGGACCAGCAGCGACTGGTCGAGGCCGGATGGCTGGCGCGCTATGGCCTGCAATATCAGTGGCATAACCGCGATTATCGCGACTTTGAAGATTTTCTCTCCGCGCTCTCGTCCCGCAAACGCAAGACGCTGCGCCGCGAACGCCGGGACGCGCAAGCCTGTGGCCTGACATTTCATACCAAGCAGGGTCACGACATCACCGACGCCGACTGGCGCGCTTTCTATCGGTTCTACCAGTCGACAGTGGATCGGAAGTGGGGCAACGCCTACCTGACCGAACGTTTCTTCCCGCTTCTCGCCGCACGGCTCGGCGCCCAGGTCGTCCTCATGACCGCCGAACATGACGGCACGCCCGTTGCCGCCGCGCTGAACATCATGGGCGGCGGCGTGCTCTACGGGCGCAACTGGGGCTGCGAGGGGCAGTGGCCCTTCCTGCATTTCGAGCTGTGCTATTATCGTGCCATCGAATTCGCGATTGCGCACGGCCTCAGCCGCGTCGAAGCCGGCGCTCAGGGCGAACACAAAATTCAGCGCGGCTATCTGCCCGTCCTGACACGTTCGACCCATCACCTTCGAGATCCTGCCCTGCGCGATGCGGTCGCGAATTTTCTGGTCAGCGAACGGGACGCCATCATGGCCGAGAAAGACGCCCTGGAGACGTTATCTCCCTATCGCGACGCGTAAAGCGCGGACAATCTCACGCGTATCGAGGTTGGAAAGAGCATCCCGGCATCCTTTCTTATTGAGATTGATTATCATTTGCTCTATCATTCCGAAGCAGCACTTTCCAATCCCAGAGGGGAATTCGTGAGATGATCCGATACATGTCCGCCGGAGCGGCCAATATCGCCCGACTGATGGCGCCTTCCGATGCCACGCACCCTTTTTCAAACGAGTGGCGGGAAGCGCGTGAATTTCTCGGCTTTCCGGCCGCGCGATCGAACCCATCTTCTCTTCCGACTCGCTCCGAAATAAAGAAATCCGGCGAGCGTCAACCTTTTGGCAATGAACAGGCGGTCAGATAGTCGGGAACTTGAGGACCGACTTATGGAAAACGCCACTTATATTGCGCTGTCCCGGCTGGACACCGAACAGCGTGCCATGAGTATCGTGGCGAACAACATCGCCAATGCCTCGACCAATGGTTTCAAGGCCCAGCACATTCTTTTCAGCGATTATCTGTCCAGACAGAACGGCGCTCAGGCCCCTGACGGCGAGACCAATCTTCAATATAATCAGGATCTCGCCACATTCCGCGATATCGGACAGGGCCAGTTCGAACAGACCGGCAATCCGCTCGATATCGCCATTGGCGGCGACGGCTATTTCACCGTCAAAACGGCGAACGGCAACCGCCTCACCCGTTCCGGTCGCTTCGTCCGCGCCATGGACGGCTCCGTGACGGACGAGGCCTCCAATCCCCTTCTGGATCGCAACGGGCAACCGATCCGCATCCCGCGACAGGACCAGACGGTCACCATCGCCTCCGATGGCACGATCTCGACGGAAAACGGCGTGATCGGACAGATCGGCATCGTTGTTCCGCAGGATAACAACAAGCTGCAGGTCGAGGGGGGCAAGCTTCTCGTCGCCAACACGCAGACCCGGCAGGACCCGCAACCCAAGCTCGTGCAGGGCATGGTCGAAAGCAGCAACGTCCAGCTCATGTCGGAAGTGACGCAGATGATGCAGATCCAGCGCAATTTCGAGTTCATGTCCGAGTTTGTCCAGAACGAGGCCACACGCCAGCAGAACGCGATTTCCCGGATCGTTCAGGCGTCGTCCTGATCCGTCACCGCTCCCTCCGCCCCCGCACCGACTGATATCCCGAAGGACCACTGCTCATGATGCGCTCACTGGACATCGCCGGCACCGGCATGCAGGCCCAGCAGACGAACGTCGAGACGATCTCAAACAACATCGCGAACATGACGACGACGGGCTACAAACGTTCACGCGCGGAATTCCAGGACCTGATCTACCAGAACATGCGTCGGGTCGGCACGACGAGTTCGGACACGGGCACCATCATCCCCGCCGGTGCGCAGGTCGGCCTGGGCGTCCGCACCGCCGCCATCTATCGCATCAACGAACAGGGCACGCTGGAGCAGACCAGCAACTCCCTCGATATGGCGATCGAAGGTCGAGGATATTTTCAGGTCCAGCTTCCTTCCGGCGAAACGGCCTATACCCGGGACGGCACCTTCTCCCTTTCCGATTCCGGCACGATCGTCACGGCCGATGGCTACACGCTCATTCCGCCGATCAGCATTCCGCAGAACGCCCTCACGGTTTCCGTGGACACGTCGGGGCAGGTCGCCGTCACGACCCCGGGCCAGACCACGTCACAGATCGTCGGACAGATACAGCTCGCCACCTTCATCAACGAAAACGGCCTCGCCGCCATGGGACAGAACCTGTTCCTTCAGACTCAGGCATCAGGCGATCCGAACGTCGGCAATCCGAATTCGACCCAGGGTATCGGACAGGTCATGCAAGGCTATGTCGAAGCGTCGAACGTCAATGTCGTGACCGAGATCACGGACCTTATCTCCGCCCAGCGCGCTTACGAGATGAACAGTAAAGTCATCACTGCATCGGACGACATGATGCAGACGCTGACCAACCTCAGCCGCTCCTGATCATGGGCCGGGCCGTCATTCGTATGCCACCCGGTACAGCCAGGCTATGGCGCCTCGCGACTCTGACGCTGGTCGCGGTCGGCTGGCTCGGGCTGTCACCCGGCATGGCCGCAACATTACGGCACGAGGTCGTGCTGCGTGGCGAAAAAGTCCATCTGTCGGATCTGTTCGATGGTGTCTCGCCTGATCAGGATACGGTTCTGGGCGAAGCGCCGGCCCTGGGCAAAAGCTACGAGGTCAGTGGTCCGCAGCTCACGGCCATCGCCGCCCAGTACGGTATCGACTGGCCCGATGCGTCCCCGCTGGTCAGCGTGACCGTCCGTCGCGGGGCGCATGTCTACGGCCATGATTATGCGATGTCGCTCCTGCAAGCCGCCCTGCATGTGACCCCGCGGGATCCGGATACCGAACTCGTCATCGATCACTTCGATCCGCTGGTCGTGCCGCTCGATATCGACACGCCGCCCCATCTGGTTCAGGTCAATTACAGCGGCGTCCAGAACGGAAGTTTCTCGGCCGTCATGACCATCGACGGGGATACGCCCCTCGAAACACGTGTGTCAGGCCAGATCGTGCACCAGGTACAGGCTCTCACGGTGCGCCATACCGTTCAGATCGGCGAACCGATCACGGCTGACAACCTGATCGTCTCCCGCATGCGCGCCGATCAGCTTCCCGTTGACAGTTTGCACGATCCCGAAGAGGCCATGACGCTAACGGCACGCGTACCGCTGACGCCGGATCGTCCCCTGACCAGCGCGCAGCTTCTGCACCCGATGCTGGTCCACAAGGACAACTCCGTCGTCATGATTTACAACATGGCGTCCCTGCGCGTCACTGCCTCCGGCATCGCCCTCGCAGACGGCATCCGCAACGACATGGTCGAAGTACTCAATCCCTCGACGAAAATGGTCATTACCGGCCGGGTGACGGATCGTTCGCAGATCGAGATCCTGCCGGGCGCCATGCCGGTGCCGATGGACAACCGCATGCGCGCTTCCGCCGCGACAGCTTTCGCCCGCCGATCCTGAAAATCCGCCTAAGCGTGAATTTCGCGCCAAGCATTTACCGTTCCTTAGTTTCCGTCAGGCATCATACGACACCGACGGAAACAGGACGGCATGCGGACATGAAACAATATGCTCTTCTCATGGCCTCCGCGATGACGTTGGGCCTGACAGGTTGCAGCAATCTTGCGCAGCTTTCGGAAGTCGGTCGTCCGCCCAGAATGACAAAAATCTCGGACCCGACCCTGGCGCAGAACTACCGTCCGGTCACGATGCCCATGCCCGCCCTGCAAGCGCCCAACTCCGAACCGGCGAGTCTCTGGCACAGCGGCAGCCGCGCGTTCTTCAAGGACCAGCGCGCGTCTCAGGTCGGGGACCTCGTCACGATTCTCGTCGAAATCTCCGATACCGCGCAGCTCAACAACAACACCACGGCACAGCGAAGTGCCGCGGAAAATTTCGGCATTCCGCAGCTTTTCGGCGTCAAACAGAAGGTCATCTCGCATGTCATCGGCGCCGACACGCTTCAGACGGCCAGTGACAACAACAATGCGGCCACGGGCCGCATCACACGCAATGAAAGCGTGACGCTCAGCCTGGCCGGAACCATCACCCAGGTTCTGCCCAACGGCAATTTCGTCGTGATGGCCCAGCAGCAGGTCCGCGTGAACAGCGAACTGCGCCAGCTTTACGTCAGCGGCATCGTGCGCCCACAGGACATCACCGCCGACAACACCGTCACGCATGAACGCATGGCGGAAGCCCGCATTTCATACGGCGGTCGCGGCACACTCACCCAGATGCAGACGCCGCGTTACGGCCAGCAGGTCATGGACGCCGTGCTGCCCTTCTGACGCTTTCGCCCCGCCGTCAGAACAGCGCCAGCGCCGTCCCGACGACCCCTTGCTGCTCGGCAAGATGGACGCTCGCAAGGCCCGTGGCGGGCGACGCCGAAGCCGGACGCCCGACGAAATGCGAACGTCCCGCGGTGTGACCGATTTCCGTCAGGACGTCCTCGATCCGCCGGTCCACGAAATGCCACGCGCCCCCGTTCTGCGATTCCTCCTGGCACCAGATAATCTTCGCGTTCGGATAGCGCGACAGCACCCCGCCCAAAGCCGCCCCCGGGAACGGGTAGATCTGCTCCAGACGGATCAGCGCGACGTCGCGCCGGTCGGAAGAGGCGCGGGCCGCGTGGAGGTCATAATAAACCTTGCCCGAACACAGCACGACGCGCGTGATCTGATCGTCCGGCAGAAGCTCGTCCGTCTCACACAGCACCGGGCGAAAGCCAGTCCCCGTCCTGAAATCCGCCATGGCGGAAACGGTGCTCTTGTGGCGAAGGAGCGATTTGGGCGTCATCACAATCAGCGGTTTGCGATGCGGGCTGACGACCTGCCGCCGCAGGACGTGGAAATAATTGGCAGGCGTCGTGATGTTGCAGACGCGCAGATTGTCTTCCGCGCAAAGCTGGAGATAGCGCTCCAGACGTGCGGACGAATGCTCCGGCCCCTGGCCTTCATAACCATGCGGCAACAGCATCACGAGACCGGACGTCCGCAGCCATTTCGTCTCGCCCGATGCGATGAACTGGTCGATGATCACCTGCGCTCCGTTGGCGAAATCACCGAACTGCGCCTCCCAGAGCACCAGGGCCTCGGGCTCTCCCAGCGTGTAGCCATATTCAAAGCCAAGCACGCCGAACTCGGAGAGAAGTGAGTTATAGACCTCCAGCGGCGCGCGCGCATTGGGCATGGCGTTGAGCGGTGTGTATTCCTGCTGGTTGAGCTGGTCGATCAGCACCGCATGACGCTGGCTGAACGTCCCGCGCTGGCAGTCCTCGCCCGAGAGACGCACCCTGTGGCCTTCCAGAACGAGGCTGCCGAAAGCCAGCGCCTCTCCCGTCGCCCAGTCGATCCCTTCGCCGGACGCCAGCGCATGGGCGCGCGCGTCAATGACGCGGCGCAGACGCGGGTGCAGCGCGAAATCGGATGGCAGTTGGGTGAGCGCATGGACGATCTCGTCCAGCTGCGCCTCGCCGATCCCCGTTGAAGGTTCGTCTTCGGAAACCCCGCTGCGCGACGGACTGCCGTCGCGCCCCGCATCGATCCACTCCGCGCGATTGGGACGATAGCTGCGCGAACGCTCGAACTCTTCGTCGAGACGGCTCTGGAAAGAGTCCCACTGCTTCGTGACCGCCGCATCGTCCATGATGTACTCGCGCACGAGCCGATGGGCATACAGGGTCCGCGTCGTCGGACGCGCCGCGATGGCCTTGTACATCGTCGGCTGCGTGAACGCCGGTTCATCGGCTTCGTTATGGCCATGACGACGATAGCAGACGAGATCGAGCACGATATCGGCGTTGAATTCCCGACGAAAATCCGCGGCCAGCCGCGCACAGTAAATGGCCGCCTCAGGCTCGTCGCCATTCACGTGCAGGATCGGCGCCTGCACGGCCTTGGCAATATCCGTGCAATACATGCCCGAATACCCATGGGCCGACACGGTCGTGAAGCCGATCTGGTTGTTGATCACAACATGGACCGTGCCGCCCGTGCGATAGCCGACCAGCTGGGACATCGCCATGGTCTCGTAGGCGATACCCTGACCGGCGAACGCGGCGTCTCCATGCACCAGCAGGCCGAGATGGCGGTATCGCCCTTCCAGACCCACGCAGCCGTCGCGATCCTGCGCCGCGCGGACCTGCCCGATCACGACGGGATCGACGGCTTCGAGATGCGACGGGTTAGGCAGGAGTGACACGCGCACGTTCTGCCCCGCGACCCGCAGCACCGCTGCCGTTCCCAGATGATATTTGACGTCCCCGGAACCCTGCACGTCCGTCGGCTTGAAGGAAGCGCCCGCAAACTCGCTGAAAATCGCCGCGAATGGCTTGCGCACGACATTGACCATCGTGTTCAGACGCCCGCGATGCGCCATGCCGAGTGCGACGGAGCGCGTCCCGTGGCTGGCCGATCGCTCGATGATGGCATGCAGCACCGGAATCGTGACTTCGCTGCCCTCCAAGCCGAAGCGCTTGGTACCCGTGAAGCGCTTCTGGCAGAAACTCTCGAAGCCCTCGGCCTCCGTCAGCTGCCCGAGAATGCGACGCTTCTGCTCGGGCGAAAAACTGTGCCGCCAGTCATCGCTCTCCAGCCGCTGCTGAAGCCAGCGCCGGATCGCCGGGTCCTGGATGTGCATGTATTCCACGCCGATCGGCCCGCAATACGTCTCGCGCAGGGCCGCGAGCACTTCACGAATGGTTGCCGTCTCCCGATGCGGCATGAGCGTGTGCAACATCGTGCCGAGATAGATCGAACGGTCGAAATCCTCCGGTCCAAACCCGTACGTCGCCGGATCGAGATCCTCATGCGGCTGGGGAACATGCAGGCCCAGAGGGTCCAGCCGGGCCTCGACATGCCCGCGCACGCGATAGGCGCGGATCATCTGCACGGCGCGCAGACTGTCATCGACACTCGCCGTGATCATCGGCCCCTCGGGAGACTGAAGGGCGGAAGTCGTTACGCCCGGGGCTTTTTCGCGTTCGGCGACCGGAGCCGCCGCTTTCATCCAGCTGGCGCCGCTCATTTCGGCGAGGATCTGGGCCCGTTCCTCGTCAAATCCGGAAAACAGCGTCGCCAGAGAGGAATCGACGCTCGAGGGGTTTTGCGCCCATCGCGCATACATCTCCGCGAGCCACGCAAGATTTTCGCCGTTGAGGGCTTCGCCGCCGCTTACGATGTCATCCATCCCGGTCCCCGCTTCATGACCTGTCACACACATACGCTTCACTGCGGGCGTAGAGCAGGAACCAGGCAAGGCCAAGAGAGAAGCGAAACCTCCATGGAGATTTGAGTCCCTGACCGCATAGCGGGTCGCCGCGGGCGGCTCCTTTTTCTCCCCCTTTTCCGCATTCGGCCACCCGGGGAAATCCGGGAGACGCCCAAAAGGATTGTCGGGGCCGGACCTGGGGTGTTAAGCCCCGGTTATGAGCAAAAACACACCGCCCTGCCCGCAATGCACGCTGGATGAGACGCATCTCGAAGGTGCGAACTATATTTGTGATACCTGTGGTTATGAGTGGCCAGCCGAAATCGCCGAAGCCGCGTCGATGGACGAGATCGTCAAAGACGCCAACGGATCGACACTCGCCGATGGCGACACGGTCGTCGTCATCAAGGATCTCAAGGTGAAAGGCTCTTCGACGACGCTGAAAGTCGGCACCAAGATCAAGAACATCCGGCTGCGCGGCGGCGATCACGCCGTCGAAGCGGGGGGCTACATGCTCAAGGCCGAATTCCTGCGCAAGGCCTGAGCGCTCGCGCGGGAGCGGCCGCGAGCTTTCGACAGGCTCCGGTTCCCCATCCGTAGTACCGGCACGGCCGCGGCGTCATGCGGCAGGGAGCGGCCATTCTCCGCCGAATAGCGCGCGCCGAAGGCCTCGCGCTCGAGTCTCTCGCAATAATCGAGATAGCGGATCAAGGCCCGCTCGGCGCGCATCGTGCGACCATAAACGCGTTTATAGTGCTTCCAGAGCATGAGGACGTTGACCGACCAGGCATCATAGGCATGCTCGGTCACACGCTGCCGGACCAGCGGCGGCAACTGATCGAAAGCCTCCCATTCCCTGCCCTCATAACGCCGCCACATCTCATGGCGCAGCGTGCGTTCATTGGTGGGATCGAAGGACGGTTCAGGCATCGTCGGACACAACCTCCGAGGCCGAACGCCATGCCGGGAAAGGATCGGGCAGATGGGCGTAAAGAAGCGGATCGAACCGGCCGCCGGGAAATTCGGGAACAAGACAGCCGTCGAGTGCGGCACGGATACCGTCCTCATCCATCTCCCGGGTTCCGATGAACACCATCTCCTGACGACGATCGGCATAGACCGGGTCCCAGTTCGAAAAGAGATGGCCGCGCCACTCGTCACTGTCAGGCCATTGCGAGCGGGGAATTTCGCACCACCATAAACCGAGGGCCTGCGTGCGCACCAGCGCACCCGCCTGCCCCAGCTCTCCCACCCATTCAGGCCGCGTCGCCAGCCAGAAATGGCCCTTCGAACGCACGACGCCGGGCCATGTCCTGTCTATGAACGTCTTGAAACGATCCGGCAGGAACGGGCGGCGCGCCCGGTAGACGAAGCTCCGGATGCCATATTCCTCGGTTTCGGGAACGTGCTCCGAAGAGCCGAAAAGCTCCTTGTACCAGAGCGGGTGCTGATGCGCCTTTTCATAATCGAAGCGATGCGTATTCAGCACGCGCGCCAGCGGCACGACGCCCATATCCGTCTCGATGATATCGGCATCCGGATTGAGGCTCACGATGATCTGCCGGGCGGCTTCGCGCTGGTCCGGTGTCGCGGCGGAGACCTTGTTCAGCACGACGACATCGGCAAACTCGATCTGCTCGACCAGCAGATCGACCAACGCCCGCTCGTCCTCCTCGCCAGCCACTTCACCACGGTCGCGCAGAAAATCCGTCGAGCTGTAATCCCTGAGCAGGTTCACGGCATCGACGACCGTCACCATCGTATCGAGGCGGGCCAGATCGGAGAGGCTCCGGCCTTCCTCGTCACGAAATTCGAAAGTCGCGGCCACGGGCAGCGGCTCCGCGATCCCGGTGGATTCGATCAGCAGATAGTCGAAGCGCCCCTCGCGGGCGAGGCGCTGGACCTCCTGAAGCAGGTCATCGCGCAATGTGCAGCAGATGCAACCATTGGTCATTTCCACGAGTTTCTCGTCCGTACGCGACAGGTCACTGCCCTCGCGCACGAGATCGGCGTCAATGTTCACGTCACTCATGTCGTTGACGATCACAGCGACCCTGCGGCCTTCCCGATTGTTCAGGATGTGATTGAGCAACGTCGTCTTTCCGGCCCCGAGAAACCCCGAAAGAACGGTGACAGGCAGTTTGGCGGACATGGAGCAGGCTCCTTTCCTGTGGCCACGAGGGCGATTGCGCTGGTGCGATCCTAGATCGTATGTTATAACATAACAATACACCGGAGCCATCGCATGTCCTCGATCTGCCCGACACGTCTGCATATGAACGCCGTGGCCGCCTTTCGCCCGATCGAAGAGCCAGACAGGCATATCGTGGTGAGGGAACGCGCGCTGGACGACATTCTCGTTCGCTCGATTGCGCAATATCTCAGAGCAGGACCGGGGCTGATCCTCACGCGGGGAACGCCGGACGCCATCTACGCGGAAATCCGCTCGCTGTTTCCGCTGGGCTGCATTCCGCTTCTGGCGGATGCGATCCAGCTGGCCCGCCAGTATCGGCAACTGGCCGGAACACCGGATCTGCGTCTGCGACTGGAACGCATCGATGACGACAGTTGCCGCTGTTTTCACATCGACAACGTGCCGCTGCGGCTTCTGTGCACCTATGCGGGTCCGGGCGTTCAATGGAAAACGGCCGATGACGAGACCATTCACGACACGTCGGAAGGCAGCCTCATCCTGCTGAAAGGACGCCTGTTTCCACGTCGTTCAGACGATGGAGCCGTCCTGCATCGCTCTCCGCCACTCTCGACGATGGCGCCGGGAACCCAGCGGCTTCTCCTGACTCTCGATCATCCGGACGCCTGCACCGTCGTCATGACGCGAGCACCGATGGCAGCAGTCTGACATGTTCGTCATCGAAAGCTGGCCGGCGGGAGAAATCGGGCCGCATCTGACGGCATCGGCCGACACCCGGATCGTAAGCGACATCCTGATGCCGTTCGTTGACGCCGTAATCTGGGCGCGAAGGGTGCCCCGGGACTGGGACGCGCGCCTCGGTGCGACCGGCGGAGACCTGACCAGGAGCGCCATTCTCTCGGGCCCCTTCGATCACGTGCTCAAGCAGGTTGAAGGGCTTGCGCTGGGCGGAAACCGGACGCCCTTTCTGAAGGACGATGTTGAACAGATCATATCGCTGACCGCAGCCCTCGGCATGTCGCATGAGGTGCGGCTGCAATGGCTTCATGTCGAAGACCGCTTCGCGCCTGGACCGTTGGATCATGGCAGGCTCAGGGCGCTGTGTGTCTATGGAACGGGCAGCATCGCGTGGTCCTGCCAGAATGACGCGTCGGGGATGGAGCCCGTGGCCCTCGACCCCTATGGCATCCTGTTCACCAAGCCCCTTATGAGTCTCGCCCCCAGCGCCGCATTTCAGGCCAGCGGCCCGGCCTGCTACGCCCTTTGCGTGGACGTGGCCTGAGAACCGCCTCAGAACAGCTCGCGCACCGCCGTCGCGAAACTGGGAGAAAGCGGCAGGAGCGGCGTCAGGGTGGACTGCCATGCATGGTAGACATCCGCCTTGCCCGGATAAACGACCTCGGATGGGCGGTTGTTCGCGTCCAGCTCCTGAATCCACCCCCCGTCCCGGCGATCGATCATGTGCAGGTCGATATAATCCCAGATCGTGCGATACCATGCCTCATAGCGCGCATGGCCCGTTCGTTTCAGCAGCGCCGCCGCCGCCGTCAGGGCCTCGGCCTGGCACCAGTGCGGCCGGTTCTCCACCACCGGCACAAGATCGTTGTCGACCGTATAAAGCAGGCCGCCCTTGCCGTTGCGGTCCCACCCCGCGGCCATGCCGCTCTCGAACAGGGCCGTGCTGTCGGTCAGCAGCCACTCCGGCGCCGCGCCGTCTTCCCGCAGCAGGGCCGCTTCGAGTTTCAGCAGCAGATGCGACCATTCCACGAAATGGCCCGGCGTCATCCCATAGGGGCGCAGATCGTCCGTCGGCTGATCGCGATGGTAGTCCGGATGATAGGTCCAGCTTCGGTCGTAATGTTCACGCACGCCATAAGCCGCGTCGCGCGCCAGCATATGAATGAAGCATTCGACGACCCGCAGCGCCCGGTATCGCCATACCGGGTCTCCCGTCACATCCGCCAGCGCCATGCAGGCCTCGACGGAATGCATGTTGGAATTGGCGCCCCGGTAATCCTCTTCATCCGACCAGTCTTCCGCGAAGCTCTCGCGAAAAACGCCTTCTTCCTCGCTCCAGAAGTGCGTCTCCCAGATCGAGGTCGCCAGTTCCAGCAGGATTTCGGCTCCCGGCACCCCCGCCACGGAGGCCGACGAGGCCGCGAGCGCCACAAAGGCGTGCAGGTAGTTCTGCTTGCGCGTCTGCGACGCTGCGGGGCGTCCGTCGGTCAGCCCGGCGAACCACCCGCCATGCTCGGCATCGCGTAACGGCCCGAGCAGCGACCGCACGCCATGTTCGGCAAGCGGCATGCAGCCCGGCAGGCCGCGCATGGCGGCGATCGCATAGACATGTGTGGCGCGCGCCGTCAGCGTCGTGTCCGGCGCGGCGTCCGGCGTGAGCCGACCCTGTCCGTCCAGCGGACCGAAGCCACCTTCGAGTCGCGATGCCTTGGAAAAATCGAGCAGCCGCAGCCCCTGATGCTCCAGCCAGTAGCGATGGGGCGTCGATCGCAGCCAGCTCGACACCGGCACCATCAGGGAGGGCAGCATTTCAGCCATTGACGATTTTCCCGCCATTCACATGCAGGGTCTGGCCCGTCACGAAGCTTGAATCCGCCGAGGCGAGATAGACATAGGCCGGACCGAGTTCCGCGGGCTCACCACAACGGCCCATCGGCGTGTCCTTTCCGAGGTCGGCCACGGCCTGCGGGTCGACCGGTCCCCAGCTTGCGGGCTGGAGCGGCGTCCAGACGGGTCCGGGCGCCACGGCGTTGACCCGGATGTCCTTCGATGCGAGCTGAAGGGCGAGAGAACGGGTGAAGCCCATTTCGGCGGCCTTCGTCGTGCTGTAGGCGACCAGCGCATCATTGCCCGCGAACGCATTGATCGAAGACGTGGCGATGATCGCGGACCCGGCTTTCAGATGCGGCAGCGCCGCGCGCGTGATGTAGAAATAGCCGTTGATATTGACGTCCATATGGTGTTGCCACACCGCATCCGTGATGTCGGTGAGGTCTTCGCTGACATATTGCACACCGGCATTGTTCACGACGATATCCAGCCCGCCGAGCGTCTCGACCACCTTGCCGACGGCCTCGTTGCAGAACTGGCTCGAAGCGACGTTTCCGGCGATCGCCAGGCCCTTGCGGCCTTCGGCTTCTATCAGGCGGACGGTTTCCCGGGCGTCTTCATGTTCGTCCAGATAGATGATCGCGACATCCGCGCCTTCCCGGGCGAAATGCAGCGCCGCCGACCGGCCGATTCCGCTATCGCCTCCGGTCACGAGCGCCTTCCTGCCCGCCAGCTTGCCGCTCCCCCTGTAATCGGGACGGATATGAACGGCGAGCGGCTTCATGGCCTTTTCGACGCCGGGCTGATGATCCTGGCTCTGGGGTGGGATGTTGAGTGACATGGTCGGGCTCCTCGATCGTTTTTAAGCACGGCTTCTCCTTCAACAGCGGCCCAGCGGCCATGAGGTTGCATAAACCGGATCGGCGCGGGATCGCGAGGCGCGTATCCCATCCCTCCCGGCCGGCCAGTGACAGGGCTGGCGGCCTTGCGATCACGACTGCGAAAATCCGCGAGCGACCATCCTGCGCGGCCTTCCGTTCGCTGTTACACTGCCGCCAGAATCGTAAGGATAATGGGCTTCATGACCACACGCAGATCCATCCTCACCCTGGCCGCTCTGGCTGGCCTCGGCATCGGCGTCATGCAGGGCGCTTCAGCGCAGACCGTCGTGCCGCTCGCGCGGCGCAACACGGGGGTCGGCATTGCCGCAGCCCTGAGCAACCGTGATCGACCCGAGGCGGATCGGACCCTGGATGCGACGCGTAAACCCGCCGGTCTGCTCGCATTCGCCGGTGTGAAGCGCGGCATGAACATCGCGGACATCATGCCCGGCCACGGTTATTTCACACGGATTTTCAGCAATGCGGTCGGCAAGGACGGACATGTCTGGGCGGTGAATTCACAGGAGCACGTGGCGCATCATCCCAAGGCCGCGGACCCCATCAACGAAATCGCCGCCGATCCGGCCTTCGACAATGTAACTTCAGTCGTTCAGCCGCTGAACGCCATCACCCTGCCCAAGCCGCTCGATCTCGCCTGGACGTCGCAGAACTACCACGACGTCTATTATGGCGCGGGCCCGGACGCAGCGCTCGCATTTGACAGATCCGTCTTCACCGCTTTGCGCAAGGGCGGCGTTTTCATGGTGATCGATCATGTCGGCACTCCGGGCACGAATCCCGCCGATGCCGCCAGGCTCCATCGGATCGATCCAGCCCTCATCCGCCAGCAGCTCGAATCCGTCGGATTCCAGTTCGAGGGGGAGAGCAAGCTGCTGGCCAATCCGCAGGACAGGCATGACGTGCCCGTTTTCGATCCGTCGGTGCGTGGCCATACCGATCAGGTGGTTCTGAAGTTCCGCAAACCCTGACATCCGCGCCATGGCGTCTGTTGTCCGACGGCCGTCATGAGACGGGGTCAGCGCCGTTTTTCAGGGCAGCTTACCGGTTTTCTCCAGAGCCGCACGCTCGGCGGCCACATCCTGGACGGATTTGGCCTTCGCGCGGGCCGCCGCGAGCTGGGAGGCCTGAATATCCGCCGCCGGAGCCTTGATTCCCGTCGCATAGCGCAGGAGGGCCGCGATCTGCTCGTCATTCAGTTTGTTGAAAGACGGCATGTAGCCCGCATAATCATTACCCTGCGCGTGGATTTTGCCCCGCAGGCCGAACAGCAGCACATCAATGAGATAATCCCGCCCGCCGTCGCGCTGCGCGATGAACCCAAGCCGCCCCGCCAGCGGCGGAAATTCGCCAGGCATGCCGACGCCGCCATTTTGATGACAGGCGACGCAGCGGGAGACGAACAGCGCGCCGCCATCCTCCTCAGCGCGGGCGACCTCGCCCGCGAGCAGGGATATCCCGAGCAGCCCGACCAGTCCGACATGTCGGAACATCATAGTGTTCGTCATGATGTTGGGTTCCTCTTTTCCTGGATGTCTCTTCGTACGGGTGTCACCGCACGGACCGGCCTCGAAACGCTCTCGCGCTTATAGGGATTTTCCTCAATCCGACAAAATCTGATAAGGAACCCGGCGCGTATCACGCCCTTGCGAGCGGAGAACATGATCGAGCCTATAGGGACATTCGGACCGTCCACCCGAACCAGGCGATCGCCTTCCACGCGCCGTTTCTTCATGACAAGCGTGGCTGTTGCCCTGTCCCTGATCTGCGTACGGCCCGCAGGAGCCGAAACGCTTCATGACGCGATCATCAGTGCCTGGGCGCGAGACCCCGTCGGACGCGCCGCCAATGTGGACGCGATGGCCGCGCATCGCACAGCCGACGCCTCGGAATCCTGGTTTCCCGGCGGACCGGTGATCAACGGCGAATATCTCGACGATCATTTCATCGGCAGCAATGTCGGCTACACGACCTATCAGGGCAGCATCGGCGTCCCGCTCTGGTTGCCCGGCCAGGGAACGGCGACGGTCAAAAACGCACTGGCCGATGAGGCGGCGGCCCGCGCCAACGGAAAAGTGGCCCGCCTCGCCATGGCCGTCCGGCTCCTCGATCTGACAAGCGCCGCAACCCTCCTGACGCGGGAAGCGCAGAACATGCGCCAGACCAGCGCGGTTCTCGCCCAGGCCCTGCAGGCTACCTCACGCGCCCTCGCACAGGGCGAAATCCCGGCGACCGACAACGAGGCGCTGCTCGGCGAGAAGGAAGATCTCGACGGTCGCATCGCGGAAACGGAACAGAAAATCGAGACGACCCGCGCCGAACTGGAAACACTGACGGGGCATGATACGATCCCGGATCTGATGAACCTCGATGGCCATCTTCTCGTCGGACAGGGACTGTCGCTCGATCCGAAGAACGATCCGCGCATCGAAATGGCGAACGCGACGGTGCAGGCCGCTCACGCCTCCTACAACGTGGCGGCCCATTCCTTCATGCCCGCACCGGAAGTGGGCATCATGGTTTTGAAGCAGGGTCAGTATGGCAGTCCGTGGGACACGCAGGTCGGTGTTCAGTTCAGCACCACGCTTCCCAGCGAGGCACGCAATACGCCGATGATGATGAAGGAGACCAAGGCGATCGGCGCAGCCGAGCGGGACGCGGAACTCACGCGCCGCAAGGTGACCGTCGAATACCGCCAGACCCGCGCGCAACTCGCCTCCGCCCTCGAAATTCTCCGCCACGCCGACAGGACGCAGAAAGCCCTGCAGGATCGTGCCGGGCAGATGGACAAGGCATGGCGCGTCGGCGAAACCTCCGCCATCGAATATCTCCGCGCCCGCCAGGCGGCTCTGGCGGCGCAGCAACGCGCCACCCAGGCCGATGTCATCTGGCACGCTGCCATGGTGCGGATGGTTCTCATGGCCGGGCGCACACCCTGAAATCGCACATCCTGGGAACGCCTTGCGCTCCCGTCGAGCTTCCCTGGCGCTCGCCAGACGCCTGTCTGGCCGCCTGGCACGACGAACCCTGGCTTGCGATGCTCGATAGCGGCGGCCCTCTCTCGGGCCGGACGCGCTGGTCGGTGCTCTGTCGGCGTCCCGTCGCGACACTCGTCACCTGCGAGGAGTCGGGGTGGGACGCGTTGCGCGCTCTGCTGCCGCCCCGTCAGGCAGAGGGCGCGCTCCCTTTCCAGGGTGGCCTCGTCGGCATGGCGAGCTACGGGGCCGGATTGAAGCTGGAGAAAATCCCCAGCGCCCATGCGGATGACACACCGCACCTCGTCGCGGGCCTGTTCGCCGATGCTCTCGTTTTCGACCGGCAGGACAAGCGGCTCTACTGGTCCTCCCTGACGAACAGGCCACCGCCCGAACTGCCTTCCTGCACGCGCCGACCCGCCGCACCGCCCGTCTTGCCGTTCAGGCCGGATCTCGACGCGACGCAGTGGATCAGGGCGGTCGATTCCGTGCGGGACTACATCGCCGCCGGAGATCTGTTCCAGGCCAATCTGACGGTCCGGTTCCACGCCAGCCGCCCCGCTGGGCTGGCCGTCGTCGATCTGTATCGCGCCCTGCGAAAATCGATGGCCGCTCCTTTTGGCGGATTACTGAAATCGCCCGGTTTCTCGCTCCTCAGCGGCTCGGTCGAGCGCTTCCTGAGCATGGATGCGCAAGGTCGGATCGAAACGCGTCCGATCAAGGGCACGGCCCCTCTTGGCCCGTCGGAAGCCGAAAACCGCGCCATCGCCCTCGCCTTGGCCGGGGACGAGAAGGAATACGCGGAAAACCTGATGATCACCGATCTGATGCGCAACGATATCGGACGCGTGAGCCAGCTCGGATCGGTCACGGTTCCGGAACTCTGCCAGGTCGAGCGTTTCGCCCACTGGCATCATCTCGTCTCCTGCGTGCGGAGCATCATCCGCCCCGGTCTGGACGCCATCGACCTGCTACGCGCCACATTGCCGCCCGGCTCCGTTACCGGCGCGCCCAAGCATCGCGCCATGCAGATCATCGACACCATCGAGCGCTCCGCGCGCGGCGCCTATTGCGGAAGTTTTTTCCGCATCGGCTTCGATGGCGCCCTCGACAGCAGCGTCATCATCCGTACTCTGGCGATCCTGAAAGACCGGCTCGAAATCGGCACTGGCGGCGGCATCACCTATCCCTCCGACCCAGCGCGGGAATATGAGGAAATGCGTCTGAAGGCTGCGCCCCTGCTTTCCCTTTTCGACCCATGAGCGATCTCGTCTGGATCGACGGCACGCTCCGCCCCGCCCGGGATGCCGGGATCGACCCCGCCGATCGCGGCTTCCTGCTGGGCGACGGGCTTTTCGAAACCATGCGCGTGACCAACGGGACGATCCCGCACCGGACGCGCCATTTCCACCGCCTGTGCGACAGCGCCAGAATCCTGCGCTTCCCGACGCTGGACATGACTGCTCTGGCGCAAGGTCTGGACACCGTCATCACGGCCAACGCCATCGTGAACGGCAGCGCACGCCTGACGCTGACGCGCGGCATCGGACCACGAGGCCTGATGCCGCCGACCAAGCCCCGCCCCACGGTGCTGATCACCACGCAGCCCTCTCCCGCCAGGCAGCCCGGCGCCGCCCGGCTGCATGTGAGCCATCAGATTCGCGACGGCGCCTCGCCGCTGAGCCGTCTCAAGACCCTGAACTACCTGCCGGGGATTCTCGCCCGTATGGAAGCGGCGGATATCGGGGCCGATGACGGGCTGCTGTGCAACGCCGCCGGACGGATCGCGAGCGCCAGCGCCGCATCGCTGATCGTCCTGACGCCGGAGGGGCTTGTCACCCCTGCTCTCACGGAAGGCGCTATGGCCGGAATCAGCCGCGCCTGTCTGGTCGAAAGCGGTCTGGTCCGGGAAGGCCATATCGAGCCGGACTTCCCTCAGGTCAGCGCCGCATGGATCGTCAACGCCCTGACTCTGCGCCCGGTCGGTCAGATCGGCGGGCGCTCGCTCTCCCTCATCCCGGCAGGGACCGAACGTCTCCGCGCCTGCGTTCATCCATCATGAAGGCATGGCCACAGGAAAGGCTTGAACCGACCCGGCATGTTCTGTATTTGTTCTTGTTGAGCGATTCGCCGCACACCGCCGCGAGGAAGTCTTTCCGTCTCAGCACACCGGATTCAGACGCATGGCCCAGCTGGACACCACCGAGAAACTGACCATCCTCGCCGACGCCGCGAAATACGATGCGTCATGCTCTTCCTCCGGCGGGAAAAAGCGCGATTCCCGTGGCGGCAAGGGCATGGGCTCGACGACGGGCGGCGGCATCTGCCACGCTTACGCGCCGGATGGCCGATGCATCAGCCTGCTGAAAATCCTGCTGACCAACAGTTGCATTTTCGACTGCCATTACTGCATCAACCGCAAATCCTCGAATGTGCGGCGCGCCCGTTTCACGGCGAAAGAAGTGGTGGATCTCACGCTCGATTTCTACAGCCGCAATTACATCGAGGGGCTGTTTCTCTCGTCGGGCATCATCCATACGCCCAACTACACGATGGAACAGATTGTCGAAGTCGCGCGCAGCCTGCGCGAGGATCATGATTTTCGCGGCTATATCCACCTGAAAACCATTCCCGACGCGGACCCGGAACTGGTGGCCCAGGCCGGACGCCACGCCGATCGCGTCTCGATCAATGTCGAACTCCCGACCGCCAGCGGCCTGCGGAAGCTTGCGCCGGAAAAATCCGAAACCCGGATCGAGGGCGCGATGGGCACCATGCGCACGGCCATCGAGGATGGAGCGGATGCCCGCAGGCGCTACCGTTCCGCGCCGCGCTTCGCGCCGGCGGGACAATCCACGCAGATGATCATCGGCGCGGACGCGGCGACGGACCGCGATATCGTCGCCCGCGCGGCGACGCTCTACAGCCGCTTCGCCCTGCGGCGGGTCTATTACTCCGCCTTCAGCCCCATTCCGCATGCGAGCGCCGTGCTCCCGCTCAAGCGACCGCCCCTGATGCGCGAACACCGGCTTTATCAGTCGGACTGGATGGTTCGTTTCTACAGTTATACGCCCGATGAAGTCGGCGCGGCGGTGGACCCGGAAACCGGGATGCTGCCGCTGGACATCGACCCGAAACTGGCCTGGGCGCTGCGGTTCCGGGAGCATTTCCCGGTCGATGTGAACCGCGCCCCGCGCGAGGCGCTCCTGCGCGTGCCGGGCCTTGGACCGAAAGCCGTTCGCGCCATTCTGACCGCGAGACGGTGGCGCAGGCTCCGCATGGAAGATATCGCGCGCCTGACCGTTTCGGTCAAAAAGCTGCGGTTGTTCATCATCACGGATGACTGGAAACCGGTGATGCTGGCGGACCGCGCCGATCTGCGGACATTGGCGGCACCCAAGGCCGTCCAGTTCGAGCTTTTTGCCGCGTGACGATGCGTACGGTCCATCTGGAAGCGGAAGACGATTTCGACGGGTGGCGGGACGCGGCCCGCGCCCTTGTCACGGAGCGTGTTCCGGCGGAGCGGGTCGTCTGGCAGGTGGGCGAGCGCCCGACCGATCTTTTCAGCGGCGAGCGGATTGCCGCCACGCACGCAAAGCCATTCGGCGTGCCGCGCCACTTCGTTTCGCTGGCCCGCCAGGCCATCCGACACAGCACGCCGGAGCGCTTTGCCCTGCTTTACGCACTGTTGCTGCGGGTGCTGGAAAATCCGCATCGACTCGGAGACCGCGCCGACCCCCGGATTCACCGGATCGAACGTCTGGCCCATGCTGTGGGCCACGATATCCACAAAATGCAGGCTTTCGTGCGCTTTCGCAAAGTCAGCGACGGCGACCGTGAACGGTTTGTCGCATGGTTCGAGCCGGAACATCACATCCTGCGCGCCAATGCCCGCTTTTTCATCAAGCGCTTCACCAACATGCGCTGGTCGATCCTGACGCCACGCGGTTCGATGCATTGGGACGGCGAAAGCCTCTCCGAAGGACCGCCCTCACAGCGCCGCGACGCGCCGCACGACGATCAGGTCGAGACGGTGTGGAAGGCCTATTATGCCGCCATTTTCAATCCGGCGCGCCTCATGAAAAAAGCGATGATGAAGGAAATGCCGCGGAAATACTGGCAGAACATGCCTGAAACGGCGTTGATCCCGGCCCTGATCGCCGGGGCCTACGAACGCGAACAACGCATGATCGAACAGGCGCGCCTGACACTGCCCGTTTTCTCTCCCGAACAGGCTCCCGACGAGAGAGAAAACGAGAGAGAAAACGGCAGGCGCGCTCAATAACCGCCCGGATAGGGCATGCCGTAACCCGGCGCCGCGTAGACCGGAGGCGCGTAGCCTTCATAGCCGCCGTAATACGGGGTTTCGTAACCTCCATACCCCCCGTAGCCGCCATAGGGAGAGGCATAGGCCGACGCCACCGAGGCGCCCACGATGGCTCCGGTCATCATGCCGAGACCAACACCCCAGCCGCCCCAGCCCCAGCCGCCGCCCCAGCCAGGCATACCCCAACCATAGCCGACCCAGCCGGGGCCGCCCCAACCCCAGCCGGGACCGCGCCAGCCACCGCCCCAGCGTGATCCCCAGACCGGACCGCGCCAGCCGCCGCCCCACCCGCCGCCACGCCAGCCACCGCCCCAGCCGGGACCACGCCAGCCGGGACCACGCCCGCCGCCCCAGCCATGATCGCCGCCTCTCCAGTCGCCGCGCCCGCCACCGCCATGGAATTCGCCGCCATGGAACCCGCCACCACCGGGACCACCTCCCCGAAAACCGCCGCCACCGCCGCCATGGAAACCCCCACCGCCGCCGCCGTGGAAACCACCCCCGCCGCCATGCTGCGCCAGGGCCGCGGGGCCAGTTGAAACCACGAGCGTTGCCGCCATCAGGAAACCAAGCATCTTGCGCGGCTTCATGTCTTTCATCCTTTCACGCCATGCTTCATGACCCGGTCTCACCAATCGGGTCGGGAAACACGTTCGGGGCATTGCTGCCTCATCCACATAAGTACATCGTCACGGAAATACCGCTAAAAAAGGGCCTTTTCAGCACGGGATTGAGTCGAAATGTCACACCGGCGCTCGATCTGGCGCGCCTGTTGTCGCGCTTTACGGTCATCGACGGCTCTTCCGTGCCACGACCTGACCGCCCAGCCGCGAGAGAACGTCACGCAAAGGCCCGTCAGCCATATCCGCGATCTCGACGGGACGTGGCTCGGGCCTGATGACAGGGAGCGCCGCCACAGCCATGGTGGCGTCCTGCACCGGCCTGATGCGTTCCACGAGCCCGGCCCCTCCGGGCCGATCGAAAGACCGTGGCAGCGTTCCGAAATAACCGTTGATTCTCTCGATCAACTGCGGCGCGAGATGCTGGATCTCCATGGCGACCGGCCCGGCGCACGCCACGGTCAGCGTGCCGGCCGCGATCCGGCGCGGCGTTGTCTGCGCCGCGAGAGCCGGTCCCACGATGGCTTCCCATTCGAGCATCAGGCGCACCGCCGGCGTGTTCTGGCGGGAGAATGCCGGACGCGTGATGGCTGGCAGGATCGACCCGATCGGCCGCGCGACGAAACTCCGCCGTGTGGCCTTTTCCGCCGCATCGGGTGTGGCGATGGATTTCGGGGCCTTGCTCCGCTTCGTTTCCTTCGTCATATCCCGGGCGTGTCTCCTTCTGCCTCCCACCTGCTTCAGTGGTATGACCGTCATCGTCGTGATCTCCCATGGCGCGCGGCCGATCACGAGTCTCCCGATCCCTACCACGTCTGGCTCAGCGAAATCATGCTGCAACAGACGACGGTCACGGCGGTCCGAAGTTATTACGCGCGTTTTCTCGCACGTTTCCCGACCATCACGACGCTCGCCGCAGCGCCGCGCGACGACGTCCTCGCCCTGTGGGCGGGGCTTGGCTATTACAGCCGCGCCCGCAACCTGCACGCCTGCGCGCAGATCGTCGCGGCCCGGGGCGGTTTCCCCAAAAGCGTCGGAGAACTTCGCGCGCTCCCAGGCATCGGGGAATACACGTCCCGCGCCGTCGCCGCGATCGCTTTCAATGAACCCGTCGTGCCCGTTGACGGCAATGTGGAGCGCGTGACGGCGCGCGTCTTCGCCATCGAGGAAGCGCTACCCGGGGCTCGCCCCGCCATCGCGCGCGCGGCGGCGACCCTCAACACCGATCCGGAAGCACAGGCGCGGCCAAGTGCGTTCGCGCAGGCGCTGTTCGACCTGGGCGCCACGATCTGCACGCCGCGCAATCCGGCCTGCGGGATCTGTCCGTGGCAGGACGGGTGCGCGGCCCGAAAGGCGGGTCTGGCCGCCGAACTTCCCCGCCGCGCCAAGCGCATGGCCAAGCCGCCACGCTACGGCGTCTGCTTCGTGCTTCGCGACCAGAAGGGCAATTTCTGGCTGACGCGCCGCCCCGAAACCGGCCTGCTGGCGGGAATGACGGCCTTTCCTGGAACGCCGTGGCGCGCGACCCGCTGGACCGTCGAGGAAGCCGCACGCCATGCCCCTTCGACGGTCGATTTTGAACTCGTCGGGGACGTCGTGCATGTGTTCACGCACCTGACGCTCCATCTGAGCGTTTATCGGGGTATCATCAACACGTTCGGCCAGAATTCTGACGGGTTTGCGTGCCACCCGGACAACGTCATGCGACAGGCGCTCCCCAGCGTCATGCGCAAATGCCTGCGCCTGGCGGCCCCGGATCTATGCAAGGAGACAGAGCAATGAGTGCATCCGCCGGTCAGAACCGCTTCTGGCTCCTGAACCACTTCGGACGTTTTCTGGAACTCGATCTCATGCGGGACTGCCTGTTTTCCCGCACGCTCGACAGCACGGCCTATCCCGGCATCTTCTTCTTCGCGGACGACCCGCATGCGGGTCGGGCCGACGTGGAACTTCGCAAAGCGGTCTCCCTGCCGATGCCCTTCCCCCCTCTCACGCTCCTGCCGCAGGCGAGTGGACTGGTGGCCTTCGAAACGCGCGATACGGACGAGCCGCGGTATATGAGAAGTCTGCTGGACCGGCACCTGGATTTCAACGCGGCAGCCATCAGGGAATGGGAGTTGTACCTTCCGGTCGATGAAGAGCATCTCCATGCTTTTATCCTGCTCGGCCAGCCCGCACTGACGTCGATCCACGATACGGGCGGCCACGCGCTCTCTCCGCTTGAATTCACGGACAATTTCCAGGTCGTTTTCGGCAAGATCGCATTGCCTCTTCTGCCGAATTTTCAGGCATTCGCGGAGATTGCCCACCTCGTTCCGGGGACGGAGACGGCTCTTGAACTGACCGACGGGAAGGCGGCGGTCTCCCTCGTCGTCACACGTCACTGACACCTCCCGAAGCCCGCCATTTCGCATCCGAAGAATTATCGATACGCTTCAGAAACCGGCCTTCAGATCCCGCGTTGAAGAAGCCGACTCACTATTCGGAGGAGATCAGACAGTGAAACAGGTAAAAGTCGCGCGCACTCTTCGCGTTTTTCTCGCGGCCGTTGTTGTCGTGGGAGCCGCTTCCACACTCTCGGCGTGCAACACTGTCAGCGGCGCGGGCAAGGACGTAAGTTCGGTGGGCCATGACGTCACGAACGGCGCCAACTACACGCAATCCAAGTGGAAGCAGACGACGCCGCAGGCGGCGACCCAGTGATGCGTTAACCGGTCAGGCCGTTCCGCCAGACAGGTGATCAGACGCGCGTCACTCCGAAAAACCGGAGAGGCGCGCGTTTTTTCGTAATGGCTCTTCACACGACGCCCCGGTTTGCAGGACATACAGACTTGCAAATCACCCTGCGCATACCCATTGATGAGGGGGCATGCCGTCTGGTTCTGGCATGTCACAATCGAGACGTTCTCAGGGCGGGGTGAAACTCCCCACCGGCGGTAGGTGCGCAAGCACAAGCCCGCGAGCGCCTCCGGCCCTTGGCCGGAGGGTCAAGCAGACCCGGTCAGAGTCCGGGGCCGACGGTCATAGTCCGGATGAAAGAGAACGCGGTCAGGAACGGGGCATGACCGTGCGGTCACGCCGCGCGCCCTGACGTGACGCCCTGAATCCGTCTCTCGCAGGAGAGGAACAGGGTGTGGATGCGTCCCCGCACACCAGCATGATCATCAACGCGACCACCGATCCCGGTGCCGTCCGCCATGCATTCCGCGCGGCCATCGACGCCGCTGTCGCATTCATGGGCGCTACCGCGCCGAATCCTCCCGTCGGCTGCGCTCTCCTCGATGCCGAGGGCCAGATTCTCGTCACAGCCGCGCATCAGCGCGCAGGAACGCCCCACGCGGAGGCGCGCGCCCTGAGCCTGGCACGGGCCGATGGCGTGATCGACCGCGTTCGCACCGCCATCGTGACACTCGAACCCTGCAATCACACCGGTCGCACACCGCCCTGTTCAGAGGCGCTGCGCGACAGTCCCGTGCGGGAAGTGTGGGTCGGTGTCCCGGACCCCCATGCGGCGGCGGCCGGAGGCATGGCGCGACTGACAGCGGCGCCCGATGCGCGACGCTGCATCGTCCTGCGCGACGTGCCCGAACTCTCGGATCTGCGACAGGCTTGCGAAGACCTCATCGCGCCGTTCGCGCGCCGCATCACGGACGGTCGGGCATGGATCACCGTCAAGCAGGCTCTCGATGCCGATGGTTCCATGATCCCCCCGACCGGCCGGACGACCTTCTCCCGACCGGCTTCCCTCACCCTCGCCCATCGCCTGCGTCGCGCCACGGACGCCATTATCACCGGCGCGGGCACCGTCCTGGCCGACCACCCGCGCTTCACCGTCCGCCACCTCCGCGACCATGACGGCCGCGCGCCGCGCCTGCTGGTCCTGTGCGACCGGCGTGGGCGCGTTCCGGCGCATTACGTGGCCGAGATGGAAACCAGCGGCTTTCGCGTCCTGCGTTGCGAAACGCTCGAGGCGGTCCCCGCGCATCTCGCGGCACACGGCGCGAACTGGGCGATGATCGAAGCAGGTCCAGGCCTGCTGCGCGAGGTCGCACGCCTCGGCCTCTGGGACGACTGGCTCACGATCCGGACCGGTGCAGGCCGGGACATGGAAGAGCGGGACGCGAAAGACCGGGACAGATGGGAGGTGCGCCATCGCGGCGCGACGCCCCTGCGCCTTCTGCCTGAAAGCCGGGGCCTGATTTTCGACAATGAGAGAATGAACTGATGTTTTCAGGAATCATCGAGCGTCTCGGGACGGTTCGCGCGCGCGCCATGACCCCGAACGACATGACGGTCACGATCGCCACGAACCTGTCCGATCTCGCGCTCGGCGAGAGCATCGCGGTCAACGGCGCCTGCCTGACGGTCGCCGCGTTCGGACCGGACGGGACCGCGACCGTTGGGGACGCCACCTTCCACGTCAGCCGCGAGACGCTCGACCGCACGGCCCTGGGTCGGCTGGCGGAGGGACGTCGCGTCAATCTCGAACGCGCCACCACGCCCTCGACCCGTCTGTCAGGCCATATCGTGCAGGGTCACGTGGATGGTATCGGCCATCTCCATGCGGTCGAGCGTATGGGCGAGTCGCGCCATCTCACGGTCATGCTGCCGCGCCGGTTGCGAAAATACGTCGTCGAAAAGGGTTCGATCGCGCTCGACGGCGTCAGCCTGACCGTCAACACGCTCGGAGAAACCGCAGGGGAGACATTCCCGATCCATCTCATGCTCATTCCGCATAGCTGGGAGCATACGGTTTTCCATGACACGCCGGTCGGAGCGCCCGTGAATGTGGAAGTCGACGTGCTGGCAAAATACGTCGAATCCCTCCTCAAAAACGGAGAGGCGGCATGAACGGCCACGCGATGTCGCCCGCCCTGGCGGCGGCGATCGATGCCATGCGCGCGGGCCGCATGGTCGTCATGGTCGATGACGAAGACCGCGAAAACGAGGGCGATCTCGTCATGGCGGCCCAGTTCGTCACGGCGGACGCCATGAATTTCATGGTCACCCACGCCCGCGGCCTCGTCTGCCTGCCTCTGGAGGCCGCGCGGATCGACGCGCTCGGCCTGCCCATGCAGCCGCGTCGCGGCCACGATCCGCGCGGCACGGCGTTTACGGTCTCGATCGAGGCCACGCATGGCATCACGACCGGAATTTCAGCCGCCGACCGGGCGCGGACCTGCCGCGTCGCCGCCGATCCGGACATGGCGCCGGAGGAGATCAGCTCGCCCGGTCACATTTTTCCTCTGCGCGCCCATCCCGAGGGGGTGGTGGCACGCGAAGGCCATACGGAAGGCGCCATCGACCTCGCCCGCCTCGCGGGGCTCGAGCCCGCCGCCGTGATCTGCGAAATCATGAGCGCCGATGGTTCCATGGCGCGCCTCCCCGAACTGCGCCGCTTCGCCGAACGCCATGACATGCCGATCGTCACCATCGCCGAGCTTGCGGTATGGTGTCGCGCGCGGGGTCGTGGCCCCGTCGCTTCCCGCGTCATCCCGCAGGCAGCGCCTCCCGCCATCGAAACCATCGCCGAGGCCGCGCTGCCCGGCACATATGGCGGCGACGACCTGCGCATTCACGCGTTCCGCGACCCGGACGGCATCGAACATGTCGCCCTCGTCAAAGGCGATCCGTCCCAAGACATCCCCCTGGTGCGGCTGCACTCGGAATGCCTGACCGGCGACGCGTTCGGCTCGCTGCGTTGCGACTGCGGCGCGCAGTTGCACGAAGCCCTGCGCCGCATCGGCGCGGCGGAGAGCGGCGTGCTGGTCTATCTGCGCGGCCATGAAGGGCGCGGAATCGGACTGAGCAACAAGATCCGCGCCTATGCCCTTCAGGATCAGGGGCACGACACGCTGGACGCCAATCTCGCCCTCGGCCTGCCCGCCGATGCGCGCGACTGGGTCGCGGCGGGCGCCATCCTCAAGGCGCTGGGCGTCACGCGCCTGGCGCTCCTCACCAACAATCCCGGCAAGACGGACGGTCTTACCGCCGCCGGACTGCACGTCATCCGTGAGGAACGGCTGGAAGTCGGCGCGAATCCCTTCAACCGCGCCTATCTGGCCACCAAGCGCACCCGCATGGGCCATCAGCTTTCCGTCTCCGGCGTCATGACGCCACTGCCGGATTTCATCGCCAGCTTCACCAACCCCCACAAGGACACAACATGAGCAAGTCGATCCCCGTCGCCCCGGACCTGCGTCTTTCGCCGACTCCCCGCCTGGCCATGCTGGTCAGCCGGTTCAACACCGACGTCACCCACGGCCTGCGCGACGGCGCTCTCGAATGGCTCGCCGAGCACGGCATCCATGAAGGCGATGTCGACATATTCGAAGCGCCCGGCGCGTTCGAACTGCCGATCATGGCCCAGAGTCTGGCGAAAACCGGCGATTATGAGGGCGTGATCTGCCTGGGCTGCGTCATCAAGGGAGATACCGCGCATTTCGAATTCATCAGCCTGGGCGCCACCATCGGCCTGATGCAGGCCCAGCTCACGACCGGCGTCCCGCTCTCGTTTGGCGTGCTCACTACCTACACGGACGAGCAGGCCACGGCGCGGTCGCGACCGGATGTCCACAACAAGGGCCGCGAAGCCTCGGCGGCCTGCGTGGAAACACTGGCCTTCCTGAGAAAGAGGCGCCGGAAAAGCTGAACCGCGCCTCCGTCCCCATCACACGACCGTGACGGACAGGCATTGCTACGGTTTTCTGACGCCGTGACGTTTCCCTATTGTGGAGCGATGCTCTACACCCTGTCGTGATTGCGGTCTTGCGACCACCACACGGCAGGGGCGCCTCGTTCGGCTCATGATTTCATCACTGATCAGCCAACTCGTTACATTCTGTGCTCGACGGGCGTGGCTCGTCGTCGCGATCTTCACGCTTCTCGGTGTCGGCGCGATCCTCGCGAGCCAGCAGCGCCTGGGCGTGACGACCGACACGGACAAGATGTTCGCCGCCTCGCTGCCGTGGAAAAAGCGCACGGCGGAGATGACACGGCTCTTTCCGCAGAACAACGACACGCTCGTGGCCGTCATCCATGCCGACATCCCCGAACAGGGCCGCGCCACCGCCAAGTCGCTTGCCGAGATGCTCTCGAAAGACCACGTGCATTTCAGCGCCGTGCGCCTGCCCGACGACAACCCGTTCCTCGACACGCACGGTCTGCTCTATCTCGACAAGCCGGCGCTCGGAAACCTGCTGAACAACATCGTCGCGGCCCAGCCCTTTCTCGGCACGCTGGCCGCGGACCCTTCAGCCCGCGGCCTCTACGACGCGCTCGGCATGATCGGCCTCGGCATCCAGAACGGCAACAGCGTTCCGGACAGCTTCGCCCCCGAACTCGAAGGTTTCGCCAAGGCGCTCCACGACGCCTCTCTCGGGCAGGGACATGACCTGTCGTGGCAGAACCTCCTGGCGGGCGAACTGACCAGGCTGGGCGTCGGCTATGAGTTCGTGATCGTCAAACCGGTCCTCGATTTCGCGTCCTTCCAGCCGGGCGGTGCGGCGTCCAGCGCCATGCGCGCCGCCATCCGCGACCTGCCCTTCGTCAGGAGCGGCAACGCGAAGGTCATGATCACCGGTGAAGTCCAGCTCAGCGACGAGGAATTCTCCACCGTCGCCAACGGCATGACGCTTGGCCTCATCACCTCGCTGATCCTCGTCGCGCTCTGGCTGATCCTCGCTGTGCATTCTCCGCGCGTGATCGCATCGATCCTCATCACGCTCATCGTCGGTCTCCTGCTCACGACCGGGCTGGCGGCTCTCATGGTCGGCACGCTCAACCTGATCTCGGTAGCGTTCGCCATCCTGTTCGTGGGCATCGCCGTCGATTTCGCCATTCAGTTTTCCGTGCGTCTGCGCGGCCAGCGCCTGCCGGACGGCCGACCGATGCCGCTGGATGAAGCGCTCGCTCTCACCGGAGAAGAGACGGGTCATCAGATCCTCGTCGCGGCGCTGGCCACGGCCGCGGGCTTTCTCGCCTTCGTGCCGACCGATTTCGTGGGCGTCGCCCAGCTTGGAATGATCGCCGGTTTCGGGATGCTGGTCGCGTTTCTCACGACGATCACCCTCCTGCCGGCCCTGCTGCACCTCTTCCGCGCCGATCTGGGAACGCGGTCGCCGGGCTTTGGGCGACTCGCACCGGTCGATCATTTTCTGCGCGCCCATCGCCGCCCGGTTCTGAGCATTTTCGCCATTCTCGGCCTGGCGGGCGCCGCGCTGATCCCGACCCTGACCTTCGACGCCGATCCGCTGCACACGAAAAACCCCCATTCCGAGGGCATGCGCGCGTTGAAACTCCTTGAGGCGGACCCGCGCTCCTCGCCCTACACAGCCGATCTGCTGGTGCCCAATCTCGACGTCGCCGCGCGCGAGGCGGCGGCGATCAGCGCCAAGCCGAGCGTCGAGCTGGTGATGTGGCTCGGCAGCTTCGTTCCTGCGGACCAGGCGGCGAAACTCGCCATGATCCAGGATACGGCCTCGATCCTGCTGCCCACGATCACAGGCGGAGACGTCGCACCAGCGCCGAACGCCGATGCGTTGCGCGTCGGTGCGAAAAAAGCCGCCGACCAGCTTGCCGCCGTGCTCAAAACCCTGTCGTCCACAGATCCGCTGCGCAGCATCCAGGCCTCGCTCGCCACATTGTCCCAGGCGCCGGACAATGTCGTTCTCGCGGCCAACACCCAGTTGACGCGCTTCCTGCCGAACCAGCTGGCGTCGTTACAGGCCGTGCTCCAGCCGACCGAAGTGACGTTACAGGACATCCCCCATGAGATCGCGGATGAATATCTTCTCCCCGACGGGCGGGCGAAGCTGAGCGTCCATCCGAAAGGTCGGCTGTCGGATAACAAGGTCCTCGATCGTTTTCTCAAGGACGTCGAATCGGTGGACCCGAATGTGGGTGGTCCCGCGCGGGAAATTTACGAGAGTGCGCGGACGATGGTGCATGCCTTCACGGTAGCCGCCCTGTCCGCGCTCGCCATGATCGCGGTCATTCTTTTTCTGGCCCTGCGCCGTGTCCTCGACATGGCGCTCGTCATGGCGCCGCTCATGCTTTCGGCGCTCCTGACCGTCATTCTCATCGTGACGATCCCGGAAACCCTGAATTACGCGAACATCATCGCCCTACCCCTCCTGCTGGGCGTCGGCGTCTCGTTCAACATCTATTTCGTGATGAACTGGCGCGCGGGCGTCACCAAACCGCTTACGTCGCCAACGGCCCGCGCCGTGCTGTTTTCGGCACTGACAACCAGCACGGCCTTCGGCTCGCTTGCGGCTTCACATCATCCGGGCACGGCCAGCATGGGACGGCTGCTGTTGATTTCACTCGGATGCACGCTGCTCGCGACGTTGATTTTCGTGCCCGCGCTGCTCCCCAAACGCGACGTCGATCCCATTTGACCCGAAATGGAGGGCGGTCATCGAGCCGGAATCACGCTCCATCAGGGCTGACAGGCAATCAACTTCTCCAATCTCCGAACGACACGTTTCAGCCATGACGCCATGAAGCCACGCCATCGAGCCCGACTGCGAGCAGTTCGGCCGCGCGCGCCGGCGTATCGGCTTCGACATAGACGCGAAGTTCCGGGGCATTGCCCGACGGACGCAGATGAACGATCTCGTTGCGCGCAAACGTCATGCGCACGCCATCGGTCTCATCCAGATGAATCAGCTCTCCGCAGACATCGACCAGTCCCAGCGCGAGCACCCCGGGGGGGGGGGGGGGGGGGGGGGCCGCGCGGGTGGCCTGTCTGACGGGTGACGGCATATCGATAACACATAAGCTTAGCTTGAAAAAATAAGAAACTGTCACCAACACACACACCACACAACCCCCAGAAATAATATATGACACAATA
>NZ_JARBJP010000008.1 GCF_029309905.1 Brytella acorum
GCTCTTCCGTAAAACGACTGCGCTTCATCCGTCCGTATCCTTCTCGATCGGACTCTACTTTTAAATGGTTACATTTCCGGGGGGCACGTCAAACAAGCAAGTTGCAATTATGTATTCGCTTCGGAAGAAAGGATTTGAATATATATCTTGCAATATGCACGTCGATTAGTGATGTATGGGTATAATTGATGATATTCCGACCGTCATCTGTGGTGGTTCATGGTGAATAATTTATCGTATTATGGGCAGCGCATTTTTTAATTACGGTATTTTAGTATCGGAATGCTTCCCATCGTGAATTTAGACGTTTAAGTCACGTCACGCTCTCCACGAAGACGCTCGACCTCAAACGGTGTAATGACATTGGCGAGTGTATAACGATCCAGAACATGCGTTAAAGCCTGTGAAGCCTCATACATGACGCCTCGCAGACGGCACCCCGGCATCAACGCGCAGATATTTGATGATGTGGCCGTCGCGTCCATACATGGCAATAGGGCCAGATTGCCTTCCATGTATCGGACGACATCACCGATCACAATGTTTTCTGGCAGTTTCCCAAGACGTATACCACCATTGCGTCCTCTGATCGTTTCCATGAAGCCACCTTGCCCAAGTTTATGAATCACCTTGATCATGTGTGCTTCTGAAATTTGGTAAGCTTCCGCGATTTCGCGTATCGACGAAAGACGATCTCGGCGAGTGCCAAGATAGATCAAAGCGCGGAGCGCATAATCGGTTTGCAACGTAAGTTTCATGGTCGCTTAAAGGTATCCGATCTTGACATGTTTTCCAATGCGGATAGATAAGGTTCATAGATCATGAACCTTTAAGGAAAACACCCATGGCCGATCCTCTTGATGAAAAAACACGCTCCATCATCCTCGCCACGGTTCCTGCGCTCAAGGCGCATGGTCTCGCCATTACGACAGAGATGTACAAGCGTCTTCTCGCGACACCCGCCATTCGAGACCTTTTTAATCTCTCGCATCAACAGGATGGTGAACAGCCCAAGGCCCTGGCTCTGGCCGTGATGTGTTATGCCGAGCATATCAACGATCTTGGCGCGCTCGGCGGCATGGTGGAACGGATTGCGGAAAAGCATGTTGGTCTCAACATACTGCCCGAACATTATCCTTACGTCGCAACAGCGCTTCTTGGCGCGATTGGTCACGTTCTCGGTGATGCCGCCACGCCGGAAATTCTGGACGCATGGGGGAAAGCCTACTGGTTTCTCGCTGATATTCTGATTGGTCGCGAGAAGCAGATTTACGAGGGAAATGAATCCACGCCCGGCGGCTGGACGGGCTGGCGGTCCTTTCGTGTCCGTTCGCGTCAGCGTGAAACATCCATCATTACTTCTTTCGAACTGGTGCCAACAGATGGGGGAGCACTCTTCCGTCATAAGGCAGGGCAGTATCTCAGCTTTAAGCTGGATGTTCCGGAACATGGGTCACAGCGCAGAAACTACAGCATTTCTTCCGCACCTGGTGAGGATCATTATCGTATCAGCGTACGACGACAGGATGGGGGCGTTGTCTCAACATGGTTGCACGACAGTGTTGAAGAAGGTGATATCCTTCAGATTGCCAACCCGGCGGGCGATTTTTTCCTGAACGAAGCCGATAGCAACCCCATCGTCTTTTTGACAGCGGGCGTCGGACTGACGCCGGTTATTTCCATGCTGGGTGAACTCACACAGACACGCACGAAACGAAGCATCCGTTATGTTCACGGTGCTGACACTGCGGCGTCGGCGGCTTTCCAGCAAGAAATCAGACAGTTTGCAAAAGACGCTCTGCTGACAGCAGATTTCTTTTATTCAAAAGACCAGACGCAGACACAAGGCAGTGCGTCAGGTGTCACGTCCTACGCTGGACGGATCACCCCTGTCTGGTTGCGACAGACGCTGGATCGCTCCGCAACCTATTTTATCTGCGGTCCGGATTCATTTATGCGGGATATGGTAGACACCCTTAGAGCCGAGCAGCTTCCGGGCACACAGATTCGATATGAATTTTTCGGTTCTGCCGCTGATCCGGCTCTTGTTCTCTCGGCAGCCTGATATCGATCATTCGTGTTTTAAAGCGTGGGAGATTACTGTCTCCCACCCCTGAATTGTCAGGAACTTTATGCAATGTCAGATATGTCGCATACTATCCATTCCGATAACGAACCGGCCGATATAAGAATTAAGCGCGTCTACGATCCACGAGCCACTGCAGACGGTATCCGTATCCTGGTCGACCGGCTCTGGCCACGAGGGCTTCATAAGAGCGATGTGCCCATGGATTACTGGTTAAAAAATGTAGCACCCAGCCCGGGATTGCGACGCTGGTTCGCTCATGATCCTGCTCACTGGAACGAGTTCCAGATCAGCTACCGACAGGAACTGCACCACGGAAATGCTGATTTAACGCGCCTCTGCGAACTGGCAAAAAAACATAGAGTTACCCTTCTCTACGCCGCTCGCGATCCGTTATGTAATCATGCATTAATATTGCAAGATTTTCTACGTAAAAATACTGATTAAAAATATAATTCCAAAAATATTTATATGAGCAAAGTGAATTTCTCTGTGATTCAATTTCTTCTGTGGTGATGCGGAGGATGGCTCAAGAAGCAGCCCGGTTTCTCTGATTGTCGATTTGAGGCGTTTCGACCCGATTGGGGCATGGTTCCAGCCTATACGCAGAGAAGCAAAGGTGCATCTCTTCCGTCTGATCCGGGTCTGTTGGCTCGTGTGTCTGGTGCTGACGGTGAAAAAGCGAATCTCGGGGCGGGAGTGTTCCTGAAGCCTGGCGAGGCAAGTTCGCAAAGCTGTCATACAAAGACCGGCGCGCTTGATGGACAAAAAAATCATGAAAGCGAAATGGCAGGACGCTCGGACGGGTTTGCCCTCCCGATGTTGGGCTGCAAATTTCGTGTTGTCACCGAGTGAAAATGCCCACTGACCTGTCAATCGAAGCGTAGAGCGGAACTTCTCATCCGGATCATCATGTCCTGCCTTTCGTCCCGTGGATCGGGACGATACAGCTTCAATGAAGAGTCTTGAAACACTCCATACCGCCTTGCTGAAAACAGGGAGCGGTGCCGGGATCGCTATATCTTCGCTCCCGGTTTGCAGTCGATGCGGGTTTTATGGCGTGGAACGTTGAGCCGCAGCGATGATGTGTCGGCAAAGTTCGAGATCGGCCGTGGCGTCTGCGAGCGGCGTCTGAACGGGGATGCCGTTGGTCACCGCATCATGAAAATGCTCGAGTTCGACGCGGAACGGGTCCTTGTAGAAAGGTCCGAACGTCTGGATCGTGTTGTCTGTCTCCGTGCTTTGCTGGAAGATCGTGCGGCCGGGGAGGTTGCGAATGTAGGGTGTGTCATAATGGATATCGAGCTTTTCACGTCCTGACATCACTTCGATGGTCGCATCGAAGCGCACCACATCGTCGATGACGCATTCGTAGTTTGTGATGAAGTCTCCATGGTCGAGCAGGGCGTTGATTTGCAGGCCGCCCCGCGCGACATGCGCCGAGATGACCCGCCGGGGCGCGCCGAGGAGGACGCGCAGCGCTGACAACGAATGCACCCCGAGCCCCGTCAGGACTTCGTAAGCCTTCAGTATCGCGGGGCTGGCTTCATCCCCGCATACGGATTTCAGATCGGCGAGACGTGCCGCCCGTCCGGCGGTAAGAATGTTGGTCGGAATGTCGTCTTCGGGGGTGGCGACGTCACTCCAGTTCTGAAAATACCACGGCCCCTCGCAGATGATGTCCCGCACCCGCGCATAGCGGATCTCGTCCATCTGCCCGAGCAGTTTTTGGCCCTGAGTGAAGGCCGGAGCGTAGCATCGCATATAAGCGACCATGGCGACGAGCGGGCTTGCGCGATGCGCGGCGATCAGCGCATCGAGATCGGCGATCGTCAGGCAGGCGGGCTTTTCGAGGAAGACATGCCTGCCGGCCTGAAGCGCGGCTCTGGCATGGGTGCCGTGAAACTGATCGGGACTGAGGATCATGACGGCGTCCAGTCCCGCATCCGCGAGAAACGCTTCCACGTCCCCGTAGAGGCGCGGAATATTCCACGTCATTCCGACCTTCGAAAGAACGGACGGAGAGGGGTCGTAGAGCGCGACGACATCATAGCGGTCCTGCAACTGTCGCAGGACCGGCAGGTGAATGAGTTGTGCGACTTCGCCAGCGCCCAGCAGACCCAGAGAAATTTTCTTCATCGTCACTTTCCTTGGATGTTCGAGAGCGGATCGGCTTCAGCCTGCTCCGTGCGCAGCAGAGGCAGCAATTCTTCGGGTGTGCAGAGACCGTCTGGCGATCGGCATGCTGGCACATGAGGAAAACTGATCGACGGATCGGCGTTGTCCGGCGTGTTTCTCAGAGCTTCCGGTGTCTGGGACTGGAAGAGGACGCGGATAAGCGCCTTGCCGGAAGCATTTCCGTACACGGCGAAGACCAGCGCGGAGCCGACCGGAATTTCGTCGGGAGCATAGCCCGGAGCCAGCACATGGGTATCCATCATGCCGAGAAGCGGCGCGATCGTATCGTCATGGCCGACATAGAGGCGGAATGCCGGTCCGGTCGGTGCGCTGAGGTCGTCCACCAGCCTGGCGCGCAGATCGCGGGACAGCAGGGCTCCAATCGGCCGTGGTCGCACGATGCTGTCCAGCATGGCGGCGTGCAGGGCCGACAGGGCGCCAAGCTCGCCGACATCTACGATATGTCCCGCCTCGCGGATCAAAGGCTTGCCGTCGAGATAGGCGAGCATCAGTGCTTCGGCGATGGACGATCCCTCCCGGATCGGCCCGGAAAGCGTCAAAGCATGGTTGGATGCGTCCGGCTCCACATGGTTGTCGCTCTTCAGAAACGTGCATGGTCTCTTGCCGCACTGGACGATGCGTCCCAGCGTCGCGAGCGCGTCGGCATGGCGCGCGAAAATCGTATCCGCGACCGGCAGACGGGGGACGATGGCCCGCATATCAAAACGCGACGGATCGGCTTCCAGCGCGGAAAACAGCGGGTCCGGTGTCCCGGCCGCCAGATGGGTGACAGGCAGCGGGCAGCCGGCTGCAAAGCCACTGACGAAGGCCAGGGCGCTGGCTACGGTGCGTGGTTCCGAATTGGCATGAAGGCTTACGGTGTCCGGAGCGGGACAGGCGTCGCCCGACATCAGATCGTTCTCTTCGAGCCAGCGCCGTTCGAACCGTCCGATCGTGCGCATTCCCGTCGCTCCGTGTGGCGTCAGATCACCGGGCGCGACCTCCCATTGCGGCCAGCCGCCCGCTATGGTCGTCCCCGCTGGCTCCTGACCCGGAAGCGCGGAGCGGATTCCGTGACGCATCACCACGACGACGCGGCGCAGGCGCATCGCATCCGGCCCGGGCGGTTCGAGAAGGCGTGAGACACAGTTCGCGGGCGCCGTCACGGGATTGCACCGTGCGGGGCCTCCTCCGGGGAAGCCGACCCGATAACCGCTCCAACGGGCGGCTTCGCCCTGAGGGTAATCCGTGCTGATGATCTGCGCGCCGCTGGCCAGCATCAGATTCCGTCGCGTGACGCTTCCGCTGCGTCCCTCGACGGTGTTGACGTCGGCGCGGGTGCGGACGAGCAGGTGGCGTCGTACGAGGGCCGTGATCTGCTCCGCCGGTCCGTCATTGAGTTCCGTGAAGGCGGCGTCCGGCGCATCGGGTGCGGCGTTCGTGAAGGCGACGCGTCCCCGAAGAGACGGATGGCCCGCCAGATAAAGAGGGCCATTGTCGCGCTGGTCGAGCAGAAAGGCGATTTTGCCCCGGCTGTCGCCCACGGTGGGCCATCCGTGCTGGCGGATGGCGTCCCCGAGCGTCGCTGCCGTTCCCCGGGCCTGATCGGGTGTCAGAAGTTCGCCGGGCGAGAAGACCGAGCGGATCGTGGCGTCGAGTTGATCGAATGTGCGGGCGCTGAAACGTTCGACCGGCGTGGCGCCGGGCACGTCATTCGACTGTTCGATCTCAAGGATGATGAAAACGGGAATATGCCCAGGATGCGCATGTGACCATGCCTGAACCTCCTTGAGACACGCCTTGAGCGGTTCGCAGGTCGCATGTTGGTCAATATCGGGGATATGCATGACCTTGAGGCCGGGCTGCCGCATGAGCGCCAGTTCGGCGGGCGGGAGCGCCCATTTTTCTTCGGGATGGCCGGGGCGGTGCGGGTTTGCGAACCGTCCGCCCTGGCTGTCGGCGTAGATATCGAGTTCGAGCTGGCGCACGCCGCGGTCGAGCTGTGTGGACAGCGCCGGATGGGCATAATCCAGCAGAGCCGCGAAATCGGGGTTGGCCCGTTCGACCTCGGTGCGGATCCCTTGCTCGAGCCCCGCATGATAGCTGTTATGCGAACCGACGACCTGCAACTGGTCGAGCCTCAGGGAGGAGGGATCGAATGTCCCGGCGGCCTCCGCCCTGTGGCCTGTCATCAGTATGGTCGCGGCCAGGGCCGCGACGAGAGGGAGTCGGTTCGTCATCGTCACTTTCATCAGAACTGGCCGGTCAGTCCGACAAGATACATGCGGCCTGTCTGGACGAAAGCACCATTGGCCGAACCGTCATAGGCAAGATAGGCTTTGCCCTTGCCCATCGTTTCCCAATAGGCGGGGGTATTCAGAAGGTTCTGCATGGCGAGCGTTCCGGTCAGGCCCCAGCCGAACCTGTACTTCATGCTGAGATCGAGCCGCTGTGTCGGCTGCAGGTAGAAGTCCGGCAGGGCCGAGTTGACGCTGAGAAGCTGGGTTCCGATGTAGTTGTAGTTAAGGTCGAAATGCATCGGGCCGTGGTTATAGAAGATACCGAGATTATACATCATCTCCGGAGCACGGGGGAGTGCGGTGTTCGGATGGCCGGCAATATTGCTTTTCGCGACCGAATGCTGAAGCGTGATGTTGCCGTTGACGCCAAAGCCGCTGAGCCATTTCGGAAGGAAATAGAGCGTCTGCTGGGCGTTCAGTTCGATACCTTCAAGCGACGCGCCCCCGCCGTTCGTCGGCATCTGATACAGCGTGCCGTTATCCGTGTAGGCGTTCGTCGGCACATTGCCGCCGAGCGTGGAACTGTTCGATGTCCCGGACACCGAAGTGAAAATGAATTTCTGGATCTGCTTGTAATAGACCGATGCCGACACGACGCCCGAATGGCGGTTATAGAGTTCGCCCGAGAAATCAAAGACGGTCGCCGTGGTGGGGCGCAGGTTGGGATTGGGCTGCGAGACCGAAATGACGCGGTTAGTCACGGAGTCCAGAGTCAGCGATGTCGCTCCGTTGACCAGTCCGAAGGCCGGACGCGTCAGGGAACGGCGGACCGAGAAACGCAGGACGCTGAGATCGGAAGGACGCCAGTTGATGTTGAGATAGGGCAGCGGCGAACCGTAGGACTGCTTGACCTTGATGAATTCGCCGGTCGCGTCGTCGCCATTCGACCGCCAGTGTGAGCCGCCGAAATCCGTGTATTCGTAGCGGAAGCCGGGATGGATATCGACCGGGCCGGCTTGGAGGTTCAGTTCCACGAAGCCCGCATAGACTTTCTCGGAGCCACGGCTCGTATTGGCGTTCCAGTCGTTGCTCGTGTAATTGCCGGCTCCGTTCGGATCATTCTGATATTTATAAGGTACGGTCGTGTTCTTGACCCAGTCACGATCAAGCAGGCGGAAGTCACCGGCCGCGCCACCGAAGGCGTTCACGTTCTTGCCGGGGATGTCCCCGATGACCGGTCCCGCGGCATTGTTGTATGCCCAGTTCTGACCGCCGAAGAACGGACCGTCGTAGATGAAGTTATTGTCGTCGTGGAAGTAGGGGTGGTGCCATGCCTGACGTTGCGTGTCGCTGACCTTGAAACCGAATACGATCGATTTCAGGATATCCGAATGGAAGCGATAGGCGGCATCCGCGTGAATGCCGAACATATCGGCCGTGCTCTGGGAATCGCGTCCCTGTGTTTTCCAGAAACGGTCGCTGTTCTGGTTGTAGAGCTGGGACAAAGCCGCCGATGACGCGACGGCGCGCGGCAGCGTGGTGTTGGCCACGTCGAACGTGAAGGGGCCGTTGACGGTCGTATTGCCATACATGCTGGCCTCGACCTGGTTCGGGCTGGACTGCACGCCATAACTGTTGAACACGTCGTAATTGACGGTCCAGTCGCCGGTTCGCGTGACCCCGCCGAGCTTCTGCGTCGTCAGCAGCTGTGCGGAATCGTTGGTCTCGAAATACTGCCCACGCGTGGCATCGGCGGACTGATAGATGCCGTTTGCGTCATATCCGGAATTGGCGCCGCGCAGCGACACCTGGTTGTCATTCATCGTGACGTTGTATTGACCATACGTCCCCAGGAAATAGACTTCCTGGTTCTCTCCCTTGTAATTCAGTGCGAGAGAGCCGCCATAGCGCTTGATCGAGCTCGAAAACAGATCGTATTTGAGTTGCTGGGTTGAGAGCTGCGACGCCTGATTGAGGCTCGTCACCCCCGCCTGAGAGAGAAGGGTCGGTGAATAGGACGTATTGGGCGCGACGGCGTCGGCCAGAACGCCCTTGGACGAATAATATCCTGTCGCGTAAATGCCGAACCGACCATCCTTGCCGAAGCGCCGGGCAAATTCCACCTGCCCCGTGCCACCCAGATCCTGCGTGCCGATCTGCGCGGCCTTGTCGTTGAGCTGCCCCTGGAGGGTAATCTTCTGATAAGGGCCAGCGAAATCGAAGGCTGTCGGTGTCCGGATATCGATCGCTCCACCGATCGCGTCGCCATCCATATCGGCGCTCGTGCTTTTCGAGACCTTGATGGAGGTGATGCCGTAGGGCGCCAGCATGTCGAAGGAGACGGCGCGGGTCGAAGGATCGGCGGGAGCGATGCGTTCACCGTTGAGGGTGTAGGCATTGTAGCTGGAATCGAGGCCGCGGATGGTCATGTACTGCGACTCACCGGTCGCAGCCTGACCGCCGCCCATATCGCTATAGGCGGAGACGCCCGGCATGCGGGTGAGGATATCCGCGAGATTGGTTTCGGGCGCCTGTTCCAGCTGCTCGCGGGACATGACGCTCGCCACGCCGACGCTGCGACGCTGCTCGTCGAGTGCGGCGGCGACACTTCCACCGCGCAGGGCTGTAACGTTGATGCTCTCCGTGGTGGGCGCTTTCAGCGCCGTCCTGGTCTGACGTGGCGGCACGGTCGCCACGTGCGAAGGCGCACGGCTCGCAGGTTGCGCCGCGGCGGTCGGAGCCACGTGCTTTCTGTTGTGGGATTTTGCCTTGTGCAACACAGGCTGTGCCATCGCGGGTGCGATCACGCCCATCGTCGTGAGCGGGATGAGGTATAATTTCAGAGCTTTTTTGAACGACGTCATAGAACGGGTCCTCTCGGAGAAAGGAGAAGAAACACAATCCCACCGGCGTCGGGCGTGCAGCCGCCAGCGAGGCAAAATCGTGGACAATTCGTGGGCCGGAACGGGCCCTGGTGCCGCATCGCGGGTATTTTCAGATGGAAATAAATCAATGTCGTTGATCTAAACGACGATCTTCCATTTTTGCAATGAAAGTACATGATCCACTGAGATTTTTTCGAATCATCTGGTTTCAACCTTGATATGCGGCGGGTTTGTATCCCGAAGGGGCTTTAATCGCTTTCGTGCAAAGCTTGTGTGAAGGCTATGTTAAATCTCTATCCCTGGTCGAAATCGGAACGGAACCAGAAAAACTTGGACATAAAATCCCATGTATGAAATTAATGGAGTCGAGCAAGTGCCTCTCCTGGTGCTGGCCGCTTTCCATCTGTATTCGGGTGCATGCAAAGGAAGAGGATCGTGAGGGCGGGATGCTGGGGAAGGTCCGTGCTGTTGATCGCCGCTCTGTGGTGCGGATCTTTGTCGACGAGCCGGTCTGCTGAACGGTCGCATCTCGAACACGCGGCCGATGCGCTTCAGCTTTTGCTCGCGCGATATCCGGAGGCATTGCACGTCTATCGCGATGGACATGACTTTCACGCGTGGCAACGATTCGTCGTCGTCAGCAGCCTTGCCGAATACGAGGCGATTTCCGGTGATTCCCGGTTTCGCCGACGCGCCGCGTCCCTTCTCTCGGATCGGAGGGGCCTGGATGGGAATGACGACGATCTATGGGGCGCGGAAGCAGCGCTCGATGTGGCGACGGTGCAGAGACGGCGTCCGGCGGCGGGCTCTCCCGCAGTCGCGGATGCCCGACATATCTTTGACCGTATCGCTGCGTCATACTGGGACGGGATCTGTGGCGGCGGGGTCTGGTGGGATCACGCCCGCACCTACAAGAATGCGATCACCAACGAGCTCTTCATGGATGTCGCAGCCAGACTCTACGCTGCGACCGGTACTTCTTTATATAGGGCGTGGGCGTTGAAGAGTTGGGTATGGTTCCACGACAGCGGCATGATCAACCCGTCCTTCTCGGTCAATGACGGGCTCGATGCGCGCTGCCACAATAACGGCGGACCAGCCTACAGCTACAATCAGGGTGTTATCCTCGACGGGCTGTTGCATCTGGCCGCGATCTCTCCGGCCGACGATCTTCTGCCTGACGCCGCCCGGATCGGGGAAGCGGCCATTGCCGCGCGCGGTTCATCCGCCGATGGATTTCGGGAGGCGCAGGAGCCGATGAGCGTGGACAGCCGCATCTTTCGCGGAATCTTCGTGCGGGCTCTCGGGCATCTTGTCCCGGCGTTGCCGGATGGCGGGGAAAAGGGGCGTCTCGCGGCATGGCTGTCAGGGGAAAGTGCGCGTCTGTGGGATCGCCGTCACGGGAGAGCTCTTTTCAGCGCCGACTGGCGGCAGGCGTCTTTCACGCCTTCCGCGCAGGCTCAGGTGACGGCGGCCGATCTGTTTATGGCAGCGGCTCGCGCAGCCGGAGAAGAACGACCATGACGCGGCGGCTGCTCGCATGTCTTGCAGGGTGCGGCCTGATCATGTCGCATGCGGGCGTCGCGGGAGAACTGACCGTTTTCTGCTCTTCCAGCGGCACGGAAATGGCGTTGTGCCAGTCAGAAAGCCAAAGCTGGGCGCGTGAAACCGGCAATGTGGTGAAGCTGGTTCCCCTGCCGTCCGACTGGGGCACGGTTTTGCCGCTGTACCGGCAGCTTCTCGCCGCGTCGGACCCGGTCGTGGATGTGCTTGTGATGGATGGCACCTGGGTCGGAAGCCTCGCGCCGATGCTGGGTGCGCTGGAACGAAAGCCCGACGACGCGGATCTCATGCCCGCTCCGTTCGCCAGTGCCGGACGTCGCGTGGCGCTGCCGTGGTATCGGGATGTGGGGCTTTTGTTTTATCGTCGCGACCTGCTGGAAAAATACCGTCTTCCCGTGCCGCAGAGCTGGGATGAACTCGAGCGCGAGGCGCTTCTGGTCCAGGCGGCCGAGCGGCGGACCGGCCAGTCGGCGCTCTGGGGATATGTGTGGCAGGGCCGTACCGCCGAGAGCCTGCTGTGCAATGCGCTGGAGTGGCTCGGCCCGCAGGGCGGGACGCTTGTTCCCGGGACGGGGCAGGCCGGAATCGATAATCCGGCGGCGCGGTCGGCTCTCTCGCGTGCCGCGCGCTGGGTCGGGACCATCTCTCCCGAGGGCGTTCTTTCGGATGATGAAGAGGCGGCGCGTGGCGCGTTCCAGACCGGCCATGCGGTCTTCATGCGGAATTGGGTTTACGCCTGGGCGCTGGCCAACGATCCCCAGAGTGTCGTGGCCGGGAAGGTCGGCGTTGCGCCGTTGCCCCGCGAAAGGTCCATCGAGCTTCCAGGGGGCGTGGATGGGACGGTCTATCTCGGGATCGCGCGGAATACGAGGCATCCCGCCGAAGCGGCGTCGCTCATACGCTATCTGACCTCGCGTCCGGTCGAGCGGGCGCGCGCGGCGGCGGGAGCGTATGTGCCCGCGCGGCGTTCGCTGCTCGATGATCCCGATGTCCTCGCGGCGATTCCGGTACTGACGAAGATTCGTCCCGTTTTCGAAGCGCCCCTCATGCGTCCCGTGGCCGAAACGGGCCAGGACTATCCGCGCCTCGCATGGATGGTCGAGAACAGTTTTCATGACGTGCTGCGCGGGCAGCGCAGCGCCCCGGATGCATTGCGCGCCCTGTCGGATACGGTGGAAGCCATGGCCCTGCGCGGCCAGTGGCTTTCGGGTCCGACGGCGGCGCTCCCCCCTCAGGAGAAGACAGAATGACCATCAAAATTGGAACGGCCCCCGATGCCTGGGGCGTCTGGTATGCGCAGGACCCACGTCAGACACCCTGGGAACGCTATCTCGACGAGGTGGCTGAGGCAGGATACGCCTATACGGAGCTGGGGCCATGGGGCTATCTTCCGACGGATCGCGCGCATCTCGCGGATGCTCTGGCGTCACGCGGTCTCGGTCTTTGTGGTGCCGCGGTGGTGCATCCCCTGACGGGTGTCGACGCCTTCGAGACCCTGGGGGCGCGTTTGACGCCGCTGTGTGAGACCCTCGTCGCCACCGATACGCCCTGGCTGCTTCTGATGGATGATTCGGACGCCTATGCGACGCCTCGGGCACGCATCGCCGCGCCGGATACCTGGAAGCACATGATGGGCGTCATCGCCGAAGCCGGGCGCATGATCGCGCAGGACCATGGGTTGCGCCTTCTCTTTCATCCGCATGTCGGGACGGCTGTGGAAACCGAGACGGAAATCCTGCGGCTGCTGGACGATACGCCAGCGGAATTTGTCGAACTCTGTTTTGATTTCGGCCATCATGCCTATACGGGCGCTGACGCGCTGGCGTTCATGCGTGCCCATGCGGATCGCATTCCCTATTATCATTTCAAGAACCTCGATGGCGTCATTCATGCGCGCGCCATGGAAAACGGCACTCCGTTCATGGAGGTGTTCCAGAATGGCGTGATGTGCGAACTGGACAAGGGGATCATGGATTTCGCGGAGGTCGTGGCCTTTCTCAAGGCAAGAAATTTTGACGGTTTCGCCGTCGTCGAACAGGACATGTATCCGTGTCCGCCGGAAAAGCCGCTGCCCATCGCCCGGCATAACCGGGACGTGCTGCGGCGGCTCGCCCTGTGAATCTGTCGACGTCGTCTCGCCAAGCGCTGGGTGTGGATATCGGCGCGACCAAGATTGCCGCGGCGCGCGTCGATCTGGATACGGGAGCCGTCGGCCCGGTCATGCGTATCTCCACGCGCCGGGATGCGCCGGGCAGCGCGATCGTCGATGACGTGGCGGACCTCGTCCGCACGGTCTGCGGGCCTGAGAACCAGGCATGCGTCAGCGTCGGCGTGGCGGTTCCCGAACTCGTGGACCTGCGCGGTCGAATCCGCAGCGAGTGGAATTTTCCCCTGCCCGATCTCATCGCGCGCCTGACGGATGTGGTGTCGGCGCCCGTAAGGGCCGAGAGTGACGTACGCGCCGCCGCGTTCGCGGAAGCGCGTTTCGGGGCTGGCCGGGATTGCGATAATTTCGCCTATTTTTCTCTGGGTTCGGGCATGAGTTACACGCTCTGCCTGAATGGTCGTCCCTATGCGGGCGCGCATGGTTTCGCCATTCACTTTGCGAGTTCCAGCATTGCCGTTCCGACATCGGACTGTCAGGCGCTCGCCGCCGCCATTCCCGAAGATTATGCGTCCGGCCTCGGAATGGCGCGTTTATGGGATGTTCGGGGTGGCGCGCCTCTGGATCAGGGCGTGCACAGTCTCGAGGCGCTGGCCGCGGAAGGAGATGGCCTTGCCCTGGGGGTGATCGCGGACGCGGCCGCCATGGGCGGACGTCTGATCGCGCAGGCGATCAACATGCTCGATCCCGGGAAAATCGTCCTGGGTGGGGGCCTGGGATGTTCCACCGGGGCCTATCGACACCAGCTCGAGGCGCAGATCCGGGCGCATATATGGGAGAAATCCTGCACGGACATCCCCATGCTCGTCGCGGGCCTTGGCGAAGAGGCTGGCATCATCGGCGCGGCGCTGGCGTCCTGCGTCGCGACATAGTCGCATCATGGGAGTTCGCGGTCATCTGAAATCGTTTCCGTGGCAGCCCTGGGCTTTGCTGGCTCCTGCGCTCATCACGTTGGCCGCACTGATTGTCGTGCCGCTCGGCCAGACGATCCATCTGGCTTTCAGCCACGATCCTCATGGTTTCGTGCCGGCGCGGGCCGGGATGACATTCGAGAATTTCCGCATTTTGCTGGGGGACGCGGCGTGGTGGCATGCGGTGCGCACGACCAGCCTGTTCGCGCTGGGAGCGGTGCTGGCCGAAACCGTTCTGGGTATCGCCCTGGCGGTGGTGCTTCAGGGGTTCGGGAGTCGGCTGCGCGGCGTCATGCTCGCGATCCTTCTGCTCCCATGGGCAGTACCCGCCGTGGTGGCCGCGCGGCTGTGGAGCTGGATGCTCAACGACCAGTATGGCGTCCTCAACGCCGCTCTCGTCCATGCGGGCCTGATCACGCATGGCATCGCGTGGACGGCCAGTCCGGCGGGGATGGTTCTCCTCATGGTGATGATCGACATCTGGCAGGCCACGCCTTTCATGACGCTCCTCACCCTGGCCGGACTCCAGTCCCTGCCCCTGGAGGCCATGGAAGCGGCCCGGCTGGACGGCGCGACATCGTGGCAATGTTTCCGTCACATCACCCTGCCGCTTTTATGGCCGACGCTCGCCGTCGCGGCGCTGTTCCGATTGCTGGACGCCCTGAGGATGTTCGATCTTTCGAGCGTTCTTTATGGCTCCGATATCGATGGCATGAGCCTCTCCGTCTTTGTGCAGATGCAGATCGTGCAATTCGGCGCACCCGGTTATGGCGCCGCCTCGGCGCTGGCGACACTGGCGGTCATAGGCCTGATTGTCGCCCTGTTCTGGCGATGCGTCTCCTGGCCGCGAGGAGAAAAGGCATGATCGCGTCTTCTCGCTGGCCCTGCGGCTGGTCGTGGCGCTGGGTCGCCATGTCGGGCGCATTGCTTCAAACGCTCTTTCCGCTTTACTGGGCGTTGGTGACGTCTTTCCGGCATGGTCCCGCGCTTTTCTCGACAGTCCCCGTCGCCCGCCCGGATTTCGGGAATTATCGGGTCATCCTTTCCGATCCGACATGGTGGCGATATGCCGTCAACTCGCTGATTTCCGCGAGCGCCGTGGGCGTCATCTCGCTGGTGCTGGCCATTCCGGCGGCTTACGCCCTGGGGCGCATGTCGTTCCGGGGGCGCGGCACGGTACTCGCCTTGCTGGTCGGCAGTTCGATGCTCCCGCAGATCGCGATCCTGTCGGGACTGTTTACGGTGATTTCACGACTCGGCCTCTATAACCGGCTGGGAAGCCTGATCTTCGCCGACCTGTTCTTCGCTCTTCCTTTCGCCATCTGGCTGCTGGCGGGTTTCTTTCGTGATCTGCCGCGCGATCTCGATGAAGCGGCGGCCCTGGATGGATGCGGGCTCCTGCGTCGCCTCGTGACGATCCATCTGCCGCTGGTCTGGCCGGGGATCGTGGCGGCGGGTCTGCTGATTTTCATGAATTGCTGGAACGAATTCCTGTTTGCTCTGACTTTCACCCTGAGCGATTCGGCGCGTACCCTGCCCGTGAGTGTCGGCTTGATCTCCGCGCCCAGCCGCTTTGAACTGCCTTTCGGAATGATCATGTCTGCTTCCCTGCTCGCAACACTGCCTCCCGTCCTCCTCGTGCTGATGTTCCAGCACCGCATGACGGCTGGCCTCACGGCCGGAGCCGTGAAGTGAGCGATCACGACGCGCCCGACGGCGCCGGACAGGCCTATTCGCGCATCTACAACCGGCGGCTCGTCTTTGAACTGCTGCACGAGAACGGACCGCTCAGTCGCGTCGATATCGCGCAGCGCATCGGACTCAAGCCGCAGACCATTTCCGGTATCACGCGTGAACTTCTCGATCAGGGGCTGATCCGCGAGGTCGGACGTTCGACAGGCTTGCGGGGACAGCCGCAAACCTATCTGGCCCCCAATCCCGAAGCGGGCTACGCCATCGGGATGCATGTCGATCAGGGCCGGATTTCAGCGGTTCTCGGCGATCTTCTCCTCAATGTCGTGGCACGGGCCGACTGGTCGGGCGATACGAGGGACCCGGCTGCGACGATGGGTGTCATGGCGGATCTGGCGGGGCGTCTCATGCTGGGGAGCGGGATTGAAAGCGAGCCGGTCTGGGGGCTAGGGCTCGTTCTGCCGACGCTGAACGCCGAGATGTACGAAGTCGAAATGCGCATGCCGGGCTGGGAGAGGTGGCGCGACTTCGACCCCGCCGCGGATCTCGCCCGGAGGCTCGGACTTCCGGTCCTGATCGAAAACGATGCGACCGCGGCGGCTGTCGGGGAGCTCCTTCACCAGTCCAGCGGCTCGTTACGCAATTTCGTTCTGGTCTATATCGGTTATGGCACGGGTGCGGGCATTGTCGTCGATGGCATGCCGATGAAGGGCGTGCGCGGCAACGCGGGCGAATTCGGCTTGTTGCCCACGCCCGGAGGAGAGGGGGTGATCGATGATCAGCTTTCCCTGCATGCCGTGGCGCAACTGCTGGACTGCCCGGTGGCGGACCTGACGCCCGAAGCGCTGGCTGAACTGCATCGTCGTCGTGACAGCCGGTTAATGCAATGGATGGAAAGTGCGGCGCAAACATTGCGTTACCTTGTCTCTATCATCGAGACGGCGTTCGATCCGGAAACGGTGCTGCTGGGCGGGGCGCTCCCGCAGTCCATGCTCTCGGCACTGGTCGAGCGCACTTATCCCCTGCGACCCTCGCTAAGCGCCGTTCGCGCGCGCGAACTGGCCCGCTTCTCCGTGACCAGTCTCCTGACGGACGGGCCTGTCATCGGGGGAATGAGCCTGCCGGTTTTCGTAAATACACGGTCGGATTTCCGGCATCTTTATATCCGCCATGTCGCTGGCGACGAGAGGCCGTTCGATCATCGGTAAGGAAATTTCCCGAGCTGTGATGTCCTTTCCCGGACGCGCTGCATTCGCGGGATAAAGTTCTAACCCTGCGCTCGACGCCCGCATTGATCCCTGATCCCGCTCAATCGGCGAGATCGGGCTTTCACAGGCCGATGTTACGCGGCAGTGCATGCGAAGCGCTCGCTTCCGCGTCCTGCGGACAGTGTTTCAAACCCGATCCGCACGCCACACGCCGCCGTTGCGCGACGTCCCATGACCGTACCGATCGTGCTGCCTTGTACGGCAACACAGCTTTGTGAAAAACAAATCGACTATCACTCCAAGATATCACTTCCATAACATACTGGTGTTATGTATGTGCATTGCATAACGCGTCGGTATGATCTTTCAGGTGGAGATCACGCCGTTATGTGAGCCTTGAGTAAGCAAGACGAGGAAGGACTCATTTTCGATGGGATCTCCGATCGATGCAGGCACGATGGCAGGTGCGGTGGCGACGCGGCAGCAGGAACTGCTCGCTTACGTGATCGGTCGCGGCAACGCTCAGATCGAGGAGCTTGCCGAACGTTTCGCCATCAGTCGGATGACGATCCATCGCGATATTCAGGCACTCGCCGCCAAAGGCCTGCTGCGCAAAGTGCATGGCGGTGTTTCGACTTTATCCAGCGGAACAGTCGAAACGAGTGTTCTTCACCGCACCCATCGCGCCACCAGCGAAAAAAAAGCCATCGCCCGTCTGGCTTCGCAGGGGATCGAAGCGGGACAGATCGTGGTTCTGGATGATTCCACCACCGCAGCCCTTCTGGCGGATCATGTGATGCGGAAAGGGCCGTTGACCGTCATTACCAACAGTCTCGGAATCGGGACACGTCTGTCCTCGGCTTCGGATGTCAATCTGATTTCTCTTGGCGGTCGCTATCACCCGACCTTTGACGCGTTTTTCGGAAATCTCTGCGAACTGTCGATCTCGGCCCTGCGTGCGAACACTTTGTTTATGTCCGTTTCCGCCGTTCATGGCGTGACGGCGTTTCATCAGGAACACGATGTCATCAAGGCCAAGCTTGCGATGATGGAAATCGTCGAGCGTCGCGTCCTGATGGTCGACAGCATGAAATTCGACGTCTGTGCGCTCAACCGGCTCGCGCCCCTGGCTGCATTCGACGAAATCATCACGGATGCCGGTATTTCTCCCTCCATCAAAGCGCGCTTTGAGGATGCCGGCCTCAATCTCACGATCGCCTCGTCACCGGCGGCCCAGCCCTCATCCGGCATGGCTGTGCGCGCCGCTGCGGAATAAGCGACAATTCGAAAGGAAGCATGACATGCGTATCGCAATCGGTGGTGACAGTGCTGGCGAAGGGCTGGCGAAAATCCTTGTCGAACACTTCAGCAAAAAAGACGGATGGACAGTCGTCGATATGTCGCGCCCGCGTGACGGTTCCGTCGAACTCTATGCGGATCTGAGTGAGCGCGTGGCGCTGGCGATCATCGATGGCGAGTTCGATCGTGGCATCCTGTGCTGCGGAACGGGCATCGGCGTCTGCATGTCCGCCAATAAAATTCCGGGCATTCGCGCCGCGCAGACGCACGACACCTATTCCGCCGAGCGCGCGGCACTCTCGAACGACGCGCATATCATCACGATGGGTGGGCGGGTCATCGGCCCCGAACTGGCGAAATGCATTGCCGAGGCGTGGTTTTCCAAAACATTCGACCCGGCCAGTTCTTCGGCGAAAAATGTCGCGGGCGTTGATGCGCTCGGACAAAAATATGCATCCGCAAAACATGAGAAAATCAAGACGTCCTGCTGATGCACGCGGCTGTTTTCAGAATTTCGTCTGGAAAATAAAATGATGAAAAAGTCTCTTTTCCTCTCCACCCTCCTTGTTGCGACCACGGCTTTCGCACCATGCATCGCCCGTGCCGCCGATGATGGGGGTGCATTACGTTTCGTGCTGGTGCCGAAAGTCGTCCATCCCTGGTTCGACAAGGTGAATAACGGCGCGCAGGCTGCCGCCCAGATGCTCAGCAAGGCCACAGGTCGCGCGATTACGGTGGAATATCGCGCGCCTCAGACTGCGGACGTTTCGGCACAGAACGATATCATCGAGCGTGCGGTCGCCACTCATCCCAACGGTATTCTGCTCGATCCTCTGGATGAAAAAGGGAATCGCTCCACGATGGAGGAGGCTGTGGGCGAAGGCGTGGGACTCACGGTTTTCGACTCTCCGCCGCCCAAGGACATGGATGTGACAGGGGTGGGCGCCGATTTCTGCGAGCAGGGCACGATCGCCGCCGAACGGCTGGTGCAGTTGATCGGCAAGAAAGGCGAGGTCGCCATCATGATGGGCGTGCCGACGGCGCCCAACCACGCGATGCGCGCGGAATGCGAGAAAAAGGTTTTCGCGAAATATCCCGACATCAAGGTCGTGGCGACCGGCATTGATAATGACAGTATCGAGACGGCGCAGAAACAGGCCTCCGCCATCATTCAGGCTCATCCCAACCTCTCAGGCTGGGTCGCGTGTGATGCGGCCGGTCCCGTCGGTGTCGGACAGGCGATCCGCGAAAGTGGTCAGACCGGCAAGATCAAGGAAGTCGGGCTCGATAACCTCAACGACATGATCCAGCTCATCAAGGATGGCGTGGCGGAATCCTCTGCGTCGAGCCGTCCGGAAATGCAGGGTTACTGGGCTGTCGTGGCCGCGTGGCAGAAGGCTGCCGGCCAGAAGACGCCGAAATATATCGATACCGGTATCGATGTGCTGACCAAGCAGTCGCTCTGAGCGTCGCTTTGGAGATGTTGTGATGCCTGTTCTGAAAGTGGAAGCGGTCCGCAAGGAATATCCCGGCGTCGTCGCGCTCGATCACGTGGATCTCACCCTCGAACCCGGCAAGGTGCATATCCTTGCCGGGGAAAACGGGGCGGGAAAATCGACGCTGATCAAGACGATCACGGGCCTTGTGACGCCGGATGAGGGTCGAATTTTCATCGAGGGCGAGGATGCGCTAGCGCATCGGGCGCTGTTCGAGAAAATCGCCTATGTGCCGCAGGAACTGAACCTGTTCGCTCCGATGACGGTGGCGGAAAACATGTTCATGCCCTTCAGTCGGTCGGGCTTCGGGCATGTCACGGTCTCGCGTCGGGCCATGGAACGGGCCGCTCAGGGTTTCATGGAGCGTTTCGGGATGCATGCGCGCCCCGATCAGCGCGTCAGCCAGATCAGTGTTCCGGACCAGCAACTCCTGCAAATCGCGCGCGCTGCCTGCCGTAATGATTTTTCCGTCCTGATTCTGGACGAGCCGACATCGTCCCTGACCGCGAACGAAACGGCTCATCTGTTCCGGATCATTCGGACACTGCGTGATGAAGGTGTCGCGATCGTCTTTGTCTCCCATAAAATGGATGAGATTTTCGACCTTGGCGATACCGTCACGGTTCTGCGCAACGGGCGCAGCGTGGGGACGCATCCGATGTCGGAGATGACGGAGGAATCGCTCATTCATCTCATGTCGGGGAGCAATATCGCGCTTGATCAGCGTTTCCAGCCGCATTCCGTGCCGGGCGAGGTCATTCTCTCCGTCGAGCACATGTCCGGCCCCGGCGTGGTCGATGCGTCCTTCGAGTTGAGACGCGGCGAGATCCTGGGATTTGCGGGTCTCGTCGGAGCCGGTCGTTCGGAACTGATGCAGACGATGTTCGGCTATCACCGGGCGACGGCGGGCCGGTGCGTGGTTGACGGTGTCGAAATTCCGCCGGGCCGGCCAGACCGTTCTGTGGCGCGGGGCATGGTCTACCTCTCGGAAGAGCGCAAGCATCACGGTATTTTTCCGCTTCTCAGCGTGCGTGAAAATATCAGCGTGTCCCTGCTCGATCAGCTCGCACGGGGCGGCATTATTTCCGGCAAACGCGAAAGAAGCCGCGTCGATGATCTGATTGCGTCTTTCGATGTCCGTACGCCGTCTCCCGAGAAAAAAATCCGTTTCCTGTCCGGCGGCAACCAGCAGAAGGCGATTATCGGCCGGGCCATGGCCCGCCGACCCCGTATCCTGATTTTCGACAAGCCGACAAAAGGCATCGATATCGGCACCAAATTCCAGATCTACCGGATCATGCAGCAACTGGCCGAGGAAGGCGTGGGGATCATCCTCGTCTCTTCCGAAATGACGGAGCTACAGCGCTGCGCGACCCGGATTATCACGATGTACGAACGTCGGATCAACGGTTCGTTCGATCAGGCCACCACCGACGTCAACACGCTTGTCGGCGCGATCATAGGCGCCCGGGAGACCCGTCATGTCGCTTGACACCACCATACAGGCAAAGCCACCCGTCCCGCCGCGGGCGTCAAATTTTCGCGTCCTGGTCGGACGTTTCGCCGGGAATCCGCTGGGGGGCGTCGTGGCGGCGCTGGCGATCATTTTTGTCGTGGCGTGTTTCCTGTCGCCCTATTTTCTCACGCGCTTCAATATGACGATCATCGCGCGTTCGCTGGCGTTCACGGGATTGGTGACCATTGGGCAATCCCTGCTCATGATCATGGGCGAACTGGATCTGTCGGTGGGGGCCATCGGCGGTCTGGCGGGGATCGCCAGCGGTATCATGATGGTCCAGTACGGCCTCAATCCATGGCTTTCTCTGGTGCTGTGCCTGATGCTCGGGGCCGGCTGTGGTCTGCTCAACGGAACGCTGGTCACGCGTCTGCGTCTGCACTCCCTGGTTCTGACGATCGGCATGGCGGGCGTTTATGGCGGCGCCATACTCGTCGTCACGAAGGGCGTCGCGATCACCGGCATACCGCATGAGATCGCTTTTCTGGGCAGTGGTAAGCTCGCGGGCGTTCCAGTGCCGTTTGTGGTGCTGCTCGTCTGTCTGGCCATCGTCGTGTTCGTGATGCAGCGCACGCCTCTGGGCCGCTACGTCTACGCCATCGGCAGCAACCCCGAAGCCGCGCGCATGCTGGGCCTGCGTGTGGCGGCGATCCGCACGGCCGCTTTTGCGACCGCCGGATTTCTCTCCGCGCTGGCGGGCATTCTCATGGTCGCGCGGCTTGGAAGCGCTCAGCCTTCCATCGGCGATACCTGGGTTCTGTCCCCCATCGCCGCGGCCGTCATCGGCGGCGTGGCCACGACGGGTGGCATCGGCAGTCCCCTTGGAGCCGTTCTTGGAGCGGTGATCATCGGGATCATCGAGAACATCATCGTTCTCTTCGGAATTTCGCCTTACTGGCAGTCGATCGTCAGCGGCGGGATCGTCGTTCTGGCCATTTCCTTCGACGCCCTGACCCGGCGTTATCTCAACCGTGGCGCGTGAAAAATCCGCCCGGCATTTCAAAATTATCTGCGTTCCAGAAAGATAAGGATTTCCGACCATGACACGGATTTGCGGTATCGCCTCCGATTTCGCGGCCTCGGCGCTTCACGGTTTCTGCCTTGCCCATCATGAGATCGTTCGGCCCGTCCGGGGCGGTGTCGTTCGCGCCCGGCCCGGAAATGAGGGCAAGGTCGCCGTCGTTGTCGGTGGCGGGTCCGGGCATTATCCGGCCTTCGTCGGCTATGTCGGTGCGGGTTTCGCGGATGCCTCCGTTGCTGGCGATATCTTCGCCTCGCCCTCGACACAGGCGATCATCAACGTCGCCCGTGAGGCGGATCGCGGCGGCGGTGTCATTCTGGGGTATGGCAATTACGCGGGCGACGTTCTGAATTTCGGCATCGCGGCGCAAAGGCTGCGCGACGAAGGCATCGAGGCGCGCGTGCTCGCGACGACGGACGATGTGGCCAGCGCCGATGATGCCAATCGGGCGACGCGACGCGGCATCGCCGGGGATCTGACGATCTTCAAGATCGCCGGAGCGGCGGCGGAGGCTGGTCTTGCTCTCGACGAGGTCGATCGTGTGGGTCATCACGCCAATGACTGGACGCGGACATTTGGTGTCGCGTTCGACGGCTGCACGATCCCCGGCGAGAAAGAAAAGCTCTTTACCGTGCCGAAAGGACGGATGGCCTTGGGGCTTGGCCTTCACGGCGAGCCAGGGATCGACGAGAAAGACATTCCCGTCGCCGGAGAACTCGCATCCCTTCTGTTCGAGCGCGTCATCAACGAAGCGCCGAAAAATGCGCCGCGTCGGGTGGCTGTCCTGCTCAACGGGCTGGGGAGTACGAAACAGGAAGAACTTTTCGTCCTCTGGGAGGCTCTGGGTCGGCTTTTCGCAAAGGCGGGCCTGGCCGTGGTCGCGCCGCTGGTCGGCGAATATGCGACGAGCCTCGAGATGGCGGGTTGTTCGCTGACCGTGACGTGGCTGGATGATGAACTTGAAGGATACTGGCGCGCCGCCGTGCATACCCCGGCTCTCAGTCATGAAGTGATTGAGGGTGATGCCCTGCTGGAACTGCCCCGTGTCGAGGAACCGGAGATTGTCGTTACTCCCGCGCCGACGGCTGAGGGACGTGAGGGCGGCGCATGCGTCGCAGCGGCGTTGACGAAGCTGGCCGAGGCGCTCGGCGAGGCGGAAGTCGAACTCGGACGCATCGACGCCCAGGCTGGTGACGGAGATCACGGGCAGGGCATGGCGCGTGGATCCGCGGCCGCGGAACATGCGGCCCGGCGTGCGACCGGGAAGGGCGCGGGATCGCGTTCCGTTCTGGCGGCGGCGGCGGATGCCTGGGCTGACCGGGCGGGGGGAACATCCGGGGCGCTCTGGGGCGAAGGCCTGCGGGCTTTCAGCGATGCTCTGGATGACAGCGAGCGACCCACGGCGGCACAGCTTGCCGACGGTGCGGCCCGCGCCATGCATCGCATCGTGGAACTCGGCAAAGCCAAGCCCGGTGACAAGACCTTGATCGATGCGCTCGCGCCTTTCGTGGAAACGTTCAAGGCGCGTCTGGATGCGGGCGAGGCTGGCTCTGCGGCATGGCTGGCCGGTGCGACGGCAGCTCATGAAGCCGCAGAAGCGACGCGAGATCTCGTGCCGCGCCTTGGCCGCGCCAAGACCCACAAGGAGCGCAGCAAGGGTCATCCTGATGCCGGCGCCCTTTCGCTCGCGCTCGCGACGCGCGTGGTTGGAGAGCATTTGGCCTCGGTCGAACATTGAGGTCGGTTTTGCGGTATTTTTCCTTTCTGGAACGTCTTTGCGGGCGCATCCATGACTGACGGGGTTAGAAGCATGATATCCACGCCGTTCTGGGTTGGCACGAGCTGGAAAATGAACAAGACGCTGCCGGAAGCCCTTGCGTTTTGCGAGGGTCTGCGCACGGCGCAAGACGTGGATGGAATTCAGAGATTCATCATTCCGCCGTTCACGGCAGCGCGTGAGGTCAAGACCGCTCTGGCCGATACCTCGGTCAGGGTGGGCGCCCAGAATATGCACTGGGCGGATGCGGGTGCGTGGACGGGCGAAATTTCGGCGCCGATGCTGGTGGATTGCGGGCTCGATCTCGTTGAGCTGGGTCACTCGGAACGGCGCGAATATTTCGGCGAGACGGATGAAACCGTCGGGCTGAAGGTCGCTGCCGCACTCCGGCATGGTCTCATTCCTTTGATCTGCATCGGTGAAACCCTGCGAGACAAGGAGAGCGGGCGAGCGGATGAGGTTCTCGAACGCGAAGTGCGGGGCGCTTTGGCCCATGTGAAGCATGGGGAAGCCGCGACCATCCTGTTCGCTTACGAACCTGTCTGGGCGATCGGAGAGAACGGGATTCCCGCCAGCGCCGATTATGCCGATGAACGGCATGCCCGTATCATCGACGTCACTGCGGATTGTGTGGGGCGCCCGCTGCCCTGTCTGTATGGCGGCTCGGTCAATCCGGGAAATTGCGCGGAACTGGCGGCGTCCCCCCATATCGACGGTCTGTTCATCGGCCGCTCCGCATGGAACGTGTCGGGATATCTCGATATTCTCGAACGTGTGGGGGCCGTGAAGGGGCGTTAGGCCGTCCGCGTGGTTGGGGCTTCTTCACCTCTGGATCGGATGTCCCCTGGCGAGGGAGCGGCGCATCTGGCCTCGCCGCTCTCGAAAGACCGCCATGGTGTTGCCGCTCTCATGGCGGCCTTCCTTCCTCACAGAGACACGTCAGAGAGTCACGTCGACTTTCAGGTAATAAAATCCCCCGTTCATGCCAAGCTGAGACGTGCTCATGTAATATTGCGGTACACCCAGATAGCGGTTGGCGTCTGGCGCGCGCGAGGGACGGGCATCGAACAGGTTGTTGGCGCCGAGCGTGAAGGCAAGTTGCGGCAGCACCCGGTAGGTCATGTCCAGATTGGTGATGAAACGCGGCATGTTGCGGAAGGCCGTGAAGGCATAGGCGTCCGGCACCGTATTGTTGGTCGTTCCGCCATAGTTGGTCAGTTGGGATGTTGTCTGTCCCCAGCGGATTTCATGAACGCCGATCGCCCATTTGCCATTGCTGGAAGTGAAGCGGCCGCCCCAGACCATCTTGCTGCGTGGATAGGCCGTCGTGATGTAGGCGATGCTTTGCGCAGTGAGCAACGCGCCCCCGCTTGCATCCATACCTTCATGACTCAGGCGCGTGCGGTTGAGGTTGATGGACGCGTCCCAGTCGATCCGACCGACAGGTCCAAGGGATGTCGGGTAGGTCGCGGTCAGATCCAGGCCCTGTGTACGCGTGCTCGCGACGTTGGCGAACCAGTGCGTGGAGAGTGCATTGCCCCATCCGGCCGCTTCGGCGGGTAGCGTGAAGCCGTTCAGTTGGAGCGTCTGGAGGGCTGCGGTGCCATAGACGTTCCCTCCCGGCAGGATCTGATCGCGCAGATTGATCTGATACACGTCCGCCGTGAGGTGCAGTTTCCGGACCGGCTCGATCACGATGCCGCCCGACGCGTTGGTCGATCGTTCCGGCTTGAGGGCTGCCGCGCCATTGGCGAGAGCGCCCGGCGAATTCGCGCCGATAATGCCGCGTGCCGCTGTCGGCGACACCGCGACCGCGCTGTAATATTCCTGGGCCAGCGTCGGTGCATGAAAGCCGTTGGAAATGGTGGCGCGGAGGCCGAGCCAGGGGAGCGGATCATAACGAAGAGCGGCTTTGCCGGTCTCGGTGTTCCCGACATCGGTGTAGTGTTCGTAGCGGCCAGCGAGATCGAGCTGCACGTTTTTTGTCAGATGGGTCGCAACGTCGATATATCCGCCGATCACGTCCCGGTTGAAATGCCCCGCATTGGCGGGAACGGTTCCCGCAAACGCGTCCGATCCGCTTCCGTAATAGGAGTCCGGAGATCCGGTGCCGATGGCATAGCCCTCATACCGATAGGAAGCGCCTCCGGCGACATTGATGGCGTGAGGCCAGCCGTCAATGTGGAAGGCTTTGCTGATGTCGAACGTGTTGCTCCACTGCTCGTCGCTATATCCCTGGGCATTGAAATTCGTGGGCGTGAGACCCGTGGCTTTTGAAAGCGTCAGGTTGGCGGAATTGGTGAGGCCGATCTGGTTGTAATCACGCCCATAGACCGAGGAGAGATCCCAGTGCCAGTTGTCGATCTCTCCGCGTAGCCCGGCGGTGACCTCCCAGTCGTTTTCTTCCATGGTCATGATGGGCGAATATCCATCGGGATAAATCGCGGCATAGGCTGGATAACTCGCAAGCGAGCCTGGCGTACGATAATTCTGGAAGGCTTCGCCATGACGGTGGGCGTATGTCGCGACCGCGTAGGCTTCGAGATTGTCCAGAATATGATAGCCTGCCTTGACGGCGACGGTTTCGCGGGTCTGTTCAGGCTGGCCGAGGAGTTTGTTGATCTTCGTTCCCGTCCGCAGATCCGGTGCGCTGCGAAACGTGTGATCCTCGTGTACGAAATCGCCGCTGACATGGATATAGCCACGGTCCGTCAGTTTCGCGCCGCTATCGAGGTAGATGCCCTGCTCGAAACCGTCCTTCGCGGCGGTGATGCCGCTGAGAGACTGTGCGTGAAATCCATGGCTCTGTTTCTTCAGAATGATATTCACCACGCCCGCGACGGCATCGGAGCCATACTGGGCCGACGCGCCGTCACGCAGGACTTCCACATGATCGATGGCGGCCATCGGGATCATGTCGATATCGACGGGCGTGCTGCCCTGCTGCGGTCCGGGGTCCGCATAGATATTGGCGGTGGTATGGCGACGCTTGCCGTCCACGAGAACGAGAGTCTCGTTCGGGCTCAGGCCACGAAGGCTGAAGGCCGAGGTCAGGGCGCCGGCGTCGAAGCCTCCCGTCGGCATGGTCAGCGAGGGCAGGAGCTGGGTCAAAGCCTCGCGTAAGGACGGCATGCCCGTCTGGGCAAGCTGCCGGGCAGTCACGATGTCGATCGGCGAGATGCTGTCGCGCGCTTTTTTGCCGATTTCGCGGGTGCCGGTCACGATGACGGTTTCCGTACCTTCGCCCATGCGTGCGGATGGCGTGACGCCATGTTCCACGCCCGGGGTCAGCGTGGCTTGTCGTCGGGCGGAAGACGTCGATGCCGCTGGTTTGGGGCCTGACTTGACATTGGGTTTCGCGACGCTGGAGCGCGAGGCCATTGGTAGGGGTCTGGCGGCTGCGGGCTTGTGCGAAGTTGTGTCGGAAGCGCTTTGTGCGAGGCTCGTGTGGCTCCACAGACATAAAGCGGATGAGGTTCCCAGCAGAACGAGACGGGAGCGAATGGTGGGAAAATGGAACGGACGCACGATGATTTCCTCAAGCCGACAGGGTTATATCACGGCAGCTCGATGATAATTAATATATTTTCATGGTTTAATCACTATAAAATAAAGTGGCTATGAAATAGCATCTTGTCCTATTGTAAAAATGCAACACATCCTGCCGTATCGGTCTGCGCCTTTGACCTCGTTCACACGTCAGACGACCGCAGATCAGGAGAGTAAGCCCACTCTTGCCAAAGCAGGAACGTGATGCGTTGCTAATGGTTGCGATTTCGATTCAGTGCAGGAGTATCTATGGAACATACAATAAAGCGCAGAACGATCCTGAGCGGCGTCGGAGCCGCGGCTTTCTCGCTTGGCGCAAGGCGGGCTTTGGCTGCTCCGGCGGATAGTGAAAAAATTCCCGGCTTTACTCCCGAGGTTTTCGGGAGGTTGGCCACGCCACGTCCTTTGCCGACGGCTTTCATTCAGGATGAGCAGGGCCGGGATATTCCGCTGTCGCACTGGCTGGGAGCCCCGTTCATCCTGCATTTCTGGGCGACGTGGTGCCCGCCCTGCATCGCGGAACTGCCAGGCGTCGATGCCGTGGCGCGTGCGTTCGGCGCTTCGTCGCCCGTGATCGTGCCGGTCGCCGTGCGCGGCAGTACGGCCGTCAAGGTTCGCGGTTTCTATGGGAAGCACGGAATCACGTCGCTGCCGGTTTATGTCGATCCCGTCTCGGCCCTTCTGATCGAGACGGCCGATCAGGACGCCCTGACGCAGGCCAGCAAACAGTCGGACCCTGACTGGAGCAAGCACCCCGTCAGTCGCCAGGGCATTCCCCGGACGATCGTCGTCGATGCGTCCGGCCGGATCGTCGCCGAAAATCTGGGTGAGATGCGTTGGGACCCGGACTCGGTCAGGCGCACGGTGGCGCAACTGACGCGTTCGTAAATCAGGACTCTCCGACTCTCACGATACGCCGGAGCAGGGACTATCGAGCGCGTTCTTTGCTGGGCACGGTGATTATGACAGGTTCGCCGATTGCACAAAGACCTGCACGACTTTTTCAAGTTCGTCGTCCGAAACTTCGCCGTATCCGTGAGAGACAAGTCGATCGAGTTCAGGCATCGGGGGAGCCGCTGACGGGCGCAGGGGGTATTCGCCTGGAATGTAGACGTTTCGTTCTTTGACGCGGCTTACGTAGGATGCCGTATCTGGAAATTCCGGTGGCAGGAACCAGCTCAGGCGCGGTGCATGACCTGCGCCCAGAACGGCAATCTCTCCAAGATTCTCTTTCATCGCACTCAGCAGATAATCGCGGCGCCGCATCATGATGGTGCGATTGCGTTTAAGAAGATTGTCCAGATCTCCGGCATCGATGAACCGCGCCAGCGCTTCCTGTTCCAGCCACGGCAAGCCGTTATCCATGATGAGCTTGGCGTCGATAACGGCTGGTAGAAGCGCCCAGGGCACGATGAGATAGCCGAGCATCACGCCTCCTCCCAGCGCCGGTGCGAAAAGCCCCGCATGCAGAACGTTCTTGCCGCCAGATAATGTCAGCAGAGACGGTGTCGCCTTTCCCTCCAACGCCAGAAGATCGAACATCGATTCCTCGAAGACATGCGTTTTCGTCTGACCGGCCAGAGCGATAAGCTGACGCCGTCGCGGCAGGGAGAGCGATACGTTCGTCGGGACGTGACAGCCCGGATTGACGCAGACCAGGCTGACATCCTCGAGATCGAGGCCCGCCATTCTGATGCCTTTGCCGTCTACGGGCGCGTTGACGATCGTTACGCCAAGCGTTTCGTAGAGGCGTCGCTTGCCCATGTAGCACGGATCTTCCAGAGCAACCTTCATGCCGGGAGACAGCAGCGCACGCGACACCAGTGAGTGGGCTTGCTGAAGCCCCGTAATGACGATGACCTGTTGCGCGTCAATCGACAATCCGTGTCTGGCTGTCACCCAGCGGGCGATGGCCTCACGTAGAAAGGGAAGTCCCGCATTGGGCTGAAACTGGCCGCCACGCTTCCAATTGTCGCGTATCAGAAGTCTCTGAACGGTGCGTCGCCACTCCATGGACCGGTAGAGTGGTACATCGCTTCCAAAGCCGAGGTTGAGCGGAGATGCTGAAGGCTTTAACGGCGGAAAACCGTCATTATCGCCTACAAAAGCCCGGTCGAGAAAACGAGGCGTATTCATCACCCGTGTCGTTTCTCCGAGTTCGCTGGCGCTGCTCGCGTTCGGACTGCGTGTGCCGACATGAGGTGGGGTACGGTGAACATAGGTGCCACGTGACGGACGTGTCTCCAGATAACCCTCGGCCTCAAGCCTTTCCAGCGCCAACACGACCGTATTGCGTGAAACTCCCCACCGATTCGCGCAATCGCGCACTCCGGAAAGGGCTTCCCCGGACCGCAATGTCCCATTGGATATCGCCTCGATCATCTGCCGGACGATCTGCTTTTGCAGGCTTTCATCTGATTGCCGATCAAGGGCAGGGAGAAACATCACCAAGGAAGAGCTCCATAAACACACTTAACAACTATATAAAATCGTTTTTACCGTACCCATAAAAATCATACGCACCGATCCTAACGGTGTTTAATGGAATGCGTATAGTGCGATTTATAAATGTTAATATCTAAAAGGCACATTTCTGTGGTTGATTTCACCCGTCCCTCGGCCCGTCGCCCTTTGGGTGCCCTGCTTGCAGGCGTATGGGGCTACGGCTGCCAGTGCGACTGGCGGGTGCCATCGGCAATAGCAGCCCGCGCGTTTGCATCCGGCGCTGTGGCGTTCGGACTGTCGGTGGCGGGGAGTGCCAGCGCTCAGACGACGCCAGCCAGAGGGTCGCGCGCCGCACCGGCCAGGCCGGTCGTCAAGGCGGGGCAGTCGAAAGGACTGGAAACCGTTGTCGTCACGGCAAACCGGCGATCGCAGGATATCCAGAAAGTGCCGGGAATGGTGACGGCCATCAGCGCTGAAACTATGGCTCGGCAACATATGGACAGCGCGGCTGACGTGGCTGCCTTCGCACCGAATGCCTTGGGCTATAATTTCGACGGGCGTCTGCGGCCCCGTTATTATATTCGTGGGGTTGGCAACGGAAATGTCGCGAACAATGCTGTAGGCGCCGTCGCTCTGTATGCCGATGACGTCTATCTCAACAGCCTGGCGTTTCAGGGTTTTCCGCTGTTTGATCAGGCACAGGTGGCTGTGCTCAACGGTCCCCAGGGGACGCTGTGGGGGAAGAATGCCACAGCGGGCGCGATCCAGTTTACTTCGCTGCGACCGACGTTCCGCAACGACGGACACGCGCAAGTCGATTTCGGGGATTATGGCCAGAAACGCGGCGAACTGGTCCTGAACACCCCGGTCGTGAAGAACAAACTCTCGACGCGTCTTTCGGTGCGTTACGAGGATTCCGATGGCTGGGCGCGGAATGTCCAGAGCCGGAAGAATGTCGGGAACTTCGGTGATTTCGCCACGCGTTTCCAGACACTGTGGCGTCCGAATGAAAAGGTCGAATTTCTTCTCAACCTTCATATCCGGGATATGCAGGGCACCAACGTCCCCTATTACAGCGCGCCCGGAATTTCAGTCTTTTCACCGCTGAAGATCGGCAGTCGCGACTGGACCAATACCAACGTGAATGGGCGTCAGGCGCTTGTTTCCGAAGGCGCGTCATTTCACACGATCTGGCACCCGGGGGCAGGGCTGACATTCACGTCGATCACGGCGTTCGAAAACGCGCAGCGCCGCCAGTCCGGTGACGGCGATTATACGCCGCAGGAATATAGCCGTTCCTACGACAAGCTGCATCCGACGCAGGTCAGTCAGGAATTTCGTCTGGCATCAGATATACACAAACGTATTTCCTGGATCGCGGGCGCTTATTATTTCCACGAAAACCTGCATGATAATTACGCAACGGTGACTCTGCCGCCCGGCGCGGCCACTACGCCCGCCATCATCGGGCAGCCAGCTTATGCCGCGACGAACTATACCCAGACGACGGATAGTTTTGCGCTCTTCGCAAATACGACCATTCACGTGACACACTGGTTCCAGATCGCGGGAGGCGTGCGCTGGACGCACGATCACCTGCATCTCGATCTCGAAAGTCAGCAGGCATTGGCGCCGGTCTCGTTTTCCGCCAATCCGGCCAACTGGTGGAACGCGGGGAGTGTCCTCTCTTCGTTGACGGGAATTGACGGCTATCATGGCGGGCGGAGCTGGTCGAATGTCAGCTACGAGGTCGAGCCGCAGTTTCTGCTCGATAAAAACCAGATGCTTTACGTCCGTATCGCGGATGGCTACCGCTCGGGTCTTTTCAACACCCAGGTGACGCCCAATCCCGTCAATCGGGGCGGGGCGCCGCTTCAGAAAGCCGCGGCGGTCAATCCGGAGACGCTGTCTTCCTATGAAGGCGGCTACAAAGGGAGCTGGTTCGACAAGCACCTGACACTGAGCGCGGACGGGTTTTATTCCAAATACGACAATATTCAGGTATCCTGGACCGCGACGGACGCCGCAACGAAATCGACGATTATTTCGCTGACCAATGCGGCATCCGGTATTTCTTACGGCGGTGAATTTGCCTTTCAGGCGAGGCCGCTGGAAGATCTGACGGTATCTGGCAATGTCGGTGTACTGCGAACGAAATTTACCGACTTCACCGCGCCGTCTGGCGCGACAAACCTGACCGGTAACGAATTCGCCCGCGCTCCGCACCAGACCGCCAACATATCTGTGGATTATCATTATCGCACCCCGATTGGCGACGGATCGATCGGTACGCATTGGAATTATACCGGGCATTACTTTTATCTCGTGTCCAACGAGACGGCATCCGCCCTTCAGCAATCCGCGGTCTGGCTTGGCGATGTGCATGCGTCCTTCCGCCCTGGAAACAGCCGGTGGGAGTTGAGCGGTATCGTCTCCAATATCGCGGGAAACCGATACCTCGTTCAGGTCCTGCCTTATTCTGCGACCAGCCAGACCTTCACCTATCAATACAGCGCGCCCAGGATGTTCCTCCTGTCCGCTCGCGTTGATTTTTTCTGAGGCGAGACACTCATGAGCCGTCTGTTCCCGGTCATCGACCTTCACGCCCACTGGTTCCCACCTTCGACACTGGACATTCTCGGACGTCGAGCCGAAGCGCCTCGCATCGGACCACAGGGGGAGGGTCTGGCCATCTGGCGCACAGGCGCGGGCGCGGGGAAGGGGGGAGCGTTTCCGCTTGGTCCCCAGTGGTATGATGTCGATGCGCGTCTCGCCCATCTGGATGCGGTCGAAATTGCTCATCAGCTTGTGTCATGGCCCACGACGCTTGGCGTGGACGCGGCGCTTCCCGCGGAAAAGACGCTGGATCTGTGGACGCAGTGGAACAACGACACATCGGCGCTGGTACGCCGCCATCCGGATCGTTTCAGTGCCGTCGCGGCACTGAGCACCAGCGATCTTGCGTGGTCCGCATGGGAGCTTGCGCGAGGCCACGAAAAACTGGGGCTGATTGGTGGTGTTCTGCCGGTAAACGGTTTCTTTTCAAGAGCGTCCGCCGAGCAGTTTCGCCCTCTGTTCGAGGTGGCTCAGGCTCATCGCAGCCATATTTATCTACACACGGGTTTCGCCAATCCCGTGATCGCGGGACAACCACCGAACCTCGTGTACGAAGATAATGACGCGATCCGATGGGTCATTGACAACGGATTTCACTTCGCTTCCGCCGTGACAACGCTGGCTTTCACGGATTTTCTCGCAGCTTTTCCCGACGTGACGCTTCAGATCGCCATGCTGGGGGGAAGTGGTCTGGGCGCGCTCGCGGCGGAACAGGCGGAAGTCTCGCCGCGTATACAGGCTGGTCCCCTGCGGCAGCATTTCCGCCAGATCTGGCTGGATACCGGAGCTGCGGGAAGCGGTACGGCCGCCGTCGCGGCCGCGATCCGCGTGCTGGGTTCGGAGCGCGTGGTGTTCGGCTCCGACTACGCGCCGTTGCCCGATATCCGACCGACGCTGCAACGCGTGCGGGCTGCGACAGCGCATGACCCGGACAGTCAGAACGCCGTCCTCTCCTCCAACGCACTGGGTCTGCTCGGACGCCATGATGGCCTGTCGGAGCGTCTGCTTTCTCACAAGGATTTCACGTCATGACACGGCCTGTCATTCATTACACGCGCTGCCCGTCCGTTCCGACTGTCACGGCGCTCGCCCATGCGAGGGGACTGCTTGAGGACGAATTTCGTGACGAACCGGACGTCGATTTCGAGTACAAATCGGTCGGCTTCTCCCCGAAGCTCAAATATGATGGAGCCGACCGGTTCTGGCTTCGGAATGCCGGTCACGCGCCTGCTGTATGGAAGCGAAGTCTGGGCGTCGAATGCAAGGTTGTTGGCCTGGCTTTTCTCGACGGCCGCTATCCGGTGCTGACCCTGCACCGCTCGGGCCTCGACAGGCCTGCATCCCTCAAAGGGCGGCGTGTCGCGGTCTTCCATAATCCCGACAGCCCCTTCGACCTGATGGTGGCGCAGCAACTCAAGATCTATCAGACGGCTCTGAAGTCTGACGGTCTCTCTCTCGACGATGTGGAACTGGTCTATCTGCCGCGCTTTCACCCGGGCGCGGCGAAGGGCGGATTTCTTCTTTCCCTGTTTCACAAGGGGATCGAGGCGCTGGAGGCGGGCGACGTCGATGCCGTCGCGGCTTCCATCCCCCCCGATGGCGGGTTTTATCCGCAGTTGAACGTTGTTTATGACACGCGGCTTGCGTCCGATCGCGTCGATCGCGTTCATCCTTCGGTGCTCCGTGGTCTGGTCGTGAGTACACCTTTACTGGAGGAGCGACGTGATCTTGTGGCGCGCGTGGTGGCGCGTCTGATAGAGGCATCCGAATGGGCAGCGACCGCCCCGATCGATGCCGTGCGTATTCTGGCGAGCGACCTGAAACAGGCGCCCGAAACAATTGCCTCCGTCTACGAAAATATTCCCCAGGGTGTCCGCCTGGACCTCAACGAGGATTACGTCGCTTCCCTTGCGGCCCAGAAGACGTTTTTGCTGCGTCATCGCCTCATCGAACATGATTTCGATCTGGAAAGCTGGATCGATCGCAGCATTCTTGTCGACGCGACGGCGCTTCATCGCCAGCGTCAGACAGACGCCGTGAAAAGCTAGCGGAGATGGGTGAAGCCTTCTCCTCCGTTTCGGTCGGGACCGGATCTGTCATGTCGACGACGACATCGGGCGTCACGCGGCCTTCACGAGGATGGGCGCTCGCTCTCCTGCTGGCGGTCGGGACGACATGTTCCATGGATGCGATGATTCTTTCGGGTCTCCTCACACCCATCAAGACGGATTTACATCTTTCGGACACCGCCTTCGGGAGTGTCGCGTCGATATCGACCATTGCTGGCATCGTGGGCGCCCCGCTTTTTGCTGCGCTGGCCTCACGGTTCAGCCGGAAAAGCGTGCTGATCGGCTCCATTATCCTATGGAGCCTCACCTCCGCCGGCAGCGCGCTGGCTTCGGGGCTGGCGACGCTGGTGCTATGGCGCACGCTGACAAATTTCGGCATCGCAGCCTATCAGGGGATTGCGCCCGGCTGGCTGGCTGATCTTTACAATAAGCGTGAGCGCAATGTCGTTTTTTCCCTGTTCATGCTGCGCAACAAGCTGGGTTCCGCTCTGGCCTTTGGTGTCGGTGGCTGGATCGCGGCTCATGCGGACTGGCACTGGGCGTTTCTGCTGACCGGATTGCCGGGAGTGGTGCTGGCGGCCCTGCTCGTTTTCCTGCCGGAACCGAGTCCGGGGCATGCAGACGGACATCCGATGACAGCGGTCGCCCGCCCCGGCTGGCGGCGTCAGCTTTCGGTTCTGAGGATTGGACCGTATGTGACGCATCTGGCCGCCCTGTGCCTCTTTTTTTCCGGCATGATGACGGCCCAGATGTGGCTGCCTGCTTTCCTGCACCGCGCGCACGGCCTGGATAATTTTCAGGCGACGGGTTTTGCCTTTCTCGCCCTGATGGTGACGTTGCCCGCGGGGCCGATCGGCGGCTGGTTGACAGGGCGTTTTCTCGCCGGACGCGTGTGGGGCATTTCCGCGACGCTCGCGGGGAGCGCACTCTTGGCATCCATCCTGTTTTTCGTAGCGTTCACGACGCCCAGCCTGACGCTGTGCAAGATCTTCTGCATGCTCGCCATTGCGACCTTCGGCGCAACGGCCGGTAGTCTCACGACATTGCTGATCGAGACTGTACCGGTGTCGCTACGCACCATTTCCGGGTCCTTTGGGGCGATGGTCGCCGGTGGCACTTCGGGCCTGATTGCGCCCTGGCTTCTGGGCCGGCTTTCCGATCATTTCGGACTCGCGAATGCCATTCTCGTAGGTCCCTTTTTTTACGCTCTTTCGGCGCTTTTCTGGATCGGATTGACCTTTCATGCATTCCGCAGCCGCGCTTCCTGATCATTTTTTCGCCAAGGCTCCAAGACCATGACCTCCATCACGAACCCGACATCCGGCTTTCCCGCCCGCAACGATCTCGTCGCGGCCACGCGCCCCTTAAGCGCCGAACCCTATCCAAAAGACTGGGTCGAAAGAGCGCGTCAGCTTGCCGAGGTATTTCGGAACGGTGCGATCGAACGCGACCATGAAAGGGTGCGTCCGGTGGACCAGATCCGCCGTCTGCGCGAGAGCGGTCTGGTCAGTCTGCTCTATCCTCAAACGTTGGGCGGGGGCGGGGGGAATTTTCGCGACGCCGCCTACAGCGTGCTTGAAATCGCGAAGACGGATGGGTCCACGGCGGCTCTTCTCGGGTTTCATTTCTACAATTCCCTTGTGCCGCTCCTGACGGATTACACGAACCGCAACGCTGATTTCGTGCGACGTTCGACCGATGCCCGATGGCTCTGGGGGAACGTGACGCAATATGTGAACAAGGAGTTCGTGGCGCAGCATCATCCCGATGGCGGCTATACGATCAGTGGCACGAAAAAATGGAACACCGGCGCTCCGCTGGCGGAGATTACCACGGTCCTGGCCATTCATCCCGATCGTGACCGCTATATCTACGGTGTTATTCCCACGAACCGCGAGGGGCTGACGTTCCTTGATGACTGGAATCCGATTGGGTTGCGTGGCGCGGATTCCGGCACCATCACGTTTGAAAACGTGCGTATCTTTTCCGAGGAAGTCCTGCACTGGTCTCATGGACCCGGACAGACCGGCCCGCTGCCGCTCTGGGCGAGTTTCGGCGCCATTTTTTACTCGGCGGTTTTTATCGGACGTACGCTGGGTGCGCTCGAACGCGTGCGCGGCTACACGCTGGAAGGGCGGCGTCAGGGCACCTTCGGCGGCGCGTCCGTTTCAGCCGACGACCCGTTCATTCAGGCTGAATTCGCCGGATACTGGGTGCAGGTCCAGGCCGCTCGCGCTTATCTCGATACGACGCTCGACCGCGTGCAGGCCGCCTGGGACCGCCGCGCCGAACTGACAGAGGAGGAACGCGGAGAGATCGCACTGGACACTCTCGCCCTGCGTACATTCGCGTCCCGTGCGGCGCTGGAGATTACGCCCCGGATTTTTGAGCTGGCTGGAGGACGCGGCACGGCATGGGCGGCGGATTTCGATCAGTACTGGCGCGATGTCCGCACGCTGTCCTCTCACGATCCGGAAGTGCTGGCACGTCGTGTTATCGGACAGCATGTCCTGCATGAAAAGCCGCTCGTGTTTCCAAGCCATTTCAAATCTCCAGCCTCCATCTGACCGGTTCAGGCCTGTCGTGTGCCGCTCTGGTTTTGCTCCTGTCCGGAGGCTCCCGTTATGGGGGATGATGGCTGAAAGCTGATCCCTTCTCGCCAATGATGATTCAAGACAGGCCTCCCAGGTTCCGGGAGGCCTTTTTCGTAAACGGCGTCACAGCACTCTTATGTGAACTTGTATCACAAAATAACTCTCCGAGTGTTAGTTGACTCATAAAGTCTGTTGGTCGTAAGAGTTTTCATCGAGTGAAATGTTTCACGGTTTCGATGAGCGATGAACATGAACCGGTCTGGCACACAGCGTTCCACGGATGACAGTCTCGCCATCAGGGCGGCATGGCTGCACTTTATCGGCGGCCTGACCCAGACCGATGTCGCAACCCGTCTCGGCGTGTCGAACGTCAAGGCGCACAGGCTGATCGCTCGTGCCCAGCGGATCGGCGCGGTCAGGGTGTCGGTCGTCGGAGAGGTCGCGGAATGCGCGGCACTCGAAGCTGAAATCGCTGACCGTTTCGGGCTCGGATATTGCGAGGTCGTGCCTGATCTCGAAGAGGGTGACATGTCCTTCCGCGCACTCGGGATCGCGGGCGCGCGGTTTCTGGAGCGTGAAATCGAGAGCCGCCGTCACGAGGTCATCGGTATCGGCCATGGACGCACGCTTTCGGCCCTCGTGTCGGAACTGTTCTGCGAAAACGCGCGTGACGTCTCCTTCGTCTCGATGCTGGGCGGCCTGACGCGCAATTTCGCCGCCAATCCGTTCGACGTGATGCACAGGCTCGCCGAAAAGACCGGTGCGCCGTCCTATGCGATGCCTGTGCCCTTCTTTGCCAACACCGCCGCGGACCGTCCTGTTCTTCTGGCGCAGCGCGGCGTGCGCGAAGTGCTCGCGCTTGCGGAGCGGGCCAATCTCATTCTCGCGGGGCTGGGAGGCGTGACGCCCAGGGCCAATCTCGTCGCCGCCCAGGTTGTGGACGCGGATGAAATCATGGCGGTCGCCGATGAGGGCGCGGTGGGCGAGATGCTGGGGCATTTCTTCGACCGCGAAGGCCGCGTCGTCCGCACGCGGCTCAATGATCGCGCTCTTTCGCCGTCTCTGGAGAACCTGAAGGGGCGGCGCATCGTCGCCGTCGCGGGCGGCGAGCAGAAAGTCGAGCCGATCGCCGCCATTCTCGCCAGCGGCGCGCTGGGCGGGCTGATCACGGTCGAGAGCACGGCGCGGCGCGTCCTGGCCCTGTTGGCGGACAATGAGCCGGTGTCGGTCCCGCCGGCTCTCCGTGCCGCGCATCAGATGGCTGGAGCCGTGTCATGACGAACCGACAGGACGCCCTCATCATCGGGATCGATTCCGGAACATCCGTCGTCAAGGCCGTGGCCTTCAGCCTCGACGGCGAGCAGATCGCCGTGGCGTCCCGCCCCAATCGCTACACGCTCGCCCATGACGGCGTGGCGACACAGGACATGAACCAGACCTGGGCCGACTGCGTCGCGGTGCTGCGTCGGCTCGCCGAGATGATTCCGGATCTTGCCGGGCGCACGGCGGCGATCGCGGTGACGGGGCAGGGCGACGGAACGTGGCTCGTCGGGCGCGACAATCAGCCGGTGGGCGAGGCGTGGCTCTGGCTCGACGCCCGCGCGTCCGGGACCGTGCGCGATTTGCGCTCCGGTCCGGCTGAGCGCGCGCGCTATGTCACGACCGGAACCGGGCTTTCGACCTGTCAGCAGGGCGCCCAGCTCGCCCATATGCAACGCGTCGGCCCCGAGAGGCTGGCGAGCGCCGAGACGGCCCTGCACTGCAAGGACTGGCTGTTCCTCAATCTGACGGCCGTGCGCGCTACGGACCCGTCCGAAGCGAGTCTGACATTCGGCGATTTCCGCACGCGCCTTTACGATGACAACGTCATCGAGGCGCTGGGGCTGCGCGGATCGCGGCGTCTCCTGCCGCCGATCGTCGATGGCGCGTGCGAGACGTTTCCGCTTTCTTCCGATGCCGCCGCCGCGACCGGATTGCGCGCGGGCACTCCGGTTTCTCTGGGTTTCATGGATATCGTGTCCACGGGGCTGGGGGCTGGCGTCTATACGCGCGGCGAACCGGCGGCCTGCACCGTGACGGGATCGACCGGCATTCATATGAAGGCCGTGCGGGCGGAAAATTTCGTGCTGAATGACGCCAATACCGGCTACGCCATCGTGCTGCCGGTGCCGGGGCTGGTCGCGCAGATCCAGTCGAACATGGCGGCGACGCTGAATATCGACTGGGTTCTCGGACTTGCCGCCGAGATCGCCATCGCCGTCGGCGCGCCGCATCAGGCCGCGGATTTCGTGCCACGCATCGAAGGCTGGCTGGCGTCCAGTCAGCCAGCGCGGCTGCTCTATCATCCTTATATTTCCGAGGCGGGCGAGCGCGGCCCGTTCATCAACGCCGCCGCGCGCGCCTCCTTCATCGGACTGAGCCACGGCCATCATTTCGCGGATCTGGTGCGCGCCGTCGTCGAGGGACTCGGCATGGCGGCGCGCGACTGTTACGGCGCGATGGGCGCGATTCCGACGGATATCCGCCTGTCTGGCGGTGCGACGCGCTCGCCGGGTCTGCGTGGCATTCTCTCCGCCGTGGTCGGCGCGCCCGTGCGCCTTTCGGGACGTGACGAGGCCGGGGCGGCGGGTGCGGCGATGATGGCGGCGGTCGCGATCGGAGCTTTCGCGTCGATGGATGACTGCCTCGACGTCTGGGTCAAGCCGCGGCTGGGCGTGCTGGAGCGGCCCGATCCCGCGCTATGCGCGCTTTATGGCGCGCATTTCGAGACATATCGCCACGCGCGCGAGGGGCTGGAGCCGGTCTGGAACGCCCTCACCGTACCGCCCTCTCCGCCGGCGTGGAACAATGAAAGGCTGCGGGCATGACCGATATGCTGGATCTTCTCGTGATTGGCGGCGGTATTAACGGCGCGGGTATCGCGCGCGACGCCGCCGGGCGCGGTCTCTCGGTCATGATGGTCGAGAAGGACGATCTCGCGCAGGGTACGTCTTCGCGCTCCGGCAAACTCGTGCATGGCGGCCTGCGCTATCTCGAATATTACGAGTTCCGGCTCGTGCGCGAGGCGCTGATCGAGCGCGAAGTGCTGCTTGCCAGCGCGCCGCACATCATCTGGCCCATGCGCTTCGTCCTGCCGCACAGCCCGCAGGATCGTCCGGCGTGGCTCGTGCGTCTGGGGCTGTTCCTCTACGACCATCTCGGCGGCCGCAAGCGTCTTCCCGGCACACGGACCCTCGACCTGCGTCGCGATCCCGAAGGCCAGCCGATCGAGAGCCGTTATACGCGCGGTTTTGAATATTCGGATTGCTGGGTCGATGACGCGCGGCTCGTGGCGCTCAATGCGCTCGATGCGCAGGAGCACGGCGCGACGATCCTGACGCGCACGGCCTTCGTCAGCGCCCGGCGCGAAAAAGGGATCTGGCTGGCCGAGATCATGGATGTGCGCAGCGGCGTGCGCCAGACGGTTCGCGCTCGCGCCCTCGTCAACGCGGCGGGACCGTGGGTGAAGGATGTGATCGGCGATGTCGCGGGGGCGCATTCGACGCGCAACGTGCGTCTGGTCAAGGGCAGTCACATCATCACGCCGAAATTCTGGGACGGCGCGAACGCCTATCTGGTTCAGAACCACGACAAGCGGGTGATTTTCATCAATCCTTATGAGGGCGATCGCGCGCTCATCGGGACGACCGACATTCCCTATGACGGCAAGCCGGAAGATGTCGCAATCGGAGAGGACGAGATCCAGTACCTGCTCGATGCGGTCAATCGTTACTTCAAGCAGAAACTGCGCCGTTCGGACGTGCGGCACAGTTTCTCGGGAGTCCGTCCGCTTTATGACGACGGCAAAGGCAATCCGTCCGCCGTCACGCGGGATTACGTGTTCGATCTCGACGAGACGGGCAATGCGCCGCTTCTGAACGTGTTCGGCGGAAAGATCACGACATTCCGCAAGCTCGCCGAACATGCCCTGCAGAAACTCGCGCCGTTTTTTCCCCTGATGGGACGCGACTGGACGGCCGAGGCCCACCTGCCGGGCGGCGATATCCGTGATGGCGACGTGACACTCTTCCTCGAAAGGCTGGCCGAGGAATATCCGTGGCTGCCGCGCGATCTGGCGCGTTACTACGCGCGCACCTATGGCACGCGCGTGCGTGTCCTGCTCGGAGAGACGCGCGATCTTTCGCAGCTCGGCGTGCATTTCGGCGGCCATTTCCATGAAGCCGAGGCGCTCTATCTGATGCGCCACGAATGGGCCGAAACGGCGGAGGACATTCTCGTGCGCCGCACCAAGCACGGGCTGCATCTGACGGCGCATGAAGCCGACGCGTTCGCGCGCTGGTTCGACCTCCGACAGCAGCGCGCGGCGTGAGGAACAGGCGATCATGGCCTTTACGCTTTCCCTGAACACCAATCCGCTGGTCAACCGGTTCGCGGAACCGGACGACCTGATGACGACCGTGGCGCGCGACCTGAAGATCCGGGATCTTCAGTTGACCCATGAATTCATCAATCCCTCCTGGGATGCCGCGACCATCCGCCGCCTGACCCGTGATATGCGCCGCGCCATGGACCGGACCGGCGTGCGCGTGACCTCGGGCATGACCGGCCCCTATGGGCGGCTCAATCATTTCGGCCATCCCGATGCCGCCGTGCGCGCCTATTACGTGACGTGGTTCAAGACCTATGCCGAGATCATCGCCGATCTGGGCGGCACGTCGGTCGGCACGCAGTTCGCGATCTTCACCTATCGCGATTTCGACGATCCGGCCCGGCGTGAAGCGCAGATCCGGACCGCGATAGAGTGCTGGCGCGACGTGGCGGAACATGCGGCCTCGGCGGGGCTGTCCTTTATGTTCTGGGAACCGATGTCGGTCGGGCGAGAATTTGGCGAGACGATCCGCTCGGCGCTTGAACTCCAGGCGCGGCTGGATGATTCCGGTTTCGAGATTCCGCTGAAAATGATGGCGGATATCGATCACGGGGACGTTCTGAGCGCCAATCCGGACGATTACGACCCTTACGCCTGGGCGCGCGCCGTTCCCCGTCACTCGCCCATCATCCACATCAAACAGTCGCTGATGGACAAGGGCGGCCACCGCCCTTTCACGGCGGCGTTCAACGCGCGCGGCCTGGTTCAGCCGGGACCGCTGCTGGCCGCGCTGGAAGAAGGCGGCGCGCGGGATAACGAGATCTGTCTCGAACTGTCGTTCAAGGAACGCGAACCCAGCGATCGCGATGTCGTCCCGCAAATCGCGGAGTCCATCGCGTTCTGGGCCCCGCATATCGGGAGCGGTCGCGAGTTTCTGCACACGGATTGAAAATCAGGACGTCATTTCAGGAATTTTCTCCCGCCTGTGCGGGAAATTCGGAGCGGCGAAGCTCCTTGGTGTCGAAGGATCAAACAGATGAATGCGACCGACATGATGCACGGATCGACGAACCGGGGCTTTTCGAAAGGAAAGCGTCGGGGCCTGATTTACGGTCTCCTGGGTGCGGTTCTGGTCTGCGCCATGGCGGTCGATACGCATGTGGTGCGTCTTGGCAAACAGAGCGCGGCCGAGGATCAGGAATTTTCGGCGGCTACCTATGGCCCGAAGGAATTTCCGAAAATGCAGGCCGCGATCGCGGCGCGCGCCGTGGAAGCGACGATCCTGGCGACGGCGCTGAAAGCGGATGCGGATGCCGCAGCGAGGAAATATGGCGTCCAGGGCAGCGTCGGGCCGGAGATTTCCGTCAAATTCACGGGCACGGTCGGCGACGGCAAGCGTGGGATCTACACCGTCAACGTGCCCGGCATGCCCGAGGACATTCATATCCGCATGCAGACCGGCCCCGCGATCAACGGCACGGATCTGCGCGACGCGACGGGTGACATCGTCTTCGGACAGTTCAGGAACCAGATCGATTTCCAGAATGCGGGCGCGGCGCTGAACACCGAAATGAAAAAACACGTGCTCGCGCCGATCGACACCGCGAATCTCACCGGGAAAACCGTCATCGTTACGGGTGTGTTCCAGTTGATCAATCCCGCGAACTGGCTCGTGACTCCTTCGGAGATGAAACTGCCATGAGTGCTGCTCTGAAAATGGATGTATCGGCGAACGATACAATCCTGTCCGCGCGCGACGTGACCAAGACCTACGGCAATACGCGCGCGCTCAAGGGAGTCGATTTCGAGATCAGGCGCGGCAGCGTGACCACGCTGTTCGGCGAAAATGGCGCTGGAAAATCGACGCTGATGAAAATCCTGTCGGGCGTCGAGACGCCGACATCGGGCCATATCGAACTCGACGGGCAACCTGTCGTCTTTGCCTCGTCCAACGATGCGCGCGATCACGGCATTTCGATCATCCATCAGGAACTGAGCCTCGCGCCCAATCTCTCCGTGCGCGACAATATTTTCATGGGACGTGAGATCCGCGGTCCGCGGGGTGTCGATTTCGCCGAGGAAGCCCGGCAGGCGCGCCAGCTGATGAAGGATCTGGGCCAGGATGTCGATCCTTCGACGAAAGTCGACGATCTGCGTCTGGGTCAGCAGCAGATCGTCGAAATCGCCCGCGCGCTGTCGGTCGATTCACGCATTCTCATCATGGACGAGCCGACATCGGCGCTGAGCGCTACGGAAGTGGACGTTCTGTTCGGCGTCATTCACGACCTGACGAGCCGGGGCGTGGCGATCGTCTACATCTCGCATCATCTCGAAGAGGCGCTGCATATCACCGATTACGCCGTCGTTCTCCGTGACGGAGCCATCACGGCCAAGGCGGATGCGAAGGATATCGACCTCGAATGGATCGTCCGCCATATGGTCGGCGAGAATTTCGATCTCGGCACGCCGCCGGACGGCTATGAATTCGGTGCGCCCGTCCTGTCCATCGAGGATCTGACGGTCATCGATCCGGCGCGCGGCACCATGCCGGTCGTGGATCGCCTGTCTCTCGACGTCCGCGCGGGCGAGATCGTCTGTCTCTATGGCCTCATGGGCGCGGGACGCACGGAAATGCTGGAATGCGTGGCGGGACGCGTACCCGTCGCGGGCGGCGTCGTCCGGCTCGACGGGCGCGACATGTCCGGTCTGTCGATCGGCCAGCGGATCGCGGCGGGTCTCGCGCTCGTGCCTGAAGACCGGCAGCGCGACGGCCTGGTGCAGACCATGACGGTCGGCCGCAACCTCTCGCTCGCGAGCATCCGGCAGTTCGTCGAACGTCTTTTCCTCTCCAGCCCGCGCGAGAAGACCCTGATCGATGATTCGATCCGTGATGTCTTCATCAAGACGGCAGGTGGCGAGGCGATGATCGGCGCGCTTTCGGGGGGCAACCAGCAGAAGGTCGTGATCGGCAAGATGCTGGCGACGAACCCGCGCGCCATCGTGCTCGACGAGCCGAGCCGGGGCATCGATATCGGCGCGAAGGCGGAAGTGTTCCGCATTCTGGCGGAGCGTGCGCGACAGGGGCTGGCCGTTCTGTATTCGACGTCCGAAGTCTCGGAATGCCTGAGCATCGCCCATCGCATCATCGTGCTGCGTCGCGGACGCATCGTTGCCCAGTTCGGGCCTGATGCCACGAAGGACGCGATCATGGAGGCGTCCGGCGAAGCCGTCCTGACCGAGAACGCGGCCGCATAAAGAAGCCACGGAAAAATCTGGCAATACTGGAGTCCATCATGGCGACCAATCTCGCGCAAGGCGCCGCTCCCGGCGCTTCCTTCAGCATCGGACGCATCCTTCTTCAGGGCCGCGCCTTCTTTGCCCTGATCGCCATCATCGCGATCTTCTCCCTGCTTTCGCCGTACTATCTGACGACGAACAACCTGATGACGATGTCATCGCATGTCGCGATTTTCGGGCTGCTGGCGCTCGGGATGCTGCTCGTGGTGCTCGATGGCGGCATCGACCTGTCCGTCGGTTCGACGCTGGGGCTGTCCGGTGTAGTCGCGGGTTTCCTGATGCAGGGCGTGACGTTGCCAGCGTTCGGTATCGTGCTTTATCCGCCGGTCTGGGTCGTGGTCGTTCTCTGCGTGGCGCTCGGCGCCGCTGTCGGTCTGGTCAATGGCGTGCTGATCGCGCGCTTCAAGGTTCCCGCCTTCGTGGCGACGCTCGGCGTCATGTATATGGTGCGCGGCTTCGCGCTGCTCATGACCAACGGTCTGACCTATAACGATCTCGGCGGCAAGACGGAGCTTGGCAATACGGGCTTCGACTGGCTCGGTTTCAACCGGCTCGGCAGCGTGCCGGTGGGCGTGGTGGTCTTCGCGCTCGCGGCCCTCGTGATGAGCCTGTTTCTGAACCGTTCGGCTTTCGGGCGCTGGCTCTATGCGGCGGGCGGCAACGAACGCGCCGCAGAACTGTCCGGCGTGCCGGTCAAGCGCGTGCAGATCACGGTTTATGTCTTCTCCGGCATCTGCGCCGCTCTTGGCGGCCTGATCCTGTCTTCGCAACTGACATCCGCCGGACCGACGGCGGGCACCACCTACGAACTGACGGCCATTGCCGCCGTGGTCGTGGGCGGCGCGGCCCTGACGGGCGGGCGGGGCAATGTGCGCGGCACGCTGCTCGGCGCGTTCGTCATCGGTTTTCTTTCCGACGGTCTCGTGATCATCGGTGTCTCTTCCTACTGGCAGACGGTTTTCACCGGCGCAGTCATTGTCCTCGCCGTGCTGCTCAATGCCGTCCAGTACCGGCGGCGGGCGAAGAAGCCCGCGATTTCAGGCGGGCAGCCAGCTCCGCTGAACCCGACCGGCACGCATCTGCCGACGACACCAGCCTGACACTGAACGGGACCGTCCCAGCAATCACACCGGAGAGTATTCCGGATGTGCAACAAGGGTGAACATGATGTTCAACAAGACGAAACGCGCGCTTCTCGCGACAGCCATGATGACGGGTGCGGTCATGACGATGGGTCATGCGGCCCATGCAGCCGACGGGCTGATCTCCGTCATCGTCAACGATCCTTCCAACCCCTACTGGAAGCTCGAGGGAGAACTCGCGGCCGACGAGGCCCGCAAGCTTGGCTACACGGCCAATGTCTCGGCGCATAAGGGCGACACCAACGTCGAGAGCAATCTCGTGGATACGGCCATCACCAATCATGCCGTGGCCATCGTTCTCGATCCGGCCAATGCCAGCGGTTCGCTCGGCGCCGTGCGCAAGGCCGTGGCCGCGAAAATACCCGTCTTTCTCGTCAACGCGGAAATCAACCAGGCCGGTCTGGCCAAGGGGCAGCTCGTTTCCAACAATGCCCAGGGTGCGGCCATCGGCGCGCAGGAATGGGTCAAGCGCGTTGCGGACAAGGGCAAATACGTCGAACTGCTTGGTGCTCCCTCGGACAACAACGCCGCCACCCGCTCCAATGGCTACAACACGGTCATCAGCCAGTATCCCGACCTTGAACGCGTGGCCTCGCAGGTGGCGAACTGGGATCGCACACAGGGTCACGACAAGATGCAGAGCATGTTGCAGGCCCACCCGGATATCGTGGCCGTTCTGAGTGGCAATGACGACATGGCGCTGGGCGCGATCGCAGCGCTCAAGGAAGCCGGGAAGCTTGCGAGCATCAAGGTCGGCGGTTTCGACGGCTCTCCGGCGGCGATCGCCGCGATCAAGGCCGGAGACCTGCAATATACGGTCCTGCAGCCGGTCGCGATCTTCTCCCGCAAGGCGGTCGACGAGGCGGATGCCTTCATCAAGACGGGCAAGACCGGCGCGCCGGAGAAGCAGCTTTTCAACTGCATCCTCATCACCAAGGACAATGTCGACAAATATACGGCGCCTTTCACGCTCTCCGAGTGAGGCGACGGCATCCGGGCATCGGCGCGCAGCCGACGATGCCCGGATGAAAGGACGGCCGGACGAGGGGCCTTGGGCGGGAGAACAGTATCATGACGAAAAACGGCATCATAGGCGTGGATTGCGGCTCCACATCGACCAAGGCCGTCATCTTCTCGGCCACGGGTGAGATCCTCGGCACGGGGCGCTGTCGCGTCGCGCAGCACATGGAGCGCGCCCATCATGTGGAGCGCGATCCCGGTGAGGCGTGGCAGGCGGCGGCCTCGGCCATCCGCGATGCTCTGGCCGATGCGGGGCTGGACGGGCGCGCGATCATGGCGGTCGGTGTAACCGCGCATGGGGACGGGCTGTTCGTGCTCGATCGCACCGGCCATCCGCTCGGGCGCGGCATCATGTCGCTCGACAGTCGCGCGCAGGGGCTGCACGAGCACTGGCGCGCGGAAGGCACGCTCGATCGCGTGTTTCCGATCGCGGGGCAGAGACCCTATCGCTATTCGGCCACGGCACTTCTCGCCTGGATGCGCGACAACGAACCGGAACGTTATCATGCGATCGGCACGGCGTTTTTCGCCAAGGACTGGATACGCCTTTGTCTGACGGGCCGGATCGCCACCGATCTGACCGAAGCGAGCACCGCGTTCACGGATCTGCATACGCAGGATTACAGCGACGCAATCCTGGCCATGCTGGGTCTGTCACCGATGCGGGGCGCGCTGCCCGAGCTGCTTCTCCCCTGCGATCCGGCCGGAACCGTGAGTGCCGCCGCCGCCAGCGCGACGGGCCTGCTGGAAGGCACGCCGGTTTCGGCGGGGCTGCATGACGTGACGGCCGCGGCGATCGGGCTTGGCCATACGCGGGCGGGCGACATGTCCGTCACGGCGGGCACGTTTTCCATCAACGAGATTTTCCATGACGCGCCCGTGCCGGGAGACGAATGGGCCTGCCGTGCGGGATATCGACGCGGTCTCTGGAACTGCATGTCCATCTCGCCCGGCTCGGCCAGCAATCTCGAATGGCTGGCGCGGCTTCTCTGCCCGGACGAACCCGCGGCAGCGGCCACTTTCATGCGCGCCGCCGCCTCGCGATATCTGGCCAGAGGGCCGGTATCGGGCGAGCCGCTGTTTCATCCCTATCTTTTCGGCTCGCCCTACGAAGCCCCCGCCAGCGCCAGCCTGTTCGGCCTTCAGGCCTGGCACGGGCGCGACGAGATCGTGCAGGCGCTGTTGCAGGGCATCGCCTTCAATCACCGCTATCATGTCGATGCGCTGCGACGCTCGGGCGTGGTGCGTCGCATCGGCATCGCGGGCGGCGGTACGAGCGAAGCGGGCATCGCGCAGATGTTCGCCGACGTGTTCGGCGAGACGATCAGCGTCTCGAACGTCCGCGAGGCGGGAGCGCTGGGGGCGGCGCTGACGGGCGCTGTGGCGGTCGGAATGTTCCCCGACCTCGAAACGGCCGTCGAAGCGCAGGACGTGGAACTGCGTGCCTATCAGCCCGAGCCGTCGCGTGCGGCGATCCAGCAGGATGCGTATGAGCGGTACAGCCGCCTCGTCGAGGCCGTCAAGCCGCACTGGGATGGACTTTACGGGATGGGAACAGGACCGGACGCTGGTTTCCTGCCAGGCGTTCCGGTCGTGAAACAGGAGGAAAACCGAGCATGACGGCTCCGGATATCGAGAATTTCGACGTCGTCATCATCGGCGCGGGGATCAACGGCGCCGGACTGTTCCGGGAGCTGGCGCTTCAGGGGCTGAAGGTTCTGATCCTCGACAAGGGCGATATCTGCTGTGGCGCCTCGGCGGCCCCCTCGCGCCTGATCCATGGCGGCATCAAATATCTGGAAACGGGTGAATTTCGCCTCGTCGCGCAATCGACATTCGAACGCAACCTCCTTCTGCGCAACGCTCCGCATACCGTGCGTCCTTTGCTGACGGTGCTGCCCATCCGTTCGTGGTTCGGGGGCATCGTCCCGTCTGTTCGCCGGTTTTTCAGGCGCAAGGCGAAGATGACGGATCGCGGTGTCCTGATCACCGAACTCGGCCTGCTGCTCTATGACGTTTTCGGCAGCCGCGCGCGCGCCATGCCGTTTCATCGCATGAAGATCGGGCGCTTTTTCCGCCGCACCTGGCTCCATATGGCTCCGGACGTCATCGCCGCCGGGCAGTATTATGACGCCGCGATCACCAGCCCGGAACGCCTGGGTTTCGAATGCGTGAAAGACGGGCTGGACGTTTCGCCGACGAGCGCGGTCATGACCTACACGACCGTGGAGGGGATCGCGAACGGCGTGATGAAACTCCGTGATGTTCTGACCGGCGGGGAGCGCTCCATACGCGCCGGGCTGATCGTCAATGCGGGCGGAGCGTGGATCGACCGGATCAATGCGGCGATCGGTCTCCCCACGCGCTATATCGGCGGTACGAAGGGCTCGCATCTGGTGCTCGACCATCCCGCGCTGCTGCGGGAACTGGACGGGCGCATGGTCTATTTCGGCACCCCGGATGGGCGGATCTGCCTGGCCTATCCGTTTCTGGGGCATGTGCTCGTCGGTTCGACGGATATTCCCGTCGATGATCCGGATCGCGTGTCATGCACGAAGGAAGAAGAGAGCTATATGCTGCGCATGCTGGCGGCGCTTTTTCCCGGGTTCGAGATCGACGCCGGTCAGGTTCTCTACCGCTATGCGGGCGTGCGGCCGCTTCCGGCCGCCGATGTCGACGATCCGGGCGCCATCAGCCGCGATCATATCGTTCATGAGGACCGGCTGGACGGGCTCTCCGTGCTGTCGCTGGTAGGCGGAAAATGGACCACCTTCCGGGGGCTGGCGGAAGAGGTTGCCGACAAGGTGCTGGAGCGTCTGTCGCGGCCGAGAACCGCGACCACGCGCGACCGTCCGATCGGCGGCGGGAGGCAATACCCTGCGCCATCGGAGCAGGCGGCCTATATTGCGGCTCTCGCCCGCGAGAACGCTGTGCCCGCCGCGCGCGCGGCACAGATTTTCGAGCGCTACGGCACGACCGCCCGCGCCATTCTTTCATTCTGTGCGGCGGAGGCCGATGCGCCACTGCACGCGATGCCGGATTTCACGCGGCGCGAACTGGTGTATCTTGCGTCTCACGAACAGGTGAGAACCCTGTCGGATCTGCTGTATCGGCGGACGACAATCGCGCTGTCCGGTCGCCTTTCCGACGTGGTCGCCCGTGAGGTCGCGCAGACCCTTCAGGAGACCATGGGCTGGAGCGACGATCGTCGCGACGCCGAATGGCAGGCGGCGTTGCTGTAGCTGCACATTCCTTTCATGAACCATCGGAGTGGCGGCGAGGCGAGGGCACCGATGGATATCGACGAGCCGCTCGCGGGGCGAGACAGTTTTTTTCGTGTCGAGAGAGGATTGAGCTTCGTCACTTAAAAGCCGCCTGTTTTGTTCACCCGGTCGGAGGTGTGGCCGCCAATTCCTCCCCCCGACCATGGTGCGGCGTCGGCTAGGCTGTTCGATGCCATCCAGGCAGCGCATAGGGAGCCTACACACTCCAGATGTGACGCTGGCGTGTGCGACGCGCGGAAAATTCGGTCCATGTCGGCACGGTCTCTTCCTGATAAACATCCAGCATCGCTTCTCGCATAGGGGACCGGCGGAGGGCTGGGCCAGAAACGTATCCTGCATCGCGAGTTCGTTTTCTGGGTTCGTCGCGACGCCTGACTTGAAGGCGGCGTTTATATGGACGATGGCTCGTATCGAGGTCAGGTCGGGTGCGGTCGATGATACCCAGATCCGCCTCCTTACGATTGTGGTACGTCTGCATCATTGCTGATTCAAATCGGACGCGAGTGAGAAACGTTATGTTTTACGATTGCAACGGTTGATCATTGTCTTCAGAAATTGCTTACCTCGGATGACAAATCCGCAACCAGTTGCTGGAGCGTATCAGGCATATGACACGCAGACGGTCCTGTTTCTCTCGCATTCTTTGCAGCGCCACGATCCTTGCGGCAACGGCGTTCACCTATGAATCCGCTCATGCGCAAAGCACGAATAGTGATACGCATGCGCACGCGAAGCGCCATAAATCACCTACAAAAACAAAGGTCTCACCCAAAGCGGCTACGACCTCGACAGCGTCCGGCGTAACGTCGGCGCAGACCAAGGCGTCGGCTGTATCACAGGCTCGTAGCGACGCGGCGGCTCCTGCGGCTCCCTCCGGTTCTGAGAGCATTATCGTGACCGGTTCGCTCATCAGCGATCCGAATCTTCATAGTGCTTCACCGATGACGCAGATTTCCGTGAAAGACATGAAGAACCGTGGTCTGAAGACGGTTACGGACGCCCTTCAACTGCTGACGACCAATGGTGCCGGAAATCTCACCAATTCCTTCTCGGCCAATGGCGCGTTCGCCGCTGGTGCCTCGGCTCCGTCTCTCCGGGGCCTCTCGACCGATTCGACTTTGACTCTCATGGATGGTCAGCGTCTTTCTTATTATCCGCTGTCCGACGACGGCGAACGTAACTTCGTCGATACGAACTGGATGCCGCAATCCATTATGCAGCGCATCGATGTGTTGAACGATGGCGGTTCGGCTACTTACGGCGCTGACGCGGTAGCTGGCGTTATCAACATGGTTACGCGCGATGAAATCCAGGGTGTCGAAGCGAACGCGGAGGGCGGTTTAAGCCAGCGTGGTGATTCGGGGCACCAGAGACTTTATGCGACGTTCGGTCATGGCGACCTCGATCGGGACGGGTATAATTTCTACATCAATTCGGAATACCAGCAGGACGACGCTCTTTATAATCGTCAGTTGCAGTCTCCGTATAATACCGGCGATCTGACCAGTATAGGCGGAACCAACGGGAACACGAACGTTCTGCAAAACGGCGTCATTCAGCAATTCGGCGCAACGCCGTACGCGCTTGTCCGGCCGAGCAACGGTGGAACATCCGGCGTGGGCGCATGGCAGCTTCTGAATTCGGGCCTGGGCTGCGGTAATCTTGGTGGGGTTGTGACAGGTTCCGCGACGACGGGTGATCATGGCCAGAGCCAGGCCTGTCCGATGAATTCGGAACGTTACGCCATGATTTCGCCGTCGCTCCGCCGCATCAATGCGACGCTGCATTTCACGGCGAAAGTGACGCAACATTCCGAACTGACGGCCATGTTCACCTATTCCCAGGCGCTCTCGCAGTCCACGGGTGCGCCGTCGGCTTTTCGTACGCAAACTGTCGATCGGACACTGTCGACTCTGGGTACGGCAGTGCCTGTCCTTTTGCCAAACGGTCAACAGAATCCGAATAATATTCTGGGTGTGCCAGAGGAAATTCTGGGCACGTTCCCAAACCCGACGAGTACGAGCCAGTTCAGCCAGAACTATCGTGGCTCCGTTCGCTATCAGGGTTGGGAACCGTCGAACTGGGGTTCCGACTGGAAATATAACGTCAATTTCGTCGGGATGAACACGGGTCTTCAGGAGACCTATACGGGGACCCCGAATATTCCGGCGCTTCAGCAGGCCATTCTCGACGGCAGCTATAATTTCGTCGATCAAAGTCTTAATTCTCAGGCCGAGATTAACAAAGTGATGCCGAATGTGGTCCTGAACGCACGATCTCAGGAATATTCGGGCGAAATGAGCGCGAGCAAGGGGCTCACACACCTTCCGGGCGGAGACCTTACGGTAGCCATCGGGGGCAATATTCGCTACGAAGCCCTCCATGACCCAAGCGTGAACCCGGACCCGCAGCAGACGGGCCTGAACCCTTTCCACGCCAGTGGCAGCCGGTGGGTTGAATCAGGATTCTTCGAAGTCGCGCTACCTTTCGTTAAAATGTTCGACATGGATGTTTCGGGTCGTTACGATAATTACTCGACCGGCGAGCATCATTTTTCACCGAAGGTGGGCGCGAACTTCCACCCGTTTAAAGAACTGACGGTTCGCGGAACCTTCTCGCGCGGTTTCCGTATTCCCAGCTTTGCGGAAACCGGCGGGTCGAATATTGGCTACACGACTTATGCCATTCAGAATCAGAACTGGATTAACCAGCACCTTAACTCTGACGGAACGCCGGATAGCTATGCCCGCTCCTATAGTCTTGGACAGAATACTAGCGGTAATACAGGGCTTAAGCCAGAAATATCGACTAACTATACGGGAGGATTTGTCTTTCATCCAACCGATTGGGTAAGTCTGAGCGTCGATTACTATTATATTAAGAAAACAAATTATATCGCCCCCAATCCCATTTCTCCGGCACAGGTGGCAAACGACTGGGTTGATGCTGAGATGGCGGGTACGCAGTACAATCCGCCTGCCGGCGTCAACGTCATTCCAGAAGTTGAGGACACACAGCACCCTGGCGCTCCCGCCCGGCCAGCGATTATCAATCTCGGTTATGTCAATACCAGAAGCCTGATGACGGACGGTGTTGATCTGGAACTCACGGCGCAACATCGTCTGCCGGGTGCGCTGCATGACATCCTGTGGTATTCGAAAGGTGAACTGACTTACGTCCGGAATTACAATCTCACTCTTCCGAACGGTCAGGTTCAGCACTTCGCGGGAACGATTGGTCCGTATTCCGCCGTCTCGGCATCGGGAACACCGCGTTGGCGCGCGAACTGGTCGAACACATTCACGTGGAAAAACCTGTCGGTCACGCCAACCGTTTATTATACGAGTGGTTACAAGACCGTTGCTGAAGATTACTACGGCGCTGGAGCATCCAGTTGCGCCTATTCTTTGGGTGCTCAAAATAATAATCCCTACGCTCCGTCCCAGTGCCACGTCAAAAACTTCTGGGATGTGGACCTGACGGTTTCCTACCAGGCCACGAAGCGGCTCAATCTCTATGCGAACGTCTACAACCTCCTGGGATTCCGGGCGCCGTATGACTTCGCGACCTATGGATCGTATCTCTACAACTCGTCCTGGGCGAGCAAGGGTGTTGTCTTGCGCTCGTTCCAGTTCGGCGCCACGCTGACGCTCTGATATCTCCTGGATCCGGCGAGGGTAACGACGGGGAAGCTTCCGCTTCCCCGTTTTTGTAGGTGGAGGGTTCGAGCAATCTGCTGATTGTGGACGTTTGTGGGGCGTGTCGTCTTTTTTAATCCCTCAAAAGGGTCGTGCCGACCGATCCGGAAGGGGAGGGATCGCAGATGCTCCTGCTGGTAATGGTGTGTTCGTCAGAAGGACGGCACGACATCAGCCGTTATGGTTCGTTCATACGAAAAACTGCCCGAACGGATGGCATCGCTTCTGAAAAATGCAAATTTCATGGGCGCGCGTAGTCATCTTCAATACGTACGATGTCATCTTCGCCCAGATAGGGACCGGACTGCACTTCGATCAGCGTCAGCGGAATCCGCCCTGGATTTTCCAGCCGATGCACGACGCCAAGCGGCAAATAGATGCTCTCGTTTTCTCTGACTATGAGTTGTTCGTGATCGCGCGTGACAAGGGCTGTGCCAGCCACAACGACCCAGTGCTCCGCGCGGTGGAAATGCTTTTGCAGTGACAGTTTTCGGCCAACCTCGACGACAATTCGTTTGACCTGGAAACGATCCGCCTGAATGAGGCTCTCGTAAAAGCCCCAGGGACGATACATACGGTTATGTGCGACCGCCTCTTTCCGACCTGCCTTGTTCAGGCGGCTCACGATATGCTTTACATCCTGCGCGCGATCACGGTGCGATACCATGACCGCGTCGGGAGTCACGACGACAATCAGATCGTCGACGCCGGTAACGGTTGCGATGATTCCATCTGATCTGACGTAACAGTTCCGTGTGCTGTCGAGGAAAACATCCCCGTACATGGCGTTTCCAGCCTCGTCTTTCGGACTTAACTCCCAAAGCGCGTCCCAACTTCCAATATCGGACCAACTGAAGGTCGCCGGTACGACCGCGGCGAGCTTCGTGCGTTCCGCGATGGCATAATCAATGGAAATATCGGGAGCTGAGCGGAAGGCCTCATCCTGGAGCCGCTCGAAATCAGCGTCCACGGTTCGTTTCTGTACCGCTTCCTCGACACTGTTGTAGATCTTGGGCTCAAGCTTCTTTATCTCGTCCAGGATCGTGCTCGCCTTCACGACAAACATGCCTGAGTTCCACAGGTGTCGTCCCGCCGCGACCAGAACGGCGGCTTTGTCCATAGTCGGCTTTTCGACAAAGGATGCCACATGATATGCGCCGGGCACTCCGTCGAGCTCGGCGCCGCGTTCGATGTAGCCGTAGCCGGTCTCAGGCTTGTGGGGCGGAATTCCGAAAGTTACGATTCTGCCGGTGCTGGCCGCATGACAGGCGATCTTTAACGACTGTGCCAAGGCGTCCGTGTCGGTGATCGCCGCATCGGCTGCCATGATCCACATGACAGCTTCGGGAGTTTTTTCCGCGACCAGGAAAGCGGCTGCCGCAATCGCTGGTGCTGAGTTTCGTCCGACAGGCTCAAGGATGATACGCGGGTTGGCAATGCCCACTTCGCGCAACTGTTCGGCGACGATAAAACGATGCTCGGTATTGCAGATCACGAGCGGGTCGCTCAAAGACGCCTCCGCGCCCCTGATGGCCGTTTCCTGGATGAGCGTGTGCTCACTCAGCAGGGGCCAGAACTGTTTGGGAAAGCTGCTACGGGAGACGGGCCAGAGGCGGCTTCCCGAGCCGCCGGACAAAATGACGGGAACTATCGTCACGTCGCTGGCCTGAAGAACGGGCATATGAACGGTCTCGTGAGGCATCTGGGTCGTTTCATCTAAGGCTTGTGAACGGCTGCATCATTTCTGGTGTCGGAGCCCATCGCATAGAAAAGAAATTTCTGCGGGTGCGAAGGTAAATTGCAGAGCGTTGTCGATTGCGGCTGCAAGCGGCCTTGTCAACACCTCCGGGTTTCGTGGACAAAACATATCCCCCGGAATGCTGATACGAGAAGGGGGTAGCGGAGATCCGAGCGCCTGATTTTGTCATACCGCACGTCGCTGCTGGTCGAATGGCGCGTCCTTGGGGTTCCGAGTGCGGTGCCTCGGTCGAGGACGGCGACGGTTTCACGATGTTGCCGGGTATCATATTGTCCATCGATTGTGACGCGTGCGATAACTCTGACATGGGATCTGCGCCAGATGCGGCATTTCGAGCCACTGCGCTTGCGCCAGCCTCTTTCAGCACCGCATTATGAGAGACGCCACGCCGTCTTCGGTATCACGGAGGGCGCAGCTTGTTCCGGCCTTTCCCTCAAAGGGCGGAATTCATACGATGAATTCTATCTCAATTGGCGCTGGAATGCCCTCTCAGAATAAAATCAAAGCAGGCCTGTCGTTGTCGGGCTATAGGGCGGCAACCCGATCGTTGAGCATCTGAGCACCGTTTTCGAACAGATTCGTGCCCCGTCCGAAGAGGGTGACGGTGATTTAATCGGGTCGTTAGTTGGGCGCGTGCCCGCATTCAAAAGAGCGCTGAGAGACCAGGGACGAAGGCGCGTGGAGCGAAGCCGGGACGGCCGCGCAAAGCACCTTTAGGTGTAACATATTGATTTTTCTTGGAAAAGATGGTGCCGACACTCGGAATTGAACCGAGGACCTACTGATTACGAAACACGTCAGGTCAGATACCTTAACGCTGCCTAGAAATGCCAAAACGTGCCAAAACAAGGGCTTGAGAGAGTTGAGCCGACTCGCCTTGGTGCCGCGACGTGCCAGAAAGTGCCGGTATTACCCTTTCAGATGACTCCGGAAAGACTCCGGAAAAATCCATCAGTGAGTTTTGGAAGGGCTCGGAATGTGCGGGGAATGTCGGAAAAATCTCTGGGGCTTACACTTTGAGGTGTAAGAAGTGTAAGTGTGTAAGAAATACATATATCTTATTGTTTTCCCTCATTTTTGTGTGTGCCAGTCTCTTACACCTTGCCTTTTCCAAGGTGTAAGAGGTGTAAGAAGGGGCGCAGCATGAGGTTCACGAAGCCCGCGATAGACGCGCTCTCATGCCCGCCGGGTAAGCGGGACGTGATGTATGCGGATGATGAGGTGAAGGGCCTTCGTGTCCGCGTGAACGCCACCGGCAGCAAGTCCTTCCTGTTTGAGTATCGATATGCGGGAAAGAACCGCCGCCTCCCGCTTGGGGAATACGGGCAGATCACGGTCGCCCAGGCGCGACGGGCGGCTCAGGAAGCACGGGGCCGCGTTCTGGCTGGCGGTGATCCAGTCGGCGAGCGGAAAGCCGTCGCGCTGGCGTTCCACGCCGCTCAGGCCGAGGAAGCGCGCGAGGCCGTCGCCGATGCCCTCACGCTCGACGTGCTCGTTGGGCGATGGCAGGACGGCGCTCTGAAGGACCGGAGCGAGAACTACCGTCGCGAGGGGCCGCGCCGCCTGCGGCATGCCTTCGCGCCGGAGCTCATGCGTCCAGCACGGGCGCTCACGCTCGCGGATGTTCAGGCACGGCTCGATGACATTGGAGAGAATCACCCGACGACGGCCCGTCGCGTGCATGCCTATGGCCGCGCGATGTTCGCATGGGCCGCTAAACGACGGCTTGTGGCTGAGAACCCGTTCACGGATGCTGTGATGGACAGCCGGGACGAGGCGCGCGAGCGGGTGCTGAGCGATGATGAGCTTGGGGCGTTCTGGCGCGCGACGCAGGGCATGGGGTATCCCTTTGGGCCTTACCTGCGCCTTCTGGCTCTAACCCTACAGCGCTTGCGCGAGGTTTCGGCCATGCGTTGGGACGAGATCGCGCCTGATCTCTCGACCTGGACCGTTCCGGCGGAGCGAGCAAAGAACAGCAAAGCTCATATCGTGCATCTGTCCGAGCCCGCGCGCCGTGAGCTGGCCGCCCTACACCGGCAGACGGCGGCGGATGGGACGATCTCGCCGCTTGTCTTCACGAACACGGGCCGGACGCCGATCTCGGGCTTCTCTGACGCTAAAGAGCGCATCCTCCGCCTCATGGACGCGGACACGGCTTCATGCGCCTCCGAGGGGCAAAAAAACGCGGGAAAGAACCCGCCTTCACCAGCCGCAAGCTGGACCTGGCATGATTTGAGAAGAACGGGAGTCACGGCGATGGCGCGGCTCGGGATCGCCCCGCATGTGGCTGACCTGACGCTGAACCATGTTCCGGCTTCGATCAAAGGCGTTGCGGCGGTCTATCAGCGGCATCACTTCATGAACGAAAGGGCGCAGGCGCTCGATGTCTGGGCGGCTCATGTGCTGGCTGTCGCGTCGGGGAGTGGACGGACCAGCGCCAGCGGTAACGTTGTGCCGTTCCGGCGTTAGGCAGGTAAGGCGGCTTGTTACTTTTGTTGACATCGGGGCGCGTCGTGTTGGATGAGATGCTTATAGCCGCGCAACCGCGCCTGGCATGGAGAAAGCCGCTGGCTCATATCAGCAAGATCGTCGGGCAAGGCGTCTACCCTGTGCCGATGGCCGCGCGTTTGTTGCGAGTGTCGCCGTCGAAGGTGCGGGCGTGGGTCTATGGTAATGGTGGCGAGGCTGTCCTTACGCCAGAACTGGATGCCGAAAGCGGCAAGGATGCTCTGAGTTTCGTCAATCTGATCGAAGTCATGTTTCTAGCGGACTTGCGCGGCCATGGTGTCAGCTTGCAGTCTATTCGCGCTATGCTGGCACGGACTAAGAGGACTTTAGATCTCGATCATCCGTTCGCCACACGGAAGTTTCACACCGACGGAAAAGCGATCTGGCTTGAGACGGCAGATGAGACGGGTGATCGCGCGATCATCGATCTTACGGACGGCAACGGGGCCATGCTCGAGGTGCTTGAGCGGAGTTTCCGGAAATCAGTGAGCTTCGATCTGGCCAGCGGTCAAGCCAATGTCTGGCGTCCTAGCGCCGATCAGCCGCGCGTCGTGCTCGATCCTGCCCGGCAGTTCGGGCGGCCCATTGACGGTGTTACTGGCGTGCCCACTGAGGTCCTGGCCGATGCATTGAAGGCGGAGCGCGGGGATGTGGCGCGTGTCGCGGCGATCTGGGAAGTGGAGCCGGAAGCGGTGGAGCAGGCGGCGGAATTCGAACTCCAATTTAGCCGTCGCCTTGCCGCGTGAGGTTCGTCTTTGACGAAAACCATCCGCCGATTCTTGCTCGCGTTGTTGCGCCGCTGGGAGAATTGGACGGTCACAACGTGACGTCAGTTCGTGATTTGGGCATCGCGGGCATGAAGGATGTGGAGCTTTTCGGCGTCCTGGTGGATGACACGGTGCGAACGGTGCTGTTGACGACGGATAAGGCGATGTCCCGTCGGCAGCACGAGGTTGCGGCAATACGTGATACCGGCGCGATTGTCGTCGTCGGCTGCAAAGGCTGGAATCAGCAGGGCGACGTGATAGAGCGGGCGCGTCATCTGGTGTGGTGGTGGCCTATGATGGTGCAGTGTGCCGGAAATGCGGATCGGGGGTCGTTTCTGGAACTGCCCTGGTCAAGCAAGGTCGCGATGCTCAAGCGATGGCGGGCCTAGGCGCTAGTCTTCCTCAACCGCACGCCAGCCCCGCTGCCGTTCTCGGCGATGAACTCTACGCCTGCGGCCTCTAGGGCGGTGCGGATGGCGTCCAAGTTGTTTGGATAAGGGGTGCGAGCCCCGCGCTCGAAATCAACGACCGTTTGGCGAGAAACAGAAGCTGCTTCAGCAAGTTGCGTCTGGCTAAAGCCGAGCATTGCTCGGGCTCCACGGCACTGGGCGGCTGTGACTGGCACCTTACCTCTATCTTTTTGATTGACGTTTTGAATAACTTCTATCAGTTTAATTGAGGTTGGACACTATGCCAATCGAAAACCGGCACGGATGAGAGCTGGAACCTCTCGTCCGCGCCTAACCACAACCGAAGGATGAATTCGGCAATGGCTGACCACGCCCATAGCATGCCCGCGTCTGTGCGGGCAGCGTCGATCTGCGCCCGCATGCTGGCGGCGCTTGCCCTCTCGTTCCTGTTCGCTCTGGCCGCCATCGGCCTCGCGATGCCCGATCCTGTCACGGCAGGACGCGCCGTCGCCGTGGAGGCCGTGCGATGAGTGCCATGGTCTCACGTCGCGATGCGCTGGCCGGGTTCGTGGCCCTGAGCGGCGCAAGCATCCCGTCAGCGCCCGCTACAGCCTCGCCAGAGGCCGATAGGGTGTTGCTCGATGTCGTGCGGCGGGCATTGCATGAAAACGCCCTCAGCGACTCCCTGATGGCTCCTTGGCAGGATGAGGGCGCTGGGCCGGAACCCGATGCGGTGTGGGAGGCATCGCATCGCCATGCTGAGCGGTTCGTCAGATTGCGCGGTGAGGCCGCCACAATTCCGGCAATGTCGCTGGCCGGGCTGCGGGCGAAAGCGCGTCTTGTGCTTTCTGATCTGCCCGACCGGCCTTATGGCGGCGTCGATGCCGAACATTCAGACGCCATCGTCTGGTCGTTATGCCGCGATCTCCTGGCACTGACAGGCGGTGAGGCATGAGCGGGCCAGCGTCCGGTCCGTCACGCCGCCGGGCGCTGGCCGGGCTTCTGATGCTCTCTGCGGGCACGACGGCGCGGGGTACGGCGGCGGACGGGTCCGGCAGGGCACAGGCTGCAAGTGATGCCGATGCCGCGTTGCGGCTAGCCAGCGGGGCGTTCTGGACCTGCCAGCGCGAGCTGGACGCTTTGGAGTGCCTGCCGTCGCCGCCGTTCGGCACGTCCGCCGCGAAGGCGCTTGAGAAGCGGTATGAGGCACTGCTCGACCGTCGCGACAGCGTGATGCACGCGATGGCCGATTGTGTGGCGGAAACCTGCCATGGCTTTGCGCTCAAAGGTGCGATCGTCGCTGCCGAGCTGCCCGACGCTTCGGACGTGCTCGAGCTTAATTCTGACAGCGCCGTGATGCGTCTGGCGGTGTCACTGGCTCGGGACGTGGTGGCTGCACGATGAGCCTGTGTTGCGTGGCACCAAAGTCCTTGCCGCTTCCGGTTTTGCCATCCCATGGTGGCGATGGCGCGGGCGTTCCGTCTGGTTGGAGCCGCCGTGCCTGGCCTGCTGCGCTGTATTCCTCGCGTGGGGGCCGCTGGATTGGAGCGGCGGTGATGGATGGACGGGACGACGCAGCGGAACGGCTTGCGCGGGGTGAATGGGTTTCGCTTCTCGATGCCTTCGATGTGGTGACATCGGCTGAGTTGAGAGCGGAAATGGCGGCCGTAATAAGTGACGCTGAGCGTTTTAGAGGTATCGGCGCTGTTTGGGCGGCGATTAGGGCCAGCCGCTGGGCAGGCTATGCGGCTACGATTGGTTCCAACGTTCCTTCACGTATCTCGTATCCGCGCAATAGTTCTATTGAAGCCCAGAAGGCAGTATTTGCGCGCTGGCAGGCCGTATTTGCAAAAATCGAGGAGCATCTGCGTGGTTGCCTTCAAAGCGGCGATTTCGTTGCGCGTAGTTATCCTGCCGCTGGTGTGGGAGCTTGGGACGATGTGCCCGCACCTTCATGGCGCATCTACAGATTTCTATGGGTTTCAACAGACAACGCCGCCGCGTGGTTTGACGGAGTTAGGGTTCGGTGCGATCCGAAGGGCCCGACTCTCACTCCTTTGGATTATTTCGAAATTCGGCGTGTTTCCACCGTTTTTCCAGCCGTTGCCGTGGATTCCCGCGATGGGCTACCTGTGACGGCGGAGCACACAGCGGGTGTTGCAAAGTCCAATACTCGAGTTGGCCAAGACGAAATTATCGGAAAGTTGCTCAGTTCTGATGGTGTTGGAGAGAAAACAAAGGATGAGTTCTTCGGTATGGCGCAGGAGTTTTGGTCCGGACTGTCTCGTAACTATTTTGATACCAGGTTATGGAAAGAGATTAAAGGAGCCGCGAAAGTCAGGGGTATAACGCTGCTCGGTCGTGGAAGGCCGCCGAAAAAATAGGGGGCGTTAAAGGTGAGGCGAATTTCGTCCCCATATTTAATTCGGTCTTTTTCCCGATAATTTTCATGAGCCCTGATCCGTCACGCCGCCTGATGCCTCGCAAGCTCTGTCAGGCGGCGTCATGACGACCACGGGGAAGAAATATGAGTGTTGAGATTTTGCCGCGTCCCGAGACCGGCGGTGCGGGCGCGGCTTCCGCGCTACATGGGGGGCTTATGTCTGCCTCGATCATTGTAAGCGAGCGTGATGCTGAGCCTTATACGGGCTTGTCCGTGCGCACATTGCAGCGGTTGCGTTTAACAGGGCAAGGACCGTCCTACGTCCAGCTGACGGGTCGCCGGATCGCCTATCGCCTTTCCGACCTGGAAGAATGGGTTGCACAGCGCGTTGTCTCCTCGACGGCGGACGCCACCGTGCGTGGGATCGGGGGAGTGCGATGACGCCAACCTTGTGCGCTCTCGTCATGCCTGCGGATCGCGCGTTCGCGGCTATGGGTCTTCTCAACCCGCCGTCGCGTTTTGTTCTGAACGCGCATGACCGGGCGATCTTTCATGATGCGGCACGCGAGGTCATGGATGCCGACGATCTCCTGCCTGTAAATTGTCCAGCGCTGTCGGTGGTCATGCGCCTCGTTTTGCGCCATGGCACCGAGGAGTGGTATACGCGGGACGCATCGCGATATCCTGAGATCAGTTTGATCGCGCCGATTTCATGGGGCGCGCACTGGCTCGCTTCTCGGCTTCGTGGCTTTCCACTTACGGCGGCTCACGAGCGTGCGCTGGGGAAAGTGTCGGCGCTGGCCGGTGCCTGTGATGTCGCGTTATACGATGGGCAATGTCATGGTTTTGGGCCTTATCTGGACGGGGCATGGACCGCCCTGCGGGCTCTCGGTCCCGTCCTTTTCTGGCAAACCGTGCGTCCTGCCACGAACAGCATTACGTCGGTCCCATCGCATGGACCGTTAAAGTTGGATCATGCAACCGCTGAGGTCATCCAGTGATCGCCGGGGCCATCACGATGCGTCTGCCTGGCGTCGATCGGCGGACATATGCGGCGCAGGCTAGTGACGGCGGCGTGCTGTGGCATATCGGCGATGGGACCGACGAGGACCCCGAATGGCGTCTCGACACTCTCATGGGCTGTCTCGGGCTGATCGTTGAGGAACCTCTGTCGGTGGAACGCCTGCGGGCGCGCTGGAAGCGGGAACAGGGCAGCGAGAACCTACCGACGATTGTCGTCGCGCATCAGCTTTGTGACGCCGTGGGTTTGCTCAGGCCGGTTGTCAATGCCGACGAGAGTTTCCGAAATCTTGTGGCGCTGCGCGGCGCTGCCATCGCTCAGGCGGCCTTCTCGTTCACAAGCCCGACGATGGCGCTTCTACGCACCGCCGTCGAGCATGCGTCCTATCTTGATCGTCTGCCAGAATGGCTCGATGACCTCGGCTGGTCGGAGCTGGTCGCCATCGCCAAGAAGCGCGACACGGCGGCTCAGGCCGTCATGTGCGGGCATGCCTTCGTTGAAGGCGAAGTATCGCATGACCTTGTGATCCGCCTCCGGGAGCCACGTCATGCGACGTGACGCGGCTGAGCTGGCCCGGATGTTGGCCGACCGGATCGGCGCTCTTGCGCCCGAGTTGCTGCCAAACGGCAAGCGCGTCGGTCCGGAATGGCGGTGCGGCTCCCTCGACGGTCAGCCGGGGCAAAGTCTCGCTGTCCGGCTCACGGGTGCGAGGCGTGGCGTCTGGTCGGATTTCAGCTCTCGTGAGAAGGGGGATGCGCTTGACCTGGTGGCGGCGACCCTGTTCCGTGGGAACCGTCGCCCGGCGATGGACTGGTCGCGGCGTTGGCTCGGGCTGTCCGACATGGACGCGCCGTCGCCGGTTCCACGCCCAGCGCCATCGCCGCCGGATCACGACCGGGCGCGGGCAGCGGAAATGGATCGGGACGCACAGAGGCGGCGGGCGAAGGCACGGAAGCTATGGGCGGAGGCGCAACCGGGCATCGCTGATACCCCCGTTGAGTTCTACTTGCGGGACCGGGGCATCAATCTGCGGGAGCTGGGCCGTGCGCCCGGCGCGCTGCGGTTTCATCCAGCGGTCTGGAACGCTGAACGTCAAACGGCCATGCCCGCGATGGTCGCCGCGATTGCCGGGCCGCATGGAAAACATGTCGCCACGCATCGAACGTGGCTGGGTCAGTGCCCGGACGGGACGTGGGGAAAGGCCGATCTGGAACGTCCGAAGATGGTGCTGGGTTCATTTGGGGGCGGCTGTATCCGGCTCTGGCGCGGGGCCTCTGGACTGGCGCTCGGTGTCGCGCCGGAAGGCGAGAACGTCGTCATCTGCGAGGGCATCGAGACGGGACTTGCCGTGGCGCTGGCGTGCCCGGATCGACGCATTCTGGCGGCTGTCTCAATCTCGAACATGGCGCGCCTTGAGCTACCGGAGAGCGTCACGGACGTGACCATCGCGGGCGATAACGACGGCGATAATCCGGCAGCACGGCGGGCGCTCGAAGCGGCATGCAGGGCTTTTGCAGAGCAGGGGCGAACCGTCCGGCTCGCTATTCCAGAAATCGAAAAAGCGGACTGGGCAGATGTCGCGCGAGGACAAAATGACGAAACAGGATTCCGCCCCTCGCGGGCGTAGGGCGGTGAAAGACGCCATCGACGGCGCGAATGTCGTTACATTCGCCGAGAGCCTCGAGCGGGCGAAGGCCAAGAGAGAGAACGGCGACGGCCGCTTTTATACGAACGAGCGCGGCCTGTTCCGGCGGGCCTTCGAAGATGGAAAAAGCGACACATTCATTTCCAGTCCCATCGCGGTGCTCGCCGAAACGCGCGACGGCGAGAGTTCGAGCTGGGGCGTGCTGCTGTCGTGGAAGGATCGCGATGGCAAGGAACACGTCGAGGCATTCGGTCGTGAGGCTGCGACGGGCGATTGTGCGGCCATTCGCTCCCGGCTTGCTGCTGGTGGCGTCCGTCTGGCCGCCGGAACCGCCGGACGTAATGCTTTTGGCGAGTGGTTCGCGTCTATCGTATCGGACGAACGGGCGCGATGCGTCGAACGGATCGGCTGGCATGAAGTGGGTGGCGGTATCGTTTTCGTTCTGCCCGGTGCGACCTTCGGTGCCGCTCAAGAGCGCGTCGTCTTGCAGCGGGAGAGCCCGGAGCCCGATCTTTTCGGCATGTCGGGCACGGTGGAGGAATGGCGTGATGCGATCGGCTCGATCTGTGCCGGAAACTCGCGGCTGGTCCTGGCTGCGTCGGCGGCCTTCGCTGGGCCGCTTCTCGGCTTGATCGGAGAGGACGGCGGCGGCTTCAATCTCGTCGGTGCGTCGCGCCTGGGCAAGTCAACGGCGCTGCATGTCGCGGGTTCGATCCTTGGTGGCACTCTGGCGCTCGGTGGCGGCGGGTATGTCCGCTCGTGGCGTTCGACGGGCAATGCCTTGGAATCGATCGCGTTAAGTTCATGTGATGCGACGCTGCTTCTCGATGAGTTGGGGCAGCTCGATCCGCGCGAAGCTGGCGACACGGCGTATATGTTGTCGAACGGGGCAGGAAAAGCGCGGGCGAACCGGACGGGTGGAGCGCGCGCCATTGCGCGGTGGCGGCTTTTGTTCCTCAGCACGGGCGAAAAAGGGCTGGCTGACCTGAACGCGGAAGCCGGTCGCGTCACGAAGGCGGGGCAGGAAGCGCGGTTTGTCGATGTGCCTGCGGACGCGGGTGCCGGGTATGGGCTGTTCGAGAGGTTGCACCATGTCGATGCACCGGGCGACCTGGCTGAATATCTGCGAGAGCAGGCGTCCCGGTTCTATGGCGCGCCGTTCCAACAATTTCTCACTGAGCTGGTGGCCTGGATCGGGCGCGATGGGCAGCGTGCGGTTCGGGATGAGCTGCGGGAGCGGGTGGCGGCCATCACGGCGGACTATCTCAGGAACTGGGCTGATGCGTCGGGGCAGGTGCGTTCGGTCGCCCGGCGCTTCGCCGTCGTTGTTGTGGGTGGGGAACTGGCGACACGTTGGGGCATCACAGGCTGGGATGATGATACGGCGCGCGAATTGGTGCGGCTGTGCTTTCAGGACTGGCTGCGCCAGCGCGGAACGGTCGGTCGGCGCGAGGATGAACAGGCCGTCGCTCAGTTGCGTGATTTTCTCGCACGGCATGGAGAAGGGCGATTTGAGCGATGGGTCGATCCGAAGGCGGCGGATGTGCCGCAATCCGAGGAAACGGCAATGCCGCCGGGCGAACGGTTCAAGACGCAGAACCGTGCCGGTTGGAAGCGGTGGGTGAAACTCGATGACGGATCATGGGGCTGGCAGTTCCTTCTGACCTCCGAAGGCATGGGTGAAGCGCTTAACGGGCTGAACAAGATCGCCGCGCGCAAGGTGCTGCGTGATCGCGGCTTTCTTGTGCCTGGCAAGGACGGCAAGTCGGCGGGCGCGCATCAGCCGCCGGGCTTCCGAACGATCCGGCTTTATGAGGTTAAGGCGAGCATCATGGGTTCCGATGCGGGCGATGGGGACTAGCGGGCGCTTTCGTGCGGCGATCAGGGTGGCAGGGGGCCGGAGCATTGTTCCGGCCCTTTTTGCGTCCAGACGGTTCAAACGGTCCGCTATGCGCACAACGCATGCGTCAGCTTGTTCCAGTAGGGCATGCTCCAATGGAACAGATGGTTTGGAACACTTTTCCGTTCCAATAGGGTTGCTTTTCGGTATTTTGGGGCGGTATAGAGTCAGGGTCTAAACCCTAACGGAACACTTTGCCATGAAAATCGGCTACGCTCGCACCTCGACCACGGAACAGATGGCCGGACTGGAAAGTCAGCAGCGTGACCTTGTGGCCGCTGGCTGCGGTCGGGTCTATGCGGAGCGGATCAGCGGCGCAAAGACGGATCGCCCCGAGTTGACCGCCGCGCTAGACCATATGCGTCCCGGTGATGTCCTCGTCGTGACAAAGCCTGATCGTCTGGCCCGCTCGACTGCGGACCTCCTGCGCCATGTGGACACGTTGAAAGCCAAAGGCTGCGGACTGATCGTGCTCAGCATGAACGGCACGATGCTGGACACCACCAACCCGACCAGCAAGCTGATGCTCACGATGCTGGCCGCCGTCGCTGAGTTCGAGCGCGACATCATGAAGGAACGTCAGGCAGAGGGGATCGCCAAGGCCAAGATGGAAGGCAAATACAAAGGGCGGAAGCCCTCAGCCCGTAATCAGGAAGAGGAGGTTCGTGCTCTGGCTGCACAGGGCATCAAGCCGACCGAGATAGCCCGCAAGCTCGGAATGGGCCGCACCAGCGTCTATCGCTGCCTGGGCAAGTAAGCTGAAGCGGAGCCTACCGAGTGGGGGCGCAGCCTGTGCCGCGTGGCGCGCGGGCAGCGCAAGAGCTTCGTTCCCGCGATTTTTGAGCCCCCGCGTTCCAGGCTAATCGAAGAGCGGAAAGTTCCTAGATATGCGAATTATGCATATCGAAGGGTCTCCTGAAGATGGAAAATACGAGGTGTTTTTGCGTCGGTTTCGTCCCTTCGAATGAGAGAGGAAAACAGAAAGCGGCGGAAAACTGTCATTCATTCAAAATAGTCTCTTACACTCTTACACCTTTTCTAATGTGATGTTTTGAAAGTGTGTGAGTAGAAAGATCAATCAAAACAGATTGATATCGTGTGATCTTACACTCTTACACTTCTTACACCGCGTGGAGCGATAGAGAGAGAAAGAGACAGACGAAGAGAGGCGGCCTGAATGATGCGTCGCATGCACTCATCGCATGGCTCGGGCGCGCGTCTGAGGTTGCCGGGAGGGATTGGGAGAGGAATGCTTTGGGTCCCTCTGAGCGCCCTGCCCTACCGCGGGAAGTTCGATCCCCGGTGGCCCCCACCTTCTGAATAAACAAAAATCGGCTTGTTGTTGTCGTTCTTGTTTTCGTCCGGGCGTGCTGGGGCAATGTCGACTCTGACCCGTGAACAAGTATTTCGGTGGAATGTCGGCTTGGTGAAGGGATGGCTGAGATTTAATCAGATCGTTATCCAGCCCATGGGCGCGGCTCCAAAAGACTCCGGAGATACTCCGGAGGAGTGTGCGCAGGTGTATCGTCGTCACCTCTTGACGGCAGATCAAGGCGTAACTTGCTGAATTTTCTTAGGAAAAATGGTGCCGACACTCGGAATTGAACCGAGGACCTACTGATTACGAATCAGTTGCTCTACCCCTGAGCTATGTCGGCGCTCTCTGGCGGGGGTCTATACAGAAGGCGGTGACGTCCTGCAACAGGGCAAAGCCTATCCCGCGCGAATTTCGTCCGATAGGATGCAGCCGATGAAAGACCGGTTCCACACGCGGCTATGGCGACATGCCGTAAACATGACCCTGGCGGCCGACAGCACGCATGAGTTGATCGTCGTCGAGGGCGTGCGCGAATGCCCGGGTTGCGGCCTCTTCCAGCGGCTTCCCCGGCTGGCGCCAGGCCGCGTCGCCGCCTGCGAGCGATGTGGGCGGGTGCTGGCCCGTCGTCGCAGGACCTCGCCGATCGCGGCTCCCGCCGCTTTCTGCATCGCTTCCGCCGCGCTTTACATATCTCTGCTCGTCAGCACGTTGATGATGCTCGACGTCCAGGGGCGCGAAAATACCGTCAGTCTCTTCTCCGGTCCGATCGAACTGATGCGCCAAGGATATGGCGAAGTCGGTCTGCTCGTAGGGTGGGTCACGGTCGTCACACCCGGACTCATCATTGCCATGATGTCGGCCATTCTCTTCGGCGCCAGCCGGAAGCATATGCCGGACTGGACGCCGCGCCTTCTGCGCTGGTACGAAATGACCCGCGAATGGTCCATGATCGAGGTCTATATCCTCGGCGTGTTCGTGGCTTACAGCAAACTCGTGGACCTCGCGCACGTCGATCTTCTCTCGGGTGTCTATCTCGTCACGGCGCTCATGTTCACGATGGCCGCCACCGACTCCACCCTGGATGAACATCGGATCTGGCGCACCCGCGATATTCGCGAGGAGGTGGCCGATGAGGGTGGACAGAGCTATTCCGTAACGACGATCAACATCGCGCGCGATCCGATGCCGCCTGTGGGCCATATGCTCTCATGCTCGGCATGCCATCTGGTGATGGCGTTCGATCACGAACTTCCGCGCGAAACCTCCAATGGGCATTGTCCGCGTTGCGGCCATACGCTGCGTTGTCGCAAACCGTTCAGTCAGTCCAACACGCTGTCCTTCCTGATTGCCGCGCTCGTGTTCTACGTGCCGGCCAATATGTTTCCGGTGATGACCTACTCGAAGGTAGGGCAGGGTGAACCGAGTACAATCGTGCATGGTGCGATTGAACTCTGGCAGGCGGGCCTTATCCCCCTGTCCTTGCTTGTGATTTTTGCCAGCATCATCGTCCCGGTCGCCAAAATTTTCTCATTGTCGCTGATGATCGAGACGACATGGTTTCGATCGACACGCTGGCTGGTGCCGCTGACGCGAATCTACAGAGTCGTCGATATTGTCGGGCGCTGGTCGATGATCGACGTCTTTATGATTTCGATCCTTGTTGCCGTCGTGCGTTTCGGTTTTATGGCAAATGTCCGAGCGGACTTTGGCTGCGTCTGCTTCGCGGCCGTCGTGATCCTGACGATTTTTGCAGCGCATACTTTCGACCCGCGCACCATGTGGGACGCGGCGGGGTTGAACGGCCCCGTTCGAGGTCGGCAGTTCAACAAGACACGCCAAAACGGGGGCGCAGGCGCCCTTGAGTCAAAAGAAAATATGGAGCCCGAGCGCGCGTGAGCGATCAAGACGAACAGGGAACACAGGAATCAGGCACCTCTCCCGAGGCGAAGGTACGCATGACGCGTTTCTCCATCATATGGCTCATTCCTGTCGTGGCCGTCGGCATCGCCGCATGGCTGGGGTGGCACAGCTGGGTGAATCGCGGACCACTGATTACGGTCACGTTCGACACGGCGGCCGGACTCACATCGGGGCAGACCGCCGTCAAGCACAAGGCGGTGACGTTGGGGACCGTCACGGATCTGACCCTGAGTTCGGATATGCGGCGTGTCGTCGTTCATATCCGCATGAATGCGAACGCGCAGAAGCTGCTCAATGACGGAACTCGTTTCTGGGTCGTGCGGCCGCGGATCAACGGTGCGAGCATTACGGGTCTCGAAACGCTTTTCACAGGCGCGTATATCAGCATCGATCCGGGCCCCGATAAGGCCGGGCACACGAAGCGGGATTACGTGGGCCTTGAAAGCGCGCCTGGCTTGCGTTCGGATCAGCCCGGCACAACCTATATGCTCGTCACGCCGACGATCGGCTCGATCGGCGAGGGCGCGCCTGTCTATTTTCGCGACATGCAGGTCGGTGAAGTGCTGGGCTACACCATGCCGCCCGGCGGCGAGGGACCGATTGTCGTCCAGCTTTTCGTCAAGGCGCCGTATGACCATTATCTGAGGACCGATACCCGTTTCTGGAACGTGTCAGGTGTCGACGTGAAACTCGGCGCGGGCGGTCTCAAGCTTCAGATGACATCCCTCCAGGCCCTGTTCTCGGGTGGCGTCGCTTTTGGACTTCCAGCCGAAAGGCGCAAGATCCCGGCGCTGAACGCGCCGCCGAATACGGTTTTCAAACTGTATGGAAGCGAAGCCGAGGCCGACAACGCGCGCTATCGCCAGCATATGCATGTCGTGACTTATCTCGACTCGTCGGCCGCAGGTCTCGCGCAAAGCGGTCTGGTCACGATGTATGGCATGCGAGTCGGAACGGTGAATGACGTGAGGCTCCAGATTGATCCGGTGACCGCGAATGCCAGGGTACGAGTCGAGATGGATCTCGAAGCCGAGCGTCTGCATCTGCAGAACGTGTCTCAGGTTGAACTTCTCCGGCAGTTCGTGGCCAAGGGCATGCGCGCATCCGTTGAAAGTGCCAGTTTTCTCACCGGTGAATCTCTCGTGGCCTTTGAATTCGTGAAGAACGCCAAGCCGGTGCCGCTCACGTTCGAAAACGGCCTTCCCGTGATTCCGAGCAAGGCCGGCGGCTTCGATGGCATCATGGCGTCGGCGTCCACGATCATGGACAAGGTCGCCGCAATGCCGCTGACCCAGATCGGCGAACATCTCGATGGTTTGCTGGCGCATGCCGACGCCCGGATCAACAGTCCGGAAGTTACGCAGTCCTTGCGATCGCTGCGCGATTCCCTGCATCACATGTCGGATCTCATGGCGCACGCCGATGACGGGACCAAACCTCTCTTCAAAAAATTACCGGCGATGGCGGATGCTTTGCAGGGCACGTTGGACAATGCCAACAAGGTCCTCGCAGGCTATCGTGGCGATACGGATTTCGGACATGATCTCAAGAATATGGTTCTGCAGCTCGGTGAGGCCGCGCGCTCTCTGCGCCTCATGATGGACTATCTGAACCGTCATCCATCCTCCCTCATCACGGGACGTCATTGATGTTTGCGAAAAACACGCTTGTCCGTCGCAGTGTAAGGCTGCTGGCGACCGCTCTGATTGTCAGCAGCCTCACGGCATGCAGTGCGGACCCTACCCTGTATACTCTGGTGCCGGTTTCGCCCGCCGCCTCGACGGCGATGGGGTTGGCTCCCGGGGTTATCGAGGTGCGGACCCCTGTTGTTTCGCAGCGTCTGGATCGTGACGACATTGTCCGTCGCGATCGCGATTATAAGCTCGAGATTGCGAAGGGAGACGCATGGAGCGAACCGATCGCCAGCATGATCGGGCATGCGTTGAGTCAGGATCTGGCCATCCGTCTGCCTGAATCCACCGTCTTTTCCCAGAATGACGCGGTATCTACGGTACCGACCGCCTATGTCGAGTTGACGGTCACGGCATTCAACGAGGATCAGGCGGGAAATGCTGTTCTGCAGGCCAATCTGTCGACGCATCTCGCAGACGCGGGAGCGTTCCCCGTACTGACCGTCCCTGTTCGTCTGGCGCGCAAGCCCGACGGGTCTTCCACCGCCGATCTGGTTGCCGCCCTGAGCCAAATGACCGGGGAGCTGGCGGATGAGGCGGCCCGGAGACTGCGTATGTTGCCAGCCCCGGTCGCATCTGTGCGGTAGATCCGGGGTGGTCTTCGTGATCTCGGTCGTGAGGAAGGAATCTCCGCCCTGCACTCCGAGGCCGTTATAAGAAAAAGGCCGCATTCCTGATGGAAATGCGGCCCTTTTTCGATGCTTTGAGACGACGGAAGCGGATCAGAGCTTCTCGACCTGAGTATATTCCAGATCGACCGGCGTGGAACGGCCGAAGATCGATACGCTCACCTTGAGACGCTGGCGCTCTTCGTCGATTTCCTCGACCACACCATTGAACGAGGTGAACGGACCGTCGGCGACGCGCACCTGCTCGCCAGTCTCGAAGGAAATATTCGCGCGGGGACGTTCGACACCGTCCTGCGCCTGCTTGATGATGCGCTCGGCTTCCGCTTCGGTGATAGGACTCGGCCGGTTACGGCTGCCCAGAAAGCCGGTTACCTTCGGTGTGTCTTTGACCAGATGCCATGCGTCATCGGTCAGTTCCATCTTGACCAGGACGTAGCCGGGGAAAAACTTGCGTTCCGAATTGATCTTGCGACCACGACGGACTTCGGTCACGTCCTCGGAGGGGACGAGAATTTCCTCGAAATGATCAGCCAGACCCTTTTGGGCCGCCTGTTCCTTGATGTGCTCGGCGATCTTTTTCTCGAAGCCCGAGTAGACGTGTACAACGTACCAACGTTTAGCCATGGCGGTCGAATTAGCCTCCCACGCCGAAAAGTGAGCGAACGCCGAGGCCGATAATCTGGTCCACGACAAAAAAGAAGACAGAAGTCAGTGCCGCCATGGCGAGCACCGCGCCCGTCGTGGTCATGGTCTGACGTCGCGTCGGCCAGGTGACCTTGAGGGCCTCGGCGCGAACCTCCCTCAGATACTGCATGAGGTTGAAGCGATGGCTCGCTCCGCCCTGGGGCGTGCCTGGATTGCGAGGCTTCTGAGGCCCCTGCGAGCCAGACTTGGGGGTAGTGACCGACACCGTCATCCTCTAATCGTTCGAAAAGCCGCTATTGTACAAGGAAATCGCGTCGGCCTCAAAAAGCCGGACATGCGGCCCGGCGGCGTGGCAGGGGCGGAGGGTCTCGAACCCACAACCTCCGGTTTTGGAGACCGGCGCTCTAGCCAATTGAGCTACACCCCTAGACCTGCCTTGCACCCTACGCCAGAACCCGTCTGAAAACGGACCCGCCGCGGATGTTTGGCTGCTGGGCGGGTTAATGACGGTCTGTGAGGGGGTACGTCAAGAGGGCATATCATGGTTCGGGGCATATCCGGCAAAAATCGTCCCGCGTCTGTTTCTGCCCCCTTGCATGAAGGGGGACGATGGCGGTAGGAGAAGCACGCCGACACGGCCATGCGGGTGTAGCATAGTGGTAATGCAGTAGCCTTCCAAGCTTCTGATGAGGGTTCGATTCCCTTCACCCGCTCCAGAATTTCCACGTCGATTTGTGGAAAATGACGTGGTCGATCTTCCGTTTGAAGCGAAGCTTCGGTTGTTCGGGCAGAGCAAAGAGATCGTCTCCCAGAGAAAATACCTCTCCCGATACATTCAGCGCTTTTCCCTTGGTTGCGTCGTCGCGCATCAGCGTGCTAGAGGCCCCGCGTGACCGGTGCGCTGTCGTGCCGTCATGTGAACGAATCCGCCGAACGTCATTCTGTTTTCATCCCTGAATCGGGGAGATCTCAGTTGGCGGCTGGCGCAGTGGAACGAGGGTGGGATCGCCGAACGTGTCAGTGGTCGAAACAGCGGTCGAAACGACAGTCACGCCGGTAGGGCGTATCGACGCAGCGGATGGCCTCGCCAACCGTTACGCGAAAGCCCTGTTTAAGTATGCGGAGGAACGTTCGTCGCTCGCCGCTCTGCTTGATCAGGTTCGCGGTCTGTCGTCCCTGATCGCGCAGAGCGCGCCGTTGAGAGCGTTCCTGGCGGATCGGACCCTCGATATCCGACAGTCCGCCAAGGCGCTGGACGCACTGCTCGTCTCCCAGGGTTTCGGCGGCGACATCCGTCGTTTTGCCGGCGTGGTCGCGCGCAATCGGCGGCTGGCCCAGCTTGCTTCCATTCTGAGCGCCGTCCTTGCGATAGACGCGCGGCGTCGCGGAGAAATGATCGCGGAGGTCCGGAGCGCGCAGAAGCTGAGCGACGTTCAGCGTGCGAGCCTCCAAGCGCGCCTCTCGGAAGCCGGTTACGCCCGCGTCTCCATCGTCGAACATGTCGAGCCTGAGCTGATCGGCGGACTTGTCGTGCGTATCGGCGCCAGATTATTCGATACATCCATTCGCGGGCGTCTGTCCCGTATTCAAAACGTCATGAAGGGAGCCGCGTGATGGATATCCGTCCCGCCGAGATTTCGGACATCCTCAAGCAGCAGATCGCTACGTTCGAAGACGAGGCGCAGGTTTCCGAGACCGGCACCGTCCTGTCGATCGGCGACGGCATCGCGCGCGTTTACGGCCTTTCGAATGTCATGGCCGGTGAAATGGTCGAATTCGAGGGCACCAACGCCCGTGGCATGGCGCTCAACCTTGAGCAGGACAATGTCGGCGTCGTTATTTTCGGTGACGGAAACGGTATCCGCGAGGGCGACACCGTCCTGCGCACCAAAACCGTCGTCGAGGTGCCGGTCGGCAAGGGTCTGCTGGGGCGCGTCGTCGATGGTCTCGGCAATCCGATCGACGGCAAGGGTCCGCTGACGGATGTGGAATATCGCCGCGCCGAAGTGAAGGCTCCCGGCATCATGCCGCGTCAGTCGGTGAGCGAGCCGATGCAGACAGGCATCAAGGCCATCGACGCTCTTGTTCCGATCGGTCGTGGGCAGCGCGAACTGGTCATCGGTGACCGCCAGACCGGCAAGACCGCCATCCTGCTCGACACCATCGTAGCCCAGAAGACGGTCAACGCCTCTGCGGACGAGAAGAAGAAGCTTTACTGCCTTTATGTCGCCATCGGGCAGAAGCGTTCGACAGTCGCCAATCTCGTTCGTATGCTGACCGAGCAGGGCGCGATGGAATACTCCATCATCGTCGCGGCGACGGCGTCGGAAGCGGCTCCGATGCAGTATCTCGCGCCATACACCGCATGCACGATGGGCGAGTTCTTCCGCGATAACGGCATGCACGCCCTCGTCTGCTACGACGATCTCACGAAGCACGCTGTCGCCTACCGTCAGATGTCGCTCCTGCTGCGCCGCCCGCCTGCCCGCGAAGCGTTCCCGGGTGACGTGTTCTATCTGCATTCCCGTCTGCTCGAGCGCGCCGCGAAGATGTCCGACGCTTTCGGTGGCGGGTCGCTGACGGCTCTGCCGGTCATCGAGACTCAGGCTGGCGATGTCGCCGCCTATATTCCGACGAACGTCATTTCCATCACCGATGGTCAGATCTTCCTTGAGACCGATCTGTTCTACAAAGGCATTCGCCCGGCTGTGAACGTTGGCGGCTCGGTGTCGCGCGTCGGTTCCGCCGCGCAGATCAAGGCGATGAAGCAGGTTGCCGGCAAGATCAAGCTCGACCTCGCGCAGTATCGCGAAATGGCCGCGTTCTCGCAGTTCGCATCCGATCTCGACCCCGCGACGCGCAAGCAACTCGATCGTGGCGCGCGTCTGGTCGAGTTGCTGAAGCAGCCCGAGACCTCGCCTCTTCAGGTCGAGGAGCAGGTGGTTGTGCTTTTTGCCGGAACGCGTGGCTTTGTCGATGCGGTCAAGGTTGACGACGTCGTGCGTTACGAGGCCGCTCTGCTGGCCGAGATGCGCACGAACGGCAAGGAAATTCTGGACGCGATCCGCAACGACAAGCAGATCAAGCCCGAGACCGAAGCGAAACTCAATGACGCGCTGACGGTTTTCGGCAAGCGTTTCGCGGTCTGAGGAAGAGCGATGCCCTCGCTGAAGGAACTCCGCGCCCGTATCCAGGGCGTGAAATCGCAGCGCAAGATCACGAGCGCGATGAAGATGGTGGCTGCGTCCAAGCTGCGCCGCTTCCAGCTTCGCGCCGAGGCGTCGCGTCCCTACGCGGATGCGATGCGTCGCATGCTCTCCGAGCTTGCGGCAGCGACGCGTCATGAAAGTGAATTGCCGCTTCTCATGCAGGGCGGCCCCGGTCGCACGCATTTGCTGGTCATGCTGACGAGCGATCTGGGGCTTGCCGGCGGCTTCAACGCCAACTTGGCGCGCGCGATGCGCGGGATCGTCGAACGCCTTGAGGGCGAGGGCGAGACGGTGCGCATCCTGACGGTCGGGCGTAAAGGCGGAGACGCCATGACGCGCGCCTACCCCGATCAGGTCACCATGCGCCAGCCGGGCACGGCGGGTCGTGAAGTCGAGTTCGCCCGCGCTCTCGAAATGGGCAAGCAGATCGAAGAGATGCTGGTCTCGGGCGAGATCGATCGCGTGACGGTGGTCTATAACCGCTTCATCAATGCGATGACGCAGACGCCGACGACACTGCCGCTCGTGCCGCTTCCCGTGCCCGAAAACGACAATCGCGACGACATGGCCGCGCAGTATGATTTCGAGCCCAACGAGGAAGAGATTCTCGCGCATATCCTGCCGCGCAATCTTCAGGTCCAGATCTACGCGGCGCTGCTGGAAAGCGCCGCGGGCGAGCAGGGCGCGCGCATGACTGCCATGGACAACGCGACGCGGAATGCAGGCAGTGCGATCGACTCGTTGACCCAGCGTTACAACCGGTCGCGTCAGGCCAATATCACCACCGAACTGATCGAGATCATCTCCGGCGCCGAAGCCGTTTGAGAACCGTGACCCAGGAGCCGAATACGATGTCCGAAACCCTTTCGCCTGAAGTTGCCGCCCCGAGCAATGTCGTTGGTCGCGTGACGCAGATCCGCGGTCCCGTTGTCGACGTTCAGTTCGAAGGCACGCTGCCGCATATCCTCAACGCCCTGCTGGTGCAGAACGGCGATCACACGCTGGTTCTCGAGGTCGCGCAGGAAATCGGTGAGCGCGAAGTGCGCTGCATCGCCATGGACACCACGGATGGCCTGATGCGTGGCCAGGAAGTGCGTGACACGGGCAAGCAGATCACCGTGCCGGTTGGACCTGCGACGTTGGGACGCATCCTCAACGTGGTGGGCGAGGCGATCGACGATCGCGGCGCCATCGTCGCGGACAAGCATTACGAAATTCATCGCCCCGCGCCTTCCTTCGAGGATCAGGCGGCCGCTTCCGAGATCCTGGTGACGGGCATCAAGGTGGTCGATCTCCTCTGCCCCTATCTCAAGGGCGGCAAGATCGGCCTGTTCGGGGGCGCGGGCGTCGGCAAGACGGTCATCATCCAGGAACTGATCAACAACATCGCCAAGGCGCATGGCGGCGTTTCGGTGTTCGCCGGCGTCGGCGAGCGTACGCGTGAAGGCAACGACCTGTATCACGAGATGCAGGATGCGGGCGTCATCAAAATCAACGAAGACGGCACGACCAAGGGGTCCAAGGTCGCGCTGGTCTATGGCCAGATGAACGAGCCACCGGGCGCGCGTGCGCGTATCGCCCTGACGGGCTTGTCGCTCGCCGAATATTTCCGTGACGAGGAAGGCCAGGACGTTCTGTTCTTCGTCGACAACATCTTCCGCTTCACGCAGGCCGGTTCGGAAGTGTCGGCTCTGCTCGGTCGTATTCCGTCGGCCGTCGGTTACCAGCCGACGCTGGCGACCGAGATGGGCGCCTTGCAGGAGCGCATCACCTCGACAAAGAAGGGCTCCATCACCTCGGTGCAGGCCGTTTATGTCCCGGCTGACGATCTCACCGATCCAGCTCCGGCTGCGACCTTCGCGCATCTCGATGCCACGACGGTGCTGAACCGCTCCATCGCCGAAATGGGCATCTATCCGGCCGTCGATCCGCTTGATTCCACGTCGCGCTCGCTCGATCCGAAGATCGTCGGCGAAGAGCATTATCAGGTGGCGCGCGCCGTTCAGAAGACCTTGCAGACGTACAAGGGCTTGCAGGACATCATCGCCATTCTGGGCATGGATGAGCTGTCGGACGAAGACAAGAAGATCGTCGGACGTGCCCGTCGCATTCAGCGCTTCCTCTCGCAGCCGTTCCACGTGGCGGAAGTCTTCACGGGCGCTCCCGGCAAGCTGGTTTCTCTCGAAGACACGGTTCGCAGCTTCAAGGAAGTGATCGACGGCAAGCACGACGATCTGCCGGAAGGCGCGTTCTACATGGTCGGCCCGATCGAGGAAGCCGTCGCCAAGGCCAAAAAGATGGCGGAAGCGGCCTAAGGTCATGCCCGTTCAGCTCGAAATCATCAGCCCGGAACGGCTTCTGCTCCGCAAGGATGTGGATATGGCTGTGTTGCCGGGCGCGGAGGGCGATATCGCGGCGATGCCGGATCACGCACCCCTGATGCTCGTGCTGCGTGGTGGTCTTGTGTCTCTCTACGAGGGCGACAAGGTGACCGAGCAGTTCTTCGTCGCTGGCGGTTTTGCCGATATGACGCCGGATCGCTGCACGATTCTGGCCGACGAGGCGAAACGTCTGGACGAAATTTCTGTCGAGACGGCGCGTTCGCGTCTGGCCGCCCTCGAGACTGCGTTTGCCAACGTGGCCGCGGAAGACGTCGATGCCATGGATACGATGGCCAAACGCCTGCAGGCTGCGCGCGCGGAAATCGAGGCCGCTGAAGAGGCCCATCCGACGCACTGACTTCTGGTACCGAATTCTGTAAAAAACGGCTCCTTCGGGGGCCGTTTTTTTTGTTGTGCGGATCGTTGTGCTTCAATCTCGCTTTTGAAGTGTTCGCGGGGCCGGAAAAGGTCGTTCCGAAACCATCTTTTCCGGCTGAACAGGCTTCGACGACGGCTTCAGCCGCGTCCCCGATAGCCGGGAACATCCTGTGACGGAATCCAGACACCGGCGGGCGGCTCGCCGCTTTGCCAGAAGACATCGATCGGAATGCCGCCGCGCGGATACCAGTAGGCGCCGATCCGCAGCCAGATCGGGGACAGTTCGCGTATCAGGCGCGAGGCGATGGCGACGGAACAGTCTTCATGGAATGCGCCGTGATTGCGGAAACTGGTGAGATACAGCTTGAGCGACTTGCTTTCGACGATCCACTCATCGGGAATATAGTCGATGACAATATGCGCGAAGTCCGGCTGGCCCGTGACCGGGCAGAGCGAGGTGAATTCGGGCGCTGTGAAACGGATGACGTATTGAAGGCCGCGATGGGGAGCCGGGACACGTTCGAGAACGGCGCTTTGGGGGTCTTGCGGCTGGACGGTCTGACGGCCAAGTTGGCTCAGTCCTTCGGCGTTGCTTTGCGATGTGGTCATGATGAGGCACCTTGGTGTAAGAGAGGGCATGCCCGCGTCTGCCGCCGGTTTTCCGGCCCCCCGAATGATTTCGACAACTGCCGATTTGGCGCAATTATGCGAAAGGCTCAAGCTTGAGCCTTTCGTGACGATTGATACCGAATTCGTGCGCGAGCGTACGTACTGGCCGGAACTCTGTCTCGTACAGCTTGGCGGTGCGGACGATGTGGCTCTCGTTGACGTACTCGCGGACGGCCTCGATCTTGCGCCGCTGGCGGCGCTGCTGGATGCAAAAGACTGCATCAAGGTCTTTCATGCCGCGCGGCAGGATCTCGAAATTTTCCTGCATCTTTTCGATCGCCTGCCGGTTTCGATTTTCGATACGCAGATTGCGGCGATGGTGGCGGGGCATGGCGACCAGATCGGCTATGATGCGCTGGTCAGCACGATCACCGGAGCTTCCATCGACAAGGCTCATCGTTTCAGTGACTGGGCCGCGCGGCCCCTGACACCGGCACAGATCGCTTATGCCGCCGCTGATGTTACGTATCTGCGTGATGTTTATCTGGCCCTTTCCGCGGATCTCGAGAAACAGGGACGCGTGCTCTGGGCGAGCGCCGAACTGGCCGTGCTGGAAAATCCGGCGACGTTTCGTCCCGATCCCCGCCTGCTTTGGGAGCGTCTGAAGCCTCGTACAAACAACAGGCGCATGCTGGCGGTCCTGCGCGAAGTTGCGGCCTGGCGTGAACTGGAAGCGCAGGCGGCCGACATTCCCCGCCAGCGCATGGTCCGGGACGAGAGTCTGCTCGAAATAGCCGCCGTTCAGCCAGTAACGGTGGACGGACTGGCACGCATACGCGGCGTTTCGCGTGGTTTCGCGGAGGGCCGCTCGGGCGAAGGGCTGCTGGCGGCAGTCCGTCTTGCGCAGGATTTGCCCGAGAGCGAACTCCCGCGGGCGCCCCGCAAGCCGGACGGACAAAAACCTTCCGCCGCCGTCGTTGCGATGCTGCGGGTTCTGCTCGCCGCGAAGTGCGAGGAGAATCATGTGGCTCCCAAACTTGTGGCCAGCGGGGAGGAACTTGATCGGCTGGCCTTGGGAGACACGGAAGGCGCTGTGCTGCAGGGTTGGCGTCGGGCCGTGTTCGGAGAAGACGCGCTGGCGCTTATGCGCGGTGACGTTTCGTTATCCGTCGATGGGCGACAGGTACGGATCAACACCGCGACGGCCCCATCCTGAATCCGCTCGTTCCCCGGCTGCCACTGTGGCTTGCGATGCACGCAGGACTTTATTCCAACCTTTAGGGGTCCGTTCCGTTGAGAAATGTGGCCGGTAGCGCTAAATTGAACTTCGTGAAAAAGAAAAAGGAGCGCGGGTAATGGAATGGACTGAGGAGGTAATCTCCCGTCTCCAGGAACTCTGGCAGCAGGGCCTGTCCACGGCCGAGATCGGGCGTCAGCTGAATATCACTAAGAATGCCGTCGTGGGGAAAGCGCATCGTCTTGGTCTGCCCGCCCGCCCGTCACCCATTCGCAAGGCCGTCCAGGCGTCGGAAGTGGATGCCGGTGATGTGAGCGCTTCTTCAGTTCCCGTGAAAAAAGACCGACGAAGAACGTCGGCCGTGCGGGCTGCGTCCGCCAAGGAAAAGAGCGGCGGTGTTCCCGACCCGATCACGCCGAGCGCAGAGTCCGCCGATGCTGCAGTGATCGCCGAAGCGCCACCGTCGCCTGCGGCTCGTATCGATGTCATCCTGACGTCGCAGACAAAGGCGCCGGAGTCCGTGACTCCCAAGCCGCTTACGCCCGCACCAGCAGCGCGGATTTCCGAGACACCCGCTCCCCCCGTTCGTCCTGCGGTTGCGCGCGTCAGCCCTCCCGCAGCGCCGACAAAGCCGAAAGCCGTACCGTCGGGACGTGCGGAAGAGGACACGGAAGAGCAGAAACCCGCGATTACGACGGCGGCGGCTGTCAAGCAGACACTGCGCTCGGTTTTGGGAGACCCCTCTCCCCGGCGTGGGCCTTCCTGCTGCTGGCCCATCGGTGATCCAGGGACGCCGGGTTTCCATTTCTGTGGAGCGAAGCCGTTGCCGGGCAAGCCTTACTGTGCGGAGCATGCGGCGCTGGCCTATGTGAAATTGCGTGATAGACGTGATAGTGTTGCCTGAGCGAATGCTCAGGCACGTCAAGTTTCCATTTGAATTATATTCGACACGTTCTGTCACTGTATTTAAATATAATAACAATGATGATAATATAACGCTTTTTTGCCCGGATGCATCTGTGTGTCGTGTATCCGGGATGCGATACTGTCGGCAGTAGGTTCGAGAACAATACTATCAGCAAGATTTCATTTGGCGGAAAAGCAGATTGCTCACCGATAATTCTCTTAAAAGACCTCGCCAGTCCCGGATTTACGTGACATTGCACTTCGCGTGAGCTAAGAGAGCCTCTGGAAACCAGCTATATAGCGATATTAAGTGCCGTGTGCATGGTGCAGCGTTCTGCGCGACCTGTTCTCGATCCGTATCGCAGGGAAATCGTTTCTGTTTTTTGCTGGAATAGTCATTGAAGGAGTGGATCTTGGTGTCTGGAACTGCGCGGCAGATCACAGCGGGTGAGGCGCAGGAGCCCGAGTTGAATGAAGACGCGCTGCGTGAAGCGCTCGGGCGCATGGGAAGTGGCAGGAAGAACGGTGGCGGGGCCGACCGGAAACTTCGTAGTGCTGCTCCCCCGACCGGCGACGTCCGTCGCCGTCGCTTCGTTCAGGATGGACAGGTGGTGGTCGAGCACCATCAAAACTCGCGTGCGACGCATCGTGCCATGGCTGCGCCTCAGGTTGAGGATCACGCGGAAATTGACCGGCTGAAAGCGGCCGTGCGCGAAGAGCAGCGTCGTCACGAAGAAAGCCAGAGACGTCTTCAGGACGTCCAGACCCAGATGCGGTCACTGGAGACACGTGCGGTTCATGCCGATCTCCGGATCAAGGAGCTTCAGGCGTTTCTTCAGGAACGTGACATCGCGATCATGAACCTGCGGGCCCGCCTCGCCGTGACCGTAGTCAAGGAAGACGTTCGCGCTGTTGAACTGGAAAATGACGCCGCGACCACAGTGGCCGCTCAGCCCCAGGTGCGTCGTGGCCGTCCGCGCAAGGTGGCCCAGCCCGATATGGCGACGAGCGAGCCCGAGCCCGTCAAATGGTGGGTCAAAGACTGAACCTGCCTGCGATTGCGAGTGTCGTGCGTCTTATGGCACGGGCGTTCTATGTGAGTGGCGCAGGACTCATCCTTCGCCAGAGGGTCCTGCGGGGCTTTCTTGTCTAGCGATTCTTCCGGTAATCACCGCCGCTATAGATTGTCGCTGGCGGCGGCAGGTGTCGCGATTCTGGAAAGTGCGGATGGCTCTCCATAAACCCTGCACAGTGTGCGCGCATTGTGCAGGGAGAGGCCGCGCACACTTCTGCATATCCTGCGCAGTCTGACCCGGTTGCCCCAAATCGCTGGAACTGGCGGGCTTAAAGATCGAACTGGAGGCCGAAAAGACGCTCCTGGCGACCATCGAATCTGACCGCGATCGCTGGCGTGGTTTTGCTCCGAAGACGGGCTGAACCATGACCGCGCAAATGGTCGTTCTGACGATGAATATGCTGTAGCTTCGAGAGCGACCCGCAAGGGAATCGTCGCAACGGTCCGGATCGTAGTCCATGCAGTCAGAAGGATCATGCGGGAACTTGTGTGGTTTGGCGCGTTTTTCTTCGAACGTGAGGGGGGAAGCCCAGGTCTGGTCCACTACGACGTGATCAGGGACGTCGCCAACGTCGGAAGCCGTTACCGTGCGAGAGGAACTGGCGTTCATTCCGGAGCTTGGCGCCAGGCTGGAAGTCATCTCGGGGGGGCAATGAGTACTATTCCTGTTGGTGACAGCGAAATCTTCGTCATGTCGCCTGAACAGTTCAACGCGCTCATGGGGGAGGACAGGAAGGCCTCCTGTCTCGCGCCTGCATCTCTGTTGAGCACGAACCTGCCATGGAATAGGACCGTCCCCTTCCAGACACGCCCGTCCTCGCCTCTTTCCGTGCACCCGGACCCGATCTACCCGGCGCTCAATCCGCTCAGGACGATCGATGAGGCCAACGACTGGCTGAAGGACAAGACATATGTCGACATATTCGGATGGAAGGACGCCATCACGGATGGGCGTTCCGCCGTAAAGCAGGTCATGCTTCTGGGCATCATGGGCGACGCCTATCTCGCGAGAACGAGGGCGGGGAAGGAAGCGATCATCTTCAGGGGGCGACCGGGCCTACGCGCCAGACTGTCCGGGACCCGCTATCTTCGGGAACATCCGATTGTCCGGGAGGCTGGATTTGTTATTGGCCGCAAGGAGATGCTTGAGGAGGCCGGGAAAGCCACGAAGATCGCCGTGGTCTGCTTTGTCGCATGGGATATCGTCCATGAACTCCTGCAGGACAAACCCGACATGACACGCCTCGGCATCTCGATCGTCAGCGATATTTTCCAGGCAGTCGCAGCTACATATATTGGTTTGGCTGCTGGCATATTCATGGCAGGGATAGGCTTTCCAGTAATCGTATCCTTTTGCTTTTTTGCTGGAGGTTCGTTTGCTGCCGGGTTTGCCTTTTCATGGCTTGATAAGCAGTATGGTCTAACCGACAAAGCAGTCGCTCTTGCGAAAAGAATAGAGGCATCCCGTCCTATGCACGGTTTTGTTAAATTCGCCGAAAACCTTGGGAAACCATACGTTAATTCTCACGCAGCCCCAATATCTTATATGGTATATTAGAGTTATGGTTAATATAAAAAAATGGGTTATCGCAAAGAACCCAAGGAATAAACCTTTTTTGACTCTTGGATTTTTTTGGACATTTTCTATTTGTATGATGATGATGAATTATTATCTTACACTTCCCGAATTGCTTTCCTTTAATAAGTCTAAAATTTATATAAAGTTTGATTCTGATACAATTAAAATTATTGGTGGTTTATTTATATTTTATGCAACAATAGCGATTACGATAGCATTTATAAGAAATAATACAAGATCTCAGCCAATAGAAACTTCAATTATTTTTTTTAGTTTGGCTTGGGCTGCATTTTTTATTGTTTTTTCAACGCCACTAACGTTTTTCTGGGCCCATATTCACGGGTATCACCTCGATCATTACGAGGCGGCCCGTCGTGGCGGATGGTATGTTTTCAGACTGAACGGAACATGATCAAAAAATTCCGACGCTCTGATGGGCTTATGCTGCTCTCGCGCTGCACTCGCCCCGGAACCGGAAGTGTGTAGTCTGGGGATTTGATGGTGCCGTCTTTTCGCCTGAGTGGAAGGAAGCGCTAGGGGGCAGGATCACAATTCCCCGTCCGCCGCTATTTTTTGAGCCATCCAAGCAGCGGCGCCTCCGAAAACAATCAACCCCAGAACGGTGGACAGCATGATTGGGACCGGAAGGGCCAGAGTGTCGTTCGAGCCTGTAGCGCCACTGACCGCGGCGAGACCAACGCCCATGAGGCTTTCGCCCACGATGAAGCCCGATGCGATCATCGTGCCCAGACCGCCCTCGCGGGTCTTGCGGGCGGTCGTACGCATGACGAGCCATGTCAGTATCGCGCCAAACGCGATGGTGACCGAGACTTCGGGCGGTAGATAAATGCCCATTCCGACGGCAAGGGGCGGGGCAGCGAGGGCGCGAAGGCGCAGCAGCCGATCAAACACGATGAGGACGAGCCCAAGAACGGCGCCGATCGTGATCATGGCCCAGTCCAGCGTGTGAAGCAGGATGCCCTGTGCGATGGCCGCCATCAGGGCTGGCTGGGGAGCCGCGAGCGCGCGTGACGGATCCATGTCCGCGCGCGGCATGGCGCCGACGAAACCATAAGCATGATATAATATATTGAGCACGGGCGGGATGACGATCGCACCGACGGCGCAGCCAATGAGCAGTGCGATTTCCTGTCGCCAGGGCGTCGCGCCGAGTAGCTGCCCGGTTTTGAGGTCCTGCAGATTGTCGTTCGAAATGGCTGCCGACGCTGTCAGGGCTGTGAGCACGTAGAGCGCGAACGCCATCGCAATCCGCTGGTTATCGGCGGAAAAAGCCTCTGGCAGCCAGTGAAGTTGTTCCAGACCCAGAATGGTGGTGCTGAGAATCACGATGGCAATGATGCTGATGCCTGAAATGGGTGAGGACGAAGACCCTACGATTCCCGCCATGTAGCCGCATGCGGCCGCGACGAGAAAACCCAGCGCGGCGCAGGCCACGATCCCCAGGAGCACGGCAACGGGCACGCCGCTGTCATGCGGAACGGCAGGCCAGAGGAACATGGTGAACAGACCGGCCAGAATGGTGATGAGAATGGCGCCCAGCCCGACGATGAGGCCCGGCGGCAGATCCCGGTCTGTTTCGTCGCCGCTTGCGCGATGCGTGACGGACAGGGCTTCACGAACGCCACGGATCACCGGCCCCAGGAGGGTGAGAAGTGTCCATGTGGCGGCGACCGCGATGGTTCCGGCGCCCAGAAAGCGCACCTTATGCAACCATAATCCCGTCGCGAACGCCGACGCCGCGATATGGTCGGGGTTGCCGGAAAGGGCGGTCAGCCATGGCACGGCAACACCCCAGCCGATCACGACACCCAGCAGCATGGAAAGACCACCACCGATGCCGACGAGATAGCCCGTCCCAAGGAGTGCGAGGGAGAACGAACCCTGGAAGCGGAAGACGGACCCGCCGATCGCCAGGCTGGTGCCGATACCGTCCGAGATTATGCGCAGGCCACCGCTGAGAAACGTTACGACCGCGGCGATCACGGTTCCTGCCGTCAGGGCGCGGGCCGATGCGCGATCGCCCTCGGGAGACGATGCGTGCAGGATTTCCGCGCAGGCGACGCCTTCGGGATAGGGAAGATCGCTCTGCGTCACCAGGGCCCGGCGGAGGGGGATCGTGAACAGCACCCCGGTCATGCCTCCGGCGGCAGAGATCAGGGCCGTCTGCCAGAAAGGAAAGCTGTGCCAGTAACCGATGATCAGCAAGGCGGGCGCGGCGGCGAAAACGCAGCTGAGCGTGCCAGCCGCAGAAGCCTGGGTCTGCACCATGTTGTTTTCGAGAATATTGCTGCGACCGAGAGACCGCAGGACCACCATTGAAATGACGGCGGCCGGAATCGACGATGCGAAAGTCAGTCCGATTTTCAGGCCAAGGTAGATATTGGAGGCGGTGAAAACGAGGGTGATCAGCGCTCCAAGGACGACGCCGCGCCATGAAAGTTCGTGTCCGGCGCGTCCGTCAGAGGTCATGATGTTGCATCTCCCGTTGTTCGTCACATCGCGCAATGAATTCAGCCCATACGACCGCCATGTGTCGGATGCAATGGAGACCGTCTTAAAGCGCGGATCTGCGGATCACGGCGGGGGAGAAAGCGGCGCAGTCGCGGCGCAGCGTGACCGGATACGCTCAAGGTCCACTTTGATGGTTTTGGGCGTTATTCTGCGGATCAGGCCCTCGTGCTCAAGTGCTCGGAACGCACGACTGATGGTTTCGACCGCAGCGCCAATATAATCGGCAATATCGCTTCTTGGCATGGGCAATGTCAGAAGGTCTTGTGACGCGTCGAACAGTTCATGATGCTGCGTGCATGCAAGAAGAAAAGTCGCGAGAGCGATGGTTGCGTCCGGCAGACTGCGGGTGACCGTGTTATGCTGGGTTTCGCGCAGGTCGCTCAGGATCTTGATCAGGACATGACTCTGCAAGGCGGGGTGTTCGAGGAAAGTGGCCTTCAGATCGCGGACAGACAGGCGTGCCACCAGGCAGGCTGTGATTGTCTGGGCGTCGTGGATGTAAAGCCCCTGTTCCTGCATGCCGAACAGGTCTCCCGGCCAATGGAAGGCAATCACCTGCCTCCGTCCGTCAGCCGTGAGATGTGTGACCCGCACGATTCCTTCGAGGAGAAGAAATACATCACGCGCCTTGTCGCCGGCGTGATAGATGGGCACGCCTGCGGTCGGTATGCGCAGGGGTATGCCGATCCGGCTGAGGGAATTGCGGTCCGCTTCGCTCAGCAAAAGACCGTCCTGCGGTCCGGGGCCACGAGTTGTCCAGCTATCGGCGACACGCATGCGGAAGGCGTCGGGCGGGATGGCGCTGGACGCCGGGAGAGCGACTTCCGAAACGGTGGAGAGATTTGGGGAAGCGTTATCCACGCTTGCTCCATCCGTCGATCAGATCGATGACAGCCTGGGCAGACATGGCGCGCGCGTTACCCAGCGTGTTGGCGCCGTCGGCGTTGAGCAGCTTTCCATCTTCCGTAAGGATCAGAACGGTCGGTACTTCGTGGATCGTCACGCCGTAGCGGGATGCGAGATCAAGATTCTGGTTGATTCGACCGACATTGACGGGGACGATCACAAAAAGTGATTCCAGCCACTCATTGACTTCCGGAACCTCGAAAATGCCTGCCAGCTTGAGGCAGTCCGGACACCAGTTGCCTCCGAAATCGAGGAGCACCTTGCGATGCGTTTTCTGGGCCGTGCGAAAGGCTTCCTCGACCTGCTTCGGGGCAAGACCGATATCCGGATAGACATCCGTGGCCGGCGTGATGCTCCGAGACGGGTCGATATGTGGAACCGGGATCGGCAGAGGCTGGGCCGTTGGCGCGGCGTGGGCATGGCCACCGATCACGGGGCCCGTCGCAAGGACGGACAGGCTTGCGGCAATGGCGAGAAGCGTGGGGATGCGAAGTTTCATGCTTGGAAGCCTCGATATCGATCCCGGGCGAGTTGATCGGCCCGGTGAGGAAGTTTATCCCGAAACGGAACAGTTATCACGCCAGGGTTCTGACGTCAGGAAAAACGTTATAGCGAGGCCTGACAGGGATGTCGGTTAAATTCTACGTATATACTTGGGGGTTCGATGAAATCCACGCAGAACGGGCGTCCTGGAGACGTCAGTATTCGTACGACGCTGCTTCGCACGGCGACGCTGGTGCTCCTCACCATCGCGTTTGCGGCGGCGGTCCGGTTCGTGCCGATACTCGGTCATCTTGTCCAGAAAACCGCATCGACGCAAATGTGGCAGTCGCTCTACGGGATGTTGGGCCTCGAAGGCGGCACGGAACGCGAGCAGCTCATTCTGGTCGGGATCATGATTGTCTGCTTCATCCTCGCGCTGGTCGTGCAAACCGGCTGTATTCTGTGCTGGCAGGCATGGCGCGGTCGGAAGGCCTGAGCGTGGGCGTCTGACTGCCCAGTCGCGACTCTCAGCGGCGGTCCCATTTGCGCAGGGCGCTTGCGGCCAGGGTCAGCCATGCGAGCATCGTGATGGTGCCTCCGATCGGCGCAAGGAACGCGATATCCGGCCCTCTGAGTGCCAGGCTGTAGACCGGGCCGCAGAAAAGGACGATGCCGAGCGCGAAGCCCAGGGCTGCGATGTGGAATCGTTTTCCGCCCCATAGGCCCAGCAGCAGCAGAACGATCGTGTGCCACATCTGCATGTCGATCGCGCGGCCGACCATTTCGCGACCATGTACAATAAAGAAGCGTTCGGGAAGATGCGCGTTGAGAGCCGCGATCGCGACCCCGAGACAGCCGCTCAGGCCTGCAAAAACGATGGCGGCGCGCCAGGGTCTGGAAAAAGGGGGGATATCGGTCATTGCAACTCGGCGACGGAAGAGGAATAGAAGGAGGCAGACTTCGGCGGCGTTTTCCAGACCGTCGGGACTCTCGCCGGTTTCGACACTATCCGGCGGATGGATCTGAGAGAAGGAGCGTGTCTGTTTGATGTTGCGTTGTCGTTTTGCCGTGCTTTCGGCTCTCCCGCTCCTCGCGTTGACGGCGTGCGACCCCTCGGCGCCGAAAGCGCCGCCGCTTCCGCCTCTTTCCAAGGCCGCGCCGCTCGATACGGCGGATGCCGCTTTCGTGCAGCAGCTCAACGAAGCCGATGTCGTCGTGATCGCGCTGGGCAAGCTGGCTGCGACCAACGCGGCCCGCAACGACGTGCATGCGTTGGCCGATACGCTGGTCAAAGACCATACCGCCAATCGCGAGGCGCTGGGCAAGATCGTCAGTCCGCATGACGTGACGCTGACGGACGCCCCCATGAACGAGGCCAAGGAAGAGATCGAGGCGCTCTCGAAGCTTCATGGCAGCAGGTTCGATACGGCCTATATAGCCTTTCTGCGCCGCGAGCACAGCGAACTGGCCGAAGCGCTGGCGCGCGAACTGGCCCGTTCCGGGAACGGCGATCTCAAGGCGCTGGCGACCGATACGCAGAAGATGATGGCGACGCATGAGGCTGCCATCAACGCCGTCATGCCCGCCGCCCGCGCGCGTCGTCACAGGCGGTAAGCCTCCCATGTCCTCCAGGCCGGTCGGTCCGGTCCGCATCGACCGCGTCACGACCCGGGGTGGTGACGGCGGCGAGACGTCGCTGGGCGATGGCAGCCGCGTTGCGAAAAGTCATGCGCGGATCGAGGCGATCGGCGCGGTGGACGAACTCAATGCGGTCATCGGGATGGTGCAGTGCGCTCTCCCGTCCTGCGATACCCTGACGCGCATCCAGGGCGCCCTGTTCGACCTGGGCGCGGATCTCTGTCAGCCCCACGCGCAATCCGATCGCCCGCTTTCCCTTCCGGCCGAGGCGACGACGTGGCTGGACCATGAGACCGAGACCCTGCGCGAAGGCCAGCGTCCGCTCACCAGCTTCGTCCTGCCGGGGGGAACGCATGGCGCCGCGCTGGCGCATGTCGCCCGGACGGTGGCGCGTCGCGCGGAGCGACGCGTGGTAGCGCTGGAAGATCCGGTGCTGGCGGATGCCGTGCGCTTTCTCAACCGTCTGTCGGATTATCTGTTCGTGCTGTCCCGGGACGCGAATGACGGCGGTCGCAAAGATGTTCTCTGGCAGCCCGGTGCCTGGCGCCTGCCCTGAGACGCTCAGGCGACCGGCATGTTGTCGATCAGGCGCACGCCGTCGAGCCATGCAGCCACGAACAGGCGACAGGGCGTGCTGGCGTCGAGAGCGGGTGCGAGGTTCGCTTCCTGACGGAACGTGGCATATTCGACGGGGTTGAATCCCTCGGCGCCCAGAGCCGCCCGGAGCCGCGTGCTGCTCTCGTTATCGCCCTGCCGGAAGGACTCCACGGCCGCGCGCATGAGGGCGGGCAGACGGGCGGCGGTGTGCCGCGCTTCCGGACTGAGGCGGCGATTGCGTGAGGACATGGCCAGCATGTCACTTTCGCGCTTGATCGGGCACCCTACGATATCGACGGGAATGTTCAGATCGGCCACCACGCGGCGGATGATCTGGAGTTGCTGGAAATCCTTCTCGCCGAAAAAGGCCCTGTCGGCGCGGCTGATCAGCAGCAGCTTGGTGACCACCGTCGCCACCCCGTCGAAATGACCGGGCCTGAACGCGCCGCATAATTCCCCGCTCACCCCTTTGACATGTACGGTCGTCGCAAATCCGGCGGGGTACATGACCGTTGCGTCCGGCATGAACAGGGCATGCGCGCCCGCGTCGCGAAGGCGCTCCGCGTCCTCGTCCGCCGTCTGAGGGTATTGCGCGAGGTCGTCCGGATTGTCGAACTGGATCGGGTTGACGAAGATCGAAGCGATCACACGGTCGCAACGGGCCAGCGCCGCTTCCACGAGGGTCAGATGTCCCTCATGCAATGCACCCATCGTCGGCACAAGTCCTATGGACAGACCTTCAGCCCGCCATTGGGCAACGGTGGCGGTCAGCGTCGAAATGTGACGGGCCATGATCATGGCGGTGTCTGACATGGCGGTCGGCCTCCTTGCACGCGTTGCCGACATAACGTGCCGACCTGTCATGCGCAATCGGGAGGTTCTGGGAGGCGACCGTAGAAGAGTCGTCGTGCAGCCTTCTTACAGCGCGCTCAGAGAGCCACGCCGTGCCAGCCGATGGTGCCCGGCTGGCTCTGCGCCCGATGGGCGGCGGCTGTCGGCGTGCGCCGCATGGCCGTCAGGAGAGGCATCAGTTCGCGTTCGACAGCCATGTAGGGTGCGCGCTCCGGCGGAGCCGTCAGGACGACATGGCGCAGGCCGCCAGCCCGATATTCCGCAAGCCGTCGGGCAATCTCACCCGGCGTTCCCACGAGGGCCGCCGCCGCATTCGCGGGCGTCAGGCCCGCATCGACGATTTCCGCCATGGCCGCCCATGCGGCTTTCGTCGTGTCCCGCATGACGATGTCGAGGGCCGCCGCACAGCGCGGCGCATCGCCGCCGAGTTGCGAAGGCAGGATATTGTCGACCCAGAAGAGCGTTTCGGCGGGCGTCCCATCGGCTCCCAATCGCATCAGCCGCTCGTCCTCGCGCAGATAAACGCACAGGCGCGGGTTCGCGGCGCGGATACGACGCGCCGCCATGGCGTGATCGACGGCTATGGCGTGCCCTGTCGGGAGAAGGGCGGCATAACCGAGACGCTCGTCTTCCCGGAGGCCGGTCATGTTCCATACGAGGTTGAGCGTCCGGGCGGACGAGGCGGGATCGAAAGGCGTCATAAACATAGTCGTGTCATTCCTGGTCCGCTCTCCCCGCGGGGCAAGCGGTGCATGCGTGACGGATGGCATGGATTTTTCGTGTCCACGCATCGTCAGCGCTATATAAGGCGCCCATGACCATCCGGTTTCACAAGATGCAAGGGCTCGGAAACGACTTCGTCGTCATAGACGCGCGGAATCAGGCTTTCAGCCCATTGTTAAATATTATTGTCAGCCTCTGCGACCGTCGTCTGGGTGTTGGCTGCGACCAGTTCGTGCTGCTCGAAGCCCCCGATCGACCCGGCGCGGACGTCAAAGTCCGTTTCTTCAATCCGGACGGCTCGGAAGCCGGTGCCTGCGGCAACGCCTCGCGCTGTGTCGTGGCGCTGCTGGGCAGCGCGCCCGTGCTCCAGACGGCGGCGGGGCTCCTGCCCAGCTTTGAAAATGCGCATGGCGTTCCCGGAGTCGATATGGGCGCGCCACGGCTGGAATGGCAGGACGTGCCGCTGGCCCGGCCCTGCGATACATTGCGGCTGCCGCTCGCTGGCGAACCGGCAGCCTGTTCGATGGGTAATCCGCATGCGACGTTTTTTGACGGGATCGGCGATGCGGCGACGCGTGGCCCCGCGCTGGAGCGGGATTCTCTTTTCCCCGAGCGCGCCAATATCGGCTTTGCGCAGGTCATGGCGCGCGGCGCCTTGCGTCTGCGTGTCTGGGAGCGAGGGGCGGGGCTGACACCGGCCTGCGGCTCGGGCGCGTGCGCGGCGGTGGTCAACGGCGTGCGGCGTGGTCTGCTCGATCGCTCCTGTCGCGTGGACATGGACGGGGGCACTCTCGACATCGTGTGGCGCGAGGACGGCCATGTGCTGATGGCTGGTCCGGCGACCCATGTGTTTGAAGGGTTCTGGCCGGTATGAGCGGCGCGGACGTTCTCACCTTCGGCTGCCGTCTCAATCTGCATGAAAGCGAGGCGATCGCGGCACAGACGCGTCATCTGGATGATGTCGTGATCGTCAATACCTGCGCGGTGACGGCCAGCGCCGAGCGGCAGGCCCGGCAGGCCGTGCGGCGCGCGCATCGCGAACGGCCCGACGCGCGGATCGTGGTCACGGGATGCGCCGCACAGGTCGCGCCGGAGAAGTGGCTCGCGCTGCCCGGCGTTTCCCGTATCGTCGGCAACGTCGAAAAAACCAAGGCCGCCATCTGGAAAGCCGACGCTCTCGATGCGCCGCCGCGACCGGTGCCCGACATCATGACCGCGCCCGTCCCGGCGACGCCGGTGGTGGAAGCCGGCGGTCATGTGCGGGCGCTGCTCCAGGTCCAGCAGGGCTGCGATCATCGCTGCACGTTCTGCATCATTCCGTTCGGACGCGGGCCGTCCCGCTCGGTGGGGGTGGCGGACGTGGTCGGACGTGCCCGCGTGCTCGTGGAAGCCGGGCATCGCGAGATCGTCCTTACGGGCGTGGACATCGCGTCTTGGGGGCAGGATCTCGACGGCAGGCCCACGCTGGGCGTGCTGTGTCGCGCGGTGCTCGACGGCGTGCCGGATCTGGCGCGACTGCGTCTGTCCTCGCTCGATCCGGCGGCGTTCGATGAGGAACTCTGGCGGGTTCTGGCGGAAGAGCCGCGTTTCGCGCCGCATCTCCATCTGTCGCTTCAGGCCGCGAACGATCTCGTGCTCAAGCGGATGAAACGCCGTCACAGCCGGGCGCAGGCTGGCGCGCTGATCGAGCGTGCGCGAAGCCTGCGTCCCGAACTGGGGGTCGGGGCCGATCTGATCGCCGGATTCCCCACGGAAACCGACGAGCAGGCGCAGGACACGCTCGATTTCGTGCGGGACCATCGCATCGCCTATCTCCATGTCTTTCCCTATAGCGAGCGTCCCGGCACACCGGCCGCTCGCATGCCCGCCGTGCCGAACGCCCTGCGTCAGCAGCGCGCCGCCGCGTTGCGTGAAGCCGGTCTGGCCAACCGGACGCTCTTCTGGCAAGGGCTGGTCGACCAGGGGCTGATCGGCGAAACGCTCGACGTTCTCATGGAAGGGCCGGAGCGGGGACATTCCGCGCAATTCGCCGCCATTCGCCTGACAGGGACCCGCGCGCAACGCGGCGAGCGCCTGATTGTGCGGGCCGTGGCTCTTGACCCTGACGCCGTTGTCGCGAGGATGACCTGAATGTCCGGATTTTTTTCACGCCTGAAGCAGGGTCTCTCGCGTTCGACGCAGAAGCTCAATGCCGCCCTGAATCATCGCTTTCTCGACGAGAGCGCCCTCGAAGACCTCGAAGACGCGCTGATCGCCGCCGATCTCGGCCCTGCCGTGGCGGCGCGCGTCATCGCCGGGTTCCGCACATCGCGCTTTGGCCGCAACGTCACCACCGAGGAAATCCAGGAGACGCTGGCCACCGAGATCGCGCGCGTGCTGGAGCCCGTGGCGATCCCCTTCGAGCCGGATTTTTCGCACAGGCCGCATGTCTGCCTCGTCGTCGGCGTCAATGGCGTCGGCAAGACGACGACCATCGGCAAAATGTCGAAATGGTTTCGCGATCAGGGCAAATCGGTGATGATGGTCGCGGGCGATACGTTTCGCGCCGCTGCCGTCGAGCAGCTTCAGGTCTGGGGCGAGCGCACGGGCGCGCCGGTCATCGCGGGCAAGCCGGGTGGCGATGCGGCGGGGCTGGCTTTCGAGGGCATCAAACGCGCGCGTGAGACCGGCACCGACATCGTTTTCGTGGACACGGCCGGACGCCTGCACAACAAGGGCGCGCTGATGGAGGAACTGGCCAAGATCATCCGCGTCATGAAGAAATTCGACGATACGGCGCCGCACTCGGTCCTGCTCGTCCTCGATGCGACGACGGGGCAGAACGCCATCGAACAGGTCCGCGTTTTCCGCGAAATGGTCAATGTGACCGGTCTCGTCGTGACCAAGCTCGACGGTTCGGCGCGGGGCGGCATCGTCGTGGCGCTTGCCGAGGCGTTCAAACTGCCGGTTCATCTCGTGGGGGTTGGCGAGCAGGTGGAGGACCTGCGCCCGTTCTCGGCCCGGGATTACGCGCGGGGGCTGGTCGGCGGGTCCGGCGATCTGGCGGCGCGACTTGTTGAAGGCGAAACCGAGGCCCGGTGAGGCATCATGATCTCCTATGTCGCGTTTCTGAGGGCCGTGAATGTCGGCGGGACCGGGAAACTGCCGATGTCGGATCTCGTGCGTCTTTGTGTGAATGCGGGTCTCGTGAATCCGCGCACCTATATTGCGAGCGGCAATATCGCCTTCTTGAGCGCGGCTTCGGAAGCCGAAGTGCGGACCGCCCTGGAGGAAAAGCTCGCGGCCTTCGCCGGTCGTCCGGTTGGCGTGATCGTGCGCAGCGCGGCTGAAATCGCGGATGTTCTCAGCCGAAATCCCTTCGCTCATCAGCCCGGCAATCGCGTCATGGCGCTTTTTACGGATGAAGCGCTGCCTGAAGATCCGCTGGCGCGTGCGACGGGTCATGCCAATGAAGAGATTGCCCTCGGTCGGCGCGAGTTGTTCATCTTCTATCCGGACGGTATGGGCCGCACGCGCCTGCGCCTTGCCGCCGAGAAGCAGGGGACCATGCGCAATATGAATACGATTGCGAAAATGGCGGCGCTTTCCTCGGTCGTATAGCTGGCCTTTCCAGGGGCCGTCTCGCGTCCGTCCGCTCTGTTGTCAGATGCGCAGCTCAATAGAGGCCCGGCACCAGTTTCCAGCTATGGGCGCGATAGGCCGTCCATTCAGGACCGAACGCCTCGGACATGACCTGCTCTTCGATCGCGATCCGGCGCAGAAAGACCATGAGCGGCGGTATGAAAATGATGGCGAGGGAAAAGATATTGTCGAGAAGGAATCCGAGTCCGCAGAGCGTCATCAGCGCGCCTGAATAGGATGGATGGCGAATGTAGCGGTAAGGACCGTCGCGCAGAAGGGTTTGACCGGGGGCGAGGGCGACATCGACCGTAAACCAGCGACCCAGACGCCAGATCGAGTACCAGCGCAACACCAGGCCAGCGATGACGAGTAGGTCACCCGTCGCGCCGAGCGCGGTACCCCAGGGTAATTTTCCGGCTGGGCACGACCAGGAAGCCCGGCATGCCAGCGTGATCGATACCGGCAGGACGATCCAGAAGAGCGTCAGCGAGCGGCGGTCGCGCGATACACGCGCGCTCCCGGACCGGCGAAGCACCAGCAGGACGATCTCTCCCAGAGTGAAAGCGATGACGGATAAAAGTGCGACGTAACGCATCAGACGTCTTTCACTCAGCAGTGTCCGCGTCTTTGTGGCGGCGTTTTACGTCCTGCCAGAGCGTTTCGAGCGTCGCAAGATCCTGCTCGGCGATCACCGAGCCGCTTTCGGCGAGTATGTCTTCCATATCATTGAATCGCCGTGCGAATTTCGCATTGGCGCGACGCAGGCAGGCTTCGGGGTCCAGTTTCAGCTTGCGGGCCAGATTCGCCGTGGTGAACAGGACGTCCCCGATCTCGTCTTCGAGCCGGTCGAGATCGCCCCCGGCCAGTTCGGCGCGCACCTCCTCGATTTCCTCGCCGATCTTGTCGAGCGCTTCCTCCGCCGTTCCCCAGTCGAAACCGACGCGCGCGGCGCGGGCGCTGTATTTGCCCGCCTTCATCAGGGCCGGGAGATGATCGGGGATGCCCGCCAGCGCGCCATGCTCCTTGCGGCTCGCACGCTCGGCTTCCTTGTTGCGTTCCCAGAGGTCCGAATCCAGCGTGGCGTCACCGAAAACATGGGGATGGCGGCGGATCATCTTGTCGCCGATCATCCGCGCGACGGTCGCGAAGTCGAAGCGTCCGGCCTCCTGTGCGATCCGCGCCTGATAGACGACCTGAAGCAGGAGATCGCCCAGCTCGTCCGGCAGGCTCCGCCAGTCCTCCCGGGCGATGGTGTCCATCACCTCATAGGCCTCCTCGATCGCATAGGGCGCGATGCTCGCATGCGTCTGGACCCGATCCCACGGACAGCCCGTTTCGGGATCACGCAGCCGCGCCATGATGGCGAGGAGGCGATCGAGTTCGGCGGCGGCGGTGCGGTCGGTCATGGCGTGGTCCGGTCGGGGCGTCCTGTCGGACGGAGCAAGAAATTGGTCTGCCGGGCGGAGGTTCGGCCCGGTCATCCGTTGCAATTACTGGCCCGCCTTGTTTCCGGGGACAAGAGGCGGTCTTTATCGTGCTGGGTGAAGTGCGCCGATGGAAGTTTTTGCGCGGATCCGCTAGGGGATTGAGCCACACGACCAACTGGAGCGAGGCGGTATGGCGCGCATCTTCATCGACGGCGAGGCAGGAACGACGGGGCTGGGTATCCGCCAGCGCCTTGAGGCTCTTCCGGTCGAGGTCCTGTCGATCGACCCCGCTCTTCGCAAGGATCCTCAGGCCCGCCGCGATCTCATGGCGCGATCCGATCTCGTCGTGCTCTGTCTGCCCGATGACGCGGCGCGCGAAGCCGTGGCTCTGGCGCGTGACCTGCCCGATGTCCGCCTTCTCGACGCCAGCACGGCCCATCGGGTCGCGGAGGGATGGGATTATGGCCTTCCCGAAATGGACGCGCGGGCCCCGGAGCGCATCGCGGCGTCGCGGCGCGTCAGCAATCCGGGCTGCTATCCGACCGGCGCCATCGCATTGCTGCGACCACTGATCGACGCGGGGTTGCTGCCGGCGGATCATCCCGTTTCGATCAATGCCGTCAGCGGCTATACCGGCGGCGGCAAGGCGGAGATCGAGGCGCATGAGGCGGCGCACGGCCCGGCCTTCGAGCTTTACGGCCTGACCCTCTCGCACAAGCATGTTCCCGAAATCCAGACCTATTCCGGCCTGACGCGGCGTCCACTTTTCGTGCCGTCGATCGGACATTTTCCGCAGGGGATGATCGTGTCGATTCCCCTGCATCTCGACACATTGCCAGGTCAGCCCTCGAAGGCGGTTCTCGATGACGCGTTGAGAGCGGCTTATGCGACGGGAGGCCGGGTTCGCGTCGAGTCTCCCGACCTCGTGCGTCTGGATGCGGCCGCGCTGGCCGATTCGGACGACATGGAACTCCGCGTTCATGGCAACGACACCAACCCGCATGTCCTGCTGACGGCGCGGCTGGACAACCTCGGCAAGGGAGCTTCCGGGGCGGCGATCCAGAACATCCGCCTGATGCTGGGTCTCTGAACGTTTGGCGTTTGAACGAACTCTCCGTCCGGTGACGCTCTGTGCGTTGACGCGTGGGGAATCGGGGGCGCTCAGCGGCTCAGCGCGGCACCAGCGTCAGGGTCGTTTCCGTCCTGCCGGGGAGCAGGGCGCGCGCCTGACCGTTGACCCAGGCTTCGTGCCCCCGCAGAAAATAGGGTGACAGCGGATTGGCGGCCTGTCCGGCGGGCATCTCGAACAGTGCGCTCTGTTCGTGGCCCGGACTGACCACGATGCGTTCGGAGGCTCCGAAACCGGGACTCTGGACGCGGGGCACGAGGGTGTCGCCCGCTTCCGGCACGTCGGGCGGATCGGTCAGGAAACCCAGGAGCGGCACGACGCGGGCGAGCGGATGATGGATGCCGACATGGTTGAACGCGCCCCAGCGATAATGGTCCAGCCCCCCGGCTTTCCACACGTCGCGCGTCAGATCGGCGAGAAGCCTGTCTTCCGTCGCATCCCAGCTCGTCGAGCCGGGCGGCACGAGGGCTGGCGGTCGGTCGGTCAGCATCTTCTCGACGGCCCAGGCGCTCCGTGCGGGCGCCCGCAATCCGTGATGGACGGGCACGTTGAGGCCGCCAGCCCATGCGCCGAAAATGGTCGCGATGGCGTGCTCGCGATATGTGCGAACGAGACGATATCCGATGGACTCCGGCACGGCGTGCCCGCCCCAGCGCATGACCGCCTCACGATAGCCGGCATAGGCCGGTTCCTGCGCGTGACGATCCAGAGCGCGCAGGAGCAGTGTCTGCCAGCCGGCGATCTGGGTGGCATGGTCGTCGAGTTGGATGGCCTTGAGGTCGGTTTCGGTGAACGAGTCGCGGGCCTGCAGGCGGTCCCGGATTTGGGAGGCGCGCATTCCGTCCGCGTAACCGCCATCGCCGAGCGTCGCAAGCGCGGCGCCTCCGACAATGCGGCCATTCGCGGTCCACAGCCTCCCGCCCGGCGGATCGATGATTTCCGGCACTTCCGCAGGCGTCAGATAGCCGTTCCAGCCATGGGTTCCATTCGCCCAGGAATGCGGCAAGCGGTCGTTTAGGCCGACTCGTCTGGGGATCATGCCGATGATCGTCCATGCGATATGACCGGCCCGATCGCCGACGAGCATGTTCTCGGCCGGAAGTGCGGCACGATGGGCCGCATCGAGGGCATGACGGATGTCGGTGGCGCGCTCGATATCGAGGAAGCCTTCCATGCCGATGGCGTTGTCATCCTCCGCGCTCCATCTCCAGACCAGCGGGGCGCCCGAGGAGTCGTGCCCCATGATCGGTCCCCAGACGGTCTGCTCGATCCGGTTCGGGCGGCATGGCGCGCGCGCCGCGCAAAGCGGCTCGTCCAGGATCTCCACGGTCCGGGGGCCGTTTGGCGTCTGGTAGCGCGGCAGGACATTTTCCCTCTCGGCGGGGACCATGTCGAGGCGGATCAGGTCTCCGCTCTCGACATATCCATCCGTAAAGCCCCAGGCGACCGCGCCATTGGTGCCCACGACCTGAAACGGCATGCCGGGAAGCGTGACCCCGTTGAGGTCGAGCATGGGAGCGGGACCGTCGGGCGCGGCTACGATCTGCCGTGCGCGATACCAGATATTCGGCACACCGAGATCGAGGTGCATGTCATTGGCGATCATGGCCGAACCGGTCCGGGTCAGAGCCCCGGATATCGCAAAGCTGTTTGAGCCGTGCTCCGCCGGTGGAGGCTGGCTCATGCCTGAAGTGGCGTTCGTCCCGTTCGGGCGCGTGGTGGGCATCGGCGGCAGCGCGCTGACCGACCCGTCGTCCGGCGCATCGAATGCGGTGATCTCGGGATCCAGAAACGCGGTCATTTCGGGGCCGAGCGCAGCCGTCAGGGTGCCGCGTAGCTGCTGGGCTTCGCCGTTATCGCTCTGGAGGTCGAAATACATCGCATCCACGACGAGCAGGGAGTCCTCGGCCGTCCAGGGCGTCGGTGCGGCGCGCAGGATCGTATATTCGAACGGGGCGTGTCCGAGCGCATTCAGCCCCGCATTCACGCCCTTCGTGTAGGCGTCGAGAACGGCGCGCGCCTCGTCGCTCTGCGAGGCGAGCAACCGGCCCGCACGCGCGCGGAAACGATGGAGGCGATGACGGCGGTCCAGAGACAGGGCGACCGGGCCCACCAGTTCGGACAATGTGCCGCCGCCCGTCCGTCGCAGGAGGTCCATCTCGAAGAAGCGCTCCTGTCCGTGAAGAAAGCCCAGCGCGCGGGCCAGATCTTCGCGGTTGCGGGCCGTCAGCGTCGGCACGCCGTCGGCGTCGCGGGCGATGGAGACGGAGGATGACAGGCCAGGGAGGGCGTGCTGCCCGTCGAGCTGGGGGCGGCTGGCATGGAGGATGTGCCAGCCATAGCCTCCCGCGAGAACGAGACCGACGGCGACGATGCCAGAGAGCCCCGCCGCGACGGTGACCGCCACGGTGAGGGGGCGACGCGGGAATGGTTTGCGGACAGATGGAATGCGGGCGGATGAAAGGTCCGGTGTGGTGTTCATGCGCGTCATGTACCGCTCGTGGTTGGTCAGGGGACCGGCTGCCCCGTCAGATCCCGTTTTTGCCCGCCCGGATCACGGACATGCATTTCGGTGGCGCTCTCGTCGAGATAGTTCGGGCCTATGGGCACTTTCCCATGTCCACCGGGGATGTCCAGCACATAGGTCGGCCAGGCCAGGCCCGTAACCCGTCCGCGCAGATCCGCCAGCAGCGCGCGACCGGCCGCGATCGGCACGCGAAAATGCGCGGTGCCGGGGGCCGGGTCGAGCTGGTGGAGATAATAAGGCTTGATGCGGGCGCTCACCATCGCGCGCAGGAGGGCTTCGAGGCTGTCGGGCGTGTCGTTGACGCCGCGCAGGAGTACGGACTGCCCTAGGAGGGGAATGGCGCGCGCCAGCACGTCTCGCATCGCCTGGCGCGCCGCGGCCGTCAGTTCGCGCGCATGGTTGATGTGAACGACCAGCCACATGGCCCGGTCGGTCTCCATCGCGTCCAGCAGTTCCGGTGTCATGCGTTCGGGGGCTGCCACCGGCACGCGGGAATGGATGCGGATCGTCTCCACATGCGGAATGGCCGAAAGGGTGTCGATGATATGGCGCAGGCGTCGGGGGCTGAGCATCAGGGGGTCGCCGCCCGTGAGAATGACCTCGCGGATCGCCGGATGCGCGCGAATCCAGTCCATGGCCTGCGCAAGCTCGGCGTCTCCGAGCACGCCCCCATCGGGGCCGACATGCTCGCGGCGGAAGCAGAAGCGGCAGTAGAGCGGGCAGACGAGCAGCGGCTTGAGCAAAGCGCGGTCGGCGTATCGATGCACGATCCCGGGCACGGGCGACAGGGCGTCGTCTCCGATGGGGTCGGGATCCTCGTAAGGCGCGATCATGCTCTCGGCGGGTGAGGGGATGACCTGAAGGCCGATCGGATCGTCAGGAGATTCGATGAGATCCAGGAACGCGGGCGGGATGGCCGTCGCGTAATGGCCGCCCAGGGCGTCGAGGGCCTGGACGTCACGATCCGCGACGAGGCCATGCGCCACGAGGTCGGAAACCTTGCGCAGCGTGACGCGGCGGGCGGGCGTCCGGACGCCGGACGCCGATGCAGGGATTGCCGATGCAGGGGTTTCCGATACCGGGAAGGACTCTGAGGCGGGGGGCTTGACCATCGATGTCATGCGCGGGCTGTACTGTAGCCGATACCGTTCCCGCAACCGGAGAACTCGACGTTGGAAGAAGCATTTTCGGACATGGCGACCTCTGTCGATCAGGCGCGCATTCATGAGCGGCTGCCGCTGCTGATGCGCCGCGCCGCTTTGACTCGTGGAGTACGGGCCTTTTTCGACGGTCGGGGCTATGTCGAGGTCGAGACGCCTTATGCCGTGCCGACGCCGGGTGAGGAGGTGCATCTCCAGTGTTTCCGCACGGAACTCCAGCGTCCGGACGGCAGGCGGGAATCGCGTTTTCTCCATACGAGTCCCGAATTCGCGATGAAGCGAATCGTGGCGGCGACAGGATTGCCGACGTTCCAGCTGGCGCGGGTCTGGCGTAACGGCGAAGCCAGCGCCCTTCATGCGCCCGAGTTCACCATGCTGGAATGGTATCGGCCTCATGCGGATCTTGCGTCGCTCATGGATGAGACTGAAGCCCTGCTGCGTCATGTGCTGCCGCCCGTGCTGGATCGGACGGCGGGGCCGCTGGCCTTCGATCGCCCTTTCGAGCGGCTGACCATGGCCGAGGCCTTCACCCGTTTCGTCGGCGTCGATCTCCTCGCGATCGGGGAGGATGCCCACGCTCTGGCGAATGCCGCGCGCACCGTGCTGAGAGAGAATGAAACATGGGAGGATCTCTTTTTCCGCCTGCTTCTGGAACGTGTCGAACCGCAGATCGGCCGTGACCGACCCTGTTTTCTCACGCACTGGCCGACGGCGCAGGCGGCACTCGCGCGCCGTGACCCGGCTGATCCGCGCGTCGCGCTGCGCTTCGAGCTTTACGCCGATGGCATCGAACTCGCCAATGCGTTCGAGGAATTGACGGAGCCGCGGGAGCAGCGCGCGCGGTTCGAGGTGGATCGGGCGCGCCGAATCTCTCTTTATCCGGAACAGAACTGGCCGCTCGATGAGGCGTTTCTGGAAGAACTGGCGGCCATGCCCCCTTGCAGCGGGATCGCGCTGGGCTTTGACCGGCTTGTCATGCTGGCTGTCGGGGCGTCTCGCATCAATGACATACTATGGCTGACTTAAAGCTTTTGTAACTTGCGAGAGTTTTATACATTTATACCCCTTGTCGCGGGATATAAGCGGGCGAAGTTCTTAGTCGGGGGCTGACGGGCGGGCGTCATCCGGGGCGGGCCTCATCCGGGAAGGAAAAAACACAAGATGAAATACGTTCGGCTGCTTCCCTTCGTTTCTGTTCTGGCACTGGCGGCATGTGATGTCCCGACGTTGGAACAGAAGAAGGTTCTCGATTCCATGGTCGGCAGGACGGACGTGGACGTCATCCGCCAGTTCGGCGTTCCGACGCGCGCCTATCAGGCGGGCGGACACAACTTCCTGGCCTACATCCAGAACGAAACGCAGTATTCTCCTGGTTCCAACTGGGGTTGGGGCTGGGGTGGCGGCGGCGGTCCGTGGGGCTGGGGCGGCGGTTACGGTGGCTGGGGCGGCTGGGGTGGCGGTTACGGCGGCTGGGGCGGTGGAATGGGCATGGGAATGCCATCGACCTATTACAACACGACGTGTCAGACCACGTTTGAACTCGTCGACAGCCGTGTTATCGGCTGGACAATGCGCGGCGACGGTTGCTGACATAGGCATGCGACGTCGTGCAGGCGGAGCTTCACGACGAGGAACGTATGATGGCGGCTGGTTTGCGGATGGAGGCTGTCAGGCGCCTCGGGATGGCGCTCGGAGTCACTCTGGTTCTGTCAGCCTGTGAAAGTGGCGCTCGACAGGATCCATGGATGGTCCGCCCCTCCGCCCGCGCGGACGTGATGCCGGCCAGTTCGCATGAAGCGCAGAATGCTGAGCTGATCTCCAAAAACGTCGTGTCGTCGTCGGTGGCGTTCGCCGCGCCGACAACGATGTCCTATCCGGATCGGCCGCTGGCGGAAAACCTCGCGAATTCGGTCGAGATGTCCGATTATACCGTCGCGCTTGAGAGCACGGGACTAATGTCCACGTTGCGCCGTGCCGGTCCATTTACGGTGTTCGCCGTTCCCAACTGGCCTCTCGAGGCGTTGGCGAAACAGTGGCCGGGAGGTCTTCAGTCTCCGCAATTCGAGCCGCAGATGCGGGCGATCCTGAGCTATACGATCGTGCCTGGAAAGTGGGACGAGGCGCATATCCGCAAGGTTATGGCTCAACGACATGTGACGACGATCGCGCTGTACACGTTGAACGGCGCGGTTTTGCAGGTCCGTCTTGAGGCAGCATCCGGACAGTTGGTGCTGTCCAATACGCGCGGTGAAATCAACCGCCTGTGGCTGACGGGTTTGCCCCAGTCCAATGGCGTGCTCTACTTCACGCAAGGGGTTCTGACGCCGACGTCATCTCGCCCGATCTGAGGTCGGCGGGCCCCTTCCGAAACAGACCATCCGCCGACGATTATGTTCCAATCGATTTCTTCTTGTTCGCCGGGCAGGAACGGGTAAGTGAGCGTTAAGGAATATCGTGTCGTGTGACGGCACGATATGAACATAACAGGGTTGTGGTCCATCGGCGCCGGACGGGATTGTCTGCGGTTTTGCAACCGCGGGTGAAAGGCTGGATTCGGTGCATGGCTTCAGGGAGTTTCTCGGTGCTGGTTGATACGGACGCTCAAAGTCTTTCCCTGTGGCGGCGTAAATGCCTGGATGGGAATATCCAGCGGCTGGAGCAGTCCTCCGCGGAGTCGATCAGGACACTTGCGCACCAGGTCCGGGTTGGCTTGCAGGAGAGTGACCTGCCGTCCGAAGTTCTTTTCAGGACGCTTATTGAGGCGTTGCCCGCAGCTTCCGAAGCTGGTGCGGCCCATGCGGTTGCGCGTCTGGCCTATGTGATCAGTCGTAAGCCCGGAAGCTACTGGCAGGGATTGTTTCCTTATTTTCGCGCCAGTCATCGGTCCGCCCGCACGTATTTCAACGCGTCATTCTCTTTCGAAGACGAAATCGTACCGACGCTGCCCGCGCGGATTCGTCAGTGTCGGCCCGACCGCGAGTCTTACGGTCTTGCGGAGGTCGAGCAGATCGGCCTGTTCAACAAGAACAGAAAATTTCTCTACAGGTCGTATAACAAGGCTGAAGCACAGAACTATCTCGGTGAATATTTTGGCCGGGATGTTCTTGATCTCTTCAACGCGATCCATATTCCTCAAGGGGAATCCGATTTCTTCCTGCTTGCGAGCCTGCTTCGTGAAGGCGGTGTCTCCGCGGATGTGTGTTCCGTGGCGAAGGCATCGATTTCGCCGCTTCTCGCCGCTGTCGAGGGGGTGGGGGTCGTCGAGCGCGATAGCCATATCGAAAAGAACTTTTTCTGCGCGCCAGCCGGGTCTCCCCTGATCAGGGCTTATTTCGAAAAGGTTCTCGCCTATCTCGTGCATTGTGCGGAAGCCAGTATCGCCCCCTCTTATGAGCAACTGACCTCAAGAGACGCCTTTCAGTCCTTTCTGTTCGATTCCTTTTGTGAAGGTCTGGACTTTGTTTCGTCCGAGAAGCTGACCCTGATCGACGGTTCGACTTATGATGCCTTCGTGCAGGCCGGGGTCGAGGAAGAAAATCTCTGCCACGTTGACGATGGCGCATCTTTCCCGAGAACATCGCTCCTGGGGCGTGCCAGCCCGGGTTTTGTCGATGTTTCCTGGAAAGCCGATCGGGTTGTCTCATCATTGCCGGGACATTATTTTGCGCCTTCGGATCATGTCCGACTGATCGGACATAACGCAGTCCCCCATCTGATCCGGCAGGCGCACGATCCTGTCGCCATTCCCAAACTCAACATTTTCCAGACTTATGATCTGGGGCTGAGTGGTCACGGTTGCATCTGGAAAGACGGTCGTTTCCTGCGTCTCGAAGCCTATCTCTCTTTCGTCGCGGAGTCGGAAACTCATCACGGCCATTGGCGGACGCCGGCCAGTGCGGACGCCGTCCGGATCGTTGAAGAGCCGTCCATTGTTGCTTTCGGTGCGGGTTTTGGGTGCTATGGCCATTATCTTGTCGATGACGTGCCGCGACTGGCTCTGGCGCGTCATCTTCTCGGTGAGGAAGCCTATCAGAGCCGCCGCGTCATTGTTCCGCAGTCAACACCGGACTGGGCCATTGGCGTTCTCAAGGCTCTGGCCGGGGTGCGGGAAGAGGCGCTCCTGTTCTTCGATCACACAAGAGAGTTCCTCCAGGTGCGAGATGCGATCGTGCCGTCTTTCGCCCATCGAGACTACCGGTTTCATTCCTTCGTACGTGACTATTACGGCAGCCTCGCGAAAAACGCGGCGACGCCTTTTCGTCGCATCTGTCTGTCTCGCAGGGCCTGGGAGCCACACAAGGTCAACCAGCGGGTCTTCGAGGAGCAGGAGAAATTCGAGGGTATGGCTGTCGAGCGGGGGTTCGAACTCGTGGCTCCGGAGACACTTCCGATAGAAGACCAGATTCGCCTTCTTGCGGAGACACGCTGCCAAATCGGCGAGCACGGTTCGGCCCAGCATGCGTCGATTTACAACCGCTTCGGCATGACGGTCGGGACCATCAATCCTTTGACGGAAATCCAGACCAATCTGGGGCGTCTTTATGGCGACACGAACGTCATCACCTTCGCTGATGGCCAGCGCGGAGATGACAAGGGCAACACGTTTTTCTCGCTTTCCGACGCGAAACTGGAGCAGTTTTTTGCAACGGTCGAAGCGGAGGATCGGGCCCGGTCTTCCCGCTATAGGTCAATGGCAAGCCTCTGAAGCTCGGTTGGTATCCGTAAGATCAGCTTTCCAATAGGTTATGGATGGCCCGAAAACGTTCGAGTGAGGCGGCAATATCGAGAAGGTCGGGCGTCAGAGCCAGAAAATCAGCGCCAGAGGCGATCATCGCACGTGCGGTTTCGATCGAGGTGACGTCTTCTGCCACGAGTGGAAGTTCGGCGATGTCCGTCCACCATTCGATCAGTTCCGGCGGCGCATTTTCGAAGGCGACATAATCGACATCCGCTTCTCCGGCTGACATGGCCTCGTCCCGGCTTGCGCCGCACGACATGCCGAGTTGGAGCGTGTCGCCGATCTTTTGACGTGCATCGGCCAGAAGGGGCGAATGACGGGAAAGATGAACGCCGTCGCACTCCAGTTCGCGCGCCAGGGACGGCAGATCGGTCAGCATGAGCGCGATGTTATGTCGACGTGTCAGGGGCATGAGCGCCTGAACGGCTGTTTTCGCCATTTCAGGGTCCGTAGTGGTCAGCCGGATGGCATCGGGCCGTGCGATGGCGATTGCTTCTGACACGAAACCGCTATGCCTGGCGGCGTCGAATTCGGTCGGGAGCACGAGGTAAAGCCCGCTGCTAGGCATGTGATGTTTCCAGTCATGAGTGATGGCATGGAGCGCCGATCGCGCGGCCTTCGAGAGGAAAGCGCGCGTTGTCTTATGGCACGGCGCCGGCAAGAAAGGTGGCCAGTTTCAGGCGATGATATTCCGCATAGGGGGGCAGGCCGAGAGAGAGCGCCTCGGGACGCGTATCCAGGATGTGCGCCCCACAGGTCTTCGCGAGAGCGCCAAGAGCGCGGCGTTGGGCGGGATTTCCGCTGAACACGACATAAACCTGACCATGTCGCATGGCCCAGGCGGCGACCGCCGCCGCTGTTCCGCAATCGAGAATGTCAGGGTGAGCGTTATCGTGCATGAGCGCTCGCCACCAGGGTGCTCCCAGGGCAAGAGCCGCTCCGGGGGCGGAAATCAGTGCGACCGGTTCGGGAGATCGGATGGATTCGAGGAGTGTGAATGTCTGCGGGCACGCAATCTCAACGATGCGTGGAGGCAGGGGCGGCAACGCGATGGGTTGGGAAGGATTGTCTGTGTTCATGCTTGACGGGACGGTCGGATAAAGGCTTCCTGAGCGAATATTCACGATAGCATGAAGTGGGGCGTCGATTGAAACTGCAGGACCGAACGCGTGAAGAGTCGAGGGCTACGGATCCGACGGATCGGCTGGCCAGTGCCCTGACACGCATCGCGTATGCCCTTGACCGAGCTCCGTCACAGACTGAGGTGGAACTGCAGACGATCGCCGCCAATATCGATGCGCTCCGGGTTCGTATCCGGACGTCCCTCGAGGCGGGTTCCGACTCAGAAGAGGAGAGATAAGGCATGGGGCAGGTTTCCATCCGCCTGAACGGGTATGCTTACAGCGTCAATTGCCAGGACGGCGAGGAGGGCCATCTTCTGGCGATGGCGTCTCAGGTCGAGCGGCGCATCGAGCGCGTGCGCGCTATTGGTGCGGGTGGCAGTGAGGTGCGCTCCCTCGTTCTGGCTGCGCTCCTCATGGCGGACGAGATTCACGATCTTGCGGCCTCGAAGCTGCCCTCCACGGCTGCCGCAACGCTCCTTGCCGCGGAACATGCGGTTCGCGAGAACGAAAACCGTCGTGAACAGCTGCTTCTGCTGGCCGAACGCGCCGAAGGCATTGCAGCGGAGCTTGAGGCTTCCTAATATACGCGTGTGGGACTGCTTGGCGCGTCAGGCAATTCATCCTCTGGGCCGATAAGCGCTTCCTCGGGAGCTGGCTCTGTCGTGGCCGTGGTCACGTTACCCGGCGCCCACCTGCACCTGCAGGTCCGGGAGGGCTGATAAGACCAACGGCTATGGTGGTTCCACACGGTTTTTTCCATGAATCCTGATCACGAGAAGCGCCTACTGCGCGAGCGGATGCGCGCAAAACGGGCCACGCACCCGCAGGACGAGGCAGGGCAGGTCGCGTTGTGCGATAACCTTTTTCGTCTTCTGCACACACTTCCATATCAGAGCATCGGTTGTGTCTGGCCTCTCGCTGGAGAGGCAGACCTTCGTCCGGTCTGCCATGCTCTGCATCAGATCGGTCGGCGCGTTCTACTCCCGGAGACGACGCCCCGCGCCCGACCTCTTGTGTTTCGGGAGTGGACTCCTGATGTGCGGATGGTATCCGGGCTTTTCGGCACCTCGCATCCTGAAGGGGCAGTTGTCGTTCCCGATATTCTTCTGGTGCCCCTTCTGGCGTTCGACCGCCGGGGTGCGCGCCTCGGCTATGGCGGCGGCTACTATGATCGGACGTTATCCGATCTCAAATGTCCGTCCATCGGTTTTGCCTTTGCCTGGCAGGAGGTGGACGTGGTGCCGACCGGTCCGTATGACTGGCCGCTGGATCGAATTGTGACGGACAGGGATATATTGACGTTCCCTGCGCGGTAGGAGTGACGGGGTGCGGCTGGCTTTTCTTGGTGATGTCCTGGGTCGTGCCGGGCGAGACGCGATCACGCAGCATCTTCCGGCCTTGCGAACTTCTCTCCGCCTCGATGTCGTGGTCGCCAATGGCGAAAATGCATCCCACGGATATGGACTCTCCCCGTCGAATGCCGATGATCTGTTTCGTGCGGGGGTGGATGTGATCACGCTGGGCAATCATGCCTGGGATCGTCGGGACATGATCGCTCATATTGGGCAGACCCCCCGTATTATTCGGCCGCTGAATTATCCGCAGGGGACGCCGGGGCAGGGGTACCATCTGCTGTCTCTCGCGGATGGACGGCGAGCTCTGGTGGTCAACGTCATGGGGCGTCTTTTCATGGATGCTCTGGATGATCCGTTTCGTGTGACGGCCGAGCTTCTGACCCGATACAAACTCGGCGCTTCCGTGCAGGCGGTCATTATTGATATTCACGGGGAAGCGACCAGCGAAAAAATGGCGTTTGGTCATGTTTTTGATGGGCATGCGTCGCTCGTTGTCGGCACCCATACGCATGTCCCCACGGCTGATGCCCGGATCCTCAGCAACGGAACCGCCTATCAGACGGATGCAGGTATGTGCGGTGACTACGACAGTGTGATCGGCATGGGAAAAACCGCGTCCATAAGCCGCTTTCTTAAAAAAATGCCGGGTGAGCGACCGCAGCCTGCGGAAGGTGAAGGTACGATGTGTGGCGTGTTCGTTGAGACGGACGACAAGACGGGGCTTGCAAAGTCGGTCCAGCCCATACGAGTCGGTGGTCTTCTTGCTCAGGCATTACCGGCTTGACTGCGTTAATCACTTATTAACCTCGTTGTGGCTCAATCCAGGACTGCGAAAACGCATACTGGAGATTTCCAACATGGCAGGACTCGGAATTCGTCTCGCGGCGGGTGACAAGCTCGTCGTGAATGGCGCCGCCATTCAGTTTGAGACGGACGCACGCATAACGTTCGTCAATCACGTCAATTTTCTTTTCGGACGTCAGATTTTGGCGCCGGATGAGGCTGTGACACCGGCGCGACGGATCTATTTCGCGTTGCAGACCGCCTATGTGGGAACGCCCGAAGAGCGCTGTGAGGCTTTGAAAAGCGCGGAATACTTCATAACCGCCTTTGCGGCGGAAACGACCTCAACCTACGCACGTGCTTTGCTGACGGATGCTCTTCATGCGGCCCGGGACGGTCGGGGTTATGATGCGCTGCGCTTTGCCCGACGTATTATCCGTCACGAAGACGCCGTCCTTGCGCCCAGAATTTCTGATCCGGCTGTATGATTTTTCGTCTCTTTGGAGGCTGGTATTGATCGATTCGTGGTTTGGTTTTTGGGATATGAGGGTGTTTGAGGTTGGCTGATTAGGTGTTTTAGGGATTTTTTTCGTTTTTATGACGTGTGAATGTGTGTGTGGATATTGGGGATAAGTGTTTTTTGGTGAGGTTTTTAGGTTTTTTGGTTGTGGGTAAGTATGATTTTTTAGGGTGTTGACGTGATGTGTTGTGTCGCTTAGAAGGCCGCTCACCGACGCGGTTTGAGTGTTTGGTTCTTGGGTTTTCTGAAGGAATGCCTGGGTTT
>NZ_JARBJP010000009.1 GCF_029309905.1 Brytella acorum
ATGCCCCCGAGACGCTTGTCATCCCATCAACCCCAAACCATAAAAACCGGAAACTCTCTTTTTGAGTGGTAACAAAAAGGGGGGCATGTCATGTTACACATAACCTGCCATCGAATCAGGATCTTGTGCACAGGATTCATAAAACCGGTCAGTAATTGATTATGCGGAAACCCTAGTGTGTGCAGTCACAACAAATCGATCGATTTTATTTTTACGATGGCAGTGTGAGAACTATGGTCCCTTCGAAGAGGCTGATACATCCTCTGGCTCATGGCCTGCACCGCCTGAGTGCCCTTGATCAGAAAATCAGATGCCGGAATGATCGACTGAAGGGAGTCTTGCCTACAACCTATAAAAGTCTTTTCCGAACCAAGAGAAATCAGTCATGACTATTTTCACATTATCAGTCTGATATGAGGCACTACACCGATTGCAAAAGTAATTGTTATTGCTCGACCCGTGTCAAGGCCGCGCCTTTGTGAAAGGCCACATGTCCGGTTTTGAGACTTTCAATTTCGTATTGTGGATTTGCGGACGTTGCATGGTGCTGATATCCATTCACCATAAAAGGCGTGGTGTGTATGGCTTGAATCCGACCCGTGACATAACCGGCCTCGGAATTCCAGGACACAATATCGCCGATTTCGAAAGTCTCGAACTGCATGACTGTTTCTTCTCCCGTTATGCAAAAGACCGATAAGGCTTTTAAAGCTTTTTACACAGTTGGTCATTCAACACATTCATTATCTGATTTTATCGCGATCTTGCGCCATTACAATATTACGATGGTTGTGGATGTCCGCGCCTTTCCGTACTCCAGACGTAATCGGGAGTTTGATGGTTCACGTCTTGTCGCGGAACTCATCCCACATGGGATTGGATATTGTCATATTCCAGAACTTGGCGGACGACGTCCCCGCTCAAAAACGGTTTGCACAGAAACCAATGCTTTCTGGCGCGTGCAGAGTTTTCACAACTATGCCGATTATGCCTTGGGGGAGGCATTTCATCAGGGATTGGAAAAACTCATTGAACTGGGCAGACAGGACACCGTTGCCATCATGTGTGCCGAAGTCCTCTGGTGGCGATGTCATAGACGGATCATCACGGATTATCTTCTGGAAAACAACCAGACGGTCTTTCACATCCTTTCGCTTACGAATTCCACTCGGGCAAAGATGACTCCTGACGCTATCGTGGAGAACCGAGAGCGCATTATATACCCACCATCAACGTTGGATACCTAATGGTTGTACCCTGGCTGAAGCGAGTTTTTATGCCTGCTGGAGGCTTTTAAAAATTCCTTGGTTTTGAACCGCTTCCTGTAATTCCATTTCTTCCGCGACGATGAGGTGGATGAATCAAGAAGCAGCCCGCTTGAAAAGCGCCTGACTCATCTGAGCAGACTGAACGATTAACTCGAAGCGTTTTCCTGTCCATGGACTTGAAAGTATTCCGTCTTGATCTGGACCGCCTCTGGCCTATGCGGATGGGAGCAAAGGCGGATGCCTCCGCTTGGCCCGGTGCGTATATTCAAGGCTCTGATAATGCCGACATTAAATAATCTTTCCGAAGAGCCGATGGAATCTCCGAGCGACGACCGCCTGTATTTCATGCGTTTCCTTGGTCTAGAGTGGTTTTACTGAAATCAGAATCGCTTGGTGACAGTGACGGCGTGATGTGATTCACCGTTTTCCTTGATGGAGACGGTGATGGCACGAGCATTGAGTGATGATCTTCGGGAGCGGGTTCTGGAGGCGGGCACTGCGGGGACATCAGCTCGCTCGATTGCAGCCCGGTTCGGTATAGGGGTTTCAACAGCGATCCTCTGGCTGCGTCGGGAACGCGAGAGTAGCGAAAGGTCGGCTCCGAAACCCTATTTTTCATCATTGGTATTGCGTTGGTTGGGAGCCGCCGCCAGCGTAATGTTCAGGATCGGGCTCGACATCAGCAGATTGCCAGCACGCCTCAATGTGACATCGAAGCCCTGGAACAGTCTTTCAACCGCCTCTGTCTGCGTCAGACACTCTTCTTCAACATCAAAAACGCCGGACTGCTTCCTGATCCCTCGTCCTCATCACTACAGAAGAAAAGGAAGCGCAGAAAGCGGCTCGAAACCGAGGAGTTTTCAGAAACCATAAACATATATGAGGTCAATGGTGGAGAGGGTTTCCACCTAACTTACCTATCTCACCATATCAGATTGTATTTTTAAGCCTCTGAATCAACGCTATAAATTTTTCCCTCTTTCTCTCGACCTCTCCAAACGCGTCCCATAATCGCCGTTTTTAACATGGGTCAAAACGTGGGATTTCACCTTCTGTTCCATCGTGGGTTTGGGGATTTCGTGGTATATCCGAACCATGCCGCGAATCACGTCTCACCGCCTGACAGCCCGCACCGTCGCCTCCCTCAAGGACGGCGTGTTCGGTGATGGTGGCAATCTCTGGCTGACGGTGAGGAACAACACTCGATCTTGGTCCGTCCGATATAAAAGCCCCGTCACCGGCAAGGCGCGCGAAATGGGCATTGGCTCCGCTCGCGATGTCAGTCTCGCCGACGCCCGCAGAAGAGCGACAGAAGCGCGCCTGATGGTCCTCGACGGGATCGACCCACTGGACCGCAAACGCGAGGAGAAGGCCGCAAGGCGCAAGGAAACAGGGCTAACCTTCGCCCAAGTCGCGGAGCGCTACATCATCGAGCGCGCTCCCGCCTGGCGTGATCCCCGTTCGCCCGGAGTCTGGCGTAGTTCGCTGGAACACCACGCCTACCCGCACATGGGCAAGAAAAACGTCGTCGCGATTGAGACTGATGACGTGTTAGCCGTCCTGCGCCCGATCTGGGCAACGACGACCGAGACAGCCGGACGCGTGCGTGGCCGCATCGAGCGTGTCCTCGACTACGCCCGCACCCAAGGATGGCGAGAAGGAGAAAACCCGGCCCGGTGGCGCGGACACCTCGACAATATCCTTCCCGCACCGTCGAAGGTCACGAAGGTCGAACACCACGCGGCTGTGGAGCGCAAGGATATCGCCAAGGTCATGGCTGCGCTGGCAAGATCCGATGGCTTGTCCGCGAAGGCCGTCCGTTTCCTTTGTCTGACGGTCGCGCGATCGGGTGAGGTGCGGGCCGCCGTCTGGTCGGAGATCGACTTTGCGAACCGGGTCTGGACTATCCCGGCTGCGCGCATGAAGGCAGGTCGCGAACACCGCGTTCCATTGACGGACGGCGCCCTGGCCATTCTCGAGGCTGTGCGCCCCCTGCGTGACTCGGCAAAAGGCGATTTCATCTTTCCAGGACACCGAGCCGGAAAGCCGCTCTCTGACGTGGCTCTGTCGAAGGCGCTGCACCTGGCGGCCGGAACGAAAGCCGTGACCGTGCATGGCCTGCGCTCCACGTTCCGCGACTGGGCTGCGGAGGAAACGGACTTCCCGAACGAGGTCGCCGAGATGGCGCTTGCTCACGCGGTCGGCAACAAGGTCGAAGCCGCTTACCGGCGCGGAGATTTGTTCGCCAAGCGCCGGGAGATGATGGAGGCTTGGGAGACCAAGGTAATCACTGTTTTTCATCCGCCTTCCAATCCGGCATCTCTCTCTTCATGAAATCATCGAATAAGGGAACGGTAAATGCTGTATCTCCATGAGCAGGACTATACACCATACCTTTCCCGATAAGAGATGATCTAATGGGCGCCACACTTTGCACTTCAGCCCCATAAATGAAAGCAACTTCACCAGATCGGTGCGGTCCGGGCCCCAGTTCCGCTAAAGCTCTTATATATTTCTTCTCCGTTGGGGTCATTCGATCCAGCCTTACGCGAAAAAATCCTTTATCCAATCGGTCGAGCGCCGCGGGAGTAGCCTTTTTAACGTCTTCAAGTGTTATAGATGTCGTCTCCGCAGCATTCCAAGCAGCATGCCCCCACTCTTGTATAAAGTAGGGATAACAAAGCGTTACGCGAAGAATTTCATTAAGCGCTTCTTTCTGAAACTCCACACCTTCATTGAGCGCAGGCTCCAATACAGCTCTAGCTGCCTCGTCTTGATTGAGCGCATCTACTGTCGGAAAGTCGAATAAACGTTCAACATACGATTTTGCATTGCCCATCTTTCCTCTTAGCTGAGGCAATCCCGCACCGAACAAGAGCACGGGCAGAGACCTTTGATTACATCTATGGATAGCCATAATAAGCGCCTCCATATCTGTTTCGCTTAAATATTGAATTTCATCTATTATTATAGCAATCGCAGTTTTTTGTTCTTTAGCGGCCTCACCAACTATCACAAATAGATCCGGAAGGTCTGCTATAATATCTCCACTATCCGCAAGCCCCTCCTCAGATTTTATACTGAAATCAACCCCAGAAAAAGATACGTTTAGAGCAGATGCGAAACTTCTAAGACCACGAAGCGCCTTCTTGGCTAAATCTTCAAACTTTTCTTTTCGTGACAACTTTAAAAGAATTGGACGTAGTTTTTTTGTTATTTCTGACGCCAAGGATATTTGATCGTATGCTTCTATATAGGCCGTATGATATCCATTGTCATCAGCCAGTGTTTGTACATGATTCATAATTACTGTCTTGCCGACCCCTCTCAGGCCGACTGCGATAAAACTTTTTTCAGATCGCCCTATCTTTACTCGCTCTAGCGCAAGTCGAGCTTTAGTTAATATTTCATCACGGCCAGCGAGAATCGGCGGTGGCGTCCCGGCACCGGGAGCGTAGGGATTTTTTACTGGATCCATGATACTAACCCCGCAAAAGAAACATAAACCATACTAAACCATACTAAACCATACTAAACCATACTAAACCATACTAAACCATACTAAACCATACTAAACCATACTAAACCATACTTAGAACTCTAAGAAGGATAAAATTTACTTAACTCCCTAAGGTGTAGTGTTTTCATGTAGGTCAAAGAAAATATCACGGGACGAATACGCCATAAGGGTACCGCCGCCGTTCTCCGGCACGAACTCGACACCTGCGGATTCCAGGGCGGCGCGGATGGCTTCGATGGTGCGGGGGTAAAGATCCTCTCCCCGTTCAAGGCGGGTGATTGTTGTGGGGGATACTTGGGCTGCCTCAGCCAAATCACGTACTCCCAGTTGAAGGGCGGCCCATTATACCAAGATGGGTCGCGGCCTGCCTCAATTTTGATAGCGACCACAGTGCGTTGGCCAATGTCCGTGCAGCGCCATTCCTTGGAGCAGATCCAGAAGGACTCTCCGATCTTGAAATCAGTGTGTTCCATATTTTTCATCAAAAGATATATTTATCTTTCATCAGGAACGAATTTTACTTGGCTAACATGACCATAATCTTTGTCTGTTCTGGTTCTTATATCTACTATTAATCCACTATCTCCATCTTTAGCGTAACTGTGCTTGTGATACCCTCCCTCAGGTGGGCCAAACATGCCATGCCAACGACCACACTCTTCCACCCCAAGCTGAAAATGCTCATGCTCTTTGCGGGTAATAGTAATCCTGCTCTCAAGATCCAAGACTTTTGGTGATTCCCCGTGAGGCAATACGAACCATTTGGTAGTATCTTTTACACCGTCTCCATCAGAGAAAACTTGCCCAGCCCTTTCAAGAGTGTCCCGAAGAGCCGCTATAGTTGAAAGGCGCGGTATTCCTTCTCCCATCTCGAAGCGAATAAGAGTCCTTTTAGGTACTTTACTACGTTCGGACAGCTCGTCCTGCGACCAACCTAAAAAAGCCCTCGCGGCTCGTACCTGCCCAGGTGTTACTATGGCACTATAAGTGCCTTTTTCGCTTGCGTTCATATGTTGATTGTGGCATCAAAGGTGCCGTTCCGCAAGGAATGATGCGATCGGCTAGGAGGTACCAGCTCACTAGCCGATCTAACCACTATCCGAAGGATGAATTCGGCAATGGCTAAGCACGCCCATAGCGTACACACGCGCCTCTGTACAATCCCTTTCGCCCCCATCGGGGCATCATTGCTCTTCGCTACCCTCTTCGCGCTCACCATCGTTTTTCTCCTCGCGCCGGACCCAGTCACGAGCGGCCACGCCTACGCTGTGGAGGCGGTGCGATGAGCGACAAAGAACGCCTTACCCTCCTCATCATGCAGGGCAGGAAAATCCAGCGCACGTTTTATGGCGTCGGTATCCTTCAGATGTGCTTACGCGAGCGCATGGCTCGTGAGCCTGGGGTCGAAGTCGATCCCGAGTGGATCAATCCTGCACTGGAGGCCCTGGACTCCCTCACCGACCATCTGATGTCGTGGTGGGATGATCGCCTCGATGCGGCGGAGGGGTCAAAGGCATGATATCCCGCATGAGCATCTCAACCGAAGCGCGGGAGATTGCACGCTTGCGCAAGCGTGCGACGCTGGCCGCCGACTTCCTGGAAATGGACAGAGCGATACGGCGCGTTGCCGGAATGGAGGCAAAGAGCCACCCCGAGATGAGGGCGAAGGCGCGGCTTGTGCTCGACTATCCTTTCCGCCCCGATCTAATCGTAAGCCTCTGTCACGACGCCCTGGCGACTGGAGGGCATGAGTGATGGGACGTCCTCGCAAAATCTGGCCTTCCACCCGCGTCACCGAACTGGTCCGCCTCAGGGAGCGCGGGCACTCGTGGAAGGAGATCGGCGCGAAGCTGAGCATCCCGCACGTCACATGCTCCCGATATTGGCAGGAGGTTCTTGACCGTCCTGTCAGTCGCGTGCCTGACAAACGCTACTGCCAACTCCGGAGATCGCTCCAATGAGACGTCTTGCGTTGGAACTCGCCTTGGCCGTCGTCGTGCTGGTCACGCGCCTTTCTTTGAAGCTAACCCGCTGCCTCTGCAATTTGTCCTGGCGGCTGAAAGAAGCAACACGATGATTCTTGTCAATACTGGCGTGATCACGGCATCCTCATATGTGGCGGGGCTAGGCTGGCCCCCGAATTCCGGATCTCCGCTCCGGTCGCCCCGCCTCATGATATGCGGGCAAGCGGCGGAGGCGCAGGGTGACAGAAAACAACGACGAGAAAGACAACCCGCTATTGCTTTGGGGAGCCCTGTTTCGCTCTCTCGAGAAGCAGGCAGTCGAACAGGATGGTCAACTTGCCATTACAAAAGACGCGACAATACCTGCCGACGTCGCCAATTATTTGCTGAGAGCATCGTTCAATATGCAGGCGCTCAGTTGGGGAGAAATGCCCCAGGAAGAATTGACCGCCGATTGGCACGTGCGGCGGGCACAAATCCCCGAAGCAGACCGCAAAGTTGGGACGACCGCTGCTCGCAACTCTGTGCTAGCGGCGCTCTCTCTTGCCTCCGGGCAAGGGGCAGGATCTGGACCGTTTGCAGACATGAAGCGCCTAGCACGCTTGAGCATGATACACACGATTTATCACGGATTACGTTCGAGCGGCTGCACGGAAGCCGGCGTGCGCAAACGTGTTCAGGAAATATACAATATCGAATCAGAACAGGCTCGGGATTTGATACGCGACGCTTTAGAACAATTCGGCTCGAACCATTCATAAATAGAGAGGGGAAAGTTAGAGCATACTTCCCCCCAGAGAAGGTTAAGAGAACTTATTCGCTAGGTTTCCGAATCCGCTTGTGGTCTCCTTTTCTCAGGCACGCTCCTGAGAGGAAAGGACCAATCCTTATGACTAGTCAAAATGAGCCGCTGTATGCTGCGCCGGAAACGATCCGCAAGATGTTCGGCCTCAGCCCCGCTACGATTTACCGCCTTATCGAACGGGGTGAGATCACCAGCGCCAAGATCGGCAAAAGTCGTCGCATCCTGGTAGCGTCGATGCACGCTTATTTCGAACGGAACCGCGAAACAAAAGCCGCCTGAAACGCAAATCGCCGATCCGCATAAGCAGACCGGCGACCGCAAAAGCTCTACTCGAAATGGCATCGACACCCGTTTCATAGAGCCCTAGCGGCCCGCCTGTCCAGACAAATGCGGTCGGAATATCGGAGAATATTCCTTGCCGAGCTTGAAGAAGCGCGGGCGCTCAAGCTGCGTCCGCATGAGAACACCTGTACCGCGTCTTATCCTGCTGTCGGATGCTCGTTCTCCTGATGGAGAGCCACGCGCAGCCCTCATAATGCCGGGTTGCCGTCTGCCGGTCCTTTATCCGTCGATCGCCGCCGCCAGCGCTGCCATTGAGACACGGAGGGCCGCGCGATGAGTTTTGTCGACGACACCGCTCTCTACTCCAAAAACGCCGCGCGTGTTCAATGGGAAAATATCGAGCGGATTTATGTCAGTGCAGTTTGGTCGCAGGATAATGTGCCCTGCTATTTCAGGGTCGATGTAGCTTACATGACCGGGCACATGCGCGACATCGCGCCCAAGTGCACTATTGCCGAGGCACGCCGGATCAGCGCCCGTCTCAGCGCGCTGCATGACCGACCCGTACGAGACTGGACGCTGCCTGCGCCGCCCACGATCGAAACCGAGGCGACCTTCCCGCTCTCGACTGAGCTTCCGTCCAATCCCGAATGGGGTAATGGCTGGCAACTCGTGGATAAATTCTTCCGCGAAAGAGTTGACCACACCAAATGGCACGCGGTGCTTCATCATCTTCTGGGCATGCATATCCACGCACGGGTGCAAGAGGGCGCTACCGCCGAATGTGCGCGTGAAGAAGCCATGAGTTTAGCCACATCCGCCCATGATCGGTGGTTTCTCCTGGCTGCGGCCAATTCTAGGCAGGAGAATGCACGATGAGCGCAGCCCTGCACTATCCCTCCGAGACTGCACTCAAGGCGGCAACACTGACGAAGCGTGGTCTAGGAGTCTTCCCGTGCCTGCCGACGAAGGCGCCAGCTTGCCCCAACGGCTTCAAGGATGCGGCCAAGACCGAGCGCGATACGCTGGACCTATGGCACCGTCATTATGGTCCGCTGATCGGCGTCGCGACCGGCGACGCATCGGGGATCTGTGTGCTCGACCTCGACCTTCAGCATGACCCCGCCCACGAATGGTATGACGCGCATTGCGTGCAGTTGCATGGACATCGGATGCACCGGACGAAATCAGGCGGGATCCATGTCGTGTTCCGGCATCGTGAAGGCATCCGTAATCGTGCCCGCATCGGAGGCGTGCTCGGCCTCGATGTGCGTGGAGAAGGCGGTTACGTCATCTGGTGGCCAGCGGCCGGGCTGGAACTGATCGCCAACGTGCCGCCCCAGCCGATGCCCGCATGGCTGGTCGAGACGATTATGCCCCCGCCGCCCCCAAAAGCGGACCTCGCGAAGATCGAGGATGGACTGCGCAATGCCGATCGGTACGTCCAGGGCGCGCTACGCGGCGCGATCCGGAACGTGGCCACGGCGCCCGAGGGCGCACGGAACGACACGCTCAACGCCGAGACGTACGCGCTCGGACGCTTCATCCCGCCCGGGCACCTGACAGCCAGCCAGATCGCCGAAGCCATGGCCGCCGCAGCGCTCCAGGCTGGGCTCACACAACACGAGATCGAACGCACCATCGCGTCCGCGCTCCGGGCAAGGAGCATGAACGGGTGATCGCTTCTCACGACATTGACAAGATTGTGCATGACGCAACCGGGATCGCAAAGAAAGCGCATCGAGCCAATCAGTGGCTCAACTCGCTCGACACGGACACCAATTCCGAACCGCGCGGAAATCTCGCCAATGCCATGATCGCGCTGCGTGAGGCCCCCGAACTACGTCGCCTATTCGCATATGACGAGATGCTGAACGCCCCAATTCTATGCGCACCTGTTCCCAGGACGATCGTCGACTATACAGAGGACGATTCCCGTGGGCGTCCGGTTCGGGACGTTGACGTGTCGGCAGTTCAGGAGTGGCTACAGCGAAACGGCCTCGCAAAACTGTCGAAGGATGTCGCGCATCAGGCTGTTGACCAACGCGCCGTCGAGCGCAGCTTTCACCCGGTGCGGCAATGGCTGGGGCATATCGAGTGGGACGGAACGGAGCGTCTCGACAACTGGCTGAGTGTCTATCTTGGGGCCGAGGACACGCCTTACACGCGCGGCATCGGAGCGATGTTTCTTATCGCCATGGTGGCCCGCGTCATGATTCCGGGCTGCAAGGCAGATTACATGATGGTCCTCGAAGGAAAGCAGGGGCTCAGAAAATCAACGGCCTGCGCAATCCTGGGAGGCAAATGGTTCTCCGATAATCTGCCGGACATCCGATCAGCTGGAAAAGACGTGCCCCAGCATATCAACGGCAAATGGCTGATTGAGGTCGCGGAAATGTCGGCCCTCGACAAATCCGAGGCTGCTGCCCTCAAGGCCTTCATAACGCGATCTGTTGAACGCTACCGCCCCAGCTTCGGGCGCAAAGAGGTGATCCAGCCGCGCCAGTGCGTCTTCATCGGCACCACCAACAAGGAAGCCTATCTCCGCGACGAGACAGGCGGTCGCCGCTTCTGGCCGGTCAAGGTAGGTAAGATCGACACCGATGCCCTTGCCCGCGATCGAGACCAGCTTTTTGCGGAGGCGGCGTGCGGTTTCGCAGATGGCGAGAAATGGTGGCCGGACTCGCAGTTTGAGGCTGACCATATCGCTCCCGAGCAGGAGGCGCGTTACGAAGCGGATGCTTGGGAAGAAGCTGTCGCGCAATTCCTGAATGGAAAATCGAAAATCACGATCCTTGAGGTCGCACGGCAGGCTCTGCTTATCGACACGCCGAAACTCGGGACATCGGATCAGCGACGTATCAGTGCCGTTCTTGAGCGGCTTGGATGGGTCCGAGGTGTCCGGGGAAACAAAGGTGAACGTTATTGGAACTACCGTGTTCGCACCTGACGCACTGACGCACCTGACGCACTTTCTTATAGTGGGAGTCTGTCGAAAGTCATCGCTATACCGCTCTATAGGGAAGTGCGTCAGGTGCGTCAGGTGCGTCAGTTTTTGGGGATACCGACTTCCCGGTAGCCGAGGCGTACCCGTGCGGGTTTCAGTGCATTTCTCGTGCAGAAAGACCCATACTGCCTCCCAGATCGATACACCCCAATTTCCGGTGAAAACCCGCGCACGAAAATTGACGTGCCCGACGCCGGGATGCTTCCAGCGTTCCGACTGCACCACGCCGCAACTTTTTTTCGCCACATTACGCGCATGGTCAACGTGCGGATTCGTTCTGGAACAAAGCAGGAAAGTCATGCCGAGCGCAGGGATCACCAAGCCCGGCGGAGTTTATCCACAAAGCTATCCCGATACCTGTCCCCTGATTCTGTGGGTAAGATGACAGCCGTGTTACGGCCATCGATTCTACGTAAATCGCAGATTTCCGCCATTCCATGGAAAAAACGGCAGTCAAGATGAGAAACTGCTTGCCAGTTGATGGCCTGCCTGATCCTGCGCCCAGCGCATTCATTCACAGTGCTCGTTTGTTCTCATTTCCTCATTCCTTATGTCCCAATAGGGCTTGCTCTATCGGAACATTTCGCCTGGAACACTTTTCCGTTCCAATAGGGTTGCTTTTCGGCATTTTGGGGCGGTATAGAGTCAGGGTCTAGGCCCTAAAGGAACACTTCGCCATGAAAATCGGCTACGCTCGCACCTCGACCACGGAACAAATGGCTGGCCTGGAAAGTCAGCGGCGTGATCTTGTTGCCGCTGGCTGTGGTCGGGTCTATGCGGAGCAGATCAGCGGAGCGAAGACGGATCGCCCCGAATTGACGACGGCCCTCGACCATATGCGCCCCGGTGATGTCCTTGTCGTGACAAAGCCCGACCGCCTGGCCCGCTCGACAGCCGACCTCCTGCGCCATGTTGAGGCCCTGAAGGCCAAGGGATGCGGGCTGATCGTGCTCAGCATGAACGGCACGACGCTCGACACCACCAACCCGACCAGCAAGCTGATGCTCACGATGCTGGCCGCCGTCGCTGAATTTGAGCGCGACATCATGAAGGAACGGCAGGCCGAAGGGATCGCCAAGGCCAAGGTCGAGGGCAAATACAAGGGGCGGAAGCCCTCGGCCCGTAGTCAGGAAGACGAGGTTCGTGCTCTGGCCGCTCAGGGCATCAAGCCGACCGAGATCGCCCGCAGGCTCGGGATGGGCCGCACGAGCGTCTATCGCTGCCTCGGGAAGGTCGAATAAGCGGCATGCGCAAAATAATTTCGAGGCAATGAGAAATAAACAGAGAGAACAGGAGGCATTAGGACGATTATAATGCCTTGATATGCAACGATTTTTTTCATTGAATACTTAAATATAGGCACGATACACTCTATGTATGCGCAAGATTGGCCCCTATTCACGCCCTGAAGCCCTCCTGAAAATGGACGGACGCACCCGATATGCGCGGGTGCTGAAAAAAGTCCGTGCGGATCTGATTGCCCATGTGGGCGGAAAGCCCTCTCCGACGCAGCTTGCCCTCATCGAACGGGCCGCGTGGATCACGCTGCATATGACCCTGATGGACGGGCACATGCTGCAAGGGGGCGCTCCCGCCGAGCGCGATGCGCGCCAATATCTCGCCTGGTCGAATACCCATGCACGGATCATGCGGGCGCTGGGCCTCGAGAGCGCTGCCGCCTCGCCCGAAACGCTCTCCGCCTACATTTCGGAGCGCGCCGCATGAACATCGTCCAAGCGATGCGCGATCCCAATTTGTTCGGCCCACACTTTACGGGCGACACATGGGGCGCGTGGGAAGCATTTCTCGACGCCCTCTTCGCGCTGCCGATGAGTGAGACGGCCCTCACCCTCTATCGCCAGCACACGGGGCGCACCGCCCCTCCCGCCGAAGCATTCGTGATGGCCGCCCTGATCTGCGGGCGCCGGGCTGGCAAGAGCCGCATCCTTGGTCTGATCGCGACCTATCTCTCCGCGTTCCGGGATTACACGCCTTACCTCGCGCCTGGGGAAGTCGCGACTGTCGCAGTCATCGCGTCAGACCGGAAGCAGGCTCGCACGATCTTCCGGTACATCTCCGGCGCGCTTGCCAGTGTGCCGATGCTGGCCCGCATGGTGCAGGACGAGACGAACGAGACCATCATGCTTTCGAACCGTGTCGTCATTGAGATTGCGACCGCTTCCTTTCGCGTCACGCGTGGCTACACCTTTGCCGCAGTGCTTGCGGACGAGACTGCCTTCTGGCGGTCGGACGACACCAGCGCGAACCCGGATGAGGAAATCATCAAAGCGATCCGACCGGGACTGAGCACTATCCCCGGTTCGATGCTCCTTCTCGCCTCGTCGCCATATGCCAAGCGCGGCATTCTCTACAAGACGTTCCGCAAATACTGGGGGCAGGACGACGCGCGCGTGCTCGTCTAGCGCGGGACCAGCCTAGAGATGAACCCGGCTCTCGATCCGGCCATTGTCGAGGAAGCCCATGAGGAGGATCCGGCTGCCGCGGCCGCCGAATACGGCGCGGAATTCCGTTCAGACATCGCGTCTTTCATCTCACCGGAAGTTATTCAGGCATGCACTGTGCCAGGGCGGTTCGAACTGCCCTTCGTCAAGACGCATCGTTATCGCGCCTTTGTCGATCCGTCTGGCGGTTCTGGTGACAGCTTCACGCTCGCGATCGCGCATGACGAGGGCGACATCGCCGTTCTCGACTGTGTCCGCGAGATCAAGCCGCCTTTCTCGCCCGATGCCGCCACGAAGGAACTGGCGGAGACGATCAAGGCCTATGGGCTGAACACGGTCACGGGCGATCGGTATGGCGGCGAATGGCCCCGCGAACGGTTCCGCGTTCATGGCATCACGTATGCTCCCAGCGAGAAGGACCGATCGGGCCTCTACCTGGAGGCCCTTCCCCGCCTCAACGCTGGCAAGGTCGAACTTCTCGACCTCAGGCAGATCGAGCGCCAGTTCTGTGGCCTTGAACGCCGCACGGCCCGCAGTGGCAAAGATTCTGTCGACCATGCGCCTGGTGGGCATGACGACCTGGTGAACGCCATTGCCGGCGTCCTTTCCCAGAAGGCGAAGGCTCGGATGCCGAGCTTCGCCGGATACCGCCCCCAACATTCATCATCGCTCAGGAGACTCGCCATATGAGGCGACATTCGATCGACCTGGCCCTTGCGGCGGATCGCGCGCGCAAGCGCGAAGCCGACGTGGCGCGCGCCCGCGTCGCGAACATCATCGGCATGGATCATGCCATGCGGCTGGATCACGCATCCTCAATGTATCGAGAGGCATTGCGCACGCTCGGATATGACACGGGCGGCGTCTCTCCCGATGGCATGGAGCCTCTTTTCGTCATGGCGGCTCAGACTGCAATGCACCGCGCCACGCACCGCCCGTCGATCGCGCAGGACGCGGCCCCGGCTTCTGACTCCCCCCTGGCGGGCGCGTCGCCCCGCCGCAAAGCGTAAGGAGCGCACACATGACCAGCGATACACGCAAATATCTTGCCGAGGCGATCGCCAACGAGCACGAAGCCCGTGAAACCCATCGGGCCACGAATGAGGCCTTGAGTGCTGCACGGGAACGGCTCTGGGCTCAAAAGACTGCGGTCGAGAAAGCTGAAAAAGCCTTGCATAGGTCGCGCGAGGCAGATCCGGACGAACTGATCGCCGCTGCAAGGGAAGGTCGCGAACCAGTTCTCCGCAACACCAACGATCAGCGTTACGCGCTCGCATCGGCTCGCGATGAGTTGGAGTCAGCGGAAAGGGTTATTGCGGATCTCAAGGCGCGGCTTCCCGATGCCAACATGCGTCTTGGCGTTGCCAAGTCCGAAGTCAAAGTGGCCGCCAGTCGCGTTTTACAATCCAGCCCTGAGTGGGCGGCGTTTATCGAGGACATGCGCAGGCAAGAGAAGGCGCTCGCAACCGCTTACACGGTCCTTAAACAGCTTGCTGACGCTGCGATGTATCACGATGTCGAGGCGGAACTACAGAGCCGCTATAACGGGTGCTTGCGCCTGCGGGAGGCCTCCGACCCTGAACTCGTAACCGCGTGGAACCATGCATGGTCGGCCCTTCAGACCGACGCAGCGGCGCCCCTTCCTGACCCGCTGGCCCCTACAGCGGAAACCAAAGCCACCAAACCGAAACGCAGCCTGTTCGCAGTGAAGTGAACCGCCCGCGGCGGTCGCGCCAAGTCGGCAAGTGGCGTTCCTGAAACACCGACAAGCCATGGGGGAGGCGCTCACCCCGCGATGGCGAGCGGGAGGGATGCTCCAGTCCCTCCCCACCCTGAATTTTCTCTCCTGCGAGAACCCATCATGAAACAAGCAACCCGCGACGCCCTGACATCCTTTCTCGACAGTCGTCTTTCCATTGAAGGCCGGGATGATATCTGGCGCGCCATCGATGATTGCGTCGATATTCGTCAGCGTGAAGGCAAGGACTCTTCAGAACTGGCCCTGAACGTCGTGGCCCTCCTTGGCATGCTCGAAGCGGATCTGACGCCCGATGAGTACGGTCGCGCCAAGAGTGTCATTCTCGAGGAACAGACCCCGGCCCAGGACGCGACCATCCGGTGCCTGATGGCATCGCGCGAGCATCGAAAAGCTATGGATGAGGTACGACCGCTCGTCGGCGACGATGTTCTAGCCTGCGACAGCACGGTCGATATCTATCGCATCGGCCTCGAGCGCCTGGGCCTTGATGGCAGCAATGCGCCTCTCGATGCAGCGCGAGCAATGTTCCGAAGCTGTCGCCAAAAAGAAATGGCGCGCTGGGGCGCAGGCATGTCGACCGGATCCGCGCCAACACCGGACTCTCCTCTTTTCGGCGTCGCAGCTAGGCGCAAGGCGTAAGGAGCCGATGACATGAGCATCATCGACACCCTCGTCATCGAACTCGACCTCGACCCCTCCAAGATGAGCAAGGGCGCGCGCGAGTCCATCCGGACCCTGCGGCAGATGGAAACAGCGTCGGACAAGACTGCCAAGGTCACATCTGACGGCTGGGACAAGGCGGGGGACGCCTTTGCGAAGACGCGGCGCGAATTTATCAGCATGCTGGCGGTCTTCACAGCCGGACGGTCCATCAAGGCGTTCGCCAGCGACGTGATGAATCTCAACAGCGAGTTGGGCTACACAGCCAAGCAACTGGACATGTCGGCTCAGACGCTCGCTAAGCTGGAAGCGCGATCTCAGGCAGCCGGGGGGACGCATGGCGAGGTCGCCGCGTCTTTCGCCAACATGCAAGCGAAGCTCACGGACCCGCAGGCCGCATCATCTCAGGCTCTGGCCTTCTCAGCCCTTGGGGTGGCAGATTTCAAGGACGCTAACGGGAATATTGCCACCAACATCATCGACAGGCTGCACGACGCACAACAGCGCCAACACATGGACGCCGCAACCTTGAAACGATGGCTCTCGATCGCGGGAGTGACCGGCGAAGGTCAGCTTCGAGAAATTCAGATGGATGACAAGGCGTTTGCTGACAACAAGCGGTTCGGCGATACCTTTCCTGTCCCATCGGACAAGGACATTGCCCAGTATCAGGCGCTACAGGCCCACATCGCCATGCTCCAGTTGCACGCGGAGGCGCTCGCGCAGAAAGGCTTGGCGAAAATCACGCCTGAACTCGATCACATCGTCACGACGATCGATAAATGGATTCAAGAAAACGGTCCTCTCGCCACCGGCATTGCGGGCGTCACCGCCGCCCTCGTGTCGCTTATCGCCGTCATGGCCGCACTCAAAATGCGGAGCTTCGTCGGTGACCTTCTCGCACTGCCGGGTGCCATCAAGGCAGCCCAGGCTGCGGCAGAGGAGGCAAAGGCAGGAGGCGTTATGGCTGCGGAGGTCACGGCCAAAGCAGCACCGAAACTCGGCCTTCTCGCAAAGCTCGGCATGGTGCCCTTCGCTGAAATTTCAGCAGGTCTGGCTATTACATCCGAGGCGAACAGCGCAGAACACGATGCAGCGGAGGCGTTCAACGCACGCCGCGACCGCGTTGCCCGCGCACAGCAGGCAATCAAAGCATTCGAGGGAGCGGGGTACTCACGCGAGGCCGCGCTCGGCATCACAGCCAATCTTTATCGGGAAAGCGGATTCTATGCCGGCGCGCGCGGGGACCGGAACAAATTCGGTATGCCGACCGCCTTCGGGCTTATGCAATGGCATCAGGATCGCGTTGACGACATCCTGAAACATACTGGCATCGATGTCCGAACTGCGGCTTACGGCGATCAGTTGAAGGCGGTTTTGTATGAGATGCAGAGTGGAGGTGACGCAGGGACGCGAAAGGCGGCGCGTCTATTGAGGCACCCGAACGCGACGACTTATGGCGCCACGGCAGTATTTACGAAGTTGGCGGAGCGCCCAGCGTCAGATGCCGAAACCATGATCCGCTACGGGCTGGCTCAGCAGATCGACCGACAAACGCGCGCCAATCAGAGCACCTTCAACGTCGGCGATATCCACGTTCACACAAACACAAACGATCCGAAGCAGCTTGCTCACGGGTTAAAGCAGGCTCTCACCCAGATGCAGGCGCAGCACGAAAGCCGGAGTGTCGTGCAATGAGCGATAGCGTTACCGCGCACTCGCACGCGCGACACTCCTTCACGAAAAAGAAGATCACCGTGACCTTCACGGTGGCGTCAGGCGCCTTGGGTCCGAGCGCCACGGATGACACAGCGGTCCTTGAGGGACATCGCTGTCAGGTGGAAATTCGCAACGGCGGCTGGACGAGCGCGGCGTCTTTGGCCCTGCGCATCGAGGGCATGACGCTGTCCATGATGAACCGACTTTCGGTCGCAGCCCCCGCCGTGTCCGGGAACAGACCGCTGAATATCGCGATCGCCAACAGCATGGTCCTCGTGGAGGCCGGAGACGACGAATCCGGCATGGCCACGGTATTCTACGGTCGGATCATGCAGGCGTTCGCGGACTTCAAGAACTCGCCGAACGTAGCCTTTCAGGTGTTCGCTTTCACGAACTACGAAGCCAAGGCCACCATCATCGAGAGTCGGAGCTTCCGTGGGCCAACCACGGCTCAGGCCATATTTTCCGACATCGCCACACGGGCCAAGCTGAACTTCATCAATCGCGGCGTGAACTTTCCGATTGCGGGGAATGTCTACCTTCAGGGCAGCGTCCATCAGCAGCTCGAAAAGCTTCACCATGACTATCAGATACCCTACGCGCTCGAAGGGGGGAGTAAGGCCCATCCGGTTACGCTGAAGATATGGCCGCCGGATCTCGACATCGGGGAGGTGAACGACCCCGTACGCATCACGTCGAAGACAGGATTGATAGGATATCCGGCCTATTCACAATCGGGCGTCGAGTTCACCTGCTTCTACAACCCGAACATCCTTTATCTCGAGCCGATCTACCTGGAGAGCCGTTACGCTCCAGAGGCCTGGAGGCCGAACACATCCGCCCTTCCCCAGAATCTCGCCTCATCCGGTCTCTGGACGCCTTTTGGCATCAGCCACTCATTGGAGAGTGAGACGCCAGGAGGCCAGTGGTTCACCCACGTAGAGGCCGTGCGCAAGGAATTCTCCAAACAAATCGTCCCCACATGGCTTTGAGATAATGACCGATCATAAGATAGAGGGCGGCGACGCCCAGATCGCGCGCGGGATCGTCCGTGATGCTCATGACAAGCTGGCACGATGGATGGCCGCCGACGTGCCGGTTTCGGTCGATCGGGAACGGAATCGGGCCGCTGGCTTGATGCTCATTCACCTGATGCAGATCGCCCGCGAGAACAATGGGCCCGACGCCGTGATCGAGCTGATGCGCCTGGCGTCCTCGACTGGGGTCATGCTGCTCGATCAGGACGGCGCGCTTGAGGAAAAATTGGGCCATTATTTGACAGCAGCCGAAAAGCGGGAGCGCGCCGCCAATGGGTAAGGCTTCCCGCGACAAAGGCGCACGTGTAGAGCGCAAGATTGTGGATCTTCACAGAAATGCAGGCATCAAGGCCGAGCGCGTACCGCTCTCCGGCGCCATGCAGTTCAGGAACACCGCCAGCACAGATGTGGACGTCTACGCGCGCGGGCCGCACGCCCCGCCATTCGTCTGCGAGGTGAAGGCCCGGAAGTCTGGCGAGGGCTTCGTTACCCTCGAGCGGTGGTTAGGAGATGCAGATGCGCTCTTCCTGGTACGCGACAGGGCCGAGCCTTTAGTTGTGCTGCCGTTCGCGCGTTGGCGAGAGATCGTGGGCGATCAAAGATAAAGAAATCGTGTCCCATTACCCCTCGATATCGCGTGCTCTATCGTGGGTTTCATCATGGGTCATACTGGCCGACAATTCAAGAAACGGCTGTTTTCTGCTATTTATTCGGCGATGATGGTGGAGAGGGTTGGATTCGAACCAACGTAGGCGTACGCCAGCGGATTTACAGTCCGCCCCCTTTAGCCACTCGGGCACCTCTCCGGCCGGGTTGGGAAATATGGCGCTTTTTCCGGGAAGTCAACCGGGGATAAGTCGTTTTGTTGCATGACGGAAGGTGTAGGATCGGATTATATCCGCCTTCATGTCCAGACGTTCCGCCGGTGCCCGGCCTACCCCCCGTTCTCCTGAGTCCCGTTCGCGTGAGCGCGGGTCCAGACCCTCTTCGTCACGCAGCAGCGGGTCGAGCTACTGGCTCTACGGCCTGCATGCGGCCGAAGGCGCGCTGGCCAATCCCCGCCGTCAGATCCACGAGATCCTCGCAACCCGTGAGGGACTGACCGCGCTGGAGACGAAAGGGCTGAAACTCCCGGTGACGCCGAACGTCGTGGAGCGCTCTCGCATCGATCAGCTCTGCGAGCGCGATGCCGTGCATCAGGGGGTCGCCTTGCGGGTCGAGCCTCTCGAATCCCTGCTTCTTGAGGATGCGCTGGAGCGACCCGGACCTGTCCTGGTGCTCGATCAGGTGACGGACCCTCGGAATATCGGCGCGATCCTGCGATCGGCGGCGGCCTTCGGTGCCGCCGCCCTCGTTCTTCAGGATCGGAACACGCCCCAGGAAAGCGGAGTCATGGCAAAAGCCGCTTCCGGCGCCCTCGATATTGTGCCCGTCCTGCGGGAGGTCAATCTCTCCCGCGCCCTCGCGCAGTTGCAGAATGCCGGCCTCTGGGTCGTCGGCCTCGATGCGGGCGGGGGCCGCCTCAATGGCGCGGGATACGAAGGCCGTCGTGTCGCGTTGGTGCTCGGTGCCGAAGGCGCCGGGTTGCGGCGCCTGACGCGCGAAAGCTGCGACGAGATCGCGAGTGTCCACATGCCGGGCGACATGGAAAGCCTGAATGTGTCCAACGCAGCCGCCGTTGCACTTTATGAACTCATAAGGCCGGTCTGAGATCGGCAAATGCCGCGTGACAGGGAAGGAGCAGGAAACATGAAAGCTGTCGGATACGAGACGATCGGTGACAGTCACGTGCTTGCGGACGTTGAACTGCCCAAGCCTGTGCCCCGCGCACGGGACCTTCTGGTCAAGGTCGAGGCGATCTCGATCAATCCCGTGGACACGAAGGTCCGCCGCCGCACCGCAGCCTTCGAGGGCGAGCGATACCGTATTCTGGGATGGGACGTGGCGGGCACCGTCGAGGCCGTTGGCGCCGACGTCACCCTGTTTCAGCCCGGCGATGCCGTGTTTTACGCGGGCGCGATCAACCGGCAGGGCGCCAACGCGGAATTCCACTGCGTCGATGAACGCCTGGCGGGACACAAGCCCCGGACACTGGACTGGGGAGCAGCGGCGGCACTTCCGCTGACATCCGTGACCGCATGGGAAATGCTGTTCGATCGAATGCGCGTTCCCACCAACCGACCCGACGCCCTGCTGGTCATCGGCGGCGCGGGCGGTGTCGGCTCGGTCATGATCCAGATCGCGCGCCAGATGACGGGGCTGACGGTCATCGCCACGGCCTCCCGCCCCGAGACGGAAGCATGGGTACGGCGCATGGGCGCACATCATGTCATCAATCATCGGCAGGACATGAAAGCCCAGCTCGCCGCGCTGGGATACCCGACGGTGCCTTACATCGCGAGCCTGACGGGAAGTGACGCCCACCATGCCTTCCTTGGGGAGGCGATCGCGCCGCAAGGTCATATCTCCCTGATCGACGACCCCACCTCCTTTGATATCCTGCCCTTCAAGACCAAGAGCGTCACGCTGTCCTGGGAGCTGATGTACACCCGCTCCCTGTTCGAGACACCGGACATGATCCGTCAACATGAAATTCTCGACGCCGTGTCGCGACTGGTCGATGCGGGCATCCTGCAAACCACGGAAACGCAACGTGTGACCGGAATCCATGCGGCCACGCTGCGAGGTCTGCATGATCTGTCCGAAAGCGGGACGACGATCGGAAAGGCCGTGGCCGTCGGTTTTTGAGGGCGAGTTACAATTCGAGCGTAACGGTACCGACCGGCCCTTGATTCCTCACAATCTCGCCACAGGCGGAATGCAGGTTTCCGGGCTGTCAACGGAGAAATATCATGCTTCGCAAGTGCCTTGTTCTCACAACGATCGCCTTGATGGGCATTGTTCCGGTCGCAGCCAACGCCCAGCCAGGCCCGGGCTGGGGCCCAAATCAGGGCGGACGAGGCTGGAACGGGCCTGAACACGGTGGGCCCGGACGCGGCGACCCCGGCCACTTTCGCCGTGGACGCGATGACTGGCGCCGCGGGGATCGTTTCGACCGGTGGCGTGATCAGCGGTATGTCGTGAACGACTGGAACGGCTATCGCGGTCTCTATGCGCCACCGCGCGGCTATTACTGGGTCCGCAATGGCAATCAGTTCCTGCTGACGGCCATTGCCTCCGGCCTGATCGGCGCTGTCGTCGTCAGCACCGCCCCGATGGCGGGCGGCATGATGCCACCGCCGCCTCCGGTCGTGTATCCGCCTGGATACTACTGAGCCTCGAACCTGCCGTCTCTCAGATCATGTAGTCGAGGGGCGGCAGACGCTGGTCCATGCCCAGGGCGGGCAGGGACGAATGTCGGGTTCCGATCTTGCGGGCCGGATTGCCGACGACGGTCGTATAAGGCGGAACGCTCTCGAGCACGACCGATCCCGCGCCGACTTTCGCACCCTCTCCCAGCTCGATATTGCCAAGCACCTTGGCGCCCGCGCCGATCAGGACACCGCGCCTGACCTTGGGATGACGGTCCCCCGTCTCCTTGCCGGTGCCACCCAGGGTCACGCCCTGCAACATCGAAACATCGTCATCGATGATGCAGGTTTCGCCGACGACGATCCCGGTTCCGTGGTCGAAGACGATCCGCCGTCCCAGACGTGCGGCGGGATGGATATCGACGCTGAACCGTTCGGCGACGAGGCTCTGAAGATGACGGGCCAGATGCTGGCGGTTGTTCTGCCAGAGCCAGTGCGCGATGCGATAGGCCTGGATCGAATGAAAGCCTTTGAAGAAAAGGAACGCCGTCACGTAATCCGGGCATGCGGCGTCACGCTCATAGATCGCGATCATGTCCTCGCATGCGGCTTCGGCGATGTCCGGATGATCGGCGAGAGCTGATGCAGCCAGCGCGGTAAGAGCGGGCGCCGAAAGCGCGCGGTCGGCCAGCTTCGTACCAATCAGGGCCGCCAGCGCGCTCGGGAAATTGCGGTGATCGCTGATGCCCGTGGCGAACACGCCCTGAATAAGAACATCGCAGCAGACATCGCTCTGCACGAGCATGTCCCGCCATACGGCATCGAGATCGGGCGGGGAGGGAAATCTCTGCATCATAGACCCATGGCCTCTCTGACGAAGGCGCGCCGCAGTCTCGGCATGCGGTTCAGGGCCGAAAGCCCGGCATCGCGCGCGACGCGAAGGAGGGGATTGTCGTTGCCGAACAGGCGTTCGAGCCCGTCGCACGCCGCCAGCATGAGCATGTTCGTCGGGCGCGCCCGGCGCTGATACTGCATGAGCAGGCTGGCGTCCCCCAGATCCCGGCCGTTCAGGAACGCGGTTTCGAGGAGATCCGCCAGGGCGACGATATCCTTGAATCCCGCATTGAGGCCCTGCCCTGCGATCGGATGCAGCCCGTGGGCCGAATCGCCCGCGAGCACCAGACGCGTCGCCGTATAACGCTGCGCATATTGCGCGGAGAGGGGATAAATCCAGCGCCGTCCGATCGGCTCGAGCGCGCCGATGTCATCTCCGCCGAGGCGTGCGGCGATCTCGCGGGCGAAGACATCATCCGGCAGGCCGTAGAAACGGCGCGCGCGTTCCTCCCCCTCGGCCCAGACGATCGCGGAACGATTGGGATGTTCCCTGGTTCCAGGGAGCGGCAGGCGCGCGAAAGGCCCCTGAGGCAGGAAATGCTCGAGAGCCCGTCCGTCATGCGGCTTCTCATGGGTGATGACGCTGATCAGGCCGCACTGGCGATAGGGCAGCCTCGTGACGGGAATTTTGACCTGATTCCGCAGCGCGCTGTTGCGGCCCTCGGCGGCGACCGCGAGCGGCGCGCGCCAGGTTTCGCCCGAAGCCAGCCGGATGGTGACGTGCTGATCGTCGAATGCGAACTGTCCCAGATCCGGCGCACGCAGGATCAGACCCTCCGTCCGCGTCAGTGCCGCATTGAGCGCCATGCGCAGATCGCGCGCCTCGACCATCCATCCGAAAGGACCGTCCGCGTCCTGCGGCCCGAAATCGAGCGACAGGCTGGACGGACGTTCGCCGGGGCGGCCGTCACGCACCATGATCTCGTTGATGGGCTGGGTCGGACCGGGCAGGCATCCCCAGACGCCCGCCGCCTCGAGCATCCGGCGCGAGCCTTCGGAAATGGCGTAGGCCCGACCGTCCAGCGCCGGATCTTCCATGCCGGGCAACGCCGCTCGGTCCAGAAGGAGAACGCGCATTCCCATGGTCGCCAGACGGCAGGCGAGCGTGGCGCCGACCGGACCCGCGCCGTTGATGCAGATATCCACGGCAGCCGCCGTGGCGTCGGGACCGGCTTCCCGGGAGGCGTTGTTTCCGTGCACATCGTTCGTCATCATGGGGTCAATCTAGAACACATGCGTCATTTGCGGAATGCTTGCATCCGGCGACGTGTCCTGCATTGATATCGTTGGGCAACTGGCACGAAATCGGCTACTCATCCGAAGGATAGAGGGACGGGCAAATGGTTGTCCCATTCAGCGACGGAGAGTGACGATGAAGCTCGTGACAGCGATCATCAAGCCGTTCAAGCTCGACGATGTCCGCGAGGCGTTGACGCCGCTCGGCATTCAGGGGCTGACGGTTACGGAGATCCGCGGTTTCGGACGCCAGAAAGGGCAGACCGAGATTTATCGGGGCGCCGAGTATCACGTGAGTTTTCTGCCCAAGGTCAAGATCGAGATCGCCGTATCCGACGCCCAGGTGGATGACGTGGTCGAAGCCATCCTGCAGGCGGCACAGACCGGAAAGATCGGTGACGGCAAGATTTTCATTTCGCCGCTCGAACGTGTCATCCGCATCCGGACCCGCGAGACCGGAGAAGCCGCTCTATGACAAGCTGTCCTCGCGCCCTGCGGGCCAGCGCTCTGACGGCCCTTTCCGCTTTCCTGACACTGCCCTCCCTCGCCCGCGCCGCCGACGCCGCGCCCCCGCGGATCGATACGGGTGACACCGCGTGGATGCTCGTCAGCACCGCCCTGGTCCTGCTGATGACGATCCCGGGGCTTGGACTTTTCTATGCGGGCATGGTCCGCAAAAAGAACGTTCTGGCGACCGTGATCCAGTCTTTTGCAATCTGCTGCGTGGCCAGCGTGGTGTGGATGGTCGCGGGATACAGTCTCGCCTTTTCGACCGGGACCCCCATGATCGGCGATTTCTCGCACTTCATGCTCGGCGGCATCGCGGATCACTTCCACAATGGCGCGGATGCGGCTTTCGTGATGGGCACGGATTCCCCCAATCCGATGGCCATGACGATCCCCGAGAGCGTCTATGTGATGTTCCAGATGACGTTCGCGATCATCACGCCCGCCCTGATCGCGGGCGCGTTCGCCGAACGCATGAAATTCTCCGCGCTCTGTCTGTTCACGGTTCTCTGGTCTCTGTGCGTCTATGCGCCGGTCGCGCACTGGGTGTGGAGTCCGATCGGCTGGCTCGCGACGCTGGGCGCCGTGGACTTCGCGGGCGGCACGGTCGTGCATATCAATTCCGGTGTGGCCGGTCTGGTCGCCGCCCTGATGCTCGGCAAGCGGCATGGTTACAAGGTCGACGATCTGTCGCCGTTCAACCTGACCTACGCCATTATCGGCGCATCGCTTCTCTGGGTCGGATGGTTCGGCTTCAACGCGGGATCGGCCGGTGGCGCCAACGGGCGGGCAGGCATGGCCATGCTCACGACGCAGGTCGCCGCCGCCGGTGGCGGCATCGCGTGGATGCTGGTGGAGTGGCTGCATTCCCGCAAGCCGACAGCGCTGGGCATCATCTCGGGCGCGGTGGCGGGACTCGTGGCGATCACGCCCGCCGCAGGCTTCGTACTGCCCGGCCCCGCGCTCCTGATCGGTCTGATCGCGGGTGGCGTCTGCTTCTTCGCGGCCGTCATTCTCAAGAACAAGCTTGGTTACGATGACAGTCTGGACGCGTTCGGGGTTCATGGTGTCGGCGGCATTACGGGCGCGCTGCTGACGGGCGTGTTCGCCTACGGCCCGCTTTCCGCCACGGACGCCAATCCGGCGGGCGTGGTCGGATCGTTCGCACAGTTTATCCGGCAGGCCGAAGCTGTTGGCGTTACGATCGTCTGGACGGTGATCATGACCTACGTCATTCTCAAGGCGATCGATCTGGTGATCGGCCTGCGCGTGACGCGTGAACAGGAAATGGAAGGGCTGGATACGGTTCTGCACGGTGAGCGGATCAACTGATCCGCGCGTTTTCGCCGCATTTTTATCCCGCATTTTTCAAGGAAAGAAAAACATATGTTCCTGATCCGTTTCGCGACTCCCGCCATGCTGGCCGGGATGATCGCCGCAGGCGCCGCCTTCATGCCATCCGCTCACGCCATGACCGCCAAGGAATGCTACGCGAACTTCCGGGCGGCCAAGAAGGCCGGATCGTTGAATGGCCAGGACTACAAGACCTACAAGTCCACACAGTGCGGTGACGCCGCGGCACCGGCAGCAGCTCCCGCGACGACAGCCGCTCCGGCAACACCCGCGCCCGCGACATCCGCACCGACGGCGGCGCCCGCCAGCACCCCGGCGGCCAGCACCCCGGCGCCGGTCTCCAGACCCGCTCCCGTCTCCACGGGCGGCGCGGTGTTTCCGAGCGCGATATCCTCGAAATACAGCACCCTGTCCGCCGGTAAGGGCCGACTGAAAACATGCGCCGATCAGTATAATGCGAACAAGGCTTCCGGTGCGAATGGCGGACTGAAATGGATCGTCAAGGGCGGCGGTTACTGGTCCGAGTGCAACAGGCACCTCAAAGGCTGAAAACTTTCATCCGTTCTGAATGGTGCTTCCCCCCTGGACGCACGTCCTGAAAATGTCTGCCGAACTGCCCCGAGTGGCGGATCGGCAGGCTTTTTTATTATGTCGATGCGCTGTGCCCCACCAGATTTCAGCCCGAGCGCGTTTTGCAACTGATCCATGTCCCGTATCGTTGGCTTTCTGAACACCATCAGGAAGGAGCATCGTCATGACGGGATTTATACGCAAAACAGTTCTCATAGCCCTCGCCTGTGCGCCGCTCGGTGCGTGCGCGCCGGGGTCGCAGACGGATTCGGATTCTGTCCACCAGCACGGCATCAGCAACCAGTCGGCCGCCGCGCCCGGCCTGGAGACGGACAATTCCAGTTCGCATGAATAGAGGCTGATCCGGCGCTTACAGACTTACGCCAAGGCGCGTGGCCAGCCACATCGTCAGACTGTAGAGTACGAACGTCACCAGACATCCCGCGATGAGTGCGACGTAGAACGGCACCCCCTGCCGCATCATCCATGGAATGAGCAGGAACATCGGCAGTGACGGAATGACGTACCAGAAGGTCGCGCCCACATGGGCCCCCATGCGCACCGGGTCCTTCGTTTCCTGCCATAACCACACCATCCCCAGAATGGAGATCAGCGGGAGCGAGGCCACGAGAGCGCCCAGTCCCGGATAGCGCCTGGCGATGGTCGAAACCGCTGCGATGATGAGACCGGACAAGGCGGCTTTCAGGACGAAAAACATCAGTGGTCGTGCCTTTTTTCAATCCGGTCGATCTGCCGTCGAAGAGCCGTTGTCGTTCCGGGCCTCACGCGGCCCTCTGCCCTGACGTCTCCCAAATATAGACAGACGGGATCGCCCTGCCTATGCAGTCGCGATGTCATCCATTGCATCGTCTCGCGGCATCAGGCTCGGTATCGATTTCGGCACGACCAACACGGTCGTCGTCCTGCTCGACGCCGATGGTCGCCCTCATCCCGCGCGCTTCTCCTTCCCTCATCATGAGCCGTCCGACACATGCCGGACGCTGCTCTGTCTGTGGCACGACGAAAACATGTCCCATGGCCGCGCCCTGCAGGACGCGATCGGCCCCGAAGCCATCGACGCCTATCTGGAAGATCCGGCGGAAAGTCGTCTGATCATGTCCATGAAGTCGTATCTGGCGCAGGCCTCGTTCCGGCAGACGCGGCTCGTCGGCCAGGTGATGACGCTGGAAACGCTCATCGCGCGTTTTCTCGCCCGACTGATGCGCAGCCTCGCCATCGATCCCGCCCATGTGACCGCCACAGTGGGACGACCCGTTCATTTCGCGGGTGACCGGGCTGACGACGATTTCGGCGAAGCGCGGCTGCGCGACAGTTTCCGTGCCGCCGGGTTCGGCGAGATCCATGTCGCCCTGGAACCCGAAGCCGCGGGCTGGCGCTTCGCGCACAAACTCGACGCTCCCGCGACAATCCTCGTCGGAGATTTCGGGGGCGGCACGAGCGACTTCTCCATCCTGCGCTTCGACCCGCTGGCCGAACAGCGCGCCACGCCGCTGGGTTACGCTGGCGTCGGCATCGCCGGGGACCAGCTCGATTATCGCATCATCGACCATGTCGTCGCACCCGAACTGGGTCGGAATACGACCTATCGCGTCATGGGCGGCGCGCCGCTGCCCGTTCCGGCGGAATGGTATTCCAGCCTCGGCCGCTGGCACCGCCTCGCCCTGATGCGGACCCCCCAGACATTGCGCAACATCGCCGACGTGGCTCGCACGGCGTCAGAGCCCGAGAAGCTCCATGCGCTGGCGAGCCTGATCGAAGAACAGCAGGGGCAGGTGCTTTATCGCGCCGTTGCCGCCGCGAAAATGGAACTGTCGTCCAGCGACCGGACCATCCTGAAATATTCCCACCAGACGACCAGCATTCACCGGGAAATTACGAAAGCCGAGTTCGAGAGCTGGATCGCACCCGATCTCCAGCTCTTCGACCAGGCTGTGGAAACGGCTTTGCAGCGCGCCAACCTGCCCGCTTCCGCCATCGATCGGGTGTTCCTGACCGGAGGCACGTCGTTCGTTCCCGCCATCCGCGATCTCTTCACCCGCCGTTTCGGCCATGAACGCGTGGATATGGGCGGAGAATTCGTATCGGTCGCGGAAGGTCTGGCCCTGATGAACGCCGCCTGAACAAAAAGGCCCGTTCCCACTATCAACTTCCGGTCAGCGACCTCCGGGTCTGTAGCAGGGATTGCGCATGGCGAACTGCCGAACGCCCACGGGCAGGGCGTTCAGCCGGCTCGTCTCCGCCAGCATGCTCCGACCGTCAGCCGTCCATCGCGCCGGGAGAATACGCGGGCTGCTGAACCCGCCGCTGACCTGAACCGGAATATCCAGCGCGAAGCTGCTCGTCGTGGAAGCCTGGCTCCCGAATATCAGGTTAAACCATTTCCGGTTCAGATCGAAACGGGCATTGCCCGATATCGTCCCCTCCGCCGTTCGGACACGCAACGGCAACGCGGAGCCGACACCGGCATGCGCGTTCACGACGCCCAGCAGGCACGCAACCGGCGTCATGCCCTTCGGACGCCGGAAGATCATGCGCAGATCCGTCGAGGCCGCGCCGATCACGGTCCGATCGATGCGGCCGCCGGTCATGGACACGGCAGCCGCCACATCCGCTTCATGCACCGCCGCGTTCAGGGTGCGCTGCGTGGCATCGGCGGTCATGCGCAGGTCCAGCCGCCCCTGCAACGGCACGGAAGCAAAGCCGAGCGTCTGTCGCAGCTTCTGGATGTCGAGTCCGTTCACATCCACCACCGCGCTGACATGAGCGCCCCCGCCATCGACGGCCTGCATGCGCCCTGAAGCATTCAGTCGCGCGCCAAGATAATCCAGCGCCAGCCTCTCGACCGACACGACACCCGGCATGACGGATGCCGCCAGAGCCATATTGGAAAAATGCAGAACGTTGTAGCTCAGGCTCCCGACAGAAACTTTCGCATCGATCAGGGGATCGGGCGCGCGGTCGATATCGAGCACCATATCCTTGTTCGCCGTGTCCGACGCTTTCCGATCTCCGAGAAACTCGTTGAGATCGAGACGGCTGAACGCGATATCCGCCGTCACATGATCCGGCTGCCCACGCATCCCCTCCACAAACCGGAGAAGAGATACGGTCATCGGATTGTCCTTGACCGCCCCTTCGCCCCCGGTGATCGTCCAGAGGCTGCCGTCATGAGCGAACTGCCCGGCCATCCGCAGGGCGACGTCCTGCGGCCCCGCCATCCCCGCGATCGCCATAAGCGACTTCGACGTCTCGGTTTTCACGCTCACCGCGCCGACGATGCCGTCGGCATTGAGCGGATCGACAGCCGTGCCCCTGAACGTCATCACCATGTCGCCGGATGTCGCCTGCAGGTCTATCCCATAGGGGTCGCGGATACGCCGGAGCGCCGAAAACGGCTGTAAGGTCGCGGTCATGCGGACCGGCACGTCATTATACGCGCCATCGACCGCAAAGCTCACCGGCGTGTCGGCGTTCCGGGTATCGATCGTCACGGTCTTCAGCGTGGTGCGAAACGACGCCCCGTGTGCGGTCCGATAGATGACCTCGCCATTCACGATCCGGGCGTCGAGCAGGGTCGGGTAATGACGCCTGTCATCCGGGCTCGCCGTCTGCGGGCTCACCGTCTGCGGGGTCGCCGCGGGCTTCGGAGGCGTGAGGGCGGCAGCGCCGAACCGCCAGTTCGGGAGCTTCTGCGGCGTGCGCTCCACCAGCACCCGAACATCGGAAAGGGCCAGATGCCGCAGGATGGCAGGGCCATGGAGCAGGGAGATGGCGCGCACCTCGAAAGAGAGATGACCGACCCGCACCATGTCCGGCTCGCTGCCTCCGGCGATATTCGCCAGCCGCGCGTTTTCAACTTCGATCTTCAGCCATGCCCCCGGCGTGACATGCATCGCCGCGACCTGAACCTCGCGTCTTAGCATGGCGCTGGCCCGGCGCGCCACGAAAGGTCCGAGATTGCCGTGCGTGAGATAGGTCACCCCCGCGATACCCGCCACGACGCATACGGCGGCAAATCCGCCGCCACCCCACAGAACGCGCCGCCAGATCGCACGTCGGCGGTCACGAGGGGTTGTCACCTCAGGCGGGGCGTGCGTCTGATCCGTCATTCCATCTCTCCCGGCGTACGGTCTTCCGGAGAGATCGGCACGCAAAAAAGCCGCCCTCCGGCAGCCCGTCGGTTCTCTTAGAGAAAAAGACGTTGTCCGTCATGCCGGACCATCACCTGTCGAATTAACCGGTTTCATGATCAAGGACGCGGCCTTCCGACTATCCTGCTTGTTTCGGCGTGACGGCGGCAAGACGACCGGCCTTGATCGCGTCCCTGAAGTGGTTCCAGTCCGTCCGGGTCTGATCCGCGTACAGCATGGAAAAGCTGCCGATCGCGTCGCAGAACGCCTTTCCGTTGCCGACATAGCCGCCGATGATCGCAACATCGCCAGAGCGCGCATGGGCGCGCGCCAGCGTCCGCCCGCACAGCAGCGCGTAATCCGCCAGTCCTTCCTGCGCCACATCCGAACCGATCGCCGCCAGCCGCGCATCCTTCACGCGCCGCACGTAAAACTGTCGTCCCGCCCCGGACAGGGTCTGGGTTCGAGGATCGGCGCCGTCCTCCGGACTATGGGTCCATCCCAGAAAAGCGTCGGACGCCGCCTGCATGATCCGCTGTCCCACCACCACGCGTTCGCCCTGATTATGGAACGGCGCTTCACCGGCGAACGGCGCCATGACGGAACGCTGGGCCTCCTTGATCTGCAATAGCAGGGTCTCGCCATCGGCCGTCGCGAACAGTCCGATCGCGCAGAACGTGCCGACACTGCCGACGCCGACAACCTTGAAGACGATATCGCGTAATCTGTAGCGATCGAGCAGGATGCTGCGCTCCGGCGGCTGCGTCGCCACATAGCGCGCAAAAGCCTGCCGGATGGTGTCCTCGTGATGCGGGAGCCGCATCACCAGAGGGGGGCGCTCCCGCAGGGAGGGCGCGCCGCGATCATCGGCCACCAGACCGAAATGGTTGCTGGCGCTCTCCAGCCGGTCCGCGAGCTGGGTCTTGGCCCGGGATCGGACGTTCTTGTCCGAAAACCCCTCGATCGCCGCCGCGAGGTCGATCCGATTGGACCATATCTCCAGCGGCGTCATGCTCTCAAGCCGGTTCATCTCGCCCGCATAGGCCAAGGCCATCGTTACCGCCAGCCTGCGGGCCGCCTTGTCCGACATGCCGCCCTCGCGCCCTGCCAGAACCAGCGACGTCCCCAGTCTTTTGATGTCCCACTCGAAGGGCGCGGGAAGCGTCTCGTCGAAATCATTGATATCGAAAACGGGCAGGCCCTCGGGGGACGCATAGCTCCCGAAATTCGCCAGATGACAGTCCCCACAGCTCTGAACGCGTGGACCCGCGACAGGCGTCGTCGCGAGATCAGCCGCCATCACCGCCGCAGCCCCGCGCAGAAAGGCAAACGGGGAGGCGCTCATGCGTCCGTAACGAATGGGAAGAAGATCCGGAATGCGGCGCTCGCCCTGCGCGACCAGAATGGACACCGGGTCCGCCCGATCCTTCGGCGGACTCCATTCACTGTGACATCCGCGCCGCGTCTTCTTTCTCAAATGAACGCCAGATGCCTGGCGCTCGGCTCTGGTCCTGAGCGGCGGTTCAGTGGGGCGGACGGAGGATGGGATGGATTGGTCGATCATCCGTGCCATATAGCGCAGTCTGTCGCCGCCGTCATTTCATGCCTCCCCCACCGGCATGACCGCCTCTCTTCACGGGAGCGGATCGAGAACTTCGATGGAGGACTGCCCCCGGGTCAGATCCCGCAAAACCCGCAGCGGTTCGCCGATCGCCTCCTGCGGGACGGCGAGATCGATCCATGCGCCTTCCGCATCGAAATCACAGGCAAGCTGTCGCGCGTTCCAGCCCTCGAACCGCGACTGGACGATGGCCAGAAGAGCAAACGGGCAATGGAGGCGGATCGTCGCCATCGGCACGATGGGCACGGATTCCGCTTCCCGCAGACACGACGCCGCCGCCCCGCCATAAGCCCGCACGAGCCCGCCCGCCCCCAGCTTGATGCCGCCGAACCAGCGCGTGACGACGACCATGACGCCGTCAAATTCCTGCATTTCGATGGCCTGAAGGATCGGCCGTCCCGCCGTCCCGCCCGGTTCGCCATCGTCGCTGCTGCGATACCGCGCCCCGATACGCCATGCCCAGCAGTTATGGGTGGCGTCCGGCGCTTTCACCGCGTCGAAAAACGCGATGGCCTCCTCTTCGCCGCCGACCGGGGCCGCCTGGGCGCGAAAGAGGCTTTTTCTGACGATCAGATCGAGCGTCGCGGGTCCGGTCAGCGTGCGCGCCATAACGGGAAATCAGGTCTCCGCCGGAGCCCTGGTCGTGAACATCTCGACGAGATCGTTCAGATGCCCGATTTCCCCGAGACGCAGCCCCTCCGGCGGCCTCGCACGCGCGGAACCGGACACGACGCGGCGGGGCAGAATGGCGTGCTCGAAACCCAGCTTGCGGGCCTCCTTCAGCCGCAGGTCCGACTGCGCGACCTGTCGCACCTCGCCTGACAGCCCCACCTCGCCGAAATAGGCCGCATCCGCCGCCGTCGGCGTGCCGGTCGCCGCCGAAATCAGGGCCGCCGCCACCGCCAGATCGGCCGCCGGTTCGTTGACCCGCAGGCCACCCGCGATGTTGAGATAGACATCCATACTGCTCAGCTTCAGACCGCACCGCGATTCCAGCACGGCCAGCAACATGTTCAGCCGGGCCGTCTCCCAGCCGATGACGGCCCGGCGCGGTGCGCCGTCACCCGCCTTGGGCGAGAGCAGGGCCTGGATTTCCAGCAGGACGGGACGCGTTCCTTCGAGCCCCGCGAAGACCGCCGACCCGGCGATGTTGCCCCGCCGCTCGGCCAGGAACAGCGCCGACGGATTGGCCACCTCGCGCAACCCGGTATCCGTCATGGCGAAGACGCCGATTTCGTCCGTCGCGCCGAAACGGTTTTTCGCGGCACGAAGAATGCGGAACTGATGCCCGCGATCGCCCTCGAACGACATGACGGCATCGACCATGTGTTCCAGAACACGCGGCCCGGCCAGCGTGCCTTCCTTGGTAACATGGCCAATCAGGATCAGCGAAAACCCGATGGTCTTGGCCAGACGGATCAGTTCGAAAGCGCACGCCCGGACCTGCGAAACCGAGCCCGGCGCGCTTTCGACGCTTTCGAGCCACATGGTCTGGATCGAGTCGATGACGACCACCGTATGTCCGCGTTCCTGCTCGAGACTGGCGGCGATATCGCCAACATTGATGCTCGCCGCCAGGTCAAGTGTCGGCGCGGCAAGCTCCAGGCGGCGGGCACGGAGCCGCACCTGGTCGATGGCCTCTTCCCCCGAAACATACAGGACATTCTGCCCCGCACGCGCCAGGGCGCAGGTTGCCTGAAGCATGAGCGTGGATTTTCCGATGCCGGGATCGCCCCCCACCAGCACCACCGAGGCGGGTACCAGCCCGCCACCCAGGACCCGATCGAATTCCGCGATCGTCGTGGAAATGCGCGGCGGCGGCGACATCTGCCCGTCAAGATGCACGACGTTAAGCCGTCCTGCCCTTTTGCGCGTCTTGCCCGGCGCGGCTCTCTGCGTCGGCTCCACGCTCTCCTCGACGAGTGTGTTCCACTCACCGCATGCGTCGCAGCGCCCCGCCCATTTGGTATGAACGGCGCCACAGGACTGGCAGACGAACTGGGCGGAAGGGCGTTTGGCCACGAAAGATCGATCCTGCGCGCTGGATGTGGGCATCGGGCGGCTGGCCGCCTGCCGAATTCAGAAGATGGCCCATCGATGCAAACAAAACAAGAACTCTTCGGGCGGAGAAGTCACCGGTGACGAACCAGACAGGCGTCGCCGGGAGGCCCTTCCGGCACCGGCCTTACCGGCGCAGTTCCATCGTGATCGGGCCTTCGCGGCGCCCGTGGGTGAACTGGTCGACCAGCGGATCGCCGCTGTTCATCAGATCCGCCGCCAGACCCTGCCAGACGAGCCTGCCCTGATAGAGCATGGCCGCCTTGTCCCCGATCCGCTGGGCCGAGGCCATGTCATGCGTGATCGCAATCGCCGTGCAACCCAGTCGCTTGACGCAATCGACGATCAGCCCGTCGATCACCGCCCCCATGATCGGGTCCAGCCCGGTGGTCGGCTCGTCGAAAAACATGATGTCCGGCGTTCCGGCAATGGCGCGCGCCAGACCGACGCGCTTCTGCATCCCGCCCGAAAGCTCGGACGGTGACAATGCCCCCACGGAGGGGTCCAGCCCCACCTGTTTGAGAATGTCGCCCGCGGCAAGCCGGGCCGCGCTCCAGCTCACGCGTTTCGCATCCGCTTTCGCACGCCCCTTGGCGCGCAGACCGAACGCGATGTTGTCCGCCACGCTCATGCTGTCGAACAGCGCCCCGTTCTGAAACAGCATGCCGATCTGCTGGACGAGTTCCTCCCGGCGGCGCGGCGCGGCCGTCACCATGTCTTCGCCATCGATCTCGATGCGGCCCTCATCCGGCGCGATCAGGCCGAGAATACAGCGCAGAAGGACGGATTTGCCGGTGCCCGAGCCGCCGATGATGACGAAAGACGTGCCCGCTTCGACGTCGAGGTCGACTCCGTCGAGAACCTTCTTGTCGCCGAACGCCTTCTTGAGGCCACGGATGCGGATTTTCGGCTGTGAGGTCATTGCGCGAAGAACAGATCCGTCAGCAGGTAATCAAAAGCGAGCAGCAGAATGGACGCGCCGACGACCGCCGATGTCGTGGCCGATCCAACGCCTTCCGCACCTCCCCGGCTCGTATAGCCATGATAGCAGCCCATCAACGCGATCAGGAAACCGAAAACCGCCGCCTTCACCAGTCCGACAATCACGTCCATCGGCTTCACGGCCGCCAGAGTGTTGATGATATAGGCGTCCGGCGCGAATCCGAGCTTGCTGGTCGATACCGCGAAACCGCCCATCACGCCCAGAATATCGGCGATCAGCACCAGAAACGGCAGCGCCAGCGTTCCGGCCAGAAGTCTCGGCGCCACGAGATATTTCATCGGATCGGTTGAAAGGGTCCAGAGCGCATCGACCTGATCGGTGACGCGCATCGTCCCGATCTCGGCCGCCATGGCCGCGCCGACACGCCCCGCCACCATCAGCCCGGCGAGTACGGGTCCGAGTTCCCGCACGACGGCCAGCACGACGATCGAAGCGATCGCGCTTTGCGCGTGATATTGCGAAAACCCGGTATAGGACTGAAGGGCGATCACGCCGCCGGAGAAGATCGCGGTGAGCGCGACCACCGGCAGGGAGAAATAGGCAATCTCGATCAGACTGGTGAAAAACACGCGCCAGTAGAAAGGCGGCCTCACCAGATGAGAGAGCGCCGCCATGCCGAACAGCGACATCGCCCCGGCCTTGCGGATCAAGGCGAGGGTTGCACGGCCGACCGCCGCGATCGGTTCGAGAACGAAATTCACGTGGGGCGCGCGTCGCGATGGGAAAGCATGATCAAGCCGTAGCGCGCCGCGCCCCTCACGTCAAAGCAGGGACCGCCGTCCTATGCCGAATCACGATCGAGATCGCGAAACTGCCGGTAGAGATGGAAGTCGCGCGACGTCACGAACCCCTCCAGTTTCGCCAGTCGCGGCTCCATGCCGTGCAGGCGCTCGCGCAGTGCCAGCACACGTGGATCCGTGACTTCCATCTCGACCACAGGCGGCGGCCGAAAGAACGGCTGAAGAAGCAACGGCGCGCGCTCGGCCGTGTAGCCGCGCTGTTCGAGCCAGCGAACCAGAGGCGGGAAAATCCGCCGACGGAACATCACCGTCAGCCCCAGCAGGATCATCAACAACACGAAGCTGCCGGAAAGCCCGTCATCGTGATGATGCACGCGCCCCCGGCGCACGGTCACATGAGAGCCGTCCGTCGTGATATCGACACTCGAATCGTCGTTTTCCTCATGGACCACGGTGGGGGCCGACGGCGGCGTCGGCGGAGTGGGAGGCTCCGGCGCGGCGATCGTATCCAGGTGCGGGGTCAGAAGCTCCGCCCAGGTGCCGCTGATCCCGGACGTGCCGATGACAGTGCCGTTTGCCGTGCGGATCGCGTCCGGCGTCAGAGCCGTACCATCCGCCAGAGACACGCCGCCCTTGCCGAAAACATCCTGGGACGCGAAAACCGAACCATTGGCATGGCCGACCGCCACGCTTCCCATGCCGCCCGAACGACGCTGAACGTTCCCTGTCACCATGCTGGTGCGGATACTGCCGCTCCCGAGCGCTGCCAGATAGGCATCGCCGGTGACGCCGTGCATCCGGACATCCCCCGATCCCGTATCGAGAATGGCCAGCGAGCCGACAAAACCGCCACCGACTGTCAGGTCCGAAGAGTCGCCCAGCAGGACATTCATTTCGGGAGATGCCGCCGTCCCAATATGAAGAGAGCCGCTCCCGTTGCTGACGATCTCAGCCGGCCCCGTCAGCGTCCCGACCGAAACGTTGCCGTCCCCCGAAGCCTGTAGCACGAGCGCGGACGCATGGCTGATAGTCAGGTTTCCATCACCCGTCCGTGCGACGACAGGCGCCAGAAAACTATCGACCGATACATTCGTATCGCTTGGTGAAAGGATGACGGCCGTATCGGGGCCGATCTGCACGGTCATCATGCCCGAGCAGGAACGGCCTTCCAGCACGGCTTCCGTTCCATTGGAACGAAACGAGATCCCGTCCGGAACCGTCGAGGCCTCCCCGGCGCCGGAGGTGACCCCGGCACGGATATGCAGGCTGTCCAGACAGGTCTGCCGCACATAAAAGCGATGTTTCGCCGTGGAAAGCACGCCCATGGCCGTATCACGCGCCGATGCCGGAGCCGCCGCCAGGGTCACGGCACCGAAAGCCGTCACAGCGAGGAGCACGGCAAGGGGGGATCTGTGTCGTGATGGATTCATCGCGCGACGATTCATTGACCCTCACTCCTTCTGGAATCGTCGCTGCTCTTGGTCGGCGTTGCCTGCGGCTTCGCGGTCGCGGCGTCGTTCTCGTTGGCGGCCTTGCTCGGGGGCGTGGACGCCTTGGGCGTGTCCGGCGTCGGAACGACGGCAGGCGTCGCCGGAGCTCCCCCGGTCTGCGATTGCGCCGGCGGCACAGAGACGTCAGCCGGATCATCCGTCGCTCCGGCACTCCCTTTTGGCGGCGATATCGGTTGTTGAGCGGGTGTTGCCACGGAAGCGGGCGCAGCCCCCTCGCTACCAGTCTGGGACGTGGCGGGCTCCGCTGCCTTTGGCGGAGACGGCGTTTGTGCGGCCGGCGCCTGTGAGGCCGGTGTCTGCGCAGTTGGGGTCTGCACTATTGGGGCCTGTGCCGTCGGAGCGGTCGGCACCTGTGCGACCGGTGCCTTTGCAACCGGTGCCTGCACAGCCGGGGGCGTCGGAACCGGAGCCTGCGGGGACGAGGTTGGCGGAGAAGACTCGGCTGACGGGGCCGGAGCGGGCGGCGACGATTTGGTCGCGGTCGATGTGGACGGTGGCGGCGTGGAAACGGCCGATGCCGCCACCGGCGGCTTGGGAAGCGGTCCCGTCACCACCGCACCCGTCCCGTTGCGGGTCAAGGGGCCGCTGGGGGCCGGAATGAGAACCTGTCCGGTGCCGGCAGCGGTGACGGCAGCCGTCGTCAGGCGACCACCGATCGCCACGTTCGCATTGCCGCCCGTCACGAGCGTCAACGCGTCGATCCGTCCATCCTCGATCCGAAGACTGCTCGCATCCGCCATCTGGGCCGAAAACGCATCAAGATCCGCGCGGTCCACCAGCACGCTGGCATTCTCGCTGGCCATGATCTGCGCGGCACGCTGCAACACGCCGACATGCACACGCACATCGCCCCGCAGATTGAGATCCGCCGTCGAGAGGACGCTCGCATCAAACGCTCCGTCCTCAAGGCTGGCTTCCAGCGACGCCATCTGGCCCCGAGCGACGAAATGCGTGCCCTGGCTGTTATGGATCGAGACGCTGACAGTCGACGCAACGGTCACGGTCAGGACGGCACGGGGCGCGCATGCCTTGGTCGCGATCACGACCTTGCTGTCGCCCTGATCTTTTTTCATCTGGATCGTCGCATGCGCCGAGCCGGCGTCCGAAGCGTCGAACGAAACGCCGTCATGCAGCCCGTCATCGACCTCGATCTGGACACGACCGATGCAGGGCGTCTGAAGTTCCAGCTCCTCGACCGCGATGCGGTTTTTCCCCCCGTCGTGGCCCGGCGCTTCCGCCATGACCGTCATCGGGAACATTCCCGCTATGGCGAGCGCGCCAGCAAGGCCACGCGCGATCCTTCGTCCCATGATCTGCTACCTTATCCGGCCACACGCGAACGCCAGCCCGGCGCATCCTCGTCGAGAATGCGCTCGAGATGGTCAATCCGCTCCTCCAACCGTCGAGCCTGGACCTGCGCCTGATCGAGCGCGCCCTGGCTGGCCGCGCTCATCGCACTCTGCCCGTTCATAAGCTCGCGTTTGGTACGCGTCCTTACGGAGACGATATACATCACCATGATGAACGGCATCGTGACCGCCGCAAGCCCGGTAATATCCATGACGCCCAGTCCCTAACCCAATGTTCCTGTCCGCAGCCGCCTACGACGCATCCGGACCGGACTGGCGTACCTTCATGCGGTTCTTCAGTTCGGCCAGTTCGTTCTCGACGGCAACATCCGTCTCGAGACTGGCCAGTTCTTCCTGCAACGTCGGCTGACGACGCCCCGGGCCTCCCACGCGCCCGAAATCATAAACCTCGGACTTGCCTTCCAGTTCGTCCAGCGCGCGTTCGACCTGTTCAAAACGGTTGAAGGCGTTTTCGACCCGCGGATCATACAGCGCTTCACGCGTGCGCAACTTGTTCTGCGCCGCCTTATGACGCAGGGAAAGCGATTTTTCACGTGATTTCGCATCCGCGAGCTTCGCCTGCAGCTTGGCGATATCGTCATGCTGCTGATCGAGGCTTTCGGTCACCAGCAGGATCTGGCCATCCAGCGCCGTGCGGGACTGCTCGACCGTCGCACGCGCCGCCAGAGCCGCCTTGGCGAGGTCTTCACGGTCGCGCGTCAGAGCCAGCTCGGCCTTGCGACGCCACTCATCTTCGTCACGCAGCATCTCGCGCGCCCGACGCTCCAGCATCTTGCGCTCGGCGATCATGCGGACCGCCTGGCTCCGCACTTCGACCAGCGTGTCTTCCATTTCCTGGATGACGAGGCGGATCATTTTCTCAGGGTCCTCGGCGCTGGCCAGGATCGCATTGAGATTGGAGTTCACGATGTCCGCGAGGCGGGAGAAGATACCCATGACGTTCCTTCCTTATATTTCAGAGATAAGCAGAAAACCGATGCTCTTGTCAGCACGGTGAATTACGGCTGAACTGGTTCGACAGTGAAACCATGAGCGAAACTCATGTCGAGACCACCGCAAACGGACGAGGCCTGCTGAAAAATGGCGCCCTTCGCCAAACCTGAAGACACGACGACACCGCTCGGTCAGGCTCCCGCCTTTCTCGCCATGCTCGATCATGTCTCCCGTCTCGCTCCGCTCGACCGTCCGGCGCTCGTCATCGGCGAGCGCGGAACAGGCAAGGAACTCGTCGCAGCCCGCCTGGCCATGCTCTCGCCACGCTGGGACCACCCTCTGGTCAAGCTCAACTGCGCGGCCCTGCCCGATACGCTGCTCGACAGCGAACTGTTCGGTCACGAAGCCGGAGCGTTCACCGGTGCACAGAAACGCCGCCTGTCGCGATTCGAGCGCGCCAATGGCGGCACGCTTTTCCTCGACGAGATCGCCACCGCCTCCCAGGCCGTGCAGGAAAAGCTCCTGCGCGTCATCGAATACGGCAGCTTCGAACGTGTCGGCGGCAACGAAACGATCCATGTGGACGTGCGCGTCGTCGCCGCGACCAACGCCGATCTGCCTGCCATGGCCCGGAACGGCGCGTTTCGCGCCGATCTGCTCGACCGCCTTGCTTTCGACGTCGTCACTATCCCGCCCCTGCGGGCACGTCCTGACGACATCGAACTTCTGGCCACGCATTTCGCGACCCGCATGACCGCAAGTCTGGGACGCCGTCTGTTCGCCGACTTTACGGACGAAGCCCTGAACGCCCTCAGGGCTTATGACTGGCCCGGCAACGTCCGTGAGTTGCGCAATGTCATCGAACGCAGCGTGTACCGTCATGAACGCGCCGACAGACCGCTTGACGAGATCATCATCGATCCCTTCGCGACGGCGCAGAGCTGGAACGGTCCCGCGCCCGCATCCCTTCCCGCCGCCACGCCCGAAAAAACGACGATGTCCGGGCCCGAGACGGTCGCGTCCGACAACGGAAGCCGAAGCTCCGACATCGGAGAACAGGCCGGCGACTTCACCGCACGCATCCGGAATTTCGAGCGCGAATTGCTGACGCGCGCCCTGATCGACGCCCAGTTCAGCCAGCGCCGCGCGGCGGAAGCTCTCGGCCTGACCTACTACCAGTTCCGGCATCATCTGAGGCTGCACGGCCTGGCGGACAAGGAAGCCCGGCGATCGCTGAGTCGCGAAAACGCGACGATGGAGGAAAAATAATGACATGCGGCTTCTAGAGCAGAAACCGTGCCAAACTGGATATTGCCCGCGATTACGAAATCACAGCGATAAAAATGGCGTGTCACGTCATGGATGTTGAGGCATTCACCACAGATTATGACACAATGCGCCAATCCGGCTCTTAAGGGCGTCCGATCGAACGATAGTCAAAGCCCGCCTCGCGCATTTCCGCCGGATCCCAGATATTGCGCAGATCGGCAATGATCTTGCCGCGCATCAGATCGCGAAGACGGCTCGGCGACAGCGCCCGGAACTCCGACCATTCCGTCAGGACGACGAGCACATCGGCGCCCGTAATCGCCGTCAGGGCATCCGGCGCGTAGATCACCTCTGCGGGCAGCAAGGAACGGGCCGCATTCATGCCCTGGGGATCATAGGCCTGAAGAACGGCCCCGGCATCCTTCAGTCTGGCCAGAATGGGAAGCGACGAAGCTTCCCGCATGTCATCCGTCTGAGGCTTGAACGTCAGGCCCAGGATGCCTATGACCTTGCCGCTGACATCGCCACCGGCCTCAGCGATAATCCGCTCGGCCATGGCCTTCTTGCGCGCCTCGTTGACGGCCACCGTGGCCGCCACCAGCTGCGAAGGCGCACCGGCGTCTTCACCGATCGCGGTGAGAGCACGGGTATCCTTGGGAAAACAGGAACCACCGTAACCCGGTCCCGGATGCAGGAAATATTTTCCGATCCGCTGGTCCAGCCCCATGCCTTTGGCGACATCATGGACGTTCGCGCCCACTTTTTCACAGATATCGGCCATCTCGTTGATGAAGGTGATCTTCATGGCCAGAAAGGCATTGGCCGCGTATTTGGTCAGTTCCGCCGTTTCGAGATCCGTGATGACGACGGGCGTTTCGATCCGATAGAGCGGGCGATACAGGGCCCGCATGACCTCTTCGGCGCGCACGCCCGCCGCATGGTCGGTCCGGTCAATGCCGATGATGACACGGTCCGGACGCATGAAATCGCCGATCGCATCCCCTTCGCGCAGAAATTCAGGATTGGAAGCGACTGAAAACGTGCGATCGGGACGCTCTTCGGCCAGGATGCGCGCCACTTCCCGTCCCGTCCCGACCGGAACGGTGGATTTCGTCACGACCACCAGATCGGACTTCGCGGCCCGCGCAATCTGACGGGCAGCTTCATAGACATAGGTCAGGTCGGCATGACCGCCGCCCCGCCGCGACGGCGTGCCCACCGCGATGAACACGGCGTCCACATCGTCGAGAGATGCGCCCAGATCGTCTGTGAAGCTCAGTCGCCCGGCGGCAACGTTACCGTCGACGATTTTCTCAAGACCGGGTTCATAGATCGGAATATGGCCTTCGCGCAGCATCTCGAGCTTGGCGGGATCGGCTTCGACAACAACGACATCAGAGCCGAACTCGGCAAAGCAGGCTCCCGAAACGAGCCCGACGTAACCGCCGCCGATCATCGCGATACGCATCAGTTTTTTACCTTCCCAACCTCAATCGCCCCAACCTACCGCAGAGGTCGGGGCGAGAGAAGTCAGGCGCGGTCGTAACGGCTTACTGGAAGGGCATGTAACGCAGCGAGAAGAAGACCATGTTGTCGTCTGTATGCGGGTGGCCGCCCACACCGCTGAACGACGTCAGATAGGTGTAGGAATACTGGGCGCCCACCTTGATGGTCCCGTAGTCACCATGTTCAGCCGTCCACCAGAAACCGGTTGTTCCCTGCACGACCTTGTTGACGCTCGCCTGACAAGCCAGCGGGCTTTCCTCGACCGCACAGCCTCCCACTTCATATAGCGGATTGCCGTAGCCATAGGCCTTCCCGTTTACGTCAAACGAACTGCGGTTACGGACCATCTCCATGCCACCATAGGCATAAAGCTGCCAGCTTTTGCTGGGATTTCCATAGATACCGGCGAGAGCGTTCGCGTTGTTGACCGGGCGGATCTGACCATTGGGGCCCATGGTCACATCCGGAATATTGGCGCTTCCGTACCGCCCGACACCCGTGCCGACCAGTCCCGATGCCTGGAAATACAGTTTTTTATCGATGAGCGGCAGCACCATGCCGCCGCCGACGCCGCCAGCGACCGTCGTGTGGCTTCTGCCATACCCGACATAGGACACACGACTATGCGGAAAGCGGAGCAATCCATAGACTTCGTAATGGCCCCAGCCTGGGTCCGCTGCGAACTTCGCAATCACGTCCGGCGCGACATCCGTCGAATAATTCGTCGAGGGATTGTTCACGTTGACGCCGGCATTCTGATAGGTCGAGGTCTTCGCGCCCGGCGGCAGATAGACACCTCCCGACCCGGCCGCGATCACCTGCTGCGGGTTCTCGATCGATGCCGCGATATGGTAATGGCCATGGTCGAAGCCCTTGACCACACGGACCTGAGTATTTCTGGTCCAGTTGAAACCAGGCACATATTGCGCTTCGATCACGAGCGGCACCTGCTCATCACGCGCGGCGAGGCCGTGGTTGTAGAGTGTGACCAGCGACCAGTTCTGACCACCCAGAACCGTCCAATCGTTGGCATCATCAATCAACTGCCCGTAAAATACGCGGGAGCGCAGAACGTAACTGTTGGACTGGCGGGAGTTTGAGGAGGCCCCTGCTCCCTGAAAATCGGTCTCGATATACCCTTGAGCGCGGAGGGTCTTGGTGATGTCACCCTCGACCAGCGCGGCCAGACGGCTCTGACGCTCCGTCTGATGGTATTCGTTCATGTGATAGTTCGGGCTGTTCGCAAACGGAATGGTGCCGAAATTCGATGAAATGTCGGAGACGTTATTCCGACTCCGGAAAATACCGGCGGATTCCAGGTAACCGCCCAGCGTAATGCGCACGCCACCGATCTGGATCTGGCCACGATGCAGGGGACCGTAGAGATCGAGAACCTTCCCTGTGGGCGTTCCCGTCAGTTGCGCGTAAGGCGTATTGGCCGTGATCGCAGGCAAACGAACGGGCGCGGATGGCATATCGAGAGTGCTGTTGCCGTACGAGCTGGCCGTCGCGAGCGGGGGCGGCATCGTGTAGGAATGATTGCGCGCATTGTTACGAGCGGCATACGGATTCCGCTCTTCACTTTCGCGCTGCTCGGCGAGCTGCGTGTGAATGCGCTTCATCTCGACGTCGTGTTCTTTCTTCATCTTCGCCAACTGCGCCTGCATGGCATGGATCTGGCGTTCCATGTCGCTGAGCGCATCGGCGCGGGCGGGTGCTGCGAACAGCACGGCCGCCATCGCCGTGGTGGAACAAAGGAGAATCGAGTTCTTTCGGAACTTCGGGAGCATGGGGCGCTTCGTCTCGCTATGGCGGTTGGGGTCGAAGCGGTCCCTACAAAGTTTCCTATTTGTGGAGTGCGAAGCTTTCGTGACGGCAGTATGACAGTCTTATGACAGCGCGCGGACCGTGTTGATATGCGGCCATTTCTGTCGATTTCATGCTGGGTCGACGCTCGCTGCTTCCCGTTTCGGATTTTTCTCATTGTGTCTTCCATGCAACAAAATACCTCCCCCCAGGGCCTCTCATGGGGGCAGGTGCTCCTTCTGGGCCTCATATCCACCATCGGACCTCTGGCGACGGATATGTATCTGCCAGCCTTCCCGCAGCTGGAGCATGACCTCGGACACGGACCCGGCTCGGCACAGCTGACACTCGCCAGCTGGTTCGTGGGACTCGCCGTCGGGCAGTTCTGCCTCGGTCCCCTTTCGGATCGTTTCGGACGACGAGGCCCTTTACTGATCGGACTGGCGGGCTACGCGTTGTCTTCCGCCCTCCTGGCTGTGACGCGAAATTATGACGCGTTCTGCTGGCTGCGTTTTCTTGCTGCTCTCATGGGGGCCATCACATCCGTGGCGCCCCGCGCGATCGTGCGTGACGTCGCCACCGGACATGAGGCCGTGCGTCTGATGTCACAGCTCACGCTGGTGTTCGGCGTTGGGCCGATTCTGGCCCCGACTCTGGGCAGCATTCTCCTGAACTTTGGAAACTGGCGGCTGATTTTCTGGACCAGCGCGATCGCGGCGATCCTGATGCTGGTGTTCTGCGCGGCCATCATGCCCGACACGCTGGCGCCCGAGCATCGCCGTCGCCTGCCGCCCATCGAGATTCTGCGGCGCTATCTGTCCCTCGTTCACGAACCGGTTTTCATCACTGCGGCCCTGACGTCGAGCTTCAGCACATTCGTCATGTTCGCCTATCTGTCGAACGCCCCGCAGCTTTTCGAGCAGTTGTTGCAATTTTCCCCCAGCACCTTCGCCGTCTTTTTCGGCATCAACGCCTGTGGCTTCATCACCGCGACCCAGATCAACAGCCGAATCGCCAAGCGCATGTCCTATATCCGCATCATGGAATACGGGATCGGCGCGTCACTCCTCTGCGGCGCGTCCCTTCTGATCGTCAGCCTGAGCGACCTCGTCGGACCCGCCGACCCCTTCCCGCTCTGCGCCCTCGTCGTCGCCACGACGTTCACGCTCGGCTTCATCGGCCCGAACGCCATGGTCCTGGCCATGACGCATCACGGACATCAGGCGGCGTCCGCATCCGCTCTGCTCGGCACGATGGCCTTCAGCATCGGCGGCAGTGCCGCTGCTCTCATGACGTTCCTGCCGCCCGGTAAACTCTTCTCGACGCCGGTCGGCATGCTCGTGGGAATCCTCGGAATGCTGGTCTGCAACATGTGGCGTCGGCGCAGGACCGCCCATCTGCCCTCCGCCTGATTCCGCCTGCAAAGCCTTCTTGTTCCCGCCATGGCGCAGCAGTAATGTCGCGCCATGGCTATCACGCTCCACTACGAAGCCCTTGCCGCCGCGCCGGTGGCAACGGACCCCTTCACGCATATCACCGTCCCCCATTTCGTGGCCGAGGACGATCTGCGCAAGCTGATTGCCGAAATGCCGCCCATCGGTTCAGGCGGTTCGTACCCTCCCGAAGCCCTGCGTCTCGCCCCGGACACGGCAGCGCTCGTCCGCGAGCTTCAGGGGCCGCGCCTCAAGGCCCTGATCGCGGAAAAGCTCGGCCTCGACCTGAGCGATGCACCGACCATGCTGACCATGCGGGGTCGCACACGCGAAAAGGATGGCCGCATCCATTGCGACTCAGACGCCAAACGGGTCACGGTGCTGCTCTATCTCAACCCGCGCACCGCTTCATGGGAAGCACAGGACGGCTGCCTGCGTCTGCTGCGCGGACCCGACGACATGGAAGACTATGCCGTTGAGGTCCCCCCGATCGACGGAACGCTCCTCGTCTTTCCAAACGGCCCGACCACGTGGCACGGACACCGTCCGTATGTTGGTCCGCGCTACACGATCCAGTTGAATTACATGGCCACCAGCGCCAAGGCACGCTACGAACTCCGGCGCCATCGTCTTTCAGCCCTGATCAAGCGCCTTCCGCTGGCAGGCTGACGGCGCATACGCCCCCAAACCGGGCGACCTCGAACTGGGAACAGGACATGAATCGGATGGGTTATCGCGTGGCCGTCGTCGGTGCGACGGGAGCAGTGGGGCGCGAACTGCTGCGCATCCTCGCGGAACGGGACTTCCCCGTCTCTGAAGTGGTGGCCCTTGCTTCACCGCGCTCTGCCGGTCGGGAGATCTCCTTCGGCGACAAGACCGTATTGAAAGTCCAGAACCTCGAGACCTTTGATTTCAAGGGATGGGATCTCGCCCTGTTTTCGCCTGGTGGAAGCGTATCGGCCATCCACGCGCCGCGCGCGGCCAAGGCTGGGTGCATCGTCATCGACAACACGTCGCATTTCCGTATGGAACCCGACGTGCCTCTGGTCGTGCCCGAGGTCAACGCGAACGCGCTCAAGAAAATGAAGCGCAACATCATCGCCAACCCCAATTGCTCGACTGCCCAGATGGTGCTCGCGCTCAAGCCGCTGCACGATCTTTTCACCATCAGGCGCGTCGTCGTCTCGACCTATCAGGCCGTCTCCGGCGCAGGCAAGGACGGCATGGACGAGCTTTTCGTCCAGACGAAAGGCACATTCGTCAACGACCCGCCGACCATCGCGCAATTCACCAAGCAGATTGCCTTCAACGTGATTCCGCAGATCGACCGCTTCATGGATGACGGTTCGACGAAGGAAGAATGGAAGATGGCGGTCGAGACCCGCAAGATCCTCGATCCTGACATCAAGGTCTTCGCGACCTGCGTGCGCGTTCCCGTTTTCATCGGACATTCCGAGGCGATCAGCATCGAGTGCGAGGAACCCGTCGATCTCGCCAAGGCGCGCCATGCCCTGCGCAATGCCGATGGCGTCATCCTGCGCGACGAGCGCGAGGATGGCGGTTACGTCACGCCGATCGAATGCGTGGGCGAGGATGACACCTACGTGTCGCGTCTGCGAATCGATCCGACTGTACCGAATGGCCTTGGCCTCTGGTGCGTTTCCGACAACCTGCGCAAAGGGGCTGCCCTCAACGCCGTGCAGATCGCCGAGGCGCTGGTCGCCATGGACCTGATTCCTTCCAAATCGCACTGACAACGCGGCAAACAGGCGCTGAACATGATAATCTTATTACAAGGTCGTTATGTTCGGCATTTTATGTGAAGGAAACTGTTGCGGCGACGGCCTACTATGCCAAGATGACATTGGACAACGCATGTGTCGCGGCATCGTGCCACGCACTGATCGGAGCTGACGATGTCTCTGCTTGATGTCTTTTCCCTCGGTTCTGTCGCTCTCGTAGCGGTTGGCTTCCTCGCAGCGCGCGATGCGGCACGCCTCGTGCTCCGACCTATCCCCGTGCGCTCCAGACGTCGTCCGCGAGACTGATGACATCCCGGATACGGGCCGAATGAAGATTTCGGGCCGGACCAGGCGCCAGTTCTTCCTTCGCGCCTCAATCTGGCGCAACATCATGCGATGACGTTCTTTCATCGCGCTCCGAGCATTCCGGTCCCGCCATCAGGGCGGACCGGGATCATCCTGCTCAATCTCGGCACACCCGATGATACAGGCTATTTCGCAGTACGCCGGTACCTTCAGGAATTCCTTTCCGATCTCAGGGTGATCGAGGCCAATCCGCTCATCTGGCAGCCGATCCTTCAGGGCGCCGTTCTCTCTTTCCGCCCCCGCCGCAGTGGTGCCGCCTATGCCCGTATCTGGGATCGCAAACACAATGCGAGCCCACTGAGGGTCTATACCGAGGCCGAGGCTGACGGATTGCGCGAACGGCTGGGCGCGGAGACCCCGGTCGTCGTCGCCATGCGTTATGGCCAACCCTCCGTCACGGACGCCGTTCGCAGTCTGATGGATCAGGGATGCGATCGGATCGTCAGCCTTCCTCTCTATCCGCAATACAGCGCGACGACGACGGCCACCGCCAATGACCAGCTTTTCCGCGCTCTGATGAAGCTGCGTCGCCAGCCAGCCGTCCACACCGTCCCGCCTTTCCCCGACCATCCGCTCTATATCCAGGGTCTGGCGGCGAGTGTGCGGGAGACGCTCGCTGGCCTGTCCTTCAAACCGCAACGGGTGATCGCCTCGTTTCACGGCCTGCCCAAGCAATATGTCCAGGCGGGGGACCACTACCCGGACGACTGCGAAAGGACGATCTCGGCCCTGCGCGATGCGCTGTCGTTCAGCGACGAGCAGATGCCGCTCACCTACCAGTCCCGTTTCGGGCCCACCGAGTGGATCCAGCCTTACACGGCTCCCTTTGTCGAAGCGCTCCCGGCGCAGGGCGTGACGAAGATCGCCGTCATCACGCCCGGCTTCATGACGGACTGCATCGAAACGCTCGACGAAATCGGCAACGAACTCCGGGAGAGTTTCATCAAGGCTGGCGGAGAGGAATTCGCCCTCGTCCCCTGCCTGAATGCCTCTCCCGCCGCCATCGATCTTCTGGAAGCCCTCACGCGCCAGGCCATGCGCGGCTGGACGCCGTGACGGAAACCCATCCGCACCTGCTGGAGCCTCCGGCCTCGTTCAAAGAGGCCGCCAGAACCGCTTTCGACACCCTGCGGGCCAGCGATGCCTGGTGCATCAACGATAATGTGGTCGTGGACGGTCTGCGGGAAGCCGCGATCCTGATGCTGGTCAAGAACGTCGACGACATTATCGGCGTCAATCTGCGGCATCACTACCATCTCGGCTTTCGCCGCTTCCTGCTGCTCGACAACAACAGCACCGACCGCACCGCCGACATCATCACCCGGTTCCGGCTTGAGCGACCTGATGCGGGCGTCCTGCACATCACGGACTTCGAGGTCGCCTACCAGCAGGCCGCGAAAATGGCCGCGCTCTCCCTTTTCGCGGAGCAGTATTTTCGCGTCTCGTCACCGCCCCTGCGCTGGCTGTTCTTTGTCGATGCCGACGAATTCATCACCTGCTGCACCCGCCGGGGTCACGAGGCCGCTGCCGCCTTCAACCATGTTCTCGCGGATGGCGACGCCTCCGTTCTTCTCTTCAACTGGGCCCAGACGGCGCTTTATTCACAGAGACATCAGGCGCTCACGCAATTCGGTCCGACCCTCGGCGAAACCGATCTCAGCGTCTGGCCGTCGATGAAGGTGAGTGTCGAAAAAGTCGCTGTGCGGACGCGGGAGAGCCTTTTTCCGACGATGGGCAACCATTTTGTCGAGGAATTTCGAAGGAGCCCTGCCGTTCTACGGAACATGTCCGAATTCGGCTTCTTCATGCTGCACGTGCCCATGCGCTCCACCGAGCAACTCCGGCGCAAGCTCGAGGAAGGGGTCCGCGCGCTCGACGCGGCCAACCTGCATCCCTCGCTCGGTGGACACTGGCGGTTTTACGAAAGCGCCTATCGGCAGGACGGCGACGACGCCCTACGGCATTTTCTGGACGCTCACATCCAGGACTGCCTCTGAAAAACGGACGTCCGGGAAACAGGACCGAGCACGCCCCCGAAAGACACGCCCGGCCCGGACCCGCTTATTGCGGCGACGAGGTGGAAGGCGTTCCCGAAGGCGTCGTGCCCGCCGATGGCGCGGGAGGGTGCTCGTGATCCCATAACGTGGCCTTCTGCTCGTATGTCAGCGCGGTGCGCTTCTTTTCGAGCCAGCTCTGATTGGGGTCCGCCGGATGTTCCTTGTCCCAGAGCGCCGCCTTATCACGCTCGCCCTTACGATATTCGTGGCGACGCATCATACCCGTCACGCACCCGCCGGCCGCGCCCACCACGCCGTGATGAACCATATGACCACCGACCGCGCCCACCGCACCATATTTCAGACAGCCTCCCGGCTCGGCCATGGCAGGGGCTGCGAGAGCCGCGACCGACATGACACTGGCAACCAGTGCGGCGCGATGAATCGAGATCGACATTGCAGCGTATCCTTAAGAAGTCTCATGACAGCAGAGACCCGCTCAAACTGGGATCGTCCGACATAATTTGCAAGATACGGTCACGGATCAGACGCAACGACCGGTTCAGAACCCCACCACCATGTCGCCACCGAACGTGAACATCCCTGTATTCCGGTTGGTGTTGAACGGATGCGTGCCATTCAGCGAACGGTCGAAACGGACTTCCGGACGCATTTCGAACACGCGGAAAACACCGCCCAGATCGGGATGGTAGGTCAATCCAAGCGTCAGCGCCCCATAGGTCGTCGGCGGAGCGGTTTCGACGGGAACGCTCTCGCCGAGATAGGCCTGCATATAGGCCCGGTCACTCAGAAAACTGCTGACGAACAGGCCGGTATTATCGCGATAGATTTCCCCGCGATAATTGAACGTTAGTGTCGGCGATATCTTATAGGCGAGAAAACTGACGAAACTGTATGTTTCGGCGCGCAATCCGTCGTCATGGAGATAATTGAACTCACCGGTGAGGGAGAGACGTTCATTCACGGTGTAATAAAGCGAAAGATCGTTCCAGAACCTCTCAGCCGTATTCGCCCGTTTGCCCAGAGACCGGCGCGCATCCTCCGGGCCGACACGTGAAAGCTCTATGATGTTGAGCTTTCCCCCCAGAAGACCCGTGACATTGACGCCGAAATATCCGGCCGCGGCGTTGTTGTTATCGGCGCGGCCCCAGCTCGTCTGGTTTCCGGTATCGACCCCGAAGGTCACATCGAACATCGATGTCAGATGCCAGTCGAACATGGCGCCCAGATGCTCGAAAGGCGCGGAATACTGCGAGGTGTAGGCCAGGGTGTAGAAGGGCCGCTGCGTCGGGTCGAGGGTTTCGACACCCATGGGGGATTGCAGGATTCCGGCCCGCATATCGAGGCCGCCTTTCGTCAGCCAGGGCAGATGGGCATCGACATGCACCTGCTCCGGAAGAAGCTGATAGCGCGCATCGATGAGACGGTCGGACACCCCCAGCAGATGATAATAGCGTGCATCCGAACCGTAGAGTCCCTGAAGCGTGAACCCGATCTGATAGGTCTGTTTCGCGGGATCGATGGCGCGCTCTATTTTGACGGTCACCTGATTCAACTGGGCCTGGTTTGCGTGGTCGCCCAGAAAATCACCGAAATTGATCCCATTCGTCGGACGCGCGGGATTGGCCATGATGCCGCCGTCGAGCTGGGCCTGGAAAACGATGCCGCGCAACCACTCATCGGACGAGGCGCCAAAAAGCGAAATTTCCGCCCATGCCATCGGCGTCGATAGTGCGACACCCAGAAGCACGAGACATACCGTACCTTTCGCCGTGATGCGGCTGATCATAACGGCCCTCCCGATCACCACGGGCAGTCCGGCCCTCCCGACCTTCGGAAAAGCCATGTTCTTCTCAGGGTTCGAGCAAACCGGTGAGACGATCCCGCGCCATGTCCACCAGCCTGACGAAGATGGACATCTGGTTCGGATAGGCGATCTGGCACCAAAAGACCAGAATCGTCCCCTGATCCGAGCCGGTCGGCAACAGCCCAAAACGCTGTCCCGAAGGCCCAGACCGCCTTGATGGACACCGAAAACGACGGTTTCCGGACTGCCTCCCACAGCATCCGACCATGCGTCGAGATATTGCACTGAGTGCCAAAATCCGTTCCATAAAGGCATGAATGTTTTCGCGCCGCTCGCCCTCTCACCGCAACAGGATCTGACACCCGCACAGCAGGCGCTGGTCGAACGTATCGTGACGTTCTGTCGCGGCCACCTGAGCGGTGCGCGCGGCGTGTTCGTCGTCGAAGGCGATGCGGGGACGGGCAAGAGTCTCGTCATGAACACCGCCTTCGATCGCATCCAGACGATCGCGCGTGGAAAGGACGGACAGGACGCATTGCGGAACACGAAAAATCTGTTCGTCGTCAATCATCCCGAGATGATCAAGTTCTACAGGCGCGTCGCCGAAACGCTGCCTTGCCTCCGCAAAGCCGATTACGCGCGCCCGACGACCTTCATCAACAGTTTCCGCAAAACCGGGAAAACGGCGGATGTGGTGTTCGTGGACGAAGCCCATCTGCTTCTCACGCGCGCCGATCGCTACAACCATTTCGCGCAGGACAATCATCTTCAGGAAATCCTCGCGCTCGCCCGCGTCGTCGTGCTCGTCTTCGATCCGCATCAGGTTCTGAAATTCAAGAGTTACTGGGACCGCGCCGCCCTGGACGGCCTTCTCCATGGATGCGACGTCGAACACGTCCATCTGACGGATCAGTTCCGCATGCGGGCAAAGGCCGATGTGACGGCCTGGATTCATGCGTTTCGCGAATGCAGGCTTCTGCCTCTTCCGGCAAGGCAGGCCTTCGATTTCCGTATTTTCGACGATGCGCAGACGATGTACGACGCCATCCGCGCGCATGACCGGCAATACGGGCTATGCCGGATGCTCTCGACCTACGATTATCCCTACACGCTCGATGGCGCGGATCATTTCATCACGGAAGGACGCTTCCATCTGCGCTGGGACCGTTCGCTGCCGGAAGAACGCCTGCCCTGGGCCGAACGACCCGATACGATCGATGAAGTCGGCTCCGTCTATACCGTGCAGGGTTTCGATCTGAATTATGCCGGTGTCATTCTCGGCCCTTCCATCCTGTGGGATGACGCCTCCCAACGGATCATCATCGATACGGACCGCTACGAGGACCGTTCGGCTTTCGCGGGGCGGCAGGGGATCGCACAGCCCGAACGCATCCGACGCGAGATCATGCTCAATGCGATCAACGTGCTCATGACCCGTCCCATGCATGGCCTCTATCTGTACGCCAGCAACCCGGCGCTCCGGGCGAAACTCGCCGCGCTGCGCGATCATGCGAAAGGACCAGCCTCATGACGTCAGATCCGAGCCGCAAAGACGGATTCGTGCGCGTTCGCGGCGCGCGGGAACACAACCTCAAGGACGTGGATGTGGACGTCCCGCGCGACCGGCTCGTCGTCTTCACCGGCGTCTCCGGCTCGGGGAAATCCTCGCTCGCCTTCGGGACGATCTATGCCGAGGCGCAGCGGCGCTATCTGGAATCCGTATCACCCTATGCGCGCCGCCTGTTCCAGCAGATGCCCGTGCCCGACGTGAACACCGTGGACGGCCTGCCACCGGCCGTGGCCCTGCAACAGCAGCGCGGCGGCAGTTCGGGGCGCTCCTCGGTCGGCAGCATCACCACGCTCTCGAACCTGCTGCGGATGCTCTATTCACGCGCGGGAACCTACCCGCCCGGCGCGCCCCACCTCGAAGCCGAAGCGTTTTCGCCCAACACGCCGATGGGCGCCTGTCCGCGCTGTCACGGTCTCGGGCGCGTCCATGAGGTGACGGAAGCCTCCATGGTGCCGGACCCGAACCTCACCATTCGCGAGCGTGCCGTCGCCGCGTGGCCGACAGCGTGGCAGGGCCAGAACATGCGAGACATCCTCGTCACCAGGGGCGTGGACGTCGATCGTCCGTGGAAGGATCTCCCTCAGAAGACGCGGGACTGGATCCTGTTCACCGACGAAACACCCACCTGTCCGGTCTATCCCGGCCTGACGCATGCACAGGTTCAGGCCGCCATCGCCCGCGGCGTCGAGCCGTCCTATCAGGGCACATTCACCGGAACGCGACGCTACCTTCTCAACAGCTTCGCCAATTCCCAGAGCGCGAAAATGCGCAGGCGCGCGGAATCCTTCATGGTCGTTTCGGACTGCCCGGAATGCCACGGCAGCCGCCTCAACGCCGCCGCGCTCGCCGTCACCTTCGGGGGGCTGAACATCGCGGCCCTCACGGCCCTTCCGCTCGAAGACATCCAGACCACGCTCGCCGCCACGCCCCGAACCGGCACGGACGCCAGGAGCATCGCCGCCAGCCGTATCGTGGCGGACATGATCGGACGCATCGCCGTGCTGACCGATCTCGGCCTCGGCTATCTGCAAATGGACAGGAGCGTGCAGACGCTCTCGCCGGGCGAATACCAGCGTCTGCGTCTGGGCACGCAGATCCGCTCCAACCTGTTCGGGGTGGTGTATGTCCTCGACGAGCCATCTTCGGGGCTGCACCCGGTGGACACGCAGGCGCTGGTCCGCGCGCTCGACCGGCTGCGGGACGCGGGGAACTCCCTGTTCCTGGTCGAACACAATCTGGACGTCATCCGACAGGCGGAATGGATCGTCGATGTCGGTCCCGATGCGGGCGAGCACGGCGGCACGATCCTGTATTCCGGGCAGCCCGAGGGCCTGCGCGATGTGAAGAATTCGCGCACCCGTCCCTATCTGTTCGAGGACGTCAAATCCGTGACGCGCCCTGTCGGCACGTCCGTTCGCGCACCGATCGGCTGGCTGGCTCTGGCGGATATCACGTGGAACAATCTCGATGGGCTGGAGGTGCGCTTTCCGCTGGGCGTCTTTACATCCGTCACCGGCGTTTCGGGCTCGGGCAAATCGTCCCTCGTCAGTCAGGTCCTGGCTTCCATCGTCGCCGGGGCGCTCGGGCAGAAGCTGACGGAGGCGGAAGACGACGGCGATGAGGACGCCACCGACAGGGAAGAGGGCACGCCGCAAGGCCGCGTCGTTTCGGGGCTCGACATCGTGAAACGGCTGGTGGTGATCGACCAGAAGCCCATCGGCCGGACACCCCGCTCCAATCTTGCGACCTATACCGGCCTGTTCGACATGGTGCGCAGGCTGTTCGCACAGACGGACATGGCCAGACAACGCGGCTACGATGCGGGCTGGTTCTCGTTCAACATGCCCAAAGGTCGCTGTCCGTCCTGCGAGGGCGCCGGATCGGTCATGGTGGAATTGCTGTTTCTGCCCAGCGTCTATGCGCCATGCCCGGTCTGTCACGGCCGACGCTATCGTCCCGAAGTGCTGGAGGTGCTCTATCGTGGCCGGAACATCGCCGACATCCTCGACATGAATGTCGAGGAGGCGCACGCCTTCCTCGCCGATATTCCGGGACCGGCGGCGGCGCTGTCCACCCTGCTCAAGGGCGGTCTCGGCTATCTGCGTCTTGGCCAGGCCGCGACCGAGCTTTCCGGCGGCGAAGCCCAGCGCATCAAGCTCGCCACCGAGCTTCAGAAACAGCGTCGCGTTCATACGCTCTACATTCTCGATGAACCGACGACGGGGCTGCATCCCTCCGATGTGGACAGGCTGGTCTTGCATCTTCAGGAACTGGTGGACGCCGGTCATACGGTCGTCACCGCCGAGCACGACATGCGCCTCGTCGCGCAGGGCGACTGGGTGATCGACATGGGACCGGGCGCCGGACGTCACGGCGGCAGGGTTGTGGCTGCGGGCACGCCGTACCAGGTCGCGGAAACGAAAGGGAGCGCGACGGCGCCGTTCCTCGGGGGCTGCCTGTGACCGGTAACGCTCTTCGGGAATCCGGCGCGGGGGCCTCCCCGTAAGCCTTCAGTTCGCCTATAAGCGACAGGCGTTTAACCGGCGGACGTTTAACCGGCGGGCGTTTAAGCGACGGGCGTTCGACGCAGGAACCGGCTTCGGGAGGACATCCATGAAAACGACACGTAACGCGACAGGTCTGGTCATGACAGGTCTGGCCAGCATTCTCGGGCTGGCCGTGATGCTCCCGGCCTTCTCGGGCACGCTCTCACCCGTGGGTACGGCACAGGCCCGGACGGCTTCTCCAACGCCAGCGGTCGGGACGACATGCCATGGCGATCCTGAAAAATTCGTCTATTCACAGAACGACGATCCGAAAAAGATGGTCGGACACTGCTACACCCTCGTCACCCAGACTCCCGGTGGCTCCGTCTCCTGGCTGAATCCGCGCACGGCGCTCGTCGCCTCGCCGGACCTCGACATCAAGCCTCCCATCGTTATTTTCTCCGAGCAGGACATCGAGAAAGACAGGACGGCGCTCGTCATCGCCGTCCCGCCCACGCATCTTTCCGTCATCCTGAATCCGGCCAATGGATCGACCCGGCAGGTGAATTTCATAACGCTCAAAATCCTGAAATACCTGGACTGACGGTCCCTCCTCCAGGTCAAATCGCAGGCGTCATGGACCGCGGCCGAACGTCCCGCTGCGGACATCGGCCATGGCCTGGCGGATCTCGGCCTGGGTGTTCATGACGAACGGGCCATAACCCACGATCGGCTCGTCGATCGGCTCCCCCGTCAGCACGAGCAGTGTCGTGTCACTGTGCGCATGCACATGGACGGAGCTCCCCTCGCGGCTCAGCAGGAGCATTTCGGCGTCGCCTGCGTCCTGCGTGCCGTCCACGGTAATGCGTCCGTTCAGCACGATCAGCATCGAGGTGTGACCCTCCGGCAGATCGAGGCTGAAATCCGTGTCCCGCTTCAGACGCACATCCCAGACATTGATCGGTGTGAAAGTATGGGCCGGCCCCACGACCCCGCGGAACGCACCAGCGATCACGCGCGCGCTCCCTGCCCCTTCAGGCAATTCGACCACCGGAATCGTCGACGAGACGATGGGCTGATAGCCTGGCGCGGCCATCTTGTCCTTCGCGGGCAGGTTAACCCAGAGCTGCACCATGCGGAACGGACCGCCCGTCTTCGCGAAAGACGGCGCGTGATATTCCTCATGGAGGATGCCGCCGCCCGCCGTCATCCACTGCACGTCACCCGGCCCGATCACGCCGCCATGCCCGGCGGAATCGCGATGCTCGACCTGCCCGTCATAAACGATGGTCACGGTCTCGAAACCACGATGCGGATGCTGTCCTACGCCCAGACGTTTCGTGGTGGGCTCGAACACATGCGGCCCGGCATAATCCAGCAGCAGGAACGGGCTGACATGGCCGCCGAGGTCATTATAGGAAAAGAGCGAGCGAACGGGGAAACCGTCACCCACCCAGTGACCACGATCATTGCCGTACCGGCCAAGCACTGTCTTGTTCATGATGTTTCTCCTCTGTATGCGAAAATAGAAATAGAACCGTGGATCCGAAAGATTGCGATTTTCGACGCATCGTCCTACGGATAGGACGATGATGGACCTGAATGACATGGCGTATTTCGTCGCCGTCGTGGATCACGGCGGCTTCGCGGCCGCCGGTCGGGCGCTCGGCCTCCAGAAATCCCGCCTCAGCCGACGCATTCTCATGCTGGAGGCACGTCTGGACGTGCGCCTGCTCAACCGCTCGTCCCGGCGATTTTCCGTCACGGAAATCGGGCGCGCCTATTATGAACGCTGCATGGCCATGCTGGTCGAGGCCGAAGCCGCCGAAGAGCTTGTGGCGCAGACCCATGCGCGCCCGTGCGGGGTGATCCGCATGAGCTGTCCGATCGGGCTGCTTTCCTTCCGGTTCGGAGTGCTTATCAGCCGCTTCATGATGGAGAATCCCGAGGTGGAAATCCGTCTGGATGCGACCAACCGACGCGTGGACGTGATCGCCGAGGGACTGGACCTCGCCATCCGTGTGCGTTTTCCGCCCCTGCCGCCGTCAGATCTGGTGATGCGCAAACTCGATGACAGCACGCAGTGCCTCGTCGCCAGCCCGACGCTCCTGTCCGCGCCGCTGGCCTCGCCCGCCGATCTGACCGGACTGCCGAGCATGGACTGGGGCTCGACCGGCGAGAGCCATGCCTGGCAGCTTCATCATGACGACGGACGCAGCGCGACCGTTCCTCACCGCCCTCGCCTGCTGACCGACGATATGGGCGCGCTCCGCGAAGCCGCGCTAGCGGGCATGGGCGTCGTGCAGATGCCCACCATGATGATCTGGCGCGATGTCGCGGAGGGCCGCCTTATCTCCGTTCTGCCTGAGTGGCGACCGCCCACCGGGCTGATCCACGCGGTTTTCCCCTCGCGCCGTGGTGTCCTGCCCTCGGTGCGCGCCCTGCTGGATTTCATGACGGACGCTTGCATCGCCCAAAGCATGGATGCCGCCCGAACCATGCGCCCGTGATTATGCGTCCGTGACATGCGCTCGTGACATGCGCTCTGGCCTCATCATCTCAGGGCGGGATAAAGGAACAACCATGAGTGACTTCCGAGCGACTGGCCCTGCATGCTGACCCGTCTTTTTCCCGTATGGGCCCTGTGCGTGTCCGTGGCGGCCATTTGTGCGCCGCATCCCTTCCTGTCTCTGACATCCGCGATCACCCCGCTGCTCGCATTCATCATGTTTACGATGGGCATAACGCTGACAGCTGGAGATTTTACGCGTATTGCCCGACGTCCCCTGCCCGTAATCGCCGGTGTGACGCTGCATTATCTCGTCATGCCTCTGGCGGCATGGGCCATCGCGCACGCCCTTTGCATGCCCCCTCAACTGGCGACAGGCATGGTTCTCGTTGGATGTGTCGCCAGCGGAACGGCCTCCAACGTCATGATCTATCTCTCGCGCGGGGATGTCGCGCTTTCGGTGAGCATAAGCACCCTGTCCACGCTGGTCGGCATCGTGGCGACCCCTCTGCTGACACGGCTTTACGTCTCGGCGGATGTGACGGTCGATAGCTGGGGCCTGTTCAGAAGCATCATCCTGATCGTTGCGCTGCCTGTTTTGGGCGGCCTCGCCGTCAATACATGGGGCCACCGTTTCGTAAGACGCGTCGAACCTGCCCTGCCACTGGTCGCCATGGTTTCGATCCTCACGATCATCGGATGCATCGTCGCTGGCGTCAGCCCGTCCCTGCCTTTGGCTGGCCCCCTCGTTCTTGTCGGCGTGATCATCCACAACGCCGTCGGCCTGCTCGGAGGCTACTGGGGCGGCCGCCTTCTGCGCTTTGACGAGAGCGTATGCCGCACGCTCGCGCTTGAGGTCGGAATGCAGAATTCCGGCCTCGCCGCGACACTGGGCCGGATCTATTTCTCTCCTCTGGCGGCACTGCCGGGCGCCATTTTTTCCATCTGGCACAATATATCGGGTTCGCTGCTGGCAGCCTTCTGGTCCGCACGGCCCACCGCTTCGCCGGATCCGACGAAGCGCTAGGGCGGCGCGGCCAAGACCGCCCCTCGATCTCACGCGACGCGGGTTTCTACATTACACACCAAACAGGTGACCGATCCCGCCGGTGACGATCATCGCCACGATGCCCCAGAACGTCACACGTAACCGCCCCGCGACGCAGGCTGCCATGCGTGGTACCAATGCCGCTGTTGTGGGTCTGCTGGGCGCCACTTTGTACACGCCGGTCTGGACGGGCGCGGTCAAATCATCGGGCGATCTCGGACTCGTACTTGTCGGCTTCGCTCTGCTGACACTCTGGCGGGCACCCCCACTGGTCGTGGTCGTCATCAGTGCCGCAGGAGGAATCGTTTTGGGACAAACAGCGTCATGAAAAGCTACGCATGTATTTTATGGCCGGAGCGAAATGCGCGACGAGCGGGAGTCGCGATCACGATCTGGCCTGACATCGAAAGTATAGCCGCCTTCCCGCAGCGTTGCGCTCAAACCGCCTGACAATACTCCCTGTACCCGCGGATCGGGAGATTGGGAAATTATAAGCTGACAATGCTTGCTCTTTCGCTTTTCTCAAGGGCCATGATCACCCGTGCCTCACAATCCGCCATTGAGAGATCGCTCATGCCCAGTCGTCCGGACCGTCGTCGATCAGAGCGAATTCGACGTTCAGGGAAATGGATATTGTGGTTCGGAGCCCTGCTGATCCTTTTATTCGTCTCGCTCGGGGCGAAGGCTTCCGAATGCGGTTCGCAGTCTCTCATCATTTCCTATCGAACGACACCTGCGGGGCGTCCCGGACTACTGGGCGCGCTGCGTACCCGGCTGGCCCCTCGTTTGGAGAAGCTGCGCGCCAGGGACGCATTGTCTCACTACCGCATCCTGTTCAGCCGGTTCGTCGACTCACAGACATGGGACGCTCTCGTGATTCTGGAATTCCGGAACGATGCCCAGTCAACGGCCTGGCGTCATGTCGATCAGAAAACCCCCGGCGGCATCGACACTAAAAATCTGGCGACCTCCCTCGCGTTGGAAAGCACCGTGTCCGACTGCGTCGGTCATGGCGGCCCTCTTTCTGGCAACCCAGATCCGGTCTACATGGCCATACCGTATGATTATTTCGTTTCTCCGGCCGAATATGCAGCTTATGCCCGCGCTTATGTGGAGCCGCAGACCAATGGCTGGATGAACGCAGGCGCCCTGAATGCCTACCAACTCTACATGGCACGCTACCCCGCCGGTCGAAGCTGGATGTCGCTCCTGCTCCTCGCCTATCACGGTGACGCAGGCCTGAACGAACGCAACGCCGTGGTCGCCGCCACACGCAAATCGTTGGCCACAAACCCCGAGTGGACGGCGCGGGCGCAGGGGAAGCAGCATATCCGCGCTGAAAAGGCTGCCATGATCGCCGATATGATCGCCGGCCAGTGAGGACTGCCGGAAGGGCCATCGGAAAGTTCCTCAAACATGCACGCGCCGACCACACGGGATGTCGACCACCATTCCCGCGCACAGCTTACGCCACTGGAAATATCGGAGCAGCGGTTCGCAGGATGACAAGCCTTATGGACGATACGGGATCGGAACAGGGATCATGATGTCGCAGCGCAGCCCCGGATTGTTGTCCCCAAGCCGGATGTTGCCGCCATGCAGCCGGACGATCGCCCGCACCATGCTCAGTCCCAGCCCGGTGCCGGGCACGGTGCGGCTTGCATCGAGCCGCACCATTTTCTCGAAAACCCTTTCGCGATCGGCAGCGAGGATACCAGGCCCCGTATCCGACACGACAAGAACAGTCCCTCCTTGACCTTGATTGGCGGAGAGGGTGATTTTCGTTCCTGAAGAACAATGGTTGATGGCGTTTTCGATCAGGTTGGACAGCATCTGAACCAGCAGAACACGGCTGCCCTCGATCACCATGTCGGGTGGCGGCATGGCCACGACAAGAGTCTGCGCGTGGTCTTCGGCAACCGCCAGATAAGACGCGTTGATCGTCTCGAACAGCTCCACGACCGGGAGCGTCTGGCTATCCGGAATGCGGTCCCCTGCTTCAATCTGGGCAAGTCTCAGAAGAGATGAGAAAATCTCAAGTGCATCATGAAGATCGTCTTTTGCCCTCTCCAGCGCGACATTTCGACTGTCAGGCTGAGGCGTGTCTGTGGCTTCGTCGAGATGCTGCCCCAGTCGCGCCAGAGGCCGTCGCATGTCATGGGCGATATCGTCCGACACCTGACGCACACTGGCGATCAGAACCTCATTCCGATCGAGCATCGCATTCAGGCTGCCGGAAAGATGATCGAATTCGTCTCCGGTTCCATTGAGGACAAGTCTGCGTGAAATATCGCCCCGCATGATTTCGCGCGCGGTCAGGCTAACGCTTTCGATTTTGCCGAGCACAAGACGGCTAAGGATAAAACCGCCGCCAAGGCCAATCAGAAGGAAGGCGACACTGCTCCACGCCAGGCTGAGCCAGAGATCGCGACGCAGGGACTGGAGGGGCGTGGCGTCGATGCCAACAAAGAAATAACCGCCGTCACTCAGAATCGTGCCATATCCGATCACAGGATGGCGGTCGGGACGCACTGTGCGGTGCGTCCAGGACAGCCACCTCCACCCCGCAACCGCTCGCAGATGGAACATATTGCCGGTGGCGACATGTTCCTCGGCGTCCTGTAGCAGATAATAAAATCCCGGCTCGTGCTTAACGAGTTCGCTCACGACAGGACGCAGAAGCGTGGTATTCTGACCATGGGCTTCCGAAAAGGTCTCGTCCCGTTCATTTGCAACGGTAAGCATGATCTGTTGCGAGAGCAGTTTTTGGCTATGGTATCCGGACAACGCCATAACCATCAGTCCGCTGACGAGGAAACAGGCGGCAAACAAGCCGACAATGCGAAATGACGAACTGCGGAAGACCGGCAGTCGCCGTGACGATGCCTGAGAGGTCAATGTCCGGGATATCGTCATGATGTCAGGGATGCCGCAACACATAGCCCTGACCTCTGATCGTGTGGATCAAGGGCGGAGCGCCCCGGCCCAGACGTTCACGCAGTCGGCTGATATGTGTTTCGACAAGATTGGTCCGAATGGGAAAATCGATATTCCACACCGACTGAAGCAGCATTTCCCGCGTGACCACGGCAAAAGGGCGACGCATGAAATATTCCAGAAGATTCAGTTCCTGTGACTGGATATAGAGTTTTTGTCCCGAACGATGAACTTCCCGTTGCAGAAGATCCAATTCGACATCGGCGAAGATCAGGCGTGTTTCCTGAGGATGAGATCGCGTGCGACGCAGCAGGGCGTCGAGTCTGGCCGAAAGCTCGGTGACCGAAAAAGGCTTGACGAGGTAATCGTCAGCACCGCGCCTCAAGCCTGTCACGCGGTCGCTGATCCCATCCATGGTCGTCAGAAACAAAACTGGCGTCCGGATATCGGCCGTGCGCATGTCTTCCAGAATATTCAGGCCATCCAGACCGGGAAGCCTGCGATCGAGAATGACGCAGTCCCATGATTCGTTGAAAGCCAGATTTCGGCCCTGTGTGCCGTCTGCAACGACCGTGAGGGCGACATGCGCCAGTGTGGGTGATCGCTCGATATAAGTCGCCGTATCCAGGTCGTCTTCGACCAACAGAACGCGAGGCATCGCTTTATGGGAGTTATCTGTCACGGCATGGGTTCCGCTGTCGCATGGTGTCGGTGTCTGGCGTCGGAGCGCTGACCGCCGCAGGAGAACCTGCCCAGCACCAGATAGAGGACCGGGGTCGTGTAAAGTGTGAGAGCCTGACTGATGGCGAGACCCCCAAGGATCGTGATGCCGAGAGGCAAACGAAGTTCGGCACCGTAGCCATGACCGAACACCAGCGGCAAAGCCCCGAACGCCGCCGCGAATGTGGTCATCATGATGGGCCGGAACCGCAGCGCACAGGCCTGGCGGATGGCGTCCCCGACGCTGTAGCCGACTCTTTCTGCTTCTATGGCAAAATCGACCAGCATAATGGCGTTCTTCTTGACGATGCCGACAAGCAGGAGCAGCCCGATCATAGCCATGAGGGAGAATTCCTCCCCGAATACCCAGAGGCCCAGCATCGCGCCAGCACCCGCCGATGGTAGGGTAGACAGCACGATGAGCGGATGAACATAGCTCTCGTAGAGAATCCCCAGGATGACATAGATCCCGAAAATAGCCGCTCCGATCAGAAGTGGCTCACGGCTGGCCGAACTGCGCAACTGTGCGGCATTGCCTGCGTAAGCCCCTTGAACCGACGAAGGGAGCCTGATTTCGGCCACAACGCGGTCAACGGCATTCATCGCCTGGTTGAGCGACACGCCGGATGGAAGATTGAATGAGACTGTCGCAGCCGTCGCCTGCCCTTGGTGATTGACGGCCAGGGCTGTCCTGTTCACACGACGGGTCGCGACCACCGAGAGCGGGATCATGGTTTCACGCGCCGTCGATACCGCCGATCCCAAAGAGGCGGAAGCCCCTCCGGCAAGGCCGTTGGCAATCTGGTTGGTGACGCTCTGCGCGCTGGTATCGTTCGTCGTAACCGTCGCGATCGGCAGCCTTACCCGGATCAGATTGGATTGTGATGCGCCCCTGGGACTGCCTCCCGAAGTGCTGATCCATGTTTGTGCAAGCGATTCCGGCGATTGCCAGAAGCGCGGAGCGACTTCCATCACGACGCGATATTGATTGAGCGCATTATAAATGATGGACGCGGCCCGCTGCCCATAGGCGTCATACAGGACGTTGCCGACCAGTTGTGGCGTGATCTGGACGCGGGACGCCGTGTCGCGCTGGATCTGTATATCCATACTGTCGCCGCCAAGCAGAACGTCTGACGACACATCCATCACGGTTTTCTCCTGCTTCAGCCGTGCCACGAGACGCTGGGCGTAGTCATAAAGCTCCCGCGGATCGTCTCCTTGCAGACTGTATTGATAGGCCGCATTGCTCGGACGCGCCCCGATCCGAATGGCGCCCCGCTGGAGCGCGAAGAACCGCGCATCTTTCATGACGCGGGTTCGTTGACCCAACCGTCTGACGGTTGTGGCCACAGAATCTTTCCGCACGGCCTTGTCCGTCAGGCGAATGAAGATGTTTCCCTGGTTGGACGCTCCCCGACCGCCAAGGAACCCGGCGACACCAGCAACATCCGGATCCTGCAGGAGCAGTTCCTGAACCGTTTTCATGTCACGTTCCATGGCCTGGAAAGATATGGTCTCGTCTCCGATGACGCGGCCAAGAAGCATGCCTGTATCTTCGACGGGGAACAGCCCCTGGGGAAGACGCTGATAGAGGGCACCGGTGAGAACGAGCGTCAGCGGAAGGGAAAGCAGGGTCAAGATCTGGTGGCGCAGGGCGATGGCGAGGGTGCGTTGATAAATACGCAGAGAACGATCATGCCAGTTCTCCATTACGCGAATGAAAGCATTGTCGACCACTTGTACTCCCAGACGGGCGCAGAGCATGGGCGTCAGACTCAGCGACAGCACCTCGGAGACGACCAGCGTCAGAGAGACGGTGATGGCGAATTCGTGAAACAGGCGCCCGGTCAATCCTCCCATCAGCAGGATCGGCAGAAATACGACGATGAGCGACGCCGTGATCGAGACGATCGTAAAGCGCACCTCGCGCGCACCACGTCGTGCGGCCTCGAAGGACGGCATGCCCTGCTCGACGTAGCGGGCGATATTTTCGGCAACCACGATCGCGTCATCAACCACGAAGCCGGTCGCGATCGTGAGGGCCATCAGCGACATGTTGTCGAGACCATCGCCAAGGAGCCACAGGAAACCGAGTGTGCCCAGGAGGGAGGCCGGAATGACGATGGCAGGGACCAGAACGATACGCGGGGAACCGAGGAACAGCAGGACAATCGCGATCACCAGAACGACCGAGAGACCGAGCGTCATCCGGGTGTCCGCGAGGGAAGCGCGGATGACGACAGAACGATCCATCACCACCGCGAGATCCACGCCTGAAACAAGGCCACTCGCAAGGCTGGCATGGTCGCGGTGGAACTGGTCCATGGCGGCGACCACATTCGCGCCGGCCTGCATATAGACCTGCGCGATAATAGCTGGCTTGCCGTCATGATAGCCGGCATTGCGAACATCCTCCACCCCGTCGACGATTGTGGCGACATCCGTCAGATGAATGGGACGACCATCGCGCCAGGCGACCACCAGTTGCCGATAGTCGGCCGCATGATGCACCTTGTCGTTGGTCTCGATCTGCATGCGCAGGCCGTTCGTATCGATAAAGCCTTTGGGAGTGCGGGCGTTAGCGGATGCCAGCGCAGCGCGGATATCCTCGAATCCCAGTCCGTATTTGTACAGGACCAGCGGATCAATTTCGACGCGCACAGCCGGTAGAGCACTACCGCTGATCTGTACCACCCCCACGCCGCGAATCTGCGAGAGACGTGGCAGGAGCCTGTTGGTGGCCTGGTCATAAAGTTCCGGCAGAGTGCGTGTGCTGGATGTCAGCGCCAGAATCAATGCCGGAGGATCATTCGGGTTGGCCTTGGAATAGGTCGGGTTTTGGCGAAGCGTCGCGGGAAGGTCGGCTCGGGCAGCCTGAATGGCCGCCGCGACATCGCGGGCAGCCCCATTGATATCGCGCGCAAGCGCGAACTGAAGGGTCACACGCAGCATGCCACTACTGGACTGGGAGGTCATTTCCTCAAGCCCGGCGATGGTGCCGAGATGGCGTTCGAGGGGTTCGGCAATCGAACGCGAAATCTGTTCCGGTGTTCCGCCGGGCTGAAGCGCCTGCACCTGGATGGCGGGGAAGTCGATATTCGGCAGATCGGACAGCGGGAGCAAAGCATAGCCCATGAGCCCGAACAGGCAGAGCGAAACGGTCAGCAGGATCGTCGCGACCGGTCTGGATATGAACCAATCCGTCATGAGGGTGGGGGTTTCAATTCAATATGTCGGAGATCCTCATCAGGATCGGTTCGTCACCCTCATTGAACTCAGGGCCACCGGCAAGACAAAGCCGCAAAAATTGGGAACTTTTAACAGAAACAAATATCCAGCCCGCACGTAAATGCGATACAATCCAGACATCGGTACAAATTAAAAATATTCGCGCGTCGCATTCGAGCACAAAACAATGCTGGGTCGATTTTTTTTGCTTTTATTAAACTCGTCATGTGGCTCCAGGATATCTGGACCCGGAAGAAATCTCGTTTTTTACGTCTGATCGCTCCAGTCGTTCGACGATGATGACACTCCATAATAGGCGATGAAGCAACGGAACAGGAGGCTTCGGATATGGTGTTCGCATTTATCGCACTATTCATTATTTCAACCGTCGCATTCGCCCTGAGCGCGGTCTCGGGCGGAGGGGCCGGCTTGATCGTAATGCCAGTGCTCGGGCTGATACTCGCCGCCGACCATGTGCCGGCTGCGCTCTCGATCGGCACGGCTGTCAGTTCCGTGTCACGCATAGCCCTTTTTTTTAAAGCCATTCGCTGGCAGATCACGATGCGGTTCGTCCCCTTGGCGTTGCCTGCCGCCTGGGGTGGTATCGTGCTCATCAAGCAGATCCAGCCTGCCTACCTGGATTTTCTTCTCGGCCTTTTTCTGCTCGGCAACCTTCCGCTCCTGCTTCGTGGCCACAAAAGAGACAGCAACGTTCGGGATGCCGACGGCATGAGATGGCTCCCGATCGTCGGCGCTCTGGCCGGTTTCATTTCGGGCTTCACCGGAGCCGTCGGGTTACTCTTCAACGGCTTTTATCATCGTCTTGGATTGCGCAAGGACGAAATCGTCGCAACGCGCGCCGCCAATGACATCCTCCTCCATCTCGTGAAAGTCGCTCTTTACGCCATTTACGGACTGATCGACCAGACGACCCTTGTGGCCGGTCTCGCAATCGCAATCGCGGCACTGGTCTCGTCCGCCGTCATGAAAGCATGGCTGCACCATGTTCCTGATCACCTGTTCCGGCAGATCGGACATGGCGCGGCCGTTATCGCCGGTGTGTCCATGATGGTTTTGGCCGGTCACCAAATCACCGTGCAAAATAACGTCAGGATTCGCTATGCCCAGCGCACGGACGAGACGGAACTGGCGCTCGACTGGCGGCGGCACCGTCTCTCCTTCGAGCTCGAAAATCCGATGGAACTTGAAATACGCCATGTTGTGAAGGATCGAGATGTCGCGACGGACGATCTTCCCCGGATGCGCTCCTCTTCCGGCTCCATTTTTCACCTTTCACCATCGCGCGGTTTGTACATAACCCCGTTCAGGCGGCCGCCATCTCATCCAGCACCGGTGTGAGGACGATCGTCCCGCAGATACAATCTGTCTGCGTTCATTCCAGAATTATGCCCTGTTCCGATGATCGTCAGCCATGCCGATATAGGCCGCGTCACCTTGCCCTGAGCAGGTTCACAATTCGAAGCAGAGTCTGACCGTTGGATGACGCACCCTCCGGCATTAGACCAGTGCGCATCGAAATCTCGGGCCTGGGCCGTCTGGAATGAGGTGGTTTCAGTTCCCAGAGGGCGACAACTCATATGGGCGCACGATCAAAAGATCAGGATTGGGAAAACCGGGGACCTTTCGATCAATTCAGTTCGCTTCAATTATGGTTCGATATCATAACGTTAACGTCTTCTCTTTTCGCGCCGCAGCACCAGAATGACTGTTGCGATCGCCAACAGAGGCACCAGCCATGCGGCCAGTATGGGAGGCACATCTCCGCTCTCTCCAAGCAGAGCACAGGCCCGGATTGCGGAATGAGCGAGATAACCGACGAATAGAACAGCACCGGCGATCATGGCTCTGGCACCATATGCGAGAAACGTGACAGCAAGAGCGGCAGCGAGAACCGCCATGATGCCGGGAAGCAGCGCTTCGGCAATAATCATATGTAGTTGTGTGCGGTAGGGGGCGTCCCTGTAGCCTTGCGCCTCTCGCCCGGACAAAGCCAGCAAGACACGAAAAGGTACGTATTGCACTTCCATGCCGATTACACTCAGCCAGAGTGGATCCAGCGACAACTGCAGGTCCATGTCCGTGAAGGGCGCCATGGCATTGCCCGTCAGAGCATCGCTCATCGACAGGCGGGCAATCCCATCTGGCGATTGCCATTTTCGCCCTGTTTTGACGTGCCAGACATTGCTCTGTCCGACCTGCTCCGCACTGGCCGCGCGAACAACCTGCACAAGCTGGCCCGGACCGGCAAAACGGAAAAATTCAAGCTGGGTCAGCACGGGCCGTCCCGTCTGAACGACATGCGTGCTTAAAAGCCCGTCCCGGAGGACAATCCAATTGAGATTGCTTTCCCGCGCACGATCAAGACGTTGACCGTCACGCCCGATCCTTTCCTTCATCTGGACGGCCATTGAAGCCGGGCCAAGCCACGCGTCCAAGGCGACATCCATCGGTCCAAGGCAAAGGCCGAGCAGAAGGGCCGGCATCAAGCTCTGGGCCGGTGAGCGACCGCTGTTGAAGAACAACGTCCTTTCGCCAGAACGCGTGTGCATGAGTTCGGTTACGAACACGCCCAGGAAGGTCATGAATGGCACCAGCGGGCCGATCAGCCTCGGCGTGCGTAAAAGACAAAAGCGCACGACGCATCGGGTCGTGCCGGAGTGGCAGGCTTGTGTGATGTTGTCCATCTGGGGCCACAGATCGATCGTAAGCGCAATAATCCACAGCACCAGCACGATCAGCACGACCTGCCGGAGATAGGCCAGCAGTACATAGCGGGTATAGTGGCCCAACGGAGCGAGACGAACCCGGCGCGGCAGTGGAGCCTGCTTCACGCGCGCGACAGCTGCGGACGGAACAGCGCATCCTGAAGCCGGAGGACGAGAGCGGCCAAAGCCAGAGCGCCCGCAGTCGTAAAGGCAAGAAGAACCATCATGACCAGACCGACATGATCATTCTCCAGTGCGAGAATGATCCATTCGGTCGAAATATTGAATGACATCAGAACAATACAGGCCACAGGCAATGCCAGATACACGGTCCGGCGCGTCGTCAGACACACGCTGATGAAAGCGAGAACGGGCGCCATGATGCATAGCAGACCACGCCCAACCCTCTCTCCCAATATTCTGGTCAGAGTGTCAGGAGCAATGTGTCCGACGCCATGTCCCTTTGACATCAGTCCGGCTGCCAGTTCGGCGGATGTCAGCTCCTCCCCGTCATATCCGCGTGCGGCGAAAGGCAGGACATCGGATAAAACCAGTGTCCTGTCCGATGTCCGGGCCGAAAATGTCGCGGCACCACCATCTGCGGTACAGGAGGTGACACTCGGATCGAAACAGAAGACCCGCCACGCCACATCTCCGAGTTGGAGAGGAACATATCCGTTAACCTCTCCCTTCGCGACACTGGCGCTACCGGCAAGAATGACCCGGAAGCGGCCTGGCCCGTCGGGTTCACGGATGAAGATATTGCGCTTGAGGTGAGAATTGTCGTTCATCTGGGGCGGTGCGAACATGACGCGGTCATTGGCGAAATAGAACTGACCGGCACTTCTTCCTACCGTCAATGCCAGGTATTCGGCTCTGAAAAGTACGGCGCGCTGGGCATAGAGCGACAGCGGGTTGACGACACCCGATACGACCAGTGACATGACGCAGGTCGCGATCGCCAGCGCCATGCCCGGCAGGATCAGATGTCGCGGTCCCATGCCAGCTGCCCCCAGCACGAGCAGTTCGCGGTTCTCCCGTATCTGGAGCAAGGCCAGGTAAGTCGCGACCAGAAGAGCCATAGGCAGGGATAGATCGACGATTTGCGGGACAGTCAGAACGTAGACCACGAGTGCCTCGGGAAGCCCCGCGTGATTGCGCAACACGTCGCGAAACACCATGGGAAAACGCTCGGACAGGAACACTGCCTCGACCAGCAGCATCACGAAGAGACCCAGACGAAGACAGTCGCGCAGGAACTGGCGTATCCTCAATGTGCCATACCCGGCCACGATGGCGGACAGGCGTGCGATTGCCGTGCGCGCGCTGGTGACCTGCGGTTCTGCCGGCTCGGTCATATCTGAAATGCCCCGCCCAGATAAGCCTCGCGCACACGCCGATCGGCGACCAGAGTGGCGGCGTCACCTTCCGCCAGAACATGCCCGTCGCAGATGACATAAGCCCGATCGACGAGCCGTAGCAGTTCCAGAGCGCTATGGTCGGTTATCAGCACACCCACATGACCGTGCGTCATCGCGCGGATCAGGGTGGCTATCTCCCTCACATTGACCGGATCGACCCCGGCGAACGGCTCATCCAGCAACGCGAAGGTGGGATTGCAAGCCATGGAAATGGCAATCTCGCAGCGCCGCCGTTGTCCACCAGACAGCGATCCAACACGCGCACCTCGCAAGGAAGCGAGACTGAAATCCGTCAGAACCCGTTCCATATGCCGCGCGCGCGCCGGTCCGTTGTCTGTACTTGTCTCCAGAACGACAGCTATCGCCTGTTCCACGGTCATCGTGCGCGGCAGAAAACTCGTCTGGGGCAGATAGGCCAGCCCGTATCGGGCGCGCTCGTAAAACGGCAGATACGTTACGTCCGCGCCATCGAGGGCGACGTTTCCGCCATCGGGCATCAATTCGCCCGTCAACATCCGAAAGGTGGTGGACTTGCCCGCCCCGTTCGGCCCCAGCAGACCGACGATCTCGCCCCGGCGCACCGTCAGACTGACATCGCGTATGACCGTGCGTTTACCCCATGATTTCATGATCCGATGGGCCGACAACATAAAACCAGCTTTCCCTGTGAGATCCGCAACGCGACCGCCAGTTTCCCGCGATCCGTTTTTTGATCCCGTCACGCTCCACGTCCATCCATTGCGTTGACGCGACGGATACGGCAAAAATTCGGGCCAGATCGGTGCCATCATGTGAGCGAACATCTGTTACCATGTCAATCGAGTTACCAAGGCAAGCTGCCGGCGAGACGGATGGAAGCCGCCTTCGCGTCCTGTTTATCAATGATACGTCCCGAAACGGCGGCCCCGGACAAACCCTGCTGGATATCCTGAAATTTCTGCCCCCCGCGCTCATCGACCGCAGCGTCATGCTGCCGCGTGAGGATATCGTCAGTCAAAGGTTGCGCGAGCACAATGCCGTCGAAACATTGATCATCGAACCGGCGATTATCGAAAATCTCGTCCAGCCCTTTTTCCGCGCAATGACCCGTGATGATTTTTCAGCCTCCCGCGCATTACGTGCATTGCGCGCCGCAGGCAATGTCGCGCGAGCGGTGACAGGTGCGCTGAGATTGGTCCGCCGCGTTCGGCAGGAACGATATGCGGTGGTTTTCTGCAATGGCACGACGGCCAATTTCATAGGAGGAGTATTGGCGGCTCTTCTGGGCGTGCCTGTGGTCTGGCACGTTTTTTATCCTGCCGTACCGCCAGTCCTGCGCGGATTTCATCGGTGGTTGGCTGCCCGGGCAGGCGTGCGCTCAATCCTGTGCGTGTCGAATGCGGTCGCTTCCCAGTTCGCGTCCGGCATGTCCAAGGTCCGCGTGCTCCATGATGCGCTTGATATTGCTGAATTCGACCGGATAGCGGCCTCTCCGGTTCTGAAAAAAGAACTCGGACTGCCGGAAGACACACTCATTTTCGGCGCGCATGGTCGTATTCTGCCCCATAAAGGTTTCGTCGAACTGATCCGCGCGGCTCATGTGGTTTCCAGTCGACTGGATGAGGCCACACGCGCCCGGTGTCGCTTTGTCATTCTTGGCGATACCCCGCAGGATATGCCTGTCGATCATCTTGAGGAGTGTCGGGAACTGGTTCGGACACTCGGACTGGAAAAACAGGTATTGTTTATCGGATTCCGGCCGCTGGTGCGTCCCTATCTTGCTGCTTTCGATGTAGCGATCGTGCCGAGCGTGTATCCAGACCCGCTGCCAAGGGCCGTTCTCGAAGCCATGGCGATGCGCAAGCCCGTAATCGCCTTCGCGGTCGGCGGTATGGGCGAGATGATCACGGATGGCGCGGAAGGGCGACTTCTGAATGGTCATCCACCCGATATCGAGGGGCTGGCCGAAGCCTGCCTGAACGTGATCAGGGATCCCGCGACGTGGCGCATCCGGGGAAATGCGGCACGCGCACGTATCGAACGGGATTTCAACGCCCGGACTCACGCGGACGCCGTCACGCGCGAACTGTTCCGGTCGGCAAACGTGTCCGTACCATGAACAGGACGCATAAGGTCGTTCACGTCGTGGTGGCGGGCGATATCGGCGGCGCCGAGCGCCTGCTGGTGGATCTGACGACCCGTCCGGCTGAAAGCGGAGCCGAACATTGCGTGGCCCTGATGACTCCCAACCCGAAGCTGAGAGCGTATATTGCCGCAAGCGGCGTCCCGATCCGGGATCGGGGGCCGGTCAGGGCCGATCCTTTTTCCTATCTGTGGCGTGCGTTCGGTCCGGGCGATGTGCGATGGCTGCGAACCGTCCTGAAGGAAGAATGCGCCACGACTGTCCATGTGCATACTTACGCCTCGCATGTCATCGGCGTTCGCGCGGCGAGGTCTCTGGGCTTGCCGGTCCTGCGCACGGAACACGGTGTTCAGCATTACACCGACCCGAGTTGCGCGCTTTTTCGCTCCTGGGCGCTACGGCACACGGATTGCGTCGTCGCGGTCAGCGACTACGTGCGCCGCTTTGTGAGTCGCCGCGCCCCCTTCGTGGCAGACCGCATCCGCGTTGTCCGCAATGGCGTGGATACGTGCTATTTCGCACCGGCATCCTCTTCCTTGTCTGGTCCGTTTACGCTGGCGCTCGTCTGTCGGCTGGAACCATGGAAACAGGTCGATCTGGTGATTCGGGCTGCGGCGCGCGTGCCGGGACTGCATGTACGTATCGCGGGCGATGGCAGCGCCTGCGGCGCACTGAAAGCCCTGACGCGGAAGCTGGGAATAACGGATCGTATCGTCTTCATGGGGTACCAATCCGATCCGCGTCCCGTCATCGCCGCATGTGATGCCGCCATCAACACTTCCCGCGACGAGCCGTTGGGCCTGTCCGTCATGGAAGCGCTGTCGATGGGCCTCCCGGTAGTCGCCTTCGACGGCGGCGGCATTCCCGAGATCGTGCATGATGGCGCCACGGGATGGCTTGTGCGGCGACATGATGTCGAAGCGCTGGCGGAGACGCTGACCCGGGTCGCGGCCAGCCGGGCCGAAGCCGCGCGACGAGGGCGCGCGGCGTACGATTTCGTACAGCGCGAATGCCGTATCGAGATGATGTGCGAGAGATATGCTAACGCCTATGCATCGCTGCGGAGCGCCCGGCACGCAGATGCGTGACCAGCCAGGTGAAACTCACCACGGCAAAGTCCAGAACCTGCTGAAAAACGGTCATGATGATCAGAACCGCCGCGACCTTGGGACGGGAGAGATCCATCATGCCAGCCGCTTCCAGGCCCAGACCGACGAAAAGAATATCTTTGCCCGGCACGAGCGGCAGCCGCGTGACGATCAGTCTGAGCGCCACGAATTCAAAGCAGAGGAACGCGCTCGACAAGGCGCCGGAGAACCACCAGCTCGCGAATTCGAGTGCGAGTGTCACACCGCTGCGCATGAAATGCACGCCAAAGGTCCAGACCATTTCCCGCCGGGTCAGGCGCGTGAGACGCGCTCCCGCCAGCATCAGCACAAGGCACGGGAGCAGCGGCAGGGTGGACGCTCCCAGAAGCATCCATCTCCGCGCTCCGGTAAGAAGCGGCACACTGGCTCCGCTGAACAGCAGGAAAATCATCAGCACTGTCCAGACCATCATCAGCCCGGCCCCGCCGGACAGCAAGGCTGACTCCCGGACGACGTGAAGCAGGTTGTCGCGTGTGATCCGTAGTTTCTTCTGCGCCCAGAAAAAGAAATAGGCCTCGCCAGAATACTCGATCAGCACGGAATTTAAATAACGTTTGCGGAAGAGCACAAATAGCGGGAGCTGCCCGGATACATCCAGCAGCCGGCGAAAAATCACCCATTCCGAAACAGGCTGCACCCCATAGGGTACGAACTGGATAAGGTAGAAAGCCGGAGGACGCGGCCGCGCGTTCCAGACCTGTATCCAACCGATCGCACTCAGGCTATGGGCTAGAAAAACAAGCATGACCGCAGGGAAAAACCAGCGCGACCCCGAAGTCACGCGCGTTATGATCCGGCCTTTCAGGTTGGGCATCTGAAGCGACTTCCCCTGAGATGCTTTTCCCTCGATGTGGCCTTCAAGCGCGCCACTTCGATGTGGTTTCGCCAATGTTCAGCGGATGGCGATGAAGAGCTATCAAAATGCAACATTGGATTTCAACTGAAACCACTTTCAGAGGATGCTCGCGACAGTCGGCAAGCTATGTGCGGCATCTTGCAGCCCAGCACAAGGATAGTCTTCCCCCCTTGCTTTTGATTGGAGTTTTTTAATGAAATTGTCAAAGACAAACCGATAAAAACTGCACATATATCATAAAGAACCACGTAATTAGATTCGCCCTTCCAAGGCTGATAAAATGAAAATTCAGCTGGGATCTGAATTTCCTGTTCACGGCAAATGGTGGAGAAATGGAAATTCGTCACATACGTTCATTAAAAATAAATTACCATGCCCTGCCGTAAAATCGGCAGATTTTTCACTTGAATAGAAAAGCCGCCATTGCGCATGACCGAAACTTCTACCTTCACATGGGCAAATCCGTTGCCATACGATATGTTGGCGCCGAAACCTGCGATGACGGACGGCAATGCGTTCCATGATATGGAGTCCGCAACACGATTACCGCCCCACATACGGGGAGAGATCGCGGGCAGGCCGTTACGGATCGCGATCGTCGCCAGTTCGTATAATTTCATCAGCGATGGCGTGGCGCTTACGCTCAACCGCCTTGTCGATCATCTCGAAAAACAGGGTGTGGACGTGCGTGTTTTCACACCCGTTTCCAGCACGACTGTTTTTCCGGCACCTGGCACCATAGTACCAGTACCTTCCATTCCATTGCCTGGTCGCAGCGAATACAGGCTGGCTTTTGCCTTGCCCCATGCAGAAATCAAGACTTTCTCACCAGACCTTATCCATATCGCGCTTGCGCCAGATCCGCTTGGCTTCACAACTCTGCGTATCGCGCGGAAGCTCGGCGTGCCGCTCGTAGCTTCCTATCATACCCGCTATGAGACTTACCTTAAGCATTACTGGTACGTGGCAGCTTTTGAGAACGTTCTTAAACGCTATCTTAGTTCCTATTACGCAAATTGTCGGGAAGTATACGTTCCCAGTCAGTCGATGATCGACATTCTTCAGGCAGACGGACAGAAAGGCAAACTCGTCCTGTGGCAAAGAGGTGTAGATCCGGACCAGTTCAATCCCGGACACCGATCCATGCAGTGGCGTGCGAATCACGGTATTGATCCGGAAGAAACCGTCGTTCTTCTGGTGGCGCGCCTCGTGCGCGAAAAGCAGCTTGGTATCTTCAGTGCAACCCTCCATCAGTTGAGCTCCGATGGTGTTCCCTGTCGCGCCGTCGTCGTAGGGGACGGGCCAGAGCGCGCGATGCTCGAGCGCGCCCTGCCACAGGCCATCTTCACCGGCTTCCTGCGCGGGCAGGAACTTTCCGTAGCCTACGCATCGTCCGATATTTTCGTCTTCCCCAGCGAGACTGAAACTTTCGGGAATGTCACTCTGGAAGCGATGGCCTCGGGTCTTGTCTGTATCTGCGCCGACGCTTCGGGTAGTCGCTCTCTCGTGCTTGATGGTCTAACCGGGTTTTTGGCCCGTCCCGGAGACGTAGCGGAGTTCGCTGCCCGTGTTGAGCAACTCATTCGCAATCCCGCGCTGCGGACCGAGATGGCCGCGACAGCCCGAGCGCGGGCTCTGATGTTTTCCTGGGATCAAACCATGTCCAACCTACTGGATCACTACAAGGCGCTTGTGCGGGATTCAGTTTGAAAATCGTCGATATTTCAGAATTCTACTCGCCGACCAGTGGTGGAGTTCGGACCTATGTGGAAGCGAAATTTCGGGTAGCGGACCATCTCGGCCATAGGCTGACAGTCATAGCGCCAGGTCCGGAAGACCGAGTAGAGACACGTGGAGCGGGAAAACTGGTCTGGGTGAAAAGCCCACTGATCCCATTCGATAAAAACTATCATATGTTCTGGTCGAAACAGCCCGTCTGGCGGATACTCGACGCCGAGGCACCGGACTTCATCGAAGGTTCGTCACCCTGGCGGGGTGGCTGGATCGCGGGTACATGGCCCGGGACTACGCCCCGGGCGTTGTTCATGCATGCAGACCCTGTCGCCGTCTATCCCCAGACCTTTCTGGGAAACATATTCTCTCCAAAGCAGATTGATTCGGCATTCGGCTGGTTCTGGTCCTATTTGCGGAACCTCAACAGCCGGTTCGACGGAACAATCGTCGCCGGAGCATGGCTGGCAAGACGCTTTGCCGGACATGGGCTGAAGCATTTGCATACGGTGCCGTTCGGCGTCGATACCGCGCTCTTTTCCGTCGCACGTCGCAATGAAAAAATCCGCTGCGAAATGCTCCGCTGGTGCGGCCTGGGACCGGAAGCCACCCTTCTCGTCACGGTCGGGAGGCACCATCCTGAAAAACGCATCGGCCTCCTGATTGATGCCGTAACGCTGGCACAACAGACACGTCCGGTCGGGCTGGTGATTATGGGCGACGGTATGTCTCATGACAGCGTCCGACACAAAGCCGCGCGGGCAATCCATATTCATGTGGCTGGCAGGGTGGATGACCGTCCGCGTCTCGCCACCATGATGGCCTCCGCCGATGCTCTGTTTCATGGCTCCACAGCGGAAACATTCGGGTTCGTGGCGGCTGAAGCACTGGCATGCGGCACACCCGTCATCGTTCCCGAGGCCGGAGGAGCCGGCGACATCGCCGCTCCAGCCTATGCACAGACCTATGCCCCCGGGAACGCGAGGAAAGCGGCTGATGCCATCATCCGTTTTGCTGAACGGGATCGGATCACACTATCAACCTGCGCGCGCGAAGCCAGCGCCCGCATTGGAACGATTGACCATCATTTTGAAAAACTTTTTTCCTTATATGAGCAAATGAGATGCTCCCCATCCATGAATCTGGCGACATCAAGTGCTTCTGGTATTTTGCATAGAGATAGGGTTTTTCAATGACTATCGAGAACTGACGATGTAGGCGGCGCTTCGTGCCCCTCAGAATGAAGCGTCGCACCGGATCATGAGATGGAAGGATCGAAAGAGGTTTGATTGACGTCCTTGCGGCCTCGTTTGGGGTACTCAACGAACGATCGTTGCTCGTTCTGTCTCATCCTGCGCACCCTCCATATTTTCATATATGACGAAACCACAGAGTTCAGCGGCCCAATTCAGATAAGCGGCGTCTCGACAATCTCCGGAGCCATGCACTTCTGACCGACTGGAAATATGATGCTGACTGTCTCAGCGATGTCGTGGAGGAAAACCACTCTGGTTCTGGAGGCCGTTCAGATCGGAAGGCCTCCTGGTCCGATCAGACATTTTCCTTGATCTCGTCCATCGGCAACCGGACTGTGACCAGGACACCTCTGGCTGTTCCAGGAATGGGCGAATTCACCGTCATCTCGGCATGGAGTTGCCTGGATATCTGCCGTGCGATCGCCATGCCCAGCCCACTGCCCTCGGCGTCGGTTTTTCCTCTGACGAAAGGCTTTTCCATATCCCGCAAAACGTCAACTGTAAGCGGTTCGCAATCATTATAAATCAGGACTCCATGATTCTGCGTAATAATCACGCGAACGGGCTGATCCGATGATCCATGCAGCACAGCGTTTTCGAAAAGATTGCGAAACAGGATCCCCGTTGCATCCATATCACCTCGAATCATGACATGAGATAATCCCGAAAGTGCAATCGTCCGGTCTTTTTCCCGCCCGAGTTCTTCTGCCAGAAACCGGACGACAGGCACGAGATCGAACATGCCCCCTGTCAGGGCGATACCCGACGTCGCTCGTGAAAGCTGAAGCAGCTTTTCCATCGTCCGGCCAATTCTGCGGGCCTGTTGCATGATGGTCGTTGCCCGCTCTTCATAGTCCGATCCCACAAGAAAATTCCTGAGAATCTGCACCTGCGCGAGAAGCGCCCCCACCGGATTACGCAGCTCGTGAGCCGCGTTGGCGGCGAAGGCGCGCTCGGTCGAAAGCGCCATCTTCAGACGTTCCAGCAGAAGATTGACGGCCGAATGAATGGATACGAGTTCTTCGGGCAAATCCAGGGGAGGAACAGGGGCCAAGTTCGACCCGCCCCGACTCCTGATTTCATGCTGAAGGCTTGTCAAAGGCCGCATGGCGCGACGGACTCGCCACCGGACCAGCACCCATATCGCTGGAAAAAAAATCACCATCGGCAGGATTGAAATCAGAATAGCCCGCCTGACGGCTTCATTTCTGTGAAAAGTCGGCTCACCCACCAGAATGTAATGATGACCGGACGCCGAGGCTGCAACATACACCCTGAATAACGGAATGTCGTAAAACCCCGCGGCCAGACGCGGAACAAACAGCACCTCCGGCGCATTCTGCGACCCAACCTCGAGTCGACCATCCGCCGTGGCGATTTGGTAGGCCAGTGTCCGCCGATTCACCCCGGGAAGCTGCGCGATCTGGCCACCCGGAGTGTTGGCATCCTGACCGGTTCTATCCAACTCACTGATGACAAACTCCAGACGCTCGGCCACTTCCTGTAGCGAATTGTCAAGACGCTCCGTGACTTCATAACGTGTAAAAGCCGCGACAAGAATGCTGAGAAGCACCAGGGCACCAAGCACGATGATCAAGGTTCCCGACACGATGCGGGACGCCAGACTCCAACGCCTCATCGGGCCGCATTCCCCGCGAGACAATAGCCTCTACCCCTGACCGTCATGATCAGACCCGGCCCGGCTTTCTTCCGTATCCTGCTGATGAAGACTTCAATGGCGTTGCTTTCCACGTCGTCACTGAGGCCATAAAGAGCGTCTTCGATCTGCTCGCGGCTGCACAACGCGCCCGGACGGCGTGCCGGAAGTTCGACAATAGCCCATTCTCGTGCCGACAGATCGATCGTCCGGCCTTCGCGTTCAAGCTGACGGCGCGCGAGGTCTATTCTGATAGTGCCCACCATGACCACATTGTCTGGAAGGGCCGCGTAACGCCTGGCAACAG
>NZ_JARBJP010000010.1 GCF_029309905.1 Brytella acorum
CGCTCGGAATCCCCTTCACGCAGGCCATTCAGTAAAGAATAGAGCCTCAAAGGAAGTATCACGTCTACATATCAAATTCCGCAACAGAGCCCCATAGAGGATGAAACCCGCGAGGATCGTGCGCCGGGCTCCGAAGTGATCGGAGATGCGCCCGGCGATGGGCGAACCAGCGGCCATGCCGAGGGAAAGCATGAGAAAGGCCGTGCTCACGAAGCCGCGCGACCAGTGGAACGCCTCGGCGATCGGGGCAAGAAACAGGCCGAAGGTGATCATGACGACGGGTGTGACGCCGGTCATGGCCCCGATGGTGCAGGCCGCCATCAGCCCGATTTCGCGGCGCCGCGCAGATTCAGGGCTCACAATCGCGCTCCCTTGCGAGGTCAGGATTTTCGGGCGTGAGGCAGGATGTCGCGCTGGATTTTCATATGGGCGCCGACGGTGCCGTCAACGACCTGCGTGACCCCGAGATCGCCGGAAACGGACAGAAGCGAATAGGCGTCGTCCGACGAGAGGCCGGTTTCCCTGAGCAGCGAAAGCATGTCGAGAGAGGCTTCCTTCGCTGCTACGTCGAGGCTGTCTCCAAAGCCATGAACGATGAAGTGCTCCGGTGTTTCGAGAAGCGGTGAACGGAAGGTGAAATCGCGCCGCAGGATGACCTGGAACAGCACATCGAGCGACGCTTCGATGGCCGTGCCGCTGATTTCCCCGTCGCCCTGGCTGATATGCGGATCTCCGATCGAGAACAGGGCGCCATCGACCTGGACCTTGTAATACATCGTGGCCCCGGCGCCGATCCGCCAGTTGTCGATGTTGCCGCCGTGCAGACCGGGCGGGATGGTGCTGACGCGTCCGAGGACGTCCGGAGCGACGCCTGCTGTCCCCAGATGGGGGCGGACGGGAACGCGCAAGCCCGCCAGGGCCGGTTGCCGGTCGCATTCCGGACAGTCCGTGATACGGCCCGGCGTCAGGTATTTTTCATGGACGTCATAGGCATACAGGGCCTGAGCCGTGTTTGTGGCCGCATCGAGGTCATAGATCGTGACGCGCTCGCGTTCGCCGAGTTCGGTGTAAAGCTGCCCCCAGTGGGCAGCGAGGTTGGAGCCGTAACGAAACCGCGGGGTCATGGCGAGGTACCGGACTTCCAGCATGTCGCCGGGTCTGGCATCGCGCACATGGATCGGACCCGTCATCAGATGCACGCCCGGATGGCGGTCCGCCTCAGGAATGGCGCTCCAGATTGCGTGCATCGCCTCGTCCATCAGGAGCGTGGGGTCGTCACCGGCGTGATGCGTCAGGGCTTCGGCCTGAATCAGATCGCCGGATTCGACGATGAGGGCCGGAGCGAGGGAAGCGTCGAAATACCCCCAATGCACGTTCCGGGGGACGGCCTTGAGGTGATGGAGGGTTTTGGGCGCAACGAGAGGGCGCGTCGGGCCAGAGTCGCACATCAGAACCATGGGTGAAACCTCCGCATCATAAAAACTCATGGGACCGGAACGATCCTTTTTCGCAACATCATAATCATAAGGGCCGGTCAGAGAATTGTGCCAGAGCGCCCCAATCCTTGACATGCGCGCACAAGCCCGTCGTCCATCTTGTTTTTATGCGACTGCCGATGATTGTCAGAAGGAGGACATGTTCAACACTTCCAATTGCGGCGAGCTTGCTATGACCGATCCGATCCTGCCGGTGCGTGTGACCCGGCTCGTCGCGTTGACACACCGGATACTCGGCATCACGCTGAAACCTGAGAACGGCGCGTCTTTGACGCCGGTTGTGGCGGGTGCGCATATCGACCTCCATATCCCCTGCGAACAGGGGCTGATCCGGCAATATTCTCTGACAAATGCGCCCGGCACACGAGACCGTTATGAGATTGCGGTCCTGCTCGAGCCTCAGGGCCGCGGTGGGTCGGCGTGGATTCACAGCCATATCGCCGTTGGCGACAGACTGGAGATCAGCGCGCCGCGCGATCGCTTTGCTCTGTTCGAGCCTGCGCCGCACCATGTCCTCATCGCGGGCGGGATCGGTATCGCACCCATCTGGTCTCTGGCGCAGCGCCTTATGCAGATCGGTGCTTCCTGGGAGATGCATTATGCGGCGGCCACAGAGAATGACGCGGCTTTCGTGGCGGAAATCCGCAAGTGCGGGACCTCAAAGCTGAAGACGTATTTTCCGCAGGAAGGGCGGGCGCGCCTTTCGTTCGAAGCTCTCGCACAGGCCTGTGCGCCGGACAGCCATGTTTACTGTTGCGGTCCGGCGCGGATGATGGACGATTTCGATGCCGCATTCGGGGTATTGCCGCAATTCCAGCGCCATCGGGAGCACTTTGCGGCGGTGGCTGCGCCCGCCAAGGGGGGTAATTTCGAAGTCGTTCTGGCCAGGACCGGGTGCACCGTTCAGGTTGGTGAAGGCCAGACCATCCTGGAAGCCGTGCGTGCGGCAGGCGTCAGTGCGATATTTTCCTGTGCGGAAGGTGTGTGCGGCATGTGTGAGACACGTCTGATCGAAGGTGTCGCGGATCATCGCGACAGCGTCATGACAGCAGAGGAGCAGGCTCGGGGCGAGACCATGATGATCTGTTGTTCGGGCGCGAAAACCCGACGTCTGGTTCTGGATCTCTGATGCGGTAACGGAACGTTAATCCTGCAACCTATTTCGTTTTCAGAACATAACGCGGACGCCAGAAGCAAGAAGGTTTTTTCTGCTGCCCTTTAGTCTCTTTGCATGCTGCAGTTGCGGTTCGCGCCTGCGGTGTCAGAATGCAACGCAAGGAGAAGCTCATGCGCAAAGGTTCGTGGCTCCGTCATATCGCGTTGAACAGCAGTGCCCTGTCCCTGATCGTCTCGCTCGGCCTCGTGACAGAAGCGGGCGCGCAGACGATATCGGGCAAGGCGGCAAGGAAAATCGCGGATGGCCGGAAGGTGACGGGGGGCAAGGCTCCCATGGCCTCGAAGGTCCAGGACAAGCCGGAGACCATTCAGGTGCGTGCGATCGCTCGTACGGTGGATGTCCAGAAGACGCCGACCTCTGTCACGACCATCAGCGCATCGACCCTCGATCATCAGAACGTGACGAGCCTGTCCGGCCTGAACGGTCTGGCGCCTGGCCTGAACATCGCCAAGACCGCCGGCTACCAGACCAATATTCAGATCCGTGGGGTGGGCATGCAGACGGCCCAGAACACGCTGACGACCTCGACGGGCGTGGCTGTCTATATCGATGGCGTCTATATCGCCAACTCGGTCTCGCTCGATCAGACCTTGTTCGATCTTGAATCCATCGAAGTGTATCGCGGGCCGCAGGCCACCCAGTACGGGCAGAGCGCGCCGGGCGGCGCGATCGTGATGAATACGGCGGACCCGACCTTCGATCGCATTTCCGGCAAGGTCGAGGCATCGGGCGGCGATTACAACCTCGCGCGGGGCCGTGCGCAGCTCAATGTGCCGCTCACCAGCAATCTCGCCATTCGCGGCTCGTTTCAGTCCTATACCCATAGCGGTTTCGCGCACGCGACCTCGCCTTATCTTGGGCGGTACGATCTCGACGATGCCCAGGACAATGCCGGGAAGCTGGCCATCAAGTGGGAGCCGTTCAGGAACTTCACGGCGACGTTGACGGGGCAGTGGTACAATGCCACGCCGCATGGCGCGGAGCAGAAGAATATCATCGACACCGCGATCAATCCGCGCGTCGTTAATCAGGACTATCCCGCTCGGAGTTCCCTGGCCAGTTCCCTCTATCACCTGAACCTGGACTGGAAGACATCGCTCGTCGAGTTGACCTCCGTGACGGCGGCGCAGCACATGCATAATCACGAGCAATACGACAATGCCCATGTGAGCGAACGCATTCTGGGTCGGTATGACGTTCTGCCGGACAATGACAACACGATGAACAACTATTCCGAGACGATCACGCTCAAATCCCGCAAGGCAATGCCGATCGACTGGGAGGTCGGGTTGTTTCTGATGGGGCAGCGCGGACACGCTTATGTCAACGAATTCGGCGGCATGGGTTATACTGGCTGGCCGGACTATCCGGTTCCCGAAAACGTCATGACGCACGCGCCTTCCACTCTGACCTACGGCAACAAGCAGACGGCGACGCGCTTTGCGGTGCAGCCTTACGTCGAGCTGGGTTACCACATCACGGATCGTCTCCACCTCAAAGGCGGCGCCCGCTTCAATTATGACCGGTACAGTTCGAACAGCGACGGGTTTTCGGCTTTCGGGAACAGTTCCAGCCAGCATAGTTTCTCGACGAAAATCCCGACCTGGAAAGCCGAACTCGATTACGATCTGACGCGGCCTTCCGCGAAGATCGAAAGCATGGCCTATTTTTCCGTCGGCACGGGTTACAAACCCGGCGGCGTGAATGGAAATCCGACGGCCAAGGTCATCAGTCAGGAATTCAAGGCCGAGCGTATTCTCAACTACGAGATCGGTGCGAAGAACTGGTTTTTCGATCACCAGTTCATGTTCAATATCGCGGCTTTTTACGCCAATTATCGCAACATGCAGTATATCGCCGACGATCCATATCCCTATGCCTACGGTATCGCGAACGTGCCAAAGGTCGCGCTATACGGGATCGAGATGGAAAGCGCATATGTGGCTCTTCACGACCGTCTGAGGATCGACGGCTCGCTGACGCTCGAGAAGAGCCGGATCACCTCGAATTACAGATCGCTCGATGCCTCGACTGTAAATGCCGCCTATGCGTCTTCACCTGCCTGCGCTTATGGCGGCCAGTATTACAGCCGTGCATGCTGGGCAGCTGTCGAAGCTTCCGCGCCCGACGTCAGGGGGAATCAGGCGCCGGGCATGCCGAACATACAGGCGTCCCTTTCCGCGTCCTATCTGTGGAACGTGCCTGGGGGCACGCTCATGACGCGGGCGCAGTACATCTATCGCGGCAATTACGCGGCCCGGATTATCGACAATCCGCTGCTCGATCACGTGCCCGCCTATTTCATCTTCAATGCTTTCCTCGAATACAAGCCGCGGGCAAGCCAGTGGAAGATGTCTTTCGCTGCGACCAATCTTGCGAATACCGCAGGCGTGAACTCGCGTTTTACCGATCCGTACGGCACGAACCAGACCAGTGAGCAGTATATCGCGCCGCGTCAGTTCGTCGGCACGATCGGTTATAGTTTCTGACCGCAGGCAGGTATCGCGACGATGAGAACATGGTTCATCACCGGAATTTCAGGCGGCCTCGGGCGGGCGCTGGCTGACGAGGTCCTGTCAGCCGGAGACCGTGTCGTCGGCACTTCGCGCCGCGATGGGGCCGCGTTTGATCTTCGGGAACGTCATGGCGCGCGCCTGCGTCCGCTCACGCTCGATCTCGCTGACGAGGAAGCTGTCGGGGCTGCCGTGAAAGACGCCGAGCAATGGGCCGGAACGCTGGATGTGGTCGTCAACAATGCCGGATACGGGCTGACGGGCGCTATCGAGGAGACCTCCCTGCAACAGGTGCGCGATATTTTCGATATCAACGTTTTCGGGCCGCTGGCGGTGATCAAGGCCGTTCTTCCGGCCATGCGCGCGCGCGGATCGGGGCATATCGTCAATATCACCTCGGTCAGCGGCCTTGCGGCCTGGTCCGGCACCGGAATTTACGGCGCGACGAAATTCGCGATGGAGTGCATCGGGCGGACGCTGGCCATGGAGGTCGAGCCGCTCGGCATCAAGGTGATCAACGTCGCGCCCGGCGGGCTGCGAACCGGTTTCGCGGGCGGCGCTCTGGAAGATTCCCTGGAGAATATCCCGGATTATGCCAGGACGGCGCATGAAGCGCGCGCCATTCTGACCGGGCATCAGGGCGAGGAGCCCAACGACCCCGTACTCGCGGCCAAAGCGATTATGACAGCAGTCGAGGCGATGGAGCCGCCGCGATGCCTTCTTCTGGGGGCCGATGCCCTGCGTTACGCAGAGGGAGAAATCGCTTTTTTGCAGCAGGATTTTGCGCGATGGCATCCGTTGACTTTGTCGGTCGGCATCAAAGACAAGGATTGATGCCCGCTATGAACGCGACCGGACCCGTTCGGGGAAGACCCATGGAGCGAGGAGATGTCACGCTTCGCCACGAAACGGCCCAGGACCCCCATCTATGCGTGATCTCTTCACATCCGGTTCGGCTGGGCGCGTTCAGTGTCCGGCCTTGTCGAGTTTCTTCTTCCAGGCCGCGCGAACGGATGCCGGGCTGGCCTTGGCGCCCTTCGCGTGAGAGGGCGATGTGACGGTGGTTGCGCCTTTGCCGTTCTGGTCGGCGGCGCGCGCCTGCGTCACGCCACCGGGCTTGATGCCCGCGGCGGGATTGGCGTTCACGGCCTGCACGGCAGCTTCGCAGCGCGAACCTTTGCCGACGCCGAGCTGGATGGTCGGCAGCAGGGCCAGCGGCGGGAATACGAAGCCCAGCCCGACGGCGGCGGCCGTGCGCCCGATGATCTCGGCGCCGGGAAGCACCGTTGGCGATTTGAGCGGCCCCGTGATGTTGAAGGCACCGGGGATGGACAGGATCGTGGGATGGATGGCCCGTGTCGTCAGGGAATAATCGAGACTGTTGCTTCTGAAGCTGATCGAACCTCGCCCCAGCGTACGGGTTTCCCTGGTCTCCAGAAGCAGCGTCCTGGTGTCCACCACGCCATTGCGCAGCGGCATGTCCGCGATGAAGCAATCGAGCTGCGTGTGGCTTGGCAGCCCCAGCGCCGAGAGCAGGGCGTTGCCAAGCTGGAGGCCGAGGATTTCAGGCAGCAGGGCCGAGATGTCGCCGCCACGGTCCAGCACCAGCGTCAGTCCGCCATTGCCGTTGGCCATAAGCGAAGCCAGCGAGTTGCCTGTTGAATTGAGCGTGAAATTGCCGCCGATCACCCCACCTTCGGCGGGCGTGCCGGTGGTTGTGCTTACGATATGCGCAAGGTCGATCTGGCGGAAGTCGAACTTTGCTCTGGTCGTGAAGCCGCCTTTGCCGGGGGTGAGGGTGGCCGTGCTCGCGAGCGTGCCCTTGCCGACGGCAAAGTTCAGTTTTTTCAGGTCGATCGCGCCGTCCTGGACGGAAACCTCCGCATCGATATTGTCCAACGGGACGCGCTTGTTCTGGATGCGGTCGCCCTTATAGGTGACGTGAGCATTGACGGCATTGAGTTTGGGCACGTCGATCGGCGTGTCGGGCAGGACGTTGGGGTCCTTCGCGTCCGCCTTTTTCTCGCTGGCTGTGGCCGGTCCCGGTTTGCCGCCGATGAAACCGCTCAGATCCTCGATATCGACCCGGTGCGAGTGCAGCGCGGCCTCGACGAAAGGCACTTTCTGATGGGGATCTATGACGACCGTGCCGCCGATGTCGCTCGAACCCATTTTGCCCGCGAAATCGTCGAAACGAATACGTTTCTCCGTGTAATCAAGCCTGCCGGTGATGTCATAAGCGGGCGTGCGGGGAATGGGGATGCCGGTGAGCGGATAGAGCAGCGCCATGTCCGGTCCGGAAAAATGCAGCTTCAGCTTCGTGCCCTTGAAAGCCATCGGATCATCGACCGTGCCTTTGAGTGTGGCGTGCGTCGGGCCGTTATGGATGTTCAGATCGACGGGGTAGGGGCTTGCGGCATCCGTGAGAGACAGGAGTGCGCCTCCGACGAAATGGCCTTCGATGGGCTGGTTGGCGTAACGACCGGTCGTATCCGCGACGATCGTGCCACGATCGCCCGTGCCCGCCGGCGGCGTGGTGTGCAGGGCCGTGTTCATGTCGGCCTTCAGCCTGTCATCGCGGAGGCGCACATGGCCGTCACTGATCTGAAGCTCCTTCAGGGACGAAGGCGAAAATCCCGTGCTGGACGTGTCGGTGCTCGAACTGTCGGACGTTCCGAACGTGTAGTTGTTCGTCCCGTCGGCGCGACGCCGGATGTCCGCGCGCGGTGTATCGAGCGCTATAAGCGGAATGAAGATCCGTCGGTGAACAATATAGTTCCAGACGTCGAATTTTACGGTGGCGTGCTGCGCCGTGAAGAAGGGCGCGTTCTCGTTCTCGAAGCCCTTGGGCTGCTCGCTTTTGAGATCGTCCACCGTGACGCGCGTGACGAAACCGAGCCGGACATGAAGATGGGCGATCGTGGTGGGGCGACCGAGCGCGGCCGTCGCCTTGCGGTTGACCAGAGGGACGAACCAGTCCCAGGACCAGAAAATAATCAGCAGGACGATGAGCAGAGTGAACAGGCCGACACCTGAAAACAAAAATCTGTGCCGCAAAAATTGGTGCCGGTGAAAAAGTGACGTCTGATTCATGTGGCCCCTGCCTGCCTTACCGGTCTGGAAACCGGATCAATCTGTTTTTATGGACCGTTCCGCAGAGGTCGGAGCGAAAGGCCGGGATAGGGATCCGGCACGGTCAGCTCCTCTATGCGCTGGAACGCGTCGATGCCGGAACCAACGTCTCTCCAATGGCGCGGTTTCCCAACGTCTCCGGCATTGAGGACCATTCGCGGTTTTTGGAGATTCGCATGTCCGGAGACGCTCTATGCTCCATGGGGGAAAAGAATTCGGGGAACATTTGGCGCGCCGGTCCTTTCTAGTTCCATCGCCCGCATTTTTCGTGGGCACGAACTCGCAGTGGCAGGAGCGCGCGGTCATGGATCGGGCGTTCTTCGAAAGACGGAGGCAGACATCATGGCCGATAGCGCCGATAAACGGGCCGACAACCGGATCGAAGTCACGATTGGCGACCAGACGGTGGAGCGCGGTCCGCAGGGAGCGACGCACCAGACCGCAAAAGGTGAGACCCCGACCCTCACCACCCAGCAGGGCGTGCCTGTCGCGGACGATCAGAACACCCTCAAGGCGGGTCCGCGCGGCGCGTCTCTTATGGAAGACTTCCATTTTCGCGAGAAGATCTTTCATTTCGACCACGAGCGTATTCCCGAGCGCGTCGTCCATGCGCGCGGCTACGCGGCCCACGGCTTTTTCGAATTGACGGACTCGCTGGCCGAATACACGACAGCGAGCGTTCTTGGCAAAACCGGCGTTCAGGTGCCGGTTTTCACACGTTTTTCAACGGTCGCCGGAGCGAAGGGGTCGTCCGATCTCGCGCGCGACGTGCGCGGTTTCGCCGTGAAATTCTATACCGAGGAAGGCAACTGGGACCTCGTCGGGAACAACATGCCGGTCTTCTTCATCCAGGACGCGATGAAGTTTCCTGACATGGTGCATGCCGTCAAGGAAGAGCCCGATAGCGGGTTTCCCCAGGCGCAGTCCGCCCATGACAATTTCTGGGATTTCGCGTCTCTCTCGCCCGAGACGGTCCATATGCTCATGTGGGTGATGTCCGACCGTGCGATCCCGCGCTCCTTCCGGTTCATGGAAGGATTCGGCGTCCATAGTTTCCGTCTCATCAATGCGGAAGGGAAGTCGACTTACGTGAAATTCCACTGGAAGCCGAAATCGGGCTTGCAGTCGGTGGTGTGGAACGAGGCTCTGAAGATCAATGGCGCCGATCCGGACTTCCATCGCCGGGATCTGTGGGACGCCATTCAGTCCGGCGATTTCCCGGAATGGGAGCTGGGCGTCCAGCTTTTCGACGACGCATTCGCGGATTCATTCGATTTCGACATCCTCGACGCCACGAAGCTGATCCCCGAGGAACTGGTGCCGGTGCGCCGTGTGGGGCGGATGGTGCTGAACCGTGTCGTCGATAATTTCTTCGCGGAAACCGAACAGGTTGCTTTCTGTACGCAGAATGTCGTGCCAGGCATCGGGTTTACGAACGATCCCCTGCTTCAGGGGCGCAATTTCTCGTATCTCGACACGCAGACGAAGCGTCTGGGCGGCCCGAATTTCACGCATATCCCCATAAACGCGCCGAAATGCCCGTTCCATAATTTTCAGCAGGACGGGCACATGGCCATGCACAACCCGAAAGGACGTGCGAATTACGAGCCCAATTCATGGGGGCAGGGGCCGCGCGAAAACCCGCAGCGCGGCTATCGCCATTACGAAGAGGCGCTCGAAGGCCGCAAGACCCGCGAACGTGGAGAACTCTTCGCCGATCATTACAGTCAGGCCCGTCAGTTTCTGATGAGCCAGACCTCGACGGAGCGGACGCATATCAAGAATGCGTTCGTCTTCGAACTCAGCAAGTGTCAGACACCGGCGATCCGTTCGCGCGTCGTCGCGCATCTGCGCAACGTGGACGAGGATCTGGCGAAGGCCGTCGCGGCCGGATTGCGACTGGAAGCCCTGCCGGAGGCCGCTCCTCCCGCGCGCAAGCCGCTGACCGGCCTCCCGCCTTCGGACAGGCTGAGCATTCTCAAAAACGGTCCTGACAGCTTCGCCGGTCGCAAGATCGGTGTCGTGGTGACGGATGGAACCGATGCGGAACTTCTGAAGGCGCTACTGGAAGCCGCGAAGGCGGAAGGCGCCAATGTGGAGCTCATCGCGCCTGAAGTGGGCGGCGTGAAAACGACCGACGGCAAGCTGCTCGCGGCCGGGCAGAAAATCGTCGGCGCTCCTTCCGTCCTGTATGATGCCGTTGTCCTGCTGCCTTCGGCCGACGGCGCGAAGCGGCTCGCCGGTGAGGCGACGGCACGGGATTTCGTGGCGGATGCCTACGCCCATGCAAAGTTCATCGGCTACGGACGCGACGCGGAGTCCATGCTCGCGAAAGGGGGGATTACGTCGGCCGACAAGGATGACGGGATCATCTCTCTCTCAGCCGCCGGTGACATGAAAGCTTTCATTCAAAGCTGCCGTGCGCTTCGTTTCTGGGCGCGCGAGAGCAAAACGCACTCCGTTTAAAGCGTGACGGACAGTTCCGGGGCGGCCATTCGCCTCGTTTGAAGATGATATTCGAGAGGCAGCATGCAGGAATGCTGCCTCTCGTCGTGTCGCGTCTGCGGGCATGCCTTTGAACCCGCACAGAATAGTTATCCCGAGTGATAAAATAACTCTATACGGGATATATATAACGTTCTATCCGTTATCGTCGTAAGAATGTGGGATATGGACGGCGAGTATGGATGTTGTCATCGGGATTGATGTGGGGACGGGAAGCGCGCGGGCAGGTGTATTCGCCCTGGACGGCCGCAAGCGCGCTTCCGTCGTCACCCCTATCCGTACCTGGCATCCGGCTCCGGATTTCGCTCAGCAGTCCTCGGCCGATATCTGGTCGGCGGTATGCTACAGCGTGCGCGAGGCCGTCGCTCTCGCGGGGGATGTTTCGGTGGTGGGCATCGGTTTCGATGCGACCTGTTCCCTCGTAGTGGTCGGAGCCGAGGGCGAAGCACTTTCCGTCGATCCGAAGGGCGCGCCAGGGCAGGACATCATTCTGTGGGCGGATCATCGCGCGGTCGCCGAAGCCGATGAAATCAACGCGGGTGGCCATGAAGTCCTGCGTTTTGTCGGAGGTACCATCTCACCGGAGATGGAGACCCCCAAGCTCGTCTGGCTGAAGCGGCATCTGCCGGACGTTTTCGAGCGCGCTGCCTGGTTTTTCGACCTTCCCGATTTTCTGACGTGGCGCGCGACCGGCGCCTCTTCGCGCTCCGCCTGTTCCACGGCCTGCAAATGGACCTATCTCGCCCATGAAGGGCGCTGGGACGAAGCCTATTTTCGCGCCATCGGCCTCGGCGAACTGGCTGATGAGGGCTTCTCGCGCATCGGGCGCGACATCCGGTCCCTCGGCGGTACGGTCGGGGATGGTCTGAGTGCTTCGGCGGCGGCGGAACTCGGGCTGCGTGCCGGTATTCCCGTCGGAGTGTCGGCCATCGATGCCCATGCGGGCGGCATCGGCCTGCTCGGCGCGGCGCGCACGGATGGGGAGGAGGGCGTGACGCTCAACCAGAGTCTCGCGCTGATCTGCGGGACGTCGAGCTGTCACATGGCGGTCTCGCCCGAAGCCCGTTTCGTGAAGGGGGTCTGGGGGCCTTATGCCGAAGCCATGCTGCCCGGCATGTGGCTTAACGAGGCCGGACAGTCCGCGGTCGGTTCGCTCGTGGATTTCGTGGTGGATACCCATGCGGCGGGTGCCGCGCTGAAGGCGCAGGCCAAGGCCGAGGAGCGGAGCGTTTTCGCCCTGCTCAATGAGCGCGTCGAGGCGCTGGAGGCGCGCGATCTTCCTGGCGCGATCACGGCCAACCTGCATGTCCTGCCGGATTTCCATGGCAATCGCTCGCCCTATGCGGACCCGTCCCTGCGCGGCGCGATCGACGGGCTGCCGATGTCGGCGACGGCGGATGATCTGGCGCGGCTCTATCTCGCCACCATCCAGGGCCTCGCCTATGGCACGCGCGACATCATCGATGCCCTGAACGACGAGGGCTATGCGATCGACACGATTTTCGCGACCGGCGGATGGACGAAAAACGCCCTCTTCCTGAGAGAGCACGCCAATGCGACCGGCTGTCGTATTCTGCTGCCGCGGGAACCGGACGCCGTCCTGCTGGGTGCTGCGATCCTCGGCGCGGTCGCCTCGGGCGTTTTTTCGGACATGCACACCGCGATGAACGCGATGAGCCACGAGGGGGAGGAGATCCGTCCCGATCCCCGCACGCGAGCCTATCACCGCGCCAAGAGCGCGATCGCGCGCGAGATGCATGTCAACCAGTTGCGTTATCGCCGACGCATGGCAACCGCGGATGACGCGGTTGCGAACGGAGACGGGACGACGTCCCCCCGACTTTGAGGCGTTTTACCATCGTTTACCGCTTTATCACTCCGCCGGATGCGACTGCCCGACGGGCCGCTCTTGAAGGACAAGACGCTATGTTTGCTTTCAGTTCCTTTTGCCGCAAGACTGTTCTCTCCGTTCTCATCGCCGGGACGGCGCTCGGTTCCGGTTTGTCGGCGGCGCAGGCGGACAGCACCCTGACGATCGCGACGGTCAATAACGGCGACATGATCATCATGCGGCAGCTTTCGAAGGAATTCGAGAAAACGCACCCGACCATTCACCTGAACTGGGTGACGCTCGAGGAAAACATCCTGCGCCAGCGCGTCACGACCGACGTCGCGACGGGAGCGGGGCAGTTCGACATCATGACCATCGGCAACTACGAGGTGCCGATCTGGGCCAAGCAGAAATGGCTCGCCGAGATCGCGCCGACCGCCGCCTATGACGTCAACGATATCCTGCCCGCCGTGCGCTCCGGCCTGACCTATCAGGACAAGCTCTATGCGCTGCCGTTCTACGCCGAAAGCGTGATGACCTATTACCGCAAGGACCTGTTCGAGAAGGCCGGGCTCAAGATGCCCGAGAGCCCCACCTATGACCAGATCCGCCAGTTCGCCGACAAGATCACCGACAAATCGAACCAGGTTTACGGCATCTGTCTGCGCGGCAAGCCGGGCTGGGGCGAAAACATGGCTTTCGTGACGTCGATGGTGAACAGCTTCGGCGGTCAGTGGTTCGGCAATGGCTGGAAGCCCATGCTGGACAGCGCGGCATGGAAGGCCGCCATCAACTGGTACGTCTCGGCCCTGAAAGCTGATGGCCCTCCGGGCGCGACCTCGAACGGTTTCAATGAGAATCTTGCGCTGTTCGCAAGCGGGCATTGCGGCATCTGGATCGATTCCACGGTCGCCGGCGGCCTTCTGTTCGATCCGAAGCAGTCCCAGGTCGCGGACAAGGTCGGCTTCGCGGCTTCGCCCAAAGGCGCCTACGGCAAGGGGCCGACCTGGCTGTGGAGCTGGAACCTGGCGATCCCGGCCAGTTCGAAGCATACCGAAGACGCGCAGACTTTCGTGACCTGGGCGACGTCGAAGGAATATGTCCAGCTCGTCGCCAGGGAAAAAGGCTGGGTCGCCGTTCCGGCCGGAACCCGGCAGTCGACCTACGACAACCCGGACTATCAGAAGGCCGCCCCCTTCGCGGCTTTCGTGAAGAACGCGATTGCGAATTCCGATCCGAACGGCCAGACCGCCGAGCCGCGTCCCTATACGGGCGCCCAGTTCGTCAGCATCCCGCAGTTCCAGGCCATCGGAACGCAGGTCGGCCAGACCATCGCCGCCGCGCTGTCGGGCCAGATGACCGTGGATCAGGCGTTGTCGGCGTCGCAGGCTTCCACGACGCGGACGATGCGTCAGGCCTCTTACCTGCGTTGATGCTTTCGCTCTGACGGCCACGTTTCAAGGATTTCACCATGGATGCCACCACCATGACGACGGCGCCACCGCCCGTCAGAGCGGGTTCGACCAGCGGGCGGAAGAGCGGCATCCTGCTGCTCTCACCCGCCGTCGTCCTGCTGCTCGTCTGGTCGATCGTGCCGCTGCTCCTCACGCTGTGGTATTCGTTCCGGAACTACAATCTCGTGGACCCGACGATGCACGGCTTTGCGGGGTTCAGCAATTACTGGTACCTGCTGACCGACCCGGACTTTCTGGAAGCGCTGCGTAATACGGCCCTGCTGGTGGTCGGCGTTCTGGTGATTTCGGTGGGCGGCGGAACGCTGCTGGCCGTTCTTTACGATCAGGAGTTTTTCGGACGCGGGATCGCCCGCGTGCTGGTCATTTCACCGTTCTTCGTCATGCCCACCGTCTCGGCGTTGCTGTGGAAGAACCTGATGCTGCATCCGATCTATGGGGTCTATGCCTGGATGATGCGCTCTGTCGGTCTGACGCCGATCGACTGGCTCCAACGTTTTCCCATGGCGACCGTCATGATGATCGTCGCATGGGAGTGGTTGCCTTTTGCGGTTCTTATCCTGCTGACCGCCGTGCAGTCTCTCGACACCGAGCAGCGCGAGGCCGCGTTGCTCGATGGCGCGGGACCGGTTGCACGCTTCCGGCATATCATCCTGCCGCATCTCAGCCGCGCCATTACGGTCGTGGTGATGATCGAGACGATCTACCTGCTGACGATCTTCGCGGAAATCATGGTGACGACGGCGGGTGGCCCCGGCGTCGCCTCCACCAATCTCGCTTACATGATCTATGCCCGTGCCCTGTTGCAGTTCGATGTGGGGGGCGCGTCGGCCGGCGGCGTGATCGCCATCGTGATCGCGAATATCGTCGCCATGTTCCTCGTGCGGGCCGTGGCCCGAAACCTGGAGGCCTGATCTTATGGCTGTCAAACGCTCACGCGGCGCGTCGATCGCCATCGGTTCGCTCGGATGGATCATCGCGCTCTGGATTTTCTTCCCACTCTTCTGGATGTTCCTGACGGGCTTCAAGAGCGAGGTCGATGCCATCGCAACGCCCCCGCATCTCTTTTTCCGCCCGACCCTGGTCAGCTACGCGGAAGTTTTCGAGCGCGCCAATTACTGGCATTTCGCGCTCAATACGGTGCTGATATCCGTCGGCGCGACGTTCGTCGCAATCCTGCTGTCCATTCCGGCCGCCTATGCGATGGCGTTTCTGCCTGGCAAGCGGACGAAGGGGACACTGCTATGGATGCTGTCGACGCGCATGCTGCCGCCGGTCGGGGTTCTGGTGCCGATCTATCTGATTGCGCGCGACACGCATCTGCTCGATACGGTGGTGGGGCTGGCGATCGTGGACATGCTTACCAACCTGCCGATCACGGTGTGGATGCTCTACACATTCTTTCGCGAAGTGCCGTTGCCGATCCTCGAAGCGGGACGCATGGATGGCGCGAATCGCTGGCAGGAGATCACCGTGGTCCTGTTGCCGCTGGCCGTGCCGGGCATTGCCTCGACAGCGCTTCTTTCGATGATCCTGTGCTGGAACGAGGCGTTCTGGTCGCTGAATCTGACATCTTCGCAGGCTGCCCCCTTGACGGCGTTCATCGCGTCGTTCTCGTCTCCGGAAGGGCTGTTTTTCGGCAAACTGTCGGCGGCATCGACGCTGGCGGTGGCGCCGATTCTTATCTTCGGTTGGTTCAGCCAGAAGCAGCTTGTGCGCGGCCTGACTTTTGGGGCCGTGAAATGATGTCCGCAATTCAAACACTCAGACACGATCGGGAGGCTGCGTGATGGCCACTGTTGAACTCAAGAACATCCGCAAGACCTATATTTCCGAGGAGATCATCAAGGGCGTATCCCTGACGATCGAGGACGGCGAGTTCGTGGTGTTCGTCGGTCCGTCGGGCTGCGGAAAATCAACGCTGCTGCGCATGATCGCCGGACTGGAGGACATCACGGATGGCGATCTTCTGATCGACGGACGGCGTGTGAACGACGTGGGGCCGGCCGATCGCGGCCTGGCGATGGTGTTTCAGTCCTATGCGCTCTATCCGCATATGAACGTCTATCAGAACATGGAATTCGCCCTGAAGCTGGCGAAGATGCCCGAGGCCGAGCGGCGCGGGAAGATCGAGGCTGTCGCGAAGACGCTGCAACTCGAACCTTATCTCAAGCACAAGCCGGGCCAGCTCTCCGGCGGCCAGCGCCAGCGTGTCGCCATCGGGCGGGCCATCGTCCGCAATCCGAAGGTCTTTCTGTTCGATGAGCCGCTGTCGAATCTCGATGCGGCCCTGCGCGGCCAGATGCGCGTTGAACTCGCGACGCTGCACCGGCGTCTGGAGGCGACGACGATCTACGTCACGCATGACCAGATCGAAGCCATGACCATGGCCGACAAGATCGTCGTGCTTCAGAAAGGCATTATCGAACAGGTCGGCTCGCCGCTGGAGCTGTACCATCATCCCCGCAACCTGTTCGTCGCCCGCTTCATCGGCGCACCGCCGATGAACCTGCTGCAGGCACACGTTATAGCGGCTGACGAGCAGGGTACGCGGGTCAAGCTCGTAACCGGCCAGAGCGTAACGGTCGCGGTGGAGCCGCGCGCCGATCTGGTAGGGACCTCCGTGACGCTCGGTATTCGCCCCGAACATGTTCGCCTGGGCACTTCGGACGTCAACCCGGGGCAGGGCGTGGTCCTGCTGGCTGAGCATCTCGGCGCGCTGACGCATCTGCATGTTCGCATCAGCGATGGCCACGACATCATCATCCAGACCGAGGGTGGGGATGCGTTGACGGCGGATGCGCCCGTCGCATTCTCGTTCCCTCCCGAGCATTGCCATCTTTTCGACCAGAACGGCGTCGCCATGCCTCGGAAAGCACGGCGTTCGCTCGCCGCATAAACATTTCTCATCAGGAATCTCTCCGATGTACCAGGAAAAACTCCGTCTCGATCAGCGCGTGGCCATCATCACGGGCGGCGCGCAGAACATTGGCCTGTGCTGCGCCGAGGCGCTGGCGGAATTTGGCGCGCATGTCGTGCTGGCCGATCTCGATCTCGATCGCGCCGCGCAGTCGGCCGGGGAACTGCGCGCGAAAGGCTACACCGCCTCGCATGTCGGCATGGATGTCACCTCCATGAAGAGCGTGGAAGATGCGGTCAGCGCCGTCGAGCAGGAATATGGGAAGATCGATATTCTCGTGGCGAGTGCTGGACTGTGCGTATCCGAAGTCAAGGCCGAGGACGTGCCGGAAGGGCAGTGGCTCAAGCAGATCGACATCAACCTCAATGGCATGTTCCGCTCATGTCAGGCCGTCGGCCGCGTCATGCTCAGGCAGGGCAGCGGCAGCATCGTTGCGATCGGCTCGATGTCAGGGCTGATCGTCAATCGCCCCCAGCAACAGGCGGCCTACAACGCGTCCAAGGCGGGCGTGCATCAGTATATCCGTTCGCTGGCCGCCGAATGGGCGCCGAGCGGCATTCGCGTCAACGCGGTGGCGCCGACCTATATCGAGACTACGCTGACGCGGTTCGGCATGGAAAAACCCGCGCTTTACGATCGCTGGATCGACGGCACGCCAATGGGGCGCGTCGGCCAGCCGGACGAGGTCGCTTCCGTCGTGCAGTTTCTGGCCTCTGACGCGGCCAGCCTGATGACCGGCGCGATCGTCAATGTGGATGCGGGTTTCACCGTCTGGTGACGCGGAAGGGTTCCGGTCGACCGGTGTCCGGGCCCTTCATGACATCGGTCGGGTGAACCGACATACGATCCCGCGTCCGGAATGTCCTATGCCCGGGCGTGGATCACATGCGCCTTGGGGGTGCCGGGCCAGGGCTGGACGGGCAGCTCGAACATCGCCAGCATGTCGGCGCGGTCCAGATCCTCGAACCAACGGAAGTTCGTCAGTTCCATGATGTCTTCCATGCCGCGTGCGTCGAAATAGCAGGCGGGTCGGCCATCGACGCCGCGCGTTTCGAAAACGCCCCGCGTGTCAGGCGCGCTGTTGGCGGGCGGCTCGAGATAGTCGAACACCATTTCGCCGCGGGGCAGGGATGAAATGAATCGCATGATGGCGTCGTTCATTTCATAGGTCAGATGCGGCACGAGCCCGAGGACCACGAAGAAGACGGGTCGCATCGGATTGAAACCAACCGCTTCGAGGCTGGGCAGCAATCCGTCATGGTCGAGATCCAGCGACACGAAAGCGAGGTTTTGCGGGACCTCCGCGCCGATCTCTGCCAGGCGCGCGCGCTTCCAGGCCTGCATCTCCGGCTGGTCGACCTCGAAGATTTTGACCTCCGACGACGCGTATGGCGGTCGAAAACCAAGTGTATTCAGTCCCGCGCCGAGGATGACGGCCTGATGGGTGCCCCCCGCGATCGCGCGGGCGAGGCGCTCTTCGGCAAAGCGGTTGCGCGCTGCGATGAAACCGCGCATGGCCGCTTCATGGGGGAGACGGTCCGGCTCGCCGGAAAGCTCCAGCGCTTCGGCACCGAGCAACCGGAGCGCCAGGGCGTCGTGCGGTGCGCCGTCAGCGGCCAGCAGATGATGGCGCGCCTGATGTCGCGCCACGTCCCAGGCCATACGGTCGGGACAAGGGGTCGTGATGGTGTTCATGCTGTCTCCGTGGTCAGGCGCGCCACCCAGTCGGACACGGCGTCACCGCTGCTGATGGCGGGATCGATCAACCCATCGATCATGAAAGTCGGCGAGACGTGGATGCCATTCTGCCGGGCATATTTGCAGTGCCATTTGATGACCGTATCAAGGTCGGGGATCGCGAAGGCTTCGGCGAGTTTCAGGCCGCTAAAGGCTTCAATCCGCGCGATGATGTCGTCCGGGGTGGATTCCATGTTCGGGCCACCGGCATGATGCGTGAACTCAAACGCCTCGCGATGGGCACCGACGGCGGTCAACACCCGCTTAGCATCTTCCCTGCCACCGCTGAGCGTCGAGGCTGCGATCACGCAGCGCGTTACGACACCGGAAAACATGTGCCAGGGCTGTGACTGGAGGCGGATCCTGATGGTGACGCGGTCTGGTCCGGCCTGATCGAGCAGGGCATCGAGTTTTCCAAGCGCGCGCACGGAAAACGGGCAGGTCGGCTCGACAAAGATCTCGAATATCCTTGGCCCGTGTCCCCAGGTCAGCGGATCGGCCCGCCATGTTTTCGTCTGTCCTGTCATGACGGTTCAGCTTCCCCGTTGAATGTGACGGCGTCTTGCGCGCGGATCATCACGCCGGGGCGAAAGTGGCGTCAACCGTTTCATACCGTGATGTGATGGTCCTACCGGGATGTAATATGACGCGGTAGGGATTGTTTCGATATTGCCGGACAGAGGGCGCATGACCGTCAGATCAAGGCGTGCTCCGTCCCGAAGCGGGGAAGCCCGACAGACCGTCGCGTCGCCAGCATTGCCGCGATCGGAGCGGCAGCTCGAACGCGGCTTTGCTCGGCGGTCTCTCTTTCGCGTCATGGCCCGGTCGTCACATGCTGATTACGGCAGGGCTGGGGCGTCGAGAAGGCATCTGCTGAAAGTGAGATCACATCGCCGTGATCGCGTTAACTCTCGCGGTTTCAAACGTTCTTCCCATACAGGTCGTCCACGGCGTGGGTGCCGGCATTTCAAACGATAAATACCCTCACGGGGCAGATTCCCATTTCGGGAAGGAGAACGGGTGATGAGCGCTTCGTCGATAACACTCTCCCGTTCTGTTCAGGTTCTGTCCGTGGCATCGGAGCTGTTCCCCTATGTCAAGACCGGAGGGCTGGGCGACGTCGTCGCTTCGCTGCCGGTCGCCCTGGCGGATTATGGGGTGCAGGTGCGGACGCTTGTTCCGGGCTATCCTGCCATTCTGGCCGCGATCGGCGAAGACTGCGAGGTCGTGCGGCTGCCGGATGTTCTTGGTCATGAGGCGCGACTGAGGCTGGGCAGCATTGGCGCTTTGTGTCTGGCCGTGCTCGATATCCCTGCGCTTTATGACCGTCCCGGCAATCCGTATCTGCGCGTCGACGGTCAGGACTGGCCCGATAACGGCATACGCTTCGCCGTCCTGGCGCGGGCCGCGGCCTGTATCGGTCAGGGCTTTCTGAGCGGCTACCACCCGGATCTCATTCAGACCCATGACTGGCAGGGCGGTCTGACGGCGGCCTATCTTCATTACGATGGCGATGAGGTCTGGCGCGCGAACGGCATGTCGCGTCGGCCGCGTGTCGTGCAGACCATCCATAACCTCGCTTTTCACGGCAGTTTCCCGGCGGAAGAGCGTGAGGCGTTCGGGCTTCCTGTTGAAGCCCTGAATATGGATGGATGTGAATTTCACGGAAAAATCAGTTTTCTGAAAGCGGGTCTTTTCTTCGCGGACTGGATCACGACCGTGTCTCCCACTTACGCTCAGGAAATCCAGGGCGAGCAATGGGGTATGGGGCTGGATGGTCTGCTGCGTGCCCGTTCCTCATGCCTCAGTGGCATTCTGAACGGTCTCGATACGACCGTGTGGAACCCCGCGCAGGATCCGTCGGTTCGTTTTCCCTATCGTCTGGGCGATATCGCCTCGCGGATGGCCAACAAACTGGCGTTGCAATCGGAATTTGGCCTGCCGCAGGATCGGAACGCCTTTCTCGTGGGCATCGTCAGTCGCCTTACGTCTCAGAAAGGCGTGGATCTCCTGCCTGAAATCATGGGACGTCTGCTGCATCGAAATACGCAGTTCGTGGTGGTGGGCGAGGGCGATCGCTCCATTCATCGGGAATTTTTTCGGCTGCAGCGCGCCTATCCGGGGCGCTTTGCCTGTTATCTGGGTTACAGTGAAGAACTGGGGCATCGTTTCCAGGCCTCCGTCGATGCGTTGCTGGTGCCCTCTCGCTTCGAGCCGTGCGGGCTGACACAGCTCTGCGCTCTCCGTTATGGAGCCGTTCCCATCGTCTCTCAGGTTGGCGGTCTGGCGGACACGATCGTCGATGCCAACGAAGCCGCGATCAGTCAGGGGGTCGGAACCGGTTTCCTGTTCTCTCCGGTTTCATCAGAGATGCTGGCAACGACCATCGAGAAAGCCAGAACTCTTTTTCGCGGGAACCGCAAAGCCTGGATCGCGCTCCAGAGAAATGGTGCCGCAACCGATGTCTCCTGGTCCGGAAAAGCGGCGCAATATGCGCAGCTCTTCGCATCGCTGGCCGAGATCGATCTCGATGCGGTCCAGGACACGGTTTCGGACCTTCCGCCGCCGAAACTGTTCGGCGGCAATGCGATCCGGCGCGTGACGCGACCGGGACGCCAGATCGCGCGCAAACCCGGTCGGATTCGACTGGGACTTCTCAGCAAAGCCTAGTCGTTCACACTTAAACATCACAGTCGGGCGGCTCGTGTCTCGATACACATGACAGGCCTCTGCGGGAGAGCATATTGATGCCGCGTAAGCAAGACGAGGCGTGGTTCACCGTTCCGGAGCACACGGATGAACTTCTCGCTGGACGATACGGCGACCCGTTTTCCATTCTCGGGCGTCATCAGGCGGAAAAAGTCGATATTATCCGCGCATTTTATCCGGATGCCGCCAATGTGAGGCTAATTGTTCAGCGTCCCCGCTCCGCGGAAATCGAAAAATCGATGCGTGCTGTCGATGATACCGGCATGTTCATCGGCACCATTCCCCGGAACGCGCGCTATCGCTTCAAGGTCACCTGGGCCGACGCGGTTGAGGAAGTCGAAGATCCCTATTCCATCGGACCGGTGCTCGATGACGCGGAACTTGAGGCTTTCGCGCGCGGTGCGCATTTCCATCTGCATTGCCTGCTCGGAGCGCATGCACGGACATTTGACGGGATCGACGGTGTGCTGTTTGCCGTGTGGGCGCCCAATGCCCGCCGGGTTTCCGTGATAGGCGATTTCAACATCTGGGACGGGCGACGTCATCCGATGCGTCTGCGTCATCGTGCGGGGGTGTGGGAGCTTTTCATTCCCGGCCTTCATCCCGGAGAGCGCTATAAATACGAAATTCTGTCGGCCAACGGAGAAATCCTTCCCCAGAAGGCGGATCCCTACGCGGCTTTCGCCGAGCGTCCCCCGGCGACCGCCTCCGTCGTCGTATCGCCCTGGGCCTATGACTGGCACGACGAGTCATGGATGGCGGCGCGACACGCCCGTCACGCGCCGGAAGCCCCGATTTCCATTTATGAACTGCATATTCCCTCATGGCGGCGTCCGGGTGGTAACTGTGACCGTGTGGCGACATGGGACGATCTCGAACGTGACCTGATCCCCTATGTCCGCGAGGCGGGTTTTACGCATATCGAGCTTCTGCCGATCATGGAGCATCCCTTCGGTGGTTCGTGGGGGTATCAGCCGCTCGGCCTGTTCGCACCCACCGCGCGGCATGGAACGCCCCAGCAGTTCGCGGCTTTCATCGACGCCTGTCATCAGGCGGAGATCGGTGTCATTCTGGACTGGGTTCCCGCTCATTTTCCCAATGATGTTCATGGTCTGGCACAGTTCGATGGCACGGCGCTGTTCGAACACATGGACCCGCGCGAGGGCCTCCATGAGGACTGGAACACGCTGATCTATAATTTCGGTCGCCATGAAGTGCGGGCTTTCCTTATTTCGAGCGCGGTGATGTGGCTGGAGCAGTTCCATATCGACGGGCTGCGCGTCGATGCCGTGGCATCGATGTTGTATCGCGATTACAGCCGGGCCGAAGGGCAGTGGGTGCCGAATATTCACGGCGGGCGTGAAAATCTCGAAGCGGTGGGATTCATTCGGGAGCTGAATGATACGGTCCGTCGCGTCCGCCCGGACGTCATGGTGATTGCCGAAGAGTCGACCGCCTGGCCCGGAGTGACGCAGCCGACGGCGGATGGCGGACTGGGATTTGCCTATAAATGGAACATGGGCTGGATGCATGACACGCTGCATTTCATGGAGCGCGATCCGCTCTGGCGCGGCTACCACCTGTCCGAAATTCTGTTCGGCACGCATTACGGATTTTCCGAGCGTTTCGTTCTGAGCATTTCCCATGACGAGGTGACGCACGGAAAAGGCTCGCTGCTGGCACGCATGCCGGGCGATGAGTGGCAACGTCATGCGGGGTTGCGCTCCTATCTGGCGTTCATGTGGACGCATCCCGGCAAAAAACTCATTTTCATGGGGTGCGAGATCGCTCAGGACGGGGAATGGGAGCACGGGGGCGAAATTCCCTGGCATTCTCTGGAAAACCCCCTCAAAGCCGGAACCCTGCGTCTGGTGTCCGATCTCAATCACACGCTCCGGCGGACGCCGGCTCTCCATGAGCGGGACGCGGACCCGCGCGGGTTTCAATGGGTGGTGGGCGATGACGTCGCCAACATCGTCTTCGCGTGGGTGCGTTATGCGCAGGATGGGCCGCCGGTGGTCGTCGTCTGGAACACGACACCTGTCATTCGACAGGGTTATCGGGTCGGGGTGCCGGAGGGCGGATTCTGGCGCGAGATCATGAATACGGATGCAGCGATTTACGGCGGCAGCAATGTCGGCAATGGCGGCGGCGTTTCGGCGGAACGGAGCGCGGCGCATGGGCACCCGTGGTCGCTCGATCTCGTTCTGCCGCCGATGGCGCTTCTCATTCTCTCGCCGGTCAGAACGGAGGTATGATGACTCGTCCGATTTCTCCCATGTTGCCTGGGAAACCGTGGCCGCTGGGCGCGACCTATGACGGTCATGGCGTCAATTTCGCCGTTTTTTCGGCCAATGCGACCCGGATCGACGTCTGTCTGTTCGACGAGGCGGGGCGGCGCGAGACGGCGCGGCTGACCCTGCCCGAATATACCGATGAAATCTGGCATGGTTATCTGCCGAATGCCGAACCGGGGCTGTTGTATGGTCTGCGGGCCTTCGGGCCTTATGAGCCTGACAAAGGCCACCGGTTCAATCCGCACAAGCTTCTGATCGATCCCTATGCGCGCGAACTGAGCGGCAAGATGCACTGGTCGGACGCCATGTTCGGCTACAAGCTCAAGGCGGCGCGGGCCGATCTGTCCTACGACCGGCGCGACAGCGCATCCTCCATGCCGAAATGCCGTGTCGTGGGGCTGGAACGGCCTTTGGTCCATGATCCAAGACCTGAAATCGCGTTTCAGGACATGGTGGTGATGGAAGCGCATGTCCGCGGCCTGTCCATGCTGCGCGACGGTGTCCATAAATTGCAGAAAGGGACGTTTCGCGCTCTTTCCGATCCGCGTTTCATTGAATATCTGCAGAAGCTTGGCATCACTTCGCTGGAACTGCTGCCGATACAGTCTTTCGTGACGGACCGCTTTCTGATCGAGCGTGGTGTCACGAATTACTGGGGATATAATACGTTCTCTTTTTTCGCCCCGCATCTCGGCTTTGTCGGTCGAGGCAGTTCGGATGATTTTCGTACGGCGGTCCGGCATCTCCATGCCGCCGGTATCGAAGTCATCATGGATGTCGTCTACAATCACACATGCGAGGGCAATGAACTGGGCCCGACGCTGTGCTATCGCGGTCTGGACAATGCCAGCTACTACCGGCTGCTGCCGGGTAACGAGCGGCATTACATCAACGATACCGGCTGCGGAAACACGCTCAATCTGTCGCATCCGCGTGTCACGCAGATGGTGCTGGATTCCCTGCGTCACTGGGTGACCGAATTCGGCGTTGACGGTTTCCGCTTTGATCTGGCGGTCATTCTGGCGCGCGAGGGATATGGTTACGACCAGGGTTCGGGCTTTCTGGACGCCATTTCCCAGGACCCGCTTCTCGTCTCCCGCAAGCTGATTGCCGAGCCCTGGGATCCGGGGCCGGGTGGCTACCAGGTCGGGAATTTCCCACCGGGCTTCCTTGAGTGGAACGACAAGTTTCGCGACACAACGCGTCGCTTCTGGCGCGGGGATCCAGGGCTTCAGGGGGAGATGGCCGCGCGTCTGGCGGGATCGGGGGATCTGTTCGACCATAGGGGACGTCGACCCTGGACGAGCGTCAATTTCGTGACCGCCCATGACGGTTTCACGCTGATGGATGTGGTGACTTACAATCAGCGTCACAACGAAGCCAATATGGAAGACAGTCGCGACGGGGCGGAAGACAACCACAGTTTCGACTGGGGTGTCGAAGGACCTACGGATGACGAAGCTGTCAATGCGGTGCGAGATCGTATCCGTCGCGCCATGATGGGAACGCTGATTTTCTCGCACGGGACGCCGATGATCCTGGCCGGGGATGAGTTCGGCCAAACCCAGAATGGCAATAACAACGTTTATTGCCAGGATAACGAATTATCATGGCTGCACTGGGATCTGCTGGAAACCGATCGCGGGCGGGATATGCACGATTTCGTCGCCCGCCTGATCGCGATCCGGAAAATGCATCCATCGCTGAAAGCCGCGCGTTACATGCATGGTCTGCACAAGCCGCGCGCCGACCTGCCGGATATCGCCTGGTTCGGAGCGGATGGTGAGCCGATGAGCGTTGATGAGTGGAACAGTGGCGAAAAACGTCCGCTGGGCGTGAGGCGCGCCCTCGAAAGCAACGGCGCGCTCGATATCACCTATCTTCTGCTTAATGCGGGAACCGAAGACGTCCTGTGTGTTCTTCCGGAGCCGCAGGGGAAATGGAGCCTGCTCGTCGACAGTGCGGACCCGGCGCGGACGGTGCTGGAAACGCCGCCCGAGGCCGACACTCATCGCAGCAAGGTGGTCGTGCAGGCTCATTCGATGCTGCTGCTGCAACTTCAGCTTGGCGACGGCGAGGCCGTCCCAGCCAGGAACTGACCGGAGGCGAGGCCATGTCGCGCAGTTTCCAGTATGACCGTCGTCAGGGGGCTGTGTTGCTGGCTCCGGACAGGACGCGTTTTCGCCTTTGGGCTCCGTCCTGTGAAGAGGTCACGCTCGAACGGGAAGGTCACGAACCGTTCCCGATGTCCGCTGTGGGAAACGGCTGGTTCGAATGCGAGGTGGCGAGCGGCGCCGGCGTCCGCTATCGCTACGGTATCAGCGCCGAACTGAGCGTTCCGGATCCTGCATCCTGCGCCCAGCCCGAGGATGTGCACGGACCCAGCCTCGTGGTCGATCCAGGGTCTTACATCTGGCGTTTTCCTGAATGGCGGGGCCGTCCGTGGCAGGAAACCGTCATTTACGAACTGCACGTCGGACTTTGCGGCGGCTATCGGAAACTGGCCGAAGATCTACCGCGCCTGACGGCTCTCGGTGTGACGGCGGTGGAGTTGATGCCGCTATCCGAATTTCCGGGGGACCGGAACTGGGGGTACGATGGCGTCTTCCCGTTCGCGCCTGAATCCAGCTACGGCACGCCCGATGATCTGAAATATCTGATCGACGAGGCCCATCGAAACGGCCTGATGATTTTTCTGGACGTCGTTTATAATCATTTCGGTCCTGACGGGAATTATCTTTCGCAGTATGCGGACGGTTTCTTCGCGCACGGTCAGAAAACGCCCTGGGGGGACGCGATCGACTTCCGGCGGCGCGAAGTCCGGGATTATTTCACTGATAATGCGCTCTACTGGCTGATGGAGTTTCGCTTCGACGGTTTGCGGATGGATGCGGTACAGGCGATCATCGACCGGAGCTGGCTGGAAGAACTGCGTCAGACCGTCGAAGCGCATGTGGAAGAGGGGCGGCACGTTCATCTTATTCTCGAGAACGAGAATAATGACGCCGCCCTTCTGCGGGACGGTTTTTCCGCCCAGTGGAACGATGACGCGCACAACGCCCTGCATGTGCTGCTGACCGGAGAAGACGAGGGCTATTACGGTAATTTCTCGGGCGCACCGATGCACTCGCTCGAAACCGTTCTGGAAGAAGGTTTCTGTTTCCAGGGGCAGGAGGCGCCTGTCGACGGGCGCAGGCGGGGCTCATCGAGTGGCGATCTGCCGACTGATAAATTCATATTTTTTCTCCAGAACCATGACCAGACCGGCAACCGCGCCATGGGTGAGCGCCTGACGACCCTCGCCTCTCCCGACGCTCTGCATGTGGCTTACGCCCTGATGCTGCTGAATCCGCAGATCCCGATGCTGTTCTTCGGGGAGGAGTGGGGCAGCCGCACGCCGTTCTTCTTTTTCACCAGCCATGGTCCCGAACTGGCGAAAATCGTCAGGGACGGCCGACGGGCGGAATTCCGTTCTTTCAGCGCCTTTCAGAGCGTCGAGCGTCGGGAACATATTCCCGACCCCAACGCTCTCGAAACCTTCGAACGCTCGCGTCCCGATCGTGCGGAGATGGAACAACCTGAGCATCGACGATGGCTCGACCTGACGTCCGGGCTGCTTGCTCTGCGCCACCGTTTCATCATGCCGCGTCTGGCGGGAACGGTCAGCGCGGGCGCGCAGATTCTGGAAGGCGCGGCGGGCAAGGATAAGGCTCTTCTGGCCCGGTGGATGATGGGCGACGGCGCGCTTCTGACGATTGCGATCAATCTCGGTCAGGACGCGGCGGTATTGCACGACAGGCCGGAAGGCGAGGCAATCTATGTCTGGCCGCATCCGCCCAATGGGTCCGTTCTCGGGGCCTGTTCGATGGGCGTCTGGCTGAAGGAGAGTCCTCATGTCTGATCAGGCCCTCGCCAAACAGGCTCGCGGGCTCGGCCTCAAGACGCGATGGCAGGATGCGCAGGGGAAGACGCGCGTCGTCTCGCCAGACAGTCTGCGACGTCTTGTCCCTTTGCTTCAGGCCAGCGCACACGATGGAAAAGGAGTTGCCCTGCCGCCCATGATCGTGGCCCAGTCAGGGCGCGCCGTGCGTCTTCCAGCAGGAGCCCATGAGAGCGATCGCTACAAGATCACGCTCGAAGACGGCATGACGATGGAAGGCCGGGTCCGGAAAGACCGGCAGGGGACGTATTCTCTGGCGGGCATGCGGACGCAAGGCTACCACAAGCTCGAAATCGGGGATCGGGAGGTTACGCTCGCCGTGGCGCCCTCGCATTGCCCAACGCTGGCGGATCTTACCGGCGCGCGCACGCCGCGTATGTGGGGCGGCGGCGCACAGGTCTATGGTCTGCGCGATCGAAACGACGGTGGGCTCGGTCATTTCAGCGCTGTCGGAGGGCTGGCCAGTGCTCTTGGGCACGCCGGAGGCGATGCGCTGATGCTCAGTCCGACCCATGCCATGTTCGCGGCCCGTCCGGAGCATTACAGCCCGTATTCTCCGTCGAGCCGCCTGTTCCTGAATGTCTTTCTGATAGACCCCCATGCGGTGTTCGACGCGCAGACCGTCCGCGCCGCCATGCGGCGCGCCGGGCTTTCAGTCCCGGCGCTTCATCGCCTGGAAGAAGCGGATCTGATCAACTGGACGGAAGCCGCCTCCGCGCGCCTGAAGCTGTTGCGCGCCCTTTACGAAACGCGAAGCACTCCTGTTGAGCCCGACGATTTTGCGGCCTTCGTCGCGGCGGGAGGCACGCCTCTTCATCAACATGCGGTTTTCGAGGTTCTCCATGCTCAGGCCGTGCGGCGCGGCCCACGGGGTGGAGACTGGCGGTCCTGGCAGGAAACGGTCCGTCATCCCGGCAATCCGGAAGTGGCGAGTTTCGCGCGGGGCATGGAAGACGAAGTCATGTTCCACAAATTCCTGCAATGGCTGGCCGCACGCGGTCTGCGCAGCGCCCAGGAGAGCGCCCTCAAAGGGGGTATGCGGATCGGTCTCATCGGGGATCTGGCCATCGGCGTCGATCCGCAGGGGAGCGAGTGCTGGTCCAACCAGACCGATCACCTGCTGGGCCTGTCGATCGGCGCGCCGCCCGATGCGCTCAGCCGGGCGGGGCAGAACTGGGGCCTGACGACCTATGCGCCGCGCCGTCTGGTCGCGACGGGATATCGCGCTCTCATCGAGATGTTGAAGGCCAATTTCCGCTATGTCGGCGGCCTGCGCATGGATCATGTGATGGGCATGGAGCGTCTGTGGGTGATTCCGGAAGGCGGAAGCTCGGCGGATGGGGCCTATCTCGATTATCCGCGTGACGACATTTTGCATCTGACCGCACTTGAGGCGGCACGCGCCGGAGCCGTGGTCATCGGCGAGGATCTCGGAACGGTTGAGCCCACTTTTCGCGAGGCACTTTCGCGGCAGGCTTTGCTGGGCATGAACGTCCTGCCGTTCCAGAAGGACCCCAAAGGCTGTTTTCTGGCGCCGGACGCATGGTCCGGCAAGGCCGTGGCCATGACCACGACGCATGACCTTCCGCCCCTCGCCGGGTGGTGGCAGGGCGTGGATCTGCAATGGCGTCGCACGACCCGGGAAATCGCGACCGATGAAGGCCTTGAGAGCGCCCGGAAAGAACGGGATGGAGAGCGCGAGGCCCTGTGGAGCGCCCTGAGCGCGGATCGACGCAAGAAAAAGCGTCCCGTGCGCAAGGCCGCACCGGATCAGGCGAAAGCGCCCGACGAATGCACGCTCGAAGATCCGACACGCCCCGACGCCAGCGCCAAAGGTGCTCGGGTTATCGTGGATCTGGCCGTGCGTTATACGGCTGAGGCGGCCTGTCCCCTGGCTCTGGTGCCTCTTGAGGATCTTCTCGGGCTGGACGAGGCCGTCAATATTCCCGGCACATTGACGGAACATCCGAACTGGCGTCGGCGCTACCCCGGACTGACCCGCATGTTGCTCAAACGCGCCGCTGTCACATCGCGCCTGACAGGTCTGCGCACGGAGAGGCCGCGATGAATGAGGATCCCATGCGGGACGTGACATCCGACCCGTGGAACGGCGTGCGGGCCACGATGCGCCTTCAGTTCCGGCAGGGTTTCACGCTGGCGAAGGCGGCGCAATACGTTCCGTATCTGGCGCGGCTCGGTATCAGCCATGTCTATGCCTCCCCCCTGTTTCGCAGTCGCCCGGGCTCGACACACGGCTATGACGTCCTCGATTACGGTTGCATCGAGCCGGAGCTGGGTGGTGAAGAAGGGCTGAAGACCCTCATGGCCGCGCTTCGCGAGCACGGCATGGGGCTGATGATCGACATCGTGCCGAATCACATGGCGGTGGGCGGCGCCGGGAACCTCTGGTGGGAAGACATGCTGGCATGGGGACGCCGCAGCCCGCATGCGTCCTTCTTCGATGTGGCGTGGGACGATCCCGGTCCGGAGACCGATGGCAGGATCGTCATGCCGTTCCTCGACCGCCCCTACGCACAGGCGCTGCAGGAAGGCGTTCTCTCCCTGACCTGCCCCGCGGAAAGCGGCCGGTTTTTCGTCCAGCATCACGAGCATCGTTTCACGGTCTGCCCGACGGATTATGCCACTCTCCTGCGTGGCAGCGGTATGCCCGCCGTGCTGCAGGCCGCGCTGTCCATCCTCGCCCAGCGGGACAGACCCGATCGCGAGACGGCAGACACGTTGAGGCGGCTGGCCCAATGGGCTGGGAGCGACGCCGGGGCAACGGCCGTGCGGCGGTGCCTGGAAAATTACGACACCGGCACGCCCGTCGGGCGGAGCCGTCTCCATGCGTTGATCGAGAAACAGGCATGGGTTCTGAAATTCTGGCGTTCCGGGTCCGAAATTCTCAACTGGCGGCGGTTTTTCGACAATACGGGTCTGGGTGGTCTCTGCGTCGAGAAAATCGACGTGTTCGATGCCACGCATGATTACGCCATTTCCCTGTATGCACGCGGCCTCGTGGACGGGTTTCGCGTCGATCACATCGACGGTCTCGCTGCGCCGGACGCCTATTGTGCCCGGTTACGCGCCCGGCTGGAGGGGGTGGCTTCGCAACGACCGCCTGATGCGCCTTCTGACGCTCCGGTCTATGTGGAAAAAATCCTCGAACCCGGCGAGGCGCTCCCCGCAGACTGGAAGATCGACGGCTCGACGGGCTATGATTTCATGGATCAGGTCTCCGCCGTTCTGCATGACGGGTCCGGCCAGCCCGAACTCGACGCGCTCTTTGCCACGTGTCTCGATGAGGCAAGTGCTTTTCCTGCGATGCAACGCCATGCGCGTCGCGAAATCCTGTCGGGCATGTTTCCGGCAGAATTTGCCCGTCTCGTGCGGCGACTGGCGCGCGCGCTCGAAGAGGCGCCGGAGGGCGGGATCGGCAACGGACATGACGATACGTTTGAGAGCGTAGCGGTCGTCGCGCGTGCGTTGCTGCTTCCGTTTGACCTTTACCGCACCTATTACGCCGACGAGCGGCTGGCGGATCACACGGCGGACCGTGAAGCGCTCGGCAGGGCCGCTGATCAGGCGAGAGGGCAGCTGTCTCCCGCGCGGCATGAACTGCTCGATCGTATCGTCGCATGCCTGTCAGTATCGGTGGAAAAGGGGCCATCCCTCGCCCAGCGACGGGCGCAGCGGAGTTTCGAGCATCTGACGGCCCCGCTTGCCGCCAAGTCTCTCGAAGATACGCTTTTCTATCGTTATGTCCGACTGATATCGCGCAACGAAGTGGGCAGCAAACCGGACTGCGTGGCTTTGTCCGTGCCGGTGTTCCATGAGCGCTGTGCGCAGCGACTGGAAACGCATCCGGACGCGATGCTGGCGACGGCGACGCATGATCACAAGCGCGGCGAGGATGCGCGCATGCGGATCGCGGTGCTCAGCGAGGTCGCCGAGGCCTGGTCGGCGCAGGCGCGCAACTGGCTGGACAGGCTTGGTGATGCTCGGGACGCGCCTGATCGCTCGGATGCGTTGATGCTGTTGCAGACGCTCCTCGGCGTCTGGCCACTCAACGGTGACCTGGAGGGACTTGAAGATCGGGTGAGCGCCTGGTTCATCAAGGCCTTGAGGGAAGGCAAGCGTCATACCAGCTGGCTCGATCCAGACGAGGCCTACGAAAAATCCTGTCTGGAGGCGCTCGGCGCGTTGCTGGACCCGGCCCGGTCGCGCGTCTTTCAGAACGAGATGATGGCGTTTGTGCGCCAGATCGCCCCCGCCGCCGCGTTGAATGGCCTGTCGCAGACATTGCTGCGGCTTACCGTACCCGGTGTGCCCGATCTCTATCAGGGCTGCGAATTCTGGGATTTCAGTCTCGTGGACCCGGATAACCGCCGCGCCGTTGATTACGAGCAGCGCGAGAGGGTGCTCGGCGAGGCCATGGATTTCGACATGGCGGCCGCCTGCTGGGAAACCGGCGCGGTCAAACAGACACTCATCCATGCTCTGCTCGCATGTCGTCGGCGTCATCCCCTGCTTTTCGCACGAGGACGTTTCGAGCCTTTCGCCGTGAAAGACGATCGTCACATCGTGTTCCGCCGGGTGCTCGGCGAGGACCAGCTCCTCATTATCGCGCCCCGACACATGGCCGGGTTGCATCCCGATCCGGCCTCGTTATCGCTGAACGGAACGCTTTCTCCCATCGCACTCCCGCAGGACTGCGCGGGCCGATGGGAGAGCGTGTTGAGACCGGGACGGTTCGTTACGATCGGCGCGGCGAACGCGTCCCTGTGGCCGCTGGATGCTGCGCCGATCGAATGTCTGATCCGGACATCAGGGATGGTTGCGAGGAAAATACGACGACCTGACGACGGGCTCATTGTCCCGCTGACGCTGACGCTGGCGCTGCCGGGGACGAAGGAGGCGGCTGCGACACGCTTAAAACCTTCGCGAGGACGGGCTGGACGAAAATCCAGTTTTCGCGTCGGGGAATCCACACCCGGTTCCGACGGAGAAATTCGGCGCCCAGCAGACTGTCGCGCGTGTCTCCGACGTTCAGGACGGGGTGCATGATGCGGAAGGGACCGATGTCGAGGCTGTCGAAATGATGGAGATATCGAACGGTTTTTCGGTCGTCGATGCCGATCCCGACCCCTCTGCGATCCTGAAGAAGATCCGCCTTTTTTACGCCGGCAGCCAGCGCGTCATCGAGTGAAATGAGGGTTCTGTGCGCGCCGCTATCCAGAAACGCCTCCATGGGATGACCGTCGAGTTTGAGATGAACCTGGATTTTGGATCGATCCTGCGATCCGTGATCGATCCCGATCTTGTAAAATCCTCCGTTCCAGTCAGGCTGCGACTCACCGCATCCGTGCGTGACGTAGAGATTGATCCGGCGGGCGGGCAGGTCGAAGACGACATCGTAACTGCTCAGGAAGTCGGCTCCGAAAAGCCCGACTACTGGAAGTCCGTTCACCATTCGGCCATCGAACAGGTTCCCGACCGTAACGAACGGGATATCCGACGCGGTTCCGCTCCCCATGCCGAGCTTGTCCGCTATCGCGACGCCCGCGAATGTCTCGCCGCCTGTCCCGCGCATCCGGACCGTGTGGAAGCTGGATACAAGGTCGAGCTTATCGACCTCCTGAGGCCAGATGCTGCTGATCTGCGCCCCGGTATCGACGATAAAGGCCACGGGGTGGCCATTGACGGTGGCCTTCACGATGGGAGACCCCGTGGCATTCAGCACTTCAAGATTGCCCAGAGTGGAAATCCTGCACACGCCGTCATCGGCGCATGCGGAAAGCAGGAGCGGAATTCCCAGAAAGAGCCAGCGCATCGATCGAAACATGATGCAACATATCGCCGAGCTCGCGTCACGCGGCAAGTGTGGTTCTGTCCATCACGTCAAATCGTCATATTCGAGTGCCGTCGACCGAAATCGAGAGGGACAAAACCGGTTGTCCCGCATCCATGCCACGATGCGAGAATGTCGCGCTGGCGTTTACTCTCCGGCCGCTCCTCCGCCCGCGTGCCGACGGTCATAGCCGCCGTAGAATTTTCCATCCGGCTTCTGGCCGAGGCGTGCCCCACCGTACAGGACGCCCTCGACCGAACCCCAGGCCTGATGCACGGCGATCTGGTAGCCCTGGGCTTCGAGCGCCATGATGGTGTCGGGAGAGAGCGCGCCGGGCTCGACTTCGACGGTTTCCGGCTCCCACTGCTCGTGTATGCGTGGCATGTCGACGGCGTCCTGAATGGTTTTGCCGTAATCGACGACGCCGAGTATGGCGGCCAGGGTGATGGTCGGAATACGCGAGCCACCCGGGCTTCCGACCGCCATGATCGCCTTGTTCCGATAGGACAGGATCGTCGGTGACATCGACGACAGCGGCGTCTTGCCGGGCGCGATCGCATTGGCCTTGCTTCCGACGATGCCGAACATGTTGGGCGCGCCCGGTTTGGTGGCGAAATCATCCATTTCGTCGTTGAGAAAATAGCCGGCCCTGCCCGCCATGACCTTGCCGCCGAACCAGCCGTTCAGCGTGTAGGTCACGGCGACGGCGTAACCCGATTTGTCCATGATGGAATAATGCGTGGTCTCGTGCTTCTCCGGCTGCGGATCGCCTGCCGTCAGATCGGAAGATGGCACAGCCCTGTCGGCGGGAATACCGGCCCGGATCCTGGCGGCATAGGCCGGATCGACCAGATGCTCGACCGGGTTCTGCACGAAAGCCGGATCGCCGAGATCACGTCGGTCGGAATAGGTGTGCCGCATGGCCTCGATTTCCTGATGGGCTGCTTTGGGGCTGTACAGTCCCTCCTGATGCAGGTCGTAGCCCGAGAGAATATTCAGCATCTCGCAGAGCGCCACGCCGCCGCCGCTCGGAGGCGGGGCGGTATCCACATGGAAGCCGCGATAGATGCAGTGCACGGGTTCGAGAACGCGCGGTTTGTAGGCCGCGAAATCGGCCATTTCCAGAATACCACCCCCGACCTTGCTGGCGCGGACGGTCTCCTGTGCGATCCAGCCCTTGTAAAAAGCGTCCGGCCCCTGATCCGCGATCATCTGGAGCGTCCTGGCCAGGTCGCTCTGGACGAAGCGGTCTCCAATCTGGAAGGGCTGTCCGTCGTTCCGCAGGAAGATCTTCGAGGCGTAGGGATCGCTGGCGAAAGCGGCTGTCGACGTGTTGAGCAGATGGACGTCGTTCTCCTCGAGAACGTAGCCGTCCCGGGCCAGCGCGATTGCGGGCGCCATGACTTTCTCGCGGCTCATCGTGCCCCAGCGCTTCAGCACCATGTCCAGTCCGGCGACGGTTCCCGGCACGGCGACCGATTTCCAGCCAAGAGTGGACAGATCCTTGATGACGTTGCCGTTGGCGTCCTGATACATCGTCTCGGTGGCGGCCAGAGGCGCATGCTCGCGAAAATCAACGAAGAAGGCTTTGCCATCGGGCGTGCGCAGGGTCATGAAACCGCCCCCGCCGATATTGCCCGCCGCCGGATAGACCACGGCGAGCGCATAGCCCACGGCGACGGCCGCATCGATGGCGTTGCCTCCGTCCTTCAGGATCCGCGCGCCGATGTCGGAAGCCAGATGCTGGGCCGAAACTACCATGCCATGCGCCCCGACCGTCGAGGGAATTGATTTCAGGGCGCCGTTCGCGCCGCCGAAATTCAGGGCGTCTCCACCCGGGGCGGCGAAAGCGGGCACACTCGTCCCGCAGAGAACGGTGCCCGCGATCACGATGGCGCGGAACCGACCGAGATACGTTCCGAAGGAAAAGGTTCCGGCAGAAGGGGACGCCATGATGTTTCGATGCTCCGGGCTGACTCAAACACCTATTATGGCGGCCTTCGCCAAATGGGAAAGCTGTTATTGCCGCGCGTGCCGTCGGGGCCGCGTCGATCCTCCCTCCCTATTTGAACCGGCAGGGCTGATCGGTCGTCGGCGGCTCGTCGGTCTGGATCACCATGAGTTCGACCGGACCATCACCGACATTGCCCGCGAAATGCCCCACGCGTCCCTGGGCGTCCCTGCGGCTCATCTGGTCTTCGCCAAGCGAGACGTCGCCCGGTCCCATCGTGACTTTCGTGCCGTCCATGGCCGTGACATACCACGTTCCCCTGAGCGGTATGATCCACTGAACCTTGGGGTCAGGGTGCCATGCGCCGTTCCAGTGCGACGGCTGAACCGTGAAGATCACCTGCGCCGATCCCTGCTTCAGGCGGTCCTGCCATTGCGGTCCCGCGGGTTTCGACATCGTCTTGAGGTCGAAATTCCGGACGGGGCAGTGGGTCATGTGACTGACGCCGTCATGGTCGGTCCAGTTGTGCCAGTACCACATCGTCGGGGAAGGCGGGGCCGCCTGCGAGGCCAGAGGCCCTGTCGCGACGCTCAGGATCAGGGCGTGCACGCCAAGCCATGGAGCGCTTCTGGCGACGCTGGAGCGGAGCCCATGTTGCGTTGTCATTCCGATCGTTCTCCGCGTTGTTGTCCGTAGGGAAGCAACCGGTCGTCTCCGTAATGGTTCCTTCACAACCGTCATGGGCGGTGCGGCGCGAGGAGAATAATGGCCGTTCCCAGCAGGCAGCAGCACGCGCCCGCGAGATCCCAGCGATCGGGGCGTACGCCTTCGGCGCCCCAGAGCCAAAGAAGAGCCGCACAAATATATATGCCGCCGTAAGCCGCGTAGGCACGACCGGCCTCGTCGGTGTCCACCAGCGTCAGCAGCCATGCGAATGCGATGAGGGACACGCATCCGGGCAGAACCCAGAAGGCGGATTTCCCCATGCGAAGCCATGCCCAGAACGCGAAACAGCCGCCGATCTCGGCCAGCGCCGCGCCCGCGTAGATGAGGGGCGTCATCGTCGACATCGTGAATTCTCCGTTCTTTCATGGTTTGCACAATGATCTCTTGCGGATCGGTCTTGCGTTTTATCATGAGGCCCGGCTCGACACTGCCCGTGCAGTTCGCCGGTCACGCGCGGCAGGACGACGATGTCTTCCGCGTGGACGCGAAGACCGGTGCCGTGGAAGCCATTCTCTCCCAGGGCGCGGGTGCCCTGATATCAGCGCCGGACGGGTTTCCAGCGGTTCAGTAGAAGGGAGTTGCTGACGACCGAGACCGAACTCATCGCCATCGCCGCTCCGGCGACGACCGGGCTGAGCATGCCGGTCGCCGCGAGTGGCAGGCCCAGGACGTTGTAGAAAAACGCAAAGAACAGGTTCTGGCGGATCTTGGCCAGTGTGGCGCGGGAGAGCGAAATCGCATCGAGAACGCTGCCGAGTTCGCTTTTCATGAGAATGATGTCGGCGGTATCGATGGCGATGGCTGACCCGGCGCCGATGGCGAAGCTCACATCGGCGGCCGCCAGAGCGGGCGCGTCATTGATTCCATCGCCGACCATGCCGACGACATGGCCGCGCGCCCGGTACCGGCCCACGGCTTCGGCCTTCTGTTCAGGCAGAACGCCTGCGACGTAATCATCCACACCCGCTTCCCGCGCCACCACGGATGCGGCGCGTTCATTGTCACCCGTGAGCATGATGACGCGCGTCCCGGCGCGTTTCAGGGCCGCGATCGTGGACACCGCATCGGATCGCAGCGGGTCCGACAGGCCGAAATAGCCCAGCAATGTCGTTCCCAGTGCCACGCCAATGACGGTCTGGCCCTGCATCTGCATGCGCCCGATCAGCGCATCGTCGAGCGCCAGCCCCGCGTTGTTGAGAAAGGCGGGCGAGCCGAGCCGTGCGATCTCGCCATGGATCCTGCCCGTGACACCCAGGCCCGGAACGGCGGTGAATGCGTCCATCTCCAGCGGATCGACGCCCTCGGCGCGCGCGAGGATGGCGCGCGCCAGAGGATGCTCGGAATTTCTCTCCAGCGTAGAGGCGACGGAGAGGAGGTGCCGCTCATCCTGCGCTGGAGAGGCATGAATTTCGCGAACGGTTGGTCGCCCTTCCGTCAGCGTGCCGGTCTTGTCGAAAATGATGGTCGTGAGTTTCTGCGCGTGTTCGAGCGCATCGGCGTTACGGAACAGGATGCCGTGATGCGCGCCCTGGCCGGTCCCGACCATGATGGCCGTCGGCGTCGCGAGGCCCAGCGAGCAGGGGCAGGCGATTACGAGAACCGATACGGCCGAGACGAGGCTCCATGTCGCGGAGCCGGTGATTGCCCATCCGGCCAGAAACGTGACGGCGGCGATGGCGATGACCGTCGGCACGAAAACGCTCGAAATCCTGTCGGCGAGGCGCTGGACGGCGGCCTTCGAGCCCTGGGCCTGCTGAACCATTTTCACGATGCGCGCCAGAGCCGTGTCCGCGCCCACGCCGGTTGCCCGGGCACGGAGCGCGCCGTTGGCGTTGAGCGTGCCGCCGATGATCCTGCTTCCCTGTTCTTTCAGCACGGGCAGACTTTCGCCCGTCAGCATGGACTCGTTGACTTCCGATGCGCCCTCGATCACGACGCCATCCACCGGCACGCTCTCGCCGGGCCTTACGGTGAACACGTCGCCCACGCGCAGTTCGGGCACGGGGCGATCGACCGTCGCGCCGTCGATCTCGACATGGGCCATGTCCGGTTGCAGGCGCAGCAGAGTTTCCACACCCGCGCTCGTCTGGTTCCTCGCGCGGGCTTCCATCAGCTTGCCGAGCGAAATCAGCGTGATGATCGCCGCGCTGGCTTCGAAATAGACTGGCTGTCTCAGACCCGTCATCACGATGATCGCGCTGAAACAATAGGCGACGCTGGTGCCGAGCACGACCAGCACGTCCATATTGGCCGATCCGCCGCGCACGGCATTCCACGCCCGTTGATACATATGGCGCGCGCAGTAGAACTGCACGGGCGTGGCGAAAGCGAACTGCGCCCATCGCGGCAGCATCGGGAGCGAGCCGATGAACATGGCGATCATTTCGTAAAAGAGCGGCAGCGAGAGGAGCAGCGTCAGTAGGAACGCATTGCGCTCCTGACGCCACGCGCTGGCCCGGCGCGCCTGGGCGTCTTCCGGCTGTCCATCATGGACGATGCTTGCGCCAAATCCCGTTTTTTCGATCCGGGCGATGATCTCCGCCACGTCCGTGACGCCGGGTATGAAGGCGACATGAGCCGTCTCGGTGGCGAAATTCACGCTGGCCCGCGTCATGGGCATGCGGTTCAGAACTTTTTCGATCCGCGTCGCGCAGGCCGCGCAACTCATGCCGGTCAGATCGAGATCGACTGTTTCTTCCGGTACGGTGAAGCCCGCCTTGCGTATGGCGGCCATCACGTTATCGGCGGATGCCGTCGGACCATCCAGCGAGACCTGGGCGTTTCCGGAGGCGAAATTGACCGCTGCCTTCACGCCCTCCTGCCGGTTGAGGATCTTTTCCACACGTGCGGCACAGGCGGTGCAACTCATGCCGTCGATCGGGACGTTGAGGGTCTGGGGCAAGAGTTCGTCTCCCGATCGAGCAGTTTGGTTTTCAGCGTTCCTGCGTCGCTTCCGGCGCTGTGCCGCCCATCATTTCACGAGCGGTCATTTCACTGTCCATCCGACGGCAGGCCGCGTCCGGTGCCTGCATGGCCGGGGTCAGGGCGGCTCCCTTCCGCCGGGCGTCTTCCAGCTTCTCGCAGATTGCCATTTTCCGCGCCATGTCAAGGTCCGCCATGGATTTCGCCGAGAATTTGGGCGTGGATTCAGGCGGCGAAGTCCTGGGGTGTCCAGCCATTGTGTCGCTGCCGGTCGGTCCGGGTGGTGCCGCCATGGCTGTGCCTGTGAGAAAGAGGGCGATCGCAAGAGCGGGAGAGGCGCGCATGTTGGTATCCCATGATCTGGAGCTGAGAGCCAGTAAGGCCGATCGGAAGGTCAGAACCATGACCGGAGCCCGAATGTGAAGCGGACGGACCCTGTCGGGTCGCCGCGCTCATGGGCGAAGCGGCGCGCCTGCGTGAAATAGCCCGCATAGGTCACGGCGATATAGGGCGCGAATTTCCGCCAGGCTTCGTAGCGCAGCCGCAGACCGGCATCGACGTCGGACAGGCCCGCGCCTACGCCGCGTCCCTGATCGGCCTTGGTGTAAATGTTGAATTCCGCCTGCGGCTGGAGGATGAGCCGGTTGGTCAGCAGGAAATCGTACGATCCTTCCAGGCGGGTCGCGAAACGGCCCCGGTCGCTGGCATAGGCGGTGGCCTGCATTTCGAACTGGTAAAGGGCCAGCCCCTGAATGCCGAAAGCCGCCCATGTGCGCGTCGGGCCGTCATCCAGATCGACCCGCACGCCGCCCTGAATATCGAAATAGCGCGATATGGCGCGGCTGTAGAGCGCTTCATGATCGCCGTCGTGAAGGCGTCCCTTCTCGACGGTCCCTTCCGTCTTCAGCCACAGGCGGTTGTAGTCTCCGCCGAACCAGGCTTCGCCATCCCAGCGGAAATCGCTGTTCCCCGGCGCGTAGCGGCCCTCAAGCGCGTCGAGGATACCATGGAACCACGTTCCCTGGTCCATGACCGGCATGATGCCGTCGATATAGCTCGGCGTGCCCGCATCGGGGGCGTCGGCGGCGTGGTATTGCGTGGTCTGCGCGTGGGCCATGCACGCGCAGAGCAGTGACAGGCCCATCAGAAGCAGCGCCCTCATGACACGAGCACCGTGCGGAACATGCCCAGATCCATGTGATACATGAGATGGCAGTGGAAGGCCCACCGACCGGGCACATCAGCCGTGACGAGGTAGCTGAGTTTCGATCCCGGCTGGCAGATGATCGTGTGCTTGTAAGGCGCATAGGCCCCCTGGCCGTTCTCCAGCTCGCTCCATAATCCGTGGAGGTGGATCGGATGTTCCATCATGGTGTCGTTGATGAGCGTGAAACGCACACGCTCGCCGCGCCGCAGGCGAATGGGGCCGGACTCCGAAAACTTCCGTCCGTTGAAGCCCCAGATATAGCGGTTCATGTTGCCGGTGAGATGCATGATGATCTCGCGAGACGGCGGGCGTGGGTCCGCGCCGGGGCGCGTGGCCCGAAGCTGCCGATAGTTCAGAACACGGCGGCCGTTGTCCTCGAGACCGTCACCGGGACTGCCGGTGCGGTCGATCGGCATCATCGCGACGTTCTGGTTCTCCACGCCGATGGGGGGCGGGCCCGGATCGTCCACTTCCAGCGGGTGCGCGACGGAGCCCTGCCCGTCATGGCGCATATCCATGCCGGACATATCCATACCGGGCATATCCATCGCGTGCATGTCGGCATGGGCGTGAGCGGGAGAGGCGCCGTCCATCTCCGGCATGCCGTCGCCGGGCTTCATGTCGCCCATGCCCATGTCGGCCATGCCCATGTCCACCATCGTGCGGACGGGTCGAGGGTCCATGGGCGGCAGGTCCGGCGCCATCCCGGCCCTGGGCGCGAGAGTGCCGCGCGCGAAGCCCGTGCGATCCTCGCTCTGCGCGAAGATCGCATAGGCGCGCGCGTCTTTTGGCTGGACGATGACGTCGTAGGTTTCCGCGACGCCGATCCGGAACTCGTCGATTGGCACAGGCTCGACGTCATTGCCATCCGCCTGCACGACCAGCATTTCGAGACCCGGTATGCGCACATCGAACATCGTCATGGACGAGCCGTTGATGAATCTCAGCCGCACGCGCTCGCCGGGGTGGAACAGCCCGGTCCAATTCATGTCGGGGGCGTGGCCGTTGAGAATATAGGTATAGATCGCGCCCGAAACATCGGCGATGTCGGTCGCCGCCATGTTCATGCGCGACCATGCGAGGCGGTCCTTCAGCGCGGCCAGAGCGCCTTTTTCACGGGCTTCCCGGGGGAAAGAGGCCGCCGTGCGCTGGCGGAAGACATAATAATCGTCCTGCATCTTCAGATTGCTGACGATGTCTCGTGGAGAAACATCCGTCCATTCCGACAGAAGGATCACATAGTCCCGCTCGCAGGCGTTCGGGTCCGGCGTGGCGGGGTCGATGACGATCGCGCCATAGAGCCCCTGCTGTTCCTGACCGCCGGAATGGCTGTGATACCAGTAGGTGCCGCTCTGATGGACGCGGAAACGATAGGTGAACGTCTCTCCCGGTGGGATACCGTCGAAGCTGAGGCCCGGTACGCCGTCCATGGCGGAGGGCACGCGCACGCCATGCCAGTGGATCGAGGTCGGCTCGTCGAGGGTGTTGGTCACGGCGAGCGTGACCGTATCGCCCTGCCGCCATCGCAGGACGGGGCCGGGGACGGTGCCGTTCAGGCAGGGGGCATCAAGCGTCTTGTGATCGAGCGTGATGCGCCGCCGCCCGACGCTGAGCGACCAGTTCGTCGCGGGCGCAGGAGGGACGAGGCCGCGCGGGCCGGGAAATTCGGGGCTTTGAACCAGGGCATGGGCGGGCCGCGATAGCGCGGTCAGCAGCGCGCCTGTCCCCAGGCGCGTGACGAAACGACGCCGGGACAAAGCACCGTGCAAACGGTGTGGGGGCATGACAGGGAATCCATAAAGACGTGGCGATCCGCCGGTTGTCCGGCGGCCGGATCAGGCGCTCAGGGCGCGCGCCGCGTCTTTCGGAGGTCTCAGGAGGGGCGCGCTCGTCGCACCGATCACCGCGTCATATCGGGGGCGACCATAGCGGGAGCGTTCCGCCGCGCTCAGGACAACCGGCTGGGCATCGTCCGCGACCACGACGTCGGGCAGGACGGGATGAACGTTGCAGCACGGCATCCGGTGATGATGAGACGGGGAACACGCGCCGCGATCATCGGCGCTCGATGCGACGCCGCAACCGGCGTGATGGGACATCATCGTGTGAGACCCGTGCGCATGCGGCATTTCGGCGCGCGCTGGCGAGACGAACGACAGCAGACCCACCTGCATGAGCAGGCAGGCCAGCAGACCCATCCAGCTTCGCATCCGTGCTGTCACGAATTCACGCATTCCCGTTATTGTCGAAGGGCGCTGCGGCCCGTCGACAGCGATCCTAGACGGTGTGCGGCGACCGGTGAAGAAAATAATGCCGTGAAACGCGTCTTCGTTCTGCCGTTCCATCGTTCATATTCGTGCTACATGCTGAAAGATGGAAACTGCGCTCCCGATCCCGCTGGCCGTGCTTGTCGGCATTCAGACCCCGGATGTCGATGACATCGCCCATGAAGCGAGCCTTGCGGAGCTGGGCCGTCTGGTCAAGACGCTGGGCTACGAAGTCGTGGGCTCCGTATCGCAAAAGCGCGAAGGCACAGGTGCGGCGTCGCTTCTCGGCGCGGGCAAGCTCGAGGAACTCGCGGCCCTGACGGGCGGCACCGGCGTCGTCCGTTCGATGGCGACGCCGCCGATGACGAAAGCCCGGCGACGTTTCGAGGGGGCAGCTGCGCCGGAGGAGTCCGTGGAAGCGGATACGGATGCGGCTCGCAGGCCCGAATTCGTCATCGTCGATCATGAACTTTCGCCGAGCCAGATCCGTAATCTCGAGCGTGCGACCGGGGCTCAGGTGCTGGATCGTACCGGCGTCATCGTCGAAATCTTCCATCGTCACGCCAACACGCGCGAAGCCAGATTACAGGTGGAGATGGCGCGCCTGAAATATGTGGCGCCGCGTCTGCGCGAGTCCTCCAACGGTGGTGGTCGGCAACAGGGACCGGGCGCGGGCGAGAGCCATCTCTCCCTCGACCGCCGCAAAATCCGCGATCGTCTGGCCGAACTCAAGACCCAGCTTGAGGCCGTGCAACGTGACGGCGATCAGCGCCGTTCGGCCCGGCGCGACCAGCTGCGCGTCGCGCTGGTGGGTTATACCAATGCCGGAAAATCCTCCCTGATGCGCGCGCTTACGGGAAGCCAGGTGCTGGTTCAGGACAAGCTGTTCGCCACGCTGGACACAACCGTTCGGACCCTGCAACCCGAGACGCGGCCGCGTATTCTCATCGCTGACACGGTCGGCTTCATCAAGCAGTTGCCCCACGATCTGGTGGCGTCTTTTCGATCCACCCTGTCCGAAGCGCTGGAGGCGTCCCTGCTGCTCTTCGTGGTGGATGCGTCGGACCTGACCTATGAGGCGCAGTTGGAAGTGAGCCGAAGCGTGCTGCGGGAAATCGGCGCGGATGCGGTGCCGTCGCGCCTAGTATTGAACAAGATGGACCAGGTCGACGCGGACCGGCGGGCCGCCCTGCTGGAAAAACACCCCGATGCGATCATGCTGTCCGCCCATGAAGCCGAGGATGTGAGCGCGCTGCGAGACACCATCATCGCGTTTTTCGAGGCCGAGATGGTCGATGACGTCCTGGTGCTTCCATACGCGAAGCAGGCCCTGATCGGCGAGATCTACGAAAATGCGCGGGTGCTGTCCGAGGAACATAACGAAACGGGCCGCGTGTTGAAGGTGCGGGGCCTGCCTGGAGCCATGGAGCGGTTACGCCGGAGCCTCGGTTCGGCCTGACCGTTGAAGGCGGCGTCATTGTCTTCTTTATGGGGGTGTTTCCATGCGTCGTCGTGATTTTCTATGGCTGAGTCCGGCTTTTCTGGCGTCTCCGGCGCTGGCGCGCAGCGCGCTCATGGACGTTGTCGCCCGTTATGAGCGCTCAAGCGGCGGTCATATCGGGGTCTATGCAAAAAATATCGTGACGGGCGAGACATTGGCCTGGCGGCCTGACGAGCGCTTTGTCATGTGCAGCACGTTCAAAGCTTCTCTCGCGGCGTGTGTGCTGTCGCTTTGCGATCAGGGGCACGAAAGTCTCGATCGACAGGTCTCCTATGGGGCGTCCGATATCCAGGACTGGTACGCGCCGGTCGCCAAGGCGCATCTGGCCGGTGGAAGCCTCTCCGTGCGGGAGTTGTGTGCGGGGGCGGTCGAGCAGAGCGACAATAGCTGCGCCAATATTCTTCTGGCCCGTATCGGAGGGCCGGCGGCGTTGACGGCGTTCTGGCGTCGACTGGGCGATCGGGAAACCCGGCTCGACAATGTGGAACCCGTCCTGAACCGGACGCCTCCCGGGGGCATAAACGATACGACGACACCCGCGTCCATGACGGGCATATTGCAAACGCTCGTTCTCGGGGAAGTTTTGTCCGCAACCTCCCGACGAATCCTCACGACCTGGCTGGTGGGATGCAGAACCGGCGCCAACCGGCTGCGGGCGGGTTTCCCGCCGGATTGGGTGGTCGGAGATAAAACCGGCAATAACGGTTCTGACGCGGCGGGCGATATCGCCGTGATATGGCCCCGGCCCCGAACGCCTCTGGTGATGAGCGTCTACACCCGGGGCGGCACGCCGACAGAGGGCCAGTTGAGAGAGGCTTTTGCCGGGATCGCGCATCTGGCGGCCAGATCGCTCGTGGTATCGGAGCATGCGCCGACGCCGGGCGATCGCGGTCATCCCCGCTGATCCCCGCGTCCTTGCGGCGGGAGCGTAATGTTACGCGTGCAGACCGGGCGCTTCCCGCCCGGTGCGCGCGACATATTCCGTATAGCCGCCGTCATAACGGTGAAGACCCTCCGGCGTCAGTTCCAGCACCCGGTTCGACAATGCCGACAGAAAATGCCGGTCATGCGAGACGAAGAGCATGGTGCCGTCATAATCCGCCAGGGCCGCGATCAGCATTTCCTTTGTCGCGATGTCGAGATGGTTGGTGGGCTCGTCCAGCACCAGGAAGTTCGGCGGATCGTACAGCATCAGGGCCATGACCAGCCGCGCCTTCTCGCCGCCGGACAGGACCCGGCAGCTTTTCTCGACATCATCGCCCGAAAACCCGAAGCCGCCCGCCAGCGCCCGCAACGAACCTTGGCCAGCCAGAGGAAACGCATCGTTCAGCGTCTCGAAGACCGTCCGCTCGCCGTCCAGAAGATCCATGGCGTGCTGGGCAAAATAGCCCATCTTCACACTGCCTCCGAGCGTGACCGTGCCCGCATCGGGTTCGGTCGTCCCCGTGACCAGCTTCAGGAGGGTCGATTTGCCCGCGCCGTTGACGCCGAGCACGCAGCAGCGCTCCTGTCGCCGGATCAGCAGGTCCAGCCCCTGATAGATCACCCGGCTGCCATAACGCTTGTCGACGCCGCGCAGATTGACGACCGCATCGCCCGATCTCGGCGCCTGCGGAAAGGTGAAGGAGAGCGTCTGACGGCGCTTCGGGGGTTCGACACGGTCGATCTTGTCCAGTTTCTTCACCCGGCTCTGCACCTGGGCGGCGTGGGACGCGCGGGCCTTGAACCGCTCGATGAAGGCGACTTCCTTTGCCAGCATGGCCTGCTGGCGGTCGAACTGCGCCTGCTGCTGCTTTTCGTTCAGAGCGCGCTGCTGTTCATAAAACTCGTAATCCCCCGAGAAACTCGTCAGCGCCCCGCCATCGATCTCGATCACCTTGTTGATGATCCGGTTCATGAAGGCGCGATCATGCGACGTCATCAGCAAGGCGCCGTCATAGCCGCCGAGGAACTGTTCCAGCCAGATCAGGCTCTCCAGATCGAGATGGTTGCTCGGCTCGTCGAGAAGCATCACGTCAGGCTTCATCAGCAGGATCCGCGCGAGCGCCACGCGCATCTTCCAGCCGCCCGACAGCCGTCCGACGTCGCCATCCATCATTTCCTGGCTGAAACCGAGCCCGTGCAGGACTTCGCGCGCACGACCGTCCAGCGCGTATCCGCCCAGCTCCTCGAAGCGCGCCTGCACGTCGCCGAAGCGCTCGAGAATGGCGTCCAGATCGTCGAACCGCTCGGGGTCGGCCATCGCCGCTTCCAGTGCGGCCAGTTCCGCCCCGACTTCCGCGACCGGCCCGGCGCCGTCCATCACTTCGGCGACGGCGCTCCGGCCCGCCATCTCTCCGACGTCCTGATTGAAGAACCCGATCGTGATGCCGCGATCGGTCAGGACGTTGCCTTCGTCCGGCTCTTCCCTGCCTGTGATCAGCCGAAAGAGCGTTGTCTTCCCGGCTCCGTTGGGGCCGACCAGTCCGATCTTCTCGCCCTTCTGAAGGGCCGCCGACGCCTCGATGAAAATCACGCGGTTGCCATTGTGCTTGCTGATGGTGTCGAGACGGATCATGGAAACCCAGATGCTGAAGGGGAGATTGAAGGAAAAGCGATGTCCTTATCCCGCAGGCCATGCATCGCGTAAACCGCTGACCGTGCATCGGGTCCGAAGTCCGGAGACTCAAGTTGTCCGAAGCGACGGCGCGGACATCCATGAGCTTCATCAGGCGGAAACATCGTGCGGGGCCGATGCGTTACATTCTGCCGCGTTCTATGATGCAAACGACCCTGTCCGGACGCGCAGGAAGACATGCGCTCCCGGATCGGGCAGGAGCGTAAGAACAGAGGTTTGGACGCCATGAGTGTTGAGCAACGTTTTGTCGGGCAGACCGCCCTTGTGACCGGAGCCGCGGGGAATATCGGGCTGGCCGTTGCCACCCGTCTGGCGCGTGAAGGCGCTCGACTGGTTTTGCTGGATCTCGATGGGGACAAGCTCGGCCATGCACGTGATGAAGTCGCGACCCTCGGCGGCAAGGTCGAAACGGTCCTATGCGACGTTACGGACTATAAAAGCGTGGAAGCGGCGGTGGCGACCGCCGAAGCCGCGCTCGGCCCGGTCGGATTGCTGTTCAACAATGCCGGGTATCAGGGTGCGTTCGCACCGATCCATGAGTATCCCGTCGAGGATTTCGAGCGCGTGGTACAGATCGACCTGATCGGCGCGTTTCACGTGCTGCGCGCGGTGTCGCGCCGGATGGTGGCGCAGAAATTCGGGCGCATCGTGAACACGGCCAGCATGGCGGGGCTTCAGGGACCGCCGAATATGGGCGCGTATGGAGCGTCCAAATTTGGCGTCGTGGGGCTGACGCAGGTCGCGTCGAAGGATCTCGCGCCCCATAATATCCGGGTCAACGGGATCGCGCCTGCTCTGATGGGGCCGGGATTCATGTGGGACCGTCAGACGGAGCTTCAGGCGCGCACCAATACGCAGTATTTTTCGACCGATCCGGAAGAAGTGAAAAAGCAGATGCTCGGTGGCGTGCCGATGCGTCGGCTTGGCGCGATGGAGGAAATTCCCGGCGTTGTGTCGTTCCTGCTCAGCGACGACTCAAGCTATATCACGGGCGTGACATTGCCGATCTCGGGCGGAATCGTCTGAAACCGGAAAGGGGGGGATCGCGATCCCGCCTTCTTATGTAAACGGGCAAGATCTCCCGGAACCTGTTACAGACCCAGGCTCCGCAACGTGGCCCGCACGCCCTCGGCGCGGAGCTGCTTGCGAAACGCGACGACTTTCGCATCCAGCGCGGACGTATCGAGATCGCGCCAGGGATCGAAGGACGGCAGTTGCAGGGCGCTTTCGAAGTCATCGGCTTTCGCCAGCGCTTTCTGCCTGTCCTTGAAGGTCGGTTCCGAATGTTTGTAGGACTCGCCCTTCTCGTTGACGCCGCGCAGCATCTCCAGATAGGCGGCCATTCCAAACGCGATGCGGGTCAGGTCCCCCTTGTTCTGAAGGGCCTTGCGGATGGTGTCCGTCCAGAAGACCTGGATCTTGGAGGAGCCGTCGCTGGCGATGCGCAACGTCTGGTCCGCCATCGCGGGATTGGAGAAGCGGCTCAGAACGCTGTCCCGATAGCCCTCCAGCGTCATGCCCGGCGGGGCCTTGAGCGTCGGGATGACATCCCTGTTCAGGAAGGCCAGATCGAGCGCCTTGAGGTCGGGATCGTTGACGGCCTCGTCAATATGTTCGTAGCCAAGCAGGACGGCGGGAAAAGCCAGCAGGACATGGGCGGCGTTGAGCATGCGGATCTTCACATACTCGTAATCAGTGACGTCGTCGACGAACTGCACGCCGCTTTTTTCAAGAGGGGGGCGGCCATCAGCGAAGCGGTCTTCCAGAACCCACTGGGTGAAATCCTCGGCGACCAGGGGCAGGTCATCGTGCAATCCGCTGGCGGCGTTCAGCTTTCTGACGGTCGCGGCTGACACTGTGGGCGTGATGCGGTCGACCATGCCATTGGGGAACGTGGCGTTGTCCTCGATCCACTGCGCCAGTTCGGGGTCACACGCTTTCGCGAAACCGAGGAACGCCTTGCGCGCCACATTGCCGTTATGGCGCAGATTGTCGCAGGACATCACCGTGAAAGCCTTGCTCTCGGCCGCGCGGCGGCGACGCAAGCCCTCGACCACATAGCCGAAAATGGTGGATGGCCGTTCCGGCGTTTCGAGATCCTGACGCACGGCGGCATCGTCGAGGTCGAATTCGCCGGTGGTTTCGTCGATGTTATAGCCGCCCTCGGTAATCGTCATGGAGACGATCCTGATGGACGGATCGGACAGTCGCTCGAGCACCGCCTCCGGATCGGCGGGGGCCAGAAGATAGTCCCGCAGGCAGCCGATCACGCTGATGGTGCTCTGACCCGAAGGAGCGGTCTCGGTCAGGGAATAAAGGCAATCCTGTCGGCGAAATTCCTCGGCTTTTTTCTTCGAGCGGTCGCTATCGGTCAGCCCGACGCCGACGATCGCCCAGTTGGGGTCGTCCTTGAGGATCTTCTCGACATACAGCGCTTCATGAGCACGAAAGAAGTTGCCGACGCCGAAATGCACGATGCCGGGCCTGACGGCCGCGAGATCGTAGCCGGGCGCGACGACGCCGGGGGGAAGAGACTTCAGGGTCTCGCGCGTGATCATGAATACGCTCCTGTTCTGCGTGGAAGGGAATGCGGTAACCGCAGTTTATGTCTTTGTATGTCAAAATCCAAATGTCGTGATGCCTGTCCTGCCGAAGATCCGGGCGGCAAGGCACGACCTTGGGATGAAAACAGGACAGCCCGGGATCGGTTGCGTATCCTGCTGGCGTTCGTCCAATGGGTGCGATCAGCGCACGCGGATTTCAACGGCCATGTGTGCGCCGCTGGCATCGGCGAGCGCGAGATGGGCAAATCCCGGCGCGTCGGGCGTCCAGGCAGGCTGGGCGCCGGGCGGCACGTCCAGCGCCATGCCATTGACGAACCAGCGATAGGGCGGATGACCACCCGAGGCCTCCAGTCCTACAGGAAGCATGGTCCCGTCGGAAGAGCGGCTTTCGATTTCCGCATGGTCACGGGGAAAAATGATCTGTGGCGTGTCGTCCGGGGAGAGTTTCCGAAGCGCGGGTGACAGGGTCGCGAGCGCGCGATGGCGCTCCTGTTCGTCCTGGAGCGCTGGGCTTTCGGGAGGGGAAAGCAGGGCGAGAACCTCGGCCAGGACGGGCCCTGCGGTATCGCGCCCGGTGAGGCCGGGCGAGGCGGTGCCATCCGGCCGACCGGCCCAGATCCCGACCGTCCATTGCGGGGTCGAGGCCATCGCCCATCCGTCGCGGTTGCCGTAGGAGGTACCCGTCTTGAAAGCGACGCGGTTCCAGCCGGAAACGCCTTCGGGCGGCGCCGTGCCGCGCAGGATGGCGCGGATATCCGCGGCGGCGCGCGGCGTCAGGAGCATGGTTTCGGCGGTCGCGGGTTGCGCTTCGATCTGCAGGGGCGCCGTGCGGCCCTGATGATCGAGGGCTGTGTAGAGCATGGTCAGGTCGTGGAGCGACAGATCGACCCCGCCCAGCGCGATGGCGAGGCTGGGCGCGCTTTTCTCGCCGTTGCGCGCTTTCGGGAGCGAGAGCGTCGCGCCGTTCGCGGCGAGGCGTTCCATGAACGCTTTCGGGCCGACTTTGCGAAGAGCCTGAATGGCGGGAACGTTGAGCGAGAGTTGCAGAGCCTCGCTGACCGTCGTCTCGCCCCTGAAGGCGCGGTCGAAATCGAGCGGCGCATAGCCGCCGATGGAGAGGCGGACGTCACGGATGCGGGTCCGGGGCGTCATCCAGCCTTTTTCGAACGCCATGCCGTAAATGAAGGGCTTGAGGGTCGAGCCGGGTGAGCGGGACGCCAGAACGCCATCGATGGCATGGCCCGGCCCGTCATGTTCGGCCCCTCCGATCCACACGACGATCTGGCGTTTCTCATTGACGACGAGGGCTGCGAATGTTCCGCGCAATGGCGCGGGGGACGCGGTGAGCGCGTCTCTCACGCGGCGTTGCAGGCCGCTATCCAGCGTCGTGAGAATAACGCCGTCGCGATGGACGGTGAGGAAATGGCCGAGCAGTTCGGGCGCGAGATGCGCGATTTCCGGCGCTGCCGGGGCCTGGAGGATATCCGGCGTCGGGAGCGCCGCCCTGGCCAGCGTGCGGCGCGCGGCGGCGCGCAGGGCCTGCGGATGGCGGTCGGGCCGGAAGGCGGAGGGACGTCGCGGGAGCGTAACGAGAATGGCGGCCTCGGCTGTCGAGAGATGGTCGGGCTCATGTCCGAAATAGAGCAGCGATGCCGCGCGGATGCCTTCGATGTTGCGGCCTTCGGGGGCGAGGGTCAGATAGAGGTCCAGCACGCCGCTGCGGCCGTAACGCCATTCGAGTTGCAGCGCGCGGAAGATATCGCGGATTTTTCCCGTCCATGTGTGTGGATGGGGCGTCAGCAGGCGCGCGACCTGCATGGCCAGGGTCGAGCCGCCGGATACGACATGGCCGCGCCGTGCGATCTGCCATAACGCGCGTCCGAGTGCCTGGGGATCTACGCCGGGATGGTGTTCGAAGCGATGATCCTCGGTTTTCATGAGCAGGGCGAGATAGCCCGGATCGACATTGGCCGCCTTGAGTGGCAGCCGCCACATGCCGTCGCGGCTCGTATGGGCGTCCAGCAGGCTGTGGTCGGAGGCTTCCACGAGCAGTGCCGCGTCCCGGGCGCGGTGCAGATCCGGAGGGGCCAGCCGATCCAGAAGCAGCAGGCCGAGGGCCGTGACCCCCATCATCATGAGGCCGCCGCCCAGAAAGAGGCGGCGTCTGGCAAGGCGAGACCCGGTAACGAGGATCAATGTGGCGCGATTTCGACGACGCCCGATGCGGTGCGCGCCATCAGGCTCGGGCGCCGACGGCCGCTGACCACGGCTTCCGGCAGGGCGAAATGTCCCGGTGTTATGGCGCGTGCGATATAGGCGACGCGAAAACCGCGAGCGGCGAGCGTCGGATTTTCCGTGCTGAAATTCAGAACGGCCGTGAAGCGGTCATCCTGGGCGGCAGTATGGTCGGGGCGGGTCAGCTCTCCGAGGAAGGCGTAAGGCGGCTGGGTTTTATCGTTTTCGTCGTCATCGCGGAGATTGTCGTCCGTGCGTCCCTCGAAAGGCGCGACGATCCGTTCGATCTCCCATCCGGCGGGCAGGAGATCGGTGACCGCGACCTGATAACGCCCCGGCCTGAGGGCCGTGCCATTGAGACTGATGATGAAACGGTCATTCTGTTTCATACGGGCTAGGTCGAACGGCGCGCCAGTCAGCGTATAGGCGTGCATTTCGAGCGTCAGACCATGCGCGACCGGCTGGGCATTTCCATCGGGCTCGCCATGCAGCGTCACGGTGCGGAACAGTGCTTTGCGGCCGGTATTTTCGATCGTGACGCCTTTCTCCAGAGCCGCGGGCGTCAGGCGGTCCGTCAGGGGAAGCCGGAGCGGGGTCGCGTTGGGGCGGCCCTGAATGCGGACGCTGCGGCCTTCGGTGTCGGCGTTCATGGCGCTGGCGGCTTCGAGCAGCGCCGTTTTCGTCGTGTTCATCAGATCATCGGGCGCGAGTGTGAGTTTGCCGAAGCGCTCGATCAGAAGGCGCGTGCGCCGATCGTCATGGGCTTCCGCCGCGAGGGCGGCCAGACCGCCGAGATCGCGGACATAAGCCCAGTAATTCCCGTCCCATAGAGGTGGCGGCCCGACGCGCGCCGGGCCGAGCGCTGCGATTGCGGCATCGAACAGCGCGCCCGGAGAAGACGGGCTTCCGTCGTCCGGCGCGTCGTCCAGAGTCAGGGACACGGCGATGTGCCCGAGCGCGAGCGGTTGCGCCTGCGCATTGGTCTCGGCGTTGCCCGCCCAGAGAACCCGTGTGCGACCCTGGTCCTTGCGGGTGACCAACGCGGCGGCCAGATTATGAATGACATCGGGATGCAGACGTCCGGCGCGCGCCAGGACATAGGTGGCGTAGGCCCGTGTGTTGAGGCTCGAAGAACCGCCGTCCCCGGCCCCGTTCCCGTCGTCCTCTTCTTCCGGAGAACCCTGGATCTGCGCCGTCTCGATATGATCGAGGAGCAGGTCGAGACGGTCCTTGGGCACGGCATAGCCGGCCGCTTTGGCCCGCACGAGGAAATCGGCGATGTAATCCAGGCTTTGGGGGAGGCTGCGCCCATCGGAACGGTCCCATTGCCCGATTTCGCCGGACGGGTTCTGCCGGTCGAGCAGCGTCTCGATGGCTGATGTGACGGTCCTGTTCAGGCTGGCTTTCGTTTCCTCCGGTCCCAGAAGCGTCGGATCGTTCACCTGCAGGAGCGCGCGGGCCTGGGCGGCGAGATCGTCCGAGCTTCCCCACAGGCTCGACTGGAGGGATTGAAGCAGCGCGACGGTATCAAGCCCGCCCGACGCGGAAAGGCCGAGCGTGACCTGCGTATCGTTCGGGTCGAAGCCCGTCAGGACCTTGGCGTCGATCCTTTGCTGCGCGGCGGGCGGCAGCCACGCGGATTGCGTGACCGTTACCGGGACATGGGCCAGACGGATGCCGATCGGCCAGCTTCGGGTCAGCAGGGGCGCGGACTGGCCCGCGCGTCGCAACGTCAGATGGATATGGGCGATGGCCGTTCGGCCCGGCATCGTCGGGCTGGCGATCAGGGGAACACGCATATCCGCCCGCGCGCCACGTTTGACCTCGGCTTCGATGGTGCTGGATGACGCCGGGATCTGGAGCGGCCCGTCCGTGGAAAGCTGAACGACGTAGCGGGCGGCGGGGCCATCGACATTGACGATGGAGACCAGCGCCTGCGACGTATCGCCGGGGGCCAGGAAACGCGGCAGGCCGAGATCGGGGAAAACGGGGTCACGCGACGTGATGTCGGCCTGGGCATTGCCCAGCGCGTTTTCGCTCCAGGCGGATGCCATGAGGTGAAGCTGGCCGTCGAAATCCGGCAGATCGAACGAGACGCTGCCATGGCCGGAGGCATCGAGCGTCACCGGACCGTCGAAAAGGGCGACGCTTTGCGTCGTTCGCACGGGCGGCCCGTCCGCGTCCGCGCCTTTCGATGCGCCGTCTCCGCCTGAGCGGATACGTCCGGCTTTCGCATCGGTCAGCAGCAGGGACCCATAATTATCGACCATGTCCAGCCCGAGGCGCTGGCGACCGAACACGGCGTCGAACATGTCCAGAGGCGTGAAATGCGTCAGGCTGAGAATGCCCTGATCCACGGCGGCGACCGCGACCCGCACATGGTCGGCCGGAGCGTCGTGAGCGCCATGCACGGAAATCGGAATGGTGACGCGTCGACGGGGAACGACCGATTTCGGGGGATCGAGGGCAACCGCAAGCTGATGGGCGCTCTGATCCACGCCGATCCATGCGACGCCGACCGCCCGTACCGGATCATGGGGACGCAGGCCCGAAGCCGCGGGGCCTTTCAGCGGACGATAGAGCGTGACCAGGGCGTACACGCCCGAATGCCAGTTCGGCGCGGCGGTCACCGGCACGTCGAGACCCTCTTTCGGGACGTCGAGACTCTGGGTGCCGAGCACGCGATCCGTGGCGAGCGTGACCTGGGCCTGTCCCGCGAAGCCGCCGCCGATGTGAAGGACGGTGCTTCCATCGGGTGCGATCCGTGCGTCACGCACGGTGAGCGGCAGCCGGTCCGGCGTGTTGGCGTCCGAGTTGAGACCCCACCCGACGTGAAAACGCAGCGACGAGCCGGTCTCGCCGCTCGGGGTGCTGGCGGACAGACGGTATTCGCCCCAGTCCAGCGTGGGAGCGATGCGGGCCTTGCCACGCGCGTCGGTCGCGAGATCACCGGCCTGCATCGGGACGTCCACGGTGTGGCTGGAGAATGTCCAGCCATTGTCGTCGCTATGTGACCAGTTGTAGATCCGGTTGATCCTTGAGAGGGTCCAGTGGATCTTTCCGAGCGGCAGGGGGCGGTTGTCCGGATCGAAGCTCGCGAGATCGACCGGAATGGCCGCGCTCCCCGAGCCGCCGATGTTATCCGCGGCGACGTGCAGGCCGATCAGCGGCGTGGTCCGGCGGACGGGAATGGTCAGACGCTCGCCGACGCGTCGGCCCGTCGGGTCCAGAAAACCGGCGCGCACATCGACCTCAAGCGGCTTCGTCATGCCGCGCGGGATATCCGGCGTGAAAGACAGGCGGGCGCGTCCTTGAGGATCGGCGGGGGCTGCATCGATCTCGCCTTCCGCCGATTTCATGTCCTCATTTTCAAAACCGAAAGACCAGCTTTTGTAGCCCGGGACCGGATCGGCCGCAGGCGTGACGCTGTAGGAACTGTCGCTCTTCAGACCGGCGCCCGGCGCTCCGTAAAGAAAGCGGACCGTGGCGTCGATCGTGACAGCCTGACCCACGGTCGCAAAGGCCGGGGGTGTGAAACTGGCGGCGATCACCGGCGGGACAAAGTCCTGCACGTTGAAATGCGTCGATCCGATGGCTGGCAGTGTGGGGTCGAGCAGGATGTCGGCGCGCCACAGGCCCGACGGCGCGGAAGCGTTCAGCGGCAGGGAGAGCGCGTAACCGCCGGTCTGGCCGCCGGAAAGCGGAACGCGCCGCTCTTCCATCCCGTCGGGTCGGTGCAGGACGAGGATCGGGTGGCTGTCGTCCAGGGCCTTTCCGGCCCGGTCGCGCATCAGAACGAGGGCGCGCAGGGTTTCACCGGGCCGGTAGATGCCGCGATCGAGCTGGACAAGGGCGCGACTGTCGCCCGGAGAAGCCGGGATGTCGGCGCCCTCCGCATGGCGCTCCGAAAAGTCGAACCATGGCCTGTCGAGACGCAGAAAGCCGAAATCGTCGCCGTGAGTCGCGAGCAGGACCGAGGGATGATCGGCCATTCTGCCGCGCAGGAGCGGGGCGTCGAAATGTCCCAGCCCCTGGGTGTCGGTCGTGATCGTCCCGAGGACGCTCCCGTCGCGCGCGCGGAGAGACAGATTGACGCCCGCCATCGGCGTGCCGTCCGCCAGCGAGCGGATGGCGACCGTCAGTCCATCCTCTCCCCGCAGCATCGTCATGCCCAGGTCGCTCATGTTGACCCAGTGCGCGGCGATATCCTGATCTTGCTCGATATCGGACATGTCGTTGCCGTTCGCGGCGCGCCTGGGAGGCAGCGCCGTCTCGACGGGGCTTTTTTCCGGTGGAAGCGATGCGTTTTCGACCGTGACGAGATACAGGCCGGGCTTTCCGCGCTCGATCACGTTCGACAGCGGAAAGCTTGTCGTTGTCGTCTTGTTCGGTGCGCCGTCGATCGACATCGTGCCGCGCCAGATTTCCCGCATGCTCGTGTCGAGAAGATGCCGGAACGACCAGGGGTTGAGCGTCGTCTGGCTGAGATTGATGTCCTGGCTTTCCACCCCCGCCGGGGCGGGCAACTGCTCATGGGGGCTGACACGGAAAACATGGATGCGCGCGGTTTCCACGTTGACGCTCTCGACGGCCACGCCCGGCGCGGCGCGTCCGGGGAGGATGAACCCGTCTCCCGTCAGGGCGATGTGTGCGTCGCGGCTGCCGAAACGCGCCGCCAGCGTGACGGAAGACGTCAGATGATTGCCGTTGGCCGAGGAGAAGCCTGGATCGATCTGCACCTGGTATTGTCGTCCGAAGGCAAGCCCGCCGAGGCAGAACATCTTGCCTTCGGCCCGGGGCGCCGGATGGCTCTGGGGCATGACATGGACGAATCCCGCGAGTGACGCCGCCTCGTGCGGGTCCAGTTGCTGATTGAAATGCAGGCAGATCTCGGGGCTCTCTCCCGTGGCGTCGAGAGAGACATGTTCAAATTTCAGCGGTGGAGCGTTTGAAAGTCCGGTGGGCGCGGGAGCGGCGTGGCTGACGGATGCAGAAAGCAAAGCCGTCAGGGGGAGCGTAAAAACACGGATGCGCAGCATGTCGGACCTTGAACAGCATGTGTCGGCCCCTGCGGATCAGCGGCATGGACGCGGACGATGTAACATCCGTTGCATGAGTCGGGTCCATGGAAATATCGAAGGTTGTATGAACTGATTGTGGAAATGTGACCTGTGACCCCGATCCGTCACAGGTGTTCGTCATCCGTCGTAATCCGGTCGAGGTCGGATTGTGCGTCTGGTGTCCGTGTCTTTTCGAGTTTGCGCGCGCGCCACAGGAAGAGCGGTGCCAGCAGCAGGAAGAGGACGCCAATAGTGGGAGAGAAGTATGTGCGCGATGTGGATGAAAGAAACAGAAAAGAGAAAGACTGGGCGCTGTAAGACTGAAGATAGACATAAGTCTTGATGAGCGAGAACAGGGTCAGCCAGAAACTTGCCATGTCGCAATACTGGCGTGGCACGTTGAACGAGGCCCGCTTGCGGCTCAGGAAGGATGTGACATAGGCGGCGATGGTCAGATACAGGATGAAGCCGACAACCGCGAAGCCGCTGAAGCCGAAGCTTTGCAGAAAACTCACATCCGTCTCGACATTGCGGCGCGCATAGGGCAGCAGCCCTGCGAGCACGACGGAAATACAGGCCGCCCCCGTGAGTTCGAGGGGCGTGTCCCAGAAGGCCCTGCCGCGCGCCTTGATCCGCTCGAAATCGATATCTTTGCTGTTCAAGGTCGCGTCTCCTGTTTCAGGATTTCGTTAAGGCACTGCCACCCGGGGAATGCAAGAAATCATGTAAAAAACGTGAGATTATTTTTTTATAGTGTATTGATGTGTTGCTCCCGCCTTCGATGAGACATCGCGCGGCGCGTCTGATGGTCCATGGTCAAAGCGGCTCGATGGGATGTTCCGATGCGTTTGATCTTTAGCGGCGCTCAGGGATCCGGCCAGTCGAACAGTGTCTGACAGGCGAGGAGAGTTTCACGCGGATAGACGTCGATCGCCATGAGGTTCCCTGACGGTGGATGGGGGAATGGAATGATCCTTTCCGGCGGCCCAAGGCTGGCGATGATTGCACTCTGATCGAGTCCGCTGTTGAAAAAGGGCCGGGTCAGGTCGGCGAGAATAAAGATTCTGGCTTTATCGGCCAAGGCTTCCGGACGATACCAGGAGCGTTGGCTGAGCCATGCCAGGGGGCTAAGAGCGCAGAACCCATCAGTGTTATGTGAATCGGACGTAACGGTGCGTATCGTCGTATGTCCCTGACTTGCGAGAGTCGTGAGCGACGCATACCAGTAATTTCCATAGCCCTGCGTCAGTCCTTCCGCGTCCAGAAGTGCCAGGAGCGGCTCGACATCCATCTGATGCGCGACGTGATAAGGGTCGATCAAGCGGTCTGTATCCGGACGCGGCGACCATGTCTGCGCGAAGATCGCAAGCGTCCATGCGATGGCGGGGACGAAGAGCCACGCCATCCCCACTGTCGGGCCGGAACGGGCAAACGCGATTGTTCCGTAGATCAGTATGGGCAGGAAATAGCGGATGATGTCCTCCCCGGCGATATAGAAGTCTAGAAAGATGGCCGCACCGCCCGCGCATGCCGTGCCCAGGATGAGAATGGCGGTGACGGGATCAAAAGGCGTCGGGGTCGTCCTGCGGAACGCCTGAGGGAGGAGGCGTATCGTCTGCCATGGAAGCCAGAGCAGGACGGGAAAAAGAGCAGCCAGGCGCAGCAGGGCTTCCGCTGCTTTGCCGGGTGCGGGACCAAAGAATTTTTTATCGTCGAGGCTTACGCCGAAAAGATCGCCGAGCGAGAGACGAGAGAAATGCAGATGATCGTGCATCTGCCGCGTCGACATGAAGTGAATCGTAAGATGGCTGGCATGAAAGCCGCCTGCCAGCGAGAGCACGAGCCGCGCGAGGGCCACCAGACCAAAGCTGGCTGCGAGAATGGCGGCAATCCGGAGGGCGGCGCGGCGCTCGATTCCGCGCCGGGCCATCCACAGGCTGGTGACGAGGGTCGGCACGATGAAACAGCAGGTTGCGAACGCATCGCTGATTTCGAGGATACCGACGATGAAACCGAGAGAAATGCCTGCCGCGAGGTGGCTTCCCGGACGCAGACACCGCTCGACCGTCAGCAGGCCGATCAGGGTGAAGAAGAGGGTACCGACATGATAGGGTGTGTAGGTCAGAAAGCCGATGGGGCCAGGCTCATAAAGCGGCGGGAGACCGAGAAACAGGATGACGGGCAGGAATTTCCGCCAGTCACCGTGTCGCGCCATCGTATGCCGGGCTTCGACCAGAAGGCATGCCGCCCACACGATTCCGCCCCACCAGATTGCGGGTAGAATATAGAGAGGCGCGCGCATGTCGGACGTGAAGCGGCTCAGCAGTCCCAGGCCTGGCAGATCGATGAGCCAGAAATTATCCGGCGGCGTGACCCACCCGCGAAGGAGAGGATTGCCCGAGACCATGTCCATGGCTTCGAACAGGGCGTTGGCCTGATCGGAATCGCGCAGAAACCTCAAACCGAAATGATGGCAAAGGAGGGCCGCCCCCAAAGCCAGCGCCGGGATGGCGAATGTTTTGGGCGTCATGAAAATTTCATGTCGCTGGTGACCGTCGAGCAAGACAGCGAGGGGTGGATATTGATTGCGCGCATATCAGGGTCGGGACGTCCGTTTCACCGAAAACAGGCGCCCGGCGGTGCCGGATCGAGTCTGGGCCGAAATAGCGGGACAGTGCTTCTTCGGCGGCGGCTTTGGCATTCTTGCGGGTCCGTTGGGTTGCCGTAAGGGGAATGGGTTGAATATTCTGTCTGGTATCGACTGAGAATGGGGAACGAGATGCGCTTTGGTACAGACAGGATGGCAGGACGCGGCATTCACTGGAAGCGCGTTGTGCGTCTGGTGGTTGTCGGAACCTTGTGCGCCAGCCCGTCGATCCAGGCCGAGGAGGAAGTCCATCCGGCGACGCCGATCAAACATCTCGTCGTTCTGTATGATGAGAACGTCTCGTTCGACCATTACTTCGCAACCTATCCGGTGGCGGCCAACCCGAATGGAGAACCGGCTTTTCAGGCCGCGGCGGGGACACCCCGCGCCGATACGCTCGCATCGGCGCATCTGCTCCATGAAAACCCGAACGCCGGGTCGGCGAACGGCAAGGATGCGGCCCTTCCGTATCGTCTGGACCGAACCCAGGCGAGCACGGCGGATCAGAACCATGCTTATACGCCCGAGCAACTGGCCTATGATCATGGACGTGCGGATCTCTTTCCGCGCTATACGGGTCACGGATCGCCGGGCGGAGTGGGGGCATTTACGACGCGTGGCCAGGTTATGGGCTATTTCGACGGCAATACCGTCACGGCGTTATGGCGCTATGCACAGCGTTTCGCGATGAGTGACGCCGCCTATACCGACACATACGGTCCCTCGACGCCGGGCGCGCTGGAAGCGGTCTCCGGCCAGACGAATGGGCTGCGCGTCAAGGAGACAGCCCCGTCCCCTTCCGGTCACACCAGCACGAGCTATATCCCCGACGGTCAGGGCGGGCTGACGATGATCAACGATATCGATCCGGCCGGAGACGTCTGCTCGGCGCCAGCAAAGCAGGTCTGGATGTCGGGCCCCAATATCGGGGATCTCCTGAATGAGGCTCATGTGACGTGGGGGGGCTTCATGGGGGGATTCAATCTCGCCACGCGCAACGCGAACGGTACCACGGGTTGCGCGCGCAGCGTCTATTCGGACGTCGTGGCCCAGACCGTCGTGGATTATATTCCCCACCATAACTGGTTTCAGTATTATCCAAGCACGGCCAATCTGACGCATGAGCGTCCGTCGTCGATGGACGCCATCGGCCACACGATGACTGCGGATGGAAAAACACGCGATCCTGCCAATCACGAATATGATCTCGAGGATTTCTATGCGGTCGTGCGGGCCGGTCATATGCCCGCCGTTTCGTTCCTCAAGCTTCCCGCCTATCAGGATGCCCATGCGGGCTATTCCGACCCCCTGGACGAGCAGGCAGGCATCGTTCGTCTGGTCAATTTCCTGCAAAGTCGCCCGGAATGGAAAGATACCGCGATCCTGATCGCCTATGACGATTCAGACGGTTGGTATGATCATGCCTTCGTCCTCCCCCAACATGGTTCCTTCGATCCGAAAGCCGATCAGCTGGATGGACCCGGAAAATGTGGAAGTGTTCCTGCTCCGGAGGGGATTGCGGGCAAGCCTGTCAACGGTCGCTGCGGTCCCGGAACTCGCGTTCCGCTGGTTCTGATCTCGCCCTGGGCACGCCAGAATTACATCGGCCACACATTGACCGCGCAGAGTTCGATTGCACGCTTCATCGAGGATAACTGGCTCGGTGGGAAGCGCCTTGGGAAAGGTTCGTTTGACGCTTCCGCGGCGAGCTTCGCGGATATGTTCGATTTTATCGCGCCGCCCCGGTTGTCGCCACTTTTTCTGGCGCCCGACACGGGAGAAATCGTGTCTTCGAACACCTTGAAATCTGCCTCCCCATGAACTCTCGTGAAACCCGTTTATGGTAGGGGACATCGGGGCTCTTCGTTGAAGTTACGATGCCGATCTCTCAAAATTCGGAGGTCCATGATGCCCGAATGCGCGCCTTCCATCCGGTTGGCGGCTTGCGGATCGGCGCAGTTTGTCTCAACTACTGGGTCGAATAGTCAGCCGGTCGTTTCGCAGCTGCCGTCATCGGCCCGTGCCTTCCACAGGGCGAGAATCGGAATCGACGTCCATTCTCACTCCACATATCGGCCAGTAGTTACGTTCTTTAATGTTCCGCCGTCAAATCGGCCCGGCACGGACGGAATTAGAGCAGATCCCGTTCAAATGAAATCATTTGAACGGGTGAAGATGCTCGCAAAAACAAACAACTAGAGTATTTTTAGCGAACCGGTTTGAGCGAAAAATACTCTAGAAGTCGGCTCCAAGTGTGACAACGGCTGTAAATGCCGAGCCGACTACGTAATTTGGTGTCGACGCACTTACTGTGTTTCCAAAAATACCTTTCTGCTTCACAGCCGTAAATCCAAACCCACTGATGGATGACAGGTAATTTACGCCGCCCATATTAACGAGATTAAGCATGATTTTCGGATGAATGCCTGTATTGAAAGACGGCAGGCTCCGACCAAGGTTCAGATCTGCCGTCACATAGCCAGGAATTTTCTGATCGTTCATCAGGGTTGAGTATTGCGATCCCTGATAACGCAGGTTGAAATTTCCGAAATAAAGTCCGTCATCATATGTCAGGCCAATAGCACCACTCCATTTTGGGGCACCCGGTTCCTGCTTGCCTGTCGTTGGAAGATAATCCGTCCCGGCATCAACATTATTGCCAATGCGGGTCTTGAGAAACTGGCCGGAGGCATAGGCGCTGATATGATGCCATGGTCGGGTACCGACTTCACCCTGAAATCCCCAGGCTTCTTCACCACCTGCTGAAAGCTGCGTGCTGATCAGTACACTTGTTCCTGGCAGGTAGGATGAACTGCCAATCTGATGGTTGGTCAGATTGTAATGAAACCACGCGGCAGAAACATTGACGGGGCCGTTATGCCGAAAACCGACTTCCTCTCCAATAAAGTATTCTGCCCCAAGATTTTTTGCCGGCGTGCTTGCAGGTGTCGGCGATGTCATTGAAAACTGTGGAATATACTGGCTCCATCCTGACGGTAGTCTATAGGACGTCGTCGCATTCATGTAGACCTGATCAGCCTTGGTTATACTATAGCTGGCAAGAAGTTGAGGGGTTGGTTCGAAGTAATTCTTACCTGCTTTGTATGGATCGGCTCCTGGAAGATTTTGCGTGGCGCTAACGGAAGCCATGGAGACCTTGAAGCCCGCGTCTATAAAAAGCTTGTTTCCTAACAGACTAAGCTTGTCATCCAGACCGATGGCATTGACTTGCTGAATTGTGTTCTCCTGATAGCCTGTAATGGGCACCCCATTTACCGTCAGATATTTCTGACCATAACTCCAGTCTCCAGACGGAGATAGAGCGTATTGATGCTGGTATTCTGTATGGTTTCCGTACGAATACCAATAAAATAGCGAGAGTGTATTGTATTTTTTCTTCCAGTCGAGGTTGGTCGTAAAGCCACTGGAGTTCTGTCTCCAGGGATGTACGCTCTCGACAGTTACGTTTCCGGACTGTCCTTCATACCCATCCAGAGTGCCGTATTGTTGGGTGCCAAGATAACCGCCCGCAATGGGAATGGTTGATCCGTAGTTATTGGGGCCTCTCTGGAACGTCGTGTAATACTAAATTGTTTTGGATGTGACTCATGGGGGTGCCCATAGGCGTTAAATTGTGATTCACAGGATACCATCGTTGAAGGAAGGTATCTCT
>NZ_JARBJP010000011.1 GCF_029309905.1 Brytella acorum
CGCTCGGAATCCCCTTCACGCAGGCCATTCAGTAAAGAATAGAGCCTCAAAGGAAGTATCACGTCTACATATCAAATTCCGCAACAGAGCCAGGACGAATAAGAAGCGGGTCCACAGAGCTTTGTGATGATTGCGCATGGGGAGCAGATGAGGCTCTTCTCCCTGAATGAACGACGCGCCAACGACAGGCGCATTTTCACTCATGCACGCGAGCGCGATAGTGCTCAAGAACATGCTCTACTCCTGTAGATGAGAAAACGCTTTTCAAACCCTGTGCAGCGCCTTCGGCAGCCACAGCCGCACGTGCGTACATGATGCGCTCATAGCGGCCAACCGAAGACCAGCCATCGGTCGAAGTCAGAGCATCCGCCAGGTCTACGGCGTCAGCGAGCGCAAGGTTGACCCCCTCGCCCGAAAACGGAGACATAAGATGCGCGGCGTCACCAAGGAGAGTCAGACCAGCCTGACTCTCCCAGGAATGTCCCACGGGCAAGGCGTAAAGCGGCCTCACACCGATAAATTCTCCCGTTTCAATCACGTCCCGTAATTCCGGCGCCCATCCGTCAAACGCATTTTGCAGTGCCTGCCGCACGTTTTCGCCGGGCCAGCTTCCCCACTCTCTGGCTAGGCTCTCCGCCAACCTAACGCCAGCGTACCCACGAATATGGCCATAACCATTTCTTTGCGTAATCAGCGCGCGGTTATCGCCTACCGCGAACATCTTGCCGTTACCGGTCAGTTCACCGACGCGAGGATGACGGTCCACATCGAACCCCAGCTCAACCAGCGTAACACCTTCATAACGCGGCACGGCCACGCTCAGCAGAGGGCGAACACAGGACCACGCACCATCCGCACCTATGACAACATCAAACTGTTCTTGCCACCCGCTGCCACCCACCATAAAGGCACCCTTTTCAGGAGCAATTCGGGTTATTCGCTGCCCCCAGCGAACAGTCCTCGGCGTAAGGGAGTTCAGCAGGATCCGACGCAGCGCGGATCGATCGATTTCAGGCCGATCATCCGTAGAGTCATTGCGATCAAACAGGAGCACACCCCCGGGGTCATAAAGGCGATCTCCCTGATCCTCCGGACGGGCTGCCGCAATAAATTCCTCTCGCAGACCGGCCCGTTCCATCGCGTACTGACCTGTCTCACCATGCATATCGAGAGAACCTCCCAGAGGGCGTTCCTCCGCGTGCTGGTCCCGCTCCAGCACCACAGGACATTTGCCCTGAAGCTGCAGTAGACGGGCAAGCATCAGACCACCTGGACCACCCCCTATAATCGCAATCCGCTGCATTGCCATATCCCCGCATTCGATTAATATAGGTGCCTATATACAAACATAGGAACCTATGCAATGGACAATCCTGACGACTGGGATCCTCTTCGTCATCCTGGTCACTATTTCAGCCGGATCGCCCGCGGACTGACGCGGGTCGGCGACGTGCGATTGCGGAATCTGGGACTTGCGACAGCGCAACTTCCGGTACTGACGGCCCTCAAGGACGGCGGAGAATTATCGCAAAAAGAACTGGCAAAATGGGCGAAGGTCGAGCAACCGACCATGGCCCAGATGCTGTCACGTATGGAGCGGGATGGGCTGGTGCGACGTGTGCCAGATCCCGAGGACAAACGCTCCCACCTCATTTCATTGACGGATGCGACCGTGGAAAAACTTCCGGCGGGACGCGCAATTCTCCGTCAGGGCAACTCTGAGATGACGAAGGGCCTGACCGACGATGAGATAAAAACGCTCGTCTCTCTCCTGAGACATGTGCTTGAAAATGTCGATTCCATGGAACCGTGAGCAAAAATCCCATCCCATCAGCAGTCGCGCACCGAGCGCTGTCATCAGCGCCACGGACATTGCGACAGCACCTATCATGAGAAATTGCGGAAACCCGACATCCTCGCCGATAAAGAGATTATCGACGACAACACGTAGTGGGTGATCGATCGGGAGTTCCGCATCGATGATAGCGCGGCAGGTCGGGAACTTGGCTATGTCGGATGGATATCACGTTCTGAGGGCTTGTACGGATATGAGCCTCAAGACGCTTCCAGAGTTGAAAGCCCATGTAGTTATCCTGCGCCTCAATCGTTCAAAAAAAATATATGGCCTGAATTCCATTTTTCCCTTAAATCAGGACCATGCATCACATTGGCTTTTTTATCTGCCCGAATCACCGGATTCTCGATCTCGCAGGCCCTCTGGGGGCTTTCGAAGAAGCGAACATCCTCATTGAGGGGGACGCCTACCGCCTGACCGTGATCTCCAAATTCGGAGGCATCGTCGTCGGGAGTTCGGGTGTTCCCATCGACACGCAACCCAGCCTCGACACGGCTTTTGACACGGTTCTGTTCATCGGTGGAAACATCGGGTCTTTTCAAAATCCCGACACCATCGCAACCGCAAAAGACCTCACGGCAAGAAGTGTCCGCGTCGCGAGTGTCTGCACGGGCGCGTTCCTCCTTGCAGAAACCGGACTGCTCGACGGTCGTCGCGCAACGACGCACTGGCGCCTCGCACCGGAACTGCAACAGCGCTATCCCCAGATCAGGGTTGATGCGGACCGCATCTTCATCTCGGACCACAATGTGTGGACTTCCGCGGGGATTTCCGCGGGGATCGATCTGGCACTGGCGCTCATCGAAACTGACCATGGCATCGCGATCGCACGCGACGTCGCCCGTGAGCTTGTCGTCCCCTACCGCCGCTCCGGAGGGCAGTCACAGTTCTCGGCCATGTCCCAGATGGAGCCGGAATCGGACCGTATCCGCATGGCGCTTGCCTTCGCGCGGGATCATCTGGTCGAGCCGCTCCCGATCGAACGTCTGGCCGAAGCTGCTCGATTGAGCGTCCGTCAGTTCGGGCGCGCTTTTCGCAGTCAGACAGGCGAGACACCGGCCAGAGCAGTCGAACGTCTGCGCGTGGAAGCAGCATGTGGCCGCCTGCAAAGCGGGTCGGAACCGATCGAACGGATCGCGCAATCTGTTGGCTTTTCCGATCCGGAACGCATGCGCCGCGCGTTCGTCAAGCTGCACGGCCACCCGCCGCAGGCGATCCGGCGCGCGGGTCGGCAGGACAGTTCGCCCTGAATGACGACAGCGATATGATTTCAAAAAGATATGGTGCCCATCAGCGCCTCCACCGGATCATGAATGAACCCGTCCGCCTTCAGCATGACCAGGCCGTGGAGCTGCCCCCATCTGACATGCGCCGACAGATGCGACGCCGCCGAATCTGAAGCCGTAATGCGATCGACAAGCGGCTGAAAACTCGCGGTTGCTGCGCGTTTAAGGGCGCTATCGGGTGCGGCCCCCGGAACCAGCCCCGATGCGAACATCAGGCGGTAAAGCTCCACATTCCGCTCCCCGAATACAAGATAGGCGGCTGCCATCCTGTTCAGCGCGGTCACGTCATCTCCGTCCGACGCGGCTTCGAGAAGAACCTCGGTGAACCGCTCGAAGCCGTCTGTCGCAACGGCGGCAAGAAGATCTTCACGGTCGCTGAAGTGGCGATAAGGCGCCGACTGGGCCACGCCAGCCCTGCGTGCCAGCGATGCCATGGAAAGACCTTGTGCCCCGTGAGCGGCGATTTCCGCCCGGGCGGCATCAAGCAACACTTTGCGCAGATCGCCATGGTGGTAGGTCTTGCGAGAATCGGAGGATTTGGCATCTGCGTTTCGCTTCATGTGATGGCATATAACATTTAATTTGACACGCGATCAACGAATGACGATGTGATGGACTATCACATAGGAGATCGTCATGGCTCTGATCCTGAAATCCCACACGCTCCCGTGCTCGGGCACACCTTATCTCGTCAATAATTTCAAACCGATCGAGGCTGAAACGACCGCTTTCGATCTGGAAGTCATTGGTCATGTCCCAGAAGCCCTGAACGGTCGCCTGCTCCGTATCGGTCCCAACCCTGCCGGCGCTCCAGACCCCGCGCATTATCACTGGTTTTCAGGTTCAGGCATGGCGCATGGCCTGCGCCTGCGGGATGGCAAAGCGGTGTGGTACCGCAGCCGTTATGTCCGGGACGCATCCGTGGCCGCCGCTCTGGAATTGCCACTGCTCGGAGGGCCCGGCGCTGGTCTGCGCGATGGCAGCGTGAACACGAATTTTACCAGCGTCGGTGGAAAACTCTATGCTGTTGTCGAAGCGGGCAGCCTTCCGGTCGAACTGAGCTACGATCTGGAAAGCGTCGCCCGTACCGATTTCAACGGAACCCTTGAAGCCGGTTTCACCGGCCATCCAAAACTCGACCCCGTAACCGGCGAACAGCACGCCCTTGCGTATGAACCCGGACAGCCTGTGCGCTATATTTCGCTTGACCAGAACGGATATGCCACAACAAAAGCGCGGATCGACCTGCCCCATATTCCACTGATCCACGATATGGCATTTACCGCGTCGTTCATCGTCATACCCGATCTGCCCGTCACGTTTCAGCCCGAACGTTCGGAGGCTCAATTTCCCTGGCTTTGGGATGAGCGACGGGACGCGCGTATCGGACTGTTGTCACGCAACGGAGACGTCGCAAACATTCAATGGTTTGAGGCCCCACGCTGTTTCGTCTTTCATTTCATGAATGCCTATGACGATGGCGAACTGACCATCATTGATCTCGCACGTCATCCCCGTATGTTCGACTGCGATCACCATGGACCGAATGAAGGCGCGCCCACACTCGTCCGCTGGACGCTAGACCGGCGCTCCGGGCGCTTGAGCGAGACGCCTCTTGACGATCACGGGACGGAATTTCCACGGATCAATGACCGGTTCGGTGGCCACCCCTACCGCTTCGGTTACACAGCCCACTGGGGCCGGGATGTGCGCTTCGGACCCGCCATGAAACATGACATGATGCGGGGAAGCACGGAAATACATCACTACGGCCCCGACCGCATGACCCTGGAGCCCATCTTCGTGCGCAAGCCAGATGCCCTTGCCGAAGACGAAGGCTGGATCATGTCTTATGTGTACGATGCGGCCCGAAATCTGAGCGACGTCGTTATCCTGGATGCTCAGGATTTTACTGGGGAGCCTGTCGCTACAATACGCCTGCCGGTCCGGGTTCCGTTTGGCTTTCACGGCGAATGGATCGCCGACGACATCCTTCCGCCGCCCGCGATCTGAAACGAACGGAAGGTTTCCGAACATCCGCAGTTAAATACCGATACGCATCGAGGACAGTATTTCTGTCTTCGGAGTGTATCGGCGCGACCGACTAAAGGATTGGACGCATCAGCCCATCCTGAGAGCCCGGAAGTTTTTTATAAACCACGTCACGAATTGCTGGGGGCGCCTCCGCAGGGTTTCCAGCATGGAATGGTGGCAGCGGATCATACTGCACAAGAAGCTGCACTTCCTGGGCGGCCTGCACTCCACGGAGTTCAGCCGCGATCGCCAGACCGAAATCAATCCCGGCCGTCACGCCACCGCCACTCATGAAGCGACCATCCTTGACGATACGCGCCGGATCCGGAATGGCCCCGTACTCCTTGAGCACGTTCAGAAACGCCCAATGACAGGCACTTCGCTGTCCCTTTAGCACACCTGAAGCCGCAAGGATGATCGAACCCGTACAGACGGATGTCACATATTTCGCCGTTCCGGACAGACGGCGCACATGCCTCAGCATCTCGGGTTTCATCATGGCCGAAAGATTCAGGGCACCGGGCACGCAAATGACATCGACCTTGTCGATATCGGAAAGTTTTTCCGTCGGCCCGAAGACAATACCCTTTTCCAGCGTAACGAAACCGCCCTCAGGACTGGCAAAACGAATATTTGTGTTGGGAATACGTGACAGGATTTCATTGGGCCCTGCAAAATCGAGAAGTGTCCCGTTCGAATAAATCGCAAACAGAAAATCGATAGGCTTTTCGGCTGTACCCGGCACAGCCGCCCGTGCGCTTTGCGGCAGAAGGCGCGTTGCCGCCGTTGCGGCAATCGTAGCACCCCCCGCAAGCATCATGCGTCGCCGCGCACTCCCTGCTTCGCTCAACTCTTCCGCGAAGGTTTCATCGAAAATTTCAGGCATCTCCGTCTCCTCATTTCTCCTGCCCCATAGGGCTGGTTGCTGGACGGTCTTGAGACGTAGTGCCCTACGAGAATTTCCCAAAGGACCTATTTCCCTTGTTTTGCGCCATATTCGAAATGGCAAAGTTTAATGTCTTAAAATAAGGGAAATATGTCCTTTAGGTCATGGTCCGTTTTGCTAGGATCAACGGGAACGGTGATCGCGTCGGGGACGCCAGTCACGTTTTTCTAATATGAGGATCTGATATGAGACTTTCGGGAAAAACTGCCCTCATCACGGGTGGTACGAGCGGTATCGGCCTTGCGACCGCAAAGCGATTTATCGCAGAAGGAGCCCGTGTTGCCGTCACTGGCCGTGACGAAACCCGGTTTGCCGATGTGCATGCAGAACTCGGCGGCGAGGCGCTGGTTCTGGCTGCTGATGTGCGGTCTGTCGAAGACATGAAATCCGTTGCGGACAAGGTTCAGAAATCATTTGGTGGACTCGACATTCTGTTTGTAAATGCCGGCTACGTCATTCCGACACCATTACAATCAATTGATGAACGTCAGTATGACGACGTTATGGATGTCAGCGTCAAAGGCGCCGTACTCACGATGCAGGCGGCACTCCCCGCGCTGCGTGAGGGATCATCCGTGATTCTGACGACGTCGTTCATCGACCAGACCGGCAAACATGGTCTGTCGCTGGTCGCAGCCGCCAAAGCGGCGGTCCGTTCATTTGCAAGAAGCTGGTCCTATGAACTGCTTGGTCGCAAAATACGCGTCAACGCGGTCGCTCCCGGCGGAATCGAAACGCCGCTTCTGAACAAGATCGGTCTTTCTGAAGCCGAGGTGGAAAACTTCAAAACACAGTTCGCTGCGAGCGTCCCTCTGGGGCGAATGGGCCGGGCCGAAGAAATTGCCTCCGCTGTTCTTTACCTTGCAAGCGACGAATCCCGCTACGTCGTCGGCACAGAACTGGTCGTCGATGGCGGTTGTTCGCAACTTTAAAACAAAGATCCGATCGCCTTCACCATCGTTCATCACCGGGACAACCGTCATGACATTTACAAAGCCGTTCTCCTCTTTTCTGGGTGCCTCGATGGCGCTCGCTCTGCAATGCGCTCCTGCAATGGCAGCCAGTACGCAATCGCCGGATGCGGCGGCCGTGGAGGCTGTGACCGAGCAGTTTGCTGCCGAGCTCGCCAAAGGTGATCTCAAGGCGATTTCGCATCTCTACACCGATGATGCCAGACTGCTGCCTCCCAACGCAGACCCGATTTCCGGTCGCGCCGCAATCCTCGCCTATTTCGAGAAAACCCTGCGGCCGGATCTCGTAGGGGGCGCCAAATTCGATCACTACGAGATTTATGGTGGTGAAACATCCGCAGTCAGCCTCTCTCAAATCAGGATGCTCGATACCAAAGGTCAGGTCGTTGAACGCGGCAAGCAGACGATTGTCCTGCTTAAACAGGATGGAAAATGGAAGATCCATCGCGATATGTGGTCAGATAATTCGCCCGCCAATACTGCCAACTGAGAACAGAAGCAGAGTGAAAATATCATTCACGAGCGCTTTGAACTCCGAGCTCGTTGTGGAGCGTGCGTCTAACTAACCTACATTCAGGTTGTTAGGCGCAGGACTCACTGACCAGACTCAGAGGATGACGGTGGCATCGAGTGCAATCGCGAAGAAGAAGGTCGTAGGGCCATGACCCGCAAACCAGTCGGATTGTGGCCGTCCACGCAAGCTCCGTCGGCGCGCTGGTCAAAGAACTGACAGCACGGTCGAAAGAAGCAGGGCTTCATCTCAGGTAGAGCATTTCAAGCTGGAGCAGCGGTTCAGGGAGACATACGCCTGACGGAAACAGGCCATGAAGCCCATCCGCTGGAACTCGCCATCGACATGGATATTACATACATGAAACGATATGCCATGCCTCTTGAGGCATGAATACTCATCGTGAAAAACCCACACGATCATTGTACCTGCATGATCGTTTACCCAGATGATGTCATGAGATTCTGTACAAATTCCGCGAACTGGCGTGCTTTCGCGGTCATCATGTTACCGGCTGGGAAAACCGCCCAGAGATCGATGAGAGGCAACGACCACTCTTCCAGCACCCGCACGACGGAGCCGCTCTCCAGTTCCGGCGCGAACATCCAGTCCGACGTGATGGTCAGGCCCATATCTGTCAGGATCGCAGCGCGCAACCCTTCGGCGGCGCTGACGCGCAGCCGCCCAGAAACGGAAACCGACACCGCCGCTCCGTCCCGCGTGAACGACCAGACGCTCGGCAATTGGCTGTAGATGACGGTGTCGTGGTGTGCGAGATCCGCCGGATGCCGCGGCAATCCCGCACGCGCCAGATACGTGGGCGTTGCGATCACCGATCGCCGACCGGTCACGATTTTTCTCGCAACAGCCGTGGAGTCGGAAAGCGCGCCCATACGCAGGGAGATATCGACACCCTCCGCCACGAGATCGATCATCCGGTCGTCGAGGAGGAAATCGACATCGAGCTGAGGATGCGCCGCCAGAAACTCGGGTAATTTCGGAATCACATGCAGGCGCGAAAACGTCGTCGCCGCCGACACTCGCAATCGCCCGGACAGCCCGCCGCCCGCCCCCTTGGCGGCGAGTTCCGCTTCGTCCGCTTCCTGGATGGCGTTGCGCGCGCGTTCATAGAAGTTCTGTCCGGCCTCGGTCGGCGTCAGGCCGCGCGTCGTGCGGATCAGCAGACTAACCTGAAGCCGGGCTTCGAGTTGCGCGACGGTCTTGGAGACCGCCGGCTGCCCCACGCCGAGCTGACGCGCCGCGGCTGAAAACGAGCCCGTCTCCACCACACGCACGAACGTGGTCATTGCCTGATATCGGTCCATGCCATTCCTCCGAGGAATGGCCTTTATCGCCCCGAGATGACTGCCGTGTCGAGCGGCATGGAGGATATCGTCTGCGTCACCCGGACAGGCCGGGCCAGAGAGAAAGAAAGCCCGATGTTCGGACCCTTCATCGTCGCAGCGTCCGAACCGGCCATCGCACACGGCATGCTCGCCTTCCAGCTCACCGGCAGCCCGCTTCATGCCCTGCTGGCACTGGTCGGTCATGCCCTCTCAAGCCCGCAGGCCCGCCATAAAGGAGAAAACGAGGATGCTTGATGTCTATGCTTTCGCGACGCCCAACAGCGTCAAGGTGCCGATCGCGCTGGAGGAACTGGGATTTCCCTATACGCTGCACGGCGTCAATGTCCGCAAGGGCGAACAGAAGACGCCAGAGTTTCTCAGGCTGAATCCCAACGGCAAGGTGCCGGTCCTCGTCGACACGCCCGAAAACGGCGATCCGTTCATCCTCACGGAATCAGCGGCGATCCTCGTTTATCTCGCCGAGAAAGCCGGTCGGCTCCTGCCGGCCAGCGGGGAAGAGCGCGCCCGCGTTTTCGAGCAGCTTTTCTTCCACGCCTCCGGTCTGAGCCCCGCTTTCGGACAGTCCGGCTTCTTCCAGCGCTTCGCCGCCGAGCCTCAGCCCCTTGCCCTCGAGCGTTTCGCCAGCGAAGCGACGCGCACGCTGGGCCTGCTCGACGGCGTGCTGGCGGAGCGCCCGTTCGTTGCCGGGGAAGACTTCACCATCGCGGACATCGCCCATTTCGGCTGGCTGTGGCGTCGTGGTTTCCCCAACATCACATTCGACGACACACCCAACATCGCGCGCTGGTACGAAACGGTCGAAGCACGCCCGGCCGTCCAACGCGGCATCGCCCGCGTCGAGGCACTCGTCCCGCAAGACTGACATCATTCCCAGCAAGGAAAACATCATGTCCATGCTTTTCATGCCTTTCAGAGCGGGCGCGCTGTCGCTCGACCATCGGGTCGTCATGGCGCCGCTCACCCGCATGCGTTCTGAGCCCGGCGACAAAGCTGGCGCGCTCATGCGCGAATACTACACCCAGCGCACATCGCATGGCGGCCTCATCGTGTCCGAAGCGACGCCTGTCGCGCGGGAAGGATACGGTTATGCCGGGGCGCCCGGCATCTACGACGATGCGCACATCGACGGCTGGCGTGCGGTAACCGACGCCGTGCATGCCGGGGGCGGCAGGATCGTCATGCAGCTCTGGCATGTCGGACGGCAGTCCCATCGCGATCTTCAGCCGGACGGCGGCGCACCGGTGGCACCCTCCGCGATCCGGGCGGAAGGGGATGCCTATACGCCGAACGGGGCGGCACCGTTCTCCATGCCGCGCGCCCTGGAACTTCATGAAATTCCCTGTGTGATCGAACAGTTCCGGCAGGGCGCGGCGCGCGCGAAAGCAGCCGGTTTCGATGGCGTGGAAATCCACGGCGCGAACGGCTACCTGCCCGACCAGTTTCTGCAGGACGGCACCAACCATCGCACCGACGACTATGGCGGTCCGATCGAAAACCGCGCGCGCTTCCTGCTGGAAGTGACGCAGGCGGCCATCGATGTGTGGGGCGCGGACCGCGTCGGCGTGCGGCTGAGTCCAAGCGGCACCTACGGTTCGATGTCCGACAGCAATCCGCAGGAGACCTTCGGCTATGTCGCGGAGAAACTGGACGAAATGGGCATCGCTTATCTCCAGGTCGTCGAGCCGCGCATCAAGGGCACGGAACTGGTCGCCGAGAGCGATGCGGTCGCGGCGCGGACGCTGCGCCGTGCCTTCAGAGGCACGCTCATTGCCGCTGGCGGTTTTGATAGCGCCAGTGCCGAGGCGATCATCCGGGCAGGCGACGCCGATGCCGTCGCTTTCGGGCGGGCGTTCATCAGCAACCCGGATCTGCCGGAACGTCTGCGACGCAATCTGCCGCTGAACCCGTATGACCGTTCGACCTTCTACGGCGGCGGCGCGCATGGCTACACCGATTACCCGGCGCTTGAAACCGTCGGCTGAAACCCCATTCCGGCCCGGAATGACCGATAGTCGGCCGAGCCGTCATCCCGGATGAAGCAGATCGCTCTATTCTGCGCATGTCACGACGAGCCACAGAGGAAACAATCATGTCACTTCAGGCAAAACTCGATGCTTTCAAAGCCGATTTCGAAGCCGGCAAGCCACCTTATAACGTGCCTCATGCCGTTATAGAGGTGATGCACCGCGCTACCGCCGAACTGATCGCATCCGGCGCCGCCGAGAAGGCGCTCAAGGCACGCGACAGGGCTCCGGCTTTCACTTTGAACGATCCGGACGGCAACCCCGTCTCCTCCGCCGACCTTCTGGCGAAGGGCCCGCTGGTCGTCAGCTTTTATCGCGGTGTCTGGTGCCCTTACTGCAACATGGAACTCCAGGCGCTCGAAGCGGCCCTGCCGTCGTTCCGCGAACTCGGCGCGAATCTGATCGCCATTTCCCCGCAGACGGCGGTGAACAGCCGCAAGTCTGTGCGTCAGAACCATCTCGATTTCCCGATCCTGTCGGACACGCACAACGATGTGGCCGCGAAGTTCGGCCTGCGCTTCGCGCTGCCGGATTATCTGGTCGAACTCTACCAGAACCTGAAAAACGACCTCCCGGGCTTCAATGGCGACGACAGCTGGACCCTGCCGATGCCAGGCCGTTTCGTGATCGGTCAGGACGGCGTGATCCTCTATGCCGAGGTCAACCCGGACTATACCCGCCGCCCTGAACCCGAAGACATGCTCCCGGCCCTGCTGAAGCTCAGGAACGTCACGGCCTGATATCCTGATTATCGGACTGCTCGAAGACGTCGCCGAATTCGCCCGGAAAAAAAGAAAGTGAAATGAAACGATGACGCCACGAGAAAAAGGCAATGCCGCGACACGGGCCCTGATGGGGGCCGAGCAGTCCGAGCGTCTGGCCAATGCCGCCAGCTCCGACACATTCGGCGCCGACATCGCCGGCTATGCCGTGGACCATGTTTTCGGCGATATCTGACGCGTGACGGCCTTGATCAGGCGCGCAGAAGCCTCATCACCATGACGGTCATGGTGGCATTGCGGCAGCCTCATGAATTCGGCTTGCATATGGGTTTCGCGCTCGACCACGGCATGAAGCTGCGCGAGATCGAGGAAGCGCTGATTCAGATGCTGCCCTATGTCGGTTTTCCCGCGATCTCCGGCGTCATGCCGGTGGCCACCAAAATCATCGCGGAACGCGGCCTGGACAAAACGGCTGGCTATGCCGGTCACCGCGGCCTTCTCTGAGAAAGGCTGGAGATCGCAGGCATCGAAACGCGACGCAACCGGGTCTGCGGTCTCTTTTTCACCGCCTCCCGCTCACCCCCCCGGAGATCTGACAATGCAACGAACCTTTCTGATTACCGGCGCCAGCAAGGGCATCGGCCTGGCTCTGGCACATAATCTGGTGAAGCAGGGTCAGCGCGTTATCGGCCTGGCGCGCAATCGTACGGAAGATTTTCCAGGCACCCTTGTACAGGCGGACCTGGCCGACAGCGATGCAACGGCACGTCTGTGCGCCGAGCTTGTGGAGCATTACGATTTTGACGGTGTGGTCAACAACGTCGGCTTTGTCGGAGCGCAACCTCTTGAAGAGGTTTCCCTGTCGGTTTTCGATGAAGTCATGCGCGTCAATCTTCACCCGGCTGTCCTGACGGCACAGGCTCTTCTACCGGGAATGAGGGCGCGTGGTTGGGGACGCATCGTCAACATATCCAGCCTGACAGCCCTCGGGGCCATACAACGGACCGCTTATGCCGCAGCGAAGTCGGCACTGATCAGCTTTTCGCGGGGGTGGGCCCTCGAACTTGCCACGACAGGGATCACGGTCAACACCGTCGCTCCTGGCCCGACAGAGACCGAATTGTTTCGCGCCAACAACACGCCCGGCAGTGATGGTGAAAAATGCTATCTGTCGGGCATCCCCATGAAGCGGTTCGGGAGGCCGGAAGAAGTGGCGGCGGCGATCGCGTTTGTGCTGTCGGAAGACGCATCGTTCATGACGGGGCAGACCCTGCATATCGACGGCGGAGCCTCGATCGGAAAAGCCTGAGGCGCCGCTGATGCTCGATCCGGTCTCTGACGGATCCCCGCTCATCCTGCGAGAACGACCCCGACGGCTGAACGAAACGCCGGTCTCGCATCGCTCGTCTCCACAACAGTCGTCATTTTCCCCACCACGAGCATCCCGGCCGACATATCGAAAGGATGGACGCCCATGATCCGCTTTTACTACCACCCGACGCCGAACCCCGCGAAAATCGCGCTGTTCCTCGAGGAAGCCGGACTTCCCTATGAAGTCGTGCCGATCGATACCGGCAGAGGGGAGCAGCATACGTCGACTTTCCGCAAGATCAATCCGAACGGCAAGCTTCCGGCCATCGTCGATACGGACGGCCCCGGCGGCCAGGATGCCCGAGTTTTTGATTCCACGGCCACTCTTCTCTATCTGGCCGAAAAAACGGGGCGCTTCCTCGGCACCAATGCCGACCGACCGGAACTCCTGTCCTGGCTGATGTTTCTGGGCACCGGCCTCGGCCCGTTCTCCGGTCAGGCCGTGCATTTCCAGCATGTCGCGCCCGGCGGTCTCGACTATGCGCTCAACCGCTACCGGCGGGAAATAGAGCGGCATTATCAGGTGCTGAACGATCATCTGGAAGGCCGCTCGTTCGTGGTCGGTGACGAGTACACCATTGCCGACATGTCGGCCTGGGGCTGGCTCGACCGTGCGCCGCGCGTGATGAAAGGGTCAGGCACACCTCTGGCGCCCTGGCCCAACCTGGCGCGCTTCATGAACCTCATGAACGCACGTCCGGCCGCTGCCCGTGCCCGTGCCGTCATGGCCACCCATAGCTTCAAGACCGAGATGGACGAGCAAGCGCTGCGCGCCCTCTATCCCTCGAATTTCCCGAGATAATCGCGAAAGGTCCGGTCCACGTCTTCATCGAACACCTATGCCTATGCGCCGGAGAAAATCGGAAACGCAGGATCGGCTTGTCCAAGGTTAACGTTTCTTGGAACGTCCCCCTGAAAGCCGATCTTCGGCCGCCGTCTGGCCCAGGATGACGACGTTTACCTTACCAGCGGATCAGCGGAGGCAGGATCAGACGCGTCACGAGCGTCACGATGCCGCACGCCACCGAATACCAGACGGCGACATAAAGCGGATCGTCGAAGGGGCAGGCCAGCACGAAGGCCAGCGCGCCGAAAGCCGCCGCGGCGATGCCCACCGCCCATGCCGTGCCGCGCGCATCCACCGATGCGCCGCGCCGCGCGAACAGGCCGAGCGCCAGCACCGCCGGCAGGGACAATTCCACAATCTTCCGCGCGCAGACGATGCCATGCGCCGGATCGAGCCGCTGCCAGAACACGGCAGGCCCGGCCTGAAGCACGTCCACCAGCCACCCGAGCGCGAGTGCCACGAGGGCGAGCATGCCCACGATACGCAGACCCCGTCGTGGCGAGCGTGTGGGATCGAGCGACAGCAGGGCCGTCGCTCCACCGACGGCGGCAATCACGACCAGGCTCGCGGCCTTCCACCAGAAGCTCGGCATCCCCATGGCGTCAGGCATGTCCGAACGCATGAGACCCAGCTTCAGCACGAAGACAATCTCGATCACGCCAAGGGCCAACAGGATCGTCGCGTCCCGCCACGGCGTGCGCCGTCTGACGGGCCGCAGGCCGGTCGCGAGCCGATCGATCAGAGGATCAGTCGACATCACTACCTCGCATTACTAAAGCATTCATGCGGTTCAGACCGCGATGAATGTTGACCTTGACCAGCGTGGCGGACTGCCCCGTCCGGTGTGCCGCCTCCTCGATACTCAATCCACGCAGCTTAACGAGGCGGATGGCTTCCGCCTGCGCTGGCTTCAACTGCCCGAGCAGGCGTTCCAGCGCATAGGCCGTCGTCACCTGCTCCTCATGATCCGGCACAGGCAGATCGTCGTCGAGCGGCGCATCATTCGCCCGGCTGGCGGCCCGCAACCGATCGATCCACTTGTATCGAGCGATCGCCGCGATCCAGGGGCCGAACTTCTGGGACGGATTGAACGTATGCCGTTTCTCGTGAACGGCAAGCAACGTGTCCTGTACGGCATCGTCAACCATGGATAGCGGCAGACGCCCGAGAAAGAAGCGTCTCAGCCAATCCTGCGCCTCGGCGAGCACGTGGCGATAGGCATCGGCGTCGCCTGCCTGAGCCGCCGCCATCCAGCGGCTCCAATCCGCTTCCGTCACGAACCCTCCGTCCCTGGTTACGACGAGAGTCAGCTCCCGCCATCGTCGGCCAGCGTCAGCACCGGCTGCGCGCGCCAGAACGATGCGAACAACGCGTGCAGCGCCTCGATCCGTGGTGCGTCATATGTAGCGATATACGGATGATCCGGATAGCGTGCCGCGAAATTTTGGTGATCCGCTCCGGCCACATAGAATCCGTGATCCGGGGCCACCTGCGTTGCGATGGGCCTTGCGAAGACATGCGTCGCGTCGAGCTGTGCGATATAGGCATGCGCTTCCCGAGCCTGCTGCGCGGATCGGGTGTAGAGCACGGAGCGATATTGCGTGCCCTCATCCGGGAATTGGCGGTTCACCTGTGTCGGGTCGAGCGCAACAGAAAAGAAAATGCGCATCAACGTGCCGTAGCTGACCTGCACTGGATCAAAATCGACTTCAACCGACTCTGCGTGTCCCGTATCGCCGCTACTGACGGTCTCATAATCCGCCGTGTCGCGCGCACCGCCGTCGAAACCCGCGCGGGTCGCGGTCACACCACGGACATGTTCGAAGACGCTCTGCACGCCCCAGAAGCAACCGCCCGCGAAGACGGCGCTCGCATGATGCGTCGCGGGCGCCGGCTCCATCAGAGCGGGTGCCGGAAGAATACGGGGGGCGGGTTCGCCCGTCGCTGCGTGGCAGGCGGCGCCGAAGGTCGTCAGCGCCATCAGGGAAACGCCGAAAAATCCTGATCGTGTCATGATTCCAGTTCCTTCAGGTCGTATGGAATGAAAGGGCCACACCGTTCATGCAGTAGCGCAGGCCGGTTGGCTGCGGCCCGTCATCGAACACGTGGCCAAGATGACTGCCGCAGGTCGCGCATCGCACCTCCGTGCGCTCCATGCCGAGGCTGTCATCGCTACGTTCCTGCACGGCGTGCGGCAGCGCACGCTCGAAACTCGGCCAGCCGGTGCCGCTGTCGAACTTTGCGCGTGCATCGAACGCTGCCGTGTCGCATCCGGCGCAGGCGAAGCGACCGGGGCGATGCTCTGTCAGAAATGGGCTCGAATACGGCATTTCGGTGCCTGCCTCGCGCAGCACATTCTATTGCGCGGGCGTCAGCAGGCGGTGCCATGCGGCGTCGGTGTGCGTGACGGGATAGGGCTCGGTGGCCCGTGCACGACCGAACGCCGCCATGGCAACGGCGGCAAGAAAGAATTGGCGACGGGATGGCATGCTGTGTCCCCCTCGTTTTGAGTTGTCACAGCGTTCTTCGCGAAAATTCCCTGTCCGGTTACGCGGGTAAGAAGAATTTTTTATTTCCGTCAGGACATGGCGGAAACTGTAACCTTTCGCGTCTCGCCGACGAACGCATCCACATCAACGCTTGACCATTCAGTTGGAAAGCCCGGACATGCTCTCATCACGCCGCGTGCGACCGCGTCGCACGCCATTGCCCGTCATTCGCGTCACCCACTGGATCGGCGCATTGTCGATGCTCGCCATGATCGGCAGTGGCTGGCAGATCTATAATGCCTCGCCCATTCTGCCTTTCGAATTCCCGGCCTGGGCCACGTTGGGCGGCTGGCTGGGGGGCGGGATCGCCTGGCATTTCGCGGCGATGTGGGTGCTGATGGCTGCCGGCATCGTCTATATGGCGTATGGCGTGCTGTCAGGGCATTTCCGCCGCGATCTGCGGCCCAAAGGCCCGCGCGCCGTTGGTCGTGATATGGCGCAGGCGCTGCGCTTCAGGCTGTCCCATGCCGCCGGTCATTACAACGCCGTCCAACGGCTGCTTTATACCGGCGTGCTGATTGTAGCCCTGCTGACCATTGCAAGCGGGCTGTCCATCTGGAAGCCGGTGCAGCTCGGATGGCTGACATGGCTGTTCGGCGGCTACGATATCGCCCGTCGCGTTCATTTCGCGATGATGACGCTGATCGTCGCCTTTCTCGTCATTCACATCGCTCTTGCCCTGCTCGTGCCATCGACCCTGTTCGGCATGGTGATCGGCCGTCGCCCGAGCGGGGCGCCTGAAACGAGCGTTCAGGAGGGAGCCCCCCGATGAGCCAGAATCGCCTCGATCGCTCCGAGATCGCTCCCGAATTGCGACGGATCGAGCGCCGTCTGATGCTCAAAGGCGCCCTGTCGCTCGGCGGGCTGTCGATGCTGTCCGGCTGTGCGCTGGACGACGAGCCGTCCGTGGAGCGCGCGCTCAGCGCGATGTCGCGTTTCACCGACCGGATGCAGGCCCTGCTGTTCAGTCGCCAGCGTCTCGCGCGGGAATTCGATGCTTCGCAGATCACGCATCCTTTCCCGTTCAACGCCTATTACGGCGAGAGCGAAATCCGCACCGTCGATCCGGCTGGCTGGCGTCTGGAAGTCGGTGGTCTGGTCTCGGACAAACGCGCATGGTCGCTGGCGCAGTTCCGCGCGCTGCCGCAAAAAACGGCAAATTACACGTCATATCTGCGTCGAGGGATGGAGTGCGATCGGGGAGTGGTCCGGCGTGCCGCTGTCGATGTTCCTGCAACGGGTCGGCGCGGATCTTCGTGCGAAATATGTCAGTTTTCGCTGCTTTGACGATTATTCGACCAGCATCGACATGGCGACCGCGCTGCATCCGCAAACCATTCTGGTGCTGGACTATGGAGATCATGCCCTTGCGCCTGCCTATGGCGCGCCGATGAAGGTCAGGATTCCAACGAAGCTGGGCTACAAGAATCCGAAATATCTTGCGTCCATCGAAGTCACCGATCGCTTTCCCGGCGGCTACTGGGAGGATCAGGGCTACGACTGGTTCGGCGGGTCATAAAAAAACACGCGTCCCTGTAACCCGACGACGTGCCTCATCGAAGAATGGAACAGAGAGGCGGAATGTTTCCTCCTCCACATCATCAACAGATCAGGAAATGACCATGTCTATTCGCAATATCGCCATTGCCGCCGCTTTTTCGTCCGCCGTCGTTCTGGGTGGCGTCGCTCACGCACAGGACGCCATGTCGCACGATGCCATGGCCCCGAACCAGATGGCTCCGAACTCGATGGCACATGACGGCATGTCGAAGAACGGCATGGCGCACAACACGATGGCTCCGAATGCGATGTCTCATAACGGCATGTCTCATGGCGGCATGAAGAAACATGACGGCATGGCGCATCACGGCATGAAGAAGGACGCGATGTCCCACGACAACATGAACCATGACAACGCGAAGGCCGCTCCGCAGGACAGCATGGCGAAACCGAGCTAAGCCCGGTTTTACGAGCCATCCGGTCGGCAGGCGTAATCATAGTGTAATAACCGACATGACGATGACAGACGCGAAACGGAGATCGTCCCTGCGTCAGCCAGTCTGGCAACTCGCACCTGTCTGATTCATTGTCTATACGATTACTGCGGCTGACCGACTTGGCGAGGCAACTCAAATCGGAGTCTGCCCAGCTCTGGAGGCAGTCGACGACCCATCTTCTCTTTGTCGTCGACCACAGGTCCTTACCGGCCTACGATTGCCCAATTCCGCCGTCCGTCCGGTCCCATCCTCAACCCCTCACCAGCGGGTAGAGAGCGTCACGAAGGCCGCGCGCCCAGGCGCCCAGGCGCAGGCGACGGAACGAGTGCAGATCGACACGTATTTGCGGTCCGTCATGTTAGTGCCGTTGAACTGGACGCGGGTGCGTCGATAGTCGAGATGAGCCTCCAGATCCCAGACGAGTTGGGATGGAACCGCGAAAGTTTCGGGCAGGGACCCGGCAGTGTTACCCGTATAGCGCAAACCGCTCCCCAATCCTGCGGCCCAGTCGTGCCCGAAGTGAACGTCGCGCTGCACGAAGACCGAGGCCATATGCGACGGGATCGCCACGGGCCGCTGGCCTGTCTCGCCAGCGATGGTGGTCTTGGTGATCCGCGGATCCTGATAGGTGTAGGAGACGATGAAGTCGATCTTATAGGGAAGACGCCCCATTCCTTCGAATTCGAAACCGCGCGTCCTTTGCTGTCCCGTCTGGATTTCGAAGGACGTATGGGCGGGGTCCGTGGTAAGGACATTGTTCTCGACGAGATTGAAGATATCCGCCGTAAGCATGAAGTTCTGGACAAATGAACCGAGCTTGCCCGGCTTGTATTTCACGCCGAGCTCAATCTGCTTTCCGAAGGTCGGCACATAGGACGCGTTGTCGTAAGTCAGACCCACCTGCGGCTGGAACGACGTCGCATATGACACATAGGGGTTGAGTCCGATGGCCGTCTGATACAGCAATCCGACGCGACCCGTGAACGCATTGTTGTTCTGCGGCGTCTTGCCGTTCCTCAGGTTGTTGACGGTCAGGCTCTGGGTAAAATCACCCCGCCCCGAGAGCGTGAGGTAGAAATGCTTCCAGGAAACCTGCTCCTGGGCGTAGATGCCGGTGTCCGTCTCGGTCTCGTTGCTGTTCGTGGTCGTGGCGTAGGTGGGCCAGGCGATTGCGGCGTAGACGGGATTGTAGAGATTGAGGGAAGCTACCTTCCCCTGCCCACGGCGGTTGGCCATGAAATCGCTCCGGAAATCCACACCGAAGAGAACTTCGTGATGGACGGGCCCGGTATGAAACGTGACGTCGGAACGGGTATCCAGTGTGACGTTGTTATAGTTCGCGGATTGAAGGAGCGCCTGCCGGGTGATGGTCTTGTCGTTCGCGGAGAGCGCGGAGGTCGTGACGAAACGATAGGCCAGGTCGAGATGTGCGTACCGCATGTTCTGCGTGACCGTCCAGTTTGGCAGGAGATGGCGGACGAACGAATATCCGACGGCCGCCTGCCTCTTGGAATAGACGTCGAAGCTGGCGTCGCTGGAGAGGAAGTCGCGTGCGATATACCCATAGGGCGAGGCGAAGACTGTCCCGACGGCGGGGAGGAACTGGGCGGTGGACCCGGCATCCAGCTGCTCATAACTCGCGAGGATAGTGAAGTCGGTCTGTTCGTCTGGATGCCAGCGCAGGGACGGTGCGACATAGATCTCATTGTTTTTGATGTTGATGGCATAGGTTCCGGATTTGCGGATCAATCCGTTGAAACGCCACAGTAGTGTTTTCCCGCTATCGAACGCGCCTCCCACATCCGCCGCACCCTGCACGCGACCGTAAGACCCGGTCTGGAAAGCGAGTTCATCGACCAGGTCCCGGGTGGGACGCTTGCTGACCGCGTTGATGATCCCCCCGAGTTGCCCGGAGCCGTAAAGCGCCGAAGACGCTCCACGCAACACGTCCATCTCCTCAAGTCCCCAGGGCTCAATGCTGAAAGACTGGGAAGACGCAGCGTCCGGCGTGCGTGTTCCGTCGAGATAGATATCCGGCGAGAAGCCCCGGATTGTCCCGAAATAGCCGCGCGGGTCGTCCTTGGATCCGTAATCGGATACCCCCGCCGAATAGCGTACGGCCTCGGACAAGCTCCGCGAGTTCAGCATACTCATTCGGCTCTGCGTGATGACCGTAATAGCTTGGGGAGTCAGTTCGACCGGAACGGATGTCTTGGTTGCCGAAGTCGTCACGCGCGGCAGGAGCGCACGACGTTCGGACGTAACGAGGATGTTCTCCTGGCGCCCGGCTTCCGCGTCCCGGGACTTGTGCGCCTCGTGTGCGTGCTCCGTCTTTTTTTCATGAGCCGTTTTATGCGTGCTCGCCCGGGTGTAGCCAACCTCCGCGCCACAAGTGGCTTCGATCACAAGGGAAAGACACAGACAGAGTTTGCGGCGGGAGCGGCCAGACATTTTCGTTCCGAAATTTCGAAAAATTGATGCAAGTCGGCCCGATATTGAGAACCATTCGCACTTTCGTCAATAAAAGAGTTTCTGACACACCCCGTGGTGGGAATCGCGTGGGCTATCCCCTCTTTTTATGATCCACTTCCCGCCTCGAAAATGCTTTTCCAAGTCCGATCGGGTTTGAGCGCCCTCCAGACATGGAAGGCGTCTCCGCCGCCGCGTGTCTGCCACCATCCTCTCTAAAGCCTGTGGGAATTCACATGAGTCTCGAGTTATGATTCAACCTTCGGATGGAACGGTTTGTGCTGACAGACGTCCAATGGGCCCAGGTCTCATCGATGAAGACCAGCCGTTCCGGATCGAGATAGAACAACGTCTCCGGTTGGTCATAACGTCTGATATCGCTTCTCGATGACCGCCCATCCGTGATCATCCACCAGCATCTGGGCGAGGGGGTGATCCGTGACGGGGTCAGCCAAAGGGGTGCGACGTGGATGACCGAGCCGCGTTGCGCCAGTTCAGAAAAGTGCAGATCAAAGCCGTGGCAATCGTGCTCAGGCTAAAAGTGCCGACCCACAGGACGATCGCAAATCCAATCGTGTTTTGATTCATCATCACCAAGCGCAGATCGCATGCCAGAAGAACGAGCGCGCCGATGCGCAGGGCGTTGCGCCGCGCGCCACAACAGGGCCGTCCAAACATAGCGCGTCCGCCGTGCACAGTGCCACCTGCCAGCAGAAGCGTGCCGACCAACATCAAAAGACTAATCGTCATAAGCATCTATTCCGATGTCGAGATCTGACGGCCCTTCGATATCCCGCCATGCCGCGTTCGTGAGATGGCGGTCGCAACTCCCAGGGCGAGAGCCGTCGCCACCATCGCCGTCCCCTGCTCGACCCCCGTCGTCCAGGGTGCGCTGAGGACGACGATGCCGGCCAGAGCGACAACGGTAGCGCTGCCCAGAATCCTCCAGCTCCAGACCGCAGGTGTCAGCACCGCTCCAGCAAGCGTTGCACCCCAGACAATGAAAACCACCTGCACTTCATGATCCGCGCGCGCCAGCATGGACGCAGGCAATATCCTGTTGACCAGGAAATAAGCCGAGAATGCCAGTGGTGTTCCGGCAATCATTCCGGCGTTCAACCGCTCCATGACTACGAGTCCGCGTGTGCGTCCCTGTTTGCGACGGCGGATCGTCCAGAGTCTCAATCCACTTGCGATCACGCACGCCAGCAGCATGCCGGATACGAAATACAGCCATCGCGTCGGCCCGGGTGCGAAGCGGGCGATATGCAGCCCGTACAGCACGGCAAACGTCGCCATGACCGGCCGATCTTCACGATCCTCTTTCAACAGTCGGCCGTTGGTCCCGTCGATCTGCAGCACATGGGTCGCATAGCCGATGCGATCGTCGTTGGCGCCGGTGATGATGATCGAGGATGCCGCGTCCTTTGGATTGAAGACATAAACCTGACCCAATCCCGCTCGACCGAGCTTTTGATCCGCCATTTGGAGCATCGCAGCGACCGGTGCCAGCGTGCCGGGATGCCCCGATACGGGCCGCGCCACCGTCGCGGGACTCATGTCAGTGTCGAAGGCGCCGGGCGCATGGTGATAGGCAGCGCCGATGCCCCAGGGAAACAGCAGCGTGCCAAGGGTTACGGCCCCCGTAAAGCTAATCATCAGATGAAACGGGAGTGCCGCGACACCCATGAGGTTATGAGCGTCGAGCCAGCTTCTCTGCCCTTTGTTCGGCCTGAATGTGAAGAAATCGGAGAATATCCGGCGATGCACGACGATCCCGGTCAACAGCGTCAGCACGAGCACCATGGCCGCGACAGCGGCTAGAAGCCTGCCCCAAGGATAAGGCAGTTGTAGTTGGAAGTGGAACCGATAGAAGAACTCGCCTCCCAGCGTATCTCTGATTCCGTCCGGCGCGCCGGTCACCGGATCGAGCGCACGCTGGACATAATGCCCGTTCTGCAACCACAACGCCCAAGTGTAGGGCGCACGGGGCCCAGCCGCCGACAGATACCAGGCCGGCGAATCAGGCGCGTGCGCCTGCAGCCACGCGATGGCGGCAGCCGTTGCCGGCACGGCCTGTGCGGTGCGCCCCGCCAGTTCGGGACGCATCCAGACACTGATTTCAGGACGGAAAACGCTGAGCGCTCCCGATAGCGCGATCGCGTACAGCACCCAGCCCGTCACGATCCCGACCCAGTTGTGCAGCCAGGCCATCGAGGCGCGTAGTCCGCCCTTCACGATATCCACCCATGTGACAGGGCGACCGCTGCAAGGAGCATCACGGTGGCCGCCGTGCTGACGCAGGCCCTGCGCGTCGAGCGGCATGCGCAGCAGAACATCGCGACAAGCGGCCATACGAGCAGCGCTGCCAACATGCCCGCGACGACATTATCCGCTCGCGGCCATGGCAGCCATTGCGCCAGAACGACACCCACCAGAGCCGCAACCAGATATCCCCCGACCGCAGCCAGAGCCACCCTCACGACGACCGTCGCCCGTATCAAGCGGACGCTCGAAAAAGTTTCACCAGGTAAAGCCAAGGGTGCCCTGTGCGTTGCGTCGCTCTCCATACCAGCACCACTCGTCATACGGTGCATAGCCGTAGCAGCTCGCGACATAGCGCTTGTTGAAAAGGTTGCGTACGCTCGCGGAAACAGTCCAGCCCCGCAGGGAGTGGGACAGTTTACCCAGATCGTAGCGCGCGGAGGCGTCGAAGACCGTGTAGCTCGGCACGTTCAGGTCCCCGAACGAAGCCGTCCCGCCATAGGCGCTGGCCGCATGGCGCAGACCAGCGCCTATGCCGAAGCCCCGCATTGGTCCTTCCGGCAGGGTGTAGAAGGCAAAGAGTGATGCATTGCCGCGCCCGGCCTGCACGAGCGGCTTGCCGGTCGAATCGTCGCGTGTGCGTTGCGCGCTGTAGGCCGCAGTGATCATGAGCCCCTTGTAGGCGTCGATATGGGCCTCGAACTCGAAGCCGTCCGAATGGACCTTTCCGCTTTCCGTGCTGTAACCGAGATTGCCGACGGCCACGAGCACGTTGGTCTGCTCGATATGGAAGCCTGCGGCACTCAGCAGGATGGGCGTGCCCGGGATCTGGTATTTCGCGCCGCCTTCGAGCTGTTTTCCGATCGAAGGATCGGCCTGGCGTGTGGTGCGGCCGCCGTCGTTCGACACCACGCCCGACTGCGGCTGGAACGAGGTCGAATAGCTGATGTAGGGGGCCAGGCCGAAATCGAAGTGGTAGAGGCCCGACGCGCGGAAGGTGATCTGCCCTGGGCTCTCGTGCGATCGGCTGCCGCTCAGATGTTCGGTCTGGTTGCTGCGGTACCAGTCGTTGCGCAGGCTGCCCATGAGGATGAACCGGTTCAGCCGGATCTCGTCCTGACCATAGGCGCCGATCTGGTGCTGATTCGTCAGGTAATTGGCGATGGTGGGCAGGGGCGAGATTGTCTGACCATAAACCGGATGCAGGACGTTGATGTTCGGCGCGCTGCCGAAGCCTTCGACTTCCGTCGCGCGACTTTGCTGATAATCGAAACCAGCCATGATGGTGTGTCGGAGAATTCCGGTTTTCACGTGGCCCCGAAACTGATTGTCGAATGCCAGATTGTTCATCTGCTCGTTGGCGGAGATGGCGCCGCGGTTGAAGTTGCCCGCATTTTCTTGTGCCAGATCGGGCAGATACGTCACCGGATCGGTGTAAACGCCCGTGCCATAGACGCTTTTGTAGGCCGTCTGGATATTGTCGTAACGCCCCCGTGACGTGAAGCTCCAGTCGCTGTTGAAGCGATGGGTGAAGATGTAGGTGAGGGAGCCCTGCTTGCGGTTGAATTCCTCGAACGAGGGATCACCGTCGTAAAAGTCGCGCGGGATCCGGCCGAACGCCGCGTGCGTCAGTGAGCCGTGAAGCGGGACCGAGCCGTAGGACGCGTTTTCCGGGTCGTATTGATAATTGCCCAGAAGCGTCAGCGTGGTGGGGCCATCACCACCGATGGTGACGGCGGGGCTTATGCTAAAACGCTGGCTCCCGGTCTTCGTCAACTGGCTATGCGACCCATTCGCCGTGCCGTAGAGTCGGTAACGGACGAAACCGTTATCGGTGGCCCATCCACCCACATCCGCATCGACGCGGTAGAGATCAAAGCTGCCGCCGGTCGCGGCGACGGAGCCGTAGAATTTCGAGGCCGTCGGCAATTTGCTCGACAGCGCGACCAGGCCGCCCGGGCTCGATTGTCCATAAAGAGCCGAGGCAGGCCCTTTCAGGATCTCGATCGAGTCGAGACGCGAGGTGTCGGTCTGGGCGGTAGCATAGCCGTTCGGGCTCGACTGCAGTTTCAGACCGTCGAGAAATGTCGGAACAGTGAAGCCACGCAGCGCGAACAGGTCGTAGCGCGTGGCCGTCGAACCGCGCTGGTCCTGTGTGATGCCGGCTGCATAGCGCACCGCTTGGTTTAGGTTCAGGACGCCCCGGATATCCATTTCGTTCCGCGTGATAACGGTGACGGATTGCGCGGTGTCGACGATCGGCGTGTCGCTCTTGGTGGCGGACGTTGCCATCGTGGCCGCCTTGCGGGCCCGGACTACGATCCGTTCCTCTCGCTGATGGGTCTGTTCCCGCGCAGCGGGTTTCTTCGTTTCGGCTGCGTGCGCGACCTGTAGCGTCAATACCGTGCCCGTCAGGACCAGAATGTGTCTCGAATCCCATTTATTGAACGCCACATTCATCCTCCTCTTAGCGGATCGGGTTATGACAATAATGAGAGTAAGTCGCAATAAGGCAATGCGGCGCATGAAGGCGATGTAACATTTTGTCAGATTTTCAGCGGGAACCCTTGCAGAAATCGTCCTCCATTTTTCGGTCCGGGAGACAAGCCAGACCCCGACCTGAGAGAGGGTGGTCTGGCGATGTCCGACAGGGACTGGGTCGCGGAGATGACGTTGTCGGCCACAGCATCTCCGCTCCGGGGCGCTTCGGGCGGCGGTCTCGGAACTGGCTCGTCCTCGAAGGGACGGTATGATTTCGGGAGAAGGTTCAAGACCCTGAGTGATCTCACACCCTACGAATATGCCTGCAAAATCCGGACTTCAGAGCCCGAAAAATTCATCATCAATCTATGTCATGAAACCCCGCGCCTAAACACGGTGGACTGATTGCAGGTCAAGAAAATCACCAACGACGACCTCGACACCCTGTCCGGTCAGTTTTTCGGACCGTTCGTCGATCGTGCGAACCATAGCCCGGACCTTTCATTCTTGCTGCACCAGCTTCTTATAGGCCTCATGACCGACGGCGCCCGCTGCGCCACTCACCAATATTGGCTTCGTCATGTTGTTTCTTTCAAGGAGCCTGTCCGAAAAGCTTATGGTCCCAGAACTCTCTTCATGGCGGCCCTCTGCATTGATCTCGGCATCCGGTCGACGCCTCAAAACATCTGCAGGCGTGCCATTACCAATGGCCGGGATTGTTGCGACAGGCGAGGAAAGAGCCAGTTCCTGCGCATAGGTTCCGGGCTGCACGCCCATCAGGACATCCAGCCGGTTAAGCTGTACCTCCAGAGCGACCCGCAGCACCGGAACAGTCTCCCGTGCGGACTGGAGAAGTGCCTGAGCCTGATCAACCTCACGCTGAGAAGCTACGCCTCGCGCGCGCCTTTGCTGGACAAGATCCAGAAGATGCGCGTCTGTCGTAACCTGACCATCGGCAACACGCAGCCGCACCATGAGCCTGCCGTACGGCTGCTGTCACGCGGTTCGCCGCGAGGCGAGGTGCATACGCTGCTGGACACCGGCGCGCTGGATATCGCGGTCGGATGTTTTGATTTTGGTCTGGAACGCCATTGTGGTGTGCGGCTGTATGAACAGTCGCTCGCCTGCTGCTTCAATCCCGATCTGATTGATCCGGACGCCCCGCTCACGGTTGAGCGTTATCTTGCGCTGCCGCATATGCTCATGACGTTGAAGGACGATATTCAGGGATGTCTGTCTGACGCTTTGGGTCGGATCGGTCAGGAACTTAACGTCGTGCTTGCCGCGTCAGACTTCCTGACCGCCCTCGCCACAGCCGCCGCTGTTCTGGCGACACTTCCGGGTCGTATCGCGTACCAGCATGCGAAACATTTCGGTCTGATTTTGCGGCCTGTACCACTGGATCTGCGACTTCCTGCGGTTTCGATGGTCTGGTCTGTCCGCAGCGACCGTGATCCTGCTGCCAGGTGACTGCGGGATATTGTCGCTTCGATACTGGAGAGCGATATCAAGGCTTCCAATCCATGGATGTAGCCGGGAATATGCATGAGAGTTTCCGTATCGTACGTCTAATTCCGCAAGTGTCTCATTGATGGTTCATGATCACCAGTGACGGCTTTGCTACTTCTGTTACGTACCTTGAGAAGGTCGGAAAGGCGCGAGCCGGTCCGAAAGATAAAGTCGGTTCATCCGGCGTAATTCGTCGGGAGCGTCTGGTGTTGTGGGCGCTTCCTTTGCGATCATGCTTCTAAAAATTTTCATGATGTTGAGAACGACGGTGGCGATGTCTGCCGCCAGAATATCATCCAGCCCCGGTGCGCAAACACGTAATGCCGCGGCTATTCCGGTTACCGCATGTCTTCGTGCACGGTCACGGATTTCCATTTTGTCTGTCCGTGCCTCCATCAGAGCGGAGAGTGACTTTACGCGGGGATGGAGCGTGACAAGCAACTCGATCAGCACGTCCGCCAGCGCATCAGGCGAAAGGGTGGCTGCGCGTCGGGCGAGTGCGGCGTACTCGTCTTCCAGAATGGCTATATGCCGCTGCACAAGCGCATCCGCCACGGCTTCCTTGTTCGGAAAGAAACGATAGAGCGAACCGATCTTCGCTCCGGCACGCACGGCGATCTCCGCCATGGTTGTCGCTTCATATCCTCGCTCGGCCATAAGATCGGACGCAGCTGCCAGCAGTTCCTCCACGCGCTGACGTCCAGTTGCCCGCAAAGGTTCGAGAGGTGTCCGTTTTACCCTTGAAGAATTTGAGCTCATCCTCAAATAATACTCCTGCTTGAGTGTACTCTCAAGTTCTGAAAGTTCCGTATATCCCGGACAACGCCTGGGGCAGAGATCCGAACATCCATAGGGAAGGTCTTATCATGATCTCACTTCCAATTCGCCAGACAGCTCTTGTCCTGATTGATCTTCAGAAGGGAATAACGGGGCTTCCTCTCGCTCCGATTTCTGGAGAAGACGTTGTCGAACAGTCGAAAAAACTTGCAGCACGTTTCCGGGCTGCCGGCTCGCCCGTCATTCTGGTGAACGTCGCATTTGCCGCCGATTTTGCTGATGCCGTGAATACGGCTGTCGATCGCTCCTTTTCGCCACCGGGCGGTTTCGCGCCAGACTGGACCGAACTGGTTGACGGTCTCGCCGAGCCGAATGACCTGCTGGTCACAAAGCGACAGTGGGGAGCCTTTTACGGCACGGATCTCGACCTTCAACTGCGGCGACGTGGGATCACAACCGTTGTACTCGGTGGAATCGCGACCAATCTGGGGGTGGAATCTACCGCTCGTGCGGCACATGAGCATGGATACAATGTCGTGCTTGTGGAGGATCTCATGTCCACTTTTTCGCAGGAGATGCAGCGCTTTGCCTGCGAGGAAATTTTCCCTCGTCTTGGCCGCGTGGTCACGAGCGATGCGATCACGCTGGATGCGTGATCGCATTGCGTTCGGCATGGCGTCTGCGGGCCTTGGGCGAGCCAGACCGCGAAATTAAGACGCCATTACCAGCCTGGAGTGTTGATACATGACGTCCAGGAACGTGGGAAACCGTGAGCGTCAGATTGCTTGAATAAAAAAGCGGAAGGCAGTCTGTTATTGATAGGCATTACTGTAAGGTAATGCCTCAAGCTGCTCCACGATCGCAGGTCAAAATGTCAGCAAGCGGTTTCGGTCCCGTCGGTTGCCGGTTCGGACGCGCTTTTGTCTTTTCGCTTGATGCGATCATATCTTTAGACACGCACCCGTTAAGTCATCCGAAATGTGCGGAGGCATCGTTCTCGGATAAAGCGACAACGGGCAGATTGAACCGTTGTCCGATGGCTTCTGCAATGGCTCTTACAGAAACGCCTTCTTCTACGCTTGCATGATAGCGGGCACCCGCGACCTGCTTTTCGAGCGCGAGGCGGAACAGATGAACTGTATCGGAGACGTGAGCAGGCGGACCAACGTTTTACACTTTTTTTCAATATACACAGATCGCCCGGTCTGATGGGCAAGGTCAATCACAAAGGTTACCAAGCCTTGACGGTGCGTATCGTGGATTTGCGACAGTCGTGCCAACGACACATTTACGCCCCGTTCAACTAAAGATTCAGCAGCGACCTCCGAGATAACGCGAGGATTGGAATGTCTGCCGTTAAAAATATCCTCGTCAGCGCACTCACCTGCGACCGCTTCGCCAAACAACGTCGTGGACGTAATAACAAATGGTCGATCGGAGCTTCAAGCTCTCGGCCTATCGCTTCGATTACCCGTTGATCCTTCTGACAGTTGGCGACGTGGTTCGCGAAGTTATGGTCGAAACAGGCGGCTTACCATGGTGACATCGCCCGGATCGCTTCAACCTGCGCACGCGTTCACCAGCACGCGGTCATAGGAAAAAGGGGATGGAAACGAGGGGGGTATCGGAAGCCCGCAGGCTTGCCCCGTGGATGCCGTCCCCACGGCCCGCGCAACGTCGCCACCCGTAGACTCGCCGGGACCGGATGCATGAGACACCATATTGTGGCGATCATCCGACACAGACACTGGTCGAAGTGGATCGGTATACAGGAGCAGTCGATCAGCGGAACCTGGCCCGAAACGCCACGGCGCGGATGACCGGATTGTCCAACCCTGTCGAGGATGCACAAACCTTGGCGGAAAATTGCGGGGAAATAGACCGTTGGCGGACCCGAAAGGATTCGAACCTTCGACCTTCGCCTTCGGAGGGCGACGCTCTATCCAGCTGAGCTACGGGTCCACGCGCTCCTCATAGCCAATCCTTCGGGGGGACGCCAGTCCCCATGGCCGATGATTCTGCGGGGCGTGCTTTGCATGATCTAATGCGACGAAGCCATCCACGCACTGGCGGCGATATCTCCGCCGGATGGCAGCCAGCGTTCGGGTTTGAGAATCCAGCTGACGATGTCCTGCGTCGCCCGACCGCCACGGCGGTCGCGCAGGAGAAGATGATGCCCGGCCGGGATCATGTCGCGCCGGGCGGTCGAAGGCAGTGCGCGCCAGAAACTGTCCATCGGACCGGCGGGCACGAGCTGATCGTTGTCGCCGTACAGCACCAGGAGCGGTGTGCGTGCGTGTGAGACCTCTCTGCGCGCGGTGGCCATGAGATCGACCAGCCCCCGGACGGCATGGAGTTTCGACGCATGAAGGGTCAGGGGGTCGAAATAAAGACGTCGCAGAGCGGCTGGATTGTCGCTCGGCACGACATGGACGGGCAGGGCGCTTCCATCGAGCGTCCATGCGGGTGCGAGAAAATCGAGCGTGGCCAGAAAGGCCCGTGAAGCCGGGTCTAAGCGCCAGATGGCGGGGGAGACGAGGATCGTGCCCGCGACGGGTGTCGGGTTCGGTGTTTCGTCGAGGCGCAGGGCGACGGCGCCGCCCATGCTCTCGCCCATGATATAGAGCGGCAGATCCGGCCACATATGATGCAGCCACGCGGCCTCTTCCCGCGCGTCCGCGATCATCCGTTCCGTGCTGCTCCACCATCCGCGCTGCGGGGCCTCGCCAAAACCGCGCTGGTCGGGCGCATAGACGGCCAGACCCGCTCCGGCCAGGATCGGGGCGGGCCACTCCCATGCGTCCCGGCTGTCTCCATAGCCATGCAGGGCCAGAATGACGGCGCGTGGCTGACCTTGCGATGGCCAGATCCTGACCGGGATGCGGGCGCCGTCCGAAGCCGTGAAATGAAGCGATGGCGGTATGAGAGCGGCTTCGTCGCCGTGGGGACGAGGCACATGACGGGGCGGTGAGGCGCAGGCCGTGATGAAACAGCATGCCACGAACGGGAGATTCCGCAGGAGGCGTTTTGAAACGCGGTTGAGTCGGCCTATCATATGTCCAGTATCCGTCGCGTGGCGCGATCGGCCAAGTCGTGAACCTGTTCGTGGGTTCTGTCGCACGCGGCCAAGCGCGCCTTCAGCGTCCATATTGCCGGTATCGGAGTGTTCCTTGCCCTTTCTGACGTCCTGTTTTCATGTTCGAACGATGTTTCGTACGGAGCTTGCCCGATGAACGAGGCTTCAAAGCAGGACGCCCGGCATCTGGTTCTGATCGACGGATCGGGTTTTATTTTTCGCGCTTTTCATGCCCTGCCGCCAATGGCGAGCCCCGATGGCGTTCCCGTCAACGCGGTGTTCGGGTTCACGAACATGCTGACGCGCCTGTTGCGCGATCATGTCGGGACGCACCTGGCCGTGATTTTCGATGCGGGACGCATCACGTTCCGCAACGAGATTTATCCTCAGTACAAGGCGCATCGGCCTCCAGCGCCGGAAGATCTGATTCCGCAATTCGCGCTGATCCGTGATGCGACGGCGGCTTTTGGCGTACCCGGGATCGAATTGCCGGGATGGGAGGCGGACGACCTGATCGCGTCCTATGCCGAGGCCGTTACGCGCGACGGCGGTCGCTGCACGATCGTTTCGTCGGACAAGGATCTGATGCAGTTGGTCGGCCCGCGGGTCGAACTGCTTGACCCGATCAAACAGAAGCCGATCCGCGAAGCCGAAGTGATCGCGAAGTTCGGCGTGCCGCCCGATCGGGTGATCGACGTTCAGGCGCTGATGGGCGATTCGACGGATAATGTTCCGGGCGTTCCAGGGATTGGCCCGAAAGGCGCGGCGCAACTGGTCAGCGAATACGGCGATCTGGACGCCATTCTCGCGGCCGCGCCGGGCATGAAGAAATCGAAACGTCAGGAAGCGCTTGTCAACCACGCCGAGGATGCACGCGTGTCCCGGCGTCTCGTGACGCTGGCATGCGATATTCCATTGCCGATGCCGATCGATGCTCTGGCCTGTCACGACCCGGAGCGTGAGGCCCTGCGGGACTGGCTGGAGAAGATGGGCTTCTTCTCGGTCATTCAACGCATGGGGATCGGCCTTGCCGCGACGCCACGCACGCCTTCGCGCGGCGCGGCTCCGGTTTCCAACGCATCGGAGCTGTCCGCGAATGCGGAGGCGGAGAGCCCCGGCTTCGGTCCTTATGAAGCCGTCACCTCGCTCGATCGGCTGGATCAGTGGATCGCGGAAGCCCACGCCGCCGGACGCTTCGCCCTCGATACCGAAACGGATAGCCTGGACGCATTGAACGCCAATCTCGTCGGCATTTCTCTGGCGACGGCCCCGGGGCATGCAGCCTATGTGCCGCTGCGTCACGAAGGGTCTCTGGAGCATCCGACGGGCCAGCAGCTTGCTGTCGATGAGGTGTTGAAGCGCCTTGAGCCGTTGCTGGTCGATCCGTGTGTTCTCAAGATCTTCCAGAATGCGAAATACGATCTTCTCGTGCTGGCGCGCGCCGGGATCGCGGATGTCACCCCGATCGACGATACGATGCTGCTGTCCTATGCCCAGTCGGCTGGCGAGCATGGGCATGGCATGGATGAATTGTCGGTGCTTCATCTCGGCCACCAGCCCATTTCCTATGATTCCGTCACGGGCACCGGGCGCAATCGTATCCCGTTCGCGCAGGTGCCTGTCGAGCGGGCCACCGATTATGCGGCCGAGGACGCCGATGTGACGCTGCGCCTGTGGGAGGTGTTGAAGCACACGCTGCGCGAGCGGCAGTCGGTCGCGGTCTATGAAGACCTCGAACGGCCGTTGATCAAGGTTCTGGCGGCCATGGAGCAGAAGGGCATCAAGGTCGATGGGCCGGAGCTGCACCGGCTGTCGGCGGATTTCGCGCGGCGCATGGAGGAGATGGAGAAAGATGTTCATGCGCTGGTCGGGCGGGACTTCAACCTCGGCTCTCCCAAGCAGCTTGGAGAAATCCTTTTTGACGAGATGGGTCTGCCGGGCGGCAAACGCACCAAGGCCGGCGCCTGGGGGACGGATTCTTCCGTATTGCAGGATCTGGCGGATGCGGGCCATCAACTGCCGGTGCGCATTCTCGAATGGCGGCAACTGGCGAAGCTGAAATCGACCTATGCCGATGCCCTGATCGGGCAGATGGATGCCGGAACCGGCCGCGTGCACACATCCTTCCAGATGGCGATCACGACCACCGGCCGCCTGTCCTCGAACGAGCCGAACCTCCAGAACATCCCGGTTCGGACCGAAGAAGGCGGCCGTATCCGTCGCGCCTTCATCGCGGAAAAGGGCAATGTGCTCGTTTCAGCGGATTACTCGCAGATCGAGCTGCGTCTTCTGGCCGACGTCGCGGATATCGCGCCGCTTCGCGAGGCTTTCGAGCTGGGTCAGGACATCCACGCGCGCACGGCTTCGGAAGTGTTCGGGATTCCGCTCGAGGGCATGGATCCGCTGACGCGTCGTCGGGCCAAGGCGATCAATTTCGGCATCATCTACGGCATTTCGGCTTTCGGCCTTTCCCGCCAGCTCGGCATCCCGGTGGGCGAAGCCCGGCGCTATATCGACGCGTATTTCGCCCGCTATCCCGGCATCCGCGATTACATGGACCGCACGCGGGACGAAGCGCGCGCGAATGGCTACGTCACCACGCCATTCGGACGGCGCTGCTACGTGCCCGGCATTCGGGAGAAAAACGGCGCACGGCGTGGGTATGCCGAGCGGCAGGCGATCAACGCGCCGTTGCAGGGAGGGGCGGCCGATATCATCAAGCGCGCGATGGTGCGCCTGTCGCGCGAACTGCCCCGTTCCGGGCTTGAAGCGCTACTTCTTCTGCAGGTTCATGACGAACTGCTGTTCGAGGTCCGCGAGCCCGATGCCCAGGCATTGGCGGAGCTGGCCAGACGTGAGATGGAACAGGCCGCCGTCATCAGCGTGCCGCTGGTGGTCGAGACCGGGATCGGTCTGAACTGGGCGCAGGCGCACTGACCGGTCCTGGAGGCCGGAAACGGACCACGATCGGACGAGCGGTTATTAAAGAACCACATGGGGCGAAAGAGCAGTTATGAGCCTTGGTAAAATCTGGAACCCCCGCCGCATTCTTGGCGTGGCGATGGTGCTGGCGCTGGCGCTGGGCTGGACCGCCTTCAGGGCGGCCTCGCGTTACGGCATGCCGCTGGAGAGTCAGGGCAACGAAATCGGCGGTACCTATCGCCTGACGGCTCTGGGTAACGGCAGCGTGACGGAAGGGGATTTCAAGGGTAGCTGGGTGCTCATGTGGTTCTTCGACACGCATTGCCCCAGGACGGTCTGTGGCCCGACGATCAAGGCCATGAGCGATGCCACATCGTTGCTGGCCAAGGCTCACATCGCCGTTTCGCCTCTGGCGGTGACGCTCGATCCTTTCAGGGATCAGGCGGAGCAGCTTCAGGATTACGTGCTTCCGATCGGCCATGAAGTCATGCCGATGACGGCGGCTCCCGTCATCGTGGAGAGAGTGGCGCACGAATTTCATGCGCCGGTGGACGTCATCAAGGCGCCGGATGGTACTGCCTATCATCGCCCGGCGCCGCAGATCGTCATCATGGATCCGACCGGGCATTACGCGGGTACTGTTGATGCGACGATCAGTGGCGAAGATCTGGCAGCACGTTTGCAGGCACTGGCCCGGAAGAACTGAGGTTATGTTATTTATAACTTTTAAAGAGTTATAAATAACATAAATGTGATACGGAAGCTCTGGAAAACGTCAGGGCATTACCCACGTTAGTTGCATGCCCGGCTCGTCGAACCTGGGCAGACGCCGCCGTTCGATCGGGCAGGGCGACGACGCCAGAAAGTGTCCCGGACAGGACCAGTGTCATGTTCACCGAGACCATTATGATTACGTTTGATACGGCGCGTCATGCCCAGGCTGCGGCGGACGATCTGATCGTCAACGACGTGCCGTCAACCGACGTCCGGCTCTTCGCGCAGAAGGACGGGCAGAGCGCCGAGGAAGCCTGCACGGCGGCCAATGAAATGCATCGACCGCCCAGCCTCTGGACCTGGCTGATCCTTGATCGCGAGGGTGGCTGCGCGGATCGCGACCGTCTTCACATGGTTTATGCCGATACGATTCGGAACGGCCGCGCGGTGCTGCGGGTAACGGGAGAAGGCCCGTTGAGCCACGAGCAGGTCATGCGTATCCTGCAGGCGCACAAACCCACCGACATCATTTTCCGTGCACCGTTCATATATAGCGAGAACGCCGCGTCCTACATGTCGGATATGGCCTGATATCCGGATGGCAACGTCGGGCTTGTGGCCCGACGGGTTCGCCAGCTGCCATAGGCAAAGGAGAGATCTGAAGAAAGCTCTGGCTGGGGCGGGAGGATTCGAACCTCCGCATGGCGGAATCAAAATCCGCTGCCTTACCGCTTGGCTACGCCCCAAGGCTTGCACAGGCTTTTAATCACGTGTGGCGGCGGCGTAAAGCACCTCTCTCGTGACGGGAAATATTCTTGTGTCGTCTCCGGTCTGATTTCGTATCAGAGAACGATGTCTGCGGCGTGATCCTGTGAGAAATCGGGCAGGCTGCCATGGTCGTTTTCGCCGGTCAGGCGGGTGGTGGATGGCTTGAGCATTCCGAACCGTTCCGCCCGGTCGAGAGCTTTGTCCAGGGTCGCCATCGTCGTGGCGAGATCCGGGCTGTCATCCTGTTCCCAGGCGCGCAACGTGTATGTCCAGATACCCGTCACAGCCTGAACGCGCAGAGCGCCGCCAAAGCCCGACAGGTCGATACCCGCGAGGTCCGCGATCCAGCGCATGGTGTCGAGCGTCGTGGCGCCCAGGAGTGCCGCCAGTGCCGGATCGTAGGGCAAGGCATGGAGCGCGGCGCGCAGTCCCTCGCGATATTGCTGGAAAACGTCGAGTCTGCGCATCAGCAGGTCGAAAAGCCGCTCGCGCAGCGTCGCACCCATGCCATCGTCCCGCATCGCCGATTCGTCGGCCATCTGACCGATCCGCAGCAGGATCGTGTACTTGAAGGGAAAGCGCGATCTCACGGCGTCGACCGGCGCGCCGACCTCGAGCGCCACATCGACCAGAGACAGGCGTGCCCACCCGTCAGACGCGGCCATGCGCATGGCGGTCTCGATGAAGGTGGCGTCGAACGTCTCCAGATCGGGAGCGTCAGCGGTGTCGGACGGGAAGGAATGAGACACGGTCGGGCTCCGGTAGAAAAACGGGATCTGGGATTAACGTGCGAGTTCGGCCGCGCGTTCCGCGGCGGCGGTGATGGCCTCATCAATCGAGGCTGGCCACGCGTTTGGTGCCATCAGGCACGAGAGGGCCCGGGCGGTGGTGCCGTTCGGACTGGTCACGTTCTCGCGCAGCACATGGCTTTCGGCTGATGACGCCGCCAGTAGCGCGCCCGCGCCCGACACCGTCCCGCGCGCCAGGAGGCGCGCTGTTTCAGGGGGTAGGCCGCGATCGATTCCCGCTTTTTCGAGAAGCTCGGCGAGCAGAAACACATAGGCGGGCCCGCTGCCGGAAATGGCGGTCACAAGGTCGAGCTGCCGTTCGTGCGTGACCGGCGCCACGCCGCCCACGGCCCGGAGCAGGGACAGGGCCTGTTCGCGTCGCGTCGGACTGACGTCGTGGTCGGCAAAGATTCCCGTCACGCCCTGACCTATGGAGGCGGGCGTGTTCGGCATGGCCCGGACAACGGACACGGTCGCGCCATGACGGGCCGCCGCTTCACGCAGCGAGGCGCAGCTGCGTCCCGCCATGACCGAAAGCAGCGTGGTCCCGTCGAGGCATGACGAGATCAAGGCGATGGCGTCTTCGGCTTTGGCCGGTTTGACCGCCAGCACCACGAAATCCGGCCTGAAATCCGGCGGAATATCCTGCGGCGTGCGCGCCAGATGATGTGGTGTCGGCACGGACGCACGGTGACGATCCAGCACGACGGACGGCGCTATGGCGTCGCACTCGCGCCATCCGTCCCACAGCGCGCCCCCCATATTGCCGCACCCGACCAGCAGGAGGGCGGGCGGCGGGAGATTGACGGCATGGGTCATGCTTCGCCGTGACAGTCGAGCATGGCGGCCTCCAGGGCTTCCGACGGCGGCTTCCCGCCCCATAGAACGAACTGGAAAGCCGGGTAGAAGCGCTCGCATTCCGTCAGGGCGATGTCGATCATGTCTTCCATGCTTTCGGCGGCGAGCGTGGTGCCGCCCCGCAAAAGAACGGATTGCCGGAATACGGGCGTTCCAAAATCCAGGTCCAGGCTGAAATGCCCGATCCAGAGACGCTCATTGGCCCGCGCGATCAGTTCGTAAAGGGCGCGACGGCGCTCGGGTGGACATTTAAGATCGAAAGTGCAGGTGAACTGCATGGCCGAGATTTCACGGGACCAGGCGAAATACAGGCCGTAATCGCACCATTTTCCAGGTGCTTCTGCGGCCATTTCCGCATCGTTTCGCCTGTCGAAGGCCCATTCATGGCCATTGACGATCTGTTCCATGAGATCGAGCGGATTGCTGTCGCGCGAGGAGAGGGAAACGGCGGGCATGTCGAACTCCCTGGGCCGTGGAGGCGAACTCCGGCACCTGAAGGCCGGGTGGCGCTCCTGATGGCTTCAAATGCATGCACACTGCGGACAGCGGCATGAATCTCACGTTAGGGGCGGGACTCAAGCTCCGCAACCCATGCCTGAAAGGATCGGCGCGCGGAGCCGGTCATTCCGGCAAAAAAATGAGCAGCCTGAGACGGGTCCATCGTGGAATGATTTATGCGTGATCGCCCGATCTGTGCTGATCATGACCCTTTTCGCCGTCATGTTCCGAGGCGCGGTGGGCTTCGAGTGCGTGGATGCGATGTTCCAGGGTCGAGAGACGGGCCTCGGCGGCTTCCTGGGCGACGCGGGCGGTCGCGGCCATGTCGCGGACCACGTCGAGTTCTTCGCGGCGGACGAGGTCGAGGGAGGCGAGCACTTCGTCGATCCGGCTGCGGACGACGGAGTGGATTTCCTCACGCAGACCGTTCAGCGCCGAAAAAGCGCCTCCGGCCACTCCGGCGAGGTCATCGAAAAAGCGAGGCCGTTCGGACATGCGCGTGATCTCCCTGTTAGCACCCGCGCGGAAAACTGCATGCCGGGTGGCGCAGTCATTCGCACGAACGTTCCTTCGGGTCCAGCCCTGAAGGAGGCTCCCGACAGGGGGCTAACGTGTCTGCGGCCGGTAAGTTGTCGGCCAGTCACCGGTGCGAGTTGTCGGTCCTTGCCGGGGCGGCGTATACAGGCGGCATGATCATCGTTACCGGCGGCGCCGGCTTCATCGGCTCATGTCTGCACGCGGCGCTCAAGGCGCGCGGCGAACGCACCGTCATCGTCGATCGTCTGCGCGACGGTTCGAAATGGCGCAATCTCCGTCATCACGCGCCGGACGTGCTCGTTTCTCCCGACGAGTTGCCGGTGTTCCTTGAAAGCGCGCGGGATGTGAGCGCCGTGTTCCACCTCGGGGCGATCAGCGCGACGACGGCGCGGGACGGCGATCTGGTCTGGTCGACGAATGTCGCGCTGTCCGATCGACTGCGTGGCTGGTGCGCGCAAAACGGCACCCGATTCATCTACGCCTCCTCGGCGGCCACTTATGGCGCGGCGGACCGGCCCGAACAGTTCACCGACGCACCCGACGCCATCGAGGCGCTGGCGCCTCTCAATCTCTATGGCTGGTCCAAGCAGGTTTTCGACCGGAAGATGCTGGCGGCGCAGGCGGCCGGTGAGGCGATGCCGCCGCAATGGGCCGGGCTGAAATTTTTCAATGTCTACGGGCCGAACGAATACCATAAAGGCGGCATGATCTCGGTCGTGAAGGTCAAATACGACGAGGTGGCGCGCGGCGCGGCCGCGCGACTGTTCCGTTCCGACCGGTCCGATATCGCGGATGGCGAGCAGAAGCGCGACTTCATCTGGGTGGGCGATGTGGTCGATGTGCTGCTCTGGCTGTATGACCATCCCGAGGTGAGCGGCATCTATAATTGCGGCACGGGCGTTGCCCGGAGTTACGTCGACCTCGCCCATGCGGTGTGCGATGCGGCCGGACAGCCGCGCGATATCGCGTTCGTGGACATGCCGGAAGCGCTCCGGGGGCAGTATCAGTCCTATACCTGCGCCGATCTGACCCGTCTGCGCGCGGCTGGCTACGATCGTCCCTTCACGTCGCTCGAAGAGGGGATCACGCGCTATGTGCGCGATCATCTCGCCACGCCCGACCCCTATCTCTGACATCAAACGACCAGGCTGTCCGTCATGAAACTCGCTGTGATGTCCTTTCCGCAGATCGATCCGATCGCCATCCATATCGGATCGTTCGGTATTCGCTGGTATGCGCTGGCCTATATCGCCTCCCTGCTCATCGGCTGGATGCTGGCGCGGCGTCTCTGCGCGCTTTCGCCGCTGGTGGCGACGCATGAACAGGTGGACGATTTCGCCTCCTGGGCCGTGCTGGGCGTCGTGCTGGGCGGGCGGCTCGGCTATATCCTGTTCTATCAGCCGGGGTTCTACCTTTCCCATCCGCTCTACATCCTGCAGGTGTGGAACGGTGGCATGTCGTTCCATGGCGGCGCTCTGGGCGTGATCGTCGCGCTGATGCTGTTCGCGCGCAGGAACCGGATCAGTTTTCTGGCCTTCTCGGATCGCATCACCACCATCGTGCCGCTCGGCCTCGGACTGGGGCGCTGCGCGAACTTCATCAATGGCGAGCTCTGGGGACGTCCCGCCTCGCCGAACCTGCCCTGGGCGATGGTCTTTCCGACCGGCGGCGACGTGCCCCGCCATCCGTCGCAGCTTTACGAGGCGCTGACCGAAGGCGCGCTGCTTCTGACCATCATGCTGGTCGCGGCCAGTCGTCCCTGGGTCCGGGAGCGCTTCGGCTTCCTCGCGGGGCTGTTCCTGTTCGGCTACGCGGTCATGCGCTGTTTCTGCGAGTTTTTCCGCCAGCCGGATGCCTTCATCGGTTTCCTGCCCTTCGGCGTGACGATGGGGCAGGTGTTGAGCATCCCCATGGCGATTGCCGGACTCCTGCTCATGGCCTACGCCGTGCGCCATCCGCGGCGGAGCGCGGTGCATGTCTGAAAATGACAGGCCGCGCGGCTGGGTGTTGCAGGCCGATGGACTGGCTGGTGTAAGGCACGGGTTCTTCACCCGTCGGGGCGGTGTGTCGCCCGCGCCGTACGACACGCTGAACTGCTCGATGTCATCGAAGGATGACCCTCGCAACGTCGCCGTCAATCGTGGGCGGGTGTCGGCGTTCCTGGGCGTGGAGTCCGCGGATCTTCTGGGGCTGACGCAGGTGCATTCGGCCGATGTGAAGACGGTCCCGCGTGGGTTTGCGCATTGGCGCACGGGTCGCGGCCCGGCGGGAGATGCGCTGGTGAGCGACGATCCTGACGTGGCGTTGGGTGTGATTACGGCGGATTGCGCGCCGGTGCTGTTCGCAAGCCTCGACGGGCGCGTCGTGGGCGCGGCCCATGCGGGGTGGCGCGGGGCGGCCGGCGGTGTGCTGGAGGCGACGGTCGAGGCCATGCGGGCGCTCGGGGCCGCTGAGATCCGGGCTGTGGTCGGGCCCTGCATAGCGCCGCAAAGCTATGAGGTGGGCGCGGACATGCGCGCGGCGGTTCTGGATCTCGACGCACGCGGGGAGGGGTTTTTCGCCTGTGCCGCGCGGCCGCGGCATTTCATGTTCGACCTGCCGGGCTATGCGCTTGCGCGTCTGCGTCGCGCTGGGCTGAAGCGCATCGAGGCGATCGGTCTCGATACATTGGCCGATCCGAGACGTTTCTACAGCCATCGCCGCCGCACGCTGGCCGGCGGCGGTGCGATCGGACATCAGATCTCGGCGATCCGGGCCAGGACGCCGGATAACAGGACGCCGGATAACAGGGTGCCAGACAGGGCGCCGGACAGGGACAGGGCATGAAATTTCGTCACGCGGCGCGGTTCGCGGCTGTTTTCCTCGCACTGCCACTGGCGGGTTGCCTGAGCATGCCGCATCCGTTTTCCGATCCGGGGAATACGGCCCGGAGTCTCGCCCAGAGGACGCCGCCTCCGCGGCTGGTCGTTCCGGTTCCCGCCGAATCCCTGCTGAGCAATCAGGCGGCCGCCCTCTGGGCCCGGGAGATGGCCGCGTCTCTGGTCGAGCAGACGGTTCCGGCCATGGCCCAGGAGCCCAAGCCGGGAGACTGGGTGTTGAGGATGACGGCTTCGCTGGCTGGCGATCACGTGATTCCGCATTATGCGATCGTCACGCCGAGCGGAGCGGAGCGCGGGCATGAGGATGGCGCTCCGACTCCCGCCGCCGCCTGGTCGGCGGGAGATCCGCAGGCCATTCATCAGGCGGCGCTCATGGAAGGGCCACGGGCCGCGGCCATGCTGACCGGGATTCAGGCGGCCATGATGCAGGCCGATCCCAACAGTCTGATGCGGCGTCCGGCGCGGGTTTATTTCGATGGCGTCACCGGGGCGCCGGGAGATGGCGACAAGGCGCTGGCGCAGGCATTCGTGACGTCGTTTCCGGATGCGCGTGACAAGCTTGTGCCGTCGCGCAAAGACGCCGACTACACGGTCCATTGCGAAGTGAATGTGACGCCCGGCCCCGCCGGTACGAGCGGGCATCCGCAGGAGCATATCGAACTGATCTGGCACACCATCGCCGCCGATGGCAGCGAGGCCGGGGCGGCGATCCAGCCGCATGACATCGATGCTCATTCGCTCGACAAAAGCTGGGGCGATGTCGCTGCCATCGCGGCGGAGGAGGCGGCGGGAGGCGTCCGGCAGATCATTTCGAACTATTCGGGCCGCAATCATAAGCCACTGCCGGATGACAAAAAGGTGGCGTCGGCCGGGAAGGCTGGTTGATCCAGGCTGGTTGAGTCCTTGCTCCGGACGCATTTCTGTCATACGGGCGGGATGACTCGGGCGAGCGGGGTTGCTAGAAGGCGCGGGTTCGCGCGATCCTGCAACGGTATCATGCCGGGTCGCGCCGCATCGGAGCCCACGCCGCATGAAGATTGTCGCCTGTAACAGCAATCCGCCACTTGCCCGGGCCGTCGCGCATGAGTTGCGACTCCCTCTGTGCAAGGTTTCCGTGCGCCGCTTCGCGGATGCCGAGGTCTTCGTCGAAATCTGCGAGAACGTCCGCGGCGAGGATGTTTTCGTGATCCAGAGCACCTGCTCGCCGACCAATGACAATCTCATGGAACTGCTGATCATGCTGGACGCGCTGCGTCGCGGATCGGCGCGTCGCGTCACGGCGGTCATGCCTTATTTCGGTTACGCGCGCCAGGACCGGAAATCCGGCCCGCGCACGCCGATCAGCGCGAAACTCGTGGCCAATCTTCTCGTCGAAGCCGGTGCGAACCGTATCCTGACCATGGATCTTCATGCCATGCAGATTCAGGGCTTCTTCGACATCCCCGTCGACAATCTCTACGCCGCGCCATTGTTCAAGCGTGACATCGCCGAGCGTCATGCCGGGGAGAACCTGATGATCGTCTCGCCCGATGTCGGTGGTGTGGTGCGCGCGCGCCAGCTGGCCCAGCGCCTGAACACCGATCTGGCGATCATCGACAAGCGCCGTGAGCGCGCGGGCGTGTCCGAGGTCATGAACGTGATCGGTGACGTGGCGGGACGTTACTGCATCCTCGTCGATGACATCGTCGATAGCGGCGGATCGCTCTGCAATGCCGCCGAGGCCCTCATGAAGCACGGGGCCACAGGCGTCGAAGCCTATGTGACCCACGGCGTCCTGACCGGATCGGCGGTCGAGCGCGTGGCGGCGTCGCCCCTGAAAATGCTGACGCTGACCGACAGCATTCCGGCCCGTCCCGGCATGGACCAGGCCGCCAATATCCGCCAGATCAGCACGGCCAACCTGCTGGCGCGTGCCATGAGTGCCGTGGCTGATGAGAGTTCGGTCTCGTCGCTTTTCGACTGAATATGTTTTGACGAAGGAACGGGATATGCTGCTGCGCCGCCCCTATTGGTATCTGCGTCACGGTGAGACGGACTGGAATGCACAGGGACTGTCGCAGGGGCGAACCGACGTGCCCCTGAATGCGACCGGGCGTGAGCAGGCGATCGCGGCGGGCGAGCGGCTGGCGCGTCACTGGCGCGACGGTGTGCGTCCGATGACCTGCATCGTGGCCTCTCCTCTGGAGCGGGCCCTGAACACGGCCCGGGCCGCTCAGGCCGCGATCCGCGATGCGAGCGGCGTCGAACTGCCGCTGAGCGTCGATCCCGAGCTGGAAGAAGTCTGTTTCGGGGTCATGGAAGGCGAGCCGATGGGGGATTGGTATGATCCCTGGATCGAAGGCGAATATCTTCCGGAAGGCTGCGAAACCTTTGCCGGTCTGACGGAACGCGCGGCGCGCGCCGTCACCCGCGCTCTGGAACATGCGGGGCCCGAGGGGCTACCTCTGATCGTGGCGCATGGCGCTCTTTTTCGCGCGCTGCGCGCCGCGATGGGCTTGCCGATCAACGTCCGCCTGGCCAATGCCGTGCCGCTCTATGTGTCGCCGGAAGGCGAGGGATGGTCTCTGAAAGCCTACGCGAACTGAGCCGGGGGCCTTTTGAAGGCCGATTCGGTTGCGGTTGCTGCGCTTTTCAGGTATGGCGCCCCCTCGCGTGGGCACCCCTGGAGGCCTGCGCGCAGCATGAAGAGGAATTTTTAAGTGGCTACGAATCTGACGACTCTCGAAGTCTCGAAGCGCGCGAAGGCTGGTAAGGGGGCAGCGCGCGCAACGAGACGTGCCGGTCTTGTGCCGGGTGTGGTGTATGGCGCCAAGCAGGAAGCATCGCTGATCCAGATCGATCCGCGCGTGATCATGAAGGAAATGATCCGTGGTGGCTGGCGTTCGCGTCTGTATGAACTGCCGATCGACGGCACGCCCGTCCGCGCCCTGATGCGTGAAGTGCAGCTTCACCCCGTCTCCGACCAGCCGATCCATATCGACTTCCAGCGTCTCGCGCCGGGCGAGAAGGTGCACGTGACCGTTGCCGTTCATGTGACGGGCGAAGACGTCGCTCCGGGCATCAAGCGCGGCGGCGTTCTGAATCTCGTGCGTCATTCCGTGGAAGTTCTCGCGGATGTCGATCACATCCCGACCAGCTTCACGGTTGATCTCAGCAAGCTCGACATTCATGACAACGTGCGCTGGGATGATCTCGAAGGCACCGAGAACGTCACGCCGATGCTGCAGCTGCCGAACTTCGTGATCGCCACGATCGCGCCGCCGACGGTCGATGCCGAGATGGTCGCCGAGGAAGAAGCCAAGGCCGCCGCGGCTCTGGCCGCCGCCGCCGCCAAGCCGGGTGCGAAGAAGAAGTAAGATCGATCATTCATGGCGGGGATGTTGCTTTGGACCGGGTTGGGAAATCCCGAACCCGGTATGCGGCGTCAGCGCCATAATATCGGTTTCATGGCGGTCGACAGGATCGCCGAGCGCCACGGCTTTTCGCCGTGGCGTGCGCGTTTCCGGGGGGAAACCTCGGACGGTGAGATCGGCGGGCACAGGATTCTGTTGCTCAAGCCCATGACCTACATGAATTTATCTGGCGAAAGCGTCCAGAAAGCCGCTCATTTCTTCAAAATCCCGGTTGTCGATATTACCGCCTTCCACGACGAGCTGGACCTTGCGTTTGGCAGGCTGCGTGTCAAACGGGGTGGCGGTGCGGCGGGACATAACGGTCTGCGGTCCATGGACCGGTGTCTGGCTGATCCCGGATACCAGCGTGTGCGTCTCGGGATCGGGCATCCGGGCGCGAAGGAGCGTGTAACCGGCCATGTGCTGGGCGATTTTGCCAAGGTCGAACAGAATGAACTCGAAGCGTTTCTCGACGCCGTGGCGGATGCCGCTCCGTTGCTGGCACGTGGAGAGCCGGAAGCGTTCATGACGAAAATAGCTATGCTTTGCGGGGAGAAGCGCTGATGGGCTTCAATTGTGGCATTGTCGGACTGCCCAATGTCGGCAAGTCGACGCTTTTCAATGCATTGACGGAAACTGCCGCAGCGCAGGCCGCCAATTATCCGTTCTGCACGATCGAGCCGAATGTGGGGCGCGTGGCCGTTCCGGATGCGCGGCTTCAGAAGCTTGCCGAGATCGGCAAGTCGCAGAAGATCCTGCCGACCAGCCTCGAATTCGTGGATATCGCGGGGCTGGTGCGTGGTGCGTCGCGCGGCGAGGGGTTGGGCAACCAGTTTCTGGCCAACATCCGTGAGGTCGATGCGATCATCCATGTGCTGCGCTGCTTCGAGGATGATGATGTCACGCATGTCGAGGGCGGCGTCGATCCCGTTCGCGACGCGGAAATCATTGAAACCGAGTTGATGCTGGCCGATCTCGACAGTCTTGAGAAGAGAGAGCCGGCGTTGCAGAAGCGCGCGCGCGGCAATGATCGCGAGGCCGCGGCCCAGCTTGCGGTGATCGGGCCTCTCCTGGCGGCGCTGCGCGACGGCAAGCCCGCGCGCACGGCCGTTCCCGCCGGTGAGGAGGAGACCGTGCGTCGTCTCCAGCTCATGACCAGCAAGCCTGTCCTGTATGTCTGCAATGTCGAGGAAAGTGCCGCGGCGACGGGCAACCGTCATTCGGACGCCGTGAAGGCACTGGCGGCATCCCAGGGCGCGGCCGCTGTCATCGTTTCGGCGGCCATCGAGGCCGAAGTCAGCCAGCTCCCGCAGGAAGACCGGGCGGAATTTCTCGAAGGGCTCGGGCTTCACGATTCGGGCCTCGATCGTGTCATCGCCGCCGGATACAGGCTGCTGGGGCTTCAGACCTACTTTACCGTTGGTCCCAAGGAGACGCGCGCCTGGACGATTACGGCGGGGACCAAGGCGCCGCAGGCGGCGGCGGTGATCCACAACGACTTCGAACGCGGGTTCATTGCCTGCGAGACCGTCGCTTACAACGACTATGTCGCCTGCGGCGGTGAAGTGGGAGCGAAGGAGGTCGGCAAGCTCAGGATCGAGGGTAAGGAATACGTCGTTCAGGATGGTGACGTGCTCCAGTTCCGCTTTAACGTCTGACGTGGTCCCCGGGCATCGTCTTCGAGTCCGGAGCCTTCTGAAAGACCATCGGAAAGATTCGTCCGTTTCTTGATCTGACGCGCTTCCGAACATGCGTTATGTCTGGTTGCCGGAGGTCAGAGGGATGGATGAGATATCAGCGACCAGGGTCATGGACGGCCTAACGGACGCGGCACGCGCGGCCGCGCGCCGTCTGGCTGTGTCCCCGCCAGCGCAGCGTGATGACGCGTTGCGTGCGGCGGCGGCGGCCATCCGTGCGGCGTCCCAGGCTATTCTCGCGGCCAACAGGCTCGACGTCGCGGCCGCGACGGTGTCGGACGCGTTTCTGGACCGTCTGACCCTGACGCCAGCGCGTGTCGAGGCCATGGCCAAGGGTCTGGAAGACGTTGCGGCGCTGCCGGAGCCTCTGGGAAAGATCCTTTCGGAATGGACGCGCCCCAACGGCCTGCTCCTGCGTCGCGTGGCAGTGTCTATCGGCGTGATCGGCATGATCTATGAGAGCCGTCCGAATGTCGGCGCGGATGCCGCGGGATTGTGCATCAAGTCAGGCAATGCGGTCATTCTGCGGGGCGGTTCCGATAGCCTGCATTCGGCCCGGGCGATTCACCGCGCGATCGTGACGGGGCTGGAAGCGGCGGGGTTGCCAGCCGCCTGTGTCCAGGTCGTGCCCGATTCGGATCGGGCGCATGTTTCCGCCATGCTGGGCGCCGCCGGTCGGATCGACCTCATCATACCGCGTGGGGGCAAATCGCTGGTCGAACGCGTCCAGCGTGAGGCGCGGGTGCCGGTGCTGGCCCATGCCGAAGGGCTTTGCCACACCTATATTCATGCGGGCGCTGATCCTGAGATGGCGCGTCGCGTGCTGGCGGATGCGAAAATGCGCCGGACGGGAATTTGTGGAGCGACGGAGACGCTGCTGATCGACGCGGCGATCGCGCCTTCCTTCCTGCCGGTTCTGGTGGAAGACCTGAAGGGTCTGGGCTGTCGCTTCGTGGCCGATGAGCGCGCGCGCGACATCGTTGCGAGCCTCGATGCCGCCACACAAGCCGATTTCGCGACGGAGTGGCTGGATTCCAAACTCTCGATCGCCGTCGTGGACGGCGTGGAAGCGGCGCTCGCCCACATAGCGCATTATGGCAGCCATCATACCGAGGCGATCATCACCGAGGACGAGACGGCGGCGACGGCCTTTCTCAACGGGACCGACAGTGCCGTGGTGATGTGGAACGCCTCGACGCAGTTCTGTGACGGCGGGGAGTTCGGGTTCGGGGCCGAGATCGGGATTGCGACGGGCAAGCTCCATGCGCGTGGTCCCGTGGGCCTCGAGCAGTTGACGACGTTCCGCTATGAAGTGCGCGGGACCGGTCAGGTGCGCGGTTGATGGTCTCCATTCCGACCTACGGGGACGACCGTCGTTCCGCGATCGGCCTGCTCGGGGGGTCGTTCAACCCTGCTCACGCCGGACATCTCCAACTCGCCCGATATGCGCTCATGCATCTGCGGCTGGATCAGGTCTGGCTGATGGTCACGCCCGGCAATCCGCTCAAGCCGCGAGAGGGCATGGCGTCCTTCGCGGATCGATTGCGCAGTGCGGAAGCGATCGCCGACGGGCGGTGCATCGTGGCGACGGATATCGAGATGAGGCTCGGCGCCCGCTATACGGTCGAGTCGCTGCGGCGCCTGAAACTGCGTTTTCCTCGCGCTCGGTTCGTCTGGCTGATGGGCGCCGATAGTCTGGCGAATTTTTCGCGGTGGCGCCGCTGGAGAAGGATCGCATCGCTCATGCCGTTGGTGATCTTGCCCAGACCGGGCAGTAATGCGGACGCGATCGCGAGTCGGGCGGCGTCGTGGATGCGACATATTCGGCGTCCCGCGCGGCGCGCGCCGGTCCTGTCACGTTATAAAGGTGATGCTTGGACTTTTCTTCCGGCCCCGCAGAACGGTATATCGGCGACAGCGTTGCGCGATTCGGGCATTACCGCGGGCACGCCCTGATTGCAAACCCGAACCGGAGTTTCAAGTCATCGCCAGGAAGCCGCCTACAGAATCCACCGCTTCGCCTCCCAAACGTCGGAGCACCAAACCCAGCACGCCATCGCCAGCCCTGGCTGAGGCCGCCAAGGCTGCGGGGACACCGCGCAAAAAAGCCTCCGTTGCGGGGCCCAGACCCGGCAAGCCAGTGACACGCGAGGTCGCGGAGCGCGAAGCCCTCGAGAAGGCGCTGGCGGTTATCGTGAAAAGCCTTGAGGATGACAAGGCTGAGGACGTGATCGTGCTCGATCTCGCCGGTCGTGCCAGCTTCGCCGATCGCATGGTGATCGCAACGGCGATCGTTGACCGTCAGATGGCGGCCATCGCGCAGCATATCGAGCAGAAGCTGGCCGAAGACGCCGGGATCAAACGTGTCCGGATCGAGGGCGCCAACGGTTCCGACTGGGTGCTGATCGATGTCGGCGATATCGTGATCCATCTCTTCAAGCCCGAAGCTCGGGCGCTCTACGGCCTGGAGCGGATGTGGGGCGAGGATCTCGATGATGGTTCGGAAGAGTCGATTACGACTCTCTGAGGCGGGAGAGCCGGTTTGTCCATGCGGCTGATCGCGGTCGGCCGCATGAAAGCCAGCCCGGAGCGCGATCTTTTCGAACGTTACGCCGGGCGCATACGTCCGCGACTGGACCTGACAGAACTGGCGGAGTCCAAAGGTTCCGCTGCGGAAGTGCGTCGTCGCGATGCGACGGCTCTTCTCGCCTGCTGTCCGGCGAACGCGCTGGTGATCGCCCTGGATGAAGGCGGAGCCACACCCGATAGTGGGGAACTATCCCGCATGTTGGAGCGTTGGACCGACACGGGGCGGCCGTTACATTTCCTGATCGGTGGGGCTGAGGGGCTGGAAAACCGGGTGATCGATCGAGCGGATGCCACGCTGTCGCTAGGTCGCCTGACATGGCCACATATGTTGGTGAGGGGCTTGCTCGCCGAACAACTTTACAGGGCCCAGTGCATCAGCACAGGCCACCCTTACCACCGGTCTGCACGTCCCTGAAACGGGACGACATGAAGTTCTTGCGCGTGTTAGCGGTTTTCGGCCGCGATCGTTTCTTCGATCGTTCTGGCGCTGGCTGGAGCGGATGCGACTTCCGTGCTCGAAACAGGGTGGCGAAGAGCGTCGTAATGGCTCCAGGCGGCGGCGACAGCGCGAGAATCGACTTCCGTCTTGCTCGGTCGGTCGATGTTGTTGTTCGCAACCATCACGCCATTATCGGCGCGCGCGTAAATAAAGCCGTAGGTCGGATAAATGCTGCCGTAGTCCCGGGTGCGGCCGTTGAGTGCCACGCGGACGGCGGACCAGTCATTATTGGGAGAAACGTCGATGACGCGGGTGTTGTGCGAGATCCCGCGCTGGCCCCAGTGAGACTGGTCGATAATGATCGTGCGGCTGTTCTCGACTTCCCGTACGACGGCGACATGTCCGAACGGCATGCGGCGAATGGCACGGAAATTGAGAACTGATCCTGCCTCGGGAGCCTGACCACGAGCATAAACGCCGCGGGCATTGTACCACCAGTCAGCGGCGTTCCCACGCAGCACGACGTCAGATGCAGTTTTTGCAAACGCCACGCACTGGATCACATGGCCGCTGCCATGACGACGGACGTAGCGGGCATGATGCACATTGCTGTGGTGACCGCTGGCATGTCTTTGATGCGGGTTGACGTGATGCGTCCTGGCCGAGGCGTCAGACGAGGAGAGGCCAAATCCGATCAGAGCAGAAAGAAACGTCAGAGAAGCAAATACAGGGCCACGGTAAAGTTTCAGGCGACTTCTCTGCATGACGGTAACAAATTCCTGCGTTTGGTGAAGAGGCTGTAAGAGGCACGTAACAGGGTTTTTGCAACCCTGACAAGCCGTAGACGCAGGGCGATTCGCATTTTTATTGTGGCCTGCACGACACGACGGTGTGCGCATCGTGCAGTGACGCGTTATTTCGTGGCGACGACCATGATCTCGACCAGAACGCGCGGATCGGCCATCAGGGCCTGCACGCAGGCGCGGGCGGGGGCCAGCCCTTCGGGAAGCCAGGCGCTCCAGATCTCGTTGAGGGCGGCGCGATCGTTGATATCCTTCACCCAGATCTGGGTCTGGAGAAGGCGGGTCTTGTCGGTGCCGTGCAATTCCAACAAGGCGTCCAGCTGCGCCAGAATATCCGTGGTCTGGGCCTTGATATCGACATTGAGGTCACGGGCGACGACGCCCATGGTGAAGATGAACCCATGATATTCGACGACTTTCGAGAGGATCGGGCCGGGTTCCGTGCGAATGATGCGACTCATGAAAGTTTCCTTATGAAACGTATTGATAAAGCGTGCTGAGTGTGTGCCGCGGTCGCGAGGTGGTCAACCGGCATGGTTGCGCGGTCTATTGCCGCGCGGTATCGCCCGAGGGTCATTGGTCCGCCCGCTTTGGTGCGCGGGGCAAGCCAGGAGAATCTTTATCCGCCCAAACCGAATCGGCCGATCGGATAAAGATGCTCGTCAAAACAGAGAATTGAGAGCCCAGCCCGTGAACCAATATAAACGGACGAGGCTCCAGCGGGGAGAAATCGGCGATGCGGGTCAGAACCGTTCAGGTCACGCCATTGCAACAGAACTGCACGCTGATCGAGGATCCAGAGACAAAGCGGGCCGTTGTGATCGATCCGGGCGGCGACGCCGAGGCGCTGGCGGAGACTCTGAAAGATTTCGAGGTCGAGGCCATTCTTCTGACGCATGGCCATCTGGATCACGCGGGCGGTGCCGATGCCCTGCGTGATCTTCTCTCCGCGCGTCAGGGCAGACCCGTCCGGATGCTGGGGCCTGACGAGCGCGATCGCTTCCTGCTGACCTCCATTGAACAGCAGGCGGCGGCTTTTGGCCTGACCGGCATGCGCAATGCCCATCCGGATCGCATGCTGAACGATGGGGAGGTCCTCAACCTGCTGAACCGGACGATCAAAGTGGCGCATGTGCCGGGCCATACGCCCGGTCATGTCGTGTTTATCATGCGGCCTGAGAAACTGGCGATTGTTGGCGACACGCTGTTCCGTGGCGTCATCGGTCGCACGGATTTCGCTTATGGTGATCATGAGGGGCTCATTGCGGCCATTCGTGAAAAACTGCTGACCTTGCCGGACGATGTAACGGTGGTTCCGGGGCATGGCTTGCCCACGACGATCGGAGAGGAACGTCGCAGCAATCCTTTTTTTCAGTGAAAGTCGTCATGCGAAAGCGTCAGGGAACGTATCGGCTGCTTGTCGGGGTATTGGTAATCGGGGCGTGGCTGGTGGGGGCGTCGGCTTTCGCGGAGGATGGCGCGACCATGGCTTCGGAGGTTACGGAAGCGCAACCGGAATTGCCCAAGGCTCCTCTCGTCATTACCTTGCGTGACGGTCGGAGATCACAGTTTTCCGTTGAGGTTGCGCGGCGTGCGCGGGAATTGGAGGTGGGGGAGATGTTCCGCACCTCCATCCCACCGGATGGTGGCATGCTTTTCCTGTGGCCTCGGCCGTTCGAAGCGGAAATGTGGATGCGTCATACGCTCGTTCCCCTCGATATTCTTTTTGTCGGCGCGGATCATCGCATTCAGGCGATCGCCGAAAATGCGGTTCCCTTAAGCGAGGCGCACATAAGTGGGCGGGGTCCGGCTGCCGCGACAATCGAACTGGCTGGCGGGACGACCGAGAAGCTGGGGATAGAAGTTGGTGACGCTGTTTCGTCTCCGGCGATGACAGGCGGGATACGTTCATCAGAATGAAGATATTGGTTACAGGTATCGCGGGGTTTATCGGCTCCTATGTCGCGGAATTTTTTCTCAACGAGCGTTGTGCGGTCATTGGGATCGACAATCTCAACAGCTATTACGACCCGGCGCTGAAGAGGGCGCGGCTTTCTCGGCTGGAGGGACGGGCAGGCTGCACCTTCGTGGAAGGCGACATCAGCGATCGAACGGTTATGGCCGAGTTGGTGTCACGTCATCCTGACATCACGCATGTCGTTCATCTGGCAGCGCAGGCGGGGGTGCGTCAGTCGCTCATTGACCCGTATGCCTACGTCAATGCGAATGTCATGGGACATGTCACGCTGCTCGAAGCGGTTCGGCAGCTCAAATCTCTCGAACATATCGTCTATGCGTCGTCATCTTCCGTTTATGGTCTGAACACGAGCCTGCCTTTCCGCGAGGATGATGAGGTCGATTCCCCCGGATCGCTCTACGCGGTCACCAAGCGAGCCAACGAGCTGACGGCGCGTGCCTATGCCCATCTCTATGGTTTGCCGCAGACCGGGCTGCGCTTCTTTACGGCTTATGGTCCGTGGGGGCGGCCGGACATGGCTTATTATGCTTTTGCTCGGGCCATCATGACGGGGCAGCCGCTGACGCTTTACGCCGGCGCGGGACTGGCGCGGGATTTCACATATATCGACGATATCGTCAGAGGGGTGGTCGGCGTGGTGACGCATGCGCCAGCGAGCGGGACGCGTCTTCTCAATCTGGGTGGGGATCATCCTGCGCCTGTGCGTCGGCTGGTTTCCCTTCTTGAGGAAAAACTCGGTCGTGAAGCGATGATCGTGGAAAAAGAACGTCCTCTATCGGATGTCGAGGCCACCTGGGCGTCCATAGAAGCGATTGAGACGCTGACGGGCTGGAAGCCGCGAATCTCTTTGGAGGCTGGTATTGATCGATTCGTGGTTTGGTTTTTGGGATATGAGGGTGTTTGAGGTTGGCTGATTAGGTGTTTTAGGGATTT
>NZ_JARBJP010000012.1 GCF_029309905.1 Brytella acorum
GATCCAGCGCCTCGGCGAGCACGATGTCGAACTGCCCGGCTTGCGCGTCGCGCAGAAGCGTCTGGATGCCGGGGCGCAGGATCATGCTGGCGCCGGAGATCGCCGCGTCGCGGTAATAGTCCACAACCTGCCAGCCCTCGCGCGCGGCGCGCGCTTCGCAGAGCCGGAACTGGTCCTCAATGGAAGCGGCCCGCTGGTTATCCGAGGAATAGCGGGCATAAAGCGCAACGCGGGTCATGATCCTGTCTCCTGGTTAACTCTCCATGGTCAGCGCCGCACGGCGCCGCTCTTCTTCTGTCGGGCGAGAGCAACGAACTCCGCCTTGATCCGAGCGAACAGGCCCGGCGGGATGAAGCCATAGGCAAAGACGCCTGCCTTGCCGGGGACCGGCGACAAGCCGCCGCTCGGCCATTCATCGACATTATGTTCCGAGACGATCACCCAACTCGGCGCGTCATCGAGACCGATCGCCGCCTTGACCTTCGGCGGAATCTCGATCCCCACCGTGTCGCCGGATGGCGGCGTATGCGTGATCGGCAGAAGGACGACATAGCGGGGACGCATGGCGCTGTCGCTGGCGGCGACGAGGCAGGCGGGACGATCCTTGCCCTGATCCTGCCCGCGTGCGGCTTCATGCGTCCAGAGATAATCGTAACGGACGACGAGGCCGGGCTTCGGTTCGGGGAACGACACGGGGCGTCCGTCCTTACTTCAGCAGGTCGTCGAGATGGGCGTGTTCGGGGTCCATTTCGGCCCGTTCCACGGCGGCGAGAACTACGTCGGTCACATCCTCCGTTCGGTGGGTCCTCTGGGCCGCCGCGCGCAGCCAGTCATAATGATCGGCCGACATCAGGACATATTCGCGTCGGCCGTGACGGGTGATCTCGACCGGCTCGCGCTGGGCCTGATGCTGGAACTCGCCGAATTTGCGCTGGAATTCGAGGGCGCCGACCGTGGGCATGGGGGACATCCTGATCTGGAAAGGGATGCCTGAATTATACGTATAAAATGTCTTTTCGCAAGGACGATCTCAGCCTTCATCATGCCTGCGATCGTCGAGGGATTCTCGGCGCGTCTCGCGTGCGAGGTGCTCGCGGGCGATCTGGCGTCCGATCAGACGGGCAAGCAGAAGCGCGACATCCTCCGCCGACATGCTGGCGGATGACGCCTCAGGCGGCACGACCGTGATCCGCAGTTTCTCCTTCGGCGCGCGCATGGCATGTCCCGTCCGGCAGGTTGATCCCGTTCAGGAAAACCATGGTCAATACAAAGAAGGACCGAAAGATGCCGTGCGGACCTATGCGGATATTAGCGGTGTCCGAGTAAAAAGAGCGGACGGAAAAGAAAGAAGAAAGAAAAGAGGGGAAGGCAAACCCTTGGTTTTCCTTCCCCCAAACGCCGCCTACAGAGCGTCAGGGCCGCTTGCCGCGCAGGGCGTTGCCCCGCTTGCGCGCAACCCGGCCGCTCCCGCCGGCATTTGTCCCCATCCTTTCCGCGCGGTCGCCCGCCTCCGGGAAGCACGCGGAGGTGCTTCCTCCGGCGATTATACCGGCAAGGGGACAGACAATGACCGACAGAACGACGGGGACTTTCGGAATGTGATCCTTCAGGGCGACAGCGTTTCCTTCATGCGGGCGATGCCGCGCGGGAGCGTGGATTTCATCCTCACCGATCCGCCTTACCTCGTGAACTACAAGGGCCGGGACGGGCGGACGGTTCGCAACGACGACAACGCCGCATGGCTTCGCCCCGCCTTCCAGCAGATGCACAGGGTCTTGAAAGAGGGCAGATTCGCCGTCTCGTTCTATTCGTGGAACAAGGTTGACCTGTTCATGGCGGCATGGAAGGCGGCAGGGTTCCGGCCCGTTGGACATATCATCTTCCGCAAATCCTACGCGTCATCTTCGCGTTTCGTCCGTTATACGCACGAAGCGGCCTACCTTTTGGCAAAGGGCGATGCGAGGCTTCCCCGCAGGCCCATCCCGGACGTGATCGACATGCCGTATAGCGGGAACAAGATGCATCCGACGCAAAAGCCCGTCGCGGCCTTGCTACCCCTGGTTCATGCGTTCTGCCCGGCTGGCGGGCTGGTGCTGGACCCGTTCGCCGGTTCCGGTTCCTCGCTGGTCGCGGCGCAGCATCTCGGGCGGGATTGGCTGGGCATGGAGCTTGACGAGACCCACGCCGCCACCGCTTCCCGGCGGCTGGCCTATTGGGGCGAGAGGCGGGCGGCAGCATAGCCGCCCCCTTCCTCCCTCTTGCCGGCCAAAAACCGCGCCGATCCTGGTGGATCGGCGGCGGAGACGCGCGGCCCGCTGACCCGCGCGTGCGGCGCTCGCCGGCAAAGCCGGCTCGCATCTTCCTTTCTTCCCGGCCCGACCGCCCAAACGTACACCCCACCCGTTTTTTGCCGTGACAACGCGGCGCCCCGCGCCGCGAGCGGAAGGGGCCTGCGGCCCATCTGTTTTGATAATCAATCAATCTGGTAAAGGCGCTTTACCAGATGGCATACCGGGAAATCATGATGGTGGTCCCATCCCTCTCGCCTCATGGCGTGAGCAGGAGTGCGACCCATGCCGGAAATGAAACTCGCCTGGGAGTATCTGCGCCGGATGCCAGAATACCGGCACGATTACGCCCTCTGGTCAAGGCTCGCGCCGGATACGCCGGCGTTTCGCGCCTTCGTGCGGAAATGGGGGGTGCGGTTTCCCTGTCGATCCTGCCCTGACGGCGGCTGACGCGCTCCTGTTCTGGACGGCGGACACGCTGCCGGGCATCGTCCTTCTCGAACCCGTCCCGCCGGGAACCTACCAGACCGAGACGATCATCCGCTGGCGCGCGCCCCCGATCGTGGAACGGCGCGTCGATGCCGATGGCTGGCATATGCTTCTGATCCATAAAGGGGTGATCCATCGGCTCTGGCTTCGCGCACCTCCGGTGGACGGGGCGCTCTACGCCGGCGTGCTGCCGGCCGACATCTCGGCCGTCGCCCGCGCATGGTCCTTTCTGCGCCTCTGCCGCGCGCTTTCCGGCCGGTCCGATCCCGGTCCGTATCGCGTCATGCCGGCGCGCACCGAGGCGCTGCACCGGCAGGCCCTCGCGGCGCTGGATGCGGCCGAGCGCGGGGCCAGCGAGTGGGAGATCGGCCGGACCCAGTTCGGTTACCGGCGACCGCGCCAGGAATGGGAAGACGACGCCATCCGTGCCGTCGTCCGGCGCGCGCTGGCACGAGGGCGCCGTGACCTCGCCGGGGGCTACCGGCGCTTCCTCTCCTGGCAGGCCGGTAGCGCGGGGCGCAGGCAACGCGCCTGACAGGGTGCCAGTCCGCTGCCTGCGCCGCCATCTCCGCGCATGTCTGCCCGTCACCCTGCCTGAAAGATAAATCGCCCGCTTTCACCGACGGTTTTTCGATCCAGCATTTGGCGGTTCCCGCGTGCCGGAGCGTGCCAATGGCGGCGAACGGAGGATGGACGTTTTCTCGGGAGGCCGAAAACGTCCCTGCCGGCAGTGCCATATCCCGGGCAGCCTTTCCGTGTCGGGCCGTCCCTGTCGGACGGCTCCGCCTACGAGAAGGACGCCATCATGATCCGTCTTCCCGATTCGATGCCGCCGCGCCTGCTGCGCACGACCGAGGCGGCGCATTTCCTCGGCCTGTCCGGCCGGACGCTGGAGAAGCACCGCACGATGGGGACAGGCCCCATCTATCACAAGATCGGCGGCCGCGTCGTCTATACCCTCGCCGACCTGACTGCGTGGCTGGAGGCCGGCGCCCGGCGATGCAGCGGTCCGCAAGGCGAGATCGCCTCCCGGCGCGCGGGAGAGAACGCGTGACCTGCGCCGCCAATCTTACCACGGTCGAACTGACCTGGATCGAGAAGCGCGTCGAGCACTGGCTGCGCTTCGGCAAGCCCGTCTCCGACCGTATCCTCGACAGGCGCCGCCGCCTCGCCAGCTTCACGCCCGGCAGCGTGTTCGCCTTCATCCGCTGGGCCGCCAACGATTACGGAACCGTCTCCTCCCATATCGACATCGTACGCGCGGTGGAGGCCGACGAGCCGTTCCAGACCATTCCCTTCGTGCAGCCGGGCGGTGAGCTTCTGCTGGCCCTGTCTGGCTGGCAGAAGGTCCGGCGCGTGCTGGAGGCGATCGACGCAGTGGAAGCGATCCCGCTCGCGCCCTCCGACATCGCGCCCGATTACTGGCGCCAGGTCGGGGCGCGGATAGCCGCCGGGCAGCAGGTCTCTCCCTACACGCGCGAGCGTCACGACGCATGGCTGAAGCGCCGGAAGCTGGTCCCATGAGGTGCCCCCTCGTGCTGATCGCAACGAGCGTCACTGTGGCGACCATCATCGCCACCGCATCGCTCCATGTCACGCCGCGCCTGCTCTGGAACGAGACGGCGAGCGTGCCAGTCGGGCTCTATCGCCTGCGGCCCGGCAGCACGCTCCATGTCGGCGACATCGCCGCCATCCGCCTGCCCGCGCGCGAGGCGATGCTGCTGGCAACGCGCGGCTATCTGCCCCTCGGCGTTCCGCTGCTGAAGCCCGTCGCGGCGCTGCCAGGACAGGTCGTGTGCCGGTCCCGCGACGCCATCACCATCGACGGTGAGACGATCGGCGTGGCGCTGGCGCGAGACCATCGGGGCCGGCTTTTGCCCGTCTGGCGAGGCTGTCACCGGCTCGCGGCCGACGAGGTGTTCGTCATGAACATCGCCGAGCCGCGCAGCCTCGACGGACGGTATTTCGGTCCGCTCCCCACCGCATCCGTCATCGGCCGGGCGACCCCGCTCTGGCTTCCCGCCTCCCGGCCCAATCCCATTCCCCATCGCAACGGAGATCGGTCATGATCCATCTCGGCACGTTCACCCGCACCGGCAACGGCTTCTTCGGACAGGTCACGACCTTCCTTATGGCGGACGATCTCGCCATCGTCCCCAACGAAAACCGCACGTCCGACAACGCGCCCGACTATCGCGTCCTGCGCGGGCTAGAGGACGACGCGCCGGAGGTCGGCTGTGCCTGGGAACGGCAGGGCGAGCGCATCGGACTCTGGCTCGCCGTGACGCTCGACGATCCCCTGTTCTATCGCCCACTGCGCGCCCGGCTGATGCCCGATCCCAGAAACGCCGACACGTTCCGCCTCATATGGAACCGGCCCGAGTGGCGTCATGGTCCCCGTTGAACGCACGCTCCTCCTGCTGTCGCTTTGCAGCGGGATTCCAGCCGATCCGCGAACAGTCATCGCTTCACCCGTCGCCGCGCCGTTCGATACCTACGTCACCAAAGCAGCGGCGCGTGCGCAAATCCCAGCCACATGGATCGCGGGGGTGATGCGCGCGGAGAGCCATGGTGATGCCTCGGCGGTATCTCCCAGGGGCGCAATCGGCCTCATGCAGATCATGCCCGAGACGTGGCGCGAGCTTCGCCGCGCGCTCAATCTCGGAGCCGATCCGTTCGACCCGCGCGACAATATCACGGCGGGCGCGGCCTATCTCCGGCAACTTCACGACCGCTACGGCGACACGGGATTCCTCGCCGCCTATAACGCCGGTCCCGGACGCTACGACGAGCATCTGGCGACCGGCCGCGCGCTGCCGGACGAGACGCGGGATTACGTCGCGAGAGTCGTCCGGCTGCTGCGCGGGGAGTCGATCGGCGGTCCGGTTTCCGACGCGGGTTTCATGGCCCGACCGTCGATCGAAACGCCGTCTGGGAGTCGGCTTTTCGTCGGCGCGTTTTCATCCCGAACCACCACCCAGGACGCGCCGGAGGTGATGCGGATTTTCGATCACGCGATCCCATTCAGCGCATCACCCGCCGCCCTGTTCGTCCCCCTTTCACAAAGGAGCGCGCCGTGACGAGGTTCTTGCGGCGTTTAAGTATTGATTCGCAGTTGTTCGGGTTTGTTTCGGTCGTTTGAGAGGTGATGATGAGATCTATCACGAACAGAAGGCGTGAGGGCAAGATAAAGGTATCCGGCACCCTTGGTTTGGATGGCGCTGTTTTCTTTTGTCTGCACATGAGGTTGGGGATTTCTCGACCGGCACTCTCAAAATTGGGCCGCGTGCCGCGATCTTTCAGGAATGGCGGATAACCACCTTTCCGCTGGCACTCTTCCTGAAATCGCTATCTTGCGGAGGGATTGTCCATGAACCGGGATGATGAGACCGGCTTCCGTCCCCAACCGGGGCGCATCCGCTCCAAAGGGACGGCGGGCAGGCCGCGCCTCAGCTTCCTGTCCGCCGTCCGCAAGCAGGTCCGGGCGCAGTCCCTGGCCCCTTCCGGCAAGGGGAAAGGATCGTCGCCTTCATCGCCCCGGCATCCCGGCCGGGCGGCGCCGTCTCGCCGTGGCATTGGACGTGGGAGGGGCGCGTCCTTCGCGCGGGCCAGGAGCCTGTCGGGATGGAAGCACCGGCAGCCCGGCGCCCGCCGCGTGACCGTCAAGGCGCGCATCGTCCGCCATGCCGGCAAGGGCGGCGGGGCCGCCGCCCATCTGCGCTACATCCAGCGCGACGGAACCTCCCGCGACGGCGCGCGTGGAATCCTCTACGGCGCGGAGACCGACCGTGCCGACGCCCCGGCGTTCCTCGAACGCGGGACCGACGACCGGCATCAGTTCCGCATGATCGTCTCGCCCGAGGACGCCGACCGGATGTCGGACCTGACCGGCTTCACGCGCGACCTGATGCGGCAGATGGAGGCCGACCTCGGCACGAAGCTCGATTGGGTTGCCGTCAACCACCACAACACCGCCCATCCCCACGTCCATGTCGTCGTCAACGGCCGCGACGATCTCGGCGAGAATCTGGTCATCGACGGGACGTATATCGGCCAGGGCATCCGCGAGCGCGCCTCCGAACTGGCGACGCTGGAACTCGGCCCCGTCACCGAGATCGAGCAGCGCCGCAAGCTGGAGGCGGAGGTGAGCCAGGACCGCTTCACGCGGCTGGATCGCGCCCTGCTGGAGCAGGCGCAAGACGGGATGATCGACATGCGGCCGGGCGTGGACATGGCCGCAGGGAATGGCGTGGATCGGAGCCTGCGCCTGTCCCGTCTGGCGAAGCTGGAGCGCATGGGGCTGGCCAGCCAGACCGAACCCGGACGATGGGAACTGGACGAGCACCTGGAGGATCGCCTCCGCGCCCTGGGCGAGCAGGGCGACATCACGAAGCAGATGCACCGGGCCTTGAAGGCGCGCGGCCCCGATCAGGTTCGCGACCCCGGCAGCTTCCGCCTTCACGGCGAGACGCCGGACGCGCCGATCGTCGGGCGGCTGATCGACCGGCACCTGACCGACGAACTGGGCGAGAAGCTGTCGCTCGTGGTCGATGGCATCGACGGGCGCGTGCATCACGTCCCCGGCTTCGATCCCGCCCAGGTGGCGGACATTCGTAACGGCGCGATCGTGGCGATCGGCTCCGCAAGGGAACGCGGTCCCCGGCCGTCCGACCGCGCGATCCTCGCCCATGCCGAGGATGGGCTTTATCGTGTCTCCGCGCATCTGGAACGGATGCGGCTGGAGCCGTGGACGGTAAAGGGAGATCCCGAGGAACTGATGAAGGGCTATGTCCGCCGCCTGGAGGCGCTGCGCCGGGGCGGGATCGTGGAGCGGCAGGACGCCGATCGCTGGCGCCTCCCGGAGGACTTCCAGCAGCGCGCCGCCGCCTATGACGCGGCACGGTCGCCCAAGGCCACGATCCGCCTTCTGTCGTCCCTGGACCTGGAGGCGCAGATCGGATCGGACGGGGCGACGTGGCTGGACCGCAGGCTGGTCGCCGGGCGCGACGGCGACCGCGACCGCGCGGAGGCGGGGTTCGGGCGCGAGGTCGGCGAGGCTATGAGCCGCCGTCAGGACCGGCTCATGGAGCGCGGCGATGCCGTCCGCGACCCAGACGGCGCGATCCGCTACCGTCGCAACCTGCTGGCGACGCTGGAAGCGCGCGAGGTGGAGCACGTCGGGCAGGCGATGGCGGAGCGCAAGGGCCTGTCATGGCATCGCATGGGGCCGTTCGAGAGTGTGTCCGGCACGCTGTCCGGCCCCGTCCATCTCGCCAGCGCCAGCTATGCCCTGATCGAGAACGCCCATGAGTTCGCGCTGGTGCCTTGGCGCCCGGAGATCGGCAGGCATCGCCAGAAGGACATCACGATGTCCATGAGCGAGGACGGCGCACTTTCCTGGGAGATCGGCCGATCGCGCGGGCTGGGGCTGTAGGGCATCTTTCCGATTTCCCGCCGCCCACCGTCGTTTCTTCGATCGCTCCGCGACCGGGCTTGTTGGGCGGCGCGGCAATGCCACGTTGCGTCCCGGACCTGTATTCCGGGAGGAAGCGATGGCCGTCCGGCGGCGCATGAACGTGTATTTCGAGAGCGATCTGCTGAAGCAGGTCGCGCTTCTGGCCGCGCGGCAGAAGGTCTCGCAATCCGCCGTGATCGAGATGGCCGTGCGGTCGTTCCTCACCGGCGACATCGCCGGGCAGCAGGAAGCGGCGCTGATCCGCCGGCTGGACCATCTCTCCCGCCAGATGGACGGGCTGGACGAGGATCTGTCCGTCATGGGCGAGACGCTGGCGCTCTATGTGCGGGCCTGGATGAACGCCCAGCTTCCCCTGCCGCCCGACGCCCAGGAGGCCGCCAAAGCGCGCGGGCGCGAGCGGTATCAGAACTTCCTCGCCATCCTGCTGCGCCATCTCGCCACCGGAGACCGCTTCCTCAAGGAACGCTCCCGTGACATCGCCGCCGTGCGGGAACAGCGGGCGGTGGATGCCAATGGGGCGGGGGAATCGTCGGTTGGGTGATCTGCCCCGATACCCCGTCTTGCGTGATCGTCCCGTGCGAGGCATGCTTCCGCTGTAACGTCCGAGATGGGACGGGGGGGGGGCGGAATGTCTGCTGATGGAAGCAGTAAGCAAGAAGCTGCCATTCACCTGCATGATGCTTGGGACCGTCATGCGCCCATCCAAGCCGTTCAACTGAGAAATTAGCGCGCCTATGAGCGGGCATTCTACTCTTGACGTGGTCTGAGACATTGCCGCCATTCCCCGGCCTTAATTGATACGGCGGGTTTCAGCCAGACACCGGACGTTCGGAAAAACAGCATGCGGCCGCGATTGACTCACCGGAACGCTGCGCGCTAGCCTATTCCCTTAAGGGGTAATGATGGGAACAAAAATACATCTGCGCGCTGGCGAGGTTGAGCTCTCGCTTGAGACGGAAAGTCCGCTGGCGGTTTCCGATATCAAAGAATTCATCTCACAGATTCAGGAGCTTGCCCAATCACTAGTGCCTGAGTTCGACGACACCGCGCCACTTGCACCGCCCGATGGGTCGAATGGCACGGGCAGCAGCACTACCGCGCCTCTTCTGCTAGAACACTCAAACCCACAGCTTCACGTTAACAGCGTTGCGGACCGCCTTTCGGCTAAGAGTGGTCCTGAACTCGTGATAGCGGCAGCCGCCTATTTGCAGATAGTAGAGGGCAAGCAAAGCTTCACTCGCAAAGAGCTACTTGAGGCTATGAAGTCAGCAACTAGCCACTATAATCAAAACATTGGGTCTAATTTGAGCGCGGCCCTGAAGTCGCTTAGCGCGAGCAAGCTGAACCAACTCAATAATGGCACATACGCGCTCAAGTCAAATGAACTTGCGGCCTTGAGATCGCAAATTGCTAAGCAAGGCTGATCTCAAGCAATGGCTTCACAAGGAACTCAAGCAGCTTGATAGGCTGCTATTGATCCTCGCGACGTTTGACACACCTACGAAGCTCGCCGGTATACGGGAGCGCGCGGTCGAAGCTGGGTTGAAGATCGGCAAGACTTGGAACCCTTCCGCCTCACTGAGCAAGAGTAAAGGGCTCGCTATTCATGTGCCGGAGGGGTGGGAGATCACGGAGTCAGGCAAGGCATATCTCCGTAACCTGGGCGTCACATCGCTTAGCCCAGCCGCGATGCAAGTCGCGACAGACCTTCGGGCTCACCTAGACAAGATAATCAACCCAAATACGCGCACGTTTGTGGAAGAAGCGATCAAGTGCCACGAGAGTGCCTTGTATCGCTCGGCTATTGTCATGTCGTGGCTCGCCGCTGTCGATGTTCTGCATAGAGTCGTAGCCGGCGAATACCTTGCGGTCTTCAACGTCTCCGCGAAGTCCGTGGACGCGAAGTGGAAAGACGCTGTCAATGAGGATGGTGTTGGCCGCATGGGCGAGGAAAAGTTTCTTGAGCGATGCGCCGCAATCGGCGTTCTAGGCAAGAATCAAAAGGATGAGTTGCTCAAGGGCCTCAAGCTACGAAATGGCTGCGGCCATCCGAATAGCCTGAAGGTCGGCCCGAACGCGGTAGCAAATCATATTGAGATACTTCTGCTCAACGTCTTCGAGCCATTTCAGGTGTGAAAAGGGCGGTGGGGCGAGCTAGGCTTGGCAACCACGCTATCGAAGATGGAGCCTTCCAACTCGTCCAGTTCCATACCCGCCGGGATGGTAGGCTCTTTCCTGTCACGACTATCTTGAGTCCCCTCGACAAACGGGTTTCGCCGCTGTGGTGCCGGGCGTCAAACTGAGGTGAGGCAAAGTATGAACGATCGTACTGTTCATCGAGATGCCGGCTCAAATCGGACGTGTCGCTCTCCACCATCCATGACAGCATGTCGGGTCCTCTGGCACACCTCCAACTACCATGAAGCGGATTATCGGAAGTTGGGAGCTGCTGGGTTCGAAGACGGCGACAATTGACGCGTAGCCTACCCGCGGCTTTCAAACTTACGAATGACCTGTTCGCGGGCGGAAGCGGAAGCTCAAGGAGAGGCGTGATCTCTGCGCGCCAGACGCAACAGCGTGGTCAGCGGCGGACTGACATTGTAGCGCGACCAGACCGCCAGGAAGCGCAACGCCACAGGCTCGATGCCCACAGGTCTAAACACCAACCCCTCGATCGTCATCCCCTGCGCGGATTGCGTGGTCAGCGCCACGCCGAGGCCGAGTGTGACGAGGATCATCAGCGTGTCCCGGCCGATCCGCAGGCTCTCGATCGGCGGCTCGATCCCCGCCGCGTCAAGATGCTGCCGCGCCTGCTCCATCAGTGCGGCGCTGATCCCGTCCGTGCGGGTCAGGAAGGTCCGCCCGTCGAGATCGGCCCACGAAACGCGCTCCTGTGCCGCCAGGGGATCGTCAACGGGAAGAGCCACGACCATTTCCTCCGTCCAGAGGGGAAGGCTTTCCAGCGTGTCGTGCAGGGCCGATCCCGCCAGCAGGAGATCAGGCGCGATGAGCACATCCACCTTGCGGGCGCGAACCTCGCCGAGCGCGTCTTGCGGCGGAGTTTCCTCCGGGCGGAGGATCACGTCCGGCGCGGCCTCCCGGAAAGCGCGCAGGAGCGCCGCGAGAGGCCCGGTGGCGATGGAGGATTGCAGGCCCACCTTGAGCATGTCACGGCGGGGATCGCGGCCCGCGTCGGTCGTGCCGACGGCTCGGCCGATATGGGCTAGTGCGGGAGCGACGTGATCGAGGAAGGCGCGGCCATGCAGGGTCAGGCGCAGGCGCTGATAGCGCCGCCGTTCGAAAAGCTGGACGCCGAGCGTCTCTTCCAGGGTGATGAGGCGGGTGCTGATGGCGGACTGGCTGACACCCAGCGCCTCGGCCGCGCGGTGGAGGTTCAGATGCTCCGCCACCACGATCGCCTGCACCAGCGCCGGGAGCGGGATATGGCCGGTCGCCAGAAGTCGGTAGAGGCGGTCGCGTGACAGCGGAGAGGCCGGGGCAGGCGCTGTCCCGCTCTCCGGTGCCGCGTCCTGTTCCGTCACTCCGGACGCTCCGCCGTCGGGAAATGCCGTGAGATCGGCAACAGGAAGAATGCCCGCGCGACGTAGAAGCCCGTCACGACGATGGGGATGGACAGCGCGCCCCAGGACAGGGCGAGCCACACGCCATGTTGACCGAGCAGCGCCGAGAGCAACCCGAACAGCGTCAGCACGCCCAGCGCGATCGGCCAGGGCCAGACGGCGACGGGCCGCCGCGCGCCGGGCTGCGGAACCGGATCGGAAGGCATCGCGTTCATCGCGCGGCCTCGCGGTTCTCACCGTTCCACATCACGGCGTTGCAGGCCCACCTCACGCATCTTGCAGGGGCACATCACGCATCTTGCATGGGGGCGCATCACGAATTTGGCATGGGTTTGGGCTGTAACCATCTGGCGGCACGTCGTTTTTCGGCTTCGGTTCCGGGTGGCTCGCGTGGCGGCGGGCGCGGGAAAGGCGGCGGTCATCGGGCAGCCTCCCCTGCCGCGTGAGGCGATGGGGCCGCTTCGGGCGTGTCGTCCAGTTCGTAGCCGATGGCGCGGAGGCGGGTATCGGTGGCGATCTTCCGCTTGCCGGCCCAGAGCACCACGCCGTTGACCAGGACGGCGATCACGACCAGATCGAGCAGTGCCCACAGCACCTTGAGCGGCATCCCGCCGTAGTCGCCGAAATGCAGCGGGCGGGAGATTTCGAGGAAGCGCAGATACCACGGCATGGGATAGGCACCGGTCAGTTTGCCCGTTCGGGCATCCACCAGGACCGGCGTGAACAACCGCCCGCGCAGCGGCGAAGCACCATGGGTCCAGAGCAGGTAATGAACCGGGCTGCCGAACTCCGAGCCGGGGAAAAACAGCCCCGTCACGACGTTGCCGGGCGCTGCCTTGGCCGCCGTATCGAAGGCCGCCTGTACGGAGGAGAGGTGCTCCTGCGAGACGACCGGTAAAGCGGCATAGGGCTTGAGGATCTGGCGAACATCGGTGATGCGCCACAATCCGAACAGCGGGGTCTGCAATTCGTTGACGAAGCCTGTGAAGCCGACCACCAGCGCCCAGACCAGCGTGACGGCGCCCAGCAGATTGTGCAGGTCCAGCCATGTCAGGCGCGCGGCCCGGTCCCGCCGCACCGACCCGAAGGGCAGCCGTTTCATGAAGCGGCCGTAGAGGACCGTACCGGAGACGAGCGAGGCGACGAACAGCACGCCCATGGCCCCTATGAACAGCGCGCCGGGCAGGCCAGCGAACAGGTTCATGTGCAATGTCATGGCCGTATCAAGAACGATCTCGGCCCAACCACGAGGCTTTTCAGCCGGTGGAGATTGTTTGACCACTTTTGCGCTGCGGGCGTCGAACTTGATCCAATGGCTGGCGTGGTGCTCGGGATGCTCCTCTTCATCCCGAACAGCTTCCCAACTCGGCGCCATCGAGATCAGCACCGCCGGTTCGTCGTCATCAAGAGAAACGCCCGTGACGATCTGACCCGGATAGAGCGCGCGTGCCTTTGCGACGATCGCATCGAGGCTGGCACTCGGCGTACCGGGCGGCAATACCTCGTATGGCGGATCATCGTCGATGAAGGTGTCCCAAATCTGCTCGGAGAACAGCATCGGAAGGCCGGTCATGCACACGACCAGCAGGAATAGCGTGCAGATCAGGCTCGTCCATTTATGGACGACGAACCAGCGACGAAGAGCGGTGGTGGTCATGGCGCTCGTCACCAATTATAGGTCAGATTTCCATATACTTTTCTACCTTGCCCAAGATAGCAAGTCGCCGTGGCGCAAGCAGTGACATAATATTTATTGGTAAGATTAGACACTGCCAGTTGTGCTCTTAGACCCCTTAGCATAGGGAAGGCAGTGCCAAAGTCATAATGGGCGCCAATGTCGAAAAGCATATGGGACGGAACTTTATAAGATTCGACATTATCAGGAAACGTAAAACCGACATACCGCATACCCCAGTTTATACCAAACCCGCTCGCAATCTTTCTTGGTAAAGTATAATCTGCAAAGATTGAAAACATATTACGTGGCACCTGCGGAACTGAGTGCCCTTGTTCAGGCAAGGCGCTTCCATAATACGTCCCCGTAACGGGATTATATTTCTGGTCGGTATAATTATTTTTTGCAAAGCGAGCGTCAGTAAAGGAATAAGAGGCGATCAGTCTCAAGTCTCTCGTGATATTGCCATTGGCCGAAACTTCGAACCCCTGAGATCGAACGCGACCGCCATCAGTAGTGTAGCCTGAATGTACGAGATCGTTAATAAGGTAATGATTTTCGTTGATTCGGAAAGCTGATGCCGTAATCAGAATATCCCTGTTCGGAACCTTGTATTTTAGGCCAGCTTCAAGCTGATCGCCTGTCAAGGGGGCCTGTGGCTTTCCTTGCCAGTCCGTTGAATCCTGAGGAACGAAAGACGTCGCATAGCTGAAATAAGGAGCCAGGCCGAACGGAAGCTCATACACAAGACCGGCTCGCCAGGTGAATGCCCTTGGTGTGGAAAGTTTTGACGTTACGGTCCTCGTTACCGTCTGTACACCACCTGACGTGCTATTACGACGCAGGTCCCGGGAGTCATTTAGCCAATCTTGCCTTCCTCCGAGAATTATAGATAAGCCTTTCCATCGAATTTGGTCCTGAAAATAGACTCCCTCCTGAAAATAGTTATAATTCGTATGAATGGTGGACGTGATGCATCCTGCACGCGGATTGGTATCCATGCAGATATTGAAGGGCGTTGCCTGTGGATCATAAACATTTACCAATAGATCATCATTGCTTCCAAAAGCGTCGAGTTTATAATTTACGTTTCTAAAATCAGACCCAATAACCCAAGTGTGGGACACAGATCCTGTATTAATTTTTCCAGAAATCCTAGAATCTAAAGTGGCTGTATTGTAGCGATCCCTATGATAATAAGGATCTAGCGCCACTAGATTTGGATTGGAAATATCAGGTGTATAGTCGTAATAAGAATATTTTATCGTGCTTTGAGATTCAACCCATCGAAAAATCTGTTCAAATTTAATATATTTATTAAATGCGTGGTTAAATTGATACTCAAACATAGCCTCGGTGCTTCTACCTTGATTCCAGTCAGGAGAGCCGACGAAATTGCTGCGCGGAATTCTGTTATAGCCATTTGTGATAATTGTGCCGCGCACAGGAAGCTGATTTCCTTCGTTAACCCCTATATCAGGTGTATAGACATAGCTCCCAAGTAAAGTTAGGGATGTTTTTCTATCGATGTCCCAAGTTATCGACGGAAGAACCCCTACGCGGTGATAATCGACATATTTGGTTTGCGTGCCTTGGGTTACACCGATCGCAGCAATTCGGTAGCGTACATTGCCCGATTTGGTGATCTTGTCACTCACGTCTGCGGTTGCTTCATAGCGTCCCCAATTGCCAAAACCAAGCGAGATTTCGTGGAATGGGGTGTTTGTCGGTTTCTTTAGCGTCGCATTGATCATACCCCCAGGATAAACTTGTCCGTACATGACTGAAGCCGGTCCATTCACAGCTTCAAGCCGTTCGATAAATGCCGTGTCGGTTAGTGAAGCGCCATAGCTGTTTAAGCCATCAATAAACTCCGTCGTGGAGAAGCCTCTTTGATAAATCCCGAAAGCCGGAGAGTTACTTGCGGCCGGATTGCGTTCTTCGGATGATACTCCCGGCGTGTAGCGCAGCGCTTCGGAGATGCTCTGGGGCTGTTGATCGACTATCTGTTGTTTTGTGACAACATAGATTGAATTGGGAATTTCGGTAAGAGGTGTGTCGGTCTTGGTTGCGCTCACCGTGTTTTCGGCGACGTAACCGACGCCAGGGCCGGTCGGGTCTTGGCGAGCGACGGTGCCGCCCACGCGAACGGGGCCGAGGGTGATGGCTGCGGAGGCTTTCTGGATAACGATCGTATCGGCGCCGGACTGGCGCCATGAGAGGCCCGACGTGGAGAGTAGTCTTTGCAGGGCCACCGGGCGGCTCATGCTGCCCGAAATGGCCGGCGCGGCCTTCCCCGAGATGAGCGACGGATCGTAGGTGACCTGAATTCCGCCCTGCCGACCGAAAGCCGCCAGGGCTTGTCCGAGCGGAAGCGCCGGAATGCTGTAAGAGCGCGCCGAGGCCGATGTCGCTGCCGTGGCTTGGGAGGCGCTTCCTTGTGCCGACGCCGGGCTGGCCGCTGCCAGGGAAAAAAGCACCGCCGACGGAACGGCCAGGATAACCGGGCGTCGCAACCATGCGTGGCATTGACCGCGCCGTCTTCCTGCGTTTCGGATGGGGGCGCTGGCGTCGAGGGGCATAGGGTCGATCCTCCTTTTATGCGAATGCGTTGCATTTGAAAGGAGGACGGGGCAGCAGGGTGTTTTTTAAGGGCAACGTCGTAAAGTTTTTTCGTCAGTAGCCACAATCTATTGGAAGGAAACGGTTTGTCTGGTTCATTTGGGTCAGTGTCCGGCTTGCGGATCGGCCCCGGTTACGATCAGGATGGTCCCGCCAATTTCCAGGACATGACCGCCAGACGGAACGACGGCAGCGCGCAACGCCGCCGGGATATTGTGCAGGTCATAGACGCCGCCCACATGCCTTGTGCGTAGGGCATCGCCCCACGTCACGATGAAGCCGGGGTAGTAGCGGCGCAAAAGGTCGACGACCTGTCCGATCGTGTCGTCTTCGATCACCAGGGTGCCCGTCGTCCATGAACCGATCGCTTCGGGCGTCATTGTGAGGCGGGTAATCTGCCGGGTTGACCGATCCAGCCGTATTTCCTCGCCGGCCGTGACATGCAGTTCGGACGCGTCGCCCTCTGACGAGATGCCGACGACGCCTTCCTGAACGCCGACGCGGATTTGCGAACTATCCAGCCGCACGTCGAAGCGGGTGCCGATGTCGCGTGCCCGGATTGTCCCAGCGCTCACCGTAAAGGGGCGGTGTTCATCGTGCCGGACCACGAAGAAAGCCTCTCCGCTCAGCAGTGTGACGCTTCGTGCCTCGGGCCGATAATGAACCGCGATCGCGGACTGAGCGCCAAGCGTGACGACGCTTCCATCGGCCAGAGTGACGCTTCGGTCCTGGCCGATAGGGGTCGTGTAATCGGCCTGGAGGGCAATTCGTATACCCGGCAGGAAAAACAGCGCCGCTCCACACAGGGCTGTGGCAAGTCCGGCCCCGACGGCGTAGCGTCGAAAAGGTTTTGCCGACCGCATGGCGCGCACGGGTGGTTGGCGGGGAGCGGTCGAGCGGTCGTGATCCGGCAGGGAGAAAAGAGCGGGCGCCAGTGCTCCCGTCAGCTTCCATACGCGCAGGGCGCGAGACCATGCCTCGGCATGGGCAAGCGATCGTGCATGCCACGCGGAAAATTCCCGACGGAGGGCAGGATCATCCGGCTCCTCTGTTAGCCGGATGACCCAGAGATTGGCTTCGGATGTCAGTTCATCCCCAGATCCAGCAGAATTATCTGTCATGCGGACCACAAGGTACCCCACGCGCGTTCGGGCGGCAGCATAAAAGCTGCCATCTGATAAGAGAGACGGGGGGCAGGGACATTTTTTAAGGGCGCCGGTTCAGTTTCTGGTTTCGGTATCGTCGAGCGCCACCTGGCAGGCGGACATGGCTTCGTCGATCAATTGGGCGGTTCTTCCGATGGAGATGCCCAGGACCGCCGCGATCTCCCGCAGTTTGCAGCCGCCGAACCGCTTCATCTCGAAAGCAAGGCGGGTGCGCGGCGGAAGCGTCGCCAGCGCCCGCTCGACGATGACGAGTTCCTCGCGGCTTCCTGCGTGATCTTCGGGCGATAGCGGGTCGTTGAGTAGATGCTGGATCGCGACATTCGTGATGTCTTCCTCGTTCCGGGTTCTTCCGACACGGAGGAAATCGATGGCGAGGCGGCGGACCGTGAGCAGGAGGTAAGGCAGCGGGCGCTTGATCTCGACGCCCTGTCGGTTCGCCGATGTCGCCTTGAGATAGGCGTCCTGTACGATATCCTCGGCGCGCGACCGGCAGCCGATTATCTTCGCCGCAACGTCCACGAATTGCAGGCGGTGGCTGAGCCAGACCTCCAGAAGCTGGTCCGTGTCTTTCACCGCGACATGGTTCCCGACATGACTGAGTTGACGAACACACCCACCCGGCGGCGTTTGCCCCCGACTGACCAGCTTTATTGCGAGTAATTCCGAACTTCAACGGTGATTCCGCACAAGGTGGCTTGAATGCCTCACGCCCTACAAAAAGACGCCGGGAGCGCGAAAAATTGCGATTTCGCCCTTAAAAACTCACCGTGCTTTCCGTCTAAAGACTGAGGGTACTTCGGCTATCGTCCGAAGCAGGGCTTGTGTCTGATTGAGAATCGGATAAGATTTCTGTTGCAGGGTTTCTTCGACTCCGACGGAGCGGCGGCCAGCCGACGCAACCTGTGAGAACGAACAGCCTGCCTATCGTCGTTGTCGGCTTCAGATGGCGATTTCCAGCGAGTGTCGGTATCGGCCAGACCGTGTCCCCGCAACCATCTCAAATTGCGATGCGAACGCATCAGGAACCCCCGCCCTCGAAAGAGGCGCGGGGGTTCTACTTTTCAGCGATAACGTAAGAATTCCAGCGAGATCGCCGCGTAGGTCGATCAGCAGTTCGTCCTCAGCCGGTGTCAGGACGATTTCGCTGACCAGGGAACGAATCACCCCACCTGCCTGGATACGGGTGTTGTCATCATTGTGCTGGAGCGGCTCGTAGAGCGTCGCCACCTGGACGCGGTAATAGGTCGCCATCTCGGGATGCCGCAGGGGCGGTGGTTCCTGGGCATCCTTGAGGAAATAAATCAGCTCGCTCTTTCGGGCTTCGAGCTTGTCCATCTTCTCTTTCATCGAGGGATGGAACATGCCGTCGGCAATGGCATCGACCGTGGCAGTGATCTGCCTGTCGATCCGGATCAGCTCTGACTTTGCCGCACTGATCCCAGCGCTACTCTCCATCCGGAGCCGGTTGGCCTCGTGGGTGAACTCGTCACAGAACTCGCGAAACAGGGCTGGATCCATCATATGATGGCGCAACGCGCCGAGGGCACGCTCCTCGAGGCGGTCGCGGCGGAGGTTCTGCCGGTTGTCGCAGGTGCCTTTGTTCCGTGCCGTCGAGCAGCCCATCGGATCGGCCGAGATCATGGAATAGCCCCCACCGCAGCAACTGCAACGGGCCAGCCCAGAGAACAGATGCTTCGGCCGGCGGCGATCGCGGAAATGATTCTCTTCCACGTCGTCTTCCGGGGTCTTGCGCAGTTTGAGCGCGCCCTGCCGCGCCTTGGCAGTTTCCCACAGATCATCGTCGAGAATACGCAGTTCGGGGACGTGGTGGGTGATCCATTCGGAATCCGGGTTCATGCGGGCCTGACGCTTGCCGGTATCCGGATCCTTGATGAAGCGTTGGCGATTCCACACCAGCCTGCCGACATACAGCTCGTTGTTGAGGATGCCGATGCCACGCTGCGGTTGCCGTTGATGGTGGTAAATCCCCAGGCTGAACCGCCGGGGCCCGGGATGCCGTCATTGTTCAGCTCCACCGCGATGCGCTTGGGAGATTTGCCCGCGATATAATCCCGGAAGATACGCCGGACGATGTCGGCCTCGGTCTCATTGATCGCGCGGTCGCCCCGGATCCGCTCACCATTTCCGTCAAGATCCTTGACGACGTCATAGCCGTAGGATTTGCCGCCGCCAGATTTGCCCAGTTCGACCCGACCCCGCAGGCCGCGTCGGGTCTTGTCGGCCAGATCCTTCAGGAACAGGGCGTTCATCGTGCCTTTCAGGCCGATATGCAGGTGACTGACTTCTCCTTCGGACAGGGTGACGATCTTCACGCCCGCGAAGGCCATGCGCTTGAACAGGCCGGCGATGTCTTCCTGATCACGGGAGAGGCGGTCCATGGCCTCGGCCAGTACTAACTGGAAGCGGCCGCGTGTGGCATTGGCCATGAGGGCCTGAATGCCCGGCCGCAGCAGGGACGCTCCCGAGATGGCATGGTCGGCATAGTCTTCGACCACAAACCAGCCCTGCTTTTCGGCGTAGAGATGACACAGGCGCAACTGATCTGTAATCGAGGCTTCGCGTTGGTTGTCGGACGAATGGCGGGCATAGATCGCAACACGCATTACGCTGTCTTCCCTGTTCTCAGGAGCGTCGCTCTGTCTGCTCCCGCTGTTGTGCCTCAAACCGTTCCCGAGCTGCCCTGCGGGCAAGTAAACGGGCCAGTTCCACCAGGCGTGGGTCGGGACCAACCTCCGGCCGGGTCAGGGCCGGTTCCGGCGGTAATGGCGCGAAAGGATCCGCCGCGTCCTGTCGATGAGTATCAGCCATCGTCGCTCTGTTCCGGAGGCGTTGCAAGAAAATCCTCGTCACGATCCGGACAGATGCTGATGAAATCAATGAATCTGGCGTAATTTGAGAATAAAGCAGGGTCGGCCTTACGCGGGTAATGGCGTAGTCAGTTGTACTCCGTCGAACCCGCGCGTCGCGTAATGACTTGCTCAAGAGAGGCCGAACTTTGCGGGAAGACGCGGCGTGTTATGCTTCCTGCATGCCTCAGACGCCTCTCGACTCTGCCACTGACGACTTGCCCCGTTGCTCGTGGGCCAGAACCAATCCGCTGCTGCGTGGCTACCACGACGAAGAATGGGGTGAACCGGTTCGGGACAGCCGAATGCTGTGGGAGATGCTCTGCCTGGAGGGTTTTCAGGCGGGACTGTCCTGGCTGATCGTCCTGCGCCGACGTGAGGGCTTCCGCCAGGCATTTGCGAATTTCGATCCCGAGATCGTCGCGCGCTTTGATGAAAGCGATGTCGAACGCCTGATGGCGGATCCCGGGATCATTCGCGCGCGAGCGAAAATCCAGGCGACGATCGGCAACGCCAAGGCCTGGCTGGCCATGCGGGAGCGGGGCGAGGATTTTGCCACCTTTGTCTGGAGCATGGTGCCGGATGCGCCGATCCGGAACACGACCGGCGCCGTTCTGGCGCAGTCGCCGCTCTCCCAGGCTCTGTCGAAGGCCCTGAAGGCGCTGGGATTCAAGTTTGTCGGGCCGGTGATTGTCTACGCCTGGATGCAGGCGGTCGGGATGATCGACGATCATGATCCGGACTGCTTCCGGCATCACCAGCATACGGCGCGGTCAGCAGGCACGTTTCACCCGGTGTATTGAGGCGCCGGATTACAAGCTGAGGTCCGAGAGTGTCGGATGGTCATCCGGCCGGCGCCCCAAAGGCCAGTGGAACAGACGATCCTGCTCGTCGATCATGAGGTCATTGATGGAGGCCACGCGCCGGGACATCAGGCCAGCCTCGTCGAACTCCCAGTTTTCATTGCCATAAGAACGAAACCACTGGCCGGTCTCATCGCGCCACTCATAGGCAAAACGGACAGCGATACGATTTTCCCGGAAAGCCCAGACCTCCTTGATGAGTCGGTAGGCCTGCTCACGAGCCCATTTCTCCGTTAGAAACGTGACGATTTCGGCTCGCCCCCGAATAAAGTCCGACCGGTTGCGCCACTGGCTGTCGAGGCTATAGGCCAGCGCGACTTTTGCCGGATCCTGACTGTTCCAGGCGTCTTCGGCCAGGCGGGTCTTGAGTGCGGCGGTTTCTGCGTCAAATGGAGGGAGCGGCGGTCGCGACATGACGGAACTCCGGATCAGATGTTCGGGGAAAGCCGCATCGCAGCCTTGCGCGCCTGGGCTTCGCGCTTAACAAGAAGTGGCGCCATCCGCTCGCGATAGCGCTCAAGGATCTCCGGCGGCGCGGTCTCGGACCGACCAGATTCAAAGGGCGGGGCCGGCGCGTATTCCAGACCAAGCTGAATGGTTTTCGCGACATCCTCGCCCGCTATTTCGGCCAGCACCGTCAGGGCAAAATCGATACCGGCGGTCACGCCTCCACCAGTGATGACAGAGCCGTCACGCACCACCCGTCCCGTGTCGGGAAGGGCACCAAACAATGGCAACAGGTGACGCCACGCCCAGTGGCAGGCCGCGCGTCGCCCGGTCAGAAGCCCTGCGGCACCCAGGATCAGTGAGCCGGTGCAGACCGAGGTGACATAGCGCGCGCCGGAACCGAGGCGTCGGATTTCGGCGATGAACGTGTCGTCCAGTGCTGCGTCCAGCGCGCTAAGTCCTCCCGGCACGCACAACAGGTCGCAGGCAGTCACATCGGCCAGGCGCTGCGTTCCGGCGAATGTCAGCCCCTCGCTTTCGACGCTGCCCCCCGAAGCGCTGGCGACAATCACGTTCGCCCCCGGTGTCCGGGAAAGGAACTGATAGGAGCCGGTAAAATCGAGCTGCGTCATGCCAGAGTAAATGGCGAAGAGAATGCGGAAGGACGGTTGGTTCACGGACGTCTCCTGTATGCGTTTCCTCAGTCTGAAACGCCCGCAGAGTTGACGAAAGGACAATGATCCCTCATTTCAGGCCATGAGCGGGCGCATCGGCATTGTGATCTATCCGGATTTCCAGATCCTCGACGCTACCGGTCCTATCGCGGCATTCGAGATCGCCGGACGCGTGGCCAGAGACAGATACGAGCTTGCGATCCTGTCAGCCAGTGAGGGGCTGGTTCGCTCTTCCTCCGACGTGGCACTGGATACCGCCTCGATACGGAAAGCCGATGACGATCGATTGGTGTCGTACGAGTGCGCCGACCACCGATCGCGCACGGTGGTCCAGCAGGACCCGATCTGGCGTCGTCCAGGGCAGGGCGCCCACGCTATTCCACGCTGCGAGCGTGCGGTGGTGTGGCTGGAGGCCGGTGCTGGCGAGCAGTTCGCCATAGCGTCCCTCGGCCCGCAGCCGCAGCCCGGTTGCCACCCACGCGGTCGCGGCGGTGCCGGAAAGGCTACGCGCTAGGTTGAAGATGGCGGCGGCATAAAGCCCCTCACTCGGCACCACGTCGCCCACGAACAGCATCAGCAAAGGTAGGAGAATCCACGGCAGGCCGATCCCCTGGAGGATCTGCCCCACGACAAAATTGTCGGGAATCCAGTCGCTGGTGACGTTGAGGTCGAGCAGGCAGGCCAGTGCATTCAGTCCGAAGCCCAACACGAGAAAGGTCCGGGCTTCCATCCATCCGTAGCGCAGCGTCACGATGCAGGCCGGGTACGCAACGGCCTGCGGCCAGAACGCCGCGTCCAGGGCCGGCGCGATCTGCTCAGGCCGGTAACCGGGGATATCGACGAGAAATGCCGGTACCAGACCACCGGAAAGGACCGATGCGAACTGATAGGGAATGGCGATCAGCGCGCCGAGCAGGGCATTGCGGCGGGTCAGCAATCGCGTCATCAGAATCGGGTGAACGACCCGGCGTCACCCGAGCCAGAATGCTCCGAGCAGGAGTGCTGCACCAATGATGACGGCGAACAGGGTCGCGGCGTCTCCGACCAGTGCAGCCGGTTCCCCTGACTAAGGCCACCGCCAAGGAGAATGGCCCCCACTGAAAACAGAGTGACCATCCGCAGGTCGGCACGCGCAAACAACAGCCAGCGAATCCGCTCCCGCCATAGCCCGAGATATCCGCAGACGAACGCGATCATTCCCAGCGGGATCGCAATCCAGAAGATCGCCGGCGTTCCCCAGTGTTCGACGAGCCAGACATCCAGCGATGCGGCGGCCTGCGGCGCCATCGTCGCCGCCGAGGCATAGAGCCCGATCGCCAGCGCGCGCCCTGTCGGCGGGAAGGTCCGCAACTCGGTGATGATGGCAAGCGGAATGATGACTCCGGCGGCGAGCCCCATGCCTGATCGCGCCAGGATCATCAGTGTCAGGTCATGCGTCATGGCCGCGATTGCGGACGAGGTCGCGAATAGCGCGATCGCGAGGAGCATGATCCGGCGCAGGGAGAAGATCACGGCGAGCCAGCATCCCAGGCCGACACCGACCGGCTCGATGACGATCTTGACGGGAAATCTCTGAACGATATGGGTGAAATTGCCGGTAGCGTTGTCGGGTGGCAGCAGGGCCGTCTCGGCGCCCGAGACGGGTCCGATGCTGTCCATATGCCCGCGAAAGGTGGCGCCGGGGAACGCATCGATCGTGATCGAAGCGCCCTGTCCGATCTGCATATGTGTCAGCTGCACCTCGCGGAAGTTCGCGACGATCCAGACGTCCGGCAGTGGCGTGACCCGTGCCACCTGGGTGCCGATACCGACATATTCGCCGACATAGACCATCCGCGCGGTGACCTGACCGGCGACAGGGCTGGCGATCCGCGTGTAGGCTCCTGTTTTCAAAAGGGAGAAAACGGCTATGCGCGGTCGCCGGGAACTGATGCTGGGTGCAGCTGTCGCGTGGCTCGCGGTTCACGGGGCGAGCATCGCCCAGACGCGGCGACGCGACGCGCCGGAGAAACAGGGAGGCAAAACACGGATGAACATCCTCATGATCGCGACGTCTGCGGACAAGCTGGGGCGGAGCGGCCATGCGACCGGCGTGTGGCTGGAGGAACTGACGACGCCGTTCTATGCGTTCCGGGACGGGGGCGGCGAAGTCACGCTCGCCTCCATCGAAGGGGGCGCCATACCGATCGATACACGGAGCGTGAAGGAAGCCGGACAGAACGAGGCATCGGTGGAACGCTATCTGTCAGACCCGGCGCTCAGGCACGTGGTCGCCGATACTCCGAAATTCACGAATATCGATCTCAGCGGCTTTGACGCGGTGTTTCTTCCCGGGGGACACGGGACGATGACGGACTATCCGGAGAATTCCGCGCTCGCGCGTCTGATCGAACAGTTCGACCGAAGTGGCCGGATCGTGTCGGCGGTCTGCCACGGCCCGGCCGGACTGCTCTCCGCCCGGAAGGCGGACGGGACGCCTTTCGTCGCCGGGCGCCGTGTCAGCGCTTTTGCCGATAGTGAGGAGCGGGCTGTCGGACTGGAGCATACGGTGCCGTTTCTGCTTGAGGACCGTTTGCGTGCATCAGGCGCTCTCTACGAACGCGGCCCTGACTTTACATCGTTCGCCATACAGGACGGAAATCTTCTGACCGGTCAGAATCCGGCCTCGGCGGCACGTGTCGCGGCTTTGGTCATACAGCGACTCAAGGCGTGAGAGAACGATCATGACCCAACCAGTTGCCCTGGTCGCCGGTGCAAACGGCATCATCGGGAACGCCACCGCACAGGAACTTCGCCGTCAGGGATGGAAGGTCCGGACGTTGGGAAGGCAGACGGTTGCGGATTTCGACTCCCTGACCGTCGATCTCACAGACGCCGCGTCCACGCGAGAGGCCTTGCCGCGGGCGAGGGACACGACGCATCTGTTCTATGCGTCTCTCTCTCCCGATCCAGACCTTGCGATTGAAGCGAACCGCAACGCCGGAATGCTACGCCATCTGCTTGACGGACTTGGTGCTGCCAACGCTCCCTTACAACGAGTCGTGATTTATCAGGGCTTCAAGATCTATGGCATCCATCTGGGCGCTGTGGTCCGCACGCCTGCCCGTGAGAATGATCCGCCGCATATGCCGCCGAACCTTTACATGGCGCAGGAAGAGGTTCTGCGGGCATATGCCGGACGCGCGTCTTGGGATTACGTTGCCCTGCGCCCCGACGTCGTGGTGGGCGACGTGATCGGAAATCCGATGAACATTGCCCTTATTGTTGGGGTTTTCGCCGAAATCTCGCGAGCGCTTGGTATTCCGCTCCGTTTCCCAGGAACCGCGCGCGCCTATCGGCAGCTTGTTCAGTTTACGGATGCCGGTTTGCTGGCCCGTGCCAGCCATTGGGCGGCCATCACGCAACAGGCTGGGGGAGAGGCGTTCAATGTCACGAACGGGGATGTTTTTCGCTGGGAGCGGATGTGGGAAGATGTCGGATCGCATCTCGGTCTCGCGGTCGCGTCGCCGGTGCCCCTGACGCTCACGCGCCACATGGCCGACAAAGGCCCATTATGGAGGGAACTGGCTGAACGACATGGATTGGTCGAACCGGATATCGCCCGTCTTGTAGGATGGGGTTTTGGAGATTTCATCTTCCATACCGAGACCGACGTTATTTCGGACGTGAATAAAATTTATCGTTTCGGCTTTTCCGAGCGGATGGATTCCACAGCTTCCTTGATGGGCGCGCTCGCGCGGTTGCAGGAACGAAAGGCGTTGCCGACAGTCATTTTCTGAACCCGCATTTCCGTAAAGCGATTATGATCACCGCTGTTGCCTGGTACGGATGCCTACCCACATCTATAACGTGACATGCTGGCGAAGACATTGGTGCCCGCCGAGGCGGGCACAATTCTTGAGGAAAGGTAGGACAATGAGCACTTCGAGCCATGACGCCGCCAGATCCGGCAGCTTTAAAATCGGCGGCGATCTCGACGTCAACCGCCTGGGTTTCGGCGCGATGCGTATTACCGGCAAAGGCGTCTGGGGGCCACCCGCCGATCACGACGAAGCTATCCGCACGTTGAAGCGGCTTCCGGAACTCGGCGTCAACTTCATAGACACGGCCGATTCCTATGGTCCGGATGTGTCAGAATGGCTGATCCGCGAGGCGCTGCATCCTTACCCGAAAGGGCTCACGATCGCGACGAAGGGCGGCCTCACACGTTCGGGGCCGGATATATGGAAGCCGGTCGGGCGACCGGAATACCTGCTTCAGCAGGTGCATAAGAGCCTGCGCAATCTCGGGGTCGAACAGATTGACCTGTGGCAGTTACATCGCATTGACCCAAAGGTTCCGGCGGACGAGCAGTTCGACGCCATCAAATCGCTGCTCGATCAGAAACTCGTCCGCCACGCGGGGTTGAGCGAGGTATCCGTCGCGGACATCGAGGCGGCCTCGAAATTCTTCGACGTCGCGACCGTCCAGAACCGCTATAATCTGGTCGACCGTACCAGCGAGGACGTGCTCGACTATTGCACCGCCCAGGGCATCGGCTTCATCCCCTGGTTTCCGCTCGCCGCCGGCGATCTCGCAAAATCGGGCTCGATACTCGACACCATATCGGGAAAATATAACGCCACGCCCGGCCAGATTGCCCTGGCCTGGATCCTCAGACGCAGCCCGGTCATGCTACCGATCCCCGGAACCTCCAAAGTCACGCATCTGGAACAGAACGTCGCCGCCGTTGACATCATCCTGTCCGACGAAGACTTCTCGGCGCTGGACGCGGAAGGCCGTAAGGCGTTTCAGTCCGCCTCCTGATGGCCGTGTGAAGCATCTGTCGATTACAGACCCGGCATGGAGATGAAACCCGGCAGATTTCGGACGCGATCGAGCCAGCGGCCGAGGGCCGGGTAGGGGGTAAGGTCGATACCACCCTCGGGCGCCAGTGCAAGATAGGGAAAAAGAGCGCAGTCAGCGATCGTAGGATGACCGAGGGCAAACCAGTCCTGTGTCTCGACATGCGCATTGAGCAGCGGCAGGAGTTTGTCGGTCCAGCGCATGGCGGTTCCCATATCAAGGGGGTAGCCGAATTTGCGGATCAGACGGGCAGTGTTGGGGCCGTTGCGTACCTCGCTCGACGCCACGGAAAGCCATTGTGTAATGATGGCCTGTGACATGGCGTCTTCTGGCCACCAGTTGCGGTCCGTCAGCCGGCTGGCAAGGTAGACCAGAATGGCCTGGGAATCCCGAAGTGTGAGGTCACCATCCACCAGGACGGGGACTTCCCCGAACGGGTTCAGTTTCTGGAAATCTGGATCATGGTTCTTACCCGACGCAAGATTGACAGGAATGAGATCCAGCTTCGTACCTGTCAGGGCCGCGAAAAGTCGGATCTTGTAGCAGTTTCCGGAGACGTCCAGATCATAGAGAAGCATCACGGGGTGTCCTGTGACCGGAGATAAGAGGGCAGGGGCGCACGTGGCTTGCCCGGCGGCACCATGCTTCCTACTGTGACGAACGACCGTTCGTAAGTCAAAGGTGCAATGAGAGAAGCCGTTCCTATCCGCCGGATCGTTGTCGAGGCCCGTGAACTGTTTCGCGAGCATGGCTACGAAGGAGCATCCATGCGTGATCTGGCCGATCGTGTGGGCCTGCGCCCGCAAAGCCTCTACACGCGCTTTCCGTCGAAGGAATCTCTGGTGCGCGAGGTGCTGGCACTAACGCTCGACGACGTGCTGGTCGATCTCCCCGACCCCGCGACGGACTGGCGTGGAGCCTGGCAGACATTGATCGGGCGGATTGCGGAGACGTTCGAGACACGAGGACGGTGTGTGGGGCTGCATCTCGCGTATGGCGTGACAGCGCAGACGCCAGACGCCCGGGATGCCGTGCGGGCGTTTTTCGCGCGATTACGCGATACGATGGCTGGGATTCTGAAAGCCGGGACGATTTCCGAACCGGTGTTCGTTGCAGCGGATACCCTCGCGCAACTCGAGGGGGCAACGCTCTGGATTACGACCGAGGGCGACATGGAGCCTCTCCGGCATGCAGTGGAGCGTGCCTTGCGTGTCGGTGAGCGGGAAGGGAGAGCCGCGTGATCGAAACCGAGAGATTGCATCGCTCGTTTCATCAAGCGACGGATATTTCACGTAAAAGAGGCGGACTGAACTCAAAATTTCATGTCGTGTGATGAAGCGAAACGATGTGTTCGCCCGCATTTCACTGCTGGACAGGGGCAATGACTTCGCCTGTTTCCGAACATCACCGCATGAGGTCGTCAGCGAAGCGTCGCAGAAGCGACCTTAACTGATCGAGGTCTTCGTCGGTCCAGTCGACAAGAATGCGGTTGGCCAACCTCTCGCGCGCCGCGTTGAGGATGCGAACCATGTCCCGGCCTTTCTCAGTCACCGTTGCTTCGCGAACACGCCTGTCCGCCGCCGAAGGACGACGCTCAATGAAGCCCAGTTCCTCAAGCTTGGTCATCTGTCGGCTGATGGTCGTATGATCGCGGCCCGTCCGGTCCGCAAGTTCGACCACGCCGATGGGACCGTAACGCCATACGCGTGAAAGCAGCGGAAACAGGGCCCGATCAAGCGGAATACCGGCCTCCTCGATCAGGCGATCGTCACGGCGGGGGCGGTTGATTTCATCGACAAGATCAATGATCGCGGCATGCAGTCCGCGCAGGATATCAGGATCGTGTGCATTATTCACGTTTTTCGTTGCCTTCAACGTCAGCTCCATATACGTGAATATTACACATTGATTCGCGGAGTTGCCAGTGTCTTTCGATACAGACGTCCTGATCTCGGGTGCGGGGGCCGCAGGCCTGACGCTTGCCATCGACCTCGCCCGACGTGGAATTTCGTTCCGACTGATCGAGCAGAACGCGCAGCCGTTCAGCGGGTCGCGCGGCAAGGGCATCCAGCCCCGAACGATGGAGATTTTCGAGGATCTCGGCATCGTCGATCGTATGGCCGCGGCAGGCGGACCCTATCCGCCGCTCTGTCAGTATCTTCCTGATGGAACCCATAAAATGTCGCTTCTGACAGAAGCAGACGTCTTCCCGGCCGCAGCCGAGCCCTATGCCGCGCCGCTGATGTTGCCGCAGTTCGCAACCGAAGCCGTCATGCGGGAGCGGCTCTCCGAGCTGGGCCATCACCCTTGCTTCGGCACGCAGTTGGTCGGCTTCCAGCAGGACAACGATGGCGTTACGGCGAGGATCGAACAGCAAGGCGGCGAGCAGGTTGTTCGTGCCCGGTTCCTCATCGGGACCGATGGTGGCCGCAGCTTCGTGCGTCATGCATTGGCGATCGATTTTCCGGGAGAAGCACTGGGCGTGCGTGCGATCGTTGCCGATGTACGGCTGGAGGGTTTGGATCGGTCCGCCTGGCATCGTTTCCAGTTCGGTTCACCGGCGACGCAGGTGATGATCTGCCCGCTGGCAGGCACGGACCTGTTTCAGGTTCAGGCGCCCGTGGCGCTGGACGGAGAGATCGATCTGTCTCCGGCCGGGCTGACCGCGCTCATCGAAGACCGGACCGGCAGAGGGGACATTACGATCCGTTCGGTGTCGTGGTCCTCGGTCTATACGATGAGTGCGCGTCTGGCCGATCGCTATCGGGTCGGGCGCGTCTTCCTTGCGGGAGATGCCGCGCATGTTCACCCGCCAACCGGCGGTCAGGGCCTCAATACCAGCGTTCAGGACGCCTATAATCTCGGCTGGAAGCTGGCGTCCGTGCTCTCGGGGGCGCCAGAAGCGCTGCTCGACAGCTACGAGGCGGAGCGTCGGCCGATCGCATTGAACATGCTTGCTCTCTCGACGCGGCTGCTCGGGGAGGTCAAGCAGGGCATTATGCGACGCGATCGCGAAGCGCGGCAGCTCGACCTCGGCTATCGCGGTTCGTCATTGAGCGCGCCCGGTTCGGTGGGCGGCAAAGTGCAGGCGGGCGATCGCGCCCCTGATGCGCCCTGTCGCGGACAAGCTGGGCAGCGGACACGGCTGTTTACGGTTTTTCAAGGATCTCACTGGAGCCTGCTCGGTTACGAGGTGCGTGATCGGCCGTCGGCCATCGCAGGTGTTCGGATCGTCACCATCGGCGCGGGGCAGGAACTCGTCGACGAGGATGGCCATATTGCCGAAGCGTACGGGATCGAACCCGGTCAGTGGGTGCTCGTGCGTCCGGACGGTTACATCGCCGGAATTTTCTTCTCTGACGACTTGGAGGCGCAGCTTTTGCGCTACTTGGCGCACGTGCTGCCATCCCGCCCGACTGTTACGGTCGGAGGAGTATGATCATGGGCTTCCAGACCTTTCTGGGGTTTGCGCCCTTCCTCGCCTTCGCGCTGGTGGAAAAGCTGGTCGGCGTCGTGCCGGGCCTGTTGACGGGCTTTGCCGTGTCTCTGGCACTGGTGGGATGGGAGGCTGCAAGGACACGATCCTTCAATATCCTTGAAGCGGGCAGTGCCGTGATCTTCGGTGGCCTCACGCTCCTGGTGGTCAGTCTCAATCAGACATGGTCCGTCTGGCAGGTGCGTCTGTTCGTGGATGCCGGGCTGGCCCTGGTCGTGTTCCTGAGCATCCTGTTCGGGAGTCCCTTCACGCTGCAGCACGCCCGGACGTCTGCCACCGCCGATGCCCGTCGCGATCCCGCTTTCATGCGGCACAACACCATCCTTTCGGGCGTCTGGGGCTTGGCATTCGTCGGGCTCGCCCTGATTGATCTTTATATGACGACGTCCGGAGCGCCCGACCGGCGGGGCATTGTCCTCACGTTGGGTATTCTGGCCATCGCGGCACGATGGACGCAGTCCTATGTGAGAAAGATCCGGCGTGCGTCCGGCGACGGTTGACGGGACGCACACGCCTGCAGGCGGCACGAAACCGACGTTCTGACCGAACGCGTGCCTGACAGCAGGCGGCCGCTCGCTCGACATCTTCCTTTCTTTGGATATCTGGCGTGGAGGCGATCGGCCTTCCGAAGACGCACGCCCGAAATTCTGAACACTTCAAAAGATACATCTCGGGAGCGAAAAGACCGTGAAATCCGTTTTTGCTTTTCCGGCCGCCATCACGCGGCAAGCATTCGTGTTTCTCCATGGAGGCGCACAGCCTAAATCCGCACCTCTGGGAGACGCCAGGTGCGGGCGATTTCTCCTGCTCGGGTTGGTTTTGCTCCTGGCCTCGTGCGCCGGAGCGCAGGTTCGAAATCCGGTAGCGGTGACGGATGCGCAATCGGTGGCACCCATTGCGGTCACTGTGAAGACGAGCCTGCCGAGAACCGCTCAGAATGCAACGCGGCTGGATCGCAACATGCAGGCACTCGCCACCGGTCTCGCGACCCGTCTCGAACACTCTCAAATTGCCGCGCACCCGGCGGATGCGATGCCGCAGACGAACGGCGCGGAACTGGCTCTCGTCGTCGATCTCGGCACGCTGGACGCGGGAAATCCCTGGTCGCGCGAACTGGTCGGTTTCGGGGCGGGCAAGAGCTGCCTTCAGACGCATGTCATCCTGTATGACGAACGCGGCGCGAAAATGACGACCTTACTCGATTTCACCGTCGTGGCTGATAGCGGTGCCATGCCGGGCGTCATCGTCAGTGCGTGGAACCCGATCGGCTTCGGTATTCACAGCGCGCATGCCATCTCCAAGGAGCTGCGCAGCGACGGGCATGAGGACGCGGATCGCACCGCGATGACCATTGTCGGGAAGATAACGGAGTATTACCGCACGAATGGGTGGCTGCCTCCGGACCAGCCCTATGAGGAAACAGTCAGGGGCGCGAATCATGCCTTTCTTTTATCGCGAGGTGAAAACCAGCGCTTACGATGAATGTCCGCTTTGGGAAAGCAGATCTTAAACCGAAAAGTGTCTGCAGAGAGGCGATTACTGCCTGTCCGGTATTGATCAAAATTATCTGCAAGTGGCCATGCGCACGACAGCATGTGTGGTAACAACCTGAGACCTCATATCGGGAAAAGGATCAGGTTATCATTCTGGTTTCATGGCACGGATGGCGTGCAAATCGATTGATGGCGCAGTCGTGGGCGCTGATGCCAGCATGTCATCAACAAGAGCGCTGCACTCGGTCTTTCCAGTCGCCAGGAGTGTCCGAAACGCTGGAATGCGTGACAGCCCCCAAAGCATAGTTGTCACGATGGAAACCGGCAGTTTTTCCAGTCTTGCCTTGTCCTTCGGATAAATCTCATATCCCTGGCTCCGGATCATGGCAAAGCAGGCGCGGACACCAAGAGCCAGGGTCCGGGCACGGCTCCATGAAGCTCCCCTGCCACGCTGCACCGCAGCAACGGCAACGCTTTCAAAAGCGACACCCAGCGGAACATGGCAGCGAAGCCACAGGGCCATCTGGGGCTCGTGCCGGGCTGGCAGCCCCGCAGCCCTGAAAAGATGTGCCCATTCCGGGTCGTCGGTCAGCGTCTCGCGCTTTCCGATGGAGATCTTGAGATGGCCGTTCGCATCGAAATCGGACTGGAGAAAGGGCATGCCGAGAATAGCGCGCTCCGGGCTGACCGCCTGCCGGAGGCGGTCCGGTTCAAACGTCATGAACATGAAATGGATTTTCCGGGCGGCACAGCGCGTGAGCGCCGGCAGAAGCGCTCTCACCTGATAGTCTTTCACCGTAACGAGCACGAAATCATACGGGATGTTTTCATCCAGCGTGTCGCAGATGATCGCTGAGGCGTGCTCATGCGTCGTTGTCACGATCCCTTCATCCCGTCGCAACTGTGCAAGGCGCGCAGAATTCGGACGGGCAATGATCGTGACCTCATGCCTCGCGTTTCGCGCGAAATGAAAGGCGAAAGCGCTGCCGATCCGTCCGCCACCCAGAATGGCGATGCGCAGTGGTGAAGACTTATCGGAAGATATGCTCATGTGCTGTGCCCCCTGTGTCTTCCGGAAACAAGATCCAGCCCGACTCAGGAGTGAGATCCGGACAGTATTCCCGAAAGGGGACAGACTGAAGGGTATTGGATACACTGGTAAAGCCGTGAGCTTACAGGGGTATAGGAACTAACAGGATGAGCAGCCTGCATGCCAGTGAGAAGGCGCTTGGTCTCTATCTTCGCAATGCACGTCAGAAACTTGATCCTGCCGCACTGGGATTCCCGGCAACCCGCCGACGAACCCCGGGCCTGCGTCGCGAGGAGGTGGCGCAGCGCGCGGAGCTGAGCGTGACATGGTACACCTGGCTTGAGCAGGGCCGGGGCGGCATGCCGTCGGCTGCGGCTCTGGAGCGTCTTGCAGGGGCGTTGATGCTGACCGACGCCGAACGCGAGCATCTTTTCCTTCTCGGGCTGGGGCGATCGCCCGAGGCACGTTATCGGCAGGACACGGATGTCACGCCGAGACTTCAACGCGTGCTCGACAGACTTGATCCCAGTCCGGCGTTCATCCGTACCGCAACCTGGGACATGGTCGCATGGAACCGTGCGGCCACGGAACTGATGACAGATTTTGCGCTCCTTCCGCCCGAACACCGCAATATTCTTCGGCTGATTTTTCTCGACCCGCGCAGTAGGACGCTTCATCCGGATTGGGAAAGTACTGCCCGTTTCATCGTCAGCAGCTTCAGGATGGATACTGCCCGGGCGGGTGCAGCGGAGGCGGTCGAGCCTTTAGTGGCGGAGCTTTGCGCTGCCAGTTTTGAATTCCGGGCGCTATGGCAGGACAGGACGGTCCATACGTTCGGGCATGGCGCCAAGACGTTCCATCATCCTGTTCATGGTCCCCAGGCCTTTGAGGTTTCAACCTTTGCCGTCGATGGGCGACCGGACCTGATTCTGGTCATATACGGTGAGGTGTCATAAGGTGCTTGTATATAAGTGAGTACTCACTTACTACTTCTCCGTAAGGAGAAACCATGCCCTCACGTCCATCCAGACTTTCCGCGACGGACCGCAGGCAGGCGATCCTGTCAGCGGCGGCTCCCGTTTTCGCCCGGCTTGGTCGGGAGGGTGCGACCACGAAAGAGATCGCCAAGGCGGCGGGTGTCTCAGAAGCCCTTCTTTACCGGCACTTCGCCAGTAAGGAGGTGCTTTACGCGGAACTTGAGTCCCATTGCGTAGAAGCCAACGCCGTCGGCAGCCGTCTTCTCGCCGAAGCAGCACCTTCGACGGCAACACTGGTCACAGGTGTGGCCCTGCTCGTGCAGGCGGTCTTTCCCGGCATCGGGGATGCGCAGTCTCACAACGACACCAAGCGGCTGGTCACGGCCAGTCTGCTGGGCGACGGACAGTTCGCGAAGGCTTTCCTCGACCGGCATGTGAAGCCCTGGATCGGCGTTTTCGAACGATCCTTCCGGGCTGCGCAGCACGCAGGCGATGTTGAGGACGGTGTTCAGGCCGGCAGTGCCGAGATCTGGTTCGTCCATCATCTGGCGAACACGCTGCATCTGATCAGCCTGCCCGACATCACGGTCGTCGAATACGGCGTCACACGCGAAAAGCTGATCGAAAACACGGTCCGTTTCCTGCTGCGCGGGATCGGCCTCAGAAACACCGCCATAAACCGGCATTACGATCCTGAAAAACTCAGGACAATTTTTGCATCAATGGATCAGGACACACCATGAAACCGATCAGGACAATAGCCGTCATTGGTGCGACGGGTCGGCTTGGCGCGCCGGTCGCGACCGAACTGGCCAGACATTTCGAGGTTCGCGCCATTGTCCGCTCGCCGGACAAGGCACGCAGGATGCTCCCGGACACTGTCGAGATCGTTCAGGCCGATCTGCGGGAGATTCCGGGACTGCGTAGTGCTCTTGAAGGGGTAGACGCGCTCTACCTCAATCTCGCGACCGAAACGGCCGACCCGAACCTTCCTTTCTATGAAGAGCGGGAAGGCGTGCGAAACCTGATGACGGCCATACAGGGGCTGGACATTCAGTATATTGCCAAGATCGGCGCTCTTGGCGCCTATCCGCCGGCACTTGGACACATCAAACATAATGTCGTGCCCAATATCATCCGTATGGAAGGGCACAAGATCATCACGGACACCGGTATCCGTCATACCTTCTTCGCGCCGACCCATTTCATGGAATTGCTCCCGCACATGATCAGCGGACGCGCGATCCAGTGGATCGGGAATACGCGCGTCAAAATCTGGTGGATCAGCGCCGCGGATTACGCGCGATGGGTGGTCGAGGCGTTTCAGAATCCTGAAGCGATGCCGGAACATTGTCCTGTGCAGGGACCGGAAGCGATCTCTGTCAGACAGGCGCTGGAGCGGTTTGTAAAAAACTACGACCCCTCTCTCAAAATTCGTGTGGCGCCGCTCTGGGTTATGCGGTTGATCGGCCTTTTCAATCCGAAAATGAAATTCGTGGCGCATCTGTTCGCCTATTTCGGGGATCACGAAGATCCGTTTTATGCTGAGCATACTTGGGAAAAACTGGGGAGGCCAACGACGACGCTTGAGATGTTTGCGCGGGAGCTTCGGCAAAGTCGGAATTTGTAGCAGAGCGTCAAATGAACGGTATCGAAACGACCAGAGGCGAAGAAAAAGTGATGAGCACATCTAAATGCCTGGAAGAAGGTCGAACAGGGCTGGTCGTCCCAATTGTGGATTTCAATCGCTGTGAGGGAAAAGATGCCTGTGTCGCCATGTGTCCTTACAATGTTTTCGAGGTCCGAAAGATCGACCGCTCGGACTATCGGGAGCTTTCATTTGTCGGGAAGATCAAAAGCCATGTTCATGGAGGAATGGTCGCGTATACGCCTATGCCGATCAGTGCCGTGCCTGCGGTCTCTGTGTAAAGGCCTGTCCCGAACGTGCCATCAAACTCGTGAAAGTCTGATGCGCAGAAAGACGCGGATAACACATGGAACCGTGGTCGGCAGGCATAGTCAGAATGATACAGAGCCATAATGTGGAGTGACCTTTTACCTGTAATCAGTGTCTGGTTACGGGCAGACTTTCAAGGTCAATGAATGTCTTAAAATAGAGCGGAGGCCGACCTTACTCCTGACTGACATCCACCCATTCCGCTCCGACGAGATCTGCCAGACGGTCGGGGGTCAGACACACAGAGCTGTTCCGGTCTCCCGCTGCCGGCCAGACCACATCGAATGCGCGCAGTGAAATGTCACAGAATACCCGGACCGGCTGCGGCAGCCCGAAGGGACACACACCGCCGACCGGATGGCTGGTTAATTCCTGCACCTCTTCCGCAGGCAGCATGCGGGGCCGGTTTCCGAACGTATCCTTCGTCTTGCGGTTATCCAGCCGTCCCGTGCCTGCCATGACGACCAGAATCCGTTCATCGCCGACCTTCAGCGCCAGGGTCTTGGCAATCTGCCCGTCCTGAACTCCGAGCGCCTTGGCTGCTTCTGCTACTGTTGCCGTGCTGTCTGTCAGCACCACGGGTTTGATGTCTGGCGCATTGACCTCGAAAAATGCCTGAACGGATTCCCGGCTCATCTCTGTCTCCCCATGATACTGGCGAACCTTTTCTGATCCTGATGATGGCATACCAGTCAGTTCCCTGCGACAGTCACAATTCCGCTCATAATGGCGCCGCTTGGAAAGTGCTGACGTCGATCATGAAACTGCCATCCGCTTCGACCCCGAAATGGCGTGTGACATCGTCCGGCGCGGCCCGTTGCAGGGAACGGATGGCCGCGACCCGCTCCGGAGGTGTTTTCGTTCGCGCTACCCAACTTTTGAAATCCATACGCAGACGATGCGTCCCGATGGTCTGAAGAACGAAGCCCGACTGTCCTAGCAAGGTCACCCATTCGGCTACTCCATAATTCCGAATATGCGAGACGTCGCGCAACAGTTCGATCGACTGAAGCCAGCTATCCAGCAGGGCGGACGGAGGGGCTGTCACATCAATGAATAAAGCCATCCCTGATGGGGCCAGCACACGTCGTGCTTCCCGCAGACCTGCCAGCGCATCAGACCAGTGATGGGTCGTAAAGCGGCAGAAGACGGCGTCGAAGCTTCCGTGTTCAAAAGGGAGCTTTTCTGCGGGAGCCTGTACGGTCGTGACGTTGGACAGTCCCTGTCGTGCTGCTTCTTGCGCGACGGCATCCAGCATCGGACCCGTCACATCGCAGGCGACAACCTCTCCGACATGGGGAGCGAGCCGATAGGTGACGTGACCTCCACCGCAGCCGATATCCAGAACACGTCGCAGGCTTTTGCCCGCTACCAGGCTCTCGACCCTGTCCAGATCGCTGCCCTGACTGTGGATCGTGCTGGTTACATAATCCTGCGCCCGTGCGGCGTAGTGCTTTGCCGCATAAGGTTCCGTCATTTTTTCTGCCTCCGCGGTTCTATGACTCGTTGCAGTCCAGGCTGCCAGATGCAAAAAACAGGGATAAGGTCTTTCTTTATACTGGTATAAAAACCACCATCATGAGTCTTTCCTCCGAACAGCATCGTGCTCTCGGGACTTTCCTGCGCGCGCGTCGTGATACCCTCTCACCAGAGGATGTTGGTCTGCATCCGCTACCAGGACGCCGCCGGGCAAAAGGGTTGCGGCGGGAAGAGGCCGCCCAGATCTGCGGTATCAGCACAACCTGGTATACGTGGCTCGAACAGGGCCGGGATGTCTCCTGTTCGGCGGCGACGCTGGCACGCATTGCGACGGCCCTGCATCTTTCCGCTGCGGAACGACTGTACCTGTTCGAACTCGCGCGGATGAAAGATCCCCATGCCTCACGGCCCTCCATGGCATCTGGCCTGCCTGAGGAGGTCCGGATATTTCCCGGGCAGATGGCAGTGCCCTGTTATGTGCTTGATCCCCTGTGGAACGCCTGCGCCGCCAATGACGCGGCCCGGCATCTTTTTGCCGGTTGGCTGGACGGTAAAGAACGCAATCTGCTGCGCTATGTTTTTCTGGCACCAGACGCCCGCACGTTTCTTGACGACTGGGAAAGCAGTGCGCGACGGGTGCTGGCGGAATTCCGGGCTGTCAGCATTCGTGGTGACACAGAACAGGTAGACGCGCTTGTGCAGGAACTTCGGTCCCTGAGCCCGGATTTTGAGCGGCTGTGGCACAATCAGAGCGTGTTGCTGCGGGAAGGGGGCGCCCGCAAGTTCCATCATCCCGTTGATGGCCCTGTTGACTTTGACCAGACCACCCTGACTTTTACAACGTGGCCACAGTATCAGCTGGTGACCGTGAGACCACGGTAATTCCAGCAGGTTCTGACCATTCGGATGGTCGCTTTATCTTAATCGTATTTGCCTGGATTGCGGGGCTCCAACGGACGAACGCGCGCGTAATAACGTGGTCAGAATGGAAGACGACTCTTGCCGACAGAAGGTCTCTTAGCTATACCCTTAGCTAAGGAGGTGCCTCATGGCCCAGTTTTCGGTTCACGATGCCAAAACCAACCTGTCTCGTCTGATTGCCGACGCGCTTGCGGGTGGTGATGTGGTGATTGCGCGTGGTTCAGTACCCGTCGTGCGTCTTGTGCCGGTGGAACCGCAGGGGCGTCGCGTGTTTGGGGCGCTCAAAGGCAAGATAACCCAGGATAAGACCTTCAATGAGACCTTGCCCGACGACGAACTGGACGGGTGGAATCTCGCTTGAGGCTACTGCTTGATACGCACGCGCTGATCTGGTGGCTGGCGGGCGACGAGCATTTGAGTCATCGCGCTCAGGAAGCCATAGCCGATGAAGATAATGTTATAGCTGTGAGCGCAGCGTCGGCCATGGAGGTCGCAACGAAGTTCCGCATCGGCAAACTGCCGGGGGCGGCGCTGCTGGCACAGGATTTTGAAGCTATTGTTGCTGGGCAGGCGTTTGTTGAACTGCCAATCAGCGTTACTCATGCCCGCATCGCGGGCGAGATGAACATCGCTCATAAAGACCCGTTTGACCGTTTCCTGATTGCCCAGGCGCAGGCCGAAGATATGACGCTGATCTCCAACGAGGCCTTATTTGACAGCTTCGCCGTCAAGCGTCTTTGGTGATCGAAAGGACTATGGTTATGAAAAGATCAAGCGAAGGCAGAAAAGATCTTTTCAAAACAATTATCTAAACCCGCTTTATTCTCGTCTTGCGATTGTCGCAACTTGAGAAGCAATCCTGTCCCCGCAACTAAAATTTCCAAATAAAACCAATTAGTTAGATGGCCTCTCAAGAGGCTCATCGCTTACTCCATTCCTCCGCAGGATGCACATAGGATGCAATCGGGAGTGAAAGCGCAGCGTAAACCGGCCCCGTAAAGGCCCGTTCACGATGGCGTGAAGCCTTCCGCGTGCCCTCTTTGCTCAATGGAAATCGCGCGACCGGACGGCGATGAGGTCGCCAGAAGGATCGCCGTTTTCGTCGTGGAAAGCATCCCGGCCGGATCGGTTCCCGACATCGGCGAGCAGGGCCGATCGGTCCATGATCTCCAGCGCGATGAGATGGACGACCTCGCCTTCCTTCTGAAGCCGCCCTTTCACAGCCAGCATCGCGGCGGACATGACGACGGGGCGGTATTTTTCGAATACGTCCGGCCAGACGATGACGTTCAGCGTTGCGGTCTCGTCCTCCAGCGTCAGGAAAATCACGCCTTTCGACGAGCCGGGACGCTGGCGGACCAGCACGATCCCGGCGGCCGTCAGGCGCTTGCCGTCCTTCGAGGTTACGGCATCCCGGCCGGACAGGATGCCTTCACGCCGCAGATCTTCGCGCAGAAAGGAGATGGGGTGGTCGCGCAGGGTCAGGCCGACGCGATTATAGTCTCGCGCCACCTCCGCGCCTGCGCGCATCGGCTGGAGCAGCACGTCCGGTTCCTCGGCTTCGCGCATGATCTCGGCCGCCGCAAAGAGCGGGAGCGGTTCGTCACGCAGCGCCTTGATCGCCCAGAGCGCGTCGCGCCGCGCCAGCCCGAAAGCAGGCTGGAAGGCATCGGCGTCAGCCAAGCAGGTCAGCGCAGCCACTTTCACGCCGGCTCGGCGCCAGAGATCGTCGATCGAGGCGAAGGGCCGGTCGCCGCGCGCGCCGGTTCGTGCGGCGACGATCCGGGCGGCGGCGTCATTGGCCAGCCCCTTCACGAGGTTCGTTCCCAGCCGCACGGCAAACAGTCCGTCCGTTCTCTCCGGCCCTTCCAGCGTCGCCTCCCAGCGTGAGCGGTTCACGCAGATTGGCCGGACTTCCACCCCATGCGCCTGTGCGTCACGCACGAGTTGGGCCGGGGCATAGAAGCCCATCGGCTGGGAATTAAGCAGTGACGCCAGGAAGACGTCCGGGTGGCGACATTTCAGCCAGGACGAGGAATAGGCGAGGATCGCGAAAGACGCCGCATGGCTCTCAGGAAAGCCATAGGATGCGAAACCCTCAAGCTGCTGGAAAATGCGCTGGGCGAATTCTTCCGGATAGTTCCGCTCACGCATTCCTTCGACCAGCCGTTCCTGAAAGCGCGAGATCGTGCCGGTGTTCTTGAAGGTCGCCATGGCGCGGCGAAGCTGGTCCGCCTCGGCGGCCGTGAAGCCCGCGCAGACCATCGCCACCTGCATAACCTGTTCCTGGAACAGTGGCACACCTAGTGTGCGTTTGAGCACCTCTTCCAGCTCCGGCGTCGGATAGTCTGGACCTTCCAGCCCCTCCCGGCGGCGCAGGAAGGGGTGAACCATATCGCCCTGGATGGGACCGGGTCTCACAATCGCGACTTCGATCACCAGATCGTAGAAGGTTCTCGGTTTCAGGCGCGGGAGCATGGACATCTGCGCGCGGCTCTCGATCTGGAAGACGCCGATCGTGTCGGCCTTGCGGATCATGGCGTAGGTGCGCGGGTCTTCGGCCGGGATGGTCTGGAGCGTGAAATGCTGGCCCTTATGCTCCGCCAGCAGATCGAGCCCCTTCTTCATGCAGGTCAGCATGCCCAGCGCCAGCACATCGACCTTCATGAATTTGAGGGCGTCAATGTCGTCCTTGTCCCATTCGATGGTCTGGCGTTTCTCCATCGCCGCCGGTTCGATCGGCACCAGCTCGTCCAGCCGGTCGCGCGTGAGCACGAACCCGCCGGGATGCTGCGACAGATGGCGCGGCACGCCGATCAGGCAGCGGGCCAGATCGAGCGTCAGGCGTATGCTCCGGTCCGTCAGGTCGACGCCCGAGGACGCCAGCGTGTCGTCGTCCATTTGGCTCGACCAACCCCAGATCTGCTTGGAGAGCTGAGAAATCAGATCTTCGGGCAGGCCCATGACCTTGCCGACGTCACGGAGCGCGCCCTTGGCGCGGTAGCGGGTGACGACGGCGGTCAGCGCGGCCCGGTCGCGCCCGTAATGGTCATAGACCCACTGGATGATCTCCTCGCGGCGCGCGTGCTCGAAATCCACGTCGATATCCGGCGGTTCGCCGCGCTCCTCGGAGATGAACCGCTCGAACAGAAGCGTGGTGCGCGACGGATCGATGGCGGTGATGCCGAGCACGAAGCAGACGGCCGAATTGGCCGCCGAGCCGCGCCCCTGACAAAGAATATCGCGGCGCTTCGCTTCGCGGACGATGGAATGGACCGTGAGGAAATAGGGCGCGTAGTTCATGCGTCCGATCAGAGCCAGCTCGTGGCGGAGAATTTCGGCCACGTCTTCGGGAATGCCGTCAGCATAGAAGTAGCGCGCGCTTTCCCAGGTGAGACCTTCCAGTTCCTCCTGCGGCGTGCGGCCCGGAACCGTGATTTCATCGGGATACTGATAGGCCAGATCGTCGAGGCTGAAGGTGCAGCGTTCGACGATCTCCATGCTTCGGTCGATCGCCTCGGGATAGCGTGAGAACAGCCGTGCCATCTCCTCGGGCGGCTTGAAATAGCGGTCGGCATGACGCTCGCGTGCGAACCCGGCCCGGTCGATGGTGGTACCGTGGCGGATGCAGGTGACGACATCCTGAAGGATGCGCCGGTCGTGCGTGTGGAACAGCACGTCGTTCGTCACGACGGTCTTCACGCGTTGCGCGTGGGCGAGGTTCGCCAGTTCGTAGAGCCGCATCTGATCGTTCGGGCGGCGGCGCAGGATCAGAGCTATGTAGGCCCGGTCGCCGAAGGTTTCGCGCAGCGAGCGGAGATGTGCGGCGCAGTCCTCATCGGCGACGTCCGGTACGAGAATGACGATAAGCCCGTCGCCCCATGCCGCCAGATCCTCCCATCGCAGCAAGCACTTCCCCTTTCCGGCCCGTGCCTTGCCGATCGATAGCATCCGGCAGAGTCGCCCATAGGCCGCGCGGTCGGTCGGGTAGACCAGCACCGGCGGGAAATCCGAAAGTTCTAGGCGGCAGCCCACGACCAGCCGCACGCCGGTTTCCTTTGCCGCGATATGCGCCTGCACCATCCCGGCCAGCGTGTTCCGGTCGGTGATCCCCAGCGCCGTTATGCCGAGGCGCTTCGCCTGCTCGAACAGTTCGATCGGCGACGATGCGCCCCGCAGGAACGAGAAGTAGCTCGTGACCTGAAGCTCGGCGTAATGCGGGGTCATCGGGTGCCTTCTTTTTCTGAAGAAAAAGAAGCAAAAAGACTTTTATTAATATAAGATATTTTTCTGTTAGGAGATCTCCGAAAAATTGAAGAAGTTTTTTGGTGCTTTTTTTCAAAAAAGAATATCACCCGAAAATTCCATGTAAAAACCAGCCCTGCGAGCCGGTCTCGCCATGCTCGCCGTCGCCTTCGCGGAACAACCAGAACCGCTCCCCAGCGGTATCCTCGACGCGGAAATAATCCCGCGCGATGGTCAGCTCGGCATCGCCTTTCCACCATTCTCCGAAGACGCGCTCCGGCCCGTCAGCGCACTTCACGCAATGACGGACGCCGCGCCAGATGAAGTAGACCGGCGGCTGGTCCGGCAGTTCCGCCATCGCCCGCACTGGCTCCGGGCGGCCGAGCAATCGTGTCGGGCGCGGCCATTGCACAGGCCATGAGTTTCCATCATCGGGGGCCAGTGCCGGAACACGACGGACCGACCGTTCGGGAAGGTCGCTCTCGACGGCGGCGAAGCGATAGAGCGCGTCGCTTCCGACACGATTGGCGAGGGTGTCGATCAGGCCGGAAATGTCGGCCTCTTCCTCCGCGATCAGGGCGGAGACGCGCTGCCGCGCCTCCATCGGCTCGGCAAGGGCGGCGACCAGTTCTATGCGCTCGATGCCGAAGCCGGGATCGATCGTCTCGATCTTCTTGTAGAGCAGGCGCGTGAGGTGTTTCGCGTCCAGCACAGGACGGGCCGTGGCGACGCGGATTGCCTGCACGGCACTGTCCAAGCGATGTAGCAGAAGATCGAGCTGCCGCACCCCGTCGCCCCGCGCCTCCAGCCCTTCGCACAGCACAGGAACCAGCTTGCCAATATAGCGCGCGATGGTCTCCGCGGCCGCGATCGGTTCGGCGAAGTTGTGCATAGCGGACACCGGATTGACCGGGCGGGCGGCCTGGATCGGCTCAGCCATTCGCCCGTAAGCCTGATCCAGCCGACGTTCCAGCTCCGGCCCGAACCGCAAGGTCAGCGGGCCGCGTGGCATCGTCTCCAGCTTCCCGATCCTCGAGATGCCGAGGGTCCACAGCTCTTCCGTGATGGAGGAGGGTAGTCGTAGCGCCTCGATCGGCAGATCGGCCAGCGCGTCGGCGATCCCGCCTTCCGGCACGACGATAACCCGCCCGCGCCCGTATCGGGCGAGAGCGTGCGCAGCCCCCCATGTATCTGCGATCGCGGCCTTGGCCGTGAAGCCGGATTCCGCCAGGCGCCGGACGGTGGCGTCAAGCATCGCGGCTTCACCGCCATGGAGATGGTCAGCGCCCGTCGTCTCCAACACGAGACCGTCCGCCTGCCCGGAAGACGAAGAGGAATCCACCGCGACGATGGGCGCGACCCGCTGCTGAAACCACACCGCCAGGCTTTCCAGCCCCTCACTGTCGCCGTCCGGATCGGCGTCCATCACCGTCAGATCGGGGAAGAGCGCACGGGCCTTGGCGACCGGCGTGCCGGGTTTCAACCCCGCCTTGCGGGCCGGGAGATCGGCGGACAGCACGACACGGCGGTTGCCCTCCCGTCCAGCGAGCGCCAGCGGTGCGTCAGGCGGTGGCGCGGAATCGCCCAGCTTCCTGCGCAGCCGCTCCGTCGGCCAGAGCGGGAGGTAAAGCGACACCAGCCGGGCAGAGCCTTCCTTTCGCATCGCATCCCTCCACCTCGAAATCCGCGCACTCCCCCGAGCGCGCACGCAGCAGTTCCAGCAGCCACCGGGACCGCTCCACGCCGGGAACGGGCAGCGGCGCGGAGGGCAGGACCGAGATCCGCCAGCGTGTGGTGCTGGCCGTGGGTTGTCCGAAATCCGCCGCCTCGGTCTGGCGGCGCCAGCGACGGATCGCGAGACCGATCGTGCCCGTCCTCTCGGCGGCGATCTGCAACCGGCGCGAAGCGGTCATCGTCAACCGACCAACCTCGGCCACCACGGCGCCAAGCCCGCCATGCCGCAACCCTTCCTCGAAGCACGCCAGCGCGTCGGTCTCCGATCCCGCCTCGGCATGGATGACGCGCCGTGTCGCCAGACCGGCCTGGTCGAGCGCGGGCGCGAACAGATCCTGACGCGTGACGATCCAGAGCACCTTGCCCTTCGTCCGCGCCGCGATCCCGGCGGCGAACAGCGCGGCGGCCGCTGCGTTGAGCGCGTCGTTGCCGCCCCCGGCCACCTCATGCAGCGCGCCAAGTGTCAGCCCGCCGCCCGGCAGCTTTCCATCGATCTCGTGCATCCCGAACGGCAGGACAGCGCGCTTGCGGTCCCTGTGCCCTTCCAGCCGGGCGATCGTGGCCCGGAGCGCCTCGACGGCCGGTTTTTTACGTGCTGGCTTTCTGTCCTCTGTGGGTGTCATGTCAGAAGTCCGTCCGGCTCCTGCGGCCGTCGCTTGGGATTATATGTTCATGTTTTGTTCTGGAAATGCGGAAAGAGTCAAGGCATATTCGATTCCCGCTCGCGACCCTGTCGGCGGAAGAACGCTTCGAACGGATCGAGAGGACGGCGCAAGGTTTTGAATCCGATGAATTCCGTTGCTGCCAAACCCGCTGACGATTATCTCGCCCGCCTCAATCCCGCCCAGCGCGCGGCCGTCACGCATGGCGCCGGAGTCGCGGCTGACGCAGGCGGCTCACCCCCGCTGCTGGTCATCGCCGGCGCGGGATCGGGCAAGACCAACACGCTCGCGCACCGGGTCGCCCATCTGATCGCCACCGGCGCCGATCCCAGTCGCATCCTGCTGCTGACCTTCTCGCGCCGCGCGAGCACCGAGATGACCCGGCGGGTGGAGCGCATCTGCCGCACCGTCTTCGGCGACAAAGCCGGTCCCTTGGCCGACGCCCTGGCCTGGGCCGGGACGTTCCATTCCATCGGCGCGCGTCTCTTGCGGGAGTATGCCGAGCAGATCGGCATGGACTGGGCCTTCTCGACCCATGACCGGGAGGATTCCGCCGATCTGATGAACCTGGTCCGCCACGATCTCGGCTTCTCGAAGACGGAGAAGCGCTTCCCGGCCAAGGGGACGTGTCTGGCGATCTACTCCCGTGTCGTGAACTCCGGCGTCCCGCTCGGCGATGTGCTGATGAAGCATTATCCGTGGTGCGCGGGATGGGAGGCGCAACTCAGGCAGCTTTTCGCCGGCTATGTCGCGGCGAAGCAGGCGCAGGGCGTGCTGGATTACGACGACCTGCTGCTGGCCTGGGCGCAGATGGTCGCCGAACCCGTGTTGGCCGCAGACATCGGCGGCAAGTGGGACCATATCCTCGTGGACGAGTATCAGGATACCAACCGGCTTCAGGCCGATATCCTGTTCGCGATGAAGCCCGACGGTCGGGGACTGACAGTGGTGGGCGACGACGCGCAGAGCATCTACGCCTTCCGGGCCGCGACGGTGCGCAACATCCTCGATTTCCCAGGTCACTTCGATCCGCCCGCGCGCATCGTCACGCTGGACCGGAACTATCGTTCCACCAGGCCGATCGTGCCGACGGCGACGCCTTTCTCGAACGGGGGCAGGACGACCGGCATCAGTTCCGTTTTATCGTCTCGCCGGAGGATGCTGAGCAGATACAGGATCTGACCGCCTTCACGCGTGACCTGATGATGCAGATGGAGGCGGATCTCGGCACGAAGCTCGACTGGGTAGCAGTCAATCATTTCAACACCGGTCATCCTCACGTCCATATCGTCATCCATGGCCATGACGACCATGGGGAGGATCTGGTCATCGCCAGTGATTACATCACTCAGGGGGTGCGGGAACGGGCGACCGAACTGGTGACGCTGGAGTTGGGTCCGGAAACAGTGCTGGAGCAACGTCGCAAGCTGGAGAACATGGTCGGGCAGGACCGCTTCACTCGGATCGACCGGCAGTTGCTGGCGTTGGCGGAAGATGGTCCGATCGACATGCGGGGCGACCAGGGCGGCGATCATGTCCTGCGCCAACGGCGGCTTGCGAAGCTGGAACGGATGGGCCTCGCCAGCCAGGCCGAGCCCGGTGTGTGGACGCTCGCGCCGGAGACGGAGAAAATGCTGCGCGACCTTGGCGAGCGGGGGGATATTATCCGCGCCATGAACCGGGCGATGCACGAGCAGGGCCGCGCACCCGATCCCGGCCTGTTCGTCTTTCATGGTCCGGCGTCGCGCGACACGGTGGAGGGGCGGATCCTTGACCGCCATCTCTCCGACGAACTGGGCGAAAAAATTGGCGTGGTCATTGATGGCGTGGACGGGCGCACCCATCATGTCGCCGGGATCGATCCGGTTTCCCTCGAAGGGGTGCGAAACGGGAGCATTGTCGCGGTCGGCCCGGAGGTCGCAGTCCCCCGTCCCGCCGACAGGGAAATCGTGTCGGTCGCGGGCCGTGACGGTGTCTATCGCGAGGACACACATCTTGCGAATGCGCGGTCCATGCCGCGCATTCCCGGAGGCGATGCCGACGCGTATGTCGCCTCCCATGTGCGTCGCCTGGAGGCCCTGCGGCGCGCCGGCATTATCGAGCGGATTGAGGATGGGAGATGGCAGATCCCCGGCGACTATCTGGAGCGGGCTGCGGCGTATGATATGAGCCGCGCGAAACAGATGTCCGTGCGCGTCCTGTCCAGCCTCGATCTCGAGGCCCAGATCACAGCGGATGGTGCGACATGGCTGGACCGGGGGCTGATGTCGCGCGGCAGGTCGAATGTGGTCGATGCCGGGTTCGGTTATGAAGTGACCGAGGCCCGGAAGCAGCGTCAGGACGTGCTGGTCGAACGGGGCGACGCCTGGCGCGACAGGGAGGGGCACGTCCGCTACCGCAAGAGCCTGCTGGCGGCGTTGGAACGGCGGGAACTGGACCGTATCGGCCAGGAATTGGGAGCATCACGCGGCACGTCGTACCGCGTGATGGCGGACGGGGAGAGAATGTGCGGCACGCTGAAGGAGAAGGTCAGGCTGGCTAGTGGAACCTACGCGCTGGTCGAAAATACCCATGAGTTCGTGCTGGTGCCCTGGAAGCCTGTCATCGAGAACCGGATCGGGCAGGAGATTGCCGGTATCATGCGCGCAGGCGCCATGGACTGGCAGTTGGGACGGCAGCGGGGGCTGGGATTATGACGTGGGCAGGCATGAATCATGTTGCCAATTTTTGCCATGCGCGAGTATTCTGCCTCCATGAGCACCATGAACATCTCTCTGCCAGAAGCCCTGAAAAGCTTCGTTGACCAGCAGGTTGCCGGCCGTGGCTTTGGCACCAGCAGCGAGTACGTGCGCGAGCTGATCCGCAAGGACCAGGACAGGCAGCGTCTGCGTGGTATGTTGCTTGAGGGTGGTCGATCCCCAGCAGGCTCCACGGCGGATGCCGCATATTTCGAACGCCTGCGGTCGCGTGCGCGCGGCGCCTGATCATCGTGACGACCAGACGCGCGGTACTGCGCGAGCAGGCCGAGCGGGATATCGATCGGATCATTGACGATTATGTCGGGAAAGCCGGAAGTGTTGTGGCCGACCGGTTTGTCGGTGCGCTCGAAGAGGGGATGACCCTGATCGGGCAATATCCCGGCATCGGCTCGCCGCGTTGCGGGTATGAACTCGATCTTCCGGGGCTTCGTGCGCTCACTCTTCGGAACTGGCCGTTCGTGGTTTTCTATGTCGAGCGTGAGGACCATCTGGATGTCTGGCGTGTTCTGCACGCCCATCAGGATATTCCGGGGTGGCTGCGAGATCCTGATGGGGACGATAGTTCGGAATAGCGCCTGAATGAGGCTGAACTGATTCAGTGATTTTCCATAAGACTGGCAAAAATGTCAGCGGCATCGAGTCCGATGGCGGTTGTGATGTCGAGGAATTCGATCACGTCGATCCGGCGCTCGCCGGTCTCGTATTTCGCGACGTAGGACTGGGGTTTGCCGAGCCGCTCCGCCAGCGTGGCCTGGGTCAGGCCTTTGCCGCGCCTTGCTGCGATCAGCAGTTCCATGAGACGGTGCTGTCGCGGAGAGCGCAGCGATTTCGGCATAGGGTGCGGTTCCGGTTGAAACTGAGGAACCGTCCCAATAATCCCGTATCGGGATTATCCCATTTCAGGATATGATCTGCGGAGCTGAAGGAAAGGGCAGGATCATGACGTCCCAACCCGATAACGGAGCCGCTCCATCCGATGAGGCGCCCGACTGTCCGCTGCTGACGGCGTATGACCATCTCCATCATGTCACCTATCTCCGCCTTCTTGACGCCGAGGAAGCCGGTGCCGACTGGCGGGAGGTGGTGCGGATCGTGCTCGGTCGTGATCCGGCAATTGACAGGGATGGCGCGCGCCGATGCTGGGACTCGCATATGGCGCGGGCGCGCTGGATGCGCGACACCGGTTACCGCCAGCTCCTGACCATTCCCGGCGGAAAGACGCCGCATTGAACGCTCCATCCGATTTCCTACACAAAGACCGCCGATTGCCGCACGGCTGCTGAATTGTCTTGCCCCGCGCGTGGTTATTCCTCCTGACGGACGGATCATCCTGTCACGGAGGTGTTCATGTCCGCGTCCCGTGTGGCCTGGGGCCAGGTGATCCTGGTCTTCGCGATCATGCTGCTGTTCTGGTGGGCCGCGACCGAGTGGGCGGCCTGGCGTCTGGGATTTCAACCTGAGCTTGGGGCGCCCTGGTTCATGCTGGCCCACCGCTGGCCCATCTATGCGCCGCCGCTGTTCTTCTGGTGGTGGTATGAGTTCGATGCCTACGCGCCCGGCATCTTCGTGCAGGGCGCGCGGATTGGCGTCGCGGGCGTTGTTCTCGCCGTCACCGTGGCGTTCGCTCTGTCGATCTGGCGGGCGCGGGCAAGGCGTCGGGTCGAAACCTATGGTTCGGCCCGCTGGGCGGTCCTGCGCGATATCCGTGCGGCCGGCTTGCTGGGCGACAACGGGGTCGTTCTGGGCAAATACCGCCGGGCCTATCTCCGACATGACGGGCCGGAGCACGTGTTGTGCTTCGCGCCTACTCGTTCCGGCAAGGGGGTAGGGTTGGTTATTCCGACTCTGCTGACCTGGCTAGGCTCTGCCATCATCCACGACATCAAGGGTGAGAACTGGCAGTTGACGGCGGGGTTTCGCGCGACCTTCGGGCGCGTGCTGCTGTTCGACCCGACCAACCCGGCATCGGCCGCCTACAATCCGCTGCTGGAGGTCCGTCCGGGGGAATATGAAGTCCGCGACGTGCAGAACATCGCCGATATCCTGGTCGATCCGGATGGTGCTCTGGAACGGCGCAACCACTGGGAGAAAACCTCGCACGCCCTGCTGGTCGGCGCGATCCTGCATGTGCTTTATGCCGAAGCCGACAAGACTCTCGCCGGTGTGGCGAAATTCCTCTCCGACCCGAAGCGGTCGATCGAGACGACCCTGTCCGCCATGATGCGGACAAACCATCTGGGGGAAAGAGGGCCACATCCCGTCGTGGCCTCCGCCGCGCGGGAACTACTCAATAAATCGGACAATGAACGCTCCGGCGTGCTCTCCACCGCCATGTCGTTTCTCGGGCTCTATCGTGACCCGGTGGTGGCCACGGTTACCAGAAGATGTGACTGGCGGATTGAGGATCTCGTGTCCTCGGTACAGCCGGTCTCGCTTTATTTCGTCGTGCCGCCCTCGGACATCAGCCGCACCAAACCGCTGATCCGACTGATGCTCAACCAGATTGGCCGCCGACTGACAGAAGATCTGGAGGTGGCGGCCACCCGGCGCAACCTGCTTCTCATGCTTGATGAATTTCCGGCTTTCGGGCGACTGGATTTCTTCGAAAGCGCTCTGGCGTTCATGGCGGGGTACCGGATCCGGGCCTTCCTGATCGCCCAGTCACTGAACCAGATCGAGAAGGCATACGGGCCGAACAATTCGATTCTGGACAATTGCCAAGTCCGGGTCAGCTTCGCGACCAATGACGAGCGCACTGCCAGACGGGTGTCGGATGCCCTAGGCACGGCAACGGAGCAGCGGGATTCCACCAATTATGCCGGGCATCGACTCTGTTGCGCAAATGGCTGCGGCGGGATTCACGGAGTGAGGGCAGTCTGGTAGCGGGTTGGCATGAGCAAGCCGCGCCCTGTGACCTATCGAACGACGAACTGGCCTTCCTATAACGCGGCGCTGAAGAAGCGTGGATCTCTGACGGTGTGGTTTGATCGGGCGATGACCTGGGAAGGCCGGCCAACGGGGCGCAGGGGGCGACGGCAGAGTTACAGTGATCCCGCGATCCAGACCTGTCTGACGATGAAGGTTTTGTTTGGCATGGCCCTGAGGCAGGCGACTGGCTTTGTCGAAAGCCTGCTCCATCTGGTCGGCCTGGACTGGTCGGTCCCGGATTTCAGCACGCTGAGCCGTAGGCAGAAATCCCTGACGGTCGACATCACGTATCGCGGCTCGGATGGACCGCTTCATCTTCTGATCGACAGCACAGGGATCAAGGTCGAGGGAGAGGGAGAAGGAGAGGGAGAGGGAGAAGGCGAATGGCACAGGCGCAAGCACGGCGGCTCGAAACGTCGGATCTGGCGTAAACTCCATATCGGGATCGACGAAG
>NZ_JARBJP010000013.1 GCF_029309905.1 Brytella acorum
AGGTCACAGGGCGCGGCTTGCTCATGCCAACCCGCTACCAGACTGCCCTCACTCCGTGAATCCCGCCGCAGCCATTTGCGCAACAGAGTCGTGACAGGCGGATTGCTGTTGATCGTTTTCGTAATTTTTGAACCGTCCTCTCTTGCAGACGTATTCTCTCAGCGCATGACACTCACAAAATTACTCTGCCTTTCTGTGAGTGGCCAGATAGAAAGCGCTCAGAATAACAATCAAAGCGCTCATCCAGAAATTGGCTCTTAGCCCGAAGTGATCGACTATCGCGCCTCCAAGACTTGAACCGATCGCAATGGCAACCTGCGCGGTAAAAGTGAACATGGCGGTGGCAGCTTCCGAATGTTCGGTCTCGATACTGCGGTGCCACGTATTCAGGCACAGTGGCAGAGCTCCCCAAGCGACGGCCCAGAGAAGAATGAGCACCGTTTCAAACTTTGGAAAGATCAGCAGCACCGGCAGGAGCAGAAAGAGTATTGCCAGCGATATTTTCGAAGCAAAAGCGTTGCTTTAAGATTATTTTTCAAAAAGCGGCTGGCCACAAGGTTAGATGCAAACCCGATAGCACCATAAACCAATAACAGGAGCGTCACAGCCGCCGAAGGAATACCTGCTTCGGGGATGAGAGGGGTCAGGTAAGTATAAGCTGCAAAATGCGCCGCAAAAAACGGCAGCAATCATAACGATACTTTTCCGTGCTTCGGGTAGTCTGACGAATGCTTTGAAGTCAGTGAGCCGGACATGGCTTTCCGCTGGAACAGTTGGAAGCATTCTCCACTGCATGACTAAAGCGGCAATAGCGATGATTGCGGCGGCCACGAATGCACCGCGCCAGGATGAGTACTCGGCTACAAGAGATCCCATTGGAACCCCAAGGATCATGGCTGCCGTGACCCCTGCAAAAACAGCTGCTGCTGCCTTATGCGCTTTTTGCTTGGCAACGAGTTCTACGGCAACAGAGAGGCCCATGGCCCAGAATGCACCAAGACTGATACCGACCAGTGCCCGGCTGAGCAGCATCACTGCAAATGTCGGTGCCATGGTGGCAGTAAGGCAACCTGCGAGCAGAATAAGGGAGAGCCATAAAATAATCCTGCGACGATCTGTGCGTCCGGAAAACAGCATGACTCCGGGAGCAGAAAGTGCTGCCATCATTCCAGGAACTGTCATGGTAAGCCCCGCCGTTCCCGGACTTACAGAAAATGTTCTCGAAATATGAAGCAGGATACCTACAGGAAGAAATTCGGTGGTGACTGACGCAAATGATCCCAACGCCAGAGACAGAACGGCCAATCTCTGGTGACCGGAAGAAAGCTCCCGAGAAGTCAAATGCTGCATGATGGGAACATTTTTGCTGAAACTTCAGGTTGAAAAAATATATTCCGAGATAACGCACTAATAATACAAAACAAAATAATTAAGTATTTACTGAGTGTGAAGTAATTATATTTATTTATGCACCAATTCCCATATTAATTCAGATATGAACAATCTACACGACGTGGATACAGCGTTGGCATCTTTCAGATATTTTTCTATCTTAAAATCGAAGGGTCTGCATGGCTATAGAGTTTTTCGTCAAAATATTTGTGAGCAAATTTCAGTAATGAATATCTATTAATTCTATCATTCTCATGAAATACTCTAGTGTATGAAGTGGCTCGGAAAATCTCGGATTTTTTACGAAAGAAGAAAGATAATCGCCCTCACATCTGGTGCGATGGTGAGTTGTCTGATCGGTGCCGAGGCATACCGCATGCACTTACCTGACAGGAGGTCTTCCATGGCAGATCAGAATGCCCAAACTTTGAGACTTATTTTCCCTCAGTGGCAGGGCGGCGATAATCCTCCCTATTATCTGGGATCAAAACTTCTGGCCTAGCTGGCTCCTCCTTCTGCTGGCCCTGTTGAGGAGGTTCCGGTTGGCGCTCCGACTGACGTCCCTTTGCCAGTCGAAGACGGAATGCGTGGACGCAGTGTTCTGCTGAAACAGATTCAGGAAGCCCGGAAAATCATTGAACGCCGTCAACCGAAGTCACTGGCGGTTCTGGGTGGGGACTGTCTTGTCTCGCTCGTGCCTTTTTCGTGGCTTTCAGAACGCTATGGCGACAGGCTGGGTGTGCTCTGGATTGATACTCATCCAGACGTTCAGACCCCAAAGCAGTATACGAACGCACATGCGCACGTTCTGGGGGCTCTGTTAGGCCATGGAGACCCCGACCTGACCAGGGCAGTGACGAAGCCGGTTCCTGCAAAGAATGTGATGATTGCAGGCATCCACGACCCACTTGCGTTCGAAGCTCAGTTCATCGCAGATCATGGATTGCGGACATGTTCACCCCAGCAGGTGCGGGATGGCGCACAGCCCGTCATGGAATGGCTAAAAGACAGTCAGATCGAAGTGCTTGCCATTCATCTGGATCTGGATGTGCTGGATCCGCACAACTTCCGTTCTCTACTGTTTGCAAAGCCGGGTCGTGGAAAGCATGATTTCTGAGATGTTGCCGAAGGCAAGCTCAACATCCCTGATGTTCTGAAACTGATTCAGGAAGTGGCAACCGAAAAAGAAGTGGTCGGTATGACAATTGCCGAGCACATGCCTTGGGATGCGGTAAACCTGCAGGAAATGCTCAAACAGCTTCCTCTTATCGGCAGTTAAACCTTCGCGCCAGAAAGCCTGTATTCTTAAGAGCAGGCTTTCTCATTTTACTTTCATTTCCTCGACAAACAGCGACAGAGGCATCGAATATCGATGGTGTCGGGGGTAGAAGAGATGAAACCCCAAATGCGTCGGACAGAATGGCTCCAGAACTGATATCAGTTTGCCATTCTGGATATGTTCTTCTGCAACAATTTTAGGAATATAGGCGAGGCCGATGCCGTCTAGGCAGGCATCCCGGGCGCCGAACACATTGTTGCATACAAATTGGCCGACGGGCTGAAACTTCAGGTCTTTTCCCTTCTGTCTGAAGCGCCACGGATAAATCTTTCCGTGGGTTGGCAGGCGAACAGCGATACAGTTGTGCTCTTGCAGACGAGCCGGAATTTTGGGGGTGACATGACTTTTGAAATAGGTCGGAGACCCAACAACCGCAAATTGGATGTCAGGCGATACAGGCACTGAAATCATGCCCTGTGTCACCAGTTCTCCAAGGCGCACGCCCGCATCGAAGCGTTCATCCACGATATCAATAAGGCGCAGATCCGTTGAGATCTCAAGGGAGATTTCGGGGTAGTTCTTTAGAAAATCTGCAATACGGGGTCGAAGAAAGAATCCCAGAGATTCATCTGTCACTGTGATCCGGATATTGCCTCTGGGGCATTTACGGAATTCATCAAGACTGGCCATCCGGTTCTCGATTTCGTCGAAAAGCGGCTGAATATTTTGCAGGAGATAGTCTCCCGCAGGCGTGGGAACGACACGCCGTGTTGTTCTCGTCAGAAGGGTGACACCCAGTCGTTCCTCCAGAAGACGCATGGTGTGACTTATTGCGGATGGCGTAACACCTCTGCGGGCCGCCGCCTTTGTGAAGCTCCGTTCTTGGGCAACTGCCAAAAAAGAAAGTAGTTCGCTGAAATTTTCTCGTGACACTTGCTGACCAGAACCCTGTTTTATCCCTTGTTATCACTGACAATCTTAACATCAAATGTCTTTGGGATCACGGTGTATCCTGATCATGAATGACTGGCTTTTGCTCTTCATCTGGGATCCCTCTGGCTTCTTAGACGTCCGTTTTTCTATATCTTTTGTGCGACAGGAGACGTGCCGTCCTCCCCCCTTTACTGACGAAGCACAGACATCAATCACAATGATGTCGTTGGGCGAGACGACTCTAGTTAGTGATCCGGCTCGGTGTCAGTTTGCATATCGTCGCTCATTCACGATTGACCCATACCCACAGAAACAGACGAGAGTGAGCTAGTTGTTCGTTCGATCTGCCTACCGTGATGCTATTGCGTACTGCTTTGGCGTAACCCCGAAATGTCGACGAAACTGATTGATTAAGTGGCTCTGGTCATAAAAGCCAACGCTCGTCGCCGTTTGCGCGGCACTGACGCCTCGGGCGAGCAGGGTCTTGGCGTGACTAAGCCGAATTTGTGTCAGGAATTGATGGACGGACAGTCCTGTCGCCGCACGAAAACTGCGCATGAGATGATATTGGCTGATCCCAACGACTGAAGCGACCTCATCAATGCTCAGAGGTTCACGGAATTCATCTGCGAGAAATGTCTGTGCCTTTCGGATATCGGCAGAACGCGATGCAGCTTTGACCGATCGTCCTGTGCGTTCGCCATAGCGTGCGATGACATGACCCAGCGCTTCATAGACAGCACATTGCCGCTCGAGCGGATCCTGAGACTGTGAGGCGAGCAACGAGGTCTGTAAGAACCTATCGGCGAGGTCCGTGTTCTGGCGAAGAAGGTCAAGTCCAAAATCGAGGTTGCCCGCCCCCGGCAAGATATCTGCCGCTAGCACGTCGATGAACTGGGCAGTTGGATAGAAAGCGCAGTAATCCCACCCGAGATCGCATTCTACGGCTTCGCCAGTATGCACTTCTCCCGGTGGGATAATCATGACGGTACCTGGCTCAGCGACGCCTTGATAGCGCGCAATGCGGTGTCGTTGAGCGCCGCGAACGAACGCGGCAATGACGAATTCATCATGCGAGTGCGCAGGATAGCGATAATCGAAGCAGGATGCCCGCAGCACATCCATCCCACCCTGCAGGCTGGAATCACGCCACAATTTCAACCTGTCTCGGGGGTTCGCCATCGATCCTTCATCCCAATCTGTGCCCTGTGACGCATCAGAGCAGGATTTTCCAATCCTGTCCCGAATGCATCGATTAGTCAGGATACAGATTATTATGGAGATGAGCGATCAGACATGAATGAGATTTCATCTCAGCGCCCTTTACGCCAGAAGACTATCGGCATTCTCGGCGGCATGAGCAATCAGGCGACTGGCGAATATTATCGGATGCTTAACGAGCAACTGAACCAGCACCTCGGCGGCTGGGATAATGGTGAGATCATCATCGCATCGGTTAATTTTGGGAACATCCAGTCTTTCGTGCGTGAAGATCGCTGGGAAGAAGCCGCGGCCTATCTGGAGGACAAGATCCTGCGTCTTGAAGCGGCAGGTGTTGATGTCATCGCCTGCGTCTCCAACACCATGCACCGCGTTGTCGAGCCTGCCATGGTGGGACGCACGACGCCGTTCATCCATATCGCCGATCCGACCGGCGAAGCCATACGCAAGGCCGAGATAGGCCGCGTAGCCTTGCTGGGCACGATGCCGGTCATGCAATCGGAAGCGCTACGCAAACGCTATCGCGAGAAATTTGGTGTAGAGGTGATTGTCCCGAACGAGACCGACAAGGAGATTGTCGATCGCATCATCTTTGACGAATTGGTTCGTGGTGATCTGAGGCCGGAATCCAAGGCCGAATATCTCCGTGTGGTTGAAGCACTGCGGGCCGAGGGCGCGGAAGGCGTAATTCTGGGTTGCACCGAGATATTCCTGCTTATCAACCAGCCAGATTTTCAAGACTTCCCTGTCTTTGATACGACCGCTCTGCATATTCAGGCCATCGTAGACTTTGCTCTGGAAAAATAACTGCTCACCGTGACCTGTGAAGAAACGACACCGACATTCAGGAGAGAATAATATGCACATGATCGGCCTTATCGGGGGCATGAGCTGGGAAAGCTCCGCAGAATATTACCGCATCATCAACGAAGGCGTTCGCAATCAGCGTGGGCCAACGGCATCCGCACCCTGCCTGCTCTGGTCTTTCGACTTTTCCGAGATCGAGGCGCTTCAGCATAAAGGGGACTGGGAAGGCCTGACCGCAAAAATGGTCGATGCGGCGCAGCGGCTCGAAGCTTGTGGAGCCAAGGTTCTGCTGATCTGCACCAACACCATGCATCGCATGGCCCCTGCTGTACAGGCGGCGGTCAGCATTCCGCTCCTGCACATTGCTGATCCAACAGCAGAGCGGATCAAGGCCGCAGGTTTTTCGAGAGTTGGCCTGCTGGGCACGGCTTTCACGATGGAGCATGATTTCTACAAAGGTCGCCTGATCAACAACCATGGTCTCGACCTCATCGTGCCAAACGACGAGGATCGCGCTACCGTTCACCGCATTATTTATGAAGAGCTGGTGGCAGGCCAGATCAAGGAGTCATCCCGCGCAGCCTACAAAGCAGTCATTGCCCGTTTAGTCGAAGCGGGTGCAGAAGCCATCATTCTGGGCTGTACCGAAATCATGCTGCTGGTAAGGCCCGAGGACAGTAGTGTGCCGATCTTTGACACCACAGTGCTCCACGCTGAGGCCGCGATAGAGTACACACTCAAAGATTGACGATTTCGCATCCGTTATACGATTGACGTACTGGCAAGTCAGGTCAGGGAATATGAGAATGAAATCCGTCTGGGTACTGTTCCTCGCGATTTACCTTCTGGCCTCACCCGCTGGCGCGCAAACGATCAAAACCGATTATCCCGCCTGCAACCTGATGGCGCAACACGAACTTGTCGGCACTGTTGGAGCCGAGATCACGGATCCGCAACAGGCGCATATTGCGGAACGCGCTAACATCCTTCAGGCGGACATTGGAACCGCCCGCAAGGCGCGCCGCATTTCACAACGACTGGCCGATCGTCTGTGGCGCAAGGTTGAGACTGTTCGTACGAATGCGAACACCCTCAAGCGCAATCAAACACTTCTGGGTGCGACAGAACGCGCATCTTATGACCGGCAACTTGATAGCATTGCTGGCACGTTATGCCGCTGACGGTATGGAAATTAGAACGTCTAAAGAAGCGCTATTTTCCGCAATAAGCCAACTTTCAGTTCCCTCCCCCAAGAACAAAATACGCATTCAGCCGATGGAATTGGAAAGACTTTCATTGGTTTCGTTCAGTAATGGGACAGCATATGAAGGAAGGCAATGCACAGGTCGAATTGGGCTATGGGCTCGTGCAATACATGATGGCAACCGATGAGAGCATGTGTGGTTGCGGGTAATCAGGTACAGAAACAAATTTCGTTACCCTAACGCACGAACCTCGACAACCATATAAAAATTCGTCATTTCATTTATGAATTTGAGAGATAGCTTCATACGAAATATATTGACTAATCATTGAAGTAAATCAGCTTTTAAATTTCACACCCGGCAACTCGAAACAAGGACGAAGGTGTGACAGAAACATTTTCCGGCAAGATCGCCTTCGTAACCGGTTCGGGTGCGGGAATGGGGCTGGCACCTGCACAGACCTTTGCCCGTGCAGGCGCGTCAGTAGCGCTTGCAGATGTCAATCCAGATGCGGCTAACCGAAGCCGCCCGATCCCTTATTCCTGAAAGAGCGACTGCCTTAGCCATGCGGTGCGATGTCGCTGTTGAACACGATGTTGCCGCCACTACCCAGATCAATGCGGTCTGCCCGGGTGTCATTCAAACGCCCATGCTGGACGGGCTGACCGCCGGAGATGAAGCGGCAAAAGCGGAGCTAATCAAAGCGCAGCCGATCGGACGTTTAGGCAAACCCGAGGAAATTGCGGACGCGCTGCTCGGGCTTTGCAGTTCACGTGCCAGCCTTGTGCTCGGGCACGCGCTTTCTGTCGCTGGCGGCTACTCCGCTCAGTAAATCAACCCTTGCAATAAACAACACGTAGAAAGTTCGACACATGCCCGATACTCCTTCACCCGCCCGTAAGGCTTTTGGTGATATCGCTCCCGGCCTTGCCGACTACACAGATCATGTTCTGTTCGGTGATGTCTGGGAACGGCCAGGTCTTGCCCCACGTGAGCGCTGTATTGTGACAGTCAGCAGTCTGATCTCGCTTTATCGCACCAACGAACTGGGTTTTCATATCCGTAAGGCGCTCGCCACCGGCGTCACCAAAGCGGAGATCATCGAGATTATTACGCATCTCGCCTTCTATTCCGGGTGGCCCACGGCATCCGCCGCTCTGACCATCGCGCGCGGCGTTTTTGACGAGCAGAAAGGCTGAATTCATGACGCAAAATGTTCAGGGGACAATCGTCGTTGTCACGGGTGCCCGCAGTGGACTTAGTGAGGCCACAGTTTACTCCGCGACCAAAACAGCTGTTCGGGTCATCTCCAAAGGTCTGCGTCAGGACGTTAAACCCTATAATCTTCGTCCGACCAGACAGGACTACTGAGTATTATGCAGCCCTTCATTATCTGCCATATGATCAGCTCAATTGATGGTCGCATTGTGCCTGATCGTTGGACTATTCCCGTTGATGGGGTTAATCGAGACAGTCTCGTCAACCAGTATTATGATGTTGAAAAGACATACGATGCCGATGGCTGGATTATCGGACGAGCAACTGCCTCTGAACATTTTGTAAAGACGACCGAGCCGTGGAAAGGCACCACCAACCAGTTTCCACGAGAACCTTATGTGGCACAAAACCTGACCGAACGCCTCGCGATCTTTATGACCCGCACGGCAAGTTGCAATATGAGCGTTCTGATATTGAAGAAGACGGCATTGTTGCAGTCCTTGCAGATAATGTTGCTGACGATTATCTGCAAACATTACGCGACAATGGTATCTCTTATTGTTTTGCTGGGCCAGATGGACGTAACATTCAAAAAGCCGGTGCAGTTCTAAGAAATACATTTAGACGTCGTAAACTGCTGCTCGAAGGTGGGGGCTTGATTAATGGTGCCTTCCTGCAAGCAGGAACCATTAACGAAATCAGTTTAATGATTTATCCAGGGATCGATGGTGTATCAGGAATTGCCAGTAGCTTCGACTGGGTTTGTGCAACAGACAATCAACCAGCGCGTGGGCAAGCCTTAAGCCTTCTACATGTTGAAAAACGCGATAACGGTGTTCTATGGTTGAGATATAAAATAGAAAAAACAATTTCTTGAATAAGGTTTTTTATTTCCTGTAGCGTAGAGCTTCCACAATCAAACGGAAGGCCGCAGACGATTGGCGGCGGCTTGGGTAATAGAGATGATATCCGGGAAAAGCCGGGCACCAGTCTTCCAAAACACGTATCAAACGCCCCTCCTCCAGATATGCCGCTATCTGGTCTTCCATAACACAGGCCAGACCAAAACCATCCAGCGCCGCCTGACGGATCATTGGCACATTATTGAACGTTAGTTGTCCATCCACACGCACACGCAGCGCCCGTTTCCCCTTTTCCAGCTCCCACGCATAAACACCGCCAGAGGTCGGAAGACGCAGATTGATACAGGTATGCTGGGATAAGTCCTGTGGTTTTCTTGGGATAGGATGCCGCTCAAAATAGGACGGTGTCCCGACGACGGCCATACGCAAAGGAGGTCCGATAGGAACCGCAATCATGTCGCGGGCAATTGTTTCCTCAAGGCGTACCCCGGCATCAAAACGTTCGGCAACAATATCGGTTAGACTGGCATCGATCGCCAGTTCAACATGCAAATCCGGATAATTGGGCAGAATTTTAGCAAGTGCTGGCCACAGCAGCGTCTTGGCGGCATGTTCGGAAGTCGTAATCCGGACTGTGCCTGATGGTCTCTCAGAAAGTTCGCTGAGGGAGGAAATTTCACCACTGATTGTGTCGAGCGCTGGCACAAGTGTTGTTAACAGACGTTCGCCCGCTTCCGTCGGGGCAACCCGGCGGGTCGTGCGTGTAAGAAGCCTGACATTCAGACGAGTTTCCAGTCGACGGATCGTATGGCTCAACGTGGATTGGGACGTACCAAGTTTCGCAGCTGCCCGTGTAAAACTCTGTTCTTCCGCGACCACCATGAACGCATTGAGATCGACCAGTTCCTCGCGACGCATTTATGAACTCCAAGCATAAGATCAAGCTGATCATAGCATCTAATCATGGAAATGACCTCATGCTTTGATGTCTGATGAACCTATTGGGTGGTGTTTTGCCCGTTAGGCACTCTTTGAAGGAGACTATGTATGGATATCCGTCGTCCTGGTTTCAAACCCTCCGTTAAAGGATCGGCCGAATGGTTTACCGGCGCTGTCCGGGTCGATGCGCCCTTTTCTGGTAGTGGTGCGCTTGCCTGCGCGACCGTCACTTTTGAGCCGGGCGCACGCACGGCCTAGCACACACACCCGCTCGGCCAGACTCTCCTCATCACTGAAGGCTTCGGCTGGGTTCAGCGTGAGGGCGGACCAATCGAAGATGTGCACCCCGGTGATATCGTCTGGTTTGAACCTGAGGAGAAGCATTGGCATGGTGCATCGCCAGAATGTGCTATGACCCATATCGCCATCACTGAAGCGAAAGACGGTAAATCTGTGGACTGTATGGAGTATGTCAGCAACGAACAGTATCGCCGCTGAAGTCCTAAAGGCATAAGACCTCGACCTGTACTGCAATCGGAAAATTCTATTGGGGAGTGGGGCAGTCATGACTATTACAGAACCCAGCACATTCCACTGGCAAACAGCGTATGGAAGCCATTGGGCCTGATTTCGGCGACAGCATTTTCTCTAAGTCCGGCGCCAAATGGCAATCATGCAATCTGCGAATGTGTTTTTGAAGGAGAAAGCGCGCACAGAAAACTGCCAACTCCTGTTAATGCGACCACCCAGCCCATAGGCCATGGAGTACCATCGGCAAAAAACCCGATCAGGCCGGAGCCAAGTATGCCGCTCCCATATTGCGCCGCACCCACAAATGCTGAAACCGACCCTGATCGTGCGGGAGAAACGTTAAGAGCGCCAGAAATCGAATTGGCAACAATAAAACCGGTCGCCGAGGCAAAGATGAAAAGTGGAACAATCAGTCCCCATAATCCTCCGTAGCCGCCCCACGCCGCGAGGGCTACCAGTATGCCTGCTGCGGCAGCCTGAAACGTTCCGAACCGGAGCATGCGATCACTGCCGATCCTGTGCGCCAGTCTGGCATTGAGCATGTTCGTTGCCATAATTCCAAGAATACCGGCACCGAACAGCAGACCATAATAACGCGGCGGCACATGATAGAAAGAAATATAGGCGAACGGCGTTCCCGCGACATAGGCGAACATCCCGCTATAAAAAAATGCTCCCGCACCCGTATAAGCCAGAAGACGTGGGGTCGTCAGAAGTTCGGCGTAGCGCAGGAATGCGCGCGAGAGTGGTTCGTGGTGACGTCTGGTAGGCGGCAGTGTCTCAGGCAGAGTGAAAATCGCTACAAGCGTGGCAATGCCGACAAAAGCCAGCACGCCAAAGACCGCCCGCCAGCCACCGATCGACAGGATCTGCGCCCCCACGATTGGTCCAAGTAGCGGAGCAATGGCCATAACGGTAATCAGCGTTGACAACATGCGGACTGCGTGATGGCCTTCATACAGGTCCCGCACCATCGCACGGGACAGCACCACCCCTGCGGAGGCCCCCAGAGCCTGAACAACCCGCCATACGATCAGACTGCCGATACTTCCGGCCCAAGCACACAGGACAGAACCGATGATGAAGATCACGATCCCGGTCGCAACCGGCACACGCCGCCCGTAACGGTCACTCACAGGCCCCCAGAAGAGCTGCCCAAGGCTGAACCCGACCAGATAGCCGGACACGGTCCACTCGACTGCTCCGGGAGAGGCCAGCAGTGCCTGCCCCATGGCAGGCATGGTCGGCAGGTAAATGTCTGTCGAGATCGATGCAAAGCCCATCAGAAGGCTCAACACCCCCAGAGTCCACCAGCGAGCCTCACGACTGGACCTGCATTCTGGTGCGGTGATGCTGGCCTTTACAGGCACACTCTTGCTCAAGGTCAGGATACGTTCCGTTTATTCATGAATGACTGGGGCGAACTGGCAAAGCATCCCTTGCTCCAGTTCTGGTTTGGCTGAAGATAAAGGCGTTTTCGTCGATCAGTTCAGCGTCGACATATCAACGACGAAGCGATAGCGCACATCATTGCGCTCCAGCCGTTCAAGCGCTGTATTGATCTCATCTGCGCGGATAAGTTCAATATCGGCAGTAATCTGATGTTCTGCGCAGAATTCCAGCATTTCCTGCGTCTCCGCGATACCACCGATGTTGGAGCCAGAAAAACTGCGGCGTCCCACGACGACATTGAACGCACCAACTTCTAGCGGTTCGGGAGGAAGGCCTACAAGCACCATGCTCCCATCAATCGCGAGCAACTGGAGATACATGTTAACATCGTGCTTCGCGGAGACCGTGTCGAGCAGCATATCGACCTTGGACGCAAAACGTTTCATTTGCTCGGGATCAGTCGAGAGAACTGCATCATGAGCCCCCAGCCTTCTGGCGTCCTCCATTTTTTCTGGTGATGTCGTGAACACCACGACATGCGCCCCCATTGCTCTGGCGATCCTGATGGCAACATGCCCCAAGCCGCCGATCCCTATGATGCCAACAACCTTGCCGGCTCCCGCGTTCCAGTGTTTCAGCGGGGAATACACCGTAATCCCCGCACAGAGCAGCGGGGCCGCAGCGGCAGGGGCCAGTGTATCGGGCATACGCAAGGTATAGTACTCCTTGCATACATAGCTTTGCGAAAAGCCCCCATATGTCATCCCGCCAAGGTATTTGTCGGGGGAGTTGAAAGAGAATGTCACGCCCGCTTCACAGAACTGTTCCAGATCGTGTCGGCAGGGAGAGCACGTACCACATGAATCCACAATGCAGCCAACTGCTGCCATGTCACCGACCTTGAAGCGTGTGACCGCGCTGCCGATGCCCGTAACGCGTCCGACAATCTCGTGTCCCGGCACCAGAGGATAGTGCGCCATCCCGAAATCATTCTTGATCTGATGAAGATCAGAATGACAGATCCCACAATAAAGTATCTCTATCCTGACATCATCCGGAAGCAGATCCCGACGTGCGATCTGCATGACCGCGAGCGGTTGATCCGCAGCCTGTGTGCCAACGGCCTTGACGGAAGTGGTCATCGGAATCCTCGCGCGTTATTTCTATGACTATCCGACCGGATGGTGCTGGCAGGGCGACAGAAAGCCAGAAAAACCGGCTTTAGGCTTCCGCCTCACATGTACTGGTCGCATCATCATTGGTAATCGGCGATGGGCGGCCCGGACAAGACGGTATAATCAGATTGCCGTTATATCCATAATTCATGAATTGCAGTGCCCGCGCTCCCAGACAACACCGGCATTCATGAACCCCTGACATGAGGCCATGCAAAATCAGGCGACTAATCGCATCCCGCCAGAACATGTATCATTTTCCATCGACCTGAAGTTGCTCGAACTTGCAAAGCGTTACTCGGTCGCCCTGAGCATCAGAGATAGGGGAATTAAGATGGATTATGTACGCCTTGGTGAATCCGGCCTGAAAGTCAGCCCCCTTACTCTAGGGTGCATGAGCTTCGGAAGCGGTGGTTTTTCCGGCGGATGGTCACTCAGTGAGACAGACGCTGAACCGATCTTCCGGCTCGCGCTGGATCTCGGAATCACTTTCTGGGACACAGCAAACGTCTATGGCAAGGGAACGTCCGAAGAAATTACCGGCAGGATGCTCGCCAGACTGGCACGGCGCGACGACATTGTGCTGGCGACCAAGCTCTTCGGCCCGATGAACGATGGCCCTGGTGGCGCCGGCCTGTCGCGCAAGGCAGTGATGGAGCAGATCGACGCGTCATTAAAGCGCCTCGGCACGGACTACATTGATCTCTATCAGATTCATCGTTTTGACCCGAACACCCCGGTCGAAGAGACGATGGAAGCGCTTCATGACATCGTAAAGGCGGGGAAAGTTCGCTACATCGGTGCTTCGTCCATGTGGGCATGGCAGTTTTCGAAAATGCAATATGCTGCCAACCTCAATGGCTGGACGCGCTTCATCTCGATGCAGCACCAGTATAACCTGGTTCAGAGAGAGGAGGAACGCGAGATGTTCCCTCTCATTACGGATCAGAGCGTGGGCTCAATGCCCTGGAGTCCGCTTGCAGCCGGTCTGCTCACCAGACCCTGGGGCGAGAAAAGCACAACGCGGGCCAAGGATAATCCGGTCACGGATTTTGCCGGACGCCCGCTTTTTCTTGAAAGTGACAAGGCCATCATCGATGCCCTCCAGAAGATCGCTGGCGTCCATGGCGTGTCGATGGCAACCGTTGCGATGGCCTGGGTGTTCCACAACCCACGCGTCACCTCACCAATCATCGGTGCGACCAAGCCTAAACATCTTGAAGATGCGGTCGCGGCACTTGAGATCAAGCTGACCGATGAAGAGGTCGCCGAACTGGAAGCACCCTATACACCGAGACTACCGACCTACTTTGTCTAAATACTCGACAACTACATAAAGACGAACAACAGGGACTCTTACCATGCAAAAGCGCATTCTCGGAAAGACCGGCCTTGAAGTTTCAGCTCTTGGTTATGGCTGCATGGGACTGGATTTCAGTTATGGCCATAAACTGAGCAAGGGCGATGGTATCACTCTAATTCGCCAAGCGGTCGATCTTGGCGTAACCTTTTTTGATACGGCTGAGGTTTATGGCCCTTTTACAAATGAGGAAATGGTTGGTGAAGCTTTACATCCGGTCCGTGAGCGGGTCGTAATCGCGACCAAATTCGGTTTTAATATCGTTGATGGCAAAATGGCAGGTTTGAACAGCCGCCCTGAACATATCAAGACCGTTGCCGAGGCTTCCCTGAAGCGTCTTGGTATCGAGCAGATTGATCTGTTCTACCAGCATCGCGTTGACCCTGAAGTGCCCATTGAAGATGTGGCGGGTGCAGTCAGGGATCTGATTTCTGAAGGGAAAGTCAAACATTTCGGTATGTCTGAGCCAAGTGCCGCAACCGCTCGACGCGCCCATACGGTTCAGCCGATTGCCGCCCTACAAAATGAATATTCGCTGTGGACACGTGGTGTTGAGACAAACGGCATTCTAGAGTTGTGCGAAGAACTCGGCATTGGCTTGGTTCCCTATAGCCCGCTCGGCAAGGGCTTTCTCACCGGCGCGATGAGCAAGGATACGAAGCTCGGCCAAGGCGATTTCCGTGCCATGCTCCCGCGCTTCACGCCAGAAGCGATAGCCCACAATCAGGCACTTGTCGATCTGCTGAAGCAGATCGGCACCGAGAAAGACGCGACGCCAGCCCAGATCGCGTTGGCCTGGCTGTTGGCGAAAAAGCCCTGGATCGTACCGATCCCGGGTACCACAAGGCTGGACCGTCTCAAGGAAAATCTCGGTGCTGCCGATATTACCCTGACGGCGGACGACGTGACTCGGATCGAGAAAGCAGCCGCAGCAATCCAGATCGAAGGCGATCGTTACCCGGCCCAGCTTCAAGCCATGATCGGTCGTTGACAGGTATTGCCGACGGCGGTCTTGAGTATCGCCGTCTTACATAATAACGGGCGAGCAAATGACTGGAACCAGGCTGAACATTCTTGTCGTTGGTGCGACCGGGAGCATAGGACGGCATGTTGTAGACGTGGCGCGAGAAGAGGGGCATGGCGTACGCGCCCTTGTGCGAGACCCTTCCAGAGGGCGAACGCTTCTGCCCGGAACTGAGCTTGCAAGCGGCGACCTTACCCAGGCGAAGACGCTGATTGCCGCTGTACAAGGAATTGATGCAGTTATCTTCACTCATGGCTCCAATGGCGGCAAGGAAGCAAACGAGGCCGTTGATTATGGAGGGGTTCGTAACATCCTTGCCGCCCTAGGCCCCTGTCAGGCACGGATCTCGCTCATGACATCCATTGGTGTGACAGAGCGAAATGGGCCATACAACCAGCGAACGGAAGCCCATGACTGGAAGCGCCGTTCGGAACGGCTGGTCCGGGCCAGTAGCTTGCCCTACACAATCGTTCGGCCCGGCTGGTTTGATTACAACAAGTCTGACGAGCACCGATTGGTTCTCTTGCAGGGAGATCGAAAGTATTCTGGAACACCAGACGATGGCGTGATCGCCCGCCGACAGATTGCCGAGGTTCTGGTGCATGCGCTGACATCAGTATCCGCTGCGGGAAAAACATTTGAACTCATTGCCGAACGTGGCAAGTCTCAGAATGATTGGGACGCCCTTTTTGCACCGTTGAAAAAGGACGGTTCTGGCGCACTCGATGGAATTGCGGATGAAGACAACATGCCTCACGCAGATGAGCCTAATCGCGTGAAAACTGATCTTGAGGCAGAACGCGCACCTCGTAAGACTACCTTTTAACAGCATTCAGCGAACCCGCACGCTCGGTAGCACAACGCGTGCAGGACTGTCTGTGACCTTGCCCCCTGAAATGCCCTCGCATCGAAGTAAGGTCTGTCCACTAGAGACAGACGATGAAGAAAGCGCGATTTACGCAGGACCAGATTATCGGGGTCCTGAAAGAGCATCAGACGGGCGCTACGGCTGCGGATCTGTGCCCCAAGCACGGGATCAGTGACGCGACCGTCTACACCTAGCGGTCGAACTACGACGGGATGGAGGTGTCGGAAGCGCGGCGGCTCAAGGCTCTGGAAAAAGAGAACGCGAAGCTGAAGCGGCTTCTGGCGGAGAGCGTGATGGCCGTCTCGACACTGAAGGAACTACTGGCAAAAAAACTCGTGACGCCCGGTTTGCGGCGGGAAGCCGTGACCTGGGCGATCCGGGAGAAAGAGTATTCGCAGCGACGGGCTATGCCGGCTCATTGGCATGGCCCCGAAGACCTGGCGCCATGCGTCACGCCGCCCGGATGATGCCGCAGCGCGTGGGCAGCTGCGCGAACTGACTCAGGATCGACGGCGATTTGGCTACCGGCGGGTGCATAACCTGCTCGACCGAGAAGGGATCGCTATGAACCACAAGAGGCTGTTTTGGCTGTACTGCGAGGAGGGTCTGTCCGTCCGCAAGCGGGGCGATCGGTAACGGACGCTGGGCACACGCTCGCCGATGATGCTGCCCGACGGGCAGAACCAGCGCTCGAGCCTGGACTGCATGCTGGGCGCGTTGAGCAACGGATCAGTGTCATAGTGGCTTCGCGAACTCGTCACGCAGACGTGAAAACCGACAAAATTGCGCCTGAATTCCTTTTCGTTTGTTTCCTATGTGTTTCCTGGGGGGGTGATTTGGGCACAAAAAAACCCGCTTGGTGAGGGCGGATTTATCGTGCCCTATCAAGGGCTTAGTTTGTGGTTGCGGGGGAAGACAACCAACGATACTTGCGATTGGTAGACCGTGAGATACCCCGCATCGCGGCATGAGAGAGTAACCCTGCCAGAGCACATGGGCACATCCAACTAGGATCCTTGTTATAAGCAAGCCGCCTCATATGCGATCCTGTATCATGGTCAATATATGAGGCTACTTTCTTCACTGACGCCTTCGATCCGTCTGCACTGATTACGGTGTGTACACCACACAGGAGGAACTGGCTCCCCTTGAAAAGCCAGAATCACCCTCCTGCGTTCGTGCGAAGGATTTTAAACATTGTATCGGACCCTCTCGGGCCGGAAATATGACCCGCCCGAAGCGTCGGATCATTGATTTTTGAAATGGGGCCAACTAGGTTAATGGTTCTGAAGCATGCTTAGCGGGCTTCGGCCCAGGTATTTGGAAATCGGCTGGTTTACGAGGCCAGTCGGTTTTCCATCCAGCTTGCCTTAGGAGTCAGATACGGCCCCCTAGGCGGAAGCTCATCAGGACTGGCCGGCGGAACTTCAGGAAACCGCCTCCCATCCTTTACCTCAGCGATCCGCCCCTGATTGAGGCCGAAGAACGCTGCGATGTCGTGGTGCCGATCGCCCCGCTCCACCATTCCCCGAATAAGCGCCACATCGCGCTCTGTGATTGTGAGGCCGCTCGGCCTCGCACGCAGTGTCATATGCTTCTCCTATATTTCTAAAGTCAGACTCTGGCCTGACACCCCGTATGTGAAAAAAAATCGGTGGGAAGTCAAGGTTAAATTTAATTATTACGATCCGTAGCATGTTACGATTTTATATCCCTTGACGTTGTAGCTTGCTACGGATATCACTTTCATATGAAAGATCGAAAGAAAACTGTCTCCCTATGTCGCTCCAGCGCACGCCTTTTGGATGTCGCGGAGGTTTTTGCGGGCGTTGGTGTGTCGCGCGAGGAAAAGGTAGTCCGCTCGGGTAAAAGACTGCCGGTTATCGGAGTGCGTGACTTTCAAGATGGCGCTGTAGCCGCACGAGAAGCGCTAGACACAGTAGGTTTTTCGTCCCCCGCCAAAGCCGCGACCTATGCGGTGCAGGTCGACGACGTTCTCGTCACGGGGCGCGGCACGCTGCTAAAATTCGGCCTCGTAGGTGATGAGACCGCAGGGGCTATCGCCAGCGCAAACATCATTGTCGTGCGGCCCGGCCCTGATGTGGCGGGCGGTGCCCTGTTTGCAATCCTGTCCAGCGATGTGTTTCGCCCAAAGATCGAGGTCCTACGAAGAGGGGCGACGACGCTGCTGTCCCTGTCGCCGAAAGACCTTGCCAAGCTCGAAATCAATCTGCCGTCGCGGAACGAACAGGAGCGCATAGCCGCCCTCGTTAAGAACGCGCAAATCGCCTACCGCACCGCCCTGGAGGCTGCCGAAATCCGCCGCTCACTCGCGCGGCGTCTGATTGACGCTCGTCTATTTGGCGACAACCAGAACAATTGAGGAAAACATGGCCAAGCTTACACGCACCGAACTGGAAAATCATCTTTGGAAATCCGCCGACATCCTGCGCGGCTCCATCGATAGTTCCGATTACAAGATCTACATCTTTGGCTTTCTGTTCCTGAAGCGACTGTCTGATCGCTTTGAAGAAGAAGTTAAGGAGGCCATGCGTCAGGGTCTGCCGGAGGATGTCGCCTACAGCGACCCGGACGAGCACGAGTTCTTTCTAGTTGAACGCGCGCGCTGGTCGTCGATCAAAAAGCTGACGACGGGCATTGGTGACCACCTCAACAAGGCATGCGCCGCGATTGAGGACGCCAATCCCTCGATTGAAGGCGTACTGGCCAATATCGACTTCAATTCCGAATCACGCCTTGGCGACGCCAAGAACCGCGAAGGCGTTTTATCGCGTCTGATCGATCACTTCTCACGCATTGACCTGTCGAACGCCTCGCTTTCCGAGCCGGACATGCTTGGTCGCGCCTATGAATACCTGATCGATAAGTTTGCAGATGATGCAGGCAAGAAGGGTGGCGAGTTCTATACCCCCCATCATGTCGTGCGGCTGATTGTCGAGTTACTGGACCCCAAGCCAGGCATGCGCATTAGCGATCCCACCTGCGGCTCCGGCGGCATGTTGGTTCAGGTCGCGGAGCATGTGGCGAAGCTTGAAGGTAAGAGGCTGGGTGAAGCACTCAACATCACGCTGCATGGACAGGAAAAGAACCTCGGCACATGGGCCATCGCTAAGATGAACCTGCTGCTGCACGGGCTTCGCGATGCGCGAATTGAAAAGGGTGATACGATCCGTAATCCGCGCCTGCTCGATAAGGACGGCAACCTCTTCCTTTATGATCGCGTGATCGCCAACCCGCCTTTCTCTCTGGATAGCTGGGGCGCAGAGGACGTCTCAGGCGACACCGAGAAGAAGGGACATAACCGATTCATCTACGGCATCCCCCCTAAAAATATGGGCGATCTGGCCTTCGTTCAGCACATGGTGGCGACGCTCAACGCTAAAGGTGTTTGTGGCGTGGTGATGCCGCACGGGGTGCTGTTCCGCGGCTCAGGTGACGGGCGCATTCGCGAAGCGATGCTAAAAGCCGATCTGTTCGAGGCGATCATCGGCCTGCCGGAAAACCTGTTCGCAGGCACCGGCATCCCCGCAACTGTTTTGATCCTCAACAAGGCAAAAGCGCCCGAGCGTAAAGGCAAAGTTCTGTTTATCCACGGCGCGAAGAAGTTTGAGGAGCGGCCCAAAAAGAACATCTTGGGTGAAGGCAATATCAGAGACATCTGTGACGCCTTCCGTGCATGGAAAGATGAGGACCGCTTCTGCCGCATCGTCGACGTGAAGGAAATTGAGGAGAATGATTTCAACCTCAACATCTCCCGCTACATCGACACGCTTGAGCCCGAAAAGCCAATCGATGTGAAAGCTGAGCTTGACAAGCTCTGGACCGCCGAGAAGGCACGCGATGAAGCCGCCGCGCGCATGAATGCCCTTCTCAAGGAGATGGGTTATGTCGGTTAAGGTGCCAAAAGGTTGGACTGCCGTGCGGTTTGGCGATGCAATGCGTTTGGAGGGGCGGCGCGAACCAATTGATCCCTCACGCTCTTATAAACTTCTCGGGGTACGTTGGTACGGAAATGGTGCTTTCTTACGTGAAGAGCGGATTGGCCAAGGGTTATCGGCGCATCACATCTATCGGGTTCAGCCGGGAGATGTGATCTACAATCGGCTGTTCGCCTGGAAGGGCTCGTTTGGATTAGTTGGCGACGATCTAGCGGATTGTTATGTCTCGAATGAATTCCCGCTATTTTCGGCGAGACTGGATAGAGTTGATCCCCAATTCCTACTCCGCGTCCTGCAGCATCCGCGAACGTCAGAGCGTGCGGACGCCTTCTCGACGGGAACAACTTCGATCAGCCGAAACCGATTGAGCGAAGACGATTTTCTTCATTTCCCTCTTGTCCTTCCTCCGCTCGCTGAACAACGCGCGATTGCCAAGGTCTTAGGTACGGTGGAGGAGGCCATCGCTAAGATTGAGGCGCTGATCGTGGCGCTCGTCGACGCCAAGCACGCCACCATGCGGGAACTGCTAACGCGTGGCGTTCGACGCGAGAAGGCTCCGATGAAGCGGTTACCAGCGCGCTGGGTACTTGGGCGAGTAGCCGAGGGTATCACGCATATCCCGGCAGATTGGGACCTCGTGACGCTGACGAAGGTTGCTAAACTCGAAAGTGGCCACACGCCCGACCGCAAGGAACCCACCTATTGGGACGGAAATATCCCGTGGATATCACTGCAGGATGCCGATGCACTCACCAAAGTGACCATCTCTGAAAGCGCCGAAGCCATCGGGGCTTTGGGCTTGGCCAACTCATCGGCACGCATGCTTCCGGTAGGAACTGTAGTGCTTCAACGAACTGCGAACGTCGGTCTTGCTTCGGTCATGGGGCGCGAGATGTGCACCAGTCAGCATTTCGCGAATTGGATCTGCGGAAACAAGCTTGATCCATACTATCTTCAGCAGGTTTTCCGGCACATGTCGCGTGAGTGGGAGCGTCTTGTCGCCGGGAGCGTCCTGCCTGACATCTACATGGGAACCTTCAAGGCATTGCAAATTCTTCTTCCACCATTGGCGGAGCAGAAGAAAATTGGCGAGGTCGGCGTCGCCTTCGACCTGAGGATTGAAGAAGAGCGAAGCACGTTGACCGCCCTAAGTGAGAACCGCAAGGCGCTTGCGCAAGAACTGCTCTCGGGTCGGGTCCGCCTTCCAGACAGCATGATTGCGCATCATCGTGACAAAGCCGGACAAGCTGCATGAACGAGACCAGTGAACAGCTTGAGCGCGAATGGGTTGAGGTGCCGGCGACGGACCTGCTGCGGGTGCTGTTCGATTATAGACCATTGTCTCCAAACGATGTGCGACTGTTGCGCGACGGGCTAGCAACCGAGCCGGTTCTGACGGTTCGCCTCGCGGAATGCCTGAAGCGCCTTAATCCGTGGCTTGGTGATGACGGTGTTAGCCGCGCTGTAGCCACTGTCACGCGGGTTACCGCCGTCGATGTGATGGAGGCGAACGAGAGCGCCTATACGGCTCTCACCTACGGCGTGACGGCCTCCCATACTGAAGGTGGCAGACGACAGGACCGCAATGTGCGGTTCTTCGATTTCGACGATCCATCCGCCAACACATTTGAGTTCGCGCGGCAAGTTGCCATCAGGGGCGCACGTCAGGACATTATTCCCGATATCGTCGTTTACGTGAACGGTCTCCCGCTCGCTGCCATCGAATGCAAATCGCCATCACTGGCCGACCCGATGGGTGAGGCGATCTGCCAATTCCGCCGCTATGAAAGCCGGGATGAATTCGCCGGGCTTGGCGCTACTCGCCTGTTCGAGACGGCTCAAATTTCCATTGCACTGGCGCGCGATGTGGCGAAGTACGGCACGACGCTCACGCCTGCTCGCCAATGGGCTGAGTGGAAAGACCCATATCCGCTCACGCTCGATGCGCTCGCGGCGCAATTGGGTCGGACACCAACCGGGCAAGACATCTTACTCGCCGGACTTCTCGCGCCGGCCAATCTGCTCGATCTCATCCGCAACTTCGTTATGTTCGAGACTATCGACGGACGGCGCATCAAGAAGCTGGCGCGCTATCAGCAGTTCGTTGCCATCGGAAAGGCGATTGAGCGCATCCGGACCGCACCTAACCCACAACGCCGTGGCGGGGTTATCCACCACACCCAAGGCTCCGGTAAGTCGCTGACAATGGTGTTTCTTGCGACCAAACTGCGCCGCCTTCCCGAAGCCGAAAATCCGACGATTGTCATCGTTACGGATAGAACCGACCTTGATGACCAGATCACCGGACAATTCCAGCGTTCAGGATTTGCCAACCCCATCCAGGCCGAAAGCGGAGACGCGCTGCGCAACGCTCTATCGGGCGGCGCTGGAACCACAGTTCTGACCACCGTCCACAAGTTTCACAGCGCCGTGCCGAAACGCTCTTCGGTCATTTCTAAAGCGCAGAACGTCTTCGTCATGGTTGATGAAGCGCACCGGACGCAATATGGTGCGCTTGCCGCTCGGATGCGGGCAGGACTGCCCAATGCCTGCATGATCGCCTTTACCGGCACGCCCATTGACAAAAAGGACCGCAACACCCGTGAGGTCTTCGGCGACTATCTGCACCGCTACTTGATCGACCAGGCTGTGAAGGATGGAGCGACCGTCCCAATCTATTACGAGATGCGCGACGCACAACTACGGATCGACGGCCGCGATCTCGAACGGGATATTCGGGCCATGTTCCCTGAACTGTCGAACGAAGAGATTGAGAAACTGAAGCGTGGCATGCGGCTTCAGGAGAAACTTGCCGGAGCTCAAGTTCGTGTTGAGGCCATCGCCAAAGATATCCTTGCACACTATCGAAGCACTATCGAACCGAATGGTTTCAAAGCCCAAATAGTGACGGTCAGCCGAGACGTCGCCGTGACCTACGTCGAATCTTTGCGGCAACTCGGTGCGCCAGAATGCGCGCTGATCATGTCCGCATCCAACAACGACAGCGCCCGGTTGCAAGCCCATCACCTGTCCAAACGCGACCGCGACACCATGATTGGCCGGTTCAAGAAGCGTGACGATCCACTGAAAATTTTGGTCGTGTGCGATATGCTGCTCACCGGTTTTGACGCGCCGGTAGAGCAGGTTCTGTATCTCGATGCCCCTCTACGAGAGCATACGCTTTTGCAGGCCATCGCCCGCGTGAACCGGGCCGCTGACGGTAAGACCTATGGGCTGGTCGTTGACTATTGGGGCGACAATCGACGCATTTCTGATGCCCTGGATATGTTCTCGGACGAAGACGGCATAGCCAGTGCGCTTCGTCCACTATCCGAGAAAGTCCAGCTTCTTGAAAGTCGGCACCGAGCGGCCATTCGGCTCTTCGAGGGTGTTGGCCGCGAGGACGATACGACGTGCGTCGAGCTGCTGCGCCCCGACGACATCCGCGCCAAATTCGAACTCGACTTCCTACGCTTTGCCGAGGCCATGGACATGGTCTTGCCTGACCCAAAGGCATTGGAAGAACCCTATCCATCCGACTTGAAGTGGCTATCGCGCATCCGCGTTCTCGCCCGTCGTGCCTATCACGAGGAGCCATTTGATCCGAAGGACTACGGCGCGAAAGTGGGCGAGATTATGACCAGCCACCTCTCGGTGACGGGTGTCGAACAGTTGTTGGTGAAGTTCGATATTCTCGACCCCGCCTTCCGTCCGCATCTGGAAAGCCTCAGGTCGAGCGATGCCAAGGCAGCGGAAATCGAGCACGCCATCCGCCAGGAGATCCATGTCCACCGCGACGAGAACCCCACGGCTTATGCCTCGCTTTGGGAGCAGTTGGAGCGGATCGTCAATGATAGGCGGGAAGCTCGCGTGTCCGCTGCCAGCGCCTTGACCCAGCTTGAAGCAATGGTCGGGCAAGCCGCAGATATTCGCTCGGGCTCAGCGGGCAGAGGCGACGGCCTTACTGGAACGGCTGCCGCCATCCTGCCCTTCATTGACGCAGACCTACCAGAACCCGAACGCTCCCGGAGCGCTGCCGGTATCACCAAGGCGCTTGAGGAATATGCCGAGGTTGTCGACTGGCATCAAAAGGAGGACGTCCAGCGACAGATGCGCCGAGCCATCAAGGAGCAATTGCGCAGCTTGGGACTGGATGCGCACAAGGTTGAAGCCACGACGGCAAAGATCATGGATGTCGCCCGCGCGAGGTATGCGGGATGACGGACGCGGCTCAGTATTCCATCGTTTTCGGTAACGAAACGTTTACGTTCCTGATCGAGCGGACGGCGCGTCGGAAGACCGTGGCAATATCCGTTGGCTTCGATGGGGTGCGCGTCCTCGCACCGTCGGACCTGGACGATGACCGCGTCCTCGGCATCGTTCGCAAGAAAGGCGCTTGGCTGCTTCGCAAACAGGCGGCGTATCGCGAACTTGGGGGGCAGGCGGCCGTCAAGGAATTTGTGAGTGGCGAGACCTTTCACTACCTCGGTCGGCAATATCGCCTGAAGCTCATTCCCGACGAAACCGCCGTCACGACCCGGATTGCTGCGAGGGGTTCAACCCTTGTCGCTCCGGTACTACCGAATGGCCATGAATCCATTCAGCGCGCCGCTGTCCGCAGCGGGCTCAGGCACTGGTACCGAGCACATGCGATCCAGCATTTTCCTGCCCGTGCGCGAATGATCGCAGAGATACTTGGCATTCCAACACCGACCGTCAATGTCGTTGACCAGTCCAAACGCTGGGGAAGTTGCGATTCACGGGGACGCATTCGCCTCAACTGGCGCTTGGTGATGGCTCCCATGCCGCTGGTCGACTACGTTATTGCACACGAGGCTTGTCACGTTCTTGAGCACAATCATTCACGGCGATTTTGGCGGTCGTTGGAAACGATCATGCCGGATTACGAGGATCGCCTAAGAAGACTTGATAGAATGGGGCATCAGTTCATTTGGTGATTTTTGTATGAGTGATATAAAACTCTTTCGCACGGACACTGCTTCGGTCACAGAGCTTCGTGGCAGCGCGGTCGCGCTGGAGAAGTCGTTGCAGACCCTTATTGAGCGCAACATGGAAGCGTTCCTCGGTGTGCGGTTTCTTGCATCGGAGTTTTCGACGACGAACGGCGGACGCATGGATTCGCTGGGCATCGACGAAAATGGTTCGCCTGTGATCGTCGAGTACAAACGGGCCAGCAATGAGAACGTCATCAACCAAGGCTTATTCTACCTCGACTGGCTGATGGATCACCGCCGTGATTTCGAATGGCTTGTTCTAGAGCGCTTCGGCGCCGAAGAAGCGAAGGCCGTCGATTGGACGACGCCCCGACTGATCTGCATCGCCGGTGATTTCACAAAATACGATGCTCATGCGGTCAACCAGATGAACCGAAATATCGCGCTGGTTCGCTATCGCCGCTTTAGTGACGAACTCTTGCTGTTCGAACTGCTGACCTCGGCATCGGAGCGGCCCGCGCGCGAAATCCCTGTCAGCGTTAACGCCCAAGCCGAGCCTACGGCAATGCGACCTCGGTCGCGCCAGAAAACTGTTACGCGGTACCTCGCGGATGCGGACCAAGACCTTGTAGATCTCTACGAGGCAACAAAGGCGTACCTGCTGGCGCTAGGCGATGATGTCGAGTTGAAGACTCTGGACAACTATGTCGCCTTCCGCCGCCTGAAGAACTTTGCGTGCGTCGAGGTCAAGCCGCAGATTAGGCACCTTAAAGTTTTCGTCAAGGTCGATCCTGCAACCATACAACTTGAGCCGGGTTTTACCCGCGACGTGCGCAATATCGGTCACTTCGGCACTGGCGATCTCGAAATCATCATCACTGATGTGGCTACGCTGGACAAAGCCAAGCCACTAATGGACCAGAGTTATGACGGTGCCTGAAGAGCCCTCGATTTGAAGTAAGGCCTGTCTATTATGGACAATAAAGAGAGCACTATTTACGCAGAATTAGATTATCGGGCTCCTGAAGGAGCAGCAAGCGGCCGCAACGGCGGCGGGCTATACGGCAAGCACGAGATTAGCGACACAACTCTCTATACGTGGCGTCCAAATACGGAGGCCAGAATGTGTATGGTTGCGGGTACGGCGGTCCCGATTTGAACCTGTGAAACCAAGCGATTGATTTGTTTGGTTTTATTTTCGTTCAGCCATGCAGGCAAAGAAAAACCCCACGAACCTATTGGTTTCGTGGGGTTTTCTATATGTCGTCTGGTTGCGGAGGCACGGTTTGGCCGATACCGACATTCACTTCAGATCAAAATATAATTACGATATTTCAATGTTTTAACACTTTAAATATGGACAAGTGTCTATTTGCGGCCTATGAAAGCTAATACTAAGAAGGCGAAGCAACTACCCAAGAATTATACATCTACTCACAAAGCTACCCAGCGTCCGAATGACCTCACTCCACAAGGGTCAGACGGTACCCAACCCCAGTCTCTGTGATAATGTGCTGCGGCCTCTCAGGGTTAATTTCCAACTTCTGGCGCAGTTGCCGAATATACACCCTTAACTGCTGGACATCTCCGTTCGCCCCCCAAAGCTGCCCCAATATATGCTTATGGGTCAGGACACGTCCTGCATGACGGATCAGGAGTCGTAGAATATCCCATTCTCGCGGCGAAAGATGGACTTCATCGCCGCTACGGGTCACAATTCGACGAACGAGATCCACGTTGAGATCACCTGAGACATAGAGCGGAATCGTGCCTTCTTTCTGAAGGGCATGCCTGAGCGCGGCGCGCAGCCGGGCGATCAGCTCGGCCATGCCGAAAGGTTTGGTAACATAATCATCCGCTCCTAGGTCCAGGGCAGCCACTTTGCCCCGTTCGTCATCGCGCACCGAAAGTACGACAATCGGCAAAGTGGGCAACGTCAGGCGTATCTGGCGAATGACTTCGATACCGTCCATGTCTGGAAGTCCCAGATCAAGCAGCACGACATCGATCTCTTCGGCTTTCACCGCCGCCAGCGCGCTCATGCCGTTTCCAGCCTCGATCACGCGCCAGTCCTGGGTCGCGAGACTGGTTCGCAGAAGACGCCGGATGGCGGGTTCGTCATCGACAACGAGGACACGCGGCGCACTCATCCTGATACCTCCGCTACAATCGGAAAACTTATCGTAAACACGGCACCGGTGCGATCAGGACGGTTTTCCGCCGTGATCGAACCACCCGCAGTTTCGACAAATCCTTTAGCGATCGCGAGACCAAGTCCCGTTCCCGGTCGCTGCCGATCCGAGAATTGGATACGTGTGAATTTGTCGAATACCCGTTCAGGATTGTCGGCGGGCAGACCAGGGCCTTCGTCGGTCAGACGCAGGCGGATACTTCCCCCTTTTCGTGCGATTTCGATCATCACCATGCTGCCCTCGGGAGTATATTTCGCGGCGTTATCGAGAATATTGAATAATGCCTGCTCCACGAGAACGTCATCCAGCGGGACCAGTGGCAGATCGGGTGCGACCTTGAGCGATACGTGATGATGCCGGAGAATCACGGCAGCACGCGCCAGCGCGCTTCCGGCAATCTCGCCCAGATCGCAGAGTTGTCGCGCGGGGGTCAGAGCTCCGGCTTCCAGCCTCGTCATGTCGAGCAAGTTAGCGACGAAACGCGAGAGGCGTTCAGCTTCCTCACGAATAGTGGACAGAAGCTCTTTCCGATCCTTGTCATCCAGCAGAGCGTCATAACTATCGAGACTGGACGCCGCCCCGAGGATGGAGGAAAGCGGTGTGCGCAGGTCGTGCGAGATCGATGAAAGAAGCGCCCCACGCAAACGTTCGGTTTCCGCGTGCAAACGCGCCTGATCGAGATCCTGTGACAAGACGATGCGCTCGATCGCGAGTGCAGTCTGATCGCCCAACGCATCGACGAGACGCTGCTGCTCCTGCCCGAGCAGGAGTCCGGGACCATCAGAATCCAAACCAATCACCCCGATAGGTCCACGTGCTGTCCGCAATGGCACAAACAACCGACGTGCACCCGGAAGATTATCGGAGCCCCGTCCCGCCGCACGATCATGTCGCCACGCCCATGTCGCCGCCGCAAGGTCAGCAGAGTCCAAACTTTTTTCCGGCGGATCGCTGGCGCGGATGATGAGTTTGTCGTCGTGCGGCAGAAGAATGACGATCTGCCGGTCGAGCATTTCGGCGATCTGCCGACAGGTCGTCCACAAAAGCTCATCCATGGATGTGATGCCGGTGAGCTTACGACTGAACTCGTACAATGACTCGGTAATCTCCGCCCGATGCCGCGCAACGATCGCCTGCGCACGGACCCGATTGCCAAGGTGACTGGCCGTGACGGCGGTTATGGAAAAAAAAACGAGAGCCGCGATGTTGTCGGGCGAAGATATAACGAACGTATAAAGTGGCGGCAGAAAGAAAAAATTGAACAACAGCACGGCCATGACCGAGGCGTAGAGTGAGGGCCATAAGCCAAAGCCGAGAGCAACACCGAGCACGGCTGTCAAGAATGTCAGCGAGACATTCTGAACCTCCATCCCATGACGAAGCGCTAGAGACAGAACAAGTGCGGCAGCCACAATGCCGGTCGCCGCGATATAGGGACTGAAGGCGAGCGGGCGCTTTTCCGACCTTTCTTCTACGTCGCCATCAACATCGGTCGCCCCCACGACATGGACCGGAATATCTCCAGCCCGGTCGGCCAGAATACGCGTTACCGATGCCCAAGCCCATGGCATCAGCCAGTTTGTCCAGGGACTGCTTACGGGACGTCCGGCGACAATCTGCGTGATATTGTGGCGCCGCGCCCAGACCAGTGTCTCGGCCGCAACGTCCTGGCCCGGTATCGTGACCGTCTCCGCACCCATCGACTGCGCGAGATGCATCTGGCTTGCCGTGCGCTGACGAATTGTCACACCAGCTTCCCGGCTGGTCTCCACATGCAGCACCGTCCAGGGTGCGTGAAACCGTTCGGCGAGCCGCCGTCCATAGCGTAGCAGGCTTCCATCAATATCCTGAAGCGTGAGGCAGACAAGAATCCGCTCTCCCGCTGCCCATGGACCGTTGATCGCGTTGGAGCGCATATGGTCGATCAACTGGGCGTCGACCTGCCGCGCGGTCTGTCGCAGTGCAAGTTCGCGCAACGCGGTCAGATTTCCCGGCGAGAAATAATTCCGCATCGCCCGCGCCGCCGCCGGCGCCGTATAGACCTTGCCTTCGCGCAGCCGTTGCAAAAGGTCGGCTGGCGTCAGGTCAATCAACTCGATCTCGTCGGCCCGGTCAATCACAGTATCGGGCACGGTTTCACGTACGCGAATCCGGGTAATACCGGCAACGATGTCGTTCAGGCTCTCCAGATGCTGGATATTGACCGTGGTGAAGACATCAATTCCGACAGCGAGTAGCTCCTCGACATCCATCCAGCGTTTCGGATGACGGCTGCCCGATCCATTCGTATGCGCCAGTTCATCGACCAGTACCAGCCGGGGCTGACGGGCGAGGATCGCGTCCAGATCCATCTCAGTCAGCGTCTGGCCCCGGTAAGCCACGACACGACGGGGCACGACCTCCAGACCGTCGAGCAGGGCCGCAGTTTCGGATCGCCCGTGTGTCTCGACGATGCCCACCACGACGTCGACGCCATCCCTTATGAGCCGGTGCGCCGTCGTGAGCATCTCGAAGGTTTTGCCCACGCCGGGAGCCGCGCCGACAAATATCTTTAGCCGACCGCGCGTCCCGCCCATTTCATGGGTGGTCTGGCGCAGAAGCGCATCAGGATCGGGTCTGTCGATACGGTCCTCCATCAGCTATTTCATAGCATCAAGTGCCAAGTTCAACCGCAGGACATTTATACGCGGCTCTCCAAGCACTCCCGCCAGCGGCGCCTGGGTCATGCGCAGGATCAGGTCGTGTACCCTCTCCTCAGGAAGTTTCCGGGCCGCAGCGATCCGGGACACCTGGAACCGGGCGGCCTGGGGTGAGATGTCCGGGTCCAGACCGCTGCCCGACGTCGTCACCAGATCGGCCGGAATGGCAAGCCCCTCTCTGAGGGCCTCCGGATTTTCAGCCCGTAGCGCGGCGACGCTTGCCGTGACCCTGTCCACGAGAGATTTCGAGGTCGGACCGAGGTTGGAGCCCACGGACGCTGCGGCATTGTAGGGCAGCGGCCCCGATTTCGACGCATCGACCGGATCTGGACCGCTGGTAGCTGAGGGGCGGGGATGGAAATAGCGCGGCGAGGTGAAATTCTGCCCGATGAGTTCAGAGCCGACCGGCTTGCCATCCACAAGGACGAGACTTCCCCCCGCCTGTCGCGGAAAAAGGACGCTTGCGGCCCCTGTGATGGCCAGCGGATAGAGCACGCCAGTGACAACGGAAAGGAAGAGAAACAGGACGAGGGCGGGTCTCAGTTCGCGAAGCATGGAACTTTTTCCTTCAGGCGATGCCAAGCGCGTTGACGAGCAGGTCGATCAGCTTGATGCCGACGAACGGCGCCACGACACCGCCAACACCGAAAGCGAGAAGATTGCGTCGCAGGAGCGCGGCCGCCCCGACGGGGCGATAGCGCACCCCCGTGAGCGAAAGGGGAATAAGAAAGATGATGATGAGGGCGTTGAAGATGATCGCTGACAGGATGGCGCTCTGCGGCGTGCCTAGGCGCATGACGTTCAACGCCGAGAGCTGCGGATAAAAGCCTATGAACATGGCCGGGATGATGGCGAAATATTTCGCCACGTCGTTGGCGATTGAGAACGTGGTCAGCGCGCCGCGTGTCATCAGGAGCTGTTTGCCGATCCCCACGATCTCGATCAGCTTCGTCGGATCGCTGTCGAGATCGACCATGTTTCCGGCTTCGCGGGCAGCCATTGTGCCGGTGTTCATCGCCACACCGACATCCGCCTGCGCCAGAGCGGGAGCATCGTTGGTACCGTCGCCGCACATGGCCACAAGCTTGCCTTCAGCCTGTTCCTTGCGAATCAATGCGAGCTTGGCTTCTGGCGTGGCTTGAGCAAGAAAATCGTCCACGCCACTTTCGGCAGCGATCGCAGCGGCCGTGAGAGGATTGTCGCCCGTTATCATGACCGTGCGGATACCCATACGGCGCAATTCGGCGAAACGCTCACGAATGCCACCCTTGACGACGTCCTTGAGCGCCACGATCCCGAGCAACCTGTCGTCGTCCACCACGGCCAGCGGCGTGCCCCCGGCGCGTCCCACGGTGTCCGCGTTCGCAATCGCCGCCTGGGCGGAAGCATCTGCCGGATTGCCAAGATAGGCCAGCACACTGTCCACGGCTCCCTTGCGGATGCAACGCTCGCCGATGTCAACGCCGCTCATGCGGGTCTGGGCGGTAAACGGAACAAACTGCATCCCGGCCTGTGCCATTTCCCGGGCACGGATGTTGAAACGCTCCTTCGCCAGCACAACGATTGAACGCCCCTCCGGGGTCTCATCGGCCAGCGAGGCAAGTTGGGCCGCGTCCGCGAGTTCCTGTTCCGTCACACCCGGAACCGGAAGAAAATCCGAGGCCTGACGATTGCCTATGGTGATCGTACCGGTCTTGTCCAACAACAGCGTATCGACATCACCCGCTGCCTCCACCGCTCGACCGGACATGGCGAGCACATTGAAGCGGATCAGCCGATCCATGCCTGCGATGCCGATGGACGAAAGCAGCGCGCCGATGGTGGTCGGAATGAGCGTCACGAACAGCGCGACCAGCACAAGAACGGGAATCTGTCCGCCGGCATAGGCGGCGAAAGACGGAATCGTCGCAATCGCGAAGATGAAGACGAGCGTAAGTCCCGCAAGCAGAATATTGAGAGCGATCTCATTGGGCGTTTTCTGTCGCTGCGCCCCCTCGACAAGCCCGATCATGCGGTCCAGGAAGGTTGAGCCCTGCGCGGCGGTAATTCTGACGATAATCCAATCCGACAGGACGCGTGTGCCACCAGTGACAGCAGAACGATCGCCACCGCTCTCCCGCACAACCGGCGCTGACTCGCCAGTAATCGCGGACTCGTCAATTGAGGCGACACCATCAATCACCTCACCGTCACTCGGCATGAAATCACCCGCCTCGACGAGCACCACGTCGCCGGGCTGAAGCTCGGGCGCGGGCACTTCTTCGTACACACCCGCATAGGACCATTTGCCAGTATCGGTGGGCAGAAGCCGCTTACCCGTCGCATCCGTCCGTGCCCGGCGAAGACTTGCCGCCTGAGCTTTCCCGCGCCCCTCTGCGACGGCTTCGGCAAAATTCGCGAACAGCACCGTAAACCAGAGCCAGAGATTGATCTGGATGGCGAAGCCAATATGCGGTGCTCCCGTCGCAAGGTCGCGGAGCAGCAGGATCGTGGTCAGTGTGGAAACGATCTCTACGACGAACATGACCGGGTTATGCCACATGACACGCGGATCGAGCTTGCGAAAGCTCTCGCGGATCGCGGGCACCAGAAGATCGGCACGCAGAAGACTCGAACGGCCCGGATTGCGGCCACTCTCTTTTCCGCCCGGTCCATCATGAGCCGGCATTATAGATTGAACAGTCATGATGATGCTATCCCGTCAATAGAGCGTACCGGCGCCCATCGCGAGATGCTCGACGATAGGACCGAGGGCGAGGGCAGGCAGAAAGGTCAGGCCTCCCACGATCAGGATCACGCCGATCACGAGACCGATGAACAGCCCGCCATGGGTGGGAAACGTGCCAACAGAGGGTGCAACCGTCTTCTTGGCGGCGAGCGAACCCGCGAGGGCCAGCGCGGGAATGATGACGAAGAACCGACCGATCATCATCGTGATTCCGAGTGTGATATTCCAGAAACTGTTGGCCGTCAGACCGGAAAAGGCGCTGCCGTTATTAGCGCCGGCTGACGTGTATTCATACAGCACCTCGGTGAAGCCATGCGGACCGCTGGCGGACATTGCAGAGGTGCCTGGAGCAACAACTATGGCGATGGCTGTCATCGTGAGGATCATCATGGGGGGCACCAGGATGCCCAGCATGGTCATCTTGATCTCGCGCGCTTCGATTTTCTTGCCGAGATACTCTGGTGTGCGCCCGACCATCAGCCCTGCGATAAACACCGAGACGACCGCGAACAGCAGGAAGCCGTACATTCCCGAGCCGACGCCGCCGAAGATCACCTCGCCAAGCATCATATTGACCAGCGGAACCATTCCGCCCAGTGGCAGGAAGCTCTCGTGCATGGCATTGACCGCACCGCAGGAAGCATCGGTCGTCACAGTGGCGAACAGCGAGGACGCCGCGATCCCGAACCGCGTTTCCTTGCCTTCCATGTTGCCCAAGCCCGGATCAACGCCAAGCGCCGCGAATGCCGGGTTGGCGTGCCCTTCGGCCCAGTAAGTCACGGCCACACCCACGACGAACAGCGCCGCCATGACGGAGAACACCGCCCATCCCTGCCGCCTGTCGCCCACCATGCGCCCGAAAGCGGAGGTCAGCCCCCCCCCGATCACGAAAATTGCCAGCATCTCGATGAAATTCGTAAGAGGTGTGGGATTCTCGAACGGATGCGCCGAGTTCGTGTTAAAGAACCCGCCGCCGTTGGTTCCCAGCATCTTGATCGCTTCCTGCGAGGCGACCGGCCCGACAGCAATGGTTTGGTGCGCGCCTTCGAGCGTGGTGACCGCAATGCTATTCGAGAAGGTTTGCGGCACGCCTTGCCATACGAGGAATAAGGCCAGGACTACACTTCCCGGGACCAGCACATACAACGTGATCCGCGTCAGATCGACCCAGAAATTGCCGATCGTCTTGGCACTACCCCGGGCGAACCCCCGAAATACGGCGAACGCAATGGCGATACCCGCGGCGGCCGAGGTGAAATTCTGCACCGTCAGCGCCGCCATCTGGCTGAGATAACTCATTGTCGTCTCGCCGGCGTAACTCTGCCAGTTGGTATTCGTCATGAAACTGATGGCGGTATTGTAAGCAAGATCCGGTGTCAGCGAGCCGAGACCAAGCGGATTGAGGGGGAGATGCGCCTGCAAGCGCAAGAATGAGTAGACCACTAGGAAACAGACCAGCTTGAAAACCAGCATGGCGAGGGCGTAGCCCCACCAGCTTTGTTCCCGGGCCGCATCTATCCCGGCAAGCCTGTAGAGACCTGCCTCCAACGGTCTGAAGAAGCGTCCGACGGCTCCCATGGACGCGCCCATCACACGCGTCATGGCATTACCGGCAACGGGAGTGAGGAGAACCGTCGCGACCAGGAAGGCGGCTATGAGCGTCCAGCCAGTGATCGTCATTTCTCAGAACCTTTCCGGACGCACCAGCGCAAAGAAGACGTAGACCAGAAGGCCAAGGGTCACCGCGCCGCCTAAAATGAAATCAAGCGACATGACGCTAGATCCGTTCACAAAAGGACAGGAAGCCCAGGGAAATCAAAAAACCCACGATTCCAAGTCCGCAATAAAGAACATCAAGCATAGAAATCCATTCCTTCTGCCAAAACAGGTTATCGCAGCATCCGCATAGGAAAGAGAGAGGGCATTCGCCGCCGCAATATATGAATCTCATAGGAATTCGGGTGAAAATGGGCGACGGAAAGGCCCTTGCTCTTGTCAGACCCATGACCCGATGCCTACTCGGCTAAGAAAATCTCGAGCCGGGAATGATCGCTGATATGAAATATGTGGCTTATAGTCTGCAGCGTCTCCGACGATTGCGCGGGACGTTCTATTCGGTGGGCAGCGTAAAAATCATGCTTGCACCGCAGCTATCTGAAGTCGGGGCAAACCGGGACATGGTCCGTCGGCTCGGTTTCGCCACGATGATCTTGCTGGCAGCGTCGCATTGGGCCGTGCCCAGTGCCTTCGCTTCCGATCTCGGAAGCTGGGCGAAGTCCATCACCTACGGCGCACAGATTGAAGGAGGCATCAACGCCAATCCCGCCCGACCCGATAACGGCGTCAATTTTGGCCAGTTCTTCGGCGATCGCGCCAATCAACCGCAGCTAGACCAGATTCTTCTGACGGTCAACCGCGCTGTCGATACGACAGCACATGACTATCAGATCGGTTTTTTTCTTCAGGGTATGTATGGTGCCGATGCACGTTACTTCCAGATAGCCGGGATTACTTCGAACGCGATTTCCAGTCGCTACCAGTTCATCCTCCCCCAGGCGCATCTTGACCTGCATCTGCCCTGGCTGACCCGGCACGGGCTGGATATGCAAGCAGGTATCCTCACTTCTCCAATGGGTGTGGAATCCTATGATCCCTCACTGAGGCCCTTCTACACGCTATCCTACACGACCCAGTATTCCACCACCTTCGAACATGTCGGCGGGATGTTCCAATGGCATGTCGATGACCATTTCAGTGCGCTTTTCGGTGTCGATACCGGTAATCAGGTCTCGTTTGGTGGAGGCGACAACAATCACGCGGCAGCCGGCTATTTCGGCGTCAATGGCAGCGGGCTGCTTGGCGGAAAATTTTCCTTTACTTATCTCGGCCGCGTCGGCCCGGAAGACGCCATCCGGACATTGGGCAAACAGGCCAATTCTTCCCAGAGGTTCTGGAACGACCTGAACGGAACGTACAAGATCAACGACAAGCTCTCCGTGACCGGCGAGTTCAACTATATGCATGACGATGGCCTTCGCGCGGATGCTTACAGCTTCGTCAGTTATGTGAGCTATCAGATCACACCAAGCCTCACGCTGAACTATCGCGGCGAGATCTATCGCGATAATACGGGCCTATTCGTCACCTCGTTCCTTGGCGACACCTCCTATATCCGGGCCACGTTGGGCAAGAGCGCGTATACCCAGTCTGCCCCACCCACGACTTATGGCGCGCTCACGCTCGGCACGAACTGGCATCCGGCCTTCGGACACCACGTCAAGCTGTTCGAGATTCGCCCGGAAATACGCTTCGATCGCTCCCTCAATGGCACGACGCCCTTCAACGACCTGCGCAACACAGGCCAGTTCACCTTTGGCGCAGATGCGGTGCTCGGCTTTTAATGACAGGTAATTCTTCACACTGCGATGCACAGATCAAAAAGCATGCACGGAATACTCGGCTTGATCAATCAATATTACTGGAGATGAGATAGTGTCTTTAACAGCACCGGTCGCCGTTCAGGGCGGAAAGGGGTCAGCGGGACATGATGCTCGTCCTGCCGGCTTTGCCGCGATATTAGGCGCGCTTGGGGTCGTGTTCGGCGACATCGGTACCAGCCCGCTTTATGCATTGCGCACGACAGCTCAAGTCGTATCGGATCACGGAACTATCTCCGCAAGCGAGGTGCTGGGAGTTGAAAGCCTCCTGTTCTGGACGCTCATGCTCGTCGTGACGGTAAAATACGTCATTCTTGTCATGCGCGCCGACTATAATGGCGAGGGTGGCATTATCGCTCTGATGTCTCTGGCGCAGCAGAACGCGAAGCGTAAATCCGTCAAGCTGCTTCTTGGAATGATCGGTGTCATAGGGGCCTGCCTGTTCTTTGGCGATGGCATCATTACACCAGCAGTCTCGGTCATCTCGGCAATCGAGGGCATCGAGGTTTCGTTTTCGGCCGCGAGCCATCTTGTTGTCCCTTTATCAATTGCCGTTCTGATCGGACTGTTCTCGATCCAGTTTCATGGCACGGGCAAGATCGGCATCATTTTTGGTCCGGTGATGGTACTCTGGTTTCTGATGATTGGGGTTTTAGGCATTCTTGCCATCCTTCACCACCCTACGATCCTGCTTGCACTTTCACCTACCTATGCGATCATGTTCATCGCCCGGCATGGTTATCTGTCGTTCCTGGCCCTTGGTTCCGTAGTCCTCGCCGTGACCGGTGCCGAAGCCCTTTATGCCGATATGAGCCATTTTGGGCGCAGGCCCATTCGCGAAACGTGGTTGTTTTTTGTCCTGCCCTGCCTGGCACTCAATTATTTCGGTCAAGGGGCATTGCTGATCTCTGATCCGGCAACGATCTCCAATCCGTTCTTTCTGCTGGGGCCGCAATGGCTTCAGATCCCTATGATCATCATATCGACAATTGCCACAGTCATTGCCAGCCAGGCGTGCATATCCGGAGGGTTTTCCCTGTGCCGACAATTAATCCAACTCGGTTATGTGCCGCGCATGCGGATCATGCACACAAACCCCACGGAAGAAAGCCAGATATACCTGCCTGGTCTCAACCATTCGCTCATGGTGGGCGCGTTGCTTCTCGTCATCGCGTTCCGTAGTTCCGAGGCTCTGGCGTCGGCCTATGGCATTGCCGTAACCGGCACATTTCTCTGCACCTGTATTCTCGCTGCTGTTGTTTATCGAGACCGGTACAAATGGTCTGCTTGGGCGACCATCACCGTGTTCGGCGGTTTCTTTATCATAGACGGAATTTTTTTCGCCTCGAACACTCTGAAAATCATTGAAGGCGGATGGGTGCCGGTTCTGCTAGCAGCCGTTTTGATCATGATGATGTTCACATGGAAAAAAGGGAGAAGCCTTGTTCTCTCACGGCAACAGCATGATGCGATGCCGGTAGGAACTTTCATTGCGCGTCTTCCTCATTCCCGGAGCATTATCCGTGTGCCAGGGACGGGTGTGTTCATGACGGCAAATCCTGAATACATTCCGACATCGCTTCTTCATAATCTCAAACACAACAAGGTATTACATGATCACGTTATTCTTCTCACGGTCAGGAACGTCAACATTCCTCAGGTGGCGCCCGACCAGCGGGCCGAAGTAACCGAGATCGCGCCAAACATTTATCGGGTCATGCTTTGTTATGGCTTCATGGAAATGCCGAATCTTCCGGTGGCTCTTGCTCAACTACAGGTTGGGGATACCGGTTTCGACTTGCCGCAGGCCTCCTATTTCGTGTCGCGTGAATTGCTGGTCCGTGCGCAGCCGTCCCAGATCTCACGTTGGCGCATGGCGCTGTTTCTTCTCATGACGCGAAATGCAACGCCCGTCACGGACTTCTTGCGTATACCACTCGATCGGGTTGTCGAACTGGGCGTCCGTATCGGTATCTGATGATCACCGCGCCGTATGAAACGGCGCGGTATACCGACAAAAAATAAGATGCATGGAAAATATAGTAAAAATTTAAAGAGAAACATGATCTGCTTCGACTGAAATAAAGGCAGGTATTCCCGTCGAAAATCAGAGGAATTTTTTCTAATATGTTCAAAGAACGTATTTTTGATCTGTTCGAACAGTGCGTGATGACGACACTAAGCGCGATCATCATGTTGATCGCGAGCGTTTCCCTTCTTCATCTCACCGTGTCGATCGTAGTAATGCTTGCCGATCGCGGAATAAACTCGACCACACCTGAGAACCTTCAAGCAGTTTTTGGAATGTTCTTTACAATTCTAATTGCACTTGAATTCAAAAGATCATTTATTACGCCGTCAGCAGGAAAACAGCATGGCATTATTCGTATCGAGCCCATTCTCCTTATCGGCATATTGGCGACCGTCAGAAAGTTTATCGTTCTCGATCTAAAAGAAATCGACTTCAACGAAATGCTTGGCCTTTCCGCCGCCATTCTTTCCTTAGGCCTGGTTTATTGGTTTATACAGCCTCGATACCAACCGCAGCCTCCTGCTTTGCAATCAGACAATTTCTGAGTTAATTCTGTCCACTAATCTAAACGCTTTCGTTCCGTTCTCTGATCTTGGCGACTCAAAATGGAGAACGGATTATTATCGAGCATATCCGCGTGCAGCATCATGGATCGCAGACATCGGGGGAATATCTTTCAGACCAGATAATGTCGATCGAAGCTTCTACGCTCCTGCTAGGAGGCGATAATGATCCTATTAGTGGCATCGCCGCTGGGCATCGCCTATTGCCTAGTTTACCGAACTCCCACCTTTATCCAACCTTCATGTCAATAACTGCGAGGATCACGATCTCGCCCAAACTCACGCTGGAACTGTCGCGAAACTTATCGGGTATCATTTTGCGGACGCCTCGTGAGCGCTGGCAGCAATTTACATATCGTTTCCTCTTTTCTGCCCTGCGACATCCCTTACCCGATCATGTAGGAACCGCTGCCCCTTCGCCAGCCGCCGGACCAATACCTCGTTGAACCGGGCATACATCTCCGCGCCCCGATCCTTCGCGGCCTCGTTCTCGTTCGCCGGGATGGGAAGCTGGTGCCTCATCCAGGCACGGGTATAGAGCGCGAACGCTTCCCCCAGCACGGCGACGGCCTCGTCCACATCGTCGATCCGCCGCCCGAGCCGGTCCAGGCGCTTCGACAGGGCCGCATCCCGGCGTCCATCGTCCTCGCCGGACACGAGCGACAGCACCGCCGCCTCGATCACCGCCGATTTCGACACTTTCCGGCGCTCGGCCAGCGCCTCGACCTGCTTCAGCAGGCCCGGCTCGAAATATACGTTCATCCGCTGCCGTCTGACCATCGCCGTGCTCCCGATCTGGAGGTCCGATGACAGATTGACGCGGAATTTTTGTGGCGCAAACCCTTGTTCGATCGGCATCGTACGGGGGCGTAGCCTGGCGTAAAATTGGCGGCTTTTGTCGGTGTTTGTCTGCCTTCCGAAACGACTCGCGGGGGCATCCTGCTACAAGCCAAGCCCCCTGCCCCGACCCAGCTCCCACGAGATACCACCGTGCTCGTCCATGGAAATGGCCATCTCCTTCTGGCGCTGTTTCCCGATCTCCGGTCTCCAGGGCACCAGCGAGAATTCATGTCCGCTTTCCAGCACCGCGAAGCGCCCGCTGGCCAGATCGACCGGGCCTTTCAGCGTGCCCTGAATGGTCTCGAAGCGATCGAGCGGACGCCATAACTTCCCCCGCTTTTCGGCCATCACCTGTCCGACCCGTTCCACCTCCCGCCCTTCCAGCGTCGCCAGCAGGTTCCTGCGATAGCGGACCACGCCCTCCGGGGTGAGGCTGGCATCCCCACGGTCGATCAGGGCCTTTTGCCGTCTGGCCAGGGCATCGCCGACTTCACCCCCGAACCCGGCCTCCACCCGGTCGTCGTCGCGTCTGGTCCCAGCCACCAGACGCCGGTCGAGCCAGGTCGCCCCGTCGGAACCGATCTGCACCTCCAGATCGAAGGCCGAGAGCAGCCGCACCGTCGCCTTCGGGGCACGCGCCGCGTCATAAGCGATGGCCTTCTTCTGGAAGTCTTCCGGGATGCGCCAGCGGTCGGCCTCAAACCGTTCAACAATCCCCGCCCGACGCAGAGCTTCCAGACGGCGGACATGCCCCTTGATCAGGTCTTCCGGCGTGCCTTTGAGGTTCCAGCGGTCGAGCTGCATCTGTTCCAGATGGGTGGAGGGGCGATAGATCCCGTCCTCGGTATGGGCGAGGATCGCCCGATCGGACGGGCGCGGTTTGTCGAGGACAGGAGCTGCCGCGATCTCCACGATCGCGCTACGGGGGATGTCCTCCATCTGGGCTGGATCGAAACCGCGCAGATGATGCACCCGTCCGTCGATCCCAGCGACCACCAGCGACAGTTTCTCCCCGAGTTCGTCGGTCAGGTGCCGGTCCACCAGCCGCCCGGTGACCGGTTTTTCCGGAACCTCGCCATGGAAGCGGAAATGCGCGGGATCGCGCGTCGGCGCTGTGCCCTTGTCGCGCGCTTTCAGGGCGCGATGCATCTGCCGGGTAATTTCATCCCGTTCGCCGAGATTGCGCAGGCGTTCTTCCAGCCGGTCGTCGAGCGTCCACCGCCCCGGTTCCGTCTGGCTGGCCAGTCCCATGCGTTCCAGTTTGGTCAGACGTGACAGGCACAGCCGCCGGTCCACCAGATCGGACGATGCGACGTCGCTGCCAGGGCGCATGTCGAGGGAACCATCCTGCGCCTGCGCCAGCAGGGCACGGTCGATGCGGGTGAAGCGGTCGCGGTCGATCTCGGTTTCCAGCTTCTGCCGCTGCTCGATCTCGGACACGGGGCCGAGGTCCAGCGTGACAAAATTCAGACGCGCGTTCGCGCAGGCCGTGCGTGATATACCCGCCATCAATGACGAGATCCTTGCCCTGATCGTCTCGGCCATTGATAACGACATGGACATGGGGATGCGCGGTATTGAAATGGTTCACTGCCACCCAGTCCAGACGTGTGCCGAGATCGGCTTCCATCCGCGTCATCAGGTCGCGGGTGAAGTCCGTCAGATCCTCCATCCGGTCGGCATCTTCCGGCGAGACGATGAAGCGGAACTGATGCCGGTCCTCCGCAGCACGTTCGAGGAAGGTTTTCGCATCGGCACGGTCGGTCTCCGCGCCATACAGGACACCACGCTCGCCGTCGCGGGAGGTGCCGTCACGCTGGATGTAACGCAGGTGGGCAGCGGCTCCTCCTCCCTTCCCGGCCTGACGCACCACACGCGCCTTCACGGTCACACGCCGGGCACCGGATAGCTGATGCCGCCAGCCGGCGATCCCGCGCGCCCGGACGAAGGACGCGCCACGCCCGCGACCCACCCCACGGGTGGAACCGGAACGCCCCGCGCTTCCCGCACGCGAGGCCGCACCCGACCCAACAGATGAACGGCGACCACTGCCGCCGCCCGACCCGCTGCCGCCCCTCTTTCCGGGGGACAGGGATTGCCGCCGAACCTGTGTGCGGATGCCCGCCAGAAAGTCGGTGCGACCGCGCGCCGGACCGCCCTTCGAACGGAGGCGTCCAACTCTGGGGCGAAACGCGGTGTCGTCATCCTGCGCCATGGCCAGACCTCGCGAAAACCAGGCTTTTCGGGGAACAGTGCCGTCAGAAACGGCGGGAAACCCTCACTCCTGAAAAATGACGGCTCATACGCCAGAAATCCAGAGTGCCTCCCGAACTTTCTCTAACCCCATGTGCAGACAGAGAAAACCGCAGGGCTGGACCGGCAGGAGTGCCACGTCCTTTAATCTTGCCCTCACGTTTTTTCGACTTTTCGGAATCCAGCACTCACTTCGGGATATCCGTGCCAAGGCCCGAAAATCTGCCATGACGCACCTGCCGACACCAATCGAACGGGACGTCGAAACGCTGCACCGCGACCCGTCTTCGATGTCTCTTATGACGTGCCGAACACACGTCAAAACCATGCGCCTGACCTGATCGAAAACGACCTCCGCACATCACGGGGGATTGCCAAACGGACGACACTTCCGGCGACGATAACCGATCGGTCAGCATGCGTTCGTCGCGCATCCGGGCCGACCGTCCAGCGCATGCGGACGGTGTTCCGGATGCGGGAAAACTCGTGCCACTCAACGCCACAATCGTTAGTAGAAGCGGTGTCCGAACACGTCCGAAGGTGAGAAAAATACACGCGGCGGCGCAGCCGGCACCTTCCGCTCGCGGCGCGAAGCGTCGCGTTGTCCCGGCACAAAACGGACGCGACAGGAGGATGGACAAGCTGGCCGGAAAGAGAAGGGAAAGGCACGGGCCAACGTCGGTAAGCCAGACGCGGACAGCGCACTCAATGCAACGCGCGACGACGCAGCCATGCCCGATGCCGTGCTTTGGTATAGGCATCGGGCTGCTGCCGGGCCTCCAGCCGATGGTGAAGTTGACACCAGTAATCGGGACTGACCTCTGTCGAGGTCGATGTCCAGCGCCTCGACCACGTCGATCGCTTCCATTACACGCTGGACGCGCGGCCATGAATTCTGGTGCAGCAACACCTCGGCACCGGGCCGCACGCATGGGACAGTCTGGTAGTCTTCGCCCGAACCCACCGTGCGCACGATGTCGATGTGCGATTCAACCGTGCCATACTCGTTGGCGGCCCAGCGCACGAAGGCGAACACGCTGCCGGGCGCGAAGCTGAGCATGCGCCGCTGACGGTCAAGGATCGTGTCCGAGACAGGCCGCCCGAAGCGCAGCCAGCGTTCCACCTGCTTCTCGATCCAGGTCAGTTCGACTGTCGTGATCAGGGCGAACGGATCCTCAGGCATCACGTCTGTTTCCTCTTCACGGCCGACGCTCCCGCCAGCACAGACTTTGCCGGGAGGATGACGGCAATAAGAAGACTGCCGTCAGGGTAATCGCTTGAACAGGTAGATTGCCACCCCGCCGTTTCGGGCCTCTTCACGTTCGATTTCGTAACCCAGTGATGCGTATAAGCGAAGATTTTCTTCGAACAGAGAGTTCGTATACAGGCGGACAATGCCTACACCGGCCTGGGCGGCCAGTTGCTCCGCATATGCAAGCATTTTTCTTCCATAGCCACGCTTCTGGAAGCGAGGATCAACGGCGACGTTTTCAATCAGAATGTCGTTTTCATGCTGGATTGTTTCGAGAAGCGCCACCAAATCTGAACCAGCGAACAGAAGGTCTACCCGGTGGTCACGAATGAATGCGGCGTGGTCTGCCTTCATCGGGAGCGGTTCTCGCCCGATCACTGGCACCCATTTGGCGTAAGCTGCTCTGGTAAGCGCTGCGACGGCCTCGGCATCGCTGATCGTCGCAACTCGAATCATCTCAGTCATATTTTTATATGGTGAGTTCTAAAAACGAGCCAAACCACTCCAAACGACAACAAAGAGGGAACCGGAATGTTGTCTGGTCGGCGTGAGGGATTAGACAAGCAATCATTCGTGATGTCGACGTTCATGCCATATACGCCTATTTTGGACTTTCAACCCTCAACTTTGACTTACTCAAAACGGCTGCGACGAACGATTTTGAAGGCTTTGAATAGCAAAAGGAAGACATATCACCACGAGAACCCTGATCCAAATGTCCAAAGTTAAGGTAATAACGTCTTCTTGTCTTTCAACTGGACTAAGTTGCAACCAGCTCAGCGATCTTAGCTGCAACTTCCGCCAATGACTCTTCGGCAGTGCTTAGCCCAGCCCGAGACGCTAGCAGAAGGCTGACCTTCTCCAATTCTTCGTATGTTGTTCCATGTACGACGGGCACGAGCCTCTCACGCCGGAGGAGAGCCGAAAGCTCTTTGTCGGCGACACCTTCTGCGGGAAGGCGACGCAACATGGCAGGCGTAACTAGTACTATACCGATGCGAGAATTCACCAAACCCTTATCAATTGCCCGCATCATAGGCACGCCGAGGCCAAGGTCTTTCTCGCTGAACCATACACGAACGCCGCGTTTTTCAAGTAGGTCATGAAGGTCTTTTGCGGCCCCCTGACGGTCATCCCACGCGTGGCACAGAAAAACATCTCTAAGATCAGGTTGCGAGATCGCGAGGTTTTCGACAGATTCACGGATAGGAGTAAGTGCCCTTACTTCTTCAGGTGCGTACCACACTCCCGAACTCGGTGTAGACCATCGTGGCTTTGAACTATGCCGCGCCGAACTACCGGTGCTCCGGCTCCCGGAAGGAGAAGGCCGATAGCTGCCATAGTCACTGTAACTACTGTAGCCACCATATCCCCGTGAACTACTGTATCGCCCTCCGCAAGCAGGGCAGTCAGCCGCCGCCGCAGCCGAGCGATGTCCCCTTACCGGTGCAGTACATTGGGCCATGTATTCTCCCTTCTTGTCGGCTTTTCTGCCAGAAATTTAAAATAATTATATTCTCACTACGTCCAACGTAAGCAATGCATTTGTCCCGGATTATTCCCGGCAAATCAGCGACGGCGCCGCTTCGATCTATAACCACTGCGCCGCCGCCGTAAGCCGCGCTCAAAAAGCTTATCATGCAGTAGCGATGTAAATCGATCTTGCCATCCATCAGCATGCACCACGCGATCAAAATGTGCGTCCTGATCGCGGAGAAGATCAAGTCGGGACCGTTGGGATGCTTCGTCCCAATCCTGATAAAGTAAATAGATTGCATTACCGTATTTGAGGTTCTCGAACACGACTAAATTGTCAGCGAACTTTGCGCCGAAATATGAGCCAAAGCCACCCTGGCCCCGAATGTAAGCTTTCGGCTCGAAGCCCTCGAACAATCGCACCCGCTCGCGAACATGTTTCTCGAAGTCAGGAGCGTTCGTCGGATGCGCCGATCCCAACAAGCGAGCAACAACTTCGTCAGCAGTCCCCGGTGGAAAAATCTGCCAGTCAAGCGTGATGGTTGAGAGGTATTCTTCCCGTTTGGCGTCGCTCGCGAATACGCCAGTGACGCCCGTATTCTCTTGCAGAACATTGACCGCCCAGAGCAGCATCAACTCGAACTCGGCCATACTGCGGCTCAGCATGGGCGCGAGCGCAAATATGATCACCACCTCCTCACCACCTTTATCTTGAAGCACACTTGCTTCGATGGTCATGCCCTGCGGCTCAAAAATTTGGTGTTGGTAGACGTCTTTCGTCCAAGAACGCATCGTCCAGCCGTTGCGCGCGCCGTCACCAAAATTAGGTGATTCGAAGGTCCATGTTTTCTGGACCATCGGCCAATCTTCGCGCTTGCGGTCCCAGCCATGAGCGTTTCGCTCAGACCACTTTCCAGCGTCGGCAGGCGGTTGGGTCGGACCTGCGGCGATGACGGAAGAACCGTCTATGCTCAATCCAACGTGGCTATATTGCCCTGTCTCAATATCCCTGCGCTTGATCTTCTTGGTCGCGGCAACGACGATGAGATCGCTGTCAATGTTATTCAGTGCATTCTGCACAAACAGAGGAATTTGACGGTAATTGCTCTTCCAAGGAAAACGCTTTGCCACCCTTGATCCCCTTGCTGCGATGTAGAACATATAGGGATCGAGAATGCGCGAACAAGAGCCGCATGAAAATACTTTTCAAGTATTATGTAAATAATCAGCGCAAGCAGAGGCACCGATCAATGCAATGCGGTCGCTCGATCCACTGAACGCTACTAACCACATGCGATCGCCGGAATGGCTCGCAGGGGCTTGGCTACACGCTCGAGTCCCTTTCCACGATATACGCGATGAGAGAATGTGCTACATTTTTGCTAATCTCCTGCCAATGTAAATCGCACGTGGATCCTGCGGAAATGTCGGCTCTTTCCCTTATCTATACTGAAGTTAAAGCAACCGGAATCGGTTCATCTATGCATAAATTTTGAACTAATGACATCCGCTATGATGACTAGGCTTGAGGCCTACTACTCATGTCTGGAATGAGGGCAGAAACTGCTCTTACAACAAAGTAGACGAATCGTTCCCCCTGAATTAATTATTCACCAACTTGTGATTTCTCGTTTTTCTTACAAAACACCGCCACGTGTACGCCTGACTACGCCCCAGTACGCAGCACCTAACGTACGCCGACAATCCATTGAAATGGCTTAATTTTTTCGGTTGCACGGCGTCTTTCCGCACGTGATGCTGCTGTCCTCTCCAAACGGAAAGGGCTGCACGATGACGGACGAAAACCGCATATCGAACGCCGGACCGAAATCTCCGGCCAACGATAACAAACCCACGGATACTGTCCAGTCCGCCCTTCCAGATCCGGCCATGAAGGCGCGAACGGATGCATTGATCCTCATCCTGGCGCGCCTGCTGGGACGGCAGATCGCCCGCGAGGAATTCGAACGGCGGATAGGTCAGATTGACGCCGCCAACGACAACGCTTCGTCAGACCGAGGAGCAGCCAGTCGGAAGGAACCTGATGAATGATGCCAGTCCCATCCAAGGCACCACTTCAGGCAGGCCGGGATCACCTGTTTTGCGCTTCCCATATTCGTACAAATGTATTACATTTGTCTTGCAATCAGGAGGAAGCCATGTCCGCCGTGACGTTCCGTGTCGATGACACCCTCAAGGCCGCCGCTGTCGCGAAGCTGTCGGCGCAAGGCATGTCCCTGTCCGACGTGCTGCGCGATACCCTGGCCTATATCGCCGAGACCGGCCAGCCGCCGGTCAAGCGGCGGCTTGTGACCGACGAAGATGCAAGGCTGATCGAAATCGTCCGCGAACGCCTCGCCAATCCCGCCCCCCGCCACCGCATGACGCTGGCAGAACTCAAGGCCCGCCATCCCGATGACTGAATACGCGATCGAATTTGATGATCGCGCACTTCGGGAATGGGACGGGCTGGACGGCAGCATTCGCAGGAAATTCGAGAAAAAGCTCGAAAAACTGGTTCTGAACCCGCATTCTCCCGGCAACGAACTGCACGGCGATCTCGCCGGATTTTACAAGATCAAGCTGCGCCAGGACGGCTATCGCCTCGTCTATCAGGTCGTGGAACAGCGGATCGTCATCTTCGTCATCGCGGTGGGACATCGCGAGGATAATGAAATCTACACGGCGGCAACCGGGCGCGTCCCGGAGACGCCAGCCGATCGGACAAAGCCATCCAGCGGTAAACGTCGCATAAGGTAAACCGTACGAAATCATTTGCCAGGAGTTTCGCCATGACCCGTGTCGCGCTCTATGCCCGCTACTCCTCGGACAACCAGCTGGCGGCCTCGATCGAGGACCAGTTCCGGCTCTGTGAAGAGCGCGCCGCGCGCGAGGGTTGGCAGGTGGTGGATTATTACCGTGACGCGGCCATTTCCGGGGCCAGCATGATCCTGCGCCCCGGCATCCAGACGCTTCTGCGCGACGCGCAAGCCGGGCAGTTCGACATCGTGCTCGCCGAGGCGCTGGATC
>NZ_JARBJP010000014.1 GCF_029309905.1 Brytella acorum
GACGTCAAAACCCCCAGCGCCCATGATACTGTGTCTCAAGGCACGGAAAAGTAGGTCGCCGCCAGGTCCCCTGATCCACCCTGAAAACCAACACAGCACATCTCCATATATATCCGTTCTACTCTGAATCATGCTGACGCAGAATCCAGACTGTCAGCAATGGACCGATCAGATAGCAGAAGACGGCGAAGCCGAGGACGAACAGCCCCACCGTATCCAGTCTCGTCATGATTGTGCGGTCTCCATCAGGGTTGCTCTTGGATAACACGCTCTCACGGGCTACAGCCACAGTGTTTCTGGCAGGGGAGTGTCGCAGAGCATGAGTGGTGCGCCACAGGTTCCAAAATCTGGAAGTCCAACACTTGATCTCTCGCCACTGCGCGGTTTCCGGGCGATTGGCGCCGTGTTCGAAGACATGTTCGGGGCGTTCTCGCTTCTGCCTCTCGCTCTCGCTCTCGGTTGGCTCGATATCAAGCTGCGTTATCGCGGTTCAATTCTTGGACCGTTCTGGCTGACAATTTCCACTGCTGTAATGATCGGCGCTCTGGGCGCCGTTTACGGTACGCTGTTTCATATGGATTTGCGCAGTTATCTACCGTTTCTGTCGCTGTCACTCGTGCTCTGGGGCTATATCAGCACGCTCGTCAACGAAGCGCCGAGTATTTTCTCCCAGAACGCCAGCGCTTTACATGCGATGCGTATGCCGCTCATGGTCAATGTGCTGCGCGCGATCATCAGAAACACTCTGATTCTGCTGCATAATGTCGTCGTCGTCGCTCTCGTTTTCGCCTTCTTCCGCGTCATCCCGCAGAATCTGCTTTCCGTTCTTCCCGCACTGGTCCTCTGGATTGTCGACAGCATGGCCGTATGCGTGCTGCTGGGCCTGATTGGAGCGCGTTTTCGCGATATGCCGCCACTCGTCAGTTCAGTCATCCAAATCTGTTTTTTCGTGACGCCTGTTATCTGGAAGCCTTCCTTGATCCATGCCGGAGCACAGTATCTTCTGATCGATCCTTTCTACCCTTTGCTCGAAATCATCCGAGCGCCTCTCTTGGGCGAGGTAACGGGCGTGTCCATATGGGCGGCCGCAATGGTCCATAGCCTGCTTGTCTGGATTTTGGCGATCGGCTTTCTCGCGCGGTTCCGCGCGCGCGTCGCTTACTGGATCTGAGAGATGGCCGCGATCGACGTCGACAATCTGGAAATTACATTTCCGCTCTATCACGGCGCGGCCCGGTCACTCAAAGGTACTGTCGCGACGATGCTCGCAAGCGCACGTACGGGACCTGCCGCGCATCTGGCGGCGGACCGCCGCTCACGAATCGTCGTGAATGTTCTGCGCTCCATCAGCTTCTCCATCAGTCAAGGAGAACGCGTGGGGCTGATCGGCGGAAACGGCGCCGGAAAGACGACTCTCCTGCGGGCGCTCGGCGGCATTTACGAACCTGTCGCGGGCCGGGTTCGTGTCCAGGGACGCCTGGGCACTCTTCTGGACGCGCAGCTGGGTATGAATCCCGAATTGACGGGCAGGGAAAACATCACCCTTCGCAGCCGTTATTTCGGGTTGGACAAGCAGACGGAAATGGCGCTTGCCCGTGATGTCGCAGATTTTGCGGACCTCGACGCCTTCATGGATATGCCAGTTAAAACGTATAGCTCAGGTATGGTCGTACGACTGGCATTCGGCCTCGCTACGGCCATTCTTCCCGAGGTGCTCCTCATGGACGAATGGTTCATGGCGGGCGATGCGGCTTTTCTCGATAAGGCCCGTCGGAGGATCGAGGCGCTCGTGCGCGGCGCTGACATCCTTGTGGTCTCGACCCATCAGCCGGATATTCTGAGACAATGGTGTACGCGCGTGATCTGGCTCGAAAACGGCCAGATTCGGATGGATGGCGCGCCAGAAGACGTTCTGGACGCCTATCTGGCCAGTTAAACGTCAGGCTACCGAAATAATCTCGAGACGTCCGTCCGCGGTCGTTCGCGCCGAAACGTCTGTATAGTCGGCGATCGCCGGGTGGCCGAGTTCGCGAGGCTGGCTATGAGTGTGCGTGATGACGACGACGGCAGCGCTTGCGGCTTCGCCAGCCTTGATGCCGGCAGGAGCATCTTCGAATACGACGCAATTGCGTGCTTCAAAGCCCAGCTTTTCCGCACCGAGAAGGAAGCAGTCCGGTTGTGGCTTTCCATGTTTGATGCTTTCCGCGGTGACGAGAACGCGCGGCATCGGAAGACCTGTGACCGAAAGACGGCGTAGAGCAAGCTCATGGGGAGCGGAGGTGACGATTGCCCAGCGATCCGGCGGCAGGGAGGCCAGAAACTGCTCGGCGCCGGGCACGGGGACCACGCCGTGAATGTCTTCAAGCTCACGATCCGTGATCCATCGTGCTTCAGCCTGAATGTCCACATTCGGCAAATTCTGACGCGCGATCGTGTCCACCATCCGTACACCATGCAGATTGGCCAGCAGTGGCTCTGGATCGAGGCCGTGACGTTCCGCCCAACGGCTCCAGACACGTTCGGCAGCCAGCACGGACGTCAGAATCGTCCCGTCCATATCGAACAGGAAGGCATCAAACTCACGACCGGGAAAAAGAGAGGATGAACTCATGCGGGATAATCTCCACTCGAACTGGTCTGGCCAGATTGAGACATCCCCTTATGTAGGGTGACGAACGGGCTAGCGCGAGTATGGAATATCGGCATACCCCATATAAAGCCATCGCCCCTATAAAAAGGGGCTGCCCGAAAGCAACCCCTCTTTCTTGAACAGGACGTCTTGCGAAGAATCAGAAGCGGTATTCGATACCCATCGCGACAACCGTCGGGTTCAGCGAATCATGCGCCTTGATGAAAGGCTTGCCGCCGATATCGCCGCGGTCGTTGGCCCAGGCGTGGACGCGCATGAACATTTCTTTCACGTCGACGTTCCAGAACCAGTTGCCGACGATCTGATAGTCGAAGCCCGCATTGATCGACGGGCCGCCGGTGACACCCATGTTCAGCTTCTGGACGAGACCGCCGGCGGGAGACACGTTGTGGAAGAAGGCCAGCGTGCCGCCGACGCCGAGATAGGGGTTGAAGCGCTTGTGAGGGCGGAAATGCCAGGCGAACGTCACGGTCGGCGGCAGAACCCAAGCGCTACCGACATCGATCTTGCCCAGCGGCGTGTGTTCGGCCGCGATTTCGTGGCGTGTGGAGGCGGCGATCAGATCAACCGAAACGTTATCCGTGAAGAAATACTCGAATGTCAGTTCCGGCATCACCTGATTGGTGGCGCGAACGCGACCCGGGAGGCGGCCGCCATCGACCCAGATCTTGCTGTTCATATCTTGAGGCAGCACGCCGAGAGCGGACAGGCGGACGATGAAGTCACCTTTGCCGAGACCGATTCGTGTGTTCGCGCAGGTTTCGAACAGGCCGCAATGACCGCCACGAGAGACGGGGGCGGACACTGAAGCCGCGACGGGAGCCGCCTGCATGTCGGCTGTAACCGGGGCGTTGACGATGGGTGCGCTTGTCTGAGCCGACGCCACGGAAGCGAGCGCGGTCGCGGAAAGCAGGCCGCATGCCAGGGCGGCGCTGAAACCCGTAAGGTACTTTTTCATGGCTTTGTCCATCACAATTCAGTCAGCGCGGTAAGAACACGCGAGGCATTTGCTCGCCTTGACCTAAATCAAACGGGTTGCGTCGAAAGACGGATGGGAGGAGTATCCGCCCCCGGTGTGATGTTCTTGCATCACTTGGCGTCAAGGGGGAAAGCAGGTGCTGCTTCGACACCACGATGCTGCAAATCTTGCGGCAGAATGCGCGCGTTGCGGCGTCCGCTCCGCGAGCGTCTGCGCGGTCGTGCCTGACGAAGATATCGAGCAGCTTGCGACCTACACCCAGCATCTCGAGTTTGAAGCGGGTCAGACCTTCATCAACCAGGATGAACCGGCGGAGGATTTCTTCGTGGTGACGGAAGGTCATGCACGGCTTTGCACATTGATGCCGGACGGACGCCGTCAGGTCACGGGCTTCGCCTCGCCGGGCCAGTTCCTCGGCCTGGCTGCCGATGGAAATTACGCATTCAATGCGGAAGCCCTGACTCCGCTGAAGCTCTGCCGCGTGACGCGGCATGGTCTGAAGCTCCTGATGTCCCAGTTTCCGCAGCTTGAACAGCGTCTCCTGACAGAGGCATCGCGGGAACTGTCGGTCGCGCAGGGACGCATGCTGCTTCTGGGACGCAAGACCGCCCGCGAGCGTCTCGCCAGTTTCCTGACTGAACATGCGGGCATGGCAGCATGCCGGGACGTCATCGTTCTTCCCATGACGCGCACGGATATCGCGGATTATCTGGGACTGACCATCGAGACCGTCAGTCGCACGCTCAATGCGCTTCGTCGTGACGGCCTCATCGAAATCGATCATGTCACCCGCATCCGGTTGCTTGACCGCCCGGCGCTCGAGGACATCGCTGCGGGGGGAGCATAGCGCCTGTGCGGGCCTGACGACACGTATCGTCAGTTTTTTCTTGACGACATATGTCGTCATGCGCTTTCGTCATCGGATCGATGAGCGGGAGCCCATGTCCATGGAACCAACGATCGGAGCGCAGGAACTGGCGCTTCTTCAGGATATCGAAGCGCATGCGCCGGCCACGGTGGGCGATGTCTTCGCACGTTACGGGCGCGCTAATGCGCTCGCGCGCACCACCGTGCTGACGATGATGGAGCGGCTCCGCGCCAAGGGCTATCTGACGCGGGTCGCTGACGGGCATCTGTTTCGCTATGACGTTTCACGGCCGGTCGCCCAGGCCAGACGCGATACGATTGCCGCTTTCGTCGACCGTACGCTTGGCGGTTCGGTCGCACCGCTCTGCGCATTCATGGCCGAACGCGGATCGCTCAGCGCGGAGGAGCGCGCAACGCTGGAGGCGCTTCTCCGAACGCTCGATGATGAGGGGGAGGAACGTCCATGACGACCTTCGCCTTTCACCTGATCGCCATCTCCGTGCAGTGCGGAGTCCTGGTGCTGCTGGCGGCGGCTCTGTCCCGCGCCATGCGGCTGACATCCGCCCAATCGGCAGGCCTCTGGCTTGCGGTGATCGCTCTGTCGCTTGCGGCCCTGCTCATGGGGCGGATTCCGCTTCATCTGCCTTCTTCTGATCCGCTGTTCCGGAAAAGCATGACGTCCGAAATCACGTCGCTGACAACTGCGCCCCGGCACGCGACCACCAGATCCGGCTCGTGGCATGAGAATGGCGGGGCGGTATCGCATTGGCCGTTGGTAAACTGGGCCAGTGTGTTGCTGGCGCTTTGGGGAAGCGGCATCGTCGCGCAACTGGCTTTGGCCTTCCTCCGTCTTGTGCGCATGCGGCGGATCGCCGCAGATGCGAGACCTGTTGCAGATTTTCAGCGGCGCGCCGAAGCGTTGTTTGCCCGACATGGCTTGTCCCGCGCGCCTCGCGTTCTCGTCGGCCCGCATGTCACGACGCCCCTCGTCGCTGGTTTGCGGCGTCCGGCGATCTACCTGCCCCGAGGCGCGGATCTGTCCTCCATCGAACTGGATCTGGTTCTTGGCCATGAGATGGCTCATATCGCCCGGCGCGATCTGCTGTCCGGTCTTGTCGCGTCGTGCGGACAGGTCGTTTTCTGGTTTCATCCGGCCATTCGTTACGCCGTTCGGATGTATCACGATGCGCGCGAGATGGCCTGCGATGCGCGGGTGCTTCAGCGGCAGACGACCACGCCTTTCCGGTATGGCGCCCTGCTGCTGCGTCTGGGCGTGGATGCGCCGTCCCATGGCGGAATCGCCGTAACCTCGCGGCGCTACAGGACGATGCGGCGTCGGCTGGAGGGCTTGAAGACGGCGGGGGCGGTGCGTGGAGGACGCTATCGACTGATATTGATGCTGCCGCTGTTGCTGGTCGGACTGCCGTGGCGTCCGGTGGCGAGCGCGCAGGCGCCTGTCTCGTCCGTCGCGCCTCAAACCACCAAGCGTCCGCTATTCAGCTACTGTGTCTACGACTATTCCGGTATGGACCGGCACGATCAGTACGAGATGTCTTATTCCGCCGGTCTTCCTTCGGATGAGGAGCAGAAGCTCCAGAAAGCCCATCAATCAGCCTTCTGGATCCTGCATGACGGTCGCAACTACCTTTTTACCGACCCCGAAACCGTAGCGCGGGCGCGGGCCATTCTCGCGCCGCAGGAGAAACTGTACCAGGCCCATGGGCGGCTGGAAGGTTCCTATTGGCAAGTGCATGGCCCCCGGACAGGCAATGAAAGCCGCCTGTCCGCCTTGCGGGCGTATCGACAGTCGCTTGAGAGCTCCAATCTGCCTGCCGACGTGAAGGCGCGGGAATATGCGCGTGTCGACACGGACATGAAGGACATCATGACCCGTCTGAGCGACACGGCTCAGGCAGACCGGCAGGCGCGCGAAACGCTTGACGCGGCCATGGCGGCGGCGGAAGCGCGGGAGGCCACCTCGACGGGCGAACTCTGGGCGCTCGCGCAGGACGCGTATGCGCGCCATCTGGGGCAAAGCTGGTGATGTCTTTATGTAGTGTGCCATCTGGCATTGCGCCTAATGTTTCGTCGCCACATAGATATCAGATGTGTCAGAAGCGGAAGACCAGATTGGACTGGTAGTAGCTGCCGCTGCGTGCGCCCGCCCGGCGCATGCCCGAAGACGCGAAGACGCGCGCGCCGTACTGGGTCCAGGACAGATGTCGTCCGAGTTGCAGTGTCAGAGATGCCTGGGGGATGACGCCGATATAATGGCCGCCTCCGGGCAGGGAGAACGTGTATCGGCCGGACGAGCTGTAAACTTCGTCCCTGGTCGTCTCGCGCCACATGAAGGGGGCCTTGAACTGGAGGCTGAGGAAAGGCAGCGGCGTCGTGCGCAGGACCGGGGAAAGACTGACGAGGTTGCTCGGCGCGATATAGGTCGTGGTGTCCAGATAGTTCGTCTGCGGGTTGAACGGCGTGATATAGGTTCCCACGGTTCCGGATCGGGTCGTTGCATCCCCGCCGGAATAGATATCCGCCTGCATGCCCAGAAACGGGTGCCAGCGCGATCCGGGGTTACGGTAACCCGCGATCGTGTTGACCGCATAGGCTCTGACCGGACGGCGTAAGCTCGTGGCGCGATTTTCGAAAGTGCCGCCCTGATAAAGGCCACCGACCGAAAACTCGAAGGACGGTGCGCTTCCATACCACCGGAAGCCGCCGTTCTGACGGTTCGTGCTGCCGGCGATCGTCGCGTTGCGATAGGCGAGTGCCGCGGAACTCCCTTTGATACGAAACGCGATGGCGAACAGATCAAGATAAGTCGCGAGGGTCTGGCTGCCGATCCGGATGTCGGGCGGTGCAATCGTTACGTCGAGACCGTGGAGGCGGGTCGTCCAGTCAAGTGCATTGTGGAACATGCGGGCGTCGTTGATATCGGTCCCGATGAAGTCATAGAGATCGACGCGTATGCGGGGCCAGATGGCGTAACCCCTGACGCCGTTCCACGACAGCGGCACGTTGGGCGTGTTGCGCATGTAAAGGATGTAGGATGGCGCATCGAGAAATTCCTGCCGCCCGAGCATGATGCCACTCTGGGCACCCAGCAGCCTGCCGCGTCCTTCGATGAAGGCCTGCTGGAGATCGAGGCGTTTCCGGAACGTCGCGTTATAGCCGTATCCGCCCCATCCTCCGGCATCGGCATTGATGAGCTGTCCGAACACCCGGATATGTTCGCCGAGATGCAGATCCGCGCCGTAAAGATTGCGCACGCCGAAGCGACCCGATCCACTCGGGCTCCGGGTTCTCAGGAACGGATTCTGTTCGTACCAGTTGCGCAACCGCGTCTCTCCGGAGAGCGACAGCCAGATTGATCGTGCATTGTTCAGGGCTATGAATTTCAACGGATCGAAAATGTCGTCCCGGTGCGAAGGGTCGCGCAGGTTGCTCCAGTCTTCGGCCCACGGGGCTTCGGCATAACGCCCTACCGGGCCGAACCCTGCCGCCTCACCGTTGCCACGTGTGAAAGCGCCCCAGGGCCCCTGATGGCCATAGGGCGGCCGATTCTGCTCGCTGGTGACACGACGGGGCTGCGCAACCACGCCAGCATGGGGCTGGTTCTGGATCGAGGCGCGCGAACGGATGACCCACAGGGTCTCGGAGGCTTTTTTCCGCGCTTCCTCTTCCGGTCGCGGCGTCGCCAGAGCCGATGTCACAACAGACAGCAGGAACGCAATAAGAAAAATACGATTCATTTTCGTGCATTTCAAGATCAGTCGAAATTCTTGCACGAATAAAAAATGTCATATAGGCATAAAACGCAGATGTGGAGCGAATTAATCTGCGTTTCTAGCGGGCGTTTGAAGACGCGGTCAGTTGATGTGCCACAGGAAGCTGGCTTCCGGCAGATGGGCGCGGTTGTAGCCAAGCTGACCGTGATTCAGCTGGAAACCGACGGCCATCGAGTAGTTGGTTTCCTGAATGCTGTCCGATGCGGGCAGGTCGATGTAACGCACCGGGGCGCGAAGATGGGATGTCGTCGTATTGGGTGCGAAGTCCGCCGCGACTTCGAAAACTTTCTTGTCCACGATGTGGCCGTCGCGCATCACGGCGACGAAATACGGCAATACGATTTTCTCGTCGGGCTTCGCGGGGCCGCGTACGACATCAACGGCGATGCTGAGGCTTGTCCGTACCGTTTTCTGGTGCTTGGGCCCGTTGGGCCCCGCCGTGCACGATCCGCTCAGGCCAGCCATGCTCGCGCGGGCGACGAGATCGCCGACATCCAGTCCCTTGCCGTCATAATCGTAAAAATCCGCGGCCTCACTGAGAATCTGGACATGGGGGCATGCTGGCGCGAAAGCGCTCTGTTCGTCCTGGCAGGCCGTCAGGGACAGGAGGGAAACGCCGCAGATCGCCAGGGCGGCGCGTGCGGAAAGACGGGCGGTTCTGGAGGCGCAGGACATGATGTAAGCTCTCAAACCTTCTTATCCGATATGTCGGTTTTCACCGGAGCGTTGCGGTACGGCGCGATCCGTCCGATATTGGGCGGGCATGGCGGGGCTTGCATACCGGCGTCGGGTTGCGTAACGCCTCGTTCCAATGCGGGGCGTCAGCACCTGGCACTGGTACGGTTCGTCCGTTCTGCGTCGCTGGCTACGGCCTCCTCTCGCTATACTGCCTGCCGTCTGATTGGGGAACACCATGTCCGACACCCTGACCACTGCTCCCACAAGCCGTACGGAGAAATCCGCTGCCCATGGGCGCCGGACCCTGAAGGTTCTCCTCGCCGGGCCGCGCGGTTTCTGCGCTGGCGTCGATCGCGCGATTCGCGTGGTCGAGGAAGCGATCAAGCGATTCGGCGCGCCGGTCTATGTGCGCCACGAAATCGTGCATAACCGCACGGTTGTCGAAGACCTTGAAGCCAAAGGCGCCATTTTCGTCGAGGAGCTCGACGAGGTGCCCGAAGACGGTCATGTCGTCTTCTCGGCGCATGGCGTGCCGAAGGCCGTCCCGGCCGAAGCCGAGCGCCGGAATCTGCTCTATCTCGATGCGACATGCCCGCTGGTGTCGAAAGTTCATCGCGAGGCCGAGCGCCATTTCGCGGATGGCGGGCCGGAAAGTCGTCACATCCTCATGATCGGCCATGCCGGTCATCCCGAAGTCGTCGGCACGATGGGCCAACTCCCACCCGGCACGATGACGCTCATTCAGGATGCCGAGGAAGCGCGGACGGTCATGCCCGCCGATCCGATGCGCCTCGCCTTCATCACGCAGACGACGCTTTCGGTCGATGATACCGCTGAAATCGTGGACATCCTGCGGGCGCGTTTCCCGCATATCGAGGGGCCCAAGCGCGAAGACATCTGCTATGCCACGACGAATCGTCAGGAAGCCGTGAAGGCCATCGCGCCGGAAAGCGACCTTGTCATCGTGATCGGCTCGCCGAACTCCTCGAATTCCCAGCGTCTGCGTGAAGTCGCCGAGCGTACCGGCGCTAAACGCGCCCTGCTGGTGCCGAAACTGGAAAATCTCGACTGGAGCGTTCTGGAAGACGTCGAGACCGTAGGAATCACGGCGGGCGCTTCGGCACCCGAGGCGCTGGTCCAGGAAATGGTCAAGGCCCTGTCGGAGCGCTTCAACCTCGATATCGAGGAGCGTATCGTCAAGGAAGAAAGCGTGACCTTCCGTCTGCCGAGCCCGCTCGGCCCGTGAACTCGCGCGCGCGACACCGGCGCCCACACAGGGTGTGACGGTCCATGGCCGTTTACACGACCGTCTCGTCCGAGGCGCTGGGCGTATTTCTTGAGGATTACGATATCGGTGCCGCGCTGTCCTGCGTCGGGATCGCGGAAGGAATCGAGAATTCGAACTACCTTCTGACGACGCCGTTGGGGCGCTATATCCTTACGTTGTACGAGCGGCGCGTGAATGCCGCGGAACTGCCGTGGTTTCTCGGCCTGATGCAGCACCTCGCGGCGCATGGTCTGGCATGTCCCACTCCCGTGATCGGCCATGACGGCGAAGCCCTGCGTCAACTCGAGGGCCGACCCGCCGCCCTCACCACTTTTCTGCCCGGCCGTCCGGTCTCCGTTATCGACACGATCGCCTGTCATGCGCTCGGGGCCGGTCTGGCGCGACTCCATGCGTTGGGGCGTGGATATGAGGCCGAGCGCCCGAACACGTTGGGCATGGCGTCCTGGGCGAAATTGCTCGCGGCCTGCGGGGATGCGGGCGAACAGCTGCGGGCCGGTCTGACGACGGTGGTTTCGGATGAAATCTGCGTGCTCGTCGCCGAGTGGCCCGCGCTTGATCGTCTGCCCCGCGGTCAGATCCATGCGGATCTCTTCCCGGATAACGCATTTTTTCAGAACGACGCTCTGTCCGGGATCATTGATTTCTATTTCGCCTGTACGGATTTTCTCGCTTACGACCTGGCGATCTGCCTCAATGCGTGGTGCTGTCCCGACGACGCCAGACCGCAACAGGCATTGATTCAGGCCATGCTGGATGGTTACGAAAGTGTCCGTCCGCTCGAGGATGGCGAATGGGAGGCATTGCCCACGTTCTGCCGGGGGGCGGCGATCCGTTTCCTGCTGACCCGCCTCTATGACTGGGGTCATACGCCCGACGGCGCTGTCGTCACGCGCAAGGACCCGCTGGCTTACTGGCGTCGTCTCATGGCCTGGCGCGAGATGGCTGGAGTTCTGAAACGTGGATGAAGCGGTCTCCCCGGAAAGCGATGGGCTGGAACGCGATAGGCCAGAAAGCGATAGGCCCGGGAGCGATCTGCCGACAGGTGTCCCGCCCCACGTTCAGATCTGGACCGACGGGGGGTGCAAGCCCAATCCCGGCCCCGGTGGATGGGCGGCGCTGCTGCGTTTTGGTGCTCATGAGCGGGAGCTTTCGGGATACGCCGCGGAGACCACGAACAACCGCATGGAACTGACGGCGGCGGCCGAGGCTCTGGAGGCGCTGCGCAAGCCCTGCCGGATCGATCTGCATACGGATAGCGAATATCTGCGCAATGGTGTCACGCGCTGGCATCAGGGGTGGGTGCGGCGCAACTGGCGCAACGCCGCCGGTGATCCCGTGGCCAATATGGACCTCTGGAAGCGCATCCTCGAAGCGGAAAAACGGCATGAGGTCGCGTGGCACTGGGTTCGGGGGCATAGTGGGCAGCCGGAAAACGAGCGTGTCGATGTCCTCGCAACCAGAGCCCGTGAGGAGCGCCACGGGACCTGAAGAGGTCTGGCCCGTCCGAGGGCTATCCCGTTTGCCTGTCGTCGGGATTGTTGGACGGGGCCTCCACACGAGGAGCGCATAGCCGACGTGCCAGTTTTGTGGACATTTCCACTTCCGGTACAAGGCCGATCAGTTTGAGTTCATCGGCGTATTGCGCCACCTGCACGACGAGCTGGTGATCCGCCACGATGTGCGGAGGGGTTTCCCGCGCGAGCATGCCCCGCGGGTCATCGGGGCCGTCCGGCACCTGCTCCAACGCTGCGGCGACGGCTGTTTTGAGGGCGTCCCAGTGCTGGGCCGCATCCCTGAGCGCCAGAATCAGCGCGGGCGCAAGCCCTGGGTCCCGCGTCATGCTCAGGCCGGGTAGCCCAACCACCTGATCGATCCGCCGCCGCTCGGCGCCGCTCATGCTATCGAGCAGCGACACGCCGAGACCTTTGGTCTGGTGCAGGATCTGCCAGCCGAGTGGATCGTGAGCGACGATGGCGTCGACCCGCCCCGTGCGCAGCGCGTCGTCCAGTTCGTGCTCCGGAATCGCCACCCAGTTGACGCCCTGATCGGGGTTCAGCGCCGCGCGACGCAGGCGGATGCCGAGGTAGCGTCGGTCAGCCCCATCCAGGCGAGTGACTCCGATATTGCGTGTCGCCAGGTCCGCGACATGATGGATATCGAGGTTGCGGTTGACGATCACGCGATAGGACGACCCCTCGATTCCGCAGATGAGCTGTCCCGGCATGGGTTGATCGGGTGCAACGGTATGGAAGCGCGGAAGCCAGTCCAGCAGGGGGGAGACGGCTGCGTCGGCCCTCCCGCCCAGCAACGCGTCGATCGCCGCATCTCCGTGGGCGGCGTTCACCAATGTGACGTCGAGGTTGTATTTGTCGAAACTGCCCTGCGTGGCGAGGAGCGCCAGCGGGTCGGTGTCGCAATCCGGCCATATGAGGCGGAGGCTGCGCCGTCGTCCGTCCGTCATGAGGTTGGGAGCGTGCCTGCGCTTCCGCCCTTCGAACGCCACGCCCGCCAGAACCACGACGCTCCCGATCAGGATGTTGCGGCGGTTCAGGATCGCCATGAGAGAACTTTCTCCAAAATTGTCTTTCGAGGGGGGTTTACCCCCGCGATCCGTTTCGCTAGAAGCTGCCTCGCTGGTCCCGAATAGCTCAGTTGGTAGAGCAAGCGACTGTTAATCGCTGGGTCGTAGGTTCGAGTCCTACTTCGGGAGCCAGCCTTCCCCAAAAAATCGCAGAAATCAGCCATTCTCTGAGTGCCGTGGAAAATAAACCCATGACACAGCCCACGATGGCGCATGAGATGTTACGGAGCGCCGGGATACGCCCATATTCCCATTCTCTTTGTAACGACCGATGCGATTCTCTATATTCATGACACCTCATGCTTTCGGGGCAGGCGGCGGCTTGGCATAGTCATCGCCATCGCCTTTTTCATTCCTGCTGATGGGTCATTTCCCGCTTTTCGGCTGCTGTCAAATAATGGCCCGGCTTCTCTTCAAGCGCGCCGTCCTGGTCGAGCGGCATGACGCCGGTCGAGGACGCAATGGTCGCATGTAAATGCTCGGTAACGCTATCGCTCCTTGCACGACACTCCTGCTTTCCTGCTGTGCCTGCATCTCTGAGTGAGTGCCTGTCGCAAGCCACTCATCTGCGCTTGAGGAGGACCGAGGCTTGACGCAAGAGGAGTTTTGTAAGCGTTGTCCACCTACGGTGCGGCCGAGGAAGATGCATACAGAACATGAGTTGGGACCCACAGGCAGCAGTATCACACCTTAAATCGAGTGCGCTGCCGCATAGTGCAGGCCGCTGTGCACACTTCGTCCGAATGGCGATCCAGGCGGGAGGCTTACTGATGACGCCGACCCTTTACGCCAAGGATCTCGGCGGCTCACTTATCGCGGCTGGATTTGTAGCGCTTCCCGCCAACGCATCGGCGCAAGCTGGGGATGTTGCCGTGATTCAGCCCATACCAGGCCATCCGGCAGGACACACCTGCATGTTTGACGGAAAGGTGTGGATATCGGATTTCAAGCAACTCCATGGGTTTTATCCTGGCCCTGGCTATCGTGCAGACAAACCGCCTTACGTTATCTACAGGCATAGGTGAAGCATGCGTCATGTGAGTGGTATCGTCTTGGCAATTGCTGCGCTGGCGGCATTCGGACCCTCGTCTCGGGCCGCATCCGGCGCTTCGGCGCCCGCTGAGGTAGAAGCGTTCTATCACTGGTATCTTGGGCAGGCTGGCGCAAACCCGCCGCCGGTCGTGAGCACGAAAATCGGCGATTACGTCACGCCGACCCTTCTGACCCGCCTGCGCCACGCGTACAGCTCCGGGCAATTTGCAGAGGGGACGGACTATTTTCTGAAGGTACAAGACTATGATGAGACGGACTGGAACACGCACCTCGTGGTGGCCAGTCGAGCGAACGATCGCGTTCTGGTCACCATCGGCACGGTCGGCAAGGCTCAGCTCTGCGTCCATCTCGCGCAGGTGAATAGCGTCTGGAAAATCTCCGCTGTGGACGAGCCAGACCAGTCAGGCGCCACAGACGGGTGCCGGACACACATCACGGACGAACCGGCGCCGAAGTGAGAGAACGTCGGGAAAGAAGAGTGTGCCTGCGAGCCTAAGCAACGGGGAGCAGGGCAGCTCTACCGCAGAGTGGCGGACAGGCTCGTACGAAACCTGTTTGAAGGCGTTACCGAACACCGGAGTAACGGGGGGAGTCGCTTCCCAGATCCAGACAGGGAGGTGGCGAAACGTCATCCCCAGGATAGAACAGAAGGTGAAACCCCACGTTTGGACCCACGGTAAAAACTGCGTTCGTGGGACAGGTGTGCAGAGAGTGAGAGAAGGCCGAAAAACTTTATGACGCTGTTTCAGCGTTCTAAATTTACAATCTGATATGGTGAGACGGAAGAGTCAGGCTCCTGCTTCGGGGGCAGCCTTTCCCCCTGAAATCCCTGGCATCATGTGACATCGTCCGCCCGGACGTCTTCGAGACGATTCAAACGCCATAGGCTCGGGAACAGCCGGATCCACAGACCCGCCACGCAGAGCGTGCCGAACCCGCCGAAGACGACGGCTGCCTCCGGGCCTATGACGCTGGCCAGCATGCCGCTCTCAAATTCCCCAAGCTGATTGCTTGAGCCGATGAACAGCATGTTCACCGCCGACACACGGCCTCGCATGCTGTCCGGCGTGGCGAGCTGTGTCAGAGCGCCGCGAATGACCACGCTGATCACGTCCGCCGCTCCCAGCACGGCAAGTGCCGCCACAGAGACCCATAGCGTATGCGAGAGACCAAAAACGATCGTCGCGATTCCGAATATACCGACCGCACCGAACATGATGGCGCCGCAACGGCCTGTCAGAGGGCGACGCGCGAGGAACAGAGACATCGACAGAGCGCCGAGAGCCGGGGCCGATCGCAGGACGCCCAGGCCGATCGGCCCCAGGCTGAGCACGTCGCTCGCATAAACCGGCAGCATGGCGGTCGCGCCGCCGAGCAGGACCGCGAACAGATCCAGCGAAATCGCCCCCAGCAGATCTTCGCGGCGGCGTAGAAACGCAATGCCTCCGAAAACGGATGCCAGTGTCATGGGCGAACGTCCGACGGTTCGTTTCGGCAGATTGAGTAGAGTCGTCGCGCAGAACGACGCCACGAAACCTGCGGCGCAGATCAGATAGCAGTATCCCGCCCCCAATCCGTAGAGCAGCCCCCCGATCGAAGGCCCGGCGATCGATGCCATCTGAAAGAGAGACGAGGACAGGGCCGCCGCGCGCGGGAACTGGGCGGGTGTGGCGACGGACGGCAGGAATGTCTGCTGCGCGGGCGCTTCAAAGGAGCGCAGGGCGCCGAAGGTCGCCACAAGCACGAAAATGGCCCAGGGCGCGAGGTGACCCGTCAGGGACGCGATTCCCATGATGAGAGACGCGATGACTTCGACGCATTGGCATATCTGCACGATCCGTCTGCGATTGTAATGATCGGCCGTGTGACCCGCCAGAAAGATCAAACTGGCCATGGGGAGAAACTGTGTCAGACCGATGAGCCCGAGTGCCGCGACGCTGTGCGTCAGGGCATAGATCTGCCAGCCGACCGCGACAGCAAGAACCTGGGCGGACAGCGCGGAAAGCGCACGGCCCGCGAGGATCGGCACGAGACCGCGCATGCCGCGCAGGGAGTGGCTGTCAGGGATGAGGTCGGTCGTGTCGGAGGAGGAGGCCATGGCTCGGCGACTATAGGGACTGCCCGCCGCGGATACAAAGGCGTCTCATTGCAAAATGCGTCCCGCGAGGGCAGCATCCTGGTTATGAGTGCAAGGATTGAAGAGCGAGCCGAAGTCGTGGAAAATGTCCATGGATTCGCGGCCGACATTCGGGTGGGTACGGTTGTTCATGCGGATCGTCGGATGAGCGCGATGCGACTACAGATCGATTTCGGGCCGGGAATCGGCCTGCGTCACGCGCATGCGAGGCTGGCGTCGCATTATGATGCGCGGGTTCTGACTGGTCGTCAGCTTTGCGCTGTGGTGAATGTGCGCGGGCTGGGAACGTCTCGTGACGAAGTCCTGGTGCTCGGCATGAAAAACCATGCTGGCGAAATGGTATTGATACGCCCCGACCAGAGCGTCGCGGATGGAGGAAGACTTTTCTGATGGCCATCAATTACGCCACCGTGACATGGGATCAGCTTCATCGTGATGCGCGCACCCTGGCCGCCGCCCTGATGCCTCGTGGACCGTTCAAGGGGATCGTCGCCGTCACACGTGGTGGTCTGATCCCGGCGGCGATTATCGCGCGCGAGCTGGATTGCCGGCTGGTCGAATCCATTTCCGTGATCAGCTACGCAGGCGAAAGCAATGACGAACAGAGTGAGCCGGTCATCGTAAAACCGGCGGTCGCCGCAGACGACGGCGAGGGTTTCCTGATCGTCGACGATCTCGTTGACTCGGGAGAAACCGCCAAGGTGGTTCGCGAGGCTCTCCCCAAAGCCCATTTCGCGTGCCTGTATGCCAAGCCTGCGGGTCGCGCCCACACGGACCAGTATGTCATGGAGGTGTCTCAGGACACATGGGTTCTGTTCCCGTGGGACACCGCTCCGCTTTTTGTTCCGCCTCTGGCGCGCAAGGCTCCTTAAGCTATCCGACCGGACTTCCATTTTTTTTCTGCGGGCCCATTTCGCTTCGATGGATGATGCGATAGGTTCCGCGGGTTCGGGGCGTGGCGCAGCCTGGTAGCGCGCTTGTTTTGGGAACAAGAGGCCCCCGGTTCGAGTCCGGGCGCCCCGACCACAATCTTCCGCTCGTGTTCCACGGCGGCCTGCGCGCCCTTAGCTCAGTTGGATAGAGCAACAGCCTTCTAAGCTGTGGGTCGCTGGTTCGAATCCAGCAGGGCGCGCCAGTTTTTTCGCGGGTTCCCGTAGTTTTCCGCTTTGAAATTTTGCGATCTTTCGCAGTGGCTACGCTTTCGGGGTGTCTTTCCACTGAAGGGCGTTGCGGATCACATAAACGATCCCGCTCAGAACACGCCGCTCATCCGCACGGGGAACCTCATGCGCCAGAAGGAAATACGGCTCAATCCGCTCCACCTGGCGTTCAGACAGCAAAAACATGTCACTCACAGTCTTGCCTCCATCGGTCAGCCTGTGAATCACTACCATTTGCTCAATTCAATAAATTAATAGATCTTTAGCCTAATAAGCTGGATTCAAACAAGCAATTACAAGCGTTTATTTGTGCGGCAAAGCCGCTTTACGAAGTAAAAAGCCTCCGCTATTAAAATATTTTGAATTATAAATGGCTTGGCTTCTATTCAGCGAGGGGAGGTCTGAAAATCATTTTATTCAGCCGGCGAAGGCTCTCCGCACTGTGTGGCGCACCGCTGTTGGCACTGGCGGTGCTGAAGCAAAAACTGGCTCAATCAGGGGAAAGCATCATGTCGCCACGCAGTTTCATATCCATCCCGCTCAACCAGTCTTGCCAGGCTCTGGCGGTGTCCCGCCGCAGCGACATGATCGCGGCTTACGGCGATTTCGGCAGCCCGATCTTCGTCTATGATTTCTCGGGCAAGCTTCTGGTCACCGTCGAGCGGAGCGGACCGGATGCGAGCAAGGAGATCTACTTCACAGACAACGACCTGGTGATTTCTCGCCCGACACAGCTTTACTGGAAAACGCACTCCTTTCAGGCAATCGACATGAAACGCTCGGGGGATGTCTTGCTTTCTGCGGCCCTGCCCGAGCGGCCCCGCTCCAACGCGCCGGTTAGGCAGATCGTGTTGTCTGAAACGGGACGTCACGTCCTGGCCAAACCTCATAATGGGACGGCCGAAGACATTACGCTCTATGACAGCCACGCAATCGGAACCTGTCGCTTTCCAAACACCGTAGTCAAGGAGTTCGCGACGGCGATCGCCATCCATGAGGGGACGGATCGCATCGCGCTGGCGATCTGGGGACAGAAACTCCATCTTCTGTCGATCGGCACGGGAGAGATCGTCTGGACCATCGAAGGCGTATTTGGTGGCTTTATCTCGGCAGAGAGAATGGCTTTCTCAAGCTGCGGTCGGTTCCTCGCTGTCAGCCGCACCATTTCGGCCTCGGTACTGCAGCAGGCCTATGTCGGTGGTCTCCGCATTTATGACGCGGCGACCGGCGCGCTCCTGCATGAGTCCGACACGCATGGCGACTATCCGAACCGTCTCGAATGGTGCGAACACACGCGCTCCTTCAACGCGCAAGTCAAAGACGACTACATCGTCATCCGCGAACGTGACGGCCAATTTATTGCCAGCACGCGGACTATTTCCGGCCTGATCGATGCCGTGGCAGTCCCGGGCACCAGCACGATCGCCTATATGCGAGACGGTCTCTTGCGTTCGTACAAGATCGAATTTCTGGACCTGGGAGCGTAAAGGCGGTGGCAACGATTGATTCGCTTAAAGCTCAGCTTCTTGCCGCAAGCTGGGCCGTCTATGGGAATGCTCCGAGCAACGGCATCGAGCCGATTATCGGCGCAGACGGCGTCCCCATGGCGATGTCCGCTGGCAGCATGGTCGCTGCCGCCTACCAGACAGCCGATGGCAGCATCATGATCGCGCTCAGGGCTCATTCTTTGAGATAGAAGATGAAGCTGGCTGCGATGTGGATTGCGGACATGAAAGTATGAGCGCAGCGGTCGCCCCTGATGGACCATGACCTAAGCGGATGTGACCGGCAGCATTGACTGTCCGCGATCTCCGGTCCTGAGGCATTCAGTCCAATTTCAGCTCTCAAATAATATGATGCTATCGATTCGCGGAGGTCGCTGATCCCCCCTGATCCCGGCTGCCGGTGTGGAGGCAGCAAGCGGACAGTGGATACAGGGGAGGTCAGGAAAGACCTTACGCTGCGCACCACCATGAATGACTATTTCTGCCGCTGGCAGCATGACAGAACACTCGACCGCCCGCACCATGGGCTCTACATCCTGTGTCGGGCATAGGCAGGTCGTAAGGCCGACAGCGGCGATCACCGACAGCCGGAGCGTGAAGAGCGCCGAAAAGGGGGCGGAGTATCGGATCCGTCCAGTTTCGACGCCGGCAAGAGGATCAAGGGCAAGAAGTGGCATGTCCTCGTCGATACGCAGGATCTGGTGACGGAGGCAACGGTCCACGCGGCCGATGTCCAGGATCGTGACGGCGGTGGATGCTGATGGCGACATTGTTCGGACGGTATCCGTTCCTCCTGAAATTCTACGCCGAGGGGGGCTATCAGGGGGCAAAGTTTCGGCAGGGACATGGCTCATGTCTGCAATTCTGTGAATGTCGAGATCGTGCGGCGCTGTGACGTCGGAAAATTCGTGATATTGTCCAACCGCTGGATCGTGGAGCACACCGTCGCCTGGTTGAACCACTGCCTTGGACGGACATTAAGACTGCATGGACGCGCTGAAGCTTTCACAACTTCAATTTTTTGTTGCCGTCCTTGAAGAAGGCTCCGTCGTCGGTGCATCGCGCCGGATGAACTGCGTCGCCTCGAATGTCACCGCACGCCTTAAGGAACTCGAACAGCTTCTTGGTCAGGAACTCTTCCTGCGCGAAAAAGGCAGGCTGGTAATCACTCCCGCCGCGCGCCTGTTCTACCGCGAGGCGAAGCCCGTGGTGTTGAATGCGGCGCGTCTGCTGCATCTGTTCGAGGCGGATGCGCCGCGCGGCATTCTAACGGTCGGCGCGCTCGACGTAGCTCTGCGTCGCTTTCTCCCAGAACGTCTTCCCGCGTTCGCCACAGCTTATCCCGGCGTCGAACTGACATTGCTGATGCGTCCGTCTTATACGCTTGAGCGCATGTTGGCCGACGGAGACCTCGATCTCGCGCTCACCGATGGTCCGATCCAACACCCTTTGCTGAACAGCCGCTTTGCGTTCGCCGAAAGCCTGTCGCTCGTCGTTCCGTCGCACATCACCGCTATTAAGGAGATCAACTGGCCAACTACGACCGTTTTCCTGTTCAACACGGATTGTTTCTATCGCAGTTGCTTTGAACGCTGGCTCAAGAAACGTGGCATCGAAACACCCGTCATTCAAACGATCGAATCATACGACGCCCTACATGCATGTGTTGCCGCTGGCCTTGGAGTTTCGTGCTTTCCAGACAGTATGACGAGTCCCCAAGATTGCGATGACCTCAATGGCGTGCGCTTCCTGAAGCCGGACGACCTTGCATCTGCACCCGTCTATTTCGTCTGGCGCCGGGATTCCGTCTGCGCCCCTGCGATACATTTCGTCGAGCATTTCGCACAGCATGAATGATCGATAGTCATTCACTTAATGTGAGCTTTTTAATCATATATCGTTGCTTTTAATCATTAAGGCGCCTGTCGATACTCCCCTTATCCAATGAACGGGAGTATCTCATGACAAACGCATCACGCCACAACCTGTTTATCGATGGCATCTGGACCGTCCCATCTTCCAGCGAGTGGATCACTGTCCAAAATCCGGCGACAGGCGAGACTGTTGCTCACGTTGCCAGGGGTAATGCACAGGACGTCGACCGCGCGGTCGACGCGGCACAGCGCGCCTTTCCAGCTTGGAGCCGCAAGACAGCAGTCGAACGCGCGGACTATCTTCTGAATCTCAATCGCCTGATCGAGCGCGACAAAGAACATCTTGCTGCCGTCGTTACCTCTGAGATGGGCAAACCCCTGAAGGAAGCCCGTGTCGAGATCGAGTTCGCCGTCGGCCTGATACGCTTCGCCGCTGAAAATACCCGTCGTCTACAGGGCGAAATCGTGCCTGGCAGCACTGCGGACGAGAAAATTTTGATCGACCGTGTACCGCATGGCGTTGTAGCAGGTATCGCTGCGTGGAATTTCCCGTTCGCACTCTGTGCCCGCAAAATCGCTCCAGCCATCGCGGCGGGTAATACGATCGTCATCAAGCCGCACGAATTGACGCCGCTTGCTGGTCTGGAGTTGGGGCGTCTTGTGGCAGAAGCCGGGATTCCGAAGGGTGTGGTCAATATCGTCACCGGAGCCGGTCCGGATGTAGGCGTGCCGCTGGTAGCTCATCCGCAGACCAAGCTGATCACGATGACGGGTTCCACGCCAGCCGGGAAAAAGATCATGGCTGCGGCGGCTGAGCACCTGAAAGAAGTGCGGCTGGAGTTGGGCGGCAAAGCGCCGTTCATCGTGATGGAAGACGCCGACGTGGAAAAAGCGGCGAGCGCTGCCGTGGAGGCGCGGTTCATGAATGCTGGTCAGGTGTGCACTTCCAATGAGCGCACCTATGTGCACGAAGCGGTCTATGACGCATTTCTGGCCAAGGTCAGCACAAAGATAGCCGCCCTGAAGGTCGGTGACCCGACCGCGCCGGATACGGATATCGGGCCGAAAGTCAGCTTGGCTGAACGCGACAAGGTCCATGCCATGGTCGAACGGGCCGTCGCGCAGGGTGCCAAACTGGAAACCGGCGGTCATGCGCTTGCCGGCGGTGATTACGACAAGGGTTTTTACTACGCACCCACACTGCTGACCGATGTCCGGCAGGATATGGACATTGCGCACGACGAGGTGTTCGGCCCGGTTCTGTCCGTCATCAAGGTGACTGACTTCGATCAGGCGCTCACCTATGCGAACGACTGTCGCTACGGCCTTTCCGCCTATCTCTTCACTCGCGATCTCGGACGGATCATGCGCATGACGCGTGAACTCGAATTTGGAGAAGTCTATGTCAATCGCGGCGGCGGCGAGGCTCCACAAGGCTATCACCATGGCTATGGCGAGAGTGGTCTGGGGGGCGAAGACGGCCAGCATGGGCTGGAAGCCTACGTTCAGACAAAAACGATCTATCTGAACGCCTGAGTCCGTCATGTCGAATGTGATCTCAATTCTGGCACCGATTTTCGGGCTGATCGCATTCGGCGCGCTCACGGAGCGCGCTGACTGGTTGGGCGCGAACGCAACCGACGTGCTCAACCGCTTCGTGGTGCGTCTGGCGCTTCCGGCAGAACTGTTCCAGATCACGCTTCAGGTGCCGCTGCACCAACTCGACCATCCGGGTTTCGCGTCGGCCTTCGGGCTCGGGATGACGCTCACATTCGCGCTTGGCTGGATAATGTGCTGGTGCAGGGAACGGGCACATCCGCAACGTCTTTCCGCTGCGGCCATTGAAGGGCTGTGCGCCAGCTATGCCAACACGTCGTTCATCGGAATACCGGTGTGTCTGAACGTGTTCGGTGTGCAGTCCATGGCGGCGATCACGTTGTCTACATTGTTGACGACATGTGCACTGTTTGCCGTGGCGATCTTCATGATCGAGGCCGACCAGCAACGGAAAGGTCGCCGAAGCGTGGTCGCTCTGACGGGTATGCGCGCTTTGACCCGCAACCCTTTGATCTTCGCACCCGTTGTCGGAATCGCGCTTAATATCACCGGATTTTCACTTCCCGCGCCCGGCATGACCTTCGTGACCCTTCTCGCCGGAGCGGCGAGCCCCTGCGCTCTGCTGACCATCGGCATGTTTCTCTGGAAAACACGACAGGGAGCGATGGTGCCACTTGCCGCGGTCCTGCGCCTGACGCTGATGAAGCTGCTGTTACAGCCGTTCGTGACGCTGGTGCTCGCGGTGAAGGTCTTTTCGATGCAACCATTATGGGCACATGAAGCGTTGATCCTGAGTGCGTTGCCGACCGGCACTGGACCGTTCATGCTGGCGCGCCTTTATCGGCAAGACGCCGATATCGCCAGCCGGGTGACACTGCTGACAACAATACTTTCCATTATTATCGTCGGCGTCCTCATGGGGATCAGCCCGATGGCGAACACATCTTCACATACATAAGGACAAGATCATGACAAGAAAAATCGCTGTATTGGCTGCAGATGGAACGGAAGAAATCGAGCTTACGTCACCTGTGCAGGCACTTGAAAAATCAGGGGCCGAAATCACTGTCATTTCGCTCGAACGAGGCGAGTTTCAGGCCGTCAAGGGTGACATATATCCGTCTAGAAAATTCACCGCCGACCTTGCTGTTGGGGAAGCGGCACCGGCGGATTACGATGCTCTCTTGCTGCCTGGTGGCGTTTTTTCGCCCGACAAGCTTCGCGCAAACGACGCAGCCGTGCGCTTCGTTGCCGCCATCGCATCGTCCGGCAAGCCGATCGCCGCGATCTGTCACGGTGCACAAACCCTGATCGAAACGGGTATGCTCAAAGGCCGGACCGTCACGTCCTGGCCAGCTATCAAGACTGACCTGAAAAACGCTGGCGCTAAATGGGTCGATGACGAAGTCGTCATCGACGGGCCGTTTGTGTTCTCGCGCAGCCCGGACGATCTGAGTGCTTTCAACGCAGCGATCATCAAACATTTCGGCGTGTCCTCATAATACCCTCCAAAGAGGATGACACTTCTTGATAACTGTATAATCGCCGATGCGTGCAAACGTCCCGTCGTGGTGGGCCGTCATCAAACACAGGAAGCCGCATGACGCGCTGATGTCGTGGTCTCCACCTCAACAATAACAGCATGCCCGATTGGGCGTGGCGGCAGAATCGCGTGCCGCAGGATCTGTAAGAGATAATCTTGTAGGGACAACAGACGTCGATGCACCGAATGCCGCATCGTCAAGACTGGCAGGATGTTCCTTCACGGCCCCCTACCGCGTCAGGAAGGAAGGCTTTCATCTCCCGGAACAGCCAGCCGTCGATTGGCATCGGTCTGGATCAGGCTGGCATTAACGGCGAAACCTTCCCCACAGACCAGATCCGTCTCGATACCGCGTCGGACGGGCATCTCGAATACTTCGCGCAGAAGGTTGTTTTCACGACAACGGTCATGTCGGTTCTTTGAAAAAGTGGAGCGGTCAGGAACAGTTCCATCCAGACCCAACTGGCAGAACCACCGATCGTCGGGATTCAGATGTACCTCTCCGCAGAGACGGCGCTTGACGGATACTCATGCAATAACCGATCAGCAGCATTCGAATGAGGAGCACTGGGGCACTCGATGGGTGTACCATCGGGCGGTAAAACGGGTGAACCCCGGTTCGCTTACCCATCACTCGTCATACTTCTTGAATGAAGATGACTGAATCAACAGGTCATGATTATTCCAAGAGCGACTTTTTTAACGGAATTAGTCTCGTTCAGATTTCCTGCATCGAATCAATGGTTCCCGAGCCAAAGGCACTGTAATCAGTATAACCTTCCTGACCCTGACTATACCATGTTTTGACGATATCCTGGTTCAGAGGAAAGTTGTTTTCCAGACGATAAACGAGGTCGGGGTTGGCAATGAATTTGCGACCGAAGGAAATGGCGTCTGCAACACCCGTTGCAACCGCGGCAAGTGCGTCTTCGCGTGTATAGTCCTGATTTAAGAATCAATGGGTGATGAAACACGCTCTTGATCGGACTATGCAGCTTTGCTTGGTTCGTTTTGCCAAAAAAAGTGCCATCAGGACTGGATTCTCGAAGTTCCAGAAAGGCGATTTCCAGCGCATTCAACATGCGCGCCGCCGGAACAAAAACCTGCTCGGGATGACTGTCGATGCATCCTTGGGAGTCCCCATTGGGGGAAAGGCGAACGGACGTTTTTCCAGCCCCCGCAATAGCAACAACCCGTTCGGCCACGTCTTGAAGAAAACGTATCCGATTTTCTGACGATCCTCCATAGGAGTCTGTTCTCAGATTGGTGCTGTCTCTCAGAAATTCATCAATCAGATAACCATTAGCCGCATGGATCTGCACACCATCAAATCCGGCAGTCAACGCGTTGCGTGCGGCCCGTTCATAGTCTTCCAGAATGCGTTCAATATCCGGGTTTGTAAGCTCCCGTGCCTGTTCGACATCCTGTTTTCCATCATAGGTGTGTAGTTTTTCTGACGGTGTGGTGGGTGAGCAGGATACCGGTTGCAGCCCTGTAACACTTGAATGAACCATGCGGCCCATATGCCAGAGTTGCGCTATTGTTTTTCCTTTTTTTATGGACCGCCTCAACAACAGGCTTCCAGGCTTCAACCTGCTGTTGAGACCATATCCCTGGCGCATAGGGCCAGCCCAAGCCTTCCTGACTTATGCCGATTGCTTCGGAAATAATAAGACCTGATGATGATCTTTGCGCATAATATTCGGCCATGATCGGTGTCGGAATATGTTCCCGCGTGGCGCGGGCACGGGTAAGAGGGGCCATGATGACGCGATTGGCGGCATGAATGTCGCCAAGCTGGATAGGGTCAAATAAGGTGGCCATTGGTCTGCTCTCCGTATGAGATGGACAGGTATGTCAGTTTAAAGTGTGTAATTCCACGGTTCCGGTAAAAGCCTGTAGGTTTGGTTTTTTTTTGACAATGCGTGCAAAACTTGGAAAATCAACATGCATGCCCGCAATTGGAAATTGATGGCGACTGGCTTCTTCGAACAATTCTTTCCGGGTTTTTTCCGCCTCAACCGGATTGACATCGAATGTCATCGTGACTTCTGGACGAGATACCTGAATTTCCGGAACATGTATGAGATCTCCCCAAACGAGAAGTTTTTCCTGCTCGGATGCAACCAGGAATCCGGAGTGTCCTGGCGTATGGCCAAGCAGAGACCAGCCTGTCACTCCGGGGAAAACGCCTTCATTGCCGCTGAAGGTTCTGATTTTATGTTTATAGGGAGCAATCTGTTCAACAGCGCAGTCGAAAAAAAGTATCGATCTTCAGGCGATATCTTGTCTCTCAGCGTTTCATCTGACCAGTAAGCAAGTTCTTTCTCGTGCAGCACAATATCAGCGTTCGGAAAAAATGGCTTTCCGGTCACCCGATCGGAAAGCCCTGCAGAATGATCGGGATGAATATGCGTGAGAAGAACCGTATCAATATCAAGCGGATCAATCCCCGCATGTTGAAAATTTCGAAATAATTGCCCGGCGGAAGACTGGAGATAGGTTCCACATCCGGTATCGATTAGAGCAATACGACCTGCGCTATGTATCACAAAAAAATTTACCGAAGCACGTCTGGCAGGACGGAACTGTGCGCTCAAGATATTCCGTGCTTCGTCGGGATCGATATTTTGCAAGGAACTCATTCCTGCATCGAGATACCCATCTGACACAGATGTGACGACAGTGTTGCCAACACGGCGATGATACACAGAGGGAACCTGCCGGGTGGGGACGTTATACATCAGAAAAACCAGCCTTTCATCATGATGAGGATTATCTCAGTTTTTTCTGCGGCTCTTTCGTGAACACAAAGATAAGATTGTGACGAAGGAACTGGAGCGTGGATATGACGAGACGGACATTCAGCCGTGAATTCAAAATTGAGGCCGTAAGGCTGGTGACGGATCGGGATGACGCGGCAATCAGTTGAATCCAGCGAATATACGAGTGAACAGTTCCAGCGGCTCCTGGCCGACAATGGGATCACCTGCTCGATGAGCCGGGCTGGGAATGTCCGGGATAATTCGGCGACGGAGAACTTCTTCTCATCGCTGAAAACCGAACGACCGCCCGTAAAGTCTATCGCACCCGACATGAAGCAGGGGCCGACGTCTTCGACGACATCGAACGCTTTCACGACCCGCGCAGATGGCATTGAAAATTGGGATACATGGGCTCAATGGAGTTCGAGGCTCGCATTATGCGGGCTGGGCTGTCTGTCCGCGAAACCGGCAGCAGGCCAGGCCGCGTCCCTCCATGACGCCAATACCCTGCTGACACCACCCCGAGATAGACTGATTTGCCAGTCAGAAAATAATACTTGGACGCGAAAAAATCATTGCAACCATGACATCTGGAAAGAGTGGCTATTCTGAATGTTGCTGATGATAACGAGTTGCAATAAGTGTGACGAGATCCATGCTTATGGATTAATGTGTTCGGAGCAGCGTCAGATGGCTGCGTTTTCCAGACCGGGTAGGGCGCGAATGAAGGAATTAGGGGGTGGAATCGAAAGATAAATCGCTGTTGCAGACCTATCTGGCTCACCGAAGCCGGCTGCATACGCTGGCGAGTCGATTGGTCGGATGTCGCGTCAAAGGCGAAGATATCGTCCAGGACGCCTACCTTCGGTTGCATACCGGAGCGCTCTCCGATGAGGTCAGGGTGAAGCGTCCATTCCAATATCTCTGGAGTGTGGTTTATCGGCTCGCACTCGACGCCCGGCGGGACATTGTCCGTGATCCAGCTTCAACCAGTCATTCCATTTCGCTTGAGAGCCAGAGTGCGGACGAGCAATATGCTTTCGGACGGGAAGTGGAAGATCTTCGGACGCCCGAGCGTGGTGCCATCGCACGGGAAGATTTGGTCGCTGTGATAAAGATACTCGAGGGTTTGCCTCTCCGCACACGTAAGGCTTTCGAACTGAACCAGATTCACGGACTTGCTCAGCGCGAGATCGCGCAGATGCTGGGTGTGTCGCCCCCTCGTGTCAGCGCGATGATTCGGGACGCAGCACGGCGGCTTAACGATGCTTTTGGCGATGAGGACTGATTTTTTGTCACGTCACTATTATGTTTCCGCGTCCTATGGCGTCTATGGACCAGAAGGACGGTATATCCATGCCCTTCGGTCCTCGGGAGCGCGTCCGGCAGGTCTATGAAAAATACCTTTTCCTCCGAGTTCGATCCGACAGGTGAGGCAATTACCTGGCAGATGAAACTCGCGGACGCTCCAGGTGATGCGGTGCTTCTCGCCGGTCTCAACGCCTGGCGGATCGCCAGACCCGAGAATGAACGCGCTTGGCGCAAAGCGGAGCGTGTGCGGAATCTCGCACGGATCGCTGTCCGCGAGAGCGCTGTCGACGTGCTGCCGACGTTCCCCGTCCCCGCAACGTTACCCGTCCGCTCGCGGTCCGTGCGCTGGCTCTGGTGGGCATCTCCAGTCGCCGCTGGCGCTCTGGCGCTCGCCGTTTTCTGCAGCCCGATGATTTACGAACGCGTCTATGAACGCCTCTGTGCCGATGACGTCACGGGCGCGGGAGGTGTCCGGGATATCACCTTGCGCGACGGCACTCAGGTCACGCTGGGCGCCGAGACGGCCATTGCCATTGATGAGGACAAAAAGCTGGTCACGCTGCTGAGAGGCGAGGCATTGTTCCATGTGACGCATGACGCGGTCCATCCGTTCACGGTTCTGGCCGGTTCCGTCAGGCTCCGCGATATCGGCACCATCTTTGACGTCCGCAAGGATGGACCGCGTCTGGTCGTTGCTGTGCGCGAAGGGGTGGTTGGTGTTCTTGCGCCCGGCAGTGCCATGACTGCTGAACGGAGGGTGGAGGCAGGTCAGCAGATCACGGCGACGGATGGTTCGAGCCAGGTGGATCAGTCCGCCGTCGCGCCGGATACGATCGGCTCCTGGCGCTCTGGTCTTCTGGCGGTGGATGGCATTTCGATTGCCGACCTGACAGAAATCCTTGGTCGCTATTACTCCGGCTACGTCATTGTGCGTGGGGCATCGGGGGCATCGGATCGTGTCGGTGGCGTCTACGATCTGCGGCACCCGGCTGAAAGCCTCCGAATGCTCGCGTCTTCGCATGGCGGTTCAGTTTCGGAGTATGGAGATAGACTGCTGGTCGTGACGTTTGGTAACGGCGCGAAACGCCCCTGATCCATCGTCACGAATACCCGCGGGTTACCTGATCCGGACTGTTGCACACAATCGCCGCGCAATCGCACCCGTCATAGAATACCCTTGGAATGAAGGGTATCGGTGTTCGCTGCGCAGGCGACGACCGTTCTTGGCCTCCGGCTCGCGTCTTCATTCCAGATCCACTCATCCGTCTGTCCGAAAAATTTTTTGTGCCGCTATTAACTATCGCTCCGAATTTCAGTCTAGCCAGAGACGGCACATGAAGATGCGATTGGTTCGCACTAGAAGTTGAGTGCGGGATGGCTTGCTCCCGCTCGACGACGGCCAGATGGAAGGGTCATCGAATGGTTTTCTCCATTCCCGCCGTGAGGAGAGGAGTAAGTCTGGGAGCGTTCGCGGTTGCTCTGGGAAGTGTCGGTGCCGCTGCGAGCATCGATCAGGCTCTTGCCGCTTCAGCGGCAACGCAAGATACGGTGCATGTGGACATACCGGCCGGCTCGCTTGCCAGCGTACTGAGGCAGTTTGCCACGGCGACCGGAACGAAGCTGGAATACAGCTCTCCCACGGTACAAGGTTTAACGTCGCCGGGTCTGCATGGAAATTTCTCCGTTCAGGAAGGGTTCTCACACGCTCTCCGTAATCATGGGCTTACGGTTCAGCAGGGGCATCCTGGATATTTCACAGTCGTTAAAGCTTCATCCGCGATCATCCTCAGCCCCGTGCGCGTGCGGGGGACAGCGTCCCAACAGGCGAAAACCATGGGCGAGGGCCTGGCAGGTCAAAAGGAGACGGCGACAGGCCCCGTGAAAGGATATGTCGCCCATCTCAGTGCGTCGGGCACGAAGACCGAAACGCCTCTTATCGAGACGCCTCAGTCCATATCCGTTGTTCCACGCGATCTGATTTCGGATATCGGCGCGCAAAGTCTGGGCCAGGCGCTGGTCTACTCCGCTGGGGTCCAGACACAGCCCTACGGGTTTGATCCGCGTTATGATCAGCCTCTCATCAGGGGTTTTTCCGCAAGCCAGTATGGCAATTACCGCGATGGCATGCGTTTTGCGAACGGTAGTTTCGCCTACTTCCGCAACGAACCTTATGAGGCGGAACGGATAGAGGTTTTTCGGGGACCGACATCGGTCTTGTATGGTTCCAATAACCCGGGGGGCCTCACCAATGTTGTCAGCAAGCTGCCGGTTGATACTCCCATTCACGAAGTCGAGTTGACACTGGGAAATTACAATCGATATCAGGGTGAGTTCGATTTTGGTGGTGCCGTTGATCATGGGCACGATGTTCTCTACCGGCTGACCGGCCTCTTCCGCGATAGCGATACCCAGGTTCATAACACCAAGGACAACCGTATCGCGGTTGCTCCTTCCATGACGTTTCATATCACGCCTCGTACGACCCTGACTGTGTTGGGAGAATACCAGAAAAACCTGACATCGATGTGGCCTTACTACCTTTATATGCCAGGAAAGGGCCTGACCCATATTCGTGTAGGAGACCCTGCCTACGACGCATTTCGTCAGCAGCAATGGTATTTCGGCTACAAACTGGAGCATAAAGTCAGTGATCTTGTAACCCTGCGCCAGAATTTCCGATACGGACATGCGTATCTGGATGGTGAATTCGAGGATTCTTACGCTTTACTTGGCCCCAACCTGACCCGGTATGCAGGACAGTGGCAGGAAGGGCTGACAAGCCTGAATATTGATACACAGGCCCAGTTCAAGTTTCGTACCGGTCCCGTGCAACATACGATATTGTTTGGCGTTGATTACTTTCAACAACACCTGAACAGCAAGATGGGGGAAGGATGGGGCTCCACGCTCAATCTTCTGAACCCGGTCTATAGCACCAGTGGCGTATCCATCATCCAAACGGCGACGGATGTATATCAGGTCATCGATCAAGTCGGTATCTACGCGCAGGAGCAGTTGTCCTGGAAGCATTGGCATCTTCTGCTGGGTGGCAGAGAAGACATCGTCGGCACAAGTTCGAAAAATCTTCTGGCTAATAATGCCACAACCCGAACCAGTCCCAATGCGTTTACAGGGCGGGCGTCTCTTTTATATCTATTTGATAACGGAATCGCACCGTATTTCAGTTATTCCACATCTTTCATGCCCACTTCGGGGGTCAGTTCGCCTGCGACGGGCAGTCGCCCGTTTGATCCGACCAAGGGGCACCAGTACGAAGCTGGTCTAAAATATCAACCTCACGGGTTAGATAGCTATATTACGGCCGATTTCTTCGATCTGCACCAAACCAATGTTTTGACGACAGACCCCGCTAATACACTCTATAATATACAAAATGGCCGGGTCAGGTCGCGAGGCGCAGAAGTAGAGGCGGTCGCGAACCTTGGCTTCGGTCTGCAAGCCATAGGATCCTATACCTATGTCGATATTTTGAATACCCAGAGCACAACAGCACCTCACAAAATTCCGGTCGGCGTGCCCCGAAACCAGGCATCTCTTTTCCTGAACTACACTTTCCCGTCTCATTTTGTGCCGGGATTGGGTGTCGGTGGCGGTGTGCGCTTTCTCGACAAGACCTGGGCGAACGTCGCGAATACCCAGAGAAATGACGCCCTTACTGTCTTCGATGTCATGATCCACAAAGACGTGGGGCCGGTCAGGCTGCAGCTCAATGTCAACAATATTGCCAATCGACGTGTGGCGGTCTGCAATACGGGGAACTGCACATGGTCGCTCGGCCGTGTCGTTCTTGGCTCCGTACGGGTGCGGTGGTGACAATGAAGGGCACTGTGTTGCGCCGATGGGTATGGATTCATAAATGGACGAGCATAATTTCAACGGTTTTTCTGCTCATCCTGTGTACGACGGGTCTCCCGTTGATATTTGGAGACGAAATCGTCGGTTGGAACGAAAACTCCTTATACTAAATTGTTTTGGATGTGACTCATGGGGGTGCCCATAGGCGTTAAATTGTGATTCACAGGATACCATCGTTGAAGGAAGGTATC
>NZ_JARBJP010000015.1 GCF_029309905.1 Brytella acorum
GAACCAGTCGACGACATGTCCGGCCTGGCGGACGCGGTCTCTTACGGCCGAGCCCAGAGCGGGTTCGTCTTCGATAATCAGGATTTTCATGCGATGCGATTTTTCATGATACGTGCGTAGAGAGAGGGCAGCACAAGCAATGTCAGGAGTGTCGAGGAGATCAGACCACCAATGACGACGGTCGCCAGAGGGCGTTCAACTTCGGCACCGGCACTGGTCGAGACTGCCATGGGAATGAAACCAAGACTGGCGACCAGCGCTGTCGCCATGACCGGCCGGAAACGTTCTTCCGCGGCTTCATACGCGGCACGAGCAGCATCCCGGCCTGCCACGCGCAGGGAATTAATGGCGGTGACGAGTACCACGCCATTCAGAACCGCCACACCGAACAGCGCAATAAAACCGATCCCCGCGGAGACGCTGAATGGCAGGCCACGCAGAGCGAGGGCCAGGATGCCACCTGTCGCGGCAACTGGCAGATTGACGAAAACAAGCCCGGCCAGCCAGACGGAATTCAGCGCAACGACAAGCAGGGCAAAAATCAATACCAATGCAATCGGCACGACAACTCCCAGACGTGCCATGGCTGACTTCAGGTTCTGGAACTGACCCGCCCACACGATGCGATAACCGGGAGGCATGGTGATTTTTCTGCTGACTGTCTTCTGTGCTTCGGCAACAAAGGAACTGAGATCTCGCCCACGAACATTGGCCTGCACGATCAGACGACGGCGGATATTATCCCGGCTGATGCGGGGAGGACCGTCCTTTACAGAGACCTCCGCAATTTCTGAAAGCAGGACCGCTCCACGGCCATCGGCGCGGCGTACCCTCAGGCGGGCAATCTGGTCACGTGTGCCTGCTTGGGCTGGATCGAAACGGACCTGCGTGCTGATCAGGGCGTTACCAACTGTGACCGGCCGTCCAATATGACCACCGACTGCTTCGACCACGTTCAGAAGTTCCTGCTGGGAAATACCCAGCCGTGCCGCCTTTCGACGATCAATGTCGATATGGATGAAAGAAACGGTGCCGTCTCCCTGTGGAGCCACGTCAGCCGCACCGGGAATGGTTTTCATGACACTCGCTACCCTGTCCCCCAGCCGCGCCAGCGTAGCGAGATCATCCCCATAGATCGAAACGGCAATCTGGGTCCTGACACCGGACAGGAGGTCATCCATCCGCATCTGCACGGGCTGGCTCCATGACTGCCCCATTCCGGGCAGTTCAGTGCTCAGCACCTGACTCATCGCCGTAACGAGCCCCTCCTGCGTATGCGCCGTGGTCCACTGTGATGGTGGCTTCAGAAAAATGAAACTGTCTGTCTCGTTAACGCCCATCGGATCAGTAGGAATGGCTGATGTTCCTGTATTGCTGACAACGCTGGTGACCTCGGGAAAGCGACGCAGGATACGCTCCTGAAGGCTGACTTCCTTCAGAGCCTCGGGCAGTGAAATACCGGGCAGTCGCGTCGTTGTCACAGTCAGGGCACCCTCGTCCAGAGATGGAATGAACTCCCCACCCAGATGCAGACCGATATAGACAGAAAAAGCAAAAATCGTGAAAGTTGTGCCAAACAGGGTCCGTGGTCGGTTTTCACACCAGTTCAGCATGGGACCATAACCACGACGAAGAAAAGCAACCAGACGGGTATCGTCATGATGGCTTGCAGACCTCATCGCCAAAGCCGCAATCACCGGTATCCCGACAATACAATAGAGCAGAGAGGCCAACAGCGCCATGATGACCGTCTGCGCCATGGGGCGGAACATTTTGCCCTCGATATCCTGCAATGTCAGGATCGGCAGGTAGACCATCACAATGACAAGAATACCGAAACTTACGGGACGGAGTACTTCGGTTGCCGCTGAGACTGCGAGGGAAGCCAGCGGTGTATTCTGCCCACTGGCCCGGTCACAAGCGCGATGGGTCATGAGATTTTCGACCACGACGAGAGAACTATCGACGATCATGCCGAAATCGATGGCGCCAAGACTGAGTAGATTGGCGGAAATTCCGAACCATCGCATGCCAGCCATTGCACAGACGAGCGCAAACGGGATGACTGACGCGATGACCAGTGACGCCCGCCAGTCACCGATCACCACGATCAGAACACTGATGACCAGGAGTGCTCCAACGACAAGATTTTCTTTCACGGTCCTGATGGTGCTGTCTGTCAGCGTTGAACGCACGTAATAAGAGTCAAGCGTCACACCTTTAGGAAGAGATTGACGAATGCCGGGAAGTGCTGCTTCGATGGCGGCTAAGGTGGTGTCGGAACTCGCTCCCATGCGCATCATGATGACGCCAATGACAACCTCGCCCTGACCATCACGGGTGACGGCACCCAGTCGTGTTCTCGGTCCCATGGAAATGTGCCCGACATCCCGCAGGAAAATGGCGGAACCGTTAGTGTTGGCCCGGACGGGAATGGACCCAAAGTCATCAAGTGAACCGATCAGGCCGCGTCCGACAACGATCTGCTGTTCTTCACCATGCTCAATCCATCCACCTCCTGATGCGGAGTTATTGCCATCCACCGCCCGGAAGACGTCATCAACTGACACACCCAGTGCCATAAGGCGGGCCTGATCGAGAGCGACCTGAAATGTCTGTTCGGCACCACCGTTCACGTTCACGTCCACGACGCCCGGAACCAGTTTCAACTGCGGTGCGACAGTCCATGTCATCAGACGGTTCAGATCCATCAGCGAATAACCGTCGCCTTTGATCTGCAACTGCATGATTTCACCAAGCCCTGTAGCGAGTGGCCCGATATTCACACTGACTCCCGGCACAGATATCATGCCTCTGGCCTGCTGAATCCGTTCTTCCACACGAGCACGGTCAAGATTGATGTCCGTCTCATCCGCGAACTGGATGTAAACGACCGAGACTCCTGAACGGGAGACCGACCGTAGATCTGTCATCTCCGGGATGCCGGCCATACTGGCCTCGATCGGAAAGGTGATCAGCCGTTCGACTTCTTCCGTAGCGAGGCCGGGAGCAACAACGGAAACGAGCACCTGCCGGGGCGAAATGTCGGGCACGGCTTCCACGGGAAGGCCACGCACGATCATACACCCGGCGATGAATGTCAGGAAGATTACCCCAAGGACTAGCCAGCGTCGGGTCTGCAGGGCGGAGAGAACGCTACGCATGACGCTCTCAGTCTCCATCATTCATATCTGACACCAGCATCACCGCCTTCAGGGCGAATGCGCCTTGCGTTACGATCCGCTCACCTGCGGAGAGGCCAGAGGTAATGACTTTCTGTCCATTGCCCGTAGCACCAACATGCACTTCCTGTGGCCGAAACCGGTTTGGACTCACCGGCACAAATACAGTGCTTACGCCGTTGATTTCTGTGACAGCGTTCTCCGGCACAATGATGCCTGCCGTCTTTTCGCGTGTTGGCAGATGGGTATTGAGAAACATGCCTGGATGAAGACTGCCATCTGGATTGGGGGCCGTGCTTATGACGCGGACGAGGCCTGTGACCGGATCCGCCATGCTCCCTACCGAAGTTATTTTCGATTTCAGTAATGTCGTCCCTGTGTCCGATGTGAGTTCGGTGGTCTGCTCGCCGCCCTGGACCACCTGAGCGGCATCCTGAGGCAGGATGTCAGAAACAATCCATACCGATGACATGTCTGTCAGGCCTATCAGTTCCGTCGCAGGGGAAATGTCGTCAGCAACGCCAACGAACACACTCTGTACTTCTGCTGTGGTCGGGGCAATGATTGACGATGTCTCGTCCAGCGGACTGGTCTGGGCTTTATCTGATTCCGTAACGGAGTTGTATTCTTCTTCAAGTTGATGCTTCAGCGTATCTACATCAGCCTGTCGGGCTATAACATCGTCTTTTGCTGCCTGGAATATGGCCAGGCGACGCCTGGTCTCTCCTGCTGCAACTGTTGTTCCTTCCAGTTCATGCCCCCGGTGGTAGGCTGACGCTGCATTCTGAGAGGCCGCATACGCTGTCGTCAGTGCCGCCTGTGCTCTTGTCATTTCAAGGCGGACCAGATGTAATGAATGATCCTGATAGGTAAGAAGCGTCTCTCCTTTATGCACATGCTGACCAGGTACCGCAGCAACATTCAGAACTTTACCGGACCCTGCTGGGTGAATACGGACGACATGCCCCGCCTCGGCTGTGACGGTTCCCATTGCATCCAGATTTTTTGCGAGTGTACCACTCCTTGCGATCGAGATTACCAGAGCAGAATTCTTCTGCGCCGCCTCTCCCATTACGACAGTCGGCGCACTGCCGGCGGCTCGTGCAGGCGGCTCAGTAATGCGAAAAATAATCATGACACAGAGTAAATATTTCCAGTCTTTCATGGAGGCAGATGAAATAGTCACTGGAATTCTCCTGCGGCGATCAATGTTCGTATGATGGCAGCGTGCCAGGCAACTTCCGCCTGATTGCGGAGCTGCAAAGCACTGCTGGCAGCGGATCTGGCTCGTAACAGTTCGACCAATGATGTCTCACCGACCTGCCATGATCGATTCATCTCATTTGCGCGCCTGTTCATATTCTCAGCGGACAGAACAGAATTTCTGAACATATCTTTCGTGGCCGTCAGATGAGAAAAAACCTGAGCAAGTTCCTGCCTGACATTGCGGCGAGCCTGCTGCTCCTGACTGATAGCCGCTGCCAGCTTGTTGCGGGCGTCCGCTTCCATGGGAACGTTGCGGACATCGCTGGGAAGCGGGATGGAAACTGTTACCCCCACGCGGTCGTCCCACGGGCTGCCATACTGTTTTTCGTGAACTGCAGCTACGCCAACTTCAGGGTTCGGCATGAAAGAGGTTTTGGCGAGATGCACGCCAGCTTCTGCTGTATGCACGGCCTGACGGGCGGCGCTGACGCGAGGATCATTATTTTCGAGGGCTTCGGCAGAGAAGAGTCCGTGATGCGCTAACGCCACATTGTCAAATGAGAGGATATCGGGGACGGCCGGGCGACCCAGCAAGATACGAAGCGCTGAGGTCGCTGTCTCGACCTGCTCTTCAGACTGGGAATATTCATTGGCTGCATTTGCGATTTCAGAAGCGATGATCTGCTGATCGGCAAGAGTCATCTCCCCGATGTGCTTCCCATGGATTACTGAGGCCCGGATTTTTTCCAGTGTGTCTTTCTGGATGCGTGCGATTGCCAGTCGGCGCTGAGCCATAACGACGTTGGCTGATGTATCCAGAACTCTCATGGCCACCGCCATTCGCGCCACATGCAGCCGTTCCTGGATGGTAAGCGCTTCTGCTCTGGCAACTCCCACAGTTGCGCTACCTTGTCCAGGAAGCCAAAAAGGAACAGACACACCACCCTGGTAGGTTGTGTATCCTTCGTTGCTGCCTATGGCATGATCATCGAAATACTGACCCGAGACAGTTGGGCCGCCGGCAAACCAGGAACCGGCTGCTTCTGCTCTTGCTGCTGCTGAGCGATAGTTTGTATTCAGTTCAGTCCGACTGGGATCGGCAGCCCACGCTGCTTCAACAGCTTGGGCGAACGTAATATTTTCTGCTTTCGCTTCTGAAAGTAGAATAGGGGAAAGTAAAATAAATAAGATATAATATATATATGTATGTTTTATATTTTTTCTCATTTTTTTTGATCTGGAGCGCGAACCCAGATAATAAACATCACGATCACACATAAAATTATGCTGCCTGTATGTATTAACACGTGAAAAAAACTGCGACATGTCCGATATCATACCAGATGAAGCTGACAGTTCGCTGAACGGCATCACTGAAATGAATACAGCAGAGAACATAAGTGGTGAGGGGGGGGATATTTAAGTCGAAACGGATGCATTCAACCCTATGCACGGAAAATAGACGGATATCGGTATTTTATGCCAAAGAGTATATTCGCTGATGGAAAATTTTTTCGGATTTTTGTTTGAAATAGAAGATTGACTTCGAAGAATTCGATGTTTTTATCTTCCTTTTGAGAGGCTAAGGCAAATTGGCTCTGGGGTCGTAGACTACTTATTGGACTGTTTTAACTACAGGTCGTTTACCTGTGCTTTACGCTTTCTGTCGCCTTTGCGCACATAGCACGGATGGTTGTTGACCTTATCCTACCGGAAAAGTGGGTGGGGGGTTGTTTCGGTGTGAACACCAGAGTCAGAGGGCTGCGCGAATTTTCGTGACGGGTTGAGAGGGTAGGGGAGAGTCTCCTGTCCGCCCGTCATGGAGCTTTTCGCCATGGCGACCGCTATTCCCAAAATCAGCCTGAGTTCGTCCCGCGACATCCCGTTCAACCGGCTGGTGCTGTCCCAGTCCAACGTGCGACGCGTGAAGTCCGGCCTGTCGATTGAGGAACTCGCCCGCGACATCGAGCGCCGCGGGCTGCTGCAGAGCCTGAATGTCCGTCCCATGCTTGATGGCGAAGGGGCCGAGACCGGCACTTACGAAGTCCCAGCCGGCGGACGGCGCTTTCGCGCGCTCGAACTGCTGGTGAAGCAGAAGAAACTGGCGAAGACCGCCCCGGTGCCCTGCGTGGTGCGCGAGGCCGGGTCGGCCATTCTCGCCGAGGAGGACTCTCTGGCCGAGAACGTCCAGCGGCTGGCCCTGCATCCGCTGGACCAGTTCCGGGCCTTTCGTGACATGCTGGAGAAGGGCATGTCCGAGGAGGAAATCGCAGCAGCGTTCTTCGTCGCACCGGCCGTGGTTAAACAGCGTCTGCGGCTGATGACCGTGTCCGACAGGTTGCTTGAAATCTATGAGCAGGACGGGATGCGGCTGGAACAGTTGATGGCCTTTTCCATCAGCGATGATCATGTCCGCCAGGAACAGGTCTGGGAGATCGTGTCCCAGAGCCATAACCGCGAGCCCTACGTCATCCGCCGCATGCTGACGGAAAAGACCGTCCGGGCATCGGACGCGCGCGCCCGCTTCGTCGGGCTGGACGCCTATGTCACGGCCGGTGGCCACATCATGCGCGACCTGTTCGAGGCAGACGACGGGGGCTGGCTGCAGGATCCGGCCATTCTGGACCGGCTGGTCATGGAAAAACTGCACGCTGCCGCCGAAGATATTCGTGCCGAGGGCTGGAAATGGGTGGAGACGGCCCTGTCATTACCGTGGGGGCACACACGGCAGTTCGCGGAAATTGATGGCACGGAAGTGTCGCTCTCCGACGAGGAAGCCGCCCGTCTCGAAGTCCTGCGTGCGGAGCAGGAAACCATCGAGGCCGAATATGCCCAGGCCGATGAATATCCAGACGAGGTGGATGCAAGGCTGGGCGGGATCGAACAGGCCATCCTTGTCCTGGAGGAACGACCTCTGGCGTTCGATCCTGCCGACATGGCGCGGGCAGGCGCTTTCGTCAGCCTCGCCAGCGATGGCACATTGCAGGTGGAGCGGGGCTTCGTGCTGCCCGAGGACATGCCGACCGAGCCCGAAGAGACCGATCATGCTGCGTATAATGGGCGGGATGAACGTCTTGCTGATGATGGCGGTGACGGGGGCAGAGGGGGAGATAGCACTTCTCCCGACGTTGAGCCCGAGGAAGAAGACGGGATCAAACCACTGCCTGACCGGCTTCTCACCGAACTGACGGCCTGGCGCACGCTGGCCCTGCGGGATGCCTTTGCCAGCAATCCGCACATCGCCCTGACCGAATTCCTGCACACACTGGTACGCGATGTTTACTGGCAGACACCGGGGGCTGACTGCCTTGAAGCCTATGTCCGGGAAATCCCGCTGCCCGTTCATTCACCTGACATGCCGGGCAGTGTGCCAGCCCATGCGCTGCGTCAGCGTAACGAGGGCTGGAAGCACGATCTGCCTGAGGACGAGGATGCGCTGTGGCGCTGGATTGCCGGGCTTGATGATACCAGCCGCATCGCCCTGCTGGCCCATTGCCTGTCCTTCGGCGTTAACGCGCTTTATGAGCGCATGCCCTCCTATGGCGCGGTGTCCCAGCGCAGCGTGACCGAGCGCCTCAAACGGGCAGACCGCCTGGCATCGGCCCTTAGCCTTGATCTGGTGGAGGCGGGCTGGCAGCCGACCGTCGAGAACTATCTCGGCCGGGTGACTAAGACGCGTATCCTGCAGGCGGTGCGGGAAGCGCGCGGCGATGAGGCGGTCGAGCGCATTGCGCATCTGAAGAAGCCCGACATGGCCCGCGAGGCCGAGCGACTGCTTGATGGTTCGGGCTGGCTGTCTGAGACGTTGCGCACGGCAGGAGGCGCAGAGCAGGTGCCGGTTGAAACGGCAACGATGGACGCTATCGCTGCCGAGTAGCCTTTATGAGGTTTGGAACTTTGAGACAGCGGCTTCCGGTGCCCGGAAGCCGCTTTTTTCATGTCCGGCGCCCCGGAAAGAGGGAGAGGGCGGCTTCGCCTTTTGTGCCGAATAACCGGCATAGAGGAGAGTTTTCCATGACCACGACCACCATCCTGCCCCCTGCGTCCCGTGGCGCCGCGTCCGGTGGCTTCCGGATCGATCCCTCCCGTGGCGGCCGCAATGCCCGCGTGTCTTCGGAGTGGTTCTCGCGCCCCGATGACGAGCGTTACCTGTCCCTGTCCGATTTGCACGCCGCCACACTTGCCCGTGCCGAGCGCGCCACGGCCCGCACGGTGGAAAGCCGTGCCATCCGCGTCGAGGCCAGCCGCGACAAAGCCGAACGTCTCACCCTGACCGTGCCGGGGCAGAATGAGCCGATCGCACCCACACACTGGTCGTTCGGCCAGATGTGCAGCCTTGTCGGCGCACCCTCGTCCTACCTGCGCAATCTTCCAGCGCCACTCGCGGCGATCAACCTGCAGCATGGCCTGCTGTCGCATCGGGCTGAGCTGGTGAAAACGCTGGAAACCGAAGACGGGCGCGTCGAGCTGCGCGCCGTAACCGGTCCCGATTACGGCCGCATCTGGGACCACGAACTGGTGGGCGCGGTGCGCAAGATCGCGGGCGATGGTACGGGCGATACCAACTGGAAGGTGCCGGGTGTCATCGACTGGGCGACCATGACCCACAATCCTTACGTCGATATCACCAAGGAAACCACGACGCTGTATGCGTCAGACAGGGACGTGTTCTTGTTTCTGGTCGATGATATGCATCCGATCGAGGCAGGACGTTTGCCCAATGGCGATCCTGATCTCTATTTCCGGGGCTTCTATGCCTGGAACAGCGAGGTCGGCAGCAAAAGCCTCGGCATCGCGTCATTCTATCTGCGTGGAGTATGCCAGAACCGCATGCTGTGGGGTGTGGAAAATTTCGAACAGATCACGATCCGGCATAGTAAGTTTGCAGCATCCCGTTTCGTGCACCAGGCCACGCCGGCGCTCCGGAGTTTCGCCACGGCCAGTCCGGCCTCGTTCATCTCGGGCATTCAGGCCTCGCGTCGCGCTCTGGTGGCGAAGAACGATGATGATCGTGAAACGTTCCTGCGTCGTCGCGGGTTCTCAAAACCGGAAACCGCGAAAATCATCGAGACGGTGTTGAACGAGGAAGGGCGCAAGCCCGAGAGCGTGTTTGATTTCGTGCAGGGGATTACGGCGCTGGCGCGGACGAAGACCAACCAGGACACACGGCTCGATCTGGAGGGCAGGGCGCGCAAACTGATGGAGAAGGTCGGATGAACGCGCCCATCATCAGAAACCGGCATGATGGGGAAGGGGCGGCGGACGAGGTCCGCCGCCTTTTGCCTGTCGGCAGGTCAGTCGTTCAGGCTGTCCTTGAGCGCCTTGGCAGGCGTGAAGGCCAGCTTGCGCGAGGCCGCGATCTGGATGGTCGCGCCCGTGGCCGGGTTGCGGCCTTCACGAGCGGCGACTTCTTTCATCTTGAACTTGCCGAAGTTCGGCAGGGTGATTTCGTCACCCGCTTTGGCAGCAGCGGTCATGGTCTCGATCAGCGCGTCCAGCACCTTGCGGGTATCGGTCTTGCTCGTGTCGGTGGTGGTGGCGATATGATCGACCAGATCGGCAATCTTCATGGGACTATCCTTCGTTATCTGTCGGGCCGAAACCCGCTGCTCCTGCCGTTACGGGGGAATTATGGCGTCTTCAAGCCTGCAGGGAGGGTGCAATGACAGACGCGCACGCATGGGACGCTGGCGATCTGGCCCGCAGGCTGGCCGAGAACGCCGAAGCGGTGTGTCGCCATTACCTCTCGGCCGGGCGACGGCATGGCAATTACTGGCTGGTCGGCGACGTTCATAACACGCCGGGACGGTCGCTCTATGTCCGTCTGCATGGGGCACCGGACGGCCGGGGCCGTGCGGGAAAATGGACGGATGGCGCGACAGGGCAGCATGGCGATCTGCTCGACATCATCCGCGAAAGCCTCGGGCTGCTGGATTTTCGTGATGTCGCCGACGAGGCCCGGCGCTTTCTCTGCCTGCCGCAACCACAGCCACGACCGACCTCTGATCGCGGTCGTTCCGATGCGTTCGGGCGGCATGACGCTTCCCCGCAGGCATCAGGAACCGCTGATGCGGCACGAAGGCTCTGGGCCATGTCCCGCCCGATTGCCGGGACGCAGGCGGAAACCTGGCTGCGCCATCGTGATCTCACCCGCCTGACGGACCTGTCGTCGCTGCGTTTCCACCCGGACTGCTATTATCGCGCCGATGCTGACAGCCCGACCGAGACCTGGCCTGCCATGATCGCCGCTGTCGCCGATCTCGAAGGCCGTGTGACCGGTGTGCATCGCACCTGGCTGGCGCGCGATGGACGCGGCAAGGCGCCTGTCGAAATGCCTCGCCGGGCCATGGGCGACCTGCGCGGTAATGCCGTGCGCTTTGGCACGGTGTCCGACGTTCTGGCGGCAGGCGAGGGGATCGAGACGGTGCTCTCGCTCCACGACGTCATGCCCGATCTGCCGCTGGCCGCGTGCCTGTCCTCGGCCCATCTCGCCGCCATGACATTTCCGCCTACGTTGCGCCGCCTCTACGTGATGCGCGATGACGACCCGGCCGGAGACCATGCGGCGGCGACCCTGATGGCCCGGACGCAGGAGGCCGGGATCGACTGCCTCGTGCTGTCACCGCGTCTGGCGGATTTCAACGATGATCTGCGCTATCTCGGGCGCGGGGCGATGCGGGCGATCCTGCATCCCCAGCTTGCCCCGCAGGACGTGGCGCAGTTCCTGCATTCGTTCACGCACTGAGGCGGGCCGGGAAGGGGGTGTGCGGGTTATCTTCTTTCCGGTGTGGTGCGGGGCTGTCCTGTTTCCGGATGGGGCGCGCCCGCGGCCTTTTCTGGAGGGGAGCGGGCGTCAGCCAGGCCGGGCCTGCAATGGCGGAGCCGGCTATTTTCCGCCGCGCGTGCTGCGCTTTGCATCGCGAAACAAAATAGCCGGCTCCCTACCATCCTCCACTGCGTTCCGGCCGCGCGTTGCGCGGTTCCGGCCCGGCCTTCGTCTGCCGCTTTCCGCCCCCGGAAAGGCCGCGAGGGGCGCGGCCAAGACCGGAGGACAGACCCATGACCCGCACACAGGACGATTTCGAACCCGCACACGCCACCTCTTCCACCGCCCATGTGCTGGCGGAACTCCAGCTTTATGGCCACCGTCCCTTCGAGGACGAGCCGGACCCGAGGCCCTTGCCTGACGCCAGCCAGATCGAGGGTGCGGTTGCCGATATCTTCGACGCCCTGTCCGCCACGCTGACCGACACAAGGCTGGAACCCGATCTCGAACCGCTGCTCTGGTCCACGGTCAACGTCTTTCACCGCATGGTCGGGCAGGTGGAGCGCGATCTGGATCGCAACGAGGCGGCACAGAAACGCAGCCAGCAGGAACAGGATGGCAGCGAGATTCGCTCCGTGGAACTGGAACGCCTTATCGCCGAGGGCTTGACCCTGCTGGAGCGACGCAACGCTTACGAGATCTTCCGCGACCTCGCCTGCGACCAGTTCGAGCGCCTGACCATGTCGCCCTGGCGACCGCGTTCTGGTTCGCTGGTCAGCCGCAGCACCCTGACGGCATCGATGATCGACAGCCGCGATTTCCTCAACGCCCGCCGCAAGGCCGAAACCGAACTGCTCGTGCCTCCCGGACCAAAGGTCGCGGTCACCGGCGGGCTCGATTACGAGGATCATCACCTGATCTGGAACCGTCTCGACAAGGTGCGAGAGAAGCACCCTGACATGGTGCTGCTGCACGGCGGTTCGCCGAAAGGAGCGGAATTCATCGCTTCCCGCTGGGCCGATCATCGCGAGGTCGCGCAGATCGCTTTCAAGCCGGACTGGAACCGGCACGGCAAGGCCGCCCCGTTCAGGCGCAACGACGCTCTGCTGAAAGTGCTGCCCGTCGGTGTCATGGTGTTTCCGGGATCGGGCATTCAGGACAATCTGGCCGACAAGGCCAAACAGATGGGTATCCCGGTCTGGCGCTTCCGCAGGGAGGCTGGCGCGTGAGCGCCACTGTTTCTTTCGACCATATCCTTGAAACGATGAGTGCCGCTCGCGATTTTTCGCGTAGTACCGATCGATCAGAACTGTCCGTCGGGCTCCCTGTTGCCTGCGCTGCCGGTTGAAGCAAACGGGATTGACCGCGCCCCCGGAAGGCCCCACCCGGAGAGATCGGGTGCGGGGTGTGACCTCTTTCCCCATTCCGGCGGCGGGGACGATGGATGAGGGAGCGGTGGTCCCCTTCCTCGTCGGTGAACAGGTCGAAACAGCCGTGGCGAAGGAGGGATCGTCCAGCGGGCAACCGGCTGGCCAGCCTTCGTTGGAACGACGGGTCCAGAGGATGCGGCCCGAACCGTTCGCAGCAGGGACGCAGCAGTCGGGGGCGGGTGTCTAGCCGCGATCCGCGCGACCAGCATGGAAGACGGTCGCACCGGGCGAGCGCGATATCCTCCTGTGTCGTACGTTCCCCACCTGTCGGACCGGTCATGCCGGCATCGTCTCTCCATGAGGCTGGCGGGTCCGCACACCATGGCCTCGGTCGGATGGCTGATCTAGCCGAAGACCGGCTGCGCCTCGATCGGCTGGCCGCAACGGCGTTCCAGAACTTTCTTCCCCTGCCGGCTGCGCCGTCATTCCTCGCGAGACAAGAAAGTTCCGGCCCTGCCGTCCTCCGCTGCGCTGCGGCCCTGAAGGGTGCTCTGCCGCTCGCCTCCGGCTGGTCGATCGCCATCGAGGCCACGGTGGTCGCGGCCCGATAACAGCATGGAGATACGACAATGGCTAACATCGGTTCCTTCAAGAAGGTGGGCGAAGGCTTCGAAGGCGAAATCGTCACCCTGGCCCTGCAGGCCCGTAACGTCCGTCTGGTGGCGGAAACCAGCCGGGCCAACGACAACGCCCCCAACTACCGCGTCTACCTCGGACGGGTCGAACTCGGGGCCGCATGGACCCGCCGCTCCAACGAAGGCCGCACCTATCTGAGCCTGAAGCTGGACGATCCCTCCTTCGCCGCCCCGATCTTCGCCAACCTGTTCACCGACGAGGAAGGGGAAGGCTACACCCTCATCTGGACCCGGCCCCGCAGCCGGAACGGGGAGTAAGCTCCCCACCACCAACCCCGCCCGGTCTCCCCGGGCGGGGCCTTCCGGCGCTTCTTTTCCAACGTGCTCCTCCGGGGCGCGGGCGGCAGCGCTGGTCGCCCGACGTGAGACGCAGGAGGAACAGAGGCTTTCCCTCAGCCTTCCCATTGTACCATGCACGAGGGCGCACCGCGTCAAGGACACGTGGTCCCCCCAATTTTGCCCAACGTACCCTTCGGGCACGCCGAACAAAATCGGCTCCCCCACGCGCCGGCGAGCCGGTCGCCTGCGGCGATCCCTGACCCGCTCCGCCCCGGCATGAGCCGTCCGTCCTGTCTTCGAGAAACGAAAGGAGCAGGACGATGACCACGCACCACGACCATATCCAGATGCTGCGCGCCGAACTGACCAGCTTTCACCTGAGCCGCCGCGAGCGCCGAGAGATCGAGCGCGAACTCAAAGAGGCGCTTGCCCGATGTGCGGCAGAGCGCCACGACGAGCCGGCCCCCGCATAGCGCGGGGGTCTTTTCGTATGGTCGCCCGTGCCATCGGAAGCCAGACGCCGATTTCCCTTTGCCATCATCCTGAAAGAACGGTGTTGAATATCCATAATACGACTATTATAGTCGTATTCCTGGTGTGCTGGCTTTGCGTGTCGGATGTGATCATGAATGATCACTGGCCGACAAGTAAGGGCGGCACGGGCACTCCTGAACTGGACACAGGAGATGCTTGCTGAAAAGGCCCTCGTAGCATTGACCGCGCTCAAGCGCCTTGAATCCGAACGCGGTCTTGGCGTTCATGAGGGCACGACCGACCAGGTCCGCCGCGCGCTGGAAGCGGCGGGCATCCTGTTCATCGAGTCCGGACAAGGACGCGGCGTCATGTTTCTTCACGAGACTTCCGGCACCGAAACGCGGCAGGCTAGGGTGCGTCGCGTTCGTTCTCCGACCTGATCGGAACCATCATGCAGCAGCCTCCGCTCGACCCGTCCGTCGCCGACAGCGCCCCGGAAGCGTCCTGTCTCACCGGCTATGACGAACAGCACCTCATCACCTATCTCCGCCTGCTGGACGCCGAGGCCGATGGCGCCGACTGGCGCGAGGTGGCTCGCATCGTGCTGCACCGCGACGCCACAGTTGACCCCGAGGGCGTCTACCGCTGCTGGCACAGTCATCTGGCGCGGGCGCACTGGATGACCGAGCATGGCTACCAGCATCTCCTGCGCGGCGGTGCGCCCCACTGACATCCTGAATCGTTGCGTGACCTGCAAGACCTGTTGCAGGACCGGGGCGTAGCGGGCAACGGGACGGTCTGGCATACTCTCGCGAGCAAGTGCTTGCCCTGTTCCCACCCGTTACGCATCGGAGACGACGCCATGAGCCGCGCCAACTGGCGGTCGGCGGGCGCGTACGAGGGCCTGCGGTCGCTCGACGCCCCTGCCTTTGCCTTGCAGTTTGTCAGTCGCAATCGGGACTTTATCCGCGATCGTGCCGCCCTTCAGCGCGCCGCGCGCCGGGCCGCGCTGTCCACGTCAGACGCCGACGCCTTCGCCCGGCGCTGGGGGTTGCGATTTCGAGAGTGTCCTCACGACCCTCGATCCACGCACCGCCCTCTGGACTGTTGCGGTATCGCCGGCCGTGATTGCGGTTGCCCCCCTGCCGACAGCACTGGCTGACGCGGCGTCTCGTCCGCTCTCCCTCGCCCGGGCAGGACTGCCGCCCGACATGGCGGAAGAAGTGCTGGTCGAGCGGGGGGAGACGATCCTGCGCCTGTACGTCCTGCCGCCTGACGGGGCTCCGGTCGGCGTGTTGCTGCCGTTCGACGCATTGTTCGAGGTACGCGTCCAGGCCGCCTTGCGGCTCTGGCGCGTGCTGATAGATCGGCGTCCCGGTCGTGATCCGGCCCGCCTGTCATCCGATCGCATCCGCAGGCTGATCCTGGCGCTCCGTACGCTTGACGGTCTGGACAGCGGGGTATCGCAGCGCGAGATCGCCGGCGTTCTGTTCGGTCGGGAGGTTTCCGCTGGGGACTGGCTTTCGCACGATCTGCATTTCCGCATGAAACGGCTGGTACGTTTTGCGCGGGCGCTGCGCGACGGAGAATACCGGCGTTTGCTGTTACATCCATTCCGGGGGCGATAGGACGACTCGTCCTTTCGTGTGCCACTTCACAGACAATCAAGACTTTCGAGAAGCAGCCAGCATCCGGTTTTTCTTGACGTGGGGGACGGCAACGGCCAGCGGTGAAGGCATGGATACCATCAGCCTCCTCGCTCTGCTTCTGACCATCTCGGCAGGATTCAGCATTCTCAATCACCACACGTTTCGCCTTCCTGTGACGATCGGCGTGCTGGTCTTCTCACTGCTGGCTTCCCTGCTGGTCATGATCCTGAATCCATTGATACCGGCCTATGACCTTCAGGCTCTCCCACGGTCTGTGCTCGGAGCGATCAAGCTCCCCACGGCCCTTCTGAATGGCGCGCTGTCTCTGCTTCTGTTTGCCGGGGCCACACAGGTAAACGTTGGACATCTGCGCGCAAAGCTTGCCTCTGTGGCCGCCCTCTCTGTTTTGGGAACCGTTCTGGCCGTTGCCTTTCTGGCGATCGCGGCATGGTACGTCTTCCCCCTGTTGGGCCACGCCATTCCTTTTGCATGGTGCATTGTGCTCGGTGCCATTCTCGCGCCTACGGACCCGGTTTCAGTTGTGGGAATGCTGAAACGTCTGGGTTTGCCGGGACCACTTCAGGCTGTTTTTGCAGGTGAAAGCCTGTTCAACGATGGCGTGGGCGTGGTGATTTTCGGCGTCACGATCGGACTGGCGACCGGGGACAGTCTGGGAGTTACCGCCTCCGAGATTGCTCTGAGCTTTTGCCGCGAGGCGATTGGTGGCGGTCTGCTGGGCGCACTGACCGGATGGATTGCGCTCCATGTGCTTAAGGGACAGCGGGATTCGCATATCGATCTACTGACGTCGCTGGCTCTGGCGACCGGAACCTTCAGCATTGCCAACCAACTTGGCATGTCGGGGGCTATTGCCGTCGTAGTGGCGGGACTGTGCTTTGGAACAAGCTATAGCCATTCCGTTTTCGATGAGGCATCCCGAAAGGAACTCGACGTCGCATGGACACTCATTGACGAGGTGCTGAACGTCCTGCTGTTCATGCTGATCGGCTTTGAAATCCTGGAGATCACGCCGCATCTGTTTACGGTGCTGGCGACACTTGCCGTGATCCCGCTGTCCATTGCCGTGCGGGCATTGAGCGTGCTGTTTTCAACGCTTCCGGTTCATCTCAGGCAATGGGAACAGGGCCGGGTTCTTGGGATCCTGACCTGGGGTGGTCTGCGTGGCGGCATCTCGGTTTCGCTGGCACTGGGATTGCCACCCGGAGACTTGCGCGACCTGTTGTTGCCGGTCTGTTACGGCGTCGTCGTGTTCACCATCATCGTGCAGGGACTGACCATGGAGCGGGTTGCCCGTAGGCTTTATCCGGCATCCGTCTAAGTGGTAATTTCGCTTGTTTCACTTCGGTCAACATGATGCGACGTGGTTGTCGCGCTACCATGGAGCGTCGATTTTCCGTTTCCAGTATTTATTTGTCTACTGAAATAACATGAATGAGAAATACAATGTATAATATACAAATACTTTATTTAAAAACATAGGTTTGATTTTAACATTAGGAGAAAATTTAAACATGCCAAATCGGATTGATAGGAAATCACCTATACGCATCATGCTGGATACAAACATTTGGAGTGAGTTCGCTAAAGCTGACGTAGGTCCTGATTTGCACCGGGCTATTAAACGTACCAATAATATTATTGTCGTTCCACCACTAATTCTTTTTGAAGCTCTAGCAACCCCCGCTGATGAGTATCGTCGTCGATTAGTAAGGTTACTTACTATGCCCACTTGGACACGCCTAATGCCAGAGGCTTACACTTTATCTCAGGAAATTATTTCAGAAGTTAAGCGGTTGCGACCCGAGTGGCTCCGTCATGAACCCAAAACTCAACGCTTCCATAAGCTACGTTATGATTGGACGCGAAAGACCAGAGGATTCTGGGAGCGAGCACGTTATCGTTCGGAATTACTTAGAAATGCATTACGGGAGGATGGTGGATGGCCCCGTAATTTACTCGAAATGGCAAGGAAAGATTATGCTGATCAACGAAGCCTAAGTAAGGAGCAAGGCATTCGTGATATTGGTTCACTCAAAAATTGTGAGGGAACATTTCCAGCCCCTTTGCCCGAAGGGATCACAGATGAACCTATTCAATGCTGGAGGATACGTTCGTGGGCTTCTGTAACAAGAGCGCTGGCATATCCTGAACACCCTCTTGGTGAATGGTTAACGCCTTTTCTTGATTTTGATCGGATGCAGTTTTCTTTGGCATCGTGGAATCGTTTTTGGTTGCGAGAAGTCAATGAAAAACAGATGAAATGCTTCTGGTTACACTATGCTTTCGAAATGCTGCAGTCCGTACAAAAAGTAACACCTGGGACGCCTGCTGATGCAGCGTTGTCCGTCTATCTCTGTGAAGCTGACTTGGTTATATCTGCAGATAAAAATTTTATACGAAACATTGATGGAGTCAGGAATGATGCACCATGTGGAGTTCCTATTGCAAGAATAGTACAAGGCGGATCGTCTGGTATCCAGGAGACCTTGGATATCGTAAATAATTGTTATTTATAAATATAATAATTTAATGAATTGTTATTTATTTTTATAAATTATATTTATTAAATACTTCCAATATGACTTATATTCGCGGTAGGCATACCGTGATTTTTCACCTGTCACGGACCGATCTCATGCCTCTGCGAGATCGGTCCTAGTTCCGAACCTACCCGCTCCGCCACGCTGATCCTTGCTGGCCGCATTTGTCCTGCGGCCCCAGACAGCGATCACGGAGCCACATCATGTCCGCCAATTACAGCGACCTGCCGCCGCGCTATCTGCGCACGCCCGACGCTTCGCGCTTCGTCGGGCTTTCCATTCGCACCCTGGAAAAACACCGGATCTACGGCACCGGCCCGCGCTATTCGAAGCTCGGCGGTCGTGTGGTCTATCGGGTCGATGAACTACAGGCCTGGGTCGAGAGCGGGGCACGCGCCCACACCTCGGACACCACCGCCGGCACCGTGTCGGCTGCTGCGCGGCAAAGCCCGCTGATCCCGCCGACATCGCCGACCTCACGTGGGAACCGCCGCTGATGTCCCCGATCGGCAGGGCGCGTTCGGAGCGCGAGCAACTGGAACTCTTCCATGCGATTGCGGGAGATTTTGCGCCTCGCGACGCCCAGGATCTGATGGCGTTCCCGTTCTTCAGCCTCGCCAAATCTCCCCGCATGGTCCCGATCGATTACCGGACCCCGGATGTCACCATCCGGGTCGAGGCTTCCGCCGAACATGGCATGGCCACGATCTGGGATGCCGACGTGCTGATCTGGGCCGCCAGTCATCTTGTTGCCGCGCGCGACGCCGGTCGGCGCACGTCGCGGCTGATGGTGGCCAGCCCGCGCGAGATCCTGACTTTCATCGGCCGGGGCGACAGCGCGCGGGATTACGAGCGGCTGGAAGCGACCTTCGACCGGCTGCAATCCACCACGATCAAGACCTCGCTGCGGCAGACCGGCAAGGGGCAACTGCACCGCTTTTCCTGGATCAACGAATGGAAGCGACATACCGCGCGGGAAGGCCGCACCCGCGTGATCGAACTGATCCTGCCCGACTGGTTCTACCAGGCGGTGCTCGATGACGCGCTCGTTCTGACCATCGATCCGGCCTATTTTAACCTCACCGGCGGTCTGGAGCGCTGGCTCTATCGCATCGTGCGCAAGCATGGTGGTCGTCAGCGCGCGGGCTGGGCCTTCGGCCTTCGCCATCTCTACGAAAAATCCGCCAGCCTTTCCCCCTATCGCCGCTTTGCCTTCGAACTGCGCGAGATGGCGAAACGGCAGCCCTTTGCCGGCTATCGGCTGTCGGTGCGCCCCGACCGTAACGGCAATGACTCGCTGGCCTTCGCGCCTGTCAAATTATCCACAGGTACCTGTGGACAGGCTGTGAATTCATCCGTGCTATCAGTTGTGGATTTATCCGTGCCATCACTGCCACGGCATCCGTGCTATCGTTTGCGGAAAACGCCGAATCACGACGTTGAATCAAACGGTTATGGCACCCTTAACTTAGAATCTAACTTAAAAGAGTCTAACTTTAAGGATGTTGGCCCCCCTGCCGATCCGTGGATAAGCCCCGGAGAGGGGTCATGATCGTGGCCCTTCTCAACCAGAAGGGCGGCGTCGGCAAGACGACGCTGGCGCTGCATCTCGCGGGCCAATGGGCTCGGGAAGGCCGGCGCGTGACGGTCATCGATGCTGACCCGCAGGGCTCGGCGCTGGACTGGTCGGCGCAGCGCGCGCGGGAAGGACTGCCCCGGCTGTTCGGCGTGACCGGCCTCGCACGCGACACACTTCACCACGAGGCGCCCCAACTGGCTCAGGGGGCGGATCACGTCGTCATCGACGGTCCGCCGCGGGTGGCGGCATTGCTGCGCTCGGCCCTGCTGGCCGCCGACTTGGTGCTGCTTCCCGCCCAGCCCTCGCCCTTCGACGGCTGGGCCTCGGCCGAGATGCTGCGGATTCTGGAGGAGGCGCGGCTCTTCCGTCCCGACCTGCTGGCCCGCTTCGTGTTGAACCGTTGTGCCGCACGCACGGTCATCGCCCGCGAAACCCGGCTGGCGTTGGTGGGACATGAGCCAGCGGCGCTCATGGCGCGGATCGGCCAGCGTGTCGCCTTCGCCGATGCCGCGCGCACCGGCCGCCTGGTCTGCGACCTGCGCCCGCATGGGATTGCCGCCCGTGAAATCGCCGCTATGACGGCTGAGATCGGGGGGCTGGTGCCATGACCCTTCTGACCGGCGACAGTGCGCTCCTGATGCCCTGGCATGGTCCCTACGACATGATCCTGGTCGATCCCCCCTATGGCGATACGTCGCTCGCCTGGGACCGGCGCGTGGTGGACTGGCCGGGCAAGGCACTCGCGGCCCTGAAACCCAGCGGCTCGCTCTGGGTCTTCGGCTCGCTGCGGAGTTTCCTTGCATCCAACGCGGCATTCCGGAACGCTGGCTGGAAATATGCCCAGGAACTGGTCTGGGAGAAGCAGAATGGTTCCAGCTTCCATGCCGATCGCTTCCGGCGCGTACATGAACTGATCGTCCAGTTCTATCGCGAGGATACGGCCTGGCGGGCCGTCTACAACGCGGTCCCGACCACGCCCGATGCGCGGGCGCGCACGGTGCGGCGGAAACACCGGCCGCCCCACATGGGCCGGATCGATGCCGGCCATTATGTCAGCGAGGATGGCGGCCCTCGCCTGATGCGCTCCGTGATTCCGGTCCGAAATACGCATGGCCGCGCCATTCATCCGACCGAGAAACCGGTTGCCCTGCTGGAAATCCTGATCCGCACGAGCTGCCCACCGGGCGGTCTGGTGGGTGACTGGTTTGCCGGATCGGGCGCGGCCGGTGTCGCCTGTCGATTGGCTGGCCGGCGCTATGTCGGCTGCGAGATTGATCCGGTGATGGCGCAGAAGGCGCGCGACCGCATCGCCTCCGTGCTGCCGCTCGGCGAAGGAATTTCGCCATGACGGAACATCGCACGCCGCCCGGCTTCGCGGCGCGTCCTGCCGATCCTGAACGCTGGGTCAGGGCGCCGGAGAAGCCTGCGACCACCAACCGCTTTACCGCCCGGCTGACCATCGACGTCACGCCGGCGCTGCGCGGACGGCTCAAGGTCGCGGCGTTCCAGCGCGGCATCACGGTCGCCGACATGCTGCGCGCGCTGCTGATCCGTGAGTTCCCCGATACTTCTGGAGATGTGCCATGAACGACACCCTCGCTCATGTCGAACTGACCTGGATCGAGAAGCGCATCGAGCACTGGATCCGCTTCGGCTCTGTCGCCCATGAGCAGATTCTCGATCGTCGGCGGCGGATACTGAGCTTTCCGCCGGACACCGTGTTCGCCTTTCTGCGCTGGGCGGCGAACGATTACGGCACGGTGGTGTCCTGCATCGACATCGTGCGCGTCACCCGTCCCGGCGAGCCCTATCAGACGGTACCGTTCGTGCGCCCCGGTGGCGAGAGCCTGCTGCGCCAGAGCGGCTGGCCGAAGGTCCGCCTGGTGCTCGAAGCCGTCGATCATATCGAAGCCATCGGCATCGACCCCGTCGATGTGGCCCCCGACCATTGGCGGCATCTGCACAACCGGATGCTCGCCGGACAGGCGTCACGCCCCTACACGCGCGACCGCCATCAAGCCTGGCTGCGCCGGAGGGCGGTATCATGACGCGCTTCGGCTGGTTCTTCACCACCTATTTCGCAATGCTCGGTGCTGGCACGTCATTGGTGATCCATCCGGCGCCCCGGCTGATCTGGAACGTCACCGCCAGCACGCCGGTTGGGCTGTATCGCCTGCAATCGGTAAGCACCCTGCATGTCGGCGACCTGATCGCGATCCGGCCGCCTGCCGACGTCGCCGGAACGCTGGCGCGCGGTGGTTATATGCCCTTCGGTGTGCCGTTGCTCAAGCCGGTCGCGGCACTACCAGGGCAATTGGTCTGCCGGATCGGCGCTGCTGTCACCGTCGATGGCATGGTGCTCGGCAATGCGTTGCCCCGCGATCATCGCGGCCGTCCGCTGCCGGTCTGGCAGGGCTGCCGGCATGTCCTGCCCGGCCAGATTTTCGTCATGAACCCGGCAGTCCCGACCAGTCTCGACGGTCGCTATTTCGGCGTCCTGCCGGTCGACACCGTGCTCGGCCGCGCGCAGCCGCTGTGGCTCGCGCCATCACCAATTTCTCCCAACCTCAAGCAGAAATGAGGCTGACATGGCTCAGATCGGAACTTTCACGCGCACTTCTGACGGCTTCGCCGGTCGCCTGCGCACGCTCGCTCTCGACGTCGAACTGACGATCGTGCCGGCGACATCGTCGGACGTCGAGCATGCGCCCGACTATCGCGTCCATCTCGGCGACGCCGACGCTGGGCCGGAGATTGGTGCCGGCTGGAAACGCACCGGCGAGAAGGCGGGCACCTACCTCTCGCTCGTTCTCGATGACCCCACGCTGGCGCAGCCGATCCGCGCCAACCTGTTCCAGTCCGACCGTCAGGGGCGTGCCTTTCATCTGGTCTGGAACCGTCCGGTGAAGCGCGATGATCGGCGGTAAATCGGCACTCCGGCTGCTCGGTGTCGTGCTTCCGATCGTCGCTTCGATGACGATACCGGAGCATGTCGCGGTCGCCGATCCCTACGCCGACATGATCGCGGAAGCAGCCACACGCGCGCAGATTCCAGCGTCATGGATTGCTGCCGTCCTGCATGTGGAGAGCCGAGGTGATGCGCGGGCGGTGTCATCGGCGGGTGCGATGGGGCTCATGCAGGTGATGCCCGGCACATGGTCCAGCCTGCGCACGTCGCTCGGCCTTGGCGACGATCCGTTCGACCCGCACGATAACATTCTGGCCGGAGCGATCTATCTGCGCTGGATGCGGGACCGCTACGGCGAGGCCGGGTTTCTTGCCGCCTACAATGCCGGTCCCGCGCGCTATGACGAGCATCTGGCAACCGGCCGACCGTTGCCTGCCGAGACGCGGAACTACGTCGCGTCGGTCAGCGCGCGCCTGGCTCTTCCGCTTGCCGATGACATCGCGATCGGCGCTTCGGCGGCACCATCCTGGCAGGTTTCCTCCCTCTTTCCGGCGTCATTCCTGCGCACAGAAAATGCCCCCCGGCATGTCGGGAGCGTACATAATCTGGTGCATGCCGACGACGCCCGCCCGAGCGACTGGACGGCGCTTGCCCCGCAATCGGCCGGTCTGTTCATCTCGTCGGGACATGGGGAAACACGTCGATGACCCCCGTTCCGGTCCATCGGGTGCTGGCGGGCTGTGGGTGCCTTGGGGATGGGGTGCCGGGGGGAGACAGGCAACAGACAGAAGGACGGCAAGGTAAAAGCAGCGCCCGTCCGGGGCTGTATGTGGTTGTTTTGATTGGGGAATTTGGCCTCTCACCATCAGCCGCCTGCGGCTGTCCGGGCAGTTTTCCTAATCTTTTCAACGATCCGGGCGCCGTCAGGTGCACATCGAAGCGGAAAGCGGGCCATGGCGACGCGCGATGACGGCCTGAACGTCCGACCCGGACGCATCCAGCATGGCAATAGGGGCGCGCGTCCGAAATCCTTCGTCGGTGAGGTCATGCGTGCCGCGAAGAAGGCCGGTCATACCGGCACCCGGTTCGGCGCGAAGGGCAGGGGAGGCGGCGGTGGTTCCCGTTTCGGGCGCGGCCGACGCGCGGCCCTGTCCATGCGACTGCGCAGCAATGCCCGTCGGGTCGTGGTCAAAGCGCGGGTGGTCCGCCAGCAGGGGACGCGGTTTCGGTCCGCGCCTCTCGCCCGGCACATCGCCTATCTCAGACGCGAGGGCGTGACCCGCGACGGGGCCAAGGCCCATCTGTTCGATGCCGGTTCAGAGGAAGCGGACAGCAAGGCCTTCGCGGAACGCTGTGCGGACGACCGCCACCATTTCCGCTTCATCGTCTCGCCCGAGGACGCGGCGCGGATGGAAGACCTGCGGGGCTTCGCGCGGGAACTGCTGCAGGACATGGAGCGCGACCTCGGCACCAAGCTGGACTGGGTCGGGGTGGATCACTGGAACACCGACAATCCGCACGTCCATATCCTGGTACGCGGGGTGGCCGATGACGGCAAGGATCTGGTGATCAGCCGCGCCTATATCAGCCAGGGGCTACGCGATCGCGCCGCCGAGCGCGTGACGCTAGAGCTGGGTCCGCGCAGCGAGCAGGAAATCCGCACCGCCCTGGAGACCGAGATCGGCGCCGACCGTTGGACCAGTCTCGATCGCCCGTTGCAGGACATCAGCGATGAGGGCGGCGGCATCGTCGATCTGCGGCCGGGCGCGGGTGCAGAAGATCCGGAACTGCGCCGCCTGCTGGTCGGCCGGGCGACCAAGCTGGAAGGGCTCGGTCTCGCCGAACCGGTCGGGGTGGCGCGCTGGACCCTCAAGCCGGGGCTGGAGGCGACGCTGCGCGATCTCTCCATCCGGGGCGACATCATCAGGACCATGCACCGTGCCATGTCCGGTGGCGGGATGGAACCCGATGTGGCGGGCTTCGCGATCCACGGCGAGGCGCCGGCCGATCCCGTCATCGGCCGGCTGGTCGAGCGCGGACTGGATGACGAGTTGAAGGGCTCCGGCTACGTGGTCATCGCCGGCACTGACGGGCGGACGCATCATCTCCGCTTCCCGGATCTGGAGCTAACCGGAGATGCCAAGGCTGGTGCGATCGTTGAGACCCGGACCTGGGAGGATGCCAAAGGTAAGCAGCGTCTGTCACTGGCAACCCGCTCGGATTTCACGCTGGCCGAACAGGTGACGGCACCCGGTGCAACCTGGCTAGATCGCCAGTTACTCGCAAAAGAGCCGGCACTGGCCAATGCGGGCTTCGGCGCGGAGGTTCGCGCGGCGATGGCCCAGCGGATCGATCATCTTGCCTCCGAGGGGCTGGCCCGGCGGCAGGGCGAGCGCGTGGTGTTCGCGCCTGACCTGATCGGCACCCTGCGCCAGCGTGATCTGGATCAGACGGCGGCCAGATTGGCGGCGCAGACCGGGCTGGAGCACCGGCCCGCGAAGGACGGCGAGATTGTCTCGGGTGTCTATCGCCAGCGGGTGGCCCTGTCTTCGGGACGGTTCGCGATGGTCGATGACGGGCTGGGCTTCCAGCTAGTGCCGTGGCGCCCGGCGCTGGAGCAGAAGCTCGGACGGCAGGTTTCCGGCACCCTGTTGCCGGGCGGAGCGGTGGACTGGAATTTCGGGCGCAAGCGGGGGCTGGGTATTTGATGGCGGGTGGCCTGCCGGCGGATTTTCGGCTGACAAAGTGGCTGATTCATAAGTATGATGAAGTATGCTCATCTGAAAGGAGCCGGCTCATGTCCACGATTGAACGTATGACCATCACCGTGCCGTCCGAAATGGCCGCGATCCTGCGCCAGTCCGTCGACGGTGGCGAATATGCCTCGACCAGCGAGGTGGTGCGCGAGGCATTGCGCGAATGGATGCGTCGTCGTGATACCGACCGCCGCGATCTCAATGCCCTGCGGGAGGCAATCCGGCTTGGTGATGAGAGCGGGTCGAGCATTCCGGCCGAGACCGTCTTTGCCGAATTGCGCGACGTGATCGCCCGCCGCCGCGCGCAGGGATGAAACGGCTCGGCTTCGCTCCGGCCGCGCGTGCCGACCTTCTGGAGATCGCGCTCTATATCGCCGAGGACAATCCCGAGCGGGCCATGAGCTTCGTTGCTGAACTGGAAGCGAAGGCCGCGGTCGCGGCAGAACATCCTGGGAGCTTTCCGGCGCGCGATGAGATCAGCCCCGGATTGAGGGTCATTGTTCACGGCCGTTATCTGCTGTTCTTCCGTGAACTGGTCGACGAGGTACGCATCGTCCGCGTGCTTCATGGCGCACGGGATCTGCCGCAGATATTTGACTCGTAAAGTCAGGGCCGTGGGGTCGCGCGCAGCGGTCGTCAATGACGATGAACATCGACGCCCTCACGACGATCAGAATGCGGGTGCGATCCTCAAGCGGAGGCATCTTTACCGTACCGGGTTCTTCTCCACATGCGACGACATGGCGATCGGAGTTTCCCAGCATGACAAGGCGAAATAAGGCGCCATCGATCCATTATCCCACCAATCATCAAAACGAGTGGACGCTTGTCGGATTGCTGGAACAGGGCGAGCGAAGCGGCGTCAGCAAGCGCACGATTCTCGATATTCTTGCCGCCGTGAAGGTCGTCCGGAAACCGTCCGTTTATTATCCCCTCCCGTCCGGCGACCCAAAGCGCTTCAATTAGGCCTTGAATATCGGGACATCGAGCCGTCTGGTCGGTTCCTGTCATGAACCAGACCAAGATCCTCTGGGGATCGGTGTGCGCCGTCAGCACCGTGATCCTCGCTTTTACCTGGGCCGCAACGCAGTGGACTGCCTGGCGGCTCGGCTTCCAGCCGCAGCTTGGTGCGCCGTGGGTCACGCTGCTCGGCTGGCCGGTTTATTACCCGCCGGAGTTCTTCTGGTGGTGGTTCGCCTATGACGCTTATGCCCCGGATATCTTCACCACCGGCGGTTACATCGCGGCATCGGGCGGGATCGCCGCCGTTATCGTCGCGATTACGATGGCGGTGTGGCGTGCCCGAGAGAAGAAACGCGCCACCACTTATGGCTCGGCGCACTGGGCCGAGCCGCGCGAGATCCGTCGCGCCGGGCTGCTTGCCCCCGATGGGGTGGTGCTGGGCCGCTCGGCCGACGCCTATCTCCGTCATGACGGACCGGAGCATGTGCTGTGCTTTGCGCCGACCCGCTCGGGCAAGGGCGTCGGGCTGGTTGTGCCGACGCTGCTGACCTGGCCGGGCTCCGCCATCGTCCATGACATCAAGGGAGAGAACTGGACGCTGACCGCCGGCTGGCGCTCGCGTTTCGGTCGGGTGCTGCTGTTCGATCCGACCAATCTGGCCAGCGCCGCCTACAATCCGTTGCTGGAGGTGCGGCGCGGCGAGCGCGAAGTCCGCGATGTGCAGAACATCGCTGACGTGCTGGTCGATCCCGAGGGTGCCCTGGAGAAGCGGAACCATTGGGAAAAGACCAGCCACGCCCTGCTGGTCGGTACCATCCTGCATGTCCTCTACGCGGAGGAGGACAAGACCCTGGCCGGGGTCGCCAATTTCCTCTCCGACCCCAAACGGGCGATCGAGACCACCCTGCGCGCCATGATGACCACGCCGCATCTCGGCAAAAAAGGTGTCCATCCGGTGGTCGCCAGTTCGGCGCGGGAACTGCTCAACAAGAGCGACAACGAGCGCTCGGGCGTGCTGTCCACCGCCATGTCGTTCCTCGGCCTCTATCGCGATCCGGTGGTAGCCCATGTGACCCGGCGCTGTGACTGGCGGATCCGCGATCTTGTCGCCGGCACCCATCCGGCGACGCTGTATCTGGTGGTTCCGCCCTCGGACATCAGCCGCACCAAGCCGCTGGTGCGGCTGGTGCTCAACCAGATCGGCCGCCGGCTGACCGAGGAACTGGAGGCGAAGCGGCGGCATCGGCTACTGTTGATGCTCGATGAATTCCCGGCGCTGGGGCGGCTGGATTTCTTCGAGAGTGCGCTGGCCTTCATGGCGGGCTATGGCATCAAGAGCTTCCTGATTGGCCAGAGCCTGAACCAGATCGAGAAAGCCTATGGCCAGAACAACTCGATCCTCGACAACTGCCATGTCCGGGTCAGCTTTGCGACCAATGACGAACGGACCGCCAAACGGGTATCGGACGCGCTGGGCACCGCGACAGAGATCCGTGACGCGAAGAATTATGCCGGGCATCGGCTGTCGCCGTGGCTCGGACATCTGATGGTGACGCGCCACGAGACCGCGCGACCGCTGCTGACACCCGGCGAGATCATGCAGCTTCCCCCTGACGAGGAACTGGTGCTGGTGTCCGGCTGCCCGCCGATCCGGGCGCGTAAGGCGCGGTATTTTGAGGATGCCGAACTGGCCGCGCGCATCCTCCTGTCACCCCGGTTCGAGCCACCTTCAGCCCCCGAAGGAACGCCGCCCATCGGACCGCAGCCGTCAGGGGACTGGGCCGATGTGGTCCAGCCGCTGCCTGCCAGCAATGCAGATGATGATCCCGCCAATGCCGGCATCCGCCGTGAGCCGGAATTGCCGGAACAGGAGGAGGTGGTGCAGGCACCGAGAAAGCCGGTGCATGAGTTCGATCCGCCCGACGAGGAACCGGAGGACGATGCCAGACGGGCGCAGACCCTTCGGCGCGGTGAGCAGGTTCTCGCGCGGCAGGTGTCGCTCGATCCCGGCGATCGGATGGGGCTGTAACTGCCATGCGGATCAAGCATACGATCCGGCTGCCTGCTGATCTCAGCACAAAATTGGCCGATTACGCCGTCCGCAAGAAAGTGCCGCAGGCGTTGATCGTCGAGACCGCGCTGGCATCGTTCCTGTCGCCGGACGGCCCGGAACGGTTGGAGGCGGCGTTGGCCCGGCGGCTGGACCGGATGGCGCGGCAACTGGAGCGAATGGAACGACGGGTCACGATCTCCAATGAATCACTGGCCGTGTTCGTGCGCTTCTGGCTCACCAGCACGCCGCCGTTACCAGACGCGGCGCTTGCGGCAGCGCAGAGCAAGGGGCGAGAGCGGTATGACGGGTTCATCGAAGCGGTCGGGCGCCGACTTGCCAGAGGGAAAACACTGGACGACGAGGTAAGGTTAGATATGACGACTGCGGCTGAGGCACAGGAGGCCTGATGTCGTGACAATAAGTTTGTGAAGGTAACTCAATGTTCGTTTGATGGCAAGGAAAGCGACAGTGACGTTGACGAGGACGACAGTTACAAGGAGAGACGTGAGAGCAGAGGTCTGAAATTTTCCTTCCTAGATCCAGATGTGAATTAGGAAGTTCTATTTCGACAAGAAGGTTTCTAGATAATTTCTTGATAGTTTGTCTTGAGAAAACGATGGCTTTTCGTAAACGACGCGACAATATTTCCTTCAAGATCATCGTGCCACGGCTCATCATTTAGGCGACCTAGACGATCAGTATTTAAGGTAAGTATATATTGTTGATCGTCGTCGAATACAGATTTTGTGAAAACGAACTCCAAGCTTCTCTTTAGCGTATCGTCATCTACATCGAAAATGTTGTCGTGAACAAGAAGGCCAGGATGTCGTGTGACATGCCCCCCTTTTTGTTACCACTCAAAAAGAGAGTTTCCGGTTTTTATGGTTTGGGGTTGATGGGATGACAAGCGTCTCGGGGGCAT
>NZ_JARBJP010000016.1 GCF_029309905.1 Brytella acorum
GCTCTTCCGTAAAACGACTGCGCTTCATCCGTCCGTATCCTTCTCGATCGGACTCTACTTTTAAATGGTTACATTTCCGGGGGGCACGTCACGTGCTTTACTGAAGTCGTTTAGGAGTAAAGCGATGTCATATATGAACACCTTCTCACGTTCGACGCTGTGGCTACCGTCGTCATCTATTCGCATTATAATGTCGACAACATTTTTCGCGGAAGTAGTCCGCACCTCAAAAGAGGCTTTCCGATTGCCTTGGATGAATTGATGTATCCAAAGGATCGTTTGCTCAAATGATTTCAGTCGCTCGGAAGCGCCGGTAATGCTGCCTTGCAATTTGAGTCGCTCGGTTTCTTTCTCAAGTCGTTTCTCTTGCTTGTCCACGGCGAGCCGATCATACCGATCAAGTAGACCTTTGAGTTGGCCAAGTTCATCACTCTTGGTCTGGAAGGCGGCGTAGGTTTTTTTTAAATTTCTTAGATCGCCGTCCTGATCGAGAATTTTTATGAGTTTAGCTTGACGTCGATCAAGATCGGCAAGCTGTCGACTTAATACCCTTAACTCCTCTTCGATGACCTGTGATTTCTCAGTGAGCAGATGCTTTTGGAAGAGCTCGATTTTCGCTTTGAAATCTAAAACCTCGTTCAGATCTCTAGAAATTCTATCGCCTAGACCGTCGCGTAGTTGATTGTAGAAGCTGCGTATCTCATCCGCGTCGATGGTGGCCTCAGTGGCTATGGGGTTTAACCCAGCAAGCCGTTTGAGCAACGCCGCCTTCCTGAAACGGAGCTCGTCGGTCTGATCTTCGATCTCAATAAGCTCGTCTTTTATGACGTCATAGGCTGGCGCATTTTCGAGCGCATCAATACCTCGCCGGATGCGCTCAACTTCCTCATTGAGCTCATTGAGGTCTGATCGGGCATCGTCAATGCCCTTCTCTCGGATAAGTTGCACATTTTCACGGATGCGTTTCTCCTCAACTCCAATCGCATCGAGTTCTTTCAGAATTTCCCTGATCTTACGATAGATCATCAGATCGATACCAAGGAGCATGAGATGCGGGGCGTAATTGTCTGGTACTCTGACCTTCGTATCGTAACATGCGACGATGGACTTGAATTCCGATCGCTCGTCTCGGATGAGTGGACCCAGCATTTCGCGAAATCCTACGCCCACTAAGTGGGTCGTCGGAAACATCCGCTCCGTAAGAAAGCGTGTTGCATCATCTAGCTTAGAAAAATCAATAGCCTTGCCATCAGAGATCACACGCGGATGCTCGGCATCCACGACAGAGCGTTTGATTGTGTAGTCTATTCCGTGGAGTTTAAAATCGACACAGATAAACGTATCTGGCTTGAGGCTTTGCGGTGGAATCTTCGACACGCGACTTTCAGATTTCTTCTTTAATAGTGCAAAGTTGAGAAACTCGATGCACATGGATTTTCCAACACCATTGTTCTTGACGCTGGTTTCGTCCCGCTCGCCTACAATAATATTGACCCCTTCATGGAATTCGATGGGATCAATGGTATGTGGTTCAGTATACAAGCGTTTAATGCGCATCTAGCACCACCAAATAGGGCTCTTCAAAATCCATTAGGCCCAGAGCATACAAGAATGTTAATCCGTAGAAGAAGGAATTTGCTGAAAACCAGGCTTCCTCCTTGAAATGATTGACGACGTCGAAGATGCTAATCGTCTTCCTTTCTGTAGCCTGCACGTATCGTAGGATCTCGAATCCGACGATAGGTGGGGCTTTGGAAATCGCTTCGTCTTTGAGAAATAGGCTAGGCATACTGCACGATCTTGTTTGGAAACACGTTGCAAGCGATGAGCTGGTCGATGACGTAATAGCGGATCGCGCTTTCGTCATAACCTTGGTCGCTTTTGCCCATTTTCTGAATCATCTCCGCGACCAGCACGTCCATCGCCGCGCGAGGGTCTCCGCGATGCTGAGTGAGAAGACGGTCGCTCCAATTTGAAAGATATATCTGGAGCTTGCGGACTCGGACGTGGCTAAGTTCCGATTGCTTGTTTACCTCGGAGAGCGCCACGCCGTACAATTCGTGCAAGTCGATATATTGTTTGCGAAGGAAGGCCGCGTGATCCGCAAACCGATCGTTAATTTTTCCATTAGGATCTGGGTCATCCCTCATGCCGGTGATCGGCGTCTCTTCGTCGGTTTGGCTTAACACTTCGATTAGTCGTACCAGCGTGAGCACTTCATTGGCTTCGCGTGGTTTGAACACGGCGAGATTCTCTTCGAGAAATTTTAGGCACACTTCAAGCTTGGGTACGCCAAGGTTTCCGATTTGGGTAAGCAGTTCGGCGAGACCCCAAACATCGTCATCGACGGAAAGTTCAAAGGCGGTCCCATTACCGATGGAGCTCTCCCTATAATCCTTCTTTTCGCCGATGATTAAAATGATGAGCCGGTCATACACCGTCTGGAGATTATCGGCGACGAAGCCCTTATGGGTGTGCTTGATCTTTGCTATCTCGTTTGTAGAAGTAACTTGAATTGCGATCTTATTGATTGTGTCACCAAGATCGATTGCTCTCGCATTTTTCTTGATTATGTTGATGTTGATTAGATCATAATCAAAAATGATATTGAGAAAATCTCGAAAGAACATTTCTGAATGAACGTTGAAATCTAATAAATTGAGGCTGCTGCGAGTTTTGACGTTTGTTGTGAGATAAGAAAGATAATTTGTAATCCCATCAAATATGGCTGCGCGTTTCATGCTGTTCCCTGGGAAATAAACATTCGTAAAATAATTATTTATTTAAACTCTTATCGAATCCTGCGGTTGATGGCCAGTAGTCTGGGTCAGAGCGCCTTCCGGGCCTTGGTCTTGTGGACGGTAAACGTCCCGAAGGACGGTAGCGTGAACCCGCCCCCCTGCTTCAGTTCGGCGACAATGGCCCCCACCAGGTCATCGGCCGCCTTGGCGGCGGCAACGCCCGTGCAGTCCAGCGAGTCCTGAAGAACGGCGGCAATGAAGGCTTTGCTCATGCGGGCGCAGGTCCATGTCGTGGTCGATTCCGGAAACGGTAGCAGCGCCCTGTCGCCCCGTCACCGCCCAAACGCACTCTACTCCTATGCAAGTTCTTCTATCCCAGCCCCCTACGGCCCCAGAGACTTGTTGCGCTTCCATGTCCATGCCTCTTTCTAATCGACCCCGTTGATCCATTGCCTCCCTCGCGAGGTCAATCACGGGGTTTCGATGACCGTCGCTCCCTTCCGCTCTGAAGCCGTTGCCCGAGGCACGCGCATGCTGCGCACCGCCCTGGGGTCGGCCATCGCCGGGCATCTCGATGATCCGTCGATCGTCGAGGTGATGCTCAATCCTGATGGTCGATTGTGGGTCGACCGGCTTGCCGGAGGCATGGAGGACACCGGCACCTACATCGCGCCCACTGATGCCGAGCGGATCGTCCGTCTGGTCGCCCATCATGTCGGGGTCGAGGTCCATCCCGGTAGCCCGCGCGTTTCCGCCGAACTGCCGGGAAGCGGGGAGCGGTTCGAAGGGTTGGTGCCCCCGGTGGTGGCCGCACCCTGCTTTGCGATCCGGCGTCCGGCGGTCGCGGTGTTCTTGCTCGACGATTATGTGGCCGCCGGGATCATGACCGCCGCGCAGGCGACGTTTCTGCGCCATGTCGTCGTCGAGCGAAAGAACATCCTGGTCGCCGGCGGCACGTCCACCGGCAAGACCACGCTGGTCAACGCCCTGCTGGCCGAGATCGCGCAGACCGGCGACCGGGTGGTGCTGATCGAAGACACGCGCGAATTGCAATGCGCGGCCCCTAATCTGGTCGCCCTGCGCACCAAAGACGGCGCTGCCTCGCTCTCCGATCTGGTGCGCTCCTCGCTGCGCCTGCGCCCCGACCGGATTCCGATCGGCGAGGTGCGCGGCGCCGAGGCGCTCGATCTGCTCAAGGCCTGGGGCACCGGGCATCCCGGCGGCGTCGGTACTCTGCATGCGGGCTCGGCGATCGGCGCGCTGCGGCGGCTGGAGCAACTGATCCAGGAAGCCGTCGTCACCGTGCCGCGCGCCCTGATCGCCGAGACCATCGACGTGCTCGCGGTGCTGTCCGGGCGCGGCAGTGCGCGCCGGCTGGCCGAACTCGCCACCGTCCGCGGACTGACCCCGGACGGGGACTACATCCTCGCACCTGCCGGAGATCCGACATGACAAGCATGATTTTCCTGCGCCGTCGCTTTGCCGTGGCCGGCGTAACCCTCTCGCTCGCCCTGCTGTCGGCCCCGGCCTACGCGGCGGGCTCAAGCATGCCGTGGGAGGAGCCGCTTAACCAGATCCTGGAAAGTGTGCAGGGGCCGGTGGCCAAGATCATCTCGGTGATCATCATCACCGTGACCGGCCTGACCCTGGCTTTCGGCGAAACCTCTGGTGGCTTCCGCCGTCTGATCCAGATCGTCTTTGGGCTGTCGATCGCCTTCGCCGCATCCAGCTTCTTCCTGTCTTTCTTCTCCTTCTCGGGCGGGGCGTTGACCTGATGGAGCCGGACGCCATTCCCGGCTTCACCGCGCCGATGCATCGCGCCCTGATCGAGCCGATCCTGCTCGGCGGAGCGCCGCGCACGGTGGCGATCGTCAATGGCACGCTGGCGGCCGCCATCGGGCTCGGGCTGCGACTGTGGATCGCCGGCGGGATTTTCTGGCTGGTCGGCCATCTCGCCGCCGTCTGGGCCGCGAAGCGCGATCCCGCCTTCGTCGACGTGGTGCGCCGTCACCTGCGCTATCCCACTCATCTGGTCGGGTGAGGGCGCCATGATGAACCTCGCTGAATACCGCCATCGCCGCGACCGCCTCGCCGATTTCCTGCCCTGGGCGGCGCTGGTCGCCAAAGGCGTGGTGCTGAACAAGGATGGTGCCTTCCAGCGCACCGCCCGGTTCCGTGGTCCCGATCTGGACTCATCGACCGCGTCCGAACTGGTCGCCATCACGTCCCGCCTGAACAACGCCCTGCGCCGGCTCGGCTCCGGCTGGGCCATTTTCGTCGAAGCGCAGCGCCGTCCGGCGCGTGGCTATCCTTCCAGCCCGTTTCCCGATCCCGCCTCCGAACTGGTCGACGCCGAACGCCGGGCACAGTTCGAGGAAGAGGGCGCGCATTATGAGAGCCGCTATTTTCTCACCCTGGTCTGGCTGCCGCCGGCGGACGATGCCGCCCGCGCGGAAGCCTGGCTCTACGAGAACCGCGCCCGTGGTGGTTCGGACTGGCGGGCGGTGGTTGCAGGCTTCATCGACCAGACCGACCGGGTGCTGGCGTTGCTCGACGGCTTCATGCCCGAGGCTGACTGGCTCGATGACGGCGAGACCCTGACCTATCTGCATTCCTGCGTCTCCACGCGGATGCAGCGGGTTCGGGTGCCGGAAATCCCGATGCATCTCGATGCCGTCCTGGTCGATGAGGAACTGACTGGCGGACTGGAACCCCGACTGGGCGATGCGCATCTGCGTACGCTCACCGTGACCGGCTTTCCGACCCAGACCTGGCCGGGGCTGCTAGACGAGCTGAACCGGCTGGCCTTTCCCTATCGCTGGTCCACGCGCGCGATCTGCCTTGATCGCACCGATGCAACAAAAGCGCTGGGCCGGATCCGTCGGCAATGGTTCGCCAAGCGCAAATCGATCATGGCTATCCTCAAGGAGGTGATGACCAACGAGGCGTCGGTACTGCTGGATTCCGACGCCGCCAATAAGGCCGCCGATGCCGATGCAGCGTTGCAGGAACTCGGCACCGACCAGGTCGGGCAGGCCTACGTCACCGCCACCGTCACGGTGTGGGACGAGGATCCGACAGTCGCCGCCGACCGGCTGCGGCTGGTGGAGAAGACCATCCAGGGCCGCGACTTCACCTGTATGCGCGAGAGCGTCAATGCGCTCGAAGCCTGGTTCGGCAGTCTGCCGGGCCATGTCTACGCCAATGTCCGCCAGCCCTGCGTCTCGACCCTGAACCTCGCGCACATGATCCCGCTTTCCGCCGTCTGGGCAGGGCCGGAGCGGGACGGGCATTTCGATGCTCCGCCGCTGTTCTATGCCCGCACCGAGGGGGCGACCCCGTTCCGCTTCGCTCTCCACGTCGGCGATGTCGGCCACACGCTGATCGCCGGGCCGACCGGCGCCGGCAAGTCCGTGCTGCTGGCCTTCATGACGATGCAGTTTCGTCGCTATGCCGGGGCGCAGATATTTGCCTTCGATTTCGGTGGCTCGATCCGCGCGGCAACGCTTGCGATGGGGGGCGACTGGCACGACCTCGGCGGCGCGCTGGCGCAGGACGGGAACGATCCCGTCGCGTTGCAGCCGCTGGCGCGGGTCGACGAGCCGGGCGAACGGGCTTGGGTGGCGGAATGGGTGGCGACCCTGCTGGAGCGCGAGGGCGTCACCGTTACGCCCGACCTCAAGGAGCATCTGTGGTCGGCGTTGACCTCGCTGGCCTCGGCCCCGGTCGCGGAGCGCACCATCACCGGTCTTTCGGCGCTGCTCCAGTCGCTGGCCTTGAAGCAGGCTCTCCAGCCTTATTGTGTCGGCGGCCCGTGGGGCAGTCTGCTTGACGCCGAGCACGAGCGTCTCGGTGTCGCCGATATCCAGGCCTTCGAGATCGAGGGGCTGATCGGCTCGGGTGCCGCGTCCGCCGTGCTGTCCTATCTGTTCCATCGCATCGAGGACCGGTTCGACGGCAGCCCGACGCTGCTGATCATCGATGAGGGCTGGCTGGCGCTGGATGATCGCGCCTTTGCCGGGCAACTCCGGGAATGGCTGAAGACGCTGCGCAAGAAGAACGCCTCCGTCATCTTCGTCACCCAGTCTCTGGCCGATATCGACGCCAGCCCGATTGCCCCCGCGCTGATCGAAAGCTGCCCGACGCGGATCTTCCTGCCCAACGACCGGGCGCTGGAGCCGCAGATCACCACGATCTATCGCCGTTTCGGTCTGAACGACCGCCAGATCGAGATCCTCAGCCGGGCGACGCCCAAGCGCGACTATTACTGCCAGTCCCGGCGCGGCAACCGTCTGTTCGACCTTGGCCTGTCCGAAGTGGCGCTGGCTTTCACCGCCGCATCTTCGCCCGACGATCAGGCCGCTATCGACCGGATTTTCGCCGGGCATGGGCGCGATGGGTTTGCGGCTGCCTGGCTGGCGCACAAGGGTGTCGAGTGGGCGGTGGAGATGCTCAAGCCGGGAGCGGTGCTGTGAAAAACATACTGACAGTGAAATCAGCTTTCGTATTCGGGGTCGGTCTCGTTCTGCCGGTCGTCGCGAGCGCACCGGCTCATGCGCAATGGGCAGTCTATGACGCGGCCAATCATGTGCAGAATGTTCTCACCGCCGCCCGGGAATTACAGCAGGTCAACCAGCAGGCGCAGAGCCTGCTCAATGAGGCGACCATGCTGGAGAACCAGGCCCGCAATCTCGCCAATCTGCCGCTTTCGGTGCTGGCGCCGCTGGAACAGTCGATCGCCCAGACGCAACAGATCGTCGGTCAGGCCCAAGGGCTTTCCTATAACCTGACCAGCATCGATCGGGCCTTCCTCCAGACCTACCCGAAAGCGCTGGCGAGCCCGAGTTCAGTGGCACAGATGACCGCCGATGCGCAGACGCGATGGCAGAATGCGCGGGGCGCCTATCAGGACGGGCTGCGCGTGCAGACCGGGGCGGTGCAGAATCTTGATGCCACGCGCAGCCAGATCGACAGTCTGGTCACGTCCAGCCAGTCCGCAACCGGCGCCTTGCAGGCGGCGCAATCGGGCAATCAGCTCACTGCGCTGCAGACGCGCCAGCTTGCCGACCTCACCGCTGTCATCACGGCGATGGGCCGCGCCCAGGCGTTGGACGGCGCGCGTCAGGTCGAGGGCGAGGAACAGGGCCGCGCCCAGCTCGCGAACTTCCTCGATTACGGCGCCGGCTACACGCCTGGCTCCGCGCAGATGTTCCACTGATGCGCTGGCCACGTCTTTCCCCGCCGATCATCTTCCGGCTCGTGGCCGTCGGGTTGGTCGTGCTGATCCTGATCGCCGCCAGCCTCCACCTTCGGCACGTCTCCCATAACGTCGGTGTGCCCGATCTCGGGCCGCCGGGATCGCGTGACCGGTTGGCCGCCGGTCTGGTGCGCTGCCAGGCTCTCGGCATGAAGGCTGACCGCGATCCGACCTGCGAAGCGATCTGGGCCGAGAACCGTAAGCGCTTCTTCGCACCCGAAACCGCACGGTGATACCATGCAGCAGGGCACCGGCGTCATCGACAATTTCCTTGCCATCTTCACCCAGTATATCGATTCCGGCTTCGGTCTGGTGCAGGGCGACGTTCACTGGCTCGCCGGTGTGCTTATTGCGATCGACATCACCCTGGCCGGGCTGTTCTGGGCGCTGGCGCCTGACGAGGACGTGCTGGCGCGGCTGATCCGCAAGACCCTGTTCATCGGACTGTTTGCGTTCATCATCGGCAATTTCAACGGGCTGGCACGGATCATCTATGAATCCTTTGCCGGGCTCGGGATTGAGGCGGGCGGTGGACATCTCACCCAGGCGCAGCTTCTCCAGCCCGGTCGGCTGGCGCAGGTCGGCATCGACGCCGGCAAGCCGATCCTGACTTCGATCTCCTCGCTGGTCGGCTTCGTCGCCATCTTCAACAATGCGATCCAGATCGCGGTGCTGCTGATCGCCTGGCTGATCGTGGTCATCAGCTTCTTCGTGATGGCGATCCAGCTTTTCGTGGCGCTGATCGAGTTCAAGCTGACCACGCTCGCTGGGTTCGTACTGGTGCCCTTCGGTCTGTTCGGTCGCACCGCCTTCCTCGCGGAGAAGGTGCTGGGCAACGTCGTGTCGTCCGGGATCAAGGTTCTGATGCTGGCCGTCATCGTCGGTATCGGTTCGATGGTCTTCGGTCAGTTCACCAGCGGTTTCAACAATCCGCCGACCATCAATGATGCGCTGACCCTGATTTTGGCTTCCCTGACGCTGCTCGGTCTGACCGTGTTCGGCCCGGCATTGGCCAACGGCCTGATCGCCGGTGGTCCGCAGTTGGGTGCGGGATCCGCGGTCGCTACGGCGGCCGGGGTCATCGGTGCTGGTGTGGTCGCCGCATCCGGGGCCGGACTGGCTGTGGGGGCTGCGGCTGCGACCGTGCGTGGCGGCGCTTTTGTCGCGGGCGGGGCCACCGCCGCCTATCGGGCCGACGGCGCGGCCGGTGTCGCCAAGACTGGATTGTCTGCCGCCGCCAGTCCGTTGCGCAGGGCGGCGGCCAGTGTCCGCACCAGCTATCAGGCCGGCGGGGCTGCCGCGACCGGCGGGGCGGGTGGTGCCACCGCTTCTGGCGCTGGCGGTGGAGCAGGGGCGTCCGGCAAGCCGCCAGCCTGGGCCAGCCGGATGCAGCGCAACAACCGGATCAGGGGCGGGGCTGACGCCGCCGCGCAGGTGATCAAGGGCGGCGATCGGCCCAGCGGCGGCCACGACGTCGATCTCTCGGAAGGAGAATAGCCATGTTCCGCCGCTCCACCATACGGTTCGGCAAAACACCAGAACCCGAGACGCCGTATCACAAGGCCGCACAGGTCTGGGACGACCGCATCGGTTCGGCCCGCGTACAGGCGCGTAATTGGCGGCTGGCCTTCTTCGGCTGCCTGGCATTGAGCGGCGGTCTGGCGGCCGGGCTGGTCTGGCAGTCGGCGCGGGGCACCATCACGCCGTGGGTGGTGCAGATCGACCATCTTGGTCAGGCGCAGGCCGTGGGGCCAGCAACCGCCGCCTATCGGCCGACCGATCCGCAGATCGCCTGGTATCTGGCGCGTTTCATCTCCGAGGTGCGCGGTATCCCGGCCGATCCGGTGGTGCTGCGGCAGAACTGGCTCGACGCGTATAATTACGTCACCGATCGCGGGGCGCTGGCCCTGAACGATTACGCTCGCACCAACGATCCGTTCAGCCGGATCGGCAGGATGCAGGTTGCGGTCGAGATCGCCAGCGTGATCCGCGCCTCCGACGACAGTTTCCGGGTGGAATGGATCGAGCGCCGTTATGTCGACGGCGCGCTGGCCACCACCGAGCGTTGGAGCGCGATCCTCACCATCGTTGTCACCACCCCGACCGATGCCGAGCGGCTACGCAAGAACCCGCTCGGCATCTACATCCACGCCCTCAACTGGTCCAGGGAACTCGGCTGATGCGCACCCTCAACACAATCGCGCCGCTCATGATCCTGCTGGCGCCGCTGGCGGCCTGCTCCTCATGGAAGCCGCCTGCCATCCGGTACGACGACACGCCCCGGCAAGCGGTCCTCACCCCGGAACCGCCCAAGCCGGTGCAGGTGGTGGCACTCCCCGAGCCCCTGCCGCTGCCGGGGCAGCTCAAGCCGATCTCGTATCGGCATGCGGCGCCGGAACCGATGGATCCCCATCAGCGGGTCGAGCGTGCCAACAGCGCGGCGCGGATCCAGCCGACGCGGGCCGGCTATCTCAACGCGATCCAAGTCTATCCGTTCTCCGAGGGTGCGCTCTATCAACTCTACGCCGCACCCGGCGAGATCACCGATATCGCGCTGCAACCCGGCGAGAAGCTGGTCGGTGCCGGCCCGGTCGCCGCCGGCGACACCGTACGCTGGATCATTGACGACACCGAGAGCGGGGTAGGAGCGTCGAAACGGATTCATATCCTGCTCAAACCGACCCGGCCGGACCTCACCAGTAATCTGGTCATCAATACCGACCGGCGCACCTATCATCTGGAACTACGCTCCGATGAGCGGACCTATATGGCGTCGGTGTCCTGGGACTATCCGCAGGACCAACTCGTTGCCCTGCGCGGCCAGGATCGCGATGCCGACCTTGGCAATCCGGTTGCAACCGGCGTCGATCTCGACGCGCTGAATTTCCGCTATCGGATCGAGGGCGACGAGGCGCCGTGGCGGCCGTTGCGGGCCTTCGATGACGGGCGGCAGGTGTTTATCGAGTTTCCGACCGGGATCGCCCAAGGCGAGATGCCGCCGCTCTGGGTGATTGGCCCGCAGGGTGACGGTCAGTTGGTGAACTACCGGGTGCGCGGCAACCGGATGATCGTCGATCGCCTGTTTGCCGCCGCCGAGTTGCGGCTGGGGGCGAAGCACCAGCAGGTCGTGCGGATTGTCCGTACCGACGGGACGCGGCGCTCATGAGCGAGAGCGCCGGGAGCAGCAGTGCTGAGACGCCAGCGCCTTCTGTCAGACCGCCGGCCGAGATGCGGCTACGGTCGACGCGGCCGCCGGTCACGCGCCTGTCGCGCAAGGTGATCCTCGGCCTGTCGGTCGTCGCCGTAGCCGGCATCGGCGGTGCGCTCTATCTGGCGTTGAAGCCGACGCCTCCAAAGAGCAATGCCGAACTCTATAATACTGGCAGCCGCACCACGCCGGACGGGCTGGCCAATCTGCCGGGCGACTATACCCATCCGCCGCGGCTCGGGGCTCCGCTCCCTGGTGACCTTGGTCGGCCGTTGCTCAAGGCAGGCGTTGGCGTCCCCGGCATGGCGACACCGGCGGCGCCCGCCGATCCCGAGAAGCAGCGTATCGCCCAGGAACAGGAAGCGGCGCGGGTCAGCCACCTGTTCACCCAGACGCAGATGGGGCGGGATGTCGCAGCGCCGACGACGGCGGGCACGGTTGCACCCTCGCCCAGTAGCGTTGCCACTGATCGCAAGCAGGCGTTTCTCGACGGGCCGGTTGACCTGCGAACCGTCAGTAACGCGCGTCTGACGTCCGCTCCCAGCCCTTATGTGCTTCAGGCGGGATCGATCATTTCCGGTGCGCTGATTACCGGCATCCGCTCCGACCTGCCGGGCGAAGTCACCGCGCAGGTCACGGAGAATGTCTATGATTCTCCGACTGGACATATCCTGCTCATCCCGCAAGGAGCAAAGCTAATCGGTCGATATGACTCCCAGATCGCTTATGGCCAGAAGCGGGTGCTGATGGTCTGGACCCGGCTGATGCGCGGGGCCGGGGACTCGATCGTGCTGGAGAACGAGCCGGCTGCCGATGCGGCGGGCTTCGCCGGATTGCAGGACCAGACCGACAATCATTGGGGCGAGGTGTTCAAGGCCGCGTTGGTCTCGACCGTGCTCAGCGTCGGTTCCGTAGCCAACATCAGCGGCAGTAACGGCATCGCCCAGGCGCTGCGCACCGGCGGTTCGCAGGGCTTCAACCAAATCGGTGAGCAGATCGTGGGACGGTCGCTGAATATCCAGCCGACCAACACAATCCGGCCGGGCTTTCCGGTGCGGGTCATGGTGCATCGTGACCTGGTTCTCTCTCCATACGGTAAGGAGGCATCGAAATGACGAAGCTTAGGCTTGGGCCGATTGAGAATGACAAACCGGTGCGGCTGACTATTGAGCTGCCAGCCGCCGTACATCGCGATCTGGTTGAATACGGGCGGTTGCTGGCGCGTGAAAGCGGTCAGGCCGAGATCATGCCCGCAAAGCTTATCGCACCGATGCTCACGCGCTTTATGGCCACGGACCGAGCTTTCCGCCGTTTGCGTAATGGGAGCGCGACCAGTCATGTTCTCGAGCCTGCCCGCGCATGAAGGCGATGAACCGGCCGAGCAAAGCATCATCTGCCTCCTGGCGCCAGGCAAGATGTACTTCGAAATCGGCATCCGATGCGGCAAAAGACCGGAATGTGAGCCCTGGGGGATGAAGATCTCGACTGGCAGTATTAGAGAGACCAATCCCTGAACCAGAGCGTACCAGTGACAGAAGCGTTAAGGCTCCGTCTGTGTGGGGTATCACATTCGGGTGGCGCGTGATCAAGCTGGGGAGAAAATGTGCAGATTGTCCTTTGTGCATCCTCATGGGCACTAGCAGGCGCTCCTCGGCAAGGTCTGTAAGATGCAGTGTATCGTTCCTCGCAAGTGGATGTTCGTCGGGCATTACTGCGACGATGGTATCGTTGTAGAGCCGCAAGGAGGCCAAACCATTGCTGAGAGCGCATTGTGGAAGGATGGCGGCATCAATACGCCCGCTTCGTAGCGTGAAGATAACATCTTCATCAGAGGCGGTATGAAGGCTGATCCGTGTGTGTGGATAGGTACCATGCCAAAATCGGAGCCACATTTCGACGCCAGGATGAAGCGGAGAGGTGGCTAATCCTACGCGGATCTCACCTTCGACGAGATCTGTTACGCGATTTGTGAGCATCAGCAGATGCTGCGCTTCTGTCATGATTCGGCGGACCAAACGCAGTACATGGCGCCCCGAACCGGTGGTAATTGTGCCGCTGTGGCTGCGTTCGAATAGCGTAATACCCAGTAGATCTTCGATCCTTGTTACGCGTCTACTAAGCGTTGGAACGGATATATGAAGTTCCAACGCTGCTTGTCCCAAGCTGCGTGTCGCATCCAGAACAAGCAGGCTCTCCAAGTCCCGCAGGTTCAGCGTATGTAGACGGTCCATGGAAGTCTTTGCTTTGTGCTGCGTCGACATCTTGAGATCACACTCACGTGCTTCTCCATCTTTGCAATAAAAGCCGTTGGAACCGAGCGCATCGAAAGTGCAGATCAGCGGTATTCTAAAAGTCAGAGATTGTCGTGGCTGAAAAAACCAATTTCAAAATTTACATGATGACATTCATAAAATCTGTTCGAAAAATCCGATAATAACTGTTCAGAATTAATGATTTTAGGAAATAATTGATTTGTGTCATTTTCTTGAGAAATTGGTGGAAGAAGTGAATGGCACCGCATTCGTATCTGTTCACGCGTCGCTCTCTGGGACGAGTGGCTACAGCGGCAACATCTTTGTTTGTTGACTCTCTGGCGACTTCCGTTTGGGCGAAAGAGTCGGATGTGCCCCAGTTGCGGACACAAAATACTGTGGTGCTTAGTCAGAATACCAGTCCCCTTGGGCCATGTAGTCAAGCCGTTCGAGCGTCAGACGCGATTACGCCACACCTTCAGCACTACTGGCCGCACGGGGATGAGTTATCGTTGCTTGGTCAGGTCGCGTCGAAACGCTTCGGTATCGCCCAGCATTTCATCAAGGCATGGTGCGGCTCAAGCGATCCTGCCTTCCGAACCGTCGCGGCGTTTACTGGGCCAACGCGAGGACTGGTTGTAGCCGATCCTTCCTGGGAACTTATCTTTCAATCCGCAGCACTGACGAGGGCGCCTGTCTTCAAGGTACCTCTTAACCACCAGTATGCGCACGATGTTCGGTCTATGCTGGCCGCCGATCCGCACGCCGGTCTCTATTTTATATGCAATCCCAACAATCCGACCGGCACTCTTACTCCACACGAGGATATCGTGTGGCTTCTGGCGCATAAACCGCGTGACGCTGTTGTGCTGATTGATGAAGCCTACATCGATTTCTCTGACGCGGAGTCCTGTATGTCATTGGTCGAACAGGGGCACGACATCATCGTGTTGCGTACCTTCTCGAAGATATACGGCATGGCCGGCATGCGGCTCGGTTTTACGATCGGGCGCCCAGATATTGTTGAGAAGCTTCTGCCTTACGGATTTCCAGACAGTCCGTTATTTCTGCCTATGAACGCAGTTGCGGCAGGAATGGAAAGCTTGCGGACCAGCGATCTTGTCCCTTCCAGAAAAAAAGCCAATACTCATGCGCGGGAAGAGACATTCGCATTTCTGCGCGAGCATGATGTGGCCTATATTCCTTCAAGTTCCAATTGTTTCCTGTTGGACGTGCGGCGTCCCGCTGCAGCGTTTGCTGCTGCGATGGCGCAGGAAGATATACTGGTCGGGCGTAGCTGGCCGATATGGCCGACACGGGTACGCATTACGGTCGGAAGTGTACACGAGATGACGAGATTCCACCGGGCTCTTTCAAAAGTAATGAACCTGTAGGATCTGGATTTTTCCTTGATCAAAGCGTCATTGGACGCAGATGTTCTTGTGTCGTTTCGACTACGGCGTCGCGGAATTCCCGGCGTGCGGGAGACATGGCCCGGCAACCATCATGCAGGCACACTTCGATCCCCGGCCCACGTGGCAACTCCGGTCGCTCCGGCAGTACGCAGAGATTCTGCGGCAATCCAAGCGGAGTACGGAACGTCAGACCCAACCCAGCGCCTGTCGCGGCCCACAGTCCCTGCAGGCTTCGGCTGGTGAAGGTAAGGCGCCACGGCGTTCCTACCTTGTCGAGCAGTTCCAGTCCTGTTCTTCGAAAGCGGCAAGGGTTTCCATAGAGTGCGAGATCAATGGGGGTGTCTGGATCAGACGAGGCCTTTACGTCAGGTGACGGGCCGATCCAGACTGTCGGAAGGGTTCCGAGCGATAGAGCGTCTGGTCGACCTCCGCCGCCGAAGGCCAGTACGAAATCCAGTGATCCCTGATCCAACTGCTCGAACAGCAATCCGTTACGTTCGACGAAGACTTCGATCAGCACGCCCGGGTGCGCGCGCTTGAACAAGCCTAGCAGGGCAGGCAGCCAGGATTCCGAGAAGTCTCCCGGGAGGCCAAAACGGACGCTGCCAGACACGGAAAATCCATTCACGGCTTCCAGGGTCTCGTCGTTCAGGTCGAGGAGCCGTCGTGCGTAGGATAGAAGGCGCTCACCCTGTTCGGTCAGGATGGTGCCGCGTCCTTCCCGGATGAAGATCGGCTGGCCAGCCTGATCTTCCAGTTTGCGCATCTGCTGGCTAATGGCGGATTGCGACCGTCCAAGATGGGTAGCTGCACGGTTGAATCCCCCGAGATCCTGCGCGGTGACGAAAGTACGCAGCACGTCCATGTCAAGATTGACCCGCACCATCGTTCGTATTTCCTTAATTGGAAGTTCGGAATAACTCGTTATTCTTATCATACATCAAGCGCTATGACCATATTCATATTCAGCTTTGCAGCAGGACATGAACATGAAGGCGATACGGATCCAAGAATACGGTGATGGGGAAGTCTTGCGGTTTGAGGACGTAACATTGCCTCAACCTGGACCCGATCAGGCTCTGATCCGAGTTGTTCGGGCGGGTGTGAATTATACCGATGTCTACCAGCGAACTGGCTTTACCAAGGTCGCACTCCCCTTCACGCTCGGATCGGAAGGCGTTGGAATTGTCGAGGTGTCGTCGGAGTTCGCTCCTGGCACGCGCGTCGCATGGTCTGGCTATCCAGGTGCGTATGCCGAAATGGCAGTAGTCCCGCACGCAAAACTGGTCGCGGTTCCCGATGGGATCACCGATGACATTGCGGCTTCGTCGCTGCTTCAGGGCATCACCGCTCAGTATCTCACCGAGAATACTTACCGTATCTGCGCAGGCGAGACGGCACTGGTGCATGCCGGCGCCGGTGGGGTGGGTCTCTTCCTCATCCAGTTGGTCAAGGCAAAAGGTGGAACAGCGCTCGCGACCGTCTCCACGCCCGAAAAAGCAGCCGTCGCGACTGAAAATGGAGCCGATGCGGCAATAGTCTATACCGAAGCCGACTTCGTTGCAGCCGTACGCGAACGGGTGCCTGGAGGTGTGGAAGTTGCGTATGATTCAGTGGGTCTTGCGACATGGCGCGGCAGCTTGTCGCTGCTGAAGCCGCTCGGCACATTGGCGCTGTTTGGGCAGGCGAGCGGTCCGGTGCCTCCAATTGACCCAATGCTGCTGGCGAAGCAGGGATCGGTCTTCCTGACACGTCCGGCGTTGGGCACCTTTATCGCAACGAAGGCGGTCTTCCGGGAGCGTGCGGAGCGTGTATTCCAGTGGTTGGCAGAGGGTACCTTGCGTTCCCGGATCACTGCTACATATGGCCTGGATGAGGTTGCCGAGGCTCATCGTGCGCTGGAAGGTCGGCAGACAACGGGCAAACTGCTGATTGATACGACGCGCTGGGCCTGAAAAATGGCAAAGTCACCGCTATTAACCGTCCTCCGCTGCCTGTTGCTGCTGTCAGCGATGATCGTCAGCAATGGTCCTCGTTCGGCCCAAGCGGAAAACCCGGTCGGACCGATACCCGATCCGATCTCGGCAACTGGGGATCGCTTTGGTCCTTCACATCCCATTCCGCTCTGGTCGGGGCGTCCTCCCGGTGCAATCGGCAATGGCCCGGAAGACAAACCTCGTCTTTATGTCTTCTTGCCTGACCGGCCAAGTAGCCAAACATCGGTTCTGCTCTTGCCAGGTGGTGGCTATAGCGCTGTTGCCCTCGGCCGCGAGGGATTTCAGGTCGCTCGTTGGCTGAACGCGCAGGGTGTCGCGGCTTTCGTTCTCGATTATCGTGTTGCGCCATATCGTTATCCGGTCCCGATTGATGACGGTCGCCGCGCCATGCGGCTGATACGCGCGCGTGCCTTGGATTTTGGCATCGACCCGCACCGTCTCGGAGCCTGGGGATTTTCCGCTGGTGGTCATCTGGCGGCATCGCTCGCGACCGGCTGTGGCAAGGTAAACGATCAGGAACCACACGATAATATCGACAGGCTGAGCTGCCGCCCCGATTTCCTGATCCTTGCCTATGCGCTGACAAGCATGGACTGGCCCGGAGTCAACAGGAACTCCCTTGCGGATCTGTTCGGTCCCCGCCCGGATCCTGAATTGGTTCACCGTTCCACGACACAATTCGCGGTTTCAGCCGATACGCCTCCGACCTTCCTGTTCGCGACCACACGCGATCCGCGCGTGAGGGTGGAAAACAGCGTCGACTTCTATCGTGCGCTCGCTGAGGCAGGCGTGTCGGCGGAACTGCACCTCTTTGATTATGCTAATCACGGATGCGGTCTGTGTGGCGGCATTCCCGCACTGGCGTCATGGACATCCCTACTGCGGGCATGGCTGATCCGTCGTTCCCTTATGCCAGCCTCCGCGCCGTTAGTGCCTGTTCCTGCTTCCGACTACCCGCTCTGGCCTGCTGGGTTCGACGGTCCTGGGCTTCGGGGCTGGTGAGCGAATGGGCGCATCCTTACAGACTTGCAGGACACTCGTGATGTCGATGATGAGCCTCGGCCTTGCAGGCTGCGCGGTAGGTCCGGACTATCAGCCGCCCACTCGACCAATTCCGGACAGCTTCGGCTTGCGACAGGATATTAGCCCTGCGCATGCCGAGAATGCTCAGATCCTCTCGGTCGGTGAAGATCTGCCGGGTCAATGGTGGGAGTGCTTCCACAGTTCTGCTCTTAATGCGCTGGTGAGCCGGGGCCTTTCGCACAGTCCAACACTTGCTGCCGCGCGTTCTACGCTTCGCGCCGCACAGGAAAAGGTCCTTGGACAATACGCGGGCCTTTTGCCAAGTATTGACGGTCATGCAGGATGGACACGTGAAAAATTCCCGTATGCAGAGAGCGGTATTCCAAATACGAATGCGTCGTGGGGCTATTATGATCTGCACGTCGCCGTCAGCTACGATATTGATGTTTGGGGCGGGATCAGGCGCGGCATAGAACGCGAGGCCGCGCTACGGGATGCTGTGGCGGCACAGCTGCAGGCTGCCTATCTCGTTTTGACGGCGAATATTGTCTCGACCGCGATCAATGCCGCGATGCTTTCCCGTGAGATGGAGGAACAGCAACGACTGGTCACGTTCGAAGAGGAGTATCTACGAACCGTAGAGGCACAATATCAGGTTGGCGCGGCATCAGCGACCGATGTCGCATTACAGAGGACTCAGGTCGCGGAACAATATGCTCTCGTGCCAAATTTCAGAGCGCGTTTTTTCAACGCTCGTCACGCATTGGCCGATCTCGTCGGGAGTTTTGCGACTGATGCTCGGATACCCGCTATTGATCTCGACCAGCTTACTCTGCCTGCCGAATTACCATTGGGGGTGCCCTCTACTCTACTGGAACATCGGCCCGACATCCGCCAGGCCACGGCGGATCTGCATGCGGCGACTGCAGCGGTTGGGGTGGCCGAAGCGGCGCGCCTTCCGACCTTTATGCTGTCCGGTGCATGGGGAGATGTTGCAGCACATGCAGCCGAATTCGCTGTGCCCGGAAATGGGATGGCAGCCCTAGCGGCACAGATCGTCCAGCCCATCTTTCAGGGGGGACGACTGTTGCACAATCAGCGTCAGGCTGAAGCAGCTCTTTCCGCCAGTGCCGAACATTGGCGCGCCGTCGTCTACTCCTCGTTTCGCAACGTAGCTGATGTCCTCACACAGATCGCAGGGGATAAAGATGCCTTTGACGCTGATGTGGTGGCTGAGCGCGCAGCCTCTCAGGCTTTGTCGCTCGCGCAGAAACAATATAGGCTGGGAGGAATCTCATACATTACCGTTTTGACGACTGAGACGGCGTATCAGCGCACGCTGATCACTCTGATTGAAGCTCGGGCGGCCCGGCTTTCGGATAGCGCCGCATTGTTTGTCAGCCTTGGCGGCGGGTGGTGGAATCGTCACGACAATCCGGTTTTGCCAGATCGGATTGTGCCGCTGGATGGGAGTGTCCCGCAATGAGGCGCCGGTCGGTACTGATTTCCGGCTTCGGCATCGTCGCCCTTGCCGCGAGCGGCCTCTATACTATCCATGCATGGCAGGCTTCCCCGGCGACAATCCAGAACGTTCCGGTCACGGTCACCACGACAGTTGCCCGGCCGGTGTCATGGTACCCAAAATTGCATTTTGTGGGTACATTACGCGCGCATTGGGGAACGGCTCTGTCGTTCCAGACGGATGGTCTGGTGTCACGGATCAATTTCCACTCCGGCCAGCGTGTTGAAGCCGGCGCGATACTTGCGCAACTACAGCTGAACGACGAGCCGGGGCTTTTCGCAAAATATACGGCGCAGGCTGATCTTGACCTGATCAATCTGAACCGGGATACGGCCCAGTTCGAGGCCCATGCTGTTAGTCGGGCCATTGTAGATCATGATCGCCTGACACTCGCGGCTGATCGCGCTCAGCGTGATGCCGAGGAGGCACTGATTGCCATGAAATCCCTTAAAGCGCCGTTCTCCGGTCGTCTCGGCATTCGGCGCGTTGATCCTGGACAATATCTCAAAGCCGGGACCGAAGTCGTGACTTTGCAGGCCATCGATCCGATTTACGCCGATTTTTTCGTGCCGCAACGCTTTTCCGAGTTTGTACATGTCGGCGCGATTGTGACCGTCTCGATAGATTCCGCGTCAGGGCACGTATTCCAGGGGAGGGTGACCGCCACAACGCCTGCTATCGATGCGGCCAGCCGTACCCTGATGGTCCGCGCAACGTTGCCGAATGCGGATGAACGGCTATTGCCCGGTGGTTTCGCCAGTGTCGATCTCGCTTACGAAGGACCCCGTTCTCTCATCGTCATTCCTCAGGCAGCACTCATTTATCATCCCTATGGGAATACGGTGTTTGTCGTCACGTATGATCAGCCCGGACGAGGCGTCGTGCGGGAGCGTCTGGTTGTGACGGGAGAAGCGCGCGGCGATCTGATTGTCATCGCGTCCGGCCTTCGCGCGGGAGAGGCGATCGTAAGCGCTGGCCAGATGAAGCTCCGCGACAAGGCGGTAGTCATGACTTCCGACGTCGGGCAGCCAGGCGAGGACGCCGCGCCTTCGGTGCCCGAGGAGTGAGGTGATGAAACGCATCCTCGGCACTTTGGTAGACCGGCCAGTTATTCCGATTGTTATCTGCCTGCTTCTACTCGTATGCGGCCTGAAAGGAGCCGTATCCTTACCAATTCAGCGCTTTCCTCAGACGGTGAGCGCGAGAATACAGATATCGACTACCTATTATGGAGCAGATGCCGATACTGTGGCTGGTTTTATCACGTCGCCCATCGAGGCCGCGGTGGCTCAGACAAATGGTGTCGACTATATCACGTCAAAGAGCCAGACCGGGGTTGGGATCGTGACGATCTACCTTCGGCTGAATGTAGACCCCAGGGTCGCCATCGCGCAGGTCCAAGCCTATGTCTCGGCAATTCAGAACCGTTTGCCGCAAGGTACCCAGCAGCCGGTCATCACCATGTCGAGTAATGAGGAAGCGGCAATGTATGTCGCGGTCTCCAGCAAGGTGCTGCGGCTTGAGCAGGTCTCCGACTATGTATCACGAATTGTGGTACCGCGCTTGCAAGCCGTGCAGGGAGTGCAGCAGGCCCTCAGTGTCGTGCAAGGGGACTTGGCCCTGCGGGTTTGGCTTGATCCCGACAAAATGATTGGTTACAGGCTGACAGCTCAGCAAATCGCAAGCACTCTTGCCGCCAATGACTACGTTACGGGGGTGGGCACAACGCTGGGCAGTGACACGTATACCCGCCTGACGATTACGACCGGATTGCACACTGAAGAGCAGTTCCGCAATTTGGTTCTTCGTCGAAACGGATCGGCGATTGTGCGTCTGGGAGACGTAGCACGTGTAACTTATGGACCAGAAAACACGACGTCCAGCGTTCTCGACAGCTATGGCAAAAGCGCTTTTATTCGGGTGACATTGGCACCGGCGGCGAATTTGTTAAATACGGAACATGACTTACTTGGTGCTATTGACGAGTTAAAGAACGGCGTCCCGCCCGGTTTGTCTGTCGCTATTGCATATGATGCGGCCGATTTTGTCCATGCGTCGCTACATGAAGTCATCATGGCCCTCACCGAAGCAATAGTGATTGTCTCACTGACGATTGTCTTGTTTTTAGGCTCCCTCCGCGCCGTTCTGGTGCCACTTGTCACGATCCCATTGTCTCTGGTCGGTACGATTGCGATTATGTCATGGTTGGGGTTCTCCTTTAACCTTTTGACTTTGCTGGCGCTTGTGCTGGCGATCGGACTGGTAGTCGACGATGCGATCATTGTAGTCGAGAACGTCAGCCGTCATCTCGCAGACGGATTGAACCCGGTTGATGCAGCCAAAGTGGCGGTCGGGGATCTGTTTGGGCCGATAGTCGCGATGACAGTGGTCCTCGCTGCCGCATATCTGCCGATCGGACTGCAGGGTGGCCTGACGGGGGCGCTTTTTACTGAGTTTGCTTTCACCCTCGCGGCAAGTGTGACAGTGTCCGCTCTGCTGGCTGTGGTTCTCTCACCAATGATGTGCGCGTATGTATTGCCGAAGCATGATGCATCAGAAAGCCGTTTTGTCGCGTGGAGTGATCGTCAACTCACGCGCATAGAGGCGGCTTATGAAAAATGTCTGACTCGTACCCTTGCCAGAATGCCGGTCATTCTTCTCACCGCCTGCTGCGTTCTCGCCTCCAATGCCACCTTCTTTCATTTTGCAAAAACGGAACTGGCCCCGCAGGAAGATACAGGGACGATCGGAGTCAGCGGCGACACGTCTCCCACTGCGACAACGGACTCAATTGCCCGTTCCGATCGGCAGATCATAGATGTTTTCAAAGCTCTTCCGGAGGTTGAATATTACTCTCTTGGTGATGCGCCAGGGAGTATAGATGATGGCGTGACCTTAACGCCGTGGTCTGACCGAAGCCGGACAGCTGACGACATAATCGCGGTTATGCAGTCCAAGCTGAACGCCGTAGGCGCTCTGGATCTCGTTGCTTATCAGCCGCCGTCTCTACCGGGCGTTCGCGGGATGCCCATCCAGTTTGTCGTTCGGGGAAACGGGACGGTCAGTACATTGGCGGCTGTCAGTGCCCGGATCGTATCGGCTGCGCGAGGTGCCTGCCATTTCACCTATCTGGCGACTGACCTGAAAATTGACCAGCCTGAGACGACGATCAATCTTGATCGCGATAAAATCGCTCAGCTTGGCCTGACAGTCAGCGATGTCGGAGACTCGTTAAACTGGCTGCTGGGAGGTTCCTACGTCAATTATTTCAGTCTCCAGCAACGCTCATATCGCGTTCTGCCACTTGTCACACGTAATGCTCGCCTGAACGATGCGCAGGTGCTCGATTATCCGGTCACATATATCGGCGCGGCGCCTGTTCCTCTTTCGCAAGTGGCGACTTTGACCCGCCGCGTCGTGCCGGAACAAATCCCGCACTTTCAGGGTATGCTCGCGACCACGTTGAACGGCGTCCCGGGCAAGGGCGTCACAGTTCAGGATGCCTATCGCTGCCTACAGTCCGTTTCGGCCCACCTCGTCCCAAATGGTTTTTTTACGGATACGTCGGGGCGGTTACGGGCATTCGAGCAGGAGCGGGGCCGCTTTCTTCCGAATTTCCTCTTCGGACTCCTGGTTATTTTTCTTTGTTTGGCAGCGATGTTCAACAGCTTTCGCGATCCGCTGATCATCCTTGTCTCCGTGCCCATGTCCACTGCGGGAGCTGTTTTTTGCCTGTGGCTGGGTCTCGGGGGCGCCACGATTAACCTGTATAGTGAAATAGGCCTGGTTACCTTGGCAGGGCTGATCAGCAAGCATGGAATCCTGATTGTTGAAGTCGCTAATGAGGCTCGCGATCGCGGTCTCGCCAAGCGTGATGCTGTCATCCATGCAGCCGGGCTTAGGCTGCGTCCTATTCTTATGACCACGGCAGCGATGACGCTGGGGGTCATCCCGCTTTTGGTTGCTAGCGGTGCCGGATCCGCAGCCCGATATGTGATGGGACTGGTCATTTGCGCGGGCCTCGTCTTCGGCACGATCATGACACTGTTTGTCGTGCCTGCATTTTATTTGGCGCTCTCTCATAATGACCGCAAGACAGTCGAACCGAGTGCGCCTTAACTAAAAACGGAACCATGAAAATGAAACAGAAAAACATGACTTTTGATGAATGCTCAGCGAGGTGGTTGAAGCGCCGCATGTTCCTTAAATCTGGTGCCGTCTTTGCTGGTGCCTTTGCATGTGCTGGGACAGCTGTGGCGACCGGCCGGGACACGATTCTGGAATCCTGTCTCGCAGCGCCTTACCGTCCGACAGATCAGGTTCGGCGAGACGTCTGGAGGCATCCCTATGAATCGCTGAAGTTTTGGGGGCTGAAGGCAGGAATGACGGTGCTCGATCTTCAGCCCGTGGGAGGATACTGGACTTATATTCTTGCACCATACCTGGCGCGTACGAACGGTACTTATATCGGCGCTATTCCTGTGACAAACCCTCCCGACAAAGGCATTCAGGCAATGACAGCCTTTGCGCATGAATTTTCGGATAAAGCACGGTTTGGATCGGTCGTCGTTGTGGACTTTGATCCGGGGAAGCTTCCCCTTGGACCTGCTAATTCCGTCGATTTTCTATTGAGTGCGCGTGAAATCCATAACTGGATCAGGCACGGATATATTTCTGGTGTGATGAGGCAGGTCGCGGATGTTTTGAAAGCGGGAGGCATTTTTGCCGTGGAAGATCATCGGGCGGATCCCCGCTCGCAGAAGCCGGATGCGTCAGATGGATATGTAGCAATCGCCACGGTTGTCAGAGAAGCCGCCAAAGCCGGACTGACGCTTGAGGCAAGCTCCGAAATTAATGCCAATCCGAAAGATATCAAGAATTACCCATTCGGGGTTTGGACGCTGCCGCCGACGCGAAAGAGCGATACATCTCCTGCCTTCAGAAGAACGGATTACGACGCTATCGGTGAGAGTGATCGTATGACATTAAGATTCAGGAAATTGTAAAATGATTGAAATTTATCAAGTTGATAAATTGGAGTTGTCAGTTTTTGAAGCTGTTCTGAATTCATCAGGTCTGGCGGAGCGCCGTCCTATCCAAGATCGTGAACGCTTACAAAGAATGCTGGACAACTCCAATCTGATCGTTGTCGCTAAGGACATTAAGATCGACAGGATTATAGGTATTTCGCGTGCTATTACCGACTATTCCTACTGCTGCTATCTTTCGGATTTGGCGGTTGACCGAGCCTATCAAGGCAACGGTATTGGGAGGCGTCTAATTGAGAAAACAAGAGAGGCAGCAGGGTCAGAAACTATGTGTCTGTTACTTTCGTCGCCTGATGCTGTGCCTTTCTATAAAGGGATCGGCATGTCACAGCCGGATAATGCGTTTCTCTTCAAGAGAGATCATTGAAATCTGATCAACTGCCTGTCTTCTTAACAAATGGAAGAAGGCAGGCGGCACTTGCGCCTTAAAAGCCGCTTGGCCCAGGCAGTGGTGGATTGCCGTGTGGCAAATTTACTTTTCCATCCGTCTATGGCCATGATGCTGCGGTTGCCGGCAAGCGCCTCTCGTCGTCAATGACAGTCACGCGGGAAAGGGGATTATCTGACCAACTCCAGAAGACCAGGTTTCTGTCATTTTCTGTCGCTCCGGGAGCAAAGCTCGGAACGATGATGCCAGCTGCACCATTGGCCATGAGTACCTTTGCCAGTTCCCATGAAGGCGGCGCCTTGCCCTGGTCAGCAAGGTCTTCCCAGGCACAGGCCAAGGTCGCGACAGAGAATCCCAGATCGTTAAGACTGGATTGATCGGTCAGATCGACGACAGGTTCGCTGTCGACGTCATAGGCACAGATGGTCAAAGGTTGCGGCTTGAATGGAAAACCCTGCTGGGCTTCGAGCCAAGCCGTCTCCATCCGAAGTGATGTGTAAAGGGCAGGTATGCCGACCGGGTTGAACCGACCTCCATGAAGCGCCGCACCATCGCCCGATAATGGCGTGAAAGACCAGCGGGGATTGTGAGCCCTGAATACCCGTCCGGTAAACCTCACGCGTACCCGCCGGTTGCAATCCGATCCAGATAGCGTCGGACGGCATCGGCGCGACCCTCCCGGACGAGCGCCTCGGCAGTCTGATCACCGAAGGAGGGTAGCGGTTGTGACCGGTACCATGCGAAAGCCTGTTGGGCAGAGCCCGCCCATGGCCGGACGCGATTGAGGATCTCGACCATGTCGCGCAGCCTAGCTTGAGTGGCGGGGCGGCCGAGGCGTGCGCTTTTGGAGACGGCGTCACGAGACAGGCCCAGAGTGATGGCCAGTTCACCTCTTGTGATGTGCAGCATATTTGTCAGTCGTTCTGCGGCGATCAGTCCTGATGGATCGAAGGCGTCGGCGAGGAATGTGGTCTCAGACATGATAGAGTGCCTCATATATTGACCATGATAAGGGATCATATATGAGGCAGGTTCCTATGACAAGGATTTCAATTGGATAAGCCCAAGAGCGCTGGCATAATTGTCCTGTCATGCGGCGCGACGGGGTATCTCACGGTCCACCAATCGCAAGTATCGTTGGTTGTCTTCCCCCGCAATACCCGATACTGACACTCCCGAAGCCCTGGCTCCGGGAGTGTTCGTGTTTCTGGCCCCCTGATCGCGTGAGGCGGCGAAATCC
>NZ_JARBJP010000017.1 GCF_029309905.1 Brytella acorum
GAACCCAAGATTTTATGGAAATAATATCAGTCACTTAGAGCGACTGGCGTCCCATAGGGGATTCGAACCCCTGTTGCCGCCGTGAGAGGGCAGAGAGAAAACGGCAATTTCAGACAGATGGGCGCAATTATGCACAACTGCGCGCTACATCAAAACGACGGAAAACAGCCCCGCGCAACTGTTTAAAGGTCCCACTGGACCACAACGGTTTTCCTGCATTCGATGGCCGCTTCAGGCCCTGGTCTACAGGACCACCGTGAGCGCTCGCCTCCCAATGTCCCATATAATTGAAGGTGAGAGATCGTGTACGAAGATAACGAAATGCGTGTTGAAATCCGTGCCCGACTGAAAGGCCGGATCCGCTACAATGTGACCACGGACCAGATCGAAGTGATGGTGGGTGAAGATGACGAACTTCTGCGCTGGGAGACCGTAAACCGTAGGACAATGTTTCAGCACCTTCCACAAACCGTCGTAGATCGACTTTGGGACATGCTTTGCGACGTGGCCGGAAGTGGAATTTACAAGGATGATCGTCTGGCCGGGGTGCAATTTCTTGGGCTCCATCGTGTCGTCGATCATCTCGAACGCGACAGTATTCGGATCGAGGAAATTCCTGTCCCGTCCCTGTCGTCGCCAGAGCCGACTGCGGTAACTCTGGCTGCGTTCCTGGCGGCGCGAGAAAGAACAACCTTGGCAGAAATCATGCAGAATGTGAGAGATGTGCCACCAGAGAAAGATCTGCTGGTCATTCTCAGAAACGCAGGGTGGGAATCGCGGAGGACTGCGACGGGACGCTTCTGGATGAAAGTCGTGGGATGAATAGATGAGTAATCGACGTCAGGCACGCCTGTCCTTCCCGCAGAGGCGTGCCTGACGAGGTTACAGGCAAAAAGAACGAAGAGTGAACGCATACTCAAGGACCAGTGCAAGGTGATTGCGCTTCCTGGGGGCGAGCCATAACCTGCTGCCATGACTCGAAATTCCTCTGAAAAGCCGAAGTCCCGAGCAGCAACAAAAGTCGGCACAACCGTCACGAAGGACAATCTGAAGGCGCTTGGTGCGGACCGGCTTGCGGATCTGCTCGTCGAACTGGCCGGGCAGGACGCCGCACTGACTCGTAAGCTTCGCATGGCGCTGACGGCGGTTCATGCGAAGGACAAACTCGGCAAGGAGATCGAAAAGAGGCTGCGCACGATCCAGCGTTCCCGTGGGTTCCTGCCCTGGGACCGGATCCGTCCTCTGGCAGCCGAGATCGATACCCTGCGGCAATCCATTCTTGACGACGTCGCTACCGCCGATGTCGGGCAGGCTATTTCAGCCATGCGGCTGCTCGTGGAGCTTGCCCCATCCGTCTACGAGCGCTCGGACGACAGTTCCGGTTATCTGTCGGACGTATTCCGGGAGGCCGCCTCTGATCTTGGCACTCTCTGGGGACGACAGGCTGGCCGGGATCCCGCCATCGTTGTCACAGACCTTCTCACGCTTCTCGATCATGACGGGTATGGCACTTGCGATCATCTGCTCACCTTGTGCGGCACGGCATTGGGTGAGTCGGGCGCGGTCATGCTCAGAACCATGCTCGTCAAACGACTGCGCGACCTTCCTGCGTCAAAGGAAAAGGAGGGCTATCATACCGACATCGCACGCATGCAGATCATCGGTCATTTGAGGGATCTGGCTGACGCCATGGGCGACGTCGATGCGTATATTGACGCTGTCAGCCTGAGTGATCGCCAGTCTGCCTATATCGGCGGCGTTGCGCGGCGTCTGATGGACAAGGGGCGGCATCGTGAGGCACTCGGATGGCTCGACCGGGAAACGGAGGAGGATTCCCGCTTTTACAGGGAAAACGACGATCTGCGGATTGATGCATACGAGGCCGTTGGAGACCGTGACCAAGCCCAGGCCCTGCGATGGAACGTCTTTCGGGAACGCCTGAGCCTGCCGCACTGGAAAGCCTATCAACGCCATCTCAGCGATTACGATGCGATTGACGCCGAAGAGGAGGCGCTTGATCACATCCGGAATTTTCCGAACAGAAGCGTTGCCCTCTCTACTCTGCTGGAATGGCCCGCGCTCGACGAAGCTGCCCGTCTCGTGCGGCATCATACAGCGGAACTGGACGGACGTGATTACGGGACACTACGCCCGGCAGCGGAACGTCTGTCTGAAGTCTATCCCAATGAGGCAACCCTGCTTTACCGCCTGCTGGTCGAGGCCGTGCTGGACAGGGCGCTTTCCCGTTACTACGCCTATGCCGCAAGGGATCTTGCGTCCTGTCGGCTGCTTGCGCCTATGTTGACCGAAGCAGATGGTATGGAAACCCACGAAGCCTTCATGATCCGGCTGAAGGCTGCCCATAAGCGCAAACTCGGATTCTGGTCCCTGATCGCCGAGCCGTGAGAGCGGGTATGGTGGACGTAATTTGTTGGTATCCGGCAAGATGTGGGATATACTGGAAAGATATCCCTCAAGGAGGCCGTGATGCTCACCCGTACGACGCTCTTCCTGTCCAATCGTTCCCAGGCCGTGCGCCTGCCCAAGGCGGTGGCATTTGACGTCAACCTCAAAGAAGTTGTGATCATTCCGGATGGCGCGCGTCGAATAATCGCGCCGGCAAATGCAGCCTGGGACGACTTCTTCGCCACTCCAGGCATTCAATTGCCTGAGCGTGATCAACCGAAGATGCAGGAACGCGAAAGCTTCTGATGCTTCGTTATCTTCTTGATACAAATTTTTGCATTCGTGTCCTGCGTGATCGTCCGCAAGGCGTACGCGAGCGTTTCAATGAGAACGCCGAGGCGCTCTGTATCTCGGATGTCGTGCTTTACGAACTTCTTTATGGAGCCGAAAAATCTCAGAATCTGACAAAGACGCGACGAGAGGTTGAACATTTCGCTGCGCGTCTGTCTGTTTTGTCGTTTGATGACGATGCCGCAGCCCATACAGCGGAAATCAGGGCTGACCTGGAAACGCGCGGCTGCGTCATTGGCCCTTACGATTTGATGATTGCCGGGCACGCCCGAAGCCGAGGGCTCGTTGTTGTGACTGGAAACCTGCGAGAATTTACGCGGGTAGATGGGTTGCGTTCTGAGGATTGGACGGCGGATTAGGGGGGAACCGGTCTGTCCGGTTCGGGATTATAATTTAAAACCCGGACATCTACTCGAAAGAGGAGGAAGATTAGACCCGGTTCGTCCAACGACATACAATTCATTTTTAAAGTGTTCAGGTGGGTGTGGAAAAGAAAAAATTCAGCTGCAAACACGGCGAAACTTACGGAGAGAAAGAGCAGAAATCTTATGCAGTGCCGGACGTGATTGCGAAAAGTGGGAAAGACGGCCCGCTTCTACCGTCTGGTTACCCAACCCCCAATTGATATAGGGGAAGAGAAGGCGCTTGTGTGTGGACTGCCAACAGCCATTAAGGGTAAAGCGGAGCGCCAGCCTCAGTATACCTCACGGCTGCGCTTCGCGTCCAGTTCCTTTCCGAGGTCGAATTTGTCGCCCCAAGCGGTAAACCAGTAATCGTTGGCAAACTGAACAGATGCGAGGCTTTCTGCAGTCAAACCAAAAATCTCGCCGATGATGCCCTTCGTGGTAGTGCTGATATAAGGACAGACCACGAGATCGAGCAGCATGATCAGTGTCTCCGCATCATTTGGACAATGAACCTTCATGTAATCGAGTTTGGCGATGATGTGCGCCTCTACGAAGACCTTCAACTTCCCATAACGAACCTTGTCTTTGATGTAGGACAGTAGGATCGTGATCGAAAAGTGATTCATAAAGCCCGATGGGCGAATATAATTCCCTGTACTCTCTTCCTCCTTGATCAGAAAATGCTCGAGAAGGACGGAAACCGGCAACCAATATTCTCGGCCGATCTGCGATAGGGAAATAAGCAGGTAGAGACTTTCGACCTCACGATGGACGCTCATTGTGTTTTTTTCGAGTTGTTGCATCACGTTATCGTGTACATACTTAAAGAACAGGTGTTTAAGCTCGTATGGTAGGCCCTGCGCCTGTAAGAAGCCCACAGAGGTTGTGATCATTCTACAGAGGCGGATTGTGTGATTGACCTTCGGGCTCGCTGAGTAAGCGAAAAAAGCGAACTCCACGATCGCGAGCAGGGCACTGGAGAGGCACTTACGATCGCGATCTGATTTGTCACTCGCCACATATGCTTTGAAGAGCTTCTCGATTTTATTCTCGGCTATGGCGAAGGTGTAGTTCAGTAGATCACCATAGTTGACGCCCGCCTCCTTGATGGCAGCCTTGTACCGGGTAATCAGACGGTTCGCGTTTATGGCGCAGACCAACTTTTGCTTTGGTGGCTCGGAGAGAGCGTCCAGCGGCTCCTTCTTACAGACCGGATCGATCTCGTCATTCAGAAGGGTCGATATACGTTCTTTGGCGATTGTAATTTCGGTGATAATTGGCTTCTGATAGTGCTTGATTTTAGCCGTATTGATGCTTAATTTTTTGGATCTGAGAATTTCTTGGAGTGTTTCGAATATCTTTAATTGCGCCGAATCTTCATTGTAGAAAACGAAGAAGTCATCCACATATCGGAAAATTTCGTAATCGATCTTGTGGATCAAATTTGCTCTCTCGGCCAGTTGCGTGATCAGTTCTGCATCAACTGACTGTAAAATGATCTCGGCGAAAATTCGGGAAAACTCTGGACCGATGACGATGCCGTTAGTCTCTTTGTGATTCAGATTTTGCATAAGGACATCGAATCTGCCCCCAAAGGTTCCCTTCGATTCCTCCAGACTGAATTTTGTCTGATCCTTGCCCAGAACAGCCCAAGGCAGCGAGTGAGTGTAGATGCTGTCAAAGCACTTGCTCACATCGATCTGCACCATCGCATCGTATTTTTTCTCGCTGCGATGATATTTATACGACTCAAAGAAGCGATGGATGTTCCGGTATTTCCGGTAAACGAAATAGGAGCCGAGTTGTTCGTACTCCCGGTCGTCCTCCTCCAGCCCCGCAACGGCATCGAGACGCTCTTCATGGAGCTTGTCCTTGAAGTAAGCATAGCGCGACACCGACACCGGACGGCGGATCGAGAACTCGCTAACAGACGTGTGGTATATGATCAACGCGCTGTGCGTTGCGTAGAAGCTTGCGACAGCGACCTGATTGCGCGGGTGGACGACGCTCAGCGTGCGTCCATCAAGGTTATGTGTGACACGGAAATTGAACGGGATGGTCGTCATCTGGCATTTGCCGATGGATACGGAACGGCGCGTTTTCTGCTTGCCCCATTCAGTTACAACCTCGGCCGCAATCACAGTCGTGGCCTTGATCCCGAACAGTAGCCGCATCGTGTGATCGAGATCGGTCGTCTCGCAAATCCAACGTAATTCGCCTTTTTCGATCTCAACGCTGTTGTCCCTCAAGAAACGATAATAGCCACGATTGGAGAATGTCGGAGGCACCTCGAACGGCAGCATGTCCGTAAGGACAGACCTTTGCTTTCGGTGGGTGAGCGAGACGCGGCGCTTAACCATGTTTCCACGCCCTCACGATCATCTGCAGCTCTTTCATACTGAAATTATGGTACCGGCGTTGTTGGAAGCCCGTGGTGAATTTGAGCTTTTTCAGCTGCTTTTGCAGGCTGGTCCGCTTGAGTTCGGCGATGCGGGTCTTGAGCCGCTTATCAAGGATTTCGAAGCTCGACAGGTCGGTCGCAATCGAGTTGTTGTAGTATATACCTGTAACTGCGCGTGACTTACTGTTGGAAAGGCGGGTGTTGCCCGTGAGGAATTTTATGCGCCCGACCAGCTTTCTAAATGCACCTCTCGGGTTGACCGGCTTCTCACGCCAATAGTCCGCGAACGCAGCATTCATTCGCGCGCGATATTTCGCTATCTTAGCCGCGCTCGGGCTGATTTCACACTGGCCCGGTTTAAGGTGAAAGCGATAACCTAGGTACTCGAATTTCTTCGGATCGGTGTTGGCCAGCGTGAATTCCGAGGTTTTTGTCGCGTTGTGCGTAAGCCCGTTGTCACCGAAGATCGTGATGATCAGTTCCTTGAACGAGCCAAGGTTTTTGCCAGCGGACGGTCGCGCAAACACGGCCATGATGTCATCGACAAACCGACAATACAGAACCAAGCCGGGGATCGCACGGATCGCCTTGTCCACTGGCCTCAGATACAGCTCAGCCAGGTATGCGCTAATGCCCACGCCACGGGGAACGCCGGTCGGCGTGCCAGAAATCAAACCGTATGAGTCCAACACCTGCTTGATGTATTTCTTTGACGTGGGGCTCAATAGCTGGTCTCGCTCCAGCTTCTCGACTAGGCGCTTGCGGTCGATGCTCTCATAAAATGACGAGATGTCAGTGCGGACCAGTTCGAAAGGAAAGTTGCTGTCGAGCATATCGCGAAGCTGGCAGACTAGGTCGTGACGGTTCGCCTGTTTAACACCGTAGATGCGATGGATGTTACGCTGGAGTTGCTTGATTACAAAGAAGGTCTCGGGCTCCGCGTCGATGCAGAAAACGGGCTTTCCCTTCGGCCCGGTCTTTTGGGAAAGGTTGATCTTGAAGCTCGACTTGAGGACCCGCTGGCTGATGTCATCCATCAGGGCATCTACAGCGGATGACTTAGCTGCCTTTGAGTCAGCTAGTTCGGCTTTTAATGCAAGCAGCTGTGCCTCGAAATCACCAGCCGCCAACGTGGCTTCGATTTTACGCAGATTACGAATCTCCTGCACTTTGTCACGTACAGCGAGCGTAAACGGATTGAGTGTCGGGAAATAGCGGGTTGCTAAGTCGACACCCTTGCGGTTCTCGGCATCGTAGATGCGACGGAAGTTCTCTGCGGTGAACATCTGGTCGAGCATCAGTTGTGCTTCATCCCAATTAATTCAGTTATGTGCACAATCGTCACCTAATTCATCAACACAATCACGGTCTTGAATATTTGAGGTTAATGCTAACCTGATAATTGTGGTTCGAATAGTCCAACATGAGGATATTTGATATGTTTGGAAGCCCACTATTAAACAGACATTCTAGCAGTCATTTCCAGACTGTTCGCCATGAGCAAATCAAATCGCTACGCAGTGTGTCTGAAATGTAGGCGTAAACTGACATCCCTCTCACCTCCCGCTTCCTGCCCATAGCGGTGCGAACTCCTCCGCCTGCCTGAGGATATTCTGCACCGCTTCATCCTGCATATCCGGCGGGTAGCCGTACTTTCGGAGCAGGCGTTTGACCGCCGTGCGCATCCGGGCGCGTGTCGGGGCCATGACGTTCCAGTCCACCGTCGCATTCTCCCGGATAGTCCTGACCAGGGCCGCCGCAATCACGCGCAGGCCCGGATCACCCATCGCTTCGCGGGCGCTGTCATTGCGTGCGAGCGCGTCATAAAACGCTACTTCTTCCGGCGTCAGGCCGAGTTCTTCACCCCGTAAACGGGCTGCCGCCATTTCATGGGCCAGACGGATCAGCTCATCCAGAATCTGCGCCGACGTCAGGGCATTGTTGTGATACCGCCCGACCGCCTGCTCAAGACGTGTCGAAAACGCCTCGGCTTCCGTCAGGTTGGACCGGCTGCGGCTGCGGATCTGACCTTCCAGCAGCTTTCGCAGCGCCTCGATCGCCAGATTGCGCTGGGGCATTTCCCGGACTTCCTGAAGAAAGCCGTCGGACAGGATGGAGATGTCCGGCCGACCAATCCCGGCCGCTTCCATGATGTCGATGATATCCGTGGACACCACCGCCCGGCTGACCAGTTGCCTGATCGCCAGTTCGCGCTCCTGCGGGCTCTTCCTGTCTGAATCATCCCCGCTCTGTTTCACCAGAGCCGCCCGCACGGCCTCGAAAAACCCAACCTCATCCCGCAAGGCCGCCGCCTGATCGCTGGCCGATGCCAGCGCAAAGGCGACCGAAAGCGCCTTCACCGCGTCAGGAAAGCGTTTCTGCGCCGCCTTGCGGGCCTCATCACTCGTCGCCTGCGCGGTCTCTCGCTGCTGCTGGCCCAGAACATGATCCAGCGCCCCGGCCATGATCGTGAGCTTCACCCTGGGAGACGTGCCGGGAACGAGGGCAGGACGGTAATCAAATCCGCCAGCCTGCCCCGGATTGAACATCGCCCGGACAATCTCATAGCGCTCCTGAAGAGCGCGGATCGCCTCGGCTTCATCAATGCCGACCTGCTCCCGGTCTCCCGCCGAATATTCGCCAAGCGCGGCCTTCAGGTTCTGCGCCAGACCGATATAGTCCACCACCAGACCGCCCGGCTTGCCTTTAAAAACCCGGTTCACGCGGGCAATGGCCTGCATCAGGCCGTGGCCACGCATGGGCTTGTCCACATACATCGTGTGCATGGACGGCACATCGAAACCCGTCAGCCACATGTCCCGGACGATCACCAGTTTCAGCGGATCGGCGTTGTCCTTCATGCGTTTGGCCAGCAATTCGCGTCGCGCCCTGGGGCGTTTGCCGATATGCGGCTGGAACCCGGCAGGATCGGACGAACTGCCCGTCATCACCACCTTGATGACGCCTTCGTTGTCATCGTCGCTGTGCCAGTCCGGACGCAGACGGACGATCTCGTCATAAAGCGCCACGCAGATGGCCCGGCTCATGCCGACGATCATGCCCTTGCCGTCCAGCGCCTCCAGCCGGTTTTCGAAATGCCGGACCAGATCTTCCGCAACGCGCTTCAGACGCGGCTCCGCGCCGACCAGCGCCTCAACCCGTGAGTATTTCTGGCTGAGCCTGTGCTCCTCGCTTTCCGACAACCCCTCGACGATCCCGGCCAGTTCGTCGTCAAGCTCTTCCCTGACGTCGTCATCCAGCTCGATGCGGACCAGACGGCTTTCGTAATAGATCGGGACCGTCGCGCCATCCTCCACCGCCTGTGCAATGTCATAGATGTCGATGTAATCACCAAAAATCGCGCGCGTGTTCACATCGGCTGTTTCAATCGGCGTTCCGGTAAAACCGATGAACGACGCATTGGGCAGCGCATCGCGCAGATGCTTGGCAAAACCGTAGGAGACCTTGCCCGTCTTCTGGTTGAACTTCGCTTCTAGCCCGTACTGGCTGCGATGCGCCTCGTCCGCCATGACCACGATGTTCCGGCGGTCCGTCAGCAGCGGCACGGTCTCCTCGTCGCCTTCGGGCTGGAACTTCTGCAACGTCGTGAAGATCACGCCACCAGATGCCCGCCGGAGTAGTTTGCGCAGATCGTCCCGGCTGTCCGCCTGTTCCGGTGTCTGGCGCAGAAGCGCCTGTGCGCCGGAGAATGTCGCGAACAACTGATCGTCCAGATCGTTGCGGTCGGTCAGAACGACAATCGTCGGATTTTCCATCTCCGGATGGCGGGCGATGACGCCAGCATAGAACGTCATCAGCAGGCTCTTGCCCGAGCCCTGCGTATGCCAGATGACGCCCGCCTTGCGGTCGCCACCCCGCGCCGTGGCCCGGACAGTCTGCGCCACGGCTTTGCGGCAGGCATGGAACTGATGATAGGCCGCCAGAATTTTGATCGGGTTGCCATTCATCTCCGTAAACAGCACGAAATCCCGCACCAGCGCGAGCAGCCAGCGCGGGGTGAACACACCGCGCAGCACGGTTTCCATTTCCTGATGGTTCTTCGCCACCAGTTCCTCGCCATCCACCGTGCGCCAGGGCATGAACCGGTCTCGATCCGCCGTCAGCGAGCCGACGCGGGCCTCGGCGCCGTCCGAGATCACCAGCACTTCGTTGAAGCGGAACAGGGACGGGATGAAGGCGCGATAGGTCTGGAACTGGTTCCAGGCGGACTCCAGCGTGGCGGTCTCGGAACTCGGGCTTTTCAGTTCGATGACGCCCAGAGGCAGCCCGTTGACGAACAGCACGAGATCGGGCCGCCGATTGGCCTCGTCCTTTTCCACCACGAACTGCCGCACGGCGAGGAAGTCGTTGCGTTCGGGATGGTCGAAATCAACCAGCCGTGCCCGGTCTCCGGATTGCGTACCGTCCTCGCGCACCACATCCACCGGCACGCCATCGACCAGATACCCATGTAAACGCCGGTTCTCGTCCACGACATCCGGCGTGTCTTCCCGGCGGAGAGCGAGCAGGGCTTCATCCCGCGCGGCCTGCGACAGATGCGGGTTCAGGCGATCAATGGCGGCCCGAAGTCGTCCGGTCAGAAGGACGTCCGATAACGAGGCGCGTTCGGGATTGGCGCCGCCGGGGGAAATCTCCGGCCCGGTCGTGATGGTGTAGCCGCATTCCCGCAGGATCTCGCAGGCCCAGTCCTCGATCTCGTTTTCGGACAGGAAACTCATAGCGCTTCCTCCACCATTTTTTCGGCGTCCTGAATGCGGATTGCGCCGGACATCAGTTTGGGGAGAAGGAGGTCGCGGAGTTGGGCGAGATGTTGGGTTTGGCTTACATTTTCCAAAATTTTCTGAAAAAATGGAGCGGCCATTTTCTCGTAACTCTGCGCTATTTCTTGGGAGGGGAGGTTTGCGGAAATAGATGAAAAGGTCTGACGCGTGATGGTATCAAATACCGATCCGTGAGTGTTATTTTTTATTTCACTAAGGCTATTCTTTATCGACTGATATACGAGATACTGGCCAATACCATTCGTGCCTCGCAGTCCGTAACATGATTGGTTCATAGTCATTGGACTGTGTGTCATCGCGAGTTTTCCTACGGTACCCCGTGCGGTAATAATCACGGTGTCCTCCGGCAAAATAGAGGCTGCGCTGTTATCAAGTCCGTCTTTTGTAATTTTCTTGGCGGTATCAAAAACGTAGATGTCACTGTCTGCCGGTGTATCAACGACAGAAAACCAAGGGATGTCTCCATTCCAGTAATCTGCAATTGACGTTTTAGGCGTTCCACCCGTGAGAATGGAAACGAACTCGCTAAAGGCCGCCGTCTTCCACCCCTCCGGCTTCCCCTCATCATCCAGCCTGTCGGGGAAAAGCGCCCAGATTTCGGGGGCGAGGTAAGGCGTTTGCCCGGCCATTTTTGCCTGTGTCGGACCGAAATCGACAAACCAGTCCCGAAACAACGCCCGCGCCATCGCCTCCAGCGTCTCGTTCGTCCGACGGTTGAGGTCGATCTTGTCGTCGAGGGCACCGAGGATGGCCAGAATTGCGTCTTGGCCTTCAATTGAGGGCAGCAAGAACTCAAGGGTGCGAGCTGAACCAACATTAAAATGCTGTTGGACAGCTCCTACGATGTGAGACGAGATGTGGTGGCCAGCAACTGAGTTGACGACGTAGCAGAGGAAGCGGGGCCTTACTCTCTCACTGCAACGCACAATGACGACGTCTGAGCAATTCGCCTCAAGAAGCCAGTCGGGGATGACCGCGCACGTTCCGGGCTTCCCGGTACGAACGATAACCACATCGCCAGGCCGTAAAGACGACTTCTGCAAACGCTTGTGGAAAGAGGGAGTTATAAACTTTACCCCGTCGCATTTTATGTTGAACGGTTCGATGTTTAATGAGCGTAGGAACGGAATTCCTTTATCTACATATTCACTGGCCATTGGGCCTACGTGTCCGACAGTCACCTCGTCTGCTACATCCGAGATTGTAACTTTTCTCCAAGTGGTCACTGTAAAACGATCCAAGAATGAGAAATTATACGTTTGAAATCTGCATCGGCCTGCGCCCAATCCAGCACATCGACCTTCCACGGCAGGTCAGACTCCGAAAACGCTTCTTCCAGCCGCGCCCGCGTCTCCAGCGGCAGCGGTTCATCGCCCATCACGGCCAGATCCAGATCAGAGAACGGCTTGGCCTTGCCCGTCACACGCGACCCGAACGCCCGCACTTCCCGGTCAGGCACAATTTCATTGAGAATACGCAGCACGATGGCTCGTTCCTCGGGCGTGATGTCGATCCGGTCCGTCACGCGGCCCGGTCTTTCAGGACAGCCAGCAGAAACGTCGCCTCGTCGATAAAGTCCGGGATCGTCGCCACGACCTGTTTTGCAGTGGCTTCGTTGTAGGTGTGGCTGGTCATGTTCCGCATCTTGCGAAACACGCTCCATTGCGGCCATGCGCTTTTGAGGAGACCGGCTTCATTGGCGGAGCGGATCAGGTCCGGAAAGCCCATGCGGTCATATTCTTCCGGAGAGGCCGCGTTGGCTTCCAGAAATCGCTTCAGGGTCTTGTGGCTGAGTTCATAGGTGAACTCGAAACGCTGGATCAGCCCATCGCGTAGCTGCTCATCATCAGGATGGGCAACATGCCGCGCCCAGCCTTCCTTCAGACGATCCAGCGCCCGTTCCAGTGGCGTGAGGTACAAGGTCATGAAGCCTCCTGCGGGACGATCAGCTTCAGGGACGCGGTGATTTTCGCGTTCAGTTCCTCGCCCTGTCGGAACTGATCCTGCAAGGTTTTCTCCAGCGCCGCGAATCGCTCGGTGAAAGGCACGCTGTCTTCTTCAGCCTCTTCTGCACCAACATAGCGGCCGGGTGTCAGGACGAAGCCGTGCTGCTCTACCTCGTCGAGCGTGACGGACTTGCAGAAGCCGGGGATGTTCTCATAGGGGGCCGCGTCCTTCTCGCCGCGCCAGGAATGGTAGGTGTCGGCGATGCGGGCGACGTCCGCATCCGTCAGTTCGCGGCGGGTGCGATCGACCATCGTGCCGAGCTTGCGGGCATCGATGAACAGCATCTCCCCGCGACGGTCGCGCCATCCTTTCGGGTTTTTGGTGCGGGTCAGGAACCAGAGGCAGGCCGGGATCTGGGTCGAATAGAAAAGCTGGCCGGGGAGGGCGACCATGCAGTCCACGGTGTCAGCCTCGACCATGCGGCGGCGGATCTCGCCTTCGCTGTTCTGGTTGGACGACATGGACCCGTTGGCCAGCACGACGCCTGCCGTCCCGTTCGGGGCGAGGTGCCACAGGATATGCTGGAGCCATGCATAGTTGGCATTGCCCGCAGGAGGCTTGCCATACTGCCAGCGCGGGTCTTCCTCCAGCGAGGCGTTCCACCAGTCCGAGATATTAAATGGCGGATTGGCCAGAATGGTATCGAAGCGCAGGTCCTTGAGTTCGTCCCGCAGGAAGCTGCCTTCGTTGTTCCAGCGGATGTCCGCGCCGATGCCCCGGACGGCGAGGTTCATTTTCGCCAGACGCCAGGTCGTGTGGTTGCTTTCCTGTCCATAGATGGCGATGTCACCCAGCTTACCTCCGTGGCTTTCCACAAACCGCTCTGACTGTACGAACATGCCGCCCGATCCGCAGCAGGGATCATAGACGCGGCCCTTGTAGGGTTCGAGCATGGAGACCAGCGTACGCACGACGCTGGACGGGGTGTAGAATTCGCCGCCGCGCTTGCCTTCCGCTCCCGCGAAGCCGCCGAGGAAGTATTCATAGACGCGCCCCAGCACGTCCCGGGCGTGATCCTCGCTGCCGCCCATGCCGATTTCGGAGATGAGGTCGATCAGTTCGCCCAGCATGACGCTGTCCAGCGCGGGGCGTCCGTAATCCTTGGGGAGAACGCCTTTCAGCTGCTCCGGGTTGGCCTGCTCGATCGCCAGCATGGCGTCATCAATCATCTTGCCAATGCTGGATGAGCGGGCATTGGCCTGAAGATGCGACCAGCGGGCGGTTTCCGGCACCCAGAAGATGTTCTCGGCCAGATATTCATCCGGGTCCTCGGCAGCGGCCGGATCATCGTGCAGGAGGATCTCGTGATACGCCTCGAACGCCGTGGAGATGTAGCGCAGGAAGATCAGCCCGAGCGTGACGTGCTTGTAGTCGGACGGTTCGAGGTTCTTGCGCAGCTTGTCGGCCGCCAGAAACATCTGCTGCTCGAAGCCGAGGGTGGCGGCTGTTGTCTTCGTTTTCGCCCGTGTTGTTTTCTTGGGAGCCGGAGGGGCATCCGGGTTCTTGCGGGGGCGACCACGGGGCATGGGAACAGGCTTTCAGGCTGACAGAACAGGTCGTTACAATCTGCCCGATCAGCCCTTTGGCGTCGAGGGTCGAAAGAAACCGCTCGGTAAGAGGTCCGGTTTCGGGGCGATGACGCCGTCATGACAGCGTCACTCGGAAGTCTGTTCCATCGCGCCTCCGACGTTCCCCGAGAGGCTGGAATGACGGGTGTCATGACGCCCGTCAGCATGGCGTCATACACCTGATGATGGTGTCTCCATGCGTCATCTCTGCCGTCATGACAGGTATCAGGCTATCCGTCATTGCTGTCATGAGTTCTGAAAAACGGCAGAAAACAGCCATTTTTCCTTTTTTCGGTGTGTCCCGGTTTTTGAGCGTGTGAGGGCACGCTACCTCAATTTCATACGCACCCTTCGGATGCATATGAAATTGAAGGGTTTTTTCTTCTTTATCGCGGCATTTTTGCGAAGCAAAAATCAGAGCCGCTCTTTTTCTCTGATTTCAGGTCTCTTGCACCTGCGGTGCGCCCTGCGGACGGGTGTGACGGTGTCATTTTTTCGGGCTGGGCGTTGTGAGGCGCATAACCCTAAATTCCCCAGAGGATTCTGTTCCCTGTTCCAGCGGGGTAGGGATTTTCTGAGAGGCAGGCGTCTCGTTCCTTCACAATCTGAACGAGAAAATCAATGTCTGATCGTGCAACTATTTCCTCCGCCGTGGAGGCGGATCTCATGCAGCTCGTGGCCCTGCACCGGCTGCTTGACTTTGCCATAAGCCAATCGCTCGAAGGCAATGCGGATGACCGTATTCTTGAGGGCATCGTCATCCTCACGCGGATGATCGGGCGCAAGGTCCGATGCGTGACCAGCAAGTTGCTGGATGGCGAGAGCTCCTGCTGCGACTGACGCTCTCCATTATCGCTCACACCCGTTTCTTCCCTCAACAGGCGCACTCATGTCGCGCCTGATTTCGTTTCATCAGGAAAATAAAACAATGTTCCGTTCTTCAGACGACCCCACGCCGTCCCGCTTTCATCCCACCGAGGCCGACCTCGTCACTTATCGGGATATGGCCCGTGTTCTCGGCGCCCCGCCGAACGAGGCTATCTGTCGTTATCTCGGAGCGACGGGCCAGCATCTCGTCTTTATCGGAGAGTCTGGTCAGCGCGACTGGGCCCGCGTCGATGCTCAGGCGAGGGCACGCTGGCCAGACCTGCCGCCCACGGGAACCACGGCATACGATGGCATGGTCCTGGAATCCCTGCCTGAACGTATCGTCTATCAAATCCTGCGTTCCATGGCGCTGCCCGACATGGAGATCGATCTTCACCAGCCGATCATGCCTGATGTTGGCCCCGAAAAAGCGGATCTGACGCTGCGACGTCGGGATGCCGTGTGTTTCATCGAAGTGATCGGCTGCTGCGGTGTGAACCGCATCACCCGCAACGACCATGAGCGCCGGGGGCTGGAGCGGTTCGAGCGACGCGAGGCTTTTTACCGTCGTGTGGGCATCCCTCCAGTCTCTATCTTCCTCGACCTGCTGGCTCGGCCGGAGGAACTGAAGGGGCTGTGCCGGTCGCTGGTCGAACGCCTCTCCGGTGACGCTCAGGCGGGATAAGCGCATCTGGCAGGAAGGTGATAATCCGGTATCCATCCCGGATTATGATTGCGCTCAGCTTGCGTCATCTTTAATGTGGTCACATAAGACCACTTTGCCGAGGACTGCTCCCATGCTGACGATCACACTGAGAGAGGCGAAGGCCGGTTTTTCTTCCCTGGTCGACAAGGCGCTTAAGGGCGAGTTCGTGACGATTACCCGTCACGGCAAGCCCGTGGCGGCTCTGGTTTCCATCGAAGCCGCAGATGCCGGACGCAGAGCCATGGGGCGGAAACGTCCCAGTCTGGCGTCTTATCTTCAAAGCTTTCCTGACGAGGTTCTGACGCGGAATGTGTCACCCTCCCGGGATGTGGATCTGTGAGAGGATACCTGCTCGACACCAATGTCATCTCAATGCTGTCACCTTCCCGGAATGAGGCATCAAAAGAATTTCTCGAGTGGCTGGAACGGATCGATGGACAGGGGCAACTCTACCTGTCGGTCGTGACGGTCCATGAAATCGAAAAGGGGATCAGTCTGCTTGAGCACAAGAGTGCAACATCTCGGGCGTCTGGCCTGAAAATCTGGCTTACCGGTCTGACCTCGACGTATGAGGACCGAATTGTTGGAATCGATGCTTCGGTTGCGACAGTCGCCGGGCGACTGGAAGCAGATGCCCTTGCGGCTGGACATAATCCCGGAGTGGCCGATGCGCTGATTGCTGGTACGGCAAAGGCGCATGACCTTCAGATCGTCACACGGAATCTGAAGCATTTCGCGCCTTTTGACGTCGCTGCCTGGTCCCCTGATGACGCTGTGACGGGTCACTGATCGAGCGGACCGTTCCTTCTCTCCGCAATCTTGCATTGGAAGCAGGGATCAGGACAGAAAACACGAACTGGGCTCATTTTTGTGAGATGAGCCTATTTCTTGCGCTGAAAATTGTATAGGCTGCCCGGACATTGGGGGGAGGATCAGAGTGTCAGGGTCGTTGGGGAAAGCGCATCAGAGTGCGATCAGGAATCAGGTCGGGGACGCGATCAGGCAGGCGCGGACGGATGCGGGCATGCGCCAGCCTGAGCTGGCAACAGCTCTTGGCGTGAGCGTAACGACCATCAGTGAGTGGGAATTGGGCAAGAAGCTCCCCTCTCTCGACCGGCGTGATCAGATTGCCCAGGTGCTTCATATCAATATCGACGAGTTGTGTCCGGATCTCGGGCACGTCGAAAAACTGACGCAGAACGACAAGATCCGGCTTGACCGAATTAATGTTGGTGGAAAGCCTCGTGTCGTCGCGTCAAAGCGAGATATGGTTGCAGATACGACAGATCAGAATATGACCGAGACCAAGTGTCAGGAGGATGACCGGCGGGATCTGTTTTTGATTCTTGGTGAGCTTCGCGGCTTTTTCGGGATGATGGCGGAAGAAGAACTGCGGATCACGAAGGAACTCGTGGAACTCGCGCGCGGCAGCGATAACGAGGAAATCGGCAGGATAGCTGAGGAAATCCAGGCGATTGGTACACGTCGCATGGCCAAACTCGATAACCTGATCGACTCCATAAAATAAGCTAATTGAGCTTATTATGTTGACATAGGCTTATGATGAGCCTACTCTCTCCATATGACGTCGATTCTGGCGCCACAGGAAAGGGGTTTGGACTATGAGGGCTCATGGCAAAATTTTGCCTTTCCAGGCGGCTGCTGCCGTTCTGAGGCTGCATCCCTCGACCTGTCGTCGCGCAATGTGGCGAGGGCTTCTGGTGGCCTGCCAGCGGAAGGATCGGTCGGATGCATGCTGATTCAGCACACCAAACGAGCGCAACAATACATGTGCCTGTCTTCTTAAGGGTGTCGGAGGCGGCGGCGCTTGTCCGGAGGCACCCTGAAACGCTGAGGCGCGCCATCCGCGAGGGGCGTCTGACGGCGTGGAGGCAGCCCGGATGCACACTTGTGTCAGTTGAAGCACTCATGGTCTTTATGGAGGGCTTCCTGTGCCCCGCTCGCGAAATGAAAAACCCCATCTCGAATCCCGGCGCGGGAAATGGTGTATCGTCTGGTGGGAAGCGGGAAAACGACGTCGACTTTCGACTGGCACAGCGGATGAAGCGGAGGGTCGGCGGGCTCTAGCCGATTTTGAGCGCCAACTGGAAAAAATTCCGCGAACGATGACCTTCGCTGAGGGCCTGAAGCGATACGTTGACAGCCGCCGGGGGAAGGTGTCGGCCATCAAGCGTCTGGAAGAAGCTGTCATTCCTCTGCATGAGAAACTCGGATATCTGCGAATTGACCAGATCAACCAGAGAGCATGGGACCGTTTTGCAGAGACGCGCTTCAAAAAGAAGGGCGGAAAATTGACGAACGAACTGGTTTCCCCTGGAACCTTGCGCCGTGAATTCAATGTGCTTCGCGCCAGCCTGCGCCGCGCATGGAAGGACGGCTTTCTCATGCGCCCTCCCGAGATTGAAGTCCCGCGTGACAGCGCGCCACGTGACAGATATCTAACGAAAACTGAAGCTAGGAAACTGCTTGATGCGTGTGAGACACCACACGTTCGGACGTTCATGGCTATTGCCATTTACACCGGAGCGCGCAAGGGATCGATCCTTGCGCTGACGTGGGACCGGGTGCATTGGCAAACGGGACTGATCGATTTTCAGGAGCCAGGCCGCATACTAACGGCCAAGAAACGTGCGGTGGTGCCGATGACCAGAGCGTTACGCGCAGAGATGGAAGAGGCTTTCAAACTCAGCGCCGGAGATTATGTGATCCACTGGCACGGCAAACCGATCCCCACGGGCCTTCGGTGGTCATTCAAAAAGGCTTGCGAGAGAGCGGGGCTGACATGGCGACCAACTCCCCACCATCTCAAACATAGTGTTGCATCGTGGCTGGCCATGGACGGAGTGCCGATTGATCAGGCAGCAGACTGGTTGGCCACTGATCCCGTCACCCTCCGGCGAGTCTATAGGAAGTTCGGTCCGTCGTACCTCAGGACCATTGCAGATGCTTTTGAACTTTAGTGGTCCATGTGGACCACTAAGCCACCTGTGGATAAGTAAAATTATCCAGCAAAATCAATGGCGTCCCATAGGGGAGATATCCCCAAATTACCTACAATATATTGTAGGTAAAAGGAAAATTACCACAACATCTTGTGTTATCCACAATGTATACTCTACATGTAACACACAAACCGAAAAACGGAAAGATTTTATAGAACGTCTTCAAGGTCGGCTTGCCTGCCGTGTTGAAACGTGGCTTCTTCAGTATCGTTGACGATTTGCCATATTGTTGAACGACTGGCGTTGAACTGTCTGGAAAGTTTTGTGTAGCTATCTCCAAGCCTGTGAAGCCTGCGGATAAGCGCCTTGTCTTTGGCTTTAAACCGCTCTTTTCGTCCGAGTTTCACACCGTCCCGCTTGGCTTTCTCAAGCCCGCACGTCACTCGCTGACGAATGTTCTCGCGTTCCAACTCCGCAACACCTGCTAGTATTGTGAACAGGAAACGCCCGAGACTGCCGTTTGTGTCGATACCTTCAGACAATGAGCGCACCGAAACACTGCGCTCTTTCAGGTCTTCGAGCAACTTGAGAAGATGGACGGTGGACCTGCCAAGCCTATCCAGTTTCCAGACTGTCACCGTGTCGCCACTTGTCAGCTTACTCAAAAGCTCATCAAGAGCGGGGCGGGAAGCCTTGGCTCCGCTGGCTTTATCCGTGAAAACCTTTGCACAGCCAGCGTTCGTCAGTGCATCAATCTGCATACCTTCGTTCTGGTCGCTGGTGCTGACTCGCGCATATCCGTAATTTGCCATGATAATACCCCCTTATATTGCCATTTATTGCCTTTCATTTTCGAACAGATTTACCGAACGCTACGCTGGTTAATTTCTGTTGTTATATTTATTATATCGCAACTGTTCGGAAAATTACAGTTTTTCGAACATAATAAGAATAAAAATTATCGTTTAAACTGTATAATATTGCTTTTCTCTTGTGGTCGCCTCTGTTCCTGCATCTCGTTCCACTCCGCGAATTGTTGACGTAATACCTCATCTAGCTTTTTGCTTTCTGTTTCAAGACGCATACGCTCAGATATTTCTCCGTGTATGCTTTCAATGCATGATTTCAGATCTGTCGCCTCATGATGGGAATATTCTGATGCTTCTCCTTTTTCTATTTTTCTTAATTCATGAGCAATAAGCCTATCTTCTTCTCTCTCTGATTTTTCCAGTTCTTTGATGTAGAAACCTGGGAATATGTTGGCCATTTCCTCGGCCATGAAGTCGCTGGAGTAGTGAGAAAGAAAAGCCTGAAAGTCTGAGAACTCTTGTGGTAAATTAAACTTTTTATGAAAATTAGCGTGTCTGCGATATGATGCACGGAACTGCACAAGAGCATTAAAGATAATGCTTCTCTGGTCACGTGGTCGCATTGTGTCAAAAGTGGCTTTATCAACTGGTGTCTCTATCCGTGGGTAGCTGACGGGCAACGGCTGGGCTTTTTGTTGCTTAATAGTGTATCCAAAGAGAAGCCTACAAATTGCATCAATGATGAGAGAAATTGCATCGTTATCAATAGATTTATTATATTTGTAAACTTCGCGGTTTTGAGCCTTTAGGTTTTTATAAACCCCGTCAAAATATTCCGCATCATCTGCTTTTATCTGCTTCAAGCGTGTCTTAATCTCATCAATATAATTATCATCGACAATACGAACGTGTGAAATATCGTGAAGCTCGATTGGTTTCAGTCCATTGATTTTTGCGATTGAGATAGCATTTTTAGCATTGCGCTGATTGCGTGTGTCTGTTGTTCTTGGTTCTTTAGTATCTGCTGAAGTGATTCCAATATCTGCTCTATTGGACTCTGTCCGTCGCCCGTTTCCTGAATCAGTTCGAGAATCTGGGCTGTTCCGCTGTGTGCTGAAGTCGCTTCTTCCAGTGTTTTCCGCTGTATCTCGATGCGCTGTTTCTGGGCTTCTATCTGCTGTGGTGAAAGCTTCTGTGTCTTCTGTGAATTCGTCTTTGTAGTCGTCGGTTGCTTTCGCACTTGCCCGTTTGATGAGTCCTGCCTTTTTGGCTGGTCTTGTGTTTTTTTCTTCATGAATCCGAACATTGTTAATCTCCTTTTCATATTGCGTGGCAAAATCGCCCTTCTTCATTTTTAAAAGTCTGTTAGCAGAACCGATTAAAGTTCCATTCTTTTCAATGATGTATGTGTCTTTTTTTGTTCCAACTTTGAGCGTAAAGCCTTCAGACTCAAGCCCTGAGACAAAGGCTTTTAATCCGTCTGATGCTTTCCAGATATTTTCTATTGTGGCTTTTTCTTGCGGTAGGTTTATGCCCTTCCGTTCGGCTTTTCTCTGTTGACTCACGCTGAAAGAAGCGGAAGGCAATTCGCCCTCTGCAAGATGCTGTATGGTTTGAGCTTCTGCGGTTTTTCCTTCTTTCTGAAGTGCGAAAAAGACCGCTTTATTATGTCGCCCCTGTATGATTGTCTGACCTGTTCGTATTTCGGAAAGCCTGCTTAATTTCTCGTTCCGTTTGTAGGAGTTACGGCAATCCAGTGCTCTGCGGGTGTTTCGATTATAATGCGGTGCAATCAAGTGCCAATGTATTGCACTATTATCTTTTTTACTGCGTGGCTTTTGATGTTCGACAATAACGGCATCATCAAGATTAAAGCCATACTCTTGTGCGATTTCTTCAAAATCTTTGCGTGCTTCGTCTCTCGATATTTCTTTATCGGGTGATATCTTGAAGTGATGAAAGCCGTATTTAAATCCAGCATTTTGGGCATCAAAAACCATGTCTTGCATAATGAACGGATTGCCCTGTAATGCGGTAATTCTCTCGTTTTTTGGGCCATTAAATATATGGTCTGCTGTGTCTGCGTGTCCGTTTTTTGATAATATTGGACCACCTTTTATTATCAAAGGCGTCCCCTCATCTCGTGGACCAGTTTACTTATTTGCTTTCGTGTCCGTGTGATTTCTCTTAGTTCCTCGCCAATTTCTTCTACTTGTCTTTGAGTATTCGCGTGTTTCGCAATCTGATTTATATTATTGCCTATCTTTGATAGTTCTAATTGTATTTTCTGTAGCTGGTTGCGGGTTTCGTCTCCGTATTTTCCGCATGATACAGATTCACGCATAAGCTGACGCATTAACGGCGCGATGCCATTATGTCCGAGTGCCTTGGCGTGCTGTTTCCAGCATAGTTTTTCTTCAGGTGATGACTTTATATAAAATCGCTCTGCGTATGTTGTCGGCATATTTTGCCCTCCTTAGTTCTGTTTTCTGTTTCCTTTCGGGGTCAACGGGGCGAAGCCCCTTGCCAGGTGGAGCGGGTTCACCCCGTTCCATGCCTGGCTCTATTGTAATCACGAAAATATGCAAAGCAGAACGAAGTAATATTTTCTTGATATATTTCTATAAAAATTGTATGTAATATCTAATTTTTTTATCTGGAGTGGGTGGCAATGTATAAAGTGTTATTTTCCTATACGGAAAGCGATAGTAGCCAGCCTGGAAACAAAGAAAGCATTTGGTTATCTTTGTCTTCTCGTGATGAGATGGAAGCAGAAAGAGTTATTAGAGCTAAGTTTCCTCAATACCAGGTGGTAAGAGTTGTTTCTATTAGTGAGTAGTAATCGTGAAGAAAATCCTATTTCTAATATACGGCATATTCCTTATTCCTTGTAGGGCATATGCAGATAATGGACCATTGCCCTCTATGTCATTGGATAGTTGCGAGGTGTTTTTAAGTGCATTTGAGAAAAATAAACAGATGGTTACACAATATCAAAATAGCTTGGGACCATTCAACTCTGTTTCGGATGTTGGGTATGGGGAATACATTGGATACTTAGAGGGGTTGATGGCTGGTCATAATCTTTATGGGTCTAAACCTATATGGAATACAGCTATAGGGAGTGATTCGACCTTGCTAAGGATGGTCTATAATTATTGTTCTTCTCACCCGGATGGCAACATAAAAAACGCTACAGATATGATAGTTAAACAGCTAGAAGACCATCCAAATATCCCTCATTGAAGCGGTAACTTATATCGGGATTTGGTTTGCACAGTGTGCAAAGTTCATTTCTAGAAGGGATATTTTTCTTTTAGGTCTATATTCTGTTGGGCGCATCCCTAGCGAGAATATAGAGTCCATATTATTTAGCCAGGCATGGAACGGGGTGAACCCGCTCCACCTGGCCAAGGTCTGCGACCTGTGGAACCGCTAAGAAACTGCACAATATGCAACCATGGTGGTGGTATTCCTGTTGTTATTTCGTTGTTGTTTGTTTTATTATAATATATCATTTTATAAGTCCTCCATTGGTTAATGTTTTGAGATGAAAGTGGGTAAAATATTTTTGGTGGTGGACCACGTATAAAAACAAAATAAAAATACGATACCTTTTTATTTATATATATCCGATGTTGTCTTTCCTTACTCGCTGTAAGAAAAACTCTGTTTTGGTAATTTTGTCTGTTTATTATGATTTTATTGACGGTAGAGACGATATTTTTTAATCTCTGAGCGTAATTATTTGTGAGTATATTTTTTATCTCGTTGAAACATCCGATATCGCTTAACGCACGATAATAACGTTTATTAACGATGTGGTGTTTGATGGTTTTTTGGCGGTTGAATGTTTTCAGCGTTTCGTTGCGTGGTGATGTTTCGAGCTTTTTTTTGAAGATGTTGTCCCAGGTTGTGACAATTCCTTTCTTGATTCCGAAGAAAGATATTTCAGAACTGGTTTTTATGGTTGAGATACGATTTTTATCATCATCAGCTACTGTGCATTTTATGATGTAATTCGTTATATTCTGTTCTGTGAACTTTCTGACGTGCTGTATATTTCTGTTATCTATGTTTGTTTTCTCGTTAATGTGTTTTTGGATGATATTGTGTGTTTGTTCCATATCGTCAAGTTTGACGAACATGAGTATATGAGTGTGTTTAATTCCTGTTTTATGCTCTTCGAGTGATTTTATACCGAAGTGTATGATGTTTGATTTGATTAGCTGTTTTCTGATTTTAGTGAGTTTGTAATTAATTTCGCATCTTGATAACCGTTTGCTATCTTGGTGTTTTTCGCTTGTTAATGTGAAGAATAGGGAAGAGAAATTATAGCGATGAGAGAAATCTATGATACCAGAAGCAATGGCTTTGTTTCGTTTTGATTTAGTGTATTTTCTGTAGTCGTTTGCTTCCATAAAATATTTTGGAATATTGTTTATTTTATTCTTGTAATTTTCGTAATTATCTATCATAATGAAATTGTTCCTAAGTTTGGTATCCTTATCACTTGGCGGTGGGTCTGGATATTCTGGTTAAAATAAAATAATAAAAAGGCATCATATAATGTGATGTCTTTTTATTATTGAACCGGAAAAATATGAAAACTCAAAGAAAAATGTAAATAGAGTGGGTATTTATCTCGCTATTCTTGTTGGTCCTTAGAATGCTCAATGGCTTCATGTATTATATCCCATGCTGGGATTCCTTTAAGAGAACTTTCAATCATGCGCCACAATATGATGGTTTCTATGGTTTCGGCATTGTCGAAATCATAATTTTCATAATCTTCTGGTTCAATCATTCCTGTTGTTGCTTTTACTTCTTTTATCCAGTGTCGAACGACTGTTTTATAAATTGTATAAATAGTAAGAATGTCGTCTATATAAACGCCTTTCTTTTTATCATCCAATATAATTTCATATAATTCGTGGGATATGTTGTTTTTCTCGTCATAATATCTGTTTATTGTATCGACATCTTCTTGGCTCATATATCCGAGTTCCAAAAAGAAGTATGTGCAAGCTCTGAAATCTTTACATGTATGCTTTCCATTCTCTAACTTTCCATATTTTTTTATAAGTTCCTTAAAATTGTTTCCTCTTATGAGGACAAGTTGGCCATTTACTCCTTTGAAATCTGATGCAAAGAAATGGTCAACCGTTGAAATTGCATATTTTTTAAATCGTTCAAGAATTATTGAAAATAAAGATGATATAATTAATGTATGGCGTATATCAGATGTATCATTCAGTATGGAATATAGCTTTAGGAATTTATCTTTGTATTCATCCATATTTTATGCTTTCTCTGTAGGTGGTTTTTTTGTATTCTAGAAGTTTATGTAAGAATATTGTTACAAAAGACCTCCTTGTGTATCAATCAATCCGCCAAGGAAGACGGGAAACTTCACTTTGTCGATGAACTGCTGAGCCACGGCTCTGGACAGGTTCGCGCCATAGCCAGCACCAACAGAGCCAGTCTCATGGCCAAAAATCTTGTTGATGATTTCCATGTTCAAATCAGAGACGCGAAGCATCTGACGAAAGCTGTGACGGAAGGAATACGCTACAAGGTTATTATCCGTCAGCCCGATATCCTGAAGATAGCGGTTAATCCGCTTTGACCAGCCTTCCGCTGTAATGGCTCCCTGAGATGGTTCCATCAGCATTCGTCCTGCACGTTTCTGTCTGTCCACATAATTCAGAAAGCCAAGGCTCTTTAACTGGGGCAGGACAGGAACAAGCCGTGGGCTGTTCTGTGTTTTCGTCCCAGCCTGTCGCAGGTCGAGGCAGAGGAGTCCTTCAA
>NZ_JARBJP010000018.1 GCF_029309905.1 Brytella acorum
ATGCCCCCGAGACGCTTGTCATCCCATCAACCCCAAACCATAAAAACCGGAAACTCTCTTTTTGAGTGGTAACAAAAAGGGGGGCATGTCAGGCCTCATCCTCACGTGTCAGAATCTGAAAAATCCTCATGGAAAATTCAAGGACTATACGTGCTCCCATGGTGGCAGTTTATGATCAGGCCAGTTCTGAAGCAGACATTCGGCTTCCCCCCCCTGAACTGCCCGTCTGCTCAAGGGAATATGGGGCAGACAGGCGGCAATCCCCTCACGCCGAACACACATGCGGTTATGGACGCTATTTTAGATTGCTTAGCCCACCCAAATTCGGTGGAATTTGCCGCGGTGGCCGCCCCGTTAATATGATTTTACTAGCGACTATCATTGTTGGGTTCTTAGCACTACAGTTGCGTTTTCGTTTTAATGCGTGCGAGATAGGCCCGTGCCTGATGTGATCGTCGAAAGACGGACCAGCGGAGGATATGCGCGATCGGGATCTGGGCCTGTGTGACCTTCACGGCGAGGCGTCGGATTTCCTGGATCGACCACCGGATGAGTTTCTGCGCGCTGACATCGGTCTTTTTTTGAGCGCCAGGGCGTTGGCCTGGGAGCGCACGGCGGCCATCATGGCATAGGCGAGCATGACCAGCGTGACATGACGGTGCCAGCCGTGCCAGGAGCGGGTTTCGTTGTGGTCGAGGCCGAACTCGTTTTTGGCGGTCTCGAACCCCTCTTCGATCCGCCAGCGCGTACCTTCGACCTGCACCAGCGTCTCGAGCGGTGTTCCGTGCGGGCACCATGTCGTGAAATACCGCAAATCGCCATCAGCCGGATTGCGGCGGACCAGCAAGCCGCGGGTCCATGTTCCGCTGAGCGTATCGCTATATTCCGACACCTGGAGATCGGCCATCGGGCAATACAGCCAGTCATACCATCGTTCGCCCTTGGTGCCGTGCCCGGCCGAACACCGGATCCAGGCGTCCTCGGGCAGCGTCTTGATAATCTCGCGGGCCTCGCCGACCCACATCACGTCAGGGCGCCAGGAGTGAAACCAGTGATTGGCATTCACGCCCAGCACGAAACCTTTGCCCGCGCGGCGCAGCGCCATTTCCAGATCGCCGACACCATACACACTGTCACCGGCAACCCAGGCGAACGGCACCTCTGCCGCCAATGCCCGCTGGATCATCGCTGTTGCCAGGGACGGCTTGGTGGCAAAGCGGATATCGTCGGGCACATGCGCCGCTGCCAGCCGTTCCGGTGTATCGGTCCAGCTTTTCGGCAGATACAGCGCCCGGTCGAGAAAGGCGTGTCCTTTGGGTGAAACGTAGGTCGCGAACACGCCGATCTGGCAGTTGGTGATTTTGCCCGCCGAGCCAGTGTATTGTCGGCTCACGCCGCAGGAGGCCGCGCCCTTCTTGAGAAAACCGGTCTCGTCGATCACCAGAACCGCATCCGGATCGCCGAAATGATCCACCACATGATCGCGCACGACATCGCGTAGCGCATCGGCATCCCAGTGCGCCCGGCCCAGCAACGCCTGCTGCCGCCAAGGCCCCGGATCGCCTGCTGCCTCCGCCCGCATCCAGCCGGTCTTGCGCGGCTCGTTGCCCAGGAGCGTCTCCAGAAAACGCCCCGCCGACGTAGCAATCCGCTCTTGGCCAAACACCGGGCGCATCCGCGCCTTGGCATCTCGCAATGCAGCAAGCGTCAGCGCCAGAGCATCCTCAACCGACGCCGTGACATTCATTTCGTTCTGAATCATGGTGGCCCATAGATCCAGAACCCGCAGATAAACGCAACTGTAGTGTTAGGCTCAGGACCCATTGATATAGGCGGCAGGATGTGATTCAGGCTCCTGGAGGAGACTGAAGATGAGCGATCTGTTTTGGCTGTCGGATGAACAAATGGAGCGTCTGCGGCCATTCTTTCCCAAGAGCCACGGCAGACCACGCGTTGATGACCGCCGTGTGCTGAGCGGCATCATTTTTGTGAACCGCAATGGTCTGCGCTGGCGTGATGCGCCCCGGGAATACGGTCCACACAAGACGCTCTACAACCGCTGGAAGCGCTGGGGTGACATGGGCATTTTCATACGAATGATGGATGGCCTGTCTGCTGCGAAAACCGAACCTCAGACGATTATGATTGATGCGACCTATCTCAAGGCGCACCGCACGGCTTCCAGCCTGCGGCTAAAAAAGGGGATCCAGGCCGCCTGATCGGTCGCACCAAAGGCGGGATGAATACCAAGCTGCATGCGATCACCGATCAGAACGGACGACCACTGAGCTTTTTCATGACTGCGGGGCAGATCAGCGATTACACCGGCGCTGCTGCCTTGCTGGACAGTCTTCCTGCCGCACAATGGATGCTGGGAGATCGTGGGTATGACGCCGACTGGTTCAGGGACGCCCTGGAGGAGAAAGGGATAAAACCCTGCATTCCAGGACGGAGATCCCGCGGAAAACCTGTCAAATACGACAGGCGAAAATATAAACGCCGCAATCGCATCGAGATCATGTTCGGAAGGCTCAAGGACTGGCGGCGGGTCGCAACCCGCTACGACAGATGCCCGACCGTCTTCTTCTCAGCCATCTGCCTCGCTGCAACCGTCATCTTCTGGCTATGAGTCCTGAGCCTACTGCAGCGCCAAATGATCTTAGTTAAGGAAGAGGGCGCCACGCGTTTCGTCTTCGAGGCAGATGATCCGCTGCACATAGGCGTCGGTCGATGTCGTTGACCGCTCAAACAATTTAGCAATCAGCTGTCGATTATGCTCTTGGACTTCAGTGAGTGACCCTCGAGCCTCTAGCACATCGTCAATCGACGTGCGGGCGATCCAACTGAAGAATTTCGCTAAAAGTCCTACGACCACATCGGAAATCTGAACGCCAGGCTCATTGTGAGATATGGCATATCGGTACATAGAAACTTCGCGTTCTTCGTCCATAAATCGGTTTTTCTTCAAACGCTTCTCGATGAAGGGTTCTACGTCCAGCACGTGCGTGCTGTTCTTGAACAGGCATAGCCGATGGATGACGAACGGCAGAAAGCTGTCGATTAGGACATTCGCCGTTTCATCCTGTAAGAATGGCAACTCCTTGGCGCGAGCGCCCTTCTCCAGCACGCCTTTGAGCATTTGGAGACTGAAACTGTCGAATACGTCGTTGCGATCTTCAATGAACGCCAACAGTTCGGCAATGAATGTAGGACCAGATGGCCCCAAATTAGGGTATCCATACCGAATAAAAGCATCTACGAGCCACGAAAAATCCTTACGTAGTACTGTGTAGAGGTCATTCTTTAGCTGTCGTGCGACCATCATCAGGTGTGGGTTGTCATCAATCGAAGAATCTATGATGTCGACAGTGGACCAGTAAAGGGGATCCATTGCGATATAGTGTATGAATAGATCGGATTGCAAAACCCAATCGAGAAACTTTGAAAGTTTCCTTGAAGTGAGTACCTGAAGGAAATTTCCTTTAGCAACATGTTCGAACTTCAGTTCTTTAACGGTTTTCTGGAGATGGATGGCGCTACATAAGGCGTCGAATGCAAAGTTTTTTGGTTGCCCGTGATGCGCTACCCCCCCAAGGACATAAACCATCGGATCAGGCACGTTCAGTCCGTCTTCGGTGATATGCAATCGACGTAGATTGTTGCTCTCGTCGTAGTAAAAAGTGTGATGATCGTCGGCATCCTTCAAATTGTAGAGAAGAATCGCGGGCTCGCGCATTTGGTTCACGTCGATCGGAATGGAGGCAATTTCGTCAGTCATTGTTGCTCGCCACAAGATAGAAAGGTGCGAACCTCAGTATCGGGGCCGCATCCAAGGGATAGCAGCTATCTCCTAGCCACGTCACCGTTATGCGGCCAATTCAAAGCGATCTGATCGAAGGCACGAAGAACAGCTATATCGTGACACTCGCGCTACGTAATGCGGATCAAGATCACCGACAAACACACGAGGGGCATCGTAGCCGCTCTAATCAAGCGGATGTAAGGCCTGCCGTGCGAACTCTACAAGTCGCTCATGTGGAATCGCGGTGACTAGAAGCTAATCCCGCCATTTCTCTGCCTAGCTATGAACGACCGGATGCGGTCAAAAGCTGCCGCACTGCCGCCCGGGGAGACAAGTATCGGGCTACGGAAGGCTATCGGCGCAGCAAGTGGGCTCGAACACATATATATTGAATCTATTGGCTCGGGTTTGATACTTCATTAGAAAATGTCGACCTTTCCGGAATTATCATGAGTTATTTGAATGACCGGAATTGGTGAAAATTTTTGCGAGGACCGTACACATGAGTGTCCGGTTTTTCCGATCGCCCACTATAAAGCCGACATTCCGTTCTCCCCCCCATAGCTGCCACATCAGCAAGAAAGGACCAGTTCTGACATCCCGTCCAGTCGAGCCTTATGCCGCTCCCAGTCAGGCATGACACGTTCCAGAAGTCCCCAGAAAGCAGGGCCATGATTGTGCTCCTTCAGATGACACAGTTCATGCAGGAGCACGTAATCAATGCAGTCACGCGGGGCTTTGACCAGATGCGGGTTCAGTGTGATGGTCCCACCCGGTGAGCAGTTGCCCCACTGGGTCTGCATCACCTGAAGCTTCAGAGCAGGGGGAGTGCTGACCCAGAGCGATGACGGCAGCAGCGCATCAAGGCGGATTCGAAACACCTCCTGCGCCCGCGTAAAATACCAGAGTTCCAGCATCTTCTGAACCCGCAGCGCCTGTCGTTCCTGCACGGAGACCTCTAGCCGCCCACGCAGCATCCGCACGGTCTCAGGCTTATCCGGCTGATGATGCACCTTCAGAAGATGCCGCCGCCCCAGATAGAAGTGGCTTTCTCCGCTGACATACGTGCGAGGCGTGGCATGTTCCTGCACCGCCCGGAAGTCCCGCAGCTTCTGCCAGATCCAGCGGGTTTTCTGGTGTAGAGCCTTGTCCAGATCAGCCTCTGTCGTGCCATCCGGAACAGAGGCCTCCACACGCAGGTCGGGATGTACCTTGATCCGCAGCGTTGTGCCTGGACGTGCGCGGGGTATCAAGTTTACGCGGATATGCTCCCCTCCATAGGTCAGAATGCGAGAAGGGCTTTCTGCCATTTCAGCCGCGTAGGGTATCAGCAGGACCAGCCCGCATGATCTGAATGACCTGCTCGATGATCACCTGCGCCTTGTCCACGCCAAAGCCCGCTTTCTGGCCCGTGCTGAACAGGAGCGGAAGCAGTTCCTTCCTGACTGCTTTTTCCATATCCGGTCGGCTGAGCGAGTTCTCCCGCACAGCCTTGTCCACGATGCTGTCGATTTCGAACGCCAGATCAACCCAGCGCTGGTTCTCCTCGTCCGTCTGCTTATGGTTGAAGATGGCAGCCAGTGTTTTGAGGAACACGCCATAATAGGCCTGCGCATGGCGGTGCCCGTCAAAAACAGACGGGATATTCTCCAGCTTGCGGTTGGCTACCTGTTCCTCAAACTCCTGAAACAGCATGAACTGCTTGAGGGGATGGTCGAACAACGTCTTCGCTTCTTCAATCACCTTCCGCAGTAATGCCGAGAACGCTTCCTTCGCATACGGGTCATCCTGCATCTCGTGATCGATCATTTTCGTCACACGGGTGCGGATCAGATCCGTCTCATTGCGGGTTTTCTCCTCGCTCCAGTTTTCGGGTTCGTTGTCTTCGGGCTTCTGGCCTATCTTGCCGACGGCATACAGCCCCTGGGACTCATGGACCTTCACGCCCGCTACATGCCGGTCCAGCAGCTTTTTCACTTGCTCGGCATACTGGTCGAAGTCCACGGTTTCACCCGTATCCTGCAACACCATCTGGCGCAGGCTGGTCATCTGCTTCAGCGTCTCCTTGTAGGTGGCGCGGTCTTTCTCCGTGAAGCTGGTGTCTTCAAAGAAGGCCACAGATTGCAGCGCAACCTTCAGGCAGGCGGCAAACTTCGTCAGCGCTTCATAGAAATCATCTCGGCGTTTGAGGTTCACGTCCACCATCTGGCCGTGTTCGTCTACCATGCGGGGCATCAGCACAGCACGAAGCTGCTGGAGGTCACTTCTGTTCTTCACGCCCTCAAAAATGGCCCAGAGCGCTTTGTGCAAAGCGGGGAGTTCGCGGTATTCCGTGCTCATCTGGCTATACAGCCCAGCAATGTCCTTCGGGTCATACCCGCCGACATTCTCCGCCGCCAGTTCGTCATACCGGGCCAGTGTGGTGTCCAGTTCCGCCAGAATGCCCCGATAATCAATCAGCAGCCCATGCTTCTTCTGGTCATGCAGGCGGTTCACACGGGCAATGGCCTGCAACAGGTTGTGCTGCTTCAGCGGCTTATCGATATAGAGCACGGCGTTCTTCGGTTCATCAAAGCCGGTCAGTAGTTTATCGACTACAATGATCAGCCTGAGGTCTGGATCCTTCTCGAAGCGCTCAATAACGCCGCGTGTGTAATCCTCCTCGTTCTGGCTGCCGACATTGTTTTTCCACCAGTCCTGAATTTCCGGCTGTTTGCGCTCATCGACTTCCGTATGGCCCTCGCGCGTGTCGGGCGGACTCATGACGATGGCGCTCTCGAACAGACCGACCTCATCCAGATATTGCTTGTAGCGGATGGCAGACAACTTGCTGTCACAGGCCAGCATGCCCTTGAGGCCGCTGTCGATATTGCTGTCAAAATGCGTCGCCAGATCCATGGCGATCAGCCGGATGCGATCATCCGCCTTGTAAACCTGATTGGCGCGGGCAAAGCGCTTCTTGAGGTCCGTGACCTGCTCGTCCGTCAGCCCCTGCGTGATGCGCTCGAACCAGGCATCAATGGCGCGGTCATTCACATCCAGATCGGGCTTGCGCTCTTCGTAGAGGAGTGGCGTCACCGTGCCGTCCGAGACGGCCTGCTGCATGGTGTAGGAGTGGATGATCCTGCCGAACCGGCTGGTCGTCTCGCTGCCCTTGAGCAGCGGCGTGCCGGTAAAGGCAATGAAGGCGGCGTTGGGCAGCGCATGCTTCATGCGGGCATGGTTCTCACCGCCCTGACTGCGATGCCCTTCATCTACCAGCACGATGATGTCCGCACTGTCGTTATGGCATTCGGGCAGCGTGGTGGCCGTGTGGAACTTGTTGATGAGCGAGAAGATGATCCGCTCCTGCCCATGCCCGATTTGCTGCGCCAGACGGCTGCCAGAGGTCGCCAGTGCTTCTTCCTTGTCTTTCTTATCCGCCAGTTCGCCGCCGGTGGAGAAGGTCGTGCTCAACTGGCGTTCCAGATCCTTGCGGTCTGTCACTACCAGAATGCGGCATTGCTTGAGATCGTCATCCAGAATCAGGGCGCGGCTGAGGAACACCATGGTAAACGACTTGCCCGACCCGGTGGTGTGCCAGATCACACCGCCCTCACGCCCGCCATCGCTGCGGCGGGACTTGATGCGTTCCAGCAGGCGTTTGATGCCGAAAACCTGCTGATAGCGGGCGACGATCTTGCCTGCCTTGCGGTCGACCAGCGTGAAGAACCGCGCCATGTCCAGCAGACGCTCGGGCAAGAGCAGGCCGATCAGCAGACGGTCCTGATCCGTGACATGCAGCGGGCGGGACGCCCAGTCCTCGAACCAGTCCCGTGCAGGGGGCTTCCGGTCGGCGAACAGCGCGTCTTTCTGCGTCCCAGAAAGCGGCGTATTCTTGAGCGCTTCCATCCGGCTTTCGGGAATGTCCTCTTCCTTCCAGCTGGCCCAGAACTTTTTGGGCGTGCCGCAGGTGCCATAGCGCCCGTCATGCCCGGTGATGGAAAGCAGAAGCTGGCTGTAGGCAAAAAGCTGGGGGATTTCATCCTTGTTCTGATTGCGGATGCTCTGGGAAATGCCAGCCTCCACAGTCGGACCTTTGCCCGGCTGGCCATCGGGGCGTTTGGCCTCGATCACCGCCAGCGGAATGCCGTTGACGAAACACACGATATCCGGCCTGCGGGTCTGTGTCAGATCCGTGCGGAGGACGCTGAACTCTTCGGTAAAGGTAAAGCTGTTATTGGCCGGGTTCTGCCAGTCGATGAGGGCGATGGTTGGGTTGGCCTTACGCCCGTTAATGAACTCGGTAATAGCGATGCCGAACAGCAGATGCGTCGTCATCTTCTCATTGGCATCGCGCAGACCAGAGACGAAGTCCGGATGCGTGACGTGAGAGACAAGCCGTTCAATAGCCTGATCGGACAGGGCGTGCTCCTGTCCTTCAAACGTAAAGCGGCGTTTTTTCAGTTCCGCCCGCAGGAGTGTGTCCAGCACCACCGCACTCTGCTTCCCGCCCCGCAGGGCCAGTGCTTCGGATGGGGGCACAAACCGCCAGCCGAGCGTGCTGAGCAGGGCCAGTGCGGGCAGTTTGGCGCTGTATTCTTCCTGAAATTTTGGGGCGGGAGCCATAGTTTTAAATATCCTGCGAATTGAAATGACTTAATCGACCGTCACGCGGCGTTTGCCGGTGAGAAGCTGCTGCATCAGGGCTTTCTTTTCCTGACGCAGACGAGAGAGGTCGGATTCAAGGGTGGTGATTTCTTCATCTGCGGTGGTCAGGACAGCAGCGATGGCTTTTTGTTCGGAGAGTAAAGGAGGAAGCATTAACGGAATTGAATATATGGTATCGCGAGACAGGCTCGGCACTCCCGATGCTTCTACATACCTTCTCAGTTTCACAAAACATGTAGAGTAATATAAAAATTTCACATCATTATTGTGTATTGATTTGCAGTAAAAAGTTGTATCTATACACCAAAATGGAGTGTTTACGTAGCGCGGCGTATCAATGGTTCCCTTTCGACCAATGATAATAGATGGTCCTTCGAAAAGATATTCATCACGGTAAGAAATAATTCCGCCAGTTCCATATACAGGATAGACCGTAGTGTGTGCCGATGGCTTTTCAGGAAGTGCTTTGCCGTAAATAAGTTCGGCCACTTTTTTAAATGGTAAATGAAACCACTCCCCCGTGAACCCCGGTAGGCGTTTTTTGCCTGTGAGGAGTTGCTGCATGAGGGCTTTTTTCTGCTGCCGGCTGTTGGCCAGAAGCGTCTCCGTCCCCTCAATCGCACGATCCCACGTCGAGAGGATCGCCGCGATCTTCTTCTGTTCGGGGAGAGGGGGAGTAAGAATTTCTAAAGGCTTGAGTGTCTGAAGGTTGATATTTTTCTGGGCATTCTGAGGAGCGTAATTTTCAAGAGTTGTTTTCTGCGTTCCGAGAAAAATTCTTAGCCAATATGCATCCGCTTTATTTTTTTTGACAATAATACCAACCAAACTGTCTGGGCAGGCGAGATCAAATGATGCAATTGCTGTGTCGCCAATATTTGCAGCTATCGTCATCAAAATCGTTCCTTTTGGAAATATTTTGCTGACTGACAGGCCCTCTTTGTTAAGGGTTTGAGAATAATTTCTTACGTAGATCGAAGAATTCGTGACATCTCCAGTCTGTACGAATGGAATGTCCCCGCCAAAGAATTTTGGGTCATTTCTTGGACGTGCAGAAAATTTCCCTCGTTCAACTGTAGCGAGATCTTCCAATCGACGTATGGTCCATCCATCAGGAAGCATAACCCAGCTCCTTCAGATAAGCGTCCATCTGGGCTTCCAGCTTTGCCAGTTCCGCCTTGATTTCAGCCCGTTCAGCCCGCACGGCGTTCAGGTCGATGTCTTCTTCTTCCTCAAACGTATCAACATAACGCGGAATATTCAGATTGTAGTCGTTCTCTTTCATCTCGTCCTGCGTGGCGAGGTGGGCGTATTTGTCCACGTCTTTGCGGGCGCGGTAGGTGTCCACAATTTTTGTGATGTTCTCTTCGGTCAGCACGTTCTGGTTCTTGCCCGCCCTGAACTCGCGGCTGGCATCAATGAACAGCACGTCCTTCGTCTTGCGGTCCTTACGGAAAATCAGGATGGCGGCTGGAATCCCTGTGCCGAAGAACAGCTTTTCCGGCAGGCCGATCACCGCATCCAGCAGGTTTTCCTCAATCAGCTTCTGACGGATTTTCCCTTCCGAACTGCCCCGGAACAGCACGCCATGCGGCACCACCACCCCCATGCGGCCCGTGCGGTCTTTCAGGGTGGCAATCATGTGCAGGATAAAGGCGTAATCGCCTTTGGTCTTGGGCGGCACGCCACGGGCGAAGCGGTGATGCACGTCCTGCTCCGCCTCATCATGCCCCCATTTGTCGAGACTGAAGGGCGGGTTGGCCGTCACCACGTCAAAGCGCATCAGGTGGTTTTTATCATCCAGCAGCTTGGGGTTGCGGATGGTGTCGCCCCATTCAATGCGATGGTTGTCCTCGCCATGCAGGAACATGTTCATCTTGGCGAAGGACCATGTGGAGCCAATGGCTTCCTGCCCATACAGGGCGTAATCCCTGCTGCCCTTGTGGTTCTGTGTCACCTGCCGACCGCACTTCATGAGCAGGGAGGCCGAGCCGCAGGCTGGGTCACAGATGCTCTCGCCCGGTTGCGGATTCAGAATACGGGCCAACAGTTCACTGACTTCCGAAGGGGTGTAGAACTCGCCAGCTTTCTGCCCGCCACTGGCGGCGAAGTTTTTGATGAGAAACTCATAGCCGTTGCCGATCACGTCCAGATTACCCACGCGGGAAGGGCGCAGGTTCAGGTCCGGCTTGTGAAAATCTTCCAGCAGATGCCGCAGGATGGTGTTCTTCTGCTTCTCATCGCCCAGTTTGTCAGAGTTGAAGCTGATGTCCTGGAAGACGCTCTTGCCCGCGTCCTTCAGCTTGGTGCCGTTGGCTTCTTCAATGGCGTGCAGGGCCTTGTCGATGCGCTCACCGTTTCCAGGGGCGTTGCGTTCTTTATAGAGCGTATAGAAATCCGAGCCCTTGGGCAGAACAAAGCGTTCCTGCGCCATCATGGCTTCGATCAGAGCGGGGTTGTCGCCGTATTCTGTTTTGTAGCTGTCATAATGGTCCTGCCAGACATCGGAGATGTATTTCAGGAACAGCATGGTCAGCACGTAATCGCGGTAGGTGTCAGGGCTAACGGTGCCACGGAAGGTATCGCAGGCGCTCCACAGCGCCTTGTTGATGGTGTCCTGTGAAATCTGCTCGGTCACGAACTCAAATCCTGTTTCAAAACGTCAAGGGAGTGTCAGCCCGCCAGAAGGTCTCTGGCAAGCCCGGTCATGATCTGCTGGTTGGTCTGGCGCAGGCGGCGAAGAAGGTCTTCCTCGCGCTGCATGGCGTTCGCCAGTTCCACGATCTGTCTCTGTCGGGGAAGGGGAGGTAGTATGACGGGTGTGTCTTCCAGAACCGGTCGGGCGATATTGCGCACAAGTGTGGAACTCTGGGCCTGTTGCTCCAGATGGCGTTGCGCTGGCTCTTGATTGAGCCACCAGGCCAGATAGGCTGGCAGAACGTCCGACTGCGTCACACGCAGAAGAAAGAAGTGGGGGGCTGCCACGGCTTGAAGGCTGCCGATACTCTCATCGATCAGAACTGCCAGTGACACATTACCACGGGCAGGGAAAAGAATATCACCCGGACGCAGCCAGTCGGGCTCGCGACGTCCGGAAGCTTCAGTCCGCAGGCAAGACGGCCAATTCACGCCAGAAGGTGAGGTGTCCCGCATCTGCACGACAGCTGTTTCTGCACCTTCGATTGGCTCGATTTTCCCTCGAAACGGGTGACCAGCCGCCACCGTCGCGATATCTGAGAGATTCGATTTGTCTGCGCGAATGTGTTTCATGCGTTCATACAGAAAGCATGAACGTAAGTCTGTCAATAATAAAAATGCATGAAGGCCGTTCATGCATGGGGACGCTCAATGCAGCGCCGAACCCAAGCAGGGCTGTCGCTGTTATAAGCCGCTTTTGGCGAAGGATGCGGCGAATAATCCGGATAATAACTGCATATTTTGCAGAGTTTGGATTGCCTGATGCGGTGTTTAGGTGCCATATTATCCGCAAGGAGTGCAGAGAATATGGCACAATACATCTACCGGCAAGCGGGATGGCCGGACTTTCGGTGGGATAGAGACGCCATTTACCATGAACTCGCCGCCGTGCGTCACCGGCAGGGGCGCCTCTTGGGACGCATGGAAAGTCTTGGTTTCGATTTCAGGTCGGAAGCCGTGCTCCAGACTCTGACGGAAGATGTTCTCAAGTCGAGTGAGATTGAGGGCGAAAACCTTGATCGTGAGCAGGTGCGGTCTTCCATCGCTCGGCGATTGGGCATGGACATTGGCGCGCTGCCACCAGTGGATCGGGATGTCGAAGGCGTTGTGGAGATGATGCTGGATGCGACCGGGCATTATGCCGAGCCATTGACTGAAGAAAGACTTTTCGCCTGGCATGCGGCTTTGTTTCCGACCGGGCGAAACGGGATGTCACGCATTCTGGTGGGAAAGTGGCGTGATGACAGAACCGGCCCGATGCAGGTCGTGTCAGGCCCTATCGGACGGGAAAAGATTCATTATGAGGCTCCGGCTGCCAGAAGGGTGCCCGCAGAGATGCAGGTCTTCCTCAACTGGTGCAATACCAAGCAAAATCTGGATCCTGTCCTGAAAGCAGCCATCGCACATCTGTGGTTTGTGACCATTCATCCGTTTGAGGACGGAAACGGTCGTATGGCGCGGGCTATCGGGGACCTCATGCTGGCGCGTTCGGAACAGACGGATCAGCGTTTCTACAGCCTCTCAGCCCAGATACGTCACGAACGGAAGGAATACTACGCAATCCTTGAAGCCACCCAGAAAGGTGATATGGACATCACGCCCTGGCTAGACTGGTTTCTGGGGGCTCTGGATCGGGCCTTTGATCGTGCCGAGCTGGTCCTTGGAAAGGTCATGCAGAAGGCCCGCTTCTGGGATAATCTGGCCGGGCAATCGATCAATGACCGGCAACGCCTCATGCTGAACCGTCTGCTGGACGGGTTCGAGGGCAAGCTGACCTCATCCAAATGGGCGAAGCTGGCAAAAACGTCCCCGGATACCGCCCTGCGGGATATCAATGATCTCGTAGAGCGCGGTATCCTGAATAAGGAGGCGGCAGGTGGCAGGAGCACGAGTTATGTTCTGGTTCTTCCCGAGATGTAAAATGCCTGTCGGAGATGATGATCGTGGCAGTGGAATTTATCGGAATAGCCCCTTCGATGAATATATTGATTTATCAATGTGTTGAGGGAATTTTAAAGGCGATCAATCAATCCGCTTGTCAGTAGCAGTTTTCTTGGGTTGTGGGCCCCCGCAACCACGCACTATTCGTCTGAAAAGACAGAAGAAAAGCCACCCAATCAGGTGGCTTTTTTTGTGCCTAAAATTCACCGCAGGAAACACATAGGAAACAGACGGAAAAGTAATCAGGCGCGTTTTTGTCGGTTTTCACGTTCGCGTGATGTATCAATGAACGCATTGTCCGTCGGTTTGCCGGGTCGGGGGAAAGTCCAGCGTGACATTGTTGACATAAGCCCCTAGATCCAGATCGCGCGAAACGAATTCCGAGCCCTGGTCGACCCGGATCGTCTTCGGGTAGCTCCGTCTTGAACGTCGCGATGCACTGATCGTTGATGGTGGCAATGTTGTTCGATTTGGGTGATCGCGCAAGAAATGCTGGAAAAATAGGATGCTCATCTTTCCAGTTTTCAGAGCTTTTCCGGCAGTTTGAAAGCTTCGCATCGCTCGCTATAGCGGTCGGTTAGATAATCGGTCCGATCCCGCAGCAGCCACGTAAATTTCATCAGCTCTTCCATGACATCCACCACGCGGTCGTAGAGTGGTGACGGTATCATGCGGTCATCATCGGCGAATTGCGTATAGGCCATCGGCACGCTGGACTGGTTGGGAATTGCGAACATCCGCATCCAGCGTCCCAGAACCCGTAGGGCATTCACCGAATTGAAGCTCTGCGATCCGCCGGAGACCTGCATGACCGCCAACGTACGCCCCTGCGTCGGACGAATAGCCCCTTCGGACAGGGGCAGCCAGTCGATCTGGTTTTTGAAAACAGACGTGATGGTACCGTGTCGTTCAGGGCTGCACCAGACCTGCCCTTCCGACCAGATCGAAAGCTCGCGCAGTTCCTGAACCTTGGGATGGGTGACGGGTGCTGCGTCCGCCACCGGAAGGCCAGTCGGATTGAACACTCGCGTCTCTGCTCCCAGCAGTTTCAGGATACGTTCTGCTTCCAGCACAAGCAGGCGACTGAAGGAGCGGGAGCGCAGGGAGCCATAAAGCAGGAGGATACGTGGTGGATGCTCAACACGTGGCTGAGGCTCAAGTTGAGCAAAATCGACCTGCTTAAGATAATCTGAATTAAGGGCAGGTAGGTCAGGAGCAGTCATAGCGTCATCGGTTCCTTTAATCGTCATGGCTGTTTCACGACGGGCAGCCAGCAGGCGAGCGCAGCAAGCGTAATCAGTAGGACGGGCGGCGTGAGGACCAGCCCGACCTTCATGTATTGCCCCCATGTGACCCGATAGTTTTTGGAGGCCAGCACATGCAGCCACAGCAATGTTGCCAGACTGCCGATCGGGGTGAATTTGGGGCCGAGATCGCAGCCGATGACGTTGGCGTAAACCATCAGGTCACGGGTCAGTGGCGTAATGTCCTGCGCCTGCCCGATCGCCAGTGCGCCAACCAGCACACTGGGCATGTTGTTCATGACCGAGGACAGGATAGCCGCCACAAAGCCGGTGCCGATCGTGGCGATAAACGGCCCCCGGTGGCCAAGCCAGACCAGGGCTGTCGCCAGATAATCGGTCAGCCCGGCATTACGCAGCCCGTAAACCACCAGATACATGCCCAGCGAGAAAATCACGATCTGCCACGGCGCACCGCGCAGTACGCGGCGGATGGGAATGACCCGCCCATATCCCGCGCGCCCCAGCAGGGTGCCGGCGGCCAGACAGGCCACGATACAGACCGGGATATGCAGCGGGGCGGTCAGGAAATAGGCGGCCAGAACCAGGGCCAGCAGGGGAAAAGCCGCCCGGAACACATGGCGGTCACGAATGGCCGTGGCGGGTGCGGGCAGTTCGGTAACGGGGTAGGTCTGGGGTACCTGCTGCCGATAAGAGAGCCACAGCACGGCAAGTGTTGCACCAAGGGCGACCAGATCGACCGGGACCATGATCGCGGCGTAGTGGTCAAACGGAATGCCGAAGAAATTGGCGCTGACGATGTTCACCAGATTGGAAATCACCAGCGGCAGGCTGGTCGTATCCGCGACGAAGCCCGTGGCGATGATAAAGGCCAGGGCAGCGGCGGGGCTCAGGCGCAGCTGGGTCAGGATGGCGATGACAATGGGCGTGAGCAACAGGGCCGCGCCATCATTGGCGAACACGGCCGCGATGGCCGCACCCAGCACCACGATCAGCGGGAACAGCGTGCGGCCCCGCCCCTTGCCCCAGCGCACCACATGCAGGGCGGCCCAGTGGAAGAACCCGGCCTCATCCAGCAGCAGCGAGATGATGATCAGCGCGATAAAGGTAAAGGTTGCGTCCCAGACGATGTGCCAGACGACGGGGATATCATGCCAGTGGATCACACCTGTCGCCAGGGCAACAGTGGCACCAGCCATCGCACTCCAGCCGATGCCCAGACCGCGCGGCTGCCAGATGACGAATACGAGCGTGGCAATGAAAATAACAAGGGCTAGCATCAGACGATCCGCTTTCCGGCCTCATCCACGATCTTCTCCCCATCCTCTTTGGCGAATGCGCCACGCTGCGAAGAAGGAAGGATATCCAGCACCGTCTCAGACGGGCGGCAGAGCGCGACACCGAGCGGGGTGATGACGATGGGCCGGTTGATCAGGATCGGGTGCGCCATCATGGCGTCGAACAGCGCATCGTCGCTCAGGGCTGGATCATCAAGGCCGAGTTCGTGATAGGGGGTACCCTTTTCGCGCAGGATCGCGCGCACCGGCACCCCCATGCGGCCGATCAGATCGACCAGTTCGGCGCGATTGGGTGGGGTTTTCAGATAGTCGACAATCCGGGGCTCCTCTCCGCTGTTGCAGATGAGTGCGAGTACATTGCGCGACGTGCCACAGGCCGGGTTGTGCCAGATCGTGACGGTCATAAGCAGGTTTCCGGAGATGGGCAGCAGGAGGACAGGTTTGCGACCAAGGGCGCGCAGAGTTCGGGGCTGCCCGCGCAGCAATCCCTGACGAGGAAGAGCATCAGGTCGCGCAGGCGGGAAAGACAGGCGCGATAGACGATCAGCCGGCTGTGGCGCTGCGAGGTCAGCAGACCAGCGCGCGTCAGGGTCGCGAGATGGGCCGATATGGTGTTCTGCGGCAGATCGAGCTGACGGGCGACTTCACCGGCAGGCAGGCCGTCCGGTTCATGGCGCACCAGCAGACGAAAAATTTCTAGTCGCGTAGACTGCGAGAGGGCATTGAGCGCGGCGATGGCAGAATCGGTATCCATATATCAACTATCATGGATATATTGGGCGGGGTCAAGGGCGCTACACAGGTCTCACTTGACACCTGTTTCTGCGTTACACGCCGAACAGGTGTCCGATGCCGCCGGTGACGATCATTGCCATAATACCCCAGAACGTCACGCGCAGCGCCGGGCGCAAAGGGGCTGCGCCACCGGCGACTGCACCAACGATACCTAGAACGGCGAGAACCACGACGGATGTCAGGGAGACACTCCAGGACACCCAGGCCACGGGGGCCAGAACAGCCGCCAGAACTGGCAGCACCGCCCCTGACGAAAAGGCAGAAGCCGAGGCGAAGGCCGCCTGGATGGGTCTGGCCGCTGTGGCTTCCGAAAGGCCCAGTTCATCTCGGGCATGAGCGCCGATGGCATCATGCTGCATGAGGGCGACGGCCACCTTGTGGGAGAGATCTGCATCCAGCCCACGCTGCTGATAGATCCCTGCCAATTCAGTCACTTCTCCGTCCCAGTCCGTGGCCAGTTCCTGTTTTTCACGGGCGATGTCGGCTTGTTCAGAATCCCGCTGGGAGCTGACCGAAACATATTCCCCGGCCGCCATGGAGAGGGCGCCAGCCACAAGCGCGGATAATCCTGCGATGAGGATACTGCCGTGTGTCGCGTGAGAACTGGCAACACCAACAATCAGGCTTCCGGTGGAGAGTGTTCCATCATTGGCGCCAAGGACGGCCGCGCGCAGCCAGCCCAGTTTCTCGACAGCATGACGTTCAGCGAGAGGATGAAGTCGCGACATAAGATTATCCATTGGCAATCTGAATTGTGTTTAGGAATAGGTCTTCAATTTCCGCATGACAACAAATAATTAATTCTAATACTGCGAGTTATTTTCAATGGAATTTATTATTTATCATGACTTCTTGTTCAGGTTCCCGTCAGGTTTGGTGTGATATGAATTACAGTTTCTTCACCGTTATCTGGGAGAAAGGCATGCCCGACGCGATGCCGGATATCACGCATACCCAGCGCTATGACAGGCCGACGATTGCCCTTCACTGGGCAACCGCCTTTCTGGTGCTGTTTCAGTTCGCTCTTGGCGAAAGCTGGGGCTGGCCAGCAAAACCGGTTCATCATCTGATGGTCATTGCGCATCTGACAGCGGGCATCCTGCTGACGGCAATCATGGCGTTCCGCATTGCCTGGCGCCTGACGAAAGGCCGGCATCTATCGGACCTGCTGCGGCCGCTCGACCGTTTCTTTGCGCTGGGCGTGGAATATACGCTCTACGTGCTGCTTCTGGCTGAAATCGTGCTCGGCTACCTCTGGCGATGGGGGGCAGGGCAGGCCATGAGTTTTTTCGGCTTTCTTATGCCCTCACCATTTGTCCGCTTCCCCGCGCCATTTCTCCATTGGATTCAAAACATCCATCACTGGAATGCGTGGTTGATTGTCACGATTGCCACAGGCCATGGCATGGCGGCGATTTTCCATCAGGTCATTCTGAAAGACGGGGTTTTAGGACGCATGCTTCTGCGTGGAGATCAAGCCGCCAATCCTCTGTCCACACAAAAGCCGTAAGGCCGCGCTTTCTTCCTGAGCTTCATATGGAGGTGCCTATGACAAAACGATTCACGACAACTCTCCTGTCAGTTAGTCTGCTTATGACCTGTTCCGCTGCCTACGCAGACCCTCCCTGGACACGCGGCGAGCATGACCACCATGGTGGGGGCGGTGGACATGGCTATGGCCACATGAAACACTGGCGGAGAGGCGACTATTATTCCGGTCCGCGTGAGCCGCGTTGGATGGTCAGTGACTGGCGCGGGCGGCGGGGGCTCTGGGCACCTCCCGCGGGTTACTACTGGATGCAGTCAGGCGGACAGTATCTTCTGATGGCCGCAGCAACCGGTCTTATCGCAGGGGTTGTCGCAGCGACCGTTGGTTCCGCAGCGCCTGCCTACCCGACAGCGCCGGGTTATGTTCCGCCTTATTGAGGGAGGGATGATTATGATTCCTCGCTTGATTTATACAGCCTTTTTTGATTGATGAAGTCGATCATGCCAGCATGATGCTCTTAAAGTGCGCATGATACCTGTCTCGCACTTGTCCGGAAGACAAAGGGCCCAACCCGATGACCATCGTGCCCTTTGGCGCAGCGCCAGAACGTCAACGGACGGCCGCAGCATGGGAAGTTCTGTTCATCTTCCTCAGACTGGGCGTTACCTGCTTCGGTGGCCCAATCGCGCATATCGGATATTTCCGCAATGAGTTTGTCGTCCGACGGCGGTGGCTTGATGAACGCGCCTATGCGGATCTCGTGGGGCTCTGTCAGTTTCTGCCCGGTCCGGCGAGCAGCCAGGTGGGATTTTCCATCGGTCTAATGCGGGCGGGCTATCTCGGTGGCCTCGCGGCGTGGACCGGCTTTACTCTGCCCTCGGCGCTCGTCCTTGTTCTCTTCGCCTATAGCGCGGGCGCACTCGGGGGACCGATTGGCCTCGGTCTTTTGCATGGATTGAAACTCGTCGCCGTGGCCATCGTTGCACAGGCCGTGTGGGGCATGGCTCGAACTCTTTGTCCGGATCGGGTGCGTGCTTCTATCGCGGTGTTAGCCGCACTCATTATTCTGTTTGTTACCTCGCCGTTTGCCCAAATCGGCGCTATTGCCCTCGGGGGCGTTGTCGGCCTGTGGCTCTGTCGCACCATTTCGCCATCGGATAGCGGACATGTCGCCATGCCTGTGTCGCGCCGTGTCGGAATGGCCGCGTTTCTGGCCTTCGGAGCGTTGCTCTTCGCTCCTCCTGTTCTCGGCCAGCATGGTGCGCCGGGGGGACTTTCATTGTTCAATGCCTTCTACCAATCTGGCGCGCTCGTGTTTGGCGGCGGTCATGTGGTGCTGCCATTGCTCCATGAAGCCTTTGTGACACCAGGTCTGGTCAGTGACGACGCCTTTCTTGCCGGTTATGGCGCTGCACAGGCGGTTCCGGGACCACTCTTCACGTTTGCCGCCTATCTCGGTGTGATCGTCAAGTTGCCACCCCACGGTGTAGCGGGTGCCTTCCTGGCTCTGCTCGGCATCTTTCTGCCAGGGATCCTGATCCTCATCGGGGTATTACCCTTCTGGGATTCCTTGCGTAGTCGTCCAGCAGCACAGGCGATCATGCGAGGTGTCAATGCCGCTGTGGTGGGCCTGCTGGGCGCTGCGTTGTACACGCCGGTCTGGACGAGCGCCGTCAAATCGTCGGGCGATTTCGGGCTTGTGCTTGTCGGCTTTGTTTTACTGACAGTCTGGCGGGCGCCCCCGCTGGTCGTGGTCGCTATCAGTGCAGTGGGAGGAATTGTTTTGGGACAAGCTGCGTAGTGAAAAGTCAGGCATGGACTCTACGGTCAAAGTGAAATGCGCGGTGTGGATACTTCGTCTTCAGTATTCTGGTGCAATACTTGGCAAGCGCTGGGGCGTCTGGGAATATTTGTTCGGATGATTGCCGAGACAGCGAAAAAATCCGCTGAACCACAAACGGTCATAATTGATGCGACCTAATCTTATGGCGCACTGCACGACCTCGAGTCTGCATATACTATGGAGAAAAAAGATTTTCTTTCCGGGATTTTGATGGATAGAGCCTCAGAGTTTCTGGTCTGTTCAGATGCACTCCTCGATCTCGCTGATCTGCAATCGAACTGTCACCAGGACGCCTCTGTCCGTTCCAGGTATAGGCGAACTCACCACCATGTCGGCATGCAGCTGCTGAGCTATCTGTCGCGCAATCGCCATGCCGAGGCCGCTGCCTTCGGCATCGGTCTTTCCTCTGACGAAAGGCTTTTCCATATCCCGCAAAATTTCAGATGGCAGCTGTTCGCAATCATTGCAGATCAGGACTTTATGATCTTGCGTGATGATCACACTGACGGCTTGCGCAGATGAACCATGAAGAACGGCGTTTTCGAGAAGATTGCGAAACAGGATACCTGTTGCATCCATATCGCCCCGGATCATGAGATGAGATGCTCCAGAAAATTCAATCGGCTGGTTTTTTTCCCGCTCAAGTTCTTCTGCCAGAAATCGAATGACAGGCACCAGATCGAACATGTTCCCGGTCAGAGCGATCCCTGATGTCGCTCTTGAAAGCTGAAGCAGCTTTTCCATCATCCGGCCAATTCTGCGGGCCTGCTGCATGATGATCGTTGCACGCTCTTCATAGTCCGACCCTACAAGAAAATTCCTGAGAACCTGAACCTGTGCAAGAAGCGCTCCTACTGGATTGCGTAGTTCATGGGCTGCGTTGGCCGCAAAAGCGCGCTCTGTCGAAAGCGCCATTTTCAGACGTTCAAGCAGAAGATTGACGGCCGAGTGAATGGACACCAGTTCTTCGGGGAGATCCAATGGGGGAACGGGGGCCAGATTCGATCCTCCCCGGCTCCTGATTTCCTGCTGAAGGCTGGTCAGAGGACGCATGGCGCGACGGACACGCCAGCGGACCAGAACCCAGATCGCCGGGAAAAATATTACCATTGGCAGAACTGAAATCAGAATAGCCCGCCTGACAGCTTCATTTCTGTGAAAAGTCGGCTCACCCACCAGAATGTAATGGCGACCAGACGCTGATGGTACGACATACACTCTGAATAATGAGATGTTGTAAAATCCTGACTTCAGACGTGGTACGAATAGTGTCTCCGGCGCATTCTGTGACCTGACCTCAAGGCGACCGTCCGATGTGGTGATCTGGTAGGCCAGCGTTCGCCGGTTCACCCCGGGGAGTTGCGCAATCTGACCACCTGGGGTGACGGAAGCCCTGTCGGTTTTGTCCAGTTCACTGATGACAAACTCCAGACGCTCGGCCACTTCCTGTAACGAGTTGTCAAGACGCTCCGTAACTTCATAGCGGGTAAAGGCCGCAACAAGAATACTGAGAAGCACCAGTGCGCCAAGCACGATGATCAGTGTTCCGGACACGATACGGGACGCCAGACTCCAGCGCTTCATCGGGACGTGTTCTCCGCGAGACAATAGCCTCTACCCCTGACTGTCATGATCAGACCAGGTCCGGTTTTCTTCCTTATCCTGCTGACGAAAACTTCAATGGCGTTGCTTTCCACATCGTCACTAAGACCATAAAGGGCGTCTTCAATCTGCTCACGACTGCAGACTGCTCCAGGCCGGCGCGCAAGAAGTTCGACAATAGCCCATTCACGCGCAGACAGATCAACTGTCTGGCCATCGCGTTCAAGCTGACGGCGCGCGAGGTCTATTCTGATAGTGCCCACCATGACCACATTGTCTGGAAGGGCCGCGTAACGCCTGGCAACAG
>NZ_JARBJP010000019.1 GCF_029309905.1 Brytella acorum
AAAACCCCCAGCGCCCATGATACTGTGTCTCAAGGCACGGAAAAGTAGGTCGCCGCCAGGTCCCCTGATCCACCCTGAAAACCAATGTCGCGGGGTGGAGCAGCCCGGTAGCTCGTCAGGCTCATAACCTGAAGGCCGCAGGTTCAAATCCTGCCCCCGCAACCAATGAACCCTGCACCAGGAACTTCTCGAGAACGCCAGCGTCAAGATGACGCAGGGCGTTTTTCCTGTTCGTGGCAAAGCCCAGCATCGCCGCCAGGTCACCCTCAAGGAAAATCCCGAGCTCCCCATTCTCTGGAATGAGCTTGATCCGCGTGATCAGAGAACGGATCGCTTCTACCGTCCGCGTTCGGCTGACTTCATTCTGAAGACTCTCATGGAGTGTCGCGATTTTCTGGCGATACAGTTCCGCCATGTTGGGATGCAGTAGAGGCGGCGGGGAAGGGGCTTCCGCCAGTCGTTCCTCTATCTCGGCCTTGCGGGTTTCAAGGTGACCGATACGATCTTTGAGGCGTGATCCCGGGACGCCGTCGAGAATAGCCTGAATGGCCTTGTCCAGTTCACGCTCGATTTTGGGCAGTTCAGATTTCAGAGCGACCAGATCGGCCCCTTTCTCCATGCGAAGACGGTTTATCTCGAGCGTGAACTCGTCGCAGAATTCTTTGAAGAGCGCAGGATCCATCATTTGGGTCCGCAGGCCGTTGAGCACGGATTTTTCCAGAATATCCCGTCGGATCGTCAGGCGGTTCTCGCAGGTGCCCTTGTTGCGCGCCGTTGAGCAGCCGAGGTGATGTTTCGAGATCATCGAAAACCCACCGCCACAACAGCCGCATTTGATGAGGCCCGTCAGGAGATGAGTCGGACGTTGCAGGGCGTTGAGGGGATGGGCGCCGGTGCCGCGGGATTTCTGGGACCAGGTTGTTTTGCTCTGGCGGCCTTTGACCGCATCCCAGAGATCCTGCTCGATAATCCGCAGATGAGGAACGTCATGAAGAACCCATTCGGATTCAGGGTTCAGGCGTGACACCCGTTTCCCGGTGCTGGGATCCTTGATGTAGCGCAGGCGGTTCCAGACCAGTCGGCCAATATAGAGTTCGTTGTTGAGGATGCCGGTGCCGCGTTCACGGTTGCCATTGATCGTTGACGGGCTCCAGGCTCCGGACAGGGGGCCGCGATGGCCTTCGGCATTCAGAGAAAGAGCAATGGCTTTGGGGGATTTGCCGTCGGCATAGTCCTGAAAGATCCGTCGGACGATCTGGGCCTGATCATCATTAATGGCGCGCTCTCCGCAAATCGGTTCGCCATGACTGTCGCGCTGTTTGACAACATCATACCCGTAGCACAGGCCGCCACCGGATTTGCCCAGTTCGACGCGGCCACGCAGACCCCGACGGGTCTTGTTGGCCAGTTCCTTGAGATAGAGCGCATTCATCGTGCCGGTCAGGCCAATGTGCAGGTGATTGATCTCACCCTCTGAGAGCGTGACGATCTTTATCCCTGCAAAGCTCATGCGTTTGAACAGACCGGCGATATCTTCCTGATCGCGGGACAGGCGATCCATGGCTTCTGTCAGGAGGATCTGGAAGCGACCCGAATTGGCATCTGCGATGAGTTCTTGGATACCAGGACGGATCAAGGAAGCCCCAGAAATTGCCCGGTCGCTGTAACTGTCAACGATCGTCCAGCCCTGTGTGTCCGCATAACCGCGACAGGCCCGGAGTTGATCCTCAATGGACGCATCCCGCTGGTTGTCCGAGGAGTAACGCGCATAAAGAGCAACTTTCATGGCGGGTTTTTCTTTTTTGAGGGTGACGTGATCTTGGTCAGAGAATGAGCAGCCGGATCTTCATAGCATTGTCGGGCTGCTTCGCGGGCTAAAAAACGGACAAGAATAATCAGGGCGACTGAGGGCTCATGATCCTGCTCAGGCGTTTTGCGCGATGGTTCTGAAGAAAATGACAAGGACATAATGAAGCTCCGACAACGGTGCTTCATTCATCGCTCGTCAGTATGAGAGAAAAAAATTCGTTGTCGCTAAAATATTAAATAATTTTAATGAATGTCTACAGGTGTGATCCAAGGTCACAAAAAAAAGGATGGTTGCGCGTGAGGTCCGAATGTTGCTGATCAGGCGCGCTCCAGTATCCTTTTTTGATGCTGCCTTACTTTTGATTGGGAGGGATATATTTCCTGAAGATATCAAGAAAAACCTCGGGCACTTCGGAAAAAGTTATTATGCAGGTGGCCCCCTCCTCTGCATCATGATCAATGGCCTCTTCTGTCTGCTGCTGCCCCATGGCAGCCAGCGATGTTGGGAAAAGATCATTTTCACGATAGGATGGGGAGGCCTGACAAAAGAAAGCAGAGGTAGTGATCCAGGTCGAAGAATCGAAATCTTCTGGGATTTTCGGACCAAAAAGAGGCTCTGGCTCAAACGCAATACCCGTCAAAGGACTGATGGGACGCCATTTTTTTCGATACTTAGGCATAAAACGGTGTCCTCTCCGAAGCTGTGCAGCTTTGATATCGCTTTTGATGAGAACGAGTTCACGCAGGCGTAAGATAGGTTCAGGGGATGGTGTCGTTTGTTGCTTGACGGTGAGTTCGTTTTGCAATGCTAACGCCAGAGCAATGGTGCCTGTGGTCAGGTCGTCCCAGTCTGTATGGTGCAGGATCGTGTGTCCGGCCCGAATGTCGCGATAACCCAGATCTTCCTTAGTCTCTGGCCAGTCGGCTCTTGCTCCTGTTGATGGATCTTCGACAGCTGAGGACAGAATATTCATCGCTCCCAGAATATGTCCAACGGAGTGGAAATGATGTTTCAAAAGCATAAATCTGGTTCGACAGGTACTTGTCTCAGGCGCACCCGCTCTTCCATTTCGGATACAAACATATGCATCCTGAGCGTGTCTTGCAGCGGGTGCAGATCCGTCTATGAGCCGGGCAGCAGGTGGTAAGTGTCCACGTTCTACAGCTCGACTGAGATCGAAAAGAAATGCCAGTCTTCCCCATCTGGGAGGTTGTTCAGGATGAAAAAGACGAAGACGAATTGCGACGTGAACTGAAAATCCGATAACCGCGCATGCGTCTTGCAGAAGCGGACGCCAGAAGAGATTATAGTTCTCGAAAAGTCGGTCCTCATCTACTACGGCAAGCTTCCTGCTGAGCGTTTTAATCGCCGATGTCAGTGCTTGCAGACGGATATGTTCTCCTAAAGCCGCCAGTTTCCTGTCGTCCTGAGGTCCGGATTGCGCTGCCGTTTTTCGTCTGGCCATTGCTGCACTCAGGCATGAATTCAGCTCAGGAAGAGATTTTTGCGCGAGTGAGCAAAAATCTCCAAAAACACGATGGTCAGGATCAGTCAGGGTTTTGGTCAGGAAATTCATCTCCCGCTGCATTTTCATGAGACGCAGACGTCCATAAAAATATGTTCTGACCTTCGTCCGAGGCGGGATGACTTCCGTGACCTGCCGGTTCTTTTCCGGTCCTGCCTTGAGGTCCGAAGCAAACGCGTATGCGGCTTCAAGAAGAACGGCCTGCAGTCTCAAATTCATGCTCTCTGCGGGCAACGACATCGGCAGTTCAAGCGGAGGAATTGGCGCGGGAACTTTGTGACGGGGGCGGCCTGGTCGTTTTCGGATCATTGTTCAGTCTCGCTCTCTGTCTTTCTGTTCCCTGCGCGCTCGCCTCATGGCCGGACTATTCTTCCGATTTTCTCTTTTCAGTGCTGGGCTTGGCGTTGAGCGCGCTCTTCTCGTTGTGAAATCGTGAACCAGCAAAAGTCGATCGCAAACAGCTGTTACTGTCTTTACATCGTATCTCGAGAGCGCCTGTGCAACATGCCTCTGGTCAAGATAGATACGATTGGCGACGGATGTCGGATCGCGGGAGATTGTCATCCCCATCTCCTGAAGATCGGCAACAAGTGTTGCCGCAGCGCTAAACGGCTGGCGCGCAGGCGAAGACAGAAGCAGGGCGAGGGAACTTGCCGGATTGTCTGCTCCTGGTCTGTCCAGATGACGCGCTGTCAGGTCAAATAATCGCTCAACCTGCGCTGTCGCGTATTTCAGACCACAGGGTTTCAGGCGCCTTGCATCCCGTCCTTGTCTGAGAAGTCTATTTTGAATCGATCGGAGTGCATCGGCATCAATCCAGAGACCGTTTCCATCCTTTTTCCCGCGTGACAAAAGAGCACGATATTCCGCATCCGCTGTCAGATCGAGGTCTTCAGGCGAGACATCGCGGGCAATGCAATGCCACTGAGGGTTATCTGACAGGCCGGTTCGTTGAAGCGCTTCGGCGACAGCCTCGCGTCTACGTCGACGTCGATGTAACTTCTCGAACCAGGCACTGTTTTTTGCGATGGCGATGTAGGTCTGTGTTCGAAGGGATGTTTTCAGATTTCCGGTCATGTCTTTTGATCGGAAGCCGATTTCAGGCAAGGGGAACCTCAGGCGTTCTACTACAGGCTTGAGAGACGAACTGCCCTGCAGGATCTGCTTCTGATGCGCCTGTTTCAACCGCAGTTTAAGGGAGGAGGGGGTATTGCGCCGTTCGGCCTGAAGCAGTGTTTTATGAAAATTCTTTAAAGTATCCGCGCGGAGTATTCTGGCGTCTTCCAGTAAGGAAAGGGCGGACAGCCTCTGGTCGCGTCGGTCCAGATTATCGGCCATGGCTGTCAGGATGTCGTCGCGGCCGATGGATTGCCTGCTCCCCATGCCGTGTTGTGACATGATATTTCGTCGCTCAGCGCGCTCAGACGTCACGATCCAGTTCCTGAAGCGATGTCGGCTCGCGCCTACATAGGCGCGATGAGCGTCAAGATGTCCCGATCCCCGTGGCATGGCCAGGATATGTTCGGTCGATGTCAGTCCCTGCGATGCATCGATTGTCAGGACATCGCCATATCCCAGAAGAACCCGGTCGTCTTGCGGGCTTACCAGAGTTTCCAGGTCGACCCAGCCACAAGTGCCATGACTGTTTCTGAGATAGAGACCGCCGTATCTGTAATCGAGCACTTCCAGCACACTGCCATTATTGCCGATGATCCCGCGCTTACCATCATCGCGTTTTGCATTTGTTCTCTTGAAAAGACGAACCCTGTCGCCACGTGCCAAAGGGAGATCGTAGGGCGTCCCGTGCTGATCCATCGCTTTGAGGATCACAAGGTCTTTGTCGAGCTCGCCAATAGAGCGCCTCCGGTCGCGGATTACAGAAGCGATCGTACGGGCATCAGCGTTCGTTGGCGCGCTGACTGTCAGTGTGTTTTGTGTCTCCTTTTTTAAGACAATATGCCGTTGCAGCCAGAGATCGGCGATGTGTTCAGCGACCTGATGGTCGTCGCCGTCCGCAAAGAGAAGAGACCCATCTTCAAATTTTCGGCGCAGTGCTTCCAATGCTCCGCCATGGCGAAAAAGCAGAGCTGTGGCCCGTTCAGTCTCTGTCTGCTGTCGCACACTGGAGAGTAATTCCGGGATTTTTTCTTTTCCCAATGCGCGCTGAAGCAGGCCAACGGTCGGTCCTGCATCGACGGACTGGCATTGTCGGGCATCCCCAATCATCACCAGCCTGCAGCGCGTCATAGCCTGGGCGCGGAGCAGCGCCAGAAGCTGTACCGTACTCAGCAGACTCAGTTCGTCAACAATCAGGACTGATCGGGAATCCAGTCGAATATTGCCGTTCTTTATCCCACAAAGAAGAGGATGGGTCGCGACAAGGCGGTTCTGAGCGATACCTGCACCAATAAGATCGTCGGCCTGTCTCCAGGCTACGGCCGTTCCCCAAACCGTATGACCGCTTTGCGTCCAGGCATGTACAAGGGGGGTGAGCAATGTCGTTTTTCCGGAGCCGGCAACGCCAATGAGTACAGCCAGACGCCCCTGGGTGCCCAGTGTGCTCATGGCCTGGCGCTGATCTCTTCCATGCTTACCCCGGAAATTAAGACCACCAGCAGCGATCGCGAGATCGATTTCAGCCTCGCTTAAAGCGCCAGAATGATTGTTTGCGGCTGTACGGGCGCGATCGATAACCTCATCCTCGTGATCTGCGTGAAGTCTTGTGGTGATGCGCAGGCGCGGATCTCCTCGGCGGTCTTCATTAACTATGGAAAGAACTTCAGTCCGAATACCGTCGATCGTGACCGGGTTCTCGCGGACCATAGAAACGACCGTATCGATGTCTGCGGAGGTGTCGATGCCGACATCAATCAAGGCGCGTGCTGCACAAAGTCGAATAATTGATCCGTCCACAACGGCGCTTTTTTGGAAAGGATCTTCAAGAAACGCACAGGTCAGGCGGTGAGCTGCGTCAAGCCGGGACGCTGGATCGTGTAATGTCCCCGTGTCGTGTCCGGTTAGAAAATCAGGAACCGTCCATCCCAGTTGAGTCATCGTCTGCTGCCATGCATCCCGATCTGCCAGATCGTCTGTCTTGGGTTGTCGCGGGTTTCCCTGTGTCCCGTGCTTCAGGAAACGTATTTTCTGATCAGCATCAAGACGGGACCAGTCGACATTCTGTTGTCGGGCATAGTCCTGGGCTGCATCCTCTCCCTGGCGTGTTCTTTTTGAAAACGCTGTGCGAACTTCCTCTGGCACTTGCACCAGCTGAGCCGCTCCGGTTTTCTGATTGAGGGCGACTTCTGCACCATTCTGTCGAAGATTGTCTGCGACATAGGCCTGATAGAGCGCCCCGATCTCTTTGACGCGTCCCTGGAGACGCGCAAGATCAAGACCGCCGACATGCCCTGATTTCGTGAAAACGAAGTTCGGAATAACGCAGTGCGTGTGTAACTGAGGATCACCGGGTATTCGGACCGTCATCAGATGCGTCTGTAGGCTATTGTCCTGACCGTTTTCAGGGACATAAACCGTTGGTCGCGCCGTATAGTGCAGGAACCCGAACCATGCGATGGCGCCATAGTCATACCCATCACGTCCCGCCTTGCCACGCCGCGCGCGTCCGATTGTTACCTCGACATCACGCATGACACGCGACACAGCATCCTGATGCGCCTGCAAGAGACAGGCGCGTTCCGCCGGTGTTCTTGCAAACGCCCATGCAACCGAAAGGGATTTATCGGCTGAAAAAGTCAGATCGATATAACCAACTGACTCATGTTTGTGTCCTAAAGATTTTAAGAACCGATCCCGGTTTATGGAGAGGCCATTATAGTCAAAACCGTCTCCAAAACGTCGCAGAAGATCCGGTCCTGCCTTCTGATCGGACGGAAGCCCGTACAGTGCAAACAACCGCTTTGCCGCGGCCTGTTGTCGGAGAAGAGCTTTCTGCGTTCTGGGGATTTTTTTTCGCAGAACTCCAGAGATGCGTTTTAATGTGAGCGCGTCAGGAAGACTGCTTGGCGACAGTTCAAGCACCGAAGCTATGCTGGCTGTCGTTTTCTGAATTTGCTTGCCTGGAACACGGTTTCCATCCGCACGTCGTCCGCTCATGACATTCGCAAGTTCAAGATCCGTGACGGGATGACCTGGTCGTAGGCCCAGTCCCTTCTGCACGCGCGGATGGACTGTCGAACCCAGGCGCGCCACGGTCTCGCTGATCGTGGCGCCCTGTCCTGTATCGACACCTATATAATATGCAGCCTGACAGGCCTCGCTGATTGAGACAGTCGGCTCTTTCAGATGTGCAATCATAAAAGAAGCATCCGATGGCCGGTCTGCGATGCCTGTGCGATACGTCATCATTTCAGAAACCATCCACAACGTGGTTTTCGAACGCCTGACTGATCGCGCGGCTCATGACCTCCGGAAACGCTGATATCAACTGATTATTTGCAGCGAGTGCTGCATTATAAGCTTTCAGAACGGTCGCAAGAGATTGCAGCGTGTCCGGGAGGAGTTGCTCGTCTTTTTCGGGAGCGCTCAAAGCATTTAGAAGGAGTTCAAGTTTTTTGTCCTGAATTTGTAGTGTTTCAAGAATAACACTGAGGATCGCGAGAATATCTTCCTGCGCGATGTGCCCCTTGTCAGAAGTTGCACTCATGATGGATCACCGTAGCGTCTGAATTTGTGGCAGGATTTCCAAATTTTGAGATTTATTTCATCTGCTATTGAGTATCGATTTTCTTTGATTAAACAGCGATTTTGGTTTGCTGAGATCTTCAGAATGTTGTGGATGATCTTCTGAGAATTTTTTTTGCTCTGCAGGCAGACTCTCCTGCTGCGCCTGCGGATCGGGACGTGGTGTCTTGTTCGCTTTGAGAGTATCAGCGTTTCGCTTTATTGCGTTCTGGCGTCTCTGACGGACCCTGTACCAATTTTGTCTGATCGTCGTCTCAGCATAAGCATTACCGTCTGAGTCTGTGATCCCGAGAGCTGCCAGCGCGTCGCTGACAATGGCCCAGTCAGCACGTTGACCGATGATGTCTTCAATGACGGCAAAGTTCCTGTCCAAAATCTCTGAGAGTGTGTGCCCTTTGAGCTTTTGACGACTGTTTTCCATCGCGCGGCGCATGTCTGCTTTGCTGATTTTGGTCATTTGAAGTATATCCTTCTGCTCAGCGTCATCGCTGGTGTGAGTGTCGGTTTCGACATCACTGAAGCTGACAGAGTGTGCTTCATAAAAAAAATTCGTTGTGCGCGAGAAGTATAAAAAGTTTCGTTAATTGCTTTTTCATAGAAAATTTCTGGTACATTAAAGTTAATCTGGAATATTTCTTTTGAAATTCAGATTTCAAGAAAAAATTTCCACCTTTTATCTGATTATATAAAAATATAGATATGCTATTATAATCAAATTATCTCTGATTTATATGTCGCAGGATCAAAATATTATTTTAGGAATCGTGATTTCATTATTCATGGAATCATTTAAATTCCAATCAGGGTCTGTATCGGGAAGCGTGACATCTACTCCGAAAAGTCTCTCATCACAGACCAAGGCACCCTTGGTGCGTGGCAGTGGACTTTTGAGAAAAATAGCAGAACCCCATCTGAAATGCTTAGCCTGATGGTCATCGCACCGGCGTTCGCCTGAAAGGCAGAGCAGGGTCATAGCCAGCTGGCGCGGCTTATGAAACCGGTGGAGCTGCAACATGCATGGGCTGGGAGTTGCATCCTGTCGGAGCGGCGGAGGTATTTTACTTTTGAAGACAAGGGGAGGGGAGCTGCGCTGCGGCTCTCGCCCCAGAGGTTCTCTCTGCCAGATGGCAAGACCCTGCGGGTGATCACAGTCTTTTACTGGATCTCCTATGTCTTTCTCTCCCTCGGGCATTCCAGCCCGGATTATTGGGCTTGCCCCCATTGGCTCTCCTGCGCGTCCAAAGGGTGGTGTCTCCACTTTGATTGAAGCGTGTCTGCTCGATCTGCTGGTCGGCAATTCCGGCGGCGCCAGCCACTTTGCTGAACGCATGTGTCTGTGGTCTCCGACCGAACAGCTCACCGTGACGCACATCCCGCATGATACGATCAATACGTCGCTATTCCTGCGTCTTGATCCGGAACTGCGGAACGATCTTGTTCATCGCCCCTTCCTGGAAGCGATCGACAACGAGCAGGACCAAGGAAGGGGGCACGGCGCACCGACACTGATCGTGCCACTGGACGGTCGTGTCCAGGGCTGGCTCGCGCCTTTGCCTCATGGAGATGATCTGCAGGTTCTGCGTTTTGACAGGCTGATGAGGGGTCTGTTTCCAAACCTGATTGTCGGGCGCGATGATTACCATCGCATCTGGAAGCTCTACGATCCGCAAACAAGCGCTCCGTATCATCCGGCCTCTTTGATTCACGACGTGTTTGTCGCCGGCCGCATTCTCTCTGGTGTGCTGAGTGAACTTCCGCTTTCCGAAGTCCTCGCCGCCGCCCGCTGAAGCCAGCTTCGTTTCCGCTTCTATCCAGCGGCAGCCCCCTGCGCGTTGCCGCTGTGCTCTTCTTATTCAGGACAATCGATCATGTTGCTCTCTTCTTCTTCCAGCACTCCGTCAGGTGGGGGACACAATCACGCGCGCTCTTTCTTCGAGCCAACACCGGACGACCTCCGTCTCTACCGCGAACTGAGCCTGCGTCTGCGGGTTCAGCCCCCCAGTTCCCTGTTCCGCTATATCCCGACACCGGCCGGGCAACATCTGACCCGGCTCGGAGACTGCAAACAATGGGCTTGGGCGGCAGTCATCAAAGCAGCGATGGCGCAGTGGAATGATCTGCCGACGCGGGGAACGATTGCCAGTGACGGGAAAAAGCTCAACTCCACGCCTGAGAGGATCGTATGGGAAGCCCTGCGTCCTGTCGCGCCAGACGACATTACACTGGACGTCGAGCCCCGCATCCAGATTGCGGGGCCGGCACTCTTCTTTTCCGATCTCGGGATCCGGTTTCAGGACCGGGTTCGGTATGTCGAGGTTGCAGGGGGCTGCGGTCGAGACCGGGTCGTGCGCAATCCCTATGAAGTTCAACTTCTCCAAGGACTGGATCGCCGATTGGGCGCTTACAGGGCGTATGGTCTGGAAGCCCCTGAAATCTGGTGGCTGGATGACCTGATCGATCCCGATGGTCTCAGGCGGCGCTTTCTGGAGATCGTGGCTCAGCTCCGCAGAGCAGCGCCATGATGGAAAGCATGGTTCATCTGCCGCGCTGGCCCGCGGGACGGATCTGCCTCGTGGACATCACGCCAGCAGCCTGGGAGGTGCCGTATCACGGCGCCTCCATCACCCTGTGCTGTCGCGAAGGCTTCTTCGAGGATGGCGCAGGAATGACGTGGCTTACGGACGTCACCTGCCGACAGGGACATCTCGAAGAAAGTCTTGATGAGAACGGCCGTCCTCATCTGACAATCAGTGACAGGCTCTTTCGTAGTCTGATGCCTGTCGGACGCCCGGTGCCTCTGGTTCTGGCAGGCTATCACATGAGCTTTCTGAGGCGCATACTGGGTGGGCCTCATGACCGGCCCCCGTTTAATCTGTGTCTCTACAGAGGCCTTCGGCAACTCTGCCCGTGGGTGGCTGACTTCGGGCTGCAGCTATCCGCCATCGAGCTGGTGCCGGAAAACATTCCGTTGATGACTAGGTCCGGGCCTCAAGCCCGGTTCGCCTCTGCCGAAACCCTGCTGGATGTCCTGCTGGCCAGACTTCCAGTGAACCGACTGGTTGCGATGTCTAGCCTGGCTGTTCCTCCGCCACCAGAGGAGGAACCGCTGAGCGGAATGTCCGGCTGGTGCAATATGACGGCTGACAGCGTTTTTACAGCGGACCAGGAAAAGGAAACCTGACAGCCTTTTCCTTGAACGCCCCCCTCTGCCTTCAACAGCAGAGGGGCTTTCTCCTGTAACCTCAGAACAGCCCGCTGCCGGTTTTGACAGCGGAGGCATTCATGGTGTGATGCCAGACGACGTCGCCGTTGAAGATCACGGTCAGCGTCTTTTCCGTGCCATGGGTGCCCTGATGCAGATCGCCATAGAGCGGAATGAAGTTGGCAGCGTCAGACGAGGCATTGGTGAACGCATACCGCCACTGCTCATGGCCGCTATCGGTGAACGTGCTCTCGCGCGGATCTCCGAACAGCGCCCGGATCTGGTCCTTGGTGGTCACACCATCATGGATCTTCTGATCGATGGACGCGCTGGTCTCGTTTTTGAGGGCTTCGTTCCCTCCCGAAGCGCAGCCTGTCAGGGCGATCAGCCCCGTGAGAGACAACGTGACGGCAAGAGTTCTGAGAAAACGTGCAGACATGCGGGATCCTTTGCTGTTTTTGCAAAAACAGTCGATGACGGGAGAATTGGAAAAAAGCGGGCGACCTGCCGAAAAACGAACGGAACGTCTCAGTCCAGCCCGCGAAGCCTGCGGCGGTCTTCAGCAGCTTTCAGTTTCCGGAGAAACGGTTCACGCGACCCGCTCCAGACGCTCATGCCCAGAATGAATGCAAAGAGCGGATGCCATGGCAGAGCCAGTGCGATGCCGCACAAAAGACAGACGCCCGCTCCGAACCACGAGACGTATCGCAGCAGAAGCCGTGTCTCGTCTTCCTCGGCACCATACTCTTCGAGATAGGCAGCCAGACGGGCCGCGCGTTTTGCTTCGGTCGCTTCGCTGTACAGACCGTCTGTTGAAGACGTCATGAGCGCTTATCTCCCCCAGTGGGCGTGGAAGACGACCCGGATCACCAACGCCGTGCCCAGCATCAGAGCCGCAGGCGGCAAAATGTCGCGGGCCTTCAGCCACGCGAACAGCCTGACCGACGATCCGAGCGCCAGCACCAGCAGGAGAAGAACGATCAGGACAAGGAGGATGGAGACGACCACGTCAGACGCCCCCTGACAGGCAGGAACAGGGGCCAGACCGGAAGACACAACGGGACAGAGACATCATCGCCAGCTCCTTGAAGTTCCTGTGTGGCAGGACAGTCCTGCACACACGATGAACTCAACAAGCCTGATGATCTACGATTTTCCGCTTACCGTCAATACGAATATGCGCCCATTTTGAGAAACAGGTTCCCGTATATCGCAAACGCCTCAGGGATGAGGCACGCCGCCGATCCAGACCACTTCGCCAAGCAGTTTAAAGCAGTCCAGGCGATCAGCCTCGACCTCCTGGGGTGGATAGCGATGATTGTCAGCAATCACCCGGACCCCGCCACCGAGTTTGGGATCAAGGCGACGGATCAGCACGGCACCCGCACTCTCCAGCGCATAGAGCGCGCTGCCCGTTACGGTCGTGATGCTTCGATCTACGATGACTAGATCACCTGACGACAAAGTCGGCTCCATCGCATCCCCTGCATTGCTGATGAGGCAGAGGGACGTGAGGTCTCGGGGAATGACGCTTTGCAACCAGTCGCGGCCAATCCGCAACCCGTCTTCATGCGCATCATACCACGGCACGACGATCTGACGGGTCGAGGTGGTCTGGACCGCTGTCACCCCGGAAGGTGAGCCGCCAGCCGTGCCAAAGGCGATCCAGTCCAGCGACACGCCGCAGACCCGGGCCAGTGATGCAAGGGCAGAGAACTTCATCTCCCCGCCATTCATGTAGTCCCTCAGGGTCGTATATGGCACGCCAGCCGCCTTGGCGGCATGGGTGATGCCAATACTCTGGGCCGCTTCGCGGAGGCGCTCGCCGCGCTCGCGCATCAGGCGGATCTGGTCGTCCATGAGTTTACGCTTTCGCCTGGAATGTCGGGGCACGCAGAGGGTCCTCATTCGGAAATGAGGTATGAATACGATATTCCGCTTGATATGTAAGTCGGAAAACCGTATCTCTTGGCATTGAAATGTTGCGTGGCCCGTGACTCGTCATGGTCAGATCCTCGCATGAAACCGACATTTTTGTCCAAGGGATTGTCATGCCTGAAGATCCACTGTTGCCACCACCCCGTCCAGCCGGTCTCGAGGACCTGCATGCCGGTCTGCATGACGTGCTGCGTCTGATCGAGATCGAGCATGCGCTGCTCAAAGGACGCCTCGAGAGTCTGCGTGCCGATACGGAAGGCGCACGCCTGCTGGAAGGCGTGATGGTGCTCGGGGCCGTGCTGCAACAGCGGATGGGCGGTCTGCTCCAGCTCTGCCGCGAGGTCGGGAAGCTGTGACGGAGCGGTCCGTCGGACACAGCACGTCCTGACCCTGCCGTCTGGCTTCGTCGAAGCCGCGTCGTTCCTTCCATACGGTCATCATCACTTATGTCAGAATACTCAGAGCCGTCTTCTGAGCACGTTGTGCTGGACGGAGACGACCCTGCGCGTGCCCTTCCTTTTGGGTCCTATCCGTTGACGGACGTGCAGAAGAAGATCCGGAAGATCTTCTTCAACACGCCCTTGGGGTACAGCCGTCTGCGTCGGCCGTTCATGGAACGGTTCAAACGAGACTGCACCTCAGGTCCTGTCGATGCGACCCTGTTCGGGCTGAAAGTGCGGTTTTACCCTCAGGATAACCAGACAGATTCAAAATCGGCGGTGTGTGGCGCGTGCTATAATCATCGCGAACTGAAATGGCTGCGTCATTATCTGCCAAAGGGTGGGACGTTTGTGGATGTTGGCGCGAATATGGGGTTCTTCTCGCTCTATGCCGCCCAGCGGGAGGCCCGCGTCATCGCCATCGAGCCGAACCCGGTCCTGTTCGGGCGGCTGGCCACCAATATGAGGCTGAACGGGATGCGGGCCGATCTCTTGCGTGTCGCGGTGGGCGATCAGGAGGGCTCTGGTCAGCTCGTGCAGGTGAACAGGGATTTTGGCGGCGGTCGGATCGGTGCGGGGCACGGTGCTTCAGTTCAGATCCGTCCGCTTCTGGATCTTCTGCAGGCCTGTGATGTCACAGTCGTGCATGTGCTGAAGATCGATATCGAAGGCTACGAAGACCGGGCGCTGCTGCCGTTTTTCCGCGAGGCGCCTGCGACGTTGTGGCCTGATCATCTCATCATGGAAGACACCGAGCATGGCCGGTGGGCCCAGGACGTCTTTCCAGTGCTGCGGCGCTGTGGGTATGAACGCCGCTCCCGCAGTCGGGGGAATATCTTACTCTCCAGGTTCTGACTGGCGCTGGAGAGGAGAAGTTTGTCAGCTAGGGGGGGGGTAAGCGGAAGGTCTGCTTTGTGCAGGGTGACCGACAAAACCGGACACTCACGTGGAAAATCCTCGCGAAGGCGCTCAAACAAAATACCTACCTCCATCGCGTGCTCTTCGACTGCTTCCTGCCCTGCCAGGTGGCGGACATTGGCTTCAATAGGTTTTAGCCGATCGTCGGCGGAGGCTGGCTCAAAGGTCGGTGCTCATGGTTTGGCGAGGCATAGTCAATGTATTGATCCGCCGCGTTGGTGATCCGTAGCAGTAGGCGCTGAAATAAACCTCTCAATAGCTTCATGTCGCGGATCGCCTCCAACTCTTGACCCTGAGGGATGGGAGCCCCGTGGGCGGCCTTGTTTCGCCGGCGCCAAGCAGCGTCCTCGTCTTCACCCAGCTCGAGTTTCAGGGTGGCCATGACGTCCTTAAGCCGCTGACGCTGATCAATGCGATTGAAGGTGGGCAGTTTATCCTTCAAGGCCACTTTCGCCTCAATGGAGACGTCAGCGCTGGCAATGACGTCGCTGAGCGCCGCCCTGAGGGCTTTCCATTCGTCTTGTGTAGCCCAGTCCTTTCGCACCTTTCTCGGGTTAGCTTTGGTGTAGGCACTCTGCAAGCCCTCAATTGCCGCGCCGAAATGAGCGGGGGCGATATGCGGAGGGGCAGCGCAGGCATGCCAGAAAGCCCAGTGCAGGTTAGCAAGATCTAAGACGTCAAACGCTGTCACAAACGCCTGGATCGCCCTTGTTAACTGGCGGGCACCTAACTCGTTCAGGAAGCGGTCGCCGAGCGGCGCGAGTTGGAGGGTTTCAATGTCGAAGGCATGGCGGCGAAGGCTGTAGGCGCTCCGCGCTAATGTGGACACGACGTTCCATTCGGCGTCGTAGTGGGTTGTTCCGAAATCGACCAAGTAAATGCCCATCGCGAAGGAAAGGCCTGTGCGGACCTTCTTTCGGAACTCCTCATCGGGGACGCCATCGTAAACAATGCACCCGGGCTTGATGGCACCAGTCCGGTCTTTTTCGTCGAGCGCGCAAACGTAAAAAGTTATTCCATCCACGGTCAGTTTGGCGCAGTTTCGCGAGCTGCTGAACCGTTCAGTATCGTTCGTAATGGTTATACCGTCGTTGAGCGAAATTCTCCGCGTCGTAATGGTTTTAGTGACCACATCGGAAGCCGCGGGCCACATGTATGGGCTCTGGGGCAGGTTTTCGAGCCAGTCAATGACGTATAGCGCGGGTGCGCCGGAAGGGTTGTTGGTCTTAGCAATATGAACCTGGGTCAGTTCCGTTAGAGACTGCTCACTCACACCCTGGGACTGACGATGCTGGCTGTAGGGCACTAGCCCGAAAAACTCTCCTTCGAGGCCGCCTACGCTGCGGAGGAGAGCCCGCTCAGTAGTCAAGCGAACCGAGCCTGGCGGCTGATCGACTGCCGCTGACGTAGCATTGGGGGCAGCTTCAGTCTCCAAAATCAGATTCAGCTTTTCGTCCCGCCGGATCGAAAAACTGCGGATCGGCTGATGTAGGGGGCCGGGATCGGTGATTTCGAAGAAACCCTTGTTCAGGATGCGAAGGCATTCCTCGGTCAGTTCGCGCATCAACTTACGTCCTCTTAGAGAATCTCAGGTTGGATGAATTCGCCGGTGGGCAAGGTCATCTTCTGGTCGAACAAACTATAACCGTTTGAAGACCCATCGGGGGATGATGTGCTCGCCATGGACGCCTTGTCCCTCGGCGAGGAGCCGCAAACCAAGCAGGCGTCGCCCATAAACGATCTTCTCGACGAACCGCTTACAACTCATCAGTAGGACGCGGCCGTCCCCAACCGTACGGACTACACGCTCCCGCACCTCAGGCGAAAATCCCTGGCTCATCGTGTTCATCATAGTTCCTTCGCACAGATAGGAGCCTCCGGGAAACACGGGACGCTTCAGATCCTTAGGCACGCCTACGATACAAGCTGTCCGCTAACCGGCTCGCGCGCAATGTCGCTTACGTCTCAGATGAAGGCGGAAGCAGCAGGTCCGCTTCCGCCTTCTTCTCTGGCATAGGTTGGCCTTATGGGCGGTCCCAGGAGCGGACGTTCAATGCTTCGTGGAGACAGCAGCCCGCCCATGCGCGTGATAGCTGGCTCAAACCAATGCTCCTGATGGTGGAGCAACCTGTCGGTGTTCTGAAGTCCAAGTCGGGGCCGAAGCTGCCGTTTCTGATCAACAAACCAAACGGCGGCTTTCCAGCTAATTCCAGAGAGGAAGCCGGATTTGCTTTCAAGGGGATCGCGCTGATTGAATGAGCGTTACTTTCGCAAGCACATCGTATTTCGGTAAAAAAACCTGCGCGTTCTCTCCCGAGAACGACTTGAGCTCTGCCTCAATCGTGCCCTCGCCAGCATAACGGTTTTGCGTGAGAGTTGGCAGTATACTGGCGAGTTGCTTCTCGAAATCAGATTGGAAACCACGAATTTTTAAGAACCAGTAATCTGCAAGGCGGATCGCTTCCATATTGATACCCGACGCCACAACTCCGCCACCGATCGGCATATACACGGTGCCATCTGAGGTGGTCACAGAAACGTTGGCATTTTTGCGCCTTAGCGCTCGTCGTTGCTCTTTATTCCAAGCACCTCCGGTGACGCCTTTCGCGCGATAGCGGCTAATCATTTCTGGCCAGTTTCGATGAATGCTTTCGAGAACGTCGATATTTTCAAAACTATAATGATCATAAACATTAATCGCATAAAAGGCTTCATTCCCCACGATCGCATAGAGAAGAGGTCCGGTTCTGTCTGTGTAGGCATGATTTTTCGGGTGAAAAGTGGTTCCAAGATGAAAATGATGCACTCCCCACTCGGCAAGTAGTCCATCATGGTTGAGAAGTGAGATATGGCCAATACTGAGGTGGCCATTGATATCTTCCCCCTTTTTCACTTTCTCTTGGAGCATAGTCCAACCAGCTTCATAGTCTGGTGGGCAAACAAAGCTGTCTCCAATCTCGATGGTTCGGGGGACGCTTGCAATACGTCGGCGTTGCGCGTCGAAATAATGACTCGGTAAATCCCCATCGGGCAACGCTGCGATCTCGACTGCGGGCCATCTTTGTTCATCAATCAAATAAGATCTCAGCATAGCGACCCAATCGGCAACAAAATCTGCATTCAATTTGGGCATTAACACTCCTCTGCTTCCACCCTTATAGGTGGAATGTGAAAAACAGTTCCATTCTCTTGTTGCAACGCGCGTTTATCGCGTAATGAGACGATGCTGCGTTAATGTTGATAAGCTAAGAACTATAATTCCTGGGAGCAAGATGGCTGTAGCCGCCTTCATGTCGGACATAAAAGTGGGTTGGCTCGCCTTTCGCATAACGGACATAGTCCGCGCAGTCCCCCGCTATCACTTGGAGCCGAGAGTGGGGTGATCGTTATGGGAAATAACCAGCAAGAATACAGGCGCTTAGGTTGGCCGTAGCAAGACACGCCCGAAGCCACTGGGCAGGGAGTATAAATCATTTGGATCGGGCAACGATGCTTTCGGTTTTCGGCCTTGACACGATGATGTTCGGTGCGGGCGGCAATCCAGATTTTCTGGACAGCGTCAAGATTCATGAAGGCAATTCCGAACCCAACCAGAAGGTCGAGCCAGACCGAATGGTGGCCGAGCGTGATACGGAAGCAGTTTTCATTCTGGGTTCTATTGGCATATCGGACATAATCTTCAAGTAGTTCTGTGCAGCAGTGGCCCATACCTGTCACTTGAACAAGGTTTCCGGAACTCCCGTTTCGTTTTCAGAAAAACTACCAAATTTGACAGCAAGAATAGGCAAAACAAACAGGTTAAGTATCATTGATGTCATGAGCCCTCCAAGAATGACAGCTGCCATAGGTCCTTCGATTTCCCGCCCAGGCGCATTCATATCAACAGCCAGAGGCGCCAGTCCAAGCGCCGTAACGAGCGATGTCATGAGTACGGGGACGACGCGGTCTCTGGCCCCCCGGAGCGCTGTTGTTACTCCCCATGTGAGATGTTCCCGCTCGACCAAAGTCTCAAAATGCGAAATCATCATCACCGAATTCCGAAGCGTAATCCCGAATAGAGTAACGAAGCCGACTGTTGCCCCAAGAGTTAGCGTTGTGCCGGAAACAATGATTGCCAGAATGCCGCCGACAAATGCGAAGGGAAGATTGACGAGTATCAGAGCGAGATTGCGCCATCCTTGTGTGATTATTGAGAGCAGAATCATGACCGCTATGGCAGCGAGCCCGGAATTTATAAACAGTTCCTTGCGTGATTGTGATTCAGCTTCCGCTGCGGATGTAAACTGAACGTAGGTTCCAAGAGGCAGTTTGATATTTTTTGCTATAGCCGTGCGTGCGTCCTGAACGAAAGATTGAGCTGATCGTCCTGTAACATTTGCGGTGACAGTCTGTGTTCTCTGTGCTCCCAGATGTGACACCTGATAGCGACCGTTCGTCTCATATATGTCTGCGACAGCGCGGAGTGGTACGTAGTTTCCGTGAACAGTATGCAGTGGCAGGAAGCCGACAGACGCAACATCATTACGACTTGCGTCATCAAGACGAACCATAACATTAAAAGCCGCAGAACGCTCGTATATCTGCCCCACGGTTTCACCCTGCCAGGCTGTATGGATGGATCGGAGTACATCCGCCGACCGAAGCCCCCAGCGCTCCAGATCAGCAGGGCGTAGCCGAATAGCAAGTTCCGGAACACCAGGGGGTGCTTCTATCCGGACATCTGTTGCGCCATGTATCTGATGCAACATGCGGACAATATTATTTGCCTGGATATCCAATACATCCAGATCATCGCCAATAATATTGATTGCCACAGCCGAAGACGAACCAGAAAGGGTTTCGTTTACGCGCATCGTCAAAAAACTACTGACAGAAAAACTGGCCCCAACGAACCCGTCAAGCGCTTTGCGAACGCGGGCATCAATCTGTCGAGAAGCCTTCCCATCCACCTGATTCAAATCAACCTCAAACTCGCTGGTATGTGGTCCATACGTGTCCTCATCCAGCGAGGCGCGTCCGACTCTCTGAGCAACCGAACGGATTTCGGGAAGCTGACGAAGTTTTTCTGTAACCTGTCTACCTAATTTCAGAGACTGTTCCAGGGAAGTCCCCGGAGCAGCCGTCATATGAATGATAAGGTGACCTTCCTTGAAATCAGGAATGAAATCGCTTTCAAGGAATGGAAGGGCCGCAAACCCTATCAAGGTGGTCAGGATCATCCCGCCTATAACAAATCGGGGATGGCGCATTAATCTGGCCAGAAGACGTTCATAAGCTCTGGCGGTCCATCCTGCCAGGGGGGGCTCTCTCCGGGTTTCTCCAGGCGTCGCCAAGAGCCATGCGCAGAGTGCAGGTACAACGGTTACAGCAGCGGCAAGAGAAGCCATGACCGCAAGAACATAAGCTGTTGCCAGTGGAGCAAACAGTCGTCCCGAAAGTCCGGGAAGGGCGATGACAGGCAAGAAAACGATAATGACAGCAAAGGTCGCGTAAACCACTGCACTGCGGACTTCAACGCATGCATCGAGTACGACGCGCGCTGTAGATGCGGGCTGGACCAGAAGCCGGTTTTCACGCAATCGGCGTGTAACATTTTCGACCCCGATCACGGCGTCATCCACGACCTCGCCGATGGCGATAGCAAGCCCCCCCAGGGTCATGGCATTCAAAGTAACCCCGAGTGTCTCCAGCAACGACAGGGCTATCAGAATAGCCAAAGGTATGGTGGCGCAACAGATTGCAGCGGTTCGCAGGTCAAAAAGGAAAAGAAAGATTACGACAACCACCAGAAAACCGCCCAGAAGCAATGCTTGTGTGGCATTCCCCAATGCGGTCGTAATGAAATTGGCGGGTCGGAACAGGTCAGCATGCAATGTAATCCCCTGTCCCTGCAATTGCGGGCGGAAATCGGTAAGTGCCGCCTCGATTTCCCGGGTCACGGCCATTGTATTGGCACCGTACTGTTCCCATATATTAACTACAATGCCTGTCTTTCCCTCGATACTGGCCGCGCCGAAGGCAGGAATAGGGGCTTCAGTTACAGTGGCAATACTGCCCAGTGTGACAGCACCATTATCAGAGCGGACAATCACAGTGCGGGCCAGACTTTCTGGCGTCAGGGCCTGACCGTCAGACTGAAGAACGACTCTTTGGTTCGGGGTATCAATAAAGCCGGCCCCCTGTATGCCAGTCGCTTCCTGGGCAGCCGCAAGGACGTCATCGAGTCCGATATGATGCAAGATGAGTTGGTCTGGATGTACCTGTATCTGGAGTGACCGACGCTCCCCGCCAAACACGCTGACTCCAGCCACACCAGGCAACGCCAGCAGACGCGGCCTTAATGACCAGTCAGCAAGCGTGCGCAACTGCATAAGGGACTGTTGTTCCGACGTCAGACCGATCACCAGTACCAGACCGGCGGATGAGGTCAGTGGCGTCATAGTCGGAGCATGAACACCGGCTGGCAATTGCTGTGCAACAACATTCATTTGTTCCCCGACCAGTTGCCGGGCGCGATAAATATCGGTCGATGTCGCAAACAGGACGTTGACGACTGACAGTCCCTGAATCGAAGTCGATTGCACGCGCTGAATACCCGGGAGGCCGCTCAGGGCAATTTCCATTGGGCGACTAATACCAATTTGTTTTTGCTATGACCCATGAGCCCAGTCGCGCAATCCGAGAGACATAATGCGCCATGGCTGGTCGGTGAGCTGGTTCCA
>NZ_JARBJP010000020.1 GCF_029309905.1 Brytella acorum
GGGCATGCGGTGCCGCTGGCGGTGCGTCGGGCAGCGATGCAGCATTCCGGTCTTGGCGAGGAGCAGGCGCTGGCGGTGGGTGAGGTCACGAAGTCCCGCGACCTGTCCGTGGTGGTCGGGTATGCCGGGACGGGGAAGAGTACCATGCTGGGTGTCGCCCGCGGGGCATGGGAAGAGGCCGGGTATCGGGTGCGCGGGGCGGCGCTGTCGGGGATCGCGGCGGAAGGGCTGGAAGCGGGGGCGGGGATTGAGAGCCGGACGCTGGCGTCCCTGGAGCGGGCGTGGGAGCGTGGGTTCGACCTGCTGGAGCGCGGGGACGTGCTGGTGGTGGATGAGGCCGGCATGGTGGGGTCACGGCAGATGGAGCGGGTTCTGTCTGTCGCCCGCGAAGCCGGGGCCAAGGTGGTGCTGGTGGGCGATCCCGAGCAGTTGCAGGCGATCGAGGCCGGCGGGGCATTCCGGGCGGTGGCCGAGCGGGTGGGGTCGGTGGAAATCACGACGGTGCGCCGGCAGCGTGAAGGCTGGCAGCAGGCGGCTACGAAGGAGCTTGCGACCGGGCGGACAGAGCAAGCGCTGGGACGCTATGAGGCGGCTGGCCTGGTGCGCGGGCATGGCACGCTGGAAGAGGCGCGGGCCGGGGTCGTGGCCGGGTGGGAGGAAGCCCGTCAGGCTGCGCCAGAAGAAAGCCAGATCATGCTGGCGCACCGGCGTGTCGATGTGCGGGCGCTGAACGAAGCGGCGCGGGAGATCCGCAGGGAGGCTGGTGAGCTGGGTGACGACGTGCTGGTGCCAACCGCCCAGGGCGAGCGGGTGTTTGCGGACGGGGAGCGGGTCTACTTCCTGCGCAATGACCGGGAGCTGGGGGTAAAGAACGGCACGCTGGGCACGGTGCGGGGTATCGAGGGATCGGCCGAGGCCGGGGATCTGGCACTGTCGGTGCAGCTCGACGGGCCGGGTGGGACCGGGACTGGCCGGGTCGTGTCCGTGTCGGTGGCGGATTATGACGCGCTGGATCATGGCTATGCGGCCACCATCCACAAATCGCAGGGTGTGACGGTGGACCGGGCGCATGTGCTGGCGACGGGGAGCATGGACCGGCACGGGGCCTATGTGGCGCTGTCGCGGCATCGGGAGAGCGTGTCTGTCCATTGGGGGCGTGATGATGTGGGCGACCGGGACGGGCTGGTGCGGCGGCTGTCGCGCGAGCGGCTGAAGGATACCACGCTGGATTACCCGCAGGTCCGGGATCGGGATGCCGGGTTTGCACGGCGACGCGGGCTGTCTGTTCCCGAGAGCGAGATCGTGGTGGGGCGTGAACAAGACGTTTCTGGCCCCCGGCAGGACAGGCAGGCTGAAGGTGTGCCTATGCCAGAGCCTGCGGCGGCGCAGCGGAAGCGCGGGATGTTCGACGGGCTGGACCTGTCCGTGCGGGGGCGTAGCCGGACGGCGGAAAAAGACGTGTCGGCCGGGATGGATGCCGGGGCCGGGAAGGGGGAAAGTGGGATTGAGCGTGAGGCTCCCGCCTCTCCCTTTGCCGGGTTGCGGCTGCCGCGTGTGCAGCGCGAGCAGGTGCCGGCCGGGCTGGGTGGGTTTGTGCCGGGTGGTGATCCGCTTCAGCAGGCGGTGGAGCAGTATGCGCGGGCCTGGGTGGATGCCGAGCGCATGGTGCGTCAGGAGCTGCCGGTGCTGGAGCACCAGAAGAAGGCGCTTTTTGAAGCCGGGCGGGATCTGGAGCGGGTCCGGCGTGGCGGTGAGGCGGATCTGCGGGCGGCGCTGAAGCATCAGCCGGAGATCCGGCAGGCGCTGTATGGTCTGGAAGGTCCGGCACGGGCGCGCAAACTGGTCGAGGGGCTGGAGCATGAGGACAGGGTGCGGAAGAGTCCGGATCTGCGGGCAGCGCGGTTTGTGAAGGCCTGGGACGGGCTGAGCCGGGAGCAGCAGGGTGTGGCGCTGAAGGAGCTGAAGCGGGATGCGCAGCTTGAGTCCATTCTGCGGGAGAAAAGCCGCGAGCTGGGCATCCGGAAGGGATCGACGCTTGATCACGGGTTGCATCCCCATCAGCGGGAGCAGGCCCTCTCACGCTCCAGGTCGCGCGGTATGGATATGGGGATGTAATCTGCTTGAGAGAGGAGATGTTGATGTGTATAATTTTCACTGGAGATACACATCATGCGAACCAACATCATTATTGACGATACCCTCATGACAGATGCGCTGAAGGCGTCTGGCGTCAAAACCAAGAAGGAAGCGGTCGAACTCGGGTTGCGGACGCTGATCAAGTTGAATCAGCAGCGGCAATTGCGTTCCATGAAGGGCAGGCTGGAGTGGCGCGGCGATCTCGACGTCATGCGTTCCGACGCATGATTCTGGTCGATTCATCGGTCTGGATCGATTTTTTCCGAGGTACGGTTACGCCACAGGTTGATGCTCTGGACCGGTTGCTGGGAGAGGAACTGGTCGCCATTGGGGATCTGATGATGACGGAAGTTCTTCAGGGATTTGCGAGTGAACGGGATTTCAACAAGGCGCGGAGACTGCTTGGTGCTCTGGATCTGGTGGAGATCGGGGGGCGTGATGTCATGATCGAGGCGGCACGATATTTTCGTGATCTGCGCGCCAGAGGCATCACCATTCGGAAGACAATTGATACCCTGATTGCCACACGGTGCATCGTAAGCGGGTATCGGCTTCTTTACAGTGACCGGGACTTTGATCCGTTTGTGACACATCTGGGGCTGGAACGGGTTGTCTGATTTCGGCGTGGTGACTGAAGAGGACATGCAGAAAAAAGAAGCGGCCGTTCGGCTGGGATTGCTTCTGACGTTCATCGGTCGTGAGGCCGGTGTGCGTGATCAGGATATCACGGCCTTGCAGACCCGCGATCAGACCCCGGCCGAGGCCATGCCCTTCGAATGATCCTGCGGCTTGATACCAATGTGATCCTGGCGGCGACGAGGTCCGTCCCGGAGCCGCGTGTTCTGGTCAGCCGCGACGTGTCGCCTTTCGAGGCGACCGGTGTGCGGGTTCTCAATCCGTGGGAGGATGTCTGATGTCCGAGACAGATCCGGCAGCGCGTGCGTTTGAGGATCTGTGCGCCGAAATGACGGTGCTCCGGCGCAGCGTGGAAGCGTTGCCGCAGGCGTGGCGGGACAATCGACCGCCGGATTACACGGAGGATCTGGCCCGTGTCGTGAAGGCCATGAATGCGGTCGGGACGCATATGAAGGCGATCGAGGCCAATCCGACGCTGAAGATGACGCCCCAGGCGTATGGGCAGGGGATAAGGGAGGAAGGACTTACCGCCAGCCGGAGACTGGAAGGGGTCTTCCAGCAGGCGATCGGAGAGGTTCAGGGCGAACGGAAGAAGCTGGCTTCGATCATCGGTCACGCCAATACTCGACGCGATCAGTGGTTCTGGATGATTTTTATCGGAATCATAGCGTTTCTGTTCGGCGTGGGGATTGCACCGCCCGTATTTGGGTGGATGACCTGGAAGCATTTCGATCAACGCGTGGCGTCATTCATTGTCGGGGGGCAGGACCGGTGGGAGTCCGGAATGGCTATGATGCGGGATGCACGGTCGGAAAACTGGAACAGCCTTATGTGGGAGGATCGGCTGGTGCACGACAATCAGGTGAAGATCCGGGACTGCCGGATCGCGGCGACACAGGCCGCACAGCCAAAGCCTTGTGTGATTATAATCAAACCGGATGCACGGTGAATATAGAAAATATTTTAGAAGGATCATCCGTAATGTCATTATATTACGGTAGGCTCTTTTTGTTTATGTGAATATTAACATATAAAATAAAAACGTATAATTAGGATTTAAAAATGGTAGGACGTCCCCTTAAAGAGATATGGATTGTCCTTCTGAGGCCGTGGCGGGCGATGACGTCTCGTGAGAAGTTGTCCGTTGCCGCTATCATTTCACTGTCCGTTCTCGGCAGCGTAGTAGTGTCTTTTTCGCCCCTTTTCTTGTCGTTTGTTGTTAACGATCTGGGTAAGACTAATTTTTTTGCGTCATTTATTTTTATCCTTATCTACTGCGTGGCAGTGAACGGATCGCGTGCTATTTTGGCTGCGGGCACCTTTTTATTTGTTCCTCTCCGAAAACAAATTGAAGCGCGGATCGAACGTGCATTTTATGAAGATGTTCTCGGCCAGGAAGGAAATTTCTTCCTGCATTACAAAATCGGTGGGATCGGCCGCGATATTCACGATGCTACGCTCGGTTATATGCGCATTTTTTCCGCCATAGTGCTGTCAATTTTTCCCATCGCGTTGCAGGAGATTATAGCCGTTGTCATCGTCATGCGCTCTGGATTGCCGCTGGACGTAGCGATCTGTCTATTTGTTTTTATTGTTTCTTACGGAATCCTGTATTTCCTGCATTTTCGTGGCGAGACAGCGCTTTATTCAAAGACTTCTGTTCATGAAACTAAAACCGCCTCGATCACAACCGAGATTTTGTCCCATCAGGAGATTATACGGTCCTTTGGGCGAGAGGACATTGCGGTTGGAAGCCTGGTTAGAGCGCGCGAGGAGGGGGCGCGCGCCTGGATGCTGTTTTCTCGTCAGTCAATGCTCCATGTTGCCCTTCGGGCTGCGCTGGCGGCGGGTGGTGGTATTATAATTCTTGGTCTGACGGGCTGGCGTGTATGGTCCGGGACGGCCAGTGTCGGTGATTTCGTCATGGTCTCCGCCTATCTGATCGCGACGATCATGCCGGTCGAGCAGTTGGGCTACGTTGCTTCTGAACTCGGGCAGGGTATGGAAGCGGTGGCGCGTTGCGGGAGGCTCCTTAGCCGTCCCCGTATGCAGAAAACCGCTGACGATAACATGGCCGATGTTCCTGATACGCCGCTTGCCATTGACGTACGCGATTTGACGTTCTCCTATCAAGAAGAAGGCAGGGCTGGAGCGGCAGGAGACATCGCTCCAGCCCTGTGTAACGTCACATTCTCGCTGCCTGCTGGTGGAAAACTTGCTCTCGTAGGGCGCTCCGGCTCAGGTAAGTCGACGCTCGCCAAGCTGCTTCTTGGTCTCTATCCAGTTTTGCCGGAGCATGTCTTCATAGACAGTCGAGACGTGGCGACACTGCCGGTCGGGCAATTACGCAACGCGATTGCTCTTGTGCCGCAGGACGCCTTTCTGTTCCATGATACGCTGCGCGCTAATCTGCTTTTCGCCAAGCCGGACGCGACGGAGCATGAGATCGAACGTGCGCTAGAATACGCCGGGTTGACGGAATTGATGGTGCGGCTGCCTGAGGGGCTAGAAACAATCGTCGGGAGCCAGGGCGCGCGTCTGTCTGGCGGTGAACGGCAGAGGGTGTCGCTCGCCCGGGCCTTTCTAAGGAAGCCACGCCTCGTGATCTTCGACGAGCCGACCAGCGCACTCGATGCCGCGACTGAACGAGCTCTTCAGGAGAGGATCGCCGAGATGACGCGGGATGTGACGACGATCACGATCGCTCACCGGCTTTCGACGATCGTCGAAAGCGACGAGATTCTGGTTCTGGATGGCGGACGTGTTGTGGAACGCGGAGATCACGCGACGCTTCTGTCCGCAAACGGGCTTTATGCGGCGTTCTGGAAGGACGGTTTCGGCGAGAAAGGCGTTTGATCCTCTACAGCGTTATTTTCCCGGACGTCCATGCCCCGTCTCCGGCGAGATCGAGCGAGTCCGTATGGAAACGGTCGAGAGACGGATGATGCGAGACGCTGACGATGATGCTGGCGGGGAGGTGTGCGACCAGAGTTCGATAGAGCACTTCCTCCGATCGCCCGTCGAGCGAAGCCGTCGCCTCATCGAGAAAGAGGATGTCGGGCTTGTGAAGAAAAGCGCGGGCGAAGGCTAGCTTCTGCAACTGGCCGGGCGAGAGGCGCTTCCTCCAGCGAGCGGTTTCGTCGAGCGCCGAGCTGAACGGCGTCATCAGTGCCGCATTCAATGCTGCGGCGTAGTCGGCGTCCTTGAAATGGCTGGATTCCTGAGGATAAGCGAGCGCGTCGCGGAGCGTTCCGTCCGGGAAATAGGCGAGTTGAGGCAAGCTTATGACGTTAGCATCGTGCGGGAATAGGATCGTTCCGTTTCCGTAAGGCCATAGCCCGCCCAGTGTCCGCAACAGGGAACTTTTCCCGCTGCCCGGGCTGCCCCGGACGATCCAGCGCTCTCCAGGACGGATAGTGGCGGACAGATTGCCGATCAGCGTTTTGTTCTCTGGATCGGCGACGCTTAGATCGTGCAGGATAAATTCCGAATCGGCTGCGCGCTCGATGGTGGGTTGATGTAGTCGGCCTGCTTCGGCTGCGGCATCTTTCAACTCGGTGAGACGGGTGGAGGCTGCGCGGAATTGCTGGATCGTCGTGTAGTTATCGACGATCCATTGCAGACTCACTGTCAGCGCAGCAACTCCAGCTGCCGTCTGCATGAGGGCGTTCGCGCCGATCTCATGGCGGAAATAGCGTGGCAGGAGAAGCAATGTGGGAATCTGCGCGCCGGTAAGCGCTAGGACGCCGCGCAGCATGTCGAAGCGTGCGTTGAAGAAGGCGAGGCGAAGGACGGCGGTTCTGACTGAAAGAAACTTCCGAAGCAGCGTTTCCCCCTCGCGCGGGCCGCCACGCATGAGTGCTATCGCCTCGGCGTTGTTGCGGATGTCGGCGGCGGCAAAGCGGAAATTCGCTTCCGCTTGCTGCTGCCGAATTGTGAGGGTCTTGAACGCACGGCCCGCGAAAGCAGCGACGATCGTCACGAAACTGGCCCACGCGATGCTGAACCAGAACATTCCGCCCGGGATCGTCAGCCCCTGCCCGGCCCATCCGAGAACGAGTGGGCCGCCTTTCTCCCAGACGAGCAGCGAATAAGTCCAGAGCATGGATATGTTCTTCAGGAATCCGATCGCGAGCGACAGCAGCGTCGTTGCAAACTGGTCGGTGTCTTCGGAGATGCGCTGGTCCGGATTGTCGATGCGCCGTGTCCGCTCCATCCAGGCGAAGGCATCGTTTCGCAACCAGTTGCGCATGACAACGTTTGTCAGCCATTGCCGCCAGTCGATGCCGATCCATTTGATGAAGAGTAGTGCCAGCGCGCTACTAACTTCTGTGGTGCAGACGGCGATTACGAAGGCAAGCACGAAACTGCCGAAATTATTCGAATCGGCGGATACTAAAAGTTGGGCGAGAGCGCCCTGCCAGCGCGTGAAGAGCAGCGAGCCATAGACGGAGATTTGCGTCGCGATAATCGCACCGATTAGCAACAGATAGCGCCGCAGAATGCCATGCCTAGAAAACCAAAATTCTGTCACGAGATTTATCAATTGCTGAAAGCCGATCAATTCGAAGTTTAGCGGTAAATCGACCTTATTTCATATATGACATTGCTCGTTGCCCAGGCAGTATTACAGCACCCATACGGACTAAATTGAACCTATCCAATATTGGGCAGTGACAGCTAACAACGCTAAATAAAGAAGGCTCTGAATGAATTTCATAGCAAAACACCTCACCACCAACAGCGTCTATTTTGGAATATAATTTTTCAAGAATTGAATTTATATCTAAGAATACATCTGGATAATTCCAGTTTATTTTTGGTATAATGCTTTCGTCTACATTAAAATTTACGCAATCAACAAATTTTTTATAACTTTTAACTGCAAGTAACGCGGATTTCTCTGCTTTAGACACCAAGTGTGATGTTAGGCGAACCTCATGGTATTGTAATAGTTCCCAGAGGGCACGATAAGCCGCGTAAATTGGGGAGAGAGAAGTGCCCGAGCCAATTGGAGAAGGGTTTTCGGCATATAAATCGTCCTCGGAAACAGCACAAAAGCTTGGGACATCGATGTCTGTAGTAATATCTATTAAAAGTATATTTTTTAATAATGATTTTGATAATATAATATCGATTATGTTTTTTAAATCGTCTGGCAAGCTATCTAAATTTATTATCTTTCCAAATTTTTTGTCGCCTAGAAAATGGTCAGCGAGAAAAATAGAAAGAGCGTCGCGCTCGATAAGCTCGCTGATGCTGTGAATGCAAGCCTCTTCATAAGAGTTTGCGATAGAAATTCCGGAATTTGTTCCTTCTTTCAGAAGTTTTTTATAATCTAAATTATCATGTAGATGAATTTTATTTGTGTAATCAACGAAAGACAAAAATACAGGAACGTAATTTATTTCTTCTGAAAACATTCTTTTATAAGGTAAACATCCCAAAGTTTTCCCTTTTTGTCTCACTATTTCACAATAATAAGGTGTGTTTTTAATTGTCTCGTCAAATTCTAAAAAATCAGTTTTCAAATAATTTATATTTTCTGAAATCGCGTCAAAAGAAGAAAAATAATGCTCTACGGATTCATATATACTTCCAACTTCTGATGTTTTCCCTAATCCTTTTCCATATCCAACACTTAAAATATCGCCATTATTGTTTTTTATTATGCATTTGCTTGTTGTATTAGATTTTCCTAATGTGGAAACAGCAAAGTGCCATGACTTGGATTTCGCATATTCGTTTATCAATGATATTGAATATTCAGCGGAATACTTTCGTTCGATGAATTTCATTTTTATCACCGTAGAAATGGCGGAGGAAAGATATTTAACTTTCCCCCGCTCTAAAATTTGCTCTTATTAAGAGGCAATCTTCTTGAGAATTCGAGCTTCATCTACGGTTAACTGATCTTTTGAAGTAAGATTCTGATATTGTTTGTTTTCAGACGGATTTTTAGATCGAGAATAATTGATTGCAGATAGCGCTGAGACCTCGGGTTTGGTTTGGTGCGGATATTCGACGCCCATGTTCTTTATCCTTTCCTTAGTCATTGCAATATGTGGAAAGAAATTCCACACGAATGATCAACGCATAGAAAGGAAGGAAAGTAAATTTATTTTTCTATGTTGTGTGTTTCGATGCTGTGGAAAGTGCCGCAGTATCCTACAATTTGTACAGTTATTTCCAAAAAAAATCAACTACCTCTCTATTTCATACCCCTGATAATGTCCTTTATCAGGGGTATGAAACGTAATAGAGTCAGCGCATGGCAGAGGAGAGCAAGCATCCATGAAGCGCGACATGGACCTGGTGCGCGAGATCCTTCTCGCCATCGAGGCAGACGAACAACTCAATGGGATGGGTATTCATGAGTTCCGAGATCCCGGCGACTTGGGAATATCAGACTGTTCTCCAGAGCGATTTGTCTACGCGCAACTCCTGTTGGTCGATGCCGGCTTTCTTCGCGCCAAGACGGATGGCTGGGTACCATCCATTTCAGGTTTGACGTGGGAAGGACACGAATTCCTCGATACGGTGCGTGATCCGGAGATCTGGCGCAAGACGAAGGAGCAGACCAGGGGGGTAGCGAGCGTTGGCATTGGTTTCCTATGGGAAATTGCGAAGGGTGAAATCCGGATGAAGCTAGGGCTGCCATGATGATGCAACTCGCTTCCTCTTCTGGTTCTGTGCTGCCGGCTCTGGTCGCCTCGGCCGGTGACCGTGCCAGGCTTCGCTTTCTGGAGTTTTTTGCTGCACAGATCCGCAATCCAAACACACGGCGTGCCTATGCGCGGTCGGTCGCCGGCTTTCTGGCTTGGTGCACGGATCTCGGTGTGACGGAGTTGGAGGGCGTGACGTCCCTGCATGTTGCCACCTGGATCGAGCTGCAAGGCCGCACGCTGTCAGCGCCAAGCGTGAAGCAGGCGCTGGCGGCGCTGCGGCATCTGTTCGACTGGCTGGTGACCGGCCAGGTGGTGATGGTCAATCCGGCCGCGTCGGTGCGCGGGCCGGCGCATAGCGCCCGGGTTGGCAAGACGCCAGTTCTGGCGGCGACCGAGGCGCGGGCTTTGCTGGATGGCATCGACGTGTCCACGCCGGGCGGATTGCGCGACCGGGCGCTGATCGCGCTGATGGTGTTTTCTTTCGCGCGGGTGGGCGCGGCGTTGGCGATGCGGGTCGAGGATGTGTTCGTGCAGAACCGTCGCCTGTGGGTGCGGTTGCGTGAGAAAGGTGGCAAGCAGCACGCCATGCCCTGCCACCATACGCTGGAGGACGCCCTGCACGCCTATCTTGATGGCACCGGGCTGGTCGGTGAACCGAAGAGCTGGCTGTTTCGCACCATCCAGCGCGGCACCGGGCAGCTTTCGGAGCGGCGGCTGGAGCAATCCGACGCGCATGCGATGGCCAGGCGACGGGCAAAAGCGGCCGGGATCGAGACCGCGATCGGCAACCATACCTTCCGGGCGACCGGGGTGACGACCTATCTGAAGAATGGCGGCACGCTGGAGAATGCGGCCGTCATGGCGAACCACGCCTCCACCCGCACCACCCAACTTTACGATCGCCGGCGCGAGGACATCTCCCTCGATGAGGTCGAGCGCATCAGGGTGTGAAAACGCTATGATTTCGTTGCTTACGACTTGGCCCTAGTCAAAGTGAACATCGTCACCATCCTCGTTTAGAGAGGGCAGGCGGGATTCCTGGCGGGGAAGCTTTGTCTTTACTAAACGAACAAGCGAATAACTTATTAAGCGAATTGTCTAATAAGCGACTAAGCGATATGTGTTGCTTAGTCGCTTGAGTTAGGAGGCACCATGCAGACTTGGGCTATCATCGCGCAAAAAGGTGGGCAGTCGAAAACAACGATCGCGACCGCTTTCGCCGTCGAAGCTGTTCGTGAGGGGGCATCCGTTGTTATCCTCGATGCCGACGATCGGCAGGGGTCGGCGCTTTATTGGTCGGAACGCCGAGATGTAGACGACGTGATGGTGAAGGATAGTAGTGTTGCGGGGTTGCCGCTGCATGTCTCGCGCGGGCGCAGTAGCGGCAAGTTGGATCTTATTATCATCGACACGCCAGCGAACTCGAAGGACATCGCCATGCTGGCGGCCGAGCAAGCCGATTTCGTGGTAATCCCTGTGGCGCCGCGTGGGCTGGACGTTCATTCAGTCCTGCAAACAGTCAAGCAGGTGCAGCAGGCGGGCACACCATTCGCGGTGATCCTAACCCAAGTGCCGCACCAAGGTGGGGAAGAGGCCGAGGCTCGCGCCGGCTTTGCTGCGAAGGGCGTTGCCCTTTTCGATAGCATGCTTCACTTCCGCAAGGATTTCTACAAGGCGACTCCAATCGGCAAGACCGCAGTTGAGTTGGACCCGAATAGCAAGGCATCGGCCGAGTTGCATGCTGCGTTCGCTGAGGTTAAGCGGTTAAGCGGATATGCGAATAAGCTAATAAGCGACATGGCGTAATGGCGAAAAAAACAACGGCTTTGGCCGGAATCTTCGACGATGAGCTCGAAACTCGAACCCTGCCGAAGGTTGAGACGCAACCAGCGTCAATACCGATAAAGGCAGGGAAGGGCGTGAGCGGCGAAAGTACAACGCGGCGCAACAGTCACCCCGGCAAAAAACCTGTACTGATCCATATCCCCGAAGACATGCACCGCACCTTGAGGCAGCTTAGCGTGGAGGAAGGAGGGGAACCTTTGACAGTCATCACTGAGCGGTTATTGCGGCAATATCTCGTTCAGCGCGGTCACACGAGATTCGCGCCGTGAGCAAGCGCCGTGATCCTAACTCGGAATTCGATTTTTTCATTCCATTAATGAACGATCTTCCGCTGAAAGATCAGCGAGAGGTGATGGAGCGTCCATTCTTTTCACTCCAGAAACGCAAACGCCTCAAACCGATCGAATATCGTAGTCCGGACGGCGAGGCGTGGGTGAAGGTCGAGGCGATGCCTGCCTATGGCATGGCGACGATTTGGGATGCCGATATCCTTATTTGGGCCGCGTCCGTCCTTAACCGAATGAAGGAGCAGGGGGTCAATGACCTTCCACGCACGCTTACCACGACCACCTACGACCTGTTGCGTGGTATCCGGAGGGGGACCGGAGGACGTGACTATAGCGAGTTACAGGCTGCGTTGTCGCGATTGGAGACAACTTCTATTCGCACGTCAATCCGAGCGCCGAAGCGGCGTACAGAGGCCCAGTTTGGGTGGTTGGATGGGTGGACCCTAGAAGTAGATCCAGCCACGGACCAGCCGCGCGGTATGACTATTACCCTGTCAAATTGGGTTTATGAAGGCATTGTTAGCGAACGGTCGTTGCTGACCATGCATCATGATTACTTTCTGCTGACAGGGGGGCTTGAGAGGGCCTTATACCGAGTTGCGCGTAAGCATGTTGGTCAACAACGTGGTGGGTGGATGTGCCGCCTTGAGGTGTTGCGCGAAAAAACCGGCAGTGATGCAACCTCGAAGGAATTCACGCGCATGGTTCGCAAGGTCATAGAGACTGACCAGCTGCCCGAATATACAATGACGATGACGAAAACGACCGATAAAATACCAGCAGTCTTGTTCGAACTACGTTGCGCTTCCGAGGCGGCTGAATTGCACGCTAGGCTGGAAGAAGAACGAGAGCGTAGGGAGCGTGTTGAGGTTGATCAGAAGCGTGCCGAGGAAGTGGACAAGCTGATGGACCATCTCGCAAAAGTCGAACGACGTTGACGCGTCGGGGTTTCACCCACCGGCCGAGGCCTTACTTCCGTTAAGGACGCCGTATCGCTGACTCGGTTTCTCTTATTTCATAAGGAATGTGACGGATGGGGTGTGGATAAGTCATACTAGATGTCGGGGTTTCACCCACCATACTGTTGGGGTTTCACACACTGAAGTGCCGGGGTTTCACCCACCGAATCACGGGGTTTCATCCACCAGGCGGTTTCATAGGGTATTGAAAATAAGAACGAAAATCGATCCGTTGAACGGCTTAACTTATTTAACAAGTCTTTTTTAACAAAATCTCTAACGACAAACCACCGCCTCTTGGGGGCTACGCCCCCGCCGGCTCGCGGCCTACGGCCGCCCCAATCGCGCTATGCGCGATCTCCCACCCGGCATCCCCCTGCTCGCCCTTCCAGGGCTGCGCTAAACGGACACGCCTACGCCGCGAAATCATAATTTGACAATGCGTTCCCGCATCGTCTCTCTACCAGCACCTTCCTCTCCCGCGTCGGCGCCTTTGGCGCCCTCCGGGGCTCCCGCTCCGCGCTCGCCCGACGCCTGCAACACCAGAAGAACCGGGCAGGACCGTAATCTGCTCAAAGCGCACCGGTGTTCAGGCGATCATTCAGCGGCTCACGTGTTGCAGCATGCCCGCCAGACGCCACAGGATGGCCGTACAGGCATTACCCTGTGTGGTGGCTGGTTTTGTGGTCTGTAACAGGAATTGCGCCCTGTACGCCCCTCCCAGAGAGGCTTAGCGCAAACATGGGGTCTCCCGTGCGGAAATCGAGCAGGTCCTGCTGGGAGAATCTGCCGTCATGGCTGATCCTTATCCCGGTGAACCCCGGATGCGGGCCATTGGCAGGACTGAAGCCGGACGTTACGTTTTCCTGGTCTTCATGTTCAGGACAATCAGCAACCAAACCAGGTTACGTCCCATCAGTGCCCGTTACATGCATCAGAAGGAGATCGACCACTATGAGCAGTAAAAATAGGTCCATGCCCTCGCTGCACAGTGACGAAGCGGCCGAGGATTTCGTCGCGACCGCCGATCTAACCCAATATGATCTGTCCGGTTTCAAGCCCATGCGCTTTGAGATCGAACCCAAGGCAGCCGCCCTCAACATGCGCCTGCCTGCGTCCCTGCTGGACGCCGTGAAAGCCAGGGCGAAGGCAAAGGGCATTCCTTACACACGCTATGTCCGGATGCTGTTGGAGACCGATGTTGCACAGACGCGGTAAAGCGTATTCCGGCCAGAACAGAGGAGATCGGGCAGATCGTAAACAGTCGGCAGAACAGGGATAATTTTATCATTAATAAATCGTAATATTATTGCGAATTGTGTATGAATATGGTTCCCTGTTTTAGGGAAGGCCATCTTTGATGCCTTCCCTAAAACAGGAGAAAACGTATGAGAAAAACATTCTTATTGATGATTTTTTCTTTTCCAATATTGGCTTCTGCCCATGACATGGGGATAAAACAATCAAAAAATGAAGATTTACCATTCCATACGATGCGTAATGTAATTTCTCTGCCTTTAGTTATTCAAGACGCTTCCAATGGCGATCCTGATCCAACCTGCAGTCCTTGTATATATCCTATCGATCTTGGTGATGATCAACAGTATTGTGCTGGTCGTGTCTCGCATCCGTGCTGAATTTTTCATAGGGATAAAAAAAATAGTAGAAAACCCAATGAAATACGTTTCATTGGGTTTTCTACTATTTGCGCAAGGTGCAGAAGCACAATCTGGGGAGAATTATATTGTCCATGGCTATAGCGTAGAAGATATCAATACGGAGGTAAGCCGGATCTTCAAACCGCGTTTTGAATCCGACCTGGCCGAATGGCGGTCGAAGCTTTGCATTGATGTTTTCGGTTTAACGCCTCAATTCACCCATCTTTTTTCTGGACTTCTAGTAAAGAAGTTTAATTATTTCAACCTTGAGTCTAGTAGTAGTTGTATTGATAAAAATGTTTTCGTTTTTTTTACTGATCAATCTGATCGCCTCGCTGCTGAAGTCGAAAGCAAAAATCCGAACCTTTTCGTCGGATATGAGGCGTCTCCTGTATATCAATCAAATTTCGACGGGCCATCCGAATCAATACAGCGTGAATTTCTTCGAAGTAGAGCCATACGATGGCTTGTATCAACGGCGAAGGAAAACCGTGAATCTATTCCACCATTAGTGTTGCCTTCGTCTTTCGGCCCAAGTTATTTTTCACAAAGTTACGATCCATCTCTTGTTATATCTCCCACAAGGAAAGATATTCATTTATCCATTTTAATAATAGATATAGAAAGAATAAAAAACGCGAAATGGGTAGATTTATCTGATGTGGTGTCAATGATAATTATGAGTGCGCCAATTTTAGGTGAGTCATATTCTAGTATTACTTTTCTTAAGCAAACCAATGAAAAAAATATTCCCAATTTATCTCTACACCTGACTGATTTTGATCAACTCCTTCTCAAAAATTTATATGACCTTCGTCCTGGCGAAGATGCGCGCAGCGCGGTGGGTTACATTTCAGAACGCATTTGGCAGGAAACATCGCGACAGAAAAGACCAGAAGGTAATATTCAAGAAAATTAGTAGAAATGAATTAAATATATAGTATTTCATGTAAAATTAATATTAGTGTTGGTTTTTAACGCGGGAATGAGAGATCGTTCCCGCGTTCTGTTTCCGTCTGGATTTTCAGGCCCGTTTTGGCCTACGCCCGCGTTTTTTTGCCGGTATGTGCGTGACCGGCACCTGATTTTCAGCGGGCGCTGCAATGCCCGGTGCCGTCTTGATGGTCCGCCCCAGTCCGATTTCCTGGGCCAGGGTAGAGCGTCGGGCCGCATAGTCAGGAGCCACCATCGGGTAGCTTTCAGGCAGGCCCCATTTCTCCCGATACTGTTTTGGCGTCATGCCATAGGCGGCGTGAAGATGACGCTTGAGCATCTTCAGCTTCTTCCCGTCCTCCAGGCAGACAATGTAATCCGGAAAGACTGATTTCTTCACAGGCACGGCCGGGACCAGATCCGGTGTTTCGATTGTCGTCTGTCCCAGACTGCCGAGTGCCTGAAACACCGTGCTGATGAGGCCGGACAGCGCGTCCGCCGGAACCGTGTTGCTGCTGACATAGGCCGTGACAATCCGGGTTGTCAGTTCCCGTAGCGTGTCCGTTTCAGATGATCGTGTTTCGTGGTCAGTCATGGTTGTTTCCGCCTGTTGCCCTGTCATATCCCCGGTCTGCATCAAAGGCATGAAGCCCCACGCGTTTCCAGCGTGTTTTCAGGTCGTCTAGAGTGGTATCATTGCCGCCCTGAAGCTGCCCCGCAATATCGAGGAAAGCGCCGAACAGGGTGGCGCGATCATCGTCGGTCAGATCGACCAGACCCGCCTTTTGTACCAGCCCGCCCAGTTCGATCAGATGATGGGTACGTTCGCGTCGCGCCTTCGCCCAGTCGCGCATGTCAGTGCGTGCCTTTCGTGCCTGATGGCGATGGATCAGGGCCGCCTGCTTCCTGATCCGTCTTTCAAGTGCGAGAAGCTCCGTTCTGATCGTTTCCGGTTCCTTTCCGGCCGCCCTTTTTTGCGCCGGCCTGAAAGAACGCCGTCCCCTGTTCGGTCCACCTCGCGACGGCTTCGGGTTTGCCGTCCGCCTGTTCGACAGCCGCAAGAAGTACACCGGCCAGCGCCTCGATCGACAGGGTATCGGCTCCCGTCGCCTCGACCAGTTCGCCGAGCTGGATGGTCCGTTGCGCCTTAAGCTGCTTCGCCTTTTCCTGAAGCGCCTTCAGTTCCGCATCAATGTCCCGTGGCTTACGCATTTCCGGTCCTCTGTCCTGCTGATCTATGCCATACTCTATCACACAGGCGAGAACCGCGTCACTCATCCAGAGTAATCAACCCTTTTGGCGCAGTAAAATGTGAGTGCGCGCTTATACGTCACTTCGTGACGTGCGCTTAAGTTGTGTGATAAGATCGCGTCCATGGCGATCTATCACCTGCATGCGAAGGTCATCAGCCGCGCCACTGGTCGGAGCGCTGTAGCGGCGGCGGCCTATCGCGCGGCGTCCCGCCTGCATGACGTGCGGCTGGATCGCGACCATGACTTTTCCAACAAGAGCGGCGTGGTGCATTCCGAGATCCTGCTGCCCGATGGCGCACCGGAGCGGTTTCTTGATCGGTCTGTTCTGTGGAACGAGGTCGAGGCGATCGAGAAGCGCAAGGATGCCCAGCTTGCCCGCGAGGTGGAGTTTTCAATCCCGCGCGAAATGCCCCAGACGCAGGGGATCGCGCTAGCACGGGATTTTGTGCGGGAGCAGTTCGTGGAACGCGGCATGGTGGCCGATCTCAATGTGCATTGGGACATTGGTGAGGACGGACAGGCGAAGCCGCATGCCCATGTGATGCTGTCCACGCGGTCTGTGGATGAGAACGGGTTTGGTGCGAAAGAACGCTCGTGGAATGACAAGGAACTCCTGCTGACGTGGCGGGAGCGATGGGCGTCACTTGCCAATGAACGGCTGGCCGAGCTGGACCTGGACGTGCGGATCGACCATCGGACGTTTGCCGCACAGGGGATCGACCTTGAGCCGCAGAACAAGATCGGACCCGCAGGGTCACGTCGGCCGGAGCGCGGTGAACCGTGTGAGCGCGTTGCCGACCATCTGGAGATCGCGCGACGCAATGGCGAGAAGTTGCTGGCCGAGCCGCATGCGGCGCTGGAGGCGCTGACGCGACAGCAGAGCACGTTTACCCGGCAGGATCTGGCGCGGTTCGTGGACCGGCATACGGTGGATGCTGAACAGTTTACGGCCGTCATGGTTCGGGTGGAGGCGTGCCCGGAGCTGGTCTCCCTCGGGAGGGACGGTCATGGGCGGGAACGGTTCTCCACACGGGAGATGATCGGGGTCGAGCAGCGTCTGGAAGAAGCGTCGCTCGCGATGGGGCTGTCCCAGGGGCATGCGGTGCCGCTGGCGGTGCGTCGGGCAGCGATGCAGCATTCCGGTCTTGGCGAGGAGCAGGCGCTGGCGGTGGGTGAGGTCACGA
>NZ_JARBJP010000021.1 GCF_029309905.1 Brytella acorum
ACCCGCGCATGGCCAGACCCGAACATAAAGGGGCGGCAGGTCAGAAATTCCACCTCCCGCAGGCAGTCAGCTACCCGCACACAGGTCTCATTAGGTCAACGCGGCGCCAACGGACCACGCCGTCTCGGTTCCGATCGGGGCCAGCCATGATCAATGCCGAGAGCTCCGTCTGCTGCTCCGCCGTCAGGCGGCAGACAGAGCCATTGCGCCATTGGTCCCGCAAACCATCTGGCCCCGCAGCATTGAACCTGTGCACCCAATCGCGCAGGGTCTGCCGGTCCATGCCCCCGATCCGGGCCGCATCACCTCGACTGGCACCTTCGCGCACGGCAGCCAGCGACAAAAGGCGCCGTGCAACATTCGCATCCCGTGTACCCAAGGCCAGACGCCGAAGCGCATCAGCCGTATAATCCGTCCGTAAAGCAATCGCACCAGCCATACCCGATCCTCCGTCCCAGAACTGAATCAGAACAGCCTCCTCGCGTCACTTCACAGATGAGTCAGAGGAAATGCCCGATGGTATGAGACCGCTGCGGCGCGCAGTAACCACCCCGTCTCAAAACTGAGCATGCGTTCGGAGCAGGGCTGCTGTTCTTCAAGGGCGAATGCGTGAAAAAGCCAGCTGGGCAAAACCGGCACTCAGGATGGCTGAGACCGCAAGCACGAGCAGGGAAAGTGAAGGCGCGACCACGAAGCGGCCCGACAACGCGCCCCTCATCCCGTCAATGCCGTAGGTAAGCGGGTTACAGAACGCCAGGACACGCACGAGCGTGGTCTGTCCTTCAAGCGGAAATACGGCGCCAGAGAGATAGAAGAGAGGCGTGACGATGAAACTCACAATTTGCGAAAAGCTCTGTGCGTCGCTCATGACGGAGCCGAGAATAGATCCGAAAAAGGCGAAGATCAGCGCGATCAGGAGCGCGAAGAGGAGGGCGAGCCCGATCTGGCCGGCGTCAGGCAGAACACGTCCTGCGGCGAGACAGAGCAGGCCCACGAGTACGGCCTGAATCAAGGCCACACTGGCGACCCCGAGTGCCCTGCCCAGCAGAATCCAGACGCGAGAAACCGGCGCCACGAGTGTTTCCTTGATAAAGCCGAACTGGCGGTCCCAGAGAAGATCTGAACCGGAGTAGACGGCGTTAAACAGAATGCCCGCGCCAATCACGCCAGGTGCGAGGAAGACGAAATAGTTCCCCTCGCCGGCCTTGCGAAAGATCGGAGCAAAGCCCAGACCAAGTGCTATCAGAAACAGGAAAGGCTGGGCCAACGCCGAGACCACGCGCCCTCGGGCGCGTAGAAAACTCCGGATCTGCCGCAGCCAGAGACAGTACAGGATGTCGATCACATCAGGCTCCGGCTACAACGGCACGGTCTTCTTTCGTCTGTGTCTCTTCGGACGTCAGAAACAGGAAGCTGTCTTCGAGGGTCGTCTTTTCGGCGTAACGGATGATGGAATCCACCGTACCCTGCATGATGATGCGCCCCTTCTGGATCACGGCTACGTTATGGGCAAACCGCTCGACCTCATCGAGATAATGGCTGGTCAGGAAAATGGTTGTTCCGCATTCCTTCTGAAGATGCTGAAGATGAGCCCATAGAATGCGCCGGCTTTTCGGATCGAGGCCAAGCGTGGGTTCATCCAGAAAGATCAGAGCTGGATGGTGCAGGAGTGCGCGGGCGATCTCGACGCGTCGCCTGAGCCCCCCGCTGAGCGCACTGACCATGCTGTCGCGCCGATCGGCAAGGTCGAACAGGGCGAGCACATCTCCGATACGCAGGCGTCTCTGTGCGCGTGGAATGCGATGTAGAGCACAATGCATCCACAGGTTCTCGTGCACGGTCATCGTCTTGTCCAGCGTGCAGTCCTGGAACACCACGCCGAAATGACGACGCGCGTTCATCGGGTCTTTCGCAAGATCCACGCCGTTCAGAAGAATACGGCCTTCGTCAGGCGGGAGAAGCGTCGTCAGCATCTTGATGGTCGTGGTCTTGCCCGCGCCATTCGGGCCAAGAAAGGCAAAAGTCTCACCCGAAGCGATGGAGACATTCAGCCCGTCGACCACGGTTTCCGCGCCATAGCGCTTGACGAGAGACTCAACGGCAATGGCAGGGAGACGCCGGGAATGTGCGCTCATCAGACCGCAGTCTTCGCCGACAAAGGGGATTTGAGAAGCCCCCAGTGTCCAAGGACGGCCATGGCCCGTGCGATGCCGTCTTCGGCCTCGATGAGGGGCGCGAGCGCGCGCGCCTTGTCAGCAACAGAGCGGGCACGTGCCTTGCCGATTGCGTAGGCGAGTTTCTCGGCTGTGAGCGTCTTTCTGTTAAGGATCATCGGTGTGATGCCGATCATGTTGAGACGCCAGCTCCAGTAGAACTGATCCGCCAGAAAGGGGATGATCACTTGCGGCAGGCCAACGCGTGATGCAGCTGCAACCGTGCCAGCGCCCCCATGATGCACGGCCATCGCGACCCGGGGAAACAGCCAGTCATGCGGGGCATTCTCGATGAAGAAAAGGGAGTCATCCTCCTGCCCGGGCAGGGCACGAAGCGCGCCCCAGCCTGTCGCGATGATAGCGCGTCGACCTGTCTGGCGCACAGCTTCAAGAATCATGCGCGTGAACGCCTCGGGGTTGCCACACATCATGCTTCCGAAACCGATATAAAGAGGTTTCGGACCGGCTTCGAGAAACCGCATGAGAGCGGGTGGCGGCGTCCATTTCTGCGTCTGGTCGTAGAACCAGCTTCCTGTTACGGCAATCCGGTCCGCGGGCCAGTCGTCTGGCTGCGGCTGCAGATGACGGCTGAAAGCATAAAGCAGATAATGGCCGCGCGCATGCCCCCCTTTTCTTGACCACGGGCCGCGCCATCCTATCGGCTCGAGGCCAAGGTCGTGGCGCATGACGGTGATAGGCGCCGACATGACCTGCCAGATCAGAAATCGCGCCAGATGAGCTAGCGCAAGATTGGCTGTACCAGGAAGGGGAAGGCCCGGGTTTGGCCAGAGCGGCGGAACATGCCGGGAGGGCGTCATCGGCATGAACTGCGCCTGCACGAAAGGGATGCGGCGTTTCTCGGCAATCGAGGCCCCGAGCGCTGTAGCTGATCCCGAGCCGAGGATCAGCTCTGCCCCTTCGGTGGCCGCCATGGCCTGCTCGACCCAGAGCGGCATCCAGTCGCACAGGGCCTTTGCCATTTGTCTGCCGATGCGCAGTTGGTTGCCCTTGTCCATGACGGCATGTTCCCTTGCCATGAGCTCGGCAAAGTCTGATTCGATGGGAACAAGATGCAACCCGCCTTCGACGATGAGCTGGCGGTGTCGTGCCGAGGTCACGATGAAGATATCATGCCCCAAAGCGGAAAGCCGTCTGCCGAGCGCCACGAAAGGCCGGGCATCGCCTTGCGTTCCGATGGTAAAGATTACGATTTTCATCAGGGGTATCGATTTCGGTTCAGGCTGCGGTCAGGGAGGCGGTGGCCACCTGGGCAAGAGCCGGGTGAGAGCAGATCAGGCGGGCCACGGTTTCCACATGGCCTGGCGTGAGCATGTCACCATGGCGGCAAGGCAGATCATGCGCCACAATCTGTCCCGTTGTGAACGCCGACCATGCCTGTGGACGATCGGTGATAAACATGTCGGTCTTTTGGCCGGCGCGCAGGAAAAGGATGTCGACATCCGTCTTTGCTGGACGATGGGCGACCAGCATCTCCAGATTGCGCCGTGCCACAAGGCGCATTTTTTTAGCGAGTTCTTCCAGGTCACCTCTCTCGCGCCCTTGGAGAACCGGAAGAAGGGACGTGTCGATCTCGGCCAGAAGGAGATCGGCCAGATCGTCCAGCGTCTGTGGCTCGGGCGCGCCTGGCTCCAGGCTGATGTGCAGGAATGCGCGCGCTGTCTTGAGAGCCTCCATGTCGTCGGGGGCGAAAACCCCCTCTCCGGGAAGGCTCGGGTAGGCGTCGAGTAATGTCAGCAGGGCTATTTCCTCGCCTGTCTCACGCAGGAGATGGGCGATGCCTTGGGCAATGACGCCCCCCATCGACCAGCCGATGAGATGATAGGGTCCCTGTGGCTGTATCGTCCGGATCGTCGCGATATAACAGCGGATCAATGCCTCGAGTGTCAGAGGAGGCGAATCACCGAGAAGCAGTCCGGCATCCTGCAGACCGTAGACAGGATGTCCTTCGGGCAGAAGCGGCGCGAGCGTATTGAAGCTCCAGCTCATGCCGATGACCGGATGAATACAGAACAGTGGCGGTTTGTCGCCGAGGGTACGGATCGGCAATGTGACGGCGAGCGGATCGCATGCGTCTGGCCCTCCCTCGAAGAGAGGAGCCAGAAGCGCAATCGTCGGTGCGGCAAAGACCTGACCGACGGGCAACTCGTACCCCTGAGCGGAGAGTGCGGCCACCATTTCCACCGCCATGATGCTGTCGCCGCCCAGATCGAAAAAGCTGGTATTGATATCGACCTCTTCCACGTCCAGCAGAGTGCACCAGAGGCGTGACAACATCTGTTCGGCTGGTGTCGACGCCAAAGTGAGGGTTCTTGCGGACGGTATCTCCTGCAGAGCCCGCAAAGCAGCGCGATCGAGCTTGCCGCTTGTCAGACGGGGAAGGGCTTCGACACTGACAAGGCGAACCGGGACCATTTGCGGCGGCAGGAGGGTAAGCAGCGTCCGTCTTATCTGTGCGGGATCGAGTATCGTGCCCGAAACAGCGGGAACCAGATAGGCGGCCAGGACTATTTGTGTTCCTGTTGTCTCGACCATAACAGCGGCCTGGAGAACTTCCGGCAAGCCGAGCAGGGTGCTTTCGATCTCATCAGGCTCGATCCGCATGCCGCGTATCTTGACCTGCTGATCGGCGCGTCCGAAAATCATGAGAACACCGGTCTTGTCGAGCACAGCCAGATCGCCCGTACGATAGGCCAGCGCCGCTCCTGTGCCATCCGGATCCGGGATAAAGCGACTGGTCGTCAGATCCGGCCGGTTCAGATATCCGGTCGCCACGCCTTCTCCGGCTATCAGCAACTCACCGATGAGGCCATCTGGCATAACATGGCCCCAGCGATCGATGATGGAAAGACGCGTATTGGCCAGAGGCAGGCCGGCAGGAGAAGAATCATTCTGATCGGGGGTCAGTCGATGAGCTGTGGACCAGATGGTCGTCTCGGTCGGGCCGTAAAGATTATAGGCGGCGCGTCCGAGCCGGACCATCTGTCGCGCCATATGCGTCGGGAGCGCCTCGCCGCCGCTTAGAAGAAGAAGCCCGCTCAGAGCATTTTCCGCCTCAGTACCAAGAAGGGTCTGCCACAATGTCGGGGTGGCCTGCATGGTGGTCACGCCATGATCGACGATCAATGCGGCGAGCCGTTTCGGATCCCGGATGTCCTGCTGCGTTGCAATCACGCAGCCTGCCCCGCTCACGAGCGGAAGAAGAGTCTCAAGGACAGCGATATCGAACGTCCAGGTCGTCACGGCAACCAGGACATCGGCGGCGCCGAATGCGAGACGTTCTCTGATGGTGTGCAGAAAATTGAGCAGGGCGGAGCACGGGACGACCACGCCTTTGGGGCGGCCCGTCGTGCCAGAGGTATAGGTCACATAGGCCGTGTTGACAGGGACACTTTCAGCCGGGACAAAGCTGTCATGCCACGGGCTAAGCGGATGTGCCCGAAGCGCGTCACTGTCGATGCACCATGCTGGGTAATGGCAGGCCCACTCGGCATAGGTCTGGTCGGGCAGGACGACGAGGCTCGGACGGGCGTCCTCAAGAATCAGTCTCGCACGTGGCAGGGGCGCGTCGACATCGAGCGGCAGCCACGCGGCACCAGCCCTGATGATGGCCGCCATGCACACAATCATACGTCGGTCGCGTGGCAGGGCGAGGGCCACAAGATGCCCCGGACCAATACCTGCTTCTCGGAGGTCCCGGGCCAGTCGGTCGAGACTGTCTAGAAACGCCTCTCTGGAAAGAACGGTCGAGGCGTCTGTGATGAGCATCGAAGTGCCAGAGCGAATTCCGTCGTTGATGAGCTCTGGAAGGGATCTTTCGGGCCAGAGCCGCCCTGTCCTTCGGTTGCGTTCGGTCTGCCGCGTTCGCTCGGTCTCGGTCAGAAGAGGGCAGGTTTCTAGAGGAGCATCCGGAGACGCCAGCACCGCGTCGCCAAGGCGCAGGATGCGATCCAGATGGGCGTCGAGTTCATCGTCTGTATAAAGCGCTGGATTGGCATCGCACTGGATGCAGAGGCCGTTGCCATCCTGGCGGTCGAAGACGAAGATGGTCAGGTCTTCCATCGCGCCATTGCTCAGATTGGCGTTGCGCGCGGTCAGATCACCGAAAGCCAGATCGTAGTCGAACGGCTCGATATTGATTCCGATGCGACTGATCTGATGGGCCGCACCAAACAAGCCCAGATCGCGCCTCAGATCTTCGTAGCGATATTGCTGATGGCGCAGAGCCCCCCTCATGGCTCGCCGCGCCAGGGTGATCATTCCGGCAAAATTCGCATGGGCCTCGATCCGGAAGCGCAGCGCTGCGGCATTGGCGACCATGCCAGGCGTCTGTCGCAGCGCGCGCGTGGCCCGTGCGCTGACCGGCATGCCAACAACGAGGTCGTCATGCCCTGTCACACGATAGAAATAGCTGACGAGAAGAGCCGTCAGGACCTGAGGCAGGGTCGATCCGTGGGCACGCCCCAGGGCGGCGAGGGCTTCCGTCCTGGCGTTGTCCATCATTTTCGAGCGTGTGATGGCACCGCCATGCTCTCCACTGGGTGGACGATGCGGTCTGAGCGAGAGAGAAAACGGCTCTGGCGCATCCTGCAACTGCCCGAGCCAGTAGGCCCTGTCGCCCGCATAACGCTCGGAGGCCCGATACGCGCTCTCCTGTTCATGGAGGGTTGCAAGAGGCAGGAACGCTGCCTCCGCTGTCTCGACGCCGTTGGAAAAAGCCGTATAAAGCGCCGCTACACGCGCTGCAATCAACCCGCCCGCAAACCCGTCAAGTACGGTGTGGTGACAGCAATGAAACCAGATCCAGCGCGTCTCGCCCACCCTGAGAAGGGCGTTCTGCCACAGCTCGTCATGTGCCAGATCGAGTGGTGTCCGAAGACGCATTTGCATCCAGCGGAGTGCCGTATCGTCCGGATCCTGTGCGTCCCGGCAATCGATGATCGGACAGGATGCTTCGGCATGAGGGAGAATCTCATAAAGCGGCCCTTCCGGCGTCTGGATGATCCTGGTTCTGAGCGTTTCAGCTTCCGCCTGGGTCTTCCGCAGCGCGGCAATAAAGTTCCGAATATGTAATGGTCCGTGCAGATGGATAGCTTCGGCAATATTCAGATTTGATCCGGACGGCGCTATAAACTGTGTCATCCAGAGGCCACGCTGGGCCTGAGTCAACGGAAGTGTCTTGTGACGGGCAGATCGTTGCATGGCCGCGTGACAGATCCTTTATGAACAGAAGGATGAAACCCGCTGGATAACGTTAAAAACACGATATAGGATGATCATTTCAGATTCAATCTGATGGGTGCACGATGCTGAAAATTTTCTGACCGCTTCGGCAGCGGAAACCGGTTTCGGGCTTTATGATGGTGATAAATACAATGGAATTATGTGGTTGTTTAATAAACTTATCTGATCAGAGCCAGGATCCATGGAAACCTGTTCTGCTGAGAAGTAAGGGCTGGTGAGTAAACCGGACCACCATGCTGCATGAGGGCCATGGTGAACCCGTTCTTCAGGCAAGGGCCATTTTGGAATACCTGCCCCCTTTCCGAAGGGCCGCCATTCCATGCTGCTTAAGATGTCCGATCGCCTTCTTCCCGGCCATCCGGCACACCGAAATCGCCCTGTTCCGGTTATATGTCCGGACCTTGGGAACTTGCATTTTTATGTCAGTGTCCGTCCAACATCATCTTGAATATTTGGAATCATTTGTGATTCCATGTCGACAGCCCCAATTGGGAGAGGCCGCCCGATGTGGACGATTGAAAATCGCGTCCGGTATGACCGCAGCAAATACCGCTATCCCAGCGACCGGGAGGGTTCGAAACATGCCCGCTGAGCCCAAAATCAGGACACGGCGCCTTCAATCAACGGTTCTTCGATCCCTCCATCTGGGCCGGACGCAACGCCTCGTCCCGTTTATAGCCGACCATCAGTGGACCGCCTGTCCTGCCCGTCGGGTGCCGTGTGTCAACTCACGGACCGTAGCCGTCACGATAAGCCATTGCCGGGCCTGATCCATGTCCTCCTGGGCGAGGAACATGCTGGCGCGTTTCTGTGCCATGTTCTCGGCTTCGTCTCCAAACAGGCGGATCATCTGTTCGGCGGTGGCCTGCGGATCGATGGGCAGCGGGACAGTCGGAAAGTCAGGCATGGGGTTCGGCTTCGTACTGCGCCAGAAAACCCTCGATATCATTGCTCACGAGATGAGGTAGCCGCTGAGCCAAAACGTCCTCCGGCCAGTTCCACCAGGCGAGCGCCAGAAGACGCGATATGATGGCCTCAGGGAAGCGGTAGCGGATCACCCGCGCGGGATTGCCTCCGACGACGGCATAAGGCGGCACTGCCTTCGTTACCAGCGCATTGGCAGCGACGACGGCGCCGTCGCCGATGGTCACGCCGGACATGATGGTTGCGTTCGCGCCAATCCATACGTCGCTACCGATCGTGACATCGCCCTTGCTGGCATGATCGTCCTGCCCTTCGGCGGCGGTCGGCCAGAAATGCGCCAGTGTCTTGAAGGGATAGGTGGTGACGAGGTCGATGCGATGGTTGCCCAGGATGATCGTGACATTCGGGCCGATCGAGCAGTAATCGCCGATGCTCAGCCCGGCTTCGCCAGCTTCTATGACATTCGGCGAGCCGTAGGTGTGGGGTCCGATCGTCCATCTCCACTCCTCGATCTGGTAGGCCAGAGCGTAGCGCGTCAGCAGACGAAACGTGTTGTTGCCGAACGACATGAGGACTCCTCCTTCGGCTTCTGAGGGGAAACGGGCGCAGCATAACTGTCTCTGTCAGTCCTATGCGGAAAATTAAAGGCCCGTCACTGACGGGGTGGTGTCTTCCTGTCTCATCCGCCAGTCCTGTTGATGTGGAGAAGCTGCATGCGAAAATTGGCGAACTGTTGGCGTGACGTGCAGGGCTAGCAGATGGTCAAACGTGTCCATGCCCATATGCAGTTTCGAGCCCTTTTTGGTTTTCGCTCCCTCATATCTGGCGTGCGACGCATTCTCCGGTGTCGAACGCAAGGTTCGGCTGTCGAGGATGGCCGTTCACGGGCATGGCGCCATATGCGAGGCCTGGTGATGTGACGATCATCACGGTGGAACTTCCCGGTAGGACAGAGAAGCCCACCATGAATGGATCAGACGGCTCCGTTCCCGAAGGCGACAATGATCCGCTGGGCTGAGCGGTCCGGAGGTTATGGAGGCCGTCTACCCCATCGGGCGCTTATCAGGCCGAGTATCCCTGGACGATAGACTCCTTCGAACAGGTCCCCCAGCGCATAACGAGATCGCCAGGTCAGACGACGCTGCTGTGCATGCCATGTCCGATCGTGCCGCAAGTGACAGCCCTGGCATAACGCGCGCAGATTGCGCAACCGGTTGTTTCGTGGATCATGATCCAGGTGTGCCGCTGCCAGCACGACGTATGTCTCACGTACACCGATCTGCTCGATCAAATCGGGAGGGCTCGCTTCCTGTCCCCTTATATTACGCCAGACACCTTGCGGCTTATCAAACCACAAACCCGAGGCGGCAACCCGAACCCATTCTCCGTGCGGGCGACCGCAGGCTTGGCATCGTCCCCGGGCACGCTCGAAACGCACGTGTCGACTGATTTCCGGCCACCTTTTCGAGTATAGAGCCTTTAACTCTGGACGAATTGGCACGGTATAAGTTCCCGTTCGCACACCACGTTGAAGGAATTATAAGACAAGAATCGGAGGAAAGTACACAGGAAAAGTGTCGTGTAGAGTTTTCAATTTTATTATTTTGACAGAACGCATCATCTGCGATGCATCAGTGTCCTTTTTTGATCAAGGATATACCGGACAAGACCCCTCTGACAGTCCGGTTTGACATGATGGTTGTGATTTCACGATGTTACGATCCATCATGCAGGGAAAGGCACACCGACGTGCAGCAGGAGGGCCCTCGCTTCTATGGTGGTCATTGTTCACGAAAACCGCGCATTTCGGGCCCCCGGGAAACCCTTGCGAGGTCGCAACAACAGAAATGTTAATCCTTTCCTCGTATTGCTTAATCCGCTATCGTTTTGAGAAACGATCTGGCGATCTTTGTCCATGCCCGGCCCGGGCTGCCCGCAAGGCGCCTACAGGAGTTAAATAGATGGCAATCATTACCGTTGTCGGCGCTTCTGGTACGACGGTTCAGGTCACCGTCGATGGTGGCCTGAACGCCTCGCTGGCGAGCAGCTATGCGACCACCATCCAGAACGCCTATAGCAGCAGCAGCCTCGCATCCTTTGATCTCATGGCCGGGAGCAACGCCGATACGGCGCCGGGCGGCGCGTCCCTGGTGCAGGGTGTGGTCTCGGTCGGTGGTGCCTACACGCTCACCGGCGATTACACGAATATGCTGATTGGTGCGTTGACCACAGAGAGCGGGATCCTCAACACGGCAGTGACCGTCAATGCGGCGGGTGACACGGCCTCGACGCTGAGCATTCTCGCCAGCAATCTCGGCTCGACCGACATTACCGTCGGCGACCAGTCGGGCACGTATGTCGCCACGGCCGGCACCAGCACGTTTGATGCCAGCGCCAGCGCCGGTTCGTGGACCGTCTCGACGGGCGCGGGCACGACGAACACGATCACCCTGGGCTCGGGCGTCAACTACGTCATCTCCGAAGGCAAGGACACGATCGACGGGTCGGGCGGCAACGACACCGTGACCATGCTCGGTGGCTCGTCCACGGTGTCTCTCGGTACAGGCGCGGTCGTTGTCGACGCGGCTTCGAGTGACTCGATTACGGTCGGCGACAGCAGCACGGTCTTCGGCGGCTTCGGCTCGACGGTCGGCTTCTCCGGTGCGACGGGCACGGTCGTGGGCGCGATCGGCGACACCATCACGGCGGCGAGCTCGCTGCTGGTGGTGCACGGCACGTCGAACGACATCGACGTCAGCGGCGCGCTGACCTTCATCAGCGGCACGGGCACCACGACGATCAGCGCCGGCACGGCGACGATCTTCGGTGCCGCGGGCCTCGACGCGATCGTCAACACGACGTCCAGCGCTGCGCTCTTCGTCGGCAACGAAGGCAACGAGACGATCGACGGCTCGTCGGCTTCGCTCGGCCTGCATGCGTTCGCCGGCGTTGGCAACAACACGGTGATTGGTGGTTCGGCTGCCGATACGCTGGTGGGCGGCACGGGTGACTCGACGCTGACCGGTGGATCGGGCGCGGCCAACTACTTCATCATCACCGACGGCGCTGCCGGCGGCGATTACACCATAACGGATTTCGGTTCGGCGGCTGGCAACATCATGGCTCTGTATGGCTACGGCCTGCAGAACAATGATGGTCTCCAGAGCGTTCTGGACTCGGCCACGGTTGCGGGTGGCAACACCACGATCCAGCTGGCGGACAACTCCAAGATCACCTTCGTCGGTGTGACGGATCTGACGGCTTCGAACTTCAACCTGAGCTGATCTCCAGCTTCTGGTTTCGTCATGGGAAAGCCGAGATGATGTGAGAAAATGGCCGCCCCGTCTGGAGGCGGCCATTTTCATGAGCGATTGCACGGCTCTCTCGGTCGGATTGAAGCGGGGGGTGTGGAACGGCGGAAAGGAAAACGAAGCGTCGGCCTGTTCACGCGCCCGCCTCGCATTCCTGATGTCGTCACGGAATCGCGGTTTCCCGAAAGGGGACTGCCATATGGCTCCTCCGTGCCACCCGCAGCCACAATGCCCGTGGAGGGATCGAAGAACCGTTAATTGATGTGCCTTGGTTCTGATTTTGGGCTTTTGGCGTGTTGATTGACGGTTCTTTGGTCGCTTTCGATCTGCGTTTTGAGCAGATCGAAGGCTGCCACCCGCTGGATAGCTATGCATTCGCGCTGATCCGCTCCAGGAAGAGGAAGCGGCGCATGTTGTAGACGATATTGGCCAGCCCGATCCTCATGGTGGCCCGGGTGATGCCGACAGTTCGGATGAACAGTCCCGTTTGTGATTTCTGGTCGGCAAAGACATGCTCGACGCGTGATCGGATCACCGACTTTCCAGCATTCGACTTCTGGATATGCCGTGGCATGGGCTTGAGATGTGGTTTTTTCCTATGAACCTTCGAGACAAAGCCTTCCTTTTCCATGAAGTCCTCATTGGCTTTTGAGCGATAGGCGGTATCCGCCCAGACGCTTGAGGCTGTATTGGTTTTATCAAGCAAGCCCTCTCTCAATCGCGCGCCATCACCGGCGGCGGCATCCGTCGTTTTCCATTTTCGGATGAACCGAAACTTCCGGTCGATGGAGACATGGGATTTGTAGCCAAAGAACGGGATGGCGAGATCACTCGATGGCATGGTTCCATCGTCCTGCCGCTTTGCTTTGGTGAACTTCAGCGTCCAGCGCGCATGGCGATCCTTGTGGGACAGTTTGGACGGCTTGTCCTGCCAATCTTCAGGAATACGCCCTGCCCGGAGATCTGCCTTCTCGGCATTCGTATTGCGCTGCTTTGGAGCAGCCACCAGCGTTGCGTCCAGGATCTGGCCGGACATCGGCAGATAACCGGCGTTGCGCAGGGTCGCATCAAAGCGCTCAAACAGTCTTTCAATGGCCCCTGCCTGTGTCAGGCGTTCACGGAACAGCCAGACCGTTTTGGCATCCGGCACCCGATCTGAAAGCCCCAGACCAAGGAAGCGCATGAAGGAGAGGCGATCGTTGATCAGATACTCCGTCCGTGCATCGGACAAATTGTTCAGCGTCTGGATCACCAGGATCTTGAACATCAGTACCGGATCAAATGGTGGTCGCCCGCCTTTGCTCCCATCCGAATACGCCAGAGCCAGCTCCAAATCCGGACGGAAGACTTCAAAATCCACCGTCCGGGAAAACGCTTCGAGCTGATCACCAAGCCCGCTCAATCGAGCAAGCCGCTCTTCAACATCAAAGAAGCCCGGCTGCTTCATGAGCCATCCCACCAATCATCACACAAGGTAGGGAATCACAGCCAACGGGTTTTTCGAACCCTCCATCTTCTCGTCGATCTCAAGGGCCAGACCGACATTCTGGGGCTCTGGTCCCCGGCCGGAGCGAACGTCGCGGATGTCCCCGCCCCTGAAGGCCTCCATCCATGTATGGGTCTGGATGCCGCCACATGGGACGGGTTGCTTGGCCCGACGCCATTCATGGACCCTGTTCTGGCGCTGGACCACCGGACCGTTCCGCTGAGCCCCGATGTCGTGGTCATTCTGGGAGCCTCGCAAGAGGACTGGAACGCTTCCGGGATCGCGCGCGACAGGAACTATGTATGCCTTGAGCGTCTCGTCAGTCGCCTTTTCCCCGATGACCACGGAGGAGGCATCGTCGATCTCGAGACTGTCCTCGCCCGGCTGGAACCGCGTTCATCCTGCGCCTCTCATCCGGCCTCCCTCGTCGCCCGGGTCCATGGCGCCGGACATCTGGTCGCGGCCCTGCTTGCTGCATGGTCTGTTGAAGAACTCACCACTTTGGGACGCTGAAAAAGCCCCGGAGGAAACCGAACACAGTTTTTCAATATGATTGTGTCTTTTAATTTCTTCTTCTCCATGATTGAAAGCCTCCCATGATTTTATCAACCTTTCCGGCGTTTTCCGGGCGGATACATGCGCCTTCCTTTCTCGACGCCACCGATGCTGATCTTGCCTTTTATCGCCGCATCAGCCTCGCGCTGGGGGTGCAGCCACCCTCTTCGCTCTTTCGATACCTCCTGCCGGAGGGAAAGCATCTCATGCAGCTGGGGGATCGGGAGAACTGGGTCTGGGCGCGGCTGATGCGTCATGCGCACGCCCGGTATTCCGATCTTCCCACCAGCGGCTCCGTGGCAGGCAACGGGGTCGTTCTGAATTCCGTCCCCGAAAGAATTGTCTATGAGGCACTCCATCCGGTGACACCAGCCGATGTCGCGCTCGATCTGGAGCCAGCGATCGGCTCTCCTCAGTTCTTTTCCGATTTCGGGATCCGGGTGGCCGGTCAGGTGCGTTATCTGGAGATCGTGGGGGCGTGCGGTTCCGATCGTGTGCTTCGCAATGCGTGGGAAGAACATCTTCTTCAGCAGTTTGACAAAAGACTGAGCCATTATGCGGCGTATGATATCAAGCCGGAGATCTGGTATCTTGATCAGATCATCGATCCGCAACGCATGCGGCAGCGGTTTCATGCCATCATCGCGGATCTCCGCCGCGTCTCCTCATAAATCGGACGCAGGCGTCGCATGGCAGCCCATGCCCATGGGAAGGATGCCCTCATCCCTGGCGAAGAAGGCACCGGTGCCGTCAGGCCGCAGGACGGCTGCTCTCTCCACAACCGAGAGAGAACCCGCTCGGTTCCGGCAGACCGGCGCCGGTCTTCAAGACTTCGCAGCCATCTTTGCCCCAGACGCCATCTGGAACAGACCCCTGAGGCCCATGAACAGCCGGGCGACCGGATGACAGGCGTGACCTCGGGGAAAGAAATCAACATCAATTCGCAAGGGGTCGCGGGTTCGAATCCCGACAAGATGAGGATGCGACAAACATCGCATTCAAAAAGGAAAGGTTTTCCTATGGTGTTTTCCTTTCCGTCTCCCGTGCCGGGTCTGTTTTTTCAAGATCTGTTCCGTTTTTTGTTGATTTGTCCGCCTGGGAGGCTCTAGAGCACGTCCACTGAACGATGAATCGTGTGGGGTGACATGGGGCATAGATTGTGATTCACCGTTTCCATTGATGGAGATGGTGATGGC
>NZ_JARBJP010000022.1 GCF_029309905.1 Brytella acorum
CGTCGCCATCGACAATAACGCCGCCGAACGCGCGATGCGCCCGGTCTGCATCGGCAGGAAGAATTATCTCTTTGCCGGCTCCGACGCCGGCAGAGACAACATCGCCGCCCCCCCAAAAACATCTGTTCCATCGGCCTTAAAGCCTGAATCAGAAAGCGGTTTGATTGATTTTCCGCAGAACTCTGCGGATATGGGCGATCATCAACCATGCGCAGGATGACGATATTGTTGCCTCGACATCCTTCGTGAGGCGGCGGCAGCGTCCGAGCCATGCAAAGCTGCGCTCCACGATCCAGCGTTTGGGCAGGACGACGAAGCCTTCGGCCCGATCGCTGCGCTTGACGATCTCGACCGTCCATCGGCCGAGTTCAGCCAGCGCACCACGCAACTTCTCGCCGGCATACCCTCCGTCCCCGATCAGATGGCGAAGCCAGGGGAACAATGAGCGTATCCTGGCCGCTACCCGCAGCGCGCCGTCACGATCCTGAACATCGGCGGGATGCACGACAGCCGCCACGACATGACCCAGCGTATCGGTCGCGATATGCCGCTTGCGTCCCTTGATCTTCTTGCCCGCGTCATAACCGCTTGGGCCGCCGTTTTCAGCGGTTTTAGCCGACTGGCTGTCGATGATGCCCACCGAAGGCGTGGCATCTCGCCCGTCCTGCTCGCGCGACAGGATCACGAGAATATGGTTCATGGCTTCCCATCGTCCCTCGCGGATCCAACGGTAGAAATAGCCCTGCACGGTCGTGAAGGCGGGAAAGTGACGCGGCAATTGCCGCCACTGGCAGCCCGTGGTGACGATATAGAGGATCGCCTCCATGACGCGGCGTAAATCCGTACGTCGGGGTCTCCCCAGTCGTTTCCTCTCGGGCATCAGCGGCGCAATCAGCGCCCACTCCGCATCACGCAGGTCGCTTGTATACTCCAGGTCGTCCCGGCGATACCGCGCTCGGGTGATTTCAGTCCAGGCCATCTTGATCTCATCAGGTTCTCGCAAAACCCATGAATCATAACCTGCTGAAATCACTCAACTCATTTCCGGTCAGGCTCTTAGAAAATGGGCGCATAAAGGTCAGTACCTATAACCGTTGATAGAAGTCGTGAGCCTAAAAATAAACAAATTTTATGGATTACGGTCAAAAATTCCTAAATCTTTCAGGAATCAATCCAACGGGTCCGCTTGAATTTGATTCGAGAATATCAACGATATCACATACATCTAAGTCGCAACTTATCCTGTTGCTTAATATATTCTCATAATTGTGAATAAAATCGTCGTTTGATATTCTCTGGTGAGCTCCGGAGTTATTTTCAATGGAGTTTTTGCTCCAGGAAATATTTCTGGTAATCTCTAGGCGATTTAGGCAATTATTAAAATCTGATTTTTTTAAATGAATCAACCATACATTTTTATCAAGTATAGAAGGCGCATTGCAATCATGGAATCCGGCGCTCCATCGGGTCGAAATTCTTGTTATTAATGGCTTAGACTCCCAAGAAGTTATATAACCATAACGCCGCTGCCGGAAAATAGGAATTGAAAAGTCCATTTCCCCTTCTGATTTTATATCCTGCATTAGATCAACACCGACAGCTCTTATGATGCCCTCAGGATTATGAAAAATATACTCCTTTAGAGAGCTGTACATAAGATTGTTTGCCGTTAGTATCTCATCGCAATCTGTATAAATTACTGAATCGAATTCATATAGCAGAGAAGATTGAAAATCGCTAATCATATTTGCTCTTTTCTCATCATCAAATTCACCCCTAGGTATTCTTATAACATTACCGGGTATGTTATAAGTGCTCCCATCTGTGCTCCCATTATCGAGGATGAATAAATTTTCGAATCCGAATTGCATCCCATAATAAGAGCACCAAAAATTTATAAAGAACTTTTCATTATATACCATAGTTATTACTGCGGTCTTCATGTGTATTCCCTCGGAGATCAGAGTTTAAGAAAACATCAAGAGGTAGGTGATATATTTTTGTTTATATCAATGCGCAATCGTTATTTTGTTGAGTTCTCTACAAATAATCAAGGCTTTATGCTCCAGGTGAGTTAGGTTGGGATCAAAAAAGCCACTAACTGATAGTCGGCTGTCTGATTTCAGAAAAAATTATGACCTATCGAATGGTATTCGCTCTGATTTTATATGTATTTTTCTGCATTTGTTCTATATTTTATCACGGAAACACTTTAGAACTTAATATTTACATTATAAAATTTATTCGTATATTCGATTGTTATAGCGTTTTACTGAATCTTGATAGTTTGATGAACTGCGCCATCTATGATTTCTGATTCGTAAAAATATTTTGAGGCGGGATCAAATGATTGACTTTCGATTGTCGGTTTTCTCGATATGCATGGGGCATGCAGCTGAAACGCAGCTTTCTCGCCAGACCATTGAAACAAAACCCTGTCTCTCCATCCTTAGGAAAATACGTTCCTACAGGTTAGCTTCTAGCTGTCGGTATTGTGCCGCTGTGGAGCCACCTTAGTGTAGCATGCAAGATCTCGCCAACCATTGGAATGTAAGTTGTATTTAGCAGAATCGCATCAAAGCGGTCAAACAGGCATTCGACGAGACCGACTGCCGTACTCCTCGAACAATGTAACCATTTTAAGGTGGAATTCGATCGGACGAGATATGGACGGATGAAATCCGGTGGCTTTACGGAAGATTAGGTCATACAAACGGCTATTTTCTTTGATCTATACCAGACAATCGCGTAGAGGGTGTTATGTACTTTCGTGCGTGATTGGTTCAGTAATGCTGAATGACGCAAGTTCGGAAGCCGTATCCCTCTGACGTATCAGACGAAGAATGGTCATTGGTTATCCCGTATTCTGGTTCTGATGCGAGAGGGCGCGGAACAGCGGCGACATGATCTGCGCGAACTGTTCAACGGGAGGAAATACAAAATATCGAAGCGTCAAAATCATATCTAAAATTCTTAAAAACTATACTTCCTATGATAGAATAGCTGTTAAATTTTTGCAATACATGTTAAAATTATTTTCTTTATTTAGTCGGCATAATAAACCCTGCCTGAGTTTCACCCATAAGTCGTGATTATCGTACGATGAAATTATATTATAATAAAAGCTACGCTCTTCTCCAGTTTTGGACTGAATGATCTCCTCTCCTGGCAGCCAACCTACCTGATCGCAAAGAATATCTGATGCTATAATAGGCACGCCAGCAGCTGCCGCTTCATAAAGTTTATAGGGGATACCCGCCGCGTAGCGCGTAGGAGCTACAAAAAAACGCGCGTTATCGTAAAGCGCGGAAAGGTCGTCAACCTCCCCGCGATAGATTATTCGCGGTGTCTGAGGGAAAGCCGAGAAAGTTACATCTGGACCAAGATGTCCCGCAATAACCAATCGCACATTGTCCGGAAGCGTCTTTTCCAACATGGGCCATAGGACCGTTGCGAGCCATACGACGGCGTCGTAATTTGGCGAATTACGATCGTGGATTGCTCCGACAAAAAGAAGGTCAGATCGCTCTGCCCACGGCTTGGGTGTTGGTCTGGGTGACTGGACATGACCCAGTACCGAGACATCCGTGAAGCCGTAATTCGTCAGCAGATCGGCATCGTGACGGCTCACCGCCACAATTTTCGTCGCGATCAGTAGGCACTCGAACTCTCCGTGAAGGCGCTCGGAAAGAGTCGGTCGCTTGTCTTCGGGCATGCCAATGAGACGGTCGTACTGCTCCTCGCGAACCGCACTCACCGCTTCTGTATCGGCGACAATCCTAGCCAACGGCATAAGATGCGAAATCTTCTCAATGATCGGAACCAGACGCCGGACATTCTGCGTCCGACAAATCCAAATTGTATCGTAAAATCCGGAACGTTGAGAAAAAAAAGTTTCTAGATCATTGATATCACGATCCCATATGATCTCCACGGAATCCGGGAAGGCATTGTAAAGCCTCGTACTAGAGACAACGGGTTTGAAAATAGGAAAAATAGTGACTTCATGTCCCATTTCGGACATCGTCGTAACGATATCATGCGAGCGTGAAAAACCGGAACCATAGCTTTTCAAGGGAATTCGATCTTCAATAAACAAAATTCGCTTGGATGTACTATTTTTAACGGAGCGCGCTATGACGACGTTAAACTTAGATTTGACGAATTTTTTCGAGAGAAAATCTGCATGTCTAGAATTGAAAATTGTTCTATTACGATTAATGTATCCTGTTCCCTCCTTGATACTCGAAGAGCCGTATTCGTAATGGACGGCCATTATTGACGGGTCGTAAATGACTTCGTAACCGGACTTCCAAATTTTTACGCAATAATCAGTTTCTTCATAATAGGCGGGTATATACGCTTCATCAAAGCCGCCAAGATTTCTGAATAATTCGGTTCTCGTAAATAGAGCGGCTCCAGAACAGAAATCAACGCGCCGGACAAAATTGGCCTCCGGAATATCTGGGCTGGCCCCGCGCATATAGCCCGCGACGCTCCCGTCACGATAGATGATAGCCCCGGCTTCCTGCAGCAAGCCGTTGCTACGGACCATCTTTCCGCCAATAGCCCCGACCTTCGAATCACGCCGGAGACGTTCTATTGCAACCTGGATGCTGCCTAATTGAATTTCCGTATCATTGTTTAAAAAAAGCAGAAACGGTGCCTGTGCATGCCGCGCGGCCTCGTTGCATGCGCGAATGAAGGCTACGTTTCCACCAAAGCGCAGCAGAGTCGCGCCATTGACATAGTGGTCAATATGACAGGTCTCATCATACGATCCGCTGTCGACAATGATAAGCTGTATATCTCTTCTATGAGACGACCGTAGAGCCGTCAGCGCATTCAGTGTCATATCGAAATTGTTGTGTAATACAAGAACGACACTGATGTCGGGTTGTGTGCATGAGAAGTCCAACCTTGAACGGGCGACATTGATGGCCAAAGCAGCACTTTTCTTCTCGAAAGAAAATTTCGTCGTTGCTTCTTCCTGTTCCAAAAGCTTTCCAACGTCTGGAACGATTCCATCAAACTGGCACCAGGCGATAAACACGTCCGGGACGCGGCCGTTCAAAAAGAGCCTCTGGACGTAGGGATGGTGATAAAAGCGCTCCAGATCGATATCGGCACGCGGCCTGCGACGCTCCCGAATGCCATAGAGCAGGAAATGTTCGTATCCGCTGATGAACTGTCCGGACGCCACGGGCGGCACAAGATCCGGGTTTGACTCGATATAAAAGCGTTCTGAAAAATATCGAGAGGGGTCAAACGTGTTGTTGTTTATATTTGATAGATACTGGTGTAGAAGAGAATGCCATAAACCCTTTTTGACTTCCAGACAAATCTCCGGGTAGGTCGCGGCGTACCAGTCTCTGTCAAAATAGAGGCTATCAAAAACGTTCTTGGGGTGGAAAAGGTAATGACGGAAGGGGGATTTAATTTCAGTTTCAGTCGCCGACTTGATGTATTTCAGCGGATCAAAAAACCACGAGCCGTTCCGAAATTCTTCATCACCGCATTGAATGTAATGGTCATATCCATTGCGAAACTCGATCTCATTCGCCAGTAAACGCGCAACATCCATGTTTTCACGAAGATAATATTCCTCGCAAAATAGCCAGTGCGGGTTGCGGTCCTTGTACCCTGCTCTTCGATAGTGATCGAAACCAGAGACAAATTGTCCCTGCTTAATCGCGTGGCGAACGTCCGCATAACGTCGGACATAATAGGTTTCGTCGAAATAGGGATTGGGTTGATATCCGCATGTCCCAGCGAGCAAAAGAACGTCATCGAAAGAGAGAGGCGCCTCGGACCCGAAAAGTTCACGGATCTCGGAGTAGCTTTCTGTCATCCAGGAAAGATCAAAGTGATCCCAGGCGCTGTGCCGCCCAGCCACTGATTCGTCCCGCAAAAACTTTCTCATTTCTGTTCTTCAAACTTCGGAGGCGCGGGATGACGATATCTCATGATAATCTCAAGGTCGTGATGAGACTTATACGCTTCGGTGGCTGTTCTGGAAACACCATGGACGCGGTAGCGACAGAGAATTTCGGGCAAAAACACCATGTCAACACCGTGATCAATGAATTTCAACCAGAAATCATAGTCTTCCCACCCCTCCTCGATATGGGAGAAGCCGCCGACTTCTGCCCAGGCAGACTTCTTCATCATCGCCATGATATCGACGTAGTTGTTCTGGTACATGCGCTCGATATCCCACAAATCGGCGCTTCCGATCTGACTACGGTCACCGAACTCGACGATCTGGGAATAGACGCCCTGTGCGCCGGCTCTTTGCAGACAGGCATGCAACTTCGCGATAGCAGTTGGCATGACTGTATTATCGGCATCCATGATGAAGATGGTTTCAGCGGGACAATGTTCAATGGCGGTATTGCGTGATGCCGAGGGTCCCTGATTGATGACATTCTGAAGCAACAAGGTGAAAATAAAGCGATCTTTGTGTTCGGACATCCAGTCATAAATCTTGGACGGCGAATCATCCTTGCACGAATTGTCATCAATGACGACGAGACTCAATGTTGCGTGGGTCTGTCCGGCAATCGAGTCCAAGCACTCTATCACATAGTCTGCGTAATTATAATTCGTGACGATGACGGAAACATGTCGTTCATCGGGAGCTACGGTCTTCTCGGCATGACTGAAGAGGATTTTCGGCGTCGGTTTCCAGGCTTTATCAAGCATTTTCTGAGCGTTCCTTCCAGACCCGGCCTATAAAACTGGAAATATCATTGCATTTCGATGTCTTGAGAGCCTTGTCCCTGAAAATAGTCAGGCAGGCTTTCTGAACATCCTGCATTTTTTTCTGCCCGTCCGCTGTGTCGAGAAGCCAGGAAATGAGATGAGGCATGTGTCTCGGTGTTTCTGCGAGAAAGTGGACCCCTTCCTGGTAGAGGGGTGTTGGCAGACATTCTTCCGTAACGACAACGGCGCCCCGGGCCGCGCCTTGTTTGATGATGCGATGCCACTCGAAATAAGGATCATCATTGCGGTGGATGTTGAGGCAGATCTTACTGTTTTCGGCCACATAAAACGGCATGCGCCCCAGGATTTCGTTGACGCCTTCCATAAGAATGGGACCATGTGGCCTGCGGTAGTAAAGAAAACATTCGCGTTCGGCAAAGAAATCAGCATTGCGTGAGAAAAACTTCTCGCGCTTTGCTGAGGCATTGCCAAAAAAGCTGACGTCGATAGCGCGCTCGGCAATCGACCGCAAAGCGGCTTTCGCGGTATCCTTTTTCGCACTGTCGGGCAGGACACGGAAAAAGGCGTGAGTGCGGTCCTTGTCGAGAATTTTTGTCGCGCCGCAACCCGGAACAGGGTCAAAATGGAAGGTGGGTATGCCTATGGAATCAAAAAGGTCGATATTCTGATAGAGGAAGTCAATGACGCCGGCGGACATCAACAAATATATAAGACCCCTAGTAAACCATGGCGTCTGGGACTGCTCTGTGTTGAGCATGAGTGAGGAGCGGAGTATTTCCTCTTTTTCCCAATGTTTGCTTCCGGACAGAAAGAAAAATTCGTGGGGGGCGCAGAAAATACACAGGTCCGGTTTCGCGCTGAGGGGGGTGGCTTCCGTTTTGAGCGAGGCGTCGAAGTCACACCCTTTCAGGAAATCGAGAAGGTCCTCGGCGATTTCCTTGATAAAGCAGTTGCCTTGCGTGTGATAAAAGACGCCGATTGACCTTGGCACCGGCTGATCTTTGTCCCATTGCGGTGCTGATTGATATTTGGGCGTCGTGCTGGATTTCTGGCCGAGAATTTTCGCAATCTCCAATTTGGAGATGATATTGCGACCTTCGGGGATGCCATAAAGAAGCGCGTGCTGATGAGGCAGAAGTTCAGAGTTTTTAACATCGGCATTCAGGGACAAGTAGTCCGCGCCGGAAAAAAGAGGAAAATTCAGTAGTCTCCGGGAGGCCTCTGTCAAGGTCTCATAGCTGAAAGAGTCGAGAAGGCCTTTATCAAAGAAATCGAGGGCGAGATTATTCCTTATATAATGAAGAATGGGCTCTTCGCCATTTTTTAGGTCTTTACCGAAGACTCTAATATATTTATTATTTTGATATTTCCGACATGGATTTCTGTGTAACTCATGAATTCCGTATTTCACGTAGTGCACAAGGAGCGGAATATCGAGATTCTTCAGGTCCGGATTGTGTTGAAGATAATAGTCTTCATCAAAGAGTTCATGGTGTAAAATCAGATTGTACAGATAAATTTCTTTGGGAGTCAGAAGAGCTTCGGGTGCACCCTTCTGATAAAGATTCCGCGCGACAAGATCAAAAAATGGATGACCATCGATTTCTTCAAGGTGGAAATCCAAAATATACTGGTCAGGGTGAAATCCAGGATATGGATGCCGCGCATCTTCGTTGTGACCGTAATTGATATAATGCAAAACCGGGTCGGTTCCGCTTAGGAAAACATCCGTGTTCTCTGCGAGATACGCTTTTTCGTCGAATAGGCCCGATTTCTTGATTTGAGCATAGAGCTTGTCCGGATCCGAGAGCAAGTGAGGGCCTTTCATAAAACTCATATTCTACTGAAAATAAGAAATTCAATCACAAAAAAGATATGAAGTCGACTGCTTATGTTGGAATAAACAGGTTCCTGGGTAATCCTGTCGTTATAAGAGGTCTTTTTCTTTAAAAAATTTTGGCGCGGTGCGATGTGCGTCGGGCACGCACCAATGAGGAAGATGGCCTCACGGATGCGACGTGGCTGTTGGGATTAGCTGGGCGCAGTTCAGGCTTCCAAGAGTGGCAGGAGACAGTGCGAGTGCCGCGGCGGTTGAGTTGTCGTGTTCCTTCAGGGGTGAGTATGTCGCACGGTGTCATGGGGCGCGGTCCGCGTGCGCGATGAGGCGGAAATGAACGGTTTCGACAGGCGTGGAGGGGCGGCAGGAGGCCGGGTCCCAGAAGAGGGTGGGCATCCTGACTTTCCCCGGGGAAAGTTTTTAACCATTGGGGCCCTGTATGGCCTGGCTGCGGGAAAACTTTCCCCGGGGAAAGTTTATCACGTGAGGGCATGGCCCGCCGCGTCCAGCGCCGCCAGGATGTCGCGAAAGGCCGAAACCAGTTCTTCATGACCGGCGCCGGATCCGGCATGCAGGCGTATGGTCGCCCCTTGGCGGCCGACGGACTGGACAGTCAGCGCCGGCCGACCGGAGCGGGAAGCAAAGATCAGAGCGTCGGACGCCTGCCCGTCCCTATCCTTACGTGGATGGGCGGCCGCCATCAGACGACGCAGGACCTCGGCCGCCGGAAGAGTCGGTGTGCCTTGGGCCCGCGCCTCGGCCTGCAATGTAGAGAGCCGCTGCGCTTCCTCCGCCATGCGACTGGCGGCGGAGGGATCATCAAGAGCGCGGACCAGAGCGTAGGCCGGCTTGAGAGGTATCTCGTCCCAGGAGCCGAAAGCGTCCAGAAAATCGTCGGGGATCCGGGCGACCTGCAACATCTTCGAAAGCCAGCTTTCCGAGACGTGCAGCCTCTCCGCCATGCGCCGCTGCTTGCCGCCATAATACTGTTCCAGAGCAGAGGCGTAGTTGCGCGCGCGCTCGATGTCCGAGATGTCCCGCCGGGCACGATTTTCGATGTCGGCCAGCCGGAAGGCGGCCTCGTTGTCCAGGGTCGCGACCTGAGCCACGAACTGCATGTCGGGGTAAGAATGCGCGCGTAGCCAGCTGATCGCCCAGTGGCGGCGGGTTCCTGCGATGACCTCGTAATCATGATCGTCATCGTCCGTGACGCGCCGGACGATCGCAGGGACTTTCTGTCCTCCTTCTGCAAGAAACGAATCAATGAGATCGCGGCAGTTGGCCTCGGTCAGTTGCTGGTAGCGCCGGGCATTGCCTGGCCAGATCCGCACGCGGGCGGGATCCAGCAGAAACTGGGTGACCTGCCGCACTTCGCCGGACTGCACGCGGGCCAGCGCGGATTCTCGCTGCAGAAGCGTTGAAGAGCGTCCCCGCTCGGCGGCGGGCCTGTCGGTCTCCTGCCCTTCATCATCATTCAGGAGGTCAGCCAGATAGGTGCTCTGTTTACGCGGCATAAAGCTCGTCTCACATCAAGAGAAGCAAAAGACGTTCAGACATGCGTCTGCAGGACGTCCTCTTCGCGGGCCGGTGTGACGCGGCCCCAATGCTGTCGCACCAGTTGTTCAATCTGGCCCAGCGATTCATCGAGATTGGCGCGACACCGCTTATGCGTTTTCGTGCTTCCGATCGGTCGCGCAAGTTCATAAATTGTCATCATGCGCAGGGCGGCATGGCTGATCTCAGCCGATTCAAGAATGGGTACCGGCAAGAGCGCCGGACCGAAAGTCTGCTCCATGATCGCGCGGATCATGGTGTGCGAGGGATCGTTGCTGTCGAATTTCGAGCAGATGAGCCTGACGAAACTGTAGTCCAAGGTGATGCCGACCCCTTCAAGCTGCCGTAGAACCTGATCCGTCATCGAAAGAAACTGGATTGTGGAGCAGAAATCCGGCGTCGTCGCGGCCAGCGGGACCAGCAGGGCATTGGCCGCCTGCATGACCGCGAGAGAGATCGTGCCCAGGGCGGGCGGAGGATCCAGCAACACGACGTCGTAATCGCAGGCGAGGGCCGCCAGCCCCTGCTTCAGCTTGTGAAAGCGTGCGGCCAGAACGGACTGGCCATCACTGCCGCCGGCTGCGAGCTCATATTCGATATCGAAGAGTTCCAGATTGGAAGGGATCAGGTCAACATTGGGCCACGGGGTTTTCTTGATGGCATAGGACAGATCCGTTTGCGTCGGGTCTATCGAAAGATAGGCATAAAGAGTGTCGTCCCGGGTGACGTTGAACTGGGGGTTGAAGCCGAAAAGGGTTGTTGTCGTGGCCTGGCTGTCGCAATCGACCACCAGGACACGGTATCCCTGCATGGCAAAGTAATGGGCAAGATGGGTTGTAACGGTTGATTTTCCCACGCCGCCCTTGAAGTTCTGCACCGCGATAATGGCCGGGACATCCTCGGGAGAACGCTGTGGTGAGGCCCCCAGGATCTGGCGCATATGCAGCATGTCTTCAAGCGTGTAGCCAAGACGCCTTCCGGTGTCCGAGGCCGGCGGAGAAGGCAGGCGCCCGTCCTCTTCGGCCATCCGGATGCGGTTGGTCGAACATCCCAAAAGCCGGGCCGCATCGGCAATGCCGATGCGCACGCTCAGGCTCTTGCCGCTGTCTGGCAAAAAAGCCTTGCGCCGGAGACGCTCGATCATGCGTTCACCCGCTTCGGCAAGATCACCAATCTGACTGACGATTGAACTCATTGCACGCTTTCTTGACGGAGATGAACCATATAATCGCCAATGGTTCATCATATCGTTCAATAATGCAACAACCGTCATGCGCCTGTTTGCGGATGAGCGCCGTGGCTTTCACGTGGCGCGCGTCCGGGAGACGCCACCAGGCGGCATGACCGGCAGCGAGACTGTCTCCTCAGGCCCCGGCAGGCGGATCGTTGTTACGCCTGAGCATGGCCTGATTGTAGCCATGGGCCACGCTCATGTCGCGAACGGGGTAGAGATCATAGGCCAGCGGGGAATGGCCCGAATGGCCTAGGCGGCGTCCCAGATGCTCCTCGCGGATGTCTGTCCGCGAGGCCATGAGGGAGCGCATGATGTTGGAGGAACAGGGGGCGCCGCAGAGCTTTCCCAGCTTGAGGCGCAGGATCCGCCGGAGACTTTCCTGGGAGAGAGGTCCTGCCCGGTGATTCAGCCAGAGCGTTCCGGGATCCGCCCTCCCGTTCAGCAGAACGGGACGCGCCTTGTGCAGATACTGTCCCACGATCCGCGCGGCTTCACCAACGAGCAGGCCCCGCACCGGAGATCCCGCCTTGCGGATGCTCGCAGGAATAAACACGGTCAGCCCGTCCGCGTCCGGAGTGGGCAGAACGTCCTCGACCCTCAGACTCACAATCTCATGGCCACGCGGCGCCAGTTCGAGACTGCAGGTGATGATGGCGGCGTCGCGATAGCTGATGGCGCTGTGGACATCGTGATCGTAGCCATCCGGCAAGGCGAAAGCCAGATCGGAGGCGATCTGCTCGTAGACAGGCCTTGGAAGGACACGCGCGGAGTGATCGCGCCGGCAGGCCTCGCGGCGCATGTTTTTGTAAGCATGCTCCAGCCATGGCGCCTGAAGGTCGAAAATGCGCCAGGCGACCATATGATTGGCCCGACAGAAGATGACCCGTGTCATCGATCCGGGCCGGAAGACATCGCTGGTGAGAATGTCGGTCACGACGTCTTGCGAAAAAAGGTCTGGTATCCGGATCGGAACGGTCGGCATTCGTTCCCGGACGATCGCGATCAGTCGAAGGGTCTGATGGAGATAGAGACATGCGGTGGCCGGCTTCCACAGACCGGTGGCGCGCGGTCGTCGCTGATAGCGTGGCTTGCTGGCATGATCGGGGCGCAGGAAGACTTCCGAGCGTTTGTGCCGCCAGATCGCGGCCATCTCCGGCGGCAGATGGGCAACGGCCTTCTCTTCTTTCTGGCGGTAACGGCGGTCCGTGTCGCCTGCGGTGATGTCACGCGCCATGGGAGAGCACCTCCGCAGGAAGGAAGGGATACAGACGGCGCGTTACGGTCCGCATCTCCTTGAGATCGAGAAGGGTCCGGATGTGTCGTTTCGCATCGGGGTGAGCCTGGAGCAGACGGATCGTGCAAAGGTCCCGCAGCCGTGACAACGTGATATGCGGGTAGCCGAACGCGGCCAGGATTTTTGAAAACCGTGCCGTGACAGCCCGCTGGAGCTGGCTTCCTCCGGTGGCGGACGGGAAAAGCGGTCTGAGAGGCGCCTTGCGCGCGCGCCGCAGTTCCGCACGACGCTGCAAAAGCGCCTCCGTCTCCGGCATCAGGCGGGGTCGGCAATCTTGCTCATGGCGTCGTGCCAGACCGCTGAACGTGCCGTCCTCGCATAAATCCAGGGAGGTCAGATCTCCGGGCCGCAGCAGCAATTCCAGTTCCAGCATGAGGGCTGCGGCCGTATCCGCCAGGGCGAGGGCGCGTCGTCCATGTTTGGCCGCACAGGCCGCCGCCATGATTGTTTCGGGCAGGAATTGTAAATCGACCAGAATGTTCCGGCTCAGGAGCTGATGGAGCAGGCGGCCATTCTCGTCGGTGATGGCTGCCGACAGAAACTGGGACTGCTGAATCCGCGCAAACTCCGCCTACGCGCTGTCCGCTCCCAGAAATCTCACCGCGAAGAAACGATAGGCGACAAGGCCGTCACGGACATGCTGTCGCGGATTTCCTGTCCCGCCCAGCATCTGTTCGAGCCAGAAACGCTGGATCTCGACGTCGAGCAGTTCGCGCAGGGAGATGTCCCGGCCGGCACGGCCGGCCTGGTAGGCCAGGTCAGCCGCCCGTTCGAGCTGGGCTGCGTGTCTGTCCGCGGTCCGCTTGGACACGGGTCGTCGGGGATCGCAGGGTACGGTCCTGGGATTGGTGGCGGCGGAACACACAGCCTCGATATCGGCCGCAAGCCTCGAAAACGTGCCGGAGGGTGGCCGTTTCGAGCGCTGGCTTCGGGGTTTTGAGCGGATATCACCCGAAACGGGCAGGCTGGATGACAGGATGTCATGGGCCCGCGCATGCAGCAGCGCGCGTCGCGCGGCCAGAGACCGGGTATGAGCGGATTTCCGCGTTCCGGGATTGCCCAGCAGATGGGCTTCCATGGCCGCAAGCTTCGCCTCGGTCGCGGGGAAGGGAGGCAGTCCCGCATCCAGGCTCCGCCGGACATAGTCCGTGAGCGATTTTTTCTGATCCGGCGCCAGACCTGCGATCCGTTGGCGGAACTCCCATTGTGTCGCGAACGACCAGCCCATTCCCTCGAGGAGCTCGGGCCGCATCCGGGACCGGGCCGCCCGATGACGTCCCATGGCTGGTTTCGCACACAGGCGCACGTAAGGCTTTAGCTTTGTCTCGTCAAAACCCTCCGGTTCAGGATTTGTTTCATCGAGACCGCGTCCCGCCGGATCGGGTCCGGGGACAGGCCGCCGCCCGTTCGGGGGCGTTTGGGGAGAGAGGGTCCGAAGGGCAGGGGGATGGTCGATCATCCCCTCTTCCTTCCCGTTCAGGTCAAACAGATCTCTTTGGCCGCGCAAAGCGGCCACGTGTACACGTCTCATCGTTCCTGCCTTATCGGCAGTCTGCAAGGCAGAGCTACAGACTGCACGACTGTGTGGCGCCACCCAGCGATCATGGCGCGCGGATTTCGGAAAAATGAGGACGCAGACCCGAAGCCGTAGAGCCTCACGCGTGTGATCGTGCACGCATGACACCCGATTGCATCCCAAATTGACCGAGGCAGTGACCTGTCGGTAATTTCCTCCCTAGAGCACGTCCACTTTATTCCGGCTCATATCCAGCGGCTGTAAAGAAGTTGGCGCATTCGTCAGGAGTGAAAGCATCCAGGACTGATC
>NZ_JARBJP010000023.1 GCF_029309905.1 Brytella acorum
TGGAACCAGCTCACCGACCAGCCATGGCGCATTATGTCTCTCGGATTGCGCGACTGGGCTCATGGGTCATAGCAAAAACAAATTGGTATTAACCTATTCGGATGCCCCCGGAGCCTCTTCATTCGAGGTGACGAATGCCATAGTGTCTTCCGCCCGAGGCCGTTATCCCGGGCAGATCGTCATATCCGTCTTCGTCGATGACGATGAACCACAGACTGTCGTCGGCATGGCAAGATCATGGCCGGAGTACAATACCAATCCCCGCTCCGCTCATTTTCTGACTTATGATTCTGGAAATGCCAGATTATTGCGTGATGATGCACGACCCGTGCGGAGCCGTCATCCTGTCATGGCGGTGCTTCAGGGGGTGCACAAAAATCTCCTGAGCGGCCTGACGGGCAGTATCGTGCTGGCTAGTGTATCTCTCTGTTTTTGTCTTGCACTTTTGTCTGGTGTGATAGTTTACGCTCCGTTCATGCGCGGGCGTCCTTTCGGGACTGTGCGTTCAGGACGCAGGCAGGCGTTCTCATGGTTGGATTTTCATAATTTTCTGGGAATGGCTCTGACAGTCTGGATGGCTGCAGTTGGAATAACGGGTTTCATGAACGCATTGTCTGATCCGCTTTTTATGACGTGGCAGCAGCAGGACGTCCGCAAAGTCTTAAACCCATGGCAAGGACAGACCCCACCTCCCGTTGGGGCGCTGGCACCGATCGGTAGCGTTTTGGCCGCCGCACAGGCCGCTCTGCCGGGCATGCGGATCGTCAGCGCTGTTTTTCCCGGGGCGGGCATTGGAAGTCCGTTCCACTATCTCGTCTGGGTTAAAGGCGACAAGGTTCTGACAGGCCGACTTTTCACGGCCGTTCTTGTAGACGCTCGCTCGGGCCAGGTCAGCGCCGTTTTGCGAATGCCCTGGTATCTCAATTTTCTTGAGCTTTCTCGTCCGCTCCATTTTGGCGACTACGGCGGCATGCCCCTGAAAGTAATTTGGGCTTCGCTCGACCTTGTCGTGATCGCCGTTCTCGTCAGCGGCATCGTTCTCTGGATCGGCAAGCGAAAGATCGCTACCGGTGCCCCTCTCCGGGCGCTCGGCTCCGACATCAATCCGGAGCACATTTCTGCTTGTTTGTCGTGCTCAGTCACAGAGGGAAAGTGATGCAAGACGTTCTTCGGGGCTGGGCCGACCATGGGCACCATCTCGCGCAAACGATAAAATTCCATCCGACCAAACTATAGTGGGTTTTTCCAAGAGTCATCAATGCCTTGATACCATTGCCCATGCCGAAGTGGTGGGGCGGGTTACATGGAAGAAGCATGAGGTCGCCCCTGCAACACAGGTGGGGCAATCGGTGTCAAAGTCGTGGGACATTACGCTGCAAAACCCATGGGAACGGGGAGAAAGATTTGAAGGGGCTGCTGCAAAATCCGTGGCACGTTGCTGCCCGGATATCAGCCCCACCTTCACCCTTCGGCGTTGCCATGCCTGGAGAGAGGGTCGTGCGTAAAATGTTATCAGGTTTGCATCCTTCCGTGAGGGAATGACGGCCTGCGCGCCGCCGCCGGTGAGGGTTTCATGGGATTGCCTTGTATGTTTAGTCCCGGGACCTGCCGCCGACGCCTTGCTGATCCGGTTGCGAACCACTTCGATCTATGGCATCAACTTGAGAATTGATCGCAATTTCGTATCGGACGGACGAGGATCTGTGCCTCTGGAGAGGGCCTTGCGTTGAATCGCGCACGCACATCGCTGGAACTTTATCAGACTCATCGGGCCAGTCTTCTGTCCTATGCGACCCGGCTGTCGGGCAACCAGGCGGTCGCCGAAGATATCCTGCAGGATGTCTGGCTCTTGTTCAGCCGACAGCAGATCGAGACGATCGCCGCTCCGCTGAATTATCTCCGCACCATGGTGCGCAATCTGGTGATTACCCGTGGGCGCAGGCAGGCGCTGGAAGCCACTGCGGGCACGGATTTCGAGGTCGCGACGGCCGCGCTGGCGGACGAGCAGGTTTCGCCCGAAGAAACCGCCGCTTCCCGCGAGACGATGCAACGCATTATCGACGCGATCGTCGCCCTGCCCGATGAACGCCAGCGACAAGCAATCCGTATGTATCATTTCGAAGGAATGAAGCTGCGGGAAATCGGCATGTGTCTGGGGCTTTCCCTGACACGTGTCCATGGTCTCATCGAGGAAGGCATGGTGATCTGCGACCGTGTCCGCAAGGAAGGACAATAACACCGCGTGTGGTTTCGAATCCGAGGGAAAAAAATCTTCCGCCGCGCATCTGTTAGAGTAGGCGGCATTTCGATTCCTGCTCCAAGTGCGAAATCGGGTTGGCTGTCGTCGTGCGCTCCGGGAGGCTTGGCTTGTCATGACTGAACGGAAGACGCCAGCGCAGGCAGCGGCAGGCTGGTATCTTTTTCTTCGGGACGATCCGGATGACGAGGATCTGAAACGTCGGTTCGCCGAGTGGCTGGCGAGCGATGCGACGCATGCCCGGGCGTGGGAGGAGATGAATGTGACGGCCACCGTCATGGCGGCGATTCCACGCTCTCTTCACACGCCGATCTTCCCCTCAGCTTTGCCTGTCCGGCGCAAGGAAGCGCGCCGCGCTGCCCGACGGTTCCTGCCGAGCTGTGCGCTGGCTCTCGCGGCGGCCTGTGCCGCGTTCGCTTTCATGTCCCCAGATATGCTCGTGCGACTGCGCGCCGATCATTATGCGCCGGTGGCGCAGACGCGCGATATCCGTCTGGCGGATGGCAGTGAGATTATACTCGCCCCGCGTGCGGCCGTATCCCTTACGATCAACGGTTCGGAGCGGCGGGTCCGTCTGCTTCAGGGCGAGGCTCTGTTCGAGGTCCGTCATGACCCCACGCGGCCGTTTCGCGTGACGGCCGGTACTGTCACAGCGACCGATGTCGGCACGGTATTCGATGTCCGGATGGATGGCGACGCCACGACAGTCGCCGTGCGGGAAGGTGAGGTCCATGTGGCCTCCACTCGATCCGGCATCATCGAACGGAATCTGCACGCGGGCGAGTGGGAGCAGGTATCCGGTGCGACCGCCACCGCAGGGGCCGCACCTGCCGCGACCATCGGTGCCTGGCGCGATGGGACGCTGATCGCCCGTGATCAGACTGTTGGGGCTCTGATCGATGCTTTGCGGCCGTGGACAGCAACAAGGATCGTTCTTGCTGACAGGGAACTGGCAAAAAAGCGGGTCACCGGGACATACGACCTGCGGCAACCGGAAGCGTCATTGCGTCTGATCGTCGAAGCTTATGGTGGTCAGGTTTCTTCAATGTCGTCCTGGATCGATATCGTCCGGGCACGCTGAAGAGCTCCCACTTGCCTCTTTTCGCCGCTGGTGGCGTCTCCAGTTTCTATCCTCTTAATATCTGAGGTTGGGGTCAGATATCGATCCTTTGCGCACCCAATGTGATCAGGCCTCGGAGAGATAACGACGATCGTGTCCCGGCATATGTCATCCTGACGTGAATAGCGTTCGATCGGACGTCACCCATATCAAAAAAAAGTTAAAAATCTAATAATTTCATAGAGATATAAAAATTCTCCATTTCTTAGGCAAAAAAATCCGTTGCTGGGGGGAAAAATCGCGGCGCCCCCGCATCTGTCTAGTCGAGAACCACGAATGCGAGTGAATTGCATTTTTGCGGCCAGGCAATTGGACAGGACGGAGAGCGCAGCGACGATGGACCCTTTCATTGATTTTTCGACCGCTTCCCGGAGTGCTTCTACACCCAGGCAGCCTTCCGCGGGCTTTAATTCGGCGACACAGCCGTCGCGGGCGAAGGCATGCTCTTTCCAACAAGAAATATTGATTGCAAACAATGTAAGTATTCTACGGTGTCGCGCTTCTGGAAAGCCACTGCGGAGGACTGCTGTATCGGTCATTCTTCTTGCGGGAACCACAACCTTCACGCCTTTGTCCATGACAAAGGCTATGGCACAGACGTCAAATCTCCAGGATGGCTCGTCTCGACCCGGATACGAAGCGCGATCTCCGACCTATTCCGCTGGTCCACGCGTTAATTTCGACATCCCGGCTGGCTCTCTCTCCGATGCGCTCGTGACCTTCAGTACTCAAGCCCATGTGCCGTTGACCTCGCAGGCCCCCATGCTCGCGAGCATAACGACCGCTGGTCTTCGGGGCAGTTTAACCCCCTCTGACGCTTTGTCGCGACTTTTGCAAGGAACCGGCCTGAGCTACCTCCCGACCGGGTCGCGAGCGTACAAGGTTGTTGCTGCGCCTTTGACGATTACTCTTGGCCCTGTCCGTGTCTCGGGCCAACTGCGGCAGTCACTTGCCAGTCTGCTGGATTCCGCCGATACGGTTCGTGATGGCCGCTATTCCGCCGATCGCGTGACGGTCGCGGGCAAGCTCCCGCTTTCGGTTCGTCAGATACCCAATTCAGTATCGGTCGTTACACAGCAGCGTATTCGCGACCAGAACATGATATCGGTCGAAGATGTACTGCGCTTCACGACAGGGGTCACGGCGGCGCCTTATGGTGATGGTACCGCTTATTTCATGTCGCGCGGCTATACTCTTGATGTGCAGTATGATGGCATGCCGGTTGTCTCCGGTATTCAGTATTTGCCGCAATTTGATATGATGATGTATGACCGCGTGGAGGTGATGCGGGGCCCTACCGGGTTGCTGCAGGGGACGGGTTCCGGTGCGGGCTCCGTCAATCTGGTTCGCAAGCATACACAGGACGCATTCGCTACTCACGTTGGTGTCCAGGCCGGTTCTTGGAATAATGTGCGCCCCTATGCCGACGTCAATACGCCACTAAACGCAAGCCATACTTTACGTGCTCGAATTGTTGCATCAGGTCAAAGCGCAGATTCATTTGTTCACGAAGTGCATCAGTCGGAAGCAATGCTCTATGCGATCGTCGATTATGATATTGACCCACAGACTAGGCTGACAGTCTCGGGTTCTTATCAGTATTCAGATCGTGGGCCGTTTGATTACGGTCAGTCCCGCTATACGAACAACAAATTCCTGAATTTTTCCAGGAGTGCATTTTTTGGCTCTTCCTGGAACGACAGCCCGAATTCCATGGGTGAAGGCTATGTCAATATCACGCATTCTTTTGGTAAAAATCTAATATGGTCAACAAGTGTCATAGATAGATATCTGGATTCGTCCGGAATATATAGTTATATGGGTGGTGGTGTTAATTATAATACGAATTTATCGAAATATTTTGAGCAGAGCAATTTAAATCGTCAAAACATGATTGGTGCGGACTCGAATATAAACTATAGAGTTAATATTATGAATCGTCCGATGGATTTACTTGTCGGGACGAATATGTACCAAGTTTATAAACGTAGCCTGTATGGATCGGGGGCCACATCCACATTAAATATATTCAAATCCGTATTGTCGAAGCCCAATTTTCCCTATTCCGGCGGCAACGATACAACGTCAGAACAATGGGGAGCTTACGCACAGGCTCGGCTTCACCCTATCAAGAATCTGACTGTGGTTCTCGGTGGGCGTGTCAGTTCCTACTGGGCCGACAGCCGCACCATTCTACCTGCCCGATTGTCCCGTTCGGGCCAGCCGGGAGTGGAAGGCAAGCTGACGCCAAATGCGGGTATCCTGTACGATCTGACGCGCGAGCTGACAGCCTATTTCAGTTTCTCGTCGATCTTCACGCCGCAGACGGAATTGACAGCTTCTGGCGAGGGATTGAAACCTGTGACGGGGCGTCAGTATGAAGCTGGAGTGAAAGGATCCTTTCTTTCAGGAAATCTCCTTACATCTTTGGCAGCTTTCCAGTTGGAGACAAACAATCGGGCTGTCAGCGATCCTTCGGATATACGCTATTACGTTTCATCCGGGCACGCGCGAAGCCGGGGCGTCGAGGTTGAGATCAACGGACGTCCGTTGCCGGGATGGAATATCTACGCCGGTTATACATGGCTGGAGACGCAGTATATTTCCGACCCGGTATATGGCAATCTAAGTCTGCAACCCGAAGAACCAAAGCATAATTTCAAATTCTGGTCCAGTTACACGATTCAGAACGGTATACTGAAAGACCTGTCGTTCGGTGCCGGTCTTTTGGTTTCGTCCCGGACCTCGCGTGACTACGTTGTCTGGCAGGGTGGCTATACTGTCCTGGATTTACAGGTTGGGTATAAGGTCACTCCCCACCTTTCTACCACGCTGACGGTGAACAATGCCACGGACAAGGTGTACTGGGCTCGTCTTCCTACAAGCTATTATGGAAGTTACGGTGCCCCACGTAGTGTTATGGCAGCGATACGAGCCGATTTCTGAAAGGCGAGAGCGATGCGGAGGAGTTCTTTACGAGTTTGGATCATAATGCACCGCTGGTCAGGTTTGGTTTGTACTGCGTTCTTGCTGGTAATATGCGTCACAGGCCTACCTCTGATATTTGAGGAGGAGATCGATCATTGGCTGGACGAGACGAGGCCCTATGCCGCGGTGGCCGCGGATGCGCCTCGAAGCGAGCTGAAGACCATCTTATCCTCTGCACGGGAGCGCTATCCCGGGCAGGTGGTGACGTCCGTGTTCATGGATGACGACGAGCCGCAAGTTCTCGTGACGATGGCGCCATCATGGTTGAGCTTCAATGACGCACCTCGGGTCGGTCATGGGCTGAAATTCGATGCTCACACAGGTGCCCTGCTTCGGGATGATAAAACAGTCTCGCAGGTTGGAAACAGTTTGCTTCCGATGATACTGCATCTGCATCGCGATCTGTTTTCTGGTCTGATCGGTGCACTCTTCCTCGCTCTGATGGCGATCTTCTTCATTTTGGCTATCGTCTCGGGCGTTCTGTTATACGGTCCGTTTATGAAGCGCCTGACATTCGGCACCATCCGTGCCGGCCGTGAAAAGGGGCGGTTGGCATGGCTCGATCTACATAATCTTCTGGGGATCGTGCTTGTCGCCTGGATGAGTGTCGTGGGATTGACCGGAGCATTGAACGAAATTTCCGGCCCACTCTTTGCCCTGTGGCAGCGGGCGACCGCCGAGACTCTACTTTATCCTTGGCGGATGGCAACGGTCCCGACGATAAGTGCACTGGCATCTCTCGACGGGGTTGTTCAGGCAGCGCAGGACGCCGTTCCAGAAATGCGCGTGACGAGCGTGATTTATCCCGGCTCACGTTTCGGTGCGCGTTCCCATTACCTTGTTTGGACGAAGGGGAAAACGTCACTGACGAGCCGGCTGTATACACCCGTTCTGGTGGAGGCTCTCAGCGGCAGGGTCACCGCCGTCGTGCCCATGCCGTGGTATCTGCGCGCGCTGGAAGTTTCGCGACCATTGCATTTCGGGGATTATGGCGGCACGCCGCTGAAGGTGATCTGGGCGCTGTTCGATCTGGTGGTGATCGCCGTTCTCGTCAGCGGCGTGGTGCTCTGGGCAGGTAAGCGAAAGGTCGACGCCTGACGCCCGCCTCCCCGAGTCAGGCGTCGAGCCGGAACCCGCCTCTTTGCCCCATACGGCAGAAGACGCAGCCCGCCGGCACCCGCGTCGTCTGGAACCGAAGCCGAAACGCAACGTAACGCCAAATGGTTGCAGCCTGAACTTGTGCCAATCTGTACTGTCCTTCCATGCAGGAAGCGTGATCTTCTCATATCAGATGTGTGAGGTGGAGGTGTGGAAGGTTCGAGAGTCGCTCCTGCGACATTCATGACGCGGGTGATCAAAGCCGGGAGGTCTGTCAATGAATGTTCGAGCCGACCAAGGGGCTTCCATCGATTGACACACGCCGGACTATCGCTGTCTGCTCATTGGACAGATTACTCAGCGTTTGGCTCACCGAGCCCGCTCATTCGGGCAAGCCGCTCTTCGGCACCAAAGAAACCACGCTGCTTCACGTTGCATTCTCCCCTTGGTCATGGAGGGAGTGCAATCACAGACACCCAACCAAAATCAAGAGATTTTTCGAATTCTTGACTTTATCATCAGCGACTACACTTTTCGGTAAAAATTACCAATCGTCATCCATTTTCCGCGCAAGAGGTTGAATGTATCCGTTTCAGTGACGCCGTTCAGGGAGCTGTCAGTTTCATCTGGTATGACATCGATTGCGTGGTGGCCTTCTCGCGTGATGATACATACAGGTGGCATGGTTTATGCGTGTTCGTGATATTTATTATCAGACTCCGCACTTCAGATCAAAGAAAATAAATCAATATATGGAATTACCGTATACATATCATTTATATTCTATTTTGACACTTGCCTTGTTTTTCAACGTTATTTCAGAGGCGAAAGCAGAAAATATCACGTTTGCGCAGGCCGCTGAAGCGGCCTGGTCCCTGGATCCCGGTCGGACTGAACTGAATACGAACTATCATTCGGCATCGGTGCGGGTCGAAGCAGCCCGTTCCTGGTTCGCCGGTGCTCCGACAGTCGTTGGGCAGTATTTCGATGATCATGCCATAGGCACCAATGAAGGATACACAACCTACCAGGGGGGTGTGTCTGTGCCACTCTGGCTGCCGGGATAGGGTAGCGCGACCGTCGGTGTCGCGAGAGCGGAAGCGTCGATCCTTCAGGAACGGCTGCATGTAGCGCGAATGACGGTAGCTATGAAAACGCTGGATATCTCAGCCAGAGTCATCATAGCTCGCCGCCGACTGGCAATCGTACATGTTCAGAAAGAGATACTGGAGAAAATCCAGGAGGCAGTAATTCATGGGAAGCACATCGGGGAGATGACGCTCGCCGATCAGCAGATCATCGCGTCTGAAGTCGCAAACGACGCCAGCGAATATTCCATGACTGAGGAGCAGGTGGAAACAGCGATTTCAGCGCTTCGTATCTTACTTGGACGTTCAACCGTTCTCGATCTCCTGTCTTTTGACACTGCGTCTTTAACGCGTAGCAGGCTGATCTCCATCGAGGCTCTCGAAAATAACGATCCTCGCGTCAAAGCCGCCCGTCAGGTCGTGCATGTGGCGGAAGCCGGCGTCCACCTCGCCAAAACCTCTTTCATGCCGAACCCTGAAGTCGGCGTAGCTGCAATTCACGAAAAACAGTACGGTAGTCCATGGGATGACCGTGTGGGCGTAACGGTCGCCATCCCTCTGCCCAGCGATGTCAGGGATGTCCCCATGGAAACGGACGCTCGGAACAGACTGGCAGCGGCTGTCAGCCAGGAACAGCAGGCCCGCCGTAACGTCAGGCAGGAACTGGCTCAGGTTCTTTCTCACCTGACCGCCACGAGAGACATATTCAGAAATTCTGTTCTGTCAGCCGACAGCATGAACAGTCGCGCCAATGAGATGAGCCGATCATGGCAGGCCGGTGAAACGTCGCTGGTCGAACTGTTGCGGGCCAGATCCGCTGCCAGCAGTGCTTTGCAGCGTCGCAATCAGGCGGAAGTCGCCTGGCACGTCGCCATCGTTCGGACATTGATCGCCGCAGGAGAATTCCAGTGACGTCTTCACCTGTTTTCGTGAAAATCTGGAAGTGTTTTCCATGTGTCGCGATTGTTTTTCGCCTTGTTGAAGGGTCTGCACGGGCCGCCGAAAATGTACCGATTGTCGTGATGGGAGAGGCGGCTCAGAAGAATTCTGCTCTGATTATCTCGATCGCGAAGAGTGGCACACTCGTAAAAAATCTGGACGCGATGGGATCCGTCCTCGCCGAAGCGGGACATGTCGTCCGTATTCATCCGGCGGGGGCCGGTAAAGTTCTGAACATTGCCGTCGTGCCTGGCCGGCATGTGCGCAAAGGGGAGAGTCTCCTGGCCTATCAGGATCATTCATTGCATCTGGTTCGTCTTGAAATGACCCGAGCACAGGCCGCGCTGACGACAGCGCTGGCGGCCCGCCAGAATGCGGCGTCAGCCTATGATCGGGGGCGCGAATTGGAAGGAATGACCGTCGCGGCAGGAGAGACGAGGCGCCGTCTGGCAGTATTCCAGGCGGCAAAAGACAATGTTATTGCCCGACAGGCCGATGTCGATACGCTGAGGCATCAGCTTGAAGAAGAATACAACTCCGTTACGGAATCAGATAGGGCCCAGACCAGCCCGCTGGATGAGACCTCGTCAATCATTGCGCCCACCGCTGCGGAAGTGCAGAGCGTGTTCGTCGGTGTCGCCGATCACATTTCCCCTGCGACGGAACTGATGGGTCTGACAGTTATATCCTCGGTATGGATTGTTTCTGTCATCCTGCCTCAGGATGCCGCGCGGGTGGTGCAGGGCGGCGAGCAGACAACGGAACTCGTTTCGGACACCGGGACGACATTACTAGGATCGAAAATAACCTCGATAGGTGATATGGCGGATCCGGCCACGGGTCTTGTCCGCGTCATAAGCACGGCACCCAATCCAGATGGCAGTCTTCATCCTGGCATGTTCGTCAATACCCATCTGCCAACACGTGATAAGACGATGGGAGTCATTGTACCAGAAAACGCCGTTACGGAAATCAACGGTGCAAGCATCGTGTTTGTGCCGGCGGGTCCCAATCGATTCCGACCGCGGGAAGTGCATGTCGGTGCCACGGGCAATCAGCAGAAAGTCATCATTTCCGGCATCTCCCCGGGTGAGCGGATCGTGACCCACGGCGTATTCGCCCTGAAGGCCGTGATGCTGGTGTCAGATATGAACGAAGGAGGCTGAAGGCGTCAATGCGTAGCTTTCTCTCCGCCATGCAGATCCGACGCTGGCTGGTCCTTGGGGTCATAGGCTTTACCTTCATTGCCGGTTGCTTCATCGTCCGGGGTCTTCCGGTGGAAGCCGTGCCTGACATCTCCCCTCGACAAGTCCTCGTTTCCGTCGTGGCGCCGGGCCTCGCCACGGAAGAAGTCGAACGGCTGATCGCTTTTCCGATCGAGGCCAGCATGGCGCGTCTCCCGGATATGACCGATCTCAGGTCGGTCTCCCGCTCCGGGGTCTCGGTCGTTTACATCCAGTTTGCGGACGATACGGACATCAATCTCGACCGCACCCGTGTGGAAGAGCGGATTCAGCAGGCAAGAGGCACAATATCCGTGCCGGGGGTCAGCGTGAATATCGGGCCGCTCGCCACGGGCCTTGGGGAGATCATGCAGTTGCAGATCAAAGGCGATGGTTATTCGCTGATGGATCTGAACCGTATGATGACATGGACCGTCGCCCCACAGTTGAAGCTGGTGCCGGGCGTTGTGGATGTGAATGTAAACGGAGGTGCCGAGCAGACTTTTCAGGTCGCTCTCGATCAGGCGCGCCTCCTTGCGCTCGGTATATCGGTCGACGACGTTTTCCGCGCAGTGGATGGCAACAACTCCGCGTCCGGCGGCGGCTGGATCGAGCACGGTGAAGAGCAGCAGATTGTCGTCGGACGCGGCCTGATCGGTTCGCTTGATGACTTCGGGTCCATTCCGGTCCGGACCAACGCCAACGGTTCCGCCATTTTTCTGCGGGATGTCGGGCGCATTTCCATGGGGCCGAGAACACGTCTTGGTGCTGTCACGCGGGATGGTCGGGGTGAAATCGTCATCGGCGTCATCATGATGCGCATGGGCGCGAGTTCCGATGCCACGCTGAACGCCATTGACGCCGCCCTTCCCGATATTCGTCAATCTCTACCCAAAGGTGTGACGCTTGACCCCTATTACGTACGTTCAACACTGACGGACAGCACCATCCGAACGGTCAGGGAGAATCTTGTCGTCGGGGCGCTTCTGGTCATTTGCGTCTTGATCGTGGTTATCGGAGACTAGCGGGCGTCACTGGTCATTGCCTCTGTCATCCCGTTTGCACTCGTCTGTGCCATGGCCGGAATGCGTTGGTTCGGTATTTCCGCCAATCTGCTCAGCCTCGGTGCCATCGATTTCGGCATGATTGTCGACAGTTCTCTCGTCGTGGTCGAAAATCTCATGACCCATCGTGTTCGTGACCGGGCGAATGGGCAGAAGACGCCGCTGGCCGTCCTCGCAGTCTCAGCGGCGACCGAAGTGTTTCGGCCGGTCAGTTTCGGCATTCTTGTCATCGTCGTGGTCTATCTGCCGATCCTGACATTGCAGGATATCGAGGGCAAGATGTTCCGGGCTTTGGCGATGAAATCTGCCGGCCGTCATGACGATACCCGTCTCGTTGCTTTTCTGCGCCGTGGTTACGGTCCCCTGCTGAACGGGTGCGAAAACCGACTACGAACTCTGTTTGGCACAACTTTCGCGATTTTTGCTTTTTCTGTGTGGGTTGGTCTGCATCTGGGTGGCGAGTTCATTCCGTCTCTCGACGAAGGCGCTCTTACGGTGACAACGACGCGACTGCCAGGCATTTCACTGCCCGAGACCCTGAAGGAAGTCAGTCCTCAGGAGCGTATCCTGCGCCGCTTTCCCGAGGTCGGCAGCGTTGTCAGCAATACGGGGACATCGGCCATTCCTACGGACCCGATGGGTGTGAACGAGACAGACAATTTCATCTTTCTGAAGCCACCGTCACAGTGGACCACGGCGCATACACAGGAGGGGCTCGTCACGGCAATGAGTCGGGTGCTGAGCACCGAGCTGCCCGGAATGGAGCAGTCATGGAGTCAGCCCGTGCAGATGCGGATGGATGATCTCCTGTCCGGTGTCAGAACGCAGATTGCCGTCTCGATCTATGGAGATGATCTCGCTACGCTGGCGCGTCTGGGGGACAGGGTCGCGAGCGTCATGAAAACCATACCCGGCGCGGCTGACGTGGCTCCACAGGGAGACGGTACCGTTGCTTTCATCCATATGGACATTGATCGTCGGAAGGCAGCACGACTGGGTGTTTCCCAGCAGGAGCTTCTGAACGTGGTTGAAGCGGTCGGCGGTCACATTGGACGCTCGGTCACAGTCGGTAATGCCCTGATCAGCACGCAGGTCCGTTTCGATCGTGTACAGGTCGGCACGCGCGACCAGATCGCCCGCCAGAGGATACGACGCGCCGATGGACAAGGTGCTGTTCTGCTTTCGGAAATTGCTACGGTCACGGTTCAGGACGGCCCTCCCCGTATCAGCCGGGACAATATCCGCCGTCGTCTGATCGTGCAGGCCAATGTTCGCGGGCGTGACCTCAGCTCCTTTGTCGCCGAAGCGCAGAAGGCGGTCAGCATGAAAATTGCCCTGCCCCCCGGTTATCGCGTTGTCTGGGCGGGCCAGTTCCAGAATCTCCGCTCGGCCATGGCGCGTCTGGGCGTTGTTGTGCCGATTGCGCTGGTATTGATTTTTGCCCTGCTTGTCGTTGCGCTGAATTCCGTCTGGCTGGCCGGGCTTGTTTTCGTCAATCTGCCTGTGGCCGCAACGGGTGGCATCCTGGCCCTCGCTCTGCGTGGCCTGCCATTCAGCGTCTCCGCGGGAATCGGCTTCATTGCCCTGTTCGGTGTGGCTGTGCTGAACGGCGTGGTACTCATCACCGCCATAAATGCCCTGCGTGTGGCGGGGCGCGGGGCCGTTCATGAGGCATATGAAGCTGCCGAAGAACGTTTCCGACCGGTTATGGCGACCGCTCTCGTGGCCAGTCTGGGTTTCATTCCCATGGCGGTCTCAACCAGTGCCGGCGCCGAAGTCGAGCGTCCTCTGGCCACGGTCGTCATCGGCGGCCTGATCTCCTCGACACTCCTGACACTGCTCGTGCTGCCATCGCTGTACGCGCGCATGATGAAAAATCGCATCTCATGAAAATCCTGATTATCGAAGACGAACCCGCTCTGGGCTCGGCCGTAAGAGACCGCGTCCGCCAGGCCGGACATGTCGTCGACTGGTTC
>NZ_JARBJP010000024.1 GCF_029309905.1 Brytella acorum
CGCTCGGAATCCCCTTCACGCAGGCCATTCAGTAAAGAATAGAGCCTCAAAGGAAGTATCACGTCTACATATCAAATTCCGCAACAGAGCCGATCATACGTGGAAAATTCCAACTCAACTTGGCCGGGTTTTCGGGGTGCGCGTCGATTTGCCAAGGCAACGGGGTTCAATCAGCGTTCCCTTGGGCATCCGTCAGCACAAAACGTTCCATCCAGAACTTAAATTATGCTTCAAACTCCTCGTAAATCCCCATAACCCTTAGTGGATAGTCTGTAACGGAACACTTTTATATTTTCCGGTGCTGATACAGACGTACAGATTGAAATCATCGGCATGCATTTCACCTATCCTGCAATGTGCAGATGCCGTTTCTGTAGCATGATTGACGTTGACGAAACCTGAAACAGTCGCTTGGCCACGCTTGTCGATGGAAGCCAGAGTATTGGAGTGTTCGTCAAGCGCTCGGAAAAAAAATCCGGTATCGTCACTTGTATTTCGTGATGCGGAATAATCATCACGTCCGGTCGGAGCTTCAGCGATGAAACCTTTCCTCGCGGTGACGATCTGGGATGTCTGATTACCTATCTTGTCCAACCAGGAAATGGGCGTTCCCTTCTCATCGAACGCCTGCTGGAAAAAACCCGCTTCTCCAGCAGATGTTTTGTATTGCTGGATCTGATTGGTCGTTTCGCGAATTGAAATGCCAGTGGTCCAGGGGAGCCAGGATGCGTCATATGCAGCGTGCATGATAGACAATGCGACGGAATTCACGTTTCTTCCGCTGGCTCCTCCACCCGCCAGAAAGAGTCCCGTCGTCCACTGCCCGTCGGTGACTGCGGCATTGAAATTGGTATCGATTTCGAAGGCGAGACCATGGTTTCCGGAAACGTTCAGAACCCAGTTTTCGACTTCGGTGCTAAGGTCGGTGGAGGGCGTACCGCCAGCTCCAGTGTCCGCTCCGACATATCGACAGGCAATCCAGTTGCGGTCCGCATTTTTGTTTTGTCTATTGGGACGGTTAGGAAGACACTCAATGCTTTCTGCGACAGTCGCACCTTTACCTGCTTGAGGAATTGCGGCCGGATCGTAAACTGACTTACGGTTTGTCGCGATAAGATATGGGTTTGTATACGGGCTGATGAGGGTTCCAGTCCCATTAGCCGGAAAGCCGATAGCCTTGCCTGAAATGACGTTGCCGTTAAGCAGCCACGTGCCGATTTCACGACCATTGTAACTGCCGGAATTGATCGTGTAGCCGTGGGGTGAATATGGGAAGTATACTGGGAAACGGTTACTGGCAGTCGCTAGAGCCTTTCTGATCGCAGTTCCGCTGTCTGCGTCGCCGGGTTTCGCACCATAATTCATGACGTTGATTTGCTGCCCAACGACGGAAGAGAGAGGTTGGGTAACGCCGTCCCCGATCGTGATGCGCTGCGATCCATCAATTACGCTGTTATTCACGTTTACCGGCGGTCTGAACGAAGGATTTGTCTGATGTGTTTCTGCTGATGTTTCTCCAGGGGGGGGAGAGGAAACCGATTGTGAAAGAGCGACGCCGGGCGCCATGCCAAAGGTAAGAGCAAAAAAAAATTTCTTCATGATTTCTGAAACTCCTGAGCATTGTAACGGGAAAAGTGCGGATTAGATGTATTTCCGGAGGGAAACGCGTTTTGGGCGAGACTAGGAACATCGTCCGTGACGGACTCAAGATGGACGGATCGAAGAAGCGTTGATTGAGGCTCTTGTCTTCTGGATTGCTGCGTGGCGGGGTCGGTCCTCTCCATGAAGGTCTCGTCGGCGTTTGACCGATAGGCCCGACCGAGGGATCGAACGCCGTGTTGCTGCGATCAAACCATCCGTCGCGCGATCTGGCGCCGTCATGAGGCGCAGTATCGGTCGTCGTCCTCTTCCGGATCAACCAGAACTCTCGGTCGATGGAAACAAACAGCTTATAGCCAGAGAAGGGAATGACGAGATTCGTTGACGGGATTGTTCGATCCTCATGTCGTTTTGCGCAACTGCATCGCAGCTTTCATCAGGCATGGTGGTTGTGAAGTGCTCCCCGCGTTTGGGCCAGCGTGAACTGGAAACTTCCAGGTTCAAGGCTCAGTCGGAAGATCCGCCGGAGAGTCGTTCAGCAGCGATACCGGGGGTTCGTTACCGATGCGTTGTGCGGGCGGACCTCGTTGTAGTCGTGACGTCAAGCCTCCATTTTTGCAACGGCGTCCTCAAGGCTCATGAACCAGTGCGTGTTTAGGCACTCGGCCCGGAATTTGCCGTTGAAGGGCTCGATGAAGCTTTTGTCGGTCGGCTTGCCCGGGCGGGGAAAGTCGAGCACGGCTCCCTTCTGATACGCCCATAGATCCAGATCCCGGCTGACAAACTCCGAGCCCCGGTCGACCCGGATGCTCCCAGGATAACCCATCTGCCCGCAGATCCGCGCTAGGTGCTGAACGAGAGCAGCCATTTTCCAATACATTAACGGATTTTATAATACGTGGAGACGGCATTCATACCTCGGCCGCATCAGCCCACTCGCTTTCAAGGCCAGAGCCGCCTAACAAAATCCCATACCGGCACAAAACCGTCACATCTCCATCGTGTCGATCAGACCTTTGTCGAGGTGGAACCTTTCTGGTTGAGCGATGAGCGGATAGTCTCGGTCCGTCGGTGGTTTCAGATGCGCCGGGCTTCAATCCGTGCGGATGAAAGGGCAATTCTCAGCAGGATCGCTCATGCCATGCGGAATAATCTTCCATTTGCCCCCTGCCCGATGTCTATGATGGCGAACGGGCTGTAGGTCCTGACAGGCGGATCCTTACACAAAGGTTGCACTGATCGCCTGTCGAGCCTAGGGGAAACGTCAGTACGTGAAGCGCCGTAGGATAATTGTGAACGGTCTCATCTCCCTTTCCAATACTGCAGACCAGGATCGGTGACGGCGGGTATGCCGACACGTGGGATGAGACGGAGCATACGATGGCTTCTCGTCGTTGTGACGCTCGTCGGCCTGTGCGGACAACTCGCACTTACTTGCGGAGCGCGTCCTGAAGAAACACCCAGGCAGGCAATCCCGCGCCTGACCGGGATCGATATCACCGCCGCGCCGCTCCCCGATCATCGGGTTTCGCACCCCCCCATGTCGGCTCACATGCCGATGCCTCACATGTCCATGCCAATGGGACATGACACCCATCCGAAGCTGGCGCGGGCGCAATCGTCCGGCGAGTCAGATATCGGCCACCATCATCACAACGACGGCTCTTGTCCGCTTTGCCCGCTGCTCCATCTCCCGGCGATCGTCTTGGTGGCAGTGATCCTGGTCCTTTTGGCAACACGTCTGCGTAGCGTCGTTCGCCCGAAGGGCAACGCCCTCCGCGCCCCGCCGGTGATTCGATTCGGTGTCGCGCCTCCCAGGGGCCCACCTCTTATGCCCGCTCTTCGCTAGCTGGCAGAGATCGCACCTTATCCGGTCTGCGTGTTCCGCCGTCACGCCGCCACCGGCGCCAAAGAGCTACGCCCGCTCTCGCCAGACGCGGCATCGGCCTGCCGGACCATCTTGCTGGTGCTTACGGGGCTCTAACTCTGGTGGCCGCGTAGATGCAGTCCTATGTTGAAGAAAGAGTGAGCAAGAGGACTGTTTCCATGATTCCGCTTTCAATTCTTGATCTGGCGTTCATCAATGAAGGTAGTTCTGCTGCAGCGGCTCTCCATCGCAGTGCAGACCTTGCAGACCATGCGGAGCGCCTGGGATTTCACCGTTTCTGGCTTGCGGAGCATCATGCGATGCCCGGTATCGCTTCGGCGGCAACGGCGGTTGCTATCGGGTATGTTGCAGGAGCAACGAAAACTATTCGGGTGGGGGCAGGTGGAATCATGTTGCCCAATCACGCACCGCTTGCTGTTGCCGAAGCATTTGGTACGCTGGAATCGCTTTACCCGGGGCGCATTGATCTTGGACTGGGGCGTGCTCCAGGCTCTGATCAGGCGACCATGCGGGCACTGAGGCGTGATCCCGGCTCTGCGGATCGCTTCCCCCAGGATGTTGTCGAACTGCTGCATTATTTCGAAGAGCCTCAACCGGGTCAGACGGTTTTTGCTGTGCCGGGAGCGGGGCTCTCTGTGCCCGTCTGGCTGCTTGGATCCTCCCTGTTTTCCGCGCATTTGGCCGCGATCATGGGTCTGCCGTTTGCATTCGCCAGTCACTTCGCACCGGATCTGATGGAAGAGGCTCTTGCACTTTATCGTCAGCGTTTTGAACCGTCTGAATGTCTTCAGAAGCCCTATGCCATGCTGGCCGTCAATGCGATTATCGCAGAAACGCTCACCGAGGCGCGACATGCAGCAACGTCACTGGAACAGCATTTTGTTGCGTTGCGCCGAGGGCGTCCAACGCAATTTCCAGTACCTCGCGCCGTTTCGTGGAGCGAACAGGAACAGGCTCTTATCGGCCGAACCTTACGTTATACGTTTACAGGAACGGCAGATGTCGTAGCGGGTGGAATCTCCGCTTTCATAAAACAGCACCAGCCCGACGAACTTATGATCGGCGCGCCCATCTTCTCCCAGGCTGCGAGGAAGGCAACTCTTACCGGGATAGCACAGAGACTGATGAGGGATCAGTCCGTAGAAATTTCGTGATTTTACCAACAGGTGTTCGGATCGAAAATCCTGCGGTTCTGTGTCAACGCCCTGCAAGAAGCGGTTGCCGACATCCGCCAGGAGTATTGACAGATCGATGATCTCTTTCGCGATCAGATGCACGACCGCAGCTTCTTTTTGCAGCATGCCTTTTACCGCCAACATCTGTCCGCCCAGCACGATGCGTCGGTTGAACGCCGCGAAAAGGAGGCCCTGCGTAAATGCCGTGAGACGCAATTCGGGGAACACTTTCCAGAGCCCCGCGAGTGACACAAGCAACTAGCCATGATGCAGTCTGGCGTTCGGTTTGCTTATGGGAGGCATCAGGTCATTAAAAAAAACTGCTTCAGGCACGATCGGAACACCAAGCCAGAACATCTCACGCCAGCCAGCATACCTGCCATTTCTATTGTTATGGAACGGGCGCGCGCGGGGTACGGTAGACCCCTGCCCTTTCCCTGCCGAAAAACTTTTCCGGCCGCGATCTGTAGCTCATCTGCGCCATCGAACAGGCATCCCACCAGCCGAATGGTATCGAGCGCGACCCGAGACTGCTGGAATAACATAGCTACCGTTTGTGGATGGCGCATCATTATGCGAAAGACACGAAAACCCATCGACCTGAGGAAATAGCGCACTATCAGGATGTACCCGACGCGATCCAGCCAGTCGTGACGAGATCCTCGCCCGGCACGAGACCGGACGCTTCCACGATAAGGTTCCGACAGAAATGGGAGAAGCGATGGACATGCGGAAAATCGTGGCACCGAGTCATTTCGGCTTTTCTCATGCTCCATAGATAAAATATAGAAACCATATATTTCCATCGTTGTTATTTCTCACTCGCTTTCCCGTCGGTAATGAAGACCTCAGCGGAGCAGAAACCGGTGTTCCTTTCGAACACCACGGCGCTGCTTTCCAGGATGCACTCATTACTGACCGGAGAGTCATTTCATGAAATACACTCTGCTTTCCTTTCCTGCGGCCGCTGTTGCAATTGGTCTGCTGGCAGGTAGTCCGGCATCTGCTCAGGTTGTAACCAACGCCGCTCAGGTCCAGTCCGGAACCTACGACGTCGAGCCGGGTCACACACAGGTCGGCTTCTCTGTCCTGCATTTCGGCTTCACCAACTATCTCGGCGTCTTCTCCAATGTTTCCGGCACGCTGAGCCTTGATGCGAAAAGCCCGGCTTCATCAAAGCTGTCGGTGACCATCCCGGTGAGTTCCGTGCAGACGACGAGCGCCAAGCTCGATGATGAGCTCAAGAGCGATCAGTGGTTCGATGCCACGAAATTCCCCAATGCCACGTTTGAGTCCACGTCCGTTCGCATCACCGGCCGCAACGACGCGATCGTAACCGGCAACCTGACACTGCACGGTGTCACGAAGTCTGAAACCCTGAAAGTGCATTTCATCGGTGCCGGCGTGAACGCGCTGGACAAAAAATACACCACCGGGTTTGAAGCCACCGGCACCATCAAACGCAGCGACTTCGGCGTGAAGATGTATGTGCCTTATGTGTCTGACGATGTGCAGCTGCGCATTGCCGGCGCCTTCGAAAAACAGGGCTGATCCTATGCCTACGCCCGCACGCACAGCGAGCGGGGCCACACGGTATTCCACAGTCGCGATCATCCTCCACTGGCTGATCGCTCTGGGAATACTGACCCTCATCGCGATGGGTCTGGTCATGGACCATCTCCCCCTCGATACGATGCGTGTGTTCCAGCTCTATCAGCTGCACAAATCCATCGGCATCACCGTGATGTTTCTGATCGCCTTGCGTATTGGGTGGCGTCTGGCATACAGCGCTCCCGCGCTGCCCGCAGATATGCCATCACTGGAAAAAAAAGAGCACATCTGGCGCATCTTGCTCTCTACGGATTGCAGGTTCTGCTGCCCCTGAGTGGCTGGGCAATGGTTTCTGTCTCGGTGCTGGGCATTCCGACCGTGCTGTTCGGAACAGTGCCATGGCCCGACCTTCCGGTGCTGTCGACCCTGTCCGACAAGATGCCGGTCGAAGCCGCTCTGAAGGTGGTCCACCACTGGGCCGCATGGGGGCTTCTGGGTCTGATCATCCTGCACGTCGCCGCAGCCCTACGACACCAGTTCGTCCTGCATGACCGAGTTCTTCGTCAGATGCTGCCGTCTCGCGGCACGTCCTCCACACCTCGCCAGAAGGGAGAAACCCCATGAAAGCATTTCACAAGTTTCTGCCAGTCGCTACCGTGGCTGGTCTCCTGCTCTCGGCGCCGGCCTTCGCCGCCGACTGGACGCTTGCGTCGGGCAACGGCACGCTGGGCTTCTCCGGCACCCAGACCGGCAAGGCGTTTGAAGGTCATTTCGGAAAATATGATGGCACGATCTCCTTTGATCCGGCCCATCCTGAATCCGGTCACGCAAAGATCACCATCGATATGAGCAGTGCCGCGACAGGCGACAGCCAGCGTGATGGTGCGCTACCCGGTCACGACTGGTTTGACATCAAGGCATTCCCTTCGGCTGTTTTCGAGGTGAATGACTTCAAGAGCAAAGGCGGCAACGCCTATGACGCTGAAGGCACACTGACCATCAAGGGCGTGAGCAAACCCGTTACCCTTCCTCTTACCATCGACATTTCAGGCTCTACTGCGCATGCCAAGGGCCGTCTCCAGCTTGTTCGTTCCAGGTTCAACGTCGGTATCGGCCCCTGGACGACAGGCCAGTGGGTTGCGCTCGAAGTGGGCGTGGATGTCGATGTCACAGCGCATGGCGGCTGACTTCCGACATCCAGTATATCATCCGGCCTGACGCTACGGAGGGTTAGCGGAATGCCATCGTGCTGGACATAATACCAATTTGTTTTTGCTATGACCCATGAGCCCAGTCGCGCAATCCGAGAGACATAATGCGCCATGGCTGGTCGGTGAGCTGGTTCCA
>NZ_JARBJP010000025.1 GCF_029309905.1 Brytella acorum
AGAGATACCTTCCTTCAACGATGGTATCCTGTGAATCACAATTTAACGCCTATGGGCACCCCCATGAGTCACATCCAAAACAATTTAGTATGAGGACACTGGCGGCACGCTACGGGATCAACCCGAAGACGGTCGCCAAATGGAAGGGGCGGGTCGATACGGCGGATCGGCGCACTGGTCCGAAGGCTCTTTCGACGGTCCTGTCGATCGAGGAGGAAGCCATCATCGGGGACTGTCAGGAATTTCGTGTGAGAGGCGTTGTTCACGTTATTGATCAGACGGTGGCGCGGGCGAAGCGGTCACCGAAGAGAATGGCGAACTGTGCCTTTGCCATGGACCATTCCCTCGGGGGCATGATCCATTCTTTCTCGGCCCGGTTCAAGGCCAGGAAGAGGAGCTTGAGAGCCGCGTCGTCATTGGGGAAATGCCCCCTGGCCCGGACGGCCCGCCTCAGCTTGGCGTTCAGCGCCTCTATGGCATTGGTCGTATAGACCAATTTCCGGACGTCGGCGGGGAAGGCGTAGAAGGGAATGACCTCCTCCCAGGCCCGTTCCCAGGACTGGACGATCGCCGCGTATTTCCGGCCCCAGGAGCTTTCGGCAAAGGCGGCCAGGGCAGCTTTTCCGGCTTCGGCGTCCACCGCCCGATAGATATCCTTCAGGGCCGTGGCCACGGATTTGCGGTCTTTCCAGGCGACGAAATCCAGCGAGTGGCGCAGCAGATGGACGATGCAGGTCTGCACCAGGGCTTCGGGGAAGACGGCACGGATGGCGTCTGGAAACCCCTTGAGCCCGTCGACCACGGCCAGCAGGATATCCTCGACGCCGCGATGACGCAGTTCGTTCATGACCCGGAGCCAGAACTTGGCGCCTTCGTTCTGCTCGATCCACAGGCCGAGGACCTCCTTGGTACCGTCGGCGCGCACGCCCAGGGCGATATGCACCGCCTTGTTGCGCACGACGCTTTCGTCGCGGATCTTCACCCGCAAAGCGTCGAAGAACACCACCGGATAGACCGCCTCCAGCGGCCGGCTCTGCCAGGCTGCCACTTCGTCCAGCACGGCGTCGGTGATGACGCTGATCAGGTCTGGTGAGGCTTCCACCCCATAGATTTCAAGCAGATGGCCCTGGATCTCGCGTACGCTCATCCCGTGCGCATACATCGAGATGATCCGATCGTCGAAGCCGGGAAACCCCGACATCCGTGGACGAATGGCCAGGTCGAACGCATGAACCGGACGATCAAGGAGGCGACCGTCAAGCGCTTCTATTACGAAACGCACGACCAACTGCGCCAGCACCTCACCAATTTCGTCGCGGCCTACAATTTCGCTCGCAGGCTCAAGACACTACGCGGGCTCACCCCATATGAATTCATTTGCCAGCAGTGGGAAAAAGACCCATCACGGTTCATACAAAATCCGCACCATCAAATCCCGGGACTAAACATCTAGTCATCATCGCGATTGCGCGACGTCTCGTCACAATCGCAAATGCTGTCCTGAAAACAGGCCTGCCGTGGCGCATTAGCCCCGTCATTTAAACACAGTTGCTAGAGCCTGTTTGGAAAATTATGGGTGAGCATTTCTGCGCATGAGATTGGCGCCCATGGCGACGAAGATCATGGCCTGTGACACGTCGACGCGGCGCTCGTAGTCACGCACGAGCCGCCGCCAGCGGGTCATCCAGCCAAAGGCCCTCTCGACCACCCAGCCTCGTGGCAACACTTCGAAGCCCTTTGCTCCGTCACGGCGGCGGATAATCTCGACGATGAAATCCAGATAAGTCGCCTTGTCCATCAACTTCAGGCGGTCATAGGCGCCATCGGCGAACAGATGCTTCACCCACGGCCAACGCTTGCGGATCGCATCCAGGATCATCTGGGCGCCGGCACTGTCGGAGATGTCGGCCGGGGTCAGATTGACCATCAGGAGGCGCCCGTCCGTATCGACGGCAATATGACGCTTGCGTCCGACGACCTTCTTGCCGGCATCGTAACCCCTTTTTCGCAAGCGACGTGAGCAGCTACAAAATCTCTGGCTTATCGTGTTCATCATAGCTCCTTCTCACAGATAGGAGCCTCCGGGAAACCCGGGACGCTTCACAGGGGTCCTTCGAACCCTCCAAATGGGCCGGGCTTCACAGCGGTTCTGTACAAATAAATATATTTATATTAAAATTCAATTATATTCCTTCTTTCCATGCATATATTTTGTCTGTTTTTTAGCAACCAAACCCCCATTATCCTTTCCGATATAAATCCAAATACTCTTTTTTGGTAATCGTCATAATTGTTGTAAAATTTCATATCGGCCATAGCAAATAATATATCAAATATCCATTTTGAATATTCGTCTGCGATATGCTTTTTTGCGACAAACATATTTCCTCTAGAAATATAGTTGCAATTTGTGATCAAAAAATCATATGCAGGAATATATTCTGGATAAACTTTATCTATTATGTTTCTAACAATATACATATCCTCCACATAATGACACATACTGTACTGTTGTATTATGTTTCCAACATGATGTTTTTCAGATACAATTATATCTAAATCATAATTTTCTCCAATATTAAAATCATTAGACGCTGAAATTTCCCTTTTTATTAAAGTTTTCCCTGAGTTGTATTCAGTAAATTTTTCACATCCAATATTTTTTTTTGCAAAAAATCTCCTATAATGGTTTAGTCCAACTACACTTGAACTGGAGTCATTTTTCCATATCCAATAAAGGGCCGTCAGCTCACAAAAGTTTTTATTAAGTTTTGAAATATTATCATTCGAATTATCACAGCAAAACACAGTGTCTATATTTATTAAATCTTGCCCACATATCATTGGCACATAACCACTATCACATGGGAAATCAAAATTATTATGTCCTGCCACATAGATTTTTGTACTCATTAAACTATCTTACCTTCCAAAATAGTCACTCTTTTGAAGCATATTAGAATTATATCATTATGACTAGCCATTTTAGCGTTGCGGATGATGGTTGCCCTGGCCCTCAGTTCTTAGAGCCTGTTTGGGAAATCGGTGGAGTGTGATTCAAGCACTGGATGTGGACGCCAGAGCAGAGGGGCCGGATGGCCGGGATCACCCGGAAGACGAAACGCTACCCGTCTGACATGACAGACGCGGAATGGGAGCGGATCGCGCCATTGATGCCAGGTCCTGGGCGTCGTGGCCGCCCACGGGAGGTCGAATTCCGTGAGGTGATCAATGCGGTGCGCTATCTCGTTCGTTCAGGCTGTGGTTGGCGCATGCTGCCGATCCATTTCGGACACTGGCGTACGGTCTATGGCTGGTTTCGTGAGTTGGCGCGACGGTTCCTGTTCCAGCCCCTCCATGACGTTGAACTGATGCTCGACCGGGAGCAGGCAGGCCGCGAGGCCAGTCCGACAGCGGCGGTGATCGACAGCCAGAGCATCAAGGCGCCTCATGCGAGGACAAGGGGTTACGATGCCGGCAAAAAGGTCGTCGGACGCAAGCGCCATATTGCCGTCGATACGGACGGGCGCCTCCTGATGGTCAATCTGACCCCGGCCGACATCTCCGACAGTGCCGGCGCCCAGATGATCCTGGATGCGATCCGCAAGCGTTGGCCGTGGGTGAAGCATCTGTTCGCCGATGGCGCCTACAACGAAATGCGCCATATCACAGCCGGAAGCCACGACTTCAGATCAGGAGGCAGAAGATACAGCTGAGACCGGTCAAACAGGATGAAGCTGCTCATCACACCACCTTACAACCTTACCCCTTCACAGGGTACCCCAACCCGACAGGCTGCTAACGTTTTCCGTTGCTGAGCGCGATACCATATTGTGTAGGAAACCAAGCACAGGTAGAAGCAGTCGGACAGCGATATGTAACCTCGACATGATCATCGCTGTCATAGAATTTCATGCCTTCTTGTGCCGTGTTGATACCCAAAATTGTCGCTTTTGGGAGGCTCTGTAGCTGAACGGGTCCATTGAGCATCAAGTAGCCTGCTGTGATCGTGCCGGGGACAACGATGTTCCCGTCATCGTGGATGGCCATAACCACTGATCCATTCGCCTCGTAAAGGAAGCCCGCCGTGGGTGAATAGAACATGATGTGCTTGTTCTTGCCCGCTGCCGTTGAGTTGGCAGACCAATCGACAATTCCACCTGCTGGCAGACGGATCATCGCACCATTGGCGACGTTAGGGTTGTTGGAGGCTTTTGAAAAATCCAGGGCCGCGTTGTCGAATGTCGTCGATGCGGACCCGATCCCTGTGTTGTATCTGGATGCTCCGTCATTGGTGAACTCAATACCTGTGCCCACCACATTTTGACATGAGGCTGAGTATTTCCATGTCACGGTTCCGTCGATCACGTTGCCAGCATCGGTGAACGCTGGTTCTGAACTGCCGGACATTCCTGCCGATACGACAGTGTAGATTCCACAACCTGTCGGGCCACCAGCAGCATTTATATGCTCATTTGCGGTGTAGGCATGATTGGCAGTCCACCCACCAAAATCCTGCATCTTGGCCGAAAGGAAATGAAAAACACGCGATGACGTGCTGGGGTCATATTTTGATGCCGCGACATCGTCGCCGTTCGACATGATATCCAGTTCGTCGGCCCAGGTGATCGTGCCGTCGGCATCATGCCCGGTGACATCGGTGATCTGGCCCGCGAATCCCCAGACTCCGTTCGTGCCGCCCTTGGTGATCCCGGTAGCGTAGGCCTGATCGGCAGCGACGCCGTTCGTGTTGCCGTAGCTGTATAGATCGACATGCGCTCCGACCGTATTCCCGTTCGAACCGGGATGTGAATAGACAGAGATACCCAGCGCCAGAGGCGTAGACGCGCCCTGAAAATCCGTATGCCAATCCGACGCATAGTTGTTCAGCGCCAGACGCACGATCGGCGCGTCCGATACACCATGATACCAGTCTCGGGCGTAATTTTTGGAATTGGCGTTATAGGATTCTGTGACATCTCCGCTGCCGATTCGCGAGAGTGGACTGCCACCGGATGTCACTGGTCCCAACAGGTTCCACAGGATCGTTTTTGTCTGGTCGCTCTTCGTGGGAGCAAAAGGCACGCCGTTGATAGACGGCCATGCTCCCGAGGGCACGTTGACGATACCGACGCCCGGTGCGGCTGCCTCGTAACTCTGCTGAAGAGGCGCGATATCCGTTGTCGCGCCAGTCATCCGAGCCCCCATATCTTTAACCGTAGGGACGTCCGACCATTTGTCCGACAGTCCCCGTGATACCGAACTCGATATTACCGACCGTGCTGATAGAGCTCTCATGGTTGTTAAGGTATAACCAATAGTCATTAATTGAGATATAATTCCCATTACTTTGGCGTCGATGCCCGCAAGCGCCGGCCGACCATCGCGCGCGCAGGCATCCAGACTGGTGGCATCATAACCTACAACATAAGTGCTAAGGTCTATCTGGCTCGGCGCGTTATAAATTTTTCTCAAGAAGGAGTTAGGGCGGCTGTCATCAATCGTGGTGTTTGGGAAAGTGCTAGCGGAATATGTGATATCATCTTGGTTCATTATCAAAATCGACGAGGCAACTGCTTGTTCTATACAAAAACTGGCTACAACCTGAATGTATTTCACCGGTGAAAATAATATAAATAAAATAAATACGAGAGAAAACCAGCGTAACATCACGCAACCCTCACTTATAGTTTTCCGTTAATCTATCTAATTATCAACTTTTTATCAATAACTACGTTTTGTTGACAAGAGACGTTTTCAGGGTATTGGGGATGTGATTCAAAGCGGGTCTTTGCGGCGACCTGACGGACGAGGAATGGGCAATCATTGGCAATCTTCTGCCGCCTGAACGTGGCCGGTGGTCTCGCCCAGCACAGGATAATCGTCTGTTTCTCAACGGAATGCTTTATGAGACCTATGCGCGGGTAGTGGACGGTGGGTGAGATTGATGATTCGCTGGCGTTCGTTTTAGGACGCTGGGGATTGTGATGGCGCATCGTTCAATCGGTCAGGATTGTCTTGGGTTCTCGCGACCGGACCGTTCCACGTCATCGCTGGACGAGATCGTGGCGTTGATCGACTGGCAGCCGA
>NZ_JARBJP010000026.1:2500-5513 GCF_029309905.1 Brytella acorum
GCGTGGATGGCTGCTGTGCATGTGTGGTGTGTGAGCATGATAAGGGCATTCGGTGGATGCCTTGGCACCAGGAGGCGATGAAGGACGTGGCACGCTGCGAAAAGCCATGGGGAGCCGCGAGCAGGCTTTGATCCGTGGATATCCGAATGGGGCAACCCCCTCGCAAGAGGATCATGCACTGAATACATAGGTGTATGAGGCGAACCCGGGGAACTGAAACATCTCAGTACCTGGAGGAAAAGACATCAACAGAGATTCCGCTAGTAGTGGCGAGCGAACGCGGAACAGGCCAATGCCTTGTCAGGAAGAAGCGGAACGGTCTGGAAAGTCCGGCGATAGTGGGTGATAGCCCCGTATGCGTAGTGTCTTGATGAGGATTTGAGTAGGGCGGGGCACGTGAAACCCTGTCTGAACATGGGGGGACCACCCTCCAAGCCTAAATACTCCCTGGTGACCGATAGCGAACAAGTACCGTGAGGGAAAGGTGAAAAGCACCCCGATGAGGGGAGTGAAAGAGACCTGAAACCGGATGCCTACAAGCAGTCGGAGCCTCTTATGGGGTGACGGCGTACCTTTTGTATAATGGGTCAGCGAGTTTCTGTTTGCAGCGAGCTTAAGCCGATAGGTGTAGGCGTAGCGAAAGCGAGTCTGAATAGGGCGATTGAGTTGCTGGCAGAAGACCCGAAACCGAGTGATCTAGCCATGGCCAGGCTGAAGGTGCGGTAACACGCACTGGAGGGCCGAACCCACGCCTGTTGAAAAAGTCGGGGATGAGCTGTGGCTAGGGGTGAAAGGCCAATCAAACTCGGAGATAGCTGGTTCTCCGCGAAATCTATTGAGGTAGATCGTCTGGTATTGCCCTCGGGGGTAGAGCACTGGATGGGCTAGGGGGGCCCAAAGCCTTACCAAACCTAACCAAACTCCGAATACCGAGGAGTATGAGCCAGGCAGACAGACAGTGGGTGCTAAGGTCCATTGTCGAGAGGGAAACAGCCCAGACCACCAGCTAAGGCCCCCAAATCGTGGCTAAGTGGGAAAGGATGTGGGGATTCCAAAACAACCAGGAGGTTGGCTTAGAAGCAGCCATCCTTTAAAGAAAGCGTAATAGCTCACTGGTCTATTAGAAACCCTGCGCCGAAAATGTAACGGGGCTCAAGCCACGTGCCGAAGCTGTGGGTGCATTCTTATGAATGCGCGGTAGCGGAGCGTTCCGTAGGTCTGCGAAGGAGACGGGGTGACCCTCTCTGGAGATATCGGAAGTGCGAATGCTGACATGAGTAGCGACAAACAGTGCGAGAAACACTGTCGCCGAAAGTCCAAGGGTTCCTGCGCAAGGTTAATCCACGCAGGGTGAGCCGGCCCCTAAGGCGAGGGCGAAAGCCGTAGTCGATGGGAACCAGTTGAATATTACTGGGCCTGCCAGAAGTGACGAATGCAATATGTTGTCTGTTCTTATTGGATTGAGCAGGCTTTTGGAGCATTCCGGGAAATAGCTCTGGCATATAGACCGTACCCGAAACCGACACAGGTGGACTGGTAGAGAATACCAAGGCGCTTGAGAGAACGATGCTGAAGGAACTAGGCAAATTGCTCGTGTAACTTCGGGATAAACGAGACCCGTTTGTGGGCAACCATGGGCGGGTGGCACAGACCAGGGGGTAGCGACTGTTTAGTAAAAACACAGGGCTGTGCGAAGTCGAGAGACGACGTATACGGCCTGACGCCTGCCCGGTGCCGGAAGGTTAAAAGGAGATGTGAGAGCATTGAATTGAAGCCCCGGTAAACGGCGGCCGTAACTATAACGGTCCTAAGGTAGCGAAATTCCTTGTCGGGTAAGTTCCGACCTGCACGAATGGCGTAACGACTTCCCCACTGTCTCCAGCATCGGCTCAGCGAAATTGAATTCCCCGTGAAGATGCGGGGTACCCGCGGTCAGACGGAAAGACCCTATGAACCTTTACTGCAGCTTTGCAGTGGCATCAGGAAGATTTTGTGTAGGATAGGTGGGAGGCTTTGAAGCATGGGCGCCAGTCTGTGTGGAGCCGTCCTTGAAATACCACCCTGAATTTTTCTGATGTCTAACCGAGACCAGTAAGCCTGGTCCGGGACCCTGCATGGTGGGCAGTTTGACTGGGGCGGTCGCCTCCCAAAGTGTAACGGAGGCGCGCGATGGTGGGCTCAGGTCGGTCGGACATCGACTGTTGAGTGCAATGGCATAAGCCCGCCTGACTGCGAGAATGACAGTTCGAGCAGAGACGAAAGTCGGCCATAGTGATCCGGTGGTCCCACGTGGACGGGCCATCGCTCAACGGATAAAAGGTACTCTAGGGATAACAGGCTGATCTCCCCCAAGAGTCCACATCGACGGGGAGGTTTGGCACCTCGATGTCGGCTCATCACATCCTGGGGCTGGAGCAGGTCCCAAGGGTTCGGCTGTTCGCCGATTAAAGTGGTACGTGAGCTGGGTTTAGAACGTCGTGAGACAGTTCGGTCCCTATCTGCCGTGGGTGTATGAGACTTGAGAGGATTTGTCCCTAGTACGAGAGGACCGGGATGAACATACCTCTGGTGCACCGGTTGTCGCGCCAGCGGCACAGCCGGGTAGCTAAGTATGGACGGGATAACCGCTGAAAGCATCTAAGCGGGAAACCCACCTCAAAACGAGGTCTCACAGGGCCGTGAAAGACCATCACGTCAATAGGCCGGGTGTGTAAGCGCGGTAACGCGTTCAGCTAACCGGTCCTAATCGCCCATATCGCTCACATCAACGCCAGGCCCATAAAGCCAGGCACACATATGCACAGCAGTCATCCACGCAACATCACATAAAAAACACCAACCTCACCACACTCTCAAAAAGGGTGGATCAGAAGACCTGGTGGCTATGGCGGGGAGTTCCTACCCGATCCCATACCGAACTCGGACGTCAAAACCCCCAGCGCCCATGATACTGTGTCTCAAGGCACGGAAAAGTAGGTCGCCGCCAGGTCCCCTGATCCACCCTGAAAACCAA
>NZ_JARBJP010000027.1 GCF_029309905.1 Brytella acorum
GTGTGCGCACACTGTGCAGGGTGTGCAGAGAGCCAAGCGTTCAGATCATCGGTTTTGATCCGCCACTGGTTCTTGTTGTCTCGAAAAGCCTGCAAATCTCCAGATTTTATGGCGCGCATGATCGTCCATCGGGAAACGTCAGTTACCTGTGCAGCCTGTGCAGGCGACATGTGCGCAGGGGTGTGCGCGCTCACTGTGCAGGATCGTCGCGGCTGGTGGCGGGCAAGTCGGGTTCCAGACCATCAAGAGATGGTTGGGAAGGGGGCGGCATACCGGGGCCGGTCGGTAACTGGCGTTCGCCTTTGAACATGGCCGGGATGGATTCAAGGGGAGGGAGGTCGTCTAGGGTTTCGGCGTCTGGCTGTTCTGTGGCTGAGACCACGACCGCAGCATCGAATAGAGCGTAACGCTGTCCAGCTCTTGCCCCGGACCATGCAACCCTGCGGTTCACGATGTAGGCGTTGGCAGTACCGGTCGGGCCGATCTGGCGGACATCAATCCAGTTTCCGGACCGAAGGGTATCGAGTGCCCGTTGAAGCGTTGCTCGGGAGCACGCGCATAGTTCAGCAAGCGTTTTTTGCGATACGACCACAGCATTATTGCGCCCCATGTGATGCACCAGCGTCATCATCACAGATGCAGCGCGAGGGTTTTCCATTCCTAACCGTGACCAGCGTTCTAATGCTGCTCGTTCGACCTGCACCCATGAGCCGGATGGAGCTGTTGTCACTCCTAATTCTCGAGTCTTCACCACATCACCCTATGCCTTCGCACCTATGAGGCAGGGGTGCCTCATAGGTGAGAGAAAAAACACCCGAAAGAAAATATATCTGCTCACGCCATGAGCAGATTTCACTCAAATTCATTAGCTAAATTTTTTCAAAAATAAAATAAATATTGCCATTGGATGAGCAGATTTCACTCAAACCTGCCTCACCAGCTATGAGGCAGGGGTGCCTCATAGCTGGTGAGGCACCCCCCCCTTATAACATTCTGATAAACAACAACTTTTTTTGTTTCTCTTTCTATGATCTTAAGGGCCGTCCACGAAGCCCACGGGACGAGGCCCGCGAACGCCCTCGTGAGCGGTAGCGGGCCTCGGGTCCTGTGGACCCTCGGGGGCGGATCAGAGACCTTTTTAACGGGGAGTTATCCACACCAGACGCCTTCGGCGGCCTACGGCGCTCCCGCGCTGCGCTCGCTCTGGTGCTGCAAGGTCAGCAGAACCGAGCTAGATAGGATTTGCTCAAGGGGAAGGAGTGTGTGGGGACAGTCCATGTTTCCCGTTAGAACGCCAGATAGGCCGGAGAGACGCTAGGAACGAGCCACACGCCGTTGTCGGCCTGATAGAATGGAATCCTATTCCGAAACATCAGACCAGCCTCTACAGCCAAAATAACGGCCTTTCCGTGCCTCTCCCCGACACGCTGCGCCGTATCCCGGTCAGTGGAGAGATGGACCATCTGGCGGCGACCCGGTTTCAGACCATCCCGGAAGATCGAGGGCAGGTTGTCGCGGGCGGTGCCATGCCAGAGCCGATCGGGTGGCTGGACGGCGGGCAGGCCGAGATCGACCGGGAGGGAATGACCCTGCGCGGCCCTGATGCGCTGGCCGTCCGGGGAGAGGGTGAAGCGCCGCTTGTCGTTCATCTCGACCACCCGTTGCAGGGTGGCGAGGTCGAACGGCTTTCCTGCCCGCTTTGCCAGCCGGATCAGGTCGGGCACGTTCGCCCAGCCCTGCCCATCCAGCGTCAGGCCGATCCGTTCCGGCTCATGTCGCAGGATCAGGGACAGCAGCCGGGCGATTTCGGAATCCTTCATCGGATGGTCGAAAAAGGCGTGGATGCTCCGAACACTTTCATAGAACAAACCATCTACAGGCACCGGAAAACTGCGGTTTTTTAGGAATGTCGGGTCGTATCGACCTGTGTCGACTCATGTCGAGTTGGTCCTATCTGTGTCGCATTATCACGGCTTGGGTTCATCCTTACCGATTAGCCATGCCTTGAACTCATCCCGGTGGCTTGGATGTATCCAACCGGAAACGCGCACTAACCCCTTAGCCCGTTGTTCTTCCCTGTGTTTTTCAGAGCGCGCCCGGTTCTGTGCCATCATAGTGCGGTAACGTTCAGCAAGGTCGGCGTCATCGTTTTTTCTTGCGTCAGACACGGTTTTGCAGTCCTCTTTTGATCCCGAGCATTAAGCGAGGGCGCACATATGGATTACTAACGTAATCCGTGCGGTGTTGGCAACACACTGAAAGCGTTAGCGGTAACGGTGGCAATCTATAGCGTAAACGTGTCGGCTATCGGGAAAGGCACACAGAAGCAGGCGGGAACAGCAGGCGCTCATGTCGGCTACATTACCCGTTCGACCGCTGCCGTTGCAGTGCTGGCTGAACGGATGCCGACTGCCCGGATCGGCTCACGGGGCGGTGCCGCCCGGAAGTGGCTAGACGAGCAGGAGCAGGCCGACCGAAAGAACGGGCGCGTTGTCACCAAGGTCATGGTCGCCCTGCCGCACGAACTGACCGACGCGCAACGCGCCGCCCTGGTGCGGGACTTCTGCGGACGTATGACCGCTGGCCGTGGCAGTTGGCTGGCTGCCATTCATCGACCGTCCGGAGACGATGCCCGGAACCATCACGCTCACATCGTCCTACGCGACAAGGATTTCGAGACCGGCAAGGTGGTTGTGGGTCTCTCGAATGCCAAGTCGGTGGATCTGATCCGGGCGGAATGGGAACGGTTCGCCAATGCCGCTCTCGATGCGGCCGGAGAAGTCGCGAGGATTGACCGGCGTAGTCTGGCCGATCAAGGAGAAACGCGAGAGCCGGGCGTGCATGTCGGTCCTGCTGTAACGGCTATAGAGCGGCGTGGAGAGGTGAGCGCTGTTCGCGTTCGGATCGAGAGCCAGAAGAAGCCCAAACCCAAGCCTCTGTCGCTTTCCGATCTGATATCGACTGCTGATGACCCCGAACAGGAAGCGCGGGATGTGGAGGAGTGGCTTGCCTATCAGGCGCGTCTCGACGCGGAGCATCGAGCGGAAGAGGTTAAGCGCCAGAGGAAGGAAGCCATCAGATTCCGGAACGCGAAACGCCGGGAGATTCTGAAAGAGGCATCCGAACTGGTAGAGCGTGTCAAAGGTCCGGTTGAAGATATGGAGCGATGGAACAATCAGCATAACGTGTGGGACTGGAAAGAACTCAACCCTGTTTGGGTGTCTGAGCGCCGGGACGAGTTTGCCCGGTTACAGGTGCGGTCTGATGAGCTGACACCACGAGCGCCGTCTAGATGGCTTGAGCTACTTCGGTCAGTCTTTGAGGTTTTGCATGGTTTAGTGGAACGGATGCAGCGTTTGCTACCTGCCCCAGATATCGACTGGGACGACGACTTGGGTAATGGACCGGGAATGTGAGGCGATTTAGCGGTCTTGGGCGCTATGCCAGATGTTCAGGATTTCGACCGTTGAACCGGTGATGCGATAGACGATCACATACGGCCAGCAGGACACCAGCTCTCGCGTGCCGGGTGTAATAGCGGGTCTGCCGCGCTCGGGCAGGTAGCCGCTAAATCTTCCTGTTTCATGAGCGAACAGACGTGCCAAGCAAAAGGCAGAGCAGACCCGGAGCGAGCGCAGCGCGGGAGCGCCGTAGGCCGCCGAAGGCGTCCGGGTGGGGTCATATAGGTCAATGTGCTGACTTAATGGGATTGAGCTTGACGGGCATGTTGCACCCGCGCAGCGCCGTCAGATCGGTTTTCAGTTCGATCCCGTCGCCGCTGGCACAGACCTGATCGCTGCCATCCGCCAAGTCGTGCTTAGTCGTGCTCCCCTTGGGCACGAAAACCGCGCGCACAGGACATTCAGACGGTGAATCGCACACGCCGCCGATCAGCATTGAGATCGCGACCGTCCCGCGTGGTTTCGCGCTCTGGTACTCCCCATAGAGGATATCGGTCCTCGGAACGTCACTATCCGGCCATATCCCCTTGGGATCATGGTCCACGTTTCGGGCAATCCGTGTCAGCTTCACGGGTACCCATAATGCTGTTTCCGCCAAGGCTTGGGCTGTCGATAGGAAAAAATTGATTCCAATTGTGATGACCAAACCCGAAACGATATGCTTTCCACGTGCCATTGGTTGAAGTTCCTTATGGGAGACTGGCAATGAGAATTACTGTGAAGGCGCTGTTTCGGTTGTGCTTTGTTGGTGTGGTGGCGGCTTTTGTTGCCAGCGCCATGTTTGGTGTGTCCATGAAGGCGGCTTTGTTCTTCATGGCACTTCCTGTCATTCTCCTTCCGTTCGGCGTGTTTGCTGCGTTGGCGCATGCAGCAGGTATCGATAGTGATTATCTGAAATCTCAGGAAGGTTCGGCGACCCGCGCCGCGATCTTCGCGGCGGGCGTCCGCGCCGGATACAAGTTCTGATAAATTATCAGGGGAACTGACGGCGGGCGTGAACTACGTTGACGATCTCGATACTGCTCGATGTCACGCGATACAGGACGATGTAATTCGGGTGTGCCACGATCTCGCGCAGGCCGGGAATCCGGTCGCTGGTTCGGTAGAGATAGGGATGCTCTGACAGGGGTAGAACGACCGTTTCCAGACGGATTTTCAGGCGTCGGGCGGCACCGGGGTTTTCGGCGGCTATGTCTGTGATGATCTGACGCAGATCGGCGCGGGCGGTATCACGCCAGACAACAGGGAACATCAGGCAGATCGGCGACGCTGTTCTGCGGCTGCGATGATCGCTTCCATCTCCCCCATAACTTCATCATGGGGGATGGTCGGCTTTCTATCGGCCAGACTGGAGGCAACCTTAGCCTGAAGCCATGCGGTGTATTCGGCTTCCTGTTCGACCGTCTCAAACTCGGAGACGATGGGCGAAAGAGCGTGGCTCATCATGTGGCTCCTGTCGGCTGGTGTGAGATCGAGCATAGCACACTCATCACCAGAACCACCATTTGCGAGGTCGTGATTCGGCCAGCTTCTGAGCTAATTCGCGCCAGTGATCGCGGTCAGCCTCGATGGTCGCCCGGAGTGTCTTCTCGGCTTCAAGTTCGGTCTTCATGCGCACCAGTTCGAGCGTATCTTGAGCGATTGGGGCGGGGTGTGCAGGGGTGTGCAAAGGGTGTGCATCGACCTCTTCCTGCACAGTGTGCGCACACTGTGCAGGGTGTGCAGAGAGCCAAGCGTTCAGATCATCGGTTTTGATCCGCCACTGGTTCTTGTTGTCTCGAAAAGCCT
>NZ_JARBJP010000028.1 GCF_029309905.1 Brytella acorum
CCGGCGTCGGAGCCGGCAAAGAGATAATTCTTCCTGCCGATGCAGACCGGGCGCATCGCGCGTTCGGCGGCGTTATTGTCGATGGCGACGCAACCGTCTTCGAGGAACAGGGTAAAGGCGGCCCAGCGATTGAGTGCGTAGCGGATGGCCTTGGCCAGTTCACCCTTGCCGGGGATGCGGGCGAGTTGAGCCTGGCACCAGGCGTGGAAGTCGTCGACACGGGGACGGCTTTCTTTCTGACGGATGGCCAGGCGTTGCTCGGCGGGTCGTCCCATGATCTGGCGCTCAATATCGTAAAGCGCCCCGATCTGGTCGAGCGCTTCCTTCGCCAGCGCGGAACCGCTGCCCTTCCAGACATCGTGGAAATCGCGCCGCAAATGCGCCCAGCACGCGGCTTCACGGACGCGCACGGCGCCACGCGCATCGGGCCTGTAAAGTTCCTTGAAGCCTGCATACGCATCCGCCTGGAGAATGCCCGAGAAGTTCGCCAGATGGGTCTGGGGATTGATCCCTTTGCGGTCGGGAGAGAACCAGTAGGCGACCGCCGGCGGATCGTTCCCGCCCCAGGGCCGGGGATCGCGCAGATAGGTCCAGATCCGTCCTTCCTTGACGCCACGTGGCTTGCCGATCTGGCGCAGGCGGGGATCGAGGACCTGGATCGGGGTATCATCGGCATGGAGATGATCCGATCCCGTCACCGCGTGATGGATCAACGCAACCAGGGGGCGGAGAACGGCGACCGCCTGACCGCACCAGTCGATCAGGGTCGAGCGGGGGATTTCGACACCCTGACGGGCAAAGATCTCGCTCTGCCGGTAGAGCGGCAGGTGATCGTCGAATTTCGAGACCGGGATGTGGGCCAGCAGGCCGGGACCGGCCATGCCGCGCGGCACGGGGCGGGAGGGCGCGGCGGCCTGCACCATCGTCTCGCACTGGCGGCAGGATTTCTTCAGCCGCGCGGTCTCCACGACTTTCAGCTTTGCGGTGATAAACTCGAGGATCTCGGCGACATCCTCGCCGACAGGACGCAGGGGACCGCCACAGGCGGGACAGCTCTCGCCGGGATCGAGGACGATGCGCTCGCGCGGTGTCGTCTCCGACACGCGTGGTTTGCCACGTCGGCGCCGGGGAGAGGGAACGGCTTCGCCGCCAGCCTGTTCGTCAGCTTCGGGTGCAGTGTCCGCTGCCGCGATGGCGATTTCCACGTCTTCGAGGAGAAGCTCGAGTTGCCCGATCTCGCGCTCGATCTTCTCCGAACTCGCACCGAATTTCTGTCTCTGCAGACGAGCAATGCGGATTTTCAGCGACTGGACAAGGGCGTCGTAGGCGCGTTCCGACGCCGATAGCCGGGTGATCTCGACCTGCTGGGCCATGATGATGGCCTTGAGGGCATCCAGATCGTCTGGGAGGGGTGTGGACGCGACCGCCATGGCAAAAGAATAGCGGAAAACTGCCGAAAAACAAAGAATTCCACGCACGCGGCCCCAGGAAAGTCAGGCCACGCGCGAGGGCGGTGCCGACCATGCCGGCCGCCTCCAGTCCATGCCCTCCCATAGCATGGCCATCTGCGCCGATGTCAGCCGTGCCACGCCGTCAGCCGGAGACGGCCATGGAAAACGTCCATTCTCCAGAACCTTGTAATACAGGCAGAACCCCTGGCCATCCCAGGTCAGGAGCTTGATCCTGTCACCCTTGCGGCCCCGGAAGGCAAAGAGCGCGCCCGAGGTGGGGTTCTGGGGGGGGGGGGGCTGCGCCAGGGCCGCCAGTCCCGAGATCCCCTTGCGCATGTCGGTCACGCCGCACGCCAGATAGACGCGAACGCCGTTTCCCAGGCCGATCATGCCATCTCCGCGATCCGGATGATCCGCGCCAGCAAGGCGTCTGGGGGATCGCCCGTAACGCCGATCGACCGGCCATTGCGCAGCAGGATGTCCACCCGGCCAGGACGGGTCACACCGCAGGACCCTGACGGAACGGTCTCATCGTCCACACGCTCGAGCGGGAGAAAACGCACACCCCGATCGCCAGCAGGAGAGCGCTGACGCAGCCAGCGTCGCCATTGGTAGAGATGCTGCCGTGTCAGGTCGTGACGGCGGGCCACATCCGATACCGTCGCCCCGTCCACCCCAACCTCCGACAGAACCCGCATCTTCTGTTTATCGGACCAGCGCCGCCGACGCTCCACGCCAATCAGGATCTCCTGCCGCATCCTCACCTCCCAAACAACGTCAATAACGACGTCGTTAACGACGTGAACTTACCAGCCACCCAATCCGATCATAAGGCGGCCGTGAGCGGCCGGTTACGATCAAGGAGCGCTTCGGCGTCGTCTACCACGAACGGCATGTTTCCACTTTGCTGAAACGTCTTGGTTTTTCCCATGTCAGCGCCCGGCCGCGTCATCCGGGGCAGGATCCTGCCGTCATGGAAGCGTTCAAAAAAACTTCCCCCGCATCCTGAGTGCCCATATCGGCCATTTGCCGAAGGGAAAGCCGATCGAGATCTGGTTTCAGGACGAAGCCCGCATCGGCCAGAAGAACGGCATCGTCCGGCAATGGGCCCGGCGCGGCACGCGACCACGCCAGCCGGCTGACCAGCGCTACGAGAATGCCTGGCTGTTCGGGGCGATCTGCCCGGCGCGCGGCAAGGCTGCCGGCCTGGTGCTACCGTTCGTCGGCACTGCCAGCATGCAACTTGACCCTGCCCCGAACATGCCCACGGATTTAAGTTAGGGTCTGTGCGTTGCTATATGCCGTTTTGGCGTGTTGAGCGAAAGCCTCTGGCGTCATGCCATTGAGGCTGGTGTGGGGCCTGACGGCGTTGTAGTCGGCCCGCCAGGCGTCGATGACCGTCCGAGCGTGGGCGAGGTTGCGGAACAGATGCTCGTTGAGGCATTCGTCACGGAACCGGCCGTTGAAACTCTCGACGAACCCGTTCTGCTGCGGCTTGCCCGGTGCGATGTAGTGCCACAGCACCGACCGCCGCTCCTGCCAGGCCAGGATCGCGTTCGAAGTCATCTCGGTGCCATTGTCGCTGACGATCATCAACGGCCAGCCGCGCTGCTCTCCGATCCGGTCGAGTTCACGGCCGAGCCGTTCGCCTGACAGCGACGTATCCGCCACCAGCGCGAGACATTCGCGCGTGTAGTCGTCCACCACCGTCAGAACCCGGAACCGCCGTCCGTTGTTCAACGCGTCCGAGACGAAATCCAGGCTCCAGCGCTGGTTCGGCCCGTCGGGCAGCATCATCGGCGAGCGTGTGCCCATCGCCCGTTTCCGGCTGCCACGCTTGCGGACCGACAGCCCTTCCTCGCGATACAGCCGGAACAGCTTCTTGTGGTTCATTGCCAGTCCCTCCCGGTCGAGCAGGATCTGCAGCCGCCGATAGCCGAACCGACGCCTTTCTGCGGCCAATGCGCGAAGCCGGATGCGCGCATCAGCGTCGTCGGACCGTCGCGATGCATAGCGCCAGGTCTTCGGATCCATGCCGATCAGGCGGCAGGCCCGCCGCTGCGAGTAATCCCGTTCCGTAATCGCCCAGGTCACGGCGTCCCGCCGCAAACCGGGCGTCACGAGTTTTTTGCCAGCAGGTCCTTCAGCGTCGAAACGTCCATCACGCTCTCCGCCAGGAGCCGCTTCAGCTTCGCGTTCTCTTCTTCAAGAGCCTTGAGCCGCCGCGCTTCCGACACCTCCATCCCGCCATATTTCGATCGCCAGGTGTAGAAGGTCGCGTCGCTGATCCCGTGCCGGCGGCATAGATCCGCAGCCGTCGCGCCCGCCTGATGCTCTTTCAGGATCCTGATGATCTGATCCTGCGTGAAACGTGATCTCTTCATTGCCTGTCTCCGGTTGGACAGACCTTACCCAAAAACGAGGGCATTCCACGGGGCAGGGTCAAACTCCATATCGAGGAGATCTCACGCTCCGTCGCCCGCGGTGCCCGTGCCGTCGTGCTGCTCGATCGCGCAGGATGGCATACCACCAGTAAACTGAAGCTAACCCGCAATGTCAGCGTGATCTTCTTGCCGTCCCGTGCTCCCGAACTGAACCCGGTCGAGAATATCTGGCAGTTCCTGCGCGCCAACTGGCTGTCCAATACCATCTTCGACAACATCGACCATATCATCGACGCAGCCTGCTGCGCCTGGAACGATCTTGCCGCCCGGCCTGATGCCATCCGATCCATCGGTCTCAGAAAGTGGGCTCACACAGGTCAGGGACTATAACCGTTGGTATAAAGGGGCGGCAGGTCAGAAAATCCACCTCCCGCAGGCAGTCAGCTACCCGCAGACAGGTCTCATGAACACCGCGGCCTTGAGCGGCCGGTTACCGTCTTTCGAAAGGTCACCAACGGTTTCCGATCGGACTGGGGCGCACAAATCCACGCCGGCTATCGCTCCGTCACTGGAACCGCACGCCTCACCGGAAAATTCGCACTCGCCTGATCACCACTCCAGCGGCCAACCACGGGAACAGTTAC
>NZ_JARBJP010000029.1 GCF_029309905.1 Brytella acorum
GCCATGAGACTGGCTCTGTTGGTGCTGGCTATGGCGCGAACCTGTCCAGAGCCGTGGCTCAGCAGTTCATCGACAAAGTGAAGTTTCCCGTGTTTCTGGGAGGGCTGGTTGATATCCACGGCAGTTTTTCGTGAGTTGAACAAAGGAGCCATCTGGTTAAACGGAATCCTCTTCCTGTTTAACTGCGTGTCCCTTTCTCACCGATGTCATACATTTCCTGACCAGTGTGGTTGCCTGTTTTCTCATGCTGTCAGGAGCATCTATTCCCATCCCCTGAAGCCGTTCCATCAATCCAAGAATAGCAGAAGCATCATCCAGCCGGACCAGTGGCTTTATGCCTTCTGCCAAGGCTACAGCCCTGCTCTGGTTCCTGTCCCGTTTGATTTTCTCGCGGATAGCCATGGTCAGCCATTCCCCGACCCTTGTTCCTTCTTTCTGGCATTGCGTGATGACGGCCTGACGGACATCAGCAGGAACACCACGAACGCCCCATATCTTTTCATTCTCTTCCATTCAGTTCTCTCTTGTTAAACGGACTACGTAAAACAAGTTTAACGAGATAAATGGCAAGAAAGAAGAGAAAATATACAAGACGTTAAACAGCATCAGAAAAGTTTTTTTTGACTATAATTATTCAATATATTTCATCGCATAGATAATATACTTGCAATTATTCCATATTTTGATGTTTAATAATAAAAAAGGCCAGATGCGGAAAACATCTGACCTGAAAACAGGATGGGGACAAGCCATCGGAGTATTTTTCTTACTGTTAAGTTTGATTATGTATTATTTGAAAGAATTAGTCAAGAATAAAATGTAAAAATATCCCGATTTTTTCTCCATCGCAGATATGGAGAATTGATAATGGGATTAGTATTAGAAAAAAAGCATACAATCAAGCCAAGATTTACAGCATGAAACACTTCCAAAATGGTGGAAGCGTGATTGCTCCATGCTCGTGAATTCATTCATGGTGATTCAGGAAATCTTTCCAGAGTTATCCCGTATGGCTCAGTATTTTCTTCCAAAAATGCCGAGAAAGATTCGAGCTTCCTAGAACCTTCGGTCTATCAGCATCAGCCACTACACTGATTTTTATAATTTTTCAAAAGGCATATTATTGCCTTGGATATCATTCGATTCAAAAGAGGCCCGCAACGTCCTTCTTTATGATATTGACCATAAAGACGCTTGGAACCTTATAAAGAAACTTCCAGCCTGCATTCGTCCCCATATTGTCATGGACCCGCACAAAGGCACGGCTCTGGGGATTATATCACTCAGGTCACCCGTTCTCCTCAATGGTCACACGAAGCCGGTGGAGCTTGCTGAAGCGTGTCATCAGATGATGGCAAAATATCTTGAACGCTACCCCTCTTCCACACGGTTCAGTCGTCAAGAATCCATTCGGCATGATGGATAACGTAATAGGTTATCTGCCCCGCATCGGTGGGCCTTACTCGCCTGCAATATGGTTTCAGCATGACCAGAGGAAATGCTGGCACACGATACCAGGTGCTCAAGATGTGGAATTGAAGGACATCCTGAAGCACCTGAAAGCCGATTACGGAGAAGTCTGTTCCAAAGGCACCCGCAGGCAGTTTGTAAAACGCGGAGATCCATCGACTTTAGGACGGAATTGCGCGGTTTTCGACCTCGTTCGGTGGTATGCCTATGACCATTATGAAACCGATTATGCTGCTCTTCTGGATGAAGCCGAGACCGTCAGTCAGACTTTCTCTGACCCTCTTCCTCATAAGAAGCTTGCCAGTATAGCCAAAAGCATCAGCAGGTTCATGCAGAACCGCTACAATGGTAAGAAATACAGCTGAAGGCATATCAATCGAGGCATCATGAAACTGGAAGCCTCTCAGCTTGATATAAAAAAGAAGCAGAAACTCTCCGCACATTGCACAAACGATATTAAGAGAGAAAAGACCGAAGCACTTATCTTTCAGGCTCTTGAGTCATGGAGCCCCGAGTTGAAGCTAAATCAAAAAAATCTCTCAAAAATATCAGGCATTCAACTCAGAACCATCCAGAAAAAATGGAACGAACCAGAAGTCCAAGCTATGCTCTCAGAGCATAACTAACGGTTGAGACCCTGCAAAAAAGGAGTCGCATTACGGTGTCTATCAGGGTCTTACCAAGGAACGCGCTGGTAGGATGATTCTTATTAGGGAGTATACGCACACGTGAGGGATGAGAATAAGAAACCTGTTTAAGGGGGGATTATGTCGGAACCTGGCTACGAACGAAGGAATAGGCAAGGTTCCCCGTATGGACCAAAGATTATAAAAAAGAATCTCTTTCTCATCCGTACAGGATCACACGGTATAAAATGAATATGTTTATTACACTATAAACTGCTTTTGGGCTGGGGTCCATTGTCTCTGCACTAATTCAGGCACGAGTAACATTATGGTCAAAAGATAATGACAGACGGTTTGAAGAGAAACAGAAAGCGTTTATCGGTCTTCTCGAAGCGTACCATAAGGCTGCTGTCGAAGGAACAGATGAGGCTGGAAAAGAGTTTGCTTACTGGCAACTGAGATGTGAACTGGTTGCCTCTCGTGATGTGTGCAAGGCCATTTCAGAAATCGTTAAAACCAACGATGACAGACCCGCACGCTTTATTGCTCATGAAGAACTAAAAAAATCAATGAGAGCAGATTTGGGTGTTGCAATTAAATAATTTTATTATGTGAAACTCAAAGGATGGCTCTGAGTGACTTTCTTTCTCTTTTTCGTAGTTTGTATCGTCTGAGTGGCAAAACGTCGCTCTACGGACTTTAAATGACTTTTTTAGAGTGTTTTGATTTTTCGTGGTTCTGTATTTTCGGCAGACATCACTTTTGCCCTTCACACCAGCCCTGACTTGTCGACATCTTCTGTCCGATAGAAGGTAGCAACATCAAAGTAGCAGGAGCTTCAGTGTGTTTAAGGTGGTCCGCAATACAAACCGCATACAGCCATTAGTCAAAAAAAGGTTCAGTGATTTAGGCTTCAAAGAGCGCGACCACATTCAGGAATGGCTTGTTTATCAGCCAGACGCACTGGGGGAAGAACTCCTCATCATCCAGAAAGAGTTCGATGGGTTTGACGACACGAGGGAACGACTTGACCTTCTCGCATTGGACAAAAAAGGTAACCTAGTTGTCATCGAAAATAAGCTGGACGACTCTGGTCGTGATGTTGTGTGGCAGTCGTTAAAATACACTGCTTATGTTTCAAGCTTAAAAAAAATACAAATTATCGAGATTTATCAGGACTATCTCAACAGATATGAAGGAGGAGGGGTCGCAAGCGAGAAAGTTTGTGAGTTCCTTGAGATTGATGACATTGATCCCGCTGTTCTCAATTCAGGGAACAGCCAGCGCATTATGCTTATCGCTGCCCGGTTCAGAAAGGAAGTTACGGCAACAGTTCTTTGGCTTATCAGCCGTGGCATCGTAATACAGTGCTTCAAAATAACTCCATATTCCATGGAGAAAGAAGTACTTATAGATATAGACCAAATTATACCGCCGCCAGAAGCCAGTGATTATATGATTGGCATTTCTTCCAAAGACAATGAAGAAGCTACTTCACAAGGCATCCAAAAGGAACGACATCAAATACGTGTCGATTTCTGGGCTTACTTGCTAGACATATTCAAGGAGAAGGGCGTGGAGCTTTATGCTAACGTCAATACAACCAAGGACCATTGGTTGAATGCTGGCTCTGGATTGAGTGGTTGTCCTTACACTTTAGTTTTTGGAAAAACAGAATCCAGAGTGGAGTTGAATTTCTTAAGAACTTCTACTGCATGGAATAAATGGATGTTTGACAGATTTTATCAATCTAAAAGTGAGATTGAGAATAAATTAGGGATGGCATTGGAGTGGAAGAGACTTGATAATAAAAAATCAAGTAAAATTTCAATATCGCATCAATTTGATGGGTTTGATAAAAAAAATTGGCCCAAAATTGCAGAGTGGATGGCTGACATAGTTGTAAAAATAAAAAATGTAATGCAACCGTTTTTGGAAAAATATGGAAAGGAAATTAAATCTGTACAGTTTGAAGATACAATTGATAATGAAGAGGATAATGCGAACGAGTTGGATTCTCTTTCCTCTCAGCCCGTCTGAATATTCGAAGAGCCTTATCCAGAAGGATTATCATGTGAGGTAATTCTTCTGACTCCCCTCGTTTCCCGATGGATACCTTTAATCGACTCTGTTGCGCAAATGGCTGCGGCGGGATTCACGGAGTGAGGGCAGTCTGGTAGCGGGTTGGCATGAGCAAGCCGCGCCCTGTGAC
>NZ_JARBJP010000030.1 GCF_029309905.1 Brytella acorum
AGATACCTTCCTTCAACGATGGTATCCTGTGAATCACAATTTAACGCCTATGGGCACCCCCATGAGTCACATCCAAAACAATTTAGTATAACCAATGTTTCGACCTGTTCCGGCGTAAAACCAGCGGCTTCGGTCTGGATCGTGACCCGTGGCGGAATGAATTCCGGAAACACATCATAGCTGGCATGTCTCAAGCCATACAGGCCATAGAAGAACAACAGACATGCGGTTGCGATAACCACGCCCCGGAAGCGGATCGAAAACCCGATAACAGCTGCCTGAAGGCTGAAAGAACGTCCCGTCATCAGTCGTCATCGTCTCCTGTTTCAAGCTGAGCTCGGAATTCTTCAGACAGAAGTAATTGCGTACCCTCTACGACGATTTGCGTTTCGTGTGTGATTTGTCCTGGAGTATCTTGGATCAGGTAGCCACCTTCTCGGTCCGGCACGTCGGTCGTAAGGGGTAGGCGTGTAAATTTTCCGTGTCCGTTATCACGGTATATCCACGACTTACCTTGCAGCCAGATAATAGCTGATGCAGGTATCCGGATACCGGGACGTTCCTCTTCGGTAGGCAGGAGAACGGAAACATTCATGCCCGCGACAAGCTGACTTTCAGCCGACGCAAAATAGAAAAAGCTACGCCCCTGAATAGCAGGATCGGTCATGGTTACAGGAGACAAATAGTGGAGCATTGTCCCGTGTCCACCCGTGTTTCCATAATCGGTCACATCCGCCTGACTTGGTGGGGTTGGTAGATCCGTATCTGGTGGAAGGGTCACCTTGACCAAGACCACTTGTTGTTGAAGTAACTGTGTAATGAAAATTGTATTTTTTTCGGTAGCGTCAGATATGACCGAACCAAATTGCTGTCTGATAATATTAAGTGCGTTATTCACCCGGACCTGTTCTGCTTTTACCATAGCTGAGTTGGACTGAAATCTGGCTGTTGTCTCCTGGAATTGTTCCTGAGAGATATTCTGCCGGTCGCGATACAGTCCTTTGTCACGATCGAGTTTCGCACGGGCAAGCGTCTGCTGTGCCTGCATGCTCTCCAGCCGCGCTTTCATGTCAGCATAATCACTAACAAGAGTGATAAGTTGTGTTGCGTTCAGAACGTAACCATAGGCGGGAACCAACTTTCTCCAAGGCACGATGCTGGGTCGTGCAGAAGCGATGCCACTCTTCGTAACTGCTTCCGGGGAGACCGTCACGGTCGCCTCTGCGCCAAGAACCGAAACTGGTGGATCATCATCATCTGCAATAGCAATGTCCGCCACGTTTAGAACTAGGAAGACAGAAAGACCTACAAGAGGCAGCCAGAAGGCCCTCGCTTTCATGGTGAGTTCCTTTGGTTATTTTCAAGCAGGCCGGAAACCTGCGCGGCACTGGTGTGATCAAAAATGGGCTGCTGCATGCCATCTTCGATCTGACCTATGGCTTGCCGTTGCTGAATTTCTGCTTCAAGAAGAGCGGTCTCTGCTTGAATCTGCTCTATATGAGTCATAACCATCGTTGGTCGGTCGATTGCGCCTGACTGAAGGCGGTGCTGCATCTGGTTCAGCCTTACCCGTACGGTTTTGGCAAGTTCATCCGCCTGTAGCAGAATTGATGTCGTGCCGCGGTAATTGGCCGTAGCCTGCGAGATGGACTTAAACACCGTGTTCTCTGCACGCCGGAGACGAGCCGCCGCCTCATGCTCCTGCCCAACAGCTTCAGCTATGGGGCCTTCGTTCTGATTGAAAATCGGAATTTGCAGAGAGGGATTTACCTCAAAGCGATTTGAAAAATCCCAGTTATAGGCGGGACTGATGGTGACATCGGGATAGCGTCGGGAAACTTCGACCCGTAGAGCCTGTCGGGCGGCGTCATAAGACGCAAGAAGTTCCCGCAGATCCGCGCGTTGCATTACGGCTTGGTATCTCATGTCCTGTGAATCGCGGTATTCCATGAGGTCGGGACAGACATCAAATGCTTTTGTATCAAGAGCAATGGAATCAAGTGCTTCGGCAGGAACCCCGATTGCTCCTGCCAGAGCTGCCTTACGGACGGCATACTCGCGCCGCAGATCACTGACAGACAACTCGGCATGGATCATTTCCGTCCGTACCTGCGATATTTCGAGAGCGGATGCTCGCCCCTGATCAAAACGTGCCTGTTCCAGGGTAAAGAGTTCGCGTTTAGCTGCCGCAGTCTCTTCCACAAGCTTGAGGCGCCCGGATACAGCCCAGACGCCGAGAAGAGCAGACCGCGTGTCGCTGCGTAGTTTCCATGCAGTATTGATGACTTCCCATTGCGCGACGGCAGCCCGATATCTGGCTTCTTTGATACGGTGATAACGCCTGCCGAAAAATTCGATCAGTATTGACGCGCCGTAGCCGACGTAATGAGCCGATGGGCCACCCAGCACCGTGAAACTGGGATTGGGCAGTTGACCGGCTGTCTTGATTCCAGCGCGAGCCGTTTCCAGTTCAGCTTTAGCTACAAGGATATCGGGATGAAAATACAAGGTAGCAAGCGTCAGGCGAGTGATGCCCCATGCGTTTTCCTGACTCGATACGTTTGGTCCGAGAACTTTTGTAATGAATTCTTGCAATCCGGCATCCGTAAATTGACGGCTGGAAAATTTCTGGACATCTGATTCCGGCGAAATATGTGAGTGACCACTATTTGTGCAGCCACAGAGCAGGGGAAAAATCAGGAGAATGAATGCCGCATTATAGCGTGTGCGTCTCCTTGCCTGCTTAATATATTCTAGAGTATTATATGATTTATACATTGATATGTCGTGATATATCTGATTTGTTATCTGTTAGTTCTACTCTCGATTGTCGCATAATCTGCACACCTCCACTAATACCAAGCATCGCAAGGATGGCAGCTACCGCAATATCCGGCCACGCAGAACGAGTGCCAAACACGCCCAGAGCTGCCAGCACAACGGCAACATTTCCGATCGCATCATTACGAGAGCAGATCCATACGGAACGGCGGTTGGCATCACCTTTCCGGTGTGTCCATAATATGAGGGCACAGGCCAGATTGACCGCGAGGGCAAGCAGACCAATGCCGCCCATTGCGTCTGGGTGAGGCGGATGGTTGCTGTTCATTACCATCCACCCAGCATTGGCCATTACCCATATCCCAGCCACGAACAGGGTCAGGCCTTTCAGAAAGGCCGCGCCAGCTCGCCATCGCAATGCCATTCCGGCAACACTGAGGCTTATTGCGTAGTTGGCGCTGTCGCCAAGGAAATCAATCGCGTCCGCCTGTAAGGATGCAGATCCAACCGACACGCCAGCCCCTGCTTCAACGGCAAACATGCTGGCATTGAGAAAAAGCGCGATCAGGAGCGCTCTCCGCCATGATTTATTGATTGGTAGCGGCGTATCTGTGCATCCACCACAGCATCCTCCTGCCATCCAGCGCCTCCCTGACGAATCATCTGTTTTAATGTATGCTCCCTGTAGCAACTACAGGGTCAAGAGGCAGGGAATGCGATCGATTGGTGCCTTGGGGAAGGCGACGAATACCAAAGTCGAGACGATCCGCTATTACGAACGGATCGGTCTTCTGGCTCCGCCACAGCGGACCGATGGCAATTATCGCACTTATGATGATGAGGCACTCGCGAGACTGTCTTTTATTCGTCGATCTCGGGATCTGGGTTTTTCATTAGACCAGGTAAGAGCTCTATTATCCCTAACGGATCAGGGAACCCAGGATTGTAAGACAGTTGATAGAATTGCTCGTGACCATATGGCAGAAATTGAGCGCAAAATTGCGGATCTCATCGCATTGCGCCATGAACTTTCTACGATGATAGAATCATGCGGGGGAGGTAATATTTCAGGATGCCGAATTATTGAAGCACTTTCTCCGTTTGATAATTAGTTCTCCTGACTTTTTTCGCAGCCAGTCGATTCTGCATTTGACGGAAGATTACCCGAAATAGTTATACGGCCTGACGTGCCCCCCGGAAATGTAACCATTTAAAAGTAGAGTCCGATCGAGAAGGATACGGACGGATGAAGCGCAGTCGTTTTACGGAAGAGC
>NZ_JARBJP010000031.1 GCF_029309905.1 Brytella acorum
AGGCTTTTTCGGCAGCGTCCTTGATCGTCACGCATTGGTTTTTTTGCTCTTGGGCCAGCTTCTCCATTTTGGTGCTGGCGGCGGTGAGGTTCCGTTCTAGCTGCTGGAATAGGGCGAACGGGTCTTGCACGTCCTCCATGTCAGTGCTGCTCATCATTGCCCCCTTGTTCGGTCAGAGAGAGGGCTGGGAGGCGCGAAAACGTCTCAAAGGCTCGTTTGTCTGCTGGACGCTCTAGCCGCTTCAAAAGGGCTTCAATGGTTCGCACGCCACGTTCATCAGTTTCAGCCAGTTTTACCAAAGCACCCCCCAGAATGTAGTTCTGACGGTCTCGCAGTTTTCCTTCTGCTTTGGCAGCTGACTTCTGGGCCTCTCTGATGCGCTTTTTTTGTTCAGCAATGATCTTTTTGGCGTTCTCAATCTCTTTTGAAATATCGCTCATAATAGCCTCATGGTGTGGGTTATCCTTGCCAACAGAATACCATATTTCCCTTGATGCCGTGAGGTATTAAGGGCGCAGTTACGACTTGCACAAGTGCAAGTCCTGCGTCATGGTGGCTTCGCCCCCCTGAACCCCCCGTTTTACGCCAAAAGAAAGAGAACAAATCCGTGGCAATCTATCGCGCCGAAACGAAACCGATCAGCCGGAGCGCAGGACGTTCTGTTGTTGCTGCTTCGGCTTATCGTTCGGGCGAAGATTTAACCAACGAACTTGACGGGCATCAGCACGATTACACCCCCCGGCAAAACAGCGTTGCACACAAGCAAGTTTTCATTCCGGGGGGTAGAACTGCCAGCCGGTCAGAGTTGTGGAATGATGCCGAACGAGCCGAGAAACGGAAGGACGCCCGCACCGGCAGAGAATGGGTGGTTGCCCTTCCGCATGAACTCACCAGCGACCAGCGGGCGGAGCTGGCCGACAGCTTTGCCCGTGAGCTGGTGGAGCGTTACGGGGTGGCCGTGGACGTGGCGGTGCATCTGCCGGGTGCTGAAGGTGACGACCGAAACCACCATGCCCACGTCCTGACCACCACGCGCACGGTGGAGCGTGGGGCAGACGGCAAGCTGGTATTTGGCGACAAAGCCACCATCGAACTGTCCGACAAGAAGCGGGCCAGCATGGGGCTGGGCAAGTCGGCCGATGATGTGACCGAGATCCGCCAGCTATGGGCGAACCTTGCCAACAATGCCCTTGAGAGGGCCGGACAAGAGGCCCGCATAGACCACCGCAGCAACGCAGAGCAGGGGCTTGATCGTGTGCCAGAGCGCCACATGGGCCAGAACGTGGTGGCCTTGGAGCGCAAGGGGCGCAGGACGCCAACAGGCAACCACAACCGCCAGGTGAGAGCGGAGAACGCACAACGGGCCGAGGTGATAGACTTCGCCCTGGCGAAGATGGAGCGGGCCATAAAGGCCATGCGTGAAGGGCTGGACAAGGTGGCCGTGGCACTCGACCGGCTTGCCCCTGCGCTCCAGCAGAGGCGCCAGCAGGCCGAGGAAAAGGCCAACCGCTGGCTGATGTTTGCCAAGGGGGTAGGGGCCGGGGCCACGAAGAAGGCCGAGGCCGACCGGCTGCAACGCGAGAAAGAGCAACGCATAGCCGCCGAGAAAGAGCGTCAGCGGGCTATCGAGAAGGCCCGCGAGGAAGCAGCCCACAAGGAGCGCTTGCGGGCCATAGGCAACCAGCGGGGCAGAGAGAGCAGCCGAGGGCGTGGCCGTTAAGGGTTTGTTCCCGGTAGAACAAACCCTTAAAAACCCCTTAACAACCCTTAGACAAACCGCCTTCCATCAGCACCAGCAAGGGGGGCGCTTCTTCCTGCGCTACGTCCCGTTCAGAGCCGGTCAGGTGCGTGGCCACGTTGGGGTTCATGAAGTAGTGAACCATACCCGGCCCCTTCATGCCGCCCAGTTTCTTGCGTGTGCGGCTTATGGCTTTGAAGGCCACCAGTTCGGACATGATTTCACTGATGGTGCGTGACGGCTGACCAATTTTCTCGGCTATTTCCTCACGGTTCAGCAGGATTTCTCCGGTGTCAGTTCGCAGGTGCTTGAAGCACAGCGCCCAGACCCGCAGCGCGGTCAGAGGACGCTTGGAGTGTTCAGCCAAATAGTCCACCACGATTGCGTTCTGTTCAGGGCTTAGCATGACGAATGTCCATCTCTTGCGGCTGGCTGTTTGGCGGTCGATCAGGCCGATGACGGCACGGAAGGCATCGGCTGGCATCTGCTCCTCAAAGGGGAGCAGGGCTTGCCTCAAAAGGTCAGCCTGATCTTGTCGGAGACGTTCAGGCTTGGGTGTCAAACGGGTGATCGTTGCAGCCATGTGGGAAACCCTTGTATTGGCGTCTATTAAGTCACACAGTGAGTGAACTAGTAGTCACACAGTGAGTGACTTAATAGCAAGCTATTTTTTGGCGGTTTTCCGGGGAAATTGCTCATTTTGGGGTGAAGTTATCCACGCCAGATATAAATAGATAAGATTCTCTTCCCCTGTAGTCCCCTTCTCAAACGGTGGAAAACTGCCCTTTTTCCTATCGTGACAGGTCACGGAAATGGGCAATTCCGTATTGCTCAGGAAGGGGGAGGGGCTGGCTAGTGGGTGCGCCAACCACGGGTCTTTCCGTCAGTTCCACGAATCAGGCACCAGTGACTCCCCTTGTCGTCAGTTTCGGCAGTAAACCCCTCGACAGTGCAGGAGGCGAGGGACTGCAAGGAACCCGCATCATCAAGCCGTTTCCCAGCTATTCCGCTTCTGGTGTTGGCCCACGACGCGGCTGCATTGGCGTCTAGGGCGGCTTCCCTGCCAACGTCATGTCCGGTGGCCCAGCCGTCACGATGCCCCAGCCAGTAACCCGCTATCCACCCGCCAGAGACCAGCAGAGCCGCGCAGAGGGCAGTCCAGATCATCAGGCGTGGTTTCGATACCGCAAACGCTTCGGACGCATCTATGGCCGTCTGAGAGGCTTTTTCGGCAGCGTCCTTGATCGTCACGCATTGGTTTTTTTGCTCTTGGGCCAGCTTCTCCATTTTGGTGCTGGCGGCGGTGAGGTT
>NZ_JARBJP010000032.1 GCF_029309905.1 Brytella acorum
CCAGCCGCCTAGCTATGACCCCGAACGACCGTGCTGTCGATCATGTGCTGCCAGTCATCGGTCAGGCCGAGGTCAACCAGTGTTTCCAGCAAGGCATCCCAGACGCCTTGCTCAGCCCACCGGCGGAACCGGACATAGACCGAGTTCTACTCTCCGTAACACTCATGCATGTCCCACCACGGACAACCGACACGTAGCACATAAAGCATTCCGTTGAGAAACAGACGATTACCCTGTGCCAGTCGTGACCAATGGCCACGTTCAGGCGGCAGAAGGCCGCCAATGATTGTCCATTCCTCGTCCGTCAGGTTACCACGCATTCACCGGTCTCCGCAAAGACCGGCTTTGAATCACATCTCCAACACCCTGAAAACGTCTTTTGTCAACAAAACCTAGTCGTATTATTTTTTTTAAACGCGATCTGCATGCACAAAAGTTTACCTTTCCCTGATATTGATTTACACTCGTCCCCATTTGAGGCCACGACAATATTGTCATGGTCTGAAAAAATCGCCGCGTATATGCAATCTAATGTGAGACTAGCAGGGCCTTCTATCATAATACAAAACCCACTCAGAGGAAGACTTTTGCCTTTACTCCCACTGTAATCTCCATCATTAGACCATTTGCTTTCTACCCGATGAATATCGAAAGTTTTGTAAATTACGCGTGGCGCAGATTCTGAGACAGAAATTTCAAATCCTTCTATGTGATGTAAATCTTTTTTTGTGCAATCTCCAGCAACAAGTTTCGAGTTTACAACTCCGCGCACCATACTTGTTCTGCTAATGTATTCCCCTAAATTTGATACATGAGCCGAAATAACCATAGGGAACGATAAATAGTTGTCATTTTTGTTTAATAAGTCAGGTCTCAGCCAAGTTCTTCCTAATGCCTTTTCTGCATTTACTGAAGTTCCATTGTCGTGTCTTTCCTGTATATCAGAATTATTGTCGTTGTATATATAATGATTACGAACATATTCCCTATTTTTACAGTACTTTTCAAATGTTACGAAGCATGAAAATGTGCTTCTGCTCGTTCCTATAAATATAGGGCTAGACATTCCTATTTCGAAATCAACTAAAGATAGTATGAGGGGGTTATATTTTCCAAAATCTAAAAAATCAGATTTCCAAAATAGGTTAATTCCATAATTTTCTAACGCTATCCTTCTAATTTCAGATTTTGATAAAGGCATAGCATTTTCATCACACAAAACAAATGCTGAAGTCAACGATGAATCAAATTTGTGCTTTATTTTATCTAATATTTCTTTTGCTGTTGGCAAGTTTCGTTCGTTTGATATTGAATTTAAAATATTTGATGAATATCCTTCCCAATCCTTTTCAATCCGCATCTGTATAGTGCAATTTACTCCAGAATTTCTTAATGAGTTTTTTATATAATTTGTCAAATTGTAGTAATCTTCGGTTAGCTCAAGAGCGCGAACGATGGAGCAAGTTAAATCATCTAGAGAAACATCGCCATAATATAGTACCTCCCCAAATCTATCGGCTCCTTCTAGGAAGCATTGCCACCCATCTACGGTTTCATACAAGCCATTTCCAAAAAAAGATACGGATATAGAAAAACTCTCTAACACTTTAAGCAAAGGCTCTTTTTTGAAAACTTCAAAAAAATCAATTCTGTCACGCACATCAGTGGACAAATCATAGATAACAAGCGGTGGAAAGCACAACGGTCGCCTCTCCCGAAAAGCTTTATGAGCCAGTCCTATAAAAGCAATTTTTTGATTTGTAATCCCAAGATCGATGCCATCGTAGCTTATAGGTTGTGTTGTGTGTGTTTTTTCTGAAGACATAGGAAAAATCCTCAATCATGAAGTGAACCGCCCCGGGATTGGCAGAGACTAGCGTACATAAATTACGCGGCGATGGGGATATGGTCCAGAGCGGCATAAGACTGTTGTTCGGCCTCGGTTGACGTTATGTTGCCAATCGGTTCGAGGATACGACGGTTATTAAACCAGTCCACCCGTTCGAGCATGGATCGGATGGTTTCCGGGAGAGCCGTAAGGCTGTTCCGGGCGCCGCAGGC
>NZ_JARBJP010000033.1 GCF_029309905.1 Brytella acorum
CCCCGCAATACCCGATACTGACACTCCCGAAGCCCTGGCTCCGGGAGTGTTCGTGTTTCTGGCCCCCTGATCGCGTGAGGCGGCGAAATCCAGCAGATTGCCAAGCTCGCCATGGAGCGTGGCGTGCATCTCGCCCCGGCCTTTGCCGGGATGAAGCACGATCTTTTCGATCAGCGCACGGATGGCTTCGGAGGCTTCCTGCCGGTCCTCGGGATGGTTCAAGGTCTCGGCCAGTCGCTCGACCTTCTGTTTGAAGATCGCCGCGACATTGGGATGGATATCGGGAACGTCCTGCGGCTGGGCGGCGAGCAGAGCGACCAGCTCATCCTCGCGGGCTTCCATCTCGCGCATGCGCTCGACCATGCCGCGCGTGTAGCCGCCATCCTCGATCACCTGGAGCATCTGTTTCAGCCCCTTGCGCAGTTTGGTGAGTTCCGCCTGCCAGCCTGCCGTGCTGGCGCGGCGTTCATGGTTGGCGCGGTTGGTTTCTTCTACATAGGCGCGCATGGCCTCGGCGGCGGCTTCCGGCGTCATCAGCCGGTCTTTCAGACCGGACAGCATCCGTTTTTCCAGTTCCTCCCGGCGGATGGTGGCTTTGTTGGTGCAGGACCGGTTGCTCATATGGGTGGAACAGGCGAACCGGTCGCCACCCCGGATCGAGCAGGGACCACCGCAGACGCCACAGAACACCAGACCGGAGAGCAGGGATTTCGGGCGGCGCTGTCCGTTCAGCCTGCCGTTGGATGCCCGGATGCCCGCGCTGATGTTCGCCCCCTTCTCGGCAATTCTGGCCTGCCGGGCACGGACGGCCTGCCACAGGTCATCATCCATGATCCGCAACTCGGGAACGTCGGTGGTGATCCATTCGGATTGCGGGTTCAGTCGCGAGACGCGCTTGCCTGTCTGCGGGTCTTTCAGGTAGCGCAGCCGATTCCAGACGAGACGGCCGATGTAAAGCTCGTTGTTGAGCAGCCCCGTCCCTCGCAGGGCGTTGCCGCGCAGGGTGGTATTGTTCCATTTGCCGCCGGTAGGGCTGGGGATGCCTTCGTCGTTCAGGCGGCTGGCGATGGAAAGCGGACTGCGGCCGGACGCGAACTCGCGGAACACACGGCGCACGATCTCCGCCTGCGTGTCGTCGATTTCCCGGTCGCCCCGGATCAACTCGCCGCTGGCGTCCATCTGCCGGATGACGCGATAGCCGTAGCACAGGCCACCCCCGGACTTGCCCGCCTCGACCCGGCCGCGCAGGCCGCGATGGGTCTTGAGCGCCAAGTCCTTGAGGAACAGGGCGTTCATCGTACCCTTGAGGCCGACATGCAGTTCCGAGATTTCGCCTTCGGCCAAGGTGACGATGGTGACGCCTGCGAACTGGAGGCGCTTGAAGAGGGTAGCGACGTCGGCCTGATCGCGGGAGACGCGATCCAGCGCCTCGGCGAGCACGATGTCGAACTGCCCGGCTTGCGCGTCGCGCAGAAGCGTCTGGATGCCGGGGCGCAGGATCATGCTGGC
>NZ_JARBJP010000034.1 GCF_029309905.1 Brytella acorum
GCCCTCTCACGGCGGCAACAGGGGTTCGAATCCCCTATGGGACGCCAGTCGCTCTAAGTGACTGATATTATTTCCATAAAATCTTGGGTTCCCACTGTGTGTCACATCTCTGTGTTACATGCGGGACGCCAGATTTGCCTACTCCCTACATGCTCCGAAGACACCACACCTGGTATCTCAGGCTTCGCGTTCCCGCAGACCTGAGGCATATTGCCGGTCAGTATGTCGTTCGCTCTCTGAAGACGGGGGACAGGTCTCTGGCTCAGGCGAGAGCCATCGGGCTTGCGTCGTCGTTCAATGGACTCTGGATGGATTTCAGGAAGAAACTCGCGGAGCAGTTAAAAGCCTATTTCGACGGAGAGAGTCCGAAAGGCGAGATGGTCAGCTTCATCCGTGAGCATAAGGCAGAGATTGAAGCCCTGCCCGAGGATGCGAAAACAGCATTTTCTTCATGGATGGATATGGTCATTACGCGGACCCTCTCCGAACGCGACGACCTGAAGGAAGAGCGCGACCAGACCTATGCTCTGACCGATATGTGGAAAACCGCCAGACATCAGGGAGTCGTGGAAGGCATGGAACGTGCCATGTCCCTGCTGGGCAATAATCTCCCCCGTGACGTTCCTCCCGCACCTGAGAAAGTCGCCGGACCTCCTGAATGCTCCGAACCATGGTCGAATCTTGTTACCCGGTTTCATGAAGACAATCCCGGCCAGAGCGGAAAAACCATCGAGAGCTATGGAATCACCTTCAGGCAGTTCGCGGACCTGATTGGTGACAAACCCCTCAACACCATCACGAAGCAGGATGTGAAATCCTATGCGGACTGGCTGAAGGACAAGCCCTCGAAACGTGGGGGAACCCTTGGACGGGATACGATTATCCGCCATCTCGGGGAGGTGAAGTTTTTCCTCAAATGGTGCGTCCAGTCGGGATTGATTGAGGATAAGGGTTTTGCCGATGTCCAGGCCCGCGCCCGCACTCAGGAAGAGAAGAAAACCCGTCAGGAGGACAGAAGACGGGCTTTCACGGAAACGGAACTGACGCAGATTTTCAACAGCCCGCTTTTCACGGGATATAAGAGTGACGCGAGGCGAAGTGTTCCCGGCTCATGCCTGACATGCATCACGGATTTCTGGTTTATCTCCGTTCTCGCCATGTCGGGAGCCAGAATCGGAGAACTGACCGAAGCTCCAGCCGAACTGTATGACCTTGAAGGACTCCTCTGCCTCGACCTGCGACAGGCTGGGACGAAAACACAGAACAGCCCACGGCTTGTTCCTGTCCTGCCCCAGTTAAAGAG
>NZ_JARBJP010000035.1 GCF_029309905.1 Brytella acorum
TGACATGCCCCCCTTTTTGTTACCACTCAAAAAGAGAGTTTCCGGTTTTTATGGTTTGGGGTTGATGGGATGACAAGCGTCTCGGGGGCATGCCCCCGAGACGCTTGTCTGGCGACCTGATCCGGTGTCCTGCCATCCAGTTGGGAATGTGGGCGCGCCGTATTGTAGTCTTCCCGCCAGTCAGCCAGAATTTGGCGGGCATGCGTCAGGGACGTAAACAGCGTTTCGTTGAGACATTCATCCCTTAGCCTGCCATTGAAGCTTTCGACAAATCCGTTCTGCTGCGGTTTCCCCGGGGCGATATAGTGCCATTCGATCTTCATCTCATCGGCCCATTTCAGGATGGCATGGGATGTGAACTCCGTACCGTTGTCGCTGACAATCATGAGGGGTTTGCCATATCGTTCCACCAGGGCCGTCAGTTCCCGCGCCACACGTCCACCTGATAATGACGTGTCGGCAACCAATGCCAGGTTCTTGCGACTGAAATCGTCGATAACAGCCAGAATGCGGAACCGGCGACCACAGATCAGGGCATCCGAGACAAAATCCAGGCTCCAGCGCTGCCGGGGTTCCTGGGGGATGGTTATGGGAGCGCGCGTTCCCAATGCTCTCTTGCGGCCACCCCGATGCCGGACTTTCAGACCTTCCTCCTGATAAAGACGGAATAGCTTCTTGTGATTGGGGCTGAACCCTTCTCGCGCCAGAAGATAGCCCAGGCGACGATAGCCAAAGCGGCGCCGCTGGCTTGCCATATCCCGCAGGCGCTGACGCAGGGCGGCATCGTCCGCCCTGGTGGAAACATACCGCGCAACACGCCTGGCAAGACCAACAAGCGCACAGGCTCGGCGTTCACTCAGGGCCAGAGCTTCCTGAATGTGTCGGACCGCCTGCCGTTTCGCGACAGGCGTTACCACTTTTTTCCAACAATTTCCTTCAGTGCCGCATTATCCAGCATGGCATCCGCCAGAAGACGTTTCAGGCGGCTGTTTTCATCTTCCAGCGCCTTCAGCCGTTTGGCCTCGGATACCTCAAGGCCACCATAACGGGTCTTCCATTTGTAGAAGGTCGCGTCACTGATCCCGTGCTTACGGCAAAGATCAGAGACCTTCAGCCCGGATTCCTGTTCCTTCAGGATCCCTATGATCTGCTCTTCCGTAAAACGACTGCGCTTCATCCGTCCGTATCCTTCTCGATCGGACTCTACTTTTAAATGGTTACATTTCCGGGGGGCACGTCA
>NZ_JARBJP010000036.1 GCF_029309905.1 Brytella acorum
ATACTAAATTGTTTTGGATGTGACTCATGGGGGTGCCCATAGGCGTTAAATTGTGATTCACAGGATACCATCGTTGAAGGAAGGTATCTCTGATGAGCAAGGCAGTCGCACTCCGAGAGGACTATGACGCAACGAGGGTGCGCAGTCTGGCCCGAGGAAGCAGACATGCCGGCCAGTCCCGGCGCCTTCTGGCGCTTGCCGCGATTTATGACGGGGCGACACGTGGTGAAGCGGCCCGTCTTGCGGGAACGGATCGACAGATCGTTCGGGACTGGGTTTTGCGCTTTAACGCTCAAGGGCCTGCGGGTCTGATTGATCGTCATGGTGGGGGCGCTCCTCGTCGCATCACACCTTCCGTCATGGAGGCTCTGGCGCAGCGGATCGAAGATGGCCCCATTCCCGCGGCTCATGGTGTGGTGCGCTGGCGATTGCGTGATCTGTGCGCCTGGCTTCATGAAGAGCACGGGGTCAGCCTGTCTGTATCGTGGTTGAGCAGGATTGTCCGCAATGAGAATTTTCGCCTGCTGACGGCCCGCCCACGGCATTATGCCCAGAACCCGGATGCCCAGGACATTTTTAAAAAGACTTCCCTGATGCCCTTGCAGCAATCAGCGCCTGTCATCCCGGAGAAGACATCGAACTGTGGTGGTCTGACGAGGCGCGGATCGGCCAGAAAACAAAGCTGACACGGCGGTGGGCGAAGCGGGGAACCCGCCCGCGCGCGACAGCCGACCAGCGGACCCGATCCGCCTGGATTTTCGGAGCGATTTGCCCCGCTCAGGGAAAAGGGGCCGCCCTCGTGCTTCCTTCGTGTAACATCCATGCGATGAATTTCCACCTCAAGGAAATCGCCCAGGCCGTTGCACCGCAAAGTCATGCCGTTCTCATCCTGGATCAGGCAGCATGGCATACCAGCCTGAAACTGACGGTTCCCCCCAACATCACTCTCCTGCCGCTTCCACCCCGCTCACCTGAACTGAACCCGGTAGAAAACGTCTGGCAGTTCATGCGCAATACATGGCTCTCAAACAGAATCTTCAAAACCTATGACGATATCGTCGATATCGCCTGCCATGCGTGGAACCAGCTCACCGACCAGCCATGGCGCATTATGTCTCTCGGATTGCGCGACTGGGCTCATGGGTCATAGCAAAAACAAATTGGTAT
>NZ_JARBJP010000037.1 GCF_029309905.1 Brytella acorum
TGACCCGTCCTGGCCGGGTGGACATCCTGCTGCGCAATGGCCGGTCGATCGGCGTTACGGGCGATCCCCCAGACGCCTTGCTGGCGCGGATTGTCAGTGCTGGATGTAATCTCCCCAAAATGGCTGTCTGAAATTTCCCCATTTTGACCGAGCACCGCCGGGGCGGGGCCAGCCCCCCGCCAGGGCGGTCGTTCCCCAAATAACCTGCGCATCCCGGCAGAAGGGCGAGCAGGTGATTGGAGTCAGGGAGACTGTGTTGATCCACGAATTGAAACGACAGGGACTGGGTGTCAGCGCGATCGCGCGACAGACGGGCCTGGACCGCAAGACGGTGCGCAGATATCTGGCCCGGGGCATCGAGGCCCCATGCTACAGCCCCCGCGCGGAGAGCGAGCGTATTGCCGAACGCTTTCGTGTGTATTTGCTGGAAAGGCTGGAGACGTATCCTGGACTTTCCGCTCGCCGGTTGCACCGCCAGATCACGCCGATGGGATACGAGGGGGCCTATTCGACGCTGACGGAATATCTGCGGCTCGTCAGGCCGCAGGTGCCCAAGGTGTTCGAGCGGCGTTTCGAGACCGCTCCCGGCGAGCAGGCGCAGGTCGATTTCGCTGAATTTCCGGTGACGTTCCTGACCGAGCCGCAGGCGCCGCGCAAAGTCTGGCTTTTCAGCATGGTGCTGGGACGCAGCCGCTGGCTCTGGGGCCGGTTCTGCCCGAACCAGACCCTGGAAACCGTCCTGCGCTGCCATATCGCCGCCTTCGAGGCGATGGGCGGAAGCTGCGCCGAGATCCTCTATGACCGCATGAAAACCGCAGTTCTCGGCGAGGACCCCACGGGCATCGTCACCTATAATCCCTCGTTGGTCGCTCTGCTCGACCATTACGGCAGCGCGCCGCGCGCGTGCCAGCCGTATCGCGCCAAGACAAAGGGCAAGGTCGAGCGGCCGTTCCGGTATATCCGGCAGGATTTCTTCCTCGGGCAGAGTTTTCGTGACCTTGATGAACTCATGAGACCTGTGTGCGGGTAGCTGACTGCCTGCGGGAGGTGGAATTTCTGACCTGCCGCCCCTTTATGTTCGGGTCTGGCCATGCGCGGGT
>NZ_JARBJP010000038.1 GCF_029309905.1 Brytella acorum
CTAGAGCACGTCCACTTTATTCCGGCTCATATCCAGCGGCTGTAAAGAAGTTGGCGCATTCGTCAGGAGTGAAAGCATCCAGGACTGATCCGGCGGCATCCCACAAGGTTGTGACGGTTTTTGCTGCCCTGGCGCGTAAAAGGGCTTTGAGTTTGGCGAATGCCATTTCGATCGGGTTGAAATCGGGACTATAGGGAGGCAGGAACATCATCTGTGCCCCCACTCGTTCGATGGCCTTCCGCGCTCCCGGAACCTTGTGGGCGGGCAGATTGTCCAGCACGATGATATCGCCTGGGCTCAGCGTCGGCACGAGAACATGCTCCACATAGGCCTGAAAAATCTCGCTGTTCATGGCGCCATCATGGACGAAGGGTGCGGTCATGCCCGTGAGGCGCAGGCCAGCGGTGAAAGTGGTGGTTTTCCAATGGCCATGAGGAACGCCTGCCCGACAGCGTTCTCCGCGTAAAGCACGACCACGCAGACGGGCCATCTTCGTGGAGAGACAGGTTTCATCAATGAAGACCAGACGGTGCGGATCGAGGTCAGCTTGGCCGTCGAACCAGTCCTGCCGACGTTTCAGGATATCTTCACGCTCCTGCTCCAATGCATGTGCGGTCTTTTTTTGAATGTCCACCTATGCTGACGCAGCCATCGACTGAGCATGCTGCGGCCGATCCCGACGGATTGCTCATCCTTCAGGCGCGCTACCATCTCGTTGAGCGTGATATCTTTCTGCGCTTCGATCATGCCGACGATAAAGGCTTCATGTCCGTCCAGCTTTGAGCCGCGTGGCTTACCCGGACGCCGCGCCGCCCGTTCGCCGCTTTCACGCTCACGCCGGAGCCACCGGATCGCCGTCGAAATCCCGATCCCGAACCGCTTCGCCACTGAACGGGCTGACCCGCCCGCTGCTCCGGCTTCCAGAACGCGCACCCGAAGATCGTCACTCAATGCTCGTGCCATCACCATCTCCATCAATGGAAACGGTGAATCACAATCTATGCCCCATGTCACCCCACACGATTCATCGTTCAGTGGACGTGCTCTAG
>NZ_JARBJP010000039.1 GCF_029309905.1 Brytella acorum
TCAATCGGTCAGGATTGTCTTGGGTTCTCGCGACCGGACCGTTCCACGTCATCGCTGGACGAGATCGTGGCGTTGATCGACTGGCAGCCGATCGGCGAGATGCTGTCGTCGCTGTATCCTGCGACGAAGGGCGAACCTGCATGGCCGCCCCTCTCGATGTTGCGGGCGATGCTGCTTGCGGTCTGGTATGACCTGTCCGACGTCAAGCTGGCCGAGGCGCTGGACGACCGGGCATCTTTTCGCCGGTTCTGCGGTTTTTCTCTTCACGAACCGACACCGGAGCGCACGGCCTTTGTGCGGTTTCGACGCATGTTGGTGTCCCGGTCCCTCGACAAATCCCTGTTCGAAACCATCACGGCCCAACTGAAAGCCCGGGCGATCCGGATCAAGACCGGCACGATCGTCGATGCGACCATCATCGCGTCGCACACGGAGCACGACAGCGAAGCGCGCCGGGTCAAACACATGGGCAAAAGGGCCGTTCATGGCTTCAAAGCCCATGTGGGCGCCGACGCAGCGACCGCCCTGGTGGAGAAGATCTTCGTCACGCCGGCCAACATCAATGATGGTCGGGCCGGTCCCGATGCGTTGCCGGACAATCCGGGCGAAGTGTTTGCTGATAGCGCTTATCGGGGAGCGCATTTCCGTGAAGCCGTGCGCGCCAGGGGCGGCAGCATCCGGGTGGCGGCGACAGGGATGTGGGGACGCGACGAAAAAGAGACGGTGGCGTGCCTGAAGGCATGGAACCACGGTGTCCATCGTGTCCGCGGACGGATCGAGAAGATTTTTGGCACGTGGAAACGAAGCTATGGATTGCGCCGCATGCGATGGCGCGGTCTCGCCAAGGCCGCCGTCCAGATCCACCTCTCGGCCATCGCCTACAATTTCCGACGCACACTCAATATCGTCGCCGGGTAATCGGGGAATGAAACGAACGGGGGCGTCTTCGACACCCGCGCATGGCCAGACCCGAACATAAAGGGGCGGCAGGTCAGAAATTCCACCTCCCGCAGGCAGTCAGCTACCCGCACACAGGTCTCAT
>NZ_JARBJP010000040.1 GCF_029309905.1 Brytella acorum
CCATCACCATCTCCATCAATGGAAACGGTGAATCACAATCTATGCCCCATGTCACCCCACACGATTCATCGTTCAGTGGACGTGCTCTAGATCTCTCAGAATTTAAGGGACGAAGTGTTTGTCGTCAGAGCATCAATGGAAAAACGACCGGGGCCGGTGGCGGCAACGGCCAGGAAACCACCAGCGATGCTGAAATTTTTGTAGAAATGGATCCACATATCGTACCGCTCCATACCGGAAAACGTCCAGTAATGGTGACCGATAAACGCCGTAGCGACCGTGTAAAGAGCAAGAAGAATGGCGACGGGTGAAGTCAGGACGCCCAGTGCGACCAGCAGACCCAGGCCCAGTTCGACCAGAATGGCAATGATGGAGGACAGAGAAGGCAGGGGCGCGCCCGATGCGGTCATGTAAGCGACTGTGCCGGAGAAGCCTGTCAATTTTCCCCAGCCCATGAAGATAAAAAGCATGGCGAGGAGCAGGCGCGATGCGAGAAGAAGGGGGGCGCGTGAGACAGTGGGGATCATTGCGGCGTGTCTTTCATAAGAAGAAAAGCAGCGCGTTACTGTGTTGCTGCTGCCTATTTTTTAGGATGCTCAGGTTCAGCAATAAATAGAAATGGCATAAACAGAATGTTTCCATTTTTTGCTTTCTGAAGGAGCAGCACGCTACAATCGGACCTGCAGGCTTATACTAAATTGTTTTGGATGTGACTCATGGGGGTGCCCATAGGCGTTAAATTGTGATTCACAGGATACCATCGTTGAAGGAAGG
>NZ_JARBJP010000041.1 GCF_029309905.1 Brytella acorum
GAGGGAGAGGGAGAAGGCGAATGGCACAGGCGCAAGCACGGCGGCTCGAAACGTCGGATCTGGCGTAAACTCCATATCGGGATCGACGAAGGATCACTGGAAGTCAGGGCCGTTGAGATCACGGGAAACGATGTCGGTGATGCCCCGGTTCTGCCGGCGCTTCTGGCTCAAATCCCCGAAGATGAGATCATCGCGAGCGTTACCGCCGACGGCGCGTATGATACCAGGCGATCCCATGAAACCATCGCCGACCGTGGTGCCCAGGCTGTCATTCCCCCTCGGAAGAACGCAAAACCGTGGAGCCTCACATCACCGGGGGCCATAGCCCGCAATGAAGCCCTGCGGGCTTGCGAGCGTCTCGGGCGGGCCATCTGGAGACGATGGAGCGGTTATCATCGACGAAGCCGTGTCGAGACGAAAATGCATTGTATCAAATTGCTGGGGCAGCGTCTGACAGCGCGGAATTTCGACCGACAGGTCACGGAAGTTCACGTCCGCATCGCCATCCTCAATCGCTTCACAGCGCTCGGAATCCCCTTCACGCAGGCCATTCAGTAAAGAATAGAGCCTCAAAGGAAGTATCACGTCTACATATCAAATTCCGCAACAGAGCC
>NZ_JARBJP010000042.1 GCF_029309905.1 Brytella acorum
CGTGGAACCAGCTCACCGACCAGCCATGGCGCATTATGTCTCTCGGATTGCGCGACTGGGCTCATGGGTCATAGCAAAAACAAATTGGTATCAGGCTCGCTTGACTATCTTGTATTGCTCGACGGACTGCCGCTGTCGTCGTGGCGCTTCCGTGGTGAACCTGGCCCATAGCGCTTCCTTCCACTCTCGTGAAAATAATGCACCATCAAATCCCGGGACTAAACACGACCTGATCTCAAGGACACGACGTTGGCGAGCTATGCCGCCAGGGCCGACCGGATGCTGACCCACTTGATGCGCGCGCCCGTCGCTCACCCCGCCGGCAAGGCTCTGCTCAAACAGATCAAGGCCTGGAGGACGAAATTCTTCGTCTTCCTCACCAACCGCGATGTCCCGGCGACCAACAATATTTCCGAGCGGGGAATCCGACCCTCGGTCGTCTTTCGAAAGGTCACCAACGGTTTCCGATCGGACTGGGGCGCACAAATCCACGCCGGCTATCGCTCCGTCACTGGAACCGCACGCCTC